>NZ_JBDFMA010000003.1:0-3451319 GCF_047238045.1 Microbacterium canaveralium | reverse complement strand
GAATCCCGGCGTCCATTCAATGACCGGCGGACCTTCGACGATCGCGGCGGCGACGAGGAGGATCCCGCCGCCGAGCAGCAGCTGCACGGTGGCGACGAGGAACGGGTCGGCGCGCACGGCGCGGCTGATGAGGGTGCCGGCGGTGACGGCGGCGGCGGTGAGGGACAGCCATGCCCCGGTCCCGGCGCCGGCGGGCAGCACGATGAGCAGGAGTCCGGCGAGCCCGGTGAGCATCGCGGCCACCGATCGCAGGGAGGGACGTTCGCGGTAGAGCCACCAGGCGGGCAGCAGGATGAGGACGGGCTGGACGTTGGCCAGCACGGACGCGACGCCCGTTGTCAGGCCGATGGTGCCGCCGAACATGGCGGCGTAGGCGATGGCGACGTTCACGACGCCGAGCACGCCGATCAGCGTCCAACTGCGTACCTCGCGGGGGACGGGCGCGCGGCGGATGACAGTGAGGATCAGCAGAGCGGCACCGGCGACGAGGGCGCGCAGTGCTGCGAGCCACAGCAGCGGCGCATCTTGCAGCCCGACGCTGATCGCGACGAAGCAGGACCCCCACGCGAAGGTGATCCACAGCATCCGCCACGGGCTCGGCGCTCGCCGTCCGGTGCCGGCCGCGGTGGGGGTGCTCATGCGTCGTCGTCGGGGGGCGGGTTCGTGTGGTCGTGACGGGTCTGTTCACGGTGTCGTCCGTGGCCTCCGTGTCCGCGGTGGCTGAACAGGTGCAGTAGGGCGATCACGATGATGCCGGCGTAGGGGGCGGCCGCGGCGAGGTGGGTCCAGTGGTCGATGACCAGGTAGATGACGATCCCGGCGACGGCAAGCGCGATGATCCCCCAGATCCACACGCGTCCAGGGCGGGGCGGTCCGGCGTGCGGGGTGGTCATGACCGCTCCGCGGCGAGGAAGTCGTGTCTCATGCCGAGGGTGTTGTCGGTGAGACGGATGGAGGCGGCGGGGTCGGTGACGGTGCCGGTGAGGGCACGGATCGCGTCGATGGTTTCGGGGACGACGATCGCCTCGTTGCACACCTGGTAGGTGAGGTATGCCTCGTCGCCGTCGACGGTGACGAGGTCTTCCCAGACCGCGACTTCCCACATGTCCCCGCGGGGTCGGCCGAAGTCGCGCATCAGCTCGACCGTGGAGTTGAGGGCGACGAGCCCGTCGGACATGCGGATGAACGCGATGCGGGGGGCGGCGCGCAACGCGTCGAGGATCGGGTCGCGTGAGGCGCGGCGGGTCAGCTGCAGGGTCCAGTAGTGGTTGTGGGTATGCGTGCGCGCGCCCTTCGCGGCGATCGTGACCACGTCCAGGCCGGGAATCACGGTGCGCGCGTCCGGACCCTGGTGGGAGGGAATGACCGGTTCGGGAACCATCGTGTTCATGATGCCGCCCAGGTGCGATTCCCACGGGTCGGGGTGAGGCGGGCGGCGGATCTGATGCGCCAGTCGGTGATGGTGTCCGCGACGCCAGTCAACTGCATGTCGGGTTGGGCGTGGACGGCGTCGGCGACCCTCTTGCCGATCACGCCGTATCCGTTGACGCCGACTTTGATCCTGTCCCATCTCCCTTTCCCCTTTTCATGGTGTTCTCGAGGCCGCGCACGGGTTAGTGGCGGGGCCGGCGGCGCCGCAGAGTCCACAGCAGGTAGCCGCCGAGCGCGCCGATCGTGCCGGTCCCGGCGCCGATCAGGACGCCTTCCCGGGAGCGCCATTTCGTGTTCCCGCCGACGAGGGTGCCGATCCCGCCGATCAGCGCGGCGGCGATCATTCCCGCGACGACACGGTTGCCGACGCGTTCGGCGCGCCCGACGAGAGGTTCCAGCTCCGTCGCGCGCAGGTGCACCTCGAACCCGCCGTCTTCGAGGAGATGCCGGAGCCGGCTCAGGGTGGCGGGCAGCTCGGTGAGCAGTGCCCCGGTGTCGGCTCCCGCGCGCGCCCATCGCCGGGCCAGAGCCGGCAGGGACAGCTGGGCGCGGGTGAGCTGCTCAGCGTAGGGCTGCAGGGCGTCGAGCATCTGGAAGTCCGGATCCAGCCGCGCCGCAGTCCCTTCGGCCATCATCAGCACTTTGAACAGCAGCGCCGTCTCCTGCGGAAGGTGCAGCTGGTGCTGCTGAAGGATGCCGAGCAGCTGCTGGAGCATGATTGCGAGGCTGATCTCCGACAGCGAACGGCCCCGGTAGCGGGCCGTGAACGCGGTGATCGCCTGCCGCAGCCCTGCCCGGTCGACGACGTCGGCGGTCCGGGAGAGTTCTATCAGGGCGGTGGTGAGGGCGTCCGGGTCGTCGCGGGTGAAGGCGAGCACGATGCCGGCGAGGCCGTCCGTGGTCTGTTCGGTGAGCTCCCCGACCATCCCGAAGTCGATCAGCGCGAGCGCGCCGTCGGGCTGCACGAACATGTTCCCGGGATGGGGGTCGGCATGGAAGAACCGGTTGTCGAACACCATCGTGAGCACGATGTCGGCACCCAGCCGCGCGAGTGCGACCCGGTCGATGCCGGCGGCGTCCAGGCCCTCCAGGTCGTCGATCCGCACCCCGCTCATCCGCTCCAGGGTCAGCACGCGCGAGGTCGTGGTCTCCCCGTGCACGCGGGGAATCCGCACCCGCGCCGCGTGGGCGAACTCCTGCGCGAACCGTTCGGCGTTGCGGGCCTCCTGCAGGTAGTCCAGCTCGGCACGCAGCGTGCGGGAGAACTCCTCCACCAGCCCGGGCAGGTCGTACTGCCGGATGGCATCCCAGCGCCGGTCGGCGCGGTCGGCGAGGTTGCGGAGAATGTCCAGGTCTTCGTGCACCTGCGCGACCACGCCGGGCCGGCGCACCTTCACGACGACCTCGGTGCCGTCGTGAAGAGTTGCCGCGTACGCCTGCCCGATGGACGCCGCCGCCAGCGGCACCGGGTCGAACTGGGCGAACACGTGCTCTGGGTCGGCGCCGAGCTCTTCACGGAGCACGTCCCGAATGCCCTCCCACGGTGCCGCGGCGACGTCGTCCTGCAGTTTGGCGAACTCGGCGACCCATGCCGCGGGGAGCAGATCGTGCCGGGTGGAGAGGATCTGGCCCAGTTTCACGAACGTCGGCCCGAGCTCCTCCAACGCGACCCGCACATGCTCCGGGTTCGTGTAGGGGTCCTCCTGCCGGGCGTGTCCGAGGGCGCCGCGGTGGAACGGCACCAAGCCGCCCAGGCCCAGCACGCCGGCCAGGACGCCGAGTCCGTGCCGGCGCAGCACGGCCCCGATCTGCCGGTACCGGCTACCCCCCGCGCCCATCAGCTCACGCCCCTCTCAGCTGGCCCGTCGGCCGATGCTCGTTCCAGGATGAGTTCGACGCGCACGTCCGGGGCGAGCGCGGGGACGGTGACGACGGGGAAACCCAGCTCCTCATACACCTGCCCGAGCAGGTCGTGGATGCGCCGCTGCGCGGCGGGGTCCTCGGTGCGCGCGTAGTCGGGCGCCAGCGGGAGCAGGTCCAGCAGGAACACCGTCGCGTACCGGGTGGCGGCCAGCGCGCCCAGCAGGGCGGTGTCGGGCTCGAGGTTGAGGAAGCGGTAATAGGCGAGCGAGTCCGGCAGGGCACGGTCCAGGAACACCGTCTGTTGCGGGTCGAGGGAGTGCTCCTGCTCGATCTGCATGTCTACGACCGCGCGCTGGAACTCGCTCTGCCGTGCCCGCACCTCCGCAGTGCTGCGCCCGGTGATCCGTTGCAGGTCGATGTAGTGCCGGGCGTGCTCGATCGTGGTCGTGTACCCGCGGCCCCGCAGCAGGTTGACCGTGGTGGTCTTGCCCGAGCTGGGACCGCCCGTCACGACGTGCCAACGGGTGGGCTGTGCGGGCCGCGGCTCCTGGATGCCGGTCATGACCTCACCCTACACCCTGTACCCCTACAGGGTATGGTAGATTGTAGGTGGAGGTACGAGATGGCACACGGGTATGTGGACAACAAGCCGGCGCTGCTGGCGCGGCTGAGCCGCGCGGAGGGGCAGGTCCGCGGGATCGCGCGGATGATCGACGAGGACGTCTACTGCATCGATGTGCTGACCCAGGTGTCGGCGGCGACGAAGGCGCTGGAGTCCGTCGCGCTGGCGCTGCTGGAAGACCACCTCGCGCATTGCGTCGCGCAGGCGACCGCCGAAGGCGGCCCGGTCGCGGAGGAGAAGCTGCGTGAGGCGAACGCCGCGATCGCGCGCCTCGTGCGCTCCTAACCTCGCCCCACTCACATCGTTCAACGCTCTTGAAGGGAGCACATCATGACCGGACAGGGATTCCAGGACCTCGGACTGCAGGCGACGAGCACCGGCGCGGGGTGCGCGTGTTGCAGCCCCACCTCACACGGCGCGGCAGCCACCGACACCACCGCAGTCCCGGCGACGGGTGACGTTGTGTCGGCGCAGTTCCTGGTGGAGGGGATGACCTGCTCGCACTGCGTGCGCAGCGTGACCGAGGAGGTCTCCGCGATCGACGGTGTCTCCGACGTCGCCGTCGATCTGCGCGCCGGTGGCGTGTCCACGGTGACGGTGTCCAGCGCGACGCCGGTGGATGCGGCGCGGGTGCGGGAGGCGGTGGAGGAGGCCGGCTACAGCCTCGCCTCAGTGTCATGACCACGACGACGACGGATGTTGATCTCGACATCACCGGGATGACCTGCGCGTCGTGCGCGACCAGGGTGGAGCGGAAGCTGAATAAACTGCCGGGGGTGGCGGCGACGGTCAATTTCGCCACCGAGAAAGCCCGCGTGCACGCCGAGTCCCCGGTGCCGCTGGAGGAGCTGATCTCGGCGGTCGAGCAGGCCGGGTACGGGGCCTCCGTCCCCGCCCCACCGGCCACCGAAGCCCCCGATGAACAGGCCACGGTGCCGCGGGATGCGGAGTTGGTGTCGTTGCGGCAGCGGCTGATCGTCTCGACGGTCCTGGCGGTGCCGGTGGCGGTGTTGTCGATGATCCCGGTGCTGCAGTTCACCTACTGGCAGTGGCTGACCCTGACCCTTGCGGCGCCGGTGGTGGTGTGGGGGGCGTGGCCGTTCCACCGTGCCGCGGCGATCAACGCCCGCCACGGTGCGGCGACGATGGACACCCTGATCAGCCTCGGCGTGCTGGCCGCGTTCGGCTGGTCCCTCTACGCCCTGTTCTTCGGCGGTGCCGGGATGCCCGGGATGCGGATGAGCGTGACCTTCGTCGGCACCCCGCAGTCCGGCGGCCACGAGGTGTATCTGGAGGTCGCCGCCCTGGTGACGGTGTTCATCCTCCTCGGCCGCTACCTGGAGACCCGCGCGAAGCGGCAATCCGGGGAGGCTCTGCGCGCCCTGCTGGAGCTGGGTGCGAAAGACGCCGTCGTCCTCCGCACAGGTAGCGAACAGCGCGTCCCCGTCGCCCAGCTGGTGCCCGGCGACATCGTGGTGGTGCGGCCCGGGGAGAAGATCCCCGCCGACGGTGTCGTCACCGAGGGTGTCTCCGCGGTGGACGAGTCGATGCTGACCGGCGAGTCCGTCCCCGTCGAAGTCGCCCCCGGCTCGAAGGTGGTCGGAGCGACCGTGAACACCGGCGGCCGACTGCTGGTAGAGCTCACCCGGGTCGGCGCGGACACGGAGCTGGCCCGGATGGCCAGGCTGGTGGAGGAGGCGCAGACCGGGAAGGCGCAGGTGCAGCGCCTCGCCGACCGGGTCTCCGCGATCTTCGTCCCCATCGTCATCGCCCTCGCCATCGTCGCGTTCACGGTGTGGCTGCTGGTCGGCGCCTCCCCGGAGGTCGCGTTCACCGCCGCGGTGACGACGCTGATCATCGCGTGCCCCTGCGCGCTCGGGCTCGCGACCCCGACCGCGCTGCTGGTCGGCACCGGGCGAGGCGCGCAGCTGGGCATCCTCATCCGCGGACCGCAGGTGCTGGAGCAGACCCGCCGCATCGACACCGTGGTGCTGGACAAGACCGGCACCATCACCGCCGGCACCATGACCGTGACCGCCACCCACCCCGCCGCAGGGACCGACGAGACGGAGCTGGTGCAGGTCGCCGGGGCGCTCGAGCACGGCTCCGAACACCCCATCGGCCGCGCCATCACCAACGCGGCCAGCGGCCCGCTCGCGGCAGTGGAATCGTTCGCCGCGGTGGCCGGGCAGGGCGTGCAGGGCATCGTCGACGGCCGCCTGGTCGCCGCCGGCCGCGCCTCCTGGATCACCACCCAATGGGCGCTCCCCATCCCCGCCGAGCTCGCCGACACCATCGCGGCGGACGAGGCGGCGGGAGCGACGGTCACGGTGGTGGCGTGGGACGGGCAGGTGCGCGGGGCGATCAGCGTCGCCGACACCATCAAACCCACCAGCCGTGAGGCGGTCACCCGGCTCCGAGAGCTCGGGTTGACCCCGATCCTGCTCACCGGCGACAACCCCGGCGCCGCCCGCGCGATCGCCAACCAGGCCGGGATCGAGGACGTCCGCGCCGGGGTCACCCCACAGGGCAAGCTCGACACCATCCGCGACCTGCAGGCC
The DNA here is from genome assembly GCF_047238045.1 of Microbacterium canaveralium. NCBI lineage: Bacteria > Bacillati > Actinomycetota > Actinomycetes > Micrococcales > Microbacteriaceae > Microbacterium > Microbacterium canaveralium. Next base: position 3,444,842 of record NZ_JBDFMA010000003.1, on the reverse strand, counting down.
GCGGGCCGGGTGGTCGCGATGGTCGGCGACGGCGTCAACGACGCCGCAGCCCTCGCCGCCGCCGACCTCGGGATCGCGATGGGCACCGGCACCGACGCGGCCATCACCGCCGCGGACCTGACCATCGTCTCCGGCGACCTGATGCTGGTCCCGGACGCGATCCGGCTGGCCCGCCGCACCCTGGGCACGATCAAGGGGAACCTTTTCTGGGCGTTCGCGTACAACGTCGCCGCGATCCCGGTCGCGATGCTCGCCCTGCTCAACCCCATCCTCGCCGCCGCGGCAATGGCGTTCAGCAGCGTGTTCGTCGTCACCAACAGCCTCCGCCTGCGCCGCTTCCGCCCCCTGCCCACCCCGACCCGTGCCGGCGCCCCCGCCACCCGAGAGCCCGCGCCCGTCCAGGCCTAACCATCGCTCGAGAAGGAGACACACCATGTCCCACGACCACGACCACTCCGGGCACGACCCACGCACGGGCACGACCGTGGAGGACACGAGCATGGTGCGCACGAGCATCACCATCACGAGCCGCCGGCGGGGGCGACGAACCTGGTGACCTGTCCGGTGATGCCCGGCAACCAGGTCGACCCGGCCTGGGCCGAGCAGCGCGGCCTGTTCCGCGACTACCAGGGCAGCCGGTACTGGTTCTGCTGCGCCGAGTGCGGGCCGCTGTTCGACGCCGACCCGGCCCGCTACGCGCACGCCGCCTGACCGGCCAGATAACCCGGTCGGAGATAGAGGGTGGACACGGCGGTCGGGCTGGTGCAGGCGTACCTGCGGGTCAACGGCTACTTCACCGTCGCCGAATACCCCGTGCTGGACGCCACCGGTCCCGGCGGTCCCCGCACCATCACCGACCTGGACATCCTCGCCGTACGGCTGCACCGCGCACCGGGAGCGTCCGGGACCGTCGACGCACCGCTGGACCCGGCCCTGGGCGCCGGGGGCGGAGCGGACATGATCCTCGGCGAGGTCAAGGAAGGCCGCCCGCACCCCAACCCGGCGATGCGGGACCCGGCCGTGCTGGAAGCCGCGTTCACCCGGTTCGGGTGCTGCGCCCCGACCGATGCCGCCCGGCTGGTCGCCGAACTGCTGGAAACGGGACGGACGGTGGCGCCGGAAGGGCACACGATCCGCACGGTCGTGTTCGGCAACCCCACCTCCCCGCCCGGGGCGGGGGCGCCGTGGCACACCGTCCCGTTCGCCCGGGTGCTGCGCTACCTCGAAGACCACCTGAGCGCGCACTGGGGCATCCTCGGCCGCACCCAGATCAAGGACGACACCCTCGCCCTGCTGGCCTTGCGGGAGAAGGCCCACCGCGCCGCGACCGGCGCCTCCCGCCAGGGCACGGACCGGTAGGGCGGGTCATGGCGGGGGAGCGTGTGCACACGCAGGGGGAGCCGGTGTGGGTGCGCACCCGTGACGAGCGCGCCCTGTATACGATGGTGCTGCCCGCCCCGGCCGGGACCCCCGGGGCGCCGACGGTGGTGTTCGAGGCGGGATGGGCGGCGACCCGCTCCACCTGGGCGTTGCTGCAGACCCGGGTCGCCGCGTTCACGCGGGCCGTGGTGTATGACCGGGCAGGGCTGGGCCGGTCCGCCCCGGATAGTGCAGGGCGCACCCTGGACCGGATGGCCGACGACCTGAACGATTTGCTGGACGGCCTCGAGCCGAGCAGCGGGTTCGTGCAGGTGGGGCATTCCGCGGGCGGCCCGATCGTGCGGCAGGCAGCAGACCGGCCGCCCGGACCGGGAGGCCGGTCTGGTGCTGGTGGATCCGACCGACGAGGCAGCGACCCAGCAGTTCGGTGTGCCGTTCCGGGTCGGGGAGAAGATCGTGATCGCCGTGGAGTGGGTGCTGGCACGGGTGGGGTTGCTGGAGCGGTTCTTCCGGTTCCTCGGGGAGGGGATGCCCGAGGATGTGCGGGCGGATCTTCACCGGGAGGCGTTCCGGCCCGCGGTGGTGGTCACCCAGGGTCGGCAGGCGCGCACGTTCCTCACCGAGCTGCACGCCTGGCGCGGCGACCCGCCGGTGCTGCCCGATGTCCCGGTCACCGTCATCTCCGGCAGTCTCGCGGACGGGATGCCGCGACGGGTCCGGGATGCCGCGACCGCCGCCGGGCGGTATCGGGCCGCACAGTCCCGGCAGGGCCGGCACGTGGTCGCTGCCCGCTCCGGCCACTACATCCCCGCCACAGAATCGGACCTGATCGCTGCGGAGATCCGCCGCCTCGTCCTCCCGCCCGTCGGATAGCCCGGGTTGTCTGGCGGGCATGCCTGGTCAGGCCACGGCAGGGGGGCGTCGCCGCCGGGCGATCGCACCGGTGAGGGCGAGACCACCCAGCCCACCCCATAGGGTGACAGTGGAAACGCCTTGCCCGATGAGGACGGCGGGGGTGAGCCCGGCGCGCAGGTCGGTGTCGGCGATCATCGCCCCGGCCTGTCCGGCGGGCAGACCGGTGAGGGTGCTGCCGTCGGGGCGGATGATCTGGCTGGCGCCGACGGTGGAGACGTTCACCACGGTGCGGCCGGTCTCCACCGCGCGGATTCTGGCGACCGCGAGCTGCTGCAGGTTCTCGTCCGTGCCGCGGAAGTCGGCATTGTTGGTCTGGAACACCAGCAGCTCCGCGCCGGCGGTGACGCTCTCGGCGATGACTTCGTCGTAGATCACGTCGAAGCAGATCGCCAACCCCACCGGCACGTCGCCGACGGTGACCATGGGCAGGTCGGTGCCGTGCGCGTAGTCGCGTTGCAGCAGCCCGACCAGGTCGGGAGCGAGCAGGGTGTAGAACGCCCGATCGGGCACGTACTCGCCGAACGGCACCGGGTGGCGTTTCGCGTGCGTCTGCACCTGCTCCCGCTGCGGCGTGGCACCGGTGGTGGCCGGGTCCCACAGGAACGACGTGTTGTAGATGTTGCCGCCCGCCGTGGTGGCCGCGTTCGCCAGCAGCGGGGCACCTGCCCGGGTGCTGATGCCGGTGAGATGCTCGGCCAGCCACGGGGTCTGGAACGGGTCAGCATCCAGCCCTTCCGGCCACACCACCAGATCCACATCCGCGTCGAGCACCGGGCCGGTCGCGTCCCCCTGCGCCCGGGCGATCGCCCCCACGGTGCGCTGGTCGAAGTACCCGGACGGGCCGTTGCCTTGCACCGCCCCGACCCGCATCGTCCCGGCCGGTGTGGTGGGAAACGCCGGGACCAGGACCAGCATCAGGGTGGTGACGGCGGGTACGGCGGCGGGGAACGGGCGACGCCACCGGCCGGTCCGGATGGTTTCGATCGCGGCGGCGACGGTGAAGACCATCAGGAAGGTGAGCCCGCTCACCCCGACCCAGGACACCGTCTGAACGAGGGGGCTGTCGGCTTGGGTGATCCCGAGCCGCGCCCACGGCAGCCCCCCGTACGGCCAGGCGCCCAGCAGCACCTCCCGGCCCGTCCACAACGCGGCCACCAGGCCCGGCAGCAGGAGCAGGCGTCCGACCGGGCCGGGGGCGGCGCGCGGCACCCACCGGTAGGCGAGTGCCAGCGGGATGATCCCGACCGCGGTCAGGGTCCCTTCCACCACGGTCAGTGCCGCCCACGGCACCGGCCCGAGATACCGGGTCGTCCAGGACACCAGCAGCCCGAAGAACAGCAACCCGAACACCGCCCCGACCGCCACCGCCCCCCACACGCTCCGGCCGATCAGGGCGAGAAGCAGCAGCCCGGTCGCGGCGAACGCGGCCGGCCAGAATCCCACCTCCGGGTAGGCGAGATCCATCAGCACCGCCGCGGCTGCCGCGACCGGCAACGCCATCGCCAACGGCATCACCGCCCGGGCGCGGCGGTTCGGCGGGGTGGGTTGGGGGCGTCCGTGCGGGTCCTGGAGGGTCGTCGGGGTGGCGGTCATGGCCGGTCCGCGATGGTGCGGGCGATTACGGCGGCGTCCCGGGACACCCCGGCGAGGGTGTCCGCTCCGGGGCGGCTGTGGGCGGGGATCCCGGCGACGAACAAGCCCGGCAGCCCGGTCATCGCCGGGCGGGACCGGGCTGCGGTCGCCTCGGCGGGGAGCCAGTCGTCGCCGGGGTCGTACCCGGTGGCGAGGATTACCGAGTCCGGGGCGAGGGTGCTGCCATCGGCGAACGTGACCTGCCCGCCGTCCGCGCCGGTCACCGCCGGGGCGACCGCCACACCCGCGTGACGCAGCGCATGGTAGCTGTCGCCGAACACCGGCTGCACGGCGGGTGGGCGACCCAGCCAGGACGAGCCTGCCCGGGCGTGGACGGGGAAGGTACGGGCGGGTCGGTGCGGCCGTCGGGTGCGGACCGCGAGGGTGACCTCGTGGGAGGCGGACAGCTCTCGCGCCAGCTGCACCCCGCTGTTCCCTCCGCCGACGATCAGCACCCGCCCGGTGGGCACCTGCCGGGGGAACTGGTAGTGGGCACTGTGCAGCACCACCCCGGGCACCCGCAGCTGCTGCGCCCACGCAGGGATGCGGGGGTGGGTGGCGGCGCCGGTCGCGCACACCACGTTGCGGGTCTGCACGTCGCCCTCCGCGGTCTGCAGCTGCAGCACCGACCCGTGACCGCGGCGTTCCACCCCGACCACACGCAACCCCCAGAACGGGTCCACCCCCAGGGTGTGCTGCACCTGGTCCAGGTAGTTCGCGATCTCATCGGCCCGGGGATGCTCGTGCGGGTCCAGCGGCAGCGGCCGGAGCGGAAGCGTGCTGTGGCGGGCGTCGGACAGCAGCCGCATCGAATGCCACCGGGACGCCCAACTGCGTTGCCGGTCCGTGGCGGCGTCGACGACCACGAACTCCTGCTGCGGCCGGAACCCCAACCCGATCAGCGCGGCGGCCACCGCGAGCCCGGCCTGCCCGGCCCCGACGATGATCGCCCGCCGATGCGTCAACCCGCGATCAGCACGATCTGGGTCGGGGTGGACCAGTTCCGTCACAACCCGGAGCCGGCGGTGATGAAGTGGGGCTTCATCCTGGTCACCCTTTACCTGGGGCCGATCGGGGCGCTGCTGTATGTGCTCGCGGACAAGGAGCCACGGCCGGGAGAGCATGAGGAGTTCACCCGGCCGCTGTGGAAGCAGGGCATCGGCTCGACCATCCACTGCGTCGCGGGCGATGCCACCGGCATCATCGTCGCCGCCGTCGTCGTCGCGTCGCTGGGCCTGCCGATGTGGCTGGATCTGATCATCGAGTACGCCGCCGGGTTCGCGTTCGGGTTGTTCGTGTTCCAGGCCCTGTTCATGAAAAACATGATGGGCGGCAGCTACTGGCAGAACGTGCGCCGCTCGTTCCTGCCCGAGTTCATCAGCATGAACCTGATGATGGCGGGCATGGCGCCGGTGATGTCGCTGCTGATGATGGGCCGCGACATGCGGGCCATGCTGCCCACCGAGTTGCTGTTCTGGGCGGTGATGAGTTTCGGGATCGCGGTCGGGTTCGTGCTCGCCTACCCCGTGAACGTGTGGATGGTGAAGAAGGGCCTCAAGCACGGTCTGATGACCGTCCGCCCCCAGCCCGCCACCCACCCCCAGGAGCATGACGCGCACGCGCAGCACAACCCGCAGCCGCCGGAGGCGCACGCCGGCCACGACCAGGCGGCGGGCGCTGCGTCGTCGCCGGGGTCGGGGCATGAGGCGCACCAGCCTTCTGGCGCCGGAGCGGTGACCGTGCCGCAGCTGACCGTGGTCGGCGCGTTCTCCGCGATCGCGCTCGTGGTCGGGATGGTCGCCCCCGCGAACGCCGTCAACATGACTCTCAGCGCGCACGACGTCGGTGGGCTGATCATGCCGCCCGGGATGATCATGACCCGTGACACCCCCGCCGAGGCGATGCGGGACATGGCCGCCGTCGACCCGCGGGCCGCGACCGCCGCGTACGACGTGGACACCCGCGGTGATGAGGTGCTGGAACCTGCCCGCGTCGAGGACGGGGTGAGGGTGTTCGAGCTGACCGTGTCGCAGATCCGCTGGGAGATCCTCCCCGGCGTCACCGTCGACGCGTACGCGTACAACGGGCAGATCCCGGGGCCTCGGCTGCAGGTCACCCAGGGCGACCGGATCCGCATCGACGTGACCAACGAGCTCGACGAGTCCACGACCGTGCACTGGCACGGCCTGGACGTGCCCAACGAGATGGACGGGCCCGCCGGGATCACCCAGGATCCCATCCAACCCGGCGACACCTACCGGTACGAGTACACGGTGAAGCAGTGGGGCACGTTCTTCTACCACTCCCACGATCACGCCGACCGGCAGCAGGCCCTCGGCCTGTACGGGGCGCTGATCATCGACCCCGCCGACCCTGGCCTGCAGCCGCCTGCCGATCGCGAGTACACGATTCAGCTGCAGGAGTGGCTGTCTCGGGAGGGGCTGACCTATCCGGCGATGCCGATGGAAGGGGGCATGCCGAACTACTTCACCATCAACGGGAAGGCGTACCCGGCCACCGAGACCATCGACATGAAGGTGGGGGAGACCCTCCGGGTGCGGTTCATCGGCTCGAACACCATCGACATCCATCCGATGCACATCCACGGCGGCCCGTTCACCGTCGTCGCCCGCGACGGTGCGGCCCTCACCACGGCGCAGCAGTTCCAGGCCGACACGATCAACGTCGGGCCGGGACAACGCTACGACGTGCTCTGGAACGCGCTCGAGCCCGGCCAGTGGCTCATCCACTGCCACATCAACCACCACACCACCAACAACAACGTCGAAACCGACGGCGCCGGCGGCCTGACCATGATCATCAACGTCACCGAATAACCCCACGAACCGAAGAACCGCCGCCGTTGTGGTCGCCGTTGCCGCGTCGAGTCACGTCCGCGCCCTCCGGCAGCACAGCAGGCGGATGCAAGAGGTGCTCAGCTCATCGTGCCCGACCGTTTCGGTTGCCGGAGGCCGAGATCGCCCGCCCGCCCGCAACGGGGCGCGGTGACCTCGCCGTGGTCAGGTGGTCGCGGGAGGGAGGACGCGTCGGCGGCGGGCGACGGTGACGGCCGCGGCGACCGTGAGCGCCGCCGAGACGGCGAGGAGCACGGCGCCGAGGAGGATCTGCCCCGGTGGCGGGGTGGCAGCGGTGACGGGCTGGTAGAGGTTGCGCTGCTGGCTTTGCGGGCCGGTGAGTTGCTGATCGACGGGCACCCACACCTCGAGGGTGCGTTCGCCGGTGGCGAACTGGGCGTACACGAACCACAGCCCCGGTGACGGCAGTGCCAGTTCCCCGGTGAAGGTACCGGGAGGCGGGGTGCCGGGTTGTGCGCGCAGCGGCGCGGTGAGGTCCTCTCCGGCGCGGCGGGCGACCAGACGGGACGGGGTGAGGTCGGTGTCGTCGGTGAGGCGGATGCCGGTGATGGTGACGGTCAGCTGCCCGGTGCCGTCGCCGGTGACGGTCATCTGTGCGGTGCCGTAGGCGGTGCCCTGGCCGGGGTCGTGCGCCTGCGCGGGTGGGGGCGGGGCGAGGGCGACCAGCAGAAGGGTGAGGGCCGCGGCCGCGGCCCCGGATCGGAGGCGAGTCCCCGGCCGCACGGTGAGGGCGATCATGCTGACGATGATCACCGTGGTGGTGCCGACGGCGGACCAGGCGACGGGGGTGGGTGGGACGCTGCTGATCCCGGTCCCGGAGGCCAGCAGTTGCAGGGTGGTCACGGCGAGGGCGGCCACCGGCCACCGCCACCGGGGGACGGGCAGGGCCAGCAGGAAGAGCCCGGCCACCGCGACCGGCAGGTCGGGGGCGAGCCACCCAGAGGTGGTGAGCAGCACCCACAGCACCACCCGGAACACCAGGTACACGGCGACGACGAGGACAAGGCGGGTGCGGCCGGGGACCAGGGTGGTGATCACCCATGCCGCGCCGAGCGTGGTCGCCAGCAGCAGCGGCAGGTACAGGGTCTCGGTGAACTGGGGCACGTCGGTGTCGTATTCCATCACGATGATCAGCGCCGCCCCCAGCACGCCTGCGGCCAGGGCGATCCGCGGCGGGGCAGGCACGAGCCGGTCGGTGCCGGTGAGCAGGCCGATCAGCACGCACAGGGTGCCGATCACCGACAGCAGGTGCGGGGGCGACCAGAGCACCGCGTCACGCCCGAACGCGGTGTGCCAGAACGCGTCGGCGGGCGCGGCCGCCGCGGTCGCGACCGCCGCAGCGACCGCGACCGCGAACCCGGGCGTGCGGAACACGGCGGCCACGGATCGTGTCGCGGCCAGCCGCCGCCACCCCCAGCCGGCGATCACGACCCCGACGGTGAGGATCGACGCATACAGCAGCAGGTGCGGAGGGATGAAGGTGCTGTCCCGGCCGAGGGTGGTGTGCCGGGAGTCGTCCCAATACGCCGACCCAACCCCGGCGGCCGCGGCCGCTGCGGCGACCCAGACGCCCCCGGCCCCCAGCGCCGGGGAACCGCGGGCCGGGTCCGGCTCGGACGGGATGGGGGCGCGGTCACGGCTGCCGTGTGGTCGCATGGTCTGTCCTTTCTGTGATGCGGCAGGGAGCCGGTCCGCCCCTGCCAGGCGGCTAACGCCATGGCCCCGCTCCCGGCGGCAGCGGGGTGTTAGAGGTGTGTTAGAGGGGGAGCACGGTGGCTCCGATGAGGTTCTGGATGCTGGAGGTGAGGAGTGTCCAGGCTCCGCTGATCATCGCGATGCCGGTGGCGATCATGAGGACCCCGCCGGTGATGTTGATGGTGCGGATGTGGCGGCGCAGGAACGTGATGCTTCCGGTGGCCCAGTTCAGGCCGGCGGCGGCGGCGATGAAGGGCAACCCCAGGCCCAGGCAGTAGGTGACGGCGAGGAGGGCGCCGCGGGCGGGGTTGCCGGTGGTGAGGCTGAGGGCGGAGATCGCGGCGAGGGTGGGGCCCAGGCACGGGGTCCAGCCGAGCCCGAACGCGATGCCGAGCAGGGGAGCTCCGGCCAGCCCGCTGGGTGGGTGGATGGCGGGTTTCGCGGTGCGTTGGAAGAGCCGGAACACGCCGAGGAACACGAGCCCCATCAGCAGGACCACGATCCCGAGGATGCGGGTGAGGAGATCTTGCCAGCGGATGAGCCAGGCCCCGAGGGCGCCGAACGCGGCCCCGTAGCCGATGAACAGGACGGAGAAGCCGAGGGTGAACAGTCCGGTCCCGGCCAGCGCCCGCCACCGGGAGACCCCCGCGGTGGTGGTGGTGCCGGTGAGGTAGCCGAGGTAGCCGGGCACGAGGGGGAGCACGCAGGGGGAGGCGAAGGACACCAGCCCGGCGAGGAGGGCTAGGGGGAGGGCGGCCCAGATGCTGCCGGCGGTGATGATCTCCCCCATCAGGGGCTCGTCTCGGCGAGGACGGTGTCGATGAGGGCGGCGAGGGTGGTGCGGGTGGGCAGTTGCCCGATGATGCGGGCGGCCATCCGGCCGGTGCGGTCCAGGACGATGGTGGTGGGCACGGCGCCGGGGGCGGCTTTCCCGGCGAACGCGGCTTGCACCGTGCCGGTGGTGGCGTCCAGGATCGACGGGTAGGTGATGCCGAACTGGTTCTCGAACGCGGCGGCGGTGTCGGCGCTGTCGCGCACGTTGACGCCGATGAACACGACACCGTCGGGCTGGTAGGTCTGGGCGAGGGCTTCCAGGTCGGGCGCTTCGGCACGGCAGGGCGGGCAGGCGGCGTACCAGAAGTTCACCACAACGACCGAACCCGCCCACGCGGTGGAATCCGCCTGCTCCCCGGTGTCGGTGGTGCCGGTGAAGGTGACCGGGTCGTCGCGCTGGTCGGCGGGGATCTCCCGCACGGTCTCGTCCGCGGACAGATACCCCGGGGACGGGGAGGAGGACAACAGGCCGGGCGTCTGGGCGGTGCACCCGGCCAGAAGCAGGACGAGCGCGCCGAACACGGCGACCGCGGCGGCGGTGACGGCGCGGCGGGGTGGGCGTGTCAGGGTGGTGGGGGTGCGCATGCGGGATCACTCCGGTCGGTCAGGTGTTCGTGCTCTTGCTGGTGGGGCGGCGGCGGCCGGCGAGGATGGCGCCGGTGATCAGCAGCAGCGCCCCGGTCGGGTACCCGGCGACCAGGTCGAGCCAGCCGGAGGGCTGGCCGGGGCCGAACACTTCCAGGTGCGCGAGCCAGTGGATGATCGCGACGATCGCGCCGGCGGCCATCAGGGCCTGGCCGACCCGGACGAGCAGGCGGTGTCGCCGCCAGGCGCGTTGTGGGTCCTCAGCTGGGGCGGGGCGGGGGGTGGTGCGGGTCATGAGCGGTCCTTTCGCAGGGGGCGGGTCACAGTCCGGAGTAGGAGTGCAGCCCGGTGAAGAAGACGTTGACGACGCCGAAGTTGAACAGCACGGCGGCGAAGCCGACGATGCACAGCCAGGCGGCGCGGGTGCCGGCCCAGCCGCGGGTGGCGGTGGCGTGCAGGTATCCGGCGTAGAGCACCCAGATGATGAACGTCCACACCTCTTTCACGTCCCACCCCCAGAACCTGCCCCAGGCGCGGCCGGCCCAGATCGCCCCGGCGATCAGGGTGAAGGTCCACAGGATGAACCCGACGATCGTCAGCCGGTATGCGAGTCGGTCCAGATCCTCCGGCCCGGGCAGACTGTCCCGCAGCCGGGTGAGCCGGGAGGGGAGGCCGCGGCGGCGGGTGGTGAGCAGGTAGGTGAGGGAGACGAGGAACGCGAGCCCGAAGAACGCGGTCGCCAGCAGCGCGACCAGCACGTGGATGACCAGCCACCCGGACTGCAGGGCGGGCATCAGGGGGACGACGGGGACGTAGAAGCTAACCGTCGCGACGCCGAGCAGCAGCACGGTCAGCCCGAGCACGGCGCTGCCCAGGTACGCCAGCCGCACCCGCAGCGACACGGCCAGGAAGGTGGCGATGATCAGGGCGGTGCCGGTGAGGGAGAACTCGAACATGTTCGCCCACGGCACCCGGTCCGCGGCGACCCCGCGCAGCACCACCCCGGCAAGATGGAACACCCAGCCCAGCACGGTCAACACGAACCCGACCCGCGCCGCCTTCCCCGCCCCCCGTCCGCCCCCCGGGGCAGCGGCGGCACCGGGTGCGGTGTCGGGGGCGGGGGCGGTGGGTGTGCCTGCCAGGTCCGGGTCGGTGGTGCTGGTGGCGCCGGCGGTGACCGGCACCCGGACGGTGACCGGGACGGCAGGGGTGCTGGCGCGGCGGGCGAGGTGAAGGGTGTAGGCGACGAATGCGGCGGCGTAGATCGCGATCGCCGAGTACACCAGCAGCAGGGACAGGGCGTCAAGGAACGGGGTCATCAGAGCCTCCTCGAAGGGGTGCGGGGGAAGGGGTGAGGCGGGTGGCGAGGGTGTCGACGGTGGGTTGCAGGCGGGGGTCGTCGCCGCGGGCGAGCCCGGCGACCTCAAGCACCGTGCCGCCGTCCCGGCCGGTGGTTGCGCGGACCCAAAGGCGGCGGCGGGGCACGAACAGGGACAGGGCCAACCCGGCCATCGCGACGACCGCGGCGATCAGAGTGGGGGTTTGGGTGGGGTCGGCGGCGATCTCCAGCGACGCGAATCGGGGGATCGGGCCGAGCTCGATCGTGCCCAGCTCGTCCGGCAGCGGAACCGGGGTGCCGGGGACCAACTGCAGGGCGGGGGTGGGGGTGCCCCGCCCGGCGATCTGGGTGAGGGTGCTGGTGTCCAGTGCGTACACCGACACCGGGACCCCGGTGTTCAGGCCCAGGTCGCCGACGTACACGTTGAAGGTGACGACCGGGTCCAGCAGGTCCGGGTAGCTGGACGCGAACGCCCCAGAGGCGGTGGTCGCGCGGGTGGGGTACAGCATCCCGACCAGGCCGACCTGCTCGGCCAGCCCGTCGGGAACCTTCACGATGCCCAAGCTGGTCAAATTCGCGTCCTGCGGCAGGAACGGGACCGTGTCACGGAACACGATCTTCCCGGCCGGGTTTCGGACGGTGAGGGTGGGGGCGTACCCGTTGCCGAGCAGATAGATGTCGGTGCCAGCCACCGGCAGCGGCTCGTTGACCTGGATGCTGGAGGCCTGCCGGGTGCCGCCAGTGGTGGTCGTGACCTGCGCGTCGAACGTCTTCGGCATGCCGAGCGCGTTGACGTTGTCCAGGACGTAGTCGACGCGGAACCGGTCCAGGGTGAGGGAGAACGCCGGGATCTGCGTGTCAGTGATGAACCGGCCGGCGGTGAACGAGTCGTACGCGATCCGGGTGGACGCGAACGTCTGCCCCTCCACCAGCACCCGCTGCCCGGTGAACCGGAACCCGCCGCCGACGCCGACCACGACCAGCACCGCCAGCAGCGCCACGTGGAACAGCAGGTTCCCGGTCTCCCGCAGGTAGCCGCGCTCGGCTGCGACCGAGTCCCGTCCGTCGTCGCCGCGGACCCGGCGGGTGCGGTACCGCTGCCGACGCAGCGCCTTCTCGGCCGCGTCCAAGACCGCACCGGGGGGCGTGTCGGGGAGGACGCGGCGGGTGTGGGCGGGCAGGCGGGACAGGTTGCGGGGGGTGGCCGGGGGCGGGGCGAGCAGCGCGGTCAGGTGGTGGCGGATGCGGGGGATGACGCAGCCGATCAGCGACGCGAACAACAGCAGGTAGATCGCGGAGAACCACACCGACCCGAACACGTCGTGCAGCTGCAGCAGGTCCACCGCCCACATCCAGCCCGGGTTGGTCTTGTCGAACTGGATCACCCCGTTCGGGTCGGAGGAGCGTTGCGGGATCAACGACCCGGGGATCGCGGCCACCGCGAGCAGCAGCAACAACACCAGGGCGGTGCGCATGCTGGTCAGCTGCCGCCACGCCCACCGCGCCCACCCCGACACGCTCAGGCGCGGATTCGTGCGCTCCTCCACCGGCCGGTCGACGTGATCGGCGGGCAGCTGCGGGGCCTGCTCATTGCGGATCGACACGCGCATCCCCCCTCCCCCGGACGGGTGCGCGGCGGCGGGCGCGCCAGGAGGCGTGGGCGAGCAGCCCGACCCCCAGTACGGCGGCCACCAGGGCGGTGAGCACGTTCGCTTTCAGCCCGCCGGCGAGCAGCTCGGTGGGATCCAGCCGGATGGACTCCAGCACCGCCCGCCCCGCCCCGTACCACAGCAGGTACACGCCCAGACTCCGCCCGGCGCCCAGCGTGATCCGGCCGTGCCGGCGGCGGTGCTGCTCGAGCAGCACGATCACGGCGGCACCGGCCAGGTTCCACAGCAGCTCGTACAGGAACAGCGGATGAAACAGGGTCCCCGCCGGGGTCCCCGGCGGGATCGCGGGGGCTGAGGGGTCGATCTGCAGCCCCCACGGTAAGGTGGTGGGCGGGCCGAACAGCTCCTGGTTGAAGTAGTTCCCCAGCCGTCCCACCGCCTGGGCGACCAGCATCCCCGGCGCGAGCGCGTCCAGGAACAGCAGCACCGGGATCCCGGCGCGACGGGTGCCGATCACAATCCCGACCAGCCCGCCCAGGATCGCACCGAAGATTGCGATCCCGCCTTCCCAGATGTAGAGCACCCGCCACAGGTCCGCGCCAGGGAAGAAGTAGTCGCCGGGATGGGTGAGCACATGGTAGATCCGGGCGCCGAGGATCCCGAACGGCACCGCCCACATCGCCACATCCACCACGACCCCGGCCGGGTGCCCGACCGCCCGCAGCCGACGGCCGGTGATCAGCACCGCCAGCACGATCCCGGCCAGGATCGCCAGCGCGTAGAACCGGATCTGGAACGGACCGACCTGAACGAAGCTGATCCCCGGGCTCGGGATCAGCGCCGGAGCCACAATGAGGAGTGCGTCCATCAGGGCCTCACCCTCGCCGGAAGCCACGCCAGCGGGTCCACCGCTTCGCCTCCGGTGCGGATCTCGAAGTGCAGGTGTGCGCCGAAGCTGCGTCCACTGTCCCCGACCCGGCCGACCATCTGCCCCACCCGCACGGTCTGTCCCGGGGTCAGGGCGAGGGACCCTTCCCGCATGTGCGCGTACGCGCTTTCCACGACCTGCCCGTCGATCTCGTGCCGGATCACCACGTACACCCCGTACGCGCCGCCCTGCTCCGTCGCGGTGGTGACCACCCCGTCGGCGATCGCCTGGATCGGGGTGCCGATCCCGGGGGTCATGTCCAGTCCGGCATGGAAATTTGAGCAGGACGGGCATGGCGGGGTGCGGTACCCGAACGTGCTGCTGATCGGCACCCCCACCGTGAACGGCCACTGCACCGCCGACGCCGGGTCATTGGTGAACGTGTCCGCGGTGTGCGCGTACGACTCGGTCCCGACGGGGGCGGTCACCGCCACCGTGTAGTCCCCGCGCACCATCACCGTCCCGGTGACGGTGTCGGGGGTGGTGAACGACTGGGCGCGCACCGGGGTGCGGGTCGCCTCGACGGCGAACACCGGCTCCGGCGTCAACGGGATCAGCAACGGCAGTCCGGCGATCGACGCGACCGGGAGCATCACCGCGCCGGCGAGCATCCGGGATCGGGTGAGCGTGCGGCGCGGCGCGTGTCGAGGTGTCCGGGCGGCACGGGTGGGCCGACGGCGTCGATCGCGTCGCGTCTGGACGGGTGGGGAAGACAGGGCGGCTCTCGCCGCACGGCGCGTTCCGGTACCGGGAGTCGGGGTGGAGGGGGCGGGTTCGGGCATACAAGACTTTCCTGGATGAGGGGGACGATGAAGGTGCGTACGGTCGCCGTCACACGGTCCAACCGGGAGCCGCGGCCCGGAGTGCACGGCGAGAATCCGGGATCGGATCACCCATGGCGCTGCCGCAGACGGGTCGCGCTCGCCTGCGGGCCGCACATCGTGGACCGTCGGCGACATCACGCGCCGGCGGCGGCTCAGGCGGCGGGCGCGGGCGGGGTGCTGATCAGGTGCGGCTGATCGACAGCACGATCAGGGAGGGCCGCAGAAGAGGCGACCCGGACGTGAACGAGCTCGACCTGCCGGGGACGGATCGCAGCCACGCCAGCAGCGACATCCACCCGTCCCGGGCCGGGAGCACCAGGATGAGCAGGGTCAGCAACGCGAGCAGACACGTCACGGCAGCGAAAGCATGAGACGTCCCGCAGACCGTCTCATCGCACGAGGGCGTCACCACCCCGCTGACCAGGACATCAGCGGCGGCATCGGGGGCCGCAACGACTGCGGAGGCGGACACGACAGTGCCCGCCTGGTCCTCTTCCAGACTCAGCGAATGCATCGCAAGCAGCCCCGCGATGATCGCGGTCACCGCGGCCAGGTAGAACCACAGGGCACGCCGGGACCCGAGTGCCCGCCGTCGCGCCACCACCTGGTTCACCGTCGACGCCCCTTCCTCGATCACGCCCAGCATACCCCGGGCGGGTAGCCATCCCCGAAGCGATACCCATCCTGGATACCCCGGATGGGTATATGCTGAGTGGTAGGGGGCACCCGCTCCCGTGCGTGGTGTTCTGACCGTGTCGCGGAGGCAAGGCACCGCTACCCTGGACGGGAAGGAGGTCGGTCGTGAACGTGATTCGCTCGCACGCGCGTCTGACCCCCGGGGTGCGACGGCTCCTGCTGGCCGCTCCGATCGCCCTGGCGATCATCACCGGGCTGCTGTCCATGCACGTCCTGACCGGTTCCCACCAGCCCGCCCTGGCATCAGAGACCAGCGCGATGAGCACGCACAGCCAGGTCGGCTCCGCACCAGCCGCCGCCGACGATACGCCGATGACCGCAGCTGCGGCGGAGGGCGCTGGAGGGCATTGCCAGGACGGGTGCGGCAGCCCTGCGGGGATGCCGGATCACTCGATGCTGATGATGGTGTGCGTGCTGGCGCTGCTGGCCGCGGTGATCGTCCTGCTCGCCCCGACGTCCCGTGCCCTTCTCACATACGCCGTAGCCCGCTCGCGCTCCCATACCCGGACTCTGCTGGTCGGATTGCCGCATCCCCGCCCGCCTTCACTGCTTGTCCTGTCCATCAGTCGCACCTGATTCCGCCTGAACCCCGGCGACCCTTGCCGGGGATGCTGCACCCTGCCCTCCCGGGCACTGAATCAGACCCTCACCGACTGAATAGACAAGGACACCCCTGATGCGTTTTCGTACTCTCACGCTGACCGCCGGCGCCCTGGCCACCGTGCTCGTGCTCGCCGGCTGCGCCCCCACCGACGGCACCATGCCCGGCATGGACCACGGACCCGGGGGGATGACCAGCACCGCCCCCTCCCAGTCCGCCGCCGCGTTCAACGCCGCGGACGAGATGTTCGTGACCATGATGATCCCGCACCACCAGCAGGCCATCGAGATGGCCGATCAGATCCTCGCGAAAGACGGCATCGACGAGCGAGTCGTCTCCCTCGCCGAGCAGATCAAGGCCGCACAGGACCCGGAGATCCAGACCATGAAGGGCTGGCTGGAGGAGTGGGGCGTCCCGTACGACGACTCCATGTCCGGGATGGACGGCATGGACATGGGCGGCGGGATGATGTCGGAGGACGACATGGCCGCTCTGGATGCCGCGACCGGGGTCGAGGCGACCCGCCTGTTCCTGAACGGCATGATCGCTCACCACCAGGGCGCCGTGACGATGGCGCAGTCGGTGCTCACCGACGGACAGAACCCGGACGTGGCCGCCCTCGCGCAGCAGATCATCGACGGGCAGACCGCCGAGATCACCACGATGCAGGACATCCTCGCCAGCCTCTGACCCGGTACCCCTCGGACGGGACCCGCGCTCCCGATGCCGGTCCCGTCCGAGGCCCCACCCTCGACCCCTGTGCGGTCACCGGTATCCGGCGTACCCGCACGGAAAGGACCTCCGTTCATGATCTCTCCCACCACCCGCAGACTGGCGATCACGGCCACCGTCACCGTCGCGCTGCTGCTCACGGGCTGCAGCACCACCCCTGCGGAGCCCGATGCCCCCGCGGGCACCGCGGCCGGGTTCGGGCATGTGCACGGCATCGTCGACGCCGGTGACAGCACCGTGCTGCTGGGCACCCACACCGGCCTGTACACGCTGGGCGAGGACGGCACCGTCACCGGCCCGGTCGGTGGCATCGACCTGGACGCGATGGGACTGACCGCTACCGGTGACACCCTCTACGCGTCCGGGCACCCCGGCCCGTCCACCCCGGCGGAGCTCGGCGCCCCCAACCTCGGCATCATCCGCAGCCTCGACGCCGGCGCCTCGTGGGAACCGGTCGCGTTCACCGGGGAAGAGGACTTCCACGTCCTCACCGTCACCGGCGACGGCACCCTGTACGGGATCGGATCCTCCCGGCTGCTGCTGCGCACCAGCAGCGACGGCGGGCAGAGTTGGGCGGACGGTGCCGAGCTGCCCGCCGTCGACCTGGCCGCCGCGACCGACGGCACCCTGTACGCCGCCACCCAGGACGGGCTGCAGCACAGCACCGACGGTGGCGCCACCTTCACCCCGGCGCCGGACGCGCCAGTGCTGTACCTGGTGGAGACCGACCCAACCGGTGGGGTGGTCGGAGTGGACACCGACGGGACGTTGCGACGCCTAGTCGGCACCGGCTGGGAGAACGTCGGCACCACCACGGGAACCGTCCAAGCCCTCGGGGTCACCGGGGACGGTGCGATCGTCCTGGTCGATGACCGCGGCGTGGTCTGGATCCGCGACACCACCGCCACCGTTCTCATCCCGGCGGCAACACCATGACCACCGTCATTCGCACCTGGCGCGACCCGAGCGGTCGCGGATCGGAAGGAGACCGACCATGACCCCCACACCGGCACCCCCCGCGTGGGCGCACCGCACCACTGATGCCACCGCCGAGCAGTTGGCGGCGGTGGATGCGTGGTGGCGGGCGGCGAACTATCTGAGCATCGGGCAGATCTACCTGCAGGGTAACCCGCTGCTGCGCCACCGCCTCAGCCGGGACGACATCAAGCCGCGGCTGCTGGGGCATTGGGGCACCACCCCGGGCCTGAACTTCCTCTACGCCCACCTGAACCGCGCCATCCGCGACCGCGACCTGAACACCCTGTACGTGACCGGGCCCGGGCACGGCGGACCCGGCATGGTCGCCAACGCCTACCTCGACGGCACCTACACCGAACGCTACCCGGGCATCGACCGCACCGAAGAGGGGCTGCGGGCGCTGTTCCGGCAGTTCTCCTTCCCGGGCGGGATCCCCTCGCACGCGTCCCCGGAAACGCCCGGGTCGATCAACGAGGGCGGGGAGCTGGGCTACTCCCTCGTGCACGCCTACGGGGCCGCGTTCGACAACCCCGACCTGCTGGTCGCCTGCGTGATCGGTGACGGGGAGGCGGAGACCGGGCCGCTGGCGACCGCGTGGCACGGCAACAAGTTCCTCAACCCCGCCCATGACGGGGTGGTGCTGCCGATCCTGCATCTGAACGGGTACAAGATCGCCAACCCGACCGTGCTGTCCCGCATCCCCGAGGAAGAGCTGGTCGCGCTGCTGCGCGGCTACGGCCATCACCCCCACGTCGTCGCGGTCGGCTTCGATGGCGAGACCCCGCAGGAGTCCCACGCGACGTTCGCGGCGGTCCTGGATGCGGTGCTGGATGAGATCGCGGACATCAAGGCCGCCGCGGCGGCCGGGACGCTGGAGGGGCGGCCGGCGTGGCCGGCGATCGTGCTGCGCAGCCCGAAGGGGTGGACCTGCCCGAAGATCATCGACGGTCTGCCGGTGGAGGGCACCTGGCGGGCACACCAGGTGCCGCTCGCCGAGGTCCGCGACAATCCCGAGCACCTGCGGATCCTCGAGGACTGGCTGGCGTCCTACCGCCCGCACGAGCTGTTCGACGTGACCGGCGCCCCCCGCCCGGCCACGGTCGCGATCGCCCCGGACGGGGATCGGCGGATGAGCGCGAACCCGGCCGGCAACGGCGGACAACTCACCGTCCCGCTGCGGCTCCCGGACTTCCACAAGCACGCGCAGCCGGTCGACCCGGCCGAGCGGGGTGCGGGAACCGGGGAAGCGACCCGCGTGCTGGGCGAGTGGCTGGCGGGGGTGATCCGGGACAACCCGGACAACTTCCGCATCTTCGGCCCGGACGAGACCGCCTCCAACCGGCTCGCCCCACCCGTCTACCAGGCCACCGGCAAGCAGTGGAACGCGGCCGTGGAGCCCGTCGACGAGCACCTGGCCCCGACTGGGCGGGTGATGGAGGTGCTCAGCGAGCACCAGTGCCAGGGCTGGCTCGAGGGCTACGTCCTTACCGGCCGGCATGGGCTGTTCAACTGCTACGAGGCGTTCACCCACATCGTCGACTCGATGTTCAACCAGCACGCCAAATGGCTCGAAGCGGCCCGGGAGGTGTCGTGGCGGGACCCGATCCCGAGCTTCAACTACCTGCTCTCCAGCCACGTCTGGCGGCAGGACCACAACGGGTTCTCTCACCAGGACCCCGGGTTCATCGACCTCGCCCTGAACAAGAGCCCCGACATCGTCCGCGTCTACCTGCCGTTCGACGCGAACACGCTGCTGTCCACCTACGACCACTGCCTGCGCTCGGCCGGGTACATCAACGTCGTCGTCGCCGGGAAGCAGCCCGCTCCGCAGTGGCTGACGATGGACGAGGCGATCGAGCACTGCACCCGCGGGCTCGGGATCCTGCCGTGGGCGGGCACCGAAACCGAAGGCACCGAGCCGGATGTGGTGCTCGCCGCCGCCGGCGACGTCCCCACCCTCGAGACCCTCGCCGCGGCGGCGCTGCTGCGCGAGCACATCCCCGACCTGAGAGTGCGGGTGGTGAACGTGGTCGACCTGACCCGGCTGCAATCCGAGGACCAGCACCCGCACGGTCTCCCGGACCGGGAGTTCGATGCGATCTTCACTCCCGACAAGCCGGTGATCTTCGCCTACCACGGCTACCCGTGGCTGATCCACCGACTCACCTACAAGCGCGCCGGGCACCAGAACCTGCACGTGCACGGCTTCCAGGAGCGCGGCACCACCACGACCCCGTTCGACATGGTCATGCTCAACGACCTCGACCGGTACCGGCTCGCGATCGACGTCCTCGACCACGTCCCGGGCCTCGCCGCCCGCCACGCCGGCCTGCGGCAGGAGCTGCAGGACGCCCGCCTGCACGCCCGCGCCCACACCCGCGAGCACGGCACCGACATCCCCGCCGTCGCCGACTGGCAATGGCCCCACCCCGACACCACCGACCCCACCCTCGGGAAGGAACCGAAATGAGCGACACCAGAACCGTGACCCTGCAGGTCAGCGGCATGATCCGCGCGACCTCCAAGAACGTCACCGAAGCCCACCTGAGCCGCCAACCCGGGGTGATCGCCGTGGACGCGAACCCGGTCTCGCAGACCGCGACCGTCACCTACGACCCCGAGACCACCTCGGTCGCGCACCTGCAGCAGTGGGTCATCGACTGCGGGTATCACTGCGCCGGCCAGTCCGTCCCCGACCATATCTGCGACCCCGCGCACGACCCGCACGACGAGGGTGCGCACGACCACAGCGCCCACCACGGCCCCGCAGCTGAGGGCGCACAAGAACCGCACGCGAGTCACGACGCGCACGAGGGCCACACGGATGCCACGGGTCACGCCAGCCACGCGGGCCATAAGGGTCCTGCGGGCTATCACGACGACCCCGTCCACGATCACGCCGCTGGCCACGACCACACGCACGCCCCGTCGGCGACGGCGGATGACGGTGAGCATGCCGGTCACCACGTCGAGCACGCCGGTCACACCGCGGCCGCGGGTGGGCACGATCATGGTGCAGCGTCGGGTCACAGTGCGCAGGAGATGATGGGCCACGGTGGGCATCACGGCGGGATGTCGATGGACGCGATGATCCGCGACATGCGCAACCGGTTCCTGGTCGCGCTGATCCTGTCGATCCCGATCACCCTGTGGTCTCCGATCGGGCGGGAGGTGATCGGATTCGAGGTGCCGGCACCGTTCGGGCTGCGCGATGACGTGTTCATGCTGATCCTGTCGCTGCCGGTGATCTTCTACTCGGCGTGGATCTTCTTCGACGGCGCCTACCGGGCGCTGCGCGCGAAGACCCTCGACATGATGGTGCTCGTCGCGGTCGGTGTCGGCGCCGGCTGGCTGTACTCCCTCGCGGTCACCCTCACCGGCGGCGGTGAAGTGTTCTACGAAGCCGCCACGGTGCTTGCCACCTTCGTGCTGCTGGGGCATTGGGTGGAGATGCGCGCCCGCGGCGGCGCGAACGACGCCATCCGCACCCTCCTGGAGCTCGCACCCTCGCAGGCGGTCGTGATCCGTGACGGGCAGGAGGTCGAGATCCCCACCAGCGAGGTCGTCCCGGGGGATCTGATGCTGGTGCGGCCGGGGGCCAAGATCCCCACCGACGGTGTCGTGGAATCCGGAGAGTCCGAGGTGGACGAGTCGATGGTCACCGGCGAGTCCATGCCGGTGGACAAAGCGCCCGGGTCGGAGGTGATCGGAGCGACCGTGAACACCGTCGGCACCCTCCGCGTCACAGCCACCAAAGTCGGCTCGGACACGGCGTTGGCGCAGATCGTGAAGCTCGTGCAAGAGGCGCAGAACTCCAAAGCCCCCGGGCAGCGCCTCGCCGACCGGGCAGCGTTCTGGCTCGTCCTGGTCGCCCTGATCGGCGGCACCCTCACCTTCCTGGTGTGGCTGCTCGCCGGCGCTGCAATCCCGATGGCGATCCTGTTCGCTATCACCGTCGTCGTCATCACCTGCCCCGACGCGCTCGGCCTCGCCACCCCGACGGCGATCATGGTCGGCACCGGGCTCGGCGCGAAACGGGGCGTGTTGTTCAAGAACGCCTCCGGGATCGAAACCGCCGCCCACATCGACACGGTCGTGTTCGACAAGACCGGCACCCTCACCAAGGGGGAGCCGGAGGTCACCGACTACATCCCCGTCGGCGGCGACGACCTCGAGACTCTCTCCCTCGCGGTCGCGTTGGAGCGGGAATCCGAGCATCCTCTGGCGAAAGCGATCGTGAATTACGCCGACGCCCGCGACGTCCCCCGTCGCACCGCGACCGCGTTCCGAAACGTCACCGGGCAGGGCGCGATCGCCACCGTCGACGGTCGACAGGTCGTCCTCGGCAACCCGCGCCTTCTCACCGGGGAGGGGATCGACATCAGCGGGGTGCAGGCCGCTCAGCAGGACCTGGCTGGGTCCGGCCGCACCGCGATCCTGTTCGCCGTGGACGGGCAAGTCGCCGGGATCATCGGTCTCGCCGACGCACCCCGGGACACCGCAAAGACCGCGATCGACGCTCTCCACGAGCAGGGCGTCGAGGTCGCAATGCTCACCGGGGACAACAAGCCCACCGCCGACCGGATCGCCGCTCTCCTCGGCATCGACACCGTGATCGCGGATGTGCTCCCCGAGGACAAGTCCGCGAAGGTCGCCGAGCTGCAGAAGACGGGCAAGAAGGTCGCGATGGTCGGCGACGGCGTCAACGACGCCCCCGCCCTCGCCCAGGCCGACCTCGGCATCGCGATCGGCGCCGGCACCGACGTCGCCATCGAGACCGCCGACGTGGTCCTGATGCGCTCGGACCCGCTCGATGTTGCGATCGCACTCAAGATCGGCAAGGGCACACTGCGAAAGATGCGGCAGAACCTGGGCTGGGCCATCGGATACAACGCCGCCGCCCTCCCCATCGCCGCTGGCGTGTTCTACCCGGCGTTCGGGATCATGCTGTCCCCGGAGATCGCCGCCCTGTCGATGTCCGGTTCCTCCGTGATCGTCGCCGTCAACGCCCTCCTCCTCAAGCGGCTCCGCCTGCCCGCCCAGGCGCCCGCTGCGACGACCATGCAGAAGGAGCCCGAACATGCCTGACCGTCCGCTCTCTCCCACACCGTCCTCCCCGATGCTGCTGACCCGACGAGGTGTGCTCGGACTCGGACTGGGCGCCGTCGCGGCAGCCGTGCTCGCCTCCTGCACCCCCGCGCCGCAATGGGTGACACCCACCGGCGCAGCGGTGTCCGGCACGGAGAAGAACCGCGGCGGCACCGGCCGAGTCACCACCGTCGACCTCACCGCCGCCCCCACCACGCTCGACCTGGCCGGTACCGCCGCCGCCACCTGGGCGTTCGGAGGTATCCCCGCCCCGGTAATCCGGCTCACCGCAGGCGACACGCTGAAAGCGACCGTCCGCAACCAGCTCGACGCGGACACCTCCGTGCACTGGCACGGACTTGCCCTCCGCAACGACATGGATGGGGTCCCTCCGGTAACCCAAGCCCCCATCGCCCCGGGCGGACAGTTCGCATACGAGTTCGTCACCCCGCATCCGGGCACCTACTGGTTCCACCCCCACGTCGGCCCGCAACTGGACCACGGCCTCTACGGTGCGCTCATCATCGACGACCCGGACGAGAAGGTGACGTGGGACGACGAATGGGTGCTGATCCTCGACGACTGGCTCGACGGCGTCACCGCCACCCCGGACCAGGTCCTCACCGACCTCTCGAAGGGCATGGGAGACATGGGCGGGATGGGCGACATGTTCATGCGGATGGGGAACCTGCTGATGGGCGCCACCTCCGACCTGCTCGGCGGCGACGCCGGCGACGTCTACTACCCGCACTACCTCATCAACGGCAAACCCAAAGCCGACCCCGCCCAATTCACCGGCACTCCTGGTGCCCGGGTGCGGATCCGTGTCATCAACGCCGGCAGCGACACCGCGTTCCGGTTCGCGATCGGCGGCCACACCCTGACGATCACCCACACCGACGGGTTCCCGGTGGATCCTGTCGAGGTCGACAGTGTCCTGATCGGGATGGGCGAACGCTACGACCTGCAGGTCACCCTGGACGATGGGGTGTTCCCTGTCGTCGCCGACGCGGAAGGCAAGCAGGATCGCGCGTTCGCGCTCGTTCGCACCGCCGCTGGCACGGCTCCGGCCAGCGACGTCCCCGTCGCCGAGCTCGGCACCGGCAGGGTCGGCACCGCTGCCGGACTGAGCGCGACCGCCTCCGTCACCCTCCACCAGGCATCCCCCGACCGGGTCGTGCACCTCGCGCTGACCGGGGGGATGGAGGCGTACGACTGGGGGATCAATGGGCGCCGGTTCGACATGAACGACCCGTTGCGGGACGCGCACGCGATCAGTAGGGGGGAGCGGGTGCAGTTGCGGATCCGCAATGACACCGAGATGTGGCATCCGTTCCACCTGCACGGCCACACCTACCAGCACGCGAACGGCGGCCCCCGGAAGGACACCTCCATCATCCTCCCGGGCCAGACCCTGACGGTCGACTTCGATGCCGACAACCCCGGCCAGTGGGTCGCGCACTGCCACAACATCTACCACGCCGAGACCGGCATGACCACGGTGCTCGGATACCAGTCATGAACCGCGCGTTCACCCCCTGCACGGGAGGATGATCGCGCGGGCGATCGGACGGCGGCGGCGGACGTCAAGTCTAAGTGGACTTCCTACTCTTATGTAGGGATCTGCCATTTCGCGCGGAATCCTGCTGACGAAACTGCTGCCAATTAGCGTGGAATCCCCGAGTTCTCCGCCACCTTGACCGGGAACCTACATCGCTCTGAGTTCACCCCCGTCGCGCGCTCGCACGGCACCCGGCGCGTTGACGTAGGTCCCGCGTGCCGCTTCCGATCATCGTTATCAAGTGCATGCACGTATTGCGATTTGTTTATGTGTTGTGATGTGCTGATCAGGTGGAACGCGAAGCGGGGTTAGAAGCAACGGCGGCCTTGTTCAAGGTTCTCGGATCGCCGTCGCGCCTTTATCTCGTCCGGCTGCTCGCCTCGGAGCCCTCGGGAGTGAGCGCGCTGGTGCAGCGCAGTGAGATGTCGCAACCGCTGGTGTCGCAGCACCTTCGGACGCTGCGGCAGGCGGGAATCGTAACCGTGTCACGCGCCGGGCGTGAAGCGATCTACCAGCTCGCGGATCACCACATCGCGCACGTCGTCGACGACGCGATCACTCACGTCCTCGAAGAGGACGCCTCTGACAAAGGAGAGATCTGATGAGCACGACTGAGGTTCACGCCGAGCACACGGTGTCCGAGCACGAGCACGGAACCGACTGTGGCCACGAGGCGGTCCAGCACGACGACCACGTCGACTACGTGCACGGTACGCACCACCACGCGGCCCACGACGACCACTACGACGAGCACGAGAGTGTCGCCGAGCACACGGTCGCAGACCACGCCCATGGTGCGGACTGCGGACACGAGACCGTTCCGCACGACGATCACGTCGACTACGTGCACGACGCACACAAGCACGCCTCCCACGGTGAGCACTACGACGAGCACTGAGCCTCGGTGACGCCGAGCGCGCACATCGACGAGGGGCTGACGGGCAACCGTTGGCCCCTTCTTCGTGCTCGGGCCGCCGGTGCCGCCCTGTGGCGCGGGTGGGACGAAGTGAGTTCAGCGTTCCGTGTACTGTAAGGGCTATGCCGACCATGACCGCGACCGTCACGCACACCGCCGCGCTAGCCAGACTCGGCCATGCGCTCTCGGACCCGACACGGGCCGGTGTCCTGCTCGCGCTGAGGGAAGCGCCGGCATACCCCTCCGATCTGGCTGACGCATTGGGAGTTTCACGGCAGGTGATGTCGAATCAGCTCGCGTGCCTTCGCGGCTGCGGGCTCGTCGAGTCGATTCCCGAGGGGCGACGCACCTGGTATCGATTGGCCGACAAGCACCTGGCGCCGGCGCTGGACGAGCTCCTGCGCGTCGTGCTGTACGTCGAGCCCGGATGCTGCGCCGGCGAGAACTGCCGCTGCGCATGAGCGCCACGCACGCGCCCATCGATCACCGCCGGCTCGTCCTTCAGCGCCGGATTCGGTGGATCGTCTTCGCGACGATCGGCTACAACCTCGTCGAGGCGGTCGTCGCGATCACGGCCGGCACCGTCGCTTCCTCGGCCGCGCTCGTGGGCTTCGGGCTCGACTCGACGATCGAAGTGCTTTCTGCCGCCGCCGTCGCCTGGCAGTTCACCCGCCGCGACCCCGAACGCTGGGAGAAGGGCACGCTGCGCGTCATCGCGATCGCATTTTTCGCTCTCGCGGCCTACGTCACGGCGAGCTCCGTCCTCGCGCTTCTCGCTCGGGTTGAAGTCGAGCACTCTCCGGTGGGGATCGCGATCACCGCGCTCAGCGTGGTCGTCATGCCGTTCCTCTCGCTCGCCGAACGCCGCGCGGGACGGGAGCTCGGGTCTGCCGCGGCCGTCGCGGACTCCGCGCAGACCCTCATCTGCACATATCTCTCGGCTGCTGTTCTGATCGGCCTTCTGCTGAACAGCCTTTTCGGCTGGTGGTGGGCCGACCCGATCGCCGGCATCGTGATCGCTACCTTCGCGGTTCGCGAGGGGCTGGAGGCCTGGCGCGGCGATGCCTGCGCAACCTCGGTCGGAATGATCCGCGACGACCCCGACGCGTCGCGGCTCGCCTCCTCACTCGGTGAGCATGAGCAGTGATCTCTGAGGTCTCGCACCGATCTGATTGCGGCGGCTCAGCGCGGCGTCGTCAGGACAACGCCTCGAGAAGGCTGCACACCGCGAGTGCGACGCAGGTGGGTGTCATCACGAGGCGTTCCGGCCGGCTGCGGGAGATCGCGTTCAGCGCGATGCCGAGCACGAAATAGCCGAACGCCACCCAGGTGGCGATGACGGCGAAGTCGGGCGGAGCGCCCCAGGCTCCCGAGCGCCAGAGCAGCAGGCTCGCGATGGTGGCGTAGACCGGGACGGATGCCGCGCTGCCGACGCGCAGGCGCCGGGGGAGTACGCGATGGTGACCTCCCCACACGAGTCGGCCGTAGGGGCGGCCGGCCGCGACCAGCACTTGGAGTCCGCTGAGGGCGGCGAGGATGGCGGTCGCCACGACGGCGGCGATCATGGCCGGTGGCCCGTCGCGGCGATGGTCGAGAGGTGGCGGCGGGCGTTGACCGCGAGCGCGTCGAGAGCCTGTTCCAACGCAGCGAGATCGACACCGTTCTCGAGCCCGTCATGAGAGCGATCCAGTCCCGCCCAGGCTGCGGTCAGGAGCTCGGTTCCGGTGGGGCTGAGCGAAACGGTGTGGGCTCGGCTGTCCGCGGGGTCGGGGGTCACCTCCACCCAACCGCGCCCCGTGAGGGCGCTCAAGCGCTGGGTGACGGAGGCGCGTGACACGTCGAGCGCACGTGCGATGTCGCTCTGGCGAGTGGGCTGCAGCGCCTGGATGGTGATGAGGATGCGGAACGCCGAGACGGTGATTCCGTGCGCCGGCTGCAGATAGGCATCGGCCACGCGATCAACCAGTGCGGTGGCGCGGTGAAGGGCGAGCGCGAGGCGTTGGCCGGGGGGCAAGCTGTCCATTTCGTTAATCACTTAACTGTTTCCGGGGTCATCGTGTCAACGTTCTTCTGTTCGCGAAAGGAACCAGCGAGACGGCGGTGGCGATCGCGGCCAGCAGCGCGGCGACGAGAAACGTCGCGCGCATCGCGCTGAGTGACCCGGTCGATGCGGCATCCATCCCCGCGTCGATGGCAGCGTAGAGGACACCCATCGCGGAGGCGCCGGTGATGAGTCCGAGGTTGCGGGAGAGCCCCAGCGCGCCGGCGATCCTGCCGCGGTGGGCCGGGTCGGTGTCGCTGAGGACGTGAGTGTTGTTCGCGGCGAGGAAGAGCTGGTAGCCGGGCGTGAGGACGATGAGCGCGACGATGTAGCCGACGACCCCCCACCATAAGGGCAGGAGGGCGAGGCATGCGGCGCCCAGGGTCACGAGCGCGAGACCCGCGGTGATCATGACGGCGGGCGTGGTGCGGTCGACGAGCCGCCCGGCGAGGATGCCGCTGACCGCGGAGGTCACGGGACCGACCGACATGACGAGACCGACGAGGGGGAGGGAGAGCTCGAGTCCGTTGTGAAGGGCATAGGGGCCGACGACGAGCGTCGACATCATGACCGTCGCAACGAGGACGTTCGTGATCATGCCGGTGGTGATCGACCGGTGGCGCAGAGTCGCGAGCGGCAGAACGGGGTGCGCCGCGCGTCTTTCGACGGCGGCGAAGCCGCCGAGCAGCGCGACCGCTCCGAGGAGCAACGGCGCGGTGGGCCAGTTCGATCCGGGGGAGGTCAGCGCGAACGCGTAGGTGGCGACGCCGGCTGTGAGCAGAACGCTTCCGCTGATGTCGAAGCGGCCGCGCGGACGAGGCGTGGTGTCGGACGAGGGAAGGGCGGTGGCGAGCAGCAGGGATGCCGCTCCCAGAGGAGCCATCATCCAGAAGGCGGCCGCCCAGCCGCCCCACCCGATGAGGGTGCCGCCGAGAGCGGGACCCAGTGCCGTGCCGATGGCGGACGTGGTGCCGAGCAC
Organism: Microbacterium canaveralium; assembly: GCF_047238045.1. Taxonomy (NCBI): domain Bacteria; kingdom Bacillati; phylum Actinomycetota; class Actinomycetes; order Micrococcales; family Microbacteriaceae; genus Microbacterium; species Microbacterium canaveralium. Next base: position 3,416,632 of record NZ_JBDFMA010000003.1, on the reverse strand, counting down.
CCCCATGATGCGCCCGGTCTGACCGTCTGCGGTGACGTCGCGAGCGAGTGCGAGGGGCAGCGCTGTCATGGCGGCTGCTCCCACTCCTTGGGCGACGCGCGCCGTGATGAGCACAGGCAGTGTGGGCGCGAGGGCTCCCACCACGGCCCCGAGGGTGAACACGGCGATCCCGACCAGGAGGATCCGTCGTCGTCCCCACCGGTCGCCGAGGGCGCCGACGGTGATACTGACCCCCGTCATGGCCAGCCTGCGCGTCGCGCCCCAGTCGACCGGACACGGAGCCGCCGCGCTCGCCGACACCGACCTCTCGGATGCCGTGCTCGTGCGCCTCACCCGCCTTCGCGGCGTTACCGTCCACCCCGAGGCTCAGGCAGCCATCGTGCTCGGCGGTTCGCACTGGAACGACGTCATCGAGGCCGCCGCGCCGCACGGCCTGACCGCCCTGCACGGCAGCGCCGGCGACGTCTCGGTCGCGGGCTACTCGCTCAACGGCGGCATCTCGTTCTACGCCCGCACGCACGGCCTCGCCGTCAACGCGGTGCGATCCGTGCAGATCGTGACCGCCGATGGCTCGCTGGTCCGCGCGAGCGCAGACCAGAACCCCGACCTGTTCTGGGCGGTCCGTGGCGGCTCGGGTGCCTTCGGCATCGTCGTCTCGCTCGAGATCGAGCTGCTGCCCTACGCCGACGTGTTCGCCGGGATGCTGTTGTGGGATGCCACGCACACCGCGGCCGTCAGTCAGGCGTGGGCGGAGTGGACGGCATCCGTGCCGGAATCCGTCACCTCCTCGCTGCGAGTGCTGCACCTGCCGCCGCTGCCCGAGCTGCCGCCGTTCCTGTCGGGACGCTCGATCGTCGTGGTCGACGGGGCGGTGCTGGAGTCGGACGAGCGGGCGGCAGAACTGCTGCGGCCCTTGCGCGAGCTCGGCCCCGAGATCGATACGTTCACCCGCATCCCATCGGCCGCGGTGGTGCACATGCACATGGACCCGCCGCAGCCGACGCCCGCGGCGACCCGCCACCGCGTCCTCGACGCGCTGCCCGCCGAAGCGGTCGCGGCCTTCGTCTCGGCATCCACCGATCCGGGGCTGTTCGTCGCCGAACTGCGGCACATCGGCGGCGCGATCGCGCGGCCCGTGCCGGGCGGCGGGGCGGTCTCGGCGGTCGCGGGCGAGTACATCGTGCACGGGATCGCGGTGGTTCCGGTGCCCGAGGCGGCGGTGCCCGCTCACGGGGCCGTGAGCGCCTTCGTCGACGCGTTCGAGCCGTGGACCGGCGAGGCGCTGGCGCTCACGTTCCTCGACGGCGGCATGGATCGCGCGGCCGGTTTCGACTCGGCTCTCGAGCGGTTGCGCGCCCTGAAGGAGCACTGGGACCCGCGGGGCGTGTTCGCCGCGGGGAACCCCGTGACGTGATGCCGAGATCGGTACTACACGGGGTTCCGATCCAATCTCCCCATCGCGCTGGAGCCCACGGAGTGAGCGCTCCCCACCGAACCGTAGTCAAGGGGATGCCACTCGCTCACTATCGGCGCGGAGACCAGCCCTTCTCGAAAGAGGGGGTCGTCCGTCACGAACTCCGATGCTGATCGATCATCGACGAAAACGGCCATGGCGCGCGTGACGTGTGAATCGTCGGTCTCGACCCCGGTGTTGACCAGTCCGATCATCCAGAGGCCCTGGAGGGTATCCACATGGGCTCGATGTCTCGGGTACGCCGCACGGATGGCTGGCTCACGATCTCTCGTCCAGCTGTATTCCACGAGGCGAAGCTCCCGCCTCTCAGGTGGCAAAGCGTGCCCCCAACCCGCCATCGACGTCCCACGAGGCGCCGGTCACGAAGCTTGCCTCTGGGGATGCCAGGAAGGCGACCACGGCGGCGATCTCCTCCGGCTCGCCGACGCGCCCGAGTGGCTGCACGTCCTGCAGATGCTCCCAGGCCGCTTGAGGGTCGGGGCGTTCCTGGTACTGCGCGACCATGGGAGGGGTGCGCACGTAGCCCGGGCAGACGGCATTGACTCGGATGCCGTCGCTCGCCAGTTCTAGTGCCATTGATCGCGTGAGACCCAGCATCCCCGATTTGGCAGCGGCGTAGGGAAACAATCCCTTCCTTGTCAGATGGGCATGAATGGACGCGATATTGACCACTGAGCCACCGCCGGCGCGCAGGGCGGGAAGAGCGGCCCGGGTACACAGCCAGGCCGCCTTGAGATCGACGGACATGAGCCAGTCCCAATCCTCGCTCGTGAGATCGTCGATTGAGGCAGCTCGTCCCACGCCCGCGTTGTTCACCAGGACGTGCGCGCGACCAAGTTCTCGCTCGATGGCTTCGAACGCGTCGATGATTTGTTGTTCGTCGCCGACATCGCACGGGAAGAATCGGTGTCCGGGACCCAGCCGCTCGGCAGCAGCATGCCCGGTATCCACAGAGCGTCCGAGCATGGCCACGGTGTGTCCGCGTCGCGCGAGTGAGGCCGCGATGGCGAATCCGATGCCCTGCGTGCCGCCGGTGACGACGGCGACGCGGGGTGAGTCGGATTCGAGGGAAGTCATGCGCTGGCCAGGTCGGTCGACGCGGCGCTCGTCTTCTGGGAGTCGATGTCTGCCAGGCGCTCGGCGAGAGCATCTCGGATGTACTTCTGCGAGTCGCTTCCGGTCACCAGGCGGAGCGGCGCCGGAGTTACGTCGACCGAGGCGATGATCGCGGCTGCGACCTTTTCGGGATCGCTGATCGAGGGCAGCGCGGGGTTCTGGATCCCGCGGCTCATGGCGGCGGGTGTGCCGTCATACGCCGCCAGGGGCGTCGGAAGCTGCGAGCTATCGACACGGAAGCCGGTCGCGGCGCTCCCGGGCTCGACGATCGTCACGCCGATGCCGAACGGAGCGAGGTCGCGCGCGTTGCCCTCCATGAAGCCTTCCACGCCCCACTTGCTGGCGTGGTACAGGGAAGCCCCGGGGTTGGTCGCCTGGCCACCGTAGGTCGACACCTGGATGATGCGCCCGCCCTTCTGCTCGCGCAGGTGCGGCACCGCGGCGCGCAGCAGCTGGATCGGAGCGACGAGGTTGGTCGCAAGCTGAGCCTGGATCTGCTCGTCGGAAAGCTCCTCCGCCGCGCCGAAGAGGCCATAGCCGGCATTGCTGACGATCACGTCGATGCGCCCGAGCTCCGCGAATGCACGCTCGACGACGGCCCGGAGCTCATCGGTGTCGGTGACGTCCAGGTGTGCGGTCCAGAGTGCACCGCCGTAGGTGGCGGCGAGATCGTCCAGGGCCTGCGTGCGTCGAGCGGTCGCGGCTACGCGGTCCCCGCGGCGAAGGAGCTGCTCGGTCATGAGTCGGCCGAAGCCACTGCTGGCGCCGGTGATCAGCCAGGTACGACGTTCCACTGTCATGTTCCTCTCGTTGTCGTTCACGACCTCATCGTGCGGCCGATGCGGGAGGCAACCCAGGCCCTTCGATTACTGGTAGAAGCGGGGCCAGGCTCCGGGGTACATGAGGGGCCTCCGGCCGTATCGTCATTGCATGAAGAAGGACAACCCGCTCGGCGAGTTCTTGAGGGCTCGTCGCGAGCTGGTCCGACCGGAGGAGGTGGGCCTGCCCTCCGGATCGCGCCGTCGCGTCCCTGGGCTTCGGCGTGAGGAAGTCGCCACCCTTGCTGGGATCAGCGCCGAGTACTACCTGCGGCTCGAGCAGGGGAGAGACAGGCATCCTTCACAGCAAGTGCTGGACGCCCTCGGCGACGCTTTGCTCCTGGATCGGGAGAGTCGCGCTCACGCGAACGAGCTCGCACGCGATAGGGGACGTCGACAGCTGGACCGTCCCCTGCAGCCGTCGGACCTGGTTCCGCAGGGAATCGCGATGCTGCTCGAGACCTTGAATGTCCCCGCCTTCGTTATGAATCGTTACCGCGACGTACTGGCGGTGAACCGCACGGCGTCAGCCTTGGAGCCGTCGTTGAAAGTAGGGCGCAACCGGCTTATCTCGTTGTTCACGGACGAGACAGCCCGCTCCTACCATCCCGACTGGGAATCGAGCACCGCCTCCGTGGTCGGGCAGCTTCGAGCGGACATCGGAACGGACTATGGCGATCCACGCTTTCAGGCGCTCGTGGGTGAGCTGTCGCTCAGAAGCGACCGCTTCCTCATGCTGTGGTCGCGTCACGAGGTGCATGTCGGGGGATCAGCCGCGGCTCTCATCGACCACCCCGAGCTCGGGAGGCTGCACCTCATGAGGGAAAAACTCTCCGTGGGCGCCGATGGTCTCGTCCTGGTCATCTATCACGCCGCGCCCGGGTCTGCGTCGGCGAACTCGCTCCAACGCCTCTTCTCCGGTACGGCGCGCTGACCCGGCGCTCGTTCGCTGCAGCGTCTCAGTCACTGCTGGGTGGCCTTGTCGGGGGCACGCCGCTGGTCGAGCACGCGGGAAAGCTGATCTCGCCCCTGCTTTTCTGGTATCTCAAAGATACTTGATGCCCTTGCGGGTAACCACTATCCCGGGAGGAGCATTTCGCCATGACCTCAGAACAAAAGACGGAAGAACCGCTGCCCACCTCGATGACGGCCATCGGCTACACCGCTAACCGGCCTGTCGATGCCCCTGACGCGCTCGTCTCTCAGACGATCCCGGTCCCGCAGGTCGGCCCACACGAATTGCTCGTCGAAGTGCGTGCCGTCAGCGTCAACCCCGTCGACGTGAAGCAGCGCGCGCACGCGAACCCCGACGGATTTCGAGTCCTGGGTTACGACGGCGCGGGTGTCGTGGTCGCCAAGGGCGAGTCGGTCGCTCTGTTCGAAGAAGGAGACCACGTCTACTACGCCGGTGCCATCGACCGACCGGGCTCGAACGCGCGGTACCAGGCCGTGGACGAGCGCATCACAGGACGCAAGCCCGCGTCTCTGTCCTGGGCGGATGCTGCCGCGCTGCCGCTGACCACCCTCACGGCCTACGAGGCGCTGTTCGACAAGCTCCGACTGACAGATGCGAGCGTCGGCACACTACTGATCGTCGGAGCTGCTGGCGGGGTCGGCTCGATCATGATCCAGCTCGCTAAAGTCCTCGATCCTCGCGTTCGAGTCATCGGGACCGCGTCTCGCCCCGAGACGCGGGAGTGGGTGCTATCGCTGGGAGCCGACGAGGTCGTGGATCACGCCGGAGACCTGGCGGAGAGCGTCCTTGCCGCAGCCCCGGATGGCGTCGACTGGATCTTCACGGCCGCGTCGGCCAAGCCCGGCGCTATCTCCTCCTACGTGCGTATCGCCAAGCCCTTCGGGCACATCGTCGCAATCGACGACCCTCACCGCCTCGACGTCGTCAGCCTGAAGAGCAAGGCGCTGTCCTGGCACTGGGAGTTCATGTTCGCCCGATCGCTCCACCAGACCGCCGACATGATCGAGCAACACCGCATCCTCAACCGAGTTGCCGAGTTGGTGGACGAGGGACGCGTCCGGACGACGGCTACCGAGCGTCTCTCGCCGATCAATACTCCGAACTTGGTCGCCGCCCATAGGGCCGTCGAGTCGGGGCGCGCGATCGGCAAGGTCGTCATCTCCGACGAGTGACGCGCCTGCTGCCGCTTATCACCGAACTCCGGTGCACTCGCGTGTGCCGGTCCACCTACAAGAAGGAAGACATCATGACCACCCCCTATGACCACCTGCCCACCGTCCCCGCGCTGACTCTGACCAGCGCCGACGTCGAGGATGGCGGCGAGTTCGCGACCGCCCAGTACTCGGCCGTGTTCGGCGTCCCCGGCGGGCAGGACCGTTCTCCGCAGCTCAGCTGGAGCGGGGCACCTGAGACCGCGAAGAGCTTCGTGGTCTCGGTGTACGACCCTGAGGCTCCCACCCCGTCCGGCTTCTGGCACTGGATGGTCGTCGACATCCCCGCAGAAACGACCGAGCTGCCTTCCGGCGTTACCGAGTTGCCCGGGCAGGCATGGACGGTCCAGAACGACGCCCGTGCAGCGCAGTTCATCGGATCGGCGCCTCCCGTAGGGGCGACCGACCACTATGCGATCGCGGTTCAGGCTCTTGACATCGCCAGTGTCACGGAGCTCGGGCTCGACTCCGAGGCGACGCCGGCTTTCGTGTCGTTCAACATCCTTCCCCACGTCGTCGCCCGCGGTGTGATCACCGCGATCGGCCGCCGATGACGTCGCTCCGAGGACGTCGCGTCCTCATCGTCGGCGGAGGGTCGGGAATCGGTCGCACGATAGCCTCCCGGGCCTCCGCCGACGGTGCTGACGTCTTCGTCGCGGGCAGGCACGTGGAGGACCTCGACGTGACCGACGGTATCCATGCCATCTCGCTCGACCTGGCGGATGAGTCGTCGATCAGGCGCGCCTCAGCGGAGCTCGGAGCCGTCGATGCGATTGTCGCGCTAGCTGCCGATCACGCTAATGGACCGCTCGCGACGCTCGACGCCGATCGAGTGCGGCGCGCCTTCGACGCGAAGGTAATCGGGCCGATCCTGTTGGCGAAGCACTTCGCGCCAATGATGCCGGCGGATGGTGTGATCGTGTTGTTCTCCGGCGTCGCCGCAAGTCGGCCCAGCCCAGATCTGGTTGTGATGGCGACCGGAAACCGCGCTGCTGAGGGTCTCGCCGATGCCCTTGCCGTCGAACTGGCACCTGTCCGTGTCGTGGCGGTGTCCCCTGGCATCATTGACTCGGGGGCATGGGACGCGATGGGCGTGGATCAAAAGAGGCAGTTCTTCTCTTCCAGGGCCGCAGCGAATCCGGCGCGACGGATCGGCTCGCCGGAGGATGTCGCGGATGTGGTCATCCTCGCACTGACCAACCCGTTCCTCACCGCGACGACGCTTCACATCGACGGCGGCGGCCGACTCGCCTGAGATTGCCGCGGCGTCCCGGCTCGTCAGTGCTGGGTGACGGTCTCGTTCACCCAGTTGCGGAGATGAGCGAGCGGGGACGCCGCGCTCAAGCCCAGAGGGGTGAGCGAGTACTCGACCCGCAGCGGCACCTCGGCGAACACCACTCGGTCGACCAGGGAGGCAGCCTCAAGGCGCTTCAGCGTCGCCGACAGCACCTTCGGGGTCACCCCTTCAAGCGTGCGCTTCAGCTCGCCGAACCGCAGTGGGCCGTCTTCGAGTGCGCCGATTGCCAGGGCGGTCCACTTGTTCGCCAGAAGGTCCAGCATGTCGCGGCACGGGCAGGCTGCGGCGTAGACATCATTGCGACTGCAGTCCTCTTCGTGATTCGAATCACCATGGCCGGCGATCAGTGACAACGTGCGCCTCCCGATATCTCAACGATCTCAGGTAGCAAATGTATACCAGCGGCGGGGCGGCGGATGCGTGGGCCTTGTGACCGTGATCGAGCGCAGCTGCGCTCCTGAGCTACTCGGCGAGGAAGGATCGCATCTGCTCGAGTGCCAGGCAAGCTCCGTACCGACGATGGTGAAGTCGTCTTTCTCAAGGCAAGCGAGCAGGGCCTTCTCCGAGGCCTGCAGCACAATCGCGCAATGCATCCGCGCGGCGGAGTGATCATCGCGGTCAGAGTTTCGCTCGGTGAGGGCGGACTGCAGGCGCGAGATCCATTCATCCTGCTGCTGAAGGTGCCGGCGCCGAGCGCCGGCTCAGCGGGTGTCGCTCCCGAGGACATTGAGAACGTCTTCATTACTCACCTTCACCTTGACCGCGTCGGCGGGTTGATGAAGGACGGTCAGCCGTTCTTCCCTCGCGCGACCGCGTACTTCGGGCGCGAAGACTGGGCCGAGCTCGTCGAAGACGTCCCGGACGATGATCCGGCACGGGTGCTCATGCACCAGGCGGAAAGCGCGGGAATCCTTCGCACCTACGAGCCGGAAGACGTCGAGGTACTTGCCGGGGTGACGGCCATCCATGTCCCCGGGCACACCCCAGGGCACGTGATGATCCAGCTCGAGTCGAAGGGCGAGAAGATCTGGTTCGTTGGAGACCTCATCGAGCACCCTGGGCAGCTCATCGACGCGGGCATCCACTTCATGACGGATGTGGACCGCGACCTTCCTGCGAGCGAGCGCGCCCGCCTTTTCGCTCAGGCGAAGGGGGAGGCGATCGTGATCGCCGCCGCGCATCTCGATAACCCGGTGTTCCGGCGTATCAGCGCCCAGAACACTTGGACCGACGCCACGCTCAGCTGATTGTGCGCCAGCGCGGTGCCCCTGACCAGGCACGGAGAGGGGCACCGCGCCACCGAAGGGACACCCATGACAACCCGATCAGCCGCAGACACCTTCGTTCCCACGGCGACTCGCCGTGCCCATGGTTATCGGGGCCCTGCTGAACCCCCTCGCCACCGCTCCCGCTCGCCCCGCTGTCGCCAAGATCACGAACGACGTCCAGCGCATCGCCTCGTCGGGCGAGTACGACGGCATGATCTGGACCCAGGGGAGCCCGCAGATCGACGAGACGGCGTATTGGCTGAACCTCCTCATCGACCTGACGCTGCCTGATGGCGGCTCTCATGAAGTTCGGCGCACTGCCGATCGCGAACGATCCCTCCCACCCGAGCGCGGAGGAGCGCGTAGCGACAGCCGCTGCCGTCGCGCGCTACCAGCAGATCTTCGACACGCACTGACGACGACCCATGCCGACAGACGCCCTCGCTCGCGCCGCGGCCGCCGGTCCGCTCAGCCCTCGAGGAACGGGTAGTCCGTGTATCCGCGCTCGTCCGGACCGTAGACCGAGGCCTGATCCACCGTGTTCTGCTCGGCGCCGCGCTCCCAGCGCGTGACGAGGTCGGGGTTGGCGATGGCGGGGCGCCCGACGGCGACGAGGTCGGCGATGTCGTCGTCGATGGCCTGCACGGCCTCGTCGCGGGTGGTGACGCGCGAGAAGCCGGTGTTCACGATGAATGCGCCGCCGAAGGCGCGGCGGAGGTCCTGGATCAGGTCGCTCGCCGGGTCGTGGTGCAGCACGCTGAGGTACGCCATGCCCAGGGGCGCGAGCCCGGCGACGAGCGCCGCGTAAGTGGCGCGGGTCTCGACGTCGTCCTTCTCCCAGACGTCCTGGATGTTGTGGGCGGGAGAGATCCGGATGCCGACGCGACCGGCGCCGATCTCGTCGGCCACGGCTCGCGCGACCTCGATGACGAATCGGGCGCGAGCCTCGGGCGAACCGCCGTAGCCGTCGGTGCGCTGGTTCGACGCGGGCGAGAGGAACTCGTGCAGGAGGTAGCCGTTCGCCGAGTGCAGCTCGACACCGTCGAGGCCGGCATCCACTGCTCTGCGAGCCGCGGCGACGAACTCGTCGCGGACGGTCGCGAGCTCGTCGGTCTCGAGTGCGTGCGGCACGGGGTAGGCGACCTTCGAACCGTCGGCGAGGCGGGTCTCGCCCTCGATCGCGATCGCCGAAGGGGCCACGATGCGGTCGGTGCCGGTGATGTCGGTGTGCGAGACGCGCCCGCCGTTCATGAGCTGCAGGAAGACCGTGCCGCCCTCGGCGTGCACGGCATCCGCCACCTTCGCCCAACCCGCCGCCTGCTCGTCGGTGACGATGCCCGGCTGGCCCGCGTACGAGCGCGACTCGGCGCTCGGGAACACGCCCTCGGTCACCAGCAGCCCGATGCCCGCGCGCTGCGCGTAGTAGGTCGCGATGAGGTGTCCGGGAACGCCGTCGGCGCTCGCGCGCAGGCGGGTCATCGGGGCGAGGGCGACACGGTTGCGGACGTCGACGGCGCCGACGGTGGTGGGGCTGAACAGGCTCACGGGTGTCCTTTCGGGGGGAAGCGGGGCAGGCTCTCCCCAACCGGGGGCGGGCGGCGGGTATTCCCCTATCCGGACCCCGCGGGGTCAGGGGAAGACGAGCACATCGCCGGGAACGATGCGCGTCTCGTCGGGTGAGACAGGCTCGCCGTCGAGTGTCAGCGTGGCCGGATCGACCGCGAATCGGACGCCGATGTCGGTGAGCGTGTCGTCCGTGCCCACGAGGTACGACGTCACCTTGCCGCTGGCTCCCGACACGACAACGAAGCCGTTCGCCCCCGGGCGCCGACCCATATCGGCGCCCGGTGCGGGGGAGGGGAACACCGAGAACTTGCCGGGATTCGCGGGGTCGTAGTCGTCCACGGCCGGGTCGTAGTAGTGGACGTTGGGCGGCAGGATGTCGCCGGGCTCGCCGATCAGCGCGCGGAAGTCGTTCGGGCAGCCCTCTGTGCCCTGGCACCGAAAGCCCTCGGGGTAGATGATCCACGGGCTGGATGCTTTGGCCCAGTCGGGCAGCTCGGTGACCGTGGGCGTCTTCTGCTGCACGGGCGACGCCGACGCCGCAGGGCCGGCCGCCGCAACCGGAACGGGTGTCACGTCGGAACCGAACATCGACACGACCGGTGCCGCCAGGGCAACCAGGCCGGCCACGACGAGGGCGGAGGCGACAAGCGTCATCACGCCGGCACGTTTCATGCACTCAGGGTGCCACGGCGGCGTTTCCGGCGTGACACCCGGCGGTGACGACTCGCGACGCTCGGCCGTACGATGGTGCCTCCCGAGCCCCACCGGAGGACCCCGCGATGACCGAGAACCCCCTCGCCCACCGGCTCGACTACACCCTCGCCGAGCTCGACGACGGCGCGCTCGCCGCCTCTCCGATCGCGCTGTTCCAGCGGTGGCTGGCCGATGCCGCCGATCTGCCCGAGCCGAACGCGATGGTGCTTTCGACGGTGGATGCCACGGGCTCGCCGACCTCGCGCACCGTTCTGTTGCGCGGGATCGACGACGACGGCGCGCTCTGGTTCTTCACGAACCGGCAGTCGCGGAAGGGGCGCGCGCTCGCCGAGAATCCGGCGGTGTCGGTGCTGTTCCCCTGGTACGCGCTGCAGCGGCAGATCATCGTGCTGGGCACGGCGACGCCGCTGCCGGCCGAGCGTGATGACGCGTACTTCGCGTCACGACCGCGGGGTTCGCGGCTGTCGGCCTGGGCGAGCCACCAGTCGGAGGTCGTGGCATCCCGAGCCGCCCTGGAGGAGCAGATGGCCGCCGTCTCAGCTCGCTTCGGCGATGATCAGCCGGTGCCGCGACCGCCGCACTGGGGCGGCTACCGCATCGAGCCGCGCGAGATCGAGTTCTGGCAGGGTCGTCCGTCGCGACTGCATGACCGGATCGTCTTCACGCGCGACGGCGACGGGTGGGCGGCGGTGCGTAGGCAGCCGTGAGTGGCCGCTAGATCCGCGGCACCGCCCCGCCCGCGACCCAGGCGCGCAGCGCGTCGAGGCGCGGTTCGTCGAGGCCGACCACGTCGACCGTCTTCACTCCGCCGATGCCGTCGGCATCCTTCCGTCCCGACCGGCGGGCGAGCCCGTCGGGCATCCGGTGCGCGGTGAAGTCGAGCGTCGAGTCGACGACCACGACCTCGTCGCCCGAGGGCAGATCCCGAGCCCGCTGGATCAGCGCCTGCACCTTCCAGTGTTCCCACAGCACGTTCGGCCCCGTGTCGATGCGGTCTTCGGTGGGGGCTGCCGGGAGTTCGGCGGCGTCCGGGAACCGGACGGTGTCGGCCAGGCCGAGGTGCTCCGCGAGCTCGCGCAGGGCGTCGGGGTCGGTCAGGCGGCGGGTATGCCAGACGATGTCGGCGCCCGCGCCCGCGAGTTCACGGATGCCCTCGACCACGGGGATACGGACGAAGAACCGCCCGTCCGGGGTTACCGCGCCGTCGTCGGGAACCGGGAGCGACGCGTAGTCCCGCCCTTCCTTCATCGCGGCGTAGTCGTGGGCGGGCGAGTCAATCTCGACGAGCAGCACTCCCTCCACGCCGAGCAGGATCGTGTGGCGGGTCATTCCGGGAGTCTGCCAGGCGAACCCCGTAATCAGTCCGCGCTCGAGCGCCGGCTCCACGGGATCTCGCGGCCGGCGATCTGCGCCGAGACGCCCTCATCGTCGAGGAGGGTCGCGAGGGCGTCGCGCGTGGCGCGGAGCACGTCGCCGCCGAGCAGGTGCCGTAGACGTTCCTCGAACGCCGCCCGCGCCGCGCGTGCCACGGCGATCGCCTCACGGCCGGCGTCGGTGAGGCGCACGTGGCGGGCGCGTCTGTCGTCGGGGGAGACGATGCGCGTGACCAGTCCCAGTCGCTCGAGCTCGAGGACGTGCTTCGACGCGCCCTGCTGCGTCATGCCGAGGTCGGCGGCCAGGTCGGTGATCGACTGTTCGCCCGTCAGGAGGCGCTGAAAGACGTAGCCGTGCGCCGGACGGAGTTCGATGCCCTTCTCGCGCAGGGCCGACAGGACGGCGTCGTTCGCGACCGTCCCGGCGAGCGAGAGCAGCGTCGCCGTGTCGAGATCGGCGGGCGACGTCGGGTCGGTTCCATGAGCCATCGGCATCCCTTCTGGAATTCACAACCACGGTTGTGCAATTATGTCGCCATGAACGGAGCGAACTCAAATCCCGCCCTCTCCACCTGCGTCGAGGACGTCGTCCGGCGCTACTACGCCCTCGTGTCCGACCTGTCATCCGCCGAGGATGATCTGCGCCGGGTGCTCGCACCCGACGTCTCCGTCGTCGAGCACCCCAACGCCCTCGTCCGCTCGGGCGCGCGGCGCGACCTCGCGCAGACTCTCGAGGGATTCCATCGCGGCAAGGCGATCCTCCGCGCGCAGACCTTCGACGTGCACGACGTCCTCGTGCAGGGAGACCGTGCCGCCGTTCGCGCGACGTGGACGGGTGTCATCGCGCACGACGTCGGCCCGTTCCGGGCGGGTCAGGCGCTCATTGCGCACGTCGCCGCGATGCTGGTCGTGCGCGACGGACTCGTCGTCGAGCACGAGACCTTCGACTGCTACGAGCCCTTCGATACGGTGGCCGCATGACCGAGCCCGTCCCCTCGCCCTGGGTCCCCACCTGGGACGCGGCCGCCATCGACGACCTCCGCGCGCGGCTCGCCCGCACCCGCCCGCCCGTGACCCCGCCCGACACGGGGTGGTCGAAGGGGGTGGATGCCGAGTACCTCGCGGATCTGCTCGCCTACTGGCGCGATGGCTTCGATTTCGAGGCCGCGCTCGCCGGCATCCAGCGCTTCCCGTGGTTCGAGGCGGAGGTGTCGCCTTCGGTACGGCTGCGGTTCATCCATCGCGAGGGCGTCGGTGCGCGTATCCCGCTGCTGCTCTGCCACGGCTGGCCCGATTCGGCGTGGCGATACGCCGACGTGATCGACAGGCTGGCCGACCCGGCGGCGTCGGGCGGCGACCCCGGTGACGCGTTCGAAGTCATCGTGCCCGAGATGCCGGGGTACGGGTTCTCGCCCGCCGCGGATCCGGCCCTGGATGCCAGGGGTGTCGCCGACGCGTTCGCCTCGCTCATGCAGAGCCTCGGTCACGACCGGTACGTCGTCGCCGGCGGTGACATCGGCAGCTCGGTTGCGCGCTTTGTGGCGCTGAACCACCCCGACCGTGTGATCGCCGTGCACCGGATGGATGTCGGCATCCCGGTCTTCACCGGCGACCCGGCGACGCTCGCACCCGATGAGCGCGCGTTCCTCGCCGCGGTGCAGTCGTGGTCGGCGGCCGAGGGGGCGTACGCCGCCATGCACCGCACCAAACCCGCCACGATCGCCGCCGCACTGTCGGATTCGCCGGCCGGACTCGCGGCCTGGATCGTCGAGAAGCTGCAGTCGTGGACCGACGCGCGCGGGGGAGTTCTGGGCGGCATCTCACGGGATGCCGTGCTGACCTTGCTCACGACGACCTGGGTGACGAACAACATCGGCCCTTCGATGCGGATGTACCGAGCGAACGGGGCTATTCCGCCGACGGAGCTCTTGCGGAAGGTCGAGCGGCCGTCGGGCTTCACGCTCTACCCGGGCGACCTGCTCGCGCCGCCGCGAGCCTGGGCGGAGCGCATCGCCGCGGTCGAGAGCTTTCGCGTCGCGGGACGGGGCGGCCACTTCGCGCCGCGCGAGGTTCCCGACGAGTACGCCGCGGAGTTGAGGAATTTCTTCCGGGCGTACCGCTGACCGACCGGCGGGAATACCTCGCGCAGCTCTGCGTTTTACCTGACGTGTCAGCAAGATTGAACGCCTCAGAACTCGACGCGTGGCAGCGTCTGCAATCCGTCACCGAGATGCTGCGGCGGGAGGTTGGGCGCGGACTGCGGTCGGACGCCGACCTCTCCGACGCCGAGTTCACCGTGCTCGCCCACTTGGTCGAGGCCGGGGGAGAGGCTCGGCCGTCGGAGGTATCGCGGTCGATCGGCTGGGAGTCCAGCCGCGTCGCGCATCAGCTCGGGCGGCTTGAGCGCCGTGGGTTGCTGGAGCGGGCCGCGGGTGGCGGGGACGATGGGCGCGCGCAGCGCATCACCCTCACGACGGCGGGGCGCGACGCGCACCGGCGCGCGGTTGGGCCCCACCTTCGCGCGGCCAAACGCTGGTTCGCGGACGCGCTGGATGCCGAGCAGGTCGAGGAGCTCCGTGGCATCCTGTCGGCCCTGGAGACCCACGCGGCGCGAATCGCCGCGACGGCCGAGGAGCGTGACGCGTGAGCGGCGACCTGACCGGCGCGGTGGTCGTCGTCGTCGGTGGATCCGGCGGTGTCGGTGAGGGTGTCGTGCGCGCGCTCGTCGCGGCCGGTGCCACGGTCATCGCGACCGGGCGGGAAGAGCGGCGGCTCGCCGCCCTGCGTGAGCGCATCGCCGGCCCGGGGCGGCTCGTCACCGAGGTGCTCGACACCGACGTCGAGCTCGACGCGCGGGTGCGCGCGCTCGCGGAGCGGCACGGACCTTTCGACGGCGTGGTGTTCAGCGTCGCATCGTGGGGCGACCAGGGGCGCAAGCCCGCGCTCGCGATCACCGACGACGAGTGGGACCACCTCATCGACGCGAATCTCACGAGCGGGTTCCGGCTGCTGCGGGCGTTCGTTCCCGTGACGAAACGCACCGGCATGATCGCGCGGCTCGACGGAATGAGCGCCGAGCTTCCCTTCCCCGGAGCTGCGGTGGTGGCCCTGAGCGGCGCCGCGACAAAGTCGCTCATGCGTACGGTGGCCGCCGAACTGGGCGGGCGGGGGCCGCGCATCTACGAGGTCATCCTCGGGGTCGTGCGCACGCGAGCGAGACAGGAGGCGGGAGTCGACGACCTCCGCTGGCTCGACGGTGAGGAGATCGGCGCGCACCTGGGCGCCCTGGTCGACGGGAGCAGCCCGCTGTCGGGTGCGACAGTGCAGTACTTCGTCGACAAGGCCGCCGGGCCGCAGGCCGAGCTGGGACGGTTCTGATGACACTCGAGATCATCCGGCCCGGAGATCGCGCGTACGGATCGGTTCGGCACGTGTACTCCGCGACCGGTTCGCCGGCGGCGGTCGCGCTTCCCCGTTCCAGCGTCGAGGTCGCGCGGGCGCTGGAGTTCGCGCGTGCGCAGCCGGGACCCCTCGCGATCCGCAGCGGCGGTCACGGCATCAGCAGCATCTCGACCAACGACGGCGGTACGGTGATCGATCTGCGCCGGATGGATGCCGTCCACCACCTCGGCGGCTCCCGGTTGCGGGTCGGGCCCGGCGCGCGATGGGGAGCCGTCGCCCGCGCGGCGTACGGCTGGGGACTCGCGCTCACCTCGGGCGACTCCGGTGACGTCGGTGTCGGCGGCCTTGCGACGACGGGCGGCATCGGGCTGCTCGGGCGGGCGCAGGGTCTCACCATCGACCGGCTGCGCGCGGCGGAGATGGTGACGGCCGACGGGCGCGTGCTGCGGCTTTCCGCCGACGAGCATCCCGACCTGTTCTGGGCCGTCCGGGGCGCGGGGGCGAACGTGGGCATCGTGACGTCGTTCGAGTTCGAGGCCGGGACGACGCCGGTGGTCGCTCGCGCATACGTCATGTTCGACCTCGCCGATCCGGTCGGGTTCCTGGAGCGGTGGGGAGCGACGGTCGAGGCGGCTCCGCGCGAGGTCTCGGCGTTCCTCTACGTCGGCGGGGGTCCGCGGCCGTTCGCCCAGGCGACGATCGTCTACGCCGGCGACGGGACGGATGCCGCGACCCGCGCACTGCAGCCGTTCGTCGCCCTCCCCGGCGTGACGGGTCAGCGTGCCGAGCTCGTGCCGTACCCCGAGGTGCCGCTCGCCTCGGGCGCTCCGCACACGGGGCAGCAGGCCGCGGTCATGCACGGTGGTCTCGCGACGCACCTCGACCGCGAGCTCGCGGGGCGGCTCGGCAACCTGCTGCGCTCGCCGGGTGTCGACATGCTGCAGATCCGGAGCGCCGGCGGAGCCATCAACGACACGGCCCCGGATGCCACGGCCTACGCCCACCGGCACCAGAACTTCTCGGTGACCGCCGTCGCCGGCAGTGCGGGTGCGGCGTTCGATGCGGCATGGGGGCCGGTGCGCGAGGTGCTCGACGGTCTGTATTTGAGCTTCGAGTCGACGCATCGGCCCGACGACGTGCATCGGGCGTTCCCCCCGGCGACCCTCGAGCGGCTGCGGCGGATCAAGGGGGAGTGGGACCCGGACGACGTGTTCTCGCAGAACTTCGACGTGGGCGTGCCGACGGCGTGAGTTTGTTGCCCTCCGCAACTTACCCCTTGCGCTCCGTGCCGGACCTGGTCTAGCTTGGCCGTCGAAGCGCTTCCCGGAAGCGCTTAGACAAAGCACGAAGGAGTCACTATGGCCAAGATCGACGAGGTCGCCCGCGCTGCGGGCGTGTCGATCAGCACGGTCTCCTACGCGCTGAGCGGCAAGCGTCCGGTCTCGGCCGACACGCGGCGTCGCATCCAGGACGCAGTGCTCGAGCTCGGGTACAGCCCGAATGCGGGAGCGCGGATGCTCGCCGGCAGCCAGACGAACATCTTCGCCCTGTCCGAGCCGCTGCGTGCCGATTCTCACGCGCCGAGCCACATGGCGTTCATGCACGCGATGACCGTCGCGGCCCGTCGCAAGGAGTACGACATGCTCCTGCTCACCGACGAAGACGCCTCGGCCGGCATGAAGCGGGTCGCGGCGAGCGGACTCGTGGATGCCATCCTCGTGCTGGACGTCGCCCCCGACGATCCGCGCGTCGAGATCGCGCGCGCCAGTGCGACGCCGACGTTGTTCGTCGGCATCCCGAACGACCATGACGACCTCGTCTGCGTCGACCTCGACTTCGAGCGAGCGGCCGTCGAGGCCGTCGATCGTCTTGCCGACGCGGGGCATCGCGAGATCGGTCTCATCGGCGGTTCGCGACGCGCATACGAGAAGTCGAACTTCCCGCCGCGCGTCCGCGGTGCCGTGGCATCGCGGGCCACCGAGCGCGGCATGAACGCGCGCGCCGTGGCATCCGGTGAGGTCGTCACCGACCGCTCGCACGTGCGGGCCTCGGTGCGCGAGTTCGTCGCCGCGGGCGTTACGGGCATCCTGCTGCACGCCCCCGAGGAGGTGCTGCAGGTCGTGCTCGTCGAGCTCACCGCGCTCGGCAAGAGCGTGCCGGGCGACGTCTCGATCGTGTCGGTCGGCAGCAGCTTCGACACCGACACGTTGCCCACCCCGGTCGACTCGATCCCACTGGTGCCGCAGAGCTCGTGCGAGCTCGCGGTCGACCTGGCGATCGAGCTCGTCGCCGGACGCCCCGTGGCATCCGGCCTCCATCTCATCCCACCGACGTACCTCGAGCGCGGCTCCGTCGCCGCGCCCGGCTCCGCCTGACCCTCCCAACTCCACAACCTGCGTTGTTCGCCCATCATCGAAGCGCTTCGACACAATTTCGACGGCGTTTCGACACCCGATTCGATGACGGGTCCAACGCATCCGCCCCCGCTAGCGGACACCCATCAACCAGCGGATCACAGTGAAAGGAGTGCCAACGATGGCACGCACGAACGCACAACGACGCGCGACCCGAGCCCTCGCGGCTGTCGGCTCGATCGCCGTCGCCGCCCTCGCCCTCTCCGCCTGCAGCGGCGGTGGCGGTGACACCGGCTCGAGCGATGGCGCCGGCAAGACCCTCACGCTCTGGCACTACGAAGGTGCCGATAGCGCGATGGCCAAGGCCTGGAACGCCGCCATCCCGATCTTCGAAGAGAAGACCGGCGCCACGGTGAAGGTCGAAGAGAAGTCCTTCGAGCAGATCCAGAAGACCGCCAGCCAGGTGCTCGACACCGACGCTGCGCCCGACCTCCTCGAGTTCAACAAGGGCAATGCCACCGCCGGCTTCCTCGCCAGCACGGGCCTCATCGCCGACATCAGCGACGCGGTCACCCAGTACGGGTGGGATGCCAAGCTCGCCCCGTCGCTGCAGACGACCGCGAAGTACACCTCCGACGGCGTCATGGGTGGCGACACCTGGTACGGCGTGCCGAACTACGGCGAGTTCGTCGGCGTCTACTACAACCTCGACGCGTTCACGGCTGCAGGCCTCGAGGTGCCGAAGACGTACGACGAGTTCGTGAAGGTGCTGGACGCGTTCGTCGCGAAGGGCATCACGCCCCTCGCCGAGGCCGGCGCCGAGTACCCGCTCGGACAGCTCTGGTACCAGCTCGCGCTGACCAAGGCCGATCGCTCGTGGGTCGACGACTACCAGCTCTACAAGAACCCGGTCGACTGGAAGGGCTCCGAGGTGACCTACGCCTCCGACACCCTCAAGGACTACGTCGACAAGGGCTACATCGCCAAGGACGTCTCGTCGGTCAAGGCCGAGGACGCCGGTGTCTCGTTCATCAACGGCACCTCGCCGATCTTCGTGTCGGGCTCGTGGTGGTACGGCCGCTTCGCTTCCGACGCCACGTTCGACTGGACGCTCTCGGCCTTCCCCGGCTCGAAGCTCTCGCTCGGTTCGTCGGGCAACCTGTGGGTCGTCCCGGAGCGTTCGAAGAACAAGGACCTCGCGTACGAGTTCATCGACATCACGATGAGCCCCGAGATCCAGGCGATCATCGGCAACAACGGCGGCGTGCCCGTCGCGGCGGACACCGCCGACATCACGGATGCCAAGAGCAAGGAGCTCATCGACACCTTCAACGGCATCCTCGAGGACGACGGTCTGTCGTTCTACCCCGACTGGCCCGCCCCCGGCTTCTACGACGTGCTCGTGCAGGAGCTGCAGGGCCTGGTGACCGGCAGCCAGGATGCCGCGACC
Source organism: Microbacterium canaveralium (assembly GCF_047238045.1). Classification (NCBI taxonomy): domain Bacteria; kingdom Bacillati; phylum Actinomycetota; class Actinomycetes; order Micrococcales; family Microbacteriaceae; genus Microbacterium; species Microbacterium canaveralium. Next base: position 3,397,613 of record NZ_JBDFMA010000003.1, on the reverse strand, counting down.
ACGAACGCCAACCTCGGCGAGAAGTACGACGAGGGCACGGCGGACTTCCGCTGATGTCGCTTCTCACGCGACCGGCTGCTCGGGTGGCACTCCCGCCCGAGCAGCCGGCCATCCCCCAACGCCGTGGCGGCACCGCCGGCTACTGGCTCTACCTCCTGCCCGGCTTCGTGCTGCTGCTGGTCATCGTGATCGTGCCGCTCGTGTGGAACGTGTTCCTCACCTTCACGAAGTGGCGCGGCGTCGGCGACCCCGAGTTCATCGGCCTCGACAACTGGACGAAGCTCCTCGGCGACGAGGACTTCTGGACCTCCTTCACCAACTCGGTGTGGATGGTCCTCGCCATGGTCGTCGTCCCGACGCTCGTCGGCCTCGCCGTCGCGGCCCTCCTGTTCGACGTCGTCGGGCGCAAGTTCGGCGGCAAGGTCGGCAGCTTCCTCCGTGCCACCTACTACCTGCCGCAGATCCTCCCGGTCGCCGTGGCGGGCATCGTGATCGGCTGGATCGTCCGCCCCGGCGAGACCGGTGCGCTGAACCAGATCCTCGGCGGGCTCGGCATCCCGTCGTATGACTGGCTCGGGCAGATGCCCTCCGCGCTCATCGTGCTCATGGTGGTGCTCGTGTGGGTGCAGATCGGCTACCCCGTGGTGGTGTTCATGGCCGCCCTGCAGCGCGTCGACCCCGAACTGTACGAGGCTGCGGAGCTCGACGGGGCGAACTGGTTCCAGCGGTTCACCGCGATCACGGTGAGCATCATCCGGCCCGAGATCTTCGTCGTCACCCTGACCTGCACGATCGCCGCGCTGAAGGTCTTCGGCCCGGTGTACGTCATCACGCAGGGCGGCCCCGCCGGGTCCACCATCGTCCCGGCGTACTACGCCTACCTCGAGTTCTTCACCAAGCGGAACGTCGGCTACGGCGCGACCATCGCGACGGTGCTGACGATCCTCGTGGTCGTCGTGTCGATCGTGTTCATCCGGGTGCAGACCTCGCTCGAACGCAAGGAAAGGGCGGGACTGTGACCTCCACCGCCGTCATCACCACCGGGCGTCCGCAGCGCCGCGCCGGTCGCGGCGGCATGACCCGCCGACGCCCCGTGGACTGGCTGCTGCTCGCGCTCGTTGTCGTCGGCGCGCTCCTCGTGCTCGCGCCCTTCTACCTCGTGCTCGTCAACTCGTTCAAGTCGCCGGTGGACTACGCCACGTCCGGGCCGCTCGCGCTGCCGCAGCAGTTGGACTTCGGCGGGATCATCGACTTCTGGAACCGCGTCGACTTCCCCCGCAAGGTCGGCAACTCGATCCTCATCTCGGGCGTCGTCGCGGTGCTGGCCGTGCTCATCTCGGTGCTCAACGCCTTCGCGATCGGCATCGGACGCGTGCGGGGCCGCACGGGGATCGTGCTCCTGTTCCTCATGGCGAACCTGCTGCCGCAGGAAGCGCTGCTGTATCCGCTGTACTACATGTTCAAATCCGTCGGCCTGTACGACAACGTGTGGTCGGTCATCATCGTCTTCACCGTCATCCAGGCCGCCTTCGGGACGTACCTGCTGTCGTCGGTCTACGGCACGTTCCCGCGCGAGATCCTTGAGGCCGCCGCGATCGACGGGGCGAGCCGCTGGCAGATCCTGTGGCGCGTGATCTTCCCCATCAGCCGCCCGACCCTGTCGGTGCTCGTCATCTTCTTCTTCATCTGGACGTGGAATGAGTTCCTGATTCCGCTGACGTTCCTGGCATCCAACGACAACCAGACCGTGCCCGTCGCGATCAGCGTCCTGCAGGGCGACCGACTCATGGATGTCACGACGATCAGCGCCTCGGCCCTGCTCGGCATCATCCCGACGCTGATCTTCTTCCTCATCTTCCAGCGCACGTTGACGCGCGGCATCACGGCGGGAGCTGTGAAGTGAAGGTCCTACTTTCCCCACCCACGCCGACACGCGGCATCACGGCAGGAGCAGTCACGCAATGAAGTTCACCGATGGTTTCTGGCTCATGCGCCCCGGCGTCGCGGTGGACTACGCCGCCGAGGCGTACGACATCAGCCCCACGGAAACCGCCGATGGGCCCGGCCTGATCGTGCACGCTCCGACCAAGGTCATCGCCAAGCGCGGCGACGTGCTCAACCGGACGCTGCTGACCGTGACCCTGTCGTCGCCGCTCGAGGGCATCGTGCGGGTGCGGATCGTGCACCACGACGGGGCGGCGCGCGGCGCCGGGTTCGCTCTGCCGGGGGCGGTCGCGGGCGGCGGATCGGTCGAGGTGACCGAGGCGGGTGGCATCCTTTCGTCCGGGCGGCTGACCGCGCGCGTGGCGCCGGGGGCGCCCTGGGATCTGTCGTTCGAGGTCGACGGGGTGCGGGTGACGGGGAGCGGTCACCGCTCGGTTGGGCGTGTGAGCCTCGCCGACGGCGCGGACGTGGAGACGGGCGTGATCGCCAACGCCGGGGCCGAGACGGGTGTGCCGTACGCGCGGCACTACGTGCACGAACAGCTCGACCTCGGCGTCGGCGAGACGGTCTACGGTCTCGGTGAGCGCTTCGGCCCCGTCGTGAAGAACGGTCAGACCGTCGACATCTGGAACGCCGACGGCGGAACGTCGAGCGAGCAGGCGTACAAGAGCGTGCCGTTCTACGTCTCGTCCGGCGGGTACGGCGTGTTCGTCAACGACCCCGGACACGTCTCGTTCGAGGTCGGTTCCGAGAACGTCGAGCGCGTGCAGTTCTCCGTCTCGGGCGAGGCGCTGGAGTACTTCGTCATCGCCGGGCCCACGCCGAAGGACGTGCTCGAGCGCTACACCGCCCTCACGGGTCGTCCGCCGGTCGTGCCGGCGTGGTCGTTCGGCACGTGGCTCACGACCTCGTTCACGACCGACTACGACGAAGCGACCGTGAACTCGTTCATCGACGGCATGGCCGAGCGCGACCTGCCCCTGTCGGTGTTCCACTTCGACTGCTTCTGGATGCGCGAGTTCAACTGGACCGACTTCACGTGGGACGAGCGGGTGTTCCCGGATCCGGATGCCATGCTCCGCCGCCTTCACGATCGGGACCTTCGCGTGTCGGTGTGGATCAACCCGTACATCGCGCAGCGTTCGTCGCTGTTCGCCGAGGGGGTCGCGAACGGGTACTTCGTGCGGCGTCCGGACGGCACGCCGTGGCAGTGGGACCTGTGGGTGCCGGGCATGGCGCTCGTCGACTTCACGAACCCGGATGCCGTGCGCTGGTACCAGTCGTACCTGCGGCGTCTCATCTCGCAGGGCGTGGACTGCTTCAAGACCGACTTCGGCGAGCGGATCCCCACCGACGTCGTGTGGCACGACGGCACGGATCCGGAGCGCATGCACAACCTGTACGCGCAGCTGTACAACCAGGCCGTGCACGACGTGCTCGTCGAGGAGCGTGGTCTCGGGGAAGCCGTGCTCTTCGCCCGCTCGGCGACCGCCGGGGGGCAGACGATGCCCGTGCACTGGGGCGGTGACAACTCCTCGACGTTCGCGTCGATGGCCGAGACGTTGCGCGGCGGCCTGTCGCTCGCGTGGAGCGGGTTCTCTTTCTGGAGTCACGACATCGGTGGCTTCGAGGGCACGCCCGATCCGGCCGTGTTCAAGCGCTGGGTGGCATACGGCATGCTGTCGTCGCACAGCCGTTTCCACGGCTCGGACTCGTACCGGGTGCCGTGGGCGTTCGACGACGAGGCGGTCGATGTGACGCGTCAGTTCTCGCGGTTGAAGCTGCGGCTGATGCCGTACTTGTATGCGGCGGCGCGTTCGGCGGCGGCGACGGGTGTTCCCGTGATGCGGCCGATGGCGCTGGAGTTCCCCGACGATCCCACGACGCTGCACCTCGACCGGCAGTACATGCTCGGGCCCGACGTTCTCGTGGCGCCGGTCTTCTCGGCATCCGGTGACGTGACGTTCTATCTGCCCGCGGGGGAGTGGACCCACCTGTTGACCGGAGAGCGGGTCGTCGGCGGCGGGTGGCGGCGCGAGACGCACGGGTTCGACTCGCTGCCGCTGTACGTGCGTCCCGGTGCCGTGCTGCCGTGGGGTGCGCGCGACGATCGGCCCGATTACGACTACCTCGACGGGCTGACGCTGCGCGTGTTCCCCGGCGGTTCGGGTGTCGCCGACGTGACGGTCACGGCCCCCGACGGACGGTCGGAGACGTTCCGCGTGGATCGTGCGGAGGTGACGGAGTAGCGGTCAGGGGAGGCGCGACGGCCTTACGAAGCTGAGCGGTCGAATCGCGACGGCCACGCGAGCGCCGCACCCCGGATGATGAGCGTCCAGCCCACGAGGAACAGGGTGATGCCTCCGACGAGACCGAGGGACGGCCAGAAGAACTCGAAGACCGGGATGGGGACGGGGTCCGGTTCGGCAAACAGCGTCACATAGCTGATCCAGGCCCCCAGAACCGCCGCACCCGCACCGGCGAGGTGGAGCACCATCGTGACGATGATGAGGATCCCCGTCACGAGCGCGAGTGCTCCTCCACAGAGGTGGCTCAGTGTGACAACTCGGTGCGATCCGGCCATCGCGGCCCCCTCCCGATCGATGGGTCCGCTCATGCTTGCAGGTCGCCCATGCGCTCCTCGGCACGTGAGGCGGACGTCTCGTCGCGCCGTACGCTGACGACATGTCTTCGCTCCGCTCTCCGCTCCGCGAGGTCGCACCCGGGGTGCTCGTCGCCACGAGCCTTGTCATGCAGACGAACACGACGGTGGTCGTGGCATCCGGTCGGGTTCTGCTGATCGATCCGGCGTGGACGCCCGACGAGCTCGATGCTCTCGCCGGCGCGCTGCGCGAGCGTGGTCTCACGGTGGTGGAGGGCTTCTCGACCCACGCGCATCACGACCATCTGCTGTGGCATCCGGGGTTCGGTGATGTGCCGCGGTGGGCGTCGGCGCGGACGGCCGAGCTCGCCCGGGACGAACGGGAGGCGTTGGTTGCGGCGCTCGGTGCGGACTTCCCCGCCGAGCTGGTGGAGTTGATGGGGCGGGTGGATGCCGGCTCCCCGGGCTTCGGCGTCGAGCTCGTCGTGCACGACGGGCACGCTCCCGGACACACGGCCGTCTGGCTGCCGGAATCGCGTGTGCTGGTCGCCGGGGACATGCTCAGCGACGTCGAGCTTCCGCTGCCGTTCTGGCCCGACGATGTGCCGTCGTACGAACGGGCGCTCGAGATCCTGGAACCGTTCGCGCGGGCCGCACGAGTCGTGATTCCGGGGCACGGGTCGGTGGGGTCGGATGCGTTCGCGCGGTGGGAGGCCGACCGTCGGTACCTCGCCGACATGCGACGGACCGGGAAGTCGGACGACCCGCGGCGCGCGAACGCGGGCATGGAGGAGGAGTACACGCACCTGCGTGCGGTGCTCGGGTATCACTGACGCGTTCGCCGGGCACCCGCCGCTGAACTTTCCGAGGGTCAGGCTGATGTGGTGGCTGTGATCTTGGGGCCGTGATCTGGGGGCCGTGATCCGGTGGCTCTGATGTGGTCGCGCGCGGGCTGGCGTTGTGGCGCCGGTGCCCGAGGGGGCCCGACAAACGCGCGCCGGTGAGGACGGTACCGGTTATGGGGGCGGTGCCGGTTGAGGGTGGGTGCCGGTTGTGGGCGCGGTGCCAGTTGGGGGGCGGTGCCAATTCTTCGAGCTGGGCGGTGTCAGAACGGCGCGGTTGAGAACGGCGCGGTTTGAGAACGGTGGGCGTTCTGAACAGCGAGAATTCTGAACGCTGCGAATTCTGAACGGTGCGGGTTCAGAACGCTGCGAATTCTGAACGGTGCGGGGTCAGAACGGTGCGGGGTCAGAACGGTGCGGGCTCGCGGTCGCCGGGCGAAGGTGGCGGAGGCTGTTCGTCGGGCAGAAACCTCACCGCCGACGCGTAGGGCAGGGGCTCGTCGATGTACACGCGGCCCGTCGGAGAGGTCCATTCGAGCACTCCGCCGGCGAGCTGCCTGACCTTCCAGCGCGTGAATTGCTTCTGTGTGTGGTGCCGCTGGCAGAGGTGGCTCAGATTTCCCACGTCGGTGGCGCCGCCGAGCGCGTAGTCGTGGGTGTGATCCACCTCGCATCGCACGGCGGGGGAGATGCACCCGGGCCAGCGGCAGTGCCGATCGCGAGCGCGGAGATGTCTGTCGATCGCCGCGGTGCGCTGGTAGGTGTCGGTGCGCAGCACCGACCCGCTGACGGGGTGGGTGACGACTCGGTCCCAAGGCAGGGCGGTGGCCTCGGCGAGGGCGCGGGCCGTCGTGGCGTCGATGGGCCCATGCCCAACCAGCTCAGCGGGGTCGAGGTTTTCAGCCGTGGGCGCGAGCATCGTCAACGCCGGCACGACCACCTGCACTCTCGCGCGGATCGCGCCCAGAGTGCCCGGGCCGTCGTCGACCCGTGTGGGATCGGCCTCGGGAGCGGCGGTGAGGAGCAGGTCGGCCAGGATGTCGGCCCGCACCTGGTCGGCGCTTCGCGCATCGGGTGTCGTCGCGCTGCTGCCGCCGGCGTTGCCGACCGGGCCGCTCACGTCGCGGACCCGGCCTCTCGCGCTGGCGCCGCGCACCTCGCCCTCGCTGGCGTGGTGCCTCTCGGCGCGGGCGTCGATCAACGCCGCGCTCTGCTGCACGAGTCGGTCGTAGATTCCCACCGCGAGCACGGTCGGCAGCGTCGCGACGAGGTCGGACATGCCGTTCTCACCCGCCACGACCCGGACGCACCGCGTCTCGCGACCCTGACGATGCCGCTCCGTAATCGTGGTGGGCTGCAACGACTCGGCCAACGCAGCCAGGCGGGGCTTCAATCGCCCCGGGCTCAGCCCGTCGGCGGTCGCGACGGCGAGCACGTCGAACTCGTGTCGACGTTCGAGCGGCAGTGGCATCCCGGCATCCACGATCACCTGGACGTGCGCGCGGGACAACGCCCCGGCCTCCCACGCGTCGAGGGTGGCCGGGAAGTCATCGGCGACGGTCATCGCTCGGCCGATCTGCGACTGCACGCTGCGATCCGACAGGCAAGATGCTGCGGCGATCTCGGACGCGACCTCCCGTAGCGCCATCTCCGCCGCTTTCGACGACGCCCGCATCCCGGCCGTCGCGTCGAGAGCGAGGTGCCCCGCCCGGGCGAGCGCACGAGTGCGCCGGGCTTCGGCGGACGCGACCTCGGCATCCACTCCGCGTACCTCGGCCAGCACCGACGACAGGGCGTCGGCCCCGTCCTCAGTCGGCGGAGGTGTCTCGAAAGTCATGTATGCATGCTAGCGAGGGCCTCCGACATCGGGAGCCCTCCGAGGGGCCAGATGGGGACAGCTCGGGGAATCCGTCGGCTGTGGAGGACGGGTGCGCAAACGGCGTCGCCGCGACCGACCGCGAACACCCTCGCCCCGCACCCTCGCCCCACACACCCCGCCCCACACACCCCCGCCCCACACACCCCGCCCCACACACCCCGCCCCACACACCCCGCCCCACACACCCCGCCCCACACACCCCGCCCACACACCCCCGGCCCCATAAGCACCCCGCCCACAAACGCCCCCGCCCCGTGGCATCCACACGACACCACGGGGCGGGAAAGCGCGCGAGGGGGGTTACAGCGTTCGCGCGAAGGGGTCGAAGCCCTCGTCGAGCAGCGGCACGGGGGCCACGGTGCTGCCGATCTCGAGCGTCTGGCCCGATGCCGAAGACTCCTCGGCCGACAGCATGACGTCGAGCACGTGGAAGCCGAGCTCGCCCGTGGCGATGTGCGGGCGGTCGGCGGCGATCGCGCGGGCCATGTCCAGCACGCCGAGTCCGCGGCCGGTCACGACACCCTCGTTCGGGATCTCGATCCATTCCTGATCGGTCTTCATGCCGTCGCGGAAGACGCCCAGCGGCTTCACGTAGGCGATGCGCCCTTCGAAGCGGTTCGGGTCCGCCAGCACGATCGTGCCCTCGGAGCCGTGGATCTCGACGACTCCGTGACGCTCGAGCGCCGAGTCGAAGCTCAGCAGGTGCGTCCCGTGCTGACCCGCGGTGAACGACGTGAGCACCTGGACTGTCGAGGGCACCTCCACCGGGAACGTCTCGCCGGCACGCGGTCCGGTGTGGATCGTCCGCTCCAGACGGGGCCGCGAACCGCGCGCGGTCACGGCCGCGATCGGCCCGAGCAGGCTGACGAGCGCCGAGAAGTAGTACGGACCCATGTCGAGCAGCGGTCCCGCGCCGCGGGCGAAGAGGAAGGCGGGGTCCGGATGCCACAGGTCGGGGCCCTGCGTCTGGAACGACGACTGCACGAACAGCGGCTCGCCGATCACACCCTTCTGGATCGCACGCTTGGCCGACTGGAAGGCGGGTCCGAGCAGCGTGTCCGGAGCCGAGCCGATACGCAGGCCCGCGGCATCCGCCTGCGCGAGGAGCGCACGCGTCGCGTCGCGGTCGAGGCCGATGGGCTTCTCGGTCCAGACGTGCTTGCCGGCGGCGATCGCGGCCGACGACACCGCGACGTGCACCTGCGGGATGGTGAGGTTCACGACCAGGTCGACGTCGGGGTTCGCGAGCACGTCGTCGGGCGTTCCGGCGGAGGCGACGCCGTGCTCATCGGCCTTCGCGCGAGCGCGGTCGGGCACCAGGTCGCCGACCGCGACGACGTTCACGTCGGGAAACGACGTGAGGTTCTCGAGGTACGTCTGGCTGATGACGCCGGCGCCGATGACGCCGACTCCGAGCGGCCCGGTCATGCGACGAACCCGCCGTCGCGCAGGAACGCCAGGCTCGCGGCGACGTCGGCGAACACGTCGCCGGGGGCGCGGTCGTACTCGATCACGGCATAGCGGATGCCGCTGCCCGCACGCAGCGCCTCGGCGAGCGGCACGTCGGCGGTACCCGCGTGGCGCTGGTCGAGCGTGGCCGACGACATCTCGCCGGCGCCGGGCGCCCACGGGTTCGACGTCGGCACCACGCCGTCCTTGACGTGCACCGCGGTCAGCCGGTCGCCGAGCTTCGCCACGAGAGCCGGAACGTCCTGGCCGCCCGTGAGCGCCCAGAACAGGTCGAGCTCGAGCTGCACGCGTTCGTCGGTCAGCGACACGAAACGCTCGTAGGCGCTCTGCCCGTCGAAGTCGGCCACGAACTCCTGCGCGTGGTTGTGGTATCCGACGCTCAGGCCGAAGGTTGCGGCGACGTCGGCGGCGCGGTTCAGTCGCTCGGCGATGTCGGCGACGCCCTCTTCGGTGAGCCAGCGGTCGGGCGAGACGAACGGATCGATGACCGTCTGGATGCCGATCGTCGCGGCCGCCTCGAACACCACCTCGGGCGCGGGCGTCGGGATCGAGCCGTCGGGCGTCCACAGCTCGTCCTTGAGCAGCGGGGCGTGGCCGGTGGGAGAGGCGAGGCCGCTGGCATCCAGGGCCGCCCGGATCTCGTCGGGGCGGTCGACGAACGCGAACGCCTCGACGTTGCGCAGGCCGAGGGCGGCGAGCTTCTCGAGCGAGCCGGGCATGTCGGCCGAGAACTCGGATGCCAGCGTGTACAGCTGCACCGAGGCTTCGGGAAGGGAGGCGGGAGTGGTCATGGGGTCCTTCTGCACGTCGTCGTCCAAGGGGCCGGGTGGCCGTGCCGCTACTCTAACCTCCACATGGAGGTTACGCTAGCCCTGACGGATGCGAGAGGGTGGGCGGATGAGCGAGGATGCCACGATCGGCCGCCCGGGCCAGCGGCGCCGCGGCGTCGAGCGCCGGCAGGAGATCCTCGACCGCGCCATCGAGGTGTTCCGTCGCCGCGGCGCCGATGGCACCTCGCTCCGCCGCATCGCGGAATCGATCGGCGTCTCGCACGCGGCCCTGCTGCACTACTTCGATTCGCGCGAGCAACTTCTCGTCGCCGTGTACGACCACGCCGCGGCGAAGCAGGGCGAGGAGGAGGCCGCCCACCCGACGGAACCCGGCGTGGAGGGGATGATGGCGGCGGCGACCCGGAACGTCGAGGTGCCCGGGTTCGTGCAGCTCTACTCCACGCTCGTCGCGGCCGCGCTCGAGGTCGACAGCGGGGTGGGCAAGGACTACTTCACGTCGCGGTTCGAGCGGCTGCGCGCCGAGTTGGGCGAGACCTTCCGAGTGCAGCAGGCCGAAGGGCGCATCCGCGACGACGTGCCCGCCGATCATCTCGCGGCGCTGCTCATCGCCGCATCCGATGGCCTGCAGATCCAGTGGCTCCTCGACGAGTCGGTCGGCCTCAGCGACACCCTCCGCACGTTCGGGATGCTGCTGCAGCCTCCGCGCGAGAGCTGAGGCCGCGCCGACAGGCGCTTCCGCGCGGGAGCTGACGGCCCCGCCGGCGCTGCGGCAGGTGCTGGCATCCATGTCCCACTTTTTGTGGGTGTGGGGCGGTCAGGGTGGCAAGAAGTGGGACATGCGTCGCCAGAAGTGGGACGAGGTTGCCGGGGTGCCACGTCGCTCGGCCACACGTCAAGCCCCGGCTGCTCCCAGGCTCCTCTACATCACGAACGGGTAACGTTCCCGCGTCTGCGCGCCCGCGTGCCGCCGACGCGAGCGTTCCGGGAGGCGATGACCATCAGCACGACCACCACCGCCCCTCGCGTCGCCGCACGGCCCGTGGCATCCGCCGGCCCGCTCGCAGCCCGCCACCTGCCCTCGCTCACGGGGCTCCGCTGGGCGACGGCGATGCTCATCTTCGGCCACCACATCATGGCCGTGCAGTACATCGGCGGGCAGGCCGGCACCGTGTGGGGCTTGCTGTTCGAGGCCGGGAAGACCGGCGTGACACTGTTCTTCATCCTCTCGGGGTTCGTGCTGGCGTGGGGATACAAGCCCGCGCAGAGCGCGCGGTCGTTCTGGCTGCATCGTGCCGCGCGCATCTACCCGCTGCACGTCGCCGGTGTCGGCCTCGCGCTCGTCGCGGCGGCCACGCTCGTGCCCGAGATCCGCTCCGACGGCGCCGCGCCGGTCGGGGCGAACCTGCTGCTCCTCAGCGGCTGGATCCCCGACTGGTGGCAGGCCGGAAACCCCGCGAGCTGGTCGCTCGTGTGCGAGGCGTTCTTCTACCTGACCTTCCCGCTCGTGATCCGCCTCGTCGCCGGTCGCTCGGCGCGCGTACTCTGGGCGGTCGCCGCGGCCGCGCTCGTGCTCGTCGCCGCGGCGCCGCAGATCGCCGCCGTTTCTCCGGTGCCGATGTCGGCGGCATCCACCCCTCTCCTGCGCCTGCCCGAGTTCGTGCTGGGGGTCGTGCTCGCGCTGCTGATGAAGCAGACCGCGTGGCGTCCCGCGCCGTTGCGGATCGCCGTGCCCCTCGCGGTGCTCGGGTATGCGCTGTCGGAAGCGCCGCCCCTCCCCGGCACGGACATCCACCCCGGCCTCGCGATCACGGTCGGCGGCTTCGCGCTGCTCGTCGCGTCGCTCGCGTCGGCGGACGCGCACCGTTCGTCGACGTTCCTCGCCCAGCCCCTGTGGCAGGAGCTCGGCCGCCTGTCATTCGCGTTCTACCTCGTGCACCTGCTCGTCATCGCGTCGGTGTCGTCGGCCTGGCCGGACGGTCATCCCGAGCTGCACTGGCCCCGCGGGCTCGCGCTCGCCGCGCTCGCCTTCGTGATCTCGCTCGGGGTCGCGTGGCTGCTGCACCGCGGCGTCGAGGTCCGGATGCAGCGCGTGCTGCTGCGTTTCGACCCCGATCGGCGTGGCGTGCTGGCGCGCTGAGGACGGCGCGTCTCCTTCGCGGCGCGGAGGCCGTCGCGACATCAATGGATGCCGGGTCGTCGCGGCGACAGGGATGCCGGGCTGTCGCGGCATCCAGGGATGCCGGGCTGACAGTGGATGCCGGGCTGTCGCGAACAGAGGGGATGCCGCGGGGACAGGCCGATCCGCCGCGGATCGCCCTGTCCCGGAGCGATCCCCCGTCGCGGGACGCGGGTGGCGGGTGTGCGGGGCCGCAGCTAGAGTCGCCGGATGATGGGACTGCACGCGATCATCCTTCTTCTGGTCTGGGCGGTGGGCCTCGCGGTCGCGATCGGGGCGATCTACCTCGCGGTGCGGCTGGCCGTGACGCACGCGCTGAAGTCGCACACGCGCTGGGTCGACAACGGCAAACCTGCCCGGTGAGGACGTCCGCCGCAGGCGCCTGACCTCGTATCCCGAGCTCGGCCCCGCTGGAGTGATCCACGGGCCCGGTTTCCACCCACGGGGACCCGGGAGGGGAAGATCGCCCCCATACACGGAAGATCGACCCGATTCACGCGCAATCGTCCCCCACCGCGCACGATCGTCCCCAAATGCGGACAAATGTGTCAATATGGACACATGAACCTCTCCGAACCTCTCGAGGGCCTCGTGCCCCCGGTGGAGGCGGCAGTGCTCCGGGTTCTCAGTCGGACGGATGCCGGGATGTCCGGCCGGCAGGTGCACGCGGTCGCGGGAGTCGGGTCGACGTCCGGCGTTCACCGGGCGCTCACGCGTCTGGCGCGGACGGGCCTCGTGCGTGTCGAATCGCGACCCCCGGCGCTCATCTATCGACCGAACCGCGCGCACGTCCTCTGGACGGCGGTCGAGCGTGGGCTGAACGCTCGCGATGACGCGATCGACAAGATTCGTCTGTTCTTCGTCGACGAGATACCCGAGGAGGTCCCGGCCGACTCGCGCGTCACCGCGACCCTCTACGGCTCGGTCGCGCGCCGAACGTCGACCTCCGAGTCGGACGTTGACGTACTCGTGGTCTTCCCCGACCGGTTCGACATCGACGCGCGCGCGGAGCTGCTCCTCGCACTCGCCGAGCGGATCGAGGAGCTCACGGGGAACGCTGCTCAGGTCAACGCCATGGACCGGCGCGAGCTCGTCGGTCGTGCGGCTGAGGGCGACCCCTTCCTGGCGAACGTTCTCCGTGACGGCATCCACCTCTTCGGCCCGCACCTCGACACGTGGGCAGCAGCATGAGCCCGCGGATGAGTCCACGTCGACACTCAATGGACGCAGCTGCGGTCCTTGTCCGCATGAACGATGCCCGCACTCGTCTGGATTCGGCGGAGCTGCAACTCGCCGGAAACAGCCCGCACGAGTGGAAACACGCGGCAGAGGTCGCGGTCAGCGCGGGGATTTCTGCGAGTGACGCCATTTGCGGGCACGTCCTCGGCTACAAGATCGCGGCAGACTCCCACCGTGACGCGGTGACGGCGCTGCGGGAGGCCTCGTCGTCAGCGGTCGCCAAGCACCTCGAAGTCCTCGTCGCGGCGAAATCCACGCAGTCCTACGGAGATCGGCTCCCGACCCGTTCTGATGCGGAACGGTTGGTTCTGCACGCGCGGCGCCTGGTCGAGGCGGCGACGACCATCCTGCGTTCCTGACGAGCGCACGGGCCGTGCGGCCTCCCAGCCGCACCTCGGTACACTCTCCCGTGCCCGAAACACTCCCGACACCCGATCGCGAGGCCGGCCGCGTGGCATCCATCGATCCTCACGAGCTCGAGATCGCGCTGCGCGTGCTCGACGCCGCCGCCGGTCTCGACCCCGAAGATCCGGCTTACATCGCGCTGCGTCGCCAGACCGGAAAGCTCTACAAGGACGTCAAGCGGCAGTCCCGCAAGGAGAAGCGGCAGCGCGTCGCCGACGCCGACAAGGCCGTCGTCGCCGCGACCGCGACCGGCGCGCCCGACCGGATCGACGACGAGACGCGCGGCATCCCCCTCGCGACCCGCGTCGAGACCCCGTACGCGGGCGAGCTCCTCAAGGCCCGCAATTGCTACATCTGCAAAGAGCTGTACACGCTCGTCGACGCGTTCTACCACCAGCTGTGCCCCGACTGCGCGGCGATGAGCCACGCCAAGCGCGACGCCCGCACCGACCTCACCGGCAAGCGCGCGCTGCTCACCGGCGGTCGCGCGAAGATCGGCATGTACATCGCGCTGCGTCTGCTCCGCGACGGCGCGCACACCACCATCACGACGCGCTTCCCGCGCGACGCCGTGCGGCGGTTCTCGTCGCTGCCCGACAGTGCCGACTGGCTGCACCGGCTGAAGATCGTCGGCATCGACCTGCGCGACCCCGCCCAGGTGATCGGACTCGCCGAGTCGGTGGCATCCGCGGGTCCGCTCGACATCCTCATCAACAACGCCGCGCAGACCGTGCGGCGCTCGCCGGGCGCGTACAAACCCCTGGTGGATGCCGAGCTCGCACCGCTCCCGGACGGACCGCTGCCCGAACTGCTCACGTTCGGCCACACCAACGACGCCCACCCGCTCGCGCTCGCGCAGTCGGTGTCAGCGCATCCGATCCTCGCTTCGGCCGCGCGGACGGCCGAGGAACTCACGGCCGAGGCGATGGCCGCCGGATCGTCGTCGCTCGAGCGACTCGCCGCCGGGACCGCGATCGACGCGGGCGGCCTCGTCCCCGACGAGGACCGCATCAACAGCTGGACGCAGCACGTTGACCAGGTCGAGCCCCTCGAGATGCTCGAGGTGCAGCTGGCCAACATGACGGCGCCGTTCCTGCTCGTCAGTCGACTGCGTCCCGCGATGGCGGCCTCGACGGCGCGGCGCAAGTACATCGTCAACGTCTCGGCGATGGAGGGCGTGTTCGGCCGCGGGTACAAGGGCCCCGGCCACCCGCACACGAACATGGCCAAGGCCGCGCTGAACATGCTGACGCGCACGAGCGCCCGCGAGATGTTCGAGAGCGACGGCATCCTGATGACCGCAGTGGACACCGGCTGGATCACCGACGAACGCCCGCACTACACGAAGGTGCGCCTGGCGGAGGAGGGCTTCCACGCTCCGCTCGACCTCGTCGACGGTGCCGCGCGCGTCTACGACCCGATCGTGCGCGGCGAGGGCGGCGAAGACCTCTTCGGCATCTTCCTGAAGGACTACCGCAAGGGCTCGTGGTGACGCGGCGCCCCGGGTGTGACGTCGGGGCGGGTTCAGCGCGCGGGGCGCAATCGCTCGGGGTCGACCGGAAACTCGACGTCGTAGTACAGCTGGGGGGCGCCGACGGCGCCGAAGTCGTCCTTCTTGACCCGGATGCCACCGACCGACACCTCCGCGATCCGCACCCGCAGCCAGGAACCCTCGTCGAGGCGGAGGTCGAAGAGGTCCGCGAGGTACGAGATGCCGAGCGCGTCGAGGGTCTCCTCGGCAGTCAACCAGTCGACCGGGTCGGTCCGGCGATGCCCGAGCAGGTCGATCGCGACGAAGTCCTCGCCCTCGGGCTCGATCCAGCCGAGCAGTTCGCCATCGCCCGCGCGGCGGTGTTCTATCCAGTCCTCGCGCACCAGGTCAGCGTACGCGGACACCGGGTGCCGGCGCGCACCCGGTGCGTGGAGTGTTCCAAGACGCGCGGACGTGGTCGCCGCCGTGACATCCGCGTGTCTTGGGCACCGAACATGGCGGCGTCAGGCCGGCAGGAAGTACTCCCGCGCGAGCGGGGCGATCTCGATCCCGGATGCCGTCGCGCCCGTGACCCAGCGGAGCTCGGCGATCTCGGCATCCGGTGCGGGCTGCTGGTCGCCGATGTCGACCCGGAACACATCGGCGACCACCGCGAAGCCGGGCTCGTTCGCCGCCGTGGCCGTGAAGGACCCGAGCGGCTCGAAGGCGTCGGGGTCGACCCGAAGCCCCACCTCCTCGGCGAGCTCGCGCGCGAGGGTCTCGGCCGGCGTCTCGCCCGGTTCCGGCTTGCCGCCGGGCTGCATGAACGCGGTCGTGCCCGCCTTGCGGACCAGCAGCAGACGACCGCCCGCGTCGGTGATGACCGCCGCCGAGACGTGGATGAGGCGCGGGGTCGTGGCATCCGGAGTCACCCCCGCACGGTAGCACCGGCGCGTTTCTCGCCCGTGTCGTGGCGTCCA
This sequence comes from Microbacterium canaveralium, assembly GCF_047238045.1. Classification (NCBI taxonomy): domain Bacteria; kingdom Bacillati; phylum Actinomycetota; class Actinomycetes; order Micrococcales; family Microbacteriaceae; genus Microbacterium; species Microbacterium canaveralium. The sequence continues at coordinate 3,381,814 of NZ_JBDFMA010000003.1, read as the reverse complement.
ACCGCGTCAGAGCGTGCCGCGACGGATGCCGGTCACGATCGGCCGCGTCGACGCCAGGGCCCCGGCGACCAGGGCGAATCCGGCGACGAAGGTCGCGGCGACGGTCGCGACCGACAGGGGCGCGACGACCAGGCTGAGTCCCACGATGGGGAACGACAGCACGGCGCCGACGGCCGCCCCGCCCACCGCGGCCCACCGCAGCGGGACCATGACCGTCAGTCGACGGGCGCGTCGCAGTTCGGCATCGGGGATGCCGAGGCGGTCGAGGCCCACGATGAGCTCGCGGTCCTCGAGGGCCGCGGAGGCCTGCGTGACGCCCACCGCGCAGGCGAGGAGCACGAACGCGATCGCGAGGGTGACGAGCACACCGGTGCGGATGTCGAGGAGCAGCGTGGGGCCGTCGCCGGACACGCCGGCGATCGCCAGGCCGCACCCGGCCACCACGGCGATGAACGACACCAGCGCCATGCCTGACACCCGCCGCCACGCGGGTCCCGCGTGCGCGGCGAGCTCGCGGCCCGCGATGAGGCGCGCGGCCGTCCGTGCACTGCGGGCCATCGCGCGCCCTCGGGCGGCCATGATCGGCGCGCCCACGACGTTGAGCAGTGCCAGACCGCCCGCGAACAGGACGAGCAGCGCGGTGGTCACCATGGCGGGGCCGAACACGTCGCCCACCAGGCCGACGTTCGCCACGGCGATCGCGACGACCGCGATCAGGATGCCGCCCGTCACGAGGAGCCACCGGCGCTTCGGCGGCGCCGCGCTGCGCGTGCGGACTCCGAGCGGAGTGATCGTGACCCGGCGGAGCCCCGCGGCGGCGCTGACGGCCGCGACGACCACGACACCGGCGACCACCGCCGCGGTCAGGAGCGGATCGGCGGCGACGGCTCCGACGCCGACGGGGCCGCCGAAGAACGGCAGCATGCCGACGGCCGGGAGCGCGGCGGCGTAGATCACGATGCCCGCGAGGGCTCCCGCGGCGGCGGTCGCGGTCGCCTCGATCACCGTGAGCGCCCAGATCTCGCGCGTGCTGGCGCCGAGGAGGCGGAGCGTCGCGAGGCGGTCGTTACGGCGCCGACTCGACAATCGCGCGGCGGCGGCGCCGAGTGTGGCGAGCGGCACGGCGAGGAGAAGGAGGGCCAGCACGGCGAGCGTCCCGTACATGCCGTTCTCCGTCGCGCGGGCGTCGACGAGGAACATCCGCGCACCGCCGACGACGACGAGGAGCAGAGCCGTCGTCACCGCGAACGCGACGATCGGCAGCACGATCGCCGCCCGGCCCTGTCGGCTCGGCCGCGCCAGCATCCGGGTGAGGGGGACGACGGCGCTCATCGCACGGCCTCGCCGGCGGCGTGGGGCGCGGCAGCGGCGGCGGTGCCCGGCGCGGCCGCGGAGTCATCCACGATCCGTCCGTCGCGCAGCCGCACGATGCGGGAGCAGCGCCGGGCGACCTCGGCGTCGTGCGTGACCATCACGAGCGTGCGCCCCTGACCCGTCGTCGCGCCCAGGAGAGCACGCAGCACCTCGGACGATGTCGCGGAGTCCAGCGCCCCGGTCGGCTCGTCGGCGAACACCACCGGTGCGCCGGTGACCTGCGCGCGGGCGATCGCGACGCGCTGCGCCTGCCCGCCGGAGAGCTGACCGATGCGGCGCTGCTCGAGTCCGGCGAGTCCGAGGGTCGCGAGCCACGCGGCGGCGTGCCGCTCGGCATCCTGTCTCCGCTGGCCCTGGAGCAGCAGTGGAAGGGCGGCGTTCTCGACCGCGGTGAGCTCGGGCAGCAGCAGGTGCTCCTGGAAGACGAACCCCAGGGCGGTGCGGCGGACCCTCGCCCGCTCGCTCTCGTCGAGGCCCACGAGCTCGCGCGGTTCGGCGCCCGGCGCGCTCAGGACCACGGAGCCCGCGTCGGGCGGGAGGATCGCGGCGAGGCAGTGCAGCAGCGTCGTCTTGCCGGAACCGGAGGCGCCCATGACGGCGACCGATTCTCCGGCGTGGATGGTCAGTGAGACGTCGTCGAGCGCCCGGACGTCGCCGTAGCGCTTGATCAGGCCGGACGCGGAGAGGACGGCAGGGGTGGAAGTGGACATGACTCCATCCCACCGAGGCTCGGCATCCGGGTCGTCCGTCCCCGGGTGTATCCGAGTACGCCGGAAGGACGATCTCGGCCGCGGCGAGGCCGATCCGCCCCCGTGCGGTCCCGGTTACCGGGGCCGCGCGGTGCCGTCGTCGGCCGGCTCCCCGTACGAGGTCACCACCCGCTCGAGGTACCGCGTGATGACGGCCTGCTCGTCATCGTTGAAGTCGTCGAGCACGGCGTCCACCCCGGCGATCATCGGCGCGAGTCGGCTCATCGCGCGCTGCACCGACGCCTCGGTCGGCACCACGAGCAGGCTGCGGCGGTCGGTGGGGTGCGGTGCCCGGGTGACGTGGCCCAGCGCGACGAGCCGGTCGATCGCGGCGGTCGTCGCGGCGGTCGTCAGATCGAGGCGGCGCGAGAGCTCTCCGGGCGAGAGCGGGCCCGACATCACGAGGTGCCCCATCGCGTCGAGGCCCGTGGGGTTCACCGACAATTCGCGCTGCAGGGACTTCTCGAACTCTGCGCCGGCCGCGAACAGCGCGCGCACGAGCGCCGTCGCGGGTCTCACCGGGGGAACGCCCGCCGCGACAGGGGGAGTGGAAGATTCCGTCGCTTCCATGACTGGCATCCTACGTCCGGATTACGCTACCTTTCTCGTATCTCGATTTTCTAGATACTTCAAAACCTAGCGAAAGATGACGATGAACAGCCTCCTCCGCTTCCTCACCTCGGCCCGCACGTCGTGGATCGTGCTCGTCGTCGCCTTCGCGGGGGTTGCGGCGCTCTTCGTCCTCGGCTCGGGCGCCGATTCGGAGACGGCTCCGGGCTCGGGACTCCCCGACTCCGCCGAGTCCGTGCAGGTGCAGAAGATCCTCGACACCTTCCCGGATGCCGACACGACCTCGGCCCTGCTCGTCTTCGCGTCCGACGACGGCGCGGCGCTCCCCGCCGACACCGTCGCCGCGATCCAGCAGAAGGCGTTCGGAGACCTCGTCGACCTCACGCCCGACGGCTTCATCCCGCCGGCGCAGGTGTCGGAGAACGGAACCGTCGCGCTGCTCGTCGTGCCGCTCACGCCCGAGACCGACGTCGCCGCCCAGGCCGACCGCGCCGCCGAGATCCGCACCCTCGCCGCCGACGGCCTCGACGGGGTGCGCACCTACCTCACCGGCCCCGAGGGTTTCGAGGTCGACATCGCCGCGGTGTTCGACGGCGCGGACTTCACGCTGCTGCTGACCACCGTGATCGTCGTCGCGATCCTGCTGCTCATCACCTACCGCAGCCCGTGGCTGTGGCTGGTTCCGCTCATCGTGATCGGAACGGCCGACGCCTCCGCCGGCATCGTGGCCCGCCGCGTCGCCGCTCTCGCCGGAGTGGAATTGGATGCCTCGGTCACCGGCATCCTGTCCGTGCTCGTGTTCGGTGCGGGAACGAACTACGCCCTGCTGCTGATCGCCCGCTACCGCGACGAGCTGCGTCTCGCCGAGGACCGACGCGAGGCCATGCGCCGCGCGGTCCGTGGGGCGGGACCGGCGATCATCGCCAGCGGTTCCACCGTGGCCCTGGCCCTCGCGACCCTCCTGCTGGGCGAGCTGTCCGGCAACCGCGCGCTCGGGCTGGCGTGCGCCGTGGGGGTCATCGTCGCGATGGCCTTCGCCCTGCTCGTGCTGCCCGCCGCGCTCGTGCTCTTCGGTCGCTGGTTGTTCTGGCCCTACGTGCCGCGGTTCGGTTCGCCCGACGCGATCCCGCGCAGCCCGTGGGGCAAGCTCGGCCGCGCCGTCTCGAAGCGTCCGGTCGTGGTGGCTCTCACGGGCGCCGTCGTGCTCGGTGCGCTCGCGAGCGGGATGTTCTTCGTCCAGACGGGGCTGTCGCAGAACGACCGGTTCCTGCAGAAGCCCGACGCCGTGAAGGGGCAGGAGGTGCTCGCCGCGGCGTTCTCCGCGGGGGCGACGTCACCGGCTACCGTGATGGCCCCGGTGGCCGACGCCGCAGCGGTCGCGGACGTGGTGGGGAAGGTCGAGGGCGTGGACTCCGCGCGCATCGTCGAGGAGACCACCGACTGGACCCGCATCGACGTCACCCTCAACGCCTCGGCCGAGACACCGGAGGCCTTCGCGACGATCGAGCGTCTGCGCGCCGACGTCGACTCGATCGGTTCGGGTCAGACGCTCGTCGGCGGTCTCGACGCGCAGGCCCTCGACGTCGCGGGTGCCCAGGAGCGCGACCAGGCGCTGATCATCCCGCTCATCCTCGTGCTGGTGTTCATCGTGCTGGTGATCCTGCTGCGCGCGCTCCTCGCGCCCGTGCTGCTGCTGATCGCCGTCGTGGCGAGCTTCTTCTCGGCGGTCGGTGCGGCGTGGTGGCTGTTCCAGACGCCGCTGTTCGGCTTCCCCGCGATCGACACGAACGTGCTGCTGTTCAGCTTCCTGTTCCTCGTCGCCCTGGGCGTGGACTACAGCATCTTCCTCGTCACCCGCGCGCAGGAGGAGACGCGCACCCTCGGCACCACGAACGGCATGGTCCGCGCGCTCGCCGCCACCGGTGCGGTCATCACCAGTGCCGGCATCCTGTTGGCGGCGGTGTTCGCCGTGCTCGGGGTGCTGCCCCTCATCACGCTTACGCAGATCGGCGTCATCGTGTGCATCGGTGTGCTTATCGATACTCTTCTCGTGCGCACCGTCATCGTCCCCGCGATGGCCTTCATCGCTGGGGATAAGTTCTGGTGGCCGCGACGTCCGCCCGTCACGGATGCCGAAGCCGCCCCCTCGACCGAGACCGAGGTCCCGCGCACTCGCGCCGAGCGCAAACGGACCCCCGTCTCCTGAGAACTCCGGGTCGGGGCGTGGCCCCCAAACCGCCCCGGCCCGGAGCCTCCCTCACAACCGCGACAGGTGCGCCTGCGCCAGGATCTCGGCCTTCGGTCGCTCGTTCGCCGCGAGCGCGAGCCAGGTCTCCACGACGGTGTCCGGGTTCAGCGACAGCGACTGGATGCCACGGGCCACGAGCCACTGCGCGAAGTCGGGATGGTCGCTGGGTCCCTGCCCGCAGATGCCGACGTACTTCCCGTGACGCTGGCACGCGTCGATCGCCATCCCGAGCAGGTGCAAGACCGCCGGATCACGTTCGTCGAAGGCGGAGGCCATGAGCGCCGAGTCGCGATCGAGGCCGAGGGTCAGCTGCGTCATGTCGTTCGAGCCGATCGAGAAGCCGTCGAAGTGCTCCAGGAACCGCTCGGCGAGGATCGCGTTGGCCGGCAGCTCGCACATCATCACGACGCGCAGGCCGTTCTGCCCCCGTCGCAGGCCGTTCGCGGCGAGAAGCTCGATGACGGCGGCCGCCTCGGCCACGGTCCGCACGAAGGGGACCATGATCTGCACGTTCGTCAGGCCCATGTCGTCGCGCACGCGCCGCAGTGCCTCGCACTCCATGTCGAAGCACGCGCGGAATTCCGGGGAGACGTACCGGGCGGCGCCGCGGTAGCCGAGCATCGGGTTCTCCTCGTGCGGTTCGTAGAGCGGACCGCCGAGGAGGTTGGCGTACTCGTTCGACTTGAAGTCCGACAGGCGCACGATCACGGGCTCCGGTGCGAAGGCCGCGGCGATCATCGACACGCCCTCGGCGACCCGCTGGATGAAGAACTCCTCCGGTGAGGGGTAAGCGGCGATACGGGCGCGGATGTCGTCGGCGAGGTCGCCCTCGAGCCGGTCGAGTTCGAGCAGCGCTCGCGGGTGGATGCCGATCTGCCGGTTGATGATGAACTCCAGGCGCGCGAGCCCCACCCCCGCGTGCGGCAGGCGCGAGAACGCGAACGCCTGGTCGGGCGTGCCGACGTTCATCATCATCTTGACGGGGGCGTCCGGCATCCGGTCGAGCTCGGTGACCTCCTCGGCGAAGGCCAGGATGCCGTCGTACACGACGCCGTCGTCGCCCTCGGCGCACGAGACCGTCACCTCCTGGCCATCCTTCAGCGAGCGGGTGGCGACACCGGTTCCGACGACGGCGGGGATGCCGAGCTCGCGGGCGATGATCGCGGCGTGGCACGTGCGGCCGCCGCGGTCGGTGACGATGGCCGAGGCGCGCTTCATGATCGGCTCCCAGTCGGGGTCGGTCATGTCGGCGACGAGCACGTCACCGGGAGCAAAGTCGGCCATCTGTTCGATCGAGCTCAACACCCGTACGCGTCCGGCGCCGATGCGCTGCCCGATCGCACGGCCCTCGACGAGCACCGCGCTGCGCTCGGCGAGCACGAACCGGCGGAGGACGTTCGCCGATCGGCGGGACACGACCGTCTCGGGCCGCGCCTGGAGCACGTACAGCTGCCCATCGACCCCGTCCTTGCCCCACTCGATGTCCATCGGGCGGCCGTAGTGCGCCTCGATCACCAGCGCGATGCGGCCGAGCTCCTCGACCTCCGCGTCGGTGATCGAGAAGCGGCCGCGGGCCTCGGCATCCACCTCGACGAAGGCGGTGCTGCCGTCGACGTGCTGGCCGTCGGCGTAGCGCATCGCGATCGCCTTCTCGCCGACCGAGCGCTTGAGGATCGCGGGACGACCGGCGCGGAGGGCCGGCTTGTAGGTGTAGAACTCGTCGGGGTTCACGGCGCCCTGGACGACGGCTTCGCCGAGGCCGTACGAGCTCGTGAGGAACACCGCGTCGTCGAAGCCCGACTCGGTGTCGAGCGTGAACATGACGCCCGAGGCGCCGATGTCCGAGCGCACCATCCGCTGCACGCCGGCCGACAGGGCGACCTCGTGATGGTCGAAGCCGTGGTGGGCGCGGTACGCGATCGCCCGGTCGTTGTAGAGCGAGGCGAACACGCGACGGATCGCCTGCAGGATGTTCTCGATCCCGCCGATGTTCAGGAACGTCTCCTGCTGGCCCGCGAACGAGGCATCCGGGAGGTCTTCCGCGGTGGCGCTGGAGCGCACCGCCCAGGTGACCGCGTTCGGGTCGGCCTCGCCGTCCACGAGCGCGCCGTACGCGGTGCGGATGTCGGCCTCGAGGTCGGCCGGGAACGGCTGCTCCTCGATCCACGCGCGGACACGCGCGCCGAGCCCGCTCAACGCGGCCACGTCCTCCACGTCGACGGCCTGGACCGCCTCACGGATGCGCGCGTCGAGGCCGCCCTCGGCGAGGAAGCGGCGGAAGGCATCCGAGGTCGTCGCGAACCCCGGGGGCACACGGATGCCGGCGGATGCCAGGTGCGAGACCATCTCGCCGAGCGAGGCGTTCTTGCCGCCGACGTGCGCGAGGTCGCTCATGCCGATCTCGTCGAAACGCAGGATGGTGGTCATGGGGTGGGCCTTTCGTGGGGTCGGTCCCGCAGGTTCATGGACTGCAGGATCACGGCGGACATCTCCTCGACGCTCCGGGTCGCGGAGCTGAGGAACGGGATGTGGGTGCGGCGGTACAGGTCTTCGGCCCGGCGGATCTCGAGGGTGCACTGCGCGAGGCTCGCGTAGGTCGAGTGCGGCCGACGTTCGTGGCGCACCTGGCTCAGGCGCAGCGCGGTGGTGGTGAGGCCGAAGCAGCGGTCGGCGTGCGGCGCGACGATGCGCGGCAGGCCGTCGGTGGGGAAGTCGTCGTCGGTCAGCGGGTAATTCGCCACGAGCAGTCCGTAGTGCAGCGCGAGGTACATCGTGGTGGGGGTCTTCCCGCAGCGCGAGGGCGCGACGATGATCACGTCGGCGTTCGCCAGGTCACGTCCGCTCTGACCGTCGTCGTGCTCGATGGCGAACTCGACGGCCCGCATGCGACGGAAGTACTGTTCGAGGTCGCCGAGACCGTGGTACTGGCCGGCACGCGTCTCGGCGGTCGCACCGAGCTCGGCCTCCAGTTCGGTCAGGTGACCGGCGAGCAGATCGATGACCACGGCGCCCGCCCCGACGAGACGGGATCGGATGCCGGCATCCTTGATCGTGGCGAAGACGATCGGTGCCTCGCCGTTCGCGGCGGCGCGCCGCAGGTCGCGTTCGAGGGCGTCGACGGCGTTCGCGCTCGCAACGAAGGGGATGGTCCGGCGCTCGAACTGCGCGCCGGGGAAGTTCGCGAGAAGGGCGTTGCCGAGGGTCTCGGCCGTGATGCCCGTGCTGTCCGACACGAAGAACACCGGTCGCGCGGCGGTCGCGAGCACGGCGGAAGAGTCGAAAGGAAGCCCCATGCGAAGACGCTAAGGACCATTCGCGCGGGTTTGCCAACCAATATGACCGAAAGAACACGCAATCTTGCGTCTCCGATAATGGCGCGGCCGCGGGCCCGTCGTGCGACGGGCGTTCTTCGCCTCGCGTTCACTCGCCGCCGTGATGCCGGACACGTCCGACCGGCACAGTGGTCCGCCGAGAGGTGGTGAGAGATGTCACTGGCGATGATGGTCGTGTGGGCTCTCGCGGCGATCGCCTCCCCGGCACCCGCGGAGTCCTCCCCGGGATGGGCCGACAGCCAGATCATCGTGGTCGAGGTGCCGGAGAGTTCGCTCTCCACCCCCACGGCATCCCCCACGCCCACGGCATCCCCCACGCCCTCGCCGTCGCCGACGCGGACTCCGGCCGCCACGCCCGCGGTGGCCGATCCCGGCACCGGAGGCCACCTGCCCGCGACCGGGGTGGATGCCGTCGGCCTGGCGATCGCCTCCGCGCTGGGCGTCGCGGCGCTCGGCGTGGGCGTCCTCGTCCGCCGCTCGCGCCGTCGCCGAGCGTGAGGCGCGGCGCCGGTCCCCGGGGCGTGAGGTCGGTCAGCGGTAGTGCGTGACCCACGCCCATACGGCGGGGCGACGACGCCGTGCGGCGGTCTCCTGCGACTGGTGCACGGCCCTGAGGGCGGCGACCGGCTCCGCGTCGTGGGAGGGTTCCGCTGACGCATCCACCCCATCCGACGCCGCCGCCCCCGCCACCGAGGGCGCCGCGATGTCATCCTCGTGCAGCTCGGCCGCGAGTGCGGCGGCCTCGGCCGCGGTGGGACGGGCGCGAGGGTCCGGGTCGGTCATGGCGGTGAGGAGGACCTCCCACCCGTATCCGAAGCGGGTCGGGATCTTGGGGTCGTACGACAGTGGCGCGAGGAGGAACTCCTGCACGGGGCCTCCGCTGAGGGGGCGTTCCCCCGTGAGTGCCTCCACCGCGAGCAGGCCGAGGGCGTAGATGTCGGACGCGGCGTCGGGCGCGTCGCCGCGAAGCCTCTCCGGAGGGAGGTAGGTCGATGCGCTCGGGCTCATCGCGGGGTCCGGGTGGGCGCCGAGCAGGCCGGTGACACCGAAATCGGTGAGGATCGCCCGGAAGGGTCGCCCGGCGTTCCGCAGCGGGCGGAGCAGCACTTTGGACGACGTGAGGTGCGGATGGATGATGCCGAGCTCGTGGATGGAGGCGAGACCCTGGGCGGCATCCCGCAGGATCGCGGCGGCGAACCGCGCGGGCAGAGGACCGCGGTCGTCGAGGTGCTGTCGCAGGGTGGGGCCGTTGATGTACTCCATCACGAGGTACCCCTGCCCGTCTCGGGCGAGGTGCGCGTCGTACAGCGTCACGAGGGCCGGGTCGTCAAGCGCGGTGAGCACCCGCGCCCGCGCGAGCAGCTGGCGCGGATCCGCGGCTCCCGCGGGGCCGACGTGGAAGGCCTTCACGGCGACGTCCCGCGCGAGGATGTCGTCGCGCGCGCGGAACACGTCTCCGTCGCGGTCGGCGCCGAGTCGCTCGATGAGTCGGTATCGCCGCGCGAAGACATCGCCGAGAAAGGGAGCGGGTGTCGTTCCGCGTTCGCGCATGTCGGGTCCTCCTCCCGGGGCGCCGCGGTGGCCTGTCGTCCCGGTGCCCCGACGCGCGAGTGCCGGAGGACTCCGCGCGCCGGGGACTTCTCACGCTACTGAGCGGATTTTCCTGGCGCTCGCGGATGACACGGAGCAATCCGCCGGTCCATAATGTTGGCCGCGCATTTCACGCGTCGCCGAGATCCGTCGCCTCACGGCCCCCGGAGTCGACGAGTTCTGGCGACTCGCGCCTCAATCGATCCAGAGGACGATGCCGCGCTGACCCGTCAGCACCGAGGTCACGCCCGCCCGGATGGCCGCGCCCGCGCGCTCGGGGGTGAACGATGAGGGGTCGTAGGCGGATGCCGTGCCCAGGCCTTCGCCGCGGTAGGCGGCACCGGTCCAGTCGGCCGCGGTGACGTTCTCGGTCGGCTCGGCGAGTTCGGCCCCGATGATGAGGAACTGCCGGTCGAGGTGGTTCGCCGTCACCGTCGCGAGCGGGTCGACCAGCGCGTCACCCGCGCTGATGATGAGGTCGGGGTTCATCCGCATCGCCTCGACCGCCCCGTCGATCATGTCGGCGTCGGCGTGGACGACGCGCAGATCGGCGTGGGTCTCGGCCGCCCAGTCCTCGACCGCGTCGACCAGGACCGCCGTCGGAGCATCGTCGCCCACCGTCAGGAGCACCACCCGGTAACCGGCCGGCGGGCGCACCCCCTCCCAGGATCCGGGTTCGGGCGCGTAGGTCGCCTCGGGCGCGAGCGGCGCCGTGGGGGCGAATCCCGCCGCCGGCGTCCCGAGCGGAGCCGGTGCCGCACGCATCTCGCTCCACCCGGATGCCGACGAGCACCCCGTCAGCATCATCACCGCCACGAGCGTCGCCACCGTCGTCCATCTGCGCATCACCGCTCCACCCTGCGGGACGCGGGTGGCGCGGGGGAAAACGCGAGGCACACGTTCCGTTTCCGTTCTCCCCACCGGGCACAGCCGTTCATACCCGCGGGGCACTGTCGTCGCGGAAAGGCCTTCATGTCTGCAGTGATTCGGCGCGCCGCGCGCGTCCTCCTCTTCGGCGCGGGGATCCTCGCGCTTCTCTTCTCGGCGACCCCCGCGTCGGCGCACGGAATGTCGTCGGTGGCGTACGCCGACCTCTCCAGCGGCGGGACGGGCGTCGTGCGCGCAGAGCTCCAGCTCGAGTACGACCTGCTGGTGGTGTCGGCCGCCGATGCGGCGCACGACGACCCGCTCTACCAGGCGGGGACGGCCGCGTTCGAGGCGGACGACGCGGCCCAGCAGGCCGCCGCGCTGGAGCAGTACCGCGACGACGTGTCGAGCTACGTCGCGCAGCGCTTCCGTGTCGACGCGGGCGGCGAGGAGTGCACACCCGTGCTCGCCGAGAACATCACGATGACGCGCCAGGACGGCGTCCCCTACGCCGTGCTCGCCTTCGACTACGCGTGCCCGCCGTCCGAGAACGGGCACGAGGTCGTCTCCACCCTGTTCCCGGACGACGAAGGCTTCGTCACCGACACGAAGACGATCCTCACCTACTCGCTCGACATCCACGAGGGGAGCACGGTCCTGGATGCCGAGCACCCGTCGTTCACCACGGCGCAGTCGACGCTCGAGCGTTTCTGGGAGTTCTTCCGGCTCGGCGCGGAGCACCTGCTCACCGGTATCGACCACATCCTGTTCCTGCTCGCCCTGATCGTCGGTTCGCGTCGGCTGCGCGAGGTCGTGATCGCGGCGACGACGTTCACCCTCGCGCACTCGGTGACGTTCATCCTCGCGGCGACGGGGGTCGTCGCCGCCCCCGCCGAGATCGTCGAACCGACGATCGCGCTCTCGATCGCCGTGGTCGGCGCCTGGTACCTCTGGCGGCTCTGGCGCGGAGGCAAGGTCGATCAGGACCTCTCGCACGCCCACGGATTCCTGCGTCTCGACCGCGCCGGCTGGTTGCGCGTCGGCGTCGTGTTCCTCTTCGGCCTCGTGCACGGGCTCGGCTTCGCCTCTGCTCTCGGCATCGACGAACCGTGGTCGTGGACGCTGCTGTGGTCGCTGCTCGTGTTCAACGTCGGCATCGAGGCGGTGCAGATCGCCATCATCGTGATCGTCTTCCCGCTGCTGGTGCTGTTGCGCCGTCGCGCTCCCCGCATCGGGATGTGGGCGAGCGGCCTCCTGGCGGTCATCGTCACGGTCGCCGGTCTCGTCTGGTTCGTGCAGCGCGTCCTCGGCATCGAGTGACGTTGCCCTGATCGATAGATGTGCTCGGTCAACCATTCACGCGATGGTCACCCGGCGGGCAGAGCGTGGAACGGCCCGCCCGACCGCGGGCCCCTCACCTAGAGAAATGGACAGCCATGCTCCTCACAGCATCGACGTCGCACGGGGCGCGTACGCGTCGCCGTGTCTCGTGGATCGCAACGGCCGCCGTCGGCGCGTCGCTCGTGCTTTCGGGCGCTGCGACCGCTCCGGCAGCCCTGGCCGACACCACGGCCACCCTCTCCGGCATCATCCTCGGCGTCGGAGCCGACGAATCGCAGCGCAACGTCAGCTGGTACTCCTCGGCCGACACCGCTCAGACGGTTCAGGTCGCCCCGACCTCGACGCTGGTGAACGGCGAGTTCCCCGCCACGGCCACGACGTTCTCGGCATCCGGGACCGCCAACACCTCCACCACCGGCTTCAACCGCCACACCACGATCACGGGTCTCGCCGAGAACACGGCGTACTCGTACCGCGTGGGCTCGGACGGCAACTGGTCGTCGACGTACGCCTTCAAGACGCAGTCGTTCGAGGGCGACTACGACTTCCTGTTCTTCGGTGACCCGCAGATCGGTTCGTCGGGTGACATCCCCAAGGACCAGGCCGGATGGCAGGACACCGCCACGGTGGCCGTGAACGCCAACCCGAACGCGGAGTTGCTCGTCTCAGGTGGTGACCAGGTGGATTCCGCGAACCGGGAGGACCAGTGGAGTGCGTTCCTCGCCCCCGACGAGCTGCGCCAGTACCCCTGGGTGGCGACGATCGGTAACCACGACGTGGGCGGCACGGCGTACGAGCAGCACTTCTACACGCCGAACACCGACCGCTCCGCCGCGTACTACCGCAAGGGCGCCTCGAGCATCGGCGTCGAGTCCGGTGGCGACTACTGGTTCATCTACAAGGACACGCTGTTCATCGACCTGAACAGCAACAGCTACGCCACCTCGCAGGGCGGCGGCGGCGACGACGCGCACGTGGCGTACGTCACCGACGTCGTGAACAAGCACGGTGCCGAGGCCAAGTACACGGTGCTCGTCTACCACCACGCCATCTACTCCCCGGCCGACCACGCGAAGGACGGCGACAACAAGGTGCGTCGCGTCGACTTCCCGACGACGTTCTCGAAGCTCGGCGTCGACCTGGTGCTCCAGGGCCACGACCACAGCTACTCGCGCTCGTACGAGATCAAGAACGGCGCGAAGGCCAACGCCGACGAGCAGCCCGGCCAGGACGAGGTGTTCGAAGGACCCGGCGGTGTCGTCTACGTCACGGCGAACTCGGCATCCGGCTCGAAGTACTACGACATCACCGCGCCCGACAACAGCGGCACGAGCGGTGCGGGGAACGGCGCCGACCCGCTGAACCCGAGCAGCTACTGGTACAACTCGGTGCAGAACCAGGAGCACGTCCGCACGTACGTCAAGGTCCAGGTGAAGAAGGACCAGCTCGTCGTGCAGAACATCCGCTCCGGCGACTGCGCGGCGCCCAACGCGGCCGTCGAGCTCAACAAGGTCCTGTGGTGCGGTCCCGAGAACGGCACCAAGCCGGCCGAGGCCGTCGGCTCGATCCAGGACGAGGTCACCATCCACCCGAACCACGGCGACGGCCAGGACATCCAGGTCGACGTCCCCACGACGGCTCCGGGTGAGTTCGGCTGGACGATCAACGGTCACAACGGTCTCGTCGACCTCGGCACCGCGGAGGAGAAGAACCTCCAGTACTTCGAGGCGACCGGCGAGATCAACCCGATCACGGTGACCGACACCCGTGCCAGCAAGGCGGCGTGGTCGATCTCGGCGTCGGTCGGCGACTTCGTGGACGGCGACAAGACGTTCGAGGGCAAGTACCTCGGCTGGACGCCGAAGGTCGTCACGCCGGGTGCCGGTGCGATCGCGGGCGAGTCCGTGGCCTCGGGCTACGACGGGGGCGAGGGTCTGTCGACCTCGCGCTCGCTGAGCTCGGCCGCCATGGGCCACGACCGTGGTGCCGGCGTCGTCGGTGCCGACCTCGACCTGAAGATCCCCAACTCGATCGACAAGGGTAGCTACCGCGCGACCCTGACCCTCACCGCGCTGGCCGGCTGACCAGCGAACCGGACCGGCGGGGAGCGACCCTCCCCGCCGGTCCTTCCCGAAGGACCCCCATGAACAACTTCCCCCGCCTGGTCGCGCTGACTCTCGCGCCCCTCCTCGCCGCCGCCGCGCTGATCGGCATTCCCGCCGCCGCGTCGGCGGCCACCGACGACGTCACCTGGACGGTGCGCACCGCGTCGAACTCCCTCGGCGCCGAGCGCACGAACTTCTCGTACACGTTGAACCCGGGTGCGCACCTCGACGACGGCATCGTCATCGCCAACCGCGGCACCGAGACGGTCGAGCTCGACGTCTACGCCGCCGACGGCTACACGACCTCCACGGGCGCGCTCGATCTGCGGCTGGTCGGCGATTCGCCCGTCGGCGTCGGCAAGTGGATCTCCGTCCCGCAGGGCCACGTCTCCGTGCCGGCCGGACAGACCGCCGAGGTGCCTTTCGCCATCGACATCCCCGCCGACGCGACCCCCGGTGACTACGCCGGCGGCGTGGTGACCTCGCTCACCGTGGCCGACCAGACCGCGAACGTCAACGTCGACCGTCGCCTCGGCATCCGCACCGGCATCCGCGTCGGGGGCGACCTCGCGCCCGCGCTGACCCTCGACGGCGTCCGCGTCGACTGGGACGGCGGTCTCGTGCCGTTCCTGTTCGGTGATGCGACGGTGCACTACAGCCTGCACAACGCCGGCAACGTCTCGCTCTCCGCCGACGACACCGACGCCGTCGCGGGCCCCTTCGGCTGGGGCGAGGTGGACGCGACGCCCGGCGAGGCCGCTCCCGTGCTTCTGCCCGGCGAGTCGTGGCAGCGCGACGTCCGCGTGCCCGCGGTGGCCGCGATGGGTCTGGTCTGGGCCTCCGTCACGGCGATCCCCACGGTCACGGATGCCTCCGGCTCGACGACCGACCTCGACCCGGTGACCGCGTCCGCGATGGGCTGGGCGGTGCCGTGGCCGATCCTCGTCGTTCTGCTGCTGATCGTCGCCGCGGTGATCCTCGGCCCGCGCTGGCTGCGCGCCCGTCGGCGCCGTCGGCAGGAAGCCGAGGACGCCCGCGTGGCCGAGGCGGTGGCGCGCACACTCGCCGAGAAGGAAGACGTCGCGACTCCCGCGGGCTGAGGCCGGTGTCGCTGCGTTCGCTCAGTGGTCTGCGCACCCTCGGTCGGTATCGAGCGTCTCGGGCTGAGCGTGCGCGGATCGCTGAGGTTGGACCGACCGCGATATCTCGACGTCGGTGCACACGGAGGGCGCTCAGCCGCCGGGGAATAGACTGGATGCCATCGACTCCGTCTTTCCGGGACCCTCCGTGACCACTTCTTCTTCTGTGCGCGCCTTCGACGTGCGCCACGTCCAACTGGCGCGCGCGCTCTTCGCCGCACTGGCGGCGGTCATGGTCACGTTCTCGTCGGATCACTCCGCGGTCGTCGGCGCGAGCGTGTTCAGCGGGTTCGCTCTCGCGACAGCGCTCGTCCTGGCCCTGTCCGTCTGGCTTGTGTACCCGAGTGGTCAGCGTACGACGCCCATCCTGCTGGCGGTCGTGACGGGGATCGCCGGGCTCGCGGCGAGCATCGGCGCCTGGCGGACCACGACGTTCTTCTTCATCCTCGTGATCGTGTGGGCGGTGGTGTCCGGAGCGATCGAGCTCATCGGGGCCGTGCGCGATCGTCGCGCGGGGCGCGCCGACTTCCGCGACGGGATCACGGTGGGGATCATCACGCTGATCCTGGCGGTCGGTTTCCTGTTGACGAGTCCCGCCTTCTCGTACGACTACACGATCGACGACGCCGGAACCTTCACGCTCACCGGCATCACCATCGCCGTGGGCATCTTCGGGGCCTATACGGCGATCGTGGCCGTCTTCCTGGCGATCGCCGGGTTCTCGCCGCGCCGCCCCGAACCGGTTCCGGCCGCACCCGCCGAGGAGGCCGCATCATGACCGACGACAAGCCCACCCGCCGCGATCTCATGAAGCCCATCCAGCTGCTGGGTCTCGCGTTCATCGCGGCCCTGTTCGCCGGAGTCGTGACGCTCGTGTCGATGGGAGCCTTCCAGGCCCGCCCCGCCGAAGAGGTGCAGCGTGCGCTCGTGGTGGGAGCCATCGCCGCCGGTGTCACGTTCATCGTGGTGCTCGTCAGCGTCGCGCTGCTGCTGCTCGCCGTCGACCCCGCGCAGGTCGCGAAGCAGGTCGATCGCCCGCTGCTTCTCCCCAAGGACGAGGTGGCTCCGACCGACGCCGCTCGTCCGGACGACGCCCCCGAGTCCCCCGCTCCTGACATCCCGCCGATTCAGGCCCGTCGCGGGTCGATCATCGTCATGCCCGCCGGGGCGGCGGTGTCCATGCGCGGCAGCATCTCGGCGGCCTCACGGAGCCCGACGACCCGCTCGACGAGATCCTGCGGGCGCAGCACCCCGCGGGCGATGAGGTCGAGCATCTCGGGGTAGTCGACGGCCGCCATGCCGTGGCTGCCGAGGAGATCGAGCTCCCACGCGATCGCGCGCGCCATCGGCATCGGCGTCATCCCGTTGTCGGTGGGAAGCAGCCCGATCTGCACGTGACGGCCGCGTCGGCGCAGGCTCAGCACGGCGTCGCGCGCGGTCTGCGCGCTGCCGACGGCGTCGATCGAGACGTGGCTCCCGCCCTCGGAGAGGGCGGCGACGGCGGCCGGGACATCGGTGCCGTCGGCGAGGATCGTGTGCTCCGCGCCGAGACGCCGGGCCACCTCGAGCGCCGCGGGCGTCCGGTCGACGGCGATCACGCGCGCGCCCAGGGCGGCGCCGATCATGACGGCGCTCAACCCCACGCCCCCGGCCCCGACGACGGTGACCCACTCGTCGGCACGCACGCGCGCGCGGCCGGTCAGGGCCCGGTAGGCGGTGGCGAAGCGGCATCCGAGGGCCGCCGCCGCCTCGAACGACACTCCGTCGGGGATTGCGACGAGGTTGGTGTCGGCCGCCCGCACGACGACGCGTTCGGCGAACGAGCCCCACTGCGTGAAGCCCGGCTGCTCCTGCCGCGGGCACACCTGCGCGTTGCCGCCGCGGCACCACTCGCACTCGCCGCACCCCATGACGAAGGGCACCGTGACGCGGTCACCGACGCTCCAGCCCTGCACGCCCGTGCCGACCTCGGCGATCAGGCCCGCGAGCTCGTGCCCGGGGACGTGGGGGAGCGCGACGTCGTCGTGGCCCACCCACGCGTGCCAGTCGCTCTTGCACAGCCCCGTCGCGTGCACCTCGACGACGACCCCACCCGCCGGCGCCGTCGGCGCGGGCACCTCCCGCACCTCGAGGGGTTCGGCCAGGGCGTCCATGATCATCGCGCGCACGGCATCCATTCTCCCGTTCGCGTGCGCCGCCGCTCTTCGCGATAAACGCCATTCGCGCTGAGAAACGCGCCGTCGCGGCGTTTCTGGTGGCGAATCGCGTTTATGGCCCTGGCTTACAGCGCGTCGACGACCCACGACGCCAGCCCGGCGTACGTGGCCGGCGTCAGCGCGAGCAGGCGTTCCTTCGCGGCATCGCCGATGTCGAGGCCGCGGACGAACTCGGCGAGCTCGGGGGCGCCGACCCGGCGGCCGCGCGTGAGGTCTTTCAGCAGCGCGTAGGGATCGGTGATGGTCGAGCGACCCGCGGCGATCTCGGCGCGCACCACGGTCTGGATGGCTTCGGCAAGCACCTCCCAGTTCGCGTCGAGGTCGGCCAGCAGCACGTCCTGGGCGAGCGAGATCTCGGTGAGGCCGCGCTGCAGGTTGTCGAGCGCGAGCAGCGAGTGACCGAAAGCGACGCCGATGTTGCGCTGCGTCGTGGAGTCGGTGAGGTCGCGCTGCAGGCGGCTCGTGACGAGGGTGGATGCCAGGGTGGCGAAGAGTCCGCCGGCGATCTCGAGGTTGGCCTCGGCGTTCTCGAACCGGATCGGGTTGATCTTGTGCGGCATCGTCGACGAGCCGGTCGCTCCCGCGACGGGGATCTGCGTGAAGTACCCGAGCGAGATGTAGGTCCAGATGTCGGTGGCGAGGTTGTGCAGGATGCCACCCGCGTGACGCGCGCGGTCGTACAGCTCGACCTGCCAGTCGTGCGACTCGATCTGGGTCGTCACCGGGTTGAAGCCGAGGCCCAGCGACTCGATGAAGGTGCGCGTGAGCTCGGGCCAGTCGACGTCGGGCTCGGCGGCGACGTGCGCCGACCACGTGCCGGTCGCGCCGGAGAACTTCGCGAGGTACTCGCCGGCATCCAGCTGACGGATGACACGCTCCAGACGCCACGCGAAGACGCCGATCTCCTTGCCCATCGTGGTCGGCGTCGCCGGCTGGCCGTGGGTGCGGGAGAGCATCGCGGCATCCCGGTGCTCGACCGCCAGCTCGGCGAGCGCCGCCGTGATGGTGCGGAGTTTCGGCAGCCACACGCGCTGCACCGCGCGCTGCACGGTGAGGGCGTACGCGGTGGAGTTGATGTCCTCGCTCGTGCAGGCGAAGTGCGTGAGCTCGGCGAGGGCGGCGAGGCCGAGGCTGTCGAGACGATCGCGCACGAGGTACTCGACGGCCTTGACGTCGTGGCGGGTGACCGCCTCTTTCTCCTTCAGCCACGCGATCTCGTCGGCGCCGAACTCCTCGTACAGCGCGCGCAGGTGGGCGCGGTCGGCGTCCGACACCGGCGAGGTGCCGAACAGCGAGCGGTCGGTGAGGGCCAGGAGCCACTCGACCTCGACCTCGACGCGCGCGCGGTTCAGGCCCGCTTCGGACAGGTAGTCGCCGATCTCCGAGACGGTCGCGAAGTAGCGTCCGTCGAGCGGGCTGAGGGGCTGCGGGGGCAGAGCGGACACGGGTCTCCCGGGGGTCGCGCGAAAAGGTCAGCCCGCAGAACGGATGGCGGGCTCGAGCTGCCGGAACAGGGCGCGGCTGGCGCGTTCGATCATACCGAGCACCTCGTCGAACATCGGGGGCCCGGCGTAGTAGGGGTCGGGGACGTCGAGGGTCTCGGCATCCGGGACGAAGGAGAGGAGCAGCGCGATCTTGTCGGCGTCGTCTTCGTCGCGGGCCCATCCGCGCAGCACGCGCTCGTGGCTGCGATCGAGGGCGATGACGAGATCGTTGTGCTCGAAGTCCGCGAACGTGAACTGTCGCGCCCGGTGCGCGGCACCGTCGTACCCCAGCCGTTCGAGGGCCGCGAGAGTGCGGTGATCGGCGCGCTCGCCGACGTGCCAGTCGCCCGTGCCGGCCGAGGTCGAAACCACGCGCGACCCGAGGCCCGCCTGTTCCGCGATGCGGCGGAAGACCACATCGGCCATCGGCGATCGGCAGATGTTGCCACTGCACACGAAGACGACGCGAAAAGGAGCGTCGGCACTCGCGGTCATCCCTCCATCATGGCCGGGACGCGCCGCAAGCGCATCAGCGGCGTGAGCGTTCGTCACGCCGGGGGCGGAGGATGCCGCCGAGCACGGCGTTGATGATGCCGATCAGCAGCGCCGCGACGACGGTGAGCCAGAACTCCCCGGTGCGCAGGCCCCAGTCCCAGTTCGACGTGATGACCCCGGTCAGCCACAGCAGGAAGCCGTTGATGACGAGCGAGATGAGCCCGAGCGTGAGGATGTAGAGCGGGAAGGCGACGATCTTCACGACCGTCCCGACGATGGTGTTGACCAGGGCGAAGATCAGCCCGACCAGCAGCAGCGTGAGGGCCACCTGCAGTCCTTCGCCGGGGGCGAAGGGGATGAGCGTCACCTGCAGGGCCGGCAGCAGGGTCACGATCCAGATGGCGAAGGCGTTGACGGCCACGCGAATGACGAAGCGCATGCCCCCATCGTGGCACGGGGGTCTGACGCGCGCACCGGCGTCCTGGTTAGGCTCGACCCGTGAGCGAAGAGCCCGTCCTGCCCCGTATCCGTCCCGAGATCGCCGCGCTGCCGGCCTACCGGCAGGGGCGGCAGGCGAGCCCGGATGCCTTCAAGCTGTCGAGCAACGAGAACCCGTTCGACCCGCTCCCGGGCGTCCTCGACGCCGTGCGCGCGTCCACGGCGATCAACCGCTACCCGGATGCCACGGCCGCACGCCTGCGCGAGAGGCTCGGCGCCCGTTATGGAGTGCCGGCCGACGACATCCACATCGGCGCCGGGAGCGTGTCGCTGCTCGCGCAGCTGCTGCTCGCCACTGCCGGACCGGGAGACGAGGTCGTCTACGCGTGGCGGTCGTTCGAGGCGTACCCGTCGCTCGTCGCCGTGTCCGGCGCGACGAGCGTCCAGGTCCCGTTGACCGCCGACGCGCGTCACGATCTGCCCGCGATGGCGGCGGCGGTCACCGACCGCACGCGCCTCATCATCGTGTGCAGCCCCAACAACCCGACGGGTCCGACCGTCGGCTTCGACGAGTTCACCGCGTTCGTCGAGGCGGTGCCCGCAGACATCCTCATCGTGCTCGATGAGGCGTACGCCGAGTTCGTGACCGATCCAGATGCCGTCGAGGGCCACCGCGTCCGCGCTCTGCTCGCGCGCCCCAACGTCGTGATGCTCCGCACGTTCTCGAAGGCGTACGGCCTGGCGGGCCTGCGCGTCGGCTACGCGATCGGACACACGCGCGTCCTCGATGCGGCCCGCAGCACCGCCATCCCGCTGTCGGTGACCGCCGCCGCCGAGGAGGCGGCCCTGGCGAGCCTGGGTGCCGAGAGCGAACTCCTGCACCGTGTCGCCGTCCTCGCCGAGCGACGCGACGCGCTCGTGGCGCGCTTGCGTGAGGCCGGATGGGACGTCCCCGACGCCCAGGGCAACTTCGTGTGGCTCCCGGCGGGTGACCGCGCGCTCGAGGTCGCTTCCGCGTTCGAGGATGCCGGGCTCATCGTGCGCCCGTTCGCCGGCGACGGCGTCCGCATCTCGATCGGCGAGGAGGAGTCGATCGACCGCCTCGTCGAGGTCGCCGCCTCCGTCGCCCCGCGCTGAGCCGAGTCGTGACGGAGCCCTCGGGAGCCGGCATCCGGGATGCCGCGACGACCCCCGTCATCCCCGGGCTCTTCCCCGACCCCTCGGTGTGTCGCGTGGGCGAGGACTACTACCTCGTGAACTCGTCGTTCGAGTACGCCCCCGGCATCCCGATCTGGCACAGTCGCGATCTCCGGACGTGGACGCAGCTCGGCAACGTCCTGACGCGCGAGACGCAGTTCCCGGCCGGGGTGTCGGCGGCGAGCCGCGGGATCTATGCGCCCACGATCCGGCACCGCGACGGCACGTTCTTCGTCGTCGGCACCAACGTCGAGCGCGGGGGTGAGCAGTTCGTCGTGACGGCGACGGATCCGGCGGGGCCGTGGTCCGACCCGATCGTGTTCGAGGGGCTCGGCGGCATCGACCCCGACCTCGCGTGGGACGACGACGGCTCGTGCGTCCTGACGTACTGCGCGCTCGATGAGGCGCTGCGGCCCGAGGACGGGTCACTGCCGGTGATCGCGCAGGTGCGCGTGGACCTCGATCGCGGCATCCGGCTCGAGGAGCCGCGCGTGATCTGGCGGGGCTCGGGCCTCGCGCATCCCGAGGGGCCGCACCTGTACCGGCGCGGCGACTGGTGGTATCTGCTCACCGCCGAGGGTGGCACGGAGCGCGGACACGCGGTGTGCGTCGCGCGGTCGCGGGCCATCGACGGTCCGTTCGAGGCGGCGCCGGCGAACCCGATCTTCAGTCGGCGCAGCACCGGCTTCCCCGTCCAGAACACCGGGCATGCCGACCTCGTCGAACGCCCCGACGGCTCGTGGGCGATGGTCTACCTCGGCGTGCGACCGCGCGGCTTCACGCCCGGGTTCCACGTCGTCGGACGCGAGACGTTCCTCGCCCGCATCGCCTGGGCCGATGGCTGGCCCGTGGTGCACACCGACAACGTGCTGCCCGCCCGCCCCGACACGTCGTTCACCGACGACTTCTCCGGCACCGAGCTGCACCCGCGGTGGGTGTCGGCCGATGGGACGCTCCCCGGCCCGCATCCCGCCGGTGGCCTCGCCCTGGGATCCCACGACCTCGCCGTCCGCGTGCGCGACCTGCGCTGGCGGTTCGAGGCACACGTCGACGCCTCGGCCCCCGTGGCCCTGCGGGTCCGGCTCGACGATCAGCACTGGTACGAGATCACGCTCGACGGCGACGCGGCCGAGGTGCGGGCGCGTATCGGTCCGCTCGCGGCATCCATGCGTTCCGCCCGCGCGACCGGCGATGTCGTGACGCTCGTGGTCGAGGCGGTGGATGCCACCCACGACGGGCCCGACGACCTCCGGTTCGGCCTGGTCGACGCCGACGGTGAGCGGTGGCTCGCCGCGCTCGACGGCCGCTACCTCTCGACGGAGGTTGCGGGCGGCTTCACCGGCCGCGTGCTCTCCCTCCGCGCGCTCGGGGCGACCCCGGCCCGGGTCGTGAGCGCGCGTTACCTGCCGCTCGGCGACGAGTGAGCCGCCATCTGCACCAGTCCCGCGCCGTTCTCATCGCCCGTGGAGACGAGCACCGTCTGCTCGTCGAGCCACACGAAACCGGCCGCGTCGCACGGTCCGTCGAGGGGCACCGGCCCGGTGGCATCCACCCGGAACCAGTCGACGCAGGACGCACCGTCTCGAGTCGTGGCCAGCATCCGCCCCTCGCGACTCACCGCGAGATCCGCCGCGTCCGCGGGGAGCGGCCACTCCTCGAGTGTCGTTCCCGTCGTGCTCAGTCGGGTGAGACCGGCCGCCGTCGTCACAACGACCGTTCCGGCAGGGTCTGCGTCGATCGCGGCGCGGCGGCCGTCGCCCGGGAGCACGGCGAGGTCGGCGATCTCGCCGGTCGGGTTCGCCCGGCGCACGGTGAAGGAGCTTTCGTCGTCGGCGGCGAACGAGATGAAGACGATGTCGTCGCCGACCTCGGTGAGGTCTCCGACCGGGCCCTCCTGATGGGCACGCACCGTGTGCTCTTCCGTCGCGACGTCGTACGCGACGATGTCGCCGAAAGCGTCGCCGTCGCTCCACACGGCACTGAGGAAGAGTCGGTCGTCGGTGCCCACCGAGACCGCGGTGATCGTCCACGGCGAGGGGAGGAAATCGAGGTCGATCCGCCGTTCGACGCGACCGGTGTCGTCGATCTCGACCGCCGTCGACCCGCCCAACCCCCAGATGTCGCCGTCGACGCCGCGGTCCAGCGCGACCGGGAACCCGGGGCCGCCCGTGGGCGCGTCTCCGCCTGCCTGCGCCGTGCCGCCGCAGCCGGCGAGGATCACCGCGGCCGCGAGCGAGGCGATCGCCGCGACGGAGGCGCGGCGCGCCAGCGCGATCGCCCCTCGGCTGTCGAACCCGTCGAACATCGTCCCCCCGGTGGATGCCACGCCCCCAGTGTGTCGCTTCCCGCAAGCCTCATCCGGGCGTAGGGCACTCTCTCGGCATCCGTTCACCCCTACGGAACCGGTCCGTCAGCCCGCACTCACCTCTCCGGGGAGTCGAGACGCCTTGTCGGAAATCCACGCCGGAACGCGGCATCCGTTGTGCACCTCATGCGGTACAGGGCATGACGCGACCGTTAGCGTGGGAACATGACCCCGCTCGACGACCCGGCTCTCGTGCGCGTTCTGGCGGCCGACGGCACGCTCGCGCCCACCCCTGAGGCCGAGCGCTATCTGCCCCTGATCGAGGCCCTCACCGACGCGGAACTCGAGACGTTCTACCGCGACATGGTCTCGATCCGCGCCTTCGACGTGCAAGCGACCAACCTGCAGCGCCAGGGGCAGTTGGCCCTGTGGCCGCCGTCCTTCGGGCAGGAGGCCGCGCAGGTCGGTTCCGCCCGCGCCGCCCGCGCCCAGGACCACATCTTCCCGTCGTACCGCGAGCACGTCGTGACCCGCATCCGCGGTGTCGACCCGATCGACATCATCCGGCTGATGCGCGGGCTCACGCACGGCGGGTGGGATCCGACCGACCCCAAGAACGGCAACACCCACATCTACACGCTCGTGCTCGGCGCGCAGACGCTGCACGCCACGGGCCTCGGCATGGGACTCGTGTTCGACGGAAAGTGCGGCACCGGAGACCCCGAGCGCGACGAAGCCGTCATCGTCTACTACGGCGACGGCGCGTCCAGTCAGGGTGACGTGCACGAGTCGATGGTGTTCGCCGCGAGCTTCCAGACTCCCGAGGTGTTCTTCCTGCAGAACAACCAGTGGGCCATCTCCGTCCCGGTCGCCACCCAGTCGCGCACCCCGCTCTACAAGCGGGCGGCGGGGTATGGCATCCCGAGTGTCCAGGTCGACGGCAACGACGTGCTCGCGAGCTACGCGGTGTCGAAGCTCGCGCTCGACGAGGCCCGCGCCGGTGGGGGCCCGCGCGCGATCGAGGCGATGACCTACCGCCGCGGCGCGCACACGACGAGCGACGACCCGACGAAGTACCGCACGTCCGCCGAGGAGGAGGCGTGGGCGCACCGCGACCCGATCGCCCGCCTCCGCACGTTCCTCGAGCGGCGCGGCGCGTCGCAGCAGTTCTTCGACGACGCGGATGCCGAGGGTCGCGCGCTCGCCGACGACGTCCGTGTACGCACGAACGAGCTCGGCACGCTGCCGCGCGGGCACATGTTCGACAGCGTCTACTCCGAGGCGCACGCGCTCATCGCCGAGGAGCAGCGCTGGCTCGACGACTACGAGGCGGCGATGGAAGGGGGAGCGGAATGACCGAGAACCTTCCGATCAGCCGCGCCCTCAACGCCGGCCTGCGTCGCGCGCTCGAGACGAACGACCGCGTCCTGCTCATGGGCGAGGACATCGGTCCGCTCGGCGGCGTCTTCCGCGTCACCGAGGGCCTGCAGAAGGACTTCGGCCCGCGCCGCGTCATCGACTCGCCGCTCGCGGAGTCGGGCATCGTCGGCACCGCGATCGGTCTCGCGATGGGCGGTTTCCGGCCCGTGCTCGAGATCCAGTTCGACGGGTTCGTCTTTCCCGCGTTCGACCAGATCACGTCGCAGCTCGCCAAGCTCACGAACCGCCACGAGGGCGCGCTGCAGCTCCCCGTCGTCATCCGTATCCCGTACGGCGGGCACATCGGCGCGATCGAGCACCACCAGGAGAGCCCCGAGGCGTACTTCACGCACACCCCAGGCCTGCGGGTCGTGAGCCCCTCGACCGCGAACGACGCGTACTGGATGATCCAGCAGGCCATCGACTCGCCCGACCCGGTGGTCTTCTTCGAGCCCAAGGCGAAGTACTGGCAGAAGGGCGAGGTCGACACCGACGCCCCCGCGCTGCCGCTCCACGCGAGCCGGATCGTCCGCCGCGGCACCGACGTGACCCTCGTCGGCCACGGCGCGATGGTGACGACGCTGCTGCAGGCCGCGGCGCTCGCCGAGAGCGAGGGCACGAGCTGCGAGGTCATCGACCTGCGCTCGCTGTCGCCCATCGACTACGGCCCGATCCTCGATTCCGTGCGCCGCACGGGCCGCATGGTCTACGCGCAGGAGGCCCCGGGCTTCACGTCGCTCGGCTCCGAGGTCGCCGCGACCGTCACCGAGAAGGCGTTCTTCGCCCTCGAGGCGCCGGTGCTGCGCGTGTCGGGCTTCGACGTTCCGTTCCCGCCCGCGAAGCTCGAGGGCACGTACCTGCCCGATGCCGACCGCATCCTCGAGGCCGTCGACCGCTCCCTCGCCTACTGACCGCTCTTCCTCTCCCCGCCATGAACCGCGAGACTTCATTTCACCGACGAAACCGCGACCCTCGACCGCTGTCTCGTCGGCGCGATGCAGTCTCGCGAGCAAAGGACACACCGTGACCGAGCAGACCTTCGTCCTCCCCGACGTCGGTGAAGGACTCACCGAGGCCGAGATCGTCCAGTGGCGCGTCGCGCCCGGCGACGAGGTGGCCGTCAACGACGTCCTCGTCGAGATCGAAACCGCCAAATCGCTGGTCGAGCTCCCCTCGCCGTTCTCCGGCACCGTGGGCGAACTGCTCGCGACCGAGGGGGCCACGGTCGAGGTCGGCGCCCCGATCATCACGATCGGGTCGGCGGATGCCACGCCCCCGGCGCCCGCGGAGCCGACCACGGTCCCCGAGCCCAGCGATCCCGGCGGAGCGGTGCTCGTCGGCTACGGCACCGGCGGCGCGGTGTCGTCGCGGCGCCGCAAGCCCGCGGAGCGCCCCGTCCAGGCATCCGTCGGGGTCGTCGCGAAGCCCCCGATCCGCAAGTTGGCGCGCGACCTCGGCGTCGACCTGTCGGCGGTCACCCCGAGCGGCCCCGCCGGCGAAGTGACGCGCCAGGACGTCGTGAAGCACGCCGAGCAGGCCAGCGTCTTCCGCAACATCGAGACGCCCGAGTGGGGTGCCGTGCGCGAGGAGACGATCCCCGTCCCGGCTCCGGCCGCACCGGCGCCCGTCGACGACGCCCGCGAGGAGTCGATCCCCGTCCGCGGCGTCCGCAAGGCCACCGCCAACGCGATGACCTCGAGCGCGTACTCGGCCCCGCACGTGTCGGTGTGGGTCGACGTCGACGCGTCGCGCACGATGGAGCTGGTCAAGCGTCTGAAGGCCTCGCCCGACTTCGCGGACGTGAAGATCTCGCCGCTGCTGATCATGGCGCGCGCGGTGATGTGGGCGCTGCGCCGGACGCCGATGATCAACGCGGCGTGGGTCGACACCGAGGACGGCGCGCAGATCCGCGTGCGCCACTACGTCAACCTCGGCATCGCCGCGGCGACCCCGCGCGGCCTGCTGGTGCCGAACATCAAGGACGCACAGGCGATGAACACGCGCGAACTCGCCAAGGCGCTCGAGAACCTCACGCTGACCGCCCGCGAGGGCAAGACGAGTCCCGCCGATCAGACCGGCGGCACGTTCACCATCACGAACATCGGAGTGTTCGGAGTGGATGCCGGCACCCCGATCATCAACCCCGGCGAGGCCGGCATCATCGCCCTCGGTGCCATCCGGCAGAAGCCGTGGGTCGTTGACGGAGAGGTGCGCCCCCGCTGGGTCACCACGGTCTCGGGCTCGTTCGATCACCGCGTGGTCGACGGCGACGGCATCTCGCGGTTCATCGCGGACGTGGCATCCGTTCTGGAGGAGCCGGCGCTGCTGCTCGACTGACGCCGGTCGGGGGCGATCGGCGGGCGCCGGCCGCTGCGGTCCGTCAACGCAGACGGATGCCTGTGCGTCCGAGCCTCGGTGCGCCTTTCCCCGCGATCCCGCAGGCCCCCGCCACCCGGCGGACACCGCGCGGTCGAGTGCGCACGAGTTGCGGCTACAGCGCGCAAGAGGGGTGAAGAGAATTTGGGAAAGGGTCAGTGTCGATCACCCGAAGGAGAACTCATGAGCCCGATCACAGCAGCCCCCTCTCAGGCTGGACGATCACATCGCCGGCTCGCGGCCGTCGCGCTTCTCGCGTCCGCAGCAGCAGTGCTGGCCGCCTGCGCGCCCCCCGGATCGTCCGGCACGGAGGGCCCGGCGACGGCCGCCTCCAGCGTTTCGACGACTCTGCCCAGCGATCCGGTGAAGCTGCAGATCCTCACCAGCCAGGAGGCTGCGGACGTCGTCACCCAGCTGGGGCAGGAATTCACGCGCCAGAACCCGACGGTCACCTTCGACGTCGTCGCCGAGGCCAACTCCAACATCAACACCAACCTCTCGCGCATCCTCACGCGCGACACCCCGCCGGACATCCTGTTCACTCCCGCACTCGCGCAGCCCGCACGTGATGGCCTCCTCACCAATCTCGACCCCTACTACGACGCCTACGGGTGGAACAGCTGGTCGCAGGAGCTTCTGCGCATCGCGCGGCTCAGCCCCGAGGGAGACCGGGGCACCGGCTCTCTCTACGCGGTCGGCATCGGTTACAACGTCACCGGCATCTACTACAACAAGGAGATCGCCGCGAAGGTCGGCCTCACCGCCCCGCCCACGACCTTCGACCAGTTCGAGAAGGCGGCGACGGATGCCGTGGCCGCCGGTTACCTCGGAGTCTCGCTCGCGGCGAAGGATGCCGGAACGCCGTTCCTCCTCCAAGAACTTCAGAACGCCTACGGCAACGCGCCCGAGATCAACGACTGGATCTACCAGCGCCCCGACGCGACCTTCGATCAGCCCGGCATGCTCGCGGCTGCCCAGAAGCTCCAGGAATGGACGAAGAACGGTGTGATCTCGCCCGACGCGACGTCGGTCGACTACCCGACGATGATGGCGGACTTCCAGGCGGGTAAGGCGCTCTACGTACCGGTCGGCGACTGGGAGAACGCGCGTCTGACCGCCGCCATGGGCGACAACGTCGGCTTCTTCCTGATCCCGCCGGTGGACGCGGGCGCGAAGCAGTACACAATGGCATCCCCGGCCAACTACACGATCCCGCAGGGGTCGAAGAACAAGGACGTAGCCGCGTACTTCCTCAACTGGGTGCAGAGCAACGAGCAGGCTCGGAAGATCGTCGTGGACGTCCTCGGCAGCTCTCCCGGCGGCCCGGCGGACATGGCTGTCCCGCTCAGCACCAGCGCGCTGGTGGACTCCACGCTCGCCGCCTTCCAGAAGGTCCTCGCCGATGACGGCGCGGTCGACTTCATCGCGAACGGCTCGGCGGCGTTCACGCTCGACGTGCTCAACCCGGAGATGCAGGCGCTCGTGCTCGGTTCGCGCACGCCGCAGGACTTCATCGACACCGTTCAGAGCGGGTACGAGAAGGATCTGTCCCGATGAGGGCCGGCCGGGGAGGAATCCTGAAGACACCAGCGAAGCGTCGGCGTGCGCTGATCGGCGTGGCCTTCGTCGCGCCGGCGCTCGCCCTCTACGGATGGCTGATCCTCGGCTCGTTCGGGAACGCCGTCCAGTACTCGCTCTACGACTGGAACGGGGTGGGGAAGGCGACCTTCGTCGGGTTCTCCAACTACCTCGACGTCTTCACCTCCCCGGCCCGACTCGTCTCCCTGCTGCACGCCTTCGAGCTGATGGTGTTCTTCTGCGGTGTCACGCTCGTGCTGGCGCTGGCCGCCGCCGTCCTGACACGGGCGGCGGTGGGCCGGCGGTCCGCAGCCGCGGTCCGCACGATTCTGTTCATGCCGCAGGTCATCCCCATCGTCGCCGCCGCCGTCGGCTGGAGCTGGATCTACTCCCGTGAGGGAGCCCTCAACCAGATCCTGGATGCCATCGGTCTCGGGGGCGTCACGCGGGCCTGGCTCGGCGATCCGAACACCGCCTTGCCGGCGGTCGGTTTCATCGGGACCTGGGCGTTGCTCGGCCTGGTGACCATGATGCTCACCGCGGGCATCAGCAAGATCGACTCCTCGCTGTACGAGGCGGCGAGACTGGACGGCGCGAACGCCGTTCAGGAGTTCTTCGCCGTCACGCTGCCGGGCTTGCGCCGTGAGCTGGTCGTGAGCGCCACCCTGACGATCATCGCGGCCCTGGCCAGCTTCGACATCGTCTACATCACCACGCAGGGCGGCCCGAACCGCGCGACGATCGTGCCGGGTATCGACATCTACAACCTGGCGTTCGGGCAACAGCAGGTCGGTGGGGCGGCCGCGATGGGCATCGTGCTCATGGGCGTCGTGCTCCTGGTGATCATCCCCCTCCAGCGACTTGCAGCGAAGGACTGACGAATGCGCGTTTCCCTCCCGGAGAAGATCAGCAGCCGAGTCGTCCTGGTCCTTCTCGTCCTCTTCACGCTGTTGCCGTTCGTGGCGCTGCTGTCGGTGGCTCTTTCGCCGGCGAACACCCTTCCCAGCGGCATCTCCTTCTTCCGAGAGCTGCACTGGGAGAACTTCGTCACGGCGTTCCAGCTGGCGAACTTCCCGACCCTCATGCTCTCCAGTGCGACGCTGGTGATCATCGTCGTCCCGGTGGTCGTCCTCACCGCCACGATGGCGGCCTACGGCCTCACCTGGCTTCGCGTGCCGCTGGCGGGTCCGATCTTCCTGCTCTTCCTGCTGGGACTGACCATCCCGACCGAGAGCCTGATCACGCCGCTGTATCTGACCATGCACAACCTCGGCCTGGTCAACACCGTGTGGAGCGTCGCGCTTCCCCTGGCCGCTCTCCAGATCCCCTTCGGCGTGTTCTGGATGCGCTCGCACTTCCTGGGCATGCCCGGAGAGCTGGAGGAAGCGGCTCAGCTGGACGGCTCCGGGCCGTTCCGCACCTTCTGGCAGGTCCAGCTTCCGTTGGCGCGGCCGGCCATCTCGACGATGCTCATCCTGAGCTTCCTCTGGACGTGGAACCACTTCATCCTGACCCTCGTGATGATCGACGACCCGTCCCACCGGACGGTGGGAGGCGCCCTGGCGGGATTCCAGGGAGCGCACGCGACCGACGTGGTCATGTTGTGCGCCGCCGCGCTGCTCATGATGGTCCCCACCCTGCTGGTGTTCCTCATCTTCCAGCGGCAGTTCAGTGCGGCCCTCCTGCAAGGGTCGGTGAAGGAGTGAGCGACGTGGCGGAACCCGACGTTCCGGTACGCCCGGCCTATGACCCGGAGCTCGAGGCATCCCTTCGGGTATCCGGCGTGTACGTCTTGGATTTCGCTCCCGAGAACCTCGCTGCGGTGCAGAGGGACCTGCGGGCGTGGGCCGGCTCGGCGCGCGCGCAGCTCGCAGACGACGGGTTCCGCATCCAGGATGCGACCGCGACGGCACCCGACGGCACGGCCATCCCCCTTCACCACATCTCCCGAGTGGACACTCGCGAGCCTCGTCCCTGCATCGTGTACATCCACGGCGGGGGAATGGTGCTCGGAACACCGTGGGATGCGTCCCCCGACTTCCGGCGGTGGATCTCGGACTTCGGAGCCAGCGTCGTCACGATCGACTACCGCCTCGCTCCCGAGGTGACGGCTCCATCGCTCGTCGAGGACTGCTACGCCGCGCTCTGCGAGGTCTTCGCGCGCGCGACGGACTGGGGCATCGACCCCGAATCCCTCATCATCGCGGGGATGAGCGCCGGCGGAGGTCTCGCGGCCGGTGTCGCCCAGCTGGCGCGCGAGCGGGGCGGCCCGGCTCTGTGCGGACAGCTCCTTCTCGCGCCGATGCTCGATCCCCTCGCCGACGGGGACTCGGCACGGCAGCTGCCCCACGGGCCTTGGAACCGTGACGAGAACACGGCCGCATGGCGGCTCGTGCTGGGAGACGGCGATGTGGTGGACGCGGGCGCCAACGCGCCAGGGCGGGCCACCTCCCTCGCGAACCTCCCTCCGGCACTGCTGGAGGTCGGGTCGGCCGAGATCTTCCGCTCCGAAATCATTGACTACGCGGGCCGCCTCTGGGCCGCCGGCGGCGACGCCGAGCTGCACGTGTGGAGCGGCGGATTCCACGGGTTCACCGCCTACCCGCACGCTGCTGTGACCCAGGGTGCGCTCGCCGCTCGCACCAACTGGCTCGCGCGCCGCTTCGGTCGCGTCCTCGCCGAAGCCTCCTCCCTCGACGAGACCGCGCCGGTTCGCCCCGCATCATGATCCCTGTTCCTGCACGACGCGCCACACCCCGAGGAGTCGCACCATGGCCCTGTTGACGATGAACACCGAGAGCAAGTTCCTCCGCTCGAACCAGGCGTTCACCGTGATCCTCCCGGACATGCCGCGCGAGGAGGATCCGCAGGAGTTCTATTCGCAGCGGCGCGCGCTGCCGGTGGTCTGGCTCCTGCACGGAACGTTCGGCGACCACACCGATTGGGTGCGCAAGACGAACGTCGAGCGGTACGCGGCCCGCAAGGGCGTGGCCGTCGTGATGCCGTCCGGTCTGAACAGCAACTACTCCAACTGGAGTCGATTCATGCTGGGCTACGACATGTACGACTACCTCCTGCACGAGCTCATGCCGTTGGTCTACAACTGGCTGCCGATCTCCTCTCGGCGTGAGGACAACTTCCTCGCCGGTCTCTCGATGGGGGGTCGCGGCACGATCAAGATCGCCGCGAGCAATCCGGAGCGGTTCGCAGCGGCGGCCGTGCTCTCGGCCAGCCCGAGGGACTTCTCGGATCTGACACCCGAGTTCTTCCGTTCGGGCGACGTGTTCGCCGCGCGCTTGGAGGGCATGGTCGAGAACGCGGGCGGCCTCGAGGCGTTCCTCGCGTCGGAGGAGAACTCGTGGCGCGTGCTCGACGAACAGGCCGGCACCGGTCGGCTGCCGCGGCTCCTGTTCGCCAGCGGAGCGGACGACGACTACGTCATGACGACGTTGCGACCGTTCCGCGCACACGCCGAGGAGATCGGCCTGGACGCGACGTTTTCCATCCGTGAGGGGTTCACCCACGAATGGGACTTCTGGGATCTCGCCATCCAGGAGGCCTTCGAGTTCTTCGGGCTGCCGGACATCGACGTCGACATGGCGTGAGGCCGGGCGCGAGGCCGGTCATGACCTTCGAATCCCCGCGCTCTCGCGGCCGCGCCTGCTAGCGTTCCTTCGTCGGCCGCGCGTGCCGCGGTCTCCCCTGACGCGATCACGTTCCCCCGGGTGCGTAGGTCGACCCCTGGAGGTGCCGTGACATGAGAGACTTCCTCGCCCGATTGGCGCTGCAGGACGAGTCCGTCGCGGCCGCCCTCCGCGTCCTGGACTATTTCGACGCCCTCGATGCCCGGGGTGTCGGTCCCGAAGCGTATGTCCGCGGTGCGGCGGCGTTGACATCTCGCGTGGTCGGTGTGGCGCTGGCGGGTCGACGGCTTTCTTTGCGTGTCGGCCCGGGCGGAGATCGCCTTCGCGGGGATGGGGCGGAGGAGAAGAACGAGGAGTGGCCGTCCCGTTCGATCGGTCCCGCTACTGCCGATCTCGTGTGGATCGAATCGACCGACGCGGACACCTCGCACGGACTCGTCCTCGAGCGCATCGCGCAGGGCGTGCAGCGCTGGGCGGACCGCCTGGACGCCCTGGCCCCCGAACCCGAGCAGGCGTGGGCGACGCTCCTGAACGACCCCATCCCGGAGGAGCGCAGTCGTCAGCTGTTCGCCGCTCTCCGACTCGATTCGACCCGGCGCTATCACGTGGTCGCGCATCTCCCGGTCGAGTGGGGCGAGGGCCTGAGAGCGTCAGCGGTGGTCCGTGGCGCCACCGTGGGCGCGACCATCCAGCCCGCGCCGTTCGCCATGGGGCCGCAGGTCGGCGGGAAGGCGCGCTTCGGTATCGGCCCCGCCGTTCCGGTCGAGGAACTGCGCAGTTCGTGGAAGCGCGCGGTGATCGTGCTCCGGATGGCTCGCCCCGGCGAGGCGCTCACCTGGGATCGGCTCGGTGTCCTGGCCCCGCTGTTCCTTCACGCCCAGACGAGCGATCTCCTGGCATCCCCCATCATCAGTGCCATCGAGGACGGGAATCTGCCGTGGCTGGACGAGACCGTCACGGCGGTGACGCAGACCGGATCGATCCGCGGCGCGGCGGATCTCCTCGGCCTGCATCACTCGACGGTTCAGAAGCGCATCGACAAGCTTCAGCAGCAGTTCGACCTCAACCTCGGCAATGCCCGGCACGCCTACCATCTGTGGCTGGCGTGCGCCGCGCACCGCTACGCGTCGTTCGGCACCCCCGAGAACATGGAGCTCGACGTCCGGCTCACGCCTCGCCCGTTCGACGATCCGTCGTCCTGAGCGAGGCGTGAGCCCGCTCACGACTCGAAGACGAGCGTCGGCTGGTCCGCACCGCGTGCGGCGGTGATCGTGAAGCGGTGCCCGACGAAGTCCGCGCGCAGCCGTGCCTCACTGTCGGCATCCGTCCAGGTCAGGACCAGGATGCCGGGCGCCTCGTCTGTGACGTCGAAGTCGCCGTCGAAGGCGGGGAAGGTGTTGCGCCAGCGGAGGATGTCCAGGAACTGCTGGATCTCACGCTTCTCGACACGTTCAGCGATCTCCGCGGCGGTGTAGTCGTGTCGGTTGGCGGCGCGGGCGTCGCCGGCGGCGGCGAGGGCCTCCGGATCGTTGGCGCCGAACAGCGCGCCGACGTAGTAGATCTGCGGGATTCCGGGCACGAACAGCTGGAAGACGCGGGCGAGCAGGTAGGCCGCGTCGTCCTCGCCGAGGGCCGAGTAGAACGACGACATCAGCTGATAGCGCTGAGCTCCCTTCTCGCCCCGCCGGATGACGGATGCCGGCAGGGGGAGGATCTCGCGGAGGTGCTCGGTGCGGGCGTTCACGAGGTCGACGATGGAGTCGATCTCGTCGTCTTCGAGGAGGCCGACCACGTCCACCACGCCGATTCCGTCGTGCGTGTCCAGAGTGGTGAACTGCTTGCGGGGGCAGATCTCGAGCCAGTGGCGCACCCGGTCGGTCCGGCCCGTGAACAGCGTGTGCAGCGTCAGCATCGGGAGCGCGAAGTCGTAGACCCAGTGCCCCTTCGCCGACATCTTGAGCTGGATCTCGTAGTTCTCGTGGATCTCGGGCAGCATCTGCGTGCCGCGGTCCTTGATCGGAGCCATCCCGATCTCCAGGACGTCCCACACCTCGGGCTCGACGAAGAAGCAGCTCGTTCCCGGACGTTTGGCCGCGTAGGCGAAGGCGTCGAAGCGGATGAGGGCGACATGATCGGCGAGGCGCCCCAGGTTCCGTGCGAAGTACTCCTGCGTCACCGGCTGCCACGGATCGATGTCGACCTGCTCGGCGAAGAAGGTGTTCCACAGGCAGACGACCTTGCCGTCCGCACGGGTCATGTCGAGGTACGGACCGTGCTGCTTGCGTCGGTAGAGGGCCGCCATCTCCTCTTCGGTGGGCTCGCCGCCGCCCCAGAACTCGTTCCAGTCGATGAACATGCTCTTGTACGGGGACTCGTCGCCCCGCTGCATGTAGTCGATGAACTCCGCCGAGCGGATCGAGGCGTGATTGATCATGAAATCGGCCATGAGGTAGTAATCCTCGCCGAGCGCGTCGATGTCATCCCACGTGCCGAAGGCCGGGTCGACGATGTCGTACTCGATGACGGCGAAGCCCCGGTCGCCGGAGGACGGAAAGAACGGGAGGACGTGGATGCCGCCGAAGGCCCCAGCGAAATGCGTGCGCAGCACGCGGTGGAGTTCGGACAGGTTTCCGCCCATGCTGTCGGCATAGGTGATGAGCATGGCCTCGTTGGCGACGGGTCTCATGGCGGTCCTTTCGGGGGAGGTCGGACTCAGGTCTCGGTGGGGGCCGGAGCAGCGGTGCTCCGGGGAGGGTGCGGGCGGCGGCTCACCAGGTAGAGGCACAGCCCGATCGCGATCGGAACGATGGACAGCAGGTACATCGATGAGTACGCGCCCTCGGCGGAGGCGCCGGCGTTCATGTCGGCCGAGACGATCCATCCTCCGATGATGGGCATGATCAAGTACCCCAGATCGACACCGATGTAGCTGGTGTTGCTCGCGAGACCGCGCCGGTGCGGGGGCACGGAAGTGAGCGCGAGCGTCTGGACGGCGGGTTGGCAGATCCCGTACCCGAGGGCCGCGACAGCGCCGGCGATGAGGAACCCGAGCAGCGTGTCGACGTTGGCGATGACGATGAACGAGACCGCGAACAGCACCATCCCGGGAACGATGACGACCGTCAGTCCCCGCGCGTCCCCGAGAGCACCGGCGAAGGGTCGCGTGAGCAGGATGAAAACCGCGTAGGCGGCGAAGAACAGGCCGATCTGGTCGACCCCCCGCGCCTCGCCGTAGAGCACGATGAACGCGTTGACCGAGGAGAACGCGCCCGCGAGGAAGAACATGATGGCGGCCGGGACGAGCGCCTCGCGCGCGAGGAAGGAGGAGAAGCGCCACGGTGTGCTCGGGCCCCCGGGTGCCCGAGGTGACCGCACCCGGAGCGCCAGGATCGCCGCGACGGCCATGATGGCGGCCCCCACGAAGAAGCTGGTGCGGTACCCGAAGGACGTCTCCATCCACAGTCCGACGGACGGGCCCACCGCGGTGCTCACCGCCTGCCCCAGGGAGAAGGTGCCCACGCCCTCGGCCATCCGGCTCGGCGGCAGGGCGTCGCTCGCCATCGCGAGCGTCACGGGGGCGAGGAAGCCCATGGCTGCACCGTGCAGGAGACGCGCTCCGATCAGGAGCGGGATGCTGTCCGATACCGCGTAGAGCACGAAGGCGACCAGGATCAGCGCGACCGTGCCGGCGAGCAGGTAGTTGTGGCGGACGACCAGTGTCGCCCAGCCCACGGCGGGGCGGACCGCCAGCGCCGTGACCGCGAAGACACCGGCCACCAACCCGACGACCAGGGAACTCGCGCCGAGCGACGCCGCGAGCTTCGGCACCAGAACGAGGGTCATGAACTGCGCGAAGGTGATCACGAAGTTGATCGCGAACAGACTCGAGAACCGGGGCGTCCAGATGGGGGGACGATCGGCGCGGCGCGCCCTCATGCGCGCGCGCCGATCTGTTCGCTCGGCGCGCTCGGGACGGGTGCCGTCGCGCACGGGTGTCGACGCTCTGGCACTGGCACTCCCTTGGCATCCGTGGCGTCCCTTCAAGGGAGATCGCCCCGCCTCCTCCGGCGGCACAGCCATGTTCGCTGAGCGAGACGGCGCGGCTGATCCGCCCGCCAGACGCAATCGCGACGTGGCGATCCGCCACCTGGCGGCTGTCGGGGACGCGCGGCCACGCGATAGTGAGAGAGGCCGCGGACGTGCTCGACCGCGGCAGGCCACGCCCACGAGAGGATCGGAGATCGGTGATGATCACGAGTGACCTGCGTGCCGATGAGCGAGGTGGTCGACCGTGACCGGTGTGACCCGCATCCGGCCCGGCGTTCCCGACGATGACAACCGGCACTACCTGCCGGAGCACCTCAAAGGCAGCGAGGTCGTCGTCAATGAGAACGGCAACAACTCCCAGCCCTACCCGCCGCGTCTCGAGGAGATGACGGGCACCATCGTCCCGGGATCGACGGACCGCTGGTACACGTACGTGCCGGAGTCGTACGACCCCGCGACACCGTGCCCGTTGGTCATCTCCCTCCACGGCGGGTTGATGACCGGGTGGGGACAAGCCGTCTATTCGTCCTGGACGAACGTCGCCGATCGCGAGGGTTTCGTCGTGATCTTCCCGGATGCCGGGTCCCGGCGCTTCTGGAATATCGACATGGCGCCCGAGCACGTCGACGCGCTCACGGCGCCCAACCCCGAGGGCCTCTATCTCAACCCGCCCGCTCGGAATGCCGAGGAAAACCACGACATCCGACTCATTCGGGGACTCATCGAGTGGGCGGCCGACGAGTACTCGATTGATCGTGAACGGGTCTTTCTGCAGGGCATGTCGATGGGGGAGTCGATGACGTCGACCTTCGTCCGTGCCGCGGGATCCGTGCTCGCGGGTGCCGCCGGGTCGGGTGCTCCGATCGACCCCTCGCTGTTGTTCACGGAGAGCGGTGAGGTCCTCAACGAAGGTGGCCCCATTTCGATGTGGCAGTCGCGCCTCGATCTGGATGCCGGCCCGCAGCACTACGCGACGAACGGTACGGAGCTGGTGCGGCAGAACCTCGAGTACTGGCTCCGGGTGAACGGCGTGCGCACTCCGCCCACCATCGCCGTGCGCGGAGTGGACAACTTCGCCTTCTACCGTGGGGAGTTCGCCGACGTCGTGTTCCGTGACGTCCACGGGCGCGATCACGGGCAGACCTTCGACGATGCGCAACTCGTCTGGGATCACCTGTTCTCGGGCGTGCGGCGGGCGCCGGATGGCGCCATTCACAGGACTCGACCCGAGCTCGAGCTGCGGGGGGACACCTTCGCCGTCGCCGTCGCCGAGGGGTGCACCGTCGCCTGGGTATCGGGCGAACGCGTGCGGCTGCCGGGACCGGTCTTCCGGTGGGAGGGGACGCAGTACCACGGACGGGCCGGCGCCCCCCTCGTGCGCGTTTCCTCGCTTTACGTGCCGTCGAGTCTCCTCGCGACGGCCTTCGGCGCCGAACTCGATCTCCGCGAGGGTGGCGACGTGGCGACGCTCCGCCTGGCCGACGGACGTGTCGTCGACTTCGCCCGGGGTAACGTCGGCATCCTCGTCGACGGTCGCGTCCGGGCGATGCGCACCGAGGCCGTGCGGCGCGACGGCGAGCTGTGGGTCTCGCTGGAATGGTTCGCGGCCACGCTGTTCGATCTCCACGTGACGACGCACTCGAACGTCGTCTACGTGACGGATCACCACGCCCAGCTCGGTGGGAACATGGCCGTGCTGATCCGGGAGCTGCTCTCCGCCGAGGTCCCTTAGGCGGGCTTCGCCGCTACCGGCCGCACGGACGCGCGCTCGTGGACGCGGCGCGGCCTCGACGCCGCCCACCTGAACCCGGTCGATCCCGGCGGGCGCGGACGGGCTGCGGCGGCCACCGGGGCCCAGATGCCCCGCCCGTCGCGCATTGCCAGGGTTCTGCCAGGGTTTCCCGCGATCGCCGTCAGGGCGCGGATCGTGTCGGTCGGACGACACCGGAGATCGTCATCCGGTCGGCTTCCCACCCATCCGATTTCCGGTCGTCTTCGGATGACCCCACATGCGGCGGAAGCGCCGTAGACGGAAACGGAAACGGAAAGGGAAACCTGATGCGTACGTACAACACGAAGACCCGAATCGGCATGATCGCTGCGGCCGGCACCGGAGCTGCGGCTCTCGCCGTCGCCGGACTGGCGCTGCCGGCATCGGCCGACGACACCGTCACCTCGACGGATGCCTCGACGACCGCGACGCAGTTCGTCGACGCGTCCGACCCGTTCTACACCTGGGTCGGCGGCCTCATCGAGAGCGGCGACTTCACCGCCAGCCCCCAGACCGCGGTCGGTGACATCGCGAACATCGGGCCGCTCGTGCAGGGTCCGATCGTGAGCGACTCGCTGAACGGCGACGTCGCCTCGGGCAACCAGACCCCGGTCGTCTCGGGCAATGAGACCACCGCCCCGATCGGGTCGGGCAACGACACCACGGCGCCGATCGGATCGGGCAACGATCTCGGCTCGGGTAACGACGTCGGCTCCGGCAACGACGTGACCGCTCCGGTCGAGGCCCCCGTGGGGTCCGGCAACGACACGGGCGTCTCCACCGGCGACGCCGGTGTCTCGACGGGCGACAACGGCGCCTCGGTCGGCGACGTCTCCGGCTCGGTCGACGAGATCTCCGGTTCGGTGGACGATGTCGTGGGCGACGTCACGTCCGATGTGGATGACGTGGTCGACGGCGCGCTCGACCTCGGCGGCATCCTGCGCTGATCGTCCCCGGGTCTCCGGCGGCGTCACCCTCCGGGGTGGCGCCGCCGCCGCGTGAAGGGTCAATATTCGTCGCCTGGACACGCGTCGAGGCGACAGAAAGTGACCCCTCACGCGGGCGTCACTCGGGAAGCGCGGGATGCCTCTCGCTGGGCACCCGACGCGTGGGGATGAGCAGCGCGAGGACGAGCGCCACGATCGCCGCGCCCAGGCCCAGAGCGAACGAGACGCCGAAGGCCTGCGCCGTCGGAACGCGGGTTTCGCCCTCGCCCGTTGACAGGGTCGCGAGCACGACGCCGACCACCGCGGCGGACGTGCTGGTCCCGAGCGACCGCGCGAGGGCGTTCAGTCCGTTCGACGCGCCCGTCTCGCTCGGCGGCACGGAACGCATGATGAGCATCGGCATCGCGGCATAGCCGAAACCGATGCCGAAGCCGATGAGGATGTTCGCCACGACGAAGTGCCACACCTCGGTGGCGAGCACGAGGCTGAAGCCGTAGGCGAGGATCAGCGACACCGACCCGGCGATCAGCAGAACCCGGGGACCGATGGTCCGGGCGAGGGCTCCCGAGAGCGGCGACAGCACCATCATCACCAGACCCGAGGGCATGACCACCAGGCTCGCGGCCAGCAGCGACAGGCCGAGCCCGACGCCGGTGGAGGTCGGGAGCTCGAGAATCTGCGGGTGCGACACGTTCGAGGTGAAGAGAGCGAAGCCCATCGCGATCGACGCGAGGTTGGTCAGCAGCACCGGCCGCCGTGCGGCGACGCGCAGATCCAGCAGCGGATCGTCGATGCGCAGTTCGTACCATCCCCAGGCGACGAGGACCAGGATGCCGCCGACGGCCAGACCGAGCGTGAGCGGCGACGTCCAGCCCCACGAGTTCCCCCGTGAGATGGCCAGAAGGATGCCGATGAGGCCGACGGCGAGTCCCGTCGCGCCGATGACGTCGAACCGTCCGGCGGTGCGCAGCACGCTCACCGGGACGATCACGATGACGAGGACGAACACGACGGCGCCCAGGGCCGCGGCGATCCAGAACAGCCAGTGCCAGTCGGTGCTCTCCGCGACGAGGGCGCTGATGGGGAGGCCGACCGCCCCGCCGACGCCGAGGGTGGCGCTCATGAGCGCCACCGCGCTGTCGACCCGGTTCTCGTGAAGGACGTCGCGCAGGATGGAGATGCCCAGGGGGACGACGCCGACCACCGCGCCCTGCAGCGCGCGACCGACGATCAGCCCGACGATGCCGGGCGACAGCGCGGCGATCACAGACCCGGCGATCATCACAGCCAACAGCGCGAGCACGATGCGCCGCTTTCCGTACATGTCGCCGAGGCGCCCGGCGATCGGCGTGATGACGGCCGCCGCGAGGAGCGTGGAGGTGACCACCCAGGCGGTGTCATCCCGCGAGGCGTTCAGCAGTTCCGGGAGCTTCGCCTGAATGGGCACCACGAGGGTGAACATGAACGACGAGCAGAGGCCGGCGATGGCGAGAACCGCGACGACCGCGCCGTTCGGGGTGCTGCGGGACAATCTTCTGCGCGCGTTCTCGTCCCGTGACATCGCTCCCAGGCTATCCGTCCCTCGCGGCCGAGGGCTCGTCCACGGATCCACCGGCCGGGTATTGAAACGCATCAAACGCGTCCGCGGATCGGCTAGCATCCGAAGCAGACGGTCGAGGCGGACGGAGGGGGCGCGGGTGTCGAACGGGCAACGGACGCCGAGCATGGCCGACGTCGCGCGTGTCGCCGGAGTCGCTCTCGGCACGGTCTCGAACGTCCTCAACCACCCGGACAAGGTGTCTCCCGCGACGCTGGCAAAGGTGCAGGGCGCGATCGCGGAGCTCGGTTTCGTCCGCAACTCCAACGCCCAGCAACTGGCGGCCGGGCGCTCGCGCAGCATCGGTCTGGTCGTCATCGACATCAGCAACTCGCTGTTCGTCGACATCGCCCGCGGGGCCCAGCGATTCGCGGCCGAGCTGGCCATGAACGTTCTCGTGGCCAACAGCGACAATCGTGTCGACCAGCAGCGCGCCGACCTCGACTTCTTCGACGAAGCCCGGGTCAGTGGCATCCTGTTGGCGCCCATGCAGGATGCCAGCGACGACGTCGCCCGGATCCGTAGCCATGGTCGTCCCACCGTCGTCCTGAACTACGACTCCGGCAAGAACGATTGCTGTCAGGTGCTCGTCGATAACGAGGAGGTCGGCTACCTCGCCGCCCGGCACCTCATCGATCTGGGGCGAACCCGCTTGGCGTTCGTCGGCGGCCGCGACTACCTGCAGCCCGTCGCCCTGCGCCGCCGCGGCGTCCGCCGTGCGGTCGACGAAGAGGGCGGGCGGGTGTCGCTGCAGGAGGTCCCGACAGAGAACCTGGATCCGCCCGGGGGGCTCCGGGCCGGCGAAGAACTGGCCGGCGAGGTCCGGGCCGGGCGTCTCGACGGTGTCATCGCTGTCACCGACCTCCTCGGGATGGCGATCATCCAGGTCTTCAACGCGCACAGCATCGAGGTGCCGGGCGATGTCGCCGTGATGGGCTGCGACCACAACTCCGCGGCGTGGGGCGGGATGATCCCGCTCACGTCCGTGCAGATGCAGGGGCTCGACATGGGGCGGGAAGGCGTGCGGCTGCTCATGGCCGAGATCGAGGACGGGGCGGAGCACACCCATGTCACGACCCTCTTGAAGCCGGAGCTCGTGGTGCGCGAGAGCACGGTCGGGCGCGAACGCGCCATCTCCGCCGAGGTCTGAAGCGTTTCAAAAAATTCTTGACTCCGTCCATCTCGCCTTGCATAATCCTCTTGAAGCGCTTCAATGACCGAGGTGCATTTTCGAGGAGGAAAAGTGTCCACAGCATTCACGCGGTCGCGTCGGACGGTCGCCATCGTCGCGACAGGTGCCGCCGCGCTCCTGGCTCTCACCGCTTGCGCCGGCGGTGGCGGGAACGCGGCCGCCGGGTCGAAGTTCTCATTCCTGGTCAACCAGGAGAACACAACGATCCCGGATCTTCTGACGAGCCTGAGTTCCGACCAGTGCAAGGCAGAGAACGACGCGCAGCCGCTCGAGGTCGAGACGGTCCCGCAGACGCAGCTCGACCAGAAGCTCCAACTGCTCGCCGGGCAGAACGCGTTGCCGACGCAGTACGCGGCCGGCAACGCTCCGGCCCTCACCAAGGAACTCGCCGAGGGCGGCCAGGTCCTCGATCTGAAGAAGACCCTCACCGACCTCGGTGTCATCGACAAGATCCAGCCCGCCGCGATCTCCACGATCGAGCAGCTCTACGGCGGCTTCAACGTGCTGCCGTACCAGTACAACATCGAGGGCATCTGGTACAACAAGAAGCTCCTCAGCGACAACGGCATCCAGGTCCCCGAGACCTGGGACGAGCTCACCGCCGCCGCGGCGAAGCTCCAGGGCGCCGGTGTCCAGCCGTTCTCCGCCTCGGGCGAGCAGGGCTGGCCCATCACCCGCCTGATCAGCGGATACATCTTCCGCGACCTCGGCCCCGACGCCCTTCAGAAGGTCGCCGACGGCGAGGCGAAGCTGACCGACCCCGAGTACGTCGCTGCCGCTCAGGCGGTCGCCGACCTGGGTGCCGCGGGGTACTTCGGCCAGGGCGTGGGCTCGATCGACTACGACACCGCGTTCAACACCTTCCTCACCGGCAAGGCCGCCTTCTTCTACATGGGCAGCTGGGCGCTGGCGAACTTCGCCGACGAGACGGCGAACCAGATCGGTTCGGAGAACATCGGCTTCCTGCCGTTCCCGAACGTCACCGGCGGCGCCGGCGACGCGAGCCAGACCCCGGCCAACGTCGGTCTGCCGATGGCGCTGTCGGCGAAGGCGTACAACGACAACACCGGCAAGTGGCTCACGTGCATCGCGAACAACTACGGCGCCGAGTCGCTGTCGAAGGCGGACACGATCTCGGGCTTCACGGTCGACGGTGACGTCCAGGTCGACGAACTGACGTCGCTGGTCCAGGACCAGATCTCGTCGACCAAGGAGTCGGTGCTGTGGTTCGAAGCGCTCTTCAGCGCCAAGGCCACCGAGACGAGCCAGAAGAACGCCGCGCAGCTGATCACCGGTGCGACCTCGCCGCAGGACTTCATGAGCCTCGTGCAGGCCGACCTGGGCTGAGTGACCTCCCGGGTGGGGGCGACGTCCGTCGCCCCCACCCTTCGTCCCCCGTGAAGGAAACCCCATGAACAAAGTCCTCGGCGATCCGCGCGCCATCGCGCTGCTGCTCGGCCCGGCACTCATCGTCTACACCCTCGTCATGCTCATCCCGGTGGTGTGGTCACTCGGCTACACGCTCTTCGAGGGCAACGCGATCTCCGGGTTCGAATTCGTCGGGGTCGACAACCTGGCCCGCCTCTTCACGGACCCCCGCGTCGGTGAGGCGCTGCGGTTCACCCTGCTCTACGCCGTCATCATCACCGTGGGGCAGGTGCTGTTGGGCTACCTGCTCGCGCTGTTCTACGTCTTCGTGCTCCGCAATCGCGGAAGCGTCGTGCGCACCCTGGTCTTCTTCCCCGTCATCATCCCCACGGTGGCCGTCGCCCTGATGTTCCAGAAGCTGTTCGAGGTGGCGCCGCAGACCGGCCCCGTGAACGCCCTGTTGAACGTGTTCGGGGTGGCATCCGTCGACTGGTTCGGCAGCCCCGTGAGCGCGATCGTCGTCCTGGTGATCATGGACCTCTGGCGCTCCATGGGCTTCTACGCCGTGCTGTTGTACACGGGGCTGCTCGACATCCCCGACGACATCATGGAATCGGCGCGACTCGACGGAGCCAACGGCTGGCGTCTCGTCCGCAGCATCGTCCTGCCGCTGTCGCTGCCCGTGCTGCTGTCGTCGGTGATCTTCTCGATCAACGGCACGCTCAAGGTCTTCGACTCGATCGTCGCCCTGACCAACGGCGGACCGGGGACGGCGACGACGCCCTTGACGCTCTACATGTTCCAGACCTCGTTCAGCTACGGCGAATACGGCTACGGCGCCTCGATCGCGCTGCTGCTGACGATCCTGTGCCTGATCGTGACCGTCTTCATCTTCCGGTCGTCTCGCCGCGACGCCACGAAGGGCTGATCCCCCATGTCCACCGCCACCCTGCCCCAGACCCCCGAGCCGCTGCGCCCGCGCCGGAAGCCCGCCGTACGGGCCGGAGCCCTGCGCCGCACCCCCGGCACCGTCCTGATCGTCCTGCTGGTCGCCATCGAGGTCCTTCCTCTGCTGTGGCTGCTGATGAACTCCTTCAAGAGCCAGGACGAGTTCCTCAACGCCCCCACGTGGGCGCTGCCCCGCGAGCTGAATCTGCAGAACTACGTCGACGCCTGGGTCACCGGCAACATCGGCCAGTACCTCGGCAACAGCGTCGTCGCAGTCTTCCCTGCGCTCGCGCTCATGCTCCTGTTCGGCGTCGCCGCGGGCTTCGTGCTCGAGGTCATGGTCTTCCGCGGCCGGGGCGGCATCCTGCTGCTCTTCCTCGCGGGCATCATGGTGCCCGGTCAGATGATCCTGCTGCCGCTGTTCTCGGTGTACTTCCAGGCCGGGATCACCGGGTCGCTCTGGCCGCTCATCATCACGTATACCGCGACCGGTCTGCCGCTGACCGTGTTCATGATGGCGACGTACTTCCGTGCGATCCCGCGCGAGGTGTTCG
This sequence comes from Microbacterium canaveralium, assembly GCF_047238045.1. Taxonomy (NCBI): domain Bacteria; kingdom Bacillati; phylum Actinomycetota; class Actinomycetes; order Micrococcales; family Microbacteriaceae; genus Microbacterium; species Microbacterium canaveralium. The sequence continues at coordinate 3,336,923 of NZ_JBDFMA010000003.1, read as the reverse complement.
AGGCCTCGACCCTGGACGGTGCGTCGATCTTCCGCTCCTTCTTCTCCGTCGCGCTCCCCATGGCCCGCAACTCGATCGTGACCGTCGCGCTCGTGCAGTTCTTCTTCTTCTGGAACGACCTGCTCATCGCCCTGACCTTCACCAACTCGTCGCAACTGCGCACGGTGCAGGTCGGATTGCTCAACTTCACCGGGCAGTTCGGCGCGACGCAGTACGGACCCCTCTTCGCCGCGATCTGCATCAACGTGTTCGGCATCCTGGCCATCTACCTCGTGCTGAACCAGCGCATCATGGCGGGCCTGGCCAGCGGCGCGGTGAAGGGATGACGCCCCCGGAGTCCCTCCGCGCGGCCGTCATGACGGCGATCGACACCACGGTCGTGGAGGAGCGTCCCGTCCCCGCGCTCGCCGCGCACGAGGTGCTCGTCGAGGTCCGTGCGGTGGGTGTGTGCGGCTCGGACGTGCACTGGTATCGCGAGGGCCGCATCGGTTCGACGCGCGTCGAGGAACCGCTCGTCCTCGGGCACGAGGCATCCGGTGTGGTCGTCGCGCTCGGCGCGGATGTCTCGCCCGACCGCCTCGGCGCTCGCGTCGCCCTCGAGCCCGGCGTGCCGTGCGGGCGCTGCGAGCAGTGCCGCGCCGGCCGGTACAACCTGTGCCCCCGCGTGCGCTTCTTCGCCACCCCGCCGATCGACGGAGCCTTCGCCACGCACGTCGTCATCGCGTCCGACTTCGCCCGCGACGTGCCCGACGCCCTCGACGACGACGAGGCCGCGCTCATCGAGCCGCTCGCCGTGGCGCTGTGGGCGGTGCGCAAAGCCGGCGTCGGCATCGGCGATCGCGTGCTCGTCAGCGGTGCGGGCCCCGTCGGACTGCTCGTACTGCAGGTCGCGCTCGTCGAGGGGGCGGACGTGTGCGTGAGCGACGTCTCCGCCGAGCGCCTGGCCGTGGCGGCCGACCTCGGTGCGTCCCGCATCGTCGACCCGCGCACCGACCCGCTGCCGACCGATCGCACGGTGCTCATCGAGTGCTCCGGTGTGCCCTCCGCGATCCGCGCCGGGATCGCCGCGCTGGCCCCCGCCGGCCGCGCCGTTCTGGTGGGGATGTCGACCGACGGCGACGTGACGCTGCCGCTCGATGTGATTCAGTCGCGCGAGATCGTGCTGACCGGCACGTTCCGGTATGCGAACCAGTACCCGGATGCCATCGCGCTCGCGGCGAGCGGACGAGTGGATCTGCGTCGACTCGTGACGAGCGTGCATCCCCTCGGCGGGGTCCACGACGCCCTGCTTCTCCCCGGGCGCGACCGCTCCGCCCTCAAGCCCATGGTCCACCCGCAGCAGGATGAGATGACGACCGCATGACCGTTGACGTATCCCCCCTCACGTTCGAACACCTCCCCGATGCCCTCGGCATCGGCGTCGCCACCCCTCGGGTGTCGTGGAAGACCGAGGCCCCCGCCGGATGGCGGCAGGGTGGCTACGAGCTCGAGATCGTGACCGAGAGCGGTGCCGAGACCTCCGGCATCGTGCGCAGTGCCGAGTCCGTGCTCGTGGAGTGGCCCTTCGCCCCCCTCGTGTCCCGTCAGAGCGCCACGCTGCGCGTTCGGGTCTTCAGCGACGATGACGCGGCATCCGACTGGTCGCCCGCGTCGCGTGTGGAGGCCGGACTCCTGGATGCCGACGACTGGGTCGCCGGTGTCGTCGGGCCCGCGTGGGACGAGGAGCCCGAATCGCTGCGCCGTCCGCCGCGCGTCCGGCGGGCGTTCGAGGTGGCGTTCGAGGTCTCCCGCGCCCGGTTGTACGTCTCGGCGCACGGCCTGTACGAGGTCGAGATCAACGGCCGTCGGGTCGGCGACGACGCGCTGTCGCCCGGCTGGACGGTCTACGGCGAGCGGCTGCGGTACTACACGTACGACGTCACCGAGCACCTCCGCGCGGGTGAGAACACGATCGGCTCGTGGCTCGCCGACGGCTGGTACCGCGGGCGTCTCGGCTTCCACGGCGGGTACCCCAACCTCTACGGCAGTGACATCGGCCTCATCGCCCAGCTCGAGATCGAGCACGCCGACGGCTCGCGGTCGGTCGTGGCGACGGATGCCGAGTGGGAGGCGGCGCCGAGCCCCATCCTGACCACCGGCATCTACGAGGGCGAGCACTTCGACGCGCGACTGCAGCAGGACGACTGGGCCGCCGCCGCCGGAGACTGGACGCCCGCGCGCCTGCTTCCCGTCGACCACGCAACGCTCGTCGCCCCCGAGGGACCACCGGTGCGCTGCACCGAGGAACTCTCACCGGTCGAGGTGACCAGATCGTCGACGGGAGCGTGGATCCTCGACTTCGGCCAGAACATCTCCGGACGCCTGCGTCTCTCGCTCACGGCAGAGGACAGCGGGGTCGTCACCCTGCGCCACGCCGAGGTCCTGCAGGACGGCGAGCTCTACACCCGCCCCTTGCGGGGGGCGGCGGCCACCGACGTCCTCGAGCACGCCGGGGGGACGCTCGAGTGGGAACCGCGCTTCACGATCCACGGATTCCGCTATGCCGAGGTGGCCGGGTGGCCGGGGGAGATCGCTCCCGGAGCGATCACGGCGCGGGTCTACCACACCGACATGGAGCGGACCGGCTGGTTCGCCTCGTCGGACCCGCTGCTGAACCGCCTGCACGAGAACGTGCGGTGGTCGATGCGAGACAACTTCGTCGACATCCCCACCGACTGCCCGCAGCGCGACGAACGCCTCGGCTGGACCGGCGACCTGCAGGTCTTCGCGCCCGCGGCATCCTTCCTCTACGACTGCTCCGGCATGCTCCGCTCGTGGCTGCGCGATGTCGCGGTCGAGCAGCTTCCCGACGGGACCGTGCCCTGGTACGTGCCGGTGATCCCGGGTGGCGAGGAGTGGACCCCCATCCGTCCCGGGGCGGCCTGGGGCGATGTCGCCGTGCTGACACCGTGGACCCTGTACCGCCAGTTCGGAGACGCGCGCATCCTCCGCGACCAGTACGACTCGGCCCGGAAGTGGGTCGATCTCGTCGCGCGGCTGGCCGGTCCCTCGCGCCTGTGGAACACGGGGTTCCAGCTGGGCGACTGGCTCGACCCGGCGGCTCCGCCGCACGATCCGGCGGATGCCACGACCGACCGATACCTCGTCGCGACGGCGTACTTCGCGTGGTCGAGCCTTCACCTCGCGAAGATGGCCGAGGTTCTCGGACGCCTCGATGACGTCGAGACGTATTCACGCCTGGCGGCCGAGGTCCGCGATGCGTTCCGCGGCGAGTACGTCACCGGCGCGGGTCTGCTGAGCAGCGATGCACAGACCGCATACGCCCTCGCGATCGAGTTCGAGCTCTACACCGACGTCGCCGAGCGCGACGTCTGGGGCGCCCGACTGGCCGAGCTCGTGCGCGCCGGTGGCAACCGCATTGCGACCGGCTTCGCCGGGACGCCGTTGATCACCGACGCGCTCACGCGGTCGGGGCATGTGGACGTCGCGTACGACCTGCTGCTGGAGAAGGAATGCCCCTCGTGGATGTACACGGTGCTCTCCGGCGGGACCACGACGTGGGAGCGGTGGGACAGCCTGCTCCCCGACGGCACGGTCAACCCCGGGGGGATGACCTCGTTCAACCACTTCGCTCTCGGCGCGGTCGCCGACTGGATTCACCGCACCGTCGGCGGCCTCGCACCGCTCGACCCCGGGTACCGGCGCATCTCCTTCGCGCCGCGCCCCGGCGGCGGGCTCGCGCACGCGGCCACGGAGCACGAGACGCCGTACGGGCGCGCCGCGATCGCCTGGCGCATCGAGGCGGGTGAGCTCCACGTGGAGGTGCGGGTGCCGACGGGGGCAACGGGAGTGGTGGACCTGCCGGACGGTCGGACGTTTGAGGTCGGGTCCGGCGTGCACGCATTCGGGACGCCGATGGCGGTCGCGGTCGGCGCCTGACGGGCGATCTGGGCGGGCGGGCGGCCGGCCCTGCTGAGTTTGAGAACGGTTATCACTACCGTTACAGTGGGGGACATGACCCGACGCCTCCTCGCCCCCCTCGTCCTCGGCGCGGCCTCCGTGCTCGCCCTCGCCGGTTGCGCCGGCACCGCTCCCTCGGCCGGCGGCACGACCGACGCGTCCGGCAAGGTCTCGGTCGTGGCATCCACCGACGTCTACGGCTCGATCGCCGAGTCCATCGGGGGCGACTTCGTCGACGTCACCTCGATCATCACGTCGCCCACGCAGGACCCGCACGAGTACGAGGCCAGCGCGCAGGACCAGCTCACCCTCAAGGGTGCGCAGCTCGTCATCGAGAACGGCGCGGGCTACGACGCGTTCATGGAGTCGCTCATCGACGCCAGCGGATCGGATGCCGAGGTCCTCACCGCCGTCGAGTACAACCACGACTACCCCGGCGCGGAGTCGCACGACGACGCCAGCGCCTCGCCCAGCGAGAGCGCCGACGACCACGACCACGCCGAGGGCGACGGTCATGACCACATCGAGGGCTTCAACGAGCACGTCTGGTACGACCCGCACACGGTCGAAGACCTCGCGAAGGCCGTCGCCGAGCACCTCGGCGAGCTGGCGCCCGACCACGCGGCCGGCTTCACCGCCAATGCCGACGCGTTCGTGCAGCAGATCGCCGGCCTCGAGGACTCGCTGGGCCAGATCGAGGCGAAGGATGCCGGCGCGAAGGTGTTCGTCACCGAGCCCGTGCCCGTCTACCTCATCGAAGCCGCGGGCCTGGTGAACGCGACCCCGAACGAGTTCAGCGAATCTGTGGAAGAGGGCCAGGACGTGCCGCCCGCGACCCTGCTGGAGTCGCTGCAGCTCATCGATTCGGGCGAGATCCGGGTCATGATCGTCAACCCGCAGACCGGTGGCGCCGAGACGACGCAGGTCATGGACGAGGCGAAGGCCAAGAACATTCCGGTGCTCGAGTTCACCGAGACCCTCCCCGAGGGCCAGACTTACCTCTCGTGGATGCAGAGCAACATCAGCGCGCTGTCGGACGCCCTGGCGGCGTGAGCGACGTCACACCCCTGCGCATCCGCGGAGCCGCGCTCGAACGCGGCGGCCGAGAGCTGTGGTCCGGGCTCGACCTCGAGGTCGGGCCCGGCGAGCTCGTTGCGATCCTCGGCCCGAGCGGCTCGGGCAAGACGACGCTGCTCCGGGCCATCCTGGGCCTCGAGCGGCTGAGCGACGGCACCATCGAGGCGCTCGGCACGCCCGTCCGGCGGGCGGGCAACCGGCGCATCGGCTACGTGCCGCAGCAGCGGCCCCTCCCGCGCGAAACGCCGTTGCGCGGTCGCGACATCGTCGGTCTCGGGGTCGACGGGCACCGGTTCGGGCTGCCGTTCTCGCGACGGAAAGATCGCGCCCGCATCGCCGAACTGCTCACCGCCGTCGGTGCCGACGCGTTCGCCGACCGCCCGGTGGGGCTGCTCTCCGGCGGCGAGCAGCAGCGGCTTCGTGTGGGCCAGGCGCTGGCCGACGACCCCCGGCTGCTGCTGTGCGACGAGCCGCTGACGAGCCTCGACCTGGCCAACCAGCAGGCCGTGGTGCGGTTGATCGACCGTCACCGCCGCGAGCGCGACGCCGCCGTGCTGCTGGTCACCCACGACATCAATCCCGTGCTCGCGCACGTGGACCGCATCCTGTACATCGCGAACGGCCGTTTCACGCTCGGCACTCCGGACGAGGTGCTCACGTCCGAGACGTTGAGCGCCCTCTACGGCGCGCCCGTCTTCGTGACCCGCGCCGGCGGGCGACTCGTCGTCGTCGGGGCACCCGACGCCGACGAGGCCCACCACCACCATGACGAGGACGACGCATGAACTGGGCCGACGTGGGCGACGCGCTGTTCGGCGGCGTGAGCCAGTACGGGGCGATCCTCGAGCTGGTGCAGAACTCCGTGTACGCGGGTGCCGTGCTCGGGCTCGTGGGCGGACTCATCGGCGTCTTCGTCATGCAGCGCGACATGGCGTTCGCCGTCCACGGCATCAGCGAGCTGTCGTTCGCGGGTGCCGCGGTCGCTCTCCTCCTCGGAGTCGACGTGGTCTCCGGCTCGATCGTCGGGTCGCTCATCGCGGCGGCGATCATCGGTCTCCTCGGCGCGCGCGCTCGCGACCGCAACTCGATCATCGGCGTGCTCATGCCGTTCGGTCTGGGCATCGGCATCCTGTGTCTCTCCCTCTACAACGGCCGCAGTGCCACGCGCTTCAGCCTGCTCACCGGACAGATCGTGTCGGTGCAGAGCGCGCAGCTCGGCTGGCTCGTCGTGATCGGTCTCGTGGTGCTGCTGGCGCTGCTGATGATCTGGCGTCCCCTGCGCTTCGACTCGCTCGACCCGCAGTCGGCCGCCGCCCGAGGCGTTCCCACGACCGCGGTGTCGCTCGGCTTCATGCTGCTGCTCGGCCTCATCGTCGCCGTCGCCGTGCACATCATCGGTGCGCTGCTCGTGATGGCGCTGCTGGTCACCCCGGCCGCGGCCGCGATGCGGGTGGCATCCGGGCCGCTCTCGGTTCCGGTCCTCGCGGCGCTGTTCGGCTTCGTCTCGGCCGTGGGTGGTGTGCTGCTGGCCGTCGCGGGAACGCTGCCGGTGAGCCCCTACATCACGACGATCTCGTTCGCGATCTACCTGGTGTGCCGCCTCATCGGTGCTCGCCGCGACCGCACCACGCGGGCGCTGTAGCGCCCGGCGTCCCCAGCCGTTTCACCGATCGCCTCGGTAGACTTCCCGCATGGTCCAGCGCAATACGTGGCAGCGCGAGCGCGTGCGCGAAGCTCTCGCCGGTGCCGGCGGCTTCGTCAGCGCGCAGTCGCTGCACGCGACCCTGCGCGACGAGAACACCGGTATCGGACTGGCCACGGTCTACCGGGCACTCGCGGGGCTGGCCGCCCAGGGCGATGCCGATTCGCTGCAGAGCCCCGAGGGTGAGAACCTCTTCCGCGCGTGCGAGACCCGCGGACACCATCACCACCTGATCTGCCGCTCGTGCGGCGTCGCGGTCGAGATCGAGGCGGACGCCGTCGAGGAGTGGGCGCAGCGCACCGCCGCCCAACACGGTTTCTCGCAGGCCGAGCATGTCGTCGACATCTTCGGTATCTGCGCCGACTGCGCGCAGGCGCGCGCCCGTGAGCGTGGCGACGAGTAGTCGCACGGTCGCGTCGGCGCCCCCGCGTTCCGGCGTCACCCGCACCCTCGTCGGCCTCGGCGTGGGCGTCGTCGTCGTCGCGGCGCTGTTCCTCATCGACGCCTTCGCCCCGACCTTCTTCTCCGCGCCGCTCCCCACTCGTGCGCAGGACGGCCTCACCCTCGCCCTCAGCGTCCTCATCGAGTCGCTGCCGTTCGTCGTGCTCGGCGTCCTGCTCTCGATCATCGTGCAGGTGTGGGTGCCGCCGGGTGCGATCGAGCGATGGATGCCACGCACCCCCTGGGCGCGCCGCGCGGTGCTGTCGCTGCTCGGCATGTTCATCCCGGTGTGCGAATGCGGCAACGTCCCGTTCGCGCGTGGCCTGCTCATGCGCGGGTTCCGGGTCTCCGACACGCTGACCTTCCTCGTGGCGGCACCGATCGTGAATCCGATCGTGATCATCAGCACCCACGCCGCGTTCGGCTTCAGCGACGGCATCCTGGTCGCGCGTCTCATCGGCGGCTTCCTCGTCGCGAACCTCATCGGATGGCTGTACAGCCGGCATCCCGATCCCGACAAGCTCCTCACCGAGCGCTTCCTCGAGACGTGCGAGATCGTCGTCCAGGAACGCGGTGGCCGGGGCCGCCGGTCGCTCGCGCAGTTCGTCGTGGAGCTCCGGTCGGTCATGCCCGCCCTCATCATCGGCTCGATGATCGCGGGGGCCGTGCAAGTGCTGATCCCGCGGAGCGCGCTGCTGGCGATCGGCTCCGACCCGGCCCTCTCGATCGCGGCGATGATGGTGCTGGCCGTCGTGGTGTCGCTGTGCTCGAACGTCGACGCGTTCTTCGCCCTGTCGTTCGCGTCGACCTTCACGCCCGGCTCGATCGTGGCGTTCCTCGTCGTGGGTCCGGTCGTCGATCTCAAGATGTACGCGCTGCTGCGCACGACGTTCACCACGCGCGTGCTCGTCGGCCTGACCGCGGTGGTCGTGCTCTCGGCCTTCGCGCTCGGAACGGTGGTGAACCTCCTTGTCTAGAACGGGTGCTCTCGCCACGCGGTGGCTCGGTGTCGGGCTGACCACGTGTCTCGCCGTCACGACCATCGCGCTGTGGCTCACCGGACGCCTCGCGCTGTACGTGAACCCGGATTCGGCGTGGTTCGCCATCGGGATGGCGGTCGTCGCCGTGATCGGCGCGATCGCGACGTTCGCCCTGCCCCTCGGCGCCGAGGCCGACCACGGCCATGACCACGCGCACGGGCACGCCGTCGGGTCGGCGCCCGCGCGCCGCGAGGCCTTCGCGCACGCCGACCACGACCACGCCGACGCGCCCGACGAGCACGACCACGCCGCGAACGATCACCTCGCCGCCCGCCCGCGATGGACGGTCGCCGGTGTCGCCGCGTTCAGCGGCGGACTGATCGCGTCGGGGGCGGTCGTCGCGGTTCTCCTGACCCCGCCCGCCTCGCTCTCGGCCGAGCTCGCCGTGTCGCGCGACGTCGGCGCTCCGCCGCTGTTCGTCGGTTCCGACGTCGTGACCCTCGCCGCCTCGGGCGACACGTCGACGTTCGGCATCGGCGACTGGTCGGCGATCTTCGCGCACGCGACCAACCCCGAGACCTTCGACGGCAAGCCCGTGACCCTCACCGGGTTCATCACGCCCGGACAGGACGGCGCGACCTTCGACCTCACGCGCCTGGTGATCACGCACTGCGTCATCGACGCGCAGACCGCGCGACTGCCGATCACCGCGTCGGTATCCGCTCCGTCGACGGGGCAGTGGGTGACGGTGACCGGGACGGTGCGATCGAGCGGCGACGGGGCGCTGGAGGTGCGCGCCGACCAGGTCGCGGCGATCGACGAGCCGGCGGATCCGTATGAGTACTGACTCCCGCCGCGCCCGCGCGCGCAAGCGTCGCGGTCGCGGGTTCCTCCTCGCCTTCGCGGCGGTGCTCGGCGCGCTCGTCCTGGTGGGCGGCGTCGGCGGTGTGGTCTCCGTCGCACAAGGTCCCCGGGTGACGGACGTGCAGGTCGACCCGGCCGCCGCCGTCGCGGCATCCGGTGCCCGTGTCATCCTCACGACGACCCAGTCGCTCGAGAAGGTCGATCCCTCGCAGGTGCAGGTCGAACCCGCTACGCCCTTCACCGTCGACACGTCGGGGCGCAGCGTCGGCATCCGGTTCACGCTCCCGCTGCGGGACGACTCCGACTACACCGTCACCGTCAACGCGGTGAAGGGCCTCGGCGCCGGACCCGCGTCGACACTGAGCGAGTCCTTCCGCACCCCGCCCCTGACGGCGTTCCTGATGCAGCGCGGGACCGCCGACGGCGACACGATCTTCCGCACGGACTTGAAGGGTGAGGCGGGTCTTCCGGTCTTCACCCACGAACACATCGAAGACTTCCGTGCCACGGCCAACCACCTTGTCGTGTCGGTTCGCGAGAACGACCGCGCGCGGGTGATCGTGACCGATCTCGACGGGCAGAACGCCCACGACATCCCCCTGCCCGGGCCCGGGTTCGTCTCGAACCTGCAGTCGGCCGACCGGGGTGAGCGCGTCGGATTCACCTTCTCGGATGCCACCCTCGGCACCGCCGGAGGACGCGAGAGCAAACTCTTCACGGCGTCGGCCGCCGATGACGTGCCGCCGGTCGAGATCGGCTTGAACGGCGGGGACGTGCGTGTCGCCGACTGGCGGTTCGTGCCCGACACCGACAGCATGCTCGTGCTGACGTTCGACTCGCGTCTGCTCTTGACCGACGCACAGGGCGGCAACGCCGCGCCCCTGGGCAGCGCGCTGTCGATCGACGGCATCGCGCGCGGCTCCTCGGTGGCGATCGTCGAACGTCTCGAGGGCATCCGCGAGATCAACCTCACCGACGGATCGGAACAGGCGCTCGAAGACCCGGTGGATCCCCCCGGCATGCCGGGGCGCGCCACCCCCGTGCCCGGGACGGGAGCGGGCACGATCCGGTCGTTCGCCGACATCGGGTCGGACGGGGCGTTCCGCGCCACGACCATCGGCCATGTCGACACCGACGGCACGGTGCGGCCGCTCCTCGAAGTGCCCGGCAGCGACACGGTGCTGCAGACGTGCGTGTCGCCGAGTGGGCGATACGCCGCCGTGCTCGTGGCGCCCAAGGCCATCGACAACCCCTTCGACCGCTACCAGCTCCCGCTGCCGGGTCGGCTGCAGACGCACCTCGTCGAGATCGACACGGGCCAGGAGCTCGCGGCCCTGCAGGGCTTCGACCTCTCGTGGTGCCAGGTGCCCCCGGGATGACACGCCCCGCGACGCGCGACGACCTGGCCGCCCTGCCGGTCGAGGTCGCGCCGCTCCTCCTCGGCGCCCACCTCGAAACCGTCGTGGCGGGGGAACGCGTGGTCCTGCGCATCACGGAGGTGGAGGCGTATCACGGGCTCGGCACGGGCGATCGTCCCGACCCCGGGTCGCACGCCCGCGGTGGTCCGACCGCGCGGAACGCGACGATGTGGGGCGAGCCCGGACACCTCTACGTGTATCTGAGCCACGGCATCCATTCGTGCGTCAACGTCGTGTGCGGTCCCGAGGGGGTCGCCGGCGGTGTCCTGCTGCGCGGCGGCGAGGTGATCGAGGGGGCTGACGTGGCCGAGCGGCGTCGACGCGAACGCCGGGGCGTCGTGCGCGTGCCGCGCGACCTGGCCCGCGGACCCGGACGATTGGGGGATGCCGTGGGCCTTCGGCATCCGGTCCACGACGGGATCGACGCCGTCACCGGGGTCGAGCGCGCCGGGGCGCGGGCGCGGTTGCTCCTGCCCGAGCGGATCTCGTCGCGGGTCGTCTCCGGTCCGCGGGTGGGCGTGGCGGGAATCGCGGGGACGGATGCCTTCCCGTGGCGGTTCTGGATCGACGGCGACCCGACGGTATCGGCGTTCCGGTGGGGGCGCGGCGCCGCCGAGGCCGCCGCTCGTCAAGGCGACACGCCGGGCATGCTAGACTGATCGCTTGTCTGCGCGCACTCCAGCACGCAGTACGTACCCCTTCTTCCGATCCTGGCCTCGTGCTGCGCCCGGAACGGGGTGCAGACAAGGGATCTTGGGTGACACCGTCCGGTGTCACGGTACAGAAGGAGACATCACCATGGCAGCAGTGTGCCAGGTGACTGGAGCGGTTCCCGGCTTCGGTCACAACATCTCGCACTCGCACCGCCGGACGAAGCGCCGCTTCGACCCGAACGTGCAGAAGAAGACCTACTTCGTTCCGTCGCTGGGTCGCAACATCAAGCTCAACGTTTCGGCGAAGGGCATCAAGGTCATCGACGCGCGCGGTATCGAAGCCGTCGTCCGTGACCTGCAGGCGAAGGGCGTGAAGCTGTAATGGCGAAGAAGGCTCAGGACGTCCGTCCGATCATCAAGCTGCGTTCGACCGCCGGCACGGGGTACACCTACGTGACGCGCAAGAACCGCCGTAACAACCCCGACCGCATCGTGCTGAAGAAGTACGACCCCGTGGTCCGCAAGCACGTCGACTTCCGAGAGGAGCGCTAAGCATGGCTAAGAAGAGCAAGATCGCGCGCAACGAGCAGCGCAAGGTCATCGTCGAGCGCTACGCCGCGAAGCGCGCCGAGCTGAAGAAGACCCTGGTCGACCCGACCGCGACCGACGAGGCCCGCGAGGCCGCCCGCGTGGGCCTGCAGAAGCTGCCCCGCAACGCGTCGCCCGCTCGCGTCCGCAGCCGCGACGTCATCGACGGCCGCCCCCGTGGTGTGCTGACGAAGTTCGGCGTCTCGCGTGTCCGCTTCCGCGACATGGCCCACCGTGGTGAGCTGCCCGGCGTGACCAAGTCGAGCTGGTAAGCACCGATTGCACCGCAGAGGGCGGGGGTTCCGAGAGGAGCCCCCGCCCTTCGGCGTTCGCCGACTGCTACGACCCCACGCGAACGTAGCTGGCCCAGTCGGCCCCGGAGCCCCAGCCGCCCACGGCGCTGGAGACGTTCTGGGCGACCTCGTTGTCGACGAAATACAGGTACCCGTCGGCGTCGAGGTAGAGGTGGTTCCCCACCGCCTTCGCGTCGTCGGGCAGCCAGACCTCATCTCGGATCGAGCGGTTGCCGGCGTTCCAGGAATGGCCGCGGCCGTCTGCGACGAAGGTGATCCAATAGGCACTGATGCCGGAACCGCTCCCGATGCCGCCGGTCGCGGAGGTCACACCGGTCGCGACGACGGTGTCCCCGTAACTCAGGGTCCCGTCCGGAGCGAGGTAGGTGCGAATCCCGACTGCTGCGGTTCCACTCGGCAGGGCGCTGTCCTCGACGGGACCGGTCGTGTAATGGCTCCCCCAGGTGTACCCCTTGCCGTCACTGACATAGGTGACCCAATCGACCGAGGCCCAGCCGCCCGTGGCTGATGTGACATTCTGCGCGATTCGCCTGCTGCCGTAATAGAGGTCACCAGTAGGCGTGAGATAGGTGTGAAAGCCCACCGCGCGGGTTCCCGCGGCGAATGTACGCTCGAACTGGCCCACACTTCCGTCGAGGACGCGGGTGTACCCTCGGCCGTCGGCTCGGACATACGTCGTCCAGTCTTTTCCGTTCCCCGGCGACCATCCGCCCGCAACGCTCGTCACGTTGCGATCGAGGACCGAGTCGACGTAGACGAGCGTCTTGTCGCCCTTGAGGTACGCGTGATTGCCGACAGCGACCGTGCCCAGTCCCGTGGGTGTCCACGTGCCCGGGGAGCCCCCGCTGGTGTTGAGGTCGGACGGGGTCGCGCACGGGACGATGCTGCGGAGGGAGTCGTCGGCTTCCGCCTGGGTCGTGATCGAGGGGAGCGAGCGCGTCTTGGCGGAGGGACTCGACGCCTTACCGGGGATGGCACCCCAGGAATCGTCGGTGATGCTGGATATCGAAGCACCGGTGGCCAGGTATGTGTCGGTCATCTCCGTGTGTGCTCGGGCGGCGACATTCGCGACCCAGTGCGCGGTGGCGTACTGACGGAGAATATTTCCGTCGACAGTGGTGTCCGGGAAGAGCGGGCCCTGATCCTCGTCTCGCTTCATCGCGGCGAGACGTCCGATGGGCACCTTCACGCTCGTTCCACATTTCTTCAAAATGACGTCGCCGCTCAGGGTGGCGGGGATCACGATATCGGCCTCATAAGACCCCACATCGACCCACTTCCGAACACGCAGGCCAAACCCCGGCAGGACTTGCTCGTTCTGCGGCGGGGACGTGATCGTCTTCGTGTCCGACGTCGACACCGTCTCTTGCATGCCGTACTTGTAGGTGAAGTTGAATTCGGCTTTGTAGGCGATGCTGGCCGAGACCTTGGTCCCCTCGACTCCCACCTCCATCCCTTGCGTGTAAGTGAATCCCGTGGTGACCCCGAAGCTGAAGTCGTGGGTTCTTGTGGTGGTGAACGTATTCGTGTGAGCCCACGTCAAACTCAAGGAACTGAGCACCTTGTTCGGTTGGACCTTGCCGCCCACCAGCCATGCGTCGGGCCAGACAGGATTCTTCACGTCATCGTCCAGGAATTCGTGGTCGTCCGAGATCCACTTCTCGTTCGTCGCCACGGCGTCGCCGGTCTGCAAGGTCACTCCCGAGGCGTCGAACGTCACGTCGGCGAGTTCTGGCGCCTTCTGCAACGCCTCGATGATCTTCGGGTCGCCCTTGGGCGTCGGAGAGGGAGTGGGGTACGAGTCTGCGGCGAGGGCGGACCCGGCGGGGACGGCTCCGAGGATGAGCGAAGCGGCACACAGAGTGCTGAGGTTTCGCAGTCTTCTTCGTTGCGTGTGCGTCATCGTTCGTCGGCCTTTCGAGGGTGTCGGTACCGGCCACCGCGCGAATGCGACGTTGCAGTCCGGGGGGTGACCGTTCGTCCGGGTCGCTGCTGCGGCCCGTCCGGCGATCGTCCCGTCGGTCCCCGAGCGGAGCAACGGTGCGTGTCGTGGGTTGGGGAGGGTGAGAGCGCCTCGTCGTCGTCGTTCGGCGAGCAATGTCCGGGCAAACGAGGAAGCCCGCGTGATACGCCTGGACACGGGGCGTCAGCTGCGGTAGACCGTCGCTCGACAACCGCCTCAACCTTCTCTGCCTGCCCCGTCACCCGAGGTTGATGCGTGGTCGCCCTCTGCCACCGCCCGGAGGCGCGAGTTCGGGTCGTCGCGGGCCCCACGAGCCCCTCGCGTCACATTTCACTCGCGACACGCCGCCCTCCTACGGGCGAAATCCATCAAAATCCGCGTAATTCCGCGGTTCGGTTGATACTGTCGAGGCGGTCTCCCGACCACCGAGGAGGATTCCTCCTCGTCCGATGTAACGAGAGGCGACACGAGCGTCGCCTGGAGGACAACCACATGGCCGACAAGTCCATCACCAAGACCGAGCTCGTCGCGAGCATCGCGAGCGCGACCGGGCAGAGCCAGTCCGCCGTGTCGAGCGTGCTCGACTCCCTCTTCTCCACCGTCTCCGAGGCGGTCGCCAAGGGCAGCAAGGTCTCGATCCCCGGCTGGATCGCGTTCGAGCAGGTCGCCACGTCGGCCCGCACCGGCCGCAACCCCCAGACGGGCGAGGAGATCTCGATCCCCGCGGGCAAGCGCGTCAAGGTCACCGCCGGCTCCAAGCTGAAGGCCGCCGTCAAGTAAGACGACAGCACACTGTGAGAGGGGGGATGCCGGCTGGCATCCCCCCTCTTGCGTTCCCGCGCGACGTAGGCTTGGGGGGTGAATCCCCGAGCCCTGCGCGTGGCCGGACCCGTCATCCTGGTCGTGGTCTCGGTGATCTGCGTCGTCGCGGGTCTCGCTTACGGCGGCGGTGCCGCGCCGTCGCTGCTGGCTGACCCTGGTCCCTTCGTCCGGTGGGGTCTCCCCGCCGCGACGCTCGTGGTCAACCTGTCGGCGGCGACGATGGTGGGTTCGCTGGTCCTCGCGTTGTTCGCGCTTCCCGCGGGGGAGCGGCCGTTCGAGATCGCTCTCGACACGGCATCCATCGGTGCCGCCGTTTTCACGGTGGCGTCCGCCACGACCGGGTTCCTGACGTTCCTCAACGTCATCAACGCCACCCCCACGCTCGACGCCGTCTTCGGTCAGCAGCTGGGGCGCTTCCTCGTCGAGACCGAGATCGGTCCGGCGTGGCTCATCACCACGATCGCGGGCGCCGTGCTCACGGTGCTCACGTTCGCCGTGCGGACCTGGGTGCCGACGCTCCTCGTCGCCATCCTCGCGCTCGCGTCCCTCATTCCGATGGGCACGCAGGGCCACGCGGGAACCGAGGCGAGCCACACGGCGGCCGTCACCTCGCTCGTGCTGCACATCCTCGCCGCGGCCGTGTGGCTCGGGGGCCTGATCCTGCTGGTCGTCGTCCGCCCCGCGATGACGCGCGCGCAAGTCCAGGCTGCGTTGCTGCGGTACTCCTCGATCGCGCTCGTGGCCTTCATCGTCGTCGCGATCTCGGGCACCGTGCGCGCGTCCATCGGCCTCGTCGGCTGGCAGAACCTCCTGTCGCCGTACGGCATCCTCGTCCTGGTCAAGGTCACCGCGCTCGTCGCGATGGGCATCCTCGGCGCCTGGTACCGCCGACGTCTCATCGCCGGGATGGGCAGCGAGAACGGATCGCGCCGATTCTGGGGGGTGGTCCTGCTCGAGCTCGTCTTCATGGGTGTCGCCAGCGGCGTCGCCGTCGCCCTCGCCCGCACGCCTCCTCCTGCCGCCGACCTTCCCCCGATCGGGCAGACGCCCGCCGAGGTGCTCACCGGCTCGCCCCTCCCGGCGGAGTTCACGATCGATCGCTGGTTCACGGCGTGGGACATCGACTTGCTGTGGACGTTCGTCGCTGGCTTCGGGCTCTTCTTCTATCTGGCGGGCGTATGGCGTCTGCACCGGCGCGGCGACGCCTGGCCCATCCACCGCACGGTGCTGTGGTCGCTCGGCATGCTGGCCGTCTTCTGGGTCACCTCCGGACCGCTGAACGTCTATCAGGACTACCTGTTCAGCGTGCACATGATCGAGCACATGCTGCTGTCGATGGCGATCCCGCTGCTGCTGGTCGCGGGAGCCCCCGTCACGCTCGCCGCTCGCGCCATCCGAAAGCGCGAGGACGGTTCGCGCGGTGGCCGCGAGTGGATCCTGTGGGCCGTGCACAACCCCGTCGCGAAGGTGCTCACGAATCCGTTCGTGGCCGCGGGGCTGTTCATCGTGTCGCTGTGGGCGTTCTACTACACCGACCTGTTCCGGTGGTCGCTGTACGACCACGTCGGCCACATCTGGATGGTCGCGCACTTCCTCATCACCGGGTACCTGTTCGTTCTGAGCCTCATCGGCATCGACCCGGTGCCCTACCGTCTGCCGTACCCGGGGCGGCTCCTCATCCTGATCGCCGTCATGGCGATGCACGCGTTCTTTGGCATCGCGATCATGATGAACTCCGGCCTCATCGCGGCCGAGTGGTTCGGGTCGATGGGGCGGACGTGGGGCGCCACCCCGCTGCAAGACCAGTACACCGGCGGCGGCGTCGCGTGGAGCGTGGGCGAGATCCCGACGCTGATCCTCGCCATCACCGTCGCGATCCAGTGGAGTCGCAGCGACGAGCGGCAGCAGCGCCGCCGCGACCGCCACGTCGATCGGGTCGGCGACATCGAGCTCGACGAGTACAACGCGGAACTGCAGCGGATCGCCGAACGCGATGCGCGCATCGCCGAACGCCAGGCTGCGCAGGGCCGCTGACCCGTCCGGCGCTCAGTCCAGGCTTCCCCCGATGGTGATGGATGCCGAGCCGTCGGGCTGCACCGAGATCTGGCCGTCGACCGTGAACGGCACATCCTCTTCGACGGTGCGCACCGACCCGTCGAAGATCGAGCGGACGTCGACCTCGATGTGGGCCACGGCCCGCGCGGAGGGGATGCGCCACCCGGCGCCGTCGGGCAGCACCGACACCGTCGGCTGCTGCGAGATCGACCAGGTGGGGGCGTCGTCGATCCGATTGCGCACGGTGAACCCGAACGGGCAGCCGGTGGGTTGCAGCACTCGTTGCTCCGCGCAGGTGGTCAGGAAGCCTTCGACACGCTGCTGAACGACCGAGACGAACTGTTCGGTGGGCTCCGCTTGGATCTCGACCGGCACGTCGGTGAGCGGCGAGTCCGCGAGGATGGCCACGCCGGGCGTCGCCGAGATCGCCGTGTCCACCGCCACGGAATACAGGCCCGGCGAGAACACCAGCAGGGGGACGGCCGCGGAGGGGTCGGCATCCGCCCCGTCCATCGACACCTGCCGCTTGTCGATCTCGAAGTCGTTGACCGAGAACTGCATCGACCCGCGCACGGTGAGATCGACGACGGCGAGGGGGCTGACGTCGAAACGCCAGCGTGGAACGACGCCGATCCAGCCGTCCTGGCGGACCGCGAAGGTGGTGCGACCGGTGTACGAGCCGGCTCGGTAGTCGACGGTGACCCGGGTCACGTCGCCGTCGGCGACCTCGTTCGTCACGAGTGCGTCGCTGATCGTCTGCAGTGCGTCGGTGCGCAGCAGCGCCTCGGATGCCGTCGCGGGAAGGCCCGCCTTCTCGAGCTCTACCGAGTCCACCGCGACGCCCGGAACCGCCAGGGCATCCGTCGCCCGTCGGTCGTGGAGCAGGTCGATGTAGTGCAGGACGAACGCACGGGGGCTGTACAGCTCGCGGTACGCGGCAGCCGCTCCGGCGCCGAGCGCGGCGACGAGGAGAAGGCCCACGACGCCGAGGATCGTCAAGTCACGCGCCAGTCGGCGCGGGCGCGGCGAGGCAGCACCCGTAGGCGCTACCGGGCCCCCGTCCGTTGCGTGCACGGACCCAGTCTAGGAAAGCGACCTGCGCGGACGCGGAATACGTCGACCGCGCAGGTCGCTGTGAGCCGTCTCAATACGCGATGACGCCCGTTCGATCGTGGAACTCGCCGGTCGGACCGTCGCGATCGATCGTTGCGAGCGCGACCGTGGCGTCCGTGCCCTGGGTGATGGTCTGGTGACCGCTGAATCCGTTGAAGGCGGTGGCGGTGTACCCCGGGTCCGCGGCGTTCACGCGCATGTCGGGCAGGTTCTTGGCGTACTGGACGGTGAGCGCGATCACCGCTGCCTTGGACGCGGCGTAGGGCACGGAGGGCACCCCGAACTCGTCGTGTCCGGGCGTCGTCAGCCAGCGCGCGAATCCCACGCCCGAAGCGACGTTGACGATGACCGGGTTCGAGGAGCGTCGAAGGAGCGGCAGTGCCGCCTGTGTGACGCGCACGACGCCCATGACGTTGGTGTCGAAGACGTCGGTCATGGCGTCGACATCGAGGTCGTCGACGCCGTGCGAAGTTCCGAGGACGCCCGCATTGTTGACGAGCACGTCGAGTTCGGGAAGCGCCGCGAACGCGGCATCCACGGACGACTGGTCGGTGACGTCGAGGCGGACGGGATGTGCGCCGAGTGTCTGCACCTCGCCCGCCTGTGCGAGGTCGCGCATACAGGCGTAGACGGTGTGCCCCGCGTCGATGAGGCGGCGCGCGGTTTCCAGACCGAGGCTGCGGTTGGCCCCGGTGATGAGTGTCGTTGTCATGGCTCCATCCTTCGTCGGTCGGGGAGAAGCTCCCAGGCATGGACCGGACGGGGGACTGCCGGTACCAGGCTCCCCGAGAGAAAGCGACGCATGATGGAGCGATGAGTGAATTCGCGAGCGTGCTTCGATCGTGGCGCGAGCGCGTTCGTCCCGAGGCGGTCGGGCTGCCGGGAGGGCCGGGACGCCGCACACGGGGGCTTCGGCGCGAAGAGCTTGCTGCTCTCGCGGGTGTGAGTGTCGACTACGTCGTGCGCCTCGAGCAGGGTCGCGCCACCCACCCTTCCGCGCAGCTTCTCGGCGCACTGGCCACGGCTCTGCGCCTCACGACAGCGGAGCGAGACCATCTCTACCGTGCCGCCGGGTCCGCGCCTCCCGCTCATGGGCTCGTACCGCGCCACATCACTCCCGGAGTCCAGCGTCTCGTCGACCGCCTCGGTGACGTGCCTCTCGCCGTGTTCACCGCCGCTCACGACCTGCTTCTGTGGAACACGCTCTGGGCGACCATCGACGGCGACCCGCTTCAGCGCACCGCCCTGGAGCGGAACGTCGTATGGCGACACTTCCTGCGTGGACACGACGGAATCGAATGGGATGCCGTGCACGACGAGGAATTCGCGCGCGACCTGGTCGCCGACCTCCGCTCGGCCGTCGGACGCTATCCCGCCGACCGCGATCTCGCCGACCTCGTGTCGCGCCTGCGCCGCGATTCACCGGAATTCGAGCGGCGGTGGGATTCCGCCCACATCGCCGAGCACCGCAGCAGCCGCAAACGCGTTCAGACCCCGGTCGGCGCGATCGAGGTGGACTGCGACGTGCTCAGCGTTCCCGGCGGTGATCTCCGGGTCGTGGTGTACACGACGGCGCCGGGGACCCCCGATGCCGACCGCCTCGACCTGCTCCGCGTCATGGGCTTGCAGGATCTCGCACCGGGCGGCGCGGAATCGCGAGAGCGGTGAAGGGCGAGAGCGTGAGGTCAGCGTCCGCCTTGTGACTCACCGCGGCGCGGAGAGGCCCTGCACGATGGCGACGGCCGCCAGCTGCCCCGCCGCGATCGCCGCCGCGAGCGTCGCCATCGGCCCCGGGAAGTGATCGGGGTGGGCCATGTCGCCCGCCGCGAAGACGCGTTCCACGCTCGTGCGTCCGAACGGATCGATCCGCACCGCCCCGGACTCCTGCACTTCGAGGCCGAGTTGCGCCGCGAAGGGGGCCCGCTGCCGCGAGACGGGAGCGACGAAGGCGCCGGCGGCGTCGATGGTCGATTCGTCGTCGAGCACGATCCGCAGTCCGTCGTCGAGGCTCTCCGCCCGCACGACGCGCGCCGGGTCGAGGACGATGACCTCGGATGCCACCGGCAGGAGCATTCCGCGCAGCATCGCCGCGTGCGGCGATGCGTTGAGGACGGCCACCGGGCGACCGGCGAATTCATGGCCGTGGCAGAACGGGCAGTTGGCGACCCGATTGCCCCAGTTCTCCTTCAGCCCGGGGATGGGCGGGAGCTCGTCGGCGAGGCCTGTTGCCAGCACGACGTACTCCGCGCGGAGTGTTTCGCCCGCGACCTCGACGCGAACGCCGTCGGTCTCGGCTGCGACCACGGAGACCGCGGCATCCCGGATCTCCACCGTCGGATACGCGGAGAGCTCGTCACGGCCTCGGCCGCGCAGGTCCGCCGGTGCGGTGCCGTCGTTGCCGAGCAGATTGTGGGCGTGATCGACCGTCGCGTTCCGGTACTCGCCCGAGTCCAGCAGCAGGGTGCGGCGGTGCATGCGGCCGAGCGTGAGGGCGGCCTGGAGTCCGGCGGGACCGCCGCCGATGATGATGGCCTCGTACACGGGGGCTCCTTTCATTTGCGTTCGCGACCATCGTGTGACTTCATGTCGACATGAAGTCAAATGATCAAGCGATCGGCGACGCGGCGGGCCGGTTCGGGCTCGAGCCCCATGTGTTGCGGCACTGGGAGGACGCGGGGCTGCTGCACCCGACGCGCGACGCCGGCGGCCGCCGACGGTTCGGCGACCCCGACCTCGTCCGCATCGCGGTGATTCTGCGCAACAAGGCCGCGGGGATGTCGCTCGACCAGATCCGCGTGCTCCTCGACGAGGGAGCACCCGACCGACACCGCGTCCTCGAGGAGCACGTCGCGGAACTCGACCGTCGGGCCGCCGACATCGCGCAGGCCCGGGCGATGACCGAGCACGCCCTGCGGTGCCGTTCGCACGACATCACGGAGTGCCACCGGTTCCGCAGCCACGTCGCGGACGTGCTCGCGGGTCAGGCGGCATGGCTCGTCGTCCGCACCGAGCCGCCGCTGCCCGCGGCGGGCGACCCGTCTCGGCCGCACCCCGGCCCCTAGGCCGTGTTGATCAAGTCTGATTTGATCCAGATGAGCGTGGCGGCGAGGCTGACGGCGGCTCGGTAGCTGCGGAGGAGTTTGTCGGAGCGCATCGCGATGCCGCGCCACTGCTTGAGCCGGTTGAAGCAGCGTTCGACGACGTTGCGGCCCTTGTAGCGTTCCTTCTGCTGTTCGCCGAAGTCGATCGGCCGGCCCGGCTTCTTGCGGCGGTGCGCGACCTGGTCATCACGCTCCGGGATGGTCGCGGCGATACCGCGGTCGCGGAGCCAGGCCCGGTTCGCCTTCGACGGGTACCCCTTGTCGGCGAGCACCCGGTCCGGTCGGGTCCGTGGCCTGCCCTTCCCGTCGCGGGGGACGCGGATGTCCTCGAGTACTGCGGTCATCATCGTGGTGTCGTTGATGTTCCCGCCGGTGATCATCATCCCCAGCGGCCGGCCGCGACCGTCGCAGACCAGGTGCAGCTTGGTCGTCAACCCGCCACGGGAGCGTCCGATCCCGTGATCAAGCGGCTCGAACCACGGATTCTTGTGATTCGGCAGAGCCCCCTGTGTCCCGCTTCAGGGTCGCGCCGTGCTGATGCACACGAGCGATCGTGGAGTCGATCGAGACGACCCAGTCGATCTTCCCCGCGGCGTCGGCCCGCTTCTGCACCTCGGCCAGCAGCTTCTCCCAGGTGCCGTCCACGGCCCAACGGTTGAACCGCTTGTAGATCGAGTTCCACTTCCCGAACCGCTCCGGCACATCCCGCCACGGAGCCCCGGTGCGGTACTTCCACGCCATCCCCTCGACAGCCAACCGATGATCCGCCCACGGCCTCGACCTCCCGGACACCGTCGGCATCAACGGCTCCATCACGGCCCACACCTCGTCAGAGATCTCCTGTCGCGTCACCGCTCAAGACTCACCCACCGAGGAGCGAAACCTCTTGATCAACACGCCCTAGGGCCGCGCATCGGGGAGCGCGGCAGCGGTCAGATCAGTCCGTCGGGTCCGCGCGCGGGACATGACGGAGGAGTTCGGCGAGCAACTCCATCCCGGGTCGGATGTCGTGCTCGTCGAGGCTCAGTCGCTCGAACCACATGCCGATGGTGGCGCTCTTGACCAGCGCGACGAGGGCGGGGAATCCGCCCGGAAGGGTCGCATCGGCGCCGGCGCGCCACGGCTCGAGCATCTTCTCGCCGAACCCGGCCACGTCGCCCTGACCCGTCCGGGAGGTGACGGGTGCCGGGGCGCGGAGAGACTGCATCGTGATCTCGAAGAACGCCAGTTGCTCCTCCGGCGCGTACCTGCCCGAATCCTCGAAGAGCCACAGCAGCTGGTCGGCGAGATCGGGCGCCTGACCCGCCTGCCCCATCCGCTCGGCGATCCTCGCGAGGATGTGCTCGGCCACCGCCTCGAGGAGGTGACCCTTGGTGGCGAACCAGTAATGCAGAGCGCCGAGGGGGAGACCCGCCGCGTCGGTGATCCGGCGCGTCGTCGCCCCGACGATGCCCTCGGCGGCGATCACCTCTACAGCCGCCTCGATGAGCGCCTGCCGGGTGCCTCTCTCGTGCGCGTCGGGCATCGACACAGCATATTCTCGGTGGGCCCCGAAGCCTTTGGTCACCTGACCAGATCCGGCGAAGCGCAAGGTCGGCGCAAGATCGGCGCAAGGAATCCGCATTTCTGTCCCCGAGCAGGGTCGAACGGAGGCGGGAAACCGTCGATCGGGTGCAGTCTGATCAGCGGCCCGCCCCGAGCACGAACGCGGCGGCGAGCGGGCCATCGCGCTCGACCCGAACGGGCGCTCAGCGTCGGACTCGACCCGCGACGCTCAGGGGAAACCATGTCTCGATCGAACCGACGTCTGCGACAGCGCGTGGGAGCGCTCCCACACGTCCGTAGGCGGCAGTGGGGATCCGAGCGCACGCGCGTCCCCCTGCCCACCGTGCACACGAAGCCGTCTGCCGCGACCCTGGTGTGGGCTCGCGCGGCGATCATCGTCACCGTGGTCGCCTGGGCGGCCTACATCCTGACGACCGTCGTGCGGCAGCTCACGTCCTACGGCCCCGACGAGTACCTCCTGTCCGTCGAGGCGTGGCTGTATGCCGCGGTCGTGACCTTCCTCACCCTGTCGGCGCTGATGTACCTGGTCGCCCGAGAAGGTGCGCTCGGCCGGTTCCGTCGTCACACCCGCGCGGCGCGCGCAGAACTCGACCAGCACTTCCTCACCGGGCACGGTGACGGCCTCACCGTGCTCGTCCCCTCGTATGCGGAAGAGCCGTCGGTCATCCGCAAGACGCTCTGGTCCGCAGCGCTGCAGGAGTACCCCGACCTGAGGGTCGTCCTGCTCCTGGACGACCCGCCCTCGCCCACCGATCCCACCGACCGGGCACGGCTCGCCGCGACGCGCGCGCTCGCCGCCGGCATCCAAGCGGATCTCGAGGGCCCGCGATCGCTGTTCTCCGAGTCGCTCCTCACGCTCGAGCACGAGTTGCTGACGACGGGGCGGGCGGGACAGGACGCCGTCCGACGCGTTCACCTCGCCTACGCCGAAGCCGTGCGGTGGCTGCGCCACATGGCCGACACCGAGCCTCACGAGGATCATGTCGACACGTTCTTCATAGATCAGGTGCTCCGCGGCCTCGCGGACGATCTCGAGCTGACCGCACAGGCCCTCGGTGCCGCCCTGTCCGCCGGGCGAGCGCCGGAGTCGGACCGCCTCCTCGGTCTTCAGCGACGACTCACCCGCATCTTCACCGCGGACATGGCGGTCTTCGAGCGCAAGGCCTACGCCTCTCTGTCGCACGAGCCCAACAAGGCGATGAACCTGAATGCGTACATCGGCCTCATGGGCGGCCGCTACCGCGCGGAGCGCAACCCGCAGGGCACGCACCTCCGGCTCGTCTCGGGGGCCGCGGAAGCGGACCTCGTCGTGCCCAACGCCGAGTACCTGCTCACCCTCGACGCCGACTCCCTGCTCCTCCGCGACTACTGCCTGCGCCTGGTCTACTTCCTCGAGCAGCCCGGCAACGAACGCGTCGCCGTCACGCAGACGCCGTACTCTTCCTTCCGCGGTGCGCCGACCCGCATCGAACGCCTCGCTGGCGCGACGACCGACATCCAGCACATCCTCCACCAGGGCATGACCGCCCACGGTGCCACGTTCTGGGTGGGGGCGAACGCCGTCATCCGGATGGAGGCGCTCGACGACATCCTCGAGATCGAGTCCACTCCCGGTTTCGAGGTGCGCCGCTACGTGCAGGACCGCACGGTCATCGAAGACACCGAGTCCAGCATCGACCTCACTCAGCGCGGATGGACGCTCGTGAACTACCCCGAGCGCTTGAGCTACAGCGCGACGCCCCCGGACTTCGGCTCGCTCGTCGTCCAGCGCCGCCGCTGGGCGAACGGCGGGCTGCTCATCCTCCCCAAGTTCCTCGCCCAGGCCCGAGCGCGACGCCGCACCGACAACCCGGTGCGGCTCACCGAATGGCTCCTCCGCGTGAACTACATGGCTTCGCTCGCGTGGGCGAGCGTCGGACTGGTCTTCCTCCTCGCGTTCCCGTTCGACAGCGCGCTTCTCAGTCCGCTCGTGGTCCTCGCCGCCCTGCCCTACTTCCTGTCGCAGGCCAGTGATCTCCGCAACACCGGCTACCGACGGCGGGACATCTTCCGGATCTACGGCTTCAACCTCATCCTGCTCCCGGTGAACCTCGCGGGCGTCCTCAAGTCCGTCGAGCAGGCCCTCACCGGGCGCAAGATCCCGTTCGCGCGGACGCCGAAGGTCCGTGACCGAACGGCGACGCAGCTGCTCTACGTGGTCAGCCCCTGGGCGATCCTCATCTTCTCCGTCGTCACCGCGTGGTGGAACGCGTCGGCGCAGAACTGGGGCACCGCCGCCTTCGCCGGGTTCAACTCCCTCTGCGCCGCCTGGGCGATCGTCGAGAACATCGGCGTACGCAACTCCCTGGTCGACGTGTGGCTCGGCCTGACGGACTGGATGTGGGTGCCGGTCGCGTCCGGCCCGGCCGCGCACCCGTCGGCCGGCATCGAATTCGACTGGGAGGCCGCTCTGTACCACGGGTACCCCGCGGTGGGCGACCGCGCGACCGTGCAGACGACACCCCCGGAGTTCGAAACGGAGGCGCGCCCCGTCGTGCCATCGACGAGCGATCTCGGCATCCGATGAACTCCCGCGTCAGTTATGTCTCCCCGCCCGCCCCGGGACCCCACCACGGCAAGCGTCTGTCGCCGTGGCGTGTGATCGCGGGACTGGCCGTCGTCGTGGTCGTCGCCGCCGGTGCGGTCACGGGATACCGATTCCTGGTGGCCGACCAGGCGCGCGCGGACGTCCCGGCGCCCTGGTTCGCCGGGTACGTCGACGTCACCGCGACCCCCGCGTACGACTTCGAGACCCCGCGTCACGACGAGAAGCGCGATGTCGTGCTGTCGTTCGTGGTCGCCGCCGGTGCGGACGAGTGCACTCCGTCCTGGGGAACCGCGTACTCGCTGGACGGCGCCGGTGACGACCTCGACCTCGACCGTCGTATCGCCCGGCTGCGCCAGCACGGAGGCGATGTCGTCATCTCCTTCGGCGGTGCGGCCAACAGCGAGCTGGCGACCGTCTGCGCCGACGTCGACACCCTTCGTGAGGCGTACGCGGATGTCGTCGACCGGTACGTCGTCGCGAGCATCGACCTCGACATCGAGAACGACGACCTCGCGGATCGTGTGGCCGGGCTCCGGCGTGCGCTCGCCGTGGCCGACCTGCAGCGCGAGCGCCAGGCGAGCGGGCACCCGCTGGCGGTGTGGCTCACTCTGCCCGTCTCCGAGCGGGGTCTGACGGACGACGGCCGCGCCGCCGTGGACCAGATGCTCGACGCCGGGGTCGACCTCGCCGGCGTGAATGCCATGACGATGGACTACGGGACCGACCTCGGTGGCCGGAGCATGGCGGACGTCTCCGAGCATGCGCTCACCGCCGTGCACGATCAGCTCCGCGACACGTACGCCCACGCCGGCCTCTCGCTCAGCGACGCGACCGCGTGGGCGAAGGTCGGCGCGACGCCGATGATCGGGCAGAACGACGTCGAGCAGGAGGTGTTCGGTCTCGACGATGCGCGACAGCTGAACACCTTCGCCGTCGCCCAGGGGTTGGGCCGACTGTCGATGTGGTCGCTGAACCGTGACCGGACGTGCGGCGAGAACTACGCGGACGTCCGTGTCGTCTCGGACGCGTGCAGCGGCGTGGAGCAGGGCGACGCCACCTTCGCCGCCCTGCTGGGGGCGGGCTTCACCGCGTCGGCGCCCGCCACCGACGTCGCGATGCCCACGCCCGTCTCACCCGCGCCGACGGACGACCCCGCCCGCAGTCCTTACCCCGTGTGGGCTTCGGCCAGTACCTACCTCGCCGGAACGAAGGTCGTCTGGCACGGCACCGTGTACGAAGCGCGGTGGTGGACCAGGGGCGCCCAGCCCGACGACCCTACGGTGGCGGCGAGCGACTCGCCGTGGACGATCATCGGGCCGGTGCTCGTCGGGGAGAGCCCTCAACCCCAACCGACGCTGCCCGCGGGACTCCTGCCCGCGTGGGATGGTGCCGCCGTGTACACGGCCGGGCAGTGCGTCGAACTCGAGGGGGCGGCGTTCCAGGCCAAATGGTGGACGCAGGGCGACAGTCCCGCCGCCGCGTCCACGGACCCGGGCGTATCCCCGTGGATGCCGGTACCCGCCGGCCGCGTCGGTGGGGATCAGGCGGTCTGCTGAGCGGGCGGTCCGCTGCCGTGCTCGGGAGAGCGCGGCTGGCAGTATCCTCGACCTGCCGTCATCGGGGGCGGCGGTGTGCCATCGGGGGCACTGTCACAAGGAGGATGCCGTGAACTCTGTCCAGGGTCGGGTCCACCCCGACTACGAATCCGTCCGCGAGCGTCTCGCGGAGTTCTCCGCCGCCGACCCGGACTACGGGGCACAGCTGTGCGTCGTCATCGGTGACGACGTCGTCGTCGACCTGTCCTGCGGGCCGGGGGCGGAAGCGATCACCGGGGTCTACTCCGTGTCGAAGGGGGTGGCGGCGACCGTGATGGCCCTGCTCCTCGGCGAGGGTGCCCTCGATCTCGACCGCACGGTCTCGCACTACTGGCCGGAGTTCGCGGCGGCGGGAAAGGGCGAGATCACCGTCCGTCAGCTCCTGTCGCACCAGGCCGGGCTCCCGGCCACGGATGACGGCATCCGTCCCGAGGACGCGATCGACTCCCGCGCGGGAGCAGAGCGGCTCGCCCGTCAGCGGCCGCTGTGGCGACCCGGCAGCACCTTCGGCTATCACTCGATCACGATCGGCATCCTGATGGAGGAACTGGTCCGCCGCATCACGGGTGAGGAGCTGCAGGACGTCTACGAATCCCGGATCCGCGCCCCGCGCGACATCGACTTCTTCCTCGGTCTGCCGGACGATCAGTCTGCTCGGTACGTCGACCCGCGCCCGGCCGCGAACGACGTCGTTCCCGGTCCGGGCCCGTACGACAACCTGTTCGCCGCCGCGATGGGCAGCCTGGGTCGCCCGGGTGATCCGATCCTGGCGGGGTTCGGTCCGCATTCCGTCGCGGTGCGGCGCCGAGGGACCGCCGCGGCCGGTGGCGTGGGATCCGCGCGCGGCCTCGCCCGGCTGTACGCGGCGACGCTCGGTCACATCGGCGCTCCGATCGCCCCGTCGGACACGTTCGCGGAGATGGCGCAGGTGCAGGTGCGCGGTCGTGACGTCGTCCTCCACATCCCCATGAGCTTCGGAATCGTCTTCATGAAGCCCCACGCGGACATGCCGTTCGCGAGTTTCCGTGCGTTCGGTCATGACGGCGCGGGTGGCGCGATCGCCTTCGCCGACCCGATGTACGACATGGCCTTCGGCTACATCCCCACCCGGATGACGAACCCCGGGGGAGTGGACGCCCGGGCGATCGAGCTCTCCCGGTTGGCGCGGGTGGCGGCGGGTCGGGCGTAGCCGTTCCCTGACGCCGGATACCCGGGGTCATCCACATCGCTCCCGCCCCCGGCACCCGTCGCGAACTACCATGAACCGGTGACCACGCCTCCCCTCTCGCCCGAGCAGCAGGCGCTGTTCCGGCTGATCGAGGACACACGGGAGCACGTGTTCGTCACGGGCCGCGCGGGCACGGGCAAGTCGACGCTGCTGCAACACCTGGCGTGGAACACGCAGAAGCAGATCGCCGTATGCGCACCCACGGGTGTCGCGGCGCTCAACGTCGAGGGGCAGACGATCCACTCGCTGTTCCGGCTGCCGATCGGGCTCATCGCGAACGGCGACATCGAACAGAACGACGCGACGCGCAAGCTCCTCAACGCCATCGACACGCTCGTCATCGACGAGATCTCGATGGTCAACGCCGACCTGATGGATGCCATCGACCGCTCGCTCCGTCAGGCACGGGGTCGTCGCGCCGAGCCGTTCGGCGGGACGCAGATCGTCATGTTCGGCGACCCGTACCAGCTCGCGCCGGTCCCGCCGCGGGGGGACGAGGCGCGGTACATCCGCGACCACTACCGATCGTTCTGGTTCTTCGATGCGAAGGTGTGGTCGGGGGAAGCGTCCGGCGACGGGCTCATCGACATCGGTCGGCACGGCGCCGACCTGCACGTCAACGAACTCGTCGAGATCCACCGGCAGTCCGACCCGGGCTTCAAGACGTTGCTCAACGCGGTGCGCTACGGGCGTGTGACGGCCGAGATGGCGGGCATCCTCAATTCCGCGGGTGCCCGCACGCCCCCTCATCCGGACGACGGAGAGCACCCGATCATCACGCTCGCGACCCGCAACGATCGCGTGAACGAGATCAATCGCCGCCACCTCGAGGAGCTGGTCGGCCGCACCCAGACGGCGAACGCCGAGATCTCGGGCGACTTCGGGCGGGGCGAGGCCAATTACCCGGCGGAGCTCGCGCTCACGCTCAAGATCGGCGCGCAGGTGATGTTCCTGCGCAACGACTCGGCGCAGTTCGGCGAGGCGCCGCGGTGGGTGAACGGCACGATCGGCACCGTCACCCGCATCGCCGGTGACAGCGTGCGCGTCGATGTCGACGGGATCGAGCACGATGTCGAGCCGGCGGTCTGGGAACGCTATCGGTACGCCTACGACCCCGGCACCAAGAACCTCTCGCGCGAGATCGTGGCCGAGTTCACGCAGTTCCCGCTGCGGCTCGCGTGGGCCGTGACCATCCACAAGTCACAGGGGAAGACCTACGACCGCGCCGTCGTCGATCTCGGCGCCGGGGCGTTCGCGCCCGGGCAGACGTACGTGGCGCTGAGCCGGCTGACCTCGCTGGACGGGCTGTATCTGTCCCGCCCCCTGCGTCCGAGCGACATCCGCGTCGACGAGGACGTGCGGCGCTTCATGAAGCAGGCATGGCTCGGTCGCCAGCAAGCGGCTGAGGCCTGACACCGCCCTCAGGCGACCTGGGATGCTTTCGCGCGGACGAGGTCCGCGCACAGCTCGGTGGTGAAACGGTAGGCGACGAGCACCTCATCGATGACACGCGTCTTCTCGTCGTCGTCCCAGGGGGCGGCATCCAGCTGTTCCCGGTAGACGCGCTTGAACGCCGTCGGGTCGGCGATGTCGGCGAACAGGTACAGGCCGATCCCGTTCGTCTCGAAGCCGAACCGGCGCTGCAGGAGTCGCCCGATCGACGGCCCGCCGGAGAGGTCGCCGAGGTAACGCGTGTAATGGTGCGCCACGAAACCGCCCGGCCACCGCGCGGCATGGTGGCGGATGCGCGACACGTAGGCCTGGGTGGTGGGCAGCGGGGCGACCCGCTCGCGCCAGTCGGGGCCGACGAGGAATTCGAGGTCGGCGGCGATCGCGGGGAGGCGGGTGAGCTTCTCGCTCAAGAACACCGCGACGACCGGGTGATCGCGCAGCGAGTCGGCGCCGGCCTCGAGCGCCTCGTAGATGAACCACTGCTGGATGACGTGGGAGATGTAGTCCTCCCGCGTGCACGCGCCGGTGACGAGGCCGACCAGGAAGTCCGTGAGAGGGGATGACGTGTTCGCCGCGCTCGACCGCTCGCGCAGGGCGGCGGAGAACGAAGCGACGGCGGCCATGCGGACATCATACGCAAAGGGTTAGGGGAACCTAACTCCCCGTGGACACGTGGTGCCGAGAAAGGGCGGCAACCGTGATGCAGACGTGACTCCGGCGGGGCGCAAGCGGACGCTCCGATTGTTCAGCGTGTGTTTGAATTCTTCGAGTGCACGCTTCGTCGCGCGCGGAATCGTGGGGGTAGAGATGCGGGGTTGGCGCCGATCAGCGGCCATCGTGGTCGCGGGAGCCAGCATCATCGCGGTCGCCCTGTCCGGATGCACGCCGCAGGCGTCGGCATCCATCGACGTGCCCGAGCAGGTGCAGTCCTCCCTTCCGGATGACACCGTCACGCAGTTGCGGGATGCCGTCACCTCGGCGATGGCGATCACCGGTTCCACCGGTGCCATCGTCGGCGTGTGGGCGCCGTGGAGCGGCACGTGGGTGTCGGGCCTCGGAACCCAGGGCCCGGGCGGCGCCGAGGTGACCGCCGACATGGGTTTCCGCGCGGCCGATGTGACGCGTGCCATGACGTGCGACATCGTCTACGAGCTCGCCGCGGGCGGCACGTTCTCCCTCGACGACGCGGTGTCCACCTGGGTGAGCGGTCTCCCCGGGTACGACGACATCACGCTGCGCGAGCTGTGCGATGGGACGTCGGGTCTCGGTGCCTACCAGGCGACCCTCGCGAACCAGGTGCTGACCAACCCCGATCGCGCCTGGAGCGACCGGGAACTGATGGCCTACGGCATCGCCAGCCCTCGTCTCAACGCGCCGGGGGCGGCGTTCGCCGGCTCCGACACGAACTACCTCCTGGCGGGCATGGCCGTCGAACGCGCGACCGGCGAGAAGCTCGACGACCTGATCGCCGAACGCGTCGCCGGCCCACTCGGGCTCGACGCAACCTCCCTTCCCGGGCCGGCCGCGGCGGCACCATCGGCCAACGCGCTCAACGGTTACTGGTCGCTGCGCGGGGGTGACGGCGCGTGGAACTGCACCGACCCCGCCGACTTCACCGTCACGTCGGCGAGCTTCGGCGCCGGTGACTCCGGCGTCGTGACCGACATCACCGATCTCGGTCGCTACGCGCAGGCGCTCGCGACCGGTGCGCTCCTGCCCGACGGCAACGACCGATTCTCGGCCCCCGTGCCGGTCAGCGCCGACGCGCCGACGTGGTTCACCGCCGCCGGCGGCGCGTTCCAGGCGGGCTCCCTCATCGGCCAGTACGGATCGGCGCCGGGGTACATCGTGGGAGCGTTCGCCGACCCCTCCACGGGCATGTCCGTCGCCGTGGTGCTGAACAACTCGGGCGCCAGCGACATGGCGGGCGC
This sequence comes from Microbacterium canaveralium, assembly GCF_047238045.1. Classification (NCBI taxonomy): domain Bacteria; kingdom Bacillati; phylum Actinomycetota; class Actinomycetes; order Micrococcales; family Microbacteriaceae; genus Microbacterium; species Microbacterium canaveralium. Next base: position 3,305,513 of record NZ_JBDFMA010000003.1, on the reverse strand, counting down.
CTGGCTCGCGTGGGAGCTCGCGGCGATCGCATCGAAGGCTCCCGCTGCCGACGGCCGAACGGTGCCCGAAGCGGGTCTGCCGTGGACCGCGCAGCAGATGCGCGACAACCTCGGCACGATCGCGATCTGCCCTCCCGCCCAGTGATGCGATGAGGCGGTCCGGTCAGGGGCCGGCCGCGGCCCTCGTGCTGGTCGGGCTCGCCTGCCAAGAGGTCGGGGCGTCGTTCGCCGTCATGCTCTTCCCTCACGCGGGGCCGCTCGGCATCGTCATGCTGCGCCTGGTGTTCTCCGCCCTCCTGCTGCTCGCGATCGCGCGGCCCCGACTCCGCGGGCACAGCGCCGCCGCGTGGCGGTCGGTCGTGTGGTTCGGTGTGGTGCTGGCATCCATGAACGGGCTGTTCTACCTCGCGCTCGAGCGGCTTCCGCTGGGCGTCACGGTCACCATCGAGGTGCTCGGGCCCCTGACGCTGTCGATCCTCACGGCCACGGGCGTCGCCCGATGGCTGTGGGTCGGTCTGGCGCTCACGGGGGTCGTCGCCCTCGGCGCGGGCGGATGGGACCGCCTCGACGCCCTCGGCGTCGTCTTCGCGCTCGGCGCGGCGGCGAGCTGGGCACTGTACATCCTCGCCTCGGCCCGCGCGGGCCGGGAGTTCCCACGCCTCGACGGACTGGCGCTCGCGATGACCGTCGGGGCGGTGATCTCGCTGCCGTTCGGGATCGCCCAGGCGGGGGCCGGGCTGCTGCGGTGGGAGATCCTCGCACTCGGCGCCGCCGTCGCGGTGCTGTCGTCGACGATCCCGTACGCACTCGAGCTCATGGCCCTCCGACGCCTGCCGGCGTCGGCGTTCGCGATCATGATGAGCCTCGGCCCGGCGACGGCCTCGCTCGCGGGCTTCCTCCTGCTCGGTCAGCACCTGTCGTGGCTCGAGATCGCCGGCATCGGTCTCGTCATCGCCGCGAGCATCGGAGCGGTCAGGGCGGCCTCCCGTCGCGCCGCGGTCGAGCCGGTCGGCTGAACGGATGCCACGTCCACCCGCCCCGCGCCAGTGGCATCCGCCGTTTCCTTTCCGGGGGTAGAACGAAACCATGCCCATCATCGACAGCGCCGTGTACGTGGACGGTCACCGCATCGAGAACCCGTCGAGCCTCGACCAGACCTTCGAGTACATGGAGGCCCACGGCGGCATGGCCTGGATCGGCCTCCTGCGCCCCTCGCCCGAAGAGCTCGAGCGGGTGGCCGCCGAGTTCTCCCTGCACCCCCTCGCCGTCGAGGACGCGCTCGCCGGGCATCAGCGCTCGAAGCTCGAGCGGTACGGAGGCAACCTCTTCGCGGTGCTGCGTCCGGCGCGCTACATCGACGAGACCGAGACGGTCGAGTTCGGCGAACTGCACGTGTTCGTCGGGCCCGACTACGTCGTCACGGTCCGCCACGCCGAAGTGCCCGACCTCTCCCGCGTGCGCCACCGCCTCGAAGGACAGCCCGAGCTCCTCGCCCGCGGTCCCGAGGCCGTGCTTTACGCGATCTTCGACGAGGTCGTCGACCAGTACGACCCGGTGGCGGCGGGTCTGCAGAACGACGTCGACGAGATCGAGGACGCGCTGTTCGGGGTCGGCGACACCGAGCTCACGCAGCGCATCTACGAACTGGCGCGCGAGGTCATCCACTTCCAGCGCGCGACGGAGCCCCTGCGCGACATGCTGCAGGCGCTGCTGCGCGGAGCGGACAAGTACGGGGTCGACATCGAACTGCAACGTTCGCTCCGCGACGTGCTCGACCACGTGCTGCGCCAGTGCGACAAGCTCGTCTCGCTCCGCGCCATCCTCGACAACGCGCTCACCGTGAACGCGACGCTCGTCACGCACCGGCAGACGGAGACCTCCCTCGAGCAGAACGAGCAGGTGAAGAAGATCTCCGGATGGGCGGCGATCCTGTTCGGGCCGTCGCTGATCGGGGCGATCTACGGCATGAACTTCAAGAACATGCCCGAGCTCGACTGGACGCTGGGCTACCCGATGGCGTTGGGTCTCATGGCCGCGACATCGTTCGGGCTCTGGGTGACGTTCAAGGTCAAGCACTGGCTGTGACCGATCCGGCGCGCTTCACGGGCGCGGACGGCCGGATGCCAATGATGGAGGGGTGACAGACACCACTCCCTCGGGCTCCGGCAACGTGGCCGAGCCCCTCACGACCTCGACCGTCCACCTGGAGGACGAGGGCTACCACAAACGCTTGAGTTCGCGTCAGGTGCAGATGATCGCCATCGGCGGCGCCATCGGCACGGGGCTGTTCCTCGGAGCCGGCGGCCGCCTCGCCCAAGCGGGTCCCGCCATCGTGCTCTCCTACGCGGTATGCGGCCTCTTCGCGTTCTTCATCCTCCGCGCGCTCGGGGAGCTGGTGCTCCACCGCCCGACCTCGGGTTCGTTCGTGTCCTATGCGCGCGAGTTCTTCGGCGAGAAGGCGGCCTTCGTCTCGGGCTGGTTCTACTGGATCAACTGGGCGACGACGACCATGGTCGACATCACGGCGGCCGCGTTGTACATGAACTTCTTCGGCAAGTACGTGCCGTGGATCGGAGCCGTCCCGCAGTGGGTGTGGGCGCTGGCCGCGCTGGTGACCGTCCTCGCGGTGAACCTCGTGTCGGTCAAGGTCTTCGGCGAACTGGAGTTCTGGTTCGCGCTGATCAAGGTCACGGCCCTGGTCGCGTTCCTCCTGGTGGGCATCTACTTCGTCGTCTTCGGCACCCCCACGGGGGCCCCGGTCGGGTTCTCGCTCATCGCCGACAACGGCGGCTTCTTCCCCAATGGCATCCTGCCCGCGATCATCCTGATGCAGGGCGTGGTGTTCGCGTACGCCTCGATCGAACTGATCGGCACGGCCGCGGGCGAGACGAAGAACCCCGAGAAGGTCATGCCCCGCGCGATCAACTCGGTCATCATCCGCGTCGCGGTGTTCTACGTCGGCTCGGTGCTGCTGCTCTCGCTGCTGCTGCCCTTCACCGCGTACTCGAAGGACGAGAGCCCGTTCGTGACGTTCTTCGCGTCGATCGGCGTCCCCGGCGTCGACGTCATCATGAACCTCGTCGTGCTGACGGCGGCGTTGTCGTCGCTCAACGCGGGCCTGTACTCCACCGGCCGCATCCTGCGCGCGATGGCGGTCGCGGGGTCGGCGCCGAAGTTCGCCGCGCGGATGAACAAGGCCGGCGTACCGTACGGCGGTATCGCGATCACGGCGTTCGTCGCGCTGTTCGGCGTGGTCATCAACTTCGTGGCCCCGAGCGACGCGTTCGAGACGGTGCTGAACGTAGCGGCCGTCGGCATCCTGGTCACCTGGGCCACGATCATCCTGTGCCAGATGCGCCTGAAGCAGCTGGCGGACCGCGGTGAGCTGGTGCGCCCGTCGTTCCGGCTGTTCTGGGCGCCGTACACCAGCTACCTGACGCTGGCGTTCCTGGTCGTGGTGCTCGTGCTCGTGTTCGTCGACTCGCCCGCGACGGCGCTCGTCGCGCTCGTCGCGAGCGTGCTCATCACGATCGGCTGGTTCGCTCGGCGCAAGCTCATCGCCGAGCTCGCCGCCGAGCGCGAGGGCTATACCGGCGCGCACCCCGTGGTGCCGAGTCCGTTCCGCCCCGACCGGAAGTAGGGCTCAGCCCAGCGGCCAGCCGCAGTACGCCTCGGCGAGGTACGCCTTGCCGTGCTCGGACTCGGTGACCGCCCGCAGCTCGCCGAGCTGGCGGCGGCGGTCGAAGTCGGTGGCATCCGGGGCCACGTGCAGCAGGCTCGTCATCCACCACGAGAAGTGCTGGGCCTTCCAGATGCGGTGCAGCGCCCGCTCGGGATACGTCTCGAGCGGGCGCGCGTCGTCCTCGAGCAGGAGAGCGCGCAGCGCGTCGGCGAGCAGCCGCACGTCGGCGATCGCGAGGTTCATGCCCTTCGCCCCCGTGGGCGGGACGGTGTGCGCGGCGTCGCCGACGAGCGCGACGCGGCCGCGCCGCAGGTCGTGCGCGACGAAGCTGCGGAAGCGCAGCACGTCGCGCTGGAAGATCGGCCCCTCTTTCAGGGTCGTGCCGGGGACGCGCTTCTGCAGCTCGTCCCACAGCTGCGCCTCGGAGAACGCCGCCGTGTCGGTCTCGGGGTCGCACTGGAAGTACATCCGCTGCACGGTCGCCGACCGCTGGCTGACGAGCGCGAAGCCGTCGGGAGAGTTGCTGTAGATGAGCTCGTCGGAGCTCGGCGGCGCTTCGCACAGGATGCCGAACCACGCGAACGGGTACTCGCGGAAGTAGCCGCCCGTGCTCGATCCGGTCACCGCGGCGCGGGCGACGCTGCGCGACCCGTCGGAGCCGACGACGAACTCGGCCTCGATCTCGAACGGCTGACCCTCGGCGTCGCGGGCGATGACACGGGGCCGGTCCGTCTCGGCATCCTGGACGCTCTCCGCCGTGACGCCGAAGCGCAGGTCCTGGCCCGCCGCGAGCCGCGCGACGATGAGATCCTTCAGCACCTCGTGCTGCGGGTAGAGCCAGACCGAGCGACCGACGAGCGCCGGGAAGTCGATGCGGTGCCCCTCGCCCGCAAATCGCAGCTCGATGCCGTCGTGGCGGTGACCGACGGTGCGCACACGCGAGGCGCCGCCGAGGGTGTCGAGCAGTTCGACGGTGCCCTGCTCCAGGATGCCGGCGCGGATCGTGCTCTCGATCTCGTCGCGCGAGCGCTGGTCGATGACGACCGAGGGGATGCCGGCGGCGTCGAGCAGGTGGGACAGAAGGAGTCCCGCGGGTCCGGCGCCGACGATCGCGACACGGGTGCGGACGGTGGTGGTCATGGCGTCTCCTTCGACGGGTACCCGCCGATGCTGGCGCGGATGCCGTCGCCCCACGCCCGTATTCCCATTGAACGGAGTTTTCCGCCCCCGCGTCTTCCGGGCGTGGAGGGGGGACTCAGCGGCGGTAGCCCAGCGCCCGCTCCGTGTCGCGGGCCGCGCGGTGCAGCTCACCGAGGGCGAACTGCGTCTCGGCGTCGCGGGGCAGCACCACCGAAAGGGCGGCGATCACGGCCCCGGTCTCGTCGCGCACGGGAACCGCGACGCCCGTCGACACCTCGTCGACGTACCCCGGCGCGATCACGTGGCCGAGCGTGCGGATCTCGGCGAGCGTGCGCCGGAGCACCCCGGGGTCGACGATCGTCGACGGGGTCACGGCGGCGAGCGGGTGGCCGAGAACCCGCTCCCGCAGGTCGTGCGGAGCGAACGCGAGCAGGACGAGGCCCGAGGACGACGCGTGCAGGGGCAGTCGGCCGGCGACGCGGGTGATGTTCGCGCCGGAGTCCGGTGCGCTCAGACGCTCGAGGAACAGCGCTTCGTCCTGTTCGAGGATCGCGAGCTGGGTGTGCTCGCGCACGCGCACCTGCACCCGCTCCATGAACGGCAGAGCCGCCTGCCGCAGGCGGAGCGCGTGCGACGAGCGGGTCGCCAGCTCCCACAGCCGCATGCCGACGCGGACCCTCCGCTCGTCGTCGCGCTCGAGGAGCCCGGCATCCACGAGCTCGTTCACGATCCGGTGCGCCGACGAGCTCGGCAGCTGGGCGCGACGGCCGATCTCCGCCGTGGTCTGGGCCGTGCGCGTGGGGGTGAAGGTCTCGAGGATGCGCACCAGGCGATCGGTCACCGAATCGCCTGAGGGGGAGTTGGCCATGGGCTCAGGATGCCACGATTCCCATTCAGCGAGAACACGCTGGCGTGCGAGCGGGCGCGTGCCGGAACATGGATCGGTCGAAGGAGACCCGATGACCCGCACCCCCGCCGCCGCTCCCGAGTCGCTGCTGGCCGCCCCCGACCAGGCGACGCAGGACGAGATCACCCGAGAGATCCAGGCCGCGCACGCCGCGCTGGACGCCCGCGAGGCCGCCGGCGAGAAACTCCCGGCCACCTCGTACGACTTCCCCGCGTATCGGTCGAGCGTGCTCCGTCACCCCACGAAGAACCCGAAGCTCGTCGACCCCGAGACCATCGAGCTGTTCTCGCCCGCCTACGGCCAGCGCGATGTCGCCGCGATCGAATCCGACCTCACGCTGCAGCACGCCGGCGAGCCGCTCGGCGAGCGCATGACGGTGCGCGGCCGGCTGCTCGACTCGTGGGGCCGTCCGTTGGCGAACCAGCTCATCGAGATCTGGCAGGCCAACTCCGCCGGACGCTACATCCACCAGCGCGACCAGCACCCCGCCCCGCTCGACCCGAACTTCACGGGCGCGGGACGCACGATCACGAACGACGCGGGGGAGTACGCCTTCACGACGATCAAGCCCGGCCCCTACCCGTGGAAGAACCACCGCAACGCCTGGCGGCCGGCCCACATCCACTTCTCCGTGTTCGGCACGTCCTTCACGCAGCGTCTCGTGACGCAGATGTACTTCCCCGGCGACCCGCTGTTCGCGCTCGACCCGATCTACAACAGCATCCACCGGCAGAAGGACCGCGACGCCCTCGTCGGCGTCTACGACCACGACCTCACCTCACCGGAATGGGCCACCGGCTACCGCTTCGACATCGTCGTCGACGGCCCCGACCAGACCTACTTCGAGCAGGAGGGCGACGCATGATCCCCCCGAAGACCCACCGCCCCACCCCCGGCCAGACCGTCGGCCCGTTCTTCGCCTACGGGCTCGAATTCCCGAAGCAGCACGAGGTCGCCTTCCCCCACTCGCCCGGCGCGATCGTGCTCTCGGGCACCGTGTTCGACGGCGCGGGAGCCCCCATCCCCGACGCGCTCGTCGAGATCTTCGGGGCGGATGCCGACGGCTCCGTGTCCCGCGCGCGCGGCGCGTTCCGGCGAGACGACCACACGTTCACCGGCTTCGGGCGGGCCTTCACGAACGACGAAGGACACTACGAGTTCTGGACGCGCACGCCCGGCGGGTCGGACGGTCGGCCCGGGTTCTTTGCCGCGATCGTCTTCGCCCGCGGGCTGCCGAACAAGCTGCACACCCGCATCTATGTGCCCGGCGACGACGCGGCGCTCGCCGCCGACCCGCTGCTGTCCTCGCTCGATGCGGACGAGCGCGCTAGCCTCGTGGCGACGCGTACGCCCGACGGACACCTCCACCACGACATCCGGCTGCAGGGCGAGAAGGAGACGGTCTTCCTTGCCTTCTGACCCCCTCGACGCGGGCCTGCTCTCGCCCGCGACCGTCGGTCACGACATCCTCGTCTCGGATCGCGCGTACCTCGACGCGCTCGTGCGCGCGGAGTGCGCGCTCGTCGCCGCCTACGCCGATGGGGGCATCGCACCTCGAGAGGTCGCGGTCGCCGTCGACCACGCGTTCGGCATCGACGAGAAGTACGGTTCGCCGTCGCTCGGCATCGACCTCGACGCCCTCGCGGCTGCGGCGGTGGCCGGCGGCAACCCGGTGATCCCGCTCGTCGGCGAGCTGAAGGCTCGCGTCCCGGCAGAGTCCGCCCCGTGGATCCACCGCGGAGCGACGAGTCAGGACATCCTCGACACCGCGACGATGATCGTCGCCCGTACCGCGGTGGAGCAGGTGCGTGCCTCGCTCACGCACGCCGCACAGTGGCTGCGCGCGCAAGCCGAGGCACACGCCGGCACCGTCGCGGCGGCTCGCACCCTCACGCAGCACGCGGTCCCCACCACGGTCGGTGCCCGGGTGGCGGCGTGGGAGCGTGGCATCCGTCGCGCCGTCGACCGGCTCGACGCCCTCGTCTTCCCCGCGCAGCTCGCCGGTGCCGGCGGAACGCTCGCGTCGTTCGTCGAGATCACGGGATCGGTGGATGCCGCCGCCGCCCTGCCCGCCGCCTACGCGCGGGCCGCGGGACTCGATGTGCCCGACGCCCCGTGGCACGTCACGCGCTGGCCGGTGACCGAGCTGGGCGACGCCCTCACGCAGGCGATCGATGCGGTCGGGAAGGTCGCGGCCGACGTCGCGACCCTCAGCCGCACCGAGATCGGAGAGGTCGCCGAGGGCACGGGCGGCGGGTCGTCGGCCATGCCGCAGAAGCAGAACCCCGCCGAGGCCGTGCTCATCCGGTCGGCGGCGCTGCGCGCGCCGCAGCTGGCCGCGACGCTGCACCTGGCATCCGCTCTCGCCGTCGACGAGCGCCCCGATGGCGCGTGGCACGCCGAATGGCCGACGCTGCGCGAACTCCTGCGCCTCGCCCTGGGGGCGTCGTGGCACGCGTCGTCGCTCGCGGCCCACCTCCGGATCGACGCGGATGCCGCGGCCCGCAACCTCGCGCTCACGGGCGGCCGGATCGTCAGCGAGCGCCTGCGGGGCGTGCTCGTCCCGCTGATCGGGGCGGACCGCTTCGCGGCGCTCGTCGGCGGGGAGGGCGATCTCGCCGAAGCGCTGCGGGCGCTGCCCGAGACCCGCGATCTCGATCTCGATGCGCTGCTCGATCCGGCGGGATACGTCGGGCTCGCGCCGCGCCTGGCACGAACGGAGGACCCCCGATGATCGCGCTGACCGCCCCCGTCGGACCCGCGGGCGCACCCCTCGTCGTGCTCGGTCCCTCGCTCGGCACCTCGACGATCCTGTGGGACGACGTCGTGCCGCTGCTCGCCGATGACTACCGCGTCTCGGCCTGGGACCTCCCCGGTCACGGCGCGGGGCCGGTGGCGACCGGGCCGTTCACGGTCGCCGATCTCGCGGATGCCGTGGCCGCCGCCGTTCCCGACGAGACGTTCTTCTACGCCGGGGTGTCGCTCGGTGGCGCGACGGGCCTGGAGCTCGCGCTCCGGCACGGGCCTCGGCTGCGGGCCGCGGCGATCGTGGCATCCGGGGCCGTGCTCGGCGATCCCGCGTCGTGGGCCGATCGGGCCGCGCAGGCGCGGGCTCAGAGCACCTCGAGCCTCATCATCGGCTCGGCGCAGCGTTGGTTCGCCCCCGGGTCGATGGCCCGCCGCCCCGAGCTCAGTGGGCGCCTCCTGCACGTGCTGCAGGACGCCGACGACGAGAGCTATGCCCGCTGCTGCGAGGCGCTCGGGGCCTACGACGTGCGCTCGTCCCTGGGCAGGGTCGAGGTGCCCGTGCTCGCCGCGTGGGGCGCCTTCGACGTCGTCGCATCCGAGGAGAAGGCGATCGAGATCGCCGGAGGCGTGGTCCGTGGGCGCACGGCGCGCATCGACGACGCCGGACACCTGCCGCCCGCGGAACAGCCGGAGGCCGTGGCATCCCTCCTCCGCTCGTTCTTCGCATCCCCCGAGGAGACCCGATGACCCGCCCCGACGGAACCGGACTGACCGACGGCGAACGCTACGACCAGGGCATGGCGGTGCGCCGCGAGGTGCTGTCGGACGCGCACGTCGACCGCGCGACCGCGGCGGCGACGGACCTCACGGCCGACTGGCAGGACTTCATCACGCGCGTGGCGTGGGGCGATGTGTGGTCGCGGCCGGGTCTCGACCGCCGGTCGCGGTCGGTCGCGGTGCTGTCGTCGCTCATCGCCCACGGACACCACGAGGAGCTCGCGATGCACCTGCGTGCGGCTCTGCGCAACGGCCTGACCGTCGACGAGATCCGCGAGGTGATCCTGCAGTCGGCGATCTATTCGGGTGTTCCCGCCGCGAACACCGCGTTCCGCATCGCGACCGAGGTGTTTGCGGAACCGCGGAGCTGATACCGAGGATCAGAAGCCCTTATGTCTGAAAGAGGCATAAGGGCGGTAGCGTCGAAGCGAACCCCAGAGAGAGGGAGCGACGATGCTTCTCGAGCGAGACCTCATCCAGTCCGTCGGATTCCGTAACGTCCGCGACGGCGACGAGATCACCGGCTTCCAGTTCCGCGTCCGGATGCCGTCCTATCGCGGCATGGCGGCATCCCTCATCGACGGCATCGGCGTGAGCATCCCCGGGCTGGTCGATGTCGCGCCCGACGTGCCGCTGTGGACCCTCCAGGGGAAGCGGTACACGCTCGCGGAGCTGTGGGACGGCGACGGGGTGCGCTGGCCGCTCGAAGACGCCGCGATCATCACCGTGCCACTGCCGGGCGGTCTGCCCGACGGCGTGCACCCGCTGTCGATCGAGCTGCGGCTGCGCATGTCGTACATCCCCCAGGAGCACCAGCCGAGCACCTACCGCGTCACCAAGGACGTCACGCTCGCGCCCGAGGCATCCGGCGCCCCCTTCCAGTACGGCGTCTCGCTCTACAGCTACATGACCGACTTCGGCACGGTCATGGACCTCGAGACCGCGATGGCGTCGATCGCCGATCTCGGCGCGACGGGACTGGAGATCCTCGGCGAAGCGCACATCCCGAACTACCCGAACCCCTCGGACGAGTGGGTCGACCAGTGGTTCGCGCTGCTGCAGAAGTACGGCCTCGAGCCGACGAACTACGGCTCGTGGATCGACACGCGCCTGCACTCCAGCGGCCCGCACGCCCGCGACATGACGGTCGAGGAGGGCGCCGCGGCTCTCCAGCGCGACCTGCGGCTGGCGAAGCGCCTCGGGTTCCGGTTCGTCCGGCCCAAGATCGGCGTGGTGTCGAGCGACCTCATCCCGCACCCGATCTGGACCGAAGCGGTTGAGGCATCGCTCCCGCTCGCGGAGGAGCTCGACGTCATCATCTGCCCCGAGATCCACTCGCCCACCCCCATCAAGCACGAGGTCGTCGACGACTACATCGCTCTCATCCGCCGCACCGGCACGAAGCACTTCGGACTGCTGCTGGACACCGGGATCTTCCAGGACCGCCCCATCCCGCTCAAGCCCGGCGAGCTGCCGGGTCAGCGTCCGGCGTTCCTCGACGGCATCCACGTCGACCCCAACGACGTGTTCGACGTCATCGAGAACGTCGTGTTCATCCAGGCGAAGTTCCACGACATCGACGAAGAGCTCGACGACAAGCAGATCCCGTGGGAGCCGGTCCTCCGCGCGCTGAAGGACGCCGGGTACACCGGGTATCTCTCCAGCGAGTACGAGGGCGAGCGCGAACCGTGGCGCTCGATCGAGCAGGTGCGCCGACAGCACTCGCTGATTCGCCAGATCGCGGACCGGCTGTGAGGCGCGCCATGCCCAACGGACTCCTCCACGACGACAGCCTCCGCCCCCACCCCGACGGACTCGCGCTGCGGCTCACGATCCCCTGGTATCGCAGCCTCTGGCTCTCGTCCGTGACGACGCTCGAGCTCTCCGTCGACGGGGAACGGGTGGATGCCGATGACCTCCGCGTCGACTTCGGCGACGCGTCGTACCGCCTCGATGAACTCCCGGAGCAGAGCGAGACGCTGTGGTTCCTGCAGCAGCACCCGCTGCTCGTGGCCCGACGAGCCGAGCCCGTCGCGGTCGGCGAGACCCACGACGTCGTGCTGCACGGCGAGCTGCGCCTGCCGTACATGCAGATCGCGCCCGGCCAGGACGGCGGGCCCGGCATGTACGTGCCGAACGTCGTGCACGATGTGAAGACCCTCGCGGTCGTCGACACGGATGCCGCGCCCCCGTCGCTCGTGCACGAGGTGGCGCCGTCGCCGCCCGCGACCGACGACGACCCGTTCCGCCTCGGTCTGACGCTCTACTCGGCGAGCGCGGAGTTCCGCGCCGGGTGGTACGACTTCGACGGCCTGCTCGACCGCGTCGCGGAGCTCGGGATCGGTCCCGGCATCGAGATCGTGGCATCCCAGATGGTGCCGACCTATCCGGTGGTCGGGGACGACTTCGTGCGCACGTGGCGCGCGGCGTTCGACCGGCACGGGTTCGTGGAGAGTTCGTTCGGCGCGAACCTCGACATGGGTCGCCGGCGCGACCGCGATATGACCCCCGACGAGGAGTTCGCGTTCTCGAAGCTGATGCTCGAGGGGGCGAAGAAGCTCGGCTTCCCGCTCGTGCGCATCCAGTCGGCCAAGCCCGAGTTGCTGCGCCGGCTCCTGCCGATCGCCGAAGAGCTCAAGCTGAAACTCGCGTATGAGATCCACGCGCCGATGGGCCCGAACGCCGAACCGATCCTGCGCGTGCGCGAGACGTACGCCGAGCTCGACTCGCCGCTGCTGGGCTTCGTCGCCGACTTCTCGTCGACGATGCACGCGATGTCGCCGACACTGCTGCGTGCCGTGCGGCGTGCCGGTCTCGACGACGCGGCGGTGACGAGGTTGCAGGAGATCTGGGCGACGGATGCCACCATGCAAGCGCGACAGCAGGAGTTCCTCGGCTACCTGCGCGGCCGGGACTTCGATCCGGGCCGCCTGGGATCGTTCGCGCACCTGGCCTTCAATATGCACGGCCACGTGGACCCGCGCGAGTGGGCCGACATCATGCCGCAGATCTTGCACGTGCACGCGAAGTTCTACGACATCGACGCGCAGGGTCAGGAGCCGGCAATCGACTACCCGGAGCTCGTGCGCGTGTTCGTCGAGGGCGGCTACCGCGGCTTCTGGTCGAGCGAATGGGAGGGCCACGCCTTCGCCGAGCTCGGCGAAGTCGACCCGCTGCTGCTCGTCCGGCGCCAGCACGACCTGATCCGCGCGTCGATGCGGGCGGTGCCGGCGGGGTAACCTCGCCCGCTCCCGGACGCATGCGTGAGGCGCGCGACCGACGCATCTCTCAAGAAGCTCCTAAACCTACTAATATGAAGGTAGAAATAGTACTTTTAGTGGATTGAGGGCGCGATGAGATCGTTCGTAGACCTCGACCACTTCATCGGATCCGTGCCCTTCGATGTTGTCGCCTCACTCCGCGCGGTCGATACCGGGCGGGGGAGTGAAGCGCTGTTTCGGGACAAGCTCCCCGCGCTCCTCACTTCACTCGCTGAGCGGGCACGCGTCGCCAGCATCGAGGCATCCTCCGCGATAGAAGGTGTGGTGGTCGCGGACAAAGTGAGAGCTGCTGCCATCCTCGGCGGCGAGGTCACCGGCTTGCGCGACCGCAGCGAGCAAGAACTCGCAGGCTACCGAGAGGCGCTGGATTATCTGTACCAGGAGTCGTGGCGTCCGCTGAACGTCGGCCTCCTCCTGCACTTGCACCGCCTGCTCTTCCGGTATACGGACATACCAGGCGGTGCGTTCAAGACCACCGCGAACCTCGTCGTCGACCGCAACGCGGACGGCAGCACAACCACACGTTTCACTCCCGTGGCGCCGACCGAGACACTGTCCCACCTCGACGAGCTCATCGCCCGCTACAACGGGGCGATGGACGCCGATCGGCATCACCCGATCCTGCTCACCGGTCTGTTCGTTCTCGACCTGCTCACCATCCATCCGTTCGACGACGGCAACGGGCGCATCACGAGAGCCATCACGAATGCCCTGCTCCAACACGCGGACTACGACGTCACGCGATATGTCTCACTCGAGGACCGAATCGCCCAGACGGCCGATGCCTATTACGCCGGTCTGTTGGCCTCGACCCATGGTTGGCACACGGGTGACCACGACCCGTGGCCATGGCTGCGTTACTTCGTCACCGTCTTGCACGACTCCTACGACCGATTCGCTGCCATCACTGCCGCGAACCGGTCGACCGGTAGCAAGCAGGATCGCGTCCGCGACTACGTCACGAATCATGCCCCCGCGACGTTCCGTATCGCGGACATCCGCGCGGCCTTGCCGGGCGTCAGCGACCAGACGATCCGTCTCGTTTTGGACCAGCTCCGCGTCGCCGGGAGTGTGCAATCGGACGGCGCGGGCCGCTCCGCCACCTGGACTCGTATCGGCGAGTGACAGGGCGACAAGCCCGATGAAGGACTGCTCGCCGGGTCAGTCCGACGACACCGTGAGGTACACCGTTCGCGAGAGGCGCTCGAGCAGGTCGGGCCAGGCGTAGGCGTCGTGCGGGCTCGCGGTCGCCGTGACGCCGAGGCCGAGGTAGCGCACGCACAGGCTGTAGAAGATCTCGAACGCCCAGTCGGCCCGCTCCCGCGTGAGGTCGACGCCGTGTTCCTCGGCGGCCGCGAGCAGCGCCCGGAGGAAGACCGCCTGCCCGGCATCGCCGGAGTGCCGACCGCGGTCGAGGATCTCGGCATCCTCCACTCCCAGGAGGAAGAACGGGGAGAGAAGGTCGCGGTTCTCCCGCAGGATCTCGGCGTACACCGTGACGATCTCGGCCGTCGCGCGCGCGAAGCTCGCGGCTCCGACTCCGGCGGCGCCCACGCGCTCCTCGGTCTCGACGTCGAGGCGATCGAACTCCTGACCCTGGATCACCCTCAGCAGCTCGACCTTGCTGGCGACCCGGCCGTAGATCGAGCCGATCGAGACCTCGGCCTTCGCGCTGACCTCGGCGAGCGAGAACTGGCCCGTGCCACGCTCGTGCAGGAGCTCGAGGACGGCGGCGCGCACCTTTGCGAACGAGTCGCGGCTGCGCTGCTGCTTGGGCTCCGACATCCCGTTCACGGTCGGTCGTCCCCCCATCGCTCTCATCCCGTCGCTCCCGCCGTCAGGCCGTGAGCTCCACGAGGAAGACCGACTGGGCCGACAGGGCGATGTCTAGCTGGAGGGTACCCGCCGCCGACACCGGCACCGGGCGCGGCCCCTCGACCACACCGTCTAGGGACGCGATCGTGGCGTGGACGGTGGCATCCGTCCACGGAAGGTTGCGCACCTCGACGCGAACCGACTCCACTCCCGCGGATGCCAGCTCGCTCCGCTGAGGCGGCAGCGTCAGTCCCAGCTCGATCCGCTGCTCGCCGATGGGGATGCGGAAGGTGAAGCGATCCTCCTCGCGGGGGGCGAGGGCACTGTCGGGCGCGACGTAGTTCGCCACCAGGATGCGCACGGTGTCGCCGTCGCGGCCGGCGGCGCAGGCGAGGCCCGATTCGTCGCCGCCCGAGACGGCGAGGCGCCGCCCGGTGAGTGCGCGGCCGGCCAGAACCAGCGCGTGGGAACGCTCGTCCGGGTTGCCGTCCACGTCGCCCACGCCACCCGCGTCGACGAACCCGTAATGCGGGTCGCGTCCGCTGTCGGCGCGGAAGAAGAAGGCGTGGTCGATGACCGTGTCCTGCAAGGAGATCGCCGTGGCGGCCTGGAATGCGCCCTTCTCCCCAGCCGGCGCAGAGCTACTCGGAACCGCGAGGTAGTTCCAGTAGCTGAGCGTCAGGTCGGTGTCGGTGAACCCGTGCCGATCGAGAACCTCCCGCAGCTCGCGCGACACGTAGCGGTAGTCGAGCGGATCGCGGGTTCCGTCGGTGAACCAGAGGAACGAGAAGAAGTGCAGGGGGAGGTCGTTCTCGCGCACGAACTCGAGGAAACCCTCGCGGTACGCAGAGCCCGCTTCGAGCGAGAAGGCGAGGGACGGTCCACCGACCGTCAGGCTGGCATCCACCCGGGAAACCGCCTCGCAGAACGCGCGGTACATGGCGTAGAACTCCTCGGGCCGCCCGGCGAAGTGCAGGGGGCCGAAGTCGGGCTGATCGCCGAACTCGTAGATGCGGACGGGTTTCGCGGGCCCGCCGGCCCACCCTTGCGAGTAGTGGCGGACGATGTGCTCGACGACGCGCCCGTAGACCTCGAGGTCCTCAGTGGGGAGCTTGTTCTTCGGGATCGAGCTGGCGACCGTGAACATCACCTCGGCGCCGATGGCGTGCACCGCCTCGACCCACTGATCGGTGGCCGCGAAGTTGTAGCTCGCGGGGTCATCGACGTCGGCGCTCCAGTCGGGGAACAGGCTCTCGGGGTTGTCGCGCGTGTCGAGGCGGGAGACCCAGTCGAACGAGCGGACGACCGTCACCCCCGCCTCGCGCCACAGCGGCGTCATGTCGGGGAAGTCCGGGTAGCCGTCCACAGGTCCGGGTACGCCGCCGACGCCGTTCAGCGGTCGGAAGGCGCTTTCGCGGGCGGCATCCACCACAAGGGTGCGGGTGGTGGCGGAAGTGTGCGACACGTGCGTCTCCTCGAGGGGTCAGTAGGGCATCCGCAGGAGGCGGTTCGCGTACTCGTTCGCGATCGGCTCGTCGTGGCGGAGGTGATCGATGCGCGCGCGGTACGTCTCGTCGGTGACGGAATCGAATTCCTCGAGCATCGACTCGATCGAGCGATCGAGGACGGCGCGCACGCGCGGAAGGCGGCGCTTCATGAAGTTCAGCTGCGCATCGAGCAGGGACTGATCCTTCGCGAGCTCCTGCGCAAGGACGACGCCGTCCTCGATGCTCATGGCGGCCCCCGACCCGAGGTACGGCGTCATGGTGTGCGCGGCGTCGCCCAGGATCATGACGCGGCCACGGAACCAGGGGTATGGCACCCACACGGTCGAGTAGGGCGT
Source organism: Microbacterium canaveralium (assembly GCF_047238045.1). Lineage (NCBI taxonomy): Bacteria > Bacillati > Actinomycetota > Actinomycetes > Micrococcales > Microbacteriaceae > Microbacterium > Microbacterium canaveralium. The sequence goes on along the minus strand of NZ_JBDFMA010000003.1, from coordinate 3,289,320 downwards.
GTAGGCGACGTTCTCGGCGTGACGCACGTCTGCCAGCGCGTCGGCCAGGAACTCCGATCCGCGCGTGAGGGAGACCGCGCGATCGTGCATGATCTCCGCCATCCTGCTCGCGTCGTAGCGGGGGCGCCCCTCCTCGGCCACGGTGAGCACCATGTACATCGTGTCTTCCGACAGCGGCGTGAGCATGATCTTGCCGCCGTAGCCCTGGCAGATGATGGGCTGCATGATCTTGCGGCGGTTGGGGAGCCCCGCGCGCCACGCGACCCCACCGACCGGGCGGGGAGCGTACTTCTCACCGAAGTACTCGCGGCGGATCTGCGAGTGGAGGCCGTCGAAGCCGAGCACCAGGTCGTAGTCGACCTGGTCGCCGGTGCTGAAGGTGACGGTGGCCTTGTCGTCGTCCTGCGCGATCGCCGCGACGGTCGTGCTCATCCGGAAGGTGCAGCCGTTCTCGCGGGCGTGCCGCGCGGCGAGCTCGAGGAAGGCGATCCGCGACATCGTCACGCACCCGGGAAGGCCCTCGTCCTGAGTGCCGTAGCTCATGGTGCTGAGGAGGTTGCCCTCGGCGTCGTAGTTGTCGATCCCCGGCGCGGGATGGCCGATCTCGAGAACGTCCTCCAGCAGGCCGATGTCGCGCACGGCGCGCAGGCCGTTGATACGCAGCCCGAAACCGACGCCGGCGACACTGATCTCGGGCTTGTCGTCGATGACGTCGACGGTCGCGCCGATGCGGGCCAGGGCGGAGGCCGTGCTCAGGCCCCCGATCCCGGCGCCGACGATCAGGATGCGCAACGGTTCTGCCATGGTGTGCTCCTCACTGAGCGGGCGTCGAGATGATGAACGAACGCACGATTTACAGAATCAGGACGTTGGTTCTGATTTTGAAAGTAGCGCTCGGACACCGGGGATGAGCACCGATGGGAGCCGTGGCATCCCGATGCCGTCCATCACGATCGCTGATGCGAAGCAGCTGTTCAGTGCGGCGCGTGCCCCGCGGCGATCCGGCGGCCGGCTTCGGCGAAGAGGCCCCGCATCCACTCGTGTTCGGGATCGCGGTTGTGCGAGGGATGCCACCACAGGGCGCTCACGATGGGCGTGGCGGCGAAGGGCAGGGGCACGACGCGGATGCCGCCGATGCGCAGCAGGTGCGGGGCGAGCGCCGACTGCACGAGCCCGACGCGACGGGTGCCGCTGACGAAGTGGCCCACCGAGAGGAAGCTCTCCAGGACCACTTCGATGTGCGGTTCGACCCCGAGCTGCTGGATCTGACGCGCCGCGGAGGTGAAGGCCGAGCGCGACTGGAACGTGAGGACCCACGGCATGTCGGCGAGGTTCTCCATCGTGAGCGATTCGCCCACCTCGTCGTTGTCGTCGGCGACGACCGCCAGCCAGTCGTCCTGCCACAGATCGAGGTACGGCAGCTCCGAGACCGGGCCGTGCGGGATGACCATGCCGTCGGCGGAGCGCAGGCGGTTGGCGGCATCCTCGACGATGCCCGGGTTGTGCAACATGTACCGGAACCGCACCCCGGGGGCCTGTTCGGCGGCGAGCTGGGAGACGACGGTGCCCACGGTGACGAATCCGTAGTCGGAGCCGTAGATGGAGAATTCGCGCGTGGACTCGGCGGGCGACCACGACGCCTGGCTCTCGAAAACCCGGCGGGCGGCCTCGAGGGCCGTGCTCGTGTGATCGGTCAGGCGCACCGCGAACGGCGTGAGCTCGTACGTGTTCCCGCGTCGGGCGAGGATCTGGTCGTTGAAGTGCGTGCGCAGCCGAGCGAGCGAGGCGCTCAACGCCGGCTGACTGAGGTGGAGCCGGTCGGCCGCGCGTGTGACGCTGCGCTCGGTGAGCAGCGCGTCCAGCGCGATGAGCAGGTTGAGGTCGAGGCGCGACAGCGTCGCATGATCGGTCACCACGATGTGATCCTTCGCTCGGATATGCGTCCCGCCAGTGTATCCACGGGGTCTATGCGCCGCACCCCTCGCATCGCGGGGATGGATGCCATCGCTCCGGCGGGTCTTATGTGCTCTATCCGCAAGACTTATGTGCTTTTTCGGCGCATCCACTTGATACTGAGGAACACAGCACAGGCGCTCCACCGAAGGGGCCGCCGACAACGTCGTCAGAAAGGCTGGCCATGACCCAATCCCGCCGTCGCGTCACGCGGCTCGTTGGTCTTTTCGCTCTTCCCACTGCAGCAGCCCTCGTCCTCGCCGGATGCTCCGGCTCCACCTCCGGCGACTCCGGTTCGGGGGACGGGAAGTCGTTCACCTTCACGTTCGCGACCTCCAACAACCTCGAGAGCCCGTACGAAACCCTCGCCAAGGAGTACCAGGAGCAGCACGAGGGTGTGACCATCACCACCAACCCCACGCCGAACGACAAGTACGGCGAGACGATCCGCACGCAGCTGCAGGCCGGGAACGCCTCCGACGTCATCCAGACCACTCCGGGGTCGGGCGACGCCCGCGGCATCATCCCGCTCGCGGAGGCCGGATTCCTCGAGCCCCTCGGTGACACCGCGAAGAGCCTCATCATCCCCGGCAGCGAGTCGGTCTACACCGTCGACGACAAGGTCTACGGCCAGCCCCTCGACTTCACGATCGGCGCGGTCGTCGCGAGCCTCGGTACGGCGAAGATGAAGGGCCTGACCGACTTCCCGACCACCATGAGCGAGTTGACCGCGGCGTGCTCGTCGCTGCAGGGCCAGGGTGCGTCGCTCCTCGCCCTCGCCGGTGCCGCCGGCCCGAACGTCGGTCTGACCATCCAGGGCATCTCGGCGACCCGCGTGTACTCGGCAACGCCCGACTGGAACCAGCAGCGCGCCGACGGCAAGGTCACCTTCGCCGAGAGCCAGGGCTGGAAGGACACCCTCCAGACGTTCATCGACCTGAAGGACGCCGGCTGCTTCCAGCCCGGCGCCGAGGGCGGCGGCTTCGACGCCATCACGAACGGCCTCGCCCAGGGAACCTCGGTGGGCAGCTTCATCCCGTCGGGTGCCGCGGTCGAGATCTCCAAGGCCGCGCCCGCTGAGGCCGAGTTCGCCGTCGAGCCCTTCCCCGCCAAGAGCGGCAAGCCGATGGTGCTCGGGAGCTCCAACTACACGCTGTCGATCAACGCCAAGGCCAAGAACAAGGAGGCCGCGCAGGACTTCCTCGAGTGGATGGCGGAGCCCGATCAGCAGCAGCGCTACTACGAGCTCTCCGGCGAGCTGCCCGTGTCGGCCTTCGACAAGCTCGACCTCACCGGCACGATCTACGCGCCCGTGGCCGATCTGCTGAAGAACAAGCAGTACACGCCGCTGCCGAACAACATCTGGCCCAACCCCTCGGTCTACGAGGCGCTGCAGGTCGGCGGACAGGGACTGCTGACCGGTCAGACGACCATCGACCAGGTGCTCCAGAGCATGGACGCCGCCTGGGGCAACTGACCTCCTCCGCCGCCCGGGACCCCGAGAGGTCCCGGGCGGCGGAGCCGCACCCATCCCCACGGAGACGAGGACGTCATGAGCACAACCCTTCGACCGAGCGATGCGGCTCGGACCGAGACCGAGCGGGTGGTCCTGCCGCGCCGTGGACGGCGCCGGGCCCCGGCTCCGCGACGGCCCGGACTGCTGAAGTTCGGATACTGGTGGTGGGCCCTCCCCGGCATCCTCTTCGTCATCGGCATCCACTACGTCGCCACGAGCATCGGCGGGTTCTTCGCCTTCACCAACTGGACCGGTATCGGTGCCTTCGAGCTCATCGGCCTTGACAACTTCGTCAAGATCTTCCAGGACCCCACCAAGCTCGGTGCCCTGGGGAACACGCTGTTCCTGGCCTTCGGCTCGGTGATCCTCAGCAACATCCTGGGTCTGGCCTTCGCCCTCGGCCTCAACCGCGGCCTGAAGTCCCGCTACGTCCTGCGGACCCTCTTCTTCATGCCGGTGGTGCTGAGCCCCCTGGCCACCTCGTACATCTGGAAGTTCATCTTCGACTACAACGGTCCGCTCAACCTCGCGCTGCGGGGGGTGGGTCTCGGCAACATCGCCCGAGCCTGGGTGGCCGACCCGACCTGGGCGATCTGGACCGTCCTCGTCGTGCTGGTGTGGCAGAACATCGGCTTCGCGATGGTCATCTACATGGCGGGCCTCGCCGCCGTGCCGGTCGAGATCGAGGAGGCCGCCGCCATCGACGGAGCGAACCTCTGGCAGCGCTTCTGGCATGTGACGCTGCCCTCCATCCGTCCCGCGGTGGCGATCGCCACGACACTGGGCCTGGTCAACGGGCTGCGGGTCTTCGACCAGATCATGGCCCTCACCGGCGGCGGACCCGCCGCGGCCACCGAGACCCTGGCCACCCAGGTGTACAAGCAGTCCTTCGCCCTCGGCAACTTCGGCTACGGCGCAGCGCTCGCGCTCCTGCTCACCCTCATCATCCTGGTCTTCGCCGTCGTGCAGCAGCGCGTGACCGCCGGCCGCTCCGAGGAGTCCTGACATGTTCCGCTACACCAAGCTCACGGCGCTCCGCGAATTCGGCTTCTGGCTGCTGGCGCTGGTGTTCCTCCTGCCGTTCTACTTCCTCATCACGACGGCGCTGAAGTCCGACCGTGAGGTGATCACGTCGTCGACGCTGGCGCCCCCGGCGGCTCCGGACTTCGGGAACTTCGTGAAAGTGCTGACCGCGACCGGCAATTCGAACGTCGTCCTGGGCCTGGTCAACAGCATCGTGATCACCGCCGGCAGCATCGTGCTGATGGTGCTGCTCGGATCGCTCACCGGCTACGTCATCGCCCGCAGCACCCGCCGCTGGAGCCGCGCGGTGTACTACCTCTTCCTCGTCGCGATCGTGCTGCCCACGCAGCTCGGCACGGTGCCGCTGTACATCGGGGCTCGATCGCTCGGGCTCACCGGTTCGGCGTGGGGCATGATCATCCTCTACACCGGGATGCTGCCGCCGCTCGCGATCTTCCTCTACGCCGGGTTCTTCCGGGGCCTCGGAACCGAATACGAGGAGGCCGCGACCATCGACGGGGCCAGCCGCACGCAGATCTTCTTCCGCATCGTTCTCCCTCTGATGTCGCCGGCCACCGGCACCGTCGCGATCCTCGCCGGCCTCATCGTGTGGAACGACTTCTTCACGTCGCTGATCTTCCTGGGCGGCTCGGCCAACCAGACGCTCCCGGTCGCCATGTACTACTACATCGGCTCCCTCGTGTCGGCCTGGAACCAGATCTTCGCGATCGTCATCGTCTCGATGGTGCCGATCCTCGCCTTCTACCTCTTCGCCCAGAAGCGCTTCATCCAGGGCTTCGCCGGCGGCCTCAAGGGCTGAGACGCGTCCCCGATGGATGCCAGGACACCCGGCATCCATCGGTCGTCGCGCCCGCACAACGAAAGGACCCCCATGTACCAGCTCGCTCCCAACATCGAACTCCTCTTCACCGAGGCCGGCGACTACCACGACCGTGTACGCGCGGCGGCCGCCGCGGGCTTCGACGCCGTGGAGATGTGGGGTCCGACCGGCGCGGACGCTCCGGCGACGCCGAAGGACCTCCCGGCCCTCAAGGCCGCGCTCGAAGAGACCGGCACGCAGCTCACGGCTCAGCTGGCCGAGCCCCGCACGCAGTTCATGATCCCGCCGTGGGACCACTTGGAGTTCTACCGCAAGCTCGACGAGGGCGTCGCGATCGCGCAGGACCTCGGCTGCCCCCGCATCGTCGTCGGCAGCGGCACGGGCTTCGGCGGGTGGAAGCGTCAGGTGCAGCTCGACAAGCTCATCGAGATCTACCAGAAGGCGATCGCCCAGATCGCCGGCTCGGGCGTCACCCTTGTCCTGGAGCCCGTGAACGTCCGCGTGGACCACCCGGGTTCCCTGCTCGACCGCACGTCGGAGGCCGTCTACGTCGCGCGCGGCGTGGATTCCCCGCAGTTCGGTGTCCTCTACGACATCTACCACTCGGCCGTCGAGGGGGAGGACATGGAGGCGGAGCTCGCGAACGCCGGCGACCTCATCAGGTACGTGCAGCTCGCCGACGCCCCGGGTCGCGGTGAGCCGGGTACGGGCGACCTCGACTGGGCCGAGCGTTTCCGCCTGCTGCGCGGGAGCGGCTACGACGGGCCGGTCGGCCTGGAGTACTACCCGACCACCGCGTCGGAGGCATCCGTCGCCCACGTCGTCCAGATCGCGGGCGCGGCATGAGCGCGCGGGAGTACCCGGCATCCGTCGATGTCGTCATCGTCGGCAGCGGTCCGACCGGGGCGGCCTACGCGCGCGTGCTGTCGGAGCGTGCACCCGGCCTCTCGATCGCCATGTTCGAGGTGGGCCCGACCGTGTCGGATCCGCCCGGCGCCCACGTGAAGAACATCGCCGACCCCGCCGAGCGCGTTCGCGCGCAGGCCGCGTCGGAGGGGCCGGGGGAGCGCGGGACCAAGGTCGCGAGCCCGGGTGAGGCCAAAGCGGGGGTGCGCGGCGCACGCCCCGGAACGTTCCTGCTCGACGAGGGCTACGCCTTCGACGGCGAGGACGGCCTGCCGGTCGTGGCGATGTCGAGCAACGTCGGCGGCATGGCCGCGCACTGGACCGGCGCGTGCCCGTGGCCGAACGAGAGCGAGCGCATCGACTTCCTCCCCGACATGGACGAACTCCTCCTCGAGGCCGAGCGTCTGCTCGGAGTCACGCGGAACGCGTTCGACTCCGCCCCGTTCGGGGGGATCGTCCGCGAACGCCTGGCGGCCGCGGTGGACGCCGACCGCACGGAGGCGACGAAGGTGCAGCGGATGCCGCTGGCCGTGCACCGACGCGACGACGGGCGCCTCGTCTGGTCGGGGTCGGACGTGGTTCTCGGCGACGTCACGCGCGAGAACCCGAACTTCTCGCTGATCGACGAGTCGCTCGTGACCTCCGTGGTGCTCGCCGACGGGCGCGCGGCGGGCGTCGTCGTGCGCGACCTGCGGTCGGGCCAGGAGCACGAGATCGCGGCGCGGGCGGTCGTCGTGGCCGCCGACGCACTGCGCACGCCGCAGCTGCTGTGGGCATCGGGCGTGCGCCCCGCCGCCCTCGGCCGCTACCTCAACGACCAGGCCCAGGTGGTGTACGCGTCGCGGCTGCGTGACGTCGCACCCCTCGGGGACGACGCTCCGACGACGGGGCTCGCCGAGTACAGCGGCGTCAGCTGGGTTCCGTTCACCGACGCCGTCCCGTTCCACGGGCAGATCATGCAGCTCGACGCCTCGCCCATCGCGCTTGCCGATGACGACCCTGTCATCCCCGGGTCGATCGTCGGTCTCGGGCTGTTCTGCGCGAAGGACCTGCAGTCCGACGACCGGGTCGAGTTCGACGACGAGCACCTCGACGGATACGGGATGCCGGCTCCCCGCATCCACTACACCCTCTCCGATCGTGATCGGGAGGTGATCGAACGGGCACGCGAAGAGATCACGCGGCTGGCCGACGCGATCGGCGACCCGGTCGGTGACCGCCCGTTCACGCTCCCGCTCGGGTCGTCGCTGCACTACCAGGGCTCGACGCGCATGGGTGTCGCTGACGACGGGACGAGCGTGTGCGACACCGGCAGCCAGGTCTGGGGCGTGCCGGGGCTGTTCGTCGCGGGCAACGGCGTCATCCCCACCGCGACCGCGTGCAATCCGACGCTGACGTCCGTGGCGCTGGCCGTCCGCGGGGCCCGCGGGATCGCGGCATCCCTCGTCTGATTCCTTGCTTATGCAGGAATCCGACAATAGACTGTAGAAATCAAGACAAAGAAGTCTGCGGCTTCGGTCGCACCGACGAGGAGGTCCCGGTGATCCCGGATCGCATCATCGAACAGGGCACGCTGAGCGCCCACGACGGACGCGCGGCGGTCGAAGTCCGCCTGCCCTGGTACCGGGCGCTCCCGGCATCCTGCATCTCGGCGGCGAAGCTCACGATCGACGGCGTCGAGGCTCCGGCCGAGTCGCTGCGCTGGCAGATGAACGGTGAGGAGTTCACCTTCGCCGAGATGAAGACGAACACCCGGGAGTGGTGGTTCCCCACCGACTCGGCCGTGCTCTCGGGCGACCTGGCGCTGGCCGCGGAAGGCGAGCACGACGTGCGCGTCGATCTCGAGCTCTACATCCCGTACATCATCATCGCCGACGACCAGGTGCTCCACATCGAGGAGCACGACACGAAGACGATGTCCGTCCGCACTGCCGAGGAGGCCCTCGCATGACCGCGCAGAAGGGCACGCCCCTCCAGGGCGTCACGCTGTACAGCTTCACCCGCGCGTTCCACGGACGCGAGTACGACCTCGACCAGCTCATCCGCAAGACCGCGGCCGAGGGCTTCGGGCCGGGCCTGGAGATCATCGGGTTCTCGAGCTTCCGCGGATTCCCCGAGATCGACGACCACTTCGCCGGCCGCTTCTCCGACCTGATCGACGAGGTCGGCCTCGTCCGTACGTCGCTCGCGGTCAACGCCGACATCGGTCTGCGTCCCGACAAGCTCATGGACCAGGACGAGCTCATCGCGTACATGCGCAAGCAGATCGCGGCGGCGGCAAAGCTCGGCTTCCCGATCGCGCGCGTGCAGATCTCGCTGACCCCCGACTCGATGGAGGCGCTCGCCCCCATCGCCGAGGAGTACGGCGTCACGCTCGCGCTCGAGGTCCACGCCGACCAGTACGCCTCGCACCCGCGCATCCTCGCCCTCCGCGACCGCTACGAGAAGGTCGGCTCGCCCTTCCTCGGCTTCACGATGGACTGGGGCGCCACGGTGACCGGCTTCGCGCCGTCGCTCCTCGAGGCGTACCGCCGCCGCGGCGCGTCCGAGGAGCTGCTCGCGGCCGTCGTCGCCCTCTGGGACGAGTACTACGAGCAGGGTCCGCCCGCCGACCAGGCCGACCACGGTCAGCGCTTCGGCCGGTTCATCGGGCTCTCGCACCAGTTCGGCCGCCCCGACCTCGGTATCGACTTCGGCATCAACGGCACCGGACTCTTCGGCCCGGCCCGGGTCGACGACTGGCTCGAGATCATGCCCTGGGTGCGCCACGTGCACGGCAAGTTCTTCGGGATCGACGAGAACGGTCAAGAACCCTCGGTGCCCGTCGCCGATCTCATCACGCTGCTCGTCGACAACGGCTACAGCGGTGCCGTGTCGAGCGAGTACGAGGGCTGGCACTGGAACCACTGGCAGAGCCCGTTCGAGATCATCCGCGCCGAGCAGGCGATCCAGCGCACGGCCGCCGAGGCCGCTGGCTCGCGCATGATCACGGATGCCGCCGAGGCTCGGCGCGTCTTGGACACCCACCTCGCGCACGCCGTGCGCGCCTGAAAGGACACCCGCCATGAGTGACGGCATCGCCGGGACCGGCATCACGCTCGGGACCACCCTGTATTCGATGACGAGCGAGTTCGCCGCGGGGCTGTACACGCCCGAGACGCTAATCCGCGAGGTGCACGACCAGGGCATCGGACCGGGCGTGGAGTTCAACTTCGCGCAGCTGCTGCGGTCGTACCCCGACGTCGATGACGACTTCGTGAAGCTGTGGTTCGACTCGCTCGAGAAGTACGGCCTCGAGGCCAGCGCGGTCGGTACCAACCTCGACATGGGTCGCCGCAAGGACCGCGACATGACGCCCGATGAGGAGCACGACTTCCTCGCCCGGCAGCTGAAGGCCGCGCACACGCTCGGCTTCAAGAAAGTCGTCATCCGCTCGCACGGCAAGGATCTGCTGCGCAGCCTCCTCCCGCTCGCCGAGAAGTACGACCAGAAGCTCGGGTATGAGATCCACGCCCCGTCGGGTCCGAACGACCCGCACGTGCTGCAGATCCGCGAGATGTACGACGAGCTGCAGTCCGACCGCCTCGGCTTCACCGCCGACTTCTCCTCGACCATGCACTCCCTCTCCCCGACGTTGCTGCGCACGCTCGGCCAGATGGGCATGGACGAAAAGCACTTCCCCGTCATGGAGGAGATCTGGCACGAGCCGACGCCCATGCACGTGCGCAACCAGAAGTTCGAGGACTACCTCTCGGGCGAGGGTGTCGACCCCCTGCGCTTCGGACCGTTCACGCGCCTCGCGTTCAACATGCACGGGCTCGTGCCGCCGGAGGAGTGGCTCGACATCATGCCGCAGATCTTCCACGTCCACGCGAAGTTCTACGACATCGGCGCCGACGGGCAGGAGCCCGCCATGGACATCCCGCGCATCGTGAAGCAGTTCGTCGAGGGCGGATACCAGGGCTACCTCTCGAGCGAGTGGGAGGGTCACGCCTTCAGCGACCTCGGCGAGAGCGACCCCATCGACCTCGTGAAGAAGCAGCACGCGCTCATGCGCACCGCCATCGAAGAGTCCGTCGCCGCGCGCCAGCCGGCCTGACACCCGCATCACGAAGGAGTACCCGTGTCGAACACCACCACCGAGGCATCCATCTCGGACCTCGTCGCCGAAGTCTCGCGTCTGCGCGAGCAGGTCGAGGCCGCCCAGGCCCTCGCGCAGCGCGCCGAGGACCGCGGACAGGTCGAGAACCTGTTCAACCGCTACATGTACCTGCACAACGCGTTCGAGGACGAGCAGATCATCCCGATGTGGGTGAACGAGGGCACCGAGGGCATCCGCGCCCGGTACACCAACGCCGGTCAGTACACGACGTGGCAGAGCGTCACCGATTACCACCGCGGTCGCCCCCACCCCGAGGGCAAGCTGATCCTCCACGCCACGAACACGCCCGTGATCGAGGTCGCCGCCGACGGCAAGACCGCCAAGGGCGTCTGGATGATGGCCGGCACCGAGTCGGGCCTGACCGACCCGACCGTGGCCGAGGCGTTCCCCGACATGTACTCGCCCGACGAGGTGCTCGGCAAGAAGGTCTGGGCCCACTGGGTGTGGTGCAAGTACGCCATCGACTTCCTCAAGCAGGACGGCGAGTGGAAGTTCTGGAAGTTCCGCTGCTACGAGCTGGCCCGCGCCCCCTTCGAGGAGAACTGGGTGAGCTTCGGCCTGAAGAACCAGGGCGCGTTCGACCTCGACCTCATGTACTTCGGCGACGACGGCAAGCCCGTCTTCATGCCCCCGGCCGACGAGCCGGTGCCGTCGAAGAACCACCCCTACAGCCCCGAGACGACGCAGAAGCTCGAGCCCGTTCCGCCGGTCGCGCACGAGCACTTCGTCGACACCTTCGCCTAGGAGCCACCGTGGCCACTCACAATTCCCTCTTCGCCGAGAAGGACGTCCGTCGCACCGACGACGGGCTCGCCGTATCGCTCCAACTGCCGTGGTATCGCAGCCTCTGGCTGTCGGCCGTGGATGGCGTCGCCGCCACGGTGAACGGTGTCGAGGTCCCGACGGAGGACCTGCGCTTCTCACTCGAAGGCCGCGAATACCGCGTCGAGGAGCTGCCCGAGCAGTCCGACACCCTGTGGTTCGTCGCCGACCGACCCGACGTTCTGATCCACCTCGACACCCCGCCCGCGGCGGGCGAGACGGTCACCGTCGAGGTCGTCCTGACGATGCGTCTGCTCTACATGCAGATCATGCCGGGCGCCGACGGCGGTCCCGGCCGCTACGTCACCAACCGCGTGCCCGTCGAGCGCGAACTGGTGCTGGCATGACCTCCGCCCAGCCCCTCCGCGTGGCGATGATCGGCTACGGCTTCATGGGGGCGGCGCACTCGGTCGGGTGGCGGCAGGCGCCGCGGATGTTCGACCTGGCGCGCCCGGTGGAGATGAGCGTCGTCGTCGGTCGGAACGCGGATGCCGTGGCATCCGCTGCCGCGAAGTGGGGCTGGGCGGACTCGGCCACCGACTGGCGCGGGGTCATCGCGCGCGACGACATCGACATCGTCGACATCGTCACCCCGGGTGATTCGCACGCCGAGATCGCGATCGCGGCGCTCGAGGCGGGCAAGCACGTGCTGTGCGAGAAGCCGTTGGCGAACACCGTCGCCGAGGCCGAGGAGATGGCCGCGGCGGCGGAGCGGGCGCGGGCGCGCGGCATCCGGTCGATGGTCGGATTCACGTACCGTCGCGTGCCGGCGGTGACGCTGCTGCGCGACATGATCGCCGAGGGTGCCGTCGGTACCGTCCAGCAGGTGCGCGCGGCGTACCGGCAGGACTGGCTCGTCGACCCGCGGATGCCGCTCGCATGGCGTCTGCAGAAGGAGCACGCCGGATCGGGCGCGCTGGGCGACATCGGCGCGCACATCATCGACATGACCCAGTTCGTGACGGGTCTCGGCATCGAGAGCGTCACCGGCACCCTCGAGACGATCGTGAAGCAGCGACCGCTGCAGGCCTCCGGTTCGGGGCTGTCGGGCGCCGCCGGCGAGGGCGTCGGCGACGTCACCGTCGACGATGCCGCGATCTTCACCGGGCGCCTGTCGAACGGCGCGCTGGCGTCGTTCGAGGCGACGCGGTTCGCGACCGGCCGCAAGAACGCCCTGACGATCGAGGTGTCCGGCGACCGCGGCGCGCTCGCGTTCGACCTGGAAGACCTCAACAGCCTGCAGTTCTACGACCGCACGGCGCCCGAAGGCCGCCAGGGCTTCACGCAGATCCTCGTCACCGAGCCCGTGCATCCCTATGTGGCGGCATGGTGGCCCGCGGGGCACATGCTCGGTTACGAGCACGGGTTCAGCCACCAGGTCGTCGACCTCGTCGACGCGATCGGCGGCGGGACCGACCCCCACCCCTCGTTCGCGGAGGGCCTCGCCGTGCAGCGGGTGCTCGACGCGGTCGAGCGCAGCTCCTCCGCCGACGCGGCGTGGACGAGCGTCGCATCCTCCCTTCCTGCTTGAAAGGTTTCGTCATGGCACGCCCGATCACCCTGTTCACCGGCCAGTGGGCCGACCTGCCGTTCGAAGAGGTCGCACGCCTCGCGGGCGAGTGGGGCTACGACGGCCTCGAGATCGCCTGTTGGGGCGACCACATCGACGTCTCCCGCTGGGACGACGCCGACTACGTCCAGTCGCGGCTCGACATCCTCGAGCGCAACGGCCTGAAGGTGTGGGCGATCGCGAACCACCTCGTCGGTCAGGCGGTGTGCGATGACCCGATCGATGAGCGGCACCACGACATCGTGCCCTCGCGCGTGTGGGGCGACGGGGATGCCGAAGGGGTGCGGCAGCGCGCCGCGGAAGACCTCAAGAACACGGCCCGGTTCGCCGCAAAGCTCGGCGTATCGACCGTCACCGGCTTCAGCGGGTCGAGCATCTGGAAGTACGTCGCGATGTTCCCGCCGGCATCCGAGGCGATGATCGAGGCGGGCTACCGCGACTTCGCCGAACGGTGGAACCCGATCCTCGATGTCTTCGACGAGGTCGGCGTGCGTTTCGCGCTCGAGGTGCACCCGTCCGAGATCGCGTACGACTACTGGACCGCGAAGAAGACGCTCGAGGCCATCGGTCATCGCGACAGCTTCGGCTTCAACTTCGATCCGTCGCACTTCGTGTGGCAGCAGCTGGATTCGGTCGCGTTCGTCCTGGACTTCGCCGACCACATCTTCCACGTGCACTGCAAGGAATCGGTGACCAACCTCGACGGCCGCAACGGCGTCCTCGGGTCGCACCTGTCGTGGGACAACCCGCGCCGCGGGTGGACGTTCGTGTCCACCGGCCACGGCGCCGTGCCGTGGGAGCCTCTGTTCCGCGCGCTCAACGCGATCGGCTACGACGGTCCCACGAGCGTGGAGTGGGAGGACGCCGGCATGGACCGTCTCGTCGGCGGCCCCGAGGCTCTCGCCTTCGTCCGCAAGCTCGCCCAGATCACCCCGCCGCACCAGCTCTTCGACGCGGCGTTCTCTCGGAAGGACTGACATGACGGACGTCCTGAACGTGCTCATCCTCTCGGGGCACATGACCGTCGAGCACGACAACGCCCACCGCAGCTTCCGGCTGCACAACCAGTGGATCACGACGCTCCTGGAGGACACCGGACGCTTCAAGGTCCGCGTCGTCGAGGACCCGCGCGGGCTGCCGGCGAGTGTCATCGACAAGTACGACGTGCTGATCGTGGTGTTCGAGGGTCGCGACGGATACCACGACATCGCGACCGGCTTCGGGGCGGAGACGGATGCCGCGATCCTGCGGTTCGTCCACGACGAGGGCAAGGGCATCGTGTGGTTCCATGGCTCCGCCGCGCAGGAGGACCGCTGGGGCTACCCCGAGGAGTACAACGTCATGCGCGGCGCCAAGCTCAGCGCGTGGGAGACGGGTCTGCGTCCCCGCCCGTGGGGCGAGGCGCTGTTGCGGACCACCGAGCCCCGGCATCCGATCACCGAGGGCATCAACGAGACGTGGACCGTCACCGGCGACGACATCCTCGTCGGCGTTCAGATGTACGAGGGCGCCCAGGTGCTGCTCACGACGTTCGACGACCTCGAGGCGTACGAGAAGGCGCCCGTCTGGCCCATGTCGCACTACCCCGTCGACATCCCGCCGGAGGGCATTGCGGCGCTGCCGGGCATCAACACCGACCAACCGCTCGCGTGGATCAACGAGTACGGCGCGGGTCGGTCGTTCACGATCACGATCGGGCACGACATCGACACGTTCCGGCGGATCGAGTTCATCCGCATGTTCCCGCGCGGCGTCGAATGGGCCGCGACCGGCGAGGTGACGTTGACTGGTCCGGACCGCCGTGGCGACCGACGCATCAACCCCTGGCCGTACTACAACGGCGAGGCGTGATGCCGTCCGTGGGCGTCGATAAACGCGATCCGTTGCGAGACACTGCGCGTCTCGCCGTGTCTCGCGAGGAACCGCGTTTCTCGGTGGCGCGGGCATGATCGGGGTCGGCATCCTGGGTGCCGGAGGCATCGCCGAACGCGCCATGGTCGAGCCGTCGCGCACGGTCGACGGCGTCGAGGTCGTGGCCATCGGCGCGCGCGACCCCGAGCGGGCGCGGGCTTTCGCCGAGCGGCTGGATGTGCCGGCGTGGGGCGATTACGACGCGGTGCTGGCCGACCCGCGGGTCGACCTGGTTTATCTCGCGCTGCCGCCGATCGTCCACGCCGAGTGGGCGACGCGGGCCCTGCAGGCGGGTAAGCACGTGCTGTGCGAGAAGCCCCTCTCGGCGAACGGGACGACCGCGGCTGCCATCGCGGACACGGCGGATGCCAGCGGCCGACGCGCGTTCGTCGGCTTCCACTACCGTCTTCATCCGTTCATCGCGGAGCTTCTCGCCACGATCGGGTCGGGGGTCCTCGGCGACGTGCGGCGGGTGGAGGTGGACTTCAGCATCCCGCACTTCGTCGTCGAGCCGGGCAACATCCGCCTCGACGGCGACCTCGCGGGCGGGGCCGTGATGGACGTCGGCTGTTACGCCCTCGACTTGCTCCGAGCGGCGTTCGGCGAGCCCGAGGTCGTGGCGGCGACGGCGCGGACGTACGAGGCCGATCCCCGCATCGACCTGCAGACCGATGCCGAACTGCGGCTGCCCGGGGGCATCCCCGCCGCAGTGCGGGCGTCGTTCCTCGGCGACGACGCCGGTGCGATGGAGGTGCGGGTCTTCGGGAGCGCCGCGTCGCTCCGGGCGACGAGCGTCATCGTGCCGCAGTGGGGCGCGACCCTCACGGTGACCTCGCCCGACGGCGTGGTGCTGCGAGAGGTCGTGGTCGACCCGGCCGAGAACAGCTACGCCCGGCAACTCGAGCACGTGCGCGATGTGCTGAGCACGGGTGGTCCCAGCATTCTCGACGCCCTCCGCGCCGTCGGCACCATGCGCACGGTCGACGCGATCTACCGCGCCGCCGGGTTGCTGCCGCGTTGACTCACGCGCCTGATCGGTGGAACGGGCAGGCAGACGGCGCGTCGGCGCGACGCACCCGGCCGCCGGAACGCGGCTTCGTCGGCATCCGCCGTCGGTTCACGTCGAGGCCGCGGCCGCTGATGCGTATCCGCGGGTCGCTGAGGGCGGAGATGGCTGTCGCGAGCCCGGCGATAGCGAGCTTCTCGCCCGGGCAGCGGTGCCCGGTGGCGACGTCGGCGCCGCCGTGCGGGACGAACGCGGCGAGCGCTTCGTAGTCCTCGACCCCGCGAAAGCGTTCCGGGTCGAAGTCGGAAGCCCGAGGCCACTCCCGCGCGTCCGTGTCGGTTCCGAGGACGTCGAGCAGCACGCGGCCGCCCTCGGGCACGCGCTGGTCGTCGAGCTCGACGTCGGTGGTGGCCCAGGCGGGCAGCATCGGCACGAACGGTGCCGTGCGGCGGATCTCCTGCGCGAACATGGTGGACAGCTCCCCGCCGACGAGCCGGCCCCGCTCGGCGACCTCGGCGGCGATGCGCTCGCGCCACTCGGGGCGATCGTGGAGTTCCTTCGCGGCGAACGCGACGAACCGGGCGACGGCGATCATCGGGCGGAAGCTGTTCTGCAGCTCCACCCCGGCTTGCCGCGCGCTGAGCAGCTCGCCGACGCGATCACGGTGGTGCGCCCACGCGTGCAGAGCGGTGCCCTCGGCGGGGTGCAGCCGCCGCTCGCGGGCGGCCTCGATGAGCTTCGCCGCGTGCCGGTCCGACCAGCGCCGGTTCAGCAGCGCCAACAGGTACTCGGGCGAGTACGGCACACCGAAGCCATCGACGATCTGCGCCTGGCGCCGCGCCCAGCGCGTTTGCGCAGCTGGGGTCCCCGGGATCGCAGCCCACCGCAGGATCGCGCGGCCGAGCGCCCCCACCGCCGCGTCGTACGCGGTCTGCTGTCCGCCCGCGACCCACGCGCGGACCTCGTCGCCCCATTCGCGCTCCAGCTCGGGCAGAAGGCGGTCGACCTCGGCGTCGTCGTACAGCACGTCGACGAACGTCGCCTTGCGATGCCGGTGGTCTTCGCCGTCGAGGCTGTGCACCGAGCCGTGCCCGAACAGCGAGCCCTGGATGAACATCGGCATCGCGCCGTGGCGGCGGGTCTTCGACTCGTCGTAGAACAGCCGGACGCCCTCCTCGCCGCGGACGAGCAGCGCCGGCCGCCCGAGCAGCCGGAACGGCACCGCGCGGGCGCCCTTCTCGGCCCGCCGCCAGAGATGAGCGCCGAAGTCGTAGCCGCGGACCAGGAGCGAGAGGGAGTCGTCACGAAGTGGGGTGAGAGGGGATGCCATGAGCGCACGGTTCCACGACTCGCGTCGCTGCCCGAGGGGGCGGCGCGCGGGAGAGTGCTGTGCTAACGGCGTCCCGCCGGGCGCTGCACCCCTGAGCAGGGCGCGGTGTCAGAAGGGCGCGGTGTCAGAAGCGCGCGGGATCAGAAGGGCGCGGGGTCGTGCTCGACCGGTGGCGGCAAAGGGCGTGGCGGCGACTCGGCGGGCGCCTCGGTGAAGCGGACACCGGGTGGGTAGGGCTGCGGGGAGTCGGTGTAGACCCGACCGGTGGGCGAGGTGAACTCCATCACCCCGCCGTCGAGTTGCCGAACCCTCCATCTCGTGAACTGCTTCTGCGTGTGGTGCCTCGGGCAAAAACAGCTCAGGTTGCACACGTCCGTTGGTCCGCCCCGAGCCCAGTCGTGGTTGTGGTCGATCTCGCAGCGAATGGCGGGAACGGTGCAGCCGGGCCACCGACAGTGCCGGTCTCGCGCGCGAAGGTACCGGTCGATCGCCGTCGTGCGCTGATACGTGTCCGTGTGCAAGACCGCGCCGGTCACGGGGTGAGTGATGACCCGGTCCCACGGAACGCGCGTCGTCTGCGCGAGCCGGCGGGCGGTGTCGGCGTCGATGGGGCCGTGGCCGACGAGCTCCGCGGGGTTCACGTTCTCGCTCCCCGGCCGGAGCATCGTCAGCGCGGGAACGACGACCTGGACCCGCGCGCGGATCGCGCCGAGCGTCCCCGCGCCGTCATCGGCGCGGGTGGGGTCGGCATCGGGAGCGGCGGTCAGCAGCAGGTCTGCCAACACGTCGGCCCGCACGTGATCCATCGTGCGCGTGTCGGGTTCCACGGGAACAGCGGGCGAGGCGGCGGGCCCGTCCACTGCCGACAGAATCGGGCCGTCACCGCCCCCACGGGCGTCGGTCTCGGCCGTAGCCGGCCGATCATCACGGGCGTCGATGATCGCCCGAGCTTGCTGAGTGAGTCGATCGTGCACCGCGACCGCGAGCACGGTGGGAAGCGTGGCGATGAGGTCGGACATGCCGTTCTCGCCGGCCACCACCCGCACCCCGCGGCTCGCTCGCCCCGCCCGGTGCCGCTCGGTCAGGGTCGTCGGCTGTACGCGCTCGGCCAGCATCGCGAGTCGAGAGCGCAGCCGGCCCGGGCTCAGCCCCTCGGCGGTGGCGACGGCGAGCAGGTCGAACTCGGCCCGCCGCTCCACCGGCACCGCCGTCGCGGCATCCATGATCGCGTGCACATGCATGCGCGAAAGCTGCCCCGCCTCCCAGGCGTCGAGGGTCACCGGGAGGTGGTCGGTGAGGACCATGGCGCGAGAGATCTGCGCCTGCACGGTGCGATCCGACAGGTGTGTCGCCGCGGCGAGCTCGGACGCCACCTCGCGCATCGCCAGCTCCGCCATGCGAGACGAAGCCCGCTGGCCCGCCATCTCTCGCAGCGCCACGTGCCCCGCACGGGCCAGCGCCCGGGTGCGCCGCGCTTCGGCGGCGGCGACACCGGAGTCCGCCGCGAGCACCTCGATCAGCACCGCGGACAGGGCATCGGCCCCGTCTTCCGGTGTCGCCGAGGGCTCTGGAGAAGACATGTGTGCATGCTAGCGACGACCTCCGACATTCACGCCCGCCGCGAGGGCCTCCCGTGGACAACTCGGGGCGACGACGTGATGGGGAGGAGAGGATGCCGCGCGACCCCGAGCTCGAATCCTCGCGTGAGGGGTCGAGAGCCGGCAGCCCCCACGACCCCCCACGCGAGCGGGCCTCACCCCAGCAGCGGCTGCAGCACCTTCTGCACGTACCACCCGGCGACCATCGTGCTCTCGGCGGGGTGCGGGCTCTGGTCGGACTCGACGACGATCCAGCCGCGGTAACCGTGCTCGGCGAGCGCGCCCACGAAGCCCTCGAAGTCGACCAGGGCGCGCTCGTCGCTCGGCTCGTAGAACCAGCGCAGGATCTTGCGCGCCCCACCTTCGGTGCGGATGAACTGCTCCGCGTGCGGCGTCGACGCCTCGGCGTCGTCCACGGTCTCGCGCGCGTCCTTCAGCTGCACATGGACGACCCGATCCGCGTACTGACGGTAGAACGCGACGGGGTCGATGCCCGAGATGGCGTACTCGGCGGTGTCGATCGCGAGGCCGACCTTCCCCGGGTCCGTGGCGGCGAGCAGGCGATGGATGCCATCGCCCAGGCGCAGCGCGGAGAGGAAGTCGACGTGCAGGCCCAGGGCGATGCCGTCGGCCGCGATCGCCTCGCCGACCGTGTTCCACAGGTCGGCGAGCACGCCGATCTGCTCGTCGGTGAGCACCCCCGTCTGCCACGCCGACGGTGCCGCGCGCACGACGAGCACGCTCCCGCCGAGGCGGCGGAGAGCATCCGCGAACCACCGCGCGGTGCGGGTGATCTCGCCGACCGACGCGGGATCCAGCGGGTCGGGCCCGCGACCCATCTCGACCTCGAACCCGACTGCCGGGTCGTAGACGTAGCTGCTCACGGCGTCGATGGCGCACGAGGCCAGGAACTCTCCGAACTTCTCGACCGAGCCGTACAGATCGGCGATCTGCTGCGGCGTCCCGAGCGGCTCCCACGCGCCGAAGCTCACCGCGGTGAGTTCGACGCCCGAGAAACCGCTGATCGACGCGGTCTTGAAGGCCCGCTCGTGCTCGCGCTTGCGCACGAACGAGTCGATGTTGGTGTCCCACTGGTTGATCGCGTAGGCCCAGCGCACGTCGCTCATCGCGCCACCGCCTCGTTGTAGATGCCGTCCAGCACGTTCTTGGCGTACCAGCGGGCGATTGCGGTGCTCTCGGCGTAGTCGCCGCCGAGCTTGTCTGCCTTGTCGTGCTCGACACTGATCCAGCCGGTGTACCCGTTGTCGCGGACCGAGCGCATCATCGCCTCGAAGTCGACGAGCCCCTCGTCGGTGCCCATCTCGTAGAACCACTTCTCGGTGGTCTTCGCCGACACCTCGGCATCCGGGAACATTCGGTAGTCCTCGTTGGTGTCCTTGAAGCGGGTGTCCTTGAAGTGGAAGCCCGTCACGCGCTCGTGGTGCTTCTCGTACACGTCGACGGGGTCGACGTCGGCGATGCAGTGCTGCGCGGTGTCGACGAAGAACTTCACGTAGCGCGGGTCGGCGTACGAGTAGAAGCGGTCGATCTGGTCGCGCGTGCGGATGCCGGCGTAGAACTCGTGGTGGCACGTGAGGTTGACGCCGTACTGCTGCGTGAGTTCGCCGACCTTCCCCCAGATGTCGGCCGCGTGCTTGAGCCCGTCATCGGGCACGCCGGCCTCGTCGAAGTAGCGGGATCCGGGCATCACGATGATGTTGTCGAGCTGGATGCCGGACCACATGTCCATCGTCCGCTGGAAGTCCTCGAGGATCGTCGCGTGCGTCGCCGGGACCTCCGGCGCGTAGCGGTCGGGGGTGTAGTACACGCCGTGGAAGGTGTTGACGATGCGCTCGAGGCCCTGCTCCTGCACGAACTCCTGGTAGTTGGCCACCGACCCGTACTGCTCGAAGATCTGCCAGATGCGGAAGTCGAAGGTGTCGATCGCGTCGAAGCCGACGGCGGCCACCTGCTGCAGGAACCGCTTCATCGCCAGCCGCGACTGCCATTGGTCGTAGGGTCCGGCGGGACCTTGGGCCCGCCAGTGGTCCATGTAACTCCACTTGATGGGGGGTCGGTCGGTCATGGGGTGCTCGCTCTCTGAAGGGATGCGGATGGGGGACGGTCGGAGAGGAGAGCGGCGGCCAGCGCAAGATGACGCGAGGTCATCTCCCACGGGTCGTCGTCGAGCCACTCCTGGCCGCCCCACTCGCTGCAGAGCGTGCCGGTGAAGCCCGTCGCGGCGAGGGCGGTGCCCACGTCGCGAAGGGGGTCGGAAAGTCGGTCGTCGGAATCATCGAGATCCCAGAACTTCAGGTGCACCGCGCCCAGGAGGGGCAGGACGGATGTCACGTCGGCGATGTCGGAGCGCCCGAACCGCACGAGCAGGTTCATGTAGAGCGTGTGCACCGGACCGGGCACCTTCCCGGCGCGCAGGTAGTCGATGACCGCCCCGTGCGTCTCCGGCTCGCGCCAGTGGTCGGTGAGGAGTGCGACCAGGGTGTCATCCACGCCGCCCCGCGCGAGTTCCTCCAGGTAGGTCACGGGCAGCGCGGGCATGAGCATGCTGATGTCGAGCAGCAGA
Organism: Microbacterium canaveralium; assembly: GCF_047238045.1. Lineage (NCBI taxonomy): Bacteria > Bacillati > Actinomycetota > Actinomycetes > Micrococcales > Microbacteriaceae > Microbacterium > Microbacterium canaveralium. Next base: position 3,268,098 of record NZ_JBDFMA010000003.1, on the reverse strand, counting down.
CGGATGCGGGGGCTGTCGATCTCGGCGAGCAGCGCGTAGGCCCCCGGCACGGCGGCCGGCGTCTGGTGCCCCTGTGCCTCCTCGTACAGGACGAGGTCGAGCTCCTCGAGCAGGGGCAGCGTGCGCTCGAGGATCGCGCCGGCCTGACCGAGGGGGATGCGCACGCAGTGCGCGCCGAGGGCGGCGGACGTGCGCAACTGCGGCACGAGGAAGGCGAGGCGCTCGTCGTCGGTGCGACGACGATGTCCGTCCCACTCGTCGATGCTGATGCCGACAATGCTCACGCGTCCGCCGACGCCGTCGAGGCGATCGCGGAGGGCTCGGGCTTCGTCCAGCGTGGCGTCGGGGTAGCCGCGCCACAGCTGGCCCAGCTCCACCTCGATCGCTGAGGCGAGGCCCCGTTCGACCAAGGTGAGGGCGAGATCGGGCGCCGTGTGCTCGGCGCGCACGACCTCGGGCGTGAGGTTGAACGCACTGGCCGACAGGGTCCACCCCGCGGGCAGCGCGCTCACGCGAGGCTCCCGACGTCGCGTGAGACGCCGGTCGTCGGAGTCTCCGTGTCCAGGGCGCGGGTGAAGAAGAAGGGCAGACGCAGGGGCCCATCGGGCCCGCCCTCGAGGTAGGGGACCTCGAGCCCGAACGACACGGACACCTCGTGGATGCCAGGGCTCCCGGCATCCGTCACGTGAAGCGCGACGCGGTCCTGCAGGTGCCACCACAGGGTCTCGGTCTCGAGATCGGCGGGGTCGACTCGGCGATCGCCGAGCACCACCGTCGCGGGGGTGGAGTGCCCGTCGATGCGCACCGCGGGATCGACCAGGCCGGCGAGGGGGAGCGAGCGGATCCACGGCAGGGACAGCCGAAGGGCGTACCCGTCGGGGAGGGTGTGCAGCGCATCATCGCGCAGCGCGGTCAGGACCATAGGTCCTAAAACTACCTACTAATGTCGCAAACAGGAAGAAGCGAATCGGAGATCACGCAACGGCGCCTCGTGTAATCTATCGTTAATCGATAGATTCTTACCGTTTCTCGGGCGATTGGAGCCGCAATGAACGCCATCTCGACCCGCGCAGCCCAGGCCGCCATCGCTGTGGCGCTGGCGGGATCAATCCTCGTCGAGGGGATCATCCTGCCGGCGGTGTATCGCGATCTCGAGGGTGCGCCGCCGGTTCTGCGCGCTGTCTTCGTCGGGTTGCTGGCCATCGGCGTGATCGCGTTGCAGATCTGCGGGGTCTGCGTGTGGCGCCTGTTGTCGAAGACCCGGAGGGGGGTGGTGTTCGCCGAGTCGTCCTTCCGCGAGGTGGATACGATCGCGTGGTCGGTGGCGACCGTTGCCATCGTCCTGGCGGCTCTTGCGATGATCCTGGCGCCGGGGGAGATCGCTCCCGGGGTCGTGGGTCTCATCGGCGGCGCCGCGGTCGTCATGGGTGGTGCGTGCCTGCTCGTCGTCGTCCTGCGTGGGCTCCTCCGGCAGGCGATCGCCAGCGAGGGGGAGATCGTCAGCCTCCGCGGTGAGCTCGGGGACGTGATCTGACGTGCCCATCGTCATCGACATCGACGTGATGCTCGCCCGTCGCAAGATGAGCGTGGGCGAGCTGGCGCAACGGATCGACATCACGCCCGCTAACGTCGCTGTCTTGAAGAACGGCCGGGCGAAAGCGGTGCGCTTCTCGACGCTCGACGCTCTGTGCAGCGCTCTCGACTGCCAGCCCGGTGACCTGCTGCGATGGGAGCCCGATGGCACCGCGCCCGGTGCGGGCGCCCGTGACACGGAAGGCCTCGCTGCGACGGAACTGCGGAGTCCGCCCCCGCATGCGCCCTCATTGCGGTCGTAGGACGACGACGCGTCCTGCAGGCCCGGCTCGGAGACGGAGAGTCAGGCGGCCTCGCCGCGGATCGCCGCGAGAGTCGGGCGCCCCTCGGCGAACCACCGGGGAAAAGTGGCCTCGAACAGCTGCTCGCGCGCGAGGTCGACGCCGCCGCGCAGCGGCTCGCGCCGGTCGTTGACGCTCGTCACGATCGAGAGGTCACGAGTGGCGAGGGGGAGCGACAGCTCGTACACGCGGTGGCGCACTTCGGCGAGGAAGAGTTCTCCCGCGGCGGCGACGGCGCCGCCGACGACGATGACGCTCGGGTTGAACATGTTCACCAGGGCGGCCACGGCCTCCCCGACCTGTCGCGCGGAGGCCTGGATCAGCGAGATCGCCAGGGCGTCGCCGCGTTCGGCGGCCCGGGAGATGTCCTCCGGGTTCAGCTCGGCGCCCGAGGCGACGATGTCGGCGATCGCGCCGGTGCCGCCCGCCGCGACGGCCTCCCGCGCGTCGCGCACGAGAGCCCAGCCTCCGGCGACGGCTTCGAGGCATCCGATCTTCCCGCACCGGCACTGCTGCCGCGCCCCCGGGACGCGGACGTGTCCCATGTCGCCCGCCGCGCCGTTCGCCCCGCGGTGCAGGCGTCCGTGCGACACGAGTCCAGCGCCGATGCCGGTGCCGACCTTGCAGTAGATCAGGTCGGGGTTGTCCTCCCGGCGGCGGGCACGCTCGCCGGCGGCCAGCATGTTGACGTCGTTGTCGACCCAGACCGGGGCCGAGTAGCGCTCCTCGAAGCGGGAGCGGACGTCGAAGTTGTTCCACCCGGGCATGATCGGCGGTGCCACCGGGCGACCTGTCTCGAAGTCGACGGGACCGGGGACTCCCACGACGACGGCCCAGACGGTCGGGTCGCCGTCCTTCTCGAGCAGATCGTCGACCATGGTCGTCGCGACCGCGAGGGTCTCGTCGGGGCCGCGGGCGATGTCCCACTCGCGGTGCGCCTCGGCGCGGATCTCACCGTCGAGGTCGGTGATCCCGACGTGGATGTGCAATCCGCCGAGCGCGCACACGACGATGCGCCCGCGCTCGGCGCGGAACCGCAGGGTGCGCGGGGCGCGCCCGCCCGAGGAGGGTGCGTACTCCGCGTCCTCGAGGAACCCCATCTCGACGGCCCGGTCGACGCGCTGGGCGACGACCCCGCGGCCGAGGCCCGTGACGCGGCCGATCTCGGGACGCGTCACCGCTTCGCCGAGCCGAACCATGTTGACGATCCGCAGCAGGCTGGTGACCTCGTCGGTCTGTGCGCCGAAGCGAAGAGTGGAGACGTTGGCCATGCTCGATCTTCACACAGCGAAGGCTCTCCGCTCCCGGTTTCGCGCCATCTATGGTTCATTAGTCTCGGACTTCAGCGTTATTCGGGCTGAAGTGGCGCGAAGGAGCGACATGACCTGGGGTGTGGGCATCATCGGGGCAGGACCCGGGGTCGCGGCTCTGCATGCGCCGACGCTCGCCCGCACGGCTGGCGACTTCCGGGTGGTGCACGTCAGCGACGCGGGCAGCGGTCGCGCCGCCGCCATCGCCGAACGCTTCGACGCCCGGTCCTCGTCGGGCGTCGAGGACCTGCTGAGCGACCCTGACGTCGAGGTCGTTGCGGTGTGCAGTCCGCCCGAGCACCACGCCGCGCACGTGCGAGCGAGCCTTGCCGCGGGCCGTCGCGCCATCTTCTGCGAGAAGCCGCTCGCCACCACCCTCGCCGAAGCGGAGCAGATCGTGTCCGAGTGCGCCGAGGCCGGCGCGCTGCTGGTGGTCGGGACCAATCACCTGTTCGATCCCGCGTGGTCGCGAGCCACTCACCACCTCCACGCCACGCGCGACCGGGTGCGGTCGGTGTCGGTGACCCTGTCCCTCGCCCCGAACGGTCGCTATCACGAGCTCGTGATGGGTGCGCCGCTCCCCACGGCACCGGGTCCCGTCCGGCCACCGCTCGACCCGGACGACGTCGAACTCAACGCACGGATCGTGCGCCAGCTCGTCGTCGGACTGGCCGTGCACGACCTGCCGCTCGTCCGCGACCTCGTTCCCGATGCGACCGAGGTCGTGTGGGCGCGAGCGGTCGCACCGATCGGGTTCGACCTCGCCCTCCGTTCCGCCGAGGCGCTCGTCCGTGTCACGGCCGTGATGGGTCCCGAGGGTGCGGACTCGCTATGGCGCGTCAACGTCGCGACCGACGGCGCGCGCATCGACGTCGAGTTCCCTCCGCCGTTCGTCCACGCCGGCAGCGCCCGGACGACGGTCCGCGATGGACGCGGCATCCAGACGGTGTATCCGATCGACCGGCGCGACGGCTACGACGCCGAATGGCGCGCGCTCGCCGCGTTGCTGCGAGGAGAGACGGCGATGGAGTACGACGAGCTCCGCGCGGATGCCGCGTTCGTCATCGCCGTGGCCGATGGCGCTGCCGCCGCGATTCGCTCGGGGGTGGCCGCATGAGCGCGATGCCGGTGTGGACCGACCTCGCCGCGTATCGCGCGGCCGTCGCCGAACTCGCCCCCCTCGTGCGACTGGCGGATGCCGACGCGACCGGCGTGCTGAGGATCGTCGACGGCCGCGGCGCGTGGTGGGATCGCGTGGAACGCCTGACCGATGCCGCCGGGGTGGTGGTGGACGAGCCGCAGCCCGCTCCCGCTGCAGCCCACGAGCGGCTGCGCGCGCTGGATGTGCCGATCGTCGTCGCTCGCCGTCGACTGCGCCCCGACGTGGTCGCCGCTCTCGCGCCGGTCCCCGCGGCGCACATCGTGATCGACGCGTGGGGCTCGCCGTCCGAGGCGGCGATGCTCTTCCGCGATGCCGTCGGTTGGGCGAGGGTCCTCGCGGGCGGCCCACTCGAGGTCCTCGCCCACGCCGCGACCCCGAGCGCCGACACCCTCGCCCTCGCCGCGGGGTCGGTCGGCGTCACGGTCACGCGGGCCCTGGGCGGATCGGGGGTCGGCGACGTGCTGACGGCGACCGTCCTCGGGCCGCGCCGGGTAGAGGTGCGGATCGATTCCGCGGAGTCGACCATCCAGGTCGCGTACGACGACGCCGAGGGTCGGCGCCTCATGCCTCCGAAGCGGGAGGTGGCCGAGCGCGTGGCACTCCGGAGGCTCCGGGATGCCATCATCGCGGGCGCGCGACCGGGCGATCTCGCGGAGCTGGCCCACGACGACGGCATCCTGGGCGTCGAATAAGCCCCGTCGATAGTCGGCATCCACAGGATCGGCTTCCCTGATACGGACTTCGGTCGGATAGTGGAAGAAGAGTCGGAACGGCCCGATTCACCGAAAGGATCGAAGATGATCAAGCTTCTCTCGCACCTGTCCTTCGTTGCGATCACGACGCCCGATGTCGATGCCTCGGTGGACTTCTACGTCAACCGCGTGGGTCTGACCGAAGTCGCGCGCGAGGACGACCGCGTCTACCTCCGCTGCTGGGGCGACTACTACTCCTACTCCGTCGTCGTCGTCCGCGGCGACGAGCCCGCGCTCGAGACCATGGCCTGGCGCACCTCGTCGGCCGAAGCGCTCGAAGAGGCCGCGAAGCGCGTCGAGGCGACCGGCATCCAGGGCGAGTGGTTCGAGGGACGCGGCATCGGCCGCGCGTACCGCTTCACCGGCCCGTTCGGCCACAACATGACGCTGCACTGGGACGTCGAGCGTCACCGCCCCGAGCCCCACACGGCCTCGATCTTCCCCGACCGCCCCGAGAAGCGCAGCTCGATCGCCGGCGCTCCCCGCCAGCTCGACCACGTCACCGTCGCCACGAGCGACGTCGACGCCTTCGTGAAGTGGTACGTCGACACGCTCGGCTTCCGCTTCATGGCGCGCACCGTCCTCGATGAGGCCCCGATCTCGGTCTTCTCGGTGCTGACGACGAACGAGAAGTCGCACGACCTCGGCGTCGTGCTCGACGGCTCGACCCGCGCCGGACGCATCAACCACTACGCCTTCTGGGTGGACACCCGCGAGGAGCTGCTCATCGCCGCCGACACCCTCATGGAGAACGGCATCCCGATCGAGTACGGCCCGAACATCCACGGCATTGGCGAGCAGACGTTCCTCTACTACCGCGAGCCCTCGACGCTGCGCATCGAGCTGAACACCGGCGGCTACCGCAACTACGTGCCCGACTGGGAGGCCAACACCTGGAAGCCGTCGCTCGGGTCGAACAACATGTACCGCAACGGCGCCATGCCGATGTCGATGACCGAGTCGTTCCCGCCCGCCGACGGCCCCAGCGCCACGGAAGAGGGTGTGCCCGACGAGATCAAGGACGCCCTGCTCAACCCCTACGCCGTCCAGGGTCGGGGCTGAGCGTCGATCCCCGTCGGGAGAAGTGAGCACCACCATGACCACCGCACCTTTCGCCCTCGCGCGTTTCCGAGACGGGGATGCCGTGCGCGTCGGCCTCGTCGCCGGCGACCGCATCCGCGCGCTGGCCGACGACGAGCTCGGCGGTGGCCTGAACGCGTTCCTCGCCGACCCCGACTGGGATCGCATCGAAGCGCTCGCCGCGGCGCCGGGGGAGTGGCATCCGCTGTCGGAGGTCACTCTCACGGCGCCCGTCGAGCCGCGGCAGGTGCTGCAGACCGGCGCCAACTACCGCCAGCACGTCATCGAGCTGGTGGCGGCGGGTCTGACGCAGAACACCGATCGCACCCCCGAGGAGGCGCGGGCGTTCGCCGCCGACATGATGGACGAGCGCGCCCGCAGCGGCGAACCGTACTTCTTCATCGGGTTGACGGCGTGCGTCGTCGGCGACGACGTGCCGCTCGCTCTCCCGGGGTACAGCGACGTGCACGACTGGGAGCTCGAGCTCGCGGTCGTCATCGGGCGCGAGGCGTTCCGCGTGTCGCGCGAGGAGGCGCTCGACCACGTCGCCGGGTACACGATCGTCAACGACATCACCACGCGCGACCTCGTGTTCCGCAAGGACATGAAGGAGATCGGCACCGACTGGTACCGCGCGAAGAACGCGCCCGGGTTCCTTCCGACGGGCCCGCTCCTCGTGCCCGCGCGGTTCGTCGACCCCGCGGACACCCCGGTGCGCCTCGAGCTCAACGGACAGGTGATGCAGGATGCCAACACCTCCGACCTGCTCTTCGACGTGCCCGCGCTCGTGTCGGCGGCGTCCCAGACGCATCCGCTGCTGCCCGGCGACCTGCTGCTCACCGGCAGCCCGGCCGGCAACGGCCAGCATTGGAAGAGGTTCCTCCGCGACGGCGACGTCATGACGGGGACGATCGGGGCGCTCGGCACGCAGGTCGTGCACTGCGTCGCGGAGCCGACGGCATGAGCGCGCCGTCGGAGGACCCGGCCGACCTCGACCGGCAGAACCCGGAGGCAGAGATCGGCGCGCGCGCCGAGGCCTACCGGAACTGGGGGCGGTGGGGCGAGGACGACGTGCTCGGCACCCTCAACTTCATCGACGCCGCGAAGCGCCGGGAAGCGGCCGCGCTCGTCCGGGAGGGGCGCTCGATCTCGCTCTCGCAGCGCTTCGACACGGACGGGCCGCAAAAGGGCTGGCGTCGGCGCACCAATCCCGTGCACACGATGACCGACACGGGAACGGATGCCGAGCGCGGCAACCAGGGCTTCCCGCACGGCATCGGCGGCGCCGACGACGTCATCGCGATGCCCCTGCAGTGCTCGACCCAATGGGACGGGCTGGGGCATATCTTCGACCACGGATTCGCGTGGAACGGGCGCCGGGCGGGCGACGTCGTCACGAGCGACGGCGACCTCGTCACCGGCATCGAGCACGCCGCCGACGTCATCGTGTCGCGCGGCGTGCTGCTCGACATCGGCCGCCACCTCGCGCCCGAGACCGGTGAGCTCGCCGACGGCTACGCCATCACCGCCGCCGACCTCGACGCCTGCGCAGCCGCCGAGGGAGTCACCGTCGGCCGGGGCGACATCGTGCTCGTCCGCACCGGCCAGTTCGCGCGCGTGCGTCGCGACGGCTGGGGCGACTACGCGGGAGGACCCGCGCCCGGGCTGTCGCTCACGACCGCCGGGTGGCTGCACCGCACCGAGATAGCCGCGATCGCCACCGACACCTGGGGCTTCGAGGTGCGGCCGAACGAGTTCGACGTGCCCGCCTTCCAGCCGCTCCACCAGGTCGTCATTCCCAACCTCGGCCTCACGATCGGCGAGATGTGGAACCTCGAGGCGCTCGCCGAGGCGTGCCAATCTGCGGGACGCTGGGAGTTCCTTCTCTCGGCGCCGCCGCTCCCGATCACCGGTGCCGTCGGGTCGCCGGTGAACCCGGTCGCGCTGCTGTAGATCTTGATCACCGTCGAAAGAACAGAGAGGTTCTGACATGACCGCCGTTCAGAAAGTCGCGATCGCCGGTGCCGGCGTCGCGGGCCTGGCATCCGCCATCTTCCTCGCGAGGGCCGGTGTCGAGGTCGACCTCTACGATGCCCAGCCGGCGCTCTCCACGCGCGGCTCGGGCATCACGCTGCAGGGCAACGCGCTCCGCGTCTTCGACGAGCTCGGCGTCTGGGGCGAGGTGGCCGCTGCGGGCAAGGCGTTCGAGGGTCTCAACCTCCGCGCCCCCGGCCCCGGTGCGCCCGTCGTCGCCGCCCTCCCCGACCTCAAGACCGGCGGGCCCGACTACCCCTCGACGATGGGCATGTCGCGCCCCGATCTCGCGCGCATCCTCCTCTCGGCCGCCGAGTCGCACGGCGTGCGCGTGCACTTCGGCCGGCGCGTGACCGGCCTCTCGCAGACCGACGACGGGGTCGCGGTCGAGGTCGACGGCGAACCGGCTGGCACTTTCGACCTCCTCATCGGTGCCGACGGCCTGCATTCCTCGGTGCGCGAGATGATCGGCATCCACGTCTCTCCCGAGCAGACGGGCATGGGCATCTGGCGTACCTTCGTGTCGCTGCCGCCGGACGTCGACCGCAGCGAGCTCTACTACGGCGGCCCGATGTACATCGCGGGGTACACGCCCACCGGCGACGACACGATGTACGCGTTCCTCGTCGAGGCGGCGCAGGACCGCTCACAGGTGTCGCCCGAAGAAGCGCGGCGCATCATGGTCGAGCAGTCGCGTGCGTACGACGGGCCGTGGAATCACATCCGCGCCGACATCGAGGCCGGCGCCGACGCCAACTACACCTGGTTCACCCGTCACCTCGTCGAGGCGCCGTGGAATCGCGGCCGCGTCGTCGTGATCGGCGATGCCGCGCACAGCTGCCCGCCGACGATCGCGCAGGGCGCCGCGCAGGGTCTCGAGGACGCGGCGGTGCTCACCGAGCTGCTGGTGGAGCGGGATGCCGTGGACCAGGCGCTGTGGGACGCGTTCCACGAGCGCCGCGTGGCGCGGGCAACGGCCATCGTCGACGCGTCGGTGCAGCTCGGGCAGTGGCAACTCGACGGCGTCCGCGACGCCGACATGGGCGGTCTGATGTTCGGTGTCGCGCAGCTCACGGCGTCCCGCGCATGAGCGCCGTCGAGGCGCACGGCGTCACCGATGTCCACGCCCACCTGCTCATGCCGGGACTGCACGCCGAGGTCGAACGGCGCGTACCCGACGATGTGCAGGCCGCGGCCGACCTGGAGCTACGCCGTAACGGCCTGGCGAGCCTGCAGGCCTCGGGCCGCATGATCGGCGAGCGCTTCCCGCGCCTGACCTCGGTCGAGGCGCGCCTGGCCGCCATGGACACCCAGGGAGTGGATCGGCAGTGGGTCAGCCCCTCGCCGAACCACTTCTACCCGTGGGCGAACGAGGGCCTCGCGACGTGGGCGACCGGCGAGGCCAACCGCCTCATCGCCGAGCACGTCGCGGCGGCGCCCGACCGTCTCGTCGGCCTCGGTACCGTGCCGCTGCAGCACCCGCACCTCGTCGTCGACGCGCTCGACGACGCGGTGCTCGGGCGCGGGCTCGCGGGGGTGGAGATCTCGTCGTTCGCGGGCGACGTCGAGCTGAGCGACGACCGGCTGGAGCCATTCTGGGCGCGCGCCGCGGAGCTCCGGGCGGTGGTGTTCCTGCACCCCTTCGGCTGCTCTCTCGATGAGCGCCTCGACCGGTTCTACCTGTCGAACACGGTGGGCCAGCCCACCGAGAACGCCGTCGCGCTCTCGCACCTGATCTTCGCGGGCGTGCTCGACCGGCATCCGGGACTCCGCCTGGTGGCGGCGCACGGTGGCGGATACCTGCCCACGGCCATCGGTCGATCGGACCGCGCCTGGAAGGTGCGGCCCGAGGCGCACGGCTGCGCTCACGCTCCCTCGAGCTACCTCTCGAAGCTGTGGTTCGACACGGTGGTGCACGACGAGCGCGCGCTGCGCTGGCTCGTCGAGGCGGCCGGGGCCGACCGGGTGCTGCTGGGCAGTGACTTCCCCTTCGACATGGGGCTCGACGACCCCGTCGGGTTCGTCCGTGGCGCGGAGCTCGCCGACGCCGACGTGACCGCGATCCTCGGCGGCAACGCCGAGGCGCTGCTGCGCACGCGGGTGCACGCGTGAGGATCGCGCGGTGGGTCGACGGCGCCGACATCGGCGAGGGGTTCGTGGACGGCGAGACCGTGGTGCCATTCCCGGACGGGCTGCGTGTGGCAGAGGTTCTCGCGCAGGGGCTGGCGTCTGCGCGCGCGCTGTTCGCGCGGCGCGACTCGGCGGCGGCGCGGTCGCTGGCCGAGGTGCGGCTGCTCGCCCCGCTCGTGCCGACCTCGATCCGTGACTTCGTCGCCTTCGAAGAGCACGTCGAGGGCGTGAGCGCGTCGGTCGACGGCAAGAGCGAAGTCGTGCCCGAGTGGTACGAGGCGCCGACGTTCTACTTCACGAATCCGCACACGGTTCGTGCGACCGGCGACGTCGTGGCGATCCCCGAGACGCAGCGGCTCGACGTCGAACTGGAGCTCGCCGCGGTGATCGGCGGCGTGCCCGGCTCGGAGGGGGAGAACCTGGATGCCGAGGCCGCCATCGCCCACATCTTCGGGTACACCGTGATGAACGACTGGTCGGCGCGTGACCTGCAGTCGCGGGAGATGAAGGTTCGGCTCGGTCCCGCGAAGGGCAAGGACTTCGCCATGACGCTCGGTCCGTGGATCGTCACGGCCGACGAACTCGAACCGTTCCTCGACGCCGAGGGCTTCCTCGCGGTGCGCGCGGAGCTGTTGGTCAACGGCGAGCTCATCGGGCACGACCTCGTGTCCAACATGGGCTGGCCGTTCCCCGAGCTGGTGATGTACGCCGCGCGGAACTCCGTCGTCGTCCCCGGGGACGTTCTGGGGTCGGGGACGGTCGGCAACGGCGGATGCCTCGGCGAGCTGTGGGGCCGCCGCGGCGGCCTCGACCCGCGTCCGCTGGAACCCGGCGACGAGGTGCGCATGGTGATCGAGGGTGTCGGCGAGATCGTCAACGTGGTGGGGGAGCGTGTACCCGCCCCGGCGGTTCCGCGAGCGCGCGAACGGTCGCGGGCGCGGTTCCGGGAAGACTCCGTCGTCCCCGGGGGCGCGACGGGCGCGGGAGTCGCGGCCGGGCGCTGACCACGGGGAGGGTGCTCCTCCTTCACGTCCCCCAGGTCCGGCGGCGGTGCTCGCGGGAGAGGGGGACGACGCGGATGCAGGCGTACGTGAGGAGGATGACCGCGACGGCGAGACTGACCGCCCAGAGGATCCAAGATCCCTGGTCATCGGACTGCAGCGCGTTCGCCAGGAATGACCCCTGAACGAAGAAGCTCAGAACCATCACGAGGATGTAAGTGCGGATGCGCGACACCAACGCCTTGTCGCTCAGGGCCTTATCGGTCATGGCTGCCCCCTTGGGCGGCACGGGCCACTGCTCCAGGGGGTGGCGGTGGTCCTCGTGCTCTGCGCACAGGGACCCATAGATGCCTCGCCAGGGGCAGATCTGTTCATAGGTCGTTCACATCGACCGGCTCCGCACTAATGTTGAAAACAAACATAAGTCGGGGTATGCTGAATGCGACGTCGGGGCCTGCACGGTCCGTTCGCGCGGTGAGGGAGCCGTAGCGGCACACACGGTCGCGTCGATCGCCTGGTCTCACGGGTGCCTCTTCCGATGACTGTGTCTCCTTCTGTCCTTTCCCCCCTCCGCCTTCGCGTTCTCGTCGGGGCCCTGCTCGCGGTGTCCTTCATCGGCGCCCTCGACCACACGGTGGTCTCGACCTCGCTTGCCACGATCGCCGGTGATCTCGGCGCGCTCGAGCACATGAGCTGGATCATGGTCGGCTACACCCTGGCCGCCACCGTGATGCTGCCCGTCCTCGGCAAACTCGGCGACGTGGTCGGCCCCCGCGGCGTGTTCCTCGCGTCGCTCGGCCTGTTCCTCGTCGCCTCGCTCGCGTGCGGCTTCGCTCCCGACCTCGGCTGGCTGATCGCCGCCCGCGTGGTGCAGGGACTCGGCTCCGCGGGGCTTCAGCTCATGTCGCAGACGATCATCGCCCGCGTCACCAGCCCCCGCCAGCGCCCCCGCTATCTGGCGATCATCGGCACCGCCTTCCCGGTCGCGATCGTCGTCGGACCCGTCGTCGGCGGTCTCATCACCGACTTCTGGGGATGGTCGTGGGTTTTCTGGATCAACATCCCCGTGGGGGTGGCGGCTCTCGCGCTCGCCGTCATCGCGGTGCCGCGTCTCCCCGGTGGGGCCCACCCCCGCTTCGACATCCCTGGATCGGTCGTCTTCACCGGCGCGCTCGTCGCGCTCGTCCTCGCCGTGACCTGGATCGGCGACGACGCGCTGCGTCCGGCCGCGCTCGCGTGCGCGGCGGTTGCGGTCATCGGCATCCTCGCCCTCATCGCCATCGAACGGCGAGCGGCCGAGCCGATCCTGCCACCGCGCATCCTGCGCAACCGCACGATCCTCGCCTGCCTCGGACTCTCGCTCATCGTCGGTTCGGGCCTGTTCGCGATCGTCGCCTACGTGCCCACCTACGTCCAGATGGCGTACCGGACGACCGCCACCGTCTCGGGCCTCGTCCCGATCGCGACCGTGCTCGGCATGCTCGTCAGCAACCTGCTCACCGGGTGGCTGGTGAGTCGCTCGGGTCGATATCGCTTCTACCCCGTGTTCGGCACCGTGCTGGGGGCGGCGGGTCTGGCGACCATGGCCGCGCTGCCCGCCGGGGCGCCGCTGTGGGTGCCGATGATCGTGATGGCCGCGGTGGGCATCGGCACGGGCTCGTTCACGAACCTGATCTTCGCCGTCGTCCAGAGCGCGGCCGCCCGCTCCGACCTTGGGGGCGGTCACCGCCACCACCAATCTCGTGCGCCAGGTGGGCTCCGCCGTGGGCACGGCGATCGTCGGCGGCGTGGTCGGCTTCGGCGTCGCCGCGTCCCTCCCTGTCGGTCTGGATGCCGACACCCTCACCCCCGCGGTGGTCCGCGCAGCGTCTCCGGACGTGCAGGACGCCGTCGCCGTCATCTACCATGACACGTTCGCGCCGGTGTTCCTGGGGCTCGCGCTCGTCTACGCGTGCGGGATCGTCTTCGCGCTCCTGCTGCCCGGAGGGCGCCTCTCCGACGACGCGCCCGCGCCCCTGGCCGCTGTGTCCGACGTCGACCGTCAGCCCGCCTGACCTCTCAGCCCGCCTGATCTCTCAGCCCGCCTGATCTCGAAGGAGAGAACATGTCCGACACCCCCACGATCGCCGTCGTCGGCAGCGGACCCATCGGTGCCGCCTACGCCCGAGTGCTGCTGGAGTCGCTTCCGCACGCCCGCGTGATCATGTTCGAGGCGGGCCCTCAGGTCACCGAGCGTCCCGGCGAGAGCGTGCGCAACATCGCCGATCCCGACGAGAAGGCCCGCGCGCGCGAACGGTCGCAGGGGCCCCAGGCGGGGGAGTACCGCGACTCGCTCGGCCTCCCCTCGGGCACGATCGTCGAGGGCATGTTCACGGCGCGCCAGGGGACGCACCTGCTCGACTTCGGCGGGGAAGGCTCCGCGCACGCCCCGACCTTCCCGGCGGCAGCGGCCGCCACGAACGTGGGCGGCCAGGGGGCGCACTGGACGTGCGCGATCCCTCGGCCGGCCTTCAGCGAGAAGCTCGACTTCATCGGCGACGACGAGTGGGAAGACCTCGTCTCCACCGCCGAAGACCTGCTCCACAAGCAGAGCGCCGCGTTCTCGGACTCGCCCGTGGGCGCGGCCATCCGCACCCTCCTCGACCGCGAGTTCGGGGCCGAGTTGCCCGACGGCTACGGCGTGAGCACGCTGCCGGTCGCCGGTGACCCGCAGCCCGACGGCACCATGCGCTGGGCCGGGACCGACACGGTGCTGGGCCCGCTCATCGAGCCGGGCACCGACACCGCGGAGCGTTTCGAGCTCCGCGACCTCACCCTCGTGCGGCGCATCGAGCACGACGGTGCGCGCGTGCGAGGTGTGGTCGTGGAAGACCTCCGCACGCACGAGGAGGCGTTCGTGCCGGCCGACGCGGTCGTGGTCGCCGCCGACGCATTCCGCTCTCCGCAGCTGCTCTGGGCCTCCGGCATCCGCCCCGCACCTCTCGGCCGGTATCTCACCGAACACCACGTCGTCATCGGAACCGTCGTGCTCGACGGGGAGCGCATGAGCGAACTCGTCTCCGACGACGAACTGGAAGCCGAGCTCGCGCGGCGCGCGATGAACCCCGCCGACCCGGTCGCGGCGGTCAACCGCATCCCCTTCTCCGAGCCCGAGCACCCGTACTCGGCGCAAATCATGTACGCCGAGACCCCGCCCTTCCCGCTCGACCCCGCGCACCCCGCCGCGGGGAACCGCTGGGGGTACATCAACATGGGGTTCGGGACGCGGAAGTTCCCGCGCGTCGAGGACGGCGTCACGTTCAGCGACGACGAACTCGACTACCGCGGTCTGCCGAACTTCACGATCGAGTACGCCCTGACCGAGCGGGAGGATGCCGAGATCGCGGAGGCGACCGAGCGCCTGCGTCGCGCCGGCGCGGCGCTCGGCTCGTTCATCGCCGAGCCGCGGCTGCTGCCGAACGGGTCGAGTCTGCACTTCATGGGGACGATGCGCGCGGGCATCGACCCCGAGACCTCCGTCGCAGACCCGTACTCGCGGGTGTGGGGCTTCGAGAACCTGCTCGTCGGCGGCAACGGCCTCATCCCGACGGCGAACACGATGAACCCGACGCTCACGAGCGTCGCGATCGCCGTCCGCGGCGCACGCCGTCTTGCGGAAGAGCTCGGTGCCGTGCGTGACGCGTGAGGGGTCAGGATTTGTCGCTTCTCGGCCTGCCGAGGCGACAAATCGTGACCCCTCACGCTCCCGACCGCCCGGATAATCGAGAGGTGGAGGAGTGGGAGACGCGCGAGTGGTTCCAGGAGTTCCTCGACGCGATGAACCGCCACGATCCCGAGGCGCTGCGCGAGTTCCTCGACCCGGGCGTGCGCCGTGCGCATCTCCCCGCCGGCGCGGACGCGTGGCTCGACGAGTACGCCGACCTGCTTCACGGCTTCCCGGATTGGCAGTGGCGACGCATCCAGGTGCTCGTCGAGGAGGATCGCCTCGCCGTCCACCTCCGCGGAAGCGGCGCGCACACGGGAGTGTTCCGGCACGTGGCGCCGACGCGTCGACGGGTCAGCATCGCCTCTTTCGCGATGTACCGGGTCGTGCGCGGGCGCATCGTCGAGGCATCCGGAACCGACGACGCCGAGGCGATCCGGGCCGCTGTGGTCTGACCCGGTTGTCTGTCAAGTGGCGCGGGGTGTCGGCGGTCCCCGGTACGTTCGGAGGGTCCCTCTGTCGGGGCGGAAGGACATCGCATGACTGCTGACGATCGCCCCGGGGCCGGGATCGTATGGTCTCGCGTCGAGGAAGGGTTCTACGTCGCGAGCGCGCGCGGAGCATTCCTGGGCTACATCGACCGTGAGGCCGACGGGACCTACTGGGCCTACAACGGCCGCTCCCGTCCGGTCGGGCGCTTTCCCGGTCTCGTCGCGGCGATGGCGGCCGTGACCCATGCCTACACGCAGGCGACGGCGGCCGCCGCGCCCGAGATCGAGCTCCGTCAGGTACGGGATGCCTTTCCCGGATCGGGGGTCCTCTCTTGACCGACAACCTCTACTCGCTCACGTACTCGAGCACCGCGGCCGTGCCGTTCGACGACGGCGACCTCGCGCGCCTTCTGGAGTCCAGCCGCGTCGCCAACGTCGGCACCGACCTCTCGGGCCTGCTGCTGTACCGCGGGGGCCGGTTCCTCCAGGTCCTCGAGGGGCCGGAGACGGCAGTTCGGGATGCCATCGACCGCATCGGCCGTGATCCGCGGCACCGTGACCTACGGATCCTTGTTTCGGAACAGATCGAGGAGCGCCGGTTCGCCGACTGGACGATGGGATACGAGCCGATCGGTGCGCCGACCGCGCCACCACCCGCGGGCTTCCGTGACAGCTTCGACGACCTCGACTCCGGAGACGAGACCCTGACGGCTCGCGCGCTCGCCGAACTGGCACTGTGGTTCCGGGCGCGGTCGGTGGTCACGCAGCGGCACGTCGGCTAGCCCGCCGCAGGGCCGAGGATCGCGGCGAGCAGTCGGTCGATGACCGCGTCGTCCATCGGCGATCGGCTCAGCACGCGCAAGAGGATGGCGCCGACGAGGGCCTCGGAGAGCTCCGTGAACGGTGCTTCGGCGGCGAGGTTGGGCTCCGTGCCCGCGGCGACACGCAGTCGGTCCGCGAGAGAGTCGGCGTCGGCGAGACTGTCGCGCAGGCGACGCCCGATCTCGGCATTCTCGGTCGCGGCCGCGATCAGGGAACGGATCAGGGGTTGTCCGGACTCGCTGTCCATGACCGCGGCGATCGCCCGTAGCCACGCGGTGAGATCGTGGCGGATATCGCCGGTGTCGGGGAGGGAGAGCTGGCCGGGGAGCAAGGCTCCTTCGAGCAGGCACTCGGCAACGATGTCGCTCTTGGACGACCACCACCGGTAGATCGTCTGTTTGCCCACGCCCGCGCGCGCGGCGATGCCCTCGATCGTCAGATGGTCGTAGCCGCGCTCGGCGAAGATCTGCGCGGCAGCGGTCAGGATCGACCGCCGGGCGGCTTCGCTCCGCACGGGTCCACTGCGGGATTGCGCCATGGAGCTTCCTATCAGTTGAGACGAGACGGTCCGTGTTACTTTATCGACGGCGTGCCGGCACCCTCCATGGTCCCGGCGCAGAGCCACCGAGTCTACGAGCCGAGGGATGCCGATGGCCGAGCTTCTTCACCGACTGGGCACGTTCGCGGCACGCCGCGCCTGGGTCGTCATCGCCGCGTGGACGCTGATCCTCGTCGTCACCGTCGGCGGCTTCCTCGTCGGGTTCAAGGGTCTGTCGTCGAGTTTCGACATCCCCGGCACGGCCTCGGGCGACGTGATCGCGCAACTCGAGGATGAGCTGCCCGACTTCAGCGGTGCGAGCGGCACCATCGTCTTCTCGACCGACGACGGCTCCCGCCTCAGCGACGACCAGCGTCGTGAGATCACCTCCCTCGTCGAGTCGGCGCGGGACTTGCCCGACGTCGCCGACGTCATCGACCCGTTCGCGACGTCGCAGCAACTCGCCGACCGCCGCCAGCAGGTGGAGGACGGGCGCGCGCAACTCGAGGCGGGGCGCGCGCAGGCCGAAAGCGGCCAGCAGCAGATCGACGCCGCTCGGCAGGACCTCGAGGCGGGACAGGCCCAGCTGGATGCCGCACGCGCGCAGCTGCAGGCAGCCCCGGAGCCTGGGCGTACTGCGGGGCTGGCGGCGCTCGACCAGCAGCAGGCGCAGATCGACGCCGGGAAGGCCGAGCTGGACGCCCGCGAACAGCAGGTGAGGGAGGGCCTGGCGACTCTCGAAGCGTCGGAGACCGAGCTGGAGCGCGGGGCGGAACTGCTGTCGTACGCCGACGGCATCCGCGTGGTCTCCGAGGACGGGTCGACCGCGATCGTGAACGTGTCGTTCACCGAGCCCCGGCTCGAGCTCTCGCAGGAATCGAAGGACGCCGTCGTCGACCACTTCGGGGCGGCCTCGATCGACGGGGTCGAGGTGGGCATCTCGACCGACATCTCGCAGGGCGTTCCCGAGATCCTCGGCGTGGGTGAGGCCGTCGGCGTCGCGATCGCCGCGATCGTGCTCGTCGTCGTGCTCGGCTCAGTACTGGCCGCCTCGTTCCCCATCGTCACCGCGCTCGTGGGTGTGGCCATCGGCGCGATGGCCACGCTGTCGTTCTCGGGCGTGATCCAGATGGCGTCCGTCACGCCGATCCTGGGTGTCATGCTCGGCCTCGCCGTCGGCATCGACTACGCACTCTTCATCCTCTATCGCCATCGGCGTCAGCTGCTCCAGGGGGCCGACGTGGTGGAGTCGATCGGGCTCGCCAACGGTACGGCGGGCAATGCCGTCGTGTTCGCCGGAACCACGGTGATCGTCGCGCTGCTGGCGCTGAACATCACGGGCATCCCGTTCCTCGGACTCATGGGAACCGCCGGCGCGATCAGCGTCGCGATCGCGGTCCTCATCGCGGTATCGCTGATCCCGGCGTTCCTCGGCCTCGCCGGTTCTCGGGTGCTGAGCAAGAGGGCGCGTGCACGTGCCGCGCGGGCGGCGGAGACGGCCGAGACGTCGCGGTCGCGCGTGCGGCCCATGTCCGGCATCCGGGCGGTCGTGACGGTCATCGTGACGGTCGCCGCCCTGCTGGTGGTCGCCATCCCGTCGCTGTCGATGCGGCTCGGACTTCCGGACGGTGGCTCGGAAGCGGAGGATTCCACCGCCTACCGCGCCTACACGGTCACAGAGAGTGCATTCGGTGAGGGAGTCAACGGACCGCTCCTCGTCACCGCGGCTCTTCCCGAGGGTCTCGATGACGGCGAGGTTCAGGACGCGCAGCTCGAGGTCGTCCGCCGCCTGGCCGCGCAGGACGATGTCGTGGCGGTCGCCCCCGTCGCGGTCTCCGACGATTCCCGCCTCGCCGCCTTCCAGGTCATCCCGAGCGAAGGCCCCAACAGCCAGTCGACCGAGCGTCTCGTGCGGGATCTCCGTTCGCTCCCGCCGGTCGACGGGGATATCGCTCTCGGCGTCGCCGGCCAGGCAGCGATCAACATCGACATCTCCGAGGGTCTGGCCGCCGTCCTGCCGCTCTACCTCGCGGTCGTCGTCGGACTGTCGTTCCTCATCATGGTGATGGTCTTCCGCTCGATCCTGGTCCCGGTCATCGCGACCGGAGGCTTCGTGTTGTCGCTGTTCGCGACCTATGGCGCGGTGACCGCGGTCTTCCAGTGGGGATGGTTCAGCGACCTGCTCGGCATCCACCAGCCGGGACCGATCCTCAGCTTCCTGCCGGTCATCCTGGTGGGCATCCTGTTCGGGCTCGCCATGGACTACCAGCTCTTCCTCGCAACCGGTATGCGTGAGGCGTTCGTGCACGGGTCGCCCGCCCGATTGGCCGTGGCGCAAGGATTCCGCGCCGGTCGTACGGTCGTGATCGCCGCGGCGATCATCATGATCGCCGTGTTCAGCGGCTTCATCACGAGCGAGTCGGTGATCATCAAGTCCATGGGTCTCGGCCTCGCGGCGGGAGTCCTCTTCGACGCCTTCGTCGTCCGCATGCTGCTGATGCCCGCCGTCATGCACCTGCTCGGCCGGTCCGCCTGGTGGCTGCCGCGTTGGCTCGACCGGATCGTCCCGAACGTGGATGTCGAGGGCTCCGCGCTGGAGCGGCGGCACCCGACTCACCACTGAGGGGATGTGCAGGGCGTTCGCTCTCACGGTTCTCCGGTTCGCCGTTCGCTCGATTCGACGGCGTTTCTCTTGCGTGAACGGCATGTTTCCTGAGTGGATCATTGCTCCAAATGCCGTTGCTCGGCACGAAAATTGCGTTCCCGCATGCGATCACTCCCAACGTCGCAATCGCGTTGTGCGCCCTCCTCCCTAGCGTGGCGATCACACCGAAACCGGAGGAACGCACGCATGACCATGACATCCCCGACGCCACCCGCTGTCAGCGCATCGCGGCATCCGGAGGGCTTTTGGGACACCGCTCGACGCCACCTCGTCCGATACGGCCCGGCCGGATTCCTGCCGACCGTCATCGACCGGGCAGAGGGCAGCCACCTCTTCGATGAGGACGGGCGCGACATCCTGGACTTCACTTCCGGTCAGATGAGTTCGCTCCTCGGGCATTCCCACCCCGCCGTCGTCGAGACCGTGACCCGGTCGATCTCCACTCTCGATCACCTGTTCAGCGGCATGATCACCCGCCCCGTCGTCGACTTGGCGCAGGCGCTCGCCGAGACGCTGCCCCCGACCCTCAGCAAGACGATGGTGCTCAGCACGGGCGGGGAGTCCAACGAGGCGGCCATCAAGATGGCCAAGCTGTACACCGGCAAACACGAGATCGTCTCGTTCGATCAGTCGTACCACGGCTCCACCCACGCGGCGGGGGCGGCGACCTACAGCCTCTCTCGCGCCGGTTACGGTCCGATCGCGCCGGGGAACCTCATCATCCCCACGCCGAACCCCTACCGGTCGGTGTTCCGGAACGCCGACGGCGAGCACGACTGGCAGGGGGAACTGGACTTCGGATTCGCGATGGTCGACCGTCAATCCGTCGGCAGCCTGGCCGCGTTCATCGCCGAGCCGATCCTGGGAACGGGCGGTCTTATCGTGCCGCCCGACGGCTACTTCGCGGCGCTCCGCCGAAAGTGCGATGAGCGCGGGATGCTGTTGATCCTCGACGAGGCCCAGACAGGGTTGTGCCGCACCGGCGACTGGTACGCATTCCAGCATCAGGGTGTCGCTCCCGACATCCTGACGATCTCGAAGACGTTGGGGGCGGGTCTCCCGGTCTCGGCCGTGATCACGAGCGAAGAGATCGAGGCCGTGTGCGCCGAGCGTCGTTTCATGTTCACCACGACGCACGTGTCCGACCCTCTCGCCGCCGCGGTCGGTCTCACCGTCGTGAACGTCCTGCGAGACGAGCAGTACGACCTCGTCGCGCGCGAGAAGGGTGCGCGACTGCGTGCCGGTCTCGTCGAGCTGGCAGCGCGGCACGAACACATCGGCGACCTCCGTGGTCGCGGACTCTTCCAAGGCGTCGAGCTCGTGACCGACCGCCAGACGAAAGAGCCCGCGGACGAGTTCGGGACCACCGTCACCGCGGAATGCCTCAAGCGCGGCCTGCACCTGAACATCGCTCAGATGCGCGGGGTGAACAGCATCCTTCGGATCGCCCCGCCGCTCACGACCAGCGTGGAGGATCTGGATCTCGGACTGGAGATCCTGGACGAGTCGTTGACGGCCGCACGGGAGACGACGTGACGACCGCTCATGTCGACTCTGGAGAGGCGGGGCCTATCCCGTCCGTGACTTCAAGCGCAGCATCGGGAAGCGGGACTTCACCTGGCCGATCCCGGGCAGGCGAAGCAGCTTCGACGTGAGGAAGTGCTCGTAGGCGGCGAGGTTCTCCGTCGCGATGACGACCTCGAAGTCGGGTGAGCCGAACATCCGCCTCGCCTCGATGACTTCCGGGTGGGCAACCAGCTCGGCCTCGAAGCGGACCGCGTTCTCGAGGGATTGATCCTGGAGCTCGATGCCCACGAGCACCTCGAAACCTCGACCCACGGCGTCCGGGTTGAAGCTCGCGTGATAACCGGTGATGACGCCGGCCTCCTCGAGGCGCCGAACGCGACGGAGGCACGGCGAGGGCGTCAGCCCGACGGCATCCGCCAGCTCGGTGTTGGTCTGTCGGCAGTTCTGGCGGAGCTGCTCGATTATTGCGAGATCGACCCGGTCCATTGGCACATTGTTGCAGATTCAGAAAGGAAAGAAGTATGGATGCCTCAACCATGGATCCGGACGTAGCCCGCGTCGCCGCCGTGCTCCCCCGCCTCGACATCGCCGATGTCGCCGGGGCGCGCGCGGTCAGCGATGCGCTGCTCGCCCCGCTGCACGCCGCGTTGTCGTACGAGGGAGTAGACGTGACGAGGGTCGCCCTTCCCTCGGAGGACGACCGGGCGGCGGGTTCGCTGCGGTTGATGCGGCCGACGGGCGTCGAGGGCACGACCCCGGTCCTCATCGCGATGCACGGGGGTGGCTTCGTTCTGGGCCGGTCGGAGGACTTCGACTACTTCTGCCTGGAGGTCGTGCGACGTCTGGGGATCACCGTCGCGAACGTCGACTACCGGCTCGCGCCCGAGGCCCCCTATCCCGCGCCCCTCGATGACTGCTTCGCCGCGCTGACGTACGTGTTCGCTCACGCGGCCACGCTCGGGATCGACCCCTCGCGCATCGCGGTTGCCGGATCCAGCGCGGGCGGGGGGCTCGCGGCCGGCACCGCGCTGAGGGCGCGAGACGAAGGGGGGCCGGCCATCATGTTCCAGCTGTTGCTGAGTCCCGCGACGGACGATCGATGGCAGGGGGGCGAAGAGTCCCCCGACCAGCCCTTCGGAGGGGACGACACGGCGGAACGGGTGTGGAACGCGTATCTGGGCCCCGACTACGCCGGCCCGGACGATCCCGATGTCTCGCCCTATGCGGTGCCCGCGCGTGCGCGCTCGCTGAGCGGACTGCCCTCGACGTACATCGCCGCGATGGAGTTCGACCCCATTCGAGACTCCCACATCGACTTCGCCGTGCGCCTCTTACGGGCCGGCGTTCGCGTCGAACTGCACTGTCATCCGGGCACCTTCCACGGCTCCGTGGAACTGGCACCTCTCGCCGAGAGCAGCGCCCGCGTCATGGACGGCCTCATCGAGGCACTCCGCCGTGGCCTCAGGCTGGACAGCCCGTCCGCCTGAACGTCGCGAAACCCCGCTCCACCCATCGTTCGAAGAGCACCACCCGGCCTCACCAACGTTAGGAGTTCCACTGTGTCCGAATTGCGCGATCACCCCCGCCCCGTCCCACCCGACCACGACGCGGCGTTCGTTCCCGCTGACGGGGCTCCCGGGCCCCTCACCTTCTCCATCGGCATCCTCGGGGCTCTCGTGGCTCCGGCGACATTCCTGGTGGGTGTCGTCCTCTTCTTCATGGTCTTCGGGGTATTCGACGTCAACGCTCTGACGGTGTCGGGGCTCGTCGGTCTGTTCCTCGCCGCCCCCCTCTCGCGCTCGTACGGCCGCTATTGGGAGTGGGTCGTCAAGGGCGTCTCCTCCCCGACGTCCGTGAGTCTGCTGGTCTTGTTCCTCGCGATCGGGCTCGTCTCGGCGCTCATCACGCAGGTGGATGTGGCATCCGGTTTCATCTGGCTCGCGCAGAGCGTCGGGATCGGGGGCGGGGTGTTCGTGGCGGTCACGTTCATCATCGTGTGCGTCGTCTCCATGGCGACGGGTTCTTCGCTCGGAACGATGTTCACCGCGTTTCCGGTCTTCTACCCGGCCGGGGTCCTGCTCGGAGCCGATCCGCTCCTCCTGGCGGGGGCCATCGTGTCCGGCGGGTTGTTCGGAGACAACCTCGCTCCCATCTCCGACACCACGATCGTCTCCGCCTCCACGCAGCGGTACCGCCGTCGCAGCGGCGTCGCCGACATCGGCGGCGTGGTGCGGGCGCGCACCCGCTACGCGTTGCCCGCCGCTCTCATCAGCGCGGTGCTCTTCCTGGTGCTCGGTGTCGTCCGGGCCTCGCAGAGCGGATCCGGCGGTGCCGACATCGTCGCGGGGAACCCGCTCAACCTGGTCATGGCCATCCCCGTGGCAGCGCTGCTGATCGTCGCGTACTGGAAGCGCGACCTCTTCCTCGCCGCGACGGTCGGCATCGTGCTCGGCATCGTGCTCGGTCTCGCCACGGGGCTCATGACCCCGGCGGACATCATCGCCCCGAACGCCGAGGGCGCCGTCGGCGGCTTCCTCGTGACAGGTCTGCAGAGCATGCTGCCCATGATGGGCCTCGGGATCATCATCTTCGGGATGATCGGCGTGATGCAGGGGGCGGGCGTGTTCGACTCCATCGTGACTCTGGTCACGCGGTCGCCTCTGGCGCGCACACCGCTCGGGGCCGAGCTGATCATCGGCGTGGGAAGCGCCCTCACCGGCGCGATCTTCGCGGGCGTGAACAGCCCGGCGATGCTCTTGTACGGCCCCGTCGCCGACCGCGTCGGCGCTGTCGCGCAGCTGCATCCCTATCGCCGCGCGAACGTCATGGACTGCTTCACCCTGGGTATCGGGTCCGTCATGCCGATCGGGAGCATCTTCCTCTTGATCGCCAGCCAGCTCACGCAAGGGTACGGGGAGGGCGTGGTCACGCTCTCGTCCACGAGCATCTTCCTCACGTGCTTCTACCCCTTCGCATTGACGGCCGTGATCGCGTTCTCCGTCCTCACCGGGTGGGGCCGCCGCTTCGAGGGGCCCGACGGGATGCCCGTGGCCCGGCCGGATGACTCCGCGCCGAGGGGACACTCCATGGAGCCGGAAGGAGCGGTCGCGTGATCGCGCTCCGCGGGATCTGAAGCTCGTCGTGTCACCGACCGGCGTGGGTGTGCCCAGGGGAGGCGCCCACGCCGGTTCGTGTGTTGCTCATCCCCGCGGGATCGCGATCAGCCCGTCCAGGCCCAGAGCGACACGCACGACCCGCTCCTGCTGCGACGCCAGCAGGCCGAGGAAGTCGCGTTCGATGACTCGGTGGAGGTGGCGGGCGCCGAGGTCGGGGTGGAACCCGGTCTCGGCGAGCCAGCGCGGAACCTCGGGGTCGACCGTCACCCGCCACCCGTGCCTCGAGATGCGCGCGAGGAGGGCGTCGATCTCGGCGGTCGCGATTTCGGCGATCGTGTCGAGCGGGAGCGGCTCGAAGACGATGACCTCGTCGATGCGGTTGCGGAGTTCAGGGGGAAGCGCGGCCTCGATCGCGGCGAGCTGCCGCATCTTCGGGGTCGTGGCCGGTTCGCCGAACCCCGCGGACCGCGTCGCGGACTCGCGGACACCGAGGTTCGAGGTCAGGATGACTGTCGTCTCGGCGAAATCCGCGGTCTGCCCCCGACCGTCGGTGAGTCTGCCGGCGTCGAAGACCTGGAGGAAGGTGTTCCACAGGAGCGGATCGGCCTTCTCGATCTCATCCAGGAGGAGCACGCTGCGCGGTCGGGCGATGACGCGCGTAGTGAGCCACCCGCCGGGCTCGTTGTGACCGGAGTAACCGGACGCGGAGCCCACCAGACGTGACAGCCCGAACTCCCTGTTGGCGTACTCGCTCATGTCGAGGCGAATGAGTGCGTCGACCGTGCCGAACTCGGCGATGGCGAGCTGGGTCGCCAGCTCCGTCTTCCCCACGCCGGTGGGCCCCGCGAACAGAAACACCCCGGCCGGCCGCTGCGGCCGCAGGCTCAGCCCCGCCCGGCGCACGGCCAGGCGATCGACGACCCGGTCGATCGCGGCATCCTGGCCCCGTACTCGACGGCGGAGGGCGTCGCGAATGTCCTCGTTGCGCGGCGACGGCGGGGCGCTGACGGACGGCGACGGGGCGACTTCCGGTGCCGCAGCGGACGGCACGCGCGATCGGATGCGGACGAGCTCCGCCCGATACTCGTCGTACCGATCGTCGAGTCCGGCGATTTTCGCCGTGCCGACGAGGATGTACAGCTCGTCGAGCGTTCGGCTGTTCGGCGACCGGTCGAAGGTCGCGAACCGTTCGGTCAGAAGCCCTTCCAGCCAGGTGGTGACTTCGTCGGATGCCATCCGTCCCTCTTCCTGGACCGTCTGCGACGCGGTCCAGAACGTTCAACCGATCCCGGCGGTATCGGTGGGGATCGGTGGGGATCGGTAGAGCGGATATCGAGTCCGACGAAGGGAACACCATGGACACCGTCACCGCATCCGAGTCCCGCGCGGGTGAGTACACCGCCGCGCATCGTTGCCGCCACTGCGCCCGCGCCTTCTGGGGCAAGCCCGGCTGGAACGCCGTCTCGGTGCGCTGCCCGCGGTGCAGGGGCATCAACTGAACGCCGGGGAAGGACGTGGCTGCGCGGGCTCACCCGTCGACGGAGCCGACCTGTCGGATCTTTGGAGGGGCTGACGGGAATCGAACCCGCGCTGTCTGCTTGGGAAGCAGAAGTTCTGCCATTGAACTACAGCCCCGAGCGCCTGACGGCACTTCCGCCAGCATAACAGCGTCGCCCGTGGCATCCGTGTTCCATGCGGGCGGCCGAGATGCCCTGTGGATGCCGAGATCACCCGTTCCGTGCGAGCGCACACGTTCTGGTCGTCCCGATCGTGGGCGTTCGCGCGGATCGTGTCATCTCGCGGATCGGGCAGGTGCCGCGCGGTGCGTACGCCCTAGGCTGGGCGCGTGCTGCTCTCCGACCGCGACATCCGAGCCGAACTCGCCGACGGACGCCTGGGGCTCGACCCCTTTGATCCGGCCATGGTGCAGCCCTCGAGCGTCGACGTGCGGCTCGACCGCTACTTCCGGCTGTTCGACAACCACAAGTACCCGTTCATCGACCCGGCCGAAGATCAGCCCGAGCTCACGCGGCTCATCGAGGTCGAGCCCGACGAGCCGTTCATCCTGCACCCGGGCGAATTCGCCCTGGGGTCGACCTTCGAGCGAGTGACCCTGCCGGATGACGTGGCCGCCCGTCTCGAGGGTAAGTCGTCGCTGGGGCGGCTGGGGCTGCTCACCCACTCCACCGCCGGGTTCATCGACCCGGGATTCACCGGGCACGTCACACTGGAGCTCTCGAACGTCGCGACGCTGCCGATCAAGCTGTGGCCCGGCATGAAGATCGGGCAGGTCTGCTACTTCCGCCTGACGTCGCCCGCCGAGAACCCGTACGGCTCGGGGCCTTACGGCAATCGGTATCAGGGTCAGCGCGGCCCGACCGCGTCGCGTTCGGCGCTCAACTTCCACCGCACCGACGTGGGCACGAGCGACGCGGGTTCCGCCGGGCGCTGATCCGGCTGTTGCTGTGCGAGAAACGCCGTTCCTCGCGAGAAACGCCGCGTGTGAGCGTTTCTCGCGAGGGCGAGCGTTTATCGGACATCACTCGGATGCCGTGGGCTCACCGGATGCCGACGACTCACGGCCGCGGCTGAAACCAGCGTCGAAGCCGCGCTCGTAGGCACGCTGCACCGCCCGGCGGTCGTCGTGACCGCGGTGGTGTCCGTGCCCGCCGCGACGGGGGTCGCACCCGCGGCCGTGGCCGCGGCCTTCGTGCGCACCCTGGCGGTCGGCGTCGCCGTGCGTGTGGTGGCCGTGGCCTTCGTGCTCACCGTGCCCGCCGTGGCGCTCGGCGTCGGTGTCGTGCTGGCCGCGCCCGCTCGGACCGAAGCCGTGCGCATCCGGGCCGAACCCGCCGCGCACGCCGGGGCCGAACGGCCCGAAGCCGGCGCCGGGGCCGAACCCGCGCCCGAACGGCCCGAAGCCCGCGCCGGGGCCGAAGCCGGGTCCGAATCCGCGGGCGCCCCGACCGGATCCGCGCATCCCGGGGCCGAAGCCCTGGTGTTCGGTCTCGTCGATGCCGAGTGCGGCCGACACGGTGTCGAGGGCGGCGACGAGACGTTCGAGTTCTTCGGCCGGGACGTCGGCGAGGATCGTCGCGCGATCGGCATCCACTCGATCGAGGACCGCGCGGCCCTCGGTGGTCAGCGCCCAGCCGTCGTCGGTGCGCTCGATCCAGCCGCGGTCGGCCAGGCCGGTGAGGCGCTTGCCGCCGCGGGCGAGGCGCTCGGTGATCCACGGGGCGTCGATGCGGCCGTCGATGGCGCGGAGCACCAGGACGGTCTTCGGGTGGAGGTCGCCGTCGCGCAGCTGCGCGAACAGGCGATGGTGCAGCGCGTGGCCGACCGTCGTAAGGCGATGGGCGAGGCTGCGGGGATCCAGAGGTGTGGAGGTGTTCATGGGGGTTTCCTTTCGTGGGCGGGAGATCCGCCGTTGCATGTCATGTGACAACGAATGTACTGTGACATGTATTCCGAATGCTTGTCAAGAGACATGTAAAATCGGCTCATGACCGCCGACCCCGCCGACGAGATCGCCGCCGCCCTCGCGAAGATCCGCGGACGGCGTCCCCGTCCCCCGTTCGGCGGAGGCTTTGGCGGCCCCCACCCGCACGAGCACCGCGGGCACGGTCCGCACGGATTCCCCGGGGGCCCGCCCTGGGCCGACCCCGGCTCGGGGCGGTTCGCCGGTGTCGCCCGGTTGCGTATGCTCGACGCCCTCCTCGCGGCGGGCGGTCCGCTGTCGGTCAGCGAGATCGCCGATGCGGTCGGCGTCGACCAGCCCCGCGCCTCGCGCCTGGTTCAACAGGGCGTGCAGATGCGGCTGGTCGAGCGCGAGCCCGACCCCGACGATGCCCGGCGCCTGCGCGTGCGCCTCACCGCCGAGGGGGAGCGCCTCGTCTCCAGCCTGCGGGGTCGGCGAAGGGATGCCGTGCGCTCCGCGCTGGAGTCCTTCACCGACGCCGAGCGCGCCGACTTCGCGCGCCTCCTCGCGAAGTTCGCCGACGCCTGGCCGCAGGACTGAGCCGACGGCATCCCGTCTCACGCCGTTCCGCTGTGCCGAACTCCTGAGAAATATCGGGTTGCGTGGCCCGCTTGTGGGAATTGCGGCGTTGCGTGCTCGGCGAGGTGCCAAATCTCAGGAGTTCGGCCCGCCTCGCCGCCCGCTCGGCACCCGCCTCGCCGCCCGCCCCCCCCGCACCCGCACCGGCGCCCGCCTCGGCGCCCGCACCCGCCCGGCGCCCGGCGCCCGCGCGGCCGGGCCGCGGCGCAGCCGCGTCAGCGGATCGCGGCCGGGCGGTTCTGCACCGGGATCATGAGCACCAGCCCCACGGCGAGGATCAGCACGATGCCGAGGATGCCGAGGCGGGTATCGCCCGTGAGCCCGACGAACAGCGCGAAGAGGCCGGGTGCGAGGAACGACACCGCGCGGCCCGTCGTCGCGTAGAGCCCGAAGATCTCGCCCTCGCGACCCTCCGGCGTCGCCCGCGAGAGGTAGGTGCGGCTGGCCGATTGGACGGGTCCGACGAAGATTCCGAGGCCGAGCCCGGCCACCCAGAACGCGAGCTGCGACGTGCCGATGAACAGGATCACGCTGCCCAGCACGATGAGCCCCACGAGCGAGAACACGATCACGCGCTTCGGGCCGAACCGGTCGTCGAGGCGTCCCGAGAACATCGTGCTGATCCCCGCGACGACGTTCGCGGCGACCGCGAAGTACAGCACCTCGGTCGAGGAGAATCCGAACACCTGGGCCGCGATGATGGCGCCGAACGTGAAGACCCCGGCGAGTCCGTCACGGAACACTGCGCTCGCGACGAGGAACAGCAGCACCGGCCGGCTGTCGCGCCAGAGCGACCGCAGCGTCCCCCACAGCAGCACGTACGACGCGAAGAACCCGACCCGCACCTGCCGGCTCTGCGCCGGGATCTCGGGGACCCGCACCAGCACCGGGATCGCGAAAACCCCGAACCAGACCGCGGATGCCAGGATCGCCAGCCGCACATTCAGCCCGCCGTCCTTCGGCACGGCGAGGAGGCCCGCGGCATCCGGGTTCCCGAACCCCTGGATGAACAGCACGAGCAACAGGAGCAGCAGGACGATGCCGCCGACGTACCCCATGCCCCAGCCGAAGCCCGAGACCCGGCCGATGTTCTCGCGGGTCGAGACCTGCGACAGCATCGCGTAGTAGTTGACGCTCGCGAACTCGAAGAACACGTTTCCCACGGCGAGCAGGGTCGCGCCGAGGATCAGGTACGCGGGGGTGCCCTCGACGAACACCATCGCGACCATCGCGAGCACGATCACGCCCGTGTTCACGCCGAGCCACAGCTTGCGCCGCCCGGTGCCGTCGCTGCGCTGCCCGAGCACGGGGGCGAGGAGGGCGACGGCGATGCCCGCGATCATCAGGGCGGTGCCGACGATGCTGGCGTTGTCGGCGAGGGCTCTCACCAGTTCCGGGTTGCGGTCGTCCTCGCCGGCCGCGGCCACGATCGCGGGATCGACGAAGTACGTGCTCGCCAGATACGTGCTGAACACGAACGTCGTGACGACCGCGTTGAACGCCGCCGACCCCCAGTCCCACAGGGCCCAGGCCAGGACCGGGCGTCGGCCATCGGTGGAGGGGACGGATGCCGCGGACGCGGCGCCGGGAGACGACATGTCGCTCACGTTAGGACCCTTCGGTGAACGCGCGGAGACCTCGCGCGCGGGCGCGCCGCCGTCGGCGCGTCCGCTCAGGGTAGACCCTCGACCCGCCGCGAACGGGGGTTTCCCGGGCGGGCGGGCTACCGTGGAGTCATGGCATCCGAAACCCCCGTCCCCTCCGCCGAGTCGGACACCCTCCCCGAGCAGCTCACGTTCGCCGATCTGGGACTGGATGCCGCTGTGCTCAAGGCCCTCAAGGACGTCGGCTACGAGACCCCGTCGGCCATTCAGGCCGCCACCATCCCCGTCCTTCTGCAGGGTCGCGACGTCGTCGGCCTCGCCCAGACCGGTACCGGTAAGACGGCGGCCTTCGCCCTGCCCGTGCTGTCGCAGATGGAGACCGGCCACAAGAACCCGCAGGCCCTCGTGCTCGCCCCGACCCGCGAGCTCGCGCTGCAGGTGTGCGAGGCGTTCGAGAAGTACGCGGCGCACATCAAGGGCGTCTCGGTGCTCCCCGTCTACGGCGGTCAGGGCTACGGGCAGCAGCTGTCGGCCCTCCGCCGTGGCGTCGACATCGTCGTGGGCACCCCCGGTCGCATCATGGACCACCTCGACAAGGGCACGCTCGACCTCAGCGAGCTGAAGTACCTCGTGCTCGACGAGGCCGACGAGATGCTGAAGATGGGCTTCGCGGAGGACGTCGAGACGATCCTCGCCGACACCCCGGCCGACAAGCAGGTCGCGCTCTTCTCGGCCACGATGCCGGCGCAGATCCGTCGCATCTCGGCCCAGTACCTCCGTGACCCGGAAGAGATCACGGTCAAGACCAAGACCACGACCTCGGCGAACATCACCCAGCGGTACCTCATCGTGTCGTACCAGCAGAAGATCGACGCCCTCACCCGCATCCTCGAGGTCGAGAACTTCGAGGGCATGATCGTCTTCACGCGCACCAAGAACGAGACCGAGACGGTCGCCGAGAAGCTGCGCGCCCGCGGGTACACCGCCGCCGCGATCAACGGCGACGTCGCCCAGGTGCAGCGCGAGCGCACCGTCAACCAGCTCAAGTCGGGCAAGCTCGACATCCTCGTCGCGACCGACGTCGCCGCCCGCGGCCTCGACGTCGACCGCATCAGCCACGTCGTGAACTACGACCTGCCGATCGACACCGAGTCGTACGTGCACCGCATCGGCCGTACCGGCCGCGCGGGCCGATCCGGGGATGCCATCAGCTTCGTGACCCCGCGCGAGCGGCGCATGCTCACCGCGATCGAGAAGGCCACGCGGCAGCCGCTCACCGAGATGTCGCTGCCGAGCGTCGACGACGTCAACGCCACGCGCCTCACCCGCTTCGACGACGCGATCACTGCCGCTCTCGAGGACACCGCCGCGATCGCGACGTTCCGCGACGTCGTGGCGCACTACGTCGAGCATCACGACGTGCCCGAGGCCGACGTGGCCGCGGCGCTCGCCGTGGTGGCCCAGGGCGACACCCCGCTGCTCCTCCAGGAGGAGACGTTCTCGCAGCCGCGCTTCGACCGCGACCGGGAGCGTCCCTCCCGTGACGGTGGGGGCGCGTCCCGCGACGGTGACCGCGACGGCGGGCCGCGGCGGGAACGCGACGGACGCTTTGCGACGTATCGCATCGCGGTGGGTCGTCGGCAGCGCGTGGAACCGCGTCAGATCGTCGGCGCCCTGGCGAACGAGGGCGGCCTGCGCCGCAACGACTTCGGCGCGATCCAGATCCGCCAGGACTTCTCGCTCGTCGAGCTTCCGGCCGACCTGTCGCGTGACACGCTGAACCGCCTCACCGACACCCGCATCTCCGGCGTCCTCATCGACCTGCGCCTCGATCAGGGCGGCCGCTCCGCGAAGCGCAGCGACCGGCCGCAGCGGCGCGATCGCGATCGGGACTGAGCCCACGGCATCCCTCCGACGCCCTCGCGACCTCTCCGGTCGCGGGGGCGTCGGCGTGTGCGCAGGCCGCGCCGCGCCCGCGAGGCGCGCCCTCCCCCCCCCCCCCCCCCCCGGACCGCGTCCCCCCCCGCCCGCGTCCCCCACCCCGGACCGCGTCCCCCCCCCCCCCGCCCGCGTCCCCCCCCCCCCCCCCCCCCCGGGACCGCGTCCCACTTATTGCGGTTTGGAGCGCTCCCATACGACAACACGTGGGACATGTTCCGCCATAAGTGGGACGAGGGGCCTCGACCGACCGACCGACCGACCGACCGGCCGAGCGCGCGGCGCCGCGGGCGGGCACCCGGCCGCCGGCAGAAGTTGAGCCGATTCATATCAAGTCTCCTTGACGCCCGAAACGCCCTGCGCTAGCCTTGAGTCATCGCGGCTCAACCCGCGCAGCAGACTTTGCACCAAGCCCGAGTCGTGGCATCCGCCCGGCTCATGATCAAGGAGACACATATGCCACGTGCAGTGGGAATCGACCTCGGGACGACCAACTCCGTCGTGAGCGTGCTCGAGGGTGGCGAGCCGAAGGTCATCGCCAACGCCGAGGGCTTCCGCACGACCCCCTCGGTCGTCGCGTTCACGAAGGACGGCGAGGTGCTCGTCGGCGAGACCGCCAAGCGCCAGGCCGTCACGAACGTCGACCGCACCGTTTCGTCCGTCAAGCGTCACATGGGCACGACCTGGACGTTCGACGTCGACGGCAAGAAGTGGACGCCGCAGGAGATCTCCGCGCGCATCCTCCAGAAGCTCAAGCGCGACGCCGAGGAGTACCTGGGCGACAGCGTGACGGATGCCGTCATCACGGTGCCCGCGTACTTCAACGACGCCGAGCGTCAGGCGACGAAGGAAGCCGGCGAGATCGCGGGCCTGAACGTCCTGCGCATCATCAACGAGCCCACCGCGGCCGCTCTGGCCTACGGTCTCGACAAGGGCAAGGAGGACGAGCTCATCCTCGTCTTCGACCTCGGTGGCGGAACCTTCGACGTCTCCCTCCTCGAGGTGGGCAAGGACGACGACTTCTCGACCATCCAGGTGCGCTCGACCGCCGGTGACAACCGCCTCGGTGGAGACGACTGGGACCAGCGCGTCGTCGACTACCTGATCAAGCAGTTCAAGGACACCACGGGCGTCGACGTCTCGGGCGACAAGATCGCCCTGCAGCGCCTCAAGGAGGCCGCGGAGCAGGCCAAGAAGGAGCTGTCGAGCTCGACCTCGACCTCGATCAACCTGCCCTACCTCTCGCTCACCGACTCGGGCCCCGTGTCGCTGTCCGAGACGCTGACGCGCGCCAAGTTCGAGGACCTCACCAAGGACCTCCTCGACCGCACCCGCAAGCCCTTCTCGGACGTCATCCGCGAAGCCGGCGTCAAGGTCGACGACATCGCGCACGTCGTGCTCGTCGGTGGCTCGACCCGCATGCCCGCGGTCGCCGAGCTCGTGAAGAAGGAGACCGGTCGCGACGCGAACAAGGGCGTCAACCCCGACGAGGTCGTGGCCGTGGGCGCAGCCCTGCAGGCCGGTGTCCTCAAGGGCGAGCGCAAGGATGTCCTTCTCATCGACGTCACCCCCCTGAGCCTCGGCATCGAGACCAAGGGCGGCATCATGACCAAGCTCATCGAGCGCAACACCGCCATCCCGACCAAGCGCAGCGAGACCTTCACCACCGCCGACGACAACCAGCCGTCGGTCGCGATCCAGGTCTTCCAGGGCGAGCGCGAGTTCACCCGCGACAACAAGCCGCTGGGAACCTTCGAGCTCACCGGAATCGCCCCGGCTCCCCGTGGCATCCCGCAGGTCGAGGTCACCTTCGACATCGACGCCAACGGCATCGTGCACGTGTCCGCGAAGGACAAGGGCACCGGCAAGGAGCAGTCGATGACCATCACCGGTGGCTCGTCGCTGCCCAAGGAGGACATCGAGCGCATGGTCCGCGAGGCCGAGGAGAACGCGGCGGAAGACAAGAAGCGCCGCGAGTCCGCCGAGACCCGCAACCAGGCCGAGACCCTGTCGTACTCGATCGAGAAGCTGATCAAGGACAACGAGGACAAGCTGCCCGAAGAGGTCAAGAACGACGTCCAGGCCGACGTCGACGCCCTCAAGACGGCTCTCGCCGGTGACGACGACGACGCGGTCAAGACCGCGTTCGACAAGCTGAACGCCAGCCAGGGCAAGCTCGGCGAGGCCATCTACGCCTCGTCGCAGGCTCAGGGCGAGCCGGCCGACCCCAACGTCGGTCAGCCCGGCAACGGCGAGACGCCGAACCCCGAGGAAGACGTCATCGACGCCGAAGTCGTCGACGACGACACCGACGACAAGAAGTAAGCGACAGATCCCATGGCACACAAGGACGACGAACAGCCCCAGGGCTCGGGCGCCGGTCCTGACGAGACGACGGGGCCGGAGGAGAACACCTCCGGCCCCGCGCCGTCGGGCGAGCAGACCCCGGATGCCGAAGGCCTGACGATCGAAGACATCCTCGGCGCCGAGCAGACGCCCGAGGCCGCCGCAGAGGGGGCTTCCTCCGACAAGGAGGCCTCGCTGCTGATCGACCTCAAGCGCCTGCAGGCCGAGTACGCCAACTACCGGCGGCGCACCGAAGAGCAGCGCGAGCGCGAGATCGAGCGCGCCAAGGGCGAGGCCGTGAAGGGCCTGCTGCCCGTCATGGACGACCTCGACCGTGCCGAGAAGCACGGCGACCTCGTCGAGGGCACCCCCTTCTCCGCGATCGGCGACAAGGTGCGGGCCGTGGCCGAGCGCCTCGGCGTCGTCTCGTACGGCACCGCCGGCGAGCCCTTCGACCCGCAGCACCACGAGGCGATCTTCCAGGCGCCCACTCCGGGTGTGACCCAGGCCACGGTGCTCGAGGTCGTCGAGGTCGGTTACCGCCTCGGCTCCGTCGAGCTGCGACCGGCCAAGGTCGTCGTCGCCGTGCCGGTCGAGTAGGAGGACGCATGGCGAGTCAGGACTGGTTCGACAAGGACTTCTACAAGGTCCTCGGTGTCGACAAGGACGTGAGCGCTGCCGATCTGAAGAAGACGTACCGCAAGCTCGCGCGCCAGTACCACCCCGACTCGAACCCGGGTGACGCGAAGGCCGAGGCCAAGTTCAAGGAGATCAGCGAGGCCTACTCGGTGCTCAACGACCCCGAGCAGCGCGAGGAGTACGACCAGATCCGGGCAATGGGCTCCGGGGCGCGCTTCTCGGCACCCGGGACCGCGAGCGGTGGCGGCTTCGACGACGTGTTCAGCCGCTTCGGGCAGCAGCGCGGGGGAGCGACGGGCGGATTCGAGGACTTCTTCTCGATGTTCGACCAGCAGGGCGGCGGCTTCGGCTCCGGCCGGTTCGGTCAGCCGTCCGGCGGGTACCGCGGATTCGGCGGTCCGCAGCGAGGCGCCGACGTCACGGCGCGAACGACGCTCGACTTCATCACCGCCGCAAAGGGCGAGACGATCACCCTGCAGGGCGAGGACGGCGTGCCGTTCAAGGTCAAGATTCCCGCGGGCGTCTCCGACGGCCAGAAGATCCGGCTCCGCGGTCGCGGTCGTCCCTCCCCGGACGGCGGCGAGAGCGGTGACATCGTGGTGACGGTCGCTGTCCGGCCCCACCCGGTGTTCTCCCGCGACGGGCTCAACCTGCGGCTGACGGTCCCCGTCACCTTCACCGAGGCGGCGCTCGGAGCGACGATCGAGGTGCCGACCCTCGGGGGCGAGCCCGTGCGGCTGCGCGTGGCGCCGGGCACTCCGTCGGGCCGCGTGCTGCGCGTCAAGGAGCGTGGCATCCATTCGTCCAAGGGGACGGGCGACCTGCTCGCGGAGGTCCAGGTGGCCGTTCCCGACCACCTCGACGACGCCGCCCGCGAGGCCCTCGAGCGCTTCCACGCGCTCGAACCGAAAGAGAATCCCCGCGCCGACCTGATGGCCAAGGCGCGGCAGTAACGCTGGACTCCTGGCATCCGCCACAATCGGATGCCAGGAGCCGGCGATCGATGCGAGAGGAGAGGCCGTGTCCCAGAAGGAAATCGACGAGGACGCGCCGATCTTCGCGATCGCCGTGGCAGCCGAGCTGTCGAACATGCACCCGCAGACCCTGCGGCAGTACGACCGGCTCGGTCTGGTCGTGCCCGCTCGCACGCAGGGCGGATCCCGGCGTTATTCGAGCCGTCACGTGCAGCAGCTGCGCGAGGTCGCTCGCCTGTCGGGCGAGGGCATGAGCCTGCCCGCGATCGCGCGGTTGCTCGCGCTCGAGGAGCAGGTGCACGACCTCGCTCGCCGCGTCAACGATCTCGAACGCCAGCTCCTCGCCGAGCGTCAATCGCGTCCGGGCGCGCGCGTGTTCGCCGCCGGGGCGACCGGCTCGGTCGTGACGCTGCCGCACGGGGCGCGCGTGCGGCGTGCGACGGACATCGTGCTGTGGCGTCCTCGCGGCGTCTTCGATCACGACGAGGACTGACGCAGCACGAACCGATCATCGGGTGAAGAGCGTCCGAGGTAGTCTGTCAACGGTCGACAGTTGGGAGCAGACGTGTCGGAGCTTCGACCCCTCGCCATGGGCGACCAGATCGCGCATCGCCTGCGCGTCGAGATCATCCGCGGCGTCATCCCGCCGGGCACGCACCTGGCGGAAGACAGCCTGGCCGCGCGCTTCGACGTGAGCCGCGGACCGGTGCGAGACGCCCTCCGTCAACTGGAGGTCGAGGGTCTCGCCGAAGACAGGCGCAAGCGCCTGTACGCGCGGGCCATGGACCTGCGCGACGTGGAGGAGCTCTACGTCGTGAGGGAGGCGCTGGAATCGCTCGCCATCCGCTTGGCCATCCAGAACGCGAGCGCAAGCGACTGGGATCGCGTGCAGCGCATCGTCGATGGCATGTCGGCCGCCGCGAGCAGCGACGACGGCGAGCGTTTCGCGGAGCTCGACATGGAGTTCCACACCAGCTTCTACACCAACTCGCAGAACCGCCGTCTGGTGGACGCGTGGCGTCCGTACCAGCGCATCTTCGCGATCTTGTTCGAACTGAGCGACACCTCCGACATCGCCTCCGCGACCGAGGACCACCAGGGGTTCCTCGACGTCATCCGGACGGGAGACGTGGATGCCGCCGTCCACCGCCTGCGCCTCCATCTGACGCTCGCGAAGGGGCACGTCCGCGACGTGCTGCGAGGTCTCGCGGCAGGCTCCACCGCCTGACGCGCGCGCCCACCCGGTGCGGACGCGGCGGAGGCCACCCCGCTCGTCCGACGATTCCGCGCGCCGTTCGACGGTGACGCGCCCAGCCGTCGCGCGCGCATGCGGGCCCTCGCGCGACGGACGCAAAGGGGCGGCACCGCGTATTGACACCCACCGATCCCGCCCATATGGTAACTGTTAACAGTAGACAGATCGTTCGATGGTGATCGGTTCTTCGGATCCCCTCGCCGTCCAGAAGGGCTCCGCAAGATGACCTCCGCCTCCTCCGCCGTCGGTGACGGCCGCACCGTGATCGTCGGACCCGTGCGTTACGCCGAGCTGTGCGGTTCCGGTCGGCAGCTGCTGCTCGACCACGGGTTCACCCTCGTCGAGAACGAGGCGACGGTGCCGTGGACGCAGCCCGAGCTGCACGCCCTTCTCGCCGGCGCCGACGCCGCGGTCGCGGGCGTGGAGGTCTACGACAGCGCCGCCCTCGCCCACGCCGACCGGTTGCAGATCATCTCGCGCCTCGGTGTCGGCCTCGACAACATCGACCTCGACGAGACGCGAATCCGTGGCATCCACGTCGTCAACGTCCCCGGCGGCAACGCCGCCGCGGTGGCCGAACTGGCGATCGGTTTCATGATCGCCGTGCTGCGCCGTCTGCCCGAGATGGATGCTGCGACGAAGGCCGGCCGCTGGGACCGCTTCGTCGGACGCGAACTGGCAGGCAAGTCCATCGGCCTCATCGGATTCGGCGCGATCGCTCAGCTCGTCGCCCGCCGTCTGCACGGCTTCGACGTCGCGGTCACCGCGTACGACCCGTTCGCCGACGAGGCCGCCGCCGCGCGACTAGGTGTCCGCCTCGCGGACAGCGCGGCTGCGGCGGTCGCTGACGTCGACATCGTCAGCGTGCACGCGCCCCACACCGCCGCGACCCACCACATCGTCGATGACACCCTCATCGACGCGATGCGCGAGGGCACGATCCTGATCAACACCGCGCGCGGTGGGCTCGTCGACCAGGCCGCGCTCGTGCGGGGTCTGGCATCCGGTCGCGTCGCCGGCGCGGGCCTCGACGTCTTCGAGGTCGAGCCCGCCTCGGCCGAGAACCCCCTCTTCGCTCACCCGAACGTTGTCGTCGCGCCGCACGCGGCGGCGGACAGCCGCGAAGCGTACGAGCGCATCGGCCTGGCCACGGCCCGGGCGATCGTCGACGTCTTCGCCGGGCGCCTTCCCGAGGCGCTCGTCGCATAACTCCTGCTGCAATCACACACCCCGAGAGGAACACCGATGTTCACTACACCGCACACCCGACGCGTCGTCGCGGGACTGGCCGCCGCAGGCGCCGTCGTACTCGCGCTGACCGGATGCGCCGGCGGAGCAGGCGGCGATGACGCCCCCGTCTCCGAGATCACCGTCGTGGCCGCCAACAGCCCCTGGGTCGAGGGGGTGAAGACGCTCGCGACGAAGTACAAGGACGAGACGGGGATCACCGTCAACATCGAGGCCTACGGCAACGAGCAGCTCAACGACAACTACAAGGTCAAGCTCAACGCGTCGTCCTCCGACTTCGACGTCATGGCGTTCCAGGTGCAGGACGTGATGCGGGAGTTCTCGCGCAACGGCTGGCTCGCCGATATGACCGACTACGTCTCCTCGGATGCCGCGTGGAACTGGGAAGACTTCCAGCCGGCGGCCCGCGACGCGGTGCAGCTCGACGGCACCGTCTACGGAGTCCCCGTCATGACCGAGCGCCAGATCGTCTACTACCGCACCGACCTCCTGGAGGCGGCCGGCATCCCGGTTCCGGAGACACTCGACGAGCTCGAGTCGGCCGTCGCCGCTCTCAACAAGCCCGACGCCGGCGTGTACGGCATCGCGATGCGCGGCTCGCGCGTGCCGCTGGTGACGCAACTGTCGTCGTTCTTGTACAGCTATGGCGCCGACTTCCAGGACGCGGACGGTAACGCCAGCATCGACACGCCCGAGGCGGTCGAGGCCATCCAGCTCTACGGCGACCTGCTCAGCAAGTACGGCCCTCCCGGAGCAACCAACATGGGCTGGGTCGAGGCATCCGCGCTGTTCGCCCAGGGCAAGGCGGCGTTCTACATCGACGCCGACAGCCAGGCCTATACCTTCCTCGACTCGAGCAAGAGCAGCGTCGTCGACACCGTCGGCTTCGCTCAGTTCCCGGCGGGTCCCGCGGGCTCCCACTTCTACAACATCGTTTCCCAGACGGTCGGTATCAACGAGTTCTCCACCAAGAAGGATGCCGCGTGGGACTTCATCAAGTGGGTGACCAACGAGGAGAACACCACGTGGCTGCTCGCCAATGAGACCGTTCCGGGCGCGCGACAGTCGGCGTGGGCCGACGATGCCGCCGTGGCGTCCTTCCCTGCCGGACTCGTCGACATCGTCCGCAACGTCGCCGACCACGGCGTCGGCCATGACCGTCCGCGCCTCGAGCAGGTCGCGGCGGCGCGCGAGATCGTCGGCGGCCCCGTGATCACCGCGATCGAAGGAGGGGACGTCGCCGGGGCAGCGGCATCCGCCAACTCCCAGTTCCAGGACCTCCTCGACTCCGAGAAGTGACCTGACGGGGCCCCGGCGACGCCGCCGGGGCCCCGTCCCCGACCGAAAGAGGAACGATGGCGACCCTCACCGCCTCACGCCGTCGCGTCACCCCCGCGACCCGAGCCGTCGACTGGATCGACGCGCATCTGAAATGGATACTCATCGCCCCGTCGGTGGTGTTCATCGCCCTGCTGATCGCCTTCCCGATCGGCTACACCGTGTTCCTCTCGATGACCGACTCCGCGGGAGCCGTCTCACGACCGTTCCGGTTCGTCGGGTTCGAGAACTACATCGGCTGGCTGACCGACACCGAGCGGTTCTGGCCGGCCGTCGGGCGCACCGCCTACTTCACCGGCATGGCCCTCGCCCTCGAGATCGTCCTCGGTCTGGCCATCGCGCTCCTGCTACGCAAGACGTTCCGCGGTCAGAGCCTGGTGCGCGTCTTCATCCTCCTGCCCCTGGTGGCCACGCCCGTCGCGGTCGGCATGATGTGGTTGCTCATCTTCGAGCCCTCCATCGGCTTCGCCAACGTCGTGATGCGCTTCCTCGGACTGCCGCCGCAGGGATGGCTCTCCGACCCGTCGATGGCGCTGAACACCCTGATCTTCATCGATGTCTGGCAATGGACTCCGATGGTCATCCTGATCCTGCTCGCGGGGCTGTCCACTCTGCCCGAGGAGCCGGACGAGGCGGCCCGCGTGGACGGCGCGAACGCCTGGCAGCGCTTCCGCCACATCACCCTGCCGCTCCTGGCTCCGGTGATCGCCGCTGCCGCAATCCTGCGGTCCATCGACGCGATGAAGACCTTCGACATCATCTACGCCACCAAGGGCATCGGCGGCGGGTCCAGCCACGAGGCCGAGACCTTGAACATCCTGGCCTACGGGCAGGCGTTCCAGTTCTCCCAGTACGGCAAGGCATCGGCCCTGCTGATGCTCTTCTTCGTCCTGATCATCGTCGTCCTGCTCGCCCTCGCGATCCTGCGAAATCGAGGAGCCCGCTCATGAGCGCCACCCTGACTCCCTCCGCCACCACCCGTCGTTCGGCATCCGCATCGCCCTCGACCGCGGGGTCCCCCATCCCGAAGCGCCGCCGCCCTCGGCCGGCCGCCGTGGTCGGCGGTGTCGCCCGCGTCGTCGCGATCGCCGTGGTCGTCCTGTCGTTCCTGGTCCCGCTGATCTGGATGTTCCTGGCGAGCCTGAAGCGCAACCTCGACGTCGTCGACCCATCCAAGACGTTCTCCTTCGAACCCACCCTTGGCAACTACGGGACCGTGTTCGGCGCGCAGAACTTCCTGCCCATCATCGGCAACAGCATCTTCGTCGGCGCGGGGGCGACGCTCCTGGCCCTGGCCGTCGGCGTGCCCGCGGCGTACGGCATCGCCCGGTACAAGGCGCGCAGCACGACCGCGTTCCTGCTGATGGCGCGTGTGATCCCGGGTGTGAGCCTGCTCATCCCCTGGTACTTCCTGTTCTCGCAGGTGCACCTGGTGGGCACCTACACCGTGCTGATCCTCACGCACCTGTTCGTCACGATGCCGCTCGTCGTGGCGATCATGTCGAGCTTCTTCGATGGCATCCCCGTCGAGCTCGAGGAGGCCGCTCAGATCGACGGCACCAGCCGGATCGGGGCCTTCGTTCGGGTCGTCCTTCCTCTCTCGGTGCCGGGTGTCGCGACGGCGGCGATCCTGTCGTTCATCTTCAGCTGGAACAACTTCCTCTTCGCGCTCGTGCTCTCCAGCCAGAGCACCAGGACGCTCCCCGTCGCCATCGTCAACTTCACCAGCTACGCCGCCGTCGACTGGGGCGGGCTCATGGCGGCCGCGGTGGTCATCACGGTGCCCGTGATGATCGTGGCGCTCATCGCGCAGAAGTACGTCGTCAGCGGTCTCACCGCCGGCGCAACGAAGGGCTGACGCGTGCCTCGATCAACCGCCTGGATCATCGGGGGCGGCTCCGGCATCGGCGAGGCCGCCGCGTGGGCGCTGGCCCTGGCAGACCGGCATGTGATCGTGTCCGGGCGACGCCAAGGTGAACTCGACCGCGTCGTGAACCGGGTGCGCGCCGCGGGCGGGTCCGCCTCCGCCGCGGCCCTCGACGTCGGGGACGCGTCCGCGGTTCTCGCGACGGCGGAGGCGATCGCCCACCGTCACGGCCCCGTCGGCACGCTCGTCTACAGCGCCGGGACGAACGTGCGGCAGCGGTTCTGGGATTCGGTCGAGCCCGCGGACATCGAGAACGTCATGGATGCCAACCTCCACGGTGCCGTTCGTGCGATCCACGCCGTTTTGCCCGCGATGCGGGAACGACGTGAGGGCAGGATCGTCCTCGTTTCGTCGTGGGCGGCATGGCGCTTCTCGCCGGGGGCCGGCGCCGCCTATTCGGCGAGCAAGGCGGCGCTCGGCGTTCTCGCGGAGACCCTGAACGCCGCGGAAGGACGCGGTGGCGTGACGGCGACGCACCTGTGCCCCGGTGAGGTGTCCACCGACATCCTCGACACCCGCCCCGACCCGCCCTCCGCCGAAGCGCGCGGGCTCATGTTGCGTCCCGACGACCTCGGCGAGGCGATCGCCTGGCTTGCGGGTCTGCCCGCGCGCGTGTGCGTCAACGAGCTCGTCGTCACCCCCGCCGCCAACTCTTCCTACGCCTGATCCGAGCCGAAAGGTCCACCATGTCCCGTCGTGACATCGTCACCGCCATCCCCACCAGCTTCCGCCCCGACGGCGCCCTCGACGTCGACGGGAGCCGCGAGATCTTCCGCTACGTCGCCCGGTCGG
The DNA here is from genome assembly GCF_047238045.1 of Microbacterium canaveralium. Lineage (NCBI taxonomy): Bacteria > Bacillati > Actinomycetota > Actinomycetes > Micrococcales > Microbacteriaceae > Microbacterium > Microbacterium canaveralium. The sequence goes on along the minus strand of NZ_JBDFMA010000003.1, from coordinate 3,225,772 downwards.
GAAACGAGGGCGCGTTCGTCCTCGGGACCACCGGGGAGTTCCCCGCCGTGGACGACGACGAGTTCCGCACGCTCGTGTCGATGGCCGTCGACGAGCTCTCCGGCCACCTGCGGGTCATCGCGCATGTCGGGCAGCCCAGCGCCTACGAGGCCGTCCGCCGCGTCCGTGTCGCGCGCGAGCTCGGGGTGACGGAGTTCGCCGCCCTCACCCCGTACTACCTCCCCGCCACGGAAGAAGCGGTCTACGACTACTTCACGCAGGTCGCCGACGCGGTGGGCGATGGATCGCTGTACGTCTACGTGTACCCGAAGCGCAGCGGCATCCCGGTCTCGCCAGCCCTTCTGGCGCGCCTGGCCGAACTGCCCGCGGTCGTCGGAGCGAAGGTCAGCGAGCTCTCGCTCGACGAGCTTGCCGCGTACCGCGCGGTCGTGCCCGACGACTTCGTGCTGTACACCGGTGCCGACCGTGAGCTCGTGGCCGCCGGAGAGTCGGGGGCGCAGGGCGTCGTGTCCGGGGTGTCGTCGGTGCTGCCGAAGCCGTTCCGCGATCTCGCCCGCGCCGCAGACGGAGACGACGCGGACGCGCTCGCTCGTGCGCAGGCCGCGGTCGACGATGTCGTGGCCGTCATCGGCGGTGACATGGCACGGATGAAGGCCGCCTACCGGATCATGGGCGTCGCGGACGGAGTCTGCCGTATGGCGCTGGCCGCGCCCGATGACGCCGCGCTCGCGGAGATCGAGCGCGTCGTGGCCACGTACCGGTGACCGCGACGGTCGTCGTCGTCGGTTCCATCAACGCCGACGAGACACTGCCCGTGGCGTCGTGGCCCGTACCGGGGGAGACGGCGCTGCTCACCGGCCCTGTCCTCCGCGGTCTCGGAGGCAAGGGGGCGAACCAGGCGGTTGCCGCGACCCTCGCCGGGGCGGACGTCGCCCTCGTCGGGGCCGTCGGTCAGGATGCCACCGGCAACGACGCCCTGCGGAGCCTCCGCGGCCACGGCGTCGACGTGGACGGCGTGCGGACGGTCCCCGGGTCCACGGGGCGCGCGCTCATCGTCGTCGACCCCCGCGGCGAGAACCTGATCCTCGTCGATCCCGGGGCCAACGCCGTGATCGACGCCGAGATGGTTCGCGAGGCCGCGGGCCACTGGGCCGCCGAGACCGTCGTGCTCGTGCAGGGCGAGGTGTCGCGGGCGGTCATCGACGCCGTCGCCGCCGCGTGCCGCGCAGTCGGTGCCCGGTTCGTCCTGAACCTCGCGCCCTTCGTCGAGGTGGGCGGTGACACGCTTGCGACCGCGGATCCCCTGGTCGTCAACGAGATCGAGGCCGCACAACTCGGTATCGATCCGACGGCGGAGGCCGGGGCATTGCCCGCATGCTCCCTCGTCGTCACTCTCGGTGCCGACGGAGCGGTCGTGCGCACGGCGGCCGGCACGCAGCGGTTGCCCGCCCGTTCGGTCGAGGTCGTCGACACCACCGGGGCCGGCGACGCGTTCGTCGGCACCCTCGCCGCCCGGCTCGCCGCCGGGGCGGATCTGGCCACCTCCGCTGCGGTGGCCACCCAGGCCGCGGCATACGCGGTCGCCCACCGCGGAGCCGCCGCGTCATACGGCACCCGCGAACAGATCGAGCGCTTCGCAGGCGTGCACTGACGACGAGCCCCGCCGTGCATCCCCGCGCCTCCCGACGAAAGGACTACGCGTTGAACCCTTACACCCTGCCCGAACTCCGTCCCCGCCCCGAGGCGCCGGCATCCACCGCCTATCTGATCGCCTCGGGTGATCTGCGCGAGTCGGCGAACGTCGCCGGCTGGCCGACGCAGGAGGCGATGGAGCGAGCCATCAGCGCCGCCTTCGCCGAGGAGGGATGGACGGTGGTGCGCGCCAACGACGTCGATCCCGCGACCGGACACGGTTTCATCTCGAGCCAGCGCATGGGCCTCGAGGTCTTCACCGGCATCCCGACCGATGCGCCGTTGATCGTCGCCGAGGCGGTGTGGCAGTACTCGCACCACGTTCTCGCCGGACTCCGGACCCACCGCGGACCCGTCCTCACGCTGGCGAACTTCGCCGGCGAGTGGCCGGGACTCGTGGGCCTGCTGGGGCTCAACGCGGGGCTGGCGAAGATGGGCAAGGAGCACTCGACACTGTGGTCGGTCGACTTCACGGACGACTGGTTCCGATCCCGTCTCCGGGAGTGGATCGCGACCGGCCGCATCGCCCACGACGTTTCGCACGTCCGGACGCTCCCCGCCCTCCCCGAGACTCCGGAGGTGGAACTCGGCCGCGCGCTGGGCGCCGAACTGCTCTTGGACAAGGCGATCATCGGCGTGTTCGACGAGGGCTGCATGGGCATGTACAACGCGATCTTCGACGACGAGCTGCTCAACCCGATCGGCATCTACAAGGAGCGGCTGTCGCAGTCGGCGCTCTACGCCGAGATGCTGCGTGTGGAGGATGCCGAGGCGGACGCCACGTTCGACTGGCTGACGTCGGCGGGCATGGTGTTCCGGTTCGGCGCCGACCCCGCGACCGAGCTCACGCGCGATCAGGTGCAGTGGCAGCTGAAGATGTACATCGCCGCGGTGCGCATCGCGGATGACTTCGGTGTGGATGCCGTCGGCATCCAGTACCAGCAGGGGCTCAAGGACCTCGTGCCCGCCTCGGATCTGGCGGAGGGAATCCTCAACACGACGGACCGCCCGCCGGTGTTCTCCCGCGATGGACAGCGTGAACTCTTCGCGGGACGAGCCCTCCCGCACTTCAACGAGGCCGACGAGGGTGTCGCCGTCGATGCGCTGATCACCGACCGCATCTGGCGCGCGATGGGCCTGGTACCAGACAACACGCTGCACGACGTGCGGTGGGGTGAAGACTACGAGGGCCGGTTCGTCTGGGTCTACGAGATCTCGGGGTCGGTCCCGGCCTCGCACCTGGGTGGATGGGACCACGCCGAGGGATGGCGCCAGGGTGAGGTGTTCTTCCCCGCCGGCGGGGCGACCATCAACGGTGTCTCCCGGCCCGGCGAGGTGGTGATCTCGCGGGTGTTCCTCGCGGACGGCATCCTGCAAGTGGACCTCCTTCGCGGCTCGGTGATCGAGTTGCCCGAGGAAGAGACCCGTCGCCGCAAGGAGATGACGAACCCCGAATGGCCGATCGCCCATGTCGTCCTGCACGACATCGACCGCGATCAGTTCATGGCTCGGCACAAGGCCAACCACGCCCAGGTCGTCTACGCCCCGGATGCGGAAACCGCCGACCGTGCGCTCCTCGCCAAGGCGGCGATGTTCGACCACATCGGCGTGAAGGTCAATCTCGTCGGTCGCGTCACCCTGTAGCGGCGGCGCCGTTGCCCTCGCGGTACGGTTCCTCACGATCTCTCTCGGCTCGAGGGATCAGCCCGAGCCGTCACCGCGAGGGTCTTCGATGAGCCGCCCCGACCGATACCGCCACCGGTTCTGCGACATCACGAACGCGCTCCGTTCAGCGCTCACGCCGGATCGAGTCGCAGGACGGTCGCTGCCTCACCGACCCGCAGGTCGTCGACCACGCGCAGGGTGCGAGCGAGGTCGTCCACGGCGCCGATGACCGTGCCGAAGCGCTGGCGGTCGGCGCACACCGCGGTGACGGTGACGAAATGGGCCCCGGTGTCCCACGTGTAGGTCGCGAACGGCGGCGTGCGCGCGTCGGAGGGGAGCGGCATCGCGAGCTTCTCGCCGACCCCCAGGTGAGGATTGCGGAAGGCCTCGGTGTCGTCGTACTCCATCGGCATCATCGCGCGGGCGGCGCGCAGCTGCGGCGTCGCCTCCTGCAGCTGCGCCATCACGACGAGCAGGTCGGGGTCGCTCCGCCACACCCACACGAGCACGCGGCCCGCGGCTCGGCGCATGAGCAACGGTGCGGCCTGGCTCGCCACCCAGGCGAAGAGCCCGCTGCCGGGGCGCTCGGTCGCGCCGACGGCGCGGTTCGCCTGCGTCAGCAGCATGCGGATCGCGGCCTTGCGGTGTCGGCGTCCGCGCAGGCCGAGCGAGCCGGTGACGGGCACCCAGAGGTCGGCGGGGGCGTCGGCCTGGAGTCGAGGCATGACACTTAGCCTACGAGCCGGGATGCCAGCCTGCCGGGGCCGACGTACGCCCTCCGCGGAAGCACTCTCGCGATGTCGGAGGTTCGTGCCACTCTTATCTCGCGGTGGTCGCACCGCACCGATCTGACACCCGGAGAACGCCGTGCTCGGAAAGCTCCTCATCCGCTATCTCTCACGATATCGCTGGCTGCTTGTCGCCATCCTCCTCTTCCAGGCGGCGTCGGCCGTCGCGACGCTATACCTGCCGCGCCTGAATGCCGACATCATCGATCAGGGCGTCGCCCGGGGTGACACGGGCTACATCTGGTCGCGCGGGGCGCTCATGCTGGTCATATCACTCGGCCAGATCGTGGCATCCGTGATCGCCACCTACTTCGCCGCGCGGGCCGCGATGTCCGCGGGGCGCGACATCCGCCGTGACGTGTTCGAACGCGTGAGCGGGTTCTCCGAGCGCGAGCTGTCGCAGTTCGGCGCCGGCTCGCTCATCACGCGCAACACCAACGACGTCCAGCAGGTGCAGATGCTGGCGATGATGGGCGCGACGATGCTCGTGAGCGCGCCGCTCCTCGCGATCGGCGGCATCATCATGGCCCTGCAGCAGGACGTCGGGTTGAGCTGGCTGATCGGCGTCGCCGTCCCGGTGCTGCTCGTGCTCGTCGCGCTGATCATCGCGCGCATGGTGCCGCTGTTCCGCAGCTACCAGACCAAGCTCGACGCCGTGAACCGCGTCATGCGCGAGCAGCTGACCGGCGTCCGCGTCGTGCGGGCGTTCGTGCGCGAGCGCATCGAAGAGGAGCGCTTCCGCGGGGCGAACACCGACATCCTCGTCGTCGGACGCAAGGTGGGGTCGCTCTTCGTCCTCCTGTTCCCGCTGGCGATGCTCGTGCTGAACGTCACCGTGGTGGGCGTCATCTGGTTCGGTGGCATCCAGGTGGATGCCGGTGGTGTCGAGATCGGCACGCTGTTCGCCTTCATCCAGTACGTCGCGCAGATCCTCGGCGGCGTGCTCATGGCAAGCTTCATGACGGTGATGATCCCGCGCGCCGCGGTGTCGGCCGAGCGCATCGGCGAGGTCCTCGACAGCACCTCGACGCTCGAGCGCCCCGCGAACCCGGTCGCCGCGTTCCCCGCCCCCGGCGAGGTCGTGTTCGACGACGTCGCCTTCTCGTACCCCGGTGCCGAAGCCCCCGTCGTGTCGGGCATCAGCTTCACGGCCGCCCCGGGCGAGACCGTCGCGATCGTCGGTTCCACGGGTGCCGGCAAGACCACCCTCATCTCCCTCATCCCGCGCCTGTTCGACGTCACCGGCGGCGCCGTGCGGGTCGGCGGGGTCGACGTGCGCGAGGCCGACCTCGACGAACTGTGGCGGGGCATCGGTCTGGTGCCGCAGCGGCCCTTCCTCTTCAGCGGCACGGTCGCCTCCAACCTCCGCTTCGGCCGCGAGGACGCCACCGACGACGAGCTGTGGCGCGCGCTCGAGATCGCGCAGGGCAGCGACTTCGTCCGAGAGATGGAGGGCGGCCTGGACGCCCGTATCGCGCAGGGCGGCACGAACGTCTCGGGTGGGCAGCGCCAGCGCCTCGCCATCGCCCGAGCGATCGTTCATCGCCCCCGCGTGCTCGTCTTCGACGACTCGTTCTCGGCCCTCGACCTCACGACGGACGCGCGATTGCGAAAAGCGCTGTGGGACGAGTTACCCGACGTCACGAAGATCGTCGTGGCGCAGCGCGTCTCCACGATCACCGGGGCCGACCGCATCGTCGTCCTGGAAGACGGGCGCATGGTCGGACTCGGCACGCACGACGAGCTGGTCCAGACGAGCCCCACCTACCGCGAGATCGTCGAGTCGCAGCTGGGGGTGGAAGCATGAGCACTCCCGATGCCCTCACGGAAGAGGAGCGCGCCGAGCTCGAACTCGCCGAGCAGGCGCGCCAGAACTCCGGCGACTGGAACAGCGTCGCGCCGGGGAAGGCGTCGGCGTTCGGGCCGAGCTTCCGGCGACTCATCGGCCTGCTGCGGCCTCACGCATGGACCTTCGCCTTCGTCTCGTTCCTGGGGGCCGTTGGTGTCGTGCTCGCGGTGCTCGCGCCGCGCATCCTGGGCAACGCCACCAACATCATCTTCGAGGGAGTGGTCTCGAAGTCGCTGGCCCAGGGATTCCCGGAGGGGACGCCGAAAGAGACGGTCGTCGACGCCCTCCGCTCCTCGGGTCAGGGAGACGTCGCGAACATCGTCTCGGCGATGGACAACTTCCAGGTGGGCGCCGGTGTCGACTTCGACGCCCTGCGCGTCGTCATCGTGACCGTGCTCGCGATCTACGTGGGCTCGTCGCTGCTGTCGTGGATCCAGGGTTACGTCATCAACGTGATCATGGTGCGCACCATGTGGCGCCTCCGCGAAGACGTCGAGGCCAAGATCAACCGTCTGCCGCTGGCGTACTTCGACAAGGTGCAGCGCGGCGAGCTGATCTCGCGCGTCACGAACGACATCGACAACATCACTCAGACGATGCAGCAGTCGCTCTCGAGCGCCCTCACCTCGGTGCTCACCGTGGTCGGCGTGCTCATTATGATGTTCAGCATCTCCTGGCAGCTCGCGCTGGTCGCGCTCGTCTCGCTGCCGCTCATGGCGGTGATCTTCGGCGTCATCGGCCCGCGCTCGCAGAAGGCCTTCGGTGAGCAGTGGAAGAAGGTCGGCCGCCTCAACGCCCGCGTCGAAGAGTCGTTCTCGGGTCACGCGCTCGTGAAGGTCTTCGGCCGCGAGAAGGACGCGCGCGAGAAGTTCGAGGTCGAGAACGACGAGCTGTTCGAGGCGAGCTTCCGCGCCCAGTTCCTGTCGGGCATGATCATGCCCGGGATGATGTTCGTCGGGAACCTCACGTACGTCGGCATCGCGGTCCTCGGTGGTCTCATGGTCGCCGGCGGTCAGATCCGCCTCGGCGACGTGCAGGCGTTCATCCAGTACTCGCAACAGTTCACGCAGCCGCTGTCGCAGCTCGGTGGCATGGCCGCGGTCGTCCAGTCCGGCACCGCCTCGGCCGAGCGCGTCTTCGCGCTGCTCGACGCCGACGAGCAGGAGCCGGATGCCGCGGACGCCCCCGCGCACGTCGAAGGACGCGGCGTCATCGAGTTCCAGTCGGTCCGTTTCTCGTACACGCCCGATCGGCCGCTCATCCGTGACCTGTCGTTCCGTGTCGAGCCGGGTCAGACGGTCGCGATCGTCGGCCCGACCGGTGCCGGTAAGACGACGCTGGTGAACCTCATCATGCGGTTCTACGAACTCGACGGCGGACGCATCCTCCTCGACGGGCAAGACATCGGCGAGTTGCGCCGCGATGACGTTCGCTCTCGCACGGGAATGGTGCTGCAGGATCCGTGGCTCTTCGCGGGCACCATCCGCGACAACATCCGGTACGGCCGCGAGTCGGCGACCGACGACGAGATCGTGGAGGCCGCCGTGGCCACCCGCGTCGACCAGTTCGTGCACTCGCTGCCCGAGGGGTACGACACGGTCCTCGACGAGGATGCCGCAAACGTCTCCGCGGGCGAGAAGCAGCTCATCACCATCGCGCGGGCGTTCGTCGCGCGACCGTCGGTGCTGATCCTCGACGAGGCGACCTCGTCGGTCGACACCCGCACCGAGTTGCTGCTGCAGCAGGCGATGGCCGCGCTCCGCGAGGGCCGGACGTCGTTCGTCATCGCGCACCGGCTTTCCACGATCCGCGACGCCGACCTCATCCTCGTGATGGAGCACGGCGACATCGTCGAGAAGGGCTCGCACGACGAGCTCATCACGGCGCACGGCGCCTACTGGCGCCTGTACCAGTCGCAGTTCGAGAGCGCCGCGGGCGACGAGGCGGCCGCACCCGAACTCGACCCGAGCGTCGCGCGCAGCTGACCTCGCGGCGGTGGGTTTGGGGCGGGATTCTTCGTTTGGGGCGTGATTTCTCCGCCCCAACGGAGAATTCCGCCCCAAACGCGACGCGTCGCGTGCCCCGCTCCACACATGACGCGGCGCGCGACCCGCCCGAACACGACGCGGCGCGTGCCCAAGGCAGCCACCCCGGAACCGGACGCGTCCCGGTATCGCCCATGCCTCAGCGCCTCGGCATCCGGGGTCCCCCGAACCCCCTCGGGTACAGTTGAGGGGCGCATGCACCGCACAGTGCGACCCGTTCCGCCGCACAGATAGGCCTCACCACCCGTGACCACTCCTGCGACGCCCGCCCCCTCATCTTCGGATGACCGCCCTCTGACGGTCCTCATTGGAGCAGACACCTTCCTCCCGCACGTCAACGGTGCGGCACGCTTCGCCGAGCGCCTCGCCGCGGGGCTCGTGGCGCGCGGCCACGACGTCCACGTGATGGCCCCGAGCGCCGGCCACCGCAACACCGGCGTCTTCACCGAAGTGATCGAGGGAGAGCCGATGACGATGCATCGGCTGCCCTCCTGGCGGTTCCTGCCGCACGACTGGCTCACGTTCGTCCTGCCGTGGCGGTCGAAGCACTACGCCCGGCGGGTGCTCGACGAGGTGAAGCCCGACGTCGTCCACATCCAGTCCCACATCATCATCGGGCGCGGACTCGCGCGCGAGGCGCGGAAGCGTGGCATCCCGGTGGTCGCGACGAACCACGTGATGGCCGAGAACATCCTCGACTTCACGACGCTCCCCGACTCTCTCGACCGCATCTTCGTGAAGCTCGCGTGGGCCGACGCCCAGCGCACGTTCGCCCTCACGCGCGCCGTCACCACCCCCACGCGCCGCGCGGCGGACTTCCTCGAGTCGACGATCGACATCACGGGCGTCATCCCGGTCTCGTGCGGCATCGACCGCTCCAACTACACCCCTGACTTCGAGCCGCGCGACGCGAACCGCATCCTCTTCGTCGGACGCCTCACGACCGAGAAGGGGATCGACATCGTCCTCCGCGCGCTCGCTCAGCTCGATCCCGCACTGAACGCCACGTTCGACATCGTCGGCGGTGGCGACCAGCGTCGCACCCTCGAGCAGCTCGCCGAGCAGCTGGGTGTCGCCGACCGCGTCACGTTCCACGGGCACGCCTCCGAAGAAGAGCTCCGCGCCCTGTACACGCGGGCCAGCGTCTTCGCCATCGCCTCGATCGCCGAGCTGCAGTCCATCGCGACGATGGAAGCGATGGCATCCGGTCTCCCGGTCGTCGCCGCGAACGCTGTCGCCCTGCCGCACCTGGTCCACGACGGCGAGAACGGCTACCTGTTCGAGCCCGGGAACGTCGAAGAGCTCGCCGCGCGCTTGACCGACGTCCTCACCGCCTCGCCCGACGACCGCCGCCGCATGCAGCAGGCCTCGCTCGAAGGGGTGAAGGTGCACGACATCGGCCGCACACTCGACACGTTCGAGGCGCTGTACCGCGGACGCCCCCTGCCGGAGTGACCCTGTGCACGTGGTGATGTTCGCCGACCAGCACGTGGAGTCGCTGGGCGGTGCGCAAGTGTCCATGCGGTTGCAGCGGCGGTTCCTCGAGCGCGCCGGGCACACCGTCACCGTCGTCGCCCCGCGGATGCACCGTCCCGTCCCCGCCGACACCGCCTACGTCGATCTCCCGTCGATCCCGGTCACCCCCGACCGGGAGTACGCCCTGTCGTGGCCCGGCATCCGGACCGATCGTTTCGTGGATGCCGCGATGGCGGGCCGTCCCCCCGTCGACGTCGTGCACGTGCAAGCCGACTTCTGGGGAGCGTTCATCGGCCACCGCTACGCCGCGCGGCACGGGCTGCCCGTCGTGCACACCATGCACAACCGTGTCGACGTCGGGATCGAGGCGACGGCGCCGTTTCCGGGGTTGGTGCTGCGAGTGCTCAACGCGTGGGCGCGGCGCGCTCTGCGCCGGGCGATTCCGGGCCGCGGCGGCGAGGGTGGCCACGACGGCTGGGCCTACTTACGGCGCCTCGCGCGGCTCTCGACCGCGGTCACGGCACCCTCGGCGCATTTCGCCCGACGCCTCGAGGCGCACGGCGCCCTTCCGGCCGGTGGCTCAGCGTCCGGGGTCGGCAGCGCGTCGGGGAGCGGCCGCGCGCCCGCCACGGGCGTCGGCACGGCCTCGGGAGTCGACGTCGTGTGGAACGGCATCGACGACGACATCCTCGATGCGGCGCTTGCCGCCGGTCCCGCCGGACGCCGCCCGGGACGTCCGCGTTTCGTGTGGATCGGCCGGATGAGTCCCGAGAAGCGGCTGCTGCCCTTCCTCGAGGCGGTCGCCGCGTCCGGAATCGACGCGGATGTCGAGGTGATCGGCGGCGGAGCGCAGCTCCGCACGGCGCGACGCCTCGTGGAGCGCTCGCGGCCGGTGGCATCCATTCGGTTCTCGGGCCGGATGCCGTACGCCCAGACGCTTGAGCGTCTCGCCGAGGCCGACGCGGTCGTACAGACGTCGATCGGCTTCGAGACGCAGGGCATGACGGTGTTCGAGGCGGCGTCGCTCGGGACGCCGGCCGTCGTCAGCGACCCGGACATCGCCGCTGAACTGGGCGCCGGTGTCTGGAGTGTTCCGGATGCCACGGTCCTGGCGCTCGCCGAGGCGCTGCGTCGTGCGTCCGCCGACATCGCGGCGGGGTCGCCGGTCGCGGTGGATCCCACCATCGGGGAGCGGTTCCGTCAATCGTCGCGCACAGCCGCGATGGTCGAGGTCTACGAACGCGTTCGGGCCTGAGGAGCCGCACAAACGAGCGGCGGGCCGTGTCGCCACGACCCGCCGAGGAGAACTGCCAGATCAGGTGATCCGGATCGACTCGCCGACGTTGCACGTGTAGTCGACGGGCGAGCGGGCGATCCACGCCTTCGACGTCCCCGAATCGACGAACGTGATCGATCCGGCATCCACGCACGTCGCGACTCCACCCTCGACGCCCGGGGTCTCGGTGACGAGGAACTTCTTCTCGGCGTAGCCGTTCTCGATGCCTGCGAACTGCTTGCCCGCGGGGAACGAGGGCATCGCGTTGCCGTACACCGGCGTGGGCTCGCCGGGCAGGGGACCGTTCGTCACGTTCCACATCGTGGTCGTCTCGTCCTTGCCGTCCAGGAAGATCCCGGCATGCACTTGAGCGTGCGCGGCGGACGGTACCAGAGCGGCGCCGGCGACGACGGCGGACACCGCGAGAGCCGACAGCAGCGGCTTCTTCATCTTGCTCTTCATGGTCGTGCTCCTCTCGGGGGGATGAGGTTCTGACCTCTCCACGCAAACAAGGCCCCGCCGGCCCCGCAAGGGTGTCGCGCAGACACGGAGCCGATACTCAGGGTGCGCTGCGCGCCGGTCGGTGGGCGAAGCTGCGCCGACGTGGGGCCGGCTCCGGGGTCAGCGGAGCACTGACAGGGTCGGCCGGCGCGGGCTCGGGAACGACCCGCCGCGACTCGTCGACGGGCACGGGGCCGTAGCCGTCACTGCGGATCAGCCACAGCGTTGCGACGACGCCGAGGAGGGACAGGATGCCGAGAGCGATGAGGTATGCCATGGCAGATAAGCTACGTCCGTACGAATCATGCCCACGAGTGGCATGATGGACGTCATTCGTCGTATTTCTGCCACCCGGAGGATTCATGCGCTCGGTCGCCGTCGTCGTCCAGCCCGGCTTCGCGCCGTTCGAGTTCGGTCTCGCGTGCGAGGCGTTCGGACTGGACCGCAGTGATGACGGCATCCCGAACTTCGACTTCCGGATCGTGAGTCCGGACCCGGGGGTCGTACCGTCGAACATCGGCTTCTCGATCAATGTCGAACTCGGCCTCGATGCCGCCGAAGACGTCGACGTCCTGGTGCTCGCGCCCGTGCCGCGGGCTCAATGGGGTGCCATCGACGAGCGCGTGACGGAGCTCGTCCGTCGCGTCGACGCACGGGGTGCGTGGCTGCTGAGCGTGTGCAGCGGCTCGTTCGTCCTCGCTGACGCCGGCGTGCTGGACGGTCGCCGTGCCACCACGCACTGGCGATACGCCGAGACTATGGCCCGGATGTACCCGCGGATCGAGGTCGATCCCGACGTGCTCTACGTCCAGGCGGGCAACATCATCACGAGTGCGGGCACCGCTGCGGGGCTCGACGCGTGCCTGCACCTCCTGCGCCAGGAGCTCGGCGCCGAGCTCACCAACCGCATCGCGCGGCGGATGGTGGTGGCGCCGCAGCGTGACGGCGGCCAGGCCCAGTTCATCGCCGCGCCCCTCCCCGTCGACACGTCGCTGTCTCTCGCGCCGGTCACCGAGTGGATGCTGCAGAACCTCCACGCCGACCTTCCGGTCGAGCGGCTCGCCGCACGCGCACACATGTCGCCGCGCACGTTCGCGCGCCGCTTCAAGGCCGACTTCGGTGCCACACCCGCGGCATGGCTGGCGCGACAGCGACTCTTGCACGCGCAGCGCCTCCTCGAGGAGACGACCCTCGGCCTCGATCGCATCGCCGCCGAGTGCGGCTTCGGTTCCGCGGCCGTGCTGCGGCAGAACTTCGCCCGCACGATGGGACTCACCCCGACCGCCTACCGCGCCCGGTTCTCGTGCGCGGATGAGCCCGTGGCATCCATTCCGCCGGCGGCAGTGCGGGAGCCCGTGCCGGCCTGACGGGTGCGTGGCCTGTGGAAAGAGAAACGGCCCCACCCGAAGGTGGGGCCGTTTCGAACCGCTCAGGACGCGGGCGTGAAGAAGGGGTTCCAGGGCTCGGCGCGCGCGGCCAGCATTTCCTCCGTCGCCGGCAGCGACCGCGCGCCGTTGCGGATCGCCTCGCGGGCCGCCTGGCGGTTGTTGCGATAGATCTGCTCGGCGTCGGTGGCCGCGGGGTTGACCCAGACGGCGGCGATGACCGCGTGCGAATCGGCCCACTCGGCCGGGATCTCGCCGTCCGCGACGGCGTCCGCGATTCCGGATGCCACCCCCGCCTGCGCCGGTCCCCAGATCAACAGCCCATGGGCGTCGTTCTCGGGCGCAGACTTCGTGACGAAGAGCGTGAGCGGCTTCACCGGAAGTGAGGGACGCAGGACGGCCACGAAGGGGACGTGGCCCGCACTGGGGCTGGCCAGCGCCGTCGCCCACGCCGTGCCGACGGGTCCGTCGCGGTGCCCGAGCACGGTGTTGATGTGGGCGGCGTGCGCTCCCTCGCCGACGAAGCTCTCGCCGATCTGCACGTCGGCGGTCATCCGATGAGCCCCTGCTCCTTCAGCCAGTCGGTCGCGACGTCTTCGGGGTCGTCTCCGTCGACGTCGACCTTCGCGTTGAGCTTCTGCATCTCCTCCGTGGTGAGCAGAGGCGAGATCTCGGCGATGACGTCGGCGATCGCCGGGTACTCGTCGAGGGTCGACTGCTTGAGCGTGAACGCCCCCTGGTAGACCGGGAAGAACTCCTTGTCATCCTCGAGAACGACCAGGTCCAGCGCGGGAATGCGCCCGTCGGTCTGGAACACCTCACCGAAGTTGCAGTCATCGCCCTTCTGCGTGGCGGTGTAGATGACGCCCGTGTCGAGGAGCGCGACGTTCGAGTCCGGCACGTTCAGGCCGTAAGCGGCCTTGAGTCCCGGCCAGCCGTCGTCGCGCGTGGAGAATTCGCTCTCGATGCAGAACGTCTGCTCGTTCGCCGGGAGCTTGGCCACGTCCGAGAGGGTCTTCACACCCAGCTCCTCGGCCTTGTCCGCGCGGATGGCGAAGGCGTAGGTGTTGTTCAGCGGGGCGGGATCGAGCCACGCGATTCCCTTGGCGGCATCCGCCTTCTTCGTCGCGTCGAACTGGGCCTCGGCACCGGGAACCGGCGCCGTGTTGCCGTTGTAGGTGATCCACGACGTGCCGGTGTACTCCCAGTACCCGAGGAACTCGTCGTTCTCGAGGGCCTGACGGACGTTCGCTGAGCCGACGAGCTTGGTGTTGGCCTCGACGTCGGCGCCCCGGGCGTTAAGCAGCTCCGTCGTGATGTACGCGAGGATGTACTGCTCCGAGAAGTCTTTGGAGCCGATCTGACCGGTGAGACCGGCGAGTTCGTCGCTTCCGCCCGCGGCGGACCCGGCAGAGCCGGAGCCTCCCGAACAGGCGGTGAGGGCGAGGGCGCCGAGAGCCGCGACGGCGGTCAGCGAGAGAAGCGGGCGACGCTTCATTGTGTCTCCTTGGGGTGTGGTGCGGTGAGTGGTGCAGGTGGAACGGTGGGGATCAGATCCCCTTGGGGGTGAGCAGGTCTTCGGCGAGGCCGGCGATCCAGTCGATGAGAAGGGCGATGCAGGCGACGAGGACCGCCCCGACGACGAGCACCGGGTAGCGCTGGAGCTTCAGGCCGTTGACGATCATGTCGCCGAGTCCGCCGGCGTTGATGAAGGTCGCGATGGTGGCGACGCCGACGCAGAACACCAGCGCCGTCCGGAGCCCCGCGAGGATCACCGGCACGGCGAGAGGGAGCTCGATCCGGCCCAGCACCTGGGCGGGGGTCATTCCCATCCCTCGGGCGGACTCGCGAATGGCTCCGTCGACCTGCTCGATGCCGATCATCGTGTTCCGCAGCACGGGCAGGAACGCGTAGATGACGAGCGCGACCAGCGCCGTGGTGTATCCCGTCTGCCAGATGATCGCGAGCAGGATGACGACGCCGACCGCGGGCGTTGCCTGACCGATGTTGGCCAGGGCCAGGACGAACCCGCGCACGGCACGCGACGGCGTCTTGGCGAGCAGGATGCCGACCGGGATCGCGAGCACGGCCACCAGTGCCGATGCGGCGACCGTGAGACTCAGGTGCTCCCCAATGCGCAGGAAGAGGTAGTCGGCGTTGAGCGTGCGCTGCTCGATCGAGTCGAGGGTCAGCGACGACACCCACAGGGCCAGAGCGCCGAGGATGAGGGCGACGATCGCGGGCGTGAGGAATCGGCGCCAGATCCGCTTTCCTCGCCGTGCCCCGCGGGTGGCGGCCAGGCGCGCGGCGCCGATGCTCTGCGTCTCGGTGGTGACGGTGGTCATCGTGCGCCATCCGGGTGCGGGGAGAGGTCGGTGACCTCGACTCCGAGGGCGGCGGAGATCCGCTCGATCGAGAGGGTGCCGCGCGGCCGTCCGTCGCCGTCGACGACGGTGACCGTGGATGAGCCGTGCAGCACGAGGAGGTCCAGCGCATCGCGGAGGTTGTCGGTGAGCGCGACCGTGACCGATCCGGCATCCCCCGCGGGTCCCAGTGGGGCGTCCGCGACCGGGATGAGGGCGAGGCGCTTGAGCGCCGCGCCGTGCCCGATGAACGACCGCACGTAGTCGTTCGCCGGAGCGGCGAGGATCGCCGCGGGGGTGTCGAACTGCTCGATGCGGCTGCGTTCGGACAGCACCGCGATGCGGTCGCCCAGCCGGATCGCCTCGTCGAAGTCGTGCGTGACGAAGATGATCGTCTTTCCGATGGATTCCTGGAGCCGGAGGAACTCCGCCTGCAGGCGTTCGCGGGTGATGGGGTCGGTGGCGCCGAACGGCTCGTCCATGAGCATCACGGGCGGATCGGCAGCCAGGGCGCGGGCGACGCCGACGCGCTGCTGCTGACCACCGGAGAGCTGGCGCGGGTACCGTGCGGCGAAATCCCCGCTGAGCTGGACGGTCTCGAGCAACTCCTCGACCCGGTCGGCGGTGCGCTTCTTCGACCATCCGAGCAGCTTCGGGACGACGGCGATGTTCTCTCCGATCGTCATGTGGGGGAACAGTCCGATCTGCTGGATGACGTAGCCGATGTGCCGGCGCAGCTCGTTGGGGTTGAGGGAGAGGACGTCACGACCATCGATGGAGATGGTGCCCGAGGTGGGCTCGATGATGCGGTTAATCATCTTCATCGTGGTCGTCTTCCCGCAGCCGGACGGGCCGACGAACATGATGAGCTCGCCGGGGTCGACATCCATCGAGAAGGCGTCGACGGCGGGGGCCGACTGGCCGGGGTAGACCTTGGTCACGGCTTCGAGGCGGATGCCGACCCCCGAGGACGCGTCCGCCGTGGACGTGCGGGAAGTGGTGGTGGTGTCAGACACGGAGCCCCCTTGAGGTGGTGACGCGGGTGATGAGAACGAAGGCGGCGTCGATGAGGAGTGCCAGGACGATGACGCCCAGGGTTCCGGTCAGCGCGAAGTTCAGCGCGTTCTTCGAGCCGAGTGACGACAGTCCCTTGAAGATGAACTGGCCGAGGCCGGGTCCGGCGACGTAGGCCGCGATCGCCGCGATGCCGATGGTGAGCTGCGCCGCCACGCGGACGCCCGTGAGGATGATGGGCCACGCGATCGGCAGCTGCACCGAGAGAAGGATGCGGCCCGGTGACATCCCCATTCCCTTGGCGGATTCCATGATCGCCGGCGGCACCTCGCGAAGGCCGACGACCGTGTTCCGGACGATGGGCAGGAGCGAGTAGAACACCAGCGAGAACACCGTGGGCGTCCACCCGAGACCGAGGACCGGGGTGAGAAGCGCGAGCAGCGCGAGCGAGGGGATCGTCAGGGCGACGCCGGCTGCGGCGATCGTCAGCGATCGCGACACCGGGCGGTTCCAGACGCCGATGCCGATGGCGATGCCGATCACGGCGGCGATGACGATGCTCAGCGCGACGACCGCGACGTGCTGAAGCACCAGGTCGGCGATGTCGTCGCTGCGGCGGCTCCAGAACGTGAGGAGCCCGCCGAGGTCGAAGTCGGACATGCGTCGCACTCCTCTCCTCATCGAGATGGGGCCGTGGATCACGGCTGCGGCTGACTGTAGGGCGGGGGATTGATTATCTTCAACCGGTGTTGCGTATATGGCAAAGGCTAAGGAGTTGCGGTGGGTGGCGCGAAGCCGATGGAGCGCGAGAGGTCCTTCGCGCTGGAGGCGACGAACCGTGCCAGCCCTTCCAGGCGATCCCCGATGCGGGTCTTCGGTGCGCTGACGTTGAGGGCGGCGACGATGCGACCGGTGAAGTCCCGCACCGGGGCGCTCGCCCCGACGACTCCGAGCTCGAGTTCTTCGTCGAGCAACGCGTATCCGGTGGCGCGGATGCGAGCGAGCTCGGCGCGCAGGCTCGCGAGATCGGAAACGACCTGGCGATCCGCCGGCGGACTGGGCAGGACCGAGAAGCCCGCCGCGTGCGGCGGGACGGGGCCGACGATCGCCTGGTCCTGACCGTGTTCGGCGTACCACCGCTCGAGGGAGTCGTCATCCCAGTCGCTGAGAAGCACCCGCCCCGACGGCGTGCGCCACGCCGCCGTCGTGACGCCCTCCCACCCGGCGGTTCGGAACTCGTGCGGACTCAGTTCGCTCGCGATGGTGAGGACGTTGCCGCCGCGGAGCACGCAGAGATGCGTCGTCTCGCGGGCTCGCTGGGCGACGCGGCGGAGGATCGGCTGCGACTCGCGGGTGAGGGTGCTCTCCACAGTGAGGGCGGCCATTGCGTAGAGGCGCGCGCCCAGGCGGTACGCCAGCGTGTTCTCGTCTCGATCGACGAGCCCGGCATCGGCGAGTGTCGCGAGGCTGCGCGACACGACGGCTTTGTCTCGGCCGGTGAGCTGCGCCACCCGCGACACTCCGAGGCCACCACCGGCCACGGCTTCGGCTGAGCCGAGGATCTCGAGGATCTCGACATCGCGGGCAAGGCCGGACGAGTTGCGACGGGGCGCCGGTGCATGATCGGTCATGGCCGGAACACTAACCCGTTGCCATATTCACATCAAGAGATGTTCTTAAGGCATCCTCGATCTATGGTGGCGGTGCGGTCGCCACTGGCGGGCTCGAAGACGAGAGCCGCAGGAGCGCTCGCCCCCGATCCACGATCTCAAGGACTGATCCCGTGACGAAGCGCACACTTACCGTCGGATTCATCGGCCTCGGCAGTATGGGCAGCGGTATGACCCGCAACCTGCAGGCATCCGGCTTCCCCCTGGTCGTCACCGACGTGCGGCCCGAGGCGGCTGCAGAAGTGGTGTCGCGAGGCGCACTGTGGGCGGAGACCGCCGCCGAGGTGGCATCCCGAGCCGATCTCGTGATCACGATGCTCCCGACCCCCCGCCACGTGGACCAGGTGCTCCGCGGGCCCGACGGTCTTCTCGCCGCGCTGCCCGACGGTGGCACGTGGGTCGATATGTCGACGTCGGTCCCCGACGTGGCCGACCGTGCCCGCGCCGATCGTCCCGACCTGCACATCCTCGACGCGCCGGTGAGCGGCATGTCGGTGGGCGCCGCCAACGGGACGCTGCAGATCTTCATCGGGGGCGACCAGGCCGACGTCGCACGCCTGCGCGAGGTGTTCGAGGCGATGGGCGAGCCGGAGCGGATCCTGCACGTCGGCGGCCACGGCGCCGGGTACGCCGTCAAGCTCATGATCAACCAGCTCTGGTTCTCGCACCTGATCGCCACCGCGGAGGTGCTTTCCATCGGGGTGAAGGCCGGGGTCGACCTCGACGTGCTGCGGCGTGCGTTGGTCGCCAGTCCCGCCAACAGCAACTTCGTCGAACACGACGTGCTGTCGATCCTCGACCACGGGGATTACGACGAGGGTTTCGCCCTCGCTCTCGCCTGCAAGGACCTCGGCCTGTCCGTCGACCTCGCGCGTTCGGTCGGGATGCCGTACGAGCTCTCGGGTCTCGTCGACCAGCAGTTCCGGCGCGCGAAGGCCATGTACGGCGACCGCGCCGGTGAGATGGCCCCGTTCCGCCTCTACGAGGACTTGCTCGGCGAGCCGCTGCGTCGGGCCGCCGCCACCGCGGAGGTCGCGCGATGACCGACGAACGCGCATTCATCGCGTCGCTCCCCACCGACCTGTTCATCGACGGTGCGTGGCGGGCTTCGTCGAACGGTGACCGGTTCGACGTCATCGACCCCTCGACCGGCGACGTCCTCACGACCGTCGCCGACGCGAGCATCGCCGACGGTGACGCGGCCCTCGACGCCGCCCATCGGGCCCAGGAGTCGTGGGGGCGGACCGCCCCGCGCGAACGGGCCGAGATCCTGCGGCGCGCGTTCGACCTCGTCACCGCGCGGGCCGAGGACTTCGCCCTGGCGATGACCCTCGAAATGGGCAAGCCCCTCGCCGAGGCGCGCGGGGAGGTCGCCTACGGGGCGGAGTTCCTACGCTGGTTCAGCGAGGAGGCGCCGCGCATCTCCGGCCGGTACGCCGCGGCGCCCGATGGCCGCAACCGCCTGCTCGTCGTGCAGCGCCCCGTGGGTCCGTGCCTGTTCATCACGCCGTGGAACTTCCCGCTCGCGATGGCCACCCGCAAGATCGCCCCGGCGATCGCGGCGGGCTGCACGATGGTGCTGAAGCCGGCTGCGCTGACGCCGCTCACCGCCCTCCTGCTCACCGAGGTTCTGCGGGAAGCGGGACTGCCCGACGGTGTGCTCAACGTCATCCCCACGACCCACGCCGGCGCGGTCACCGGTCCGCTCGTGCGCGATCCGCGCCTGCGCAAGCTGTCGTTCACGGGGTCCACGGGCGTGGGGCAACGCCTGATCGCCGATTCGGCCGCGCAGGTGCTGCGGGTGTCGATGGAACTCGGTGGCAACGCCCCGTTCCTCGTCTTCGAAGACGCCGACCTGGGTGCCGCTGTCGAGGGCGCCGTGCTCGCCAAGATGCGCAACGGCGGCGAAGCGTGCGTCGCGGCGAACCGCTTCCTCGTGCACGAGTCGGTCGCGGCAGAATTCACCCGCCGTTTCGCGGAGCGGATCGGGGCGTTCGTTCCGGCCCGCGGCACCGATCCGACCTCGACGGTGGGCCCCCTGGTGGACGCGGCCACCCGCGACAAGGTCGCCTCGCTCGTCGAGGGCGCCGTCGCGCAGGGCGCGCGCATCGCGGTGGGCGGTTCCGCCATCCCGGGGCCCGGCTACTTCTACCAGCCGACCGTTCTCGTCGACGTGCCCGCCGACGCCGACATCCTCCGTGAGGAGATATTCGGCCCCGTCGCCCCCGTCCTGACCTTCCGCGATGAAGAAGAGGCGATCCGACTGGCCAATGACACCGAGTACGGACTCGTGTGTTTCGCGTACACCCGTGACCTCGATCGCGGCCTCCGCCTCGCGGAGCGCCTCGAGACGGGCATGCTGGGCGTGAACGCGGGAGTCGTTTCCAACCCCGCCGCCCCTTTCGGTGGTGTCAAGCAGTCCGGGCTCGGCCGCGAGGGCGGAGCCGAAGGCATCCACGAATATCTCGAGACCGTCTACGTCGGCATCGCCGACCCGTTCGCCTCCCGGAGCGCCTGAGCATGGACATCAGCGAATTCACTACGGACTTCTTCTCGCTCACGGGGAAGACCGCGATCGTGACCGGCGGGAACGGCGGACTCGGCCGTGCCTTCTCCCTCGCGCTCGCCGCGGCCGGAGCGAACGTGTTCGTGCCCTCCCTCGCGGATGATGACGGAGAGACCGCCCGGTTGATCGAGGCGCACGGGCGCGAATACGCCTTCGTGCAGTCCGACATCACCGCCGTCGGAGAGCCGGACCGGGTCGTGCGCGCGTGCGTCGAGCGGTTCGGCGGCGTCGACGTGCTGATCAACTCGGCGGGGATCAACCTGCTGAGCGAGGACGTCGTCGCGTTCGACCGCGCGAAGTGGGATCCGATGATCGCGGTCAACCTCACCGCCGCGTTCGACTTCGCCCGTGCTGCCGCCGCGGTCATGATCCCGAGCGGTCGCGGAAAGATCATCAACATCGCGTCGCTGTTCTCGTTCCTCGGCGGGCGTCAGTCGCCGGCGTATGCGGCATCCAAGGCCGGCATCGTGGGCTTCACGAAGGCCTACGCCGATGAACTGGGGGAGTTCGGCATCCAGGTCAACGCGATCGCGCCCGGATACTTCGCGACCGCCCTGACCGAGAAGACCCGATCGGATGCCGGGGCCAACCGCCGCATCGTCGATCACGTCCCGGCCGGCCGATGGGGCGACCCCGCCGACCTCATGGGAGCCGTGGTGTTCCTCTCCAGCCGCGCCAGCGACTACGTCACCGGGCACACGCTCGTCGTCGACGGCGGCTACCTCCTGCGCTGACCCGACCACACCGATCCAGGAAGACCGACATGGCCGATTCCCGTTCCCCTTTGACCCGTTCCGACATCGCCGCGCGCCTCATCGAGCTTCTCGGCGCCGACGCCGTCGACACCCGCGACACCGAGCTGCGCGAGGCCAGCGTCGATCGCTTCAAGAAGTACTCCGCCGTGCACGGCATCTTCGATGGTCCGTTCCCCGCGGCTATCGCCTATCCGCGGTCGACCGACGACGTCGCGGCGGTCCTGCGGTTCGCCGACGAGAACCGCATCGCCGTCGTTCCGCGCACCGGCCGCACGGCCACCGAGGGCGGCCTCGAGACCGTCGTCGCCGACACGATCGTGCTCGACGGCTCGCGGATGGATGCCACGCTGAGAATCGACCCCGTCGACATGATGGTGACGGTGCAGTGCGGCGTGCCGCTGCAGCGCGTCGAGGACGAGCTGCGCGCGCAGGGCTTCACTACCGGCCACTCGCCGCAGTCGAAGCCGCTCGCCCAGTACGGCGGTCTCGTGGCGACCCGGTCGATCGGGCAGTTCTCGACGCTGTACGGCGGGATCGAAGACATGGTCGTCGGACTCGAGGCCGTTCTCGCCGACGGCACCGTGACGCGTATCAAGAACGTGCCGCGTCGGGCCGCCGGTCCTGACATCCGCCACCTGATCATCGGGAACGAGGGCGCATTCGCCTTCGTCACCGAGGTCACCGTGAAGATCTGGCCCTACACGCCCGAGAACAACCGCTTCTTCGGCTTCCTCACCGACGACTTCGGTGCCGGCATCGAGCTGCTGCGCGAGCTCGTGACGCGGGGGTACCGCCCGTCCGTCGCGCGGGTGTACTCGCCCGAAGACGCGCGACAGCACTTCGCGCACTTCCACGAGGGGAAGAGCGTCGTCATCCTCGTCGCGGAGGGGCCCCGGCGGCTCGCCGAGGCGACCGCGGAGGCGATCGCGGAGGCGGCGGAGGGGAAGCCGCTGGAGCGCGTCGACGATGCCCTGATCGCGCAGTGGTTCGACAACCTCAACTGGGGACAGGACAAGATCGACCGCGAGAAGCGCGAGATGCTCGAGAAGGCGCACCTCGGCTACACGACCGAGGTCTCGGTCGACTGGTCGCGCGTCGTGGAGCTCTACGAGTCGGTGATGGCACGCGTGCGGCGGGAGTTGCCCCGCGCCGCCGACCTCACCATGCTCGGCGCGCACTCCTCGCACAGCTACCAGACGGGGACGAACCTGTACTTCGTGTACGACTACGACATCCGGTGCGAACCGCGCGAGGAGATCACCGAGTACCACGAGCCGCTCAACGCGATCGTGGTCGAGGAGGCGCTGCGCCTGGGCGGTTCGATGGTGCATCACCACGGCATCGGGAAGTACCGGACTGCCTGGACCGCCGAGGAGCACGGCAGCGCGTTGGTGCTGCTGGAGCGCATGAAGGCCGCGCTCGACCCGCACGGCATCATGAACCCCGGCACGATCTTCGCGTTGGCGGACTGATGCCCGTCGTCGTCGCGATCGACAACGGGTCGCAGTCGACGAAAGTGCTCATCGTCGACGAGACCGGGCGCGTGCGAGCGCAGGCGCGTGTGGGGCTCCGACCGTATGCCGCCCCCGCACCGGGGCGCAGCGTGCACCCGGACGACGACGTGTGGGACTCGATCGTGCGCGCATGCCGTGCCGCGATGGAGCGTTTCGACGGGGGTCCCGACGAGATCGTCGGGGTGGGGCTCTGCACGATCCGGTTCTGCCGGGCGCTGCTCCGCGCGGACGGAACGCTCGCGGAACCCGTGCTGAGCTGGATGGACGAGCGGGTCGCGCAGCCGCACGTGCCGCGGCTCGACGTGGCGCACGTGGTGACGTCGTCGGGGTACGTCGCCCACCGCTTGACGGGGGAGTTCCGCGACGCGGCGGGCAACTACCAGGGGCTCTGGCCGATCGATCAGCACACCTGGCGGTGGTCTCCTTCGCCGGATGCCACGGATGCCACCGGCATGGAGCGCGCGCTGCTGAGCGAACTCGTCGACCCGGGCGCGGAGCTCGGCCGCGTCACGGCCGCCGCCGCCGCGCTGACGGGGCTCCCCGAGGGTGTGCCCGTGTTCGCCACATCGAACGACAAGGCCGTCGAGGCGCTCGGTGCCGGGCTGTCGTCCGACGCGGACGTGCTGCTGTCGTTCGGTACCTACATCGCCGCGATGACCGTCGCGGATGCGCCGGGTGCGGGTGCCGCGCACTGGGTCAACTTCGGTGCGCGCCCGGGGCAGTACCTCGCCGAGTCGACCGGCATCCGACGGGGCATGTGGACGGTCAGCTGGCTGCGGAATCTTCTGCACCCGGACGCGCCCGAGGGCGACCTGTACGCCTTCGACCGGAGCTTGGGCGCCGAGGCCGAAGCCGTCGCCCCCGGATGCGAAGGAGTCGCCGCGGTCCTGGATTGGCTCGCACCGGGCGACGAACCGAATCGCCGGGGCGCATTCGTCGGCTTCTCGGGCGCGCAGGGGCGCGGGCACCTCTACCGGGCCGTGCTGGAGGCCATCGCCTTCACCATGGCCGATCACATCGAGGACATGGAGCGCGAGCGGGGAGTCGCCGCGGCGGGGGTCATCGTGACCGGCGGCGGCGCGCAGTCGCCGTTGCTCGTGCAGATCGTCGCCGATGTGCTCGGGCGGCCGGTGCGGCGGGCGCTCGTCGACGATGCCGCGGGCATCGGTGCCGCGATCTGTGCAGCGGTCGGGGCGGGTCTAATTCCGGATTGGGATGCCGCTGTTGCCGCGATGGCGGGAACCGGCGCTCCGGTGCTCCCCGGCGACCACGCAGAGATGTATCGTGCGCTGCGGCCCTGGCACCGCCGCATCCGCTCGCGCGTGGCCGACCTGTCGGACTGGATGGTGTCCGCGCGTCCGTGAGTCCGCTCCCCCGATGCCCCGTCCCTCCCGGGCCGGGGCATCGCGGCGTTCCGGGGCCGTGTGACCCGCGAGACTCCATCGCGCCGACATCTCCCTTGCAGCCCGCGCCGGTCTCGTCGCCGTGATGAAGTCTCGCGGGACGTGCAACGCCCTCGCCGTCGCCTCGGGCACCATTGCCCGGAAGGCGCCGCACTGCTAAACTTGAGTCAATGCAACTCAAGTTTGCGAAAGATTTCCAGGAGACACCATGAACGCCACCCAGCAGCCGGGGCAGGAGGACGCGCGGAGCGCCCTCGAGCAGTTCGGCATCAACCTCACCGACCGGGCCCGTCAGGGCAAGCTCGACCCCGTCATCGGGCGCGACAGCGAGATCCGGCGCGTCAGCCAGGTGCTCACCCGCCGCACCAAGAACAATCCGGTCCTCATCGGCGAGCCCGGCGTCGGCAAGACCGCTGTCGTCGAGGGCCTCGCGCAGCGCATCGTCGCGGGCGACGTCGCCGAGAGCCTCAAGAACAAAGAGCTCGTCGCTCTCGACATCTCGGCGCTCGTCGCCGGTGCGATGTACCGCGGCCAGTTCGAGGAGCGCCTGAAGAGCGTTCTCAAAGAGATCACCGAGTCCGACGGACGCATCATCACGTTCATCGACGAGCTGCACGTGCTCATGGGCGCGGGTGGCGGTGAGGGTTCGGTCGCGGCATCCAACATGCTCAAGCCGATGCTCGCCCGCGGTGAGTTGCGCCTGATCGGCGCGACCACGCTCGACGAGTACCGCGAGTTCATCGAGAAGGATGCTGCCCTCGAGCGCCGCTTCCAGCAGGTGTACGTCGGCGAGCCGACTGTGGAGGACACGATCGCGATCCTCCGCGGTCTCAAGGAGCGGTACGAGGCGCACCACAAGGTCGCGATCGCGGACGCGGCGTTGGTCGCCGCGGCATCCCTCTCCAACCGGTACATCCCGTCGCGCCAGCTGCCTGACAAGGCCATCGACCTCATCGACGAGGCCGCGTCGCGGCTGCGCATGGAGATCGACTCGGCCCCGCTCGAGATCGACGAACTGCGTCGGCACGTCGACCGCCTGAAGCTCGAAGAGCTCGCGCTCAAGAAAGAGAAGGACGCGGCCTCGAAGGAGCGTCTGGCGGCCCTGCGCGAGACCCTCGCCGCCGAGCAGTCGAAGCTCGACGAGCTGCAGGCGCGCTGGGAGCGCGAGCGTGCGTCGCTCAACCGCGTCGGCGATCTGAAGACGCGGCTCGACGCCGCCCGCGTGGATGCCGAGCGCGCTCAGCGCGAGGGCAACCTCGAGCGCGCGTCGCGGCTTCTGTACGCCGACATCCCGGCGCTCGAGCGCGAACTGATGACGGCCGAACGCGAAGAGCCCGCCGGTGACCGCATGGTCAACGACCAGGTCACCGAGGAGGACATCGCGGCTGTCATCGCCGCGTGGACCGGCATCCCGGTGGGTCGTCTGCTGCAGGGTGAGACCGAGAAGCTGCTGCACCTCGAGCGCGAGCTCGGCAAGCGCCTGATCGGCCAGAGAGATGCCGTGAAGGCGGTGTCCGACGCGGTGCGGCGCTCGCGTGCGGGCATCAGCGACCCGAACCGACCGGTCGGCTCGTTCCTGTTCCTCGGCCCGACCGGTGTCGGCAAGACAGAGCTCGCCAAGGCGCTCGCCGACTTCCTGTTCGACGACGAGCACGCCATGGTTCGCATCGACATGTCCGAGTACGGCGAGAAGCACTCCGTCGCCCGGCTCGTCGGTGCCCCTCCGGGGTACATCGGCTACGAGCAGGGTGGCCAGCTCACCGAGGCCGTGCGGCGACGCCCGTACAGCGTCGTGCTCCTCGACGAGGTCGAGAAGGCGCACCCCGAAGTGTTCGACATCCTCCTGCAGGTGATGGACGACGGCCGGCTGACCGACGGCCAGGGGCGGACGGTCGACTTCACCAACGTCATCCTGATCCTCACCTCCAACCTCGGCTCGCCGATCCTCATCGACCCGACGCTGTCGATCGAGACCAAGCGCGAGCAGGTGCAGGCGCTGGTACGGCAGGCGTTCAAGCCCGAGTTCGTGAACCGTCTCGATGACATCGTCATCTTCCAGGCGCTCACCGAGGACGACCTCGCCCAGATCGTCGAGCTCGCGGTCGACGCGCTGCACAAGCGCCTCCGCGAACGCCGTCTGACGCTCGCGGTCACGCCCGACGCGCGGTCGTGGCTGGCCGAGCGCGGATACGACCCGGTGTACGGAGCCCGTCCGCTCCGCCGCCTGATCCAGTCCGAGGTGCAGAACCGCCTCGCGATGGCGATCCTCGCCGGCGGCGTCCACGACGGCGATGTGGTGAAGGTCGACGTCGCGAGCGACGGCGAGTCCCTGGTGCTCACGAGCACCGGTCCCGCCGCCGAACAGAGCGACCTCGACGACGACGTCATCGAGGCCGAGATCGTCGAGTAGACGGATGCCGAAAGGGGATGCCGCGCCGGGCGCGTGGCATCCCCTTCTTCGTGCCGTCGTGGGGTGCGTCGCTACCCTGGCCGCATGACGATCGCGACGGCCGACCTCTACGACGAGCGCGGCGACGAACTGGACTCGCTCTCCCTGCAACTGCTCGACCTCGGGGGCCGCGTGGCCTTCGACGGCCCCATCCGCACGGTGCGCTGTCACCGCGACAACGCCCTCGTGAAGCGGGTGCTCGCGACGCCCGGCGAGGGGGCCGTGCTCGTCGTCGACGGCGGAGGATCGCTCGAGTCCGCGCTGGTCGGCGACCTGATCGCGGCGTCCGCGGTCGAGAACGGGTGGGCGGGGGTCATCGTGCACGGCGCGATCCGCGACCGCGCGGCCATGGCATCCCTGCCCTTGGGCGTGAAGGCCCTCGGCTCGAATCCGCGCAAGAGCGCGAAGGACGGCGTCGGCGAGGTCGATGTGCCCGTCACGATCGCGGGGGTCGTCTTCACTCCGGGGCGGCACGTGTGGGCGGACGCGGACGGCGTGCTGGTCGAGCGCTGACGGGGTCTTGACGGCGTACTTCACTTTTGGAAGTATCACGGCCATGAGCCTCTTCCTCACGTGCCCGGTCGAGTCCGTCGAACGGGCGACCGCGTTCTACACCGCCCTCGGCTGGACGCTGAACGAGCAGATGTCCGACCACAACGTGTCGTGCTTCGCCATCGCGCCCGAGCAGTACGTCATGCTCGGCTCGCGGGAGATGTACGCCGCCGTCGGCGGCACCGAAGACCTGATCGGCGGGCCCGACACCCCGTCGAAGATCACGGTGTCGTTCGACCTCGGCAGCCGCGAGGCCGTCGACGAGCTCGTCGAGCGCGCGGGCGCGGCGGGCGGTCGCATCGGCGACACCGACGACTACCCCTTCATGTACCAGCGCCAGTTCGACGACCCCGACGGCTACCACTACTCACCGTTCTGGATGAAGCCGGACGCCGAAGCGGCCGAGTGAGCGATCTCGCCGCGGCCCTCGACGTCGTCGGTGCCCGCTGGGCGCTGCTCATCGTGGCGCGGCTGCTCGACGGCCCGCAGCGCTACGGCGACCTGCAGCGCGACCTCGGCGTCGGCACGAACATCCTCGCGGTGCGGCTGCGCGAACTCGAGGAGGCCGGAGTTCTGCGACGGCTTCCGCTGAAGCACAACACCCGCGCCTACGCCCTGACCGAGCGGGGCGAGGCGTTGCGCGAGGTCATCGTCGCGTTGGGTCGGTGGGGTGCCGGTCAGCCGCGAGATCCTGCGACCTCGCCGAGATCACCCGACGTTTCGGCGAAAAGCGAGTGATCTCGGCGAGATCGTGTGACCTCGGGCGCGGGACGCGCGCGACGGGGCGCGGGGGCGGACGGATGCCTCAGACCGCAGGGGCGTCAGGCGTCGAGGAGCAGCGACTCGGCGATCGGGCGGCGGGTGCGGGGAGCGGACTCGCGGGCCCGGACGGCCTCGTCTGCGGCGGCGGGATCGCCGAAGGCGCCCACCGCGATCACGGTCACGGGCGTGAAGCGCGGGTCGATGTCGAACGCGGTACGCAGGGCATCGCCCGAGAAGCCGCCCATGGTGTGGGTGGCGAGGCCGCGGGCGTGGGCCTCGACGGTGAAGAACGCGGCGGACTGACCCGCGTCGTAGGTCGCCCACGGGCGGGCGTTGCCCTCGGCGTCGACGGTCTCGGCCAGGACGACCAGCAGCGCACCCGCCGTCGGAGCCCAGCCCTGGTTGAAGCCGACGAGCGCGTCGACGACGTGCGCGTGCGCATCGGTGCCGCGGCGGGCGAGCAGGAAGCGCCACGGCTGCGTGTTGTTGGCGGACGGCGACCAGCGGGCTGCCTCGAGGGCGGCGCGCAGTGCCTCTTCGTCGATGGGGGTCTCGGCGTCGAAGACGCGGGTGCTCCAGCGCTCGGCCAGGACGTCGAGGATCGGGACGTCGGTCTGAGCGGTGCGGTCGAGAACGTGTGACATGGGGTACTCCTGGGGGTAAGAACGATGCCGGGGCGCCGTTGACCCAGTCCATCGAACGCGCTTACGGACCCCGGTGTTCCCGTGTGACGGAGAAAGTCGCCGTCACAGACCCCCGCCCGTCACAGGCCCCAGTCCGTCACAGACTCCCGCCCGTCACAGACCCCCGCCCGTCACAGACCCCAGTCCGCCGGCCCCGCGGTCCCCGCGGGGTAGCTGTCGAGCGGCACCTCGTCGGCACGCCACGCGTCGATCACCGGCTGGACGATCCGCCAGCACTGCTCGGCGGCGTCACCACGGACGGCGAGCATCGCATCGCCGTCCAGGATGCCGGAGAGCACCTCGCCATAGGCCTTCATGCCGCCCTCGCCGAGGTCGGCCGCGAGCGTCACGCGCTCGAGTTCGAGCGGGTCGTCGGCGCCGTTGACGTTCAGTCCGAGGCTCATCGTGTCGGGGCCGAGCGAGAACGTCAGCACCGAGGGGTCGCTCTCGCCGATGAAACCGTGGGGCAGGTGCCGCACGGGCTTGAACGTGACGGTCACCGCCGGGTCGCCGGCATCCGGCCCCAGAGCTTTACCCGAACGCAGGACGATCGGGACGCCCTGCCAGCGGGCCGTGCGCACCTCGACCGTCATCTCGGCGAGCGTCTCGGTCTGGCGCGACGGGTCGACCCCGGGCTCGTCGACGTACGACGGGAAGTGCCGATCGCCGATCGTGCCCTCGGTGTAGCGCGCGCGGCGGGAGTTCTTCACGGGGTCGTCGTCCCACACGTGGGTGGCGCGCAGCACCGCGGCGGTGGCATCCCGGAGGTCGAGCTGGTCGAGCGAGGCCGGCGGCTCCATCGTGACGAAGGCCATGACCTGCAGCAGGTGGCTCTGGATCATGTCGACCAGGGCGCCCGCCTGGTCGTAGTAGCCCGCGCGTCCCTCGAGCCCGAGCTTCTCGGGGTAGTCCACCGTGATCGCGGCGATGTCGTCGGCCGACCACACGCTCTCGACGAGGCGATTGGCGAAGCGCACGCCGAGGAGGTTCAGCACCGTCGACCGGCCGAGGAAGTGGTCGATGCGGAACACCTGGTTCTCGGGCACGTGTTGCGCGACCTGCACGTTGAGGGCGTGGGCGCTCGCCTCGTCGGTGCCGAAGGGCTTCTCGAGCGCCAGGATCGTGCCCGTGGGGATCGTGACGTCGCCGAGCGCCACACAGGCCTTCTCGGCGACTGCCGGCGGGACGGCGAAGTACAGCGCGGGCCGGCCCTCCGCGGCATCCAGGAGCGCCTGCAGGTCGGCCGCCTTCGTGATGTCGGCCCGGGTGTAGGTGGTCTCGGCGACCTTGTCGAAGGCTCCCTCCGCGCCCATCGTCGCGAACGACGCGCGCACGACGTCACGCCAGTGGTCGTCGGTCCAGTCCTCCATGCCTGCGCCGTGCAACCGCAGCGAGCGGTTCGGCTCGCGCGTGAGCAGCTGCCCGAGGGCGGGCAGCAGGAGGCGCGAGGTGAGGTCGCCCGAAGCGCCCAGGATGATGAGGGTGGTGTCCGCAGGCATGGGGCCACCGTAGCGCTCCCCAGCGACACTCACGGTCGCTTGCAGCGGGCACACGGATGCCGCTAGCGAGATGCTCGGCCGTGAAGCAGGCATCCCTGCCACAATCACGAGGGTGAGTACCGCGATCGAGGACTACGCCGTCCTCAGCAACTGTCGATCCGCCGCCCTCGTCTCCCGGGACGGCAGTGTCGACTGGTTGTGCCTGCCCCGGTACGACAGTGCATCGATGTTCGGCGCGCTGCTGGGCGACGAGTCGCACGGGGCGTGGTCGCTGCGTCCGACCGACCCGGATGCCACGGTCACCCGCCGCTACGACGACGACACGTTCGTGCTCGTCACGCGCTGGGAGACGTCGACCGGCGTCGCCGAGGTGCACGACGCGATGCCGATCGACGAGGGGATCGAGGCGCTCGTCCGGCGCGTGGTCGGGATCTCCGGCGAGGTGGACTTCGTCAGCGAGGTCCGGTTCCGGTTCGACTACGCCCGCGCGGTGCCGTGGGTCCGTCAGGTCGGTCAGGGTCACGAGCACGCGATCCTCGCCGTGGCGGGCCCGGATGCCGTGATCCTGCGCGGTCCGCGCCTGATCGCCGTCGACACCGCGCACCGCGCGCTGTGGACGACCGTGGCGGGGGAGAGCGTGGACTCGGTGCTGTCGTGGGGGCCGTCGTGGCGGTCGGCACCCGCCCCGATCGACGTGGATGCCACGCTCAAACACACCGTCGAATGGTGGGCCGCGTGGGCGCGGCGCGTGCAGGCGGCGGGCGAGCACGCCGAGCTCGTCACCCGCTCGCTCCTCGTTCTGCGGGCGCTGACGCACGCCGAGACCGGGGGCATCGTCGCCGCGGCCACGACGTCGCTCCCCGAGTCGTTCGGAGGCGAACGCAACTGGGACTACCGCTACGTGTGGCTTCGCGACGCCGCCCTCACCCTGAGCGCGTACATCGACCACGGGTACCTCGACGCCGCGCACAGGTGGCGGACGTGGCTGCTGCGCGCAATCGCCGGCGACCCCGCCGACGTGCAGATCATGTACGGCATCGCGGGGGAGCGCGACCTTCCCGAGCGCGAGATCACGAGCCTCCCCGGCTACGACGGTGCCCAGCCGGTGCGCATCGGCAACGGCGCGGTCGACCAGTACCAGGCCGATGTCATCGGTGAGGTCATGGTCGCGCTCGAGGCCGCGCGCGACGCGGGCGTGGAGGAGACGTCGTTCTCGTGGGCGCTGCAGCGGGCGCTGCTCGACCAGCTCGCGCAGTGGTTCGACCGCCCCGACAACGGCATCTGGGAGATGCGTGGCGACCCGCACTTCTTCACCCACTCGCGCGCGATGGTGTGGGCGGCGTTCGATCGTGGCATCCGGGCCGTCGAGCAGAACGGGTTGGACGGCGAGGTCGACACGTGGCGGGAGATGCGCGACCGCGTTCAGGCCGACATCGACGCGCACGGGGTGCACGCCGGCGGGTGGTTCACCCAGCACGCCGACACGGACGAGGTCGACGCCTCGCTGCTGATCCTCCCGCAGGTGGGGTTCTGCGCGTACGACGATCCGCGGATGCTCGCCACCGTGGAGCGCATGGAGCAGACCCTCATGCCCGATGGTTGGCTGCTGCGGTACCGCACGACCGGCGTCGACGGTCTCGCGGGCGACGAGTACCCGTTCCTGGCATGCTCGTTCTGGCTCGTCGGCCAGTACGCGCACACGGGCCGCCGCGACGACGCCGTCGCCCTGATGCGCCGGTTGACCGCTGTGGCGAATGACGTCGGCCTGCTGTCCGAGGAGTACGACCCGCGAGGCAAGCGGCAAGCCGGCAACACCCCGCAGGCGCTGTCGCATCTCGCGCTGGTCGGCGCGGCGGACGCCCTGGGGGCGACGGCTTCCTGACAACCGCCCCACCCGGGTCGCCACGGTTCTAGAGTCGGGGCATGAGCGACGATGACGTCGAGCTGACCCGCCTGCGCGAGCGCGTGTACGGCGACAATGACACCCCGGCGACGGCGGAGGAGATCTCCCGGCTGGCCGCCCTCGAAGAGGGGATCCGCGCCCGGCGCTCGCCGGCTCCGACTCCCGAGACGCAGCCCCGATCCCGGGCGTCCGCTCCGCCCACCGTCCCGACGGATCCGCCGCAGCCCGTCGAGGACGGCCAGATGGATGCCAGGGCCCACCCCCACCGCGCGCTTGCGGTCATCGCGGCACTCACCGCGGCGGGAGTGCTGCTGGGGGCGGGGTACGCCGCCGGCGTCGGCATGCCCGCGTTCGTCGGAGCCTCGCCCACGCCGTCACCGACCTCCGGGGCGCCATATCCGGAGTTGCGTTTCCCGCAGACGGACGACGACGTGATCCCGGTCAGCATCATCGACGACAGCAACATCGACCCCACGAGCACCCGGTACATCGCCGTGATGCGCGGCTTCCGCGTCTTCCTGGCTCAGCGGGAACGGGGAGGGGGCGTCTGTGTGGTGACCCTCATCGTCGTGAACGACCAGCCGTGGTCGGCGGGATGCACGACCGGGGGACCGTTCGACGACGGTGCGGTGTTCGGCGTCGACAGGAACCTGAACATCGCGCTCGGCGACACGTCGCGCATGTCGGTTCGCGGCACGCCCGTGCGGCTTTCGGAGTCGGTGACGGCGTACGTCAGCGACTGACGGGGCGGCCGCTGGTGTGCCGCGGCGCAGGCGGCCCCGGCTGGCGCTGCACAAGCTCCGTGATCTGCGCAAAGTCAGTGGGTTTCGGCGGATGCCACTGAGCCGCTGCAGATCGCTGAGCGCACGCCGCGAGGTCCGACACGCGCCTAGAGTCGTCGCATGAGCGACGACGACGTCGAGCTCGCACGGTTGCGCGAGCGCGTGTACGGCGGGCGGGGGAGTGCACCCACGCCCGACGACATCGCGCGGCTGGGCGCGCTCGAGGACCGCGCCCGCACGGCGACCCGTGTCAACGAGCCCCCTCTTGCCGGTGGGGCCGAGCCGCGGCACCCCGAGACCGACGCGTCAGGAGCCGACGAGCCTCTCCGCCCCGCCCCGCGCCCCGTCCTCCGTGGCATCCTCACGGCCCTCGCCGCGGTCGCCCTGGTCGGTCTCGGCGTCGCGACCGGGTACGGGCTGGCGAACGCTCCGGTATCGGCGGACTCGTCCGCGGCCGACCTGCCCGAACTCGCCTTCGTCCAGACCGCGGAGGACGTGATCTCCGGTGACATCCTTTCGGACAGCGGCATCGACCCGGCGAGCATCCGCTACATCGCCACGATCCGCGATTTCCGTATTTACCTCGCCCTGCCCGACGACGGCGACGGTCGCTGCGTCGCGGTCTTCACCTCCAGCGACAATCGGCCCTGGTCGGCGGGGTGCGCCAGCGGCGCGCAGCCCGGCGCGGCGGTCTTCGGCGTGGACGAAAAGCTCACCGTCGCCATCGACGACCCGGCCGACGACACCGTCGCGGGCACCCCGATCCGACTGTCCGAGAGCGTAACGGCCTATGTGAGGCCGAACTAGGGAAAGGGCACGACCATGTTCCACTCCGAGGGGGCCTTCTCCGGCTTCGCCGTCGACGACCTCGACGCCGCCCACCGCTTCTACGCCGACACCCTCGGCCTGCGTGTGGAGGTGCTCGAGGGGTCCGGTTTCCTCCGGCTCCACCTGGCATCCGGGGGGAGCGTGCTCGTCTATGGCAAACCGCATCACGTCCCGGCCACGTTCACGGTGCTGAACTTCCCCGTGGCAGACGTCGAGGCCGCCGTCGACGACCTCCACGCGCGCGGCGTCGAGACGAAGATCTACGACGACGCCGACTTCCCCACCGACTCGCGCGGAATCATGCGCGAGGGCGGCCCGCTGATCGCGTGGTTCCGCGACCCCGCGGGGAACGTCCTCGCCGTCCTCGAGGAGTGACGGAAAGCGGGATGGATGCCAGAAGCCGTGGCATCCATCCCGCCGGTGACCGGGCCCGAGCCGGTCAGCCCCGCAGCGCCTCTGCCAGCTTGACGCGGGCCCCCATGCGCAGCAGGGAGTTCTGGTAGATGCGGGCGGCGATCGCGATCGCCGCGATGCACGAGGCGATGAGGATCAGCAGCGAGAGCACCGGCTCCCACCACTGGGCGTCACCGAGGTACATCCGCAGCGGCATCCCCACCGGTGCCGAGAACGGCACGTACGACATGATCGTCAGCACGACGGGGTTGTCGTTGAAGAAGATCACGAGGAAGTACGGCGCCATCACCAGCATCGTGATCGGGGTGGTCGTGGCGCCGATGTCCTCCTGGCGCGACACCATCGCGGCCGCGGCGGCGAACAGCGACGCCAGCAGGATGAACCCGAAGAGGAAGAAGATCGCGAACCACGCGATCGGGGCGCCGAGGGCGCTGAGCACCCCGACCTGGTCGGTGACCGCCAACCCGATCACCGCCACCGCCGCGAGCAGAACGATCTGGGCCATCGCGAGGATCGTGTTCCCCAAGACCTTTCCGGCCAGCAGGGCCCGCACCGGGATCGCCGAGATCAGGATCTCCACGACCCGCGTCTGCTTCTCCTCGACGACGCTCTGAGCGATGGTGCCGCCGAAGGTGCTCGCCGCGATCAAGAACACGATGCCGAAGCCGAGCGCGATGAGGTAGCGGAGCGCATCCGCGGCACCCGCGCCGGGGTCGATCGTCTCGACCTCCGGGGTCTCGCTGAGCAGTTGGAGGAGCGCGGCGGGCACCCCGTCCTTGACCACGACGGTGTAGTCGAACGCCGGGTTGGTCGACCCGGACACCAGGGCGGCATCCACCGTCCCGTCCTCGACGAGCGCGCGGGCGGTGTCGTCCGAGTCAGCCACCGTCGCGTCGACTCCGGCCAGCCCCGACAGAGCCGGCTGCGTCTGGTTCGTCACGGCGACGGGGATGCCACTGCCCCCGGCGTCGCGCGCGGCGAAACCGCCCCACAACACCGACGCGAGGGCGGCGACGACGAGGATCGCCGTCGAGATCACGAAGACCTTGCTGCGCAGCTTCGAGCCGATCTCGCGCTCGGCGACG
This sequence comes from Microbacterium canaveralium, assembly GCF_047238045.1. Classification (NCBI taxonomy): domain Bacteria; kingdom Bacillati; phylum Actinomycetota; class Actinomycetes; order Micrococcales; family Microbacteriaceae; genus Microbacterium; species Microbacterium canaveralium. The sequence goes on along the minus strand of NZ_JBDFMA010000003.1, from coordinate 3,190,853 downwards.
AGCCACACGCTCTTGAGCTCGCTGGGGGTACCGCGGGTCGTTCCCTGCGACGTCGCTGTGGTGCTCACTGGATGACCTCCTTGAAGATGTCGGCAAGGCTCGGTCGCTGCGGCGCGAAGCTCGCGACGTCGCCGCGGGCCACCGCCTCGCGCAAGACCGCCTGCGCCGCAGCGTCGTCGGCGGCGTCGAAGACGGCGTACCCACCGTCGAAGTCCATGACCGTGACCCCCGGCCGGTCGCGCAGCCACCCCGCGTCCCCGCCCGAGACGAGCTCGTAGCGGTGGGTCGCGTGCTGCGCGCGGAGGGCCTCGCGGCTCCCCGCCGCGCGGATCGTGCCCGCCGCGATGATGACCAGGTCGTCGCACAGCCGCTCGACGACGTCGAGCTGGTGCGACGAGAACAACACCGCCGTGCCGGTTGCCGCTTTCTCCTGCAGCACGCCCGCCACGACGTCGACGGCGAGGGGGTCGAGTCCCGAGAAGGGCTCGTCCAGGATCAGCACGTCCGGCTCGTGCACGAGCGAGGCGGCGATCTGGGCCCGCTGCTGGTTACCGAGCGACAGCGTCTCGACCAGGTCGCCGAGGCGCTCGCCGAGGCCGAGACGCTCCAGGAGCGCGGTGGCCTTGGCGGTGGCCTCGGCCTTGCCGAACCCGTGCAGACGCGCGAGGTAGGCGATGTGCTCGGCCACCTTCATCTTCGGGTAAAGGCCGCGCTCCTCCGGCATGTAGCCGAAGCGGCGTCGGTCGGAGGCGGTGAGCTCGGCCCCGTCGATGGAAACGGTGCCGGCATCCTTGCCCAGAACGCCGAGCGCGATCCGCATGGTCGTGGTCTTGCCCGCGCCGTTGCCGCCGACGAAGCCCGTCAGCCGGCCCGGAGCCACGGTGAAGCTCACATCGTCGAGCACGCGGCGTCCGCCGTAGCTCTTGGTGATGCCGTTCAGTTCGAGCACGGTCCACCCCTTTCTGGTGATGGACTCCACGCTACGGAGGCCGACACGACGCGGCATCCGTCCCGGGGCGGGTTGCGCCCCTCCTCCCTGAGGGGGAGTCCGGGCCCGCCGCGGTCGCGCGGTGCGGTCAGGCCAGGCCGTGGCGGTGCGCCAGCACCACGGCCTGGACCCGGTCGCGTGCGCCGAGCTTCTGCAGCAGGTTCGACACGTGCGTCTTGACCGTGGCCTCACCGATGAACAGGCGCGCCGCGATCTCGGCGTTGCTCAGTGCCTCGGCGACGAGCTTGAGCACCTCGGCTTCGCGCTCTGTCAGGGGTTCGGCGAGGACGAGCCCCTCGGCCGGCGGGGTCGAGGGCTCGCGGGCGGGCGCACCGCCGCCCTGTCCCGCGAACCGCGCGATGACGCGGCGCGTGACTTCCGGTGCGAGGAGGGCATCGCCCGCGCCCACCACGCGGACCGCGCCCACGAGCTCTTCGGGCCCGGCGTTCTTCAACAGGAAGCCGCTGGCTCCGGCCGCGAGAGCGTCGAACAGGTAATCGTCGCGGTCGAAGGTCGTGACGATGAGCACGGCGGCGGCAGAGGCGGGATCGCCGACGATGCGCCGGGTGGCCTCGAGCCCGTCCATGTCGGGCATCTGGACGTCCATGCAGATCACGTCGGGTCGCAGCGCCGCGGCGGCCGCGATCGCCTCGACGCCCGTCCCCGCTTCGCCGACGACCTCGATGTCGTCCTCGAGCGACAGGATCGTGCGGAACCCCGCCCGCATCATCGCGTGGTCGTCCACGAGCAGGACGCGCAGCTCAGGCATGCGTGACCTCCGCCGTGGCGAGCGGCACCCGGACTCGCACGAGATACCCGCCGCGGGTGCGCGGGCCCATCTCGATGCTGCCGCCCGACACGGCGGCGCGTTCGCGCATGCCGCGCTGGCCGAGACCGGGGGCGCCGGAGCCGCGGCGACCCGTGTTGGTCACCTCGAGTTCGACGGTCGTGCCCTCGTAGCGGACACGCACGTCGGCGGTCGCAGCAGGACCCGCGTGCCGGCGGGCGTTCGTGAGCGCCTCCTGGGCGATACGGAACAGGTTGACCTGCACGACCGGGGACGGCTCGGCCACCGGCTCCCCGATGACGGCGAACGTCGTCGGGAGTCCCGCCGCCGACGTCTCCGCGACGAGCGCGGGGATGGATGCCAGCCCGTGGGTCGTCGGAGCGGTGTCGGTGCTCGGCTCGCTTCCGTGACTGGCATCCGGTGTCCGCAACGTCTCGAGCAGCTGGCGGAGCTCGCGCAGCGATGTCCGCGCCGATTCTTCGATGCCGCTCAGCACCTCGCGGGATTTCTCGGCGTCGCGGTCCATCACCGAGCGGGCCACACCCGCCTGCACGCCCATGAGCGAGACGTGGTGCGCGACGACGTCGTGGAGTTCGCGCGCGATCCGCACCCGGTCCAGCGCCACCGCTTGGGCGGCCGTGATCTCGCGCTCGGCCTCGAGCTCGGCGGTGCGTTCCTCGAGCGCTGTGCGTTGAAGGCGCTGCTGGTATGAGCGCTCACCGAAGAAGTAGGCGCCGCCGAAGAACAGCGCGTTGATCCCCAGCCCGAGCAGCTGTGAGGCGACGAAGGGCGAGAATGCGCCGGTGCGGGACGGGAAGCCCTCGGGCACCTGGTCCACCGGCATCGTGGCGTCCTGGAACATCACGACGAACAACCAGGCGAACATCCCCAGGATGATGGCCACCCGCACGATCGTGGCCCGGCGACGGTTCGTCGACCACGCGCCGGCCGTGTAGATCGCGATGAACATCGCGATGTTGCCCGCGTACACCTCGGGGACCCGCAGGGTCACGGCGAAGAAGTACGCCGCCGAGACGATCACGGCCACGATGGACGGCCACCGTCGCCGGAACGCGAGCGGGACGGACAGCACGGCGACGTAGACGACCGCGAGGACGAACTCGGCCTGCTGATCCCCGTAGAGTCCCGCGACGGCCGACAGCACCGCGCTGAGCAGCCCGCCCACGAACAGCACCGCCGCGAGCACGATGTCGCTGCGCCACTGCGCGCGGGTGAGATTCGGCATCCCTCCACGTTATGGGGGCTCCGCCTGCTCGGCATCCCCCTCGAGACGGAGTCAACCCCCGCGGGGAATGGGCCGCGGAACGAAAAGCTTGCACATGAATGCACCCGGGCGCCCCCGCGCCCCCGGCATCACAGGAAGGATCATCGTGACCGAATACACGATCGGCTACATCGTCGGAAGCATCTCCAGCACCTCGATCAACCGTCGCCTGGCGAAGGCGCTCGAGAAGGTCGCGCCCGAGGGCGTGACGCTCAAGGAGATCCCGATCAAGGACCTCCCGTTCTACTCGCCCGACTACGACGGGAACTTCCCTCAGGTCGCGACGGACTTCAAGAACGCGATCGAGGATGCCGACGCGGTCTTCATCGTCACCCCGGAGTACAGCCGTTCTATCCCGGGCGTGCTGAAGAACGCGCTGGACTGGTCGGCGCGCCCCTACGGCGAGGCGTCATTCAACGACAAGCCCACCGCTGTCATCGGCACGTCCCAGGGTGGCATCGCCACCGCCGCCGGCCAGCAGCACCTGCGCTCGGTCCTCCTGCACTACAACGCTCTCGTGCTCGGTCAGCCCGAGGGCTACATCCAGTCGACGCCGGGCCTCTTCGACGAGGACGGCACCGTCAACGACGAGGGCACCGCGGCGTTCCTCCGCTCGATCATCGAGGCACTCGTGACCCTGGTGAAGCGCACCGCTCCCGCGGAGGTTCCCGCGGCCTGAGGCACGGTTTCTCGGTTTGGGGCGCGTTTCGCGCTTCGGGGCATGCGATTCACGCCCCGAAGCGAAGAACGCGCCCCAAACCTGTGTCTCGGGGCGCCGGGCGGCGCGGGGCCCAGGCGGATCAGGCCCCGAGCGCTTCGGCCTTCCGGCGCAGCAGCGCGGCCTCCCGCGCATTGCGGGTGAGGCCGGCGGCGTCGAGGAGCTCGGCGCGCGCCTCCGCGAAACGCCCGAGCCGCGCGAGCAGTTCACCGCGCACCGAGGGCAGCAGATGCGAGCCGCGCAGGGGCGTGGCATCCATCGCGTCCACGATCGCGAGCCCTTCGGAGGGACCGGATGCCATCGACACGGCCACCGCGCGATTCAGTTCGACGACCGGGTTCGCGGTGATCCGGCCGTGCATTTCGTAGAGCAGGACGATCCTGTCCCAGTCCGTGGTCTCGACGCTCGCGGCCTCCGCGTGGCACAGGGCGATCGCCGCTTGCAGCGCATAAGGACCCCGTCCGCGGCCGAGGGCATCAGCCCGGTCCAGAAGCAGGGAGCCGCGAGCGATCGCCGAGCGATCCCAGCGCCGCCGATCCTGGTCGGCCAGGAGCACGGCATCCCCGTTCGCATCGACGCGGGCCGCGAAGCGGGAGGCCTGCAGCTCCATGAGGGCCGAGAGGGCGAGCACCTCGGGCTCGTGGGGGAGCAGCCCGCAGAGAACGCGCCCGAGCCGCAGGGCCTCATGAGCGAGCTCGGTGCGCAGGACCGCGTCGCCGGTGCTCGCGACATAGCCCTCGGTGAAGATGAGGTACACGACGGTCAGTACCGCGGTGCGCCGCGCGGGCCACTCCGCGGGCTCGGGCACGGCGAACGGCACGCGCGCCGCGCTCAGCGCCTTCTTCGCCCGGACGATCCGCTGCTGCATTGTCGGCAGGGGCACGAGGAAGAGGCGCGCGATGGCATCGGTGTCGAGCCCGCCCACCACCTTCAGCGTCAGCGCCACCTGCGCTTCGCGCGAGAGCACCGGATGACAAGCGGCGAAGACGAGGCGCAGGACGTCGTCGTCGATGGGCTCCCAGACGTCGTCGGCCACCTCGTCGAGATCGGCGGCGAGGAGGCGGTACTTCTCGCCGAGGCGCTGCTCGCGCCGCCACCCGTCGATCGCGCGGCGCTTCGCGACCGCCGTGAGCCACGCCCCGGGGTTTCGCGGCACGCCGTCTCGTTCCCATTGCTCGACGGCCTCGACGAGGGCGTCCTGCGCGAGGTCTTCGGCCGTACCGAGGTTGCCGACCACACGCGCCAGCGCCGCGACGATCCGCGCACCCTCGATGCGCCAGATCGCCGCGACGCGGCGCGAGAGGTCGGTGTCGGGGCTCACCGCCCGGAGAGTTCCTCGCGCCAGCCCTCTTCCTTCTGGATGTACTCGTTGTCGGCGAAGGCGGCGAAATCGGTCTCGTCGGTGACGCGGCGCACCTCGAGCTTGTTGCCGGCGATGAGCGGCGCCCGTCGGGCCCACTCGATGGCCTCATCGCGGTTGGACACCTCGATGATCCAGAACCCGTTGAAGAGCTCGTGCGTCTCCCCGTAGGGGCCGTCGGTGACGACGGGCTCCTCGCCCCCGAACTCGACGACGAAGTTCTGGCTCATGTCTTCCGCGAGGCCGTCGCCGGCGACGAGGACACCCGCGTTGATCATGGACTCGTTGTACGCGCCCATGTCGTTGATGATCTGCTCGAAGGGGATCTGCTTGTAGGCCGCGTACGCCTCGTCGGTGCCGCGCATGATCAGCATGTACTTCATCGTGAACTCTTCTCGTCGTGTGCTCGGTCGAGCGCCTTCGGGGAGCGAATGCCTGCCCCTACTATCGCGTCGAACGGCACTCACCGGAATCGACAGGGCGACGAGAAAAGTTCTGAGGATGCCGTCAGCCGAAGATCATCGGCAGATCGTCGTCGTCCTCGTTCCGCGAGAGGTCGAGGTCGGCGACGACGGGCACGTGGTCGCTGGGTGCCTCGCCCTTGCGCTCGTTGCGGTGGATCTCGGCGCCCTGCACCGCGTCGGCGAACGCCGGGGAGCCGAGGATGAAGTCGATCCGCAGCCCCTCGTTGCGGGGGAAGCGCAGCTGCTTGTAGTCCCAGTACGTGTAGCCGGTGGGGATGAGCGGCCGCACGACGTCGGTGAGCCCCGCGGATTCGAACGCCGCGAACGCGGCGCGCTCGGGCGGCGAGACGTGGGTAGTCACGCCCTCGATCACCGTGGGATCGCCGTTGTCGGCATCCGTCGGCGCGATGTTGAAGTCGCCGGTGAGGGCCAGGGCCAGGCCCGGGTCGGCTGCGAGAGTGTCCTCGGTGTGGCGGCGCAGGGCTTCGAGCCAGTCGAGCTTGTAGCGGTAATGCGGGTCGTCGAGCCCGCGGCCGTTCGGCACGTACAGGCTCCACACCCGCACACCGTCGATCGTCGCGCCGATCGCGCGCGCCTCTTTCGGAAGGTCAGGACCCTCTTTGCCCTTCTCGAACCCGGGCATTCCGGGAAAGCCGATCTCGACGTCCTCGATCGGCTCACGGCTCGCGATCGCGACGCCGTTCCACTGGTTCAGACCGTGGGCGACGACGTGGTACCCGGCCTCTTCGAACGCGGCGTACGGGAACTGCTCCGTCTTGCACTTGATCTCCTGCATCGCCAGAACGTCGATGTGCTCGCGCACGGCGAACTCGACGGTGCGGGCGACGCGGGCGCGGACGGAGTTGACGTTCCAGGTGGCCAAGCGCATGGCATCCAGCCTACTTTCGGCCGGGGACATGCTCTTGCGTGCGCCCGGGCCTGACGTGGCGGAGGAGGCTGATCCGCTCTGATCACGACCGACGTGATCTATATGGACACATAGAATCGACGCCGTGACTGCCGCCTCCACGCCCGAGCTCGAAGCCGACCGTCAGGCCCTCATCGGCCTCATCAACGCCGAGGCGGTGTTCCACGGCGACTTCACCCTTTCGAGCGGCAAGAAGGCGACGTATTACGTCGACATGCGCAAGCTCACGCTCGACCACCGCGCCGCCCCCGCGATCGGCCGCCTCGTGCTCGACCTCGTGAAGGACCTCGACGGCGTCGTCGCCGTCGGTGGGCTCACCCTCGGCGCCGACCCGATCGCCAACGCGGTGATGCACGAGTCGGTGCACGCGGGCCACCCGCTCGACGCGTTCGTCGTGCGCAAGGAGCCGAAGGACCACGGCCGCGGCCGCCAGATCGAGGGCGCGGATGTCGCGGGCAAGCGCGTCGTGGTCGTCGAGGACACCTCGACCACCGGTCAGTCCGCTCTCAAGGCCGTCGAGGCGCTGCGCCGCGAAGGCGCGGAGGTCGTCGCGGTCGCCGTGATCGTGGACCGTAAGACGGGCGCGCAGGCCGCGATCGAGGCCGCGGGCCTGCAGTGGCTGGCGTCCATCGACCTCGACGACCTGGGCCTGCAGCCGCAGTAATCCGTCACCGCCTGCCGCGCGTGCGGCGGGGCCGGTGTGCGGTGCCGGCACGGGATACCGAGACCCTACCGCCATGGTCCATCGGCGCCTCGCCCCGCCGCAGCCAGCCGTCAGTCGCCGCCGTCTCCCGGGCCGTCGAACGGGTCGCGGCGGTTGCCCCGCCGGGAGCGGCGCCACTGCACGATGAACGCCACGAGCGTGCCGGCGGTGATGAGGAAGGCCGTTCCCAGCCAGAGGGTGCGATCGTCCACGGGTCGATCCTCTCCGATTACACGGGGCGTTTCCCCTGAGCGGCGTCGGCCACGATCTTCGCGATCCGCGCGTCGCGCGTCTCCGGTCGCACCGCCATCGCGATCTGCGTGAGTCCGAACTTTCGGCTCGACGGGGGGAACGTGTCCCAGTTCGCCCGCGCGGCGGGCAGGGCGTTCAGCGCCGCGGTGAGCTCGGGCGGCTCGATACCCGCCTCGGGTCCGTCGAGCAGCTCCCATGCGCCGTTGGCGCGGGCCACCTCGAGCGCGCGGATGCCGGCGGGACGCAGCCGACCTTCCGCCTCCAGTCGCGCGATGCGGGCTTTGTTCGTGGCCGCCCACCCGCTCTTCGGCTTGCGCGGCGCGAACCACAGCCCCGAGCTGAGTTCATCGAACACGCGAACGGGGCCGTCGATCCACCCGAAGCGCAGCGCTTCGCAGATGGCATCCTCGTACTCGATGTAGCGGCCCGCTTCGGCTCCGCGGCCGCGCAGGAGCCACGCGCCCTTCGACACGGTGTGGTTCTCTTCGAGCCACAGGCTCCACTCGACGGCGTCGATCGCCGCGACCTTCACCCCGTCGTCGAGCACACCCATGTCACAGGCCTTCGCTCAGACCCTCTTCGCCGTCGGCGAGGTCGGTTTCGATGGGCTCGTCGCGGACGAGATCGGCGACGGATGCCAGGATCTCATCGGGCCGGAACGGGTACTTCTCGATCTCGTTCTGGTCACTGATGCCGGTCATCACGAGGACCGTGTGCAGCCCCGCCTCGATGCCGGCCACGATGTCGGTATCCATGCGGTCGCCGATCATGCCGGTGTTCTCGGAGTGCGCGCCGATGCGGTTCAGGGCGGAGCGGAACATCATCGGGTTCGGCTTGCCCACGATGTACGGCTCTTTACCGGTGGCCTTCGTGATGAGGGCGGCGATCGCGCCTGTCGCGGGCAGCACGCCCTCGTGGGAGGGGCCCGTGGCATCCGGGTTGGTGGCGATGAAGCGGGCACCGTCGCGGATGAAGCGGATGGCCTTGGTGATGGCCTCGAACGAGTAGTTACGCGTCTCGCCGACCACGACGTAGTCGGGCGAGGTCTCGGTCATGATGAAGCCGGCCTCGTGGAGGGCGGTGGTGAGCCCCGCCTCGCCGATGACGAAAGCGGAGCCGCCCGGCATCTGCGACTGCAGGAAATCCGCCGTCGCGAGTGCCGAGGTCCAGATCGAGGACTCGGGCACCACGAGACCCGACGAGCGCAAGCGAGCGCTCAGATCGCGCGGGGTGAAGATCGAATTGTTGGTGAGCACGAGGAACGGGGTTCCTTCGGCCCGCCACTGCGCCAGCAGCTCGGAGGCACCCGGCACAGGGGTGTTTTCATGGACGAGCACGCCGTCCATGTCGGTGAGCCAGCACTCCACGTCGCCACGGGTTCGCATGGGCTCAGCCTATCGCCGGGGTCCGACACGGCGAGGGGGTGGACGCGGAAAGGGCCGCCGGCGCGAAGCGCGGCGGCCCTTCACAGCGAGGCGTTACTTGTTGAACGCGTCCTTGACGTTCTCGCCCGCCTTCTTCGCGTCGGCCTTGACCTGGTCGGCCTTGCCCTCGGCGGCGAGCTTGTCGTTGTCGGTGGCGTTACCGATCGCTTCCTTCGCCTTGCCCACGATGTCCTGTGCGGCGTTCTTGATCTTGTCGTCGAGACCCATGATCGGTTCCTTCCTTGAAATGACGTTCGTCGCGCCGGGTGATGGCCGCGGCGGAGCCGGTGTGCTCACATCTCAGACGTAGCGACACGAGCCTTCGTCACACGACCGAGCGAAAAAGTTCACGAGATCGGTATTCCGCATCCGGAATGCACCCGTGACGGGGCCGAGGGATCTGGTTAGGGTCGAAGGGTGGCGCGCGACGAGTGGGACCCCCGGAACCTTCCCGACCTCTCGGGCCGCACGTACCTCGTGACCGGGGCCACCCGCGGTCTCGGCTACTTCTCGTGCGAGCAGCTCGCCGGCGCGGGTGCCCATGTGCTGCTGACGGGCCGCAACCCGAACCGGCTCGTCCTGGCGAAGGCGGCCGTGCGTCGAACGCATCCGGATGCCTCGATCGAGACGCTCCTGCTCGACACGAGCAACCTCGGCTCGGTGCGGGCGGCCGCGGCGACCGTCCGCGCCCGGGGTCGACTCGACGGCCTCCTCATGAACGCCGGGATCGTGCACCCGCCCAAGACGCGCGAGCTGGCGGGCGGGCACGAGCGCGTGTTCGCCACCAACGTGCTCGGGCACTTCGCACTCGGCGGCGAACTCTTGAAGCCCCTCGCCACCGCGCGCGGGCGCATGGTGTGGGTGGGCAGCATGTCCACCTCGCTCTGGAAGCACGTTCCCACCGACCCGGAGCTCGTCGAGGGGTATACGCCGTGGCGCGCCTATGTGCAGTCGAAGGCGGCCACGACGGCACTCGCTCTCGAGGCGGACCGCCGCCTGCGCGCGCACAGCGTGCCCGTCGAGAGCCTCGTCGCGCACCCCGGGTACTCCACGAGCGGCCGCACTCGTGGCATCCGCGGGGTGAACGAGCCCACGCGCCTCACGCGATTCGTCGACAACCTGCAGGCGCCGTTCACACAGTCGAAGGACGAGGGCGCCTGGGCTCTCGTGCGCGCGCTGACCGATCCGCTCGCCGAGGGCGGCGCGATGTACGGGCCGGCGCAGGTCGTGCGCGGCACCCCGCGTCCGGCGACTCCCGCGCGGCGGACGCGCGACGGCGCCCTCGGTGCGGATCTCTGGCTCGCGTGCGAGACCGCGACGCACGTGCGGTGGCCGTTCGAGAGGGTGCGGCGCGCGGCATCCTGAATCCGCCCCCGCGATGTCGGGCCCTGCCCCTACAGTGAACGCATGGAGCAGGCGACCGGCGACGTCGGCGACGCGCGAGGACTCACCGCCGCCGCGGTCGCCGAGCGGGTCGCCGCCGGCCAGACCAACGCGTTCTCCGCCGACAGCAGCCGGTCGGCGTGGAACATCGTGCGCGCCAACGTCTTCACGCTGTTCAACGGGATCGTCGCGGCGTGCTTCTTGGTGTTGCTGGTCCTCGGCCGCTGGCAAGACGCGCTGTTCGGCGTCGCGGCTCTCTCGAACGCGGTCATCGGGTGCGTGCAGGAGTTCCGCGCCAAGGCGGCGCTCGACCGCCTCGCGCTGCTGAACGCCCCCCGTGCGCGCGTGCGCCGCGACGGCGTCGACGCCGAGATCGCCCCGGCCGAGGTGGTCCGCGACGACCTGCTCGTGCTGCGCGCGGGCGACCAGGTTCCCGCGGACGCCGTGGTCGTCGAGACGCGCGCGCTGCAGATCGACGAGTCGATGCTCACGGGCGAGTCGGATGCCGTCGACAAAAGGCCGGGCGACGAGGCGCTGTCGGGATCCATCGTCGTGGCGGGCGAGGGGACGGCGCGGGTCACCCGCGTCGGGGCGGAGTCGTACGCCAACGCCTTCGCGGCCGAGGCGAAGCGGTTCCAGCTCGTCTCGAGCGAGCTGCGGACCTCGATCGACCGCGTGCTCCGGTGGGTGGGGTGGGGCATCGGGCCGATCGGGCTCCTCGTCCTGAACGCCCAGATGATGGTCGCCGGCGGATGGGTCGAGGCGTGGCAGCAGGGCACGTGGTCGCAAGCCGTCGTGAATACGATTGCGGCGCTGACGGCGATGATCCCGCTCGGTCTCGTGCTCATGACGTCCATCGCCTTCGCCGTGGGCGCGGCCCGCCTGGCCGGCAAGAAGGTGCTGGTCAACGAGTTGCCGGCCGTCGAGGGCCTCGCGCGCGTCAACGTCATCTGCCTCGACAAGACAGGCACCCTGACCGCCGGTGAGATCCGCTTCGACGCCGCCCTCGAGATGCAGACGGTCGGCGGGTGGCGCGACGCGCTCGCCTGGTACGGCGCGGCGGAGGACGCGAACGCGACCGCCCAGTGTCTGCGCGAGCCCTTTCCTGTCGCGGCGCCGCTGACGGTGGCGCAGCGCATCCCGTTCTCGTCCGCCCGTAAGTGGAGCGCGGTCTCGTTCGAGGGCGCGGCGCCCGGGGCGTGGGTGCTCGGGGCGCCCGAGATGGTGTTCGGAGACACCGCCGCGGATGCCACGAGCGAGCTCGGCGCGGCCGTGACCCGCCTGGCGTCGTCCGGGCGTCGCACCCTCGTGCTGGCCCACACCGACGCAGCGCTCGACGACGCCGATGTCGCGGCCGAACGCTTCCCCTCCGGCGCCGTCGCGGTCGCCGTGCTGACCTTCGTCGAGGCCGTGCGGCCGGACGCCGCCGAGGCACTCGCGTACTTCCGTGCACAGGGAGTCGCCGTGCGCGTCATCTCGGGCGACAACCCCCGAACGGTCGCGGCGATCGCGCGCGAGGTCGGACTCGACGTCGACGAGGGCTACGACGCGCGCGGCCTGCCCGACGACGATGTCGAGCTGGGGCGCATCCTCGAGGAGCACACCGTCTTCGGGCGCGTGACGCCCGACCAGAAGAAGCGGATGGTCTCGGCACTGCAAGCCCGCGGACACGTGGTGGCCATGACCGGCGACGGCGTCAACGACGCGCTCGCGATCAAGACCGCCGACATCGGCATCGCGATGAACTCCGGCGCCGCGGCGACGAAGGCGGTCGCGCGCCTCGTGCTGCTCGACGGCCGCTTCTCGCACCTGCCCTCGGTGGTCGCCGAGGGACGTCAGGTCATCGCCAACATCGAGCGGGTCTCGATGCTGTTCCTGACGAAGACCGTCTACGCGACGGGCCTCGCGGTGCTGTTCGGGGCTCTCGTCATGGAGTTCCCCTTCCTGCCTCGCCAGCTGTCGATCACGGACGGCCTGACGATCGGCATCCCGGCCTTCTTCCTCGCGCTGCTTCCGAACACGCAGCGATACGTGCCGGGTTTCCTCCGCCGGTCGCTGAGCTTCGCGATCCCGGCCGGTCTCGTCATCGCCGTCGCGCTGACGCTGTACACGCGCGCCGCGATGGCCCTCGGGCTCAGCGTCGAGCAACTGCGTACCGGCGCGACGATCATTCTCGCGATCGTCGCGATCTGGGTGTTGACCGTTCTCTCGCGCCCGGTGACGCGCGTGAAAGTGCTGGTCATCGGAGCGATGTTCATCGCGCTCACGGCGATCTTCACGATCCCGGCGCTGGGACAGTTCTTCCAGCTGCAGGACCCGGGCGAAGACGGCGCGTGGCTCGTGACGGGTGTCGTGATCGCGGCCGTCGGCGCGATCGAGATCGTGCGGTTCGCGCACCGTCGCTTCGTGCGGCGAATGCTCCGGATACCGGCATCCGCTCGCCGTGACGCCGACGCGGCTCAGAGCATCGGTGAGGGCTCCGTCACCGGGACGGTGTCGGGCCGGAAGTAGCGCCGCGCCGTCGGCGGGATCCAGACCGCGGCGAGCACCGCCACCGCGGCCAGCAGCGCGATGACGATCGTCGGCTCGAGTTCCGTGAGGGCGAGAGCGAGCCCCTGCAGGATCACGAGCAGCGACAGGTACGCCGTGAGGAGGTTCCGCGCCAAGCGGCTGCCGCGGGCGAGCGAGGAGCCCCCGGCGACGGTGAGCAGGCCCAGCAAGATGGTGGCGGCGCCCACGAGCGACACGGGCAGCACCTCTTCGGCATCCACCTGGTACCGGGAGAGCAGGACGAGGACGCCCAGCGCCGTGTTCGCCAGCCCCCCGACGTAGACGAGCACGACAGCGACGGTGACGGGGAGAGGTCGATGGACCTCGACGGTGCTGGTCATGGATGCCTCCCCTCGGTGGCTCCGCGGGAGCCGGTGGGGTCAGCGTAACGGCGGAGCGTCGTGCGCGGGGCGCTCAGCGCGCGAGCCAGACCGAGGCGCCGGCGCCCTCGGGCAGCGGCACCTCGACTCCGTCGGCGCGGACGACGTCGGGTGAGACGACCTCGAGTTCGTGGCCGACGTCGATGCGCAGCGCCACCAGCGCGCGAAGCAGCTCGGGATCGCGGTCGCTGACGCGCAGCACGCGTCCTGAATGACCCGATGTGGCGTCCTGCAGCAGCACGAACGGCTCACGGTGCACGGCGCCGGTGGCATCCGGGATCGCGTCTCCGTGCGGGTCGAACCGCGGGCGTCCGAGCCGCTCGTCGATGCCCTCGAGGAGACGGTCGCTCAGCGAGTGCTCGAGGATCTCGGCCTCGTCGTGGACCTCGTCCCACGAGTAGTGGAATTCGCGCACGAGCCACGTCTCGATGAGGCGGTGGCGGCGGATGACCGACGCCGCCCGCCGCGCACCGGCAGGCGTGAGCGACACCGGACCGTACGGGCGATGGCTCACGAGCCCCTGCGCGGCGAGCTTCTTCACCATCTCGGTGACGCTCGAGGGAGCGAGGCTCAGCACGCCGGCGAGCTGCGAGGGCGTGATCGGGTCGTCCTGCCACTCGGTGTGGTGGTAGATGGCCTTGAGATAGTCGTCGGCCACGGGCGATTCCACGCGCCCAGCCTAACCTCCGGTGAACACCAGCCACAGGAGGACGGCGTTCAGCGCGACGAGGAACACCGACGCCGCCACACCCGCCGCGGTCGTGAGCGCGCGGTTGCGATGCACCCCGAGGAGTTCGCGTCGGGACGTCAACACCACGAGGGGGATGAGGGCGAACGGGATGCCGAACGACAACACGACCTGACTCAGGACCAGGGCGACCGTGGGGTCGAGACCCACACCGAGAATCAGCAGCGCCGGAATGAGCGTCACGAGGCGGCGCACGAGGAGCGGAACGCGGATGCGCAGCAACCCATGCATGATCTCGGCGCCCGCGTACGCCCCCACGGACGTCGAGGCGAGTCCGCTCGCGAGCAGCCCGACGGCGAACAACGTCGCGACCAGCGGCCCGAGTCCGTCGCGCAGAGCGGCGTAGGCGCCTTCGAGGCTGTCCGTACCGGCGACTCCCGTCAGGTTCGCGGCGGCGAGCAGCAGGATCGCGAGGTTCACCGTGCCCGCGACGGCGAGGGCGATCGTGACGTCCCACCGTGTCGCCCGCAGGAGCCGTCGGGTCGAGACGCCCCGGGCGGCCTCGAGGTCGGCGGCCGCGGTGGGCTCGGCGGGCGCGAAACGGTCGCGGCTCAGCGCCGAGTGGGCGTAGATCGCGTGGGGCATGATCGTCGCGCCGAGGATCGATGCGGCCAGGAGCACGGACGTCGCGCCGTCGAATCGGGGGAGCAGTCCGCCGACGACGCCCGCCGGGTCGGGCGGCGCGAAGAAGAGACCCGCGGTGAAGCCGACCGCGATGATGAGCAGGAGTCCGATCACGACGGTCTCGAACGCGCGCGCCCCCCGGCGCGACTGCACCAGGAGCAGCGCGATCGAGACGACTCCCGTGATCACCCCGCCCCACAGCAGAGGGATGCCGAACAGCAGGTTGAGCGCGACCGCGCCGCCGATGACCTCGGCGACGTCCGTGGCCATCGCCACGAGTTCGGCCTGCACCCAGTAGGCCCGCCGCAGCCAGGGGCGTTGGATGCGACGGCCCAACAGCTGCGGAAGGCTTTCGCCCGTCACGATGCCGAGCTTGGCCGACAGGTACTGGATCAGCCACGCCATCACGTTGCCGAGCACCACGACCCACACGAGCAGGTAGCCGAAGACGGCCCCGGCCGTCATGTTGCTGGCGACGTTGCCCGGGTCGAGGTAGGCCACGCCCGCGACCATCGCCGGCCCGAGCAGCCATGCCGCACGGCGCGTGGCGCGGCGCGGGGGCGCGGCATCCAGTGTTTTCGGCATGCCGAAACCTTAGCGATATTTCGGGCCACCGAAAAATGAGGCATGTCGTCGGAAGTCGCGCACGGTCGCGTCACGTGGTGCTGCGCAGGGCCCAGTCGCGCCGAATGGCACGACTGGGGGTTCCGTCGCGCCGGATGGCACGACTGGGGGTTCCGTCGCGCCGAATGGCACGAGGTCAGCGCCGCGGCCGGTGACTTCTTCGGTCGCGGCAAAGTGTGCGTGCGGTGGTTCGGTGGTGCAACTTGGCGCGATGGAGGCGGTGGAGCGGAGCTGGGTGAGGCTTGGGTCGCGGGGAAGTGCGCGTGCGGTGGTTCGGTGGTGCAACTTGGCGCGACCGAACGCCGCGCCGCTGCCGCGGATAGCCTGGACCGGTGACCCACGGCGACGCGACCCCGGTGCCTGACGACGCGACGCCGGGCGCCGAAGACGCGACGGCGGGCGCCGAAGACGCGACGCCGGGCGCCGAAGACGCGACGCCGGGCGCCCAAGACGCGACACCGGTGCCTGACGACGCGACGCCGGGGGATGACGCACCCGCGCCCCTCCACGGGGTGGGGCCGTGGCCGGGCGGGCCGGACGCGTGGCCCGACGACCCGCGCTACGACCGCGAGCTGCTGGCCGAGGGTGATCGACGCAACGTCGTCGACGCGTACCGGTACTGGACGATGGATGCCATCGTCGCCGACCTCGATGCGCGGCGGCATCCGTTCCATGTCGCGATCGAGAACTGGCAGCACGACCTCAACATCGGGTCGATCGTCCGCAGCGCCAACGCTTTCCTCGCGGCCGAGGTCCACATCATCGGCAGGCGGCGCTGGAACCGTCGGGGCGCGATGGTCACCGATCGGTATCAACACGTGCGGCACCACGAGGACGTCGCCGCGTTCGTCGAGTGGGCGCGCCGGGAGGGCCTCCCCGTGCTCGCGATCGACAACGTCGAGGGATCGGTTCCGGTCGATCGGGCCGAGCTGCCCGAGGCCTGCGTGCTGCTGTTCGGTCAGGAAGGGCCGGGACTCTCTCCCGACGCACTCGCCGCCGCGTCGAGCGTGATCGAGATCACCCAGTACGGGTCGACGCGGTCGATCAATGCGGCCTCCGCGGCCGCCGTCGTCATGTACGAGTGGTGTCGACGCTGGGCGTGAACCCCACGGTCAGTGCACCTCGGTGCGCTGCGGGCACTCGTCGAGGGGGCGCGATCCGTGGACCCGACCCGTCCGCAGGAGCATCAGCGCCGCGGCGTACAGAACAGCGGCGCTGAGGATCACCGAGACTCCGAATACCGCACCCGAGAACGGCCTGTTGCGATACACGTACGCCGACGTCGAGGCATCCCACACCTCGTACTCGACGAAATAAAAGCCGCCCGCGCAGAAAATGGCCATGGCCAGAATCAGCGCGGCGGCCACGATCACCGTCGCCACCACATGCCCCCGCATGCGACCAGGATAGGGACTCCCGGTGACGGGCGTGTGAAGATCTCGCGAAGTCCGTGCGGGAACGCGGGCGCACGTCGTGAACGGACATGATCTGCGGGCATGAGTGCAGGCGATGGCTCGCCCCTGTCGAGGCACCCGCGTCCCCCGAGGCGCGTGCGCGTCTCAGGCACCCGATGTCATCCACGCTCTCCCACGAACCCGGAGTCCGAGGGTGACGGCGCGGGCGAGCATGTACACGCCGAAGAACGCGGCGGCGAGCCATGCGAGGCCCGTGGCGCCCCCGCCCGCGAACATCGCCACCAGAACGAGCGCCGGGACGTACGGCACGAGGTTGAGCAGCCCCGCGATCGCGAGGTACCGCGCGTCGCCGGCGCCGATGAGGACACCGTCGAGGACGAAGACGAACGACGCCAGAGGTTGGGCGACCGCGAGCACGAGGAGCGCCGGCTGGATGAGGGCGGCGATCTCGGGGTCACCCGTGAAGACGAGACCGAGGACTCCGGATGCCGCGGCCACGAGCGCCCCGACGGCAACCCCGAACCACAGGCCCCACGCCACCGTGCGGGACAGGACCTGACGCGCTCCGGCGACGTCGCCGGCGCCCAGTGATTTGCCGACGAGCGCCTGCGCCGCGATGGCGAGCGCATCCAACGCGAACGCGGCGGTCGAGAAGATCGTGAACGCGATCTGCCATCCGGCGAGTTCCGCTGAGCCGACCCCGGTGGCCACCGCCACCGTCGCGAGGAACGCGGCGCGCAGACTCAGCGTGCGAACGAACAGCCACCCTCCCGATCGCGCCGTGCCGCGAAGTCCGCCGGCTTCGGGGCGCAGCGACGCCGCGTGCCTCCGCGCCAGGCGCGTTGCGATCACGACGTAGGCGCCCACCATCCCCCACTGCGCGACGACCGTGCCCACCGCCGAACCGGCGATGCCCCAGCCGAAGCCGTAGATGAACAGGGCGTTGAGCAGCGCGTTGGCGCCGAAGCCGAGCCCCGCGATCCACAGCGGCGTGACGGTGTCCTGCATGCCGCGCAGCAGCCCCGTCGCGGCGAACACCACGAGCATCGCAGGTAGGCCCCACATCGAGATCGACAGGTAGACGCGGGCGTTCTCGGCGACGTCGGGTGCCGCACCGAACACGCCGACGAGCACCGGCGTCGCCAGCACGCCCACCAGGGCGAGCACCGCCCCGATCGTGAGCGCGAACCACATGCCGTCGATGCCGACCGAGACCGCTCGCCCCAACTCGCCCGCGCCGTAGCGTCGGGCGACCGCGGGGGTCGTGGAGTACGCGAGGAAGACCATCAGCCCGACCACGGTCTGCAGCACGGCGCTGGCGATGCCGAGGCCGGCCAGCGGCGCCACCCCGAGGTGACCCACCATGGCGCCGTCGACGATGAGGAACAACGGCTCGGCGACCAGGGCGCCCAGCGCGGGTACGGCGAGCCGCACGATCGCGCGGTTCAGGGTCGCCGGTGCGGGTGTGGTCACCGTTCGAGCCTAGGGCGGCCCTCCGACACGACCGGCATGTCGTGGCGCCCGCGACATGACGAAGGAGATCTGCACGGCTCGGGGCGGAATTTCGGCGTGCGGCGGCGATGGGCTTCGGGTTCTCCTTCGTTGTGTACCGCGGGCCGTCATCCGGAGCCGACGTGGAGCCGGGGCAATTATCCTGTCTCCATGACCGAGACCCCCCGCTCCGGTCTCGCGCTCGAAGAACTGAGCGACGAGATCCGCCCGCAGGACGACCTGTTCCGCCACGTGAACGGCCGCTGGCTTGAGCGCACCGAGATCCCCGACGACAAAGCCCGATGGGGCAGCTTCCATCTCATCGCCGAGCAGGCCGAGAAGGACGTGCGCACCATCGTGGAGGAGTCGCAGGAGGCCGAACCGGGCAGCGAAGCCCGAAAGATCGGCGACCTGTTCGCGAGCTTCATGGACACCGCCCGCATCGAGGAGGCGGGAGCGGCACCGCTGGGCGACCAGCTCGCGCGCGTCGACGCCGTGAGCGACGTGCCCGGCTTCCTCCGGCTCGTCGGCGAACTCGAGCGCGACGGCGTCAGCGGCCTGTTGACCCTCTTCGTCGAGCCCGACCCTGGCAACCCCACGCGCTACGTGCCGGTGATCTACCAGGGCGGCCTGTCGCTGCCCGACGAGAGCTACTACCGCCTCGACAACTTCGCCGAGACGCGCACCGCCTACCGGGCGCACATCGAGCGCATGTTCGAGCTGGCCGGTGTCGCCGAGCCCGCGGCATCCGCCGATCGTGTGTTCGCGCTCGAGACCGATCTCGCCACGCACCACTGGTCGCGGGAAGACAGCCGCGACGCGGTGAAGACCTACAACCTCCGCTCGTGGGACGAGACCGTGGGTCTCGCCGGGATCGACCTCGTGCCGTGGCGCGAGGGAGTCGCGCCCGGCCACGAGGACGCCTTCGCCGAGGTCGTCGTCTACCAGCCGAGCTTCGTCGAGTCCCTCTCGGTGCTCCTGGTCGACGCCCGGATCGAGGACTGGAAGGCGTGGCTGCGTTTCGCGATCGTGCACTCGGCCGCGGCGTTCCTGTCCGAGGAGTTCGTGGCCGAGAACTTCGCGTTCTACGGGACGCAGCTCACCGGTGTCCCGGTGAACCGCGAGCGCTGGAAGCGCGGCGTCGGCCTCGTCGAGGCGGCGCTGGGCGAAGCCGTGGGCAAGGTCTACGTCGAGCGTCACTTCCCGCCCGCGGCGAAGGATGCCATGGACGTGCTCGTGACGAACCTCATCGAGGCGTACCGTGAGTCGATCACCGGGCTGGAGTGGATGACGCCCGAGACGCGGGAGCGCGCGCTCGCGAAGCTCGACGCGTTCACGCCGAAGATCGGCTACCCCGTGAAGTGGAAGGACTACTCCGCGCTCGAGGTCGACGCTGCCGACCTCGTCGGTAACGTCCGACGTGCGCACGTCTGGGAGCACGACCGTCAGCTGGCCAAGGTCGGGCAACCCATCGACCGCGACGAGTGGTACATGACGCCCCAGACGGTGAACGCGTACTACAACCCGCTGATGAACGAGATCGTGTTCCCGGCGGCGATCCTGCAGTACCCGTTCTTCGACGCCGACCGGGATGCCGCCGCGAACTACGGCGGCATCGGCGCCGTGATCGGTCACGAGATCGGCCATGGCTTCGACGACCAGGGCAGCCGCTTCGACGGCGACGGGTCGCTGCGCGACTGGTGGACGGATGCCGACCGCGCGGCGTTCGAGGAGCGGACGAAGGCGCTCATCGCCCAGTACGAGGAGCTCGTCCCCGAAGGGTTGAGCCCCGAGCACCACGTCAACGGCGCCCTCACGATCGGCGAGAACATCGGCGATCTCGGAGGCCTGGGCATCGCGATCCGCGCGTACCGACTCTCCCTCGGCGAGGACGAGCCCGCCGACGGTCCCTCGGTCGACGGGTTCAGCGGCATCCAGAGGCTCCTGCTCAGCTGGGCGCAGATCTGGCAGCAGAAGGGGCGGGATGCCGAGACGATCCGCCTCTTGACGATCGATCCCCACTCGCCGAACGAATTCCGCTGCAACCAGATCGTGCGGAACATCGACGCGTTCTACGATGCGTTCGACGTGACCGAGGGCGACGCCCTCTGGTTGGACGCAGACCAGCGCGTCACCATTTGGTGAGGTCGCGTTTGTTGCTCTCCTGACCCGGAAGGAGCCACGCTCGTGGGCATGCCACCGGTTCCCGAGCCCGCAACACCCGAACCCGCCGGAGGGCCCGTGGAGTCGTCGCGACGCGACGCCCCGGCCCTCCGCGGGTCGGCCCGAAAAGGACCCCGACGTCTGCCCCGGAGGGCGGCCGCCGGTCGCCGGTCGTTCACGGCGACGCTCCGGGCGCTCGATGAGCTCGCGGCATCCGGTGCCAAGGTCTCGGTGCGCATCGACGACCTCGACGGCGGCTCGGCGGTGCTCGAAGGAGACGACTTCGTCACGCTTCCCGTCGCGGGGCTCGGTGTGGTGCCGCTGCTCATCGAGGTGGCCGCGGCGATCGAGGCGGGCCGCGTCGACGCGCTCGAGATCGTCGATCGCTCGACCGTCGACTCGGCGTCCGCCGGGGGAGTGTGGCAGCACCTGAAGGCACCGGCGCTCCCGCTCTCGGACGTGGCGGTGCTCGCCGCCTCGACCGGCGATGCGCTCGCGGCCAACGCGCTGCTGCAGCGGGTGGGGCTGCCCGCGGTCCGCTCCCGTATCGAACAGCTCGGCCTGCGCCGTACCGCGCTGCTCGATCGGTTCCGCGACGACCGCGGACCCGACGACGCGCCGCACGTCGCGCTGTCGACGGCGCGCGAGATGGCGGGCGTGTTCGCAGGCCTGGTCAACTCCACAGTGGTGTCACCGGGCGTGAGTGCCCAGGTCGCCGAGTGGCTGAGCCTGAATCACGACCTGTCGCTCGTGGCATCCGCCACCGGCCTGGATCCGTTCGCGCACGAGAACGACCGGCACGGCCTGCTGTTCATCAACAAGACGGGGCGCTCCGAGGGGGTGCGGGCGGAGGCGGGTGTGCTCGGCGGGCCGCGCGCCGGCGTGGCGTTCTCGATGATCGTGAACTTCGACGACCTGTCGATCGCACACCGCCTGCGCGCGCACGACGCCTTCCGCGTGCTCGGCGTCGAGCTGATGGAGTACGTGTTCTGAGGCCCCCGGCCCCTCGCGGTTCGGTGCCGTGGCCCGCCGTGGTTCGCCGAGACTTCATCGCGCTGACGTCTCCCTTGCAGCCTGCAAGGGACTTGTCGGCGCGATGAAGTCTCGCGGGTCGATCGGTCAGACGGATGCCGGGGCGCGGCCGATCTGCAATACCCGCGCCGGAGGGGCGCAGCACGCGCCGCCCAGCGAGGCGCCGGACGCATCGAAGAGACCCGCGCCGCCGCACACGCCCGTGTCGGGGAGTGCCAGCTCCACGCGACGGGCCGCTTCGTGGTCGCCGGCGAGCTCTGCCACGACGCTCCGCACCTGCTCGTACCCGGTGAGGGCGAGGAAGGTCGGTGCCCGCCCGTACGACTTCGCCCCGACGAGGTAGAAGTCGGCCTCGGGCTGTGCGAGGTCGGCCGCGCCGGTCGCCGCGACGGAACCGCACGAATGCACGTTCGGGTCGATCTCTGCGGCGATGCGCACGGGAGCCTGCAGCGTGGGGTCCAACTCCAGACGCAGCTCCGACAGGAACGACAGATCAGGGCGGAACCCCGTCAGCACCACCACGCGATCGGCGGTGAGCGTGCGCCCGTCCTCGGCGATCAGCGTCGGCCGACCGGCATCCACCCTCACGCGTTCGACGCGGAAGCCCGTCGTGAGCGACACCAGTCCGGCATCCACGACTTCTTTCGCCCGGATGCCGAGGGCGCCACGTGCGGGGAGTTCGTCCGCGTCGCCGCCGCCGAAGGCGTTGCCGGCGGTGGCGCGGCGCAGCGCCCACGTCACCGTGGTGCTCGGGTCGCGGCGGGCCATCCGTGCGAGCGCGAGAATCGCCGTGAGGGCGGAGTGCCCGGACCCGATCACGACGGTGTGCTTCCCCTCGAAGCCCTCGCGGTCGCGGAAGTCCGGGATGCGGTAGGTCAGCAGTCCGTCCGCGGCCCTCTCGCCGAGCGCCGGCAGGCCGTCCGCACCGGCGGGGTTCGGCGAAGACCATGTTCCCGACGCGTCGATGACGGCGCGTGCCTGCAGCCGGCATTCCTCGCCGTCGGCCGGTCGCACGTGCACGGTGAACGGCTGGTCCGCTCGGCCCGCATCGACCAGGCGGTCGCGGCCGAGGCGCGAGACGCCCACGACGCGGGAGTCGTATCGCACGCGGTCGCCCAGTTCGGCGGCGAGCGGAGCGAGGTAGCGGTCGATCCACTGCCTGCCGGTCGGGTACCCCGCCGTCGGAGCGGTCCACCCCGTGCGCTGGAGAAGCCGCGCCGCGGCCGTGTCGACGAGCTCGGGCCATTCGGAGAACAGCCGTACATGACCCCACTCGGCGACCGCTGCCGCCGGGCTCGAACCGCCTTCCAGCACGACCACCGGAAGCCCGCGCTCCACCAGGTGCGCGGCGGCGGCCAGTCCCTGCGGACCCGCGCCGATCACCACGACGGGTAGCTCGTTCACCATCAGCCTCACTCCTCCGTATCGATGGACCTCGATGGATCGAGATTGCTCGATGTATCGACGAATGTCAATGTGACGTGCCAGAATCGACCCATGCCCACGACGCTGCCTCTCCTTCCGTCCGACGCCGCGGTGTGCTGCTCCCCGGTCATCGGTGGGGCTCTGTCAACCGAGGAGGCGGAGCGGATCGCGCGGACCTTCAAGGCCCTCGGCGACCCCACGCGAGTACGGCTGCTCTCGCTCATCGCGGCATCCGATGAGGGAGAAGCCTGCATCTGCGACCTCACCGAGCCCGTCGGGCTTTCTCAACCGACCGTCTCCCATCACATGAAACTGCTCGTCGACGCCGGGCTCGCCACGCGCGAGCAGCGGGGTCGCTGGGCGTACTACCGGGTCGTGACCGATGCTCTCGAGCAGGCGTCGCTGGCCCTCCGCCCGTGACCGCCGTTCGTCCGATGACCGCGGCGGACTGGCCGGCGGTCCTCGACATCTACCGGTGGGGGATCGAGACCGGGAACGCGACGTTCGAGGCTTCACCTCCGAGCTGGGAGGCGTTCGACGCCGGGAAGCTCTCGCTGGGGCGGCTGGTCGCCGTCGGGGACGAGGGCGAGGTCCTGGGCTGGGTCGCGGCGTCCGCAGTCTCCGCGCGCGAGGTCTATCGCGGCGTCGTGGAGCACTCGGTCTACGTCTCACCGGACGCGCAGGGCCGGCACGTCGGAACCATACTGCTGGCGGCATTCCTGGATGCCGTCGACGCGGCCGGCATCTGGACCGTGCAGTCGAGCATCTTCCCCGAGAACACCGCGAGCCTCGCGTTGCACGACCGCGCCGGCTTCCGCCGGGTCGGACGGCGTGAGCGCATCGCCCTCATGACACACGGCCCCTGGGCGGGGCAGTGGCGCGACACGATCCTGGTCGAGCGGCGCCTGGTCTGAGCGCTGTTCGCCCCCGTGGTTCGCCGAGACTGCATCCCGCTGACGTCTCCCTTGCAATCTGCAAGGGACTTGTCGGCGCGATGAAGTCTCGCGGACGAGTGGGGCGGGGAAGTCGCGCGGGTTATCCCGCAAAGGGAGCGGGAACGCAATCCCTCGTTTCGCAATGCGGCCGGTGGGACCCTGGTGCCCCCGAACACCAGAAAGGACAGGGACGATGTCCGACACCACCGCAACCACCGACCCGTTCGCCAACTCCTCCGGCCCCGAAGGGCACTCGATCACCGACTGGACCGACCTCGGCCGAGAGATGTGGTCGTACCTGACCGGCCGCGGCGCCGCGGTCAACTACTCATTCGTCGACATGACCGTCGAGGTGCCCCGAGACATCGGCCCCGACGCCCCGCGCGCGACGTGGAAGCTCAACGGCACCCTCCGCGTCACCACTAGCGACGACACCGCGCCGGGTTCCGACCCGTACCGCGGCAACTGAGGGTAGGCGCCGTCATGGTGCGCCTCGACATCGACCTCGCCTTCTCCGAACAGGAGGCGGGGGCGGATGCCACCCTCCCCCGGTTCGAAGGCACGATCACCGCCGCGGGATCCGAGGTGCGGGTGACGGTCAACGATCCGTCCCGCCTCCCCGGCAACGGGCGCCGCACACTCGCGGAGCTGTCGACCATCGCCGACGCGCTCGCTCGGCGCGGCATCTCGGTGCGAGTGGAGGGTCCGGACGGCCCGATCCTGCACCTGGGCGACGTCAAGAGCAGCCTTCTGCAGCGGGTCGTCACCGGCTCGCCACATATCCGGCTGGGATCGGTCGCGGCGGTCGCGCCGCTGCTCACTCGCCGGAAGGGCGGTGAGTCGCTCACCTTCCCCGTGCCGCCGGGGACGCCGCTGCCGCTCGTGCCGACCGTGAACCGGTTCGTGCGGCGCCGGATCACCACGACGCACTACACCCCGGGCTCGGGGCGACCGCGTCTCATTTTCGCCATCGGCACCGGCGATTGGGATGGGCGACCGCCTCGCGAGTTCGATCTGCTGCCCACGAAGACCGTCATCGGGTCCGGCGACGAGGCCGACCTGCGCCTGGCCGGCCTCGCGCCGGTGCACGCTGAGATCCGGCACGAGGGCGACGACGAGTACGTCTTGTACGGCTTCGACGTCGTCGGCGGTGGCGGAGCCGCGGTCGAGGGACGCCGCGGGAACGGCCGCATTCTGCGCACCGGCGCGCGGATCGAGCTCGGCGACTGGCGCCTGGCGTACTTCCGCGCCGAATGGGCTGATCACGGCCGCCCCTACGGCGGCCGCGTCGGTGGAGAGCTCGCACGCCAGCGCAAGCAGCCTCCGCGCGGCGGCACGGGCCCGTTGTCGAAGGCATCCGACCCCGATTGACGCCCTCGCGACCCCGCGACCTCGCGACCCCGCGACCCCGCGACCCCGCGAGACTGCATCCGGCCGACCAAACCCCCGCACGCTGCAAGGGAGATGTCGGTCGGATGCAGTCTCGGCGTCAGGAACCCGGAGCGGGAGCAGGGGGCCCGGAACGGGCGCCGCGCGTGCGAAGAACGCGCCGGGTCAGGCAGCGCGCACCCGCCAGACGCTCCGCATCGAGGCGGCGACCAGCGTGGACAGCACGATGAGCGCCGCGCAGGTCCACAGGACCGGGGCCGTGCCGACCACGTGCGCGGCGGGGCCGACGACCGCCTCCCCGAGCGGCACCGCGACGAACGACCCGACCATGTCGTACGAGTAGACGCGGGAGAGCGCCTCCCGCGGAACGTGCGACTGCAGCGACTGATCCCACGCGATCGCGAAGATCTCGGTCGCGAAGCCGCCGAGAGCGAACCCGGCGATCAGGACGGCGACGGTCGGCGCAGCCGCGAGGGTCGCCACCGGAACCGCGGCGAACGCCATCGCGGCGACACCGATGCCGAGGGCCCGCCGAGGCCGCCAACGCAGAGCGATCACGGCGCCGACGGCGAAGCCGACGGTCTGTGCCCCGATCACGAAGCCCCACGCGGTTCGGCCGACCGTCTCGTCCGCGACCACGGGCCCGAGCACGGCGACCGACCCGGTGAACGCGGCGTTCAGCACGGCGAACTGCAACACCACGATCCACACCCACGAGCGGCTCGTGAACTCACGCCACCCCTCGCGCAGGTCGGACAGCATCGACGTCCGTTCGCCGTCGCTCCGCGCCCGTTCCGGCAGTCGGAGCCGCGAGAAGAACGCCGCCGCGGCGGCGAAGGCGATGGCATCCACCGCCAGACCCCATCCCGGTCCGAACGTGGCGATCAGGATGCCACCCGCCGAGGCTCCGAGAATCGTGCCGCCGTTCAACCCGAGGCGCAGCAGCGCGTTCGCGGATCGCAACTGCTCGGCCGGCACGGTGTCGGGCACGAGTGCCGCGGATGCCGGGAGGCTCACGGCCGACACGGCACCGTTCAGGATGCTGAGGATCACGAGCGCCGGCACGGTCGCCGAGCCGGTGATGACCAGGGCGGCCACGGCCCCTTGCGTCCCCGCGGCCGCGACCGATGTCCCCACGAGCACGACGTTGCGGGGCAGCCGGTCCGCGAGCACGCCGCCGAACAGGAGCATGGCGACGTTCGTGATCGACCGGGCGGCGACGACGAGCCCGAGGTCGGCGGCCGAGCCGGTTAAGTCGAGCACGGCGAAGGCGAGAGCGATCGGGGCGACCGCATTGCCGACGATGTTCGTCGTGCGCGCGGCGAGGAGCCAGCGGAACGGGGCGTGACCGAGCGGTCCGCGCGGGCTCACGGGCGCACGAGCGGGAAGAGGGCGGCCGTCATCGAGACGGGCCGTGTTCCCGGGGTGCGCGGCGGTCGGGCGGCGGTGTGGAGGAGCGCGGACGCCTCGGCCACGTGGTGCACGACCCGCCGCCAGACCTCGGGATCGACCCACAGCTCCGCGTCCGCGGTGACACCGGGTCCGTCGGCGCGCCGGCGTGCTCGCCGCCGCAGCTCGCCGATCATCGCCTCGACGAAGGGGGCCTCCTCGTCGATCGGGGCCCGCGGCGGCGGGGGAGCGGCGGGATCGACGCGGCGCGAGGACGACTCGTGGCGGTAGCGCTTGGCATCCCCGCCTCGCACTCGGATGGTCTCGACGACGCGAATGAGTCCCACTCGCTCGAGCACACGCAGGTGATAGCTCGCGGCGGCCTGCGAGACGCCGAGTTCTCGACCGACTTCGGCGGCGCTCAGCGCGGCGCCGGTGAGGAGGGAAAGCATCCGGAGTCGGAGGGGGTGCGCGGTCGCGCGCAG
Organism: Microbacterium canaveralium; assembly: GCF_047238045.1. Taxonomy (NCBI): domain Bacteria; kingdom Bacillati; phylum Actinomycetota; class Actinomycetes; order Micrococcales; family Microbacteriaceae; genus Microbacterium; species Microbacterium canaveralium. Next base: position 3,163,911 of record NZ_JBDFMA010000003.1, on the reverse strand, counting down.
CTCGTCGATGCGGGACATGGGTCGATGTTGGCGCGCCGCCCCGCGACCGTCAAATGCCTCTTTGGGGGTCGCGACGGGCGGACTCAGAAGACGATCGTGTGGTTTCCGTGGCGGATGATGCGGTCCTCGGCGTGCCACAGGACGGCGCGTGAGAGGACCTGCCGTTCGACGTCGGCGCCACGGCGGGCCAGTTCGGCGGCCGAGTCGGCGTGCGTCACGCGGACCGTGTCCTGCTCGATGATCGGCCCCTCGTCGAGGTCGCCGGTGACGTAGTGCGAGGTCGCGCCGATGAGCTTGACGCCGCGCTCCTTCGCCTTCTTGTACGGCTCGGCGCCGATGAACGCCGGGAGGAACGAGTGGTGGATGTTGATCACCGGCACCCCGAGCTTCTCGAGGAACTCGGGCGAGAGGATCTGCATGTACCGCGCGAGCACGACGAAGTCGACGTTGCCGACGAGGAGTTCGAGGATGCGAGCCTCGGATGCCGACTTGTCGGGGCCGGGCGTCGACGGGACGTGGAAGAACGGCACGTTGAACGAGCGCACGTCATCCGCGGAGGTCGTGTGGTTGGACACCACCATCGGGATGCTCACCGGCAGGTCGCCGCGACGGTGGCGCCAGAGCAGGTCGAGCAGGCAGTGATCCTGCTTCGAGGCGAGGATCGCCATGCGCTTCGGCGTCGAGAGGTCGGTGACCTTCCACTCCAGCTCGAAACCGCGGCCGAGGGTCTCGTCGAGGTCTGCCTCGATCGCGGGGAGCGCGGCCGCCAGATCGGGCCGGTGGAACACCACGCGCTGGAAGTACGCCCCTCCGCGCGGGTCGTCGGAGTACTGGTCGAAGGCGACGATGTTGCCGCCCTGGCGGGCGATGAGAGCCGAGACCGCGGCGATGATGCCGGGGGTGTCGCTGCCGTGGACGATGAGGCACGCGTGATCGGGCTGCAGGTGGGGACTCGCGGAGACCATCGGACCATTCTGCCGTGCCTGAGTGAACACGACGGACACGCCCGCCCGGGCACACGGCACTCGGCCGAGGCCTACACTCGGACGACGAGCTTGGATGCCGAGACTCCGGCGCGCTGACGATCGAGGGCGCCCTGGATGTCGGCGAGCCCCTCACCCACGACAAGCGGTTCCGGCATCGGTCGGAGATTGCCGTCGGCGAGCGCGCGCGGGATGACCCCGCCCCACAGCCCCGGGCCCACCTCGTCGTCGCGCAGGCTGCTGCCCCACACGAATCCGGCTCGGATGCCGGCGCGCCGAGCGCGCAGGGTCGACCGCGCCGTGGTCAGGCCGATGCGGCCGAAGACGGGGAGCATCGCGGGGAACAGTCGTCGTCGCCCGACCAGGTCGGCCAGCGACACGGGCGTGCTCGCCATCGCCAGCCGCGAACCGCCGGTGCGGCGCAGGACGTCGATACAGGCGTCGGTCGACCCCGCGCCGAGGGCGACCGCTCCGACCACCGGGCGGCCCCCGATCGCGGAGACGAGGTCGTCTACGGCGCTCGCCGAGCTGTAGTCGACCACGGTGTCGGCGCCGAGGGAGCGCACGGTCGCGGCGTTGCGCGGGGAGGCCGTCGAGACGACGTCGTACCCCGCGGCGCGGGCGAGCTGGACGGCGTTCATTCCGACGCTCGTCGATCCGCCCCACACCACCACCACGCCCCCGTTTCCCGTGGGCGTGCCGTCGATCGGCATCCGGAGTCCGAGGTGGCCGGGCTGGAAGAGCGCGCACGCGGCGGTGGACACGCCGAGGGGGAAGACTGCGGCCTCCTCGTCGGAGAGTGCGTCGGGCGTCGGTGCGGCGAGCCGTTCGAGCAGGACGGTGTACTCCTGGAACGCGCCTTCGCGCCGGGGGTCGCGCCCGCGGTCGGTTCCGGTGGCAAGGCCGAACACGCGCTGCCCGACCCGGAATCGCGTGACACCGGATCCGACCGCGACGACCTCTCCTGCCACGTCCGATCCGAGGACCGCAGGGGTCCGCAGCCACCGGTAGGTGACGCGGCTGGTGCCCTGGATGACCCAGTCGACGGGGTTGATCGCGACGGCGTGGACGCGCACGAGGATCTCGTCCGCGGCGGGTTGCGGAATGTCCGCGGCGATCACCTCGAGCCGTGCGCGCGGGGTGGGGAGCACTGCGGCGTTCTGGACGGGCATGGATGCCTCTCAGTCGTGATGACACTCGGTGTCTTCACCGTACCGCAGGTGATGACACTGTGAGTCATCACTTAGGATCATCGACATGGCCAGGTGGGCACCGGACACACGGGAGCGGCTCCGCGCCGCGGCGCTGGAGCTCTTCGCGGAGCGCGGATTCGAGGCGACCACGGTGCCCGACATCGTCGAGCGCGCCGGCGTGACCCGGCGCACGTTCTTCCGCCACTTCAGCGACAAGCGCGAGGTCTTCTTCGGCGACGACGAGATTCCCGCGCTCGCCGCCTCGATCGTCGCCGCCGCGCCCGCGGGGGCGACGCCGTTCTCGATCGCGTGGCGGGGATTCCACGTGCTCGCCGGCGAGCGGTTCGAACCCCGGCGCGCGCAGATGGAGGCCGCGCGGCGTTTCATCGGGGCCGAGCCATCCCTCCGCGAGCGCGACCTGCAGAAGCAGGCCGACCTCCGCGATGCGCTGCGTGATGGCTACGTCGCCCGCGGCGTCGATCCCTCGACCGCGCGCGTGGTCGCGGGTGTCGCGGTCGAGCTGCTGCAGATCGCGCTCGAGCGGTGGCTGGCCGACGACCCCGGCACCCCGCTGACGCAGCATCTGGCCGCGGTCCGCGCCGACATGTCCGGCGCGCTCGGCGACGCCTGAGGCGATCGGCGCCGCGCGGGATCCGGGGCGCCGTCCGTGGTCCCGGGGCCACGAGCGCCGCTCCGGGGCCACCACGAACCCCACCGACCCACCCGGACGGACCCCACCGACCCGCCGTGTCGGCGCCCGCGACTAGCCTGGTGGATGCCGTCTTCCGTGGCATCCGCCCCCTTCTTCCCCAGGACTTGCCGTGATCAGCACCCTCGAACGCCCCGGTTGGCGGACGTGGACGCTGTGGGCGGTCGGGGTGCTGGCGTACGTCGTCTCGATCGTGAATCGCACGTCGCTGTCGGCGGTGGGGGTGGATGCCGCGACGCGGTTCCACGCGGATGCCTCGGCGCTGTCGTTGTTCGCCGTCATCCAGCTGTTCGTCTATGGCGCGATGCAGATCCCCGTCGGACTCCTCCTCGACCGCTACGGCGCGCGTCCTATGATCGCGATCGGCATGGTGCTGATGGCGGCGGGTCAGCTGGTCATGGCCTTCGCGGATGCGGTGGGGATCGGCATCCTGGCCCGCGTGCTCATCGGTGCCGGTGACGCGATGATCTTCCCGAGCGTGCTGCGTGTGATCGCGACGTGGTTCCCCGCGCAGCGCGCGCCCGTGCTCGTGCAGATGACCGGCATCATCGGACAGCTGGGCCAGATCGTCGCCGTCGTGCCGCTCGCCGCCCTGCTGCACGCCACGAGCTGGAGTGTCGCGTTCGGCAGCGTCGCGGGCCTCGGCGTGCTGTTCGCCGTGCTGACGTACGCGATCATCCGGAACCGTCCCCCCGAGCGGCGTGACGACCCGGTCGACCTGTCGGTCGACACGCGCACCGGCGCGATCCGCGTCGTGACCTCGGCTCCCGATCTGCGGCAGGGGTTCCGTGAGTCGTGGGCCCATCCCGGCACGCGGCTGGGGTTCTGGTCGCACTTCACCACGCCGTTCGCGGGCACCGCGTTCATGCTGCTGTGGGGATTCCCGTTCCTGACCGCGGGCGAGGGACTCGCGCCCCCGACCGCCTCGGGCATCATGACGTTGTTCGTGCTGTTCGGCATCGTGAGCGGTCCTGTCATCGGCGCGCTCTCGAGTCGGCACCCGCGTCGGCGCTCGCGCTGGCTCGTGCTGCCGACCGTCGTTTTCCAAGCCCTCGTCTGGATCGTCGTGGCCGCGTGGCCCGGCCCCGCTCCGCTGTGGCTCCTCATCGTGTTGATGTTCGCGCTGGCGACCGGCGGACCGGCGTCCATGATCGCGTTCGATCACGCCCGCACGTTCACTCCGAGCCACCGCTTGAGCACCGCGACCGGCATCGTCAACGGCGGCGGCTTCCTCGCCGCGCTCCTGGCGATCCTGTTCATCGGTATCGCGATGGACGTCCAGGGCGCGGGCAGCCCCGACACCTATTCGCTGGATGCCTTCCGCTGGGCGTTCCTCACCCAGCTGCCGCTGTGGCTGGTCGGTGGGATCGCGATCGTCATCGAACGCGGCCGGACGATTCGTCACGTCGGCGGGGTGCTTCCGCGCTGACGCGGGAGTGTTCGCGGGCCGCGCCGTGGCCTTTCGGCTGGGCCGTGCCGGTCAGTCGTCCCGCTCGGCGTCGCCGGGTGACGCGTTGAAGGCGTGCATGAGGTCGGTGAAGGCGCGGATGTCCTCCGTCCGCCATCCGTCGAGGCGCGTGAGGAACGACGAGCCGCGCAGATCGAGTGCGGCCAGAACGCGGGCTGTGCCGTCATCGGTCAAGGACAAGCGGACCGCTCGACCGTCTGCCGGGTCCGGGAGGCTCTCCACCAACCCCAGGGATTTCATGCGTCCGAGAAGAGCGCTGGTCGAGCTGCGATCCATCGCGACGGCGTCCGCGATCACGCTGGGCTTGGCCGGTCCGTAGGCGAAGAGCCACCGTGCGAGGTGGAAGGCGGCCGGGCGCAGCTCCGGGTGGAACACGGCGGCGGAGCGCTCGGTGAGGGCGCGGGACGCGCCGATGAGCGCGTTCAGCTCGGCGCCGAGGGCCAGGACGAGCCGTTCGCGGTCGTCGGTGCCGGGGGCATCGTTGATAGTGGACATTTTCCTATCACTTTGTATAGTGGAGAAATACCCACTTTATCGAACGAGTGGTCCGAGGAGCGAGGTCGATCTCATGGACAGTGCCCGCCGGCGCATCGCGGTCATCACCGGTGCCACGAGTGGACTCGGGCTGATCGCCGCGACCGAGCTCGCGCGAGGGGGGATGCGGATCGTGATGCCGGCTCGCGACGCGAATCGGGCCGAGCGTGCTCGCGTCCACATCCTCGCGGCGGTTCCCGACGCCGAGATAGACGTCGTGTCGGCCGACCTCACCCGCTTGGCCGAGGTGCGGGCGGCGGGGGAGAGGATCGCCCACGCCTACGCGCACATCGACGTGCTCATCAACAACGCCGGACTCCACGCATTCGAGCAGCGCGTCACCCCCGACGGTTACGCCGAGATGGTCGCGGTGAACTACCTCGCGCCGTGGCTGTTGACGAGGACGTTGCTCCCGCGGATCGCCGCCAAGCCCGGGGCGAGGATCGTCAACGTCGGGTCGGAGGCCTCGCGCCGCCACGGCGAGCTGACGCTGCCGTCGGACCTGACCGATGAGAGTCCGTTCGGCGCGCGGGAGTCCTCACTGATCTACGGAAAGACGAAGCTGCTGAACATCATGTTCAGCGTCGAGCTCGCGCGCCGCGTGGCTCCCTCGGACGTCACCGTCATCGCCGTCGACCCAGGATTCAACGTGACCGGTCTCGGGCGGGAATTGAGCTTCGCCCGGCCGTTGGCGCGGGTCCTGTCCTGGCTTCGTATCGGCGACCCGCGTCGAGGAGCAGGCCTCATCGTCGCCGCGGCGCTCGACCCGTCCTACGCGGGGGCTTCCGGTTCCTACTTCACGGTCCGTCGAGCCACGCCGATCGTCCCGACCGCGCCCGGCGACGACCCCACGTGGCAGAGACGGCTCTGGGAGGAGACGGAACGCCTGCTCGCCGTGACCTCGCCGGGTCGGTAGTCGGGGTGGGAGAGACCACGCCGACTCATGGCATCCCTTCCCTGTCCCCCTTCTTGCCGCCGGGGACGCCTCCAGGTGACAAGAAGTGGGACATGCTCCGCCGGAAGTGGGACGAGGTGGCAATGCCAGCGGGGTGCTTCCGCGCTGACGCGGATGCCAGACTCGGAGCATGAGCACGACCGGCATCGACATCCGCCCGCTCGACACCCTGGAGGCCATCGAGGCCGGGTCGCGGCTGTTCGACGACGTGTGGGTCGGCGATCGGGCGACGATGCCGTCCAACATCCTGCGCGCGCTCGAACACTCCGGCAATTACGTCGTCGGCCTCTACGACGGCGACCGGATGATCGGCGCGTCCGCGGCGTTCTTCGGCCCGCCCGCTGACCGCACGATGCACTCGCACATCACCGGCATCCTGCCCGGCCACCAAGGGCGGGGGCTCGGGCGCCAGCTCAAGGCGCACCAGCGCGAGTGGGCGCTCGAGCGGGGCATCGGCAGAATCACGTGGACGTTCGACCCGCTGATCCGCCGCAATGCGCACTTCAACCTTGCGATCCTCGGCGCGCACGCGACGGAGTACCTCGTCAATCAGTACGGCGAGATGCCCGATGACGTGAACCGCGGCGACGAGTCCGACCGGCTGCTGGCGTCGTGGGCGGTTGCGGAGCCGCCCGCCCCGACCCCGACGGAGGATGCCGTACGCGCGGTCGTCGAGATCCCCAACGACATCGAGGGTCTGCGCCGCACCGACCCCGCGTCCGCCGCCGAATGGCGGTACCGCGTGCGGGACGAGATGCGGAAGTACCTGGCATCCGGTCTCCGCATCGGCGGCATCGACCGGCGTGGGTACCTGCTCGTCTGACTCAGTCGCCCGAGACGGGTTCGTCCTTCTCCGCGGCGGGGTCGCCCTGACCGGGACCCGGACGCACGGCGGCATCGTCACGCACGTCGATGCGGGTGACGCCGTCGCGCTTCGTGACGTCGAAGCGGGGAGCGGCATCCTCCTCCGTCGCCTTCGGGGCGCTCGTCAGCTGATCGTGGCGGTTCTCTTCGAAGCTCTTCTCGTCGCTCATCGCGCCCTCACTCTCCGGCCGAACGCCACGCGTCCGACTCCATGTGCGACCCGGCCTGCGGGCCCATCTGCAGCATTCCGCCGTCGACCACCCAGCTCGCTCCCGTCACGTACGAGCTGGACGGCGAGGCCAGGAAGCGGATGACGTCGGCGACCTCGTCCGGCTTGCCGGGGCGCCCGAGCGGGATGCCGGGACGGTGGATGCGGTCGGCATCCTCGGCATCCATGTTGTTGATGGGCGTGGCGATCTCGCCCGGCGCGACGGCGTTCGCGGTGATGCCGTACTGCCCGAGCTCGAGCGCCATGGTCTTGATGAGCCCACCGAGGCCGTGCTTGGCGGCGACGTAGGGCGCCGAGCCGACGCGCGGCTGGTGCTCGTGCACGCTCGAAACGGCGATGAGACGACCGCCGTTGCCGGCCTTCACCATGCGTCGCGCGGCGGTGTGCAGGGCGAGGAAGGCGCCGTCGAGATTGAGTGCGATGTCGGTGCGCCAGGTGTCGAGGTCGAGGTCGAGGAACGGTCCGCCGATGCCGCCGCCGGCGTTGTTGACGAAGACGTCGAGGCCTCCGAGGTCGTCGGCGATCGCATCCACGACGCGAGGGACGGAATCGAAGTCGGTGGCGTCGAACTGCGCGACGATCGCGCGACCTCCGCGGGCACGGACGCCCGCGGCGGTCGACTCGGCGCCGTCCTTGTCGCTGTGATAGGTCACGGCGACATCCATGCCGGCCTCGGCGAGCGCGAGCGCGGTGGCCGCTCCGATGCCCGAGTCCGAACCGGTGACGATCGCATGGCGGGGAGTGAAGTCGGTCATGCCGATGACGCTACGCGCTGCCTGCGCGCCGCGCGCCGCCCTTGCCCCGGGGTCGCGAGGGCGTTACGGTCGCCGGCTTGGTGCCGTCGCCGCGCTTGGTGTCGTCGTGGCGGGCCGAACTCCTGAGAAATGGGCGCTCTCGGGCGTTGGAGGCCCGCTGGACGCTCTGAGCGTCGAATTCTCCGGAGTTCGGCTCGCCGCGGGCGCGAGCCCGGGCGCGCAACGCCGGATACCCTGCCGTCATGCCGCCCCGTACTTCCGCCGCTCCCGTGACTTTGGATGCCGTCGAGCTGCGCGTCCTGCACATCCCGCTGGTGTCGCCGTTCACGACGTCGTTCGGCACCGAGACGGTGCGCGAGGTGATCGTCGTCCGCGCCGAGACCGCCGACGGTGCCGGGTGGGGCGAAGTCGTCACCCAGGCGGAGCCGTCCTACTCCAGTGAATACACGCAGGGCGCGGGGGACGTCCTCGCCCGCTTCCTCGCGCCGGCCCTGCTCGAACGCCGCACGTTCACGCCGGAGGAGGTCGCCGGCATCCTCCACCCCGTCGTCGGGCACCGCATGGCCAAGGCCGGACTCGAGCTCGCCGTCATCGACGCCGCGCTGCGCGCGGAGGGGCGCAGCTTCGGTTCCTACCTCGGCGCCGAGAAGGACCGCGTGCCCTCGGGGGTCTCGGTCGGGATCCAGCGCGACCCCGCGGCGCTCGTCGACGCGGTGGCTGCGTACCTCGACGAGGGATACGTCCGCATCAAGATCAAGATCAAGCCCGGGCGCGACGTCGACGACACCGCCGCCGTGCGGGCGGCGTTCGGCGGCATCCCCCTGCAAGTGGATGCCAACTCCGCCTACACCCTCGCGGATGCCGAGACGCTGGAACGGCTCGACGCGTTCGACCTGCTCCTGATCGAGCAGCCGCTGCAGGAGGACGACCTCGTCGACCACGCGACGCTCGCGAAGCGTCTGCGTACCCCCGTGTGCCTGGACGAGTCGATCGTGTCGGACAAGGCCGCCGCCGACGCCCTGCAGCTCGGTGCCGCGGCGATCATCAACATCAAGGCCGGCCGGGTCGGCGGCTACCTCGAGGCGCTCGCGATCCACGACCGGTGCCGCGCCGCCGGGATCCCGGTATGGTGCGGCGGCATGCTCGAGACGGGCATCGGGCGGGCGGCCAATGCCGCGCTCGCGGCCCTCCCGGGGTTCACGCTGCCCGGCGACATCTCGGCATCCGCCCGCTTCTACGACCGCGACATCGTCACGGTGCCCGCCGTCATCGAGGACGGACACGTGCGCGTGCCCACCGGCCCGGGCCTCGGCGTCGACATCGACGAGGCCGCGCTCGACGCGTTCACGGTGCAGCGCGAGCGGATCACGCGATGAGTCGCAGCATCGCTCGATAAACTGGATGCCGCGCAGTCGCGCTCGCACCCACAACTTTCCCGACCATTGGAGCCACCGTGGCCGAACAGTCCCGCCTCGACAAGGTCATCTCGCTCGCTCGACACCGCGGGTTCGTGTTCCAGGCCGGTGAGATCTACGGCGGTTCGCGTTCGGCGTGGGACTACGGCCCCCTCGGCACCGAGCTGAAGGAGAACATCCGCCGTCAGTGGTGGCAGACGTTCGTGCGCGGCCGCGGCGACATGGTGGGGCTCGACTCCAGCATCATCCTGCCCAAGCGCGTGTGGGAGGCGTCGGGGCACGTCGCCACCTTCACCGACCCGCTCGTGGAGTGTCTGCACTGCCACAAGCGCTTCCGCGCCGACAACCTCATCGAGGACTTCGAGGCCCGCAAGGGACGCAAGGCCGAGAACGGTCTCGCCGACATCCCCTGCCCCAACTGTGGCACCAAGGGCCAGTACACCGAGCCCAAGGCGTTCTCCGGTCTCGTGAAGACCTACCTCGGCGTCGTCGACGACGAGTCGGGCCTGTACTTCCTGCGCCCCGAGACGGCGCAGGGCATCTTTGTGAACTTCTCCAACGTGCTCACGGCATCCCGTCGCAAGCCGCCGTTCGGCGTCGGTCAGGTCGGCAAGGCGTTCCGCAACGAGATCACCCCCGGAAACTTCATCTTCCGCACGCGCGAGTTCGAGCAGATGGAGATCGAGTACTTCACGCCCCCCGCCGAGGCGCAGGAGTGGTTCGAGCACTGGGTCGAGGCGTGCTGGGACTGGTTCGTCGACCTCGGTATCGACCCGGTCAACATGAAGCGGTTCGACGTTCCCGAGGACGACCGGGCGCACTACTCCGCCGGCACGATCGACGTCGAGTACCGCTTCGGGTTCCCGGGGAAGGAGTGGGGCGAGCTCATGGGCGTCGCCAACCGCACCGACTACGACCTGAAGAGCCACTCGGATGCCTCGGGCTCGAGCCTGACGTACTTCGACCAGGCCTCGGGTGAGAAGTACACCCCGTACGTCATCGAGCCGTCGTTCGGTCTCACGCGCGCGATGATGGCGTTCCTCGTCGACGCCTACCGCGAAGAGGACGTCCCCAACGCCAAGGGCGGCAGTGACACCCGCACGGTGCTCAAGCTCGACCCGCGCCTCGCGCCCGTCAAGGCCGCCGTGCTGCCGCTGTCGCGCAACGAGCGCCTGTCGCCGCTGGCCCGCGAGGTCGCTGACCGGCTGCGCTCGGCCGGCTGGAACGTCGACTTCGACGACGCCGGCGCGATCGGTCGCCGCTACCGTCGCCAGGACGAGATCGGCACGCCATACTGCGTCACGATCGACTTCGACTCGCTCGACGACAACGCCGTGACCGTCCGCGACCGCGACACGATGGGTCAGGAGCGAATCCCCCTCGACGGCCTGCACGCCTACCTCGCCGAACGGCTGCGCGGCGCCTGACCGGGGCGGCCGGGCGTCGCTGCGGCTCCCTGCCCCGTCGCGCACTGCCCCCATCCGGTGTCCTTGACCGCGAGAATTCATCGCGCCGACGTCTCCCTTGCAGCCTGCAAGGGACTTGTCGGCGGGATGAAGTCTCGGCGACCGAGGCCCCGCCGATGCCACGGACTCGGCCCCGCCGATGCCACGCGACCTCGGCCACGCGGATGCCACGGGACTCGGCCCCGCGGATGCCACGGGACTCGGCCCCGCGGATGCCACGGACTCGGCCCCGCGGATGCCACGGACTCGAGCCCGCGGCATCCAGGGTGTCGCGCTCTTGGGTCGCGGCAATCCGTCGCTCAGGGAGCTGAGTCGTGCAACTTGGCGCGACCGGACGCGGCACACACGGCGACACACACGGCGTGACAGCGCCGTGACAGCACCACCCCCGCCGTGACAGCGGTGCGACAGGACGCCCGGCGAATCCTGTCGTCATGACCACTTCATCCACCCGCGTTCCCGCGGTGCGAGCCGAAGGGCTCGTCAAGACGTTCGGCTCGAACAGGGCCGTCGACGGCGTTGACCTCGTCGTCGAAGCCGGGACCGTCTACGGCGTCCTCGGCCCCAACGGTGCCGGCAAGACCACCACCATCAGCATGCTGACGACGCTCCTGCGTCCCGACGGCGGACGGGCCGAGATCTTCGGCCACGACGTCGTGAAGGACGCGCACATCGTGCGGCAGCTCATCGGCCTCACGGGGCAGTTCGCGTCGGTCGACGAGAAGCTGTCCGCCACCGAGAACCTCATCATCTTCGCTCGCCTGCTCGGGCTGTCGCGTGCCGACGCCCGCCGCAAGTCGACGGAGCTGCTGGAGGAGTTCGGCCTCACCGAGGCGGCGTCCCGGCCGCTCGCGAAGTTCTCCGGCGGCATGCGCCGTCGCCTCGACCTCGCGGCATCCCTCATCGCCCAGCCGCCGCTCATCTTCCTCGACGAGCCGACCACGGGCCTCGACCCCCGCACCCGCGGGCAGATGTGGGACACGATCCGTCGCCTCGTCGCGACCGGTTCCACGGTGGTGCTCACCACGCAGTACCTCGACGAGGCCGACCAGCTCGCCGACCGTATCGCCGTCATCGACCGCGGACGCGTCGTCGCCGAGGGCACGGCGCTCGAGCTCAAGGCATCCGTGGGTCAGGCGTCGCTCGTGCTGCGCCTGCAGCCCGGTTCCGACCTCGAGGTCGCCCGCGCGACGATCGGACGGGTCCTGGATGCCACGGCCATCGTGTCTCCGGAGGCGGCGCGCCTCACGGTGCCGATGTCCGACCCCGACCAGGTCACCGATCTGCTCGTGGCCTTCCGCGACGCGGGCGTGCACCTGAGCGAGTTCAGTGTGCAGCAGCCCACCCTCGACGAGGTCTTCCTCACCCTCACCGGCAGCGGAGTGCCGGCCGACGACGATGCGGCGCGCGAGAGCGCCACCGACCTGGAAGGAGTCCGCGCATGACCGCCCTGACTCTCGAGCGCGACCTGCCCCGTACCGCGGGGCTCGGTCAGACGTTCCGCAACACCCTGACCATGGCCTGGCGCGGCCTGCTGAAGATCCGTCGCACGCCCGAGCAGCTCATCGACGTGACGGTCCAGCCGATCCTGTTCACCCTGATGTTCACGTACATCTTCGGCGGCGCGATCGCCGGCGACGTCGCGAGCTATCTGCCGATCATCATCCCCGGCATCCTCGTCCAGACCGTCATCACGACCTCGGTCGTGACGGGCGTGCAGCTGCGCGAGGACATGGACAAGGGCGTGTTCGACCGGTTCCGGTCGCTGCCGATCGCCCGCATCGCCCCGCTCTCGGGAGCGCTGCTGGCCGACACCGTGCGGTATGCGATCGCCACGACGCTGACCTTCACGATGGGGTTCATCATGGGCTTCCGGCCCGCGGGGGGCCTCGGTGCCGTGGTGCTCGCCGGCATCCTGGTCATCGTCTGCTCGTGGGCGATCAGCTGGATCTTCGCGTTCTTCGGCGTCATCGCCCGGACCGCGTCGAGCGTGCAGGGCGTGTCGATCCTGATCCTGTTCCCGTTGACGTTCCTCTCGAACGCGTTCGTCCCGTCGAACACCATGCCGTCGTGGCTGCAGTGGTTCGTCGACATCAACCCGGTGTCGCACCTCGTCACAGCCGTCCGCGATCTCGTCAACGCGGGCACGCTCGGTTCCGACGCGGTCCTGTCGCTCGTCGGTGCGGCCGTGATCGTGGCGGTCTTCGCCCCGCTGACCGTCCGCGCCTACATGCGGAAGGCCTAGTCGAGCAGGGCCGTGAGCACGTCGGCATCCACGACGCCCAGGAGGGCGGGAGCGATGCCGGGCGCGGATGCCGGAACTTCCCCGGTGTCCGCGCCGAGGCGTTCCCCGACCCAGCGCCGGAACGGATCCAGCTCGTCGTCCGCCCCGCGGATGGCCTCCGCACGCGCGAGCGCCTCGCGGGCGATGTCGAAGCGTCGCGCGGTGGCGTTCCACCCGGCGACGGCGACGAGTACCGTCGCGACCACGGGGTGATCACGTGCCCTCGCGGCCTGGGGCAGCGCCTCGCGCAACGCCGTACGAGCCTCGTCGGGCCGGTCGAGAAGCAGCAGCGCCTCGGCGCGCAACGCGGTGCACCAGGCCACGACCTGCTCGGGGAACGCGGCTTCGACGGAGATCTGCGCGACCTGGCGCAGGGCAGCCTCCCCGTCGCCCGCCGCGATCTCGACCTGCGCCGACGCCATGCGAGCCTGGGTCAGTGCTCGCGCCGAGCCGTCCGCCACGGCGATCGACTCCATGTCGGAGGCGCGGGCCCGTGCCTCGGCGAGCCGGTCGAGCCGGAGCAGGATGCCGACACCCTGGGCCCGCTGCTGAAGGAGGTCGGACATCGACGTCATGCCCGCCACGACCTCGAGGCCGTCGTCGGTCACCTTGAGCGCCTCTTCCAGGCGGCCGGAGAGCGTGAGCCACTCCGACCGGAGCTGGCTGGAGATTCCCGTCCCCCACGGGTCGCCGACCTCGGTGAACAGGCGCAGCGCCTTCTCGCTTTCGGTTCCGAGGACGCCCGGGTCGCCCGCGTTCACCGCGGCCCCCGCGCGCATGACATGGAACATCGCGCGTGACCACGGGGGTGCGGCCGTGATCTCGTCTTCCGAGATGTCGAAGCGCCATGGACGTTGAACACCGTTCTCGGCGGCCTCGAGCACAGACGCGGCGAGACCGAGGAGCGGCCCGGCGAGCACCGACACTTCGGACGGATGCCGACGTGCGGCCTCCGCCAGCTGCGCGCGGCGCGTTGCGAAGGCCACGGGATCGTACGTCGACGCCAGCCCCACCCCGGAGAAGGATGCCGAGAACAGCGCGAGAGCCTCGATCACAACGCTCGATTCGTCGTCGAGCGGTGCGTCCGGGTCGCTGAACGTCGCGAGCGCGGGACGGAGTTCTTCCATGCGTTCCCGGACCGCCCACGCCCAGAGGAGGGCGCGCAGGAGACGTCGTCCGGGTCGCCGGTCCGGCGAGGCCGCGCGCGTGCGCAGCGCCGACGACAGGTTCTCCTCGTTGGCGTCGAACCACACGAGTCCCGCGCGCAACCCCGGCCCGCGCATCGTGTTCTCGTGTGACGCCGCGAGAACGGTGAGCACGTCGGCCGCGCGCTCCCGATACTCGGTCTCGGTTCCCTCCGCTCGCAGCCGGTCGAGTCCGTACTCGCGGACCGTCTCCAGCAGGCGGAAGCGGCCATCACGCCGCACGAGCAGCGACCGATCGACGAGGGTGTCGAAGACCGCGGCATCCACCCCGAACGCCTCGGCCACGGGACCGGCGTCGCCGCTGCCGATGCCATCGGGGAACACCGACGATGCGCGCAGGGCCACCCGCTCGGCATCGGTGAGGGTGTCCCAGCTCCAGTCGATCAGGGCCCGGAGCGTGCGGTGGCGGTCGGGGCTCAGGCGCGGACCGTGCGAGAGCAGTGCGAACCGATCGCCGAGCCCGGCGTCGATCTCGGCGAGGGTGAGGGTGCGGGCGCGCGCGGCGGCGAGTTCGATCGCGAGGGGCAGTCCGTCCAGACGCTGGACGATGCTCGCGGCCGTGGCGCGTTCCTCCGGCGAGGGCGGGGTGCCGCGCGCGGAGCGCACGCGTCGGGCGAAGAGTTCGTCGGCGTCGAGCTCGGGCAGCGGGCCCAGGTCGACGAACGCCTCCCCGATCACTCCGAGAGGCTCGCGGCTGGTCGCGAGGATTCGCAGCCCCGGTGTGCGCAGCAGCAACTCGTGGGCGACCTCGGCGGCCTCGCGGATCACATGCTCGCAGTTGTCGAGCAGCACGACGATGTCGCGCCCGGCGACCGCGTCGAGCACTCGTTCACGCGGCGTCGCCGGTGCGACACTCGCATTCTCGTTCATCCGGATGCCGTGCCCCACTGCTCCCGACAGAGCCGCCCATACCTCGCCGGATGTCGCGGGCGCGAGCTCGACGATGAGGGCGTCGGAAGCAGCCCGTACGGTCTCGAGCGCGAGCGTGGTCTTCCCGGCACCGCCTGGCCCGATCACGGTCACGAGTCGGTCGGTGGCGAGGCGCTCGCGGATGGCATCCAGTTCCTCGGCGCGCCCGACGAGACCGACGATCGCCGCGGGAGCGAGCCGGGAGTCCACCGCGGGTGCGGCCGGTGCGGCGGCGACCAGCCGTTCGGCGTGTCCGCGGTCCTGCCACAGGTCGCGGACGAGCCAGTCGAAGCCGTCGTGCGGAATCCACGGGTCGCCGACCCACAGGTCGAGAGCCTCCCGAGCGAGCGCGACGTCGCCCGTCGAGCGCGCGGTGGCCACGAGGTCCTGGAACCGCGTGATGTCGATGTCGTTGCGTGCCACGTCGAGGCGATAGCCGCCGGGAACGGAGGCGAGGATGCCGGGGGGAAGCGCCCGCCGCAAGCGTGAGGCGAGCGACTGCAGCGCCGCCCGCGGGTCTTCCGGGGCGTCGGTCGGCCAGACGTCGTCGGCGAGCGCGCGGTAGCCCACGGTGGTTCCGGCGTCGACGGCGAGGCGCAGCAGCAGAGCCTGCTGCCCGCGCCCGGGAACCGCTCCCTCGTCCGCGCCCCACGACACGGAGAGGCCGCCGAAGAACCTCACCTGCACGGTGTTCACTCTAGGTCCGCGGGCGTCGCCGCGCCGGGCTGCGGCCGGTGCTTCGGTCGCGGCGAAACGTCGACGGGGCGGCCACGTCGTGCAACTTGGCGCGCCTGAATGCCGCCGGGCTCCCCGAAGGTGGTGCCCGGGCTGCGCTGGTGCTTCGGTCGCGGCGAAGTGTCGGCGGGGCCGTTAAGTCGTGCAACTTAGCGCGACTGAACGGCGCGGCGTTGCCACCCTGGAGGGCGTCCCGCCGCCGCGCCGAGCCTCGGAACTCAACGACCGAGCGGTGCTGCGCCGGTGCTCGCGCGCACGCGGAGCAGCGGGCGGTGAACGCGGAAGCGATCGGCATCCCCGGCGAGGACCTCGAGGCACGCGGCGCCGACCTCGCGCGGCTGCATGTCGAGTGCCGTCACGGTGGGGGTCAGCAGGGCGTTCAGCGGCTCGTCGACGTACGCGGCGAGCAGCAGGTCGTCGCCGACGCTACGCCCCGCACGGGCGACGGCGGCCAGGGCGGGCACCGCGGATCCGCTCGGCACGACGACCACGGCATCCGCGCCTTCGATCACCTGAGACACCGCGGCGGCGACCTCGTCGGGCACTGGCACGAACCCGATTCGACGCGAGAGGGGGATGCCACCGCGCTCGGTGCTCCACTCCTCGTACGCCCGGGCGACATTCTGGCTCCACGCTGTGCCCTCCGGCGGGAGCAGGATCGCGATGCGCTCGGCGCCCCGATCTGCGAGGTGGTCGAGCAGTTCGCGCGTCGCGGTGCCGTGGTCGGACACGACGCTGCCCGCGACCCGATCCTCTGCGCCGAGCAGCTGCTCGGAGCTCACGACGGGTCGTCCGGTGTCGAGGATCGCCGGGATGCCGGCATCCTTCGCCGTGGCATCCACGACGATGTACCCGTCGACGAATGCCGTCGGAGGGGAGGCGTCATCCCCATCCCGATGGGGGAGCAGGATGACCGAGAGGCCGAGGCGGTCGGCGGCATCCACGACGCCGAAGGCGAACTCGGTGTAGTACGGGAGGCGGGTGGTCCCGGGCGGGAGGTACAGGCCGATGGCGCCGTACCGCGCGGTGCGGAGGCTGCGCGCCGGGACGTTGACCGCGTACCCGAGGTCGCGCGCGACGGCGAGCACGCGCTCGCGTGTCTCGGGTGAGACCCCCGGCTTGTCGCGCAGCGCGAACGAGGCTGCGGCGATCGAGACGCCTGCGGCGGCGGCGACGTCGCGCAGCGTCGGCTTGCGTGGGGTCACGTGGGGTGACGTTACCCGACGGATCGGATCTTGCGCTGCAATCACTTAAACGTTTAATGTCACGATTGGCACACCACCCACCCACCGAAGGACCGCGATGACCTGGCGCATGCCATCCGAAACCGCTCCGCACGCCCGCACGTGGATGGCGTTCCCGAGCGAAGGGCCCACCCTGGGCGAGACGGATGCCGAGCGCGAAGCGGGCTACGCGGCCTGGACCGCGGTCGCCCACGCCGTCGCGGCGTTCGAGCCGGTGACGATGCTCGTCGATCCGATAGAGACGGCCCGCGCCCGTCGCCTGCTCGGCGGCGAGATCGAGATCCTCGAGGCGCCCGTCGACGAGTTCTGGATGCGCGACTCGGGCCCGACGTTCGTCGTCGACCCCGAGCGCCCCGGCGTGCTGGGTGCCGTGGATTGGATCTTCAACGGCTGGGGCGACCACGACTGGGCGGTGTGGGCGAAGGCCGCGCATCACGGCCGGATCATCGCCGAGGCCGCCGGCGCCGAACTCGTCCCGTCGTTGCTCGTGAACGAGGGGGGTGGCATCCACGTCGACGGCGAGGGCACGGTCCTGCTGACCGAGACCGTGCAGCTCGACCCGCGCCGCAATCGCTACGCCGACCGTGGACGTGTCGAGGCCGAGATGCTCCGCACGATCGGCGCCACGCACGCCGTGTGGCTGCCGCGCGGCCTCACCCGCGATTACGAGGACTTCGGCACGAACGGACACGTCGACATCGTGGCGACCCTGCCCTCGCCCGGCGTCGTGCTTCTCCACGACCAGGGGAACCCCGCGCACCCCGACCACGCCGTCACGCGTGAGCTGCGCACCTTTCTCGAGACGCAGACGGATGCCAACGGCCGCCGGTTCGAGATCCGCGACCTGCCCGCGCCGGCCACGGTCCGCGACGCCGACGGCGATGTGGACTGGAGCTACGTCAACCACCTCGTCGTGAACGGCGGCGTGATCGCGTGCGGGTTCGGCGAGGAGGAGGCGGATGCCACAGCCCGCGGCATCCTGGAAGAGGTGTACCCGGGTCGCCGGGTCGTGACCGTCGACGCTCGTGAGATCTTCGCGCGCGGGGGCGGCATCCACTGCATCACG
Source organism: Microbacterium canaveralium (assembly GCF_047238045.1). NCBI lineage: Bacteria > Bacillati > Actinomycetota > Actinomycetes > Micrococcales > Microbacteriaceae > Microbacterium > Microbacterium canaveralium. The sequence continues at coordinate 3,145,897 of NZ_JBDFMA010000003.1, read as the reverse complement.
CAGCAGCAGCCGGCGGTGACGGCGTGATCGACGTCGTCGAGGCATCCATCGCCGAACTCGCCGCCGCGCTCGCCGAGGGCCGCACGACCGCCGTCGAGCTCGTGGACGCGCACCTCGCGCGCATCGACGCGTACGACGGCCCCGACACCGAGACGAGGCTCAACGCGGTGGTCGTCCGCAACCCGGACGCGCGCGCCGAGGCGGCCGAGTCCGACGCCCGCCGCGCCGCCGGACGGGCGCGGGGGCTGCTCGACGGCATCCCGTACACGGCGAAAGACAGCTACATGGTGCGCGGCCTGACGGTCGCCGCGGGAAGCCCCGCGTTCGCCGATCTCGTCGCCCAGGACGACGCGTTCACGATCGCGCGGCTGCGCGAGGCCGGGGCGATCTGCCTCGGGCTGACGAACATGCCGCCGATGGCCAATGGCGGCATGCAGCGCGGGCTGTACGGCCGCGCCGAGAGTCCGTACAACGCCGAGTACCTGACGTCGGCGTTCGCGTCGGGCTCGTCGAACGGCTCGGGCACGGCGACCGCCGCGTCGTTCGGGGTCTTCGGCCTGGGCGAGGAGACGTGGTCGAGCGGCCGCGCGCCCGCGGCCTGCAACGGTCTGTGCGCCTACACGCCGTCGCGCGGCATGATCTCGGTGCGCGGCAACTGGCCGCTCGTACCGACGATGGACGTCGTCGTGCCGCACACGCGCTCGATGGCGGACCTCCTCGCGGTCCTCGATGTGATCGTCGCCGACGACCCCGAGACGCGGGGAGACTTCTGGCGCGCGCAGCCGTGGGTTCCGCTGCCCGCGGCGTCCGAGGTGCGGCCGCCCTCGTTCGCCGCGCTCGCGGCCGGGACCTCGCTCCGGGGGAAGCGCATCGGCATCCCTCGCATGTTCCTCGGCACCGACCCGCTGGCGGGCACCGGTCCCGGCGGCATCGGCGGCCCGACCGGCGAGCGGATCGTTCCGCGCCCGTCGCTGCTCGACCTGTGGGCCGTGGCCCGCGCCGACCTCGAGGCCGCGGGCGCGATCGTCGTGGAGTGCGATTTCCCGCTCTTGAGCAACTACGAGGGCGATCGCCCGGGTGCGCCGACGATCCGCACGCGCGGGCTCGTGTCGGAGGAGTTCCTGCACCGCGAGATCGTCGACCTGTCGGCGTGGGCGTGGGACGACTTCCTCCGCGGCACCGGACACCCCGGCCTCGCCGAGGTGGAGGGGGCGGCGATCTTCCCGCACCCCGAGGGTGCGCTGCCCGACCGGTACACGGGGTTCGACGATGACATCGCGGAGTACCCCGCGCACGTCCGCGAGCACCCGGTGGCGTCGTTCACCGAAATCCCGCACCTCGCCGAAGGCCTCCGGGGTCTCGAGGAGACCCGTCGCCGCGACCTGGAGGAGTGGATGGATGCCGAGTCCCTCGACGCCGTGGTCTTCCCCACGCTCGCCGATGTGGCGCCCGCCGATGCCGACGTGAACGAGGCGTCGGCCGACATCGCGTGGCGGAACGGCGTGTGGGTGGCGACGGGGAACCTCGCGATCCGGCACTGCGGTGTGCCCACTGTGACGGTCCCACTAGGGACGCTGGCCGACATCGGGATGCCGACCGGCCTGACGTTCGCGGGGCGTGCGTACGACGACGCGGCGTTGCTGTCGCTGGCCGCGGCGTTCGAGGCACTGCGTCCTCGGCGGACGGTGCCGGCGCGGACACCCGCGCTGGGGGCGTAGGGCGGGCGCGCACGGGGCGGGCGTTTTACGGCGCGGCCGCCTCGCTGGCTGTGGGGCACGATTCCTGCGGTTGGGCGTGATTCTTCCGCCCCACCGCACCGAACGCGCCCCAGAACGTTTCGAGCTCGTCTTCGACGGACTTGACCGTCACGAAGCGGTATCGAACAACGCGGGTTCCGACCGCGACGGTACCCCTGGGACGCTGACCGACGTCGGAATGCAGACAGGACTCACCTTCTCGGGCCGCGCGCGCGACGGTGTGGCGTTGCTGGCGCTCGCGGCCGCGTTTGAGGTGCTGCGTCCACGGACGATTGCCCCGCGGACGCTCCCAGTCAATTGACCCGATGAATGGCTAGCGCCATATATCGGGCTGTGTCAAAATCCAGGCAATCGATCGCCCGTATCGGTCGATCTGATCTTGGCGCCGAATGGGGAGTGCCCGATGTGGGTTCAGGGCCGGACTGTCGTCACCGGAATCGTCGGAGCCCTCTTGGCGACCCTTCTTCTGGTCGGCCCGGTTGCCGCAGAACAGCCGGGCGTTCCCGCGGTCGAGAAGCAAGACGCGGATCTCTCCGAGATCGAGTACTTTCCCTCTGATGACATCTCCGATGCCGCGACGGAGACGGTTGATCAATCGGTGGCCAGCCCTTGGCAGGCGGCATTCGCGCTCATCGTGCAAGAAATTCGCGACGAGTACCCCGATGATTTAACGGAGGCTGAGGTCGATCCTGGCCAGGACACTGGCGTGATCCGGTTCAGGGGTGATCCGCCAACCGGCGCGGTCGCCATGGCATCGTCGGTACCGGGCGTCCGGTTGGAAGGCGGGCTGCGATACACCGAGTCGGACATCGACACCGCCTCCCGCCAATTGTTGCTGGAAACGACCAAGGCCACCGGTGATGAGTTCGAGTCGATGACGTACTTCGATTCTCGAGACGACTCATTCCACGTCGAAGTGGCACCGGCCGAACCCGGAACCATGGACACAGCACGCGCCAGCGGAATGATCGCGGGTCTACAGGACGAACTGACTGACGCGAATTTGATCCCCCAAATCCCCATCCTCGTCGATTATGTGGCGTACCCTGTCGTCGACGACGAAGCCTGGGTCGCGGGCTACGCACTCTATCGCGCCGGCGTCTATCACTGCTCCACTGCCTTCCCTGTTGAGAACGTCAACGGACCGGAGCTGGGTATCCTGACGGCTGGCCACTGTAGTGGCAGCGTCTCGTATGCCAACGCGAGCAACTTCATTTTCACGGTCGTGCCGTACAGCCAATCAACGACGGACGTTGACCCAGGAGGGGACTTCAGGTGGCTGTGGAGTTCTCAGATGTTCACTGGTCAGACGCAGGTCAGCGGTGGCGACCTTTGAACTTTTGCATCTGCAGCGATAGCCCCCTTCAACTCGGGTGCGTGCAAGTTCGGCAATACCACAGGGTATGGCTGCGGGACGGTCACGGTTTCGGGCATCTACAAGAATGTCACCGTAGTGCCCGAAGACGGGGGCGGGACTTATTACGCTGGCCCGTTCCGGGGAGTGGGTACTCACATCACCCAAGGCGGAGATAGCGGCGGTCCATGGTTTCTCGGCAGCGTCGCGTATGGCATCCATCAAGGAACCAATCCGGCCGGCACCATCTCCATCTGGAGCAATGTCACGAACGCACTGACTCGATTCAACCTACGGCTATGGGCCGGCTAGGGCTCGGGCTCGTCGCCGGAGCGGCTGTCGTGGTTCTCGCTGCGTGCTCAGCGCCGGCCCCGACGCCTACGCCCTCACCGCGGGAGACGGAGTACTCGGCGCAGCCGGCGATCCTCGTCGGGCTGGCGCCGCCGCGCTCGGCGAGCCTCGTCGAGGATCTCGCCGGAACGCTCGCCGTCAACGACCAGGGATGCGTCGTGCTCCAAGCCCTGCTTCCCGTCGAGAGCGAGCTCGTTGTGATCTGGCCGATCGGAACGAGCGCGGGGCCCGGTCGAGTCGACCTGGTTGATGGCTCATTCGACATCGGCGACTCGATAGATCCAGCTCGTGGATGGTTGACCACGCTCGGCGACCTGGCGCCCGGAGCCTTCCTCGAAGGACGTGACGGCCCGTGCGGGCACACCGAGGCCGCACCGGCGGTCGTCATCACGCAGATCGTCGGTGGCCCGACGCAGGAGTGAGGGTCGCGCCGGCTAGCAGAGGGGACCGATCCGGTATTCCACCCACCAGCCCGGCATACCGCTGTCACCGCCGATGGCGCGGGTCACACCGTAGTCGACAGGGGTCTCGCACCAGTAGAGGGTGGTGCCGTCGAGGAAGTAGCCGAGCGACACCGGTGTGGCGGTGACGGGCGCGCCGTGGACGTCCGGGGGAGCCCACTCGCTGTCGCTGGATGTCGCGAACCATGTGCCGCCCTGGAGATACTGCATCCACTGGACGGAGCCGTAGAACCCGCCGATCGCCTTGGTGACTCCGGTGGCCGAGACGCTGCCGCGGTTGTACAGGGTGGTGCCGTCGATGACGTAGTTGCGGGTGACGGCCGTGGCCGTGGCCGGGGCGCGGAACGATTCCACCGACCCCCAGCTGTCCCGGATGATCCAGGTGCTCCCCTTGAGGTACTGCACCCACGACGCACCAAAAGCCGTCCCACCGATGGCCTTGGTGACGTTCGTGTCGACGCTGCTGCCGTTGAAGTAGAGCGTCGTCCCGTCGAGCAGGAATCCGAGGGTCAATGGGGTGGCGGTCGTCGGCGTGCCCGCGAGGGTGGTGTCGTCGAAGCTCTTCGTGCCGTCCACGATGTACCAGGTATCTCCCTTGAGGTACTGGGCCCATTCGTTGAACGGGAGCATGACGCCGAACGGCGAGGTCCCCCCGACGACTTTGGTGACGTTCGTGTCGAACAGTTCGCCGCCGTGATAGAGGTTCGTCCCGTCGATGAAGAAGCGGACCGTCACGGGGTGAGCGGTCCACGGCGGCGTCCCGGGGCTCCCACTGGGGAAATTCCTCCCTTCTCGGAGCCCCCATCGGGTGGTGACAGCGGGAGAGTTCAGACCCGCGCTGACCGTGCTCGCGCCGGAGCTGAGTGCGGTGATCGTTCCGGAGCCTCCCAGAGTGGGAATGGCGATCCCCGGGAGGGCGATACGACCGTTCACGTCCGTGATGACGGTGCGAGTGGTCGTGCCGTCCGGGAATTGGTATCCCCCGGCGAGAGTGAGGGTCACCTCACGGCCGGAGGCGGGCACGCCGCCCACGGTGAGGACGAGGGAGGCGCCGCTGATCGTGCCGCAGGACACGCCCGCGTAGGACGGCTTGTCGAACGCGAGGCGCACCTCCGCAGGGTTCGAGGCGGCCGCGACGGGGGCCGCGGTGGCGACGGCGACCGCGGGGACCGTCCAAGCGGCGCTCCGAAGGAGGGCTCGACGGTCGACTCCCGGGGGTCGATGTGCGGGGATGTGGCGATGTACGGCGCTCATGCGTGGTGCCCTTCGGGTGGTCGTTGCGGAGTGACCAGGAGGGCGCCGATTATTCGCAGGCGATGTTGCGCACTCTTAACACGGGGTCCCCGAGTGCGGCGGGTGAAATCTTGGTCGTCAGCCGAGGTGCGCGGCGACGCCCCCGCGGGCAGCCGCGGCCGCCTCGAGCAGCCGCACGCCGATGACACCCTCCGGCTCCCACGTCGTGAAGCACGCGGTCGACCACCGGGCATCGGGGGCGGTCTCGACGGCGCCATAGACGCGCGCGAGCTCCGTGACAGGCGGCGTCAATCGGGGCAGGAGGACCGTGAGCACGACGCGATCGGCCACGACGACCTGCGCCGCCGCGCCGTCGTCGAGCGGGCGGATCTCGACGGACGTGTCGGCGAGTTCCTCGGGCGTGAGCACCGCGGAGACCGCCTCGGCGAGGGCATCGATATCGATCGGTTCACGGGTGAATGCGACGCTGCTACGGGGCACGGTTGCCTCTTCTCCGGCGGGTCAGGGGCGGTTCATCGCCCTCCGGAACGGGGGGTGCGGGCGTCGCCGCGGGTACGGACGGGGACCCAGAATCGCGGGGCGCGCCGACCTCTCGCGTCTCGCCCACCTCCTCGTCGAGAGGCGCGGGTACGGCGGCATCCTCGTTCTCGGGGATCGGGTCGGTGGCATCCTCGGGCGACACATCTCTCACGGCCGCTTCCGCCGGCGAACCCGGGGATGTTGCATTCTCCGGTTCACCCGCACTGGCGACGAACTTCGCCACCTGCACGAGCGTGGGGCGCTCGCCGCGGCGAGCCAGTCGGCCGCGGCCCGCGATCATCGGCTCGGCGTACAGCTTCGGCAGCAGCGCACCCTCGGACCGGTCGCCCGACATGATCAGCGCCGTGCCCCCCGTGTCGCGGATGCCCTGCAGCGCCACATCGAACATCGCCCGCGACGCACCCGCGACGGGGCGGCTCACCACCACGTTGAGGCGCAGGTCGCGTGCCGACGCCAGGTACGGCAGCAGCGGGCGCAGCGGTTCGGTGCCGCCGGCGGCGAGGATGTCGAAGTCGTCGGCGATCACGAGGATCCGCGGGCCCGCATCGCGGTCGTTCGCCCGCTTCTCGAGCTCGACTGCGATGGATTCGGCCAGCAGCCGTGCCTGCCGACCCGACGATGCATGGCCGCCGAGATAGGCATCCGGAACCTCGGATGCCAGCTCCCCGCGCGCATCCATGAGGGCGACGACGAGCTCCTCGGCGGAGTGCCGGTCGATCGCACCCTGCACGATGCCGCGCAGCAGCGTCGTCTTCCCGCAGCGGCTGTCGCCGAGGACGAGCAGGTGCGGGTCGCGCGTGACCAGGTCGAGCGACACCGGCTGCATCGTGTCCTGGCGCAGACCCAGGGGGACGGCATCCGGTTCGTCGATCGCGTCGGGCAGCTCGATCGGCGACAGCACCTCGGGGAGCAGGCGGATCGGCGCCGCGCCCTGACCGCCCCACCGGGCCGCGCTCTCGCGCGCGAGCTGTTCGAGGGCCTCGCCGGTGTCGCCGTCGTCGACCTCCTCGAGCAGCGGCAGCGCGATCTGCGCGAAGAGCTTCTCGTCGGTCAGGACGCGGCCGGGCTCGTCGGCGCGGAGCGTCTGCGAGAGCTTGCGCGCGATCTGCGAGTCGGCGGGGTCGTTGAGCTTGAGCTCGAGGCGCGTGCCGATGAGGCCCTGCAGGTTCATGCGCAGTTCGTTCCAGCGCGAGAGGGCGACGACGACGTGGATGCCGAAGCTGCCGCCGCGTTCGAGTAGTTGGGCGAGCGGGGTCTCGAGGTCTTCGAAGTCCTGCCGCAGCGCCCCGAGTCCGTCGACGAGCAGCACGACGTCCGCACTCGGCAGGTCGGGCAGGCGCCCGTCGGCGTGCTGGCGGCGCATGTCGGCGAGCGAGTCGAGACCGTGGTCGCGGAAGACGCGCTCGCGGACGGCGAGCATGCCGGTGAGCTCCTCGAGCAGACGCGTGAGCCGCTCGCGGTTGCCGCGCGTCGCGACGCCGCCGACGTGCGGGAAGGGCTCGATGCGAGCGAGGCCGCCGCCCGTGAGGTCCATACCGTAGATGCTCACCTGGCGCGGGGAATGCGTGAACGACAGCGACGCGGCGAGCGTGCGCAGGAACATCGAGCGCCCCGACTGCGGCGCGCCGGTGATCGAGACGTGTCCGCCCGAGCGCGTGAGGTCGAGCATCCACGGCGACTGCGTCTGCTTCGACGGGTCGTCGAGGAGTCCCATCGGCGCGCGGAGCGTCCCGGCACCGTCGGCCTGGGGCAGGACGCCGCCGAGGGTGAGCACGGGCGGCAGCGGCGGGAGCCACACCGGACGCGTGCGGGCGATGCCGCGCGCGAGCCGCGATGTCGCCGCCTGCACGAGGGTCCGACCGGTGGTGGGCGTCTCGGGCTCGGCGCTGTCGAGCTGCTCGGCCTCGGGCGAGTCGTCGGGCAGGTCATACGCGGGCAGCCGCAGCACCGGCGGGGCGTCGTCGTGTCGGGGACCGGACTCGATCGGGTCGGGCACCGGACCGGACACGTAGCCGGCGCGGAAGCGCGTGTAGACCGACGTGTCGACCTTCAGGTAGCCGAAGCCGGGGATCGCGGGCAGGTGGAACGCGTCGGGGGTGTCGAGCACCACGGCCGACTCCGACTCCGAGAAGGTGCGGAGGCCGATCCGGTACGACAGGTACGTGTCGAGTCCGCGCAGGCGCCCGGCCTCGATCCGCTGGCTCGACAGCAGCAGGTGCACGCCGATCGACCGGCCGATGCGCCCGATCGTCAGCAGCAGCTCGACGAAGTCGGGTTCGGCCGTGAGCAGCTCGCCGAACTCGTCGATCACCAGGAAAAGGTGCGGCAGCGCCGGCAGCTCGGGACGGTCACGCCGCATCTGCCGGTAGTGACCGATGGATGCCGCGTTCCCGGCATCCTTCAACAGGCGCTGTCGACGCACGACCTCGCCCTGGATGCTCGAGCGGGCGCGCTCGGTCAGCTGCGGGTCGTCGGCGAGGTTGTCGATGATGCCCGCGACGTGCGGGAGCCGCGCGAACGGCGCGAACGCCGCCCCACCCTTGTAGTCGACGAGGATCATGCTGAGGTCGTCGGGCGAGTGCGTCAGCGCCAGGCCCAGGATGAGCGTGCGCAGCAGCTCGCTCTTCCCCGAACCGGTCGCGCCGATGCAGATGCCGTGCGGCCCCATGCCGAGCTGCGCCGACTCCTTCAGGTCGAGCAGCACCGGGCCGCCCCGGTCGTCGACGCCGATCGGCACGCGCAGGAACTCCGCGGCGCTGCGCGTGCGCCACGCGGCCGAGGTGTCGATGGCATCCACGTCGGCGACGCCGAGCAGCTGCGTCACGTCGGGGGCCAGGGCCGTCCCGGCATCCTCGGCCGACGTGCGCGTCAGGCGCAGCCCCGCGAGGGGGCGGGCCACGACCTCGAGCGCGGCGGGGGTCAGCGGATCGATCCGGATGCCGGTGACCGCCGCCTCACCCGAACCGGGCGTTTCGACGGTCGCGGTGCCGGCGTCGATCGTCACGCGGACGGCGACAGACGTCGGCTCCTTGAGACGGTCGTCGACGAGGTGCACGACCGTCACGCCCAGCGCGGACAGGTCGAGGGCGGCATCCAGGCGGGGGACGGGCGACGCGGCGTGGTCGGCCTCGTCGACGAAGATCACCAGGCGTCCGGGCTTGGTGCGGCGGCCCGCGCGGCGCGAGGCGGCGGCGGTGGCGACGCGGTCGCGGAGCTCGTCGCGGAGCAGCGACAACAGCTCGGGCAGGCTCGGCGCCACGCGGCGGGCGGTGACGGCCCCGGTCGGCGGGGTGTCGCTCGAAAGGTGGGGCAGGAGATCGATGCCGTCCCAGTCCTGGCGCTGCGCGGGCGCGATCGCCGCGGCGATGTGCACGTCGTCGGGGGAGTGGAACGCGGCGATCTGCGCGGCCAGCGCCCGGGCGACACGGAGCGTGTCGGGCCGTGCGCCGACGAGGGAGACCTGGCCGCCGCGTTCGAGGTCGACGGTCGCGGGCATGCCCTGCGAGACACCGGCGAGGCGCACCATGCGCTCCGCCGATTCGCGCATCACGGGATCGAAGGGTTGCACCGGGTTCTGCTCGGGCGGCAAGGCGACCTCGACGGCGCGCAGGTCGCCCGTCCCGATGCGGACGCGGAGGAAGTCGGCATCCCCGGGTCGTCGTTCCCACCGTCGGGCGGGGTCGGCGACGATCTCGACGAGAGTGCCGGGTGAGGGGTGCAGGGCCAGGGCGGCGGTGCGCTGCGCGTCGGCGGTCTGCCGCACGGCCTCGCGTGTCTCCTCGAGGTAGTCGAGGTAGCGCTCCCGCTGGACGCGACGCTGGCGGGCGGCGTTGCCGCGCTGCGTGAACGCCATGCCGAGGCCGCCGACGAGGGCGACGACCAGGATGACGGCTCCCACCACGACCATGATCGGGTTGTTGCGCAGCAGCACGATCATCGTGATCGACGACAGGCTGCCCACGATGGGCAGCAGCGACTGCAGGGGGAATCCGGTCGCGCCCTCGCCGATCGGCGGGGGCGGCGCCAGGGTCACATCGGGCGCCGGCTCGACGGCCTCGCTGATGCGGGCGGGGCGGTGGACGATGCGGACGGTCACGAGGCCCTCCCCGTGGCAGAGACGAGCGCCGCGGCCAGCTGCACCACGGCCAGTTGGGTCGCCGAGCGACGCGCGTGGCCCCCGGCGGCGAGACCCGGGTCGAACGGCACACCGACGACCCGGTGATCGGCGCCGGTCGCGAGGGCACGGGCGACGCCGTCGCCCTCGCGCGCGTGATCGACCAGTGCCAGCACGACCGACGGCGACTCGGGGAGACCCGCGATCGCGTCGACGACGGAGCGGGCGTGTTCGGCCGGTGAGCGGCGCGCGTCGCCCACCAGGCACACCACGTCGCACAGCGCCGCGCACGCGGCGAGGTCGACGAGGGGATGCCGCGCCCCGAAGTCCGTGACCGACACATCGAAGAAGCGGGCGATCGGTGCGGCTTCGCCGAGCCACGCGCCCACGGCGTCGTCGGCGTCGCGCGGACGCAGAGCGACGACGCCGTCGCGCACCTCGAGACCGCTCAGCGCCTCCGCCGTCGTGCGGGCCGAGGCGCGCGTGTCGTCCGGCGGCACCGGTTCGGCGCCGAGGCGCGCGGCCAGCCCGGGCGTGCCGGTCGAGACGTCCACCGCGAGCACCGGTTCGCTCCGGCGCGCGGCGACCGCGCGGACGAGCTGGTGCGCCACCGTGCTCGTACCGGCACCGGATGAGAGCGACACCACCCCGACGCGACGCGTCGTCGACAGGCCGCCGCGGATCGCGGCATCCCACGAGGTCAGCTGCACGCGGGCGTTGGCACCGCTGCCGAACACCGCGGTCGACAGCGCCCGCACATCGAGCACCGTCACGACCGCCCGCCGAACATGCCGAGCAGCTCGGCGTAGATGCCCAGGGCGCCCACGAGCAGCGGGATCAGCGCCACCACCGCGAGCGTCTCGACGACGTTGCCGAGACCGCGCAGGCGTGCCCGGACGTGCGGCCGCGGCCGCACCAGCACCATCGTGGCGATGAGGGCGGCCACGACGACCGCCACGCCCGCGCCGATCCAGCCGAGACCACCGACGAGAAGCACGGTGAGTCCGGCGGCGGCGATCGCGCCCGCCGCGACCCACAGCAACCAGCCCTGCCACCGCAGCGGGAACGCGCGCGTGCGGAGTGCCGCGACGAGGAAGAACGCCAGGGCCAGCAGTTCCGTCCAGATCGTGCCGGACAGCGCGAGCACCACCCCGGCCACACCGAGGACGGATGCCACGGCCCCGATGCTCCACGTCAGGGCGGCGTACGCCTCGTCGATGGCCGCGAACGCGCGGGGCCGCGCGGGCGGTGAGCCGGCCGCGGCGCGCTGGTCGAGGTCGGTGAGTCCCGCCGACGACAGGGCGATCCACGGCAGCGGACCGGTGGCGAACGCGGCGACGACGCCGGCGACGGCCGAGGCCGCGACGGCATCCACCCCCGCCAACAGAAGTCCGAGGAGCAGCGACGCGAGAACGGCGCCCAGCGCGCCGCCCGCCGCGGCCCCACGGCGCCGGTGGGCCACCCCGACGCCGAGCAGAGCGACCGTCGCGCCGGTCGCGAGCGCGGCGGCGATACCGGCGAGAATCGCGGCGGTCGGTGCCAGTGTCGATGCCAGCGCGGACGAGGTCGCACTCCCCACCGGCAGCGCCAGGCCCGCGGCCGCCGCCGACACGCATGCCGACAACCGTCGGAGCCCGCCGAGCCCGAGGCCCGTGGCGATCGCGGCGAGGAGCACCGAGGCCGCGAGCAACGCGAAAGCCGCGAGCGTCGGTGACGACCAGGGCGACAGCCACCCGGCGACGGCGAACGCCGCCGCGATGCCGGTCCCCCCGGCGATCGTGCGGGCCCGGTCGTCCCAGCGATCCGGGCGGGCGTCGTGCGCGTCGGCGGCGGCATCGGTGACGTCGATCACGACGGGCGGCGGGGGCGCGGCATCCAGGCGGACCAAGCGCACCAGGGTGCCGTCCGCAAGGTCGAGCTGCTGCGGCGTGAGAGCGATGTCGATCTGCTCGCCGTCGGGCGCGATGACGGCGAGCGGTCGCGCCACGGTGCCGGCGGTCTCGCCGAGGAGGTCGAGCAGGCGCGGAATCGCGGCGCCCACGGGCTCGCCGCTGGGGACGACGACTTCGGCGCGGCGTTCGGACCCGGCGACGGTCAGGCGGGTGTAGATGCTCACGGCGTTACGGCTCCGGTGGGGGTCTGGACGGTCGAGGTCGCCTGCTGGGCGCGCTCGGTCAGCAATTGCGAGACGAACGAGACGCCGACGCACGCGGCGCACGCGATCGCGGCGACGATGATCGAGCCCATGAGCCTCTTCATGTGGTCGTTGACCGTGCGGCGCTCGCCGATGTGGCCGTAGACGAGGGCGGCGCCCAAGCGCATGCGCTGGATCTTGGCCTGCTCGATGAGGACGGTGTCGCGCTGGTCGGGCATCAGCGGGTCCTTTCCGGCTCGCGCAGCTGCGCCCGCACGTGCGGGGCGAGGTTCAGCAGTTCGCCGAGACGCTCGGGGTCGAGCGTTCTGAGGACGTCATCGAGGCGTGTCCACCCGCCGCCGTCGACCGAACCGAGCGGCAGCAGTACGCCGGGGAGCCGGGGGCTGCCGACCGTGGCGCCGCCGACCTCGTCGATCCAGCGCTTCGCGTCGATGCCCAGCGCCCGGATACCCACCGGCCCGATGAGCAGCGCCAGAGGTTCGGGCTGCGGGGATGCCGTCGCCCGGCGCGCCAGATCGGGGGCGCCGATCGCGGCGAAGGCGATGCCGATCAGGGGGAGGCCGACGGTTGCCGCACGGGCGAGGAGCTCGCGCGCCTCGCCGGTCGCCGTCGCCCCGGCCTCGCGGCCCACGCCCGGCACCGCCGCCCAGACGCGCGTCGTCTCTTCCAGTCCCTCGTTCGTGCGGCCGACCTGCACCGTCGCGAGCGCCGCGCGTTCGCCGCCGCCCACGGCGACCCAGTGGCTGTCGAGCGGGATGCGGCGTCTCGACCGCTCGGTGAGGTCGTCGCGGTCCCACGGTGCGAGGAGCGGCTCGATCGCGCCCCACGCCGCGGGCTCCGTTCCGGTGAACAGCGCGACCGCCGCTTCCGCGACGCCACCGAGCCGCACGGGCCGGCTGACCCGGTGTCGCGTCGAGATCGTCGCCACGACCTGCAGAGTGGATGCCACCTGCGCGCGGACGAAGAGGGGATGCACGTTCTCGGGCGTCGGCGGATCCGCTGTCAGAGCGTCGACGGGCGCGGCGAGGCGAACTCCCGTGCGCGCCTCGTAGAAGCCGTCCGTGCGCGTACGCACGACCCAGTGCCCCTGCACGGCGGACAACACCTGCGCCAGCGGCTGTGTCAGGCGCGAGAACTCGCTCGACACGATGATCGGCCGGAGCCCCTGGCCCGCGGTCTTGTGGAGGAAGTCGCTCATGCCGGTCGTCAGGGCGACGATCGGCGCGCGCGTCTCGGTGCCGGCCCAGCCGGGGCCGGCCGCGTCGAGGAGGGGGTGTGCGACGGTGCTCATGCGGCATCCCGGACGGTCAGGGTGCGGTCACCGATCTCGAGGACGACATCGGTGGGCACGGGCGTGCGCTGGTGGGGGAGGAGAGGCGTCGAGCTGCCGCCGCCTCGCACGAAGGTGCCGTTCGTGGAGCCGAGGTCGGTGACCCAGACCTGACGGCCGTCCCACTCGAGACGGACGTGCGACTTCGACAGGGTGCGGGACATGTCGGCCCAGCGGTAGACCTCGGCGGGGGCGTCGACCGGGGCCGAGGGGTCGCGGCCGAGGATCAGCGCGGTATCGAGCGTGAGGCGTTCGCCCGAGTCGAGCATGAGCGTCGGGACCATGCCGCGTCGGGCGCGGCCCGGCGCGCTGGCGGGAGTGGCGTCGGGGAACTGGAACGCGGCGATCGCGGGGGCGAAGGGGTCGCGGCCCTTGCGCAGATCGAACATCGCCAGCTTGCCGGACGCCAGCGCCCACACCGCCGACCCGCCCGCGGCCGCGCCGGTGGTGCGGCGGACGATGCGAGCGTCGACGGTCGCGGCGCCGAGGGTGCGGCCGGAGCGACCGAGGAGCCACACGGCGACGGCGAGGAGCGCGACCGCGGCGACGACCAGCAGCCATCCGATCGCCGGGGGACCGGCCGCGATCACGACGATCCCCGCCGCCAGCAACGCCAGGGGCATGACGACATCCAGCGCCACGGCTCCGACGATCTGGCCCCCGCGGGCACGCTCGGTGAACACGAGCGGATCGACGTCGGCCAAGCGCAACGGATCGTGCGTGCTCGTCATCGGGCCCCCTCCCTCGACCTTTCACCTTATGCGGGACGCTCTGACGCCGCGCATTTGCGCCGTCCCTTGCGTGGATAACCCGCGGGACGGCAGAATTCGCGACTCAGCGGCGGGTCAGCGGGATGTACTCGCGCCGTGCGACCATCGCGAAGATCTCTCTCGCTGCGGCATCCGAGATCTCCTCGAGGTCGGAATCCATCGGAAAGCGGATGCCACGATCCAGGACGCCGCGCGTGTCCGGGGTCCAGTGGTCGACGTCCACGAGGAGCTCGTCCACGGGTCCGTGGTCGGTCTCGCACCGCCGGAACAACCGGGCGGGAACCAACCGACCGTCGACGCGGAGTTCACGGACGAAGTAGCGGGGCATGCTGTCCCGGCGAACCTGCGCGCGCCACCCGGCGACGCTGTTGCTCGACCGGAGGCGCGACAGGAAGTCCTCGAGCGCCGGACCTTCCTCCGTGAACTCGCGTCGGCCCTGCGCCGTGGCGCGCTCATCCGTTGCGAAGACCACCCAGCCGCTTCCCGTGCGCTGGATCGCCACGATGTCCGTGTCGTTCATTGCGTCTTCGAACCAGCGATATCCGCCGAGGCCCTCGGCGCGGATTGCCGCGAGCGTTTCTTCGCGCTGCTGTGCGCTTGCCCGCTTGTTGTGGGGGTCGGTCACAGGGGCATCACCTTCTCCCGGAAGTCGCTGAGTACGGAGAGCGGTACGAGGAACGAGACACCGCCGTTGCCGCCGCGCTCGTCGTGCACCTCCGCTCGCGGAAGAGCGACGAGAGCATCCCAGTCCGGGCTGCGGTAGAGGTACAGGACGGCCAGGTAGTCCGCGCCCGATCGGGGCACGGGGGCGTGTACGCGGGTACCATCCTGCTTCCAGGTCGACACGAGCGGAATCCAATGCCCCTCGTAGAGTCCCTCGGCGTCGACGTGCTCCACCTGCAGAACCTCCGCGGCCGGCACGGTCCGATAGCCCAGCCCCTCACGGTCGTAGAGGAAGAACTCGGTGGGCCGTTCCCCGGGCGCCACCGTCGCTGTCGAGGCGAACCACCCGTCGCTCGTTCGGACCCAGATCCCCGTGGCGCGGATCGTCTCGGCATCCATGGTCCGCCTCTTCGCGGGTTGCGCCCGTGTGTCCCTGAACGGCACGTCGTTCCGGGTTCTCACCATCTCCTGGAACTCGATGCCCAGCCGTCGGAGGGTGAAGAACCACCGGGATGCCAGGGCATCCACGGCATGCGGCCAAAGGTCGGGGCGGGCGGCCCGCAGGCGTCGCTTGTAGAGAGCCTCTCCGCCGTCATCGCTCGCGGAGAGCTCGGTGACTTCGAGACGGTCGGAGGCGCGGATCGCATCGTGGACCCCACGGAGCAGGGCGGCGGGATCGGCGTCCTCGCGCTGGGCGAGGTCGGCCACCGCCGGTTCGTCGGCGATGGGCATCGCCGCGCGGCCCCAGCCGAGGTACGCGACGACGGCTGCCGGAAGGACGTCGGCGGGCTGCGGTCGCGTCACTGTCGGTACTCCTCTGGGACCCGAAGGAAGCGAAGGGCGACCTGCCCCGCTTCCCTTGCCCCGAGGGGGTGACCGTCAGGCATGGACATTCCGGTGGTCAGCGTCGTTGCAGCGGGACGTAGATGCGG
Source organism: Microbacterium canaveralium (assembly GCF_047238045.1). Classification (NCBI taxonomy): domain Bacteria; kingdom Bacillati; phylum Actinomycetota; class Actinomycetes; order Micrococcales; family Microbacteriaceae; genus Microbacterium; species Microbacterium canaveralium. Next base: position 3,130,216 of record NZ_JBDFMA010000003.1, on the reverse strand, counting down.
CGGGCGACCATGTCGAAGACGTCCTCCGCGGCCTCCAGGGCCCCTCCACCATCTGCTCGCGGATGAAGGAGCGCGTCGACGATGCCGCAGAGACCTGACGCCATCCGATCTCAACCGACGAGTTGATTGGCGAGGAGCTTCGTGTCGGAGAGATCGGTTCCCGGGATGCCGGACACCTCGAAGACGCCGTAATCGACCATGACGGCCGACAGTCGCCCGGCGATTTCAGGATCGTCCGTCAGGAGCTGCCCGCGGACGACGCCGTTGTGCTCCTCGAGCACGCGGAGCGGAACGTCGTCGAGGGTGGCTGTGAAATCGAGCTCGTATACGGTGCAGGCCGCGAGCGGAACCGTTTTCGTCCAAACGCCGAGACGCGCTTGTGACCAGTCAGCAGACGCCGGCTCGACGTACGAAGTGAGATCGACCTCGTCATCGTGGATGTCCGCGGCGTACTCGGTCTCGTCATAGACCGCCCGCGTACCGAAGAAACGACTGGACGGATGCCATTCCGTGACCGGCGGTTGCCCCGCGAGCGCGGTCCACCCATGAGCCGCACCCCGGTACACGGCGAGGACCTCCTGTTCACCGGAGTCTGAAATCCGCCACAGTTCGGCCCCCGGGGAATAGCGGGTCGTGGACATGTTCCAGACCGGGACGATCTCGTCACCGACGGGCCGTAGGAACCCGAGCGGGTACGACGGCCACGGCCGTTCCACCTGCGGTGGTACGGCGAGGTTCGCGCACCGCGGGACTTCGAACCGCACGACATCGACGTGTCCTGAGCCATCGGACGGCCATCCGTACGCCTCCCGCAGCGCGCTGGCCGTTCGCAGGTTTGTCGCGTCACCCGCGAGCACGACGGAGCCGCCGACCTGGGAGTACCCGCGTTCGCGGACGAGCTGGGACATGCCGGGATGCAGCAGCTTCTGCAGAACGGTTCTCATGCTCTGACCACCGGGTGTCGCGTGGAAGCCACGTGTACGTCCTCGACCTCATCGGGGGCGACAAGCGCCGACCATCCATCATTCTGGTTTCCCGACATGCCTGCGGCCAGCGCCGCGTCGGGCTCGGTGCCCTCGTACCAAACGGTGACCATGCCGCGCTCCAGACCGCGTTTCACTCGCGGGCCGACCGATACGGGTACGCCGTGCCACGTGCCGGTCACCTTTTGAGAGAAGTAGGCAGACAGTGCCGAGAATGGCAGCTTCACCCACGGTTCGCGGGGATCATCGTGCAGCTCGAGAGCATCTGGAAACTCGTCCCGGGTCGGCCCGCTTTCAACATTGACCCGAACGAAGTCGTCACCCCCCGAGTGATAGGAGTACCGGCGACCTCGGTAGTCGTACTGCGTTTCGCTGACGGGAATTTCTGACATCTCAGCCCACCGGGATCCACTCTCCGGCGCGAAGCACCGCGAAGAGTCGTTGAGTTCCATCGCTGAGGACTTCCCACATCTCGGCTCCTTCACGCATGTTCACGCGGTTGGCTCGATACTCGGGAATGATGTCATCGCCGGTCTTCAGGAAGCCGTTGCCCGTGAACGGCGGGCTGTAGTGGTCCACGGAACCGTCGCCGCCCATCGAACTGTGCAGCTGAGGATTGACGGATCCCGATGCGTTGACCTGCTCCTGGAATCGTACGACGTAGGCGCCACTGTCATCGGGCAAGAAGTTGGTGTTGGGGTAGTCGAGCCGCAGCGACTGGAAAAAATCAGCGGGCGTCGTCAGGTGCGCGGTGTCTTGGGCGACCGACACCGACCCCGTGATCATTCCGTCGTCACGGAGAACAATGTTCTCTCCCTGTCCGAGCACCAGCTTCCCCGAAGCGTCGAAGTGCGGCTGGTCAAGAACCTTCTGGAAGACCGTGTCCGGAGTCACCTGAGCGGTGAGCTCGTTTCGCACTCCGTTGACGATGGTCTTCTCGGACGGCGTCAAGGTGTCGATCGGGCGGTTGATGAGATCTTCGAAGTGCGTTCGCGTTACTCCGTACTTGTCCAGAAGCGGAGTGGTCACACGACTGCCACCGAGGTCCTCAGGCGCGAATGCGGTGGTGTGTTCGGTCCCGTCCATCAACGAGTAGACCCGTCCAGGCGAGGCGGGTGTCGTCGAGCTGCTGGTGGGCGAGTCGCCCCCCGCAGGTCCGGTCACGTCCCCGTCAGGCGCGTGCCCGCCCGTCGCGGCGTCGTCGCCGCGTCCCGCGCCGCTCGTGTCGTCGCCGCGGCCCAGGCCGCCACCGTTGCCGGTGTCGGAGCCGCCGTGGCCGCCGCTCTCGCCGCCGGCGTGGCTGCTGCCGCCGCCCGTGTCGGTCGAGGGGTCGCGCACGACCGTCGACTCACCCGCTCCACCGGTCTCGGTGCGGACGGGGGCGTCCTCGACGATCGAGTTCACCGGACCGGGACCCGTCTCGCCGCGGACACCACCGGCGCCGACGAGCTCGGGCTCGCGCACCGGCGCCGTGACACCGGCATCCGTTCCCCCGTCCGTGCGCACGGGCACGTCGCCGCCGCGCACGCCGTCGAACGAGCCGGCGGGCATCTCGATGCGACCCGAGGGGATGGCATCCGTCGGGGGGAACTCGTAGACCGCGACGCCGTCTTCCACGCGCGCTGTGACGTTGCTGAGGTCGACACCCGCGTCGTCGAGCGCGCGCAGCCCGGCCGCGGCGTCGTCGGCGACGAACGGCATGTCGGGAGTATTGAGGTGGAAGCCGTCTGCGGCATCCGTGCCGAGACGTCCGATGATGCCGTCGAGTCCGCGAATACCCGCCCCGCCGAGCTTCATCGCGCCGTTCATGGCGAACGCTGCCGGGTCGACGAAGTCGGCCACCTTCGCGATCTTCGACACGACGGATGCCGCGGTCGATGCGGTCTTCACGCCGGCGACGGCCGCGCCGCCCACGGGAATCAACGCGGTGCCGACGTTGAACACCGACTCGCCGAGGGCGGTGCCCGGGTCGTCCTGCCACTTGTCCCATGCGATGAGAGCCTTGCCGGTGTTGATCGCCGCTTCATCGGCCTGGGCCTTGAAGTCGCGCACCTCCTGCGGGAGGAAGCCGTCCATGCCCATGGACTGCATGAGAGAGTCCGACTGGAAGATCGGGGCCAGGATGCCGGTGTTGGCAGCGCCGGCGAACACGAGCATTCCCAGGTTGCCCCAGGCTGCACCGTAAGCGTCGCCGGAGAAGAAGTCCCCCGTCTCGGGGTTGTAGCCGAGCACGAGGGTGCCGAGGCCGGTGATCGTGCCCCACACGCCGCCCACGGCGATGCCTTCCCAGAGGAAGTCCTTGAAGACGAACTTGGCGGTCGCCTCGCCGCAGCCCTCGGTGCGTTCGACCTCGGCGCCCCAGGGCATCTCGGTGCCCTCGGGGATCTCGGAAAGGCCGTAGCCCAGAGCATCGTCCTCGGACTGTGCGGCGTGCAACGGCGCGGCGCCGTAGAGCGCGCGGATGCGGTTCGCGCAGGCCCGCTCGGCCTCCCACAGCTTGACCTGCTGGGCGTTCACCGCGGACAGCAGCTCGTTGTTGCGGTCGACGTACTCCTGTACCTCGTGCCATTCCTTCGTCACCGTGCGGTACTTGTCCGGTGCCGCAGCGCTCGACGACCCCGTCGTCGACGAGCCCCACGAACCCTGGTAGGTCGGCGCGGCGGTGGCCCCTCCGTACGGCGACTGCGCCGCCGTCCACGCGGGGTTGATCTCGCGAACCTGCACGCCGCCCTGGATCGAGTCGTTGAAATCCTGCGCCTGCGTGCGCAGCGAGTCGAGCTCGGCCTTGATCGGACGCACATCCGCGGCGAAAGCGATGAGCGCAGCCGACACCTCGGAGAGGTTGTCGCTGACCTGCGTGGCCTGCGAACTGACCGGGGCCATCAGCCCCAGCAGGGTAGGCGACTCGGGTGCCTCGTAGACCCCGGCCATGCCCTGCCACTTGAAGTGCACGTTCGAGCCGTGATCGGCCACCTGGCCGGAGATCGTTCCGATCGTGCGGGCGTTCTCGTCGATGGCATCCGGGTTGATGTCGGCACCCGGAATCGCATCGACCTTGATCGCGTCTGGCATCACATCACCCCGTGCGGAAGAGTGGGCGGGTAGATCGCGGCGACGGCGGCGGACTGCGCGTTCTGCGCCATCTCGGTGTCGCCCGCGACGTAGGCTTCGGTGGCGCTGACGACACCCTGCGCCGCCGCACCGATACGGGCGCTCATGCCCTGGATGCGGGGAGCTTCCTCCTGCTGGAAGTACGCCTGCACGGCCTCCGAGATCGCGCCCGACTGCGTCGCGGTCACCGCTCCTTCGAGAGCGGGACTGAGCGAGTTCAGTGCGGTGCCGAGCGCCTCGGCATCGATGTTGACGTCTTGCAGCACGGCCACGACGCCTGATGGCTGGATGCTCCAGCTGGTCATCGCCCGACCCCCTTCATCATTACGAGACTGCCGCGCGGCTCACCCTGCGCGCGGGCGCCACGGATGCCGGGCGCAGTCTGCACCCGGCATCCGGAGGGATTGTCAGCCGATCGACTCCACCGCCGCGCGAGCCTTGCTCAGCGCGGTCTGGGCGGACTCGTCGTTGCGCTCCAGTGACGAACGGAGGGTCTGGATGATGCCGCGCACCTCGGCGGCGGCGTTCTTCCAGCGCACCTCCTTGCCGCGGTAGTCCTCGGACACACCGTCGGCGGAGTAGTCGGCCATGGCGGCCTGAACGTCGCGGTCGCGCTGGTCGATCAGCGACTCGAGCTGCGCGGCGACGCGGTTGAAGTTGTCCTGAGCGTTCTGCGACGCCGCGATCGAGTAGTCGCGACGGTCTCCCTGGTTCACCATGAGTCAGTCCTCTCCGATTCTCAGCGGCTGCCGAAGCGGGCGGCGTCGAACGACGATCCGGCTTCGAGGCTCGTGGTCTGGTCGACCATGGACGACTCGCCCTCCTGGAAGGAGCGGTCCATGCCCGAGATTCCTCCGAGCACGCCGTCGAGCGCGAGCTTCAGCTCGGACGAGATCGCGTCGGTGCGCGACTTGAAACGGTCGAACGCGGCACGACCCGCGCCCTGGAACTGCCCCTCGAGCGGCTCGGCCGCTTCGAACAGCTGGCGCACCAGCAGAGACAGCTCATCACTCGAACCCGAGGTCGCCTTACCCAGCACACCCAGTGTGTCGGAACCCATTGCGAACTTCACGAGAGCCCACCCTTCGATCGCGAATCAACCTGCAACGAACCCTGAAACACTAACCACGGGTCAGCGGTCGCGGAACGAAGATGAGAGAACTCTCCTTTTTCTCTCACATGGTGTAGAAGGGGTCAGTCCGTCGCTTTCGCCGCTGCTTTCGCGGCCCGCTTGTGCTCGCGCACCTTGGCCAACGAGTCCGGGCTCGTGATGTCGGCGACCGACCGGAAGGAGCCCTCTTCCCCGTAGGGCGCCGACGCTTCACGCCATCCGGAGCCGTCGTACCCGTACTGCTTTCCGAGCAGCGCGAGGAAGATCTTCGCCTTCTGCTCGCCGAAGCCGGGCAGGGCTTTGAGGCGCTTCAGCACGGTCGCGCCATCGGGATGGTCACGGGTCCAGAGCTGCGCGGCATCCCCGCCCCAGTCCTTTTCGATCGCGGCGCAGAGCGATTGCACGCGTGTGGCCATCGACCCGGGGAAGCGGTGCACCGCCGGGGACTGCGAGAAGGCGGCCGCGAACGCCTCGGGGTCCTCGTGCGCGAGCGTCCTGGCATCCATCGCCCCCACCCGCTCTTGGATCTTCAGTGGTCCCGCGAACGCCGTCTCCATCGCCACCTGCTGATCCAGCAGCATGCCGATCAGCAGCGCGAGGGGGTTCGTCGAGAGCAGGTCGTCGGCGGCCGGGTCGTCGGTGATGTGCAGGCTCATGCCCTCATTGTCCCGCGCGTTCACGCGGGTTCGGCGACCCACTTCTGCGCGAAGGGCACGGCATCCAGGTGATGCAGGTCGTCGGTGATCTCGGTCAGCTGCGTCTGGAAATCGTCGAAGCTGCCCGGCTTCAGGCGCTTCACGAGGGAGCCGTCGACCCGCCGGATCACGACCTCGCTCGTCGACGGTGCGTCTGCTCCGGAGTCGAGCAGACCCATGACGACCGTCGCCGCCCATCGCAGGCCGTTGCGGCGGCGATCCTCACCAGCGACGCGGTACACCTCGGATGCGGGAGTGCTCATGGGCACATCCTGCCCGACGCGTGCAGGTGACGGCGACGGTTCGCCCCGAGGGGTGGTGCCGGAGCTCAGCCCGCGTCGGCGATGCGTGAGGCGGGTGCTTCGGCGTCGGCGACCTCGATGCCGAACAGCGCGGACAGCGCCGAGATGTAGTCGTCGCCGCGGCCGGACTCGGCGAGCTGGTGGGCGCGGGTGGTCGGGGTGTGCAGCAGCACGCCGACCAGGTGCCGCAGGGCCTGCTCGGTCTGGCCGCCCTCGTCGCCGCGGGCGCGGACGCGCTCGACCTCGGCGTCGAGCACGCCGAACACGTGGGCGCGCAGCGCCACGACGGCGGGCGTGATGTTCTTGCGCTCTCCCACGGAGGCGAAGCGGCGGGCGGCGTCGCGCACCAGGTCGCGCGCGGCATCCGTCGCCTGCAGCTCTTCGAGCGGGGCGTGGAGGCGGATGGTCTCGAGGTCGAGCAGGTCGACGCCGGGCACCGTGGCGACGTCGGGGTCGACGTTGCGCGGAAGACCGAGGTCGATGACGAGGCGGCGGCCGGAGTGCTCGACGGGACAGCCGACGGACGCCGGCGCGGCGGCTTCGGCGGCGGTGCGTCCGGCGGCGAAGGTCGCGGCGCTGACGACGTGGTTCTCGCTGGTCGTGCACGTGATCACGAGGTCGGCGTGCACGACGGCGGTGGGGAAGGTCTCGGCCGACACGGCGCGCAGCCCGTGCTTGGCGGCGAACTTCGCGGCGCGGCCCGAGGGGGAGTACACCGAGATGTCTTCGGCGCCCTGATCGCGGAGGGCGGCGACCGTCGCGGCCGCGTAGGCACCCGTGCCGACCAGCAGGACGCGCTGCGTCGACCAGTCCGCGATCCGGCTGTCGGCGAGCTCGAGGCCGAGGCGGACGAGCGAGCGACCGGCGCGGCCGATCGCGGTCGAATTCTTCACGCCGCGCTGCGCCTCGGACGCGCGCTGGAACAGCCGCTCCAGCTCTCCGGACGTGGTGCCGAGGTTGCGCGACTCGGTGAGGGCACGCCGCACCTGGCCGGCGATCTCGCCCTCGCCCACGACGACGGATTCGAGACCGGATGCCACCGAGAACAGGTGCTCTGCCACATCGCCGCCACCCAGCACGGTGTACGAACCCTCGAGCTCGCTCGCGGGCACGCCCGTCGCCGCCTCGATGGCGCTCAGCGTGGCCTCTACTCCCACGGCGACGGCGGCCGTGACCGGCTCGTCCATGTCGACGTAGGCCTCGAAGCGGTTGCAGGTGGCCACGACGACCGCTCCCTGCACGCACTCGTCGTGCGCGGCGATCAGGGGGGCGACGGGGGTGGTGGGTACGCTGAGCCGCTCGAGGAGATCGAAGGACGCGGTCTTGTGACTCGCGCTCACACAGAGCAGCACGCAGAGATTCTACGCCCGGCACCCGCGAGGTATTCCGGGCCGCCTCTCGACGTCGAGGCATCCCCGTTCTTCACAGAACGCGAATGGGAGGATGGATGCCATGGCCTCACCCGACGCGCCCCTGCTCCGTGCCCTCCGCGGCGACCGTCCCGAACGGCAGCCGGTGTGGTTCATGCGGCAGGCCGGGCGCTCGCTTCCGGAGTATCGCGACCTGCGCGTCGGGACGCGGATGCTCGATGCGTGTCTCACCCCCGATCTCGCGGCGGAGATCACGCTGCAGCCGATCCGCCGGCACGGGGTGGATGCCGCCATCTTCTTCAGTGACATCGTCGTGCCGCTCCGGCTGGCCGGCGTCGCCGTCGAGATCGAGCCGGGCCGCGGCCCCGTGTTCGCCGAGCCGGTGCGCACCGCCGCCGACGTCGCCCGTGTCACCTCGATCGACCCGGCCGATGTGGCCGCTGCCGCCGAGCCGATCCGGGAAGCCGTGCGCATCGTGACCGGCGAGCTCGACGAGGCCGTGCCCCTCATCGGCTTCGCCGGGGCGCCGTTCACGCTCGCGGCGTATCTCGTCGAGGGCGGTCCGTCGAAGGAGCACCTCCGCGCCCGGGGCATGATGCACGCCGATCCCGAGTCGTGGCACCGTCTCGCGGGCTGGCTGGCCGAGGTCTCGCGCGCGTTCCTCGGCGCGCAGATCGAGGGCGGGGCGCAGGCGGTCCAGCTCTTCGACTCGTGGGCCGGTTCCCTCTCGCGCGCGGCGTTCCTCGAGTTCGTCGCCCCGCACTCGCGCACGGCGCTGGAGGGCGTCGACGTGCCGCGCATCCACTTCGGCGTCGGGACGGGTCCGTTCCTCGCCGACATGCGCCTGGGCGGCATCGCCGACGCGGTCGGCGTGGACTGGCGGATGCCGCTCGACGAAGCGGCCGCGATCGTCGGCCCCGACACGACGCTGCAGGGCAACATCGACCCCGCGCTGCTCGGTGCGCCCTGGCCGGTGCTCGCCGCGCACATCGACGACATCCTCGCCCGGGGACGCGCGGCCCGTGCCCACGTGCTGAACCTCGGCCACGGGGTCCCGCCCGACGCCGACCCGACAGTGCTCACGCGCATCGTCGCCCACGCGCACGGGGAGGCGGAGTGAGCGATCCGCTCGAGCGTCTCGCGGAGCACGCCCACGCGAGCCACGTCGTCGTCGCGGGCGGCGGGATCTCCGGCCTCGTCGCTGCGCTGGAATGCGCGAAGGTCGGCATGCGGGTGACCGTGCTCGAGGCATCCGACGCCTTCGGGGGAGTCGTGCGCTCGGCCGAGGTCGGCGGGCTCACCCTCGACGTCGGTGCCGAGAGCTTCGCCACGCGCGGCGGGGTCGTCCGCGCGCTGCTGGCCGAGCTCGGCCTCGAAGACCAGGTCGTGCCGCCGAACGCGGCCGGGGCGTGGGTCGCGGGCGTGCCCGGGATCGGGGCGGCTCCGTTGCCCAAGGGCGGGGTGCTCGGCATCCCGGACAATCCGTGGGCACCGGACGTGCGGCGCGTGATCGGGTGGGCGGGTGCGTGGCGCGCGTACGTCGACCGTCTCCGCCCGCCGCTGACGATCGGCCACCAGCGCAGCCTCGGCGCCCTCGTGCGCTCTCGCATGGGCTCCCGCGTGCTCGATCGACTCGTCGCGCCGGTCACGAGCGGCGTCTACTCCGCCCGGCCGGACGACATCGATGTCGACCTCGCCGCTCCCGGCCTGAACGCCGCTCTCACGCGCACCGGCTCGTTGGGCGGGGCCGTGGCCGAACTCCGCGCGGCGCGCGCGACCCCGGCACCCGCGGACGCACCCGCCTCGGACGTCCCCGTCGTGTCCGGTGCCGCCCCGCGCACCCCGGCGCCCGGTGGCGCGGTCGAGGGGATCGCCGGGGGGATGTCTCGCCTGGTGGACGCCCTCGTCGCCCGCCTCGTCGAGCTCGGCGTCGACCTGCGCACCGAGATCGCCGTCGAGCGGCTCTCGCCCGCGGACGGCGGCTGGGACGTGGGCACCGCAGACGACTCCCTCCACGCCGACGCCGTTATCGTCGCCCTCCCGGAGGGGGCGGCGCGCGAGCTGCTGGCCCCTGTCGTGCCCGGACTCGACCGCGGCGAGCCGATCGCGCCCGTCGTCGAGGTCGTGACCCTCGTCGTCCACGCCCCGGCCCTCGACGCCGCTCCCCGCGGAACGGGCGTCCTCACTGTCCCCGGCAGCCACGTCGCGAAGGCCCTCACGCATTCGACCGCCAAGTGGGACTGGGTTCGGGATGCCACCGAGCCCGGCATCCACGTCGTCCGCGTGTCGTTCGGGGCGCAGGGGGAGGAGCCGGCGACTGCAACCCTGGACGACGAGGCCGCCGGAGCGCTCGCGCTGGCCGAGGCGTCCACTCTGCTGGGCGTGCCGCTCGCCCCGGCGACGCTGCGTGCGTCGCACCGTGTCCGCTACGTGCAGTCGCAGCCCGGTGCCGCCATCGGGCGCGCGGCAGAGACGGCCGTCGCCCGCGGTGCGATCCGCTCGGTGGCCGGCCTCGGGGCGACGGGTGCGTGGCTCTCGGGGACGGGTCTCGCCCAGGTGATTCCCGACGCGCGGAGCGAGGCCGATCGCGTGCGGAGCGCCACGCTGTGGCACCGCGGCTGAGCGGGCGCTCCGCGATCGTTCGCGTACGCTGCCACGATGTCAAGGGCGGATGCCGGAACGGGAATACATCGCTATCGTGAGACTCGACCAGCACTGATCGAGCGTGAGGAGACCCCATGAGGGGCAAAGCAGCACTCGTCGTAGGACTCGTGGCGGGCTACGTGCTCGGAGCACGCGCCGGCCGCGAACGGTACGAGCAGATCAAGGCGCAGGCCGAGAAGGTCTGGGATCAGCCCGTGGTCCAGGGACAGGTCGAGAAGGTCAAGGCGTTCGGCGTCTCGGCCCTGAAGTCCGTGCCCGGTGTGGTGTGGAAGGGCGCGAAGTCGGTCACCGGTGCCGCGTCGCAGTCCGGCACCGTCTCGGAGCGCGCAGAGCGCGCCGGCCGCGCAGCCAAGGCGTCGGCCCACGAGGTCGCCGGCGCCGTCGAGGAATCCGTCGATGACGCGAAGAGCGCCGAGAAGACAGCCACCTCGCGAGCGCAGGCGAACAAGAACAGCTCCACGTCGTCGGAGAGCTGAGGCATGACGACTCCCCGCGGTTTCCGTGACCGCGCCGATGACAGCCTGTTCACGCTCATCGGCGACATCCCCGAGCTCGTGCGCAACCTCGTCGTCGCCGAGATCAACGGCGCGAAGGCGTGGGCCGCGCGGACGGCCAAGGACGCCGGGATCGGCGCGGGTTGGTTCGTCGGCGCGCTGATCGTCGTCTTCTGGGCCGTCCCCGTCTTCTTCGCGTTCGTGATCGCCGGGCTGTCGTCGTGGTGGCCCGTCTGGTTGTCGGCGCTGGTGGTCTTCGGCGTGATGATCGTGATCACCGCGATCCTCGCGCTGCTGGGATACCTGCGGTTCAAGAAGTTGTCGAAGCGCGAGAACCCGGGTCAGGCGATCGCGCAGGACGTCCGCATCGTGAAGGAGGCCGGCGATGAGTATTGATCGTCCCGTTCCCGTGCCGAAGACGGCGGTTCCCCTGGGCATCGCCGACCCCGTCGAGCAGGCGCGCGCCGAGCTCAAGGCGGCTCTGGCCGCGATCGAGGTCAAGGCGAACGTTCCGCGTCGGGTGAGCGAGGCCGTGGACGTGCGCGTCGCCGAGGTGCGCGAGTCCGCTCGCCGCAACCCGGCGGCCGCCGCCGCGGTGGTCGCCGGTGTCGCCGCCGCGGTCGGGCTCACCGTCTGGGCCCTGGTCCGCGCCTACGCGCGCTGACCCGCGCGCCCGCGGCATCCCCTCGTCCGTCGAACGCCCACGTTCCGCGCGAGAGCCCACGTTCCGGTCGTCCGGACCGTGTGCTCTCGGCCGGATCGTGGGCGTTCGGCGTTCGGCGTGCGTGCGTGCGGGCCGACTGGGACGCCGCGGGCGTCAGGGCTCGTTCGCGAACAGGCCGTCCAGGAGGTCGTGGAAGTACTCGGGCGTCACGGCGATCGGACCGGCGTACGCATGGTCGAAGCCCGCGATCGCATAGAGCAGGAGCGCGACGAACAGCGCGAGCATGCTCGCCATCAGCAGGTGCACCCGGAGGTTGCGCACCTCGATGAGCGCGATCAGCACGGCGTTGAGCACCGCGCCGACGGTGAGGACGATCCACAGCACGTTCGGCAGCGCGAGGTGCGTCAGCGCGATGCGGTCGCGCCGGTTCTCGACGAGCAGCTGGAACTGATCCAGCGACTGCTCCACGTACAGGATCTCGGCGGGGCTCGTCGGCTGCACGGCGGCGATCGCCTGCTGCATGGCCGTGACGTTGGCATCCGTCTCCGAGGGGATCTGCAGTCGCGCCTGGAGCGGCCAGTCGACGTCGATGACGTTGCGCGTGTACTGGATGATCTGGTTCTGCAGTTCGGTGGATTGCGGCTCGGGCAGGAGTGCCGCCGTGCGGTAGAGGGATGCCAGTGACGACGACTCCTGGAGCACGACGCCGTCGACCTCGGTGAAGTTGCCGTACGCCGCGGCGGCGATGAGGGCGAGCGTCACGCCGTAGAAGACGCCGTACGCGCCGACGGCGTAGCTGAGCACGCGATCCCACTCCTCGCCCTGGCCCCCGACGCGGCGCACCCAGCGGCGCAGGACGAGCAGGATCGCGCAGGATCCGCCCACGACGATCACGATGAACAGCGGCAGCCCCACCGACATGGGGAGTTGGTAGAGCCACATGGGTCACACCCTTCCGACCGGCATCCCCCGATGCCGTCGTCGCACAGTACCAACGGCCCGCGCGGCCCGACGGACGCCGGTGATCCATCGGCGAGTCAACCGGTTTGGCCGCCCGCGCCCGCGGGGCGAGACTTGACGCATGGCCCACGACGACTCTTCTTCCATCTACACCCTGTGGGCGGTGCTCCGCCGCGACCCCGAGAACCCCGTCACCGCGGTCGATGCCACCGAGCTCGCCGACCTCGTCGATCTCATCGAGGCGGACGGCGTCACCATCCGCGGGTTCTACGACGTCAGCGGGCTCCGCGCCGACGCCGACCTGATGGTCTGGCTGCACGGCGCCGACCCTCAGGCGCTCCAGCGCGACCTGCGTCGCCTCCGCCGCACCGAGCTGCTGAAGAACCTCCTGCCCACGTGGAACGCGATGGGCGTGCACCGCGACGCCGAGTTCAACCGTTCGCACGTGCCCGGCTTCCTCCGCGGCATCGACGCGAAGGACTGGCTCTGCCTGTACCCGTTCGTCCGCAGCTACGAGTGGTACCTGCTGCCCGAGGCCGAGCGCCGCGAGATGCTCATCGAGCACGGCAAGAAGGGCTCGCAGTACACGGGAGTGATCGCCAACACCGTGGCATCCTTCGCTCTCGGCGATTACGAGTGGCTCCTCCCGATGGAGGCCGACGACCTCACCGACCTCGTCGACATGATGCGCGACCTCCGCTACACCGAGGCCCGCCGTCACGTGCGCGAAGAGGTGCCGTTCTACACCGGGCGTCGCGTCACCCTCGACGAGATCCCCGAGATCCTCCAGTGAGCGCCGCCCTGCGCCTGGGCACGCGGCGCAGTGCGCTCGCGATGGCGCAGTCGCAGATGATCGCCGACGCGGTGGCCGAGGCATCCGGTCGCGAGGTCGAGCTCGTCCCGATCGTGTCCGAGGGCGACGTCAACCGGGCGTCCCTGTCCCAGCTCGGTGGCCGTGGCGTGTTCGCGAACGGTCTGCGGGAGGCGCTCGCGGCCGACCGCTGCGACTTCCTCGTCCATTCCCTGAAGGACCTGCCGACGCTGCAGCCCGAGGGGCTCATCATCGCGGCGACCCCGTCGCGCGAGGATGCCCGCGACGTCGTCGTGACCCGCGACGGCACGCCCCTTTCGTCGCTGCCCGCGGGGGCGCGTGTGGGCACCGGCTCGCCGCGTCGTATCGCCCAGGTACTGCGGCACAACCCGGGGGTGGAGATCCTCGACATCCGGGGCAACGTCGACTCGCGGCTGGCGCGTGTCCGCGAGGGAGACCTGGATGCCGTGATCCTCGCCGCCGCGGGCATCTCGCGCCTGGGCGGAGACCTCGGTGGTCTGCAGGCCGAGTACCTCGGGCTCGCCGAATGGCCCACAGCGCCCGGCCAGGGCTCGCTGGCCATCGAGACCCGTACCGACATCGATCCCGAGATCCTCAGCGCCCTCGCGGCGCTCGACGACCCCGCCACCCGCATTGCGATCACGGCCGAGCGCACGGTGCTGTCGGTCCTGGATGCCGGATGCCACGCCCCCGTCGCCACGCACGCCGCCCTCACCGAGGGTGATCTCCGCCTCCGCGCGATCGTGTACGCCCTCGACGGCTCGCATCGGATCGGTATCGATCGAACCGTGCGCGTGGAGCCGGGGTATGGTGGGGAACCTGGCAGTGGCAACGGAGCGAATGCTGCCGACGACGGGGGACCCATCGCGCGTGCGACGCGTGCGGGCCAAGAAGCCGCGCGTCGGTTGCTCGAACGCGGGGCGGCCGACCTGGTACCACGAGAGTCGACCACATGAATGAAGGCCATCGGCGCACGCCGACCCCAGACAAGCCGCTCGCCGGCCGGCGCGTCCTCGTGCCGCGCGGCGGCCCGTGGGGCGACGGCGTCGCCGCGAGCCTCCGTCAGCGCGGAGCCGTCCCCGTGATCGCTCCGCTGATCAACTTCGCGCCGACCAACGATCAGGCGACCCTCGAGCAGGCGCTCGCCGACCTGGCCGCAGGGCAGTTCGACTGGCTCACTCTTACCAGCGCGACCACCGTCGACGTTCTCTACGCGTACCGTGCAGAGATCCCCACGTCGACGAAGGTCGCCGCCGTCGGTGAGACCACCGCCGCGGCCATGCAGGCCGTCGGGTACCACGTCGATCTCGTCCCCGACCGCGACAACTCGGCGCAGGGCATGGCCGAGCAGATGATCGCACTCGAGACCGAACCCCGCGCGGTGCTGACGCTCCGCAGCGAGATCGCCAAGCCCGTGCTCACCCGTCTCCTCATCGAGGCCGGGCACCACGTCCGCAGCGTCGTGGCGTACCGCACGGTCGGTGTCCCCGTCACCGACAAGATCGCCGCCGACGTGCACTCGGGCCGGATCAACGCCATCCTCGTGACCAGCGGCTCGGTCGCTGAGCAGGTGGTCGAGCAGTTCCCCGAGATCCCGGCATCCACCGTCATCGCCGCGATCGGACCGCGCACCGCGAAGGATGCCAAGCGCGCGGGCTTGAACGTAGATGTCATCGCCGAAACGCAGACGGTCGACTCGTTGATCGAGGCCGTCGCCCGATTCACCGTCCCCCCGGAGTCCGAGAACACCGAATGAGCTTCCCCGAGTACCGTCCGCGGCGTCTGCGCCGCACCCCCGCCCTCCGACGCCTCGCGCGTGAGACGCACCTCGTCCCGTCGCAGCTCGTGCTACCGCTGTTCGTCCGCGAGGGCATCACCGAGCAGGTGCCCATCGGCTCCATGCCGGGTGTCGTCCAGCACTCGCTCGACTCGCTGCGCCGTGCCGTCGCCGAGGCCGCGGCCGCCCGCATCGGCGGCGTCATGCTGTTCGGCGTGCCCGAGCACCGCGACGCGGTCGGCTCGGGGGCCGACGACCCGGACGGCATCCTGAATGTCGCGACCGAGGCCGTGGTGTCCGAGGTCGGCGACGCGCTCGTCGTGCAGACCGACCTGTGCCTCGACGAGTTCACCGACCACGGTCACTGCGGCGTGCTGCGCGCCGACGGCGAGGTCGACAATGACGCGACCCTCGAGCGATACATGGCGATGGGTCTCGCGCAGGCTCGCGCGGGCTCGGCGATGCTCGGCCTCTCCGGCATGATGGACGGCCAGGTCGGCGCGGTCCGCGAGGCGCTGGATGCCGAGGGGTTCACCGACACGCTGCTGCTGGCATACTCCGCGAAGTACGCGGGGGCGTTCTACGGTCCGTTCCGCGAGGCCGTGGACTCGCAGCTGAAGGGCGATCGCCGCTCCTACCAGCTCGACCCCGGCAACGGCCGCGAGGGTGTGCGCGAAGCGTTGCTCGACGTCGAAGAGGGCGCCGACGTGGTGATGGTGAAGCCCGCGCTGCCGTACCTCGACGTGCTCGCCGACGTGAAGGCATCCGTCGATGTTCCGGTGTGGGCGTACCAGGTGTCGGGGGAGTACGCGATGGTCGAGGCCGCCGCGGCCCATGGCTGGATCGACCGCCGCGGTGCCGTGCTCGAAAGCCTGCTCGGCATCCGTCGCGCCGGTGCCGACGCGATCCTGACGTACTGGGCCCTCGAGGCCGCGCACTGGCTGCGCGCCGACCTCTGATCTTCTTCGCGTGAGGGGTCAAGAGCTGTCGCCTGATTCCCTCGACGGCGACGATTCTTGACCCCTCACGCGGGGGTGCCCGGGAGAATGGGACGCATGACAGACCTCAACGACCAGTGGTTCGCGCGCGCGAAAGACGTCATCCCGGGCGGCGTGAACTCGCCCGTGCGGGCCTACGGATCGGTCGGCGGGACGCCGCGGTTCGTCCAGTCCGCCGCGGGTGCCCGGATCACGGATGCCACGGGTCGCGAGTACGTCGACCTCGTCGCCTCGTGGGGTCCGGCCCTCCTCGGTCACGCGCACCCCGAGGTCGTCGGGGCCGTGCAGTCGGCGGCATCCAAGGGTCTGTCCTTCGGTGCGCCGACGGGGGCCGAGGTCGAACTCGCCGACCTGATCGCCCACCGCGTGCGCGTCGGGGATCTGGCCCCGGTCGAGAAGGTGCGCCTGGTGTCGACGGGCACCGAGGCGACGATGACGGCGATCCGTCTCGCGCGCGGCGCGACCGGCCGCGACCTGCTGATCAAGTTCGCGGGCCACTATCACGGCCACTCCGACGGGCTGCTCGCCGCCGCCGGGTCGGGCGTCGCGACGCTGGCGCTCCCCGGTTCTGCGGGCGTCCCCGCGCCGATCGCCGCGCAGACGCTCGTCCTTCCCTACAACGACCTCGACGCCGTCCGCGAGGCGTTCGCGGTGCACGGCGAGAACATCGCCGCGATCATCGTCGAGGCGGCATCCGCGAACATGGGTGTCGTCCCGCCGCTGCCCGGCTTCAACGCCGCGCTCGCCGACATCGCGCACAGCCACGGCGCGCTGCTCATCATGGACGAGGTGCTCACCGGCTTCCGCGTGCACCCCGCCGGGTTCTGGGGCCTGCAGGCATCGCAGGGCGAGACGTATCTGCCCGACATCCTCACGTTCGGCAAGGTCGTCGGCGGAGGGATGCCGCTCGCCGCCCTCGGCGGCCGCGCCGACGTCATGGACCAGCTCGCGCCGCTCGGCCCCGTTTACCAAGCCGGCACGCTTTCGGGGAACCCGCTGTCGGTCGCGGCGGGCCTCGCGACCCTGCGCCTGGCGACACCCGAGGTGTACGCCGCGGTCGACGCGTCGGCATCCCGCGTCGCCGACGCTCTCGACGCGGCGCTGACCGCGGAGGGCGTCGTGCACACCGTGCCGCGCGCCGGGTCGCTGTTCGGCGTCGCGTTCCTCCCCGAGGTGCCGCTCGACTACGCCACGGCGCTGACGCAGCAGTCGTGGCGGTACGCCCCGTTCTTCCACGCGATGCTGGATGCCGGGATCTCCCTGCCCCCGAGCGTGTTCGAGGCGTGGTTCCTCACCGCCGCTCACGACGACGAGGCGCTGGAACGTGTGCTGGAGGCGCTGCCGGGGGCTGCGCGTGCCGCGGCGGGTGCGGCGGATCCGACGCTGCTCGCGCAGTAGGGCGGCGGGCGGCCCGCGGGGCGCTGCGGGCCGGTGTCGTGCAGAACTCCTGAGGAACCGCGGCTGGGCTGCCGTCTGGCCGCGTGATTCCGCGGGGGTTTCGGGCGGCGGCCCCCGGTTTGCAGGAGTTGTGCGCGGGCGCACGACCCGCCGCATCTTGCCAGGGCGGAAGGGCAGCATTACCTGCCTGGATTGCAACCCTGCCGTGTGCTGTGATCAGCGCATGTGGCAGTTCGCGGGCCTCCCGCTCCATCCTCTTCTCGTTCACGCCGCCGTCGTGCTGCTGCCGCTCGCGGCGCTCATGCTCATCGTCGGCAGCGTGTGGCCCGCGGCGCGTCGGCGGCTCGGCATCCTGACTCCGATCGTTGCGATCGTCGGCGGCGGGTTCGCGCTGCTGGCGAAGCAGGCGGGTGAGGCGCTCGAGCGCCAGGTGCCGTCGTCGGCGCTGGTCGAAGCGCACACGGCGCTGGGCGACGGTCCGGTCATCTGGGCGTTCTTCCTGATCGTCGTCGCGGTCGGACAGTGGGCCTGGTTCTGGTGGCGCGCACGGCGCGCGGAGACGCCGACCACCGCCGGTCGGATCCTCACGACGGCCATCGCCGTGGTCGCGATCGTGGTGTCGATCGGCACGACCGTCGACCTCGTGCTCGTCGGCGACAGCGGCGCCCGTGCCGTGTGGTCCGCCCTCGGGGCTTCGGGCGCCTGACCCGTCGCGCCGCCTCGCGACGGTGGAAGACTGGACGGATGCCAAACCCTCAGCCCCGCGTCGTCGTCCTCGCCGGCGGTGTCGGCGGATCGAAATTCACCCTCGGCGTCCGTGCGGCTCTGCGGCGACTCGGGGCACCCGAGGCGACGGTCGTGGTCAACACCGGTGACGACCTCTGGCTCTCGGGCGTGCGGTTGCAGCCCGACGTCGACTCGATCACGTACGCGCTCGCGGGGGTCAACGACACCGTCCGCGGCTGGGGCCGCGCGGGCGACTCGGAGCGCGTCAACGAGGAGTTGCAGGCGTGGGGCGCTGGCTGGCCGTGGTTCACGCTGGGCGACCTCGACCTCGGAACCCACCTCGCGCGCACCGGTTGGCTGCGCGAGGGTCTCAGCCCGACCGAGGTGCTCGGTCGGATGGCGGAGCGGTGGCCGCTCGGCATCCATCTGCTCCCGATGACCGACAGCGAGGTCGACACGCACGTGCACGTCGAGGACGGTCGGCGTCTGCACTTCCAGGAGTGGTGGACGCGGTACCGCGCCGCGCTGACTCCGACCCGGTTCGAGAACCCCGGAATCGTGGATGCCACACCCGCACCCGGCGTCATCGAGGCGATCGCGCAGGCCGACGTGGTGCTGCTGGCCCCGTCGAACCCGGTCGTCTCGATCGGGCCGATCCTTGCGGTGCCGGGCATCCGGGAGGCGCTGCGGTCCACGACAGCGCGGGTCGTCGGTGTCTCACCGATCATCGGTGGGCGTGTCGTGCGCGGTATGGCCGACGTGTGCCTGACGGCGATCGGGGTCGAAACGTCGGCCGCTGCCGTCGCGCGGCACTACGGCGCGCGGTCGGCGGACGGGCTGCTTGACGCCTGGCTGCTGGCCGAGGAGGATGCGGCCGCGGCGGCCGATGTGGAGGCGGCGGGGATCCGCGCGGTGGTCGCGCCCCTGTGGATGCGCGACGAAGACGCGTCGGCTGCCATTGCCGAGGTTGCGCTGGGGGCGTAGGTCGGGCGCTGCCGCCGAGCCCCGGCGACCAGGCAGGCGCGCCGCGCCAGACCGGGCGCGGGCCCCGGCGACCAGGCACGCGCGCCGCGCCGAACCGGGCGCGCCTCAGGCTGCCGCAGCTGCCAGAACAGCCGCCGTCCGCGGCCCCACGCCGAGCGCCACGGCCTCTGCGAGCTGCGCGGCGGTGTCGACGTCACGGCGCAGCGACGACCCGCGCGGAACCGCGAGGTCGGTGCAGCCCAGCAGGCGGTGGCGGGCCGCGGAGTCGGCGCCGAAGGCTGACACCCACACCGCGCCCGGGCGGGCGGTGACGAGGGTGGAGCCGGTGCCCTCGGCATCCGGGACCAGGCCCCGCTCGACGGCTCCGGCGAGTTCGAGAGCGGCATCGAGATCGTGCGGCGTCAGGGCCGGCACGTCGCCCAGCAGCGCCGCCCGCGGCGCGCCCTGACCCGCGGCGTCGGTGCCGAGGGCGATGGCGGCGTCGAGGCCGCGCACGTCGCCCTCGGTGATCACGTCGACCGCGGGCCAGGTCGACACGAGGGCCGATACCTCGGCGTCGTCGGTCACGACCAGCACGCGCGAAACGCGCGGGGTCGCTGCGGCGGCCGCGATCGTGTCGAGCGCGATGGCGCGCGCGAGGGCCTCGCGGTCGGCCGTCACGGCGGTGAGCCGCGTCTTGCCCACGGCGGCGGGCTTCACCGGCACGACGACCGTCCAGCCCTCGCGGATCTCAGGAATGCTCATCGGCTCCATTGTGTGCTGGACTCCGGACATTTCCGGACGGGGGTAGCGGTGCGCCCGCGATTCGTGCTGCGGAGGCATGGGGAGACGACGGCGCCCATCGAGATCACCCGCGATCGTCGAGATGACCGTGGATGCCGGCGAGCGGCGGGTCCGCTCGCGAATCGCGGGTCATCTCGCGGCCGCCCCGCGCCCCGTCAGGCGAACCGCGCCCGCAGCCGCGGCAGAACCTCGGCGCCGTACGTGCGCAGGAACTCCTCCTGGTCGTGACCCGGGTCGTGGAACACGAGGTGGCGGAAGCCCAGGTCGACGTAGCGGGCGATGCTGTCGACGTGCTCGTCGATGTCGGTCGAGACGATGAAGCGGGATGCCGCCCGCTCGATCGGCAGTTCGTCGGCGAGACGCGCCATCTCGAGCGGGTCGTGGACGCTCATCTTCTCTTCCGCCGACAGCGCCAGGGGCGCCCAGAACCGGGTCTTCTCGAGCGCGGTCTCACGGTCGGGGTGGTACGAGACCTTGACCTCCATGAGCGTGTCGATGTCGTCGCGCGTGCGACCGGCCTTTTCCAGACCGTCGTCGAGCGCCGGCAGCAGCTTCTCCGTGTACAGCTCCGGGTCCTTGCCGCTCGTGGTGATGTACCCCTCGGCGATGCGGCCGGCGAGTCGCGTCGCCGCGGGACCCGAGGCGCCGATGTAGATCGGCACCTTCTGCTCGGGGCGGTCGTAGATCGTGGCATCCTTCACCGAGTAGTAGGTGCCCTCGAAAGTGACCCGGTCTTCGGTCCACAGCTTGTCGATGAGGGTGATCGCCTCTTTTAGGCGCTGGAAGCGCTCGGGCGGCTCGGGCCACTCGAGGCCGAGGGTCACCTCGTTCAGCGCTTCACCCGTGCCGACGCCGAGGGCGACGCGGCCCGGGAACATCACACCGAGCGTCGCGAACACCTGCGCGATGACGCCCGGGTGGTAGCGGAACGTCGGCGTGAGCACCGAGGTCCCGAGCAGCACGCGGGACGTGCGGGCGCCGAGCGCGCCGAGCCAGGGCAGGGCATTGGGGGCGTGCCCGCCCTCGTGACGCCACGGCTGCAGGTGGTCGGAGAGGAACACCGAGTCGAAGCCCATCTCCTCGGCGAGCACGCCGAAGTCGAGCAGCTCGTTCGGTCCGAACTGCTCGCTCGAGGCCTTGTATCCGAATCGCAGCGGAATGCTCATGACTCTCCCTCTCCGTGACCCGCGCACGCGGGCGATGCGTCAGCCGCGCACGGGGGTGTGCGCGGGTTCGAACTCCGACCCGTCGGTACCGGTCAGTCTCTCGTGGAACGCCTGCACGGTGCCCGGCCACAGCAGCGTCAGCCGCCCCGATCGCTCATCGACGTACCAGTTGCGGCATCCGCCGGTCATCCAGGGCGTGGATGCCGCGGCGGCGGCGATCTCGTCGGTGTACGCGGCCTCGGCCTCGGGGCGGACGCGCAGCACGCGATCGGGGCGGCGGTCGCGCTCGGCGAGGGCGCGGACGACGTACGCGGCCTGCTCCTCGATCATGAGGACCGCCGAGTTGTGGCCGAGGCTCGCGTTGGGGCCGTTGAGCACGAAGAGGTTCGGGAACCCCGCGACCACCGTGGAGCCGAAGGACGTCATCCCCGTGCTCCAGTGTTCGGCGAGCGTCTCGTCCTCGCCGCGCACGAGGTCGGCGTACGGCTGCTGCGTCGAGGCGAAGCCCGTCGCCAGCACGAGGACGTCGGCCTCGTGACGGCGTCCGCTCGCGGCGGTGAGGGTCGACCCGTCGACACGGTCGAGGGCGGTCGGTTCGAGGGTGACACGATCGGATGCCACGGCCGGGTAGAACGCGTCCGAGAGCAGCACCCGCTTGCACCCGAAGGCGTAGTCGGGGGTGAGCGCGGCGCGCAGCGCGGGGTCGGCGACCTGGGTGTGCAGGTGCGCGAGGGCGGCGTCACGGGCGGCGGCGGAGGCCGCGGCGTCGCCCGAGCGGGACGCGAAGCGCGCCTCGCCCTCGGCGTACAGCTCGGCGCGCAGGCGCGCGAGGGCTCCGGGGTTCTCGGCCAGGTGCTCGCGCTCTTCGGCGGGGATCTCGCCGCCGCCGCGGGGCACGATCCATGCCGGGGTGCGCTGGAACAGCGTGACGTGGGCGGCGGTCTGGGCGAGTTCGGGTACGAGTTGCACGGCGCTCGCGCCGGTGCCGACGACGGCGACCCGCTTGCCGGTGAGGTCGACGTCGTGGTCCCAGCGCGCGGAGTGGAACAGGGGACCGCGGAACGTCTCGAGGCCGTCGATTGCGGGGACGTGCGGTTCGGTGAGCCGTCCGCAGGCGAGCACGAGCGAGCGCGCCCGGAGGATCTCGGCGCCGGTGTCGATGCGCCACACCGAGGTCTCGGCATCCCACTCCGCCCCAGCGAGCGGAGTGTGCAGCCGGATACGATCGCTCACGCCCGCGGCGACGTCGCGCAGGTACGCCTGGATCTCGGGGCCCTCGGCGAACGTCCGTGACCAGCCCGCGTGCGGGTGCGCGGCGTAGCTGTAGAGGTGCGCGGGGACGTCGCACGCGACGCCCGGATACGTGTTGTCGCGCCACGTGCCGCCCACGTCGCCCGCGCGCTCGATGACCACGACGTCGTCGCGTCCCGCGCGCCGAAGGGCGCCTGCCATGCCGAGCCCGGCGAAACCCGCGCCGACCACGACGACGTCGACGACGCTCACGCGGGAGTTCCGTCGACGGGGCGGACGATCGGGAACCGCGTGCCCCCGCTGGTCACGACGTACGGCGCGGCCGGTTCGACGGGCGTGCGCTCGACCCCGTAGTCGGTGGTGCGCAGGCGGAACGGGCGCATCAGGCTCCGCGCCAGGCGCTCGGCCACCGCGACGGGCAGCTCGAGACCCTGCTCGATGCCGGTGTCGGGCAGGACGCGTCCGTCGAAGAGCGTGCCGCCGAGGTCGTCGCCACCCGACTGGAGCAGGACGGCGGCGCCGTCGCGGCCGACGCGGGTCCACGGGATCTGCACGTGCGGGATCGCCCCCGACAACAGCAACCGCGAGACCGCGACCATCGCGCGGTGCTCGTCGAGCGGGGAGCGCCCCGCGACGAGCGGAACGTCGCCGCCGGGCAGCGGGATCGGCACGAACTCGGCGAAGCCCTTCGTCTCGGCCTGGATGCCGCGCAGCATCCGCAGGTGTGCGATGCGTTCCTCCGCGGTCTCGACGTGGCCGTAGAACAGCACCGAGGTGGAGCGGAATCCGGCGCGATGCGCGGCAGTGATGCCCTCGACCCAGCGGTCGATCTCGAGATCGCCCGGGGCGACGAGCCTGCGGACGCGCTCGCTCAGCACCTTCACTCCGGTGCCCGGCACGGTGTCGACGCCGGCCTCACGCATCGCCGCGAGCGCCCCGTCGAGCCCGAGCCCGCCGCGGTCGGCGAGATCGCGCACGTCGAGCGGACGGAACGCATGGACGTGGATGCCAGGAGCCCCGCGCTTCACGGCCCGCACGAGGTCGAGGTAGCCCGAGGGGTCTTCCTCGGGCGGGAGGGCGCCCTGGATGCAGATCTCGGTGGCGCCGAGGTCGGCGGCATCCGCGGCGATCGCCTCGGCATCCTCGAGGTCGAACTCGCCCGCCCCGGAGCGGCCCGCGCGGCGGAAGCCGGTCGAGGTGAGGTTGCGGTTGCGGACGAGGGTCACCGGCTCGCCGACGGTGTACCGGCGCGCATCGTCGGCCGCGGCGGTCAGGGCGTCGAGCTCGGCGCCGGTGGCGTGGAGGAGCCGCGTCCAGTCCGCGTCGTCGAGCGCGAGGGGGTCGGCTGCGGCCTCGGCGAGGCGGAGCACTCCGGGGTCGGCGCTGCGCGCTGCCGCCGGGGCCGACGTCGCGGCCGCGTCGCCCGCGGGACGAGCGGAGGGGAGGGGAGGAGCGGAGGGCGAAACGGGGGCTGCGGGTCCTCCCTCCGTCCCTGATCCTCCCGCGGTCACGCGCGCGGCGCCGTCCGGGGTGGCTGGGGCCTCGGGCGTCGCCACGGCCGCGGGGGTCGCGTCGGCCGCAGGGTCCGTGGCCTCGGCGGGACGAGCGGAGGGGATGGGACGAGCGGAGGGCGAAACGGGGGCTGCGGGTCCTCCCTCCGTCCCTGATCCTCCCGCGGTCACGCGCGCGGCAGTGCCTGAACCCGCCGCGGCGGGGATCACGTCGGCCGCGAGGCCCGTGGCATCCGCCAATGCCCGCAGCGGGGCGTGCAGCGCCGGGTCGATCCACGTCGCGGCGTCGCTGACGTACTCGGGGTGCGCGGTCAGCCGTTCGCGGAGCGTGAAGCCGCGTGCGGCGGTGTGCGCGGCGAGGTCGTCGATGTGGGGCCAGGGGCGCTCGGGGTTGACGTGGTCCGCGGTGAGCGGCGATACGCCGCCCCAGTCATCGATCCCCGCCTCGATCAGCAGCCCGAGCTCACGCGGGTCGGACAGGTTCGGCGGCACCTGGATGCGCATGTCGGGTCCGAATACGAGTCGTGCGACGGCGACCGTGACGAGGTATTCGTGCATGTCGGCATCCGGGGCTGACTGCATGGCCGTGCGGGGCTTCGCGCGGAAGTTCTGCACGATGACCTCTTGCACGTGTCCGTGCCGGTCGTCGAGGTCGCGCAGCGCGATGAGCGACTCCGCGCGATCGCGGACGGTCTCTCCGATGCCGACCAGAATGCCGGTCGTGAACGGGATGCCGGCGGCCCCGGCGTCGTCGATGACGCGCAGACGCAGATCGGGGTCTTTGTCGGGCGAGCCGAAATGCACCTGACCCGGCTCTTCGTAGAGGCGGCGCGAGGTGGTCTCGAGCATCATGCCCATCGACGGCGAGACGGGACGCAGGGTCGACAGTTCATCGGGGTGCATCACGCCGGGGTTTGCGTGCACGAGCATGCCGGTCTCGGCGGTGATGAGCTGCGCGATGTGCGCGACGTAGTCGATCGTCGAGGCGAAGCCGTGCTCATCGAGCCAGGCTCGGGCCTCGGGCCAGCGCTCTTCGGGGCGGTCGCCGAGGGTCAGCAGCGCCTCTTTGCAGCCGAGCTCCTGCCCCTGCCGCACGACGGTGAGCACCTGCTCGGGGCTCATGTAGGCGGGCTTTCGCAGCAGGTTCAGCTGACCGGGGGTGTCGACGAAGATGCAGTAGTGGCAGCGGTCACGGCACAGCGTGGTGAGTGGCACGAACACCTTGCGCGAATACGTGATGACGCGCGGACGTCCGGCGCGCTCCAGTCCCTCGTCGCGCGTCTTCGAGGCGGCGCGGGACAGCACATCGAGTGGGGCATGAAGCAGAAGCTCGGTCTCGTCGACGTCGGGCCGGTGCCCATCGCGCACGCGCTCGAGGAGGTCGTCGATCGAGTCGCCGCGGGCCGGTGCGGCCTGCGGCGCAGCGCTGCCCGTACTCATCGCTCCAGGCTATCCCTCCCCTCCGAAATCCGGGCCGCGCTGGGCTCGGGGGCATCGGGGCGTGGGGCTGCGCGGGGCTCGGGGCTGAGCGGGGCGTGGGGCCGTCGGGGAGTTGCGCGGGGGTGGGGCGTTGGGTCGCGCCATGTTGCGCTACGGAGCCGCGTTGCGTGCGTTTTGCCGCGACCGGGGTGCCGCGGGGCGTGGAGCCGTCGGGGTGTTGCGCGGGGGTGGGGCGTTGGGTCGTGCCATGTTGCGCGATGGAGCCGCGTTGCGTGCGTTTTGCCGCGACCGGGGTGCCGTGGGGCGTGGGGCCGTGGGTTGGGTCGTGCCATGTTGCGCGACTCAACGCGCGCGCGTGCACTTCGCCGCGACCGAGCCGCCGCGCGCAGGTCGCCGCGACCGAACTGCTGCGCGCGGTTCGCCGGGTTGGGTCGCGTCATGTTGCGCGACCCAAAGCGCTTGCGCGCACATTGCCGCGACCGCGCAGCCGCGGATCGTTGCGCTCTCGTAAGCGAAGGGGACGGTGCCCGCTCGGTGGCGCTGGCAGGATGGATGCCATGGTGACCCTGCTGCTCGATTCGACGCAGCTCGAGGTCGTGCTCTCGCCGACCGAGCGTGCCCTCTCGTTCCGCAAGCGCAACATCGTGGTGCCGCGCACGACCATCGACCGTGTGCAGTTGACCGACGACGCATGGACGTGGCTGCGCGGCGTCCCCAACCCCGGCACCAACCTCCCCGTCGCGGTCGCGATGGGCACGTGGAAGTCGGCCGGGGGCAATGACTTCGTCATCATCCGGCGCCGCAAGTCCAGCGTCGTGATCGACCTGAGCGGCCACGACGAGTTCGAGCGTCTCGTCCTCACCACCAAGCACGGCGTGGCCCTGCTCAAGGCGCTGCGCTTGGACGTGGCATCCGAACCCGAGGACGTCGCCGACCTGGTGTCCTGACGCGTCGCGGGGCGCCCGCGGTCTGCCGGCGGTCGAGATCACACGATCCGGCCCAGACCACACGATGCGGTCGACCGGAACGTGTGCGGTCGACCCGATCGTGTGCGCTCGCCGGGCGCGCGCGCCGCGCGCACGCCAGCGCAGCGCACGGCACGGCGCGGCACGACACCCCGCGCCGCGCACGCCACGCACGCCGGCGCCCGCCGCAGGCGGTGTCAGTCGACGTCGCGGCGCCAGGTCGTGACGAGACCGATCGCGACGAGCACCACCGCGTAGCCGAGCAGCACGAGGCCCCCGAGCCACCACTCCAGCGGTTCGGCGCCGCCGGCGCCCACGGCGCCGAAGATCGTCTTGCCGACCAGGGCATCGCTCGCGGCGCTCGGGAACCAGCGCGCGACCTCGCCGAGCCCGTCGACGATACCGGCGATCGTCCGCACGATCGGTTCGATGAAGAGCGTCACGGCCAGCACGATCACGATCGCCGCGACCTGATTGCGCACGACCGTCCCGACGCCGATTCCGACCACGGCCCACAGGGCGAAAGCCAGGAGCATCCGTCCGACCAGCACCCACGTGTCGGAGGAGCCGAGTTCGGTGTCGAGACCGAACAGGGCGAACACGCCGGCCCCGGCGCCGATCGCGGCGATCGACCCGAGCACTCCGTAGAGCAGGCCCACGAGGATGCCGATCGCGAACTTCCCGATGAGCACGACGCCGCGGCGGGGTGTCGCGAGGAACGTCGGGGTGAGGGTCTTGTGCCGGAACTCGGTCGTGACCATGAGCGTCCCCGCGAGCAGCGGGAACACGTATCCCACCGCGCTCGCCGAGCTGTAGACGAGTCCGGCGAGGCCGTCCGTCGAGGGGACGGGCCCCGATGCGCCCGGGAGTCTGCCCGACGCCACACCCCCGAAAGCCAGCGCCAGGACGCCCGCGGTGAAGCCGACGTAGACGATGAGCACGATGCCCAGGACCCACCATCCCGCGGTGCTGAACTGCTTCGTGTACTCGGAGCGAGTGGACGCCACCAGGCTCATCGTTGCTCCTCCGTGTCGTCGGTGCGGGACTCGACCGGCACGATGTCGATCACTCCGGTCGCGGCCACCGCGTACGAGCGTCGAGGGCCCGGATCGTCTTCGGGCGCCGCCGGTGTCGCGGCGCTCCGCGGGGCGGGGACGATCGCGACGAGGTCGGTCGACGGAGCGGGCTCCGGTGCCGCGGGTGCGGTGGGCGATTCCGCGTGCGCGGGCACGGGTGCGGGCTCCGGCTCGGGCGTCGGGGCCGTGGCATCCCCGGCGGGTCCGCCCACCGAGGTCGTGGCATCCCCGGCGGGTCCGCCCACCGGGGTCGTGGCATCCCCCGCCGACCCGCCCACCGGGGCCGCCGCGCTCGCGTGCGTGCGGACGCCGCTGACCAGTTCGAGGAAGATGTCTTCGAGGCTCGCGCCCTTGCTCTGCAGGTTCGACAGCACGATGCCGGCGCCGGCGGCGAGCGTGCCGATCTCGAGCGGCTCGACGTGCCGGATCGTGAAGCCGTTCCGCAGCAGCTGGAACTCGATGCCCCGCTCGTCGAGCAGACGGGACAGTGCCTCGCGATCGGGTGAATCCACGACGGTGGAGTACTCGTCCGGGTCGGCGAGATCCTCCGTGCCGCCCTGGAACACCAGGCGCCCGCGCGAGATGATCAGCAGCGCGTCGACGGTCTGCTGAACCTCGGCCAGGAGATGCGAGGAGATCAGCACCGTCCGACCCTCTTCGGCGAGGTGGCGCAGGAGCGATCGCATCCACCGGATGCCTTCCGGGTCGAGGCCGTTCGAGGGCTCGTCGAGCACCAGGACGCCCGGGTCTCCGAGCAGCGCCGTCGCAAGGCCCAGCCGTTGCCGCATGCCGAGGGAGTAGCCGCCCACGCGGCGCCCGGCGACATCGGCGAGGCCCACCAGCCCGAGCACCTCGTCGACGCGGGAGAGCGGCAGGCTCGCGGCGCGCGCGTACGCCTTCAGGTGGTTCGCCGCCGAGCGTCCCGGATGGAAACTGGATGCCTCGAGCGCGGCGCCCACGGTCTGCAGCGGTCGCTCGATCTCGGCGTAGCGACGGCCGCCGATCGTCGCGGATCCGGCGGTGGGGCGCACGAGTCCCAGCAGCATTCGCAGCGACGTGGTCTTGCCCGCACCGTTGGGGCCGAGGAATCCCGTCACCAGGCCCGGCTCCACGCGGGCGGTCAGGCCGTCGACGGCCGACACCGCGCCGAAGCGCTTGGTCAGCCCGGAGAATTCCAGCACCTGTCCTTGGGGCATCGAGTACCTCTCGTTCGGCGGGCGTTCTCCCCATCTTCCCCGATCCGAGGCCGAAAACCCATCTCGCGGGCTGTGTAACGTGGCAGCGTGAACGCACAGCGATCCGACGACGACGCGGTCATCGCGCGAGCCTGGCGCGGGGTCGGCCACCTCACCCTCAACCGCCCTCGCGCGATCAATGCGGTCGACCTCGGGATGATCCGCCTCCTGTCCGCCGCGCTGGACCGGTGGGAGCGCGACTCCGATGTCGACCTCGTGCTCCTCGACGGCGCGGGCGACCGCGGCTTCTGCGCGGGCGGCGACGTGCGGGCCTTGTACGACTTCGTGGTCGACGGACGCATCGACGAGGTGCACACCTTCTTCCGCGAGGAGTACGCCCTCAACCACCGGATCGCGACCTACCCGAAGCCGATCGTCGCGATCGCCGACGGCGTGACGATGGGCGGCGGGATCGGCCTGGCCGGCCACGCGCGCATCCGCATCGTCACCGAACGCTCGCAGCTGGCCATGCCCGAGACCCGGATCGGCTTCACCCCCGACGTCGGCGGATCGTGGCTGCTCGGGCGCGCGCCCGGCCGCCTGGGCGAGTACCTGGGTCTCACCGGTGCGACGATGGATGCCGCCGACGCGATGTACGCCGGCTTCGCCGACCACCTCGTCCCGGTCGCCCACCTCCCGGCCCTGCACGAGGCCCTGGAGTACCGCGCCGACCCGTCGAGCCCCACCGAGCTGGTGCTGCTGTTCGACGAGAGCCCCGAGCGATCGAACCTCGAGACCTGGCGTCCGTGGATCGACGACGCCTTCTCGGCCGATGACCTCGATGGCATCCTGCACCGGCTCCGTCAGCGCTGGGAGCCGGAGGCGCACGCCACCGCCGACCTGCTCGAGGCGTCGGCTCCCACCGCCGTGAGCGTGACGCTGGAAGCCGTCCGACGAGCGCGGGCGCTGCCGTCGCTGCGGGCCGCGCTCGCGCAGGAATACGGGCTCGTCATGTGGTTCGCGACGACCCAGCCCGACCTCGCCGAGGGCATCCGCGCGCAGCTCGTCGACAAGGACCGCTCGCCGTCGTGGTCGCCGGCCCACCGCTTCGACCTTCCGCCGCACCGCGTCGCCGAGGCGTTCGCCCATCAGCCCGAACCGGCGCTCTGGTAACGCCATGGAGAGGCGGCGGCGCTGGTCGATCGGGCGGCTGCTCGACGGGTTCTTCTTCATCTTCGGCGGTCTCGCCGCCGTCTGGCTCGCGTACCTCAGCTTCACCCAGACCTTCACGATCGGCTGGGGCGGGATCGTCATGGCGATCGTGTTCTGGGGGCTCCTCGCCTACCTCGTGCTGCCGCGGCTGCATCGCATCCTGACCGCGGTCTACGTTCCCGACTACTTCATGGGACGCACGCGCACGTCCGACGGCCTGCTGGGCGACCCGGTGAACCTGGCGTTCCAGGGGGACCGCGCCCAGGTCGAGGCGACCATGGCGGCCGCCGGATGGATCCCGGCCGACCCGGTGAGTCTCGGCTCGTCGTGGCGCATCGTGGCCTCGACGCTGCGCCGTCAGAGCTACCCGACGGCGCCCGTCAGCCCGCTGTTCCTGTTCGGGCGGATGCAGGACCTCGCGTACCAGCAGGAGGTCTCCGGATCCCCCGCGCAACGGCACCACGTCCGCCTCTGGCGCTGCCCCGACGGCTGGCTGCTCCCCGGTGGTCGGCGGGTCGACTGGCTCGCCGCCGGCACGTTCGACCGCGCCGTCGGGCTCTCGCTGTTCACCCTCCAGGTGACGCATCGCATCGACGCCGACACCGACATCGAGCGCGACCACATCGTCGCGACCGTGCAGACGTTGCCCGGCGTCGTGGTCGACGTCATCCGCGACTTCTCGACCGGCTACCACTCGCGCAACGGCGGCGGCGACAGCATCACCACGGACGGCGATCTGCCGATCCTCGACGTCCGCGGCGTCGACCCGGTCGCCCTCGAACGGTGGACGGATGCCGGGACGCACGCCGCCGAAGCGGGAGGCCGGCCGTGAGCGAGAGGCATCCGCAGAAGAGGGCGGCGTTCGAGCCGCTCGCCGCCCCGGTCGCGCACGACCCGGCGATGCGCCGCCCGGCCGCGACCGTCGCCGGGGGAGTGCTCGTCCTCCTCCGCGCTGTGGCGGGGATCGTGTGGGGCCTCGCGGTCGCGTTCGACCTGCCGCCCTGGCTGCAGGTGGTCGCCGGCGCGGCTGACGGTTCCGGTGCCGAACCGACGTTGACCCTCTCGGACGTCGGAGTCGGCGCCGGTGTGTTCTTCGGCATCCTGGGCGGCATCGCACTCGTCCAGGTGGTGTTCGGCATCCTGTTGCTGCGTGGCAGCAACGTCGCCCGCGTGATCGTGATGCTCGTGTCGACGGTCTCGATCGTGACGGCGTTCGTCGGCTGGTGGGAGCTCGGGCAGGAGATCACGGTGGGGACCACACTCGTCACACTGAGCCTCGACATCCTGGTGCTGCTCGCCCTCTCGAGCCGGGATGCCGCCGCATACGCCCGCCGGAACGAGCGGCGCTGACGCGGGGTGCCGCCGTCAGCGAAACCTCGGGCGCATCCCGGGGGTTGCACAGACGGCGGCCGATAGCCTGGAGGGTGCCGCACCCGGGCGGCGGAACGGATGACGGACGTGTTCGACAGTCCCATGTCGCTCTCGGCGTACGAGGTGCTCCGCGTCGATGTCGACATCGACGACGACGGGCTGCGCCGTGCCTACCGCGTGCGGCTGCGCGAGACCCACCCCGACACCGGTGGCGATGCCGCCCTGTTCGTGCAGGTGCAGCGCGCGTGGGAGCTCGTCGGCACACCCGAGGCCCGCGCCGCCTATGACCGCGGCCGTGGACACGCGTCGGCCGAGTGGGGCGGCGGGACGGCGGCATCCACCCCTCCGCGTCCGGACACCCGACCCCGCGCCCGCGCCTACGGGCAGCCCGGCGGATGGCGGCGCGAGCGGTACCTGTCGCTCATTCGTGAGTGGGTGGGCCGCGGCGTCGACGTCGCCGACCCCTACGACCCCGCGCTCGTGCGGTCGGCGCCCCCCGAGATCCGGCACATCCTCGCCGACGCGCTCGCCGAGGAGGAGACCGCGCGCCTCGTGGCCGAACTCGGCATGGGGTACACCGTGTGGCACGACGTCTTCGCCGACCGCGACGGCCTCGATCCGGAGCAGAAGCTCGACCACCTCGTGCTCGGCCCCAGCGGCCTGTACGCGATGCTCAGCGAGGACTTCGGCGGTCCGGTGGGCGTGCGTCGCGGCGAGATCACCGGGCCCCACGTGATCGGTTCGCCCGTCACGCAGCTCGTCTCGCGCGCCCGCGTGATCGCGCGCGCCGCGGGCGTCCGATTCAGCGGCGCGATGGTCGTGCTGCCCGACGACGCGATCCTCGACGCCGTCACCGACCTCGGCAAGGTCCGCGGAACGCCGGTCGTACTGGTGCAGCGGAGCGCCCTCACGACGCTCTTGCGTCGCGGCATCCCCGGTGCCCGCGAGGTCGGCGGCACCGAGCTGTTCGACATCCGCACCCGGCTGCAGCAGCGCGTCCGTCACGTCTGACGGCGCACGGGTCAGCCGGACATGCCTAGGGTGGGCACATGAGTACCGACGAGACCCCGGATGCCACGGCATCCGACGAGATGAAGCGAAAGTTCAAGGAAGCCCTGGCGAAGAAGAACGGACAGCAGCGGTCGGGTCAGGCTCACCTGGACGGTCACTCGGCCGTGCAGGGCACGCATGGAGCCGTCACGAAGCGGGAGTTCCGCCGCAAGAGCGGCTGATCCGACCGTCCGGTGTCACTCGCCGACGTGTGGGCGGTCCGAACTCCTGAGTTCTGGGCGTTCGCGGGTTTCTCGATGCGTCGAGCACGCGCGGGATGCCGAAAACTCAGGAGTTCGGCCCGCCGCGCCGCCGAGAACGCCCGCCGCGCCGCGGCGTCGGCCCGCCGCACCGCCGCGAACGCCCGCCGCGCCGCGGCGTCGGCCCGCCTCACCCCCGCGAACGCGTGCCGCGGGCCGGCCGGTCCGGCGCGGACTCACCCGCGCAGCGGAGCCTGGAAGAAGGCCAGCTCCTGCCGCATCGACCGGTCGTAGGCCGCCGACATCGCGGCCCGGACGGCAGGGGATGCCGCTCGCGCGGCGGTGTCCGCGATCCGCGAGGCCTCGGCGGACGACGCGGCGAACACCTCGTCGCCGTAGGCCGTGAGCCAGTCGGCGTAGGCGTGGTCGGGGTCGAACGTGCCGCGCCAGCGCGCGCCGATGTCGGTGTACAGCACGAAGCAGGGCAGCACCGCCGCGACCAGCACCGCGTACGAGCCGCCCGCCGAGACGGCGTGCAGATGGTCGGTGTACGCGGTGGTGTCCGGCGCGGGCTCGAGGTCGGTGGCATCCACGTGGCTCTCGTGCAGGCGCGCTTCCTCGGCGAGGCACGAGGCCGACGCGGCCGCCCAGAACCGCTGTTCTTCCGTCGTCGGGGCGAGCGCCGCCGCCCGGGCGAGCACGCGGGCGTACTCGCGCAGGTACAGCAGATCCTGCCCCAGGTACCAGGTGAAAGCCGCGCGATCCAGGTCGCCGGATGCCAGCCCCCGCACGAAGGCGCTGGCGTCGACGTCGGCGCGCACCGAGGCCGTGGCATCCCACCGCTCGACGCTCCACGCCGGTCCGAGGTCGAGGTGCGGCCGCAGCGCGTGGAAGTGATCGATGGGACCGTTGCCGCGTCCCACACGGAGGTCGGCGGCATGCTCCAGAGCGCCGGTGAGCCAGGGCTTCGCCCGCTCGAGCGCGGCGGGCCACGCGAGACCGTGCGCGGCGAGCGTCGCCATCGCGGATGACAGCGAGCACCCTGTCCCGTGCGTGTGCCGGGTGTGGACGCGCGGGCCCGACACCGGGTGGATGCCGTCGGTGTCGACGATGGCATCCGGGCTGTCGGGGCCCGACAGATGCCCGCCCTTGAGCAGCACGGACGTGTCGGTGCGGGAGGCGAGGGTCCGGGCCTGCGCGATCGCGGCGTCCCAGTCGGCCGCGACCGGCTCACCGACGAGCACGGCGAGTTCGGGCAGGTTGGGGGTCACGAGATCGACGAGGTGGCACAGCTCGCGCACGGCCGCCTCGGCGTCGGCGTCGAGCAGTCGGTCGCCGCTCGTGGCGATCATCACGGGGTCGAGCACGACCACCGGCGGCCGCACCTCGGTGAGCCACGCGGACACCACCGCGACCACCTCGGCCGACCCGAGCATCCCGATCTTCACGGCATCGATGTCGACGTCGTCGCTGACGGCGCGCAGCTGCGCCGCCAAGAACGCCGTCGGCGGCACGTGCACCTCGCGCACCCCGAGGGTGTTCTGCGCGACGAGCGCGGTCACGGCGGCCATCCCGTACCCGCCGAATGCCGAGATCGACTTGAGGTCGGCCTGAACGCCCGCACCCCCGGTCGGGTCGGTCCCCGCGATGCTGAGGACGCGCGGGATCATGACCACGCCTCGCGGAGCGCTCGCGTTGCCGCCGCAGGATCCTCCGCCGCGCTCACGGCCGACACGACGGCGACCCCGGCCGCTCCGGCTCGACGCAGCGGGGCCACATCGTGCGTCTGGATCCCTCCGATCGCGACACACGGCAGAGGGGCGGATGCCACCAGTTCGGCGAAGCCGTCCACCCCGAGCGGCTCCGGGTGATCGGGCTTCGTCGCGGTGGCGCGGATGACACCGACGCCGAGGTAGTCCACGGTGTCGGGGGGCAGCGCGGCGGCGGCGGCGAAGTGCGCCGGGGTGTTCGCGGTCCAGCCGATGAGGGCATCGGCTCCGAGGAGCCGGCGCGCGGCGAAGACCGGCAGATCCGTCTGGCCGAGATGCACGCCGTCGACGCGTGCGCCCGCTGCGCGGGCGGCGAGCACGACGTCGACGCGGTCGTCGACCACGAACATCACGCGTCCGGCGATGACGTCGGAGAGCGCCGTGACGCGGTCGAACAGGTCGCGCCCGGTCGCCGTCTTGTCGCGGAACTGCACGACGGTGACACCGGAGCTCGCGGCCGCGTCGACGACGTCGACGACGTGGGCGAACGGCATCCGGTCATCGGTGACGAGGTGCAGCGACAGGTCGGTCGCGCTCACGCCTCGACCCGCCCGTCGAGGTCATCCGGTTCGATCGCGGCGAGGGCGTCGAGGAACGCGACCGCGAACGACCCCGGTCCGCTCGAGGCCGCCTCCGCCCGCTCCGAGGCCACGGCCCAGATGGCGCTCGCCGCGACCGCGGCGTCGAACGGCGCCGACGTTGCCAGCAGCGCCGCCATCGCCGCGCCGAGGGCGCAGCCGCCGCCGGTCACGCGGGTGAGCAGCACGCTCCCGCCCGGGACGCGCGCGGTGCGGTCGGCATCGACGATGAGGTCCACCGCGCCCGAAACGGCGACCGTCCCGCCGGTGCGCTGCGCGAGGGTGCGCGCGGCGTCGAGTGCGGCATCGGGGGTGTCCGTGGAGTCCACGCCACGCCCGCCCGCTCCCGCCCCGGCCAGGGCGAGGATCTCCGACGCGTTGCCGCGCACGATGGCCGGCCGCGCCTCGAGCAGCTCGTGGGCGAGGGCCGTGCGCACCGGCAGCGCCCCGACGGCGACCGGGTCGAGCACCCAGGGAGTCCCGGCGGCCACGGCCTCCCGGGCGGCGTCGCGCTGTTCCGCGGTCGGGGTGCCGAGGTTGACCAGGACCCCACCGGCGACGCCGGCGAAGAATCCGGCCTCGCCCGGGATGTCGCACATTGCGGGCGACGCGCCGAGGGCGAGGAGCGCGTTGGCCGTGAAGTTGGTGACCACGGCGTTCGTGATGCATTGCACGAGCGGTGGGGAGCCGCGGAGAGCGGCGAGAGCCTCAACGGCGGTGGACGGAGACGGCGACGTGCGAACGACCATTCGCGACATCCCTTCGCTAGTACGAACTAGATCAGGTTCGACGGGTGTGTTCTCAGCCCCGTGGGGCACCCCGTGTCACTGCGGGCGACGCTAGCACGACGGAGGTCGTCGCGTCGGCCGGTCAGTACCGCGCGGAGAAGCCGCCGTCGGTGTGCAGAAGCTGACCACTGACCCAGCGACCCTCGTCCGACAGAAGGAACGCCGTGATGGCGGCGATATCGCGGGGGACGCCGAGCCGGCCGAGCGGCTGGTGTGCGATCACGGCGTCGCGCGTTGCGGCATCCATCCAGCCGGTGTCGATCGGTCCCGGGTTCACGACGTTCGCGGAGATGCCTCGTGGTCCCAGCTCCCGAGCAGCGGAGACGACGATTCTGTCGAGCGCGCCCTTCGAAGCGCCGTACGGGAGATTGCCGGTGGTGTGGTCGCTCGTGAACGCCACGATCGCACCACCGGTCTCGTCGACCTGCCGCGCGAACGCCGCGATCAGGAGAAGACTCGCGCGGGCGTTGACGGCGACGTGATGGTCGAAGCTCTCGGCGGTGGTGTCCAGGATGCCGGATTCGACACCGTGCGCGTGGCTGAGGACGAGCGCGTGGAGCGGGCCGCGCTCGCGGGAGACGCGTTCGACGAGGTGCGTCGGAGCGGTCGGGTCGGCGAGGTCGCAGGGGTAGTCACCGGTCTCGAGTTCGCTGGTCACGACGTCCCACCCGTCGGCTTCGAGGCGGGGGATGATCGCGGCGGCGATGCTGTTGGCGCGCGCGGCGCCGGTGACGAGGGCCAAGGGCATGAAGCGAGGCTACGGTGCAAGCGAAACCGGATGCTGCGCGCTCTGCAACGCGTCGGGCACTCCGACACACAGGCGCAGCGTCAGAAGGGGGCCGCTGGCACGTCCGGTTCGGGTGGGGAGGGGTCGTCCGGAACGAAGCGGACAGCGGGAGAGTAGGGCAGGGGCTCATCGGTGTACGTGCGCCCGGTGGGGCTGGTCCAGCGGAGGACTCCGCCGGGGAGCGGGGTCACTCTCCAGCGGGTGAACTGTTTCTGCGTGTGGTGCCGTTGGCAGAGGTGCGCGAGGTTCGCGACGTCGGTCGGGCCGCCCAGCGCGTAGTCGTGCGTGTGATCCACCTCGGCACGGACCGCCGGAACCGTGCAGCCGGGCCACCGGCAGTGGCGGTCGCGGGCACGGAGGAACCGGTCGATCGCGCTGCCGCGGTGGTAGGTGTCGGTGTACAGCACCGCGCCGGTGATGGGGTGGGTGACGACCCGATCCCAAGGGAGCGAGGTCGTCTCGGCGAGAGCGCGCGCGGTGCCGGCATCGACGGGGCCGTGTCCGACGAGTTCGGCGGGGTCGAGGTTCTCCTCCGCAGGTCGCAGCATGGTCAGCGCGGGCACGACGACCTGGACCCGCGCGCGGATGCTTCCGAGGGCGCCGGGGCCGTCGTCGGTGCGGGTGGGATCGGCATCGGGCGCGGCGGTCAGCAGAAGGTCGGCGAGGATGTCTGCGCGAAGCTGCGCGGTGGTGCGGTCATCCGTGCCTGATTCGGTCGTCGCGTCCCTCGCGTCGACAAGAGCGTGGGCCTGCCGGCTCAGACGGTCGTAGATCCCGACCGCGAGCACGGTCGGCAGCGTCGCGATGAGGTCGGACATGCCGTCGACCCCGGTGATGACCCGAACACACCGTGTGTCACGTCCGCGCTGGTGACGCTCCGTCAGAGTGGCCGGTTGCAGACGTTCGGCGAGCACAGCAAGACGCGAGCGCAGCCGGCCGGGGCTGAGGCCGTCGGCGGTCGCGACGGCGAGCAGGTCGTACTCGGCGCGCGCGTCGACGGGGAGAGGCGCCCCGACATCGGCGATCGCGTGCACGTGGGCACGCGTGATGACCCCCGCCTCCCACGCGGCGAGGGTCTGCGGATAGTCGTCGACCAGCGTCATGGCGCGGCCGATCTGCGACTGCACGCTGCGATCGGAAAGACCCTCGGCCGCCGCGAGCTCGGAGGCGACCTCCCGCAGCGCCATCTCGGAGGCTCGGGCGGTCGCCCGCCGGTCGGCCATCACGTCAAGGGCGAGGTGCCCGGCCGCCGCCAGGGCGCGGGTTCGCGCCACCTCGGCAGCGGCGAGCTCGGACCCGGCGCGGAGCGCGTCGTCGAGGACCGCGGACAGCCCGGCCGGATGGCCCGCCGTGGCCGCGGAGGGAGTGTCGGGAGGGGGATCGGAAGACATGTGTGCATGCTAGCGAGGGCTTCCGACATCGAACCCCGCCCGCGCGGCATCCCGGGGATGGATGCCATCGCACGCGGGTTGTGGAGGAGCAGCGCCGGAGCCCGCAGTCGGATGCCGGCCGGCGGCACCGCGACGAGCGGACGCCCGTCAGTCGTTGAGACCCAGGAGGTCGAGGGGATGCGTCAGCCGCCACCACGGGCTCGGCGGGTCGACGTCGTCCTGCAGGCGCACATCGACCGTGGCGGCGTCGAGCGGCCCGGTGGTGATCAGTTCGCCCGCGGTGTCGCCCGCGTCGCGCGACTCGCCCAGCGTGAAGGACACGTCCGGGGTGGCGCTCGCACCGTTCCACAGCACGTTCTGCGCGTCCTCCGCGGTGGAGAGCGCGACGTCCTCGCCCCACAGCGTCGAGACCCGGCCGACCACGGTCCCCGCGGGCACGGAGGTGCGCACCTGGATCTCCTCGGCCAGGCGCGCGTACAGGTCGCGGCTGGCCTGATCACGGGCGTCCGGGCCGGGCTGTCCGAGCACCGCCGCGTACGTGCGCACCGTGACGTCGCCGACCGTCAGATCCTTCGCCGACAGCAGGTTCCAGGCATCCAGGGTCCCGGTCTTGATGCCGACGACGCCGGGGTCGGCCAGCAGCGGGTTGCCGTTGCGGAACGACCCGGCCCCCGGGAGGGACAGCTCCCGGGTCTGGACGATGTCGGCGATCACCGGGTTCTGCAGCGCCTTCTGCGCGAGCGCGATGAGCGCCGCGGGGGTCGCGGTGTTCCCCGCCTCGATCCCCGTCGGGTTGACGATGGTGATGCCCGAGATGCCCCGGTCGGTCAGGTACTGGTCCGCCGCCGCGGCGAAGTCGGCGTTCGACGGCCAGATCTCGGATGCCAGCCGCTGGGCGTAGTTGTTGGCGGAAGCGATGAGCATGCCCTGCAGCATCTGCAGTTCGGTGAGGGTCCCGTCGACGGGGACGTCGAGGGAGGATTCGCCGCGGAAACGGTATTGCCAGTAGTCGTCGCTGTCGGCCTGCGTGAACGCGTACGAGGGTCCCTGCTCACCGGGCGCGAGCGGCAGTCGATCCAGCACCAGTAGGGCGGTCACGATCTTGGTGATGCTGGCGATCGACTCGGGGTTCTCCGCGGAGGAGAGCACGCCGGGGACGCCCTGGACGGCGATCGCGGCTTCTCCCTGACCGGGCCAGGCGGGCGCGGCGGCGGGCGCGGCGGCGACGTTCACGATGAGCGGGGTCACCCGCGGCGGCACCGCGTTCAACGGCCACAGCAGCGTGACCGCAGCGTAGATCGCGACCAGCAGCAGCAAGAGCAGCGGCGGCACCACCGTGCCGGGACGGAGCGCGCGACGGCGCCGACCGGCGAGGAGGTCGATCGGGCGCGGCTGAGTCGCGGTGAGCGCGAACTCGGGAGCGGGGCGCGGAGCCGCGGCGCCCTCGGGGTCGACCCAGGTCAGCGCGATGGGTCCGCCGATGAGGATGCGCTCGGGTGCCGGGGCCAGCGCGGGCGCCGGTGCGCCGACGTCGGGAGCCGGGGCCAGCGCGGGCCCCGTTGCGCCGACGTCGGGGGTCGGGGCGTCGGGGGTCGGGGCGTCGGTGTCCGAGGGGGTATCGGCGTCCGAGGGGGTGTCGGCGTCCGTGGGGGTGTCGGTGTCCGAGGGGGTGTCGATGTCCGAGGGGCGCTTGGCGTCCGAGGGGGCGTCGATGAATGCCGTGGGCTCGAGCTCATCCCCGCTCCGGTCGCCCGACGCGTCGACCCGGTCACGCAGCTCGCGCCGTGTGGCCGGGTTCTGGTCGTGCACTCGCCCACGCTACCCCGGCGACCGGCCTATACTCGGGAACCACAACCACGGGAGTCCGGTGAGCCGGGCTGAGAGGAAGCGACCCACGCTTCGACCGTCGAACCTGATCCGGATCATGCCGGCGCAGGGAGGAGAACACATGCACGCGTCCGCGTCCACCCGGACGGCCCCCGCCGTCGCCACGTCCGACCGGTTCCGGTGGCGGGTCGTCGACATCGTCGTCGCCGCCGTCCTCGGCGTCGCGATCGGCCTCATCTTCTGGGCCTGGAACACCGTCGGCGGCCTCTGGTTCGCCGCGATGGATGGGCTCACGCCCGGTCTCGGCGGCATCGCTGTCGGAATCTGGCTCCTCGGCGGCGTCGTCGGCGGGCTCGTCATCCGCAAGCCCGGCGCGGCGCTCCTCGTCGAGCTCATCGCCGCTGTCGTGTCCGCCCTCATCGGCAACGTCTGGGGTATCAGCACGATCTACTCGGGCCTGGCGCAGGGCCTCGGCGCGGAGCTGATCTTCCTGGCGTTCCTGTACCTGCGCTTCTCGTTGCCGGTCGCGATGCTCGCCGGCGCGGGCGCCGGTGTCGGGGCGTGGGTGCTCGAGTTCTTCACCGGCAACATCGTCAAGACCGCCGAGTTCAACCTCCTCTACCTCGGCACGCTCATCGTCTCGGGTGCGGTGCTGGGCGGCGTCGTGGGGTGGCTGCTGGTCCGGGCGCTCGCCGCGAGCGGCGCGCTCAGCCGCTTCGCCGCGGGACGCGAACGCCGCCGCGAGGTCTGATGCCGTATCCGGCCCGGGTCGAGGTCGATGGCTGGGGATGGCGCTACGCCGGTCGCCGGCTGCCGGCCACCCGTGACATCGACCTGACGATCGACCCGGGTGAGCGGGTGCTCCTGCTGGGCGCCTCCGGTGCGGGCAAGTCGACGTTGCTCGCCGGGCTCGCCGGGCTGCTCGGCGGTAGCGACGAGGGCGAAGCGAACGGTCGCATCCTCGTCGACGGACAGACGCCCGAGTCCCAGCGCGGGCGCATCGGCCTCGTCCTGCAAGACCCGGAGGCCGGCGTCGTGCTGTCGAAGGTCGGCGACGACGTCGCGTTCGGGTGCGAGAACCTCGGGGTGCCCGCCGACGCCATTCCCCTGCGGGTGGCCGGAGCGCTGGCATCCGTGGGATTGGACGTGCCCCGCGATCGGCCGACGAAGGCTCTGTCGGGAGGGCAGAAGCAGCGGCTCGCGCTCGCCGGCGTGCTGGCGATGCAGCCGGGGCTGCTGCTGCTCGACGAGCCCACCGCCAACCTCGACCCCGACGGCGTGCGCGAGGTGCGCTCCGCCGTCGAACGGGTGGTGGCGGGCGGTGAGACCACCCTCGTGCTCATCGAGCACCGCACCGCGGTGTGGGCCGACCTCGTCACCCGCGTGATCGTGCTGGCGCCGGGAGGGGGCCTTCTCGCCGACGGTCCGCCCGCGCGAGTGTTCGCCGAGCACGGTGCGGCGCTCGCCGCGGCGGGCGTGTGGGTGCCGGGGCGTCCGGTCGACCTGCCCGCGCTGGCTCCGGCCCCCCCGTCGATGGATGCCGTGCTCTCGGCATCCGGGCTGACGATCGGTCGCGAGCGCCGGACGCCGGTCCTTGCGGGACTCGACGTCCGCATTCCCGAGGGGAGCGGCACGGTCGTGACAGGCCCCAACGGCGCCGGGAAGTCCACCCTCGCGCTGACCCTCGCCGGGTTGCTGCCCGAGCTCGCGGGAGAGATCGAGGCATCCGCGTCGCTGGCCGCCCGCGGCATCCGGCGTCCCTCCCGCTGGCGCTCGACCGAACTCCTCACGCGGATCGGCACGGTGTTCCAGGAGCCGGAGCACCAGTTCCTCGCCACCACGCTCCGCGACGAACTCGCCGTCGGGCCCCGCGCGCTGCGGATGCCGCCGACCGAGGTCGACGCGATCGTCGACGAGCTGCTCGAACGGTTGGACCTGGCATCCCTCGCGGAAGCCCACCCCTTCACGCTCTCCGGCGGGCAGAAGCGCCGCCTGTCGGTCGCGACAGTCCTGGCATCCTCGCCCGCGGTGATCGTGCTCGACGAGCCCACGTTCGGTCAGGACCGCCGCGGCTGGAGCGAGGTCGTCGCCCTGCTCCAGCGCGAGATCGCGCGGGGCCGGACGGTCGTCGCCGTCACCCACGACGCCGACGTCGTGCGGCATCTGGGACAGCACCGCATCACCCTGGGGAGCGCGGCGTGACGGCGACGCTGGCGCGGAGCGAGCGCGCGCTGTCGTGGCTGGACGGGGTCAACCCGGTCACGAAGATCCTCATCGCCCTGGTGCTCTCAGTGCCGTTGTTCGCCACGCTCGACCCGGTGAGCGCGTCCGTCGCGATCGTGCTCGAGCTGCTGTGCGTGCCCCTCACCGGACTCGCGGTCGCAACGGTGCTGCGACGTCTCATCCCCGTCGTCGTGTTCGCCCCCGTCGCGGGCGTGAGCATGCTGCTCTACGCGCAGCCGGGCGGCACCGTGTACGGCCAGTTCCTCTTCGCCACCGTCAGCGACGACTCGATCGCGCTGTCCCTCGCGGTGATGCTGCGCGTGCTCGCCCTCGGGCTCCCCACGATCCTGCTGTTCGGACGCACCGATCCGACCGAACTCGCCGATGCGCTCGCGCAGGTCGCCAAGCTCCCGAGCCGTTTCGTGCTCGGCGTTCTCGCGGGGGCCCGCACGGTCGGGCTGTTCGTGGACGATTGGCGCACGATGACCCTCGCCCGCCGCGCGCGCGGCCTCGGCGATCGTGGCGCGGTGCGCCGGTTCCTCGGGATGGCGTTCGTGCTGCTCGTGTTCGCCGTCCGCCGCGGCACGACCCTCGCGACCGCGATGGAGGCCCGAGGCTTCGGCGCCGAGGTTGAGCGCACGTGGTCGCGGCCGTCGCGCCTGCACCCGCGCGACGGCGTGGCTCTCGCGGGGGCCGTGGCGCTCATCGGCGTCGCGCTCGCCGTGGCCGTGGCGTCCGGGGCCTTCCGCTTCGTCGGGGGCTGAGGCGTCACAGGATGAGGGCTGACGCATCGCGCGGTGGGGGCTGACGCGTCTCCCCTCGGGGGCTGACGCGCCCCGCGGCGAGGGCTGACGCGCCACCGCGTGGGCTGACGCGTCCCGCGGCGGGGGCTGACGCGTCGCGCGGTGGGGGCTGACGCGTCACAGGGCGAGGGCTGACGCGTCGCGCGGTGGGGGCTGACGCGTCCCGCGGCGAGGGCTGACGCGCCACCGCGTGGGCTGACGCGTCCCGCGGCGAGGGCTGACGCGCCCCACGGTGGAGGGGCTTCGCGTCAGAGCGGCCGCTCGAAGCACAGCGACTTCGGCATCGTGGCGACGTAGGGCTCGTAGACGGGGATCGGGGTGAACCCCGCGGCAGCGTACAGCGCGAGCGATTCCGGTTGCATGCGCCCGCTCTGCAGGATCACGCGGGAGGCGCCACCCTCGCGTGCCCGCCTCACCACCGCGTCCGTCAACGCGCGACCGACACCGCGCCGGCGCGCGGCCTCGGTGACGATGAGGCGCTTCAGCTCCCACTCTTCGCCGAGGCGGCGCAGCAGCACGTGTCCGAGCGCGGAACCGTCGGCATCCACGGCCAGGAACGTGGCGACGACCTGCTCGGCGTGCACGGCGAGCGCCTCGGTCCGTTCCTCCGCCATTCCGGGCGGGTCGTCGGCATCGGCTTCGCGGTACCGCTCGTCGAGGTCGAGGTCCAACAGGGCGCGCAGGGCGACGGCCCGGGGATCGTCAACGGCCACGTGTTCCACCGTGAAGTCCATCCGACGAGCCTAGAACGCCGGATCCTGGACGATCGCCGCAGTTGTTGTCGTGATCCCTCGTGGACAGACCCCCGGCGGCGGCTACGCTGAGTCCTCGCCGTCGCCCATTCCGGGTGGCGGAACGGGGGTGGGGGTGCCGTGGCTCTGTCGTTGGCGTTACTCGCGATGAGTATCGCCGTGGTCGGCTCCGTGCTCTTCGTCGCCCTCCCGCGCGTGGGCTCGCCCGGACCGTTCACGCTGTTCCTGCGTTTCGCTGCGGCGTCCGCCGTGGCCGCCGTCGGAGCCAGCGCGCTCTACCTCGCGTACGGGGGGAGCGGGAGCCGGGCGTCGCTCGCCGTCGCCGACATGTGCATGGTGCTCGCGCCCCTGCTGCTGTTCGTCGCACTGCGCGTGCTCGACGGACGGTCGGGCCTGGGGTGGTCGGTGGGCGCCTTCACGGTCTCGATCGCCGTTGCCACGGTCACGACCCTCGCCCCCGAGACGGTGTCGATGCCGGTCAAGGTCGCGGTCCTCGCGGTCGTCTGCGCGGGCTGCACGTGGGCCGCCGCCCGCTCGGACGCCGAGCCGTGGTCCGCGATGCGGACGATCGCGCTCGCGACCGCGGCCTACTCCGTCTTCTCGGTGCTGCGGGGAGTGATCGCGATTCTGACGGGATGGGGCTCGCCGCGCTACGACCTCGCTTTCTCCTTCGTCCCCGCCACCATCGTGGGCATGCTCGTCGTGGCCGTGATCGGCGTCGCGGTCGTGCGGCTCGCCCGCGCCCGCGAGCGGGTCAGCGTGTCGCGCGCGCCCCATCCCGCCGGTGCGGTCGTCGTGGTCGGCGACTGGAGCCTGGCCTCCGCGGCGTACGGAGTGGACCGCGTGCGAGGTCTCGTGAGCGACCTGCGCGAGGCCGCGCGGGTTCTCGATCCTCAGGCCGGAGACGTTCCGCGGGGCGTCGAGGTGGCCGTTCCCCACCCGGTTGCCGCCCTCGCTGATCGTCTGCGCACGACGTACGGGTGGAGCGCCGACGAGATCGCCCTCCTCGCGGACGGCGCGTCCACGGGCGCCATCCGCACGCACGCCGTCCGCGGTCACGGGTGGTCCCGCGATCGCCCACGCCGAACCTGAGTCCCGGGTAGAGTGACACTGAGTTTCTGCCTTCGAAGGAGAACGCATGGACATCGCGGGTGCATCCGCCCTCGTCACCGGAGGGGCCTCGGGCCTCGGCCTCGCCACGGCGCGTCGCCTCGCCGCCGCCGGCGCGCGCGTGACGATCATCGATCTGCCCTCCTCCGCGGGGGCGAGCGTGGTGGACGAGTTCGGGGGGACGTTCGCCCCGGCCGACGTCACCGATGCCGAGCAGGTCGCCGCCGCCGCGGCCCGCGCCGTCGAGTCCGGGCCGCTGCGGGTCGTCGTGAACTGCGCGGGCATCGCCCCGCCGGCCAAGGTGCTCGACCGCGACCTGAAGCCCACGCCGCTGGCGGATTTCGAACGCCTCGTCCGGATCAACCTCGTGGGCACCTACAACGTCATCGCGCAGACGTCGGCGCTCATGGCGGCGCAGGACCCGACCGAGAGCGGCGACCGCGGCGTGATCGTGAACACCGCGAGCGTCGCGGCCTTCGACGGGCAGATCGGCCAGCCCGCGTACTCGGCGAGCAAGGGCGGTGTGCACGCGATGACCCTGCCGATCGCGCGCGAGCTCGCGCGTCACGGCATCCGGGTCGTCACGATCGCGCCCGGGATCATGGAGACCCCGATGCTCAAG
This sequence comes from Microbacterium canaveralium, assembly GCF_047238045.1. NCBI lineage: Bacteria > Bacillati > Actinomycetota > Actinomycetes > Micrococcales > Microbacteriaceae > Microbacterium > Microbacterium canaveralium. The sequence continues at coordinate 3,085,297 of NZ_JBDFMA010000003.1, read as the reverse complement.
GGCCTGCCGCAGGCCGCGCAGGACTCCCTCGGCCAGCAGGTGCCGTACCCGTCGCGGCTCGGCGCCCCCGACGAGTACGCGCGCCTCGTGCTCGCGATCGTCGACAACGGCTACCTCAACGGCGAGACCATCCGACTCGACGGCGCGATCCGGATGGCACCGAAATGACCGACGGCATCCTCCTCTCCCTCGACGCGGGCCTGGCCCGCGTCACGTTCGACCGTCCCGCCTCGCTCAACGCGATGGACTTCCCGATGGCCCGCCGCTGGCGCGAGGTCGCGCACGAGGTCACCTCCGACGCCTCCGTCGGAGCCGTGATCCTGGATGCCACAGGCCCCGCGTTCTGCGCCGGCGGTGACGTCGTGGCGATGGCGACGACCGGCGCGTCGGGCTCCGTCGTGACCGAGACGGCCGAAGCGATCCACGACGGCATCCGCACGTTCGTCGAGGCGCCGCTGCCGATGGTCGCGGCGGTGCAGGGGGCGGTCGCGGGCGGCGGACTCGGCCTCATGCTCACCGCGGACTACGTCGTCGCGAGCGAGAACGCCCGCTTCGTCAGCCGCTACGCCAACATCGGCCTCACGCCCGATCTCGGTGTGTCGACGCTGCTGCCGGCGGCGATCGGCCAGCGCCGTGCGCTGCAGCTGCTGCTGCAGGATCGGATGCTGGATGCCGCCGAAGCCCTCGAGTGGGGTTTGGTCGCCGAGGTCGTGGCATCCGGGGATCTCGCCTCGCGGGTGGAGGGGATCGCGCGGTTCTGGCTCGATGGGGCGACCGCCGCGTTCGGCCAGGCGACGCGTCTCGTGCGCGTCGGCGCGGGTCGCTCGTTCGCGGAGAACCTCTCCGACGAGGCTGCGACGATCGGCGCCGCCTTCGACACCCCCGAGGCGCGGGCGCGGGTCGCGGCCTTCGCCGCCGCCTCCGCGAAAGGACGCTCATGACCCTTGCCGGAAAGACCATCCTCATGTCGGGCGGGAGCCGGGGCATCGGCCTCGCGATCGCGCTGCGCGCCGCGCGCGACGGCGCGAACGTCGCGTTGCTGGCCAAGACCGACACGCCGCACCCGAAACTCGAGGGCACCGTGCACACGGCGGCCGAGGCGATCCGCGCCGCGGGCGGTCGCGCGCTGCCGATCGTCGGCGACGTGCGCGACGAGGAGTCGATCACCGAGGCCGTGCTGCGCACGGTCGGCGAGTTCGGCGGCGTCGACATCGTGGTGAACAACGCCAGCGTCATCGACCTTTCGGGGTCGCTCGACCTCGCGACGAAGAAGTACGACCTGATGCAGGACGTCAACGTGCGCGGGACCTTCCTGCTCTCGCGCGCCGCGATCCCGCAGCTTCGTGAGGCGTCCAACCCGCACATCCTGTCGCTCTCGCCGCCGCTGAACGTCACGTCGAAATGGCTCGGCGCGCACACCGGGTACAGCCTGGCGAAGTTCGGCATGACGATGGCGACGCTGGGGATCGCGTCGGAGTTCGCGAGCGACGGGATCGCCGCGAACACCCTGTGGCCGCGGACGACCATCGCGACCGCGGCGGTGCAGAACGTCATCGGCGGCGACCGGCTCATGCGGGTCTCGCGCACGCCCGAGATCTACGCGGATGCCGCGTACGAGGTGCTCACGCAGCCGTCACGCGAGCTCACCGGCCGGACGCTGATCGTCGAGGATGTGCTGGAGGCCGCGGGTGTGACGGATTTCTCCGGCTACGCCGCCGTCCCCGGCACCCCCGACGCCGCGCTGTACCCCGACATCTTCCTGGACTGACGCCGCTCGCACCGGGCAGCGGCCCGGGATGCGCCCGCGCTCGGGTGGCATCCGAGAAACGCTCTCTGCACCCGGAAACGCTCGCTGCGAACGTTTCTCAGTGCAGAAAGCGTTTATCGGTGGGGCGGCACCGGCCTCAGATCAGGCCGAGCTCGGCGAAGGCGTTGTGGACGCCGTCGTCGAGCACGGCGGTCGTCACGCGACCGGCCAGAGCCTGCAGTTCCGGCACCGCGTTGCCCATGGCGACCGGGGTGCCGACGACCTGGAACATCTCGACGTCGTTCCACGAGTCACCGATGCCGATGGCATCCGCCGGGTCGAGGCCGAGCAGCGCGAGCACCTCGAGAATCGCCGAGCCCTTCGTCACGCCACTGAGCCCGATCTCGCCGTTCGACCCGCCGGGCAGCGGAATCGACCCCGGGATGACATGGAAGCGCTCGCCCAGTTCGACCCCGGCGTGCGCGACCGTGTCGGGGGCGGGGCTGATGAACACGGCCTTCGCGACGCGGTCGCGGTCGATGTCGGCGAGGGGTCGGGCGCGGGGAACCGAGGTGGTCGGTTCGATGTCCAGCCCGAGGGCGGCGATCTCGGCCGCTCGGCGGGCCAGACGCTCGCGCAGGTACTCGCGCATCGTCGGCTCGATACCCGGAGAGGCGAACACCGCCTCGTGCGTCTGCAGGAAGTAGTGGATGCCATGCGCGACGAAGTAGTCCTCGATGGCGGCCACGTCGTCCCGGCGCATCGGGTGCTGCACGACGAACTCGCCGTCGCGCGTGGCGTAGGCGCCGCCGTTGCTGATCGCGCCGTCGAAGCCGATCGCTTTCACGTCGGGGTGGATGTCGCCGTCGGCGCGGCCGGTGCACAGCCACACGAGGTGGCCGTTCGCGCGGGCGCGGCGGATGGCGTCGACCGTCGAGGGGGCGATCACCGATCCGTGCTCGAGGATCGTGCCGTCGACGTCGAGGAAGGCGATGCGGGTCATGGTTCTCCGCGGAACGGCCCCGGGCCGTGAGGGCCCGGGGCCGATCCGATCGAGGGGATCAGCGGGTCAGGGACGCGCCGTTGGTCCGGATGATGTCGCCGTACCAGTGGAACGACTTCTTCCGGTACCGATCGAGGGTGCCGGAGCCGTCGTCGTTACGGTCGACGTAGATGAAACCGTATCGCTTGCTGAGCTGTGCCGTGCTCGCGCTGACGATGTCGATGCAGCCCCACGAGGTGTAGCCGAGCACGTCGACACCGTCCTGCAGCGCTTCGCCGACCTGCACGAGGTGGTCGTTGAGGTACTGGATGCGATAGTCGTCGACGACCGTCTTCTCGCCGTCGACTTCGACGAGCTGGTCGCGGGCGCCCAATCCGTTCTCGACGATGAACAGCGGCTTCTGCCAACGGTCCCAGAACTGGTTGAGCACGAGCCGCAGGCCGACGGGGTCGATCTGCCAGCCCCACTCGCTGGCGGGCAGGGTCGGGTTGGGGACACCGCCCATGATGTTGCCCTCGGCGGTGGCCCGCTTCTCCGGGTCGCCCGTCTCGGCGATCGACATGTAGTAGCTGAACGAGACGAAGTCGACGGTGTTCTTGAGGTCGTCGCGGTCTTCGTCGGTGATGTCCAGCGCGATGCCCTTCTCGCGCAGGGTGCGCAGGAAGTAGCCCGGGTACTCTCCGCGCGTGTGCACGTCGCCGTAGACGAGGTTGCCGTGGTCGGCATCCATCACCGCGACCGCGTCGACCGGCGACGGGGTGAGCGGGTAGATGGGCATGGACAGCACCATGCAGCCCACCTTCGCCTCGGGGGCGACCTCGCGGGCGATGCGCGTGGCGCGGGCGGACGCCACGAGCTCGTGGTGCATCGCCTGGTACAGCTCGCTCTGAGGGACGCCGCCCTCGGGGATCGGGATGCCGCCGCTCATGAACGGCGCGTGCAGGAGCGAGTTGATCTCGTTGAACGTCAGCCAGTACTTCACGCGGCTGCCGTACCGCTCGAAGAGCGTGCGGGCGTAACGCTCGTAGAAGCCGATGAGCGCGCGGTTCGTCCATCCGCCGTAGGCCTCGGCCAGGTGCAGCGGCGTCTCGTAGTGCGAGATCGTCACGAGCGGCTCGATGCCGTGCTTCTCGAGCTCGTCGAGCACGCGATCGTAGAACGCCAGGCCGGCCTCGTTGGGCTCGGTCTCATCGCCGTTCGGGAAGATCCGGCTCCACGCGATCGAGAACCGGTAGACCGAGAAGCCCATCTCGGCGAACAGCGCGATGTCCTCGGCGTAGCGGTGGTAGTGGTCGATGCCGACGAGCTTGAGGTTGTCGGGCGTCGGGCGCTCGCTGCGGGGACCCGAGATGCCGCGGGGCATCACGTCCTGCACGGAGAGGCCCTTGCCGTCCTCGTCGTACGCGCCCTCGATCTGGTTCGCCGCGGTTGCGCCACCCCAGAGGAAGCCGTCGGGGAAGGGGGTGTTCGTCATTCTTCTGTCTCCAGGGGGGTCAGCGGGCGGTGGACATCGAGTCGACGGACACGGCGCGGAAAAGCGTCTCGCCGTGCGAGAGCGGGCCGGATGCCACGTCGGCGACGTCGGGGTAGAGGTCGCCGTTGGTCACGATGACCGGGGTGATCAGGTCGTAACCGGCGCGCTCGATGGCGTCGCCGTCGAACTCCAGCAGCAGGTCGCCGGCCTTCACCTCCTGGCCCGACGAGACCTTCAACGAGAAGTGCTGACCGCCGAGCTGGACGGTGTCCAGGCCGACGTGGATGAGCAACTCGACGCCGTCGACGCCGCGCAGGCCGATCGCGTGGCCGGTGGGGAAGGCGGCGACGACGGTGGCGTCGAAGGGGGCGTAGACCGCGCCGGACGTCGGCCGGACGGCGACGCCCTTGCCGAGCGAACCGTCGGCGAAGGCGGCATCCGGCACCTCGCTCAGCGCGACGACCGAGCCGTCGACGGGGTTGAGGACGACGGTGTCGGTCGCGGCGGCCGGGGTCGCAGCGGTGTCGTCGACGGGGTCAGCGAAGCCGATGAGCAGCGTCAGCAGGAACGGCACGAGGATCGCGACGGCCAGGCCGATGCCGAGCATGACCATGTTGCCGTTGCCGAGCAGCGCCGGGAGGGCGAGGCCGGACGGGACGACGAAGGCCGTCGAGAACACCCCGCCCATGGCGATGATCGCGCCACCGAGGGCACCGCCGACGATGCCGAACGCGAACGGGCGCTTGAGCGGCAGGTTGATGCCGTAGATCGCGGGCTCGGTGATGCCGGCGAGGAAGCCGGAGAGCGTGGCGGGAGCAGCGAGGGATCGCAAGTTCTTGTTGCGGGTCCGCGCGAAGACGCCCGCGACGGCCGCGGCCTGCGCGAGCACGGCGGCGAAGACGGGGCCGATGAGGAGGATCATCCCGGTCGTCTGGTACTCGAGCTGGAACAGCGGCACGAGTCCCCAGTGCAGGCCGAAGATCACGAAGACCTGCCACAGGCCGCCCATGATCGCGCCGCCGAGCCACGGCACGGTCTGGAAGACCCAGCCGATGCCCGAGGCGAGACCGCCGCCGATGAGCGCCGAGATCGGTCCGATCACGACGAAGACCAGCGGTACGGCGACGAGGACCACGATCATCGGGGTCACGAAGCGGCGGATCGCGCCGGGGAGCACCCGCAGCAGGAAGCGCTCGGCGTGGCTCTGCAGCCACACGATGATGATCACCGGGATGACGCTGGAGACGTAGCTCACCATCGTCACCGGGATGCCGAAGAACGTCACGTCCGGGGCGCCGGTGAGGGCCGTGATCGACGGGTACACGAGGGCGCCGGCGATCGCGAAGGACGTGAACTCGGATGCCTTGAAGTAGCGCGCCGCGGTGATCGCGAGCGCCAGCGGCAGGAAGTTGATCAGCGCGTCCGAGAGGGCGTTGAGGATCGTGTAGGTGGAGGTCGTGGCATCCATCCAGCCGAATGTGACCGCCGCGGCGAGGAACGCCTTGAGCAGACCGGTGCCGGCGAGGGCCCACAGGATCGGCGTGAAGATCGCCGAGATCATCTTGATGAAGCGGTTGAAGAGGTTTCCCTTGGGGCCGTCCTCCGCGCCCGCGTCGCCGCCGACCTTGGTCTGCGCCTGGATCGCGGCGTACACGTCGGGGACGTCGTTGCCGATCACGACCTGGTACTGCCCGCCCGCCTGCGCAGTGGTGATGACGCCGGGGACGGCGCGGATCGCCGCGGCATCCGCCTTGCTCTCGTCCTTCAGGACGAAACGCAGTCTCGTCGCGCAGTGTACGAGCGACTGCACGTTGTTCTCTCCACCGACGCCGGCGAGAACGCCCGCCGCTGTCTTCGCGTGATCCGCCATCGGAACCGCCTGCCTTTCACCGCATCCATGCGGCCTGTCTCATGTTCTGTGGCGACGCACCGGGGCTGTTTCGGGCAATAAAAAAGACCCGAATCCGTTCATCGCTCGTCAGCGATGTGGATTCAGGTCTTGCCCGCTCGCGCGGTAACAATCCGGAAATCGTCGGCAGGAATGCACCTGCGGTGGTGACTATAGCACCGGGTCTCCGGGCCCGCCAGCCGCGGCTCCACGGCCCATGCTCGTCGCGAGGCGCTCGACGTGGACGATCAGGTAGAGCACCTCCTCGTCGGTGAGGGCCGAACCGGTCGCCGCGAGCACGTACCCCTTCACCGACTCGGCGATACTGAACGATCGCGGGTAGCGGTGCTTGGCGAACTCGAAGAACGAGGAGTCGCCGCTGGCGAGCATCGTCCGATCGACGAGGCGCTGGAGCAGGAAGCGCACGTGCAGGATGAACCGCGCGTAGTCGGCACTCCCCGTGTCCAGGGCCGTGCCGAGACCCGTCTCGACGGTGCGGACGACGTGCTGCACGCGGCGGAACAGCAGGGCCGCGGTGCCGTTCGGCTCGTCGCGCGTGGCGTTGAGGAGGTGCATCGTGAGGAAGACGCCCTCCTCGGGCGGCAGCTCCCGATCGAGGGACGCCGCGATGGAGGCGGCCATGTGCTCGGCGACGCGCGACTCGTCGGGGTGGAGGATCCGCAGCTCGGGCATCGAGGTGCCGGGGATCCGGATGCCCTGGTCGAGGCGTTCCACGACGTAATGCACGTGGTCGATGACGGCGAGGGGGAATCGGCGGCCGAGGTCGCGGCCCAGCTCGCGTTCGGCCTCGTCGACCGCGCGCAGCACCGCCTGCACGAGGGCGTACGGCGCGTCGGTGAGGAGCTTCCGCGCGTGCGCGGTGTCGCTCGCCTGATCGAGGACGAAGGTCTTCTCGACGCTGGCGGGATCGATGCGGCCGTCGTGCTTGAGCTGGAAGCCGATACCGCGCCCCATGAGGACGCGTTCGCGGCCGTCGGCGTCGATCGACACGACGACGTTGTTGTTCAGGAGTTTCTGCACGCCGCCGGGCGGGAGGGAGACGTCACCGGCACCGGGCATGGGATGCATCCTAGGGGCGTTCAGGCCGCGTGAGGGGTCAAGATCTGTCGCCGTCGGGGGCTCCCGGCGACAGATCTTGACCTCTCACGCGGATGACAGCGCCCAGCCGGGGTGCAGGCGGCCGCCGGTACCCTGGAAGACATGACCGATCAGACCCCCGTGCGCGAGACCGAGCCTCGGCAGGTGCGTCCCGCGGGGGCCCCGGCCGACACCGCGGTCCGTGAGACGCGCCCGAAAGACACCGGCATCCGTCAGGTGCGCCCGAAGACCGAGGGCTGGCAGCAGGCGAAGGACGAAACGGGTCGTCCGCTGCTGCAGTTCGCGAGCCCCAAGCGCGGCAAGCCGCCCGTGCACCTGGCCGACCTCACGGCCGAGGAGCGCGTCGCCAAGGTGAAGGAGCTCGGGCTCCCCGGCTTCCGCGCGAAGCAGCTCGAGAAGCACTACTTCACTCACTACACGTCCGATGCGGCCGCGATGACCGACCTGCCGGCATCCGGTCGGGACGAGCTCGTGGCGGGGATGCTCCCGCCGCTGCTGACCGAGGTGCGGCGCCTGGAGACCGACCGGGGCGACACGATCAAGTTCCTGTGGAAGCTGCACGACGGCGCCCTCGTCGAGTCGGTGCTCATGCGCTACCCCGGCCGCATCACGCTGTGCGTGTCGTCGCAGGCCGGGTGCGGGATGAACTGCCCGTTCTGCGCCACCGGCCAGGCGGGGCTCACGCGCAACATGTCGGCGGCCGAGATCATCGAGCAGATCGTTCGTGCCAACCGGCTCATCGCCGAGGGCGGCCTGGGCGGCAAGAAGCGTGACGACCACTCGCTCGACCGTGTCTCGAACATCGTCTTCATGGGCATGGGGGAGCCGCTCGCGAACTACGCCCGCGTCATGCAGGCCGTGCGCGTCATGGTCGACAAGGAGCACGGTCTCGGCATGAGCGCGCGCGGCATCACGGTCTCGACCGTGGGGCTCGTCCCCGCGATCAAGAAGCTCGCCGACGAGGACATCCCGGTGACCTTCGCGCTGTCGCTCCACGCCCCCGACGACCACCTGCGCGACGAGCTCATCCCGGTGAACTCGCGCTGGAAGGTCGACGAAGCACTGGATGCCGCCCGCGCCTACTTCGACAAGACCGGACGCCGTGTCTCGATCGAGTATGCCCTGATCAAAGACATGAACGACCACGCCTGGCGTGCCGATCTGCTGGCCGAGAAGCTCAACGCCCGCGGGCGCGGCTGGGTGCACGTGAACCCCATCCCGCTGAACCCGACGCCGGGGTCCATCTGGACGGCCTCCGAGGTGCCCGTGCAGAACGAGTTCGTCCGTCGCCTCAACGACGCCGGCATCCCGACGACCCTCCGCGACACCCGTGGCAAAGAGATCGACGGGGCATGCGGTCAGCTCGTCGCGACGGAAGAGGACGAGGTCGCGGCGGCGCAGACGCCCGTCGGCTGACGCGCCGTCCCGGTCGCGTTCGGTACCCGGACGCCCCCGCGCGGCCCTCGATGTCGGATGCCGCCGATAGCGTTGACCCATGGTTGGTTATCGCTACCTCGGCAACAGTGGATTCAAGATCTCGGAGATCACCCTCGGCAACTGGGTGACCCACGGCTCGCAGGTCGGTGACGACGCCGCGATCAAGACGGTGCACGCGGCCCTCGACGCCGGCATCACGACGTTCGACACGGCGGACACGTATGCCAACACGGCGGCGGAGGTCGTGCTCGGCAAGGCCCTCGAGGGTCAGCGTCGCGAGTCGGTCGAGATCTTCACGAAGGTCTATTTCCCCACCGGTCCCATGGGCCCCAACGACACCGGCCTCAGCCGGAAGCACATCATGGACTCGATCAACGGGTCTCTGAAGCGCCTCGGCACCGACTACGTCGACCTGTACCAGGCGCACCGTTTCGACTACGAGACGCCGCTCGAAGAGACGTTCCAGGCCTTCGCCGACATCGTGCGTCAGGGCAAGGCGCTTTACATCGGTGTGTCCGAGTGGACCGCCGAGCAGCTGCGCGAGGGTCACGCGCTGGCGAAGCAGCTCGGCATCCAGCTCATCTCGAACCAGCCGCAGTACTCGATGCTGTGGCGCGTCATCGAGGGCAAGGTCGTGCCGACGAGCGAAGAGCTCGGTATCTCGCAGATCGTCTGGTCGCCGATGGCACAGGGCGTGCTCAGCGGCAAGTACCTGCCGGGCCAGCCTGTTCCCGACGGCTCGCGCGCGACCGACGAGAAGAGCGGCGCGAACTTCATCAAGCGGTTCCTCCGCGACGACGTGCTCGAGGCCGTCCAGCGACTGAAGCCGATCGCCGACGAGGCGGGACTCAGCATGCCGCAGCTCGCGATCGCCTGGGTGCTGCAGAACCCGAACATCGCCGCGGCGCTCGTGGGCGCCTCGCGTCCCGAGCAGCTCGCCGACACCGTGAAGGCTTCGGGCGTGACGCTCGATGCCGACACCCTCGCGGCGATCGACACGGCCCTCGGCGACGCGGTGTTCTCCGACCCCGAGAACACGTACGAGGTGTCGCCGAAGCAGCGTCTGGTCTGAGACACGCGAACAGGCGGGTCGGGCGTCGCGCCCGGCCCGCCTTCGCGTGTCCGCGGGCCGGCGCGGCGGCGGCCCGGCGGCGGCGGCCCGGTGGCGGCGGTGCGGCGGCGGCGCGCGTGCGCCGAGCTCACCCGTCCTTCCCGAGGTCACCCGATATTCGGCGCAATCGCGGGTGATCTCGCGCAGAGGGAGTGATCTCGCGCACGGCGGCCCCTGGGCGTAGCCTCAGGACCCGCTCAGGCGGAAGCAGGATGGGCGTCGTACCCTGTGCGAATGTCCTTTTCCGCTCACCGGCCGGGCCGCTTCGGCTCCGATGGCCGCATCGAGTTCACGACGGACGAGGAACGCGAGCCCCAGTACCTCGACGACATCCTCGCTCAGCAGCGCGACGAGCCCGACTCCGCCGCCGACGACGTGACCCCCGACGACCCCATCGAGCCGTGGGGTGCGCCGCCCGCCGGTGACGACGACACCGCTCCCTTCGAGTGGCCGGAGCCGGAGCCCGCCGCCGTCGAGCCGTCGACCGAGGATGCCGAGGAGGCTCCCGTCGGCGAGCCCGCTGCCGTCGAGCCGGAAGCCATCGAGCCGGAGCCCGAGCCGGCGCCAGCGCCCCAAGCCTCAGCGCCGGAGCGGCCCGAAGCCGCGCCGTTCCCGGCGCCCGTGGCATCCGGCCCCCGTCCGCCGCGCCTGCGCCGCGCCGACCCCCGCCGCCCGAGCCTCTCGCTCGTGCGGCGCATGGCCGTCCTCGGTGGTGCCGACAACGACGTGCTCGACGAGGTGCCCGAAGAGGTGCCGCGCTTCGTGCAGATGTTCCTCGTGCTGGCGGGGACCGCCCTCGTCTCGGCGCTGTCGATGATGTTCGCGCTGCTCACGGGTGTGCGGGTGAGCATCTTCCTCGCGATTCCGCTCGCGCTGGTGTGGGGCCTCATCATCTTCAACCTCGACCGCTTCCTCACCTCGACCATGCGGTCGACGAAGAACATCTTCCGGTTGCTGGGTCTGGCGTTCCCGCGCGTGATCATGGCGGCGCTCATCGGCATCGTCGTGGCCGAACCGCTCGTGCTGCAGGTGTTCCAGAACGACATCAACCGCGAGGTCAACTCCACCAACGTGACGCAAGCGCTGAGCGACCAGGATGCCGTGACGAGCGGCCCCGAGAAGCAGGCCCTGGATGCCGCCAGCGCCCAGGTCGCAGCGCTCGAGAACCAGGCCGCGACGGGCATCGTGGCCGGAACCTCGTCGACGTCCGCGGAGGCCGCCGCCGCGCAGCAGACCGTCGACCAGCTGACGCAGCAGCTCGCCGCACAGCAGACCGTCATCGACCAGGCGCGGGCGGTGTATCAGTGCGAGCTGACCGGGCAGGGTGCGGGGCAGGTCCCCGGCTGCACCGGTGTCGCCGGCGACGGCGCCAGCTCCGAGGCCGCGCAGGCGCAGCTCGCGCAGGCGCAGTCTGCGTACGACGCGCTCTCCACCCAGCTCCAGCAGGCACAGTCGTCGCTGGCCACGGCGAACTCCGCCGGCGCCGAGGCCGCCGCCGCCTCCGCCGACCAGAACAAGCAGCAGGCACAGGATCAGCTGCCGGCGGCGCGCGCCCAGTACGAGGCAGCGCTGACGGCGTACAACGACCGGGCGGCATCCGTGGCGAACGGCAACGCGGGGGCGGTGGGGCTGCTGAGCCAGATCACCGCGCTCGAGCGGCTCTCGGACCGTGAGCCGACGCTGCGCTGGGCGCACTGGCTCATCGCGGCGTTGTTCTTCATGATCGAGCTGCTGCCCGTGCTCGTGAAGGTGCTCACCGGATTCGGTGGTCCCTCGCTGTACGAGAAGGCCGAGCGCATGCGCGGGCAGATCGCGCTCGACCGGGTCACGGCCCGCACGTTCCGCAAGCGGGCCGATGTGATCGCCGACGAAGCCGCGCGCGTTCCGGCAGGCGTCTGATGGTCGCGTGGAGCGCGGGGCTGCTGCTGTACAGGCGGCATCCCGCGCTCGAGGTGCTCGTCGCCCACATGGGCGGCCCGTTCTGGGCGCGGAAAGACGCAGGCGCCTGGTCGATCCCGAAGGGTGAGTTCGAGCCGAGTGCCGAAGAGCCTCGGGACGCCGCGCATCGTGAATTCGTGGAAGAGCTGGGCGTCGAGCCGCCCGCGGGGGAGTGGGCCGAACTCGGCACCTTCGCGGCCACCTCGAGCAAGAAGCTCGTCGTGTTCGCCGCCGACGGCACCGGGTTCGAGGCATCCGGATTCGTCTTCGGCGAGTTCGAGATGGAATGGCCGCCGCGCTCGGGACGCACCGCGTCGTTCCCCGAGGTCGACCGCGCCGAGTGGACGGGCCTGGATGCCGCGCGCGAACGGCTCGTGAAGGGCCAGCGCCCGCTGCTCGACGCCCTGGAGCGCCTGCGGGCCTGAGGCTGTGTGGCGCCGGAACCCGGCGCGGGCGGGCCGAACTCCTGAGAAACCTTGCGCGACCGCGGCGACAGCCGCGCGCCGACGCGGGCGGGAGCGTTCGGCGGCGCGACTTCTCAGGACTTCGGCCCGGTCGGTCAGCCATCGGAACTCGGCGCACGCCACGCCCGCAACGCCGAGTGTCCAAGACACGCCGTGTGCGGGTGGGCAGCAACGGCGTGTCCTGGACACTCGAGCGAGGAGCATTACGGGCGCAGCAGCACCTTGCCCACGCGCGGCGAGAAGCTCGCGGCCGCGGCGTCGCGGACGTCTTCGAGCGCGAACGTCGCGGCCACGGGAAGCGTCACGGTGCCGTCGGCGAGGTAGCGCGACAGTTCGCCGAAGAGGGCGCCGCGGGTTTCGGCATCCATCGTCTTGCTGACGACGCTGCCCCAGAAGCCCTTCACGGTCGCCTGGCGGAAGATGATGTCGCCGGCGGACAGCTCGAGCTTGCCGGCACCCATCGAGCCGAAGATCACGAGCGTGCCGTTGTCGGACAGCAGCGACAGCACGTCGTTCGCCGACGAGCCGCCGACCGAGTCGACACCGGCGACGACGCGCCCGCCGTCCACGATCGCGAGCGCCTTCTCTCGCCAGTCGTCCGCGTCGGTGGACACGACGTTCTCGATGCCCTGCTGGGCGAGCTCGTCGACGGCGCTCTGGCGGCGGACCAGGCCGAGGACATGGATGCCACGGGCCTTGGCGATCTGCGCGACCATGCGTCCGACGGCGCCGTTGGCGGTGTTCTGCACGAGCCAGTCGCCGGCCTTCAGGTCGAGCGAGTGCAGCAGGCTGATGGCGCTGAAGGGCATCGCGACGAGCTGGGCGGCCATCTCGTCGGGCAGGGCGTCGGGCACGGGGATGAGGCCGGCAGCCGGGGCGACGACGTACTCGGCCCACACGCCGAAGGTGCCGCCGGTGGCGACCCGCTGGCCGATCTGCAGACCCTCGACGCCCTCACCGAGCGCGTCGATGACGCCGACGGCCTCGGTGCCCGCGCGGGCGGGGAGTTCGGGCTTGTACCCGTAGGTGCCGCGGATCGTCCACAGGTCGTGGTTGTGGACCGGCGAGAGCAGGACGCGCAGCCGCACCTGACCGGGGCCGGGCTCGGGGGTCTCGACCTCTTCGACGCTCAGGACGTCGGCCGGTTCGCCGAACTGGGGGTGCACGATCGCGCGCATGGGACTCCTCCGTGGTTATTTTGTAACGACCGGTCTAATATAGACCCGGACCCGGAAGAAGGAAACCCATGGGCAGGATGCCGATGTTCGACCGCCGCGCCGTCGTCGACGCCGCACGCGACGTGTTCTGGCAGCGCGGCTACGCCGAAGCGGGGATCACGGAGCTGGAGGAGGCGACCGGCCTGACCCGGTCGAGCCTGTACAACGCCTTCGGCAGCAAGCGGGGTCTCTTCGACGCCGTGCTCGCGGGGTATCTCGACGACGTCGTGCGCACGCGGCTGCGGCCCCTCGGCGGCGGCGATCCCGGCGCGCTGGAGGCCTACGTCGAGGACATGCGCGCGGCGATCGCCGCCGACAGCCCCCGTGCGCGCCTCGGGTGCCTGCTGCTCAACGCCGGCTCGTCACCGCTCGCGTCCGACGACGCCGACGTGCGTGCCCTCGTCTCGGGATACGCCGCCGAGATGCGCGCCGCCATTCGCGCGGCCGTCGCCGATCGGCGCCCCGATCTCGGATCGGATGCCGTGGACTCGCTGTCCGCGGTGTGTGCGTCGCTCGTCGTGGCGGCGCTGACTCTCGCCCGCGCCGACCGTGACGCGGCGGTGGCGACGCTGGCATCCGTGCCCGCGACGCTGGAGTCGTGGGGCTGACCCCTGGCCGTCGGCTCGGGGCTGCTGCCCGCTCGCCGTCGGCTCGGGGCTGCTCTCCGCTCGCCGTCGGCTCGGGGCTGCTGCCCGCTCGCCGTCGGCTCGGGGCTGCTCTCCGCTCGCCGTCGGCTCGGGGCTGCTGCCCGATCGCCGTCCGCGCCGCGGCGGCGGGTCTGCTTCCGCGAAACGTCATCGCGCTGACGAAACCCCCGCGGGGTGCGCGGCAGTTGTCGGCGCGATGAAGTCTCGGCGATCGAGCCGGGCGGATCCGGGGACGCGACCCGTGCACGGAGCCGGGCCGGCCCCGACCGGGGCGGATCAGCCGAGCTTGACGGCCGTGCCGTAGGCGACGACCTCCTGGAAGTTCTGTGCGACCTCGCTCGTGTCGAAGCGCATCGCGATGACCGCGTCGGCACCGAGCGCCTGCGCCTGCTCGACGAGGCGCTGCTTCGCCTCGTCGCGGCTCTCCTGCAGCTGCTTCGTCAGCCCTTCCAGCTCACCGCCGAAGATCGACTTGAGACCGGCTCCGAACTGGACGCCGATATTGCGCGCGCACGGTGAGGCCGGTGACCTCGCCGTACACCTCGACGATCTGGCGGCCGGGGACATCGTTCATGGTGGTGACGAGCATGCGGCCAGTGTGACACCGACGTCCGCGCCCCCGCTAGGCCGTGTTGATCAAGAGGTTTCGTTCCTCGGTGGGCAAGTCTTGAACGGTGACGCGACAGGAGATCTCTGACGAGGTGTGGGCCGTGATGGAGCCGTTGATGCCGACGGCGACCGGGAGGTCGCGGCCGTGGACAGATCACCGACTCACTGTTGAGGGGATGGCGTGGAAGTACCGCACCGGGGCGCCGTGGCGGGACGTGCCGGATCGGTTCGGGAAGTGGAACTCGATCTACAAGCGGTTCAACCGGTGGGCCGAGGACGGCACCTGGGAGCGACTGCTCGCCGAGGTGCAGAAGCAGGCTGACGCTGCCGGGAAGATCGACTGGGTCGTCTCGATCGACTCCACGATCGCGCGTGTGCATCAGCACGGCGCGACCCTCGCCCGGGACACAGGGGGCTCTGCCGAATCACAAGAATCCGTGGTTCGAGCCGCCTGATCACGGGATCGGCCGCTCCCGGGGCGGGCTCACGACCAAGCTGCACCTGGTCTGCGACGGTCGCGGCCGGCCGCTGGGGATGATGATCACCGGCGGGAACATCAACGACACCACGATGATGACCGCCGTGCTCGAGGACATCCGCGTGCCCCGCGACGGGAAGGGCCGGCCCCGCACCCGCCCCGACCGGGTACTCGCCGATAAGGGCTACCCATCGAAGGCGAACCGGGCATGGCTGCGCGAGCGAGGGATCGCGGCGACCATCCCGGAGCGCGACGATCAGATCGCGCACCGCCGCAAGAAGCCGGGCCGGCCGATCGACTTCGGCGACCAGCAGCAGGAGCGATACAAGGGCCGCAACGTCGTCGAGCGCTGCTTCAACAGGCTCAAGCAGTGGCGTGGCATCGCGATGCGCTCCGACAAGCTCGTCCGCACCTACCGCGCCGCCGTCAGCCTCGCCGCCACGCTGATCTGGATCAAATCAGACTTGATCAACACGGCCTAGGGGACGTTCCCGCCGCGCAGGGGCGGAGGAGGACGGGCACAATGCTGTCATCCCCCTTCCCCGCCCGGAGGTTCGCATGACTTCGAACGACGCCCGCATTGTCCTCGTCTCGGGGGCGCGCACTCCGATCGGCTCCTTCGGCGGAGCGCTGTCGAGCGTCGACGCCCACGAACTCGGGGCCGTCGCGGTCACCGCCGCACTCGAACGGGCGGGGGTGTCGAAGGATGCCGTGGACGAGGTCGTCATGGGTTGCATCGCGCAGATCGGTCCCGACGCGTACAACGCCCGCCGCGTCGCGCTCGCCGCGGGGCTGCCGCCCCGGGTGCCCGCGTTCACCGTGAACCGTCTGTGCGGATCGGGACTTCAGGCGATCTGGTCGGGCGCGCAGGAGCTGCGTTGGGGCGGCGTCGACGTCGTCGTCGCGGGCGGCGACGAGAGCATGTCGCGCACCCCGTTCCTCGAGTACGGTGCCCGCGGAAACGCGCGCCTGGGCGACCGGACGCTCCTCGACGGCACGCTGGCGATCCTCACCGACCCGTTCAGCGGCCGCCACATGGGCACGACCGCCGAGACCGTGGCATCCCGGTACTCGGTGTCGCGGGAGGAGCAGGACGCCTTCGCCGTCGAGAGCCAGCGCAGGGCGGCCTTGGATGCCAGCCGCGCGGCGTTCGCGGAGGAGATCGTGCCCGTGACGACCGGCGGGAAGCGGCAGGTCGAGGTGGCGGTGGACGAGCATCCGCGGCCCGGAACGACGCTCGACGTGCTCGCGGGGCTGCGGCCTGCCTTCGAGCGGGAGGGGACGGTGACCGCCGGGAACTCGTCGGGGATCAACGACGGGGCCGCCGCGACCGTGCTCATGCGGGACGAGGACGTGCGCGAGCGCGGGCTCACGGGCCTCGCGACGCTCGAAGCCGTGACCACCGCGGGCGTCGACCCCGAGATCATGGGCTACGCCCCGGTGCTGGCGCTCCAACGGCTGTGGGATCAGACCGGTCTCACGTCGGCCGACGTCGACGTGATCGAGCTGAACGAGGCGTTCGCGGCGCAGGCGGTCGCGGTGATCCGCGACGCGGGCCTCGACCCCGAGAAGGTCAATCCGTACGGCGGCGCGATCGCGCTCGGGCACCCGGTCGGGGCGACCGGCGCGATCCTCACCGTGCGTGCCGCGCTCGACCTGCACCGCCGCGACCTGGAGTACGCCGTCGTGACGATGTGCATCGGCGGCGGTCAGGCCCTCGCCGCGCTGCTCCGGCGCTTTTAGCCGCGTGAATCGCCAGAATTTGTCGCCTCGGGACCGATCGAAGCGACAATTCCTGGCACCTCGCGCGAGCGGTCACCGCCCCGCAACCTGGTGTCGGGCCTTCGCGTGAGTCGCCACGATTTGTCGCCTGGGCGCCTCTCGAGGCGACAAATCGTGGCACCTCACGCGAGACGGAACGGCCCTCACCCCGAAGGGTGAGGGCCGTTCCGGCGGTGAGCGTCAGACCGTGCGGCGCTTGCGCAGGGCGAAGGCCAGACCACCCGCAACCACGAGGAACGCGCCCCCGAGGGCCAGACCCCACGGAACCTCGGTACCCGTCGTGGCCAGCGCGCCCTTCTGCCCGGGAGCGGCGCTCGGCGTCGCCGTCGGCGTCGGGGACGTCGTCGGGGTGGGGGTCGGCGTCGGGGTGGGAGTCGGCGTCGGCGTCGGCGTGGTGCCCTCGTCGACCGGCTGCGTGCCCTTCAGGTAGGCCCGACCCAGGGGCGACGGCGCGACCGTGCCCTTGGCGGCGAAGAAGTCCGCCGTGGCCTGCAGGTCGATCTGGCCCGAGTCGGCCTTGCCCGTGCCCTGAGCGAAGGCGGTGAAGTTGTCGCCGCCCGCCGCGAGGAACGAGTTGGTCACGACGCGGTACGACGCGGCCGGGTCGATCGGCGTGCCGTTGAGCTTCATCGACAGGATGCGCGATCCGGCCGCGGCGGCCGGGTCGTACTCGAAGGTGAAGCCCTTCGAGACGCCGAGCGCGAGCACCGGGCGCGACGCGCCGGCCGGCTGCCACTGCTGCTCGAGCACCGACTTCAGCTGGGCGCCGGTGAGCGAAAGGGTCACGAGCGTGTTGCCGAAGGGCTGCACGTTCGCGGCCTCGCGGTACGAGACCGAGCCGTTGTCGGTGCCGTACAGCAGGTCGGCGCGGAGTCCGCCGGGGTTCATGAACGAGATCTGCGCGTCCTCCCCGTTGAACGAGGGGTTCTCGCTCGTCGCCCACAGGTACACGTCGGCGACGGTGTTGCCGAGCGTCGAGTAGGCGCCGCGGTCCTCGCCGCCCGAGGAGTTGACCGCACGCGTGATGTCGCCCGTGATGGTACCGACCTCGACCTGGCCCTTCACGTCGGCGGTGGCCTTGGCATCCGCCACGATCTTCGCGACCTGGGTCTGCGGGTAGGCGATCCACTGCGAGACGGTGGAGTCGTTCAGCGCCCGCACGCCCGGCGTGATCGAGACGAGCTTGCTGGCGTCGTCGAGGTCGATGTCGAGCAGGCCGAGGTTGGTGCCGTACTGGCCCGTCTGGATGACGGAGCGACCGCCGATGGTGCACGCGTACTTCTGGTGCGTGTGCGCCGAGACGATGGCATCCACGTCGCTCGAGGCGCCCCGGACGAGGTCGCCGAAGTCGCCGGACTCGGTGGCGATCTTGCTGCAATCCGTGCCCTCGGATCCCTCGTGGGCGAGGAGGATCACGACGTCGGCGCCGGCCGCGCGGGCGTTCTTCGCCTCGCGGTTGGCCGCCTCGACCTGGTCGCCGAACTCGATCTCGGTGATCTTCGAGGGGTCGACCATGCCGGCGGTCTGGCGGGTGACGGTGCCGACGAAGGCGACCTTCGTGCCGCCGACCTCCTTGATCGTGTACGGCTTCAGGGCGGGGGTCTTGGTGCCCTTCTCGTACACGTTCGCTCCGAGCGCGAAGTCGCTGGAGTCGCCGGTGTTGCCGCCGTAGGCAGGGATGACCCGGTCGGTCAGGTCGGCGAAGCCGCGGTCGAACTCGTGGTTGCCCACGACGCTGACGTCGAGCGTCGCAGCCTTCAGGGCCTTGATGGTCGGGGTGTCCTGGTCGATGAACGACTCGAACGCGCTCGCGCCGATGTTGTCACCGGCCGAGACGAACAGCGTGTTCGGGTTCTGCTGGCGGTACTTCTCGACCGCGCCGGCGAGCACTCCCGCGCCCGCGACGCCGCCGGTCTCCTGCAGCAGGCGACCGTGGAAGTCGTTGATCGTCAGGATCTGCAGGTCGGGGGTCTTCGGCTGCGTCGGGCGCACCTCGAAGACGGTGGTCGAACCCGAGACCTCGTTGCCGGTGATGAGCAGCGGGATGCCGGTGGGCGAGCGCAGCGCGGAGACGAAGGCGATGCCCTCCGGGCCGAGGTCGCCGGCCGCGGCCGTCTTCACGTCTGCGGAGGCGTCGCGGTTGTTCACGTACGTCACGTACGTCGCGTTCTTCGGGTCGGTGATGTCGTAGACCATGACGCCGCCCGCGCGCTCGAGACCGATGAACGCGTAGGTGCGGCCGTCCACGACGCCGATCGCGACGTTCTCGGGCTCCGGTCCCTTGTCGTCGCTGCGGTCGTCGACGGTGTTGTTGTCGTTCGAGACGTTGAACAGCTCGGGAGCGACCTCCTTGAGCTTCTGCTCGAAGTCGTCGCCGGAGTCGAAGACGAGGGCACCCTTGGTGTCCCAGATCGAGAACGAGCGCCCGCCGTAGGCGTAGAGCTCGCTGTAGCAGCCGTCGGCGGTCTTGCCGAGGTCGGTGACGACCTTGAGGCGTCCGAGATCGGCATCGGCCGCGCGGCCGGCCAGCGGGGAGGTCTCGCAGATCGCGGCGAGGTCCTTCTTGCCGAAGTCCTTGATGCGGGCCTCGTCGATGAAGTCGCCCCACTCGCGGCCGTCGCCCTCGTTGGCGGTGACGAGGTAGGTCGCGGCCTTGCCGTCGACGCTCGCCGAGTACGAGGCGATCCCGTCGGGCATGTACAGGCCCTTCAGGCCTGGCACCGACCGGATGTCGATCTTGCCGTCCTTGTCGCTCGTGTCGAGCACGTTCCCGGCGGCGCCCCAGTCCTTGTACCCGAGTGGCAGGATGCCGGTGACCTCGGCCTTGGTCAGGTCGACCGTCGCGACCGCGTTCGCCTCCTGCAGCGTGACGTACGCGACCGTGCCATCGACGGTGATGTACTCGGGCTCGAGGTTGCGCGAGACGCGGTTCGCCGACAGCGCCGTCGTGCCCTGGTCGGGCGCGGCGACGTCGGGGCCGAAGATGCGGACCTTCGGGTCGAGCGTCTTGGACCCGCCCGGCTCGAACGCGCGGAACCCCGCGGTCTTGACGGCGGACTGCGCCGGGGCGGTGAGGGTGGATGCCACGGCGACGACGCTGACCGAACCCTCGGGGTCGGTGGAGAAGTCGTCGGCCGGCTCGCCCTCGTTGGCGACGACGACGGACGTCCCGTCCTTGGAGAACGTCACCATGTCGGGGAGGGCGCCGACGGTGACCTCGCCGAGCTTCGCGCTCGAGGCGTCGTCCTTGTTGGCGTCGAAGAACATGAGGTGACCGGCGGCGGTCTTGTCCTCGGCCTCGAAGGCGACGACGCCCAGGCCGTCGTCGCGGACGGCGACGGAGTTGGCGACACCGGTCGAGGCGATGTCGAACAGCTTCGTGGGGTTCTTCGGGTCGCTGTTGTCGAGCACCGTCACGGTGCCGGCCTGGGCGTTCACGACGAAGAGGCGATCGCGGTACGCCTGCACGATCTCGGCGGCGGACTCCTTGTAGACGCCGGTGTCGTAGGAGCCGACCGGGGTCAGGCCGATCGCCGCGCCGGACGCGCTGTTCGAGATGGGTGTGGGGACGAGGGCGGCCGAAGCCGCCGTCGCGCTCGAGAGGGCGAGCGCGCACACCGCCGAGGCGGTCGCAGTCAGTGCGACGGCGCGGCGGAGGAACGTCGAAGGCATGGATGTCCTCGGGTGCGGGGATGGGGTGGAACGAGCGGTGCGGGGGCGCCGAACGCCTTCACTGTGCCCAGTGGGGGTGACATCCCGGTGAACGGGGCGGGAAGGGACGGGGGTGGATGCCGCGATGTGACCGATCGGATCGACGCGGTTCCCCGCGGGACTAGCCTGATTGCGTGACCGATTCGCCCGCCGGAGCGCACCCCGATGAACCGCACCGCCAGGGACTCGCGCAGCGCCTGAACTGGCTGCGCGCGGGAGTCCTCGGCGCGAACGACGGCATCGTGTCGACGGCGGCCGTCGTCGTCGGTGTCGCCGGCGCGACGAGCGAGGTCGGTCCTGTCCTCATCGCGGGGCTGGCCGCCCTCGTCGGTGGCGCGATCTCGATGGCGCTCGGCGAGTACGTATCGGTGTCGAGCCAGCGCGACAGCGAGCACGCCCTCATCCAGAAGGAGAGCCGCGAGCTCGCGGACGACCCCGAGGCCGAGCTCGCCGAGCTCGTCGGGCTGTACGAGGCGCAGGGCCTGAGCCGCGAGACCGCGACGCGCGTGGCGACCGAGCTCACGGCATCCGATGCCCTCAAAGCCCACCTGTCGGTCGAGCTCAACATCGACGTCGACGACGTGGTCAGCCCGTGGGCGGCCGCCCTCGCCTCGGCGGTGGCGTTCACGATCGGGGCGATCCTGCCGATGCTGACGATCCTGCTCGTCCCGGTCGAGGCGCGCGTGCCGCTGACGTTCGTCGCCGTGCTCATCGCGCTCGCGGTGACCGGCTATCTCGCCGCGTGGATCGGCGGCGCGCGCCGCGGCCGTGCGATCCTGCGCACCGTCATCGGCGGCGCGCTCGCGCTCGGCGCGACGTACGGGGTCGGCGCGCTCTTCGGGGTGGCGACGGGTTGATCACGCGTCGACGGTGAGCGGAAGCCCTCCGGCGATGTCGGGGGAGCGTGCGACGATGCCAGGGAAGGCCACCGATCACGACGGGAGTGACATGACCGACGAGCATGCCGGCGACCGCAACGCCGCGTACGAGACGATCCGGGTCGAGCAGCGCGGGCGGGTGGGGTGGATCACCCTCGACCGCCCCGAGGCGCTCAACGCATTGAACTCGCAGACCATGGTCGAGGTGGTCGCGGCGGCCACGGCGTTCGACGACGCTCCCGACATCGGGGCGATCGTCGTCACGGGCTCCGAGAAGGCGTTCGCGGCGGGAGCCGACATCAAAGAGATGGAGTCGATGTCGGGGCTCGACATGACCCTGACCGACCACTTCGGGCCGTGGCGGCGCTTCGCCGCCGTGCGCACTCCCGTCATCGCGGCGGTGTCGGGCTACGCCCTCGGCGGCGGGTGCGAGCTCGCCATGATGTGCGACATCATCCTGGCGTCCGATCGGGCGAAGTTCGGGCAGCCCGAGATCCAGCTCGGCGTCATCCCGGGACTGGGCGGCACGCAGCGCCTCGTGCGGGCGATCGGCTCCTACAAGGCCGCCGACATGGTTCTCACGGGGCGCATGATCGACGCCGCCGAGGCCGAACGCGCGGGTCTGGTCTCGCGGATCGTTCCCGCCGCTGACCTGCTCGACGAAGCGGAGGCGGTCGCACGCACGATCGCCGAGAAGTCGCTTCCGGCGCTGTACGCGGCGAAGGCGGCGCTCGACGTGGCGCTGGAGTCGACCCTGGCCGAGGGCCTGCGTTTCGAGAGGCAGGCGTTCGCCTCCCTCTTCGACACCGCCGACCAGAAGGAAGGCATGGCGGCGTTCCGCGAGAAGCGCGGACCGAACTTCTCCCACCGGTGAGGGAGACGGGCGCTTACCACCGTCGCGTTCGGCGACCAATCCCGCGCCGCGCGCGGTCGGGAGACGGGCGGGTTCGGTATCGTCGGGAGGTCAGTCCCCGCTCCGGCCCTGAGAAGTAGATGGCCTCCACACCCCGCAACCCGCAGCGCGGGTCGTCGCGCGTCCTCGGCGATCTCACGGTCGCGCAATGGATCGGATCCGTCGTGCTCCTGAGCGCGGCGGCGCTCGTGCTCGCGGTGTTCGTCGTGCTGATCGCTCGCGTGCTCGTGTCGCTCGGGCCGTTCCGCGACTTCCTCGTCGCCTACCCCGGGACGTACGCGCTCCCGGACGTCGCACCCGTCGGCATCCCGGCGTGGCTCGGCTGGCAGCACTTCCTGAACAGCCTGTTCCTCCTGCTCGTCATCCGTTCGGGGCTCCAGTTCCGCCGACAGAAGCGCCCGGATGCCTTCTGGTCGCCGCGCGGCAACAAGCGGCGCCGCATCAGCCTCGCGCTGTGGTTCCACCAGGCGATCGACGTCCTGTGGATGGCCAACGGCGTCGTGTACGTCGTGCTGCTCTTCGCGACGGGGCAGTGGATGCGGATCGTCCCGACGTCGTGGGAGGTCTTCCCGAACGCGGTGTCGGCCGCGCTGCAGTACGCCGCGCTCGACTGGCCGACGGAGAACGGCTGGGTGAACTACAACAGCCTTCAGCAGCTGTCGTACTTCGCGATCACCTTCGTCGCGGCGCCGCTGGCGATCGTCACGGGTGTGCGGCTCTCGGGCGTGTGGCCGAAGGGCGCCGAGCGCCTGAACCGTCTGTTCCCCGCGGAGTGGGCGCGTCGCATCCACTTCCCCGTGATGCTGTTCTTCGTCGTCTTCATCGCCGTGCACGTGTTCCTCGTGCTCGCCACCGGCGCGCTGCGCAACCTCGACCACATGTACGCCGCGCGCGGCTCGGTCGACCCCGACGCCTTCGCCGCCGACCCCACCGGCCTGCTGTTGTTCGCGGCATCCCTGCTGGTGATGGCGGCCGCGTGGATCGCGGCCCGTCCGTCGTTGCTGATCCCCGTCGCGCGCCTGTTCGGCGACGTCAAGCAGCGCTGACGCGTCGCCTGGGCGCCGGCCGCGCGCGTGGGCGCCGGCGCTGCGCGTGGGCGCCGGCCGCGCGCGTGGGCGCCGGCCGCGAGAGCCCACGATCCGGTCGAGCGCACACGATGCGGACGTCCCGATCGCGCGCTCTCGACCGGATCGTGGGCGTTGAGCGCGCGTCGCCCCGTGGCGGCCACGCCGGCGCGCGCCCGCGGCGCCCACGCCGGCGCGCGGGCCCGCGGCGCCTACCCGGGCGCGCGCTACGCCGGCCGTGCAGCGGCCGCGGCGTGCAGGCCGCGGTGGATGAGCTCGACACCGAACGCGAAGTCGGCATCGGGGACGTGCGCCGCGCCGGGGGCGACGACGCCGACGCTGTCGTACTGCAGGCGTTGCTGCTCGTGCCAGACGTGGCCGAGGACGAAGTGCAGCAGGGTCGTCGCGGCACGGGTCGCGACCTCGGGGGAGAAGCCCTGAGCGGTCACGGCGGCGGCGAGGCGATCCAGGGCGGTGGTCGAGCCGAGGCCGAGCGCGAGCGTGCTCGAGACGACCTCGGCTCCGTCGCGGTAGGCGAGCAACGCGCCGCGCAGGGCGCGGGCTTCGGCGACGACGCCGGATCCGCGCACGAGGGATGCCGCTTGCCCGACGATCCGGTCGGACAGTTCGGCGAGGAGCGACTGCTTGTTGGGGAAGTGCCAGTACAACGCGCTCGGCTGGACGTCGAGCCGCGTCGCGAGACGGCGCATCGTGAGGTCGGCGAGCCCGTCGTCGTCGAGGATCCGCAACGCCGCACGAGCGACGTCGTCGGCGGAGTGGCCGCGAGGGCGTGCGGGGGGCGTCACGGATATGAGTATAGTGAACGCCGTTCAGGTGAACACCGTTCAGGTAAGGATCGACATGACCTCCCCCTCCCGCTTCCGCGCTCCGGATGCCACCGATCTCGCCCGCGTGGCCGTGCTCGCCGCCTTCATCGCGGTCCTGGGTCTGCCGGGCAGCTTCCCGGTGTTCGGCGGTGTGCCCATCACCGCGCAGACCCTGGGCGTCATGCTCGCCGGCGCGATCCTCGGGCCGTGGCTCGGCGCGCTGTCAGTCACGGTCCTCCTCGTGCTCGTTGCCGTCGGGCTTCCGCTGCTGGCGGGCGGCCGCGGCGGGTTCGCGGTGTTCGTCGGGCCGACTGCGGGATACGCGCTCGGCTGGATCTTGGGAGCGATCGTGGTCGGACTCATCGTCCACGCGGGCAATCGACGCCCGGTCTGGTGGCGCACCGCGATCGCGATGGTCGCCGGCGGTGTCGTGGCGATCTACGCGCTCGGCATCCCCGTGCAGAGCCTCGTGACGCGCCTGCCGCTCGGAGACACCGTCCTGGCGAGCCTCATCTTCCTGCCCGGCGATCTGCTGAAGGCCGCGATCGCGACGATCGTCGTGACGCTCCTCGTGCGTGCGTACCCGCGCGGATTCCGTCGGCAGTGGCGAGCGGCGCCGGTCGAGGAGCCCGTCCACGCGTGATCCTTCACTGTCGTGATGTGGGCGTGCGCCTCGACGGGCGCGAGGTCCTGCGCGGCGTGACCCTCGATCTCGAGGTCCGCACGATCGCGGTGATCGGCGACAACGGCTCGGGGAAGTCGACGTTCGCTCGCGTGCTCGCCGGTCTCGTCCGCCGCGACACCGGCGACGTGCGGGTGCTCGGACTCGATCCGGATCGGGATGCCTCCGAGCACCGCCGCCGCGTGGCCCTCGTGCTGAGCAATCCCGACGCGCAGATCGTCATGCCGGTGGTGTCGGAGGACGTCGCCTTCTCGCTCCGCCCCGAGCGCCTGCCCAGGGCGGAGCGCGCGGAGCGGGTCGCCCGCGCCCTCGACCGGTTCGGGCTCACCGATCTCGCCGAGCGGCCCGCGCACGACCTCTCCGGCGGACAGAAGCAATTGCTCGCGCTGTGCGGTGCGTTCGTGCGAGAGCCCGACCTCGTGGTGGCCGATGAGCCGACGGCCTTCCTCGACGGGCGCAACGCTCGCCGCGTCGCCGACCACCTTCTCGCCGACACCGGCCACGCGCTCGTCCTCGTCACCCACGATCTCGGCCTGGCGCGGCGGTGCGACGCCGCCGTGCTCTTCACCGACGGGCGCGTGACCGCGGCGGGTGTGGCATCCGAGGTCGTCGACACCTACGAGCGGGCCCTGGCGTGCTGAGCCTCTACCGTCCGGGTGACGGCATCCTGCACCGCCTGCCCGCGGGGCCGAAGATGCTGTTGCTCGCCGTCGCGGCGGTCGCGCTCGCCGCCCTGCCGACGGTCGCGTGGGCGGCGGCGGTGTGCGCCGGCGCGGTGCTCGCGGCCTACCTGGTCTCGGGAGTCGGCCTGCGTGAGCTCGGTCGACAGGTCTGGGGTCTTCGCTGGATCATCGCGGTCACCGCGATCGGCCAGCTGCTCTTCCTCGGTCCCGAGCCCGCCCTGGCCAACACCGCGCGCGTTACGGCTGCTCTTCTCGTCGCGGCGCTGCTGCCCCTCACGACGCGCGTGGACGACATGCTCGACGCCCTCGAGCGCGGCCTCGGTCCGCTCCGCCGGATCGGGATGGATGCCGAGCGCGCAGCGCTGCTCCTCGCGGTGACGATCACGACGATCCCCGTCCTCGCGCGGCTCGCCGCCGAGGTGCGCGAGGCGCAGCGCGCGCGGGGCGTCCGCCCGTCGCTGCGCGCGGGCGTGGTGCCGTTCGTCGTGCTGTCGCTTCGACACGCCGACCAGCTCGGCGAGGCCCTGGCCGCGCGCGGCGTCCGCTGACCCCCCGCCCCGCTGAACCTCGTCCCACTTATGGCTGCTTGGAGGCGGTGGGAGTGACCATAAGTGGGACACGCACCGCCAGAAGTGGGACGAGGTGCACTGCCGCTGCGAGGGGCGGTGCGGGGCGGCGAGGGGCGGTGCTGGGCGGCGAGGGGTGGTGCTGGGCGGTGCGGGGTGGCGTGCGGTGGGTGTGGAGCCCCCGCACCGCTGAACCTCGTCCCACTTATGGCTGCTTGGAGGCGGTGGGAGTGACCATAAGTGGGACACGCACCGCCAGAAGTGGGACGAGGGGGGTGCAGCAGCGACGCCGCCCCGACGGACGCGGGTCAGTGGCGGGTCAGTCGGCGGCTCGGCCCGCCGCGAAGCCGGCGGCGTAGGCCTCGTCGGAGCCGAGGGCGAACATGTCGCGCTCGGCCGGGCGCACGATCGAGCGCGCTCCGGGCAGGTCGAGGTCGCCGACGAGGTCGGCGCGCCCGCGCACGACGGCGACGGGGAGGCGGGCGGCCTTCCCCTTCACGAGGTCGGTGGCACCGGCGATCTCGTCGGCCACGCACGGCAGCGTCACCATGAGCGGGCGGCCCTCGGCATCCACCGTCCCGCGCAGGTCCTCGAACACGTGCACGCCCGCGGCGCCGATCGCGTGGTCGGTCTGACCTTCGCGCCAGGCTCGGCCGAGGGTGTCGGTGATGAGCACGCCGACACGGGGGCCGGCCGCGCGGAGCCCCTCGGCGATGCGACGCGCGGACGCGTCGGGGTCTTCGGGCAGCAGCAGCACGGTTCCCTCGGGGGTGTTGCTGGCGTCGACGCCCGCGGCGGCCGAGACGATCCCGAGACGGTTCTCGACGATGCGCGTCACGTGTCCCGCCGGGGAAGTGCGGGATGCCACGAGCCGGACGGTCTCGCGGGTGATCGCGTCCTCGCGGTCGTCGGCACGGAGGATGCGGCCCTCGGCCTTCGACACGATCTTGCTGGTGATGACGACGATGTCGCCGTCACGCAGATCGGAGCCGTCGCGAGAGTCGGCGTCGATCGCCGCCCGGATCACGGTGACGAGGTCGGCGCCCGGCGCGATCTCGCCGATGCCCTCCAGGGCCCAGATCTGCAGCACGTCAGCGGACGAAACGCACCTCGGTGAGCTCCTCACCGAGGAACGGCTCCACGTGCGACGCGCCGTCGAGGGAGAACCCGTTGCGGGCGTAGAAGCGGTGGGCGCGGGGGTTGTCCTCGGCGACCCACAGGTAGAGCTCTTCGCCCTCGTCGACGGCGGCGTCGAAGAGCTGCTGGCCGATTCCCGTCCCGTGGTAGGCGTCGAGCAGGTAGATGAAGTACAGCTCGCGCGCGCGGGGGGCGTCGTCCTCGCGGGCCGGGCCGGAGCCGACGAAGCCGACGATCTCGCCGTCGACGAGCGCCGCGCGCATCCGGTAGTCCTCGCCCTGAGAGGCCCAGTGGGTCCACAGCTCGGCCATGCGCTTGGGGGAGACCGCTTCGAGCGCGGCGGTGCTAATGAGGTGGTCGTACGTTTCGTGCCAGCACGTCGCGTGCACGCGGCCGAGGGCCTCGGCATCCACATCGCGCACCGGACGGACGACGATGTCGGTTCGGGGTTCCGCAGTCATGGCGCGACTCTACGCGGACGTTCCGCGACCGGGAAATCGAACGTCGACGACCCCGCGATGCGCTAGGGCGGGGCATCCTGCCAGACTCGCGTGCCACGATCCCGGGCATGATCGCGCGCCCCGCCCTGACGTCGGTCGAGGCTCGCATCGACGCGTTCGCGAACCGGCTGCTGCGCTCCGCTCCCGCGACGGGAGCACGGGCGCGCCTCGTCGAGTTCGCGGTGTTCGTGCTCAAGCAGGCGTGGGCGTGCGTGTTCGGCGCGGCCTTCCTCGCGGTCGTTCTCGCGGCGAAGCTCTGGTACCCCGACGACGCGGTGCTCGCCCGCAACGACGCGGTCACGATCGCCGCCGTCGCGATCCAGGTGGCGATGGTCGTCGGCCGCCTCGAGACGCTGCGCGAGCTCCGCGTCATCGTGCTGTTCCACGTGGTCGGCACGGTGATGGAACTGTTCAAGACCGACGTCGGGTCCTGGATGTACGCGGCGGACGGCGTCCTGCGGCTCGGCGGCGTCCCGCTCTACAGCGGCTTCATGTATGCCGCGGTCGGCAGCTACATGGTGCGGGTCTACCGGTTGTTCGACCTGCGGTTCTCGCGCTACCCGCGGCGGTGGGTCACGGCGGTCGCGGCCGCCGCGATCTACGCCAACTTCTTCACCCACCACTGGATCGTCGACCTGCGGTGGGTGCTCATGCTCGCTGTCGTCGCGCTCTGGTGGCGCACGACGATGCACTTCCGTTTCTTCCGCGGAACGTTCCGGATGCCGCTTCTCCTCGCCTTCGCCGGGGTCGCGGTGTTCATCTGGCTCGCCGAGAACATCGCGACCTACGCGGGTGCCTGGCTCTACCCCTCGCAGGTGGGCGGATGGCATCCGGTCGACGCGTCGAAGCTGTCGTCGTGGTTCCTGCTGATGATTGTGTCGGTCGTCCTGGTGGCCTGGGTGTACCCACCACGGCCGCCCGAGCCGCTCGCGTTGTCTGCTGTGCACAAAGGAATCGCCGAGTCGTAGGCGAATCACTACGCTCGCGGCTCGTGAACGTCCTCTGGCGCACCCTCCTCGTCCTCCTCCGCGCGCGGCGTCGTCTGCGCCGCGAAGGGCCCATCGACCCGAACACGATCGGACGGATGCGCGTGCGCGTCCTCCCGACCGACATCGACCTGCTGCGCCACCTGAACAACGGGCGGTACCTGTCGCTGTTCGATCTGGGGCGGTGGGACCTGCTCACGCGCACCGGGATCGCCGGGGCGATGAAAGCGCACGGGTGGTACGCGGTCGTCGCGGCCGAGACGATCACCTTCCGCCGGTCGCTGGAGCTGTGGCAGCGGTTCGAGCTCGAGACGCGCATGCTCGGCCACGACGACCGCGCCGTCTACCTCGAGCACCGCGCCGTGGTCGACGGCGAGATCTTCGCGCGCGCGATCATCCGGGCCCGCATCCTGCGCCGCTCGGGCGGCACCGTGCCCCACGAGGAACTCTTCGCCGCGATCGAACGCCCCGAGGGCGTGCCCGACGTCGAACCGTGGGTGCACGACTGGGCGGCGGCCTCCGCCCTCCCCTCGACGAAGCGGCCCGCGCCGAGCGACTGGCGCTGAGCCTTCTGCTGCGTGAGTCGCCACGATTTGTCGCCTCGGACCCCGGCCAGGCGACAAATCGTGGCGACTCGCGCGGCTCGGGCGTCAGCCCGAGAGCCCGAAGCGCGCGTCGAGCCACGCGACCTGGCGCGCCCAGTGCCGGCTTCCGCCGCCCTCGTGGCCGTTGTAGGGGTACACCTCGATCGCCGCATCCTCGGATGCCAGGGCGTGGAACGCCGCGAAGACGCCGGACGGCAGCACGATGTCATCCATCAGGGCGACGGAGAAGAACGCGGGAACCTGAATGCGTCGGGCGAGGATCGCCCCGTCGATGTGGGACAGCGTGTGCAGGGCTGCCGCCGTGTCGTCGCGGTGGATCGAGAGCCAGCGCGTGACCTCGGTGAACGGCGCGGAGGGCGTGCGCACGATCGCGTTCGGGATGTCGCACAGGAACGGCACGTCCGGCATGACCGCGGCCACGCGGTCGCCCGACAGTGCCGCCGCGGCGATCGACAGCGCGCCGCCCTGGCTGCCGCCGGTGACCGCGACGCGGGTGGCATCCACTCCCGGCAGCTCGCGCACGACGTCGACCAGGCGAGCGGCGTCGGTGTACAGGCGGCGGTAGTAGTACTCGCGGGGATCGTGGATGCCGCGGGTCATGACGCCGGGGTAGGCGGCGGTGGACCCGTGCGGGTCGGGGGTGTCGCCGATGCTCCAGGTCGAACCCTGACCGCGCGTGTCCATGATGACGTGGACGTATCCGGCTGCCGCCCAGGCGATCTTGTCGCCGGGCAGACCCCGGCCACCGCCGTAGCCGATGAACTCCACGACCGCCGGCAGCGGTTCGTCGCCGTGCGGGCGAACGACCCATCCGCGGATCTCGTCGCCGGCGTATCCGGTGAAGGTCAGGTCGTGCACCGACAGCGCGCGCACCGGACCCGCCACGGGAGTGAGGGTCGCGGGGCGAGCGGCGGCGCGCGCCTCGGCCAGGGTCTCGGTCCAGAAGGCATCCAGTCCCTCCGGCTCGAGGAGCTCGGGGCGGTACTCGTGCAGCAGGTCCAGCGGCATGTCGGTGAAGGTCTGAGCCATGGCGATCTCCAGTGGTCGGGGCGAGTCGACAGTAGCGAAAGGAAGCACCCCCGCGTATCGCGATGCGGAATCCGGTGTCACGGTCGGCGGCGCCTCCTCGCCCGCGTGTCGATTCCGTGCCGTGCGGCGGGGCCGCCGCGGCCGCGCGAGCGCGGTGCCTAGGCTGTGGAGCATGAGCGAGAACGACCCGCACGCGCACGGTTCCCTGCTCTCCGGCGACGCGGTCGAGCGCGCGGTCGCGCTGGCCGCGACGTTCGCCGAGACGGTCTCCCCAACTCCCTCGCCGTTCGCGTCGCCCGACGCCGCACGCTTCCTCGCGCGGGCCGCTGACGGCATCCTGCGTCCGGAGGGAACGACCGCCCCCGCCGCCGCCCTGCACCGGCTCGCTGCCGACGTCCCCTCCGCGCTGCCGTGGGTGGTGCGCAGCGCCCTCCAGCTCGGCGGTGCGATCGCGCCCGTTCTCCCCGCCCCGGCCGTGCCGCTGGCCCGCCGAGCGCTCGCCGACACGGTGTCCCGCCTCTCCCTCGACGCGCGCAGCGACCGCCTCGGCCCCGGGCTCGCCTCCCTTCGCGCCGACGAGGTCACCCCCGACCTCCGGCTCGTCGCCCCGGCCGTGCGCGGCGAGACGGCTGCCCGGCACCGCTTCGACGGCATCCGCGCCCTCGTCGCCCGCGAGGACGTGGACCGCATCTCCGTCGCCATCCGCGACGTGGTGAGCGGACTGTCGCGGTGGGCCTTCGAGGCCGACGTCGAGCATGCCGCCGAGCGACTCCTGCCGCTCTTCCTGGATGCCGTCGGCTCGGGCACGCGCGTCACGCTCGTCGTCGAGGGACGCGACGATCTCGACCTCACCGTCGCCGTCCTCATCCGCGTGCGGGAGGAGCCGCGCCTGCACGACGCCCCCGCCGGGATCGCGCTGCCCGTCAGCGTCCCCGAGTCGCTCGGCGCGCTCCGGGAGCTCGCCGCGTGGGCACGCGTTCGAGTGGCGGAAGGCGGAGCGCCGCTCGCGGTGCGACTCGACGACGCCGTGCCCCCCACCGACGACGCCCTGCGGGCGGCACGGCACGGCTGGCCCGCTCCCGCGGTCACCGCGACCACCGACCGGGACGCGCTCGCCGTCGCGACCGTCCGGGAGGCGCTCGGCCGTCGTGCGACGGAGGGGCTGCGGGTCGAGTTCGCGACCGTCGACCCGGTACGCGCGGCGATCGTCCGAACGCTCGCGGAGTCGGCGGACGCCGCGATCGACCTCGCGCTGCCGCTCGGCACGGGGTGGGGCATCGACGGGCCCCATGCGGTCCTCGCCCCGGTGGTCCACCCCGACGACGCCGATGCCGTCGTGGCGACCCTGGCCGTGCGCGTCGCCGATCGGAACCCGTCCGACGACGGCGAGGTCGAGGCCCGCATCGCCGCCGCCCTCGCCGTGCCCGACGCGGCGCCCGTCCCGCCGCGCCCGCCGCACCGGGGTGTGGCCCCGACACCGCCGATCCTGCGCGAGCCCGCCGCCGACGATGCCGCCGAGCCCGGCCTCACGCAAGCGGTCCTCGGCATCGCCCGCGACGCCGCGCCCGGCGACACCTCCGCGCTCCGACCCGACGTGCAGCAGATGCTCTTCGGCGGGCAGGCGTTCGTCGACACGGCGGTGTTCTCGGTCCGTGAGACCGCGGAGCTCTCCGGTGCGGCGCCGGGCTTCCGCAATGCCGCCGAAGCCGACCCGAGCGTCCCGGAGGACCGGGCATGGGCCCACGACGTCCTCGCCGCGGTTCCCGGATCCACCGCCGGTGATGCGACCGCGGCAGCCGGTCGCGTCGATGACGCGGCGGGCCTCGACGCGGTGGTCGCCCGTGTCCGGGAGGCCTCCGACGAGTGGGGGAGCCGGGCCGCGACCGATCGCGCCGCCGTGATCGAGGCGGCCTCCCGTTCGCTCGCCGAACGGCGCGCCGAGCTGGTCGAAGTCCTCGTGTCCGAGGGTGGGGCGCTGTTCGCCGAAGCCGACGCCGAGGTCGACGTCGCCGTGGACGCGGCCGCCTACTATGCCGCGACGGCGAAAGAACTCGACCGCGTGGCCGGCGCGGTGTTCGTGCCCGACCGGGTGACCGTCGTCGCCCCGCGGTGGAACTCGTCCGTCGGGCTGTGCGCCGCCGAGACCCTCGCGGCGCTCGCCGCCGGGTCGAGCGTCGTACTGACACCGTCGCCGCGGGCCCGACGGGCGGGAGCCGTCGTCGCCGAGGCGCTGTGGGCGGCGGGTGTCCCGCGCGACGCGCTCGCCTACGTCGACCTGAACGAAGAGGCATCCGGTCGGGCTCTCGTCGTGCACCCCGGCGTCGATCGCGTCCTGCTCGCGGGAGCACGCGCGACCGCAGAGAGGTTCCTCCAGTGGCGCCCCGACCTGCCGGTGCAGGCACTGACGGCCGGCCGCAACGCCGTGATCGTCGCGCCCTCGGCCGATCTCGACCGCGCGGTCGCGGACATCGTCGAGGGCGCGTTCGCGCGGGCGGGTCAGGCGGCGACCGCGACCTCGCTGGTCATCCTCGTCGGCGCGGTGGCGCGGTCGGCCCGGTTCCTCGCTCAGCTCAAGGATGCCGTCGGGTCGCTGCGGGTCGGACCCGCCGACGACCCGCTGTCCGACGTCGGGCCGCTCGTCGAGGAACCCGCGGGCGATGTCCGCCGGGCACTGACCGTTCTGGCCGACGGCGAGCGGTGGCTCGTCGAGCCGCGAGAACTCGACCTCGGGCCCGAGACAGCCGGTCGTTTCTGGACCCCGGGCGTGCGCACGGGCGTGAACGCGGGGTCGCCCCTGACCCAGAGCGGCGTCGCCGCGCCGGTGCTCGGCATCCTGCACGCCCCCACTCTGGCCCGCGCGATCGAGCTCCAGAACGTCGTGGGGTCGGGCTTCGTCGCCGGGCTGCACACGCGCGACGCGGCCGATCTGGAGCTGTGGCTCGACACCGTCGACGCGGCCGTGCTGCGGGTGAACCGTTCCACGACGGGCGCCGCGGTGCAGCGCGAGCCGCTGGGCGGCTGGGGTGCCGCGGCCGTCGGCCCCGGAACGATGTCGGGGGGACCCAACCGGCTCGTGGCGCTGGGGGCATGGCGGCCGTCGTCGGGCGGCCCCGCGTCGTCGACGCTGCACCTGCGCGGTCTCGACACGCGCATCTCGTCGCTGATCGAGGCCGCTCAGCCCACGCTCGATTACGCCGCGTTCGAATGGCTGCGTCGGGGTGCGCTGTCGGACGCCGTCGCGTGGGACCGCGAGTTCGGGAGGGTCAAGGACGCCTCGCATCTGGGCCTCGAGCGCAATCTCTTCCGGTACCGTCCCGCCGACGTCGCGGTGCGGGCCACGGCGGACGCACCCTGGCAGGCGGTGCTGCGCGTGCTCGTCGCTGCCGTGCGGTCCGGTTCACGCTTCCGTCTGAGCACGCCCGTGGGGCTGCCGGGCGACGTGCGGCGCCTCCTGGGCGAGAGCGCGGTGCCCGTGTCGGTCGAGACGGACGTCGAGTGGCTGCAGCGGATGTCGGGTGGCATCCCGGATGCCGACCCGACCGACGACCTCGCGGCGGTCGACGCCGCCCCGGCCGAACCGCGTCCCTCGCGCGTGCGACTCGTCGGTACGCCGGCATCCGTCGACGCCCTCCGCGCGGCCCTGGCCGAGACCATCGGCGGCGACCCCGCCGTGACGGTCTACGCGGGCGAGGTGACCACGGCCGGCCGCATCGAGCTGCTGCCGTTCCTGCGAGAGCAGGCCGTGTCGATCGAGGCGTTCCGCTTCGGCCTCCGCGACCCCTGGAGCGCCGAGGTCATCTGACGCGGCGCCGGTGTCCCCGCCCGGCCGCGTGCCCGCCCGGCCGAAAGCACACGATCCGTGCGAGCGCGCACGTTCCGGGCGCTCCGAACCGGTGCTTTCGACCGGATCGTGTGCTTTGGGGGCGCGGGCGGCGTGCGGGGCCTGGCGCGGGCGTGGCACGGGGCGGCGCGGGTTTCGAAAACGTTTTTGCCCGCGCGTGGCACCGGGTACCGTCGGAGCGAACCGGAGGAGCAATGATGACCACCGCACGCCTGACCGTCGACGCCCGATTCCCGATCGGGGCGGTGCGACGTCGCCTGTTCGGCGGCTTCGTCGAGCACCTCGGACGCCACGTCTACGACGGCATCTACGAACCCGGCCACCCCGAGGCCGACGAGCAGGGGTTCCGCCGCGACGTGCTCGAGCTCGTGCGCGAGCTGGGCGTCTCGATGATCCGGTACCCCGGCGGCAACTTCGTCTCGGGCTTCCGCTGGGAGGACAGCGTCGGTCCGCGCGACGAGCGCCCCCGCCGCCTCGACCTCGCCTGGCACTCCACCGAGACCAACGAGGTGGGCCTGCACGAGTTCGCCGACTGGCTCGACAAGGCCGGCAGCGAGCTCATGCTCGCCGTGAACCTCGGCACGCGCGGCACGCTCGAGGCCATCGACCTGCTCGAGTACAGCAACCTCCCCGGCGGCACGACGCTGTCGCAGCGGCGCATCGACAACGGCCGCGAGGTCCCGTTCGACGTGCGCGTGTGGTGCCTCGGCAACGAGATGGACGGGCCGTGGCAGCTCGGTCACCGCTCGGCTGACGACTACGGCAAGCTCGCCGCCCGGACCGCGAAGGGCATGCGCCAGCTCGACCCCTCGATCGAGCTCGTCGTGTGCGGATCGTCGGGCGCGCAGATGCCGACGTTCGGCGAGTGGGAGCGCGTCGTGCTCACCCACACGTACGACGACGTCGACATGATCTCGTGCCACGCCTACTACCAGGAGCACGACGGCGACATCGACTCGTTCCTGGCATCCGCGGTCGACACCGACCGGTTCATCGAGGCGGTCGTCGCGACCGCCGATCACGTCGGGGCGGTGAAGGGCTCCGACAAGCGCATCGACATCTCGTTCGACGAGTGGAACGTCTGGTACATCGACCGCGTCGCGTCCGAGAAGCCCACGGCGATCGACGACTGGCCCGTGGCTCCACGCCTGCTCGAGGACGTGTACTCGGCGGTGGATGCCGTGGTCTTCGGCAGCCTCATGATCTCGCTGCTCGCGCACGCCGACCGAGTGGCATCCGCCTCTCTCGCCCAACTCGTCAACGTGATCGCACCGATCATGACCGAACCCGGCGGACCCGCGTGGCGGCAGACGACGTTCTACCCGTTCTCGATCACGTCGCGGCTCGCGCGGGGCGAGGCCCTCCGCGTCCAGGTCGAGGCGGGCACGATCGACACGGCGAAGCACGGCACGGTCCCGGCGGTGGATGCCGTCGCCACCCACGATGCCGACACGGGCGACGCCGCGGTCTTCCTGGTGCACCGCGGACGGCACGAGGCCGTCGACGTCGCGATCGACGTCACGGGCTTCGGGAACGTCGAGCTGGTGGAGACGCACCTGCTCCACGACGACGACCCGTACGCCAGCAACACGCTCGAGCATCCCGACCGGGTGCGGCTCCGACCGCTCGAGGGGGCGCGGGTCGAGGGCGGCATCCTGCGCGTGACGCTTCCACCCATCGCGTGGGCCGCGCTGGCCCTGCGGCGGGTCGGCTGAAACGCGTTCGGGGCGCGATCCTCCGCGTGGGGCGGGGGAATCGCGCCCCGAACGGCGAATCGCGCCCCGAACGGAGCGAACGCGGCGTCAGGCCAGCTGAGCCCGGCGGGCGTGCAGCTCGTCGAAGGTCGCGAACGTCTCGGCGATGGGGTTGCCGGTGAAGTGGCCGACCCAGCCGTCGTCGTCGTGGAAGAAGCGGATGCTGACGAACTCGGGATTCGTACCCATGTCGAACCAGTGCGTGGTGTTGGCCGGCACCGAGACGAGGTCGCCCGCTTCGCAGTAGAGCGCGTGGACCTTGCCGTTCACGTGCAGGTAGAACACCCCGGCACCCTTGGCGAAAAAGCGGTCCTCGTCGTCGTCGTGGCGGTGCTCGGACAGGAAGCGCTCGCGCGAGGCGACCTTGACCTCGTCGTAGTTCTCCTGCTCGGGCGACAGGCCCACGATGTCGACCAGGGTGTATCCCTCGTCCTGCTTGACCTTCTCGACCTGCTCGGCGTACAGCGCGAGGACGTCGTCGAGGACGGCGTCCGAGGCGATCTCGTGCACGTCCCAGCGGGAGAAGCGGGCGCCGAGCTCGGCGAGGGCGGCACGGATCTCGTCCTCGTCGGTCGTCTCGAGGACGGGGCTGGTCGGGTCGGTCTCTTTCCAGACGGTCAGGAGCGTCACGGCTCCTCCTCTCGGACGAATGCGGTCGGGATGCCTCGATTGTCTCGCCCGCCGCGGGTTCCGTGGGTGTTCCGAGGTGGATGACCCGTAACAAAGCGCAACCTCGAAGGGTTCCTGCGGGGCACCACTGCTTGACTGCTCGACGGTCGCCGCACCACAGCACCCGCCGCGGCCCTCCGCACCCGACTCCTTCCGAAGGGGACCCCGTGTCCGTTCGCTCCCACCGCTGGGCGGCGCTCGTCGCCACCGCCGGCATCGCCGCCCTCGCCCTCACCGGCTGCGCGCAGCAGAACACCGCTGCACCCGCGGCATCCGCTGCCCCCGTCCAAAAGGTCGAGAACCTCCCCGCCCCGTTCGACGGCGAACCGCTGAAGGTCGCCCTCGTGCAGCAGTCCGGCGCGGGTGACTTCTTCACCGCCTGGACCGCGGGCGCCAAGGCGCAGGCCGCCGCGATCAACATCGACCTCACGGTGTACGACGCGCGCAACGACAACGCCAAGCAGGCCTCCGACCTCGAGCAGGCGATCGCCGCCAAGCCCGACGCGATCATCGTCGACCACGGTCAGACGGACACCATCGAGCCGCGCGTCCGCGAAGCGGTGGATGCCGGCATCCCGGTCGTCGTGTACGACCTGGCCCTGGAGAACACCGACGGCGTCGTCGTGACCTCGCAGTCGGATGCCTCGATGGCGCAGGGCGTCCTCGACCAGCTCGTCGAGGACAACGGAGAGGGCGCGAAGGTCGGACTCGTCAGCGCCGAGGGCTTCGCGCCGCTCGACCGCCGCAAGAAGGTGTGGGACGAGGTCGTCGCGAAGAACGGTCTCGACCAGCTCTTCTTCACCGGCAAGGTGACCGAGTCGACCGCGACGGACAACATCCCGCTCGTCGACGCGGCGCTCAAGGCGAACCCGGGCGTGCAGGCGATCTTCGCCCCGTACGACGAGATCACCAAGGGCGTCGTCCAGGCCGTGCTGCAGAACAACCTGCAGGACAAGGTCAAGGTCTACGGCATCGACATCTCCAACGCCGACATCGAGGTCATCACCGCCGAGGGCAGCCCGTGGGTGGCCACGAGCGCGACGGACCCGTCGGCCGTCGGCGCCGGCGTCGTGCGCGCGCTCGCGCTGAAGCTGACCGGCGAGCTCACCGAGGACGCCGTGCAGTTCCCGGCCGTCACGATCACCCGTGACTTCCTCATCGAGAAGGGCATCACCAACGTCGCCCAGCTGCGCGAGGCCGAGCCGTCGCTGCTGCTGAGCGACACGGTGGTCGCCGACTGGCTGCCCGCCGTCTCCGGATGACGTCACCCCTCTGGCACGCCGCTCAGGCCGACGACGCCCCCGTCGTCCGCCTGAGCGGCGTCGGCGTGCGGTTCGGCACCAATCAGGTCCTCCGCGACGTCTCCCTCGATCTGTTCCCGGGGAGCATCACGGCGCTCCTCGGCACCAACGGCGCCGGCAAGTCCACGCTCATCGGGGCGATCTCCGGCGCCAACGCCGCGTACACCGGCGAGATCGCCGTCGCGGGCTCGACCCAGCGTCTGGGTTCCCCCGCACGCGCCCGCCGCGCCGGCATCGAGACCGTGCACCAGCGCATCGCCGACGGCATCGCGCCGGGGCTCAGCGTCGCCGACAACCTCGCCCTCACCGATCTCGCGACCGGGGGCCACCGGCTCGTCCGCCGCGCGGAGTCCGAGCGCGTCGCCCGCGCGGCGCTCGGGCGCCTGGGACTGTCGTGGTCCGACGAGGTCTTGCGAGCGGATGCCGCCCGCCTGGGCACGTCCGACGCTCAGCTGCTCGTGCTCGCCCGGGCCCTCCGCTCGACCCCGCGCCTGCTGATCCTCGACGAGCCGACGTCGGCCCTCACCGCCTCCGAGGCGGATCGCCTCTTCGCCGTGCTGCGGGTCCTGCGCGACGAGGGCCTGTCGATCCTGTTCGTCAGCCACCGGTTCGGCGAGATCGAGCGCCTCGCGGACCGCATCGTGGTGCTCCGCGACGGACGGCTCGAACTCGAGGCCGGCCGCCCCTTCGACTGGCACGCGGCGCTGGAGGCCATGCTGGGCGTCCCCACCGAACTGCAGCAGCACGTCACCGAGCCGCTTCCCGCCGGGCGAGAGGTGCTCGCGGTAGACGAGGCCGTGCTCCTGCCCGGCAGCGAACCGCTGAACCTGTCCGTCGCCTCGGGGCAGGTGACCGGCATCCTGGGACTGCTGGGTGCGGGCAAGACCGAGCTCGCCGAGCTCATCGCCGGGGTCCGGCCCGTCGGTGCCGCGCGGTTGAGTCTGGACGGTGCGCCCTACCGCCCGTCCTCGCCCGCGGCGGCCAAGGACGCCGGTGTCGTGCTCGTCCCGGAGGATCGCCAGCGGCAGGGCATCCAGCCCGGGTGGTCGATCGGCCGGACCGTGGGCCTCCCGGTGCTCCGGCAGATCTCGCGCTGGGGCGTCGTCTCGCCCGCTCGCGAGCGCGCGGCCGCCGAGGACGTGATCGACGCCTACGGCGTCGTGGCCCCGTCGGCGGAGACGCGCGTCGACGACCTCTCCGGCGGCAACCAGCAGAAAGTCGTCGTGGGCCGGTGGCTGCGCACTGGGCCGCGGCTCGCCGTTCTCGACGAGCCGTTCCGCGGTGTCGACATCGGCGCGCGCCGCCGCATCGGCGACGCCGCCCGCGACCGCGCCGCCGCGGGCGCCGCGGTGCTCGTGCTCTCCAGCGACGTCGACGAGATCCTCGACGTCGCCGACCGCATCGTCGTCCTCGTCTCGGGGCGCATCGTCTTGGACACCCCCGCCGGAGTGCTCGACCGGGCGCGCATCGTCGCCGCGCTGCTGGACGACCCCGGCCATCGGAAGGAAACCGCATGACCTCCGTCGCCGCGCCCGCGCGTCCGAGCGCCGGCTCCCGGATCGTGGATGCCATCGCGAAATGGGGCTTCGTCGCCGTCACGGTTCTGCTGATCGCGTTCTTCGCCGTCACGCAGCCGGCCTTCGCGACCCCGGAGAACCTCGTCGGGATGCTGAAGTACATCGCCCCGATCGGCATCGCCGGTCTGGGCGTCACGCTCGCGATGACCGTCGGCGGACTCGACCTCTCGGTCGGCGCGAACGCCGGCTTCGCGGTGTCGATCGCCGCGTGGACCATGGTCATCGCGAACCAGGTCGGCGGGATCGCGGTCGGGGTCGTCCTGTTGTCCGGTGCCCTGATCGGCGCGATCAACGCGGCGCTGATCGTGTTCGCCCGCATCCCCGACCTGCTGGCGACCCTGGCGACGATGTTCACCGTCGTGGGGCTCAAGCTCATCATCGTCGACGGCAAGTCGATCTCGTCGCAGATGACCCTCGACGACGGCACCACCGCCCCGGGCCGCTTCACCCCGGACTTCCTGTGGTTCGACCGCGGCTTCATCGGCCCGATCTCGGTGCCGGTCGTCCTCTTCCTCGGACTCACGGTCGTGCTGTGGTTCGTGCTGGACCGCACCCGTTGGGGCCGTGCTCTCGCCGCCGTCGGCTCGAACCCCGAGGCCGCCCGGCTCGCCGGGGTCCGCGTCCGTGCGTACCGGGCAGCGGCGTACATCGGCTGCGGCATCCTCGCATCCATCGCCGGACTCGTGCTGGCCGCCCGGATCGGTCAGGGCGATGTCTCGGCGGGCAACAGCCTGCTGCTGGACGCCGTGGCCGTCGCACTCGTGGGCGTCTCGGTGCTCGGGATCGGGCGTCCGAACGCGTGGGGGACGGCCCTCGGGGCCGTGCTCGTCGCCGTCATGGTGACCGGGTTCTCGATGATGGGCCTGCCGTACTACATCCAGGACTTCGGGAAGGGCCTCGTTCTGCTCGTGGCCCTGCTGTTCAGCTTCACGTTCCGCCGTCGCAAGACCACCATCGTCGCCGGGAGCACCACCGCATCATGACTCTCCTCACCGATCAGCTGACCGTCGCCACGGTCCCCGCGTATCTGGCTGCCCGCCCTCACCTGTCTGGGCCGGTCGATCCGGCATCCATCGTCTCGGTCGTCGAGGTCGGCGACGGCAACCTGAATCTCGTCTTCATCGTGAAGGATGCCGCGGGCAACGGCGTCGTCGTGAAGCAGTCGCTGCCGCACGTGCGCGTCGACCCCTCGTGGCCGCTGACGCGCGAACGGGCCGCCCGAGAGGCCGTCGTCCTCGGGGTGCACGAGCGGATCGACCCGGCCCACGTGCCGGCGTTCCACGGCTTCGACGCCGAGGCCCTCGCCCTGTCGATCGAGGACCTCAGCGACCACGCCGTCTGGCGCGGCGAGCTCATCGCCGGCCGGCTGCACGAGTACGCGGCGGCGCAGTTGGGTTCCTACGTGGGCGCCGTCGGTTTCGCGACGAGCGTCTTCGGCACTCCGGGGCCGGAGCGTCGGCGCGCGATCGCCGCGGCGACCAATCCCGAGCTGAGCGAGATCACCGAGGACCTCGTCTTCACCGAGCCCTATGTCGACCACGAGCACAACGGTTGGCTGTCGGCTAACGACGACGACGTACGGGAGTTGCGCGCCGATCGCACGTTCGTGCGCGAGATCGGGCTGGCCAAGCAGCGGTTCCAGGAGAGCACGCAGAGCCTGCTGCACGGCGACCTGCACACCGGGTCGGTGTTCGTGCGGGCCGAGGGCGAGTCGGTGCGCGCGTTCGACTCGGAGTTCGGCACGTACGGCCCCACCGGCTTCGACCTCGGAGCCGTGTGGGCGAACCTCGTCATCGCCGCCGCCCGGGCGCAGGTGCTCGGGCGTGGTGAGGACGCCGAGCGGTTGCTGACGCTGCCGGTCGAGCTCGTGGACGCATTCGAGGCCGAGTTCCGCCGCCGGTGGCCCGATCGCGTCGACCCCCGCGTGTACGACGACGAGGTGCTCGAGCACACGCTCGCGCAGATCCGCTCGGATGCCGCGATCTACGGCGCGGCGAAAGCCGTGCGGCGCATCGTCGGGTTCTCGAAGGTCGCCGACATCCAAACCCTGCCCGAGCCCGAGCGGGCCATCGCGGCCCGCTTCGTGCTGCGCGCCGCGCGCACGCTCGGCACTGCACGGCTGGAGGACTCCGACCCGCGCGCCCTCACCGTCCGGACGGTGGCGCTGCTCGGCTGAGCATTGGGGCCGTGGCATCCCTGTGCTGTTCTGCATCGGTCGGGCGGCGCGTCGGGGCCGTGGCATCCCTCGCGCGCAGGGGGAGGGGCGGATGCCGGTGCGTCAGCGCGCGAGCAGCGTGCTCCGGATCTTCTCGGCGACGGCTTCCCGAAGGGGGCGCACCGCATCGGCGTCCCAGGATTCAGGGTTGGGGAACGACCACTCCAGCACCTCGCCGCGCGGGATCGAGGGGAGGGCGAGGCCCGGCTTCATCAGCACGACCACGTCGGCGGTGTCGAGGTCTTGCTCGGTGACGTGGCGGGGCACGCGATCGGTGATGTCCATCCCCAGCTCGGCGAC
Source organism: Microbacterium canaveralium (assembly GCF_047238045.1). NCBI lineage: Bacteria > Bacillati > Actinomycetota > Actinomycetes > Micrococcales > Microbacteriaceae > Microbacterium > Microbacterium canaveralium. The sequence goes on along the minus strand of NZ_JBDFMA010000003.1, from coordinate 3,043,145 downwards.
GGTGGCCGCGACGGCGGGATTGACCTCCTCGGCGGGGGCGAGGCCCGCGGAGGTGGCGGCGAAGCGATCACCGGCAAGGTGCTCCAGAAGCGCCGCACCGAGTTGGGAGCGGCCGGCGTTGTGCTGGCAGATGAACAGGACGGTGGGGGCGGTGGCGGTGCTCACGGGCGTTCCTTCGGTGATCAGGGGGCGGTGAGTCGAGGGGCGAGTTCGGTGATTCGGCGCTCCAGCTCGTCGTAGGCGGAGTCGAACGCCTCGTCGGTTCCGGTGCGCACCGGGTCGGGGATCGACCAGTGCAGGTCGCCGGCCACTCCGATCTCCTCGTGCGCCATGTCGCAGACGGTGATGACGAAGTCGGAGTCGGTGAGGACGGAGCCCAGCTCTCGCGGCGATCCGGTGGAGAGGGCGAGCGCGTGGCGCTCGGCGGCCGCCACTGCTCCGGGGGCGACCCGGTCGGCGGGATGGGTGCCCGCCGAAGCCGCGGGGATCGTGCTGTGGGTGGCCCAGAGGGCTGCCGCGAGCTGAGACCGGGCCGAGTTCGCGGTGCAGACGAAGACCACCCGGTGCGCGCGTTCCGTCCTGCCGGGGGCCAGGTCGTCCAGCGCCGCTTCTGTGAGGCGCACGTAACTGCGACGGCGGTCGGCCTCCGAGCGGGAGCGCTCGACCATTCCGACCGACTCGAGGACGTTGAGGTGGTGCGCGACGAGATTCGACGGCAGGCCGAGACTGGCACGGATTTCCGAGGGGGACAGGTCGCCGAGCGTCAGCAGATCCACGATCCGCAAGCGCGACGGATCTCCCAGGGCGGCGTGCCGCGCAGCGCGATCCTCGAGGGGCGAATGTTTCTCAACGTTCATTGCCTCAATATTGACTGATCTATCACTCGCAGGTCAAGATGATGCCGTGACCCCCACCGAATCCGCCACCGTGCCCCGTCGGCCCCACCTCGCTCGCCGTGCGACGGCGGAGTTCGTCGGCACGGGTCTGCTGGTCACGGTGGTCGTCGGATCCGGCATCGCCGCGCAGCGCCTCTCGCCGGACGATGTCGGTCTGCAACTCCTCGAGAACAGTCTGGCCACCGCTCTCGGGCTGGCCGTCATCATCCTCGTGCTCGGTCCCGTCTCGGGGGCCCACCTGAACCCCGTGGTGTCGGTCGCCGACTGGGTGCTTGGGCGGCGCCTGCGGACCGGCCTGCCGCTGCGCGACCTCGGCCCCTACCTCGCCGCGCAGATCCTGGGCGGCATCGCCGGAACGTTCCTCTCCGGCGTCATGTTCGACGTCGCGCCCGCCTTCTCCGCGAACGAACGCGCCACCGGCGGCCACCTGGTGGGAGAAGTGGTGGCCACGGCCGGACTCGTGCTGCTGATCTTCTCCCTCGCCCGCACCTCCACGGGCGTGACCACCGCGGCCGCGGTGGGGGCGTACATCGGTGCGGCGTATTGGTTCACCAGCTCCACCTCGTTCGCCAACCCGGCCGTGACGATCGCGCGGATGTTCACCGACACCTTCGCTGGCATCGCACCCGCGGCCGTGCCGCCCTTCGTCCTCGCGCAGTTCGCCGGCGCCGCTCTCGGGCTCGCGCTCGTCGTCCTGTTCTTCCCGACCGCCGCCCGGACCGCGGGCGAGGTCGTGACCCCCGCGCACCTCGAATCCCGATCCTGAAAGGTCCTCATGCACCTCGTTGCCATCGGCGGAAGTGACGCCGGAATCTCCACCGCGCTGCGCGCCCGTGAGCTCGACCCCTCCGTCGACGTCACGGTCGTGGTCGCCGACGCCTACCCGAACTTCTCCATCTGTGGCATCCCGTACTTCTTCTCGCGGGAGGTGCAGCCGTGGCAGTCGCTGGCGCACCGCACCCACGCCGATCTCGAAGCCACCGGCCTGACGCTGCGCCTGGACACCCTCGCCACCGGCATCGACGTCGCCGGCCAGAAGCTCGCCGTGCGCGCCGCCGACGGCACCGAGTCGACGATTCCCTACGACGCCCTCATGGTCGGCACCGGCGCGTCGCCCGCGACCGCCGGCATCGCGGGGCTCGACGAGCTCGGACCCGACGACGGCGTGCACCTGCTGCACTCGATGGGCGACACCTTCGCCCTGGAGCGATACCTCGACGAGCGTCAGCCCCAGAGCGCCATCATCGTCGGCGCCGGGTACGTCGGTCTCGAGATGGCGGAGGCCCTCACCGTGCGGGGGCTCCACGTCACGCAGCTGCAGCGCGGACCCGAGGTGCTGTCGACCCTCGACCCCGAGCTCGGGTCCCTCGTCCACGACGAGCTCACCCGGCACGGCGTCGATGTCCGCACCGACACCCGCGTGGCCTCGGTCTCCCGCGACGGCGGTCGTCTCACCGTCACCGGCACGCACCACGGCGATCCCGTCGCCCACACCGCCGACCTCGTGCTGGTCGTGGTCGGGGTCCGCCCCAACACCGACCTGCTCACCGCGGCAGGCGCCTCCACCGGCGCCGGCGGTGCGGTCGTCGTCGACGAGCGGATGCGCACGGGTCTGCCGAACGTCTGGGCCGCCGGCGACGGCGTGGTCACCCACCACCGTCTCCTCGGCGTCACGTACCTGCCGCTCGGGACCACGTCTCACAAGCAGGGCCGCGTCGCCGGCGAGAACGCGATCGGCGGCGACGCCCGGTTCGCGGGCAGCCTCGGCACGCAGGTCGTGAAGGTGTTCGACGTCGTCGCCGCGCGCACCGGTCTGCGCGACCACGAGGCCGTCGCCGCGGACTTCGCCCCGCACAGCCACACCGCGATCGCCGACGACCACAAGCGCTACTACCCGGGCGCCACCCCGATCAGCATCCGGGTCACCGGCGACACCCGCGACGGGCATCTGCTCGGCGCGCAGCTCGTCGGCACCCGCGGCGCCGAGATCTCCAAGCGCGTCGACACCTATGCCGCGGCGCTCCACCACGGCATGACGGTCGCCGGGATGAGCGACCTCGACCTGTCGTACACGCCCCCGCTCGGCTCTCCGTGGGACGCCGTGCAGGTGGCGACCCAGGCCTGGGAACGCGAGGCCCGCGCGCTGGCGCCCGCGCGGTAGTCCGCGGTCTGCCCCCGCCGCGCCCTCTGGCTGCCCCCGACGCTCCGGCGATAAACGCTTGCTGCACCGAGAAACGCGCTCAGCGAGCGTGTCTCAGTGCAGGAAGCGTTTCTCGCGCGGGGGAGAGGACCCGGATGCCGCAGCTCAGCGCGTCGCGACGGCGAAGCGCAGCAGCCACTCGGCGATCTCGAGGTGTCGGCGGGCGGCGGCGACGTCGACGCCCCACGCGTACATGCCGTGGCTCGCGACGATGAGCGCGGGCACCTCGGGCACCTCGGCGTTTGCGGGGCGGTAGACCTCGTCGAAGCGGGCGGCCTCGACGGTCATGTCCTGGTCGTTCGCGATGACCGGGATCGTCACGATCTCGTCGTGTGCGCGGTGGCCGATGCCCTTGAGCATCTCCATGTCGCGGATCTCGACCCCGCCCGGCCACCGGTGCCCCGCGACGACCGCGTCGAACGCGTGCACGTGGAACACCGCGCCCGCGCCCGTGCGCGCGGCGATGTGCGCGTGCAGTCCCGCCTCGGCGGAGGGCGGCCGCGGGTCGTCGGGGTCGAGGGCCTCGCCGTCTGCACCGATGAGCACGACATCGCGATCGGTGAGTTCGGACTTGTCCAGACCGGATGCCGTGACCGCGAGCACCAGCGGATCCCGATCGATCACGAGCGAGAGGTTGCCCGAGGTGCCGCGCATCCAGCCGTAGCCCGAGAAGCGCGAGGCTTCCGCGGCGAGGGCGGCACCGGCCTCCTGCACGCGGGCGGTGAGGGGGAGCGTCATCGCGTGAGCTCGATCTCGTCGAAGGATGCCACCGCCGGCGCGGCGAAGTCGGAGCCGTGCCACGGCTCCCCGGCGCGGTCCAGCGCGACGACTCGCCAGCCGGCGGCGAGGGCCGCGGCGACCTCGTCGGGGTGGTCGGTGAGGAACAGCGCGCGCTCGGGCGCGACCCCCAGGGCCGCCGCGATGCGGTCGTACGAGCCGGATTCCTTCTTCGGCCCGGCGCTGACCGTGTCGAAGAAGTCCTCGACGATCGGGGTGAGGTCGCCCTGCGGCGCGTGACGGAACCACGGCACCTGCGACGCGACCGACCCCGACGAGTAGACGGCGAGCCGGATGCCGGCCTCGTGCCACGCGCGCAGCTGCGGCGGCACGTCCTCGAAGAACTGCGAGTGGATCTCGCCCGCGGCGAAGCCCTCGGCCCAGATGATCCCCTGCAGCGTCTTCAGCGGCGTCGACTTGACGTCGGAGGCCATGAGCCCGCGGAGCGCGTCGGCGACCTCGGCGTCGGTGGCATCGGCATCCAGACCGGTCTCGGCGATCGCGTCGGCGCGGGCGCCCCGCACGGTGTCGTCGTCGCGCCCGAGCACCTCGTCCAGGCGCGGACGGGCGTAGTCGTAGAGGTCGCCGAGGATGAAGCCTGCGGCGCTGGTCGTGCCCTCGATGTCGAGAACGACGACGTCGGCGGAGATGGCGGTCATTGGGGATCCTCGTCGGGGGAAGGGGACACGGGGCGGAAGGCGACGGTGTCGGGCTGCACGGTCGCGGCGATCGGGGCGGGCTCGGCGGGGGATCGGCGACGGCGGAGCGCCGGTGCGGCGTCGGGTGCCGTGGCATCCGGATCGGCCGTGAAGTGCTCGCCGACGCGCGCGGGCTCGAAGGTTCCGCGGCTCGTCGCGATGCGGGTCACGAGGCGCGGCGGGGTCACGTCGAACGCGGGGTACCACGCGTCGGTCAGGAGCGGGCTCGCGGTGCGCTGCCCGAGCACCTCCAGCACCTCGCGCGGGTCGCGGTCCTCGATGACGATGTCCGCACCGGTCGGCGCACCGGGGTCGGGTGCCTCGACCATCGCGTAGTACGGGATGCCGAAGGCCGCGGCCGCGGCCGCGTGCGCGAGCGTGCCGACCTTGTTCACCACCGAGCCGTCGAGGGCGACCCGGTCGGCGGCGGTGACGACGGCGTCGATCGGGCCCGACCCGACGCCCCGCGGCGACGCGAGGGCGGCGGCGGCCATGCCGTCGGTGATGAGCGTCACCTTCTGGTCGAGTTCGCGCAGCGAGTGGGCGGTGAGCCGGGCGCCCTGCAGGTACGGGCGGGTCTCGGTCGCGATCCACTCGATCTCGCGTCCGGCTTCGCGGGCGGCGGCGACGAGACCGAACAGGTAGGCATCGGCCCAGCAGTGCGTGAGGATCCGCGGCGACGCGGGCAGCAGCGACAGTGTCGCCCGGCCCAGGCGCAGGCTCGCTTCGCGGTAGTCGCGGTCGACGGTGGTCGCGGTCTCCATCGTCGCGGCCACGAGGGCGTCGGTGTCGTCGGCGTCGCGGCCGGCGGCGAGCATGCGGGCGACCGCGTCGCGGGGGTGGGCGTTCGTCGGACGCGCCGTGGCGAGAGCGCGGCCCGCGCGGCCGAGCGCCGTGCGTGCCTCGCCGAGCGGCAGCCCTCGCACCTGCAGGGCGGCGAGGGCCATACCGGCGGTCGCGGCGTACAGCGGCCCGGAGCTCTGGGTCACCATGTCGCGGATCGCCGAAGCGACCTCGTCGGGGGTCGTGGCATCCACCCACTCGACCCGCGCCGGGAACACGCGGCGATCGAGGATGCGGACGACACCGGCGGCCTCGTCGAAGACGACGGAGTTCTCGAGGGTGGCAGACATCGCCGCAATCCTCCCACGGCGCTGCGCCCGGCCCCGCGTCGATGACGCCGCGCGACGGCGCAGGCTCGGCGATTCGCGCTTTCTCAGCCCGGGCGGGGTGGATGCCGCTGACCCGGCGCGGATCGCAGAGGTTGCGCCGCGCCCCCCGCGCCCCATCGCACGCCCGGGCGCTCGCGCGCCCGCGCACGCGCGTGAGACAATGGCCGCGGCGTGCTCGGACCGACCTTTCCCCGCACGGCGCCACGGTGCCGGCGGGTCGAAGGGCCACCGGGCCAAGAGGACAGCGTCCGCCGCACCTTCTCCGAGGAGCAGAGATGTCCGCGAACCCCACCGCCGCCGCCGTCGAATCCGAGACGATCGAGCGCGTCCAGCAGCACCGCCGGTACCTGATGTGCCGGCCCGAGCACTTCACCGTCAGCTACAGCATCAACCCGTGGATGGAGCCGTCGCGGCCCACCGACACCGACCTTGCGCTGCGCCAGTGGCAGTCGCTGTACGACACCTACGTGTCGCTGGGGCACGAGATCGAGCTCATCGATCCGCTCGAGGGCCTCCCCGACATGGTCTACACCGCCAACGGCGGTTTCGTCATCGACGGCGTCGCGTACGGCCCGAAGTTCCGTTTCCGCGAGCGCGCCGACGAGGCCCCCGCGTTCATCGACTGGTTCGCCGCGAACGGCTTCCAGGTCGCCGAGCCCGTCGAGGTCAACGAGGGCGAAGGCGACTTCCTGCTCGTCGGCAACACGATCCTCGCCGGCACGGGGTTCCGCTCCACCGGTGACAGTCACCGCGAGGTGGGCGAGGTGTTCTCGCGCGAGGTCGTGTCGCTGACGCTCACCGACCCGCGGTTCTACCACCTCGACACCGCGATCGCCGTGCTCGACCCCGTCGAGGGCCCCGGCGGCGTCGACAAGGCCAACATCGCGTACCTGCCGACCGCGTTCGACGAGCGCAGCCAGGCGATCCTGCGCGAGCGCTACCCGGATGCCATCCGTGTCTCGGATGCCGATGGCGCCGTGTTCGGCCTCAACTCCGCCAGCGACGGCAAGAACGTCATCATCTCGCCGCGGGCCAAGGGCTTCGAGGCGCAGCTGCGCGAGCGCGGCTACACGCCCGTCCTCGTCGACCTGTCCGAGCTGCTGCTCGGCGGTGGGGGCATCAAGTGCTGCACGCTCGAGCTGCGCGGGGGCACCCGATGAGCACCGCCGTGGATGACCTCGGCGCGCAGCTCATCGCGTCCGAGAGCGCGCACGTCGCGCACAACTACCACCCGCTGCCGGTCGTCGCCGCGCGCGCCGAGGGCGTCTGGGTCACCGACGTCGAGGGCAAGCGCTACCTCGACCTGCTGTCGGCGTACTCCGCGCTGAACTTCGGCCACGGACACCCGGCGATCCTCGCCGCCGCCCGGGAACAGCTGGAGCGTCTGACCCTCACGAGCCGCGCGTTCCACAACGACAAGCTCGGACCCTTCGCCACCGCGCTCTCGCAGCTGTGTGGGAAGGATCTCGTGCTGCCGATGAACACCGGCGCCGAGGCGGTGGAGACCGGCATCAAGGTCGCCCGCGCGTGGGGATACCGCACGAAGGGCATCGCCCCCGATGCCGCGACGATCATCGTCGCGAACGGCAACTTCCACGGCCGCACCACGACGATCGTCGGCTTCAGCGACGACCCGGTCGCCCACGACGACTTCGGGCCGTACGCTCCCGGCTTCGTCCACGTGCCCTACGGAGACGCGGATGCCATCGCCGCCGCGATCGACGAGAACACCGCCGCGGTGCTCCTCGAACCGATCCAAGGCGAGGCCGGCGTCGTGATCCCGCCGGAGGGGTTCCTCCGCCGCGTGCGGGAGATCTGCACGGCGAACAATGTGCTGTTCATCGCCGACGAGATCCAGTCGGGTCTCGGCCGCGTGGGGGAGACGTTCGCGTGCGACCGCGAGGGCGTCGTGCCCGACGTGTACCTCCTCGGCAAGGCGCTCGGGGGTGGCATCCTGCCCCTGTCGGCGGTCGTCGCGAACGAGGACGTGCTGGGCGTCATCCGTCCCGGCGAGCACGGCTCGACCTTCGGTGGTAACCCGCTGGCCGCCGCGGTGGGTCTGCGGGTCGTGGAGATGCTGGCATCCGGAGAGTTCCAGACCCGCGCGAAAGCGCTCGGCGAGCACCTCGCGCAGGGTCTGGAGGCCCTCGTCGGCCACGGCGTCACCGCGGTGCGCGTGGCGGGGCTGTGGGCCGGCGTCGATATCGACCCGGCCGCGGGGAGCGGTCGCGAGATCGCCGAGAAGCTCCTGGCGCGAGGCGTACTGGTGAAGGACACCCACGGGCAGACGATCCGCATCGCTCCGCCCCTGACGATCCGGGGGACCGAGATCGACTGGGCGATCGAGCAGCTGCGGCACGTGCTGGCGTAACCCGGGCGTGAGGGGTCAACTTCTGTCGCTTCGGGTCGCTCCAGGCGACAGAAAATGACCCCTCACGCGATGGTGACGCGCACCTCGTCCCAGCCGGTCGCGCCGTCGGGGGCGGGGGCGGCGCGGTTCGGCGTCTGGGTCTCGCCGTCGGCGGACGTGGCGCGGCACCGGACGGTGTGGTCGCCCGCGGTGGCGTCCCACGGCAGGCTCCACTGCACCCACGTGTCGGACGAGATCGCCGTCGCGAGCTTCGCGGGTTGCCACGCGCCGTCGTCGATCTGCACCTCGACGCCCGAGACGCCGACGTGGGTCTGCCACGCGACGCCCGCGATGGTCGTGGGCCCCGCGGTCACGCGGGCGCCCGCGCGCGGGACGTCGATCCGGGATGCCAGCTTCACCGGGCCGCGGGCCGACCAGCCGCGCGAGGTCCAGTACCCCTCGGCCACGGCGTACTGGGTCACCTCGAGTTCGGTGACCCACTTGGTGGCCGAGACGTAGCCGTACAGTCCCGGGACGACCATGCGCACCGGGAAGCCGTGCGCGAGGGGCAGCGGCTCGCCGTTCATGCCGATCGCGAGGAGCGCGTCGCGCTCATCGGTCAGGGCCTCCAGCGGCGTCGAGGCGGTGAATCCGTCGATCGAGTGCGACAGCACCATGTCGGCATCCGCCGTCGGACGTGCCCGGGCGAGCACGTCGCGGATCGGGACGCCCAGCCAGCGGGCCGTGCCGATCAGATCGCCGCCGACCTCGTTCGACACACACACGAGGGTGGCGACGATCTCGCGCTGAGGAAGGGCGACGAGGTCGTCCCATCGCAGGACGACCTCTTCCTCGACGAGACCGTGGATGCGAAGCGACCACGTCGTCGGGTCGACCTGCGGAACCACCAGCGCGGTGTCGATGCGGTAGAAGTCCGCCGACGGGGTGATGACGGGGGAGAGGCCCTCGACGCCGAGTTCGGCGGTGGGGGGAACGGGGGTCGTCGTGGACGGGGTCGGCAGACGCAGCGCTGCCCGGACGGCCGTGATCGCGCGCGCCCCGCCACTCGCCGCCGCGGAGCCCACCGCGGCGAGGGCTCCCACCACCACCGCGACGCCGGACAGGATCAAGACGTTCCGGCGGGTGAGACCCGCGTCCGCGGGACCGGCAGCGGGCCGACGCAGGCGCGCAATCAGCATCGCGCCGCCGATCGAGGCCGCAGCCCCGGCGACGATCGAGGGAACGGGCGACAGCAGGTCGGCGTCGGCTCGAGTCATCGACACGATCGCCCCGGCCGCCCCGAGCGCGGCCAGGATCACGCGGCCCCACGGAGCTCGATGCCTCTCGATGATGCCGGCGACGGCAGCGATCGCGAGGAGCAGCACGGCGATGCCCACGAGCAGCGCCGCCTTGTCGTTCGTGCCGAAGAGGCTGATCGCGAGGTCTTTCCCCCACGTCGGCGCGATGTCGATCATCCCGCCGCCGATGACCGCGAACGGGCTCGCGGCGGGTGCGACGATGGCGGCGGTGAGTTCGCCGAGCCCTGCGCCGAGCACGGTGGCCGAGACCGCGGCGAGCGCCGCGAGGAGGTCGGGTGTGCGGGATGCCACGTTCGGAGCATAGGCAGTGCCGCCGACGTGGGTGCCGCGGTATCCGGAACTCACAGCCAACCGGCACGCGTCAGAGACGCGTGAGGGGCACGGGGGTGCCGGGCGCAGGCCTCACACGGTCAGCGCGACCCCGGCCAGTCGCCCCGACTCCTCCCACACGCGTGCGGCCTGGTCCATGTCGCGCAGCGGGCGGTACATCGCGTGGGTCGTCGGGGCACCGCCGAGGTTCATCGGGCCGCCCGGGCCGTACAGCACGTCACTGCGCGGCTCGGGGGTGGTGGCGGCGAGGAGTGCCGGCTGTGCCGCGGATCGGACGGTCCCGAGCAGGATGCCGTGACGCGACATCCAGCGGATGGCGCGCACCCCCGAGGTGTCGGTCGCGCGGCCGATCTCGGGCCGTGCCGCGAGCAGATTCGTCGGCGCGACGCCCGGGTGCGACAGCACGCTCCGCACGCCCCAGCCGGCCTCCTGGCCGCGTCGGTCGAGTTCCCGCGCGAACAGGCCCAGGGCGATCTTCGACGCCGAGTACACGCGCTGCCCGTTGTACGAGCGTTCGGCCTGGAGGTCGTCCCAGTCGATGCGCCCGCTGCGCGCGGCGACGCTCACCTGCGTCACGATCCGCGCTCGCCCGGCAGTGAGCAGCGGAAGGATGCCGCCGACGAGGGCGACGTGTCCGAGGTGGTTCGTGCCGAACTGCAGTTCGAGGCCGTCGGCCGTCGTCTGCCGTGCGGGCGGCGTCATGACACCCGCGTTGTTGATGAGCAGGTGTACGGGACGCCCGTCGGCGCGGAGTGTGTCGGCGAGGGCCGCGACGCTCGCGAGCGAGGACAGGTCGAGATCCTGGAGCTCGAGGCGGGCGCCGGGGACGCGCTCGCGGATCGTCTGGACGGCCCTGTCGCCTTTCGCCCGGTTGCGGACGGGCAGCACGACCTCGGCGCCGGCCGCGGCGAGGCGCTCGGCGATGACGAGGCCCATGCCGTCGCTACCGCCGGTGAGCACGGCCCGGCGGCCGGCGAGGGAGGGAAGGGGGATGTCGGTGTCGGTCACGGTGTCTCCTGGGTCGATGGAGATCCCAGCGTGCGCTCGAACGCATCCCCCGAACCAGGACCCGTCGATCCCCGGCTGAGCAGGACGCTCCTCCGTCCGAGAGGGGGATCGCCGCGTCCTGGCTCCGCGGTGCACGGACGGGTAGACAGGAAGCATGATCGACCGGACGGCCCTCGCGGACTTCCTCCGCACGCGGCGCGAGGCGCTGCAACCCGAGGATGTCGGGATGCCACGAGGCATCCGTCGCCGCACTCCCGGGCTCCGCCGCGAAGAAGCTGCGGCACTGGCGCACATGTCGACCGACTACTACGCCCGGTTGGAGCGAGAGCGAGGGCCGCAGCCGTCGCCGCAGATGCTCGCGGCCATCGCGCAGGGGTTCCATCTCACGCGAGCCGAACGCGACCACCTGTTCCGTCTCGCCGGGCACGTGCCCGACGAGCGATCCGCGGTGGGCGAGCACATCAGCCCGGGGCTGCTCCGGATCCTGGACCGACTCGACGACACCCCCGCCGAGATCATCACCGAACTCGGCGAGACGCTCCGTCAGTCGCCCCTCGGCGTCGCTCTCACCGGAGATGCGTCACTGCGGACGGGCCGCGCGCGGAGCCTCGGATACCGATGGTTCACCGATCCGGCCACGCGTGCACGGTACGCGGCCGAGGAGCACGAGTTCCTCAGTCGGCTCTTCGCCGCGGGCCTGCGCGAGCTGGCGGGTCGCCGCGGCCCCGGGTCGCGCGCGGCCGTCTTCGTCGACGACCTGCTCGAGCGGAGTGCGGAGTTCCGCACCCTGTGGGCCGCGCACGAGGTGGGACTGCAGCCGCGCCAGATGAAGAGGTTCGTCCACCCTGCGGTGGGCCCGCTCGACCTGCACTGCCAGTCGCTCGTCGACCCCGAGACGTCTCACTCGCTGCTGGTCTACACCGCGGTGCCCGGCAGTGAGAGCGCCGAGAAGCTGCGCCTGCTGGCGGTCCTCGGTCCCTCGATTCCCGCCCTGTAACGCGTGAGAGGTCAAAATGTGTCGCTTATGGGGAGCGGGAAGCGACAGATTCTGACCCCTCACGCCCCACGACCGGGGATAGCGTGCAGACATGCCTGAGAACGTGAGGACGGTGCGGCGACCGGCGACCGACGGGGTGCCGCCCTTCGACCTGAGCTACGTGCGCACCGGACCGCGCACGTCGACCCCGACCGTGATCATCCCGGGCGGTCCCGGGCTGGCGTCGGTCCTGCCGTACCGGGGCCTGCGCCGCCGCGCGGCGCGGGGTGGGCTCGACGTCCTCATGGTCGAGCACCGTGGTATCGGGCGCTCCCGCCACGACCTCGCGGGGCACGTCCTCCCGCCCGAGGCGATGCGCATCACCGCCGTCCTCGACGACCTGGCCGCCGTGCTCGACGCGGAGGGAGTGGAGCGGGCGTTCATCGTCGGCTCGTCGTACGGCAGTTATCTCGCGTCGAGCTTCGGGGTCCGGCATCCGGAACGGGTCGCGGGGATGCTGCTGGATTCCGCGCTGCAGTCGACCGACGACCTCGCCCTCGAACGAGCCCGCCTGCGTTCTCTTTTCTGGGATGCCGACGACGACCTGGCCCAGGGAGTGCGCCGCCTGGTCGCCGACGGCATCGACGAGCGCGTCGTGCTCGACGTCGTACGTGCGGCGTACGAACTCGCCGGACCCGACCTCGTCGCGCCCCTCGTGCGGCACCGCCACGGACTGGCGTGGCGCGCGCTCGCCGCTTACGCCTCGCGGGACGGCTCGGTCGCCCGAATCCCCGGCATCTACGAGTTCGATGTCGTGGGGACCATCGCGTTCCGCGAGCTGCACTACGGCGCGCCCGCCGACGGGCTGCCGCTCGACCCGGCTCTCACCTACGCCCCGCTGGCCTCCCGCTACCCGGCGTTCGCGGGAGAACCGTACGACCTGACGGCCGCGGCATCCGGGTTCGACTGGCCTCTCGTGCTGCTCACGGGCGACCGCGACCTGCGCACGCCCCCGGAGATCGCCGAACGCGTCGCCCGGACGGCCCCGGATGCCACGCTCGTCCGTATCCGCAACGGGCACAGTGCGCTGGACACCCACCCGATGGCCTTGCTCAACGCGGCACGGCGTCTGGTCCGCGGGCGGCAGCACCTCCTGCCCGGCGACGAGGCGGCCCTCGACCGGCTGCCGCGGACGGGGCTGTCCGCGTCGTTCCCCGCCCTGCTCCGGCCTCTCGCCCGGCTCGACGCCCTCACGCACCGCCGCGTTCGGCGGCACTGACGCCCGCCCTCGGACCGCGACACTGTCGGGATCGGCCGCCGCTGTCAAAGCCCTCTCCGATCCGGTGCCGAGCGGCGAGACTGACCGCATGAGCGACGCCGTTCATCCCCCGTTCCCCCTCCTCCTTCCCGACGACACCCCCGATCTCGACGACGTCCGCACTGCCCTCGCGGCGGCGGATGCCGTCGACGGGTTCGGCACCGACATCGCCGCCACACTCGCCTGGGCCGTCGACGTCGCCCGACCCCGCTCGGTGGCGGCGACGTGGGAGCTGCTCGCGTCGGTCGCCGCGCGCGACGTCACCGCGGCCCGCGTGCTCGAACCGCACCTCGACGCGCTCGGCATCCTGGACGAGGCCGCCGCGGCCGGCATCCCCCTCGATCTCGATCGCGACGGCACCTGGGGCGTGTTCGCGGCCGAGGGGCCCGGCGTTCGCCTGGAAGCGCGGCAGGATGCCGGAACGTGGACGCTCCACGGGACGAAACTCTGGTGCTCTCTCGCCGCCGACCTCTCGCACGCGCTCGTCACCGCCTGGGTCGACGACGGACGCCGGCAGCTCTTCGCCCTCGACCTGCGCGATCCGGCCGTCACCGCCCGGTCCGGTCCCTGGTACGCGCACGGTCTCGAGCGCGTGGTCAGCGCTCCGATCGACGTCGACGGCGCGGCCGCAGTCCCCGTCGGCGATCCGGGATGGTATCTGCGCCGACCGGGCTTCGCGCACGGGGGCGTGGGAGTCGCGGCGTGCTGGTGGGGCGGGGCGGTGCCGCTGCGCCGGGCGCTCGCCGAGGCCGCGCGCGGCGACCGCGCCGACCAGCTCTCCCGCGTCCACCTCGGCCGGGCTGATACCGCTCTGTGGGCGGCACGCGCCGTGCTCGTCGAGACCGCGACGGTGTTCGACGCCGGCGGGTCGGCATCCCAGAGTCTCCGGGCCGCCCGTGCGCGTTCGGTCGTCGCCGACGCCGTCGAGACGTCGCTCGCCGAGGCCGCGCACGCCCTCGGCCCCTCGCCCCTCGTCGCCGATGAGTCCCATGCCCGGCGCGTGGCCGACCTGCAGCTGTATCTCCGGCAGCATCACGCCGAGCGGGATCTCGCGAGGATCGGCGGCGACGTGGCGACGGGGGACGGCGCATGGTGAGCTTCGACCACCGCGACGCCGGCACCGACGAGCGCGTCTGGACCACGGCCCTCGGGGCCGCTCTCCCCGCCCTCGACCTCAACGTCGATCGCGTGATCGTCGTGGCGGCGCACCCGGATGACGAGAGTCTCGGTGCGGCGGGGCTCCTGGCCACCGTGGCCGCGCGCGGTGTCGCGATCGACCTCATCGTCGTGACCGACGGTGAGGCATCGCACCCCGACTCGCCCACGCACAGCCCGGCCACCCTCGCGCTGCTCCGGCGCCGGGAGCTGGTCGAGGCGGCCCGGATCGTCGGCCTGGGCGACGCTCCCGTCTTCCTCGGCCTCCCCGACGGCGGCACCGGGGAGTACCGGCATGCCGTCGCCGCCGCTCTGCGGGACGCGCTCGATCGGGCCGGCGACGACCGCGTCCTCGTGCTCTCGCCGTGGCGCGGCGACGGACACCATGATCACCGCGTCGTCGGCGAGGTCGTGGAGGCCGTGTGCGCGGTGCGCGGCGTGCGTTCGCGCGCGTTCCCGATCTGGCTCTGGCATTGGGGCGGTCCGGACGACGTCCCGTGGGAGCGCGCCGAGCGTCTCGCGCTCGACCCCGACGCCCGAGAGGCGAAGGCGCGGGCCCTCGCCGCGCACGCGAGTCAGCTCCTGCCGTTGTCGGCCGCCCCCGGCGACGAGGTCCTGCTGCACGCCCGCATGCGCGCGCACTTCGAGCGCGACGCGGAGGTGTTCTTCGCGCCGGAGCCCGCCGCCGGCGCAGAGCCGGATGCCGTCGCCGCCGCGCCCGCAGCCGCCGACAGCGTCGCCCCCGACTACTTCGACGACATGTACGCCCGCCACGACGACCCGTGGGGGTTCGACTCGCGCTGGTACGAGGAGCGCAAGCGCGCCGTCCTGCTCGCCGCACTGCCACGGCGCCGCTACCGCTCGGCGTTCGAGGCCGGGTGCTCCACGGGTGCCGTGACCGTGGCGCTCGCCGACCGGTGCGACCGCGTCCTCGCCGTCGACCTGGCGACCGCGGCGCTCGCGCAGGCGCGCCGACGGCTGGCGGGGCGCGAGAATGTCGAACTGCGCCGGGCGATGCTCCCCGACGGGTGGCCGGGCGGCGAGTTCGACCTGGTCGTCGTGTCGGAGGTGGCCTACTACTGGGGCGACCTCGACCTCGACCGTGGGCTCGCGGCGAGCGTCGGCTCGCTCAGCCCCGACGGCCACCTCGTCGCGTGCCACTGGCGGCATCCGGTGGCCGAGTACCCGCGCAGCGGCGACAGCGTCCACGACGCCCTCGCGTCGCGGCCCGATCTCGTGCGACTCGTCCGCCACGAGGAGGAGGACTTCGTGCTCGAGGTCTTCGGCCGGCCGGGGGCGCGGTCGGTCGCCGCCGAGGCGGGACTCGTTCCGTGAGGGCCGTCGCCGTCGCGATCCCCGCGCACGACGAGGAGGCGCTCATCGGCCGCTGCCTCTCCTCCGTGACGCGCGCGGTGGCGCACGCGCGCGAGCGCGAGCCGGGTCTCGTCGTCTCGGTGGTCGTCGTGCTCGACGCGTGCCGCGACACCACCGCCGAAGTGGCGCGGCGGTGGCCGGTCGCGACGGTCGAGATCTCGGCTCGCCGGGTCGGTACCGCGCGCCGGATCGGCGTCGCGCACGCGCTGTCCGCGCTCGACGCCCGCCCCGAAGACACCTGGATCGCGATGACGGATGCCGACACCGTCGTGCCGCTCGACTGGATCACGCATCAGCTCGACCTGGCGGATGCCGGTGCCGACCTGGTCCTCGGGACGGTCCGCCCCGACTTCGCCGACCTCAGTGCGCGTCACAGCGCCTACTGGCGTGCGACGCATCACCGTGGCCGGCCGGCCGGGAACGTGCACGGGGCCAACCTCGGCGTGCGCGCGAGCGTCTACCTCGCGGCGGGCGGCATCCCGGATCTCGACGAGCACGAAGACGTCGCGCTCGTGCGAGCCGCGCGTGCGATCGGCGCCCGCGAGCTCGCGAGCGACGTCCACGAGGTCGAGACGTCGGGCCGCTTCACGGGGCGTACCCCGGCCGGCTATGCCGCGTTCCTGCGGCAGGTGCACGCCTGGATCGACGCTCCGCCGCCGCTCCCGGCGCCCGGAGCCTGAGACCCCTGGGGGTATTGCGGCCATTCGTCAACCACCTCGGTTGCGCGCAGCCCCGACCGCACACTGAGACCTCCCCCGGAACGAGAGAGGCCGCACCATGAAGGCATTGACCTGGCAAGGCAAGCGCAACGTGAGCGTCGAGGAGGTCCCCGACCCGCAGATCCTCGAACCGACGGATGCGATCGTGAAGATCACCTCGACGGCGATCTGCGGCTCCGACCTGCACCTGTACGAACTCTTCGGTCCGTTCCTCGACCGGGGCGATGTGCTCGGGCACGAGCCCATGGGCGTCGTCGTCGAGGTGGGCTCCGCCGTGACGACCCTGTCGGTCGGCGACCGTGTCGTCGTGCCCTTCAACATCTCGTGCGGACACTGCTTCATGTGCCTGCGCGGACTGCAGTCGCAGTGCGAGACCACGCAGGTGCGCGAGTACAACAGCGGCGCGTCGCTGTTCGGTTTCACCAAGCTCTACGGCCAGGTGCCCGGCGGCCAGGCGGAATACCTCCGCGTCCCGCTGGCCGACTACAACCACATCCGCGTCGGCGACGATCTGCCCGACGACCGGTACCTGTTCCTCAGCGACATCGTGCCGACGGCGTGGCAGGGCGTGCAGTACGCCAACGTGCCCGACGGCGGCACGCTCGCGGTCATGGGCCTCGGCCCCGTGGGGCAGTTCGTGTCACGCATCGGCGTGCACCTCGGGTACCGCGTTCTCGCCATCGAGCCGGTGGCAGAGCGGCGCGCGATGGCCGAGCGCCACGGGGTGCAGACCTTCGACCTCACCGACACGGTGGTCGACGAGCTGCGCGACCTCACCGAGGGTCGCGGCGTCGACGGCGCCGTCGACGCGGTGGGCATGGAGGCGCACGGTAACCCCGGGGTCACCTTCGCCCAGAACGCCATCGGACTGCTGCCCGACGCGATCGCCCAGAAGCTCATGGACACCGCGGGCCTGGACCGGCTCGCGGCGATGCACGCGGCGATCGACGTCGTCCGCCGCGGCGGCACGGTCTCGCTCAGCGGCGTGTACGCCGGCGATGCGGACGTCCTCCCCATGAAGACGATGTTCGACAAGCAGATCAGCATGCGCATGGGCCAGTGCAACGTGAAGCGGTGGACCGACGACCTGCTGCCGCTCGTCGAGGATCCCGCCGACCCGCTCGGCGTCATGGACCTCGTGACGCACCACGCTCCGCTCGAGGACGCCCCCGGCCTCTACGAGACCTTCCAGAAGAAGGAAGACGGCTGCATCAAGGTGGTCCTGCGCCCCTGACTTGTCGCGTGAGGGGTCGATATTCGTCGCCGAGCGGATCGCCAGGCGACAGTTCCTGACCCCTCACGCGGTCAGGCGCGGCCGGAGTGCACGGCCTCCAGAGCGGCGGCGTCCGCCGCGCTCATGCCCGCGATCGGCTCGCCGTTCCAGACGATGTCGTCGCCGAGCGCGGCCAGCACCTCCTTGCGGTCGCCGTGCGAGATCTTCGCGCCGTGGACGATCGTCGCGGGACTCCACAGCATCGCGGCGTCGTCCCACCATCCGGCGCCCACGTCGCGCACGTGGATCAGATCGTGCAGCGTCGTGGGGAGGTGCTTCAGCGGCTCGGTGAACGCGTCGGCGAGGACGGCGAGCGTGATCTGCCGCTCGGTGCCGGGTACGGCGACGACCGTGTGGTCGACGGCTCCCTCGATCGCGCGGGAGACGTCGTCGGCCTCGAGCAGGATGACGCCGTTCGTGGGCCGCGGATTGCACTCGATGATCTTGTAGTCGGGAGCGCCGTCGGTGCCGTGGTCGACGAAGTCGAACGAGATCTGCCCGGTGAACGTCGGGTCGAGGGTATCGATGATCCGCTGCGTGTACCGCAGCGTGTCCGTGCTGTCGACGGCGACGAACGCGATCGCGGTGCTGTGGGCCCATTGCTCCGCGGCCTTGTAGGTCGTGTGCGCGGTGACGCGGCCGTCGACGACGACGCTGTAGGTGCACACCATCGGTCCGTCGACGAACGGCTGCACGAGCCACGGCTGCTCCGGCGTGGGCACGCAGTCCTCGATCGGCACCTTGCCGGCCAGGGGGCCGGTGTTCGTCAGCAGCCCGACCCCGCCGCGGGAGAACGCCGCTCGCGCGAAGTACCGGGGGAAGCCGTCGATCGCCGTGCGCAGCTCCGCGGGCGAGGTCACCACGACCGTCTCGGGGATGGGGACATCGGCATCCTGGGCGAGGCGCTGGAAGCTCGCCTTGTCGTGCAGGCGGGCGAGGTCGGAGAAGCTCCCCGCGTAAAGCTCGACGCCCTCGGGGAGGTCCGCGACGCGCGCGGCGAGATAGAAGACCTCCTCGAAGGTGGGGAGGATCACGTCGATGTCGTGCTCCCGCACGTAGGCGCTCACCGTCTCGATGTAGGCATCCGTCTCGAACCGGGGTGACGGGGTCACCAGGTGCCCCGCGAGGAATCGCGAGTGGTTGCCGACGGCGCCGTCGTAGGTGTCGCTCGCGAACACCGTGTGACCGACGCTGCCGAGCTTGCGGACGAGGTCGAGGGCGAACGTGTTCCGGGAACTGGTGACGAGCACGCGCATGGATGCACCTTTGATCGAGGCGGCGGATGTCGCGCCAGCCTAGCCAGGACGACAGCCGCGCGGGGGAAACCTGTCCGCAACACGACGCTGAGTAGAGTCATGGCATGGGTGACCTGTTCGACGGTTACGGCTCCACGTTGGCGCCGCGCAAGACCGTATCCGGCATCCCGGCGTACGACGAGATGTTCGGTGCCCCGGCCACTCCGGGAGACACGGCGCCCTCGCGCGAGGCGTATCGGGAGCTGTACCAGACGCTGGCGCAGATGACGCAGGAGGAACTGCGCGGGCGCACCGACTCGCTCGCGAGCTCCTACCTCGCCCAGGGTGTGACGTTCGACTTCGCAGGCGAAGAGCGTCCGTTCCCCTTGGATGCCGTGCCCCGGGTCATCGCGTACGACGAGTGGTCGCGCATCGAGGCCGGTGTGAAGCAGCGGGTGCGAGCCCTGGAGGCCTTCCTCGACGACGCCTACGGCAACCAGCACTGCGTGCGGGACGGCGTTCTTCCGGCGGGCCTGATCGCGTCGTCGCAGTACTTCTACCGCCAGGCCGCCGGTATCCGCAGCGCCAACGGCGTGCGCATCCAGGTGTCGGGCATCGACCTCATCCGCGACGAGCACGGCGAGATGCGGGTGCTGGAAGACAACGTGCGCGTGCCCTCGGGTGTGTCGTACGTCATCTCGAACCGCCGGGTCATGGCGCAGACCCTGCCGGAGCTCTTCGTCTCCATGCGGGTCCGACCGGTCGGCGACTACCCGAACAAGCTGCTCGCGGCGCTGCGCGCGTCGGCCCCGCCCGGCATCGACGACCCGAACATCGTCGTGCTCACGCCGGGTGTCTACAACTCGGCGTACTACGAGCACACGCTGCTCGCGCGCCTCATGGGCGTCGAGCTCGTCGAGGGCCGCGATCTGCTGTGCGTCGGCGGCAAGGTGTTCATGCGCACGACGCGCGGTCCGCAGCGCGTCGACGTCATCTACCGCCGCGTCGACGACGACTTCCTCGACCCGCTGCAGTTCCGCGCCGACTCGATGCTCGGTGCCCCGGGCCTCATGCTGGCGGCGCGCCTGGGCAACGTCACCATCGCCAACGCCGTGGGCAACGGCGTCGCCGACGACAAGCTGCTGTACACGTACGTGCCCGACCTCATCCGGTACTACCTCTCCGAGGAACCGATTCTGAAGAACGTCGACACATGGCGTCTCGAGGATCCGGGTGCCCTCGAAGAGGTGCTCGACCGTCTTCCCGAACTCGTCGTGAAGCCCGTCGACGGTTCGGGCGGGAAGGGCCTTGTCGTCGGCCCCGACGCCTCGCCGGCGGAGCTCGAGAAGCTGCGGAAGCGGCTGCTGGCCGACCCCCGCGGGTGGATCGCGCAGCCGGTCGTCATGCTCTCGACCATCCCGACGCTGGTAGAGGACGGCATGCGTCCGCGCCACGCCGACCTGCGCCCGTTCGCCGTCAACGACGGTGACGACATCTGGGTGCTCCCCGGCGGTCTGACGCGCGTGGCGCTCCCCGAGGGTCAGCTCGTCGTGAACTCCAGCCAGGGCGGCGGCTCGAAGGACACGTGGATCGTGGGCGGTTCCGCGCCCTCGCACGTCGAGTACGGCCAGGGCAACGGCGTGTCCGGTCTCGTCGCCGACCAGGCGGCCGTGACCGAGGCGATCCCCATCGTCTACGACGGCCAGCCCGCGCCGGCCACGGCCCCGCGCGACCTGCGCGCCGACCGCGACCAGCAGGAGCAGCAGCAGCAGGCCGACGCCGGTGTCGAGCACGGCCCGCAGGCCGAGCAGCAGCAACAGCAGCAGCAGACCGGGGAGGTGTCGTCGTGCTGAGCCGTATCGCCGAGTCGTTGTTCTGGATCGGTCGCTACATCGAGCGGTCCGACGGCACCGCGCGCATCCTCGACGTGCACCTGCAGCTTCTGCTGGAGGACCCGTGGATCGATGAGGACACCGCCTGCCGGTCGCTCCTGAGCGTCATGGGATCGCCCTTCCCCGAGAACGTCGACACCGTCCGCCGAGAAGACGTGCTCGCTCGTCTCGCCGTCGACCGCATGAACCCGTCGAGCATCGCGTACTCGATCACGGCGGCGCGTGAGAACGCCCGCCGTGCACGGGAGATCGTCTCCACCGAGCTGTGGGAGATCCTCAACATGACGAACTCCCGGATGCCGCGACGCCTGCAGACCGACAAGGTGCACGAGTTCTTCCAGTGGGTGCGCGAGCGCGCGGCCCTGGCGATCGGCATCGTCGACTCGTCCACCAACCGCGACGAGGCGTGGCAGTTCTTCACCCTCGGGCGCAGCATCGAGCGCGCGGACATGACGGCGCGCCTGCTGGCGACGCGATCGCTCACCGAGGTGTCGGGCCCGTCCTGGACGACCATCCTCCGTTCCTGCGGTGCGTACGAGGCCTACCTGCGCACCTACCGCGGGATGCCGAGTGCCCGCAACGCCGCGGAGTTCCTTCTCCTGGACCGACTGTTTCCGCGGTCGATCATCTACTCGATCCAGCGCGCCGAGGACTGCATGAGCGCCATCGACCCCCGCGCCGACCGCGTCGGCCACTCCAACACGGTGCTGCGGGCCCTGGGGCAGATCCGCAACGATCTGGAGTACCGCCCCATCAGCGACATCCTCGCCGAACTCCCCGAGCACATGCAGCGCGTGCAAACGGTGACCCGCGAGGCATCCGAGGCCATCCGGTCGCGGTTCTTCCCGACGCAGGCCGAGCCCGCGTGGATCGGAGAGATCTCGTGAAGCGCCTGCGCATCGAACACCAGACCGGGTTCGCCTACCCGGGCGACGTCGTGGCCTCGTACAACGAGGCGCGGATGCTGCCCGGCTCGACCGACAGCCAGTTCGTGCTGAGCTCGTCGCTCGACATCGAGCCGTCGACCTCGGTGAACCAGTACGTCGACTACTTCGGCACGCGGGTGGCGGCATTCGACGTGCTCTCGCCGCACGCGGCGTTGACGATCACGGCGCGATCGCTCGTCGAGGTGCGGCCGCGTCCCATCGAGCACGCCGACATCACGTGGGACACCCTGCGCGACGAGGCGGCCCGCTCGATCACGACGGTCGAGCAGTTGGTGCAGACGCGGCGCACGGCCCCCCACCCCGAGGTGGTCGCGCTGGCGCGCGAGATCGCGGCGCAGCACGACCGACCCGGACCCGCGGCTCACGCGATCGCCGAAGCCGTGGGCGACGCCATCGAGTACATGCAGGGCGTCACCGGCGTGCACTCCACCGCGGTCGACGCGTGGGAGGCCCGCAAGGGCGTGTGCCAGGACATCGCGCACATCACCCTCGGTGCCCTACGCGAAGTCGGCATCCCCGCCCGCTACGTGTCGGGATACCTGCACCCTAAGCCGTCCGCCGAGATCGGCGAGGCCGTGACGGGGGAGTCGCACGCGTGGGTCGAGTGGTTCGCCGGCGACTGGCAGGGCTTCGACCCGACGAACAACATCGAGATCGGCGACCGCCACGTGCTCGTGGGGCGCGGGCGTGACTACAACGACGTTCCGCCGCTACGCGGGGTCTACGCCGGTCCCGGCAAGAGTCAGCTCAAGGTGAAGGTGACGATCACCCGCGAGACCTGAGCCTCAGGCGTCGGCGGCGCGGCCCAGCAGTCGGTGGATCTCGCGGTGCAGGTCGACGAGGCTGTGGGTCTCGCCGCGATCGTGACGGCGGGCCCACTCGTCGAGGGTGGTGCGCATCTCCAGACCCGTGAGGCCGGCGGCCGTGCGGACGTCGAGGTCGGGACGCCCGGTGCGCTCGGCGATCCCGGGGATGAAGCGGTCGGATGACGTGACCTCGCGCCGGATCGCGGTGCCCAGGAGCGCCGGTTCGTGGCCGATGAGACGGCGCACCCGCAGGAACCGCTCGCGCGCCTCGGGATCGGCATCCAGCCTCTCCAGCTCCCGGGCGAAGACGCCGCGGAGCGCGGCGGTCAGGGTGGCGATGTCGTCACCGGGTTCGCCCACTCCCGCGATCGCCTCGACGAACCTGTCGTCGTCGACGAACACCGCGTCTTCCTTCGTCCCGGCGAGGCGGAAGAACGTGCGGGGTGATACCCCGGCGCGGGCGGCGATCTCGTCGACCGTCGTGCCGGCGACGCCCTTCTGCTCGAAAAGGTCGAGGGCGGCGGTGCAGATCTCCATCGCGGTCTCCCGTCGCCGACGATCCCGCAGGCCGGGGGCGGAGGGGGTGCTCATGTCCGATACAGTAGTCGATGTCTTATTGGCAGTAACTGCCAACTTGTCTTCTTCTGCTCAGATTGGTCACCCATGGTCGCCACCGGAACCATCCCCACCGCCGCCCCGCCCGCGAAGCCCGTCCGACCGGGCGCCGTCATCGCCCTTCTCGTGGTCGCCGCTTTCGTCGTCATCCTGAACGAGACGATCATGGGCGTGGCTCTTCCCGAGCTCATGCGCGAGCTGGACATCACCGCCGCCACCGCCCAGTGGCTCACCACCGCGTTCCTGCTGACGATGGCCGTCGTCATCCCGACGACCGGCTTCCTCATCCAGCGGTTCCCGCTGCGCACGCTGTTCTTCATCGCGATGGGGCTGTTCACTCTCGGTACCGTCATCGCCGCGATCGCCCCCGGCTTCGGCGTGCTGTTGATCGGTCGCATCGTGCAGGCCTCCGGCACGGCGATCATGATCCCGCTGCTGTTCACGACCGTGCTCAACGTCGTGCCCGCGAACCGTCGTGGACGCATGATGGGGCTCATCTCGATCGTCATCTCGGTCGCACCCGCCGTGGGTCCGACGGTGTCGGGGCTCATCCTGTCGGTGTTCCCGTGGCGCGCGATGTTCATCGTCATGGTGCCGATCGCCCTGGTCGCGATCGCCCTCGGTGCGCGCTGGGTGCAGAACCTCACCGCCACCCGCCGCGTGACCCTCGACGTCCTCTCGGTCGTGCTCTCTGCGCTTGCGTTCGGCGGCATCATCTTCGGCCTCTCGAGCATCGGCGAAGCCGCCGGCGGACACGCGATCGTGCCGGTGTGGGTCCCGCTCGTCGTCGGTGCCATCGCGCTCGCCGCGTTCGTCGTGCGCCAGCTGCGTCTGGGCTCGACCGACCGCGTGCTGTTGAATCTCGCCGTGTTCCGTCACTCGACGTTCACGGTAGCCGTCGTGCTCGTCGTCGTGACGATGACGATGCTGTTCGGCGTGCTCATCCTGCTGCCGCTGTACCTGCAGAACGTGTTGGGCCTGGGGACGCTCCCCACCGGTCTGATGCTGCTGCCGGGCGGGCTGTTGATGGGCCTCATGGCCCCGATCGTGGGCAATCTCTTCGATCGCTTCGGCGCGCGCCCGCTCGTCCTGCCCGGCGCCATCGTGGCGAGCGTCGCGCTGTGGGGCTTCTCGATGCTGTCGACGGCGAGCCCGATCGGCTTCGTCATCGCCGTGCACTGCGTGCTGAGCCTGGGCCTGGCGTTCATGTTCACCCCGCTGATGACCTCGGCGCTCGGCTCGCTGCCGCGCGAGCTGTACCCGCACGGGTCGGCGATCGTGTCGACCGTGCAGCAGTTGGCGGGTGCCGCGGGCACCGCGGTCTTCGTCACGCTGATGACCGTGGGTGCCGCTGCGGCTGCGTCCGAGGGCAGCGACATCGTGGATGCCACCGCCAGTGGCATCCACACCGCCTTCTTCGTCGCGGCGTGCCTGTCGCTCGCCGTGATCGTGCTCGCGGCGTTCGTGCGGACGCCGACGCCCGCCGACGCCACGGGGGTGCCGGTCGGGCACTGACCTCAGGCGTCAGCCTCCGGTCGAGGCCCGGACGACGAGCTCGGGGCGGAACCGTGCGCGCCGGGGGGTCGCCGCGGGGTCGGCGAGCGACTCGAGGAGCAGCTCGATCGCGGTCGCCCCGATCTCGCGGGCCGGCTGACGCACCGACGACAGCGGCACCACCGTCGACTGGGCGAAGGCGATGTCGTCGTAGCCGATGATCGCCAGGTCGTCGGGAACGCGGATGGAGCCGAGGATCGCCGCGCCCTGAAGGACGCCGACGGCCAGCAGGTCGTTCGCGCAGAAGACGGCGTCCGGACGATCCTCCCGCTTCCTCGCGGCGAATTCCTCGCCGACCTGGCGTCCGGCGAGAACGGTCAGTTCGGGCTTCTCCACGATCTCGAGGTGTGCGCCCGGGACGTCGGCGAGGGCGCGGCGGGCTCCCGCTAGGCGGTCGATGACCTGGCGGACGGCGAGCGGGCCGCCGACGAAGGCGATGCGTCGACGGCCGCGCTCGAGCAGGTGGCGGGTGGCCAGGTATCCGCCCTCGACGTCGTCGACGGCGACGGAGGGCACGCTCCCGTCCGCCGACTCACCGTCCATCAGGACGAGGGGGATACCGGCGTGCGTGATGCCCGGGGCGGCCGGAACGCTCGGGGTGAGCAGGACGCCGCGAACGCGCTGCTCACGGAACAGGTCGAGGTAGGCGTTCTCTCGGGCGCCGTCCGGGCCGCTGTTGCCGAGGAGCACGGAGAGCCCTTCGGCATCGGCGCGCTCCTCGGCGCCGCGCGCCACTTCGGCGAAGAAGGGGTTCGCGCTGTCGAGCACGATGAGACCCACCGATCGGCTCTGTCCCGCGCGGAGCTGGCGCGCGGCGTCGTTGCGCACGAATCCGAGTTCGTCGATCGTCGCATGGACGCGCTCGACGATCGCGGGGGAGACCCTGTCGGGCCGGTTGAGCACGTTCGACACGGTGCCGACGGACACGCCCGCCGCCGCCGCGACGTCCTTGATGCTCGCTGACACCGGCGCTCCTCCGCTTGACGAACCGAGGTGACCACACTATCGTCTGAATCGATTCAGTAATGAAACGATTCACATCTTTCCTCCGAACCCCACCGTCGTGGAGAAGGACCGCCCCATGAGCACCCTCACCCCCGAGATCCTGTCGACCCTCGAAGGACAGGCGATCGAACTTCCGTCGTGGGCATTCGGCAACTCCGGCACGCGCTTCCGCGTGTTCCCGACCGCGGGCACCCCGCGCGATCCGTTCGAGAAGATCGCCGACGCCGCCCAGGTCCACCGCCTGACCGCGCTCGCGCCGACCGTGGCGCTGCACATCCCGTGGGACCTCGTCGACGACTTCGGCGCCCTCCGCCGTCACGCCGAAGACCTCGGTGTGAAGCTCGGCACGATCAACTCCAACACCTTCCAGGACGAGGACTACAAGTTCGGCGCCCTCACCCACCACGACGAGCGCATCCGTCGCAAGGCCATCGACCACCACCTGGAGTGCATCGACGTGATGGATGCCACGGGCTCGCGCGACCTGAAGATCTGGCTCGCCGAGGGCTCGAACTATCCCGGCCAGAACGACATGCGCGGACGCCAGGACCGTCTGCAGGACTCGCTGCAGCAGATCTACGCGCGCCTCGGCGACGACCAGCGGCTCGTGCTGGAGTACAAGTTCTTCGAGCCGTCGTTCTACCACACCGACGTTCCCGACTGGGGGACGTCCTACGCCCAGGTGGCGGCGCTCGGCGACAAGGCGCTCGTGTGCCTCGACACGGGCCATCACGCGCCGGGCACGAACATCGAGTTCATCGTCATGCAGCTGCTGCGCCTCGGCAAGCTCGGCTCGTTCGACTTCAACTCGCGCTTCTACGCCGACGACGACCTCATCGTGGGCGCCGCCGATCCGTTCCAGCTGTTCCGCATCCTCACCGAGGTCGTGCGCGGCGGAGGCCTCAACAACCCCGACGTCGCGTTCATGCTCGACCAGTGCCACAACATCGAGGACAAGATCCCGGGGCAGATCCGCTCGGTGCTGAACGTGCAGGAGATGACGGCTCGCGCCCTCCTCGTCGATCGTGACGCGCTGACCACAGCGCAGCACGCGAACGACGTCCTCACCGCCAACGCGGTCCTGATGGATGCCTTCTACACCGACGTCCGTCCCGCCCTCGCCGAATGGCGCGAGTCGCGCGGGCTTCCCGCCGACCCCATGGCTGCGTTCGCGGCATCCGGCTATCTGCCCCGCATCGCCGAAGAGCGCGTCGGCGGCACCCAGGCCGGCTGGGGCGCCTGACCGAGACCCACCGGGGCGGCGTCTGAATCCGCCGTCCCGGTGTTCATCCCGCTGCCGTGCCCGGCAGCCCCCTCCACCGCCGGGGCGGAGGCTCCGATCCCGCCACTCCGGTTCTCCCTCCCCGTCGCTTCCACCCGTGAGGAACGTCATGACCAGCTCCACCGCCGCCGACCTCGTCGCGCGCAGCAATCGCCTCGGCTCCGACCCGAAGGTCACCAACTACGCCGGCGGCAACACGTCCGCCAAGGGCACCGACATCGATCCCGTCACCGGCGAGCCGGTCGAGCTGCTGTGGGTCAAGGGCTCCGGCGGCGACCTCGGCACGCTCACCGAGAAGGGCCTCGCGGTGCTGCGCCTGGACCGTATGCGCGCTCTCGTCGACGTCTACCCCGGCATCGACCGCGAGGACGAGATGGTCGCCGCGTTCGACTACTGCCTGCACGGCAAGGGGGGAGCCGCCCCGTCGATCGACACCGCCATGCACGGACTCGTGGATGCCGCCCACGTCGACCACCTGCACCCCGACGCGGGCATCGCGATCGCGACCGCCGCGGACGGCGAGGAGCTCACGACGAAGATCTTCGGCGACAAGGTCGTGTGGGTGCCGTGGCGTCGCCCCGGCTTCCAGCTCGGCCTCGACATCGCCGCGATCAAGGCCGCGAACCCGCAGGCGATCGGCACGATCCTCGGCGGACACGGCATCACCGCGTGGGGCGACACGTCCGAGGAGGCCGAGCGCAACTCCCTCTGGATCATCGACACCGCGCAGGCCTACATCGACGAGCACGGCGCGGCCGAGCCGTTCGGCGGCGTCCGTCCTGGCTTCGCCGCCCTCCCCGAGGCCGAGCGCCGCGCGAAGGCCGCAGCCCTCGCCGCGACCATCCGCGGCCTCGCCTCGACCGACAGGCCCATGGTCGGCCACTTCACCGACTCCGACGTCGTGCTGGACTTCCTGGCATCCGAGAAGGCGCCCGCCCTGGCCGCGCTCGGCACGAGCTGCCCCGACCACTTCCTGCGCACCAAGGTCAAGCCGCTGATCCTCGACCTGCCGGCCGACGCCTCGACCGAGGACGCGATCGGGCGCCTGCAGGAACTGCACCAGCAGTACCGCGCCGACTACCAGGCGTACTACGACGCGCACGCCGTCACCGACTCCCCGGCCATCCGCGGGGCCGACCCGCTCATCGTGCTCGTGCCCGGCGTCGGGATGTTCTCGTACGGGGCCAACAAGCAGACGGCGCGCGTGGCGGGGGAGTTCTACGTCAACGCGATCAACGTCATGCGCGGCGCCGAGGCCCTCTCCACCTACGCCCCGATCTCGGATGCCGAGAAGTTCCGCATCGAGTACTGGGCGCTGGAGGAGGCCAAGCTCCAGCGGATGCCGAAGCCCAAGACACACCAGGGGCGCATCGCGTTCGTCACGGGAGCGGCATCCGGGATCGGCAAGGCGATCGCCACCCGCCTGGCCGCGGAGGGCGCGTGCGTCGTCGTCGCCGACCTCGACCTCGAGAAGGCGCAGGCCGCGGCAGCCGAGCTCGGGGGAGTCGACGTTGCGATCGGGGTTGCCGCGAACGTGGCGGATGCCGAGGCCGTTCAGGCCGCGATCGATGCCACGCTGCTGGCGTTCGGTGGCATCGACCTCGTCGTGAACAACGCGGGCCTGTCGCTGTCGAAGCCGCTGCTGGAGACCACTGAGAAGGACTGGGACCTGCAGCACGACGTCATGGCGAAGGGCTCGTTCCTCGTGTCGAAGGCCGCGGCGAAGGCGCTCATCGCGCAGAGAATGGGCGGCGACGTCATCTACATCTCGTCGAAGAACAGCGTCTTCGCGGGGCCCAACAACATCGCGTACTCGGCGACCAAGGCCGACCAGGCGCACCAGGTGCGCCTTCTCGCGGTCGAACTCGGCGAGCACGGCGTGCGCGTGAACGGCATCAACCCCGACGGCGTCGTGCGCGGCTCGGGCATCTTCGCCGCAGGCTGGGGCGCGAACCGCGCCGCCACCTACGGCGTGAAGGAAGAGGACCTCGGCCAGTTCTACGCCAACCGCACGATCCTCAAGCGCGAGGTCGTGCCCGAGAACGTCGCCGACGCCGTGTACGTGCTCACCGGCCCCGAGCTCTCGCGCACCACCGGTCTGCACGTGCCCGTGGACTCGGGCGTCGCCGCGGCGTTCCTGCGATGACGGCGGCGCGGGTCGTCGCGGCCGTCGACCTCGGCGCGACCAGCGGACGCGTGATGATCGGGCGCGTCGGGGGCGACACGATCGAGCTCGAGGAGGTCGCCCGCTTCCCGAACGGTCCCGTCGAGCGTGCCGACGGATGGCACTGGGACATCGAGGCGCTGTGGGGCCACGTGCGCGCCGGGCTCGCGGAAGCGCTGCGACGCGAGCCCGGCATCGAGAGCGTGGGCATCGATTCGTGGGCGGTCGACTACGGGCTGGTGCGCGGTGAGGAGCTGCTCGCCGAGCCGTTCCACTACCGCGACGCCCGCACCGCTCGCGGCGTGGACGCCGTGCACGCGCGGGTTCCGTTCGAGGACCTGTACCGCCGCAATGGTCTGCAGTTCCTCCCGTTCAACACGCTCTACCAGTACGCGGCCGATCCCCGCATCGGTGAAGCGGAGGCGAGTCTGCTCATCCCCGACCTGTTCGCCCAGCGCCTCACGGGTCGCGCGGTCGCCGAGCGGACCAACGCCTCGACGACCGGTCTGCTCGACGTGCGCACGGGGGAGTGGGACACGGCTCTCGCCGTCGCACTCGGCATCCCGGCATCCGTTCTGCCTCCGCTGGTGGACCCGGGCGAGACGATCGGGGAGACCCCCGCAGATTTGGGCGCGGTGCCCGTCGTCGCCGTGGGGTCGCACGACACCGCGTCGGCGATCGTCGCGGTGCCGCTGTCGACCCCGAACGCCGCGTACATCTCGTGCGGGACGTGGGGACTCGTCGGCCTGGAGCTTCCGGAGCCGATCGTGACGGATGCCGCCCGCGCGGCGAACTTCACGAACGAGGGCGGCGTCGACGGGCGCGTGCGCTTCCTCCACAACGTCACCGGGCTGTGGCTGCTCAGTGAGACCGTGCGCGCGTGGGAGGAGGAGGACGGTTCGGCGATCGATCTCCCGCTGCTCCTCGCCTCCGCGGCGTCGGTGTCGCCGCCCGCGCGGCTGTTCGACGCCAACGCACCCGAGCTGGCGGCTCCGGGTGACATGCCGGGCCGTATCGCCGCCCTCCTCGACGCCGATCGGCCGGGCCGGGCGTCGCGTCCGATGTTCGTGCGCATCATCGTCGAGAGCATCGCCGCGGCGTTCGCTCACGCGGTGCGCACCGCGGGCGCGCTCGCCGAGCGCGAGATCGACGTCGTCCACCTCGTCGGGGGCGGGGCGCGAAACGCTCTGCTGTGCCAGGCGACGGCCGATCGCGTCGGCGTCCCGGTCCTCGCCGGTCCAGTCGAGGCCACGGCCTTCGGCAATGTGCTCGTGCAGGCACGCGCGCTCGGCTGCTTCGGCGCCGACGCGAGCCTGGAAGACCTGCGTGCGCGCGTCGCGCACGCGTTCCCTCCCCGTCGCTACGACCCCCGTTCCTGACCATCACGCCCGGATCGGGCGTAGTCTGTGGTCAGACCACACGAAAGCGAGACTCCATGGTTCAGCGCCAGCTGCCCAAGGTCGGCGAGCTCCTCGAGCTCATGCAGTTCAAGAAGCCCGAGCTCGATGCGCGCAAGCGACGCCTCGACGCGGCGCTCACGATCAACGACCTCCGAACGATCGCGAAGCGCCGCACGCCCAAGGCGGCGTTCGACTACACCGACGGCGCCGCTGAGGGCGAGCTTTCGCTGGACCGTGCCCGCCGGGCGTTCGAGGACGTCGAGTTCCACCCCGACATCCTTCGGCCGGCGGCGAACGTCGACACCTCGTGCGAGATCCTCGGCGGTCCGTCGGCGCTGCCGTTCGGTATCGCCCCCACGGGCTTCACGCGCCTGATGCAGACCGAGGGCGAGACCGCCGGTGCCTCCGCGGCGGCGGCGGCCGGCATCCCGTTCACCCTCTCCACGCTCGGCACGACCTCGATCGAGGACGTGAAGGCCGCGAACCCCGTGGGACGCAACTGGTTCCAGCTGTACGTGATGAAGCAGCGCGACATCTCCTACGGTCTGGTCGAGCGCGCCGCCAAGGCCGGCTTCGACACCCTGCAGTTCACCGTCGACACCCCGATCGCCGGTGCCCGCCTGCGCGACAAGCGGAACGGCTTCTCCATCCCGCCGCAGCTCACGCTCGGGACGATCGTGAACGCCATCCCGCGGCCGTGGTGGTGGTACGACTTCCTCACCACGCCGAAGCTCGAGTTCGCCTCACTCAGCACCACCGGCGGAACGGTCGGCGAGCTGCTCAATGCCGCGATGGATCCGACGATCAGCTACGACGATCTCGACATCATCCGGGGCATGTGGCCGGGGAAGCTCGTCGTGAAGGGCGTGCAGAACGTCGCCGACGCCGCGCGTCTGGTCGACCTCGGCGTCGACGGCATCGTCCTGTCCAACCACGGCGGACGCCAGCTCGACCGCGCGCCGATCCCCTTCCGCCTCCTCCCGCACGTGGTGCGCGAGGTCGGCAAGGACGCCACGGTCATGGTCGACACCGGCATCATGAACGGCGCCGACATCGTGGCATCCATCGCCCTCGGCGCGAAGTTCACGCTCATCGGCCGCGCCTACCTGTACGGCCTCATGGCCGGCGGCCGCCAGGGCGTCGATCGCACGATCGCGATCCTGCGCAGCGAGATCGAGCGCACCATGGCGCTGCTCGGAGTCTCGAGCCTCGACGAGCTCGAACCCCGCCACGTCACGCAGCTGACGCGGTTGGTGCCGGTCGCCGACGGGGTCGACGCGCGCGTCTGACCCCGGGTCCGCGCGCGGCGTCGGCGATTCGCGCTGCGTCAGTGCGATGCGGGCGGATGCCGCTGATTGGGTGCGGATCGCTGAGCGTGTGCGGCGCGGCCGCGGCGTCTGCCGTACCGCGCGCAGCGTCGGCGATTCGCGCAACCTCAGTGCGATGCGGGCGGATGCCGCTGATTGGGTGCGGATCGCTGAGCGTGTGCGGCGCGGCCGCGGCGTACGCTCCGGCGCGAATCGCTGAGCGTGCGTCGCGCCGCCCTGGTCACGACCCCTCCGCCGCCGCAGCCTCGTCGCGGCCGCCGCGCGTCCTCGCGGCGGCGCCGAGCGTGAGCGTGGACAGCAGGCCGAGCGCGAGGAAGCCCGCCGCGGTGAACGCGGCCGCGCGGGTGCCGTCGCTGAAGGCGGCGCGCGCATCGGACGCAACGTCTTTCGTCAGGGGCGATTGCTCGAGGCCGACGATCGCCGCGCCGGCGCTGTCGACGACCTGCGAGACGACCTGGTCACGCTGTTCGGCGGGCAGGCCGCGGTCGTCGAGGGCCGACGACAGCACGCTCCCGGTGGTGGAGAACAGCACCGTGCCCAGGATCGCGACACCCAGCGCCGCACCCAGTTGCCGCGAGGTCGACTGCGTCCCCGACGCCGCGCCGCTCTCTCCGGGCGGCACCTCGGCCAGCACCACGCCGGTGAGCTGTGCGGTCGCCAGGCCCACACCGACGCCGTAGACGAACAGGAACGGGACGAGCGGGCCCCAGGTGGCATCCGGTCCGATCGTGAAGGCGACGCCGGCGACACCGATGATCTCGCCCAGCAGGCCCGCCCGGACGATCCAGACCGGGGCGACGCGCCCGCTCAGAGCGCCGGCGATACCGCTGGCGACGAAGGAGCCGATCGCGAGCGACAGCAGCAGAAGGCCGGTCTGCAGTGCGTCGAAGCCCACGACGAACTGCAGCCATAGGGGGAGCGCGAGGATGATGCCGAACTCCCCGAGCGATACGACGGCGGCGGCGATGTTGCCGTTGCGGAAGGACGCGATCCGGAAGAGGCCCAGGGCGAGCAGCGTCGAACGGCCGGTTCGCTGCCGTCGAAGCCCCCAGGCGATGAACGCGACGAGGGCGACCGCCGCCACCGCGAACGCGATCGGCACCGGCGAGAGCGACACCGGCCACTGCGCGTCGCCGATCCGAGGGGTCTCGTTCACGGTCCACCAGCCGTACGTGCGGCCCTCGATGAGCCCGAAGACGAGCGGCGCCATCGTCAGCACCGACAGCAGGGCGCCGACGCCGTCGATGCTCTCGCGGCGGTCGCTCCGCGATTCCGCCACCGTGAACAGGACTCCGACGATGATGAGGATGCCGAGCGGGATGTTGATCCCGAACGCCCATCGCCACGAGAACGAGGTCGTCAGCCAGCCGCCGAGCAGAGGGCCCACCGCCGCCATGCCGCCGATGGTGGATCCCCACACGGCGAAAGCGATCCCGCGTTCGCGTCCGCGGAACGTGGCGTTGATGAGCGACAGCGTCGTCGGCAGGATCATCGACCCGCCGACGCCCTGCACCAGGCGGGCGAGGATGAGCAGTCCGCCACTGGGGGCGATCGCGGCGGCGATCGACGCGAGGCCGAAGACGACGACGCCGATGAGCATGAGCCGTCGACGTCCGAAACGGTCGGCGAGGCTGCCGAAGACGAGCAGCAGGGACGCGAAGACGAGGGTGTACGCCTCTTGGACCCACTGGACGTCGGTGGATGAGATGCCGAGATCCTCGACGATCGACGGGACGGCGACGTTGACGATCGTGGAGTCCACGATGATCAGCGAGACCGCGATGCTGATGAAGACGAGCCCGGCCCAGCGGCGACCCGTCCGAGATGCGTTCATATCGCTAGCTTATCTAGCGAAATTGAACAACGGTAGTTGTCTACCGCGTCGCGTCGATCGGCCGGATTGCGCAGGGGGGTGACCTACCATCGGATGATGGGGAGCTGGTCGTGATCGAGTCGTCCCCCCTGTCGAACGTCAGGGTGGTGGCAGAGCGGGTCGTCGCGGGCGCGCTGCCCCTGTCGCCGGCGCCCGACATCGCAGACCTGCGTTTCCTGGCCGATATCGAGGCCGGGCCCGCCCCGCGCATCTGGGTGGATGCCAGCGCGCAGACGCTCGAGGCGCTCCTGATCGCGCGTGCCCGGTTGGACCGTGTGGACGACGCGATCCGCCTGGTCGACGCGCACTTCGCCGACGGACGCCTCCGAGCTCCGGGCCGGATGGAGCCGGAGACGCGATCGACCCTGCTGTCCGCGGTGGCCGAGGTCTACGCGGCGGCGGGGTGGTCGCGCCGGGCCGGTGAGTATGCCGCCTCCGCCATCGCGTACGCCCCCGACGCAGCGACGCTCTACCGCGCCCGAGCGGTGCGCTGTCTGGCGGCGGCCGTCAACGGCGAGTACCGCCTGGCGGAGGAGAGCCTGCAGGTGTGCGACGACCTGGCGGAGACGTCCGGCTGGGGGATCGTGCACCCCGACTACGACCTGCTGCTCGCGCGCATCCTCATCGCCTCCGCTGCCCTCGACGCCGAGACGCTCTCACGCACCGCCGAGCACCTGCGCGAGGGATCGCCAGCGGATCCGTTCTGGCAGTACTCGGCCCGGGCCGCCGAGGCGATGTGCGCGCTCATCCGTCGCGACTACGCCGAGGGCATCGTGCTCGTGGCCGCCCTCGCGGGTGGCACCGATGCGCACTCGGGTCATGCGATGGTGCGGGGTTTCGCGCAGGGTGTGTACGCCGACCTGCTCCTGGCCCGTGGCGAGCCGCGACGCGCACTGGCGGTCCTGGAGGGGCGGGTGTCGCCGCCCGGCCACGCGCTGTGCTTCGACATGCAGCGCGCCGCGGCTCTCATCGCCCTGGGCCGTGAGCGGGAGGTGCTGGAGTCGACGGATCCGTGCATCCGCATGGGGACGCACCACTGCGTCCGTACTCTCACTCCCCTGCTGCTCCGTCGCGCTGTCGCCCACGTGCGTCTCGGCAACGATCACGCCGCCGACGCCGCGTTCGACGAGGGGTTCCACCTGTCCGAGAACATGGGCGGGTCTCTCACCCCGTACCTGACGCTGCCGCGGACGGAGCTTCTCCTTCTTCTCGAGCGGATGACGGCACGGCATCCGGACTCCGCGGAAGCGGCCGAGCGCGTGGCGGCGATGCTCGCGGTGGTCCCCACGAACGACCACCGTCCACGGCTGCCCGCGCTGAGTCCGCGCGAGGAGCGACTCGCGCTGTCGCTCCGCGGCCCCCGGAGCCTGCCGCAGATCGCGGAAGAGCTCGAGGTCTCTCCCAATACCGTCAAGTCGCAGCTGCGCTCGATCTACGCGAAGCTCCAGGTGTCGGGACGCGAGGCCGCCGTGGCCGTGCTCGAGGCGCACGGGTTCTACGTCTGACCGCGACCGTCACGATGGGGTGGGGTGTTCGGTCCCGGTCGCGCCCCGTGGTCAGGTCGAGGGGTGGGTCCGCGGGGCGGGTCGCGCGTTCCCGGCCAGTCCCGTCGCGCGATCCGTGGGCAGCGGGATCGGGGTCGTGCCGGCGACCTCATCGCTGAAGTCCTCCGGTTCGGGGGCGATCGTGGTGATGGGGCGCGTCTCGTCCAGGGTGATCCGGAACCGCTTCGTCTCGTGCTTGTGCACGCGGCCGCTCCCGAGCGTCCATCCGACGCCGATGCCGCACGCGATGAACGCCACGATGGCGGCCAGCCCGATCGCCACGCGCGGGCCGAACTCTCCCGCGACCCAGCCGACGATCGGGGCGCCCACGGGGGTGCCGCCGAGGAGGATCGCCATGTAGAGCGCGAGGACCCGACCGCGCAGCGCCGGGTCGGTGGTGGTCTGCACGTAGCCGTTGGCGGTCGTGAGCGTCGTCACCACGCAGAAGCCGGTGAGCACGAGCGTCGCCGCGTACGTCTCGTAGCTGGGGGCGAGGACGGACAGGGTGGATGCCACGGCGAAGCCGCCGGCACCGAGGATGACGACCCGCATGCGGGCCTGGTCGCGCCGCGCGGCGAGGAGCGCTCCGGCGAGCGAGCCGATCGCGACGAACGAGCTCAGAAGCCCGAAGCCGTCGGCGCCGCGCCCGAATTCGAGGGCCATCGTGGAGGCGAAGATCGGGAAGTTCATGCCGAAGGCGCCGAGCAGGAAGACCATCGCGAACGTCACGACGAGATCGGGGCGCTTCGCGACGTACCGGAATCCGTCGGCCAGGCGGGCGGGGCCGCCGCCGCGGTGATGACTGACCAGCTCGTGCGGGCGCATCAGGGCGAGGGCGCCGAGCATGCCGATGAAGGTGAACGCGTTGACGAGGAACACCCACCCCGTGCCGACGACAACGATCATGAGACCCGCCACGGCGGGGCCGATCAGGCGCGCCGTGTTGAACGAGGCGGCGTTCAGCGCGACGGCGTTGGAGGCGTTCTCTTTCGCGACCAGGTCGGAGACGAACGCCTGACGCGCCGGATTGTCGAAGGCCGTGATGACGCCGAGCGCGAGGGCGAAGACGAACATGAGCGGCAGCGTCATGACCCCGGTCAGCAGCAGGATGCCGAGGGCCACGGCAAGCGCGAGCATCGCGCTCTGCGTGCACATGATGAGCTTGCGGCGGTCGAAGCGGTCGGCGACCCACCCCGTGACCCCGACGAGCAGCAGGGGCGGAGCGAACTGCAGCGCCATCGTCACGCCCATCGCGGCGGCGTCGTTCGGGGTCAGCTCGGTCAGGACGACCCAGTTCTGCGCGGTCGACTGCATCCACGCGCCGATGTTCGACACGAGGGCGCCGATGAACCAGACGCGATAGTTGTAGACCGAGAACGAGCGGAACATCGCACTCATCTCTCCGCCACCCTTCGCATGATCTCGGCCGCGGCCGCCAGTGTCTTCCGCTCGTCGTCGTCCAGTGCGGCGAGGGCTTCTTCGAGCCAGGCGTCGCGGCGCCGCACGGTCTCGTCGACGACGAGACGACCGGCATCCGTCAGGGCGATCGTGACCTTGCGACGGTCGTCGTCATCGGGAGTGCGCGAGACGTAGCCCGCCTCCTCGAGGAGCGACACGGTCCGGTTCATGGAGGGAGCCGTCACCCGCTCGCGGTCGGCGAGCTGGCCGAGCGTATGGTCGCCGTGCATGGTGAGCGCGGCGAGCACCGCGAACTGCCCGTCGCTCATGGTGTCGACCGCGCGTTGCGCCCGCAGGCGCCGGGCGAGACGGAACGTGGCCATGCGCAGCTCGGAGGCGGCCGTGCTGAGGTCGTCGCGCGAGTCGGATCGGGGGGATTCGTCGACGCGTTTGTTCATGCTGTTAATTAGCATACCTCATTAGTCTTGCTAATGGTTTGATTCGTCGTTCTCCGTCCGGACCCCCGCCCCTAGACTCGGCGCATGCCCGAGTACGTCGACGCCTACGGCATTCCGATCATCTACGACGTCTACGAGGCAGAGTCGCCGCGGGCCGTCGTGCAGCTGCTGCACGGTGTCGGCGAACACGCGGGTCGGTACGGCGCTCTCATCGACGCGCTGGTCGCCGACGGCTACACGGTGTACGCCGACGACCATCGCGGGCACGGGCGCACGGGTCTGCGGCAGTGGGGCGACGATCACGCGAAGCTCGGCCGCCTCGGCCCCGGCGGCCTCGGCGCCGCCCGCGACGCCGTGTGGACCCTGACCCAGATCATCCGCGAAGCGCACCCCGACCTGCCGATCGTCCTCCTCGGCCATTCGTGGGGCTCATTCCTCGCGCAGATGCTGGTGGATCGGCATCCGGATGCCTATGACGCCCTCGTCCTGAGCGGATCCGCGCTGCGCTGGCCGGGTGCGCTGAACTCCGGAGACCTCAACGCCCGGTGGAAGCACCTCAAGGGCACGGGTATGGAGTGGCTCTCGAGCGTCGAGCAGGTCGGCCGGGACTTCCTCTCCGATCCGCTGACGACCTCGACACCGCTGCTGCGGCTGTTCGGCCCCGTCGAGACGGCGAAGCTCATCGGTCGTCCGCGCCGCGATCTCGGTCACGACATCCCGACGCTCCTCATGGTCGGGCGCGACGACCCGGTCGGCGGTCCCCGCAGCGTGCATCTCCTCGCGGATGCCTATCGGAAGCGCTCGGGCTTCACCGACGTCACGACCCTCGTCTACCCCGGCGCGCGGCACGAGATCTTCGCCGAGGCGCAGCAGGCCGAGGTGCGCGCCGACCTCGCCGCCTGGCTCGACGCGCGGTTCCCCGCGCGGGACTGACGCCCGTTCTCCTGACGCGGGGCTCGACGCGCACGGGCCCGCCGTAGGCTGGACGCATGCACGGCGAGTACAAGGTCCCCGGCGGGAAGCTGGTCGTCGTCGACCTCGACGATACGGACGGCCGGATCTCCGGCTTCCACCTCGCGGGCGACTTCTTCCTCGAACCCGACGACGCTCTCGACGACATCGACGCGGCCGTCAACGGCCTGCCGATCGAGTCGGACGTTCCCACGATCGCCGCCGCGATCCGGGCCGCGCTGCCCGAGGGGGCGCAGCTGCTCGGCTTCACGCCCGAATCGGTCGCGACGGCGATCCGCCGCGCGCTGGTCACGGCGCCGGGCTGGGCGGACTTCGAGTGGGAGGTCGTGCACGACGCCCCCGTCTCGCCGCGGATGAACCTCGCGCTCGACGAGGTGCTCACCGCGCGCGTGGGAGCAGGTCTGCGCAAGCCCACGCTGCGCCTGTGGGAGTGGAACGAGAACGCCGTCGTGATCGGGTCGTTCCAATCGCTGCGCAACGAGGTCGACCCCGAGGGTGCCGCGAAGCACGGCTTCGACGTCGTCCGCCGCATCTCGGGTGGCGGGGCGATGCTCATGGCCGCCAACTCGATCGTCACCTACTCGCTGTACGTTCCGGCGTCGCTCGTCGCGGGCATGACGTTCGCCGACTCGTATGCGTTCCTCGACGACTGGGTGCTACAGGCGCTGCGGTCGCTCGGCATCGACGCCGTCTACCAGCCTCTGAACGACATCGCCGGACCCCACGGGAAGATCGGGGGTGCCGCGCAGAAGCGCCTCGCCAACGGCGGCGTCCTCCATCACGCGACCCTCAGCTACGACATGGACGGGCAGGTGCTCACCGAGGTGCTGCGCATCGGCCGTGAGAAGCTCAGCGACAAGGGCACGGTCTCGGCGGCGAAGCGCGTCGACCCGCTGCGGAGCCAGACGGGCCTCCCTCGGGATGCCGTCATCCAGCGGTTCATCGACACGTTCACGACGCTCTACGGAGCCACCGAGGGGCATATCACCGAAGAGGAATATGCCGAGGCCGAGGCGCTCGTCGCATCGAAGTTCGCTACCGACGCGTGGCTGCAGCGCGTTCCGTGAGCGATTCGACCCTGGCTGGCGTTCTCGATCACGGCACCGTCGAGATCCACCACGCCGACAACCTCGCCGTGACGCCCGCGCTCGCCGCCGGATCGTTCACCCTCGTCTACCTCGACCCGCCCTTCAACACCGGTCGCACGCGGTCGAAGGCCGTGGAGTCGGCGCGATGGACTCCGCCCGCGGACGAGACGCCGGATGCCGAGGAGCCGGTGGTCGTGGCATCCGAACCGCCCCGTGACCCGGCGATGCTCGTCTTCCCGGGCGAGGACGAACCCGCTCCGGCCCCGGTCGTGCAGCGCGGGTTCCACGGGCGCGACTACGCGCGGCTGCGAGGTGATCTGCGCACGTACGACGACCGCTTCGACGACTACTGGGCGTTCCTCGAGCCGCGTCTCGAGGAAGCGTGGCGCCTGCTCGCCGACGACGGCACGCTGTACCTGCACCTCGACTACCGCGAGGTGCACTACGCCAAGGTCATGTGCGACGCGCTGTTCGGGCGCGACCGGTTCCTCAACGAACTCATCTGGGCATACGACTACGGTGCGAAGACGCGGCGCCGCTGGCCCACGAAGCACGAGACGATCCTCGTGTACGTGAAGAACCCCTCCGCGTACTTCTTCGACTCGGATGCCGTCGACCGCGAGCCGTACATGGCGCCCGGCCTCGTGACCCCCGAGAAGGCGGCGCGCGGCAAGCT
Organism: Microbacterium canaveralium; assembly: GCF_047238045.1. Taxonomy (NCBI): domain Bacteria; kingdom Bacillati; phylum Actinomycetota; class Actinomycetes; order Micrococcales; family Microbacteriaceae; genus Microbacterium; species Microbacterium canaveralium. Next base: position 3,003,343 of record NZ_JBDFMA010000003.1, on the reverse strand, counting down.
CCCGACCGACGTCTGGTGGCACACCATCGTGCCCACGACCGGCCGCGAGAAGACGGGCTACCCGACGCAGAAGCCCGAGGGCGTGCTGCGGCGCATGGTCCAGGCATCCAGTCGCCCCGGCGACCGTGTGCTCGACATGTTCGCCGGCAGCGGCACTCTCGGCGCCGTCGCCGCTCCGCTCGGCCGCCACAGCGTGCTGATCGACGACAACGCCGACGCGGTGGCCGTGATGCGCGCGCGCCTGCCCGGAGCCCGCGTCGCTCGCTGACGCCCGCTCGCGTCGGTGCACCCGCCCGGTGCGGCCCCGTCCTGCATCGCCGAGACTTCATCGCGCCGACATCTCTCTTGCAGCCTGCAAGGGAGAGGTCGGCTGGATGCCGTCTCGGTGAAACCGGGGCGGGCGCGAGGGGATCGCGGAAGTTAGGGTTGCCTAATGACCCATGTCTTCGACCCGGAAGTTCGCCGCGCCGTCCTCGCGCACATGAACGTCGACCATCGCGACGACAACGTGCTGATCGCGAGGGCCTTCGGTCCGGATGCCGCGATCTCGACCGCCGAGATGACCGGCTTCGACGGCGACGGCGGGGAGTGGATCATCGGTCCGGAGGCCGAGGCCTTGCGCGTGCCGTGGCTCGGCGGGCCGATCGCGGAGCGCGCCGAGGTGCGCCGGGAGATCGTGGCTCTCTACGACGAGGCGTGCCGACGCCTCAACGTGACACCTCGCCCGCACTGACGAAAAGTGAAGGTTAGGCTTGCCTAACTGTTTGCGTATGATGGCCTCATGAGCGACGTCGTCTCCTTCTCTGCCGCCCTCCGCGCGCGATCCCGGAGCGCCCACTCCACGAGTGAGCACGCCGGGTTCATGGCCGACCTGGTGAGCGGGGCGGGAACGCGCGACGACTACGTCGCCCTCGTCGCCCAGCACTGGTTCATCTACGCCGCTCTGGAGGAGGCGACCGAGCGGATGCGGGTCGACCCCGTGGCATCCGTGTTCCTCAGTGACAAGCTGACGCGTCTGCCCGCGATCGAAGCAGACCTCGACTTCCTCATCGGGCGGGATTGGCGCGAGACCGTCGTGCCGCTCCCGACCACCCAGGCGTACGTCTCGCGCATCCGCCGCGTCGCGGCGACCTGGCCCGGCGGCTTCGTCGCCCACCATTACACGCGCTACCTCGGCGACCTGTCGGGTGGCCAGTTCATCGGACGCCTCATGAAGCGGCGTTTCGGCTTCGACACCAACGGCATCGGCTTCTACCTCTTCGGCGACATCGCCGACCCGGAGGAGTTCAAGAACGTCTACCGCGAGAAGCTCGATGCCGCCCCGTGGGACGACGCCGAGAAGGAACGCGTCATCGACGAGGTGCTCGTGGCCTATCGCTTCAACACGGAACTGTTCGAGGACCTCGCGCGGGCGAAGGCGGCTCAGACGGCCTGAACCCCGTCCTTCTGCCTCGCGTCGGCGGCGTTCCCGCGCCCGCGCCGCGCGGCACGACGGCGCACGATCAACAGCGCGGCGATGACCGCCGCGACCACGACGAGGACGAGGGCGTACAGGCTCCACGGCGGGGCCGCGATCCCGAAATCGACGACGAGCGGCGCGACGGCGTCCGCCCCGAGACCGACGCCTTCGGGTCTGACTTCGACGCGGCCGGCGAGCCATCCGATCGAGAACGCGGAGAACTCGCGGGTGACGTGCACGGCCGATCCGGTGACGATCTCGGGAAGCTGGGTCGGTGTCGTCGAGGCGGGGACGAGACCGTCGACGGTGAGCGTGTCGACACCGGTCAGGCGGGTGTTGCCGGTGTTCTCGAGCGAGTACTCCACGACGACACGACCGGACTCGAACGGATTCCACGATCCCTCGTACCGCGCGGTCACGCCGGTCACGGCCGCTGCGGGGACGAGGTCGCCCGCCACGCGGAGGTTGATGCGCGTGCCCAGACGTCGCTCGACGGACAGCGAACTCGAGGCCTCTCGACTCGTCAGCGACGTCACGATCCCGGCCGAGTGGTCGCCCGGGCGGGCGTCGGCGGGCACGGTGATGGTGAACGGGACGTCGGCGGACTGGCCCGGCGCCAGCTCCACCGACGTCTGTCCCACCGAGACCCAGGTGCCGGCATCCGCGGACGGCGTTCCGTCGGCGAGGACGTCGATCTCACCGCTCGCGGCGGTGAACGCGTCGGCCGCGTACACCGTGAGCGGCAGCGGCTCCGTGCCGGTGTTGACGACGATCATCGTGTCGGAGATCACCGCGCCGGGGTCGGCCGTGTACGCGAAGTTCGCCCGCCCGCTGCCGTGGGTGTTGTCGGCCGTCTGCACGCTCCACGCGATCCCGCCGCCGTCGGCGAAAGCGGCAGGCGGCGACGCCGCCGCACCCAGGGCGAGGCCGAGGGCGAGCGCGGAGGTGAGGGCGACGAGACGGAGGGACGGGAGCGCGGTCACGGGAGGGCTTTCGGGTCGGGAAACGACGGGGCCCCGGCCGACGCCGGGGCCCCGAGGGGGTTTACTGCAGGGCGGTGATGGTCAGCTTGCTCGCGTAGTCCCCGGCGGGGGTGGTCCCCGGGATGACGAGCGTGAGGTCGGCTCCCACGGTGGCGCTGGCGGCCGACGTCGACGAGGCCAGGACGCGTGACGAGCCGAGGCCGGTGCCGCCCAGCCGCGTCGAGGCGACCTCGGTGCCTCCGGTCACGGTCGAGCCCGCCGAGACGAGCTTCGGCTTCCACCCGAGCAGGTCTCCCGAGAACGATTCACCCGTCGACGACGTGAAGGCGCCGACCTGACCCGAGATGCTCCACGTGTACGGCGAGGTGCCGCCGGCTCGGGTGTCGGTCACGACGATGTTGGTGAGCGAGCCGGATGCCACGAAGTTCGCGCCGTCCTGGACCGCGGTGCCGAGGTTCGCGGGCGAAGTCCCCTCGAACGCCCACCCGAACGAGCCGGTGGGGTTGTCGACCCACGCGGGGACGTCGACGATCACGTCGGATGCGGCGGCGAAGGTGATCGGGGTGAACGTCTCGAACGGTGCGTAGACCGCGCCGCTGCCGGCGTACGTGAAGATGCCGAACGTGCCGGCGGCGAGGTTCTGCGCCTCGGTCGTGCTGAGGGCGAGGTCGACCGAGAAGGTGCCGTCGGCCTTCAGCTCGATCGCGCCGCTGTTCGTGCCGCCGATCGTCGACATGCTCGCGGCGGGCACGGCCCACTTCTGAGCGATGACCGAACGTGCCGAGGAGGGGGCGCCGGCCGACGGCTTCCACACGTCGGCGAACTTGCCGAACACGACGTAGGCGCCGCTGAACTGTCCGGCCAGCGGCGGGCGGGTGCCGTTGGTGGCGGTCGCGGACGGCAGGAAGCCGCTGCCGCTGACCGTGACGGTCTCGCCCTGCGCGAGGCCGCTGGTCTTGGAGACGGTCACGGTGGGGCCGGCCGTCGGCGCCACCGTGTACGCGATCGAGAGCGGGGTCGCGGGCTTGCGCACGTCGGCCGATCCGCCCGACGAGTACCAGTAGGAGCCCTGGCCGGTCTTGATCTGGAAGTCGATGAACGGCTGGGGGAACGCACCCGACGAAGCCCCGCCGGTGACCTGCGCCACCGACCCGGCGGGCACGGTGACGGTCCGCCCGAGGTAGTCGGGAGTGACGGTGAACCCGGTGGCCGTCACGTCGACGCCCGTCAGGGTCGCCACGACGACGTCGGTCTCGGGCGTGAGGCTCTCGAACTTGTCGGGGTCGTCCATCGAGGTGCCGTAGCCGCCGAGCGTCGCCGTCACGGTGCCCGTGCCGTCCGACGCGACGGTGAGCTTCGGATCGGTGATCCACGACCGGGTCATGCCGGAGTAGAACGCCGACGTGAACGAGCCCGTCCACTGGATGACGGCGGTGTTGGCATCCACGTCGACCGTTCCGGTTCCGCCGGAGATCTCGACGATGTGGCCGGAGTTCAGGCCGTTGCCGGTCGTGATCGTCGTGCCGGCCGCGTCGGTGCGCAGTCCGGCGAACGTCGCGTCGGCGTAGCTGCCGTCGGCCTGGAGCTTGAGGATCTCGACGTTGCCGTCGCTCTGCTTCCAGTTCGTCGAGGTGACGCGGTCGGACGACGACGTCGCGGTGACGATCCCGGCCGAGAGCAGGTTGACGGTTCCCGGGGCGAAGGCCGCGGCGTTCGCCTCGGCGTTGATGCCCCATCGGAACACGGCTCCGTCGACGGTCGACGCGGCCGCGTGGGCCGGAGCAGCGACGAGAGCGCCGCCGAGCGTCAGCGCCGCCGTGAGGGTCGCGGCGGCGAACATCGCCGGCCGAGACCGGCGTCTGGGTGAGGAGTCCACGTGATTTCCCTTCTCCCGCCCTCGGCGATTCCCGACGGCGCGCGTCGGCTGCGCCCGATGGCGGGCGCAGGAGTGCAGGTTAGGCTTACCTAAGCACGTTCGTGAATCTCTGGCAATGTTAAGGATAGGCTTGCCTAACTCGGAGGTTCACACATGACACGTCGACCGGTTCGCGGTCTCGCCGCACTCGCCCTGACGCTCGCGGCGGCGCTGGCTCTCACCTCGTGCACGGCCTCCGGTTCGGCCCACGGCGCCGGCGGCCCGGCCACGCCGCCGCTCTCCTCGGTCACCCCCGAGACAGACCCGCTGGCGTGGGAGGGGCCGTCCACCGCGATCGCGGCATCCGCCCCGATCGACCCCGTGACCGACGGTGCTCCGGCGCTCCCGGCGACCGTCACCGACGCACAGGGGTCGGTCGTCACCGTCTCCGACACCTCGCGCATCCTCGCGCTCGACATCTACGGTTCGCTCTCGCGCATCGTCTTCGAGCTCGGCCTCGGCGACTCCGTCGTCGCCCGTGACGTCTCGAGTGCCTTCCCCGAGGCGGAGCACCTGCCGGTCGTCACCGAGAACGGACACGATCTCAACGCCGAGGCGATCCTCGACGCCGCCCCCACCGTCATCCTCACCGACACGAGCCTCGGCCCGTGGGACACGATTCTGCAGATGCGGGATGCCGGCATCCCCGTCGTCGTCGTCGACTCCCACCGTTCGCTCGACTCGGTCGGGTCGCTGATCCAGCAGGTCGGGGACGCGCTCGGTGTCCCGCAGCGCGCCGCCGCGCTCGCCGCGCGGAGCACCGCCGCGGTGGATGCCAAGATCGCGCAGATCGCCGCGATCGCGCCTGCGGACCCCGCGAAGAAGCTGCGCATGATGTTCCTGTACGTGCGCGGACAATCGGGCGTCTACTACCTCTTCGGCGAGGAGTCCGGCGCCGACAGCTTGATCGAGGCGCTGGGGGGCATCGACGTCGCCGGCGAGATCGGCTGGACCGGGATGCGGCCGATCACCGATGAAGCGCTCGTCCAGGCCGACCCGGACCTGTTGATCATGATGACGAAGGGGCTCGAGTCGGTCGGCGGCGTGGACGGGCTCGTCGAGCACCTGCCCGCCGTCGCGCAGACCGACGCGGGTCGCCACCGCCGAATCGTGGACATGGCTGACACCACCGTGCTGAGCTTCGGTCCCGCGTCGGCCGAGGTGCTCGACGCCCTCGCCGTCGCGGTCTACGCGCCGGGGGCGACGGAGTGAGTGCGGCCCTCGCCGAGCGGCATCCGACGAGGCTTCCGGCGCCGGCTGCGCGTGACCGGTTCCGTGCGCCCGCGGTGTTCGTCGTCCTCGCGGTGGCGCTGGTGGGGCTCGTCGTCGTCTCCGCGGGGAGCGGTCAGCTCTCGATCCCCCCAGACCAGGTCGTGGGGGTGTTCGCCCGCGCGTGGAACACCGGCGTCCGCGCGATCGGCCTCGGCATCCTCTCGGTTCCTCCGGGAGCGGCGATGGAGCACGTCAACGGCGAGGCCACGCTCTGGCTCATCCGGATGCCGCGCCTGCTCATGGCCGTGCTCGTCGGGGCGACCCTGGCGACCGCCGGTGTCGTCATGCAGGGCGTCTTCCGGAACCCCCTTGCCGAGCCCGGCGTGATCGGCATCTCCTCGGGTGCGGCGGTGGGCGCATCGGCATCCATCGTCTTCGGGCTGGGTTTCCTCGGGCCGCTGACCCTCCCCGTGCTCGCCTTCGCGGGCGGGCTCGTGGCGACCGTGATCGTGTACGCGTCGGCGCGCACCGACGGACGCACCGAGGTCGTGACCCTCGTGCTGACCGGCATCGCCGTCAACGCCGTCGGGGGCGCGGCGATCGCGCTCTTCACCTACCTCGGGTCGACGCAGCAGCGCGAGCAGATCGTGTTCTGGCAGCTGGGCTCGCTGAACGGCACGCGATGGGACGACCTCGCGATCGTCGCGCCGCTCGCGGTCGTCGGGATCGCCGTATGCCTCTTCCTCGCCGGACCCCTCGATCTGCTCTCGCTCGGCGAGCGGCAGGCAGAGCACCTCGGCGTCCGTGTCGAACGGCTGCGGGTGATCGCGATCGTCGTGATCGCGGCGCTGACGTGTGCCGCGGTCGCGTTCTGCGGGATCATCGGCTTCGTCGGTCTCGTCGTGCCCCACCTGATGCGGATGCTGCTCGGCCCCGGGCATCGTCTGCTGCTCCCCGCCAGCGCGCTCGGCGGCGCGGTGCTCCTGGTGGCGGGCGATCTCGTCGCGCGCACCGCGGTGCCGGGATCGGAGCTGCCGATCGGGATGCTGACGGCGCTCATCGGCGGTCCGTTCTTCTTCTGGTTGCTGCGGCGCACGCGCCGTCGGTCGGGGGGATGGGGATGACGGCGGTGCTGCGCGCGCGGGGGCTCTCGGTCGATGTGGGCGGGCGTCGCGTGCTGCGGGGCATCGACCTCGACTTGAGGTCCGGGGAGATGCTCGTCCTCGTCGGGCCCAACGGCGCCGGGAAGTCGACGCTGCTGTCGGTGCTGGCGGGGGACCGCACTCCGGCCGCCGGATCGCTCGAGCTCGACGGCGCCGTGCTGGAATCGTGGCCGGTCCTGGAGCGTGCGCGCCGGAGGTCGGTGCTCACGCAGAGCAACGACGTGTCGTTCCCCTTCGTCGTGCGCGACGTCGTCCGCATGGGACGGGCGCCGTGGCGGCGGCATCCGGCGGCCGCGCGAGACGACGACGCGGTTGCCGAGGCCATGACGGCCGGCGAGGTCGCCGCGTTCGCCGAGCGCCCCGTCACGGGGCTCTCGGGCGGAGAGCGTGCGCGGGCAGCCTTCGCCCGCTCGTTCGCCCAGGAGTGCGCGATCGCGCTGCTCGACGAGCCGACGGCGAGTCTCGACATCCGGCATCAGCATCGTGTCCTCGCGCGTACCCGCGAGCGGGTGAACGCCGGGGGAGCCGCGATCGTCGTGTTGCACGACCTGGGGCTCGCCGCCGCGTACGCCGACCGCATCGCCCTGCTCGACGGCGGCCGCGTCGCCGCGGTCGGCCCGCCGCGCGACGTGCTCGAACCCGGACTGCTCACGCGGGTCTACCGGCATCCGATCGACGTCGTCGACGGACCCCGCGGGACGCTGCTCGTCCTCGCCGACACCGCACCCCTCCCGTCCGTCGACCCCGGAGAACAGCTCGCATGACCTCTTCGCCCCGCCTTCTTCTCGCCGCAGCGACCGCAGCGACCGCCGCGATCGTCGCGGTGTCGGGCGCCGTGGTCGCCCCGCCCGCGTGGGCCGCCGGGACGGTGTCGATCGCCGGTCCCGACGGCACGACGGCGCTCGCCGAAGACCACGCGACCTCGATCACGGTGTCGGGCTCGGGGTTCCAGTCGATCCCGAAGGGGTTCGGCGGCATCTATGTGCTGTTCGGCTGGGTCGACGACGCGGCGGGGGGAACATGGCGCCCCAGCGTCGGGGGATTGGTCGGCGAGGACTATCGGTACGTGCCCGACAGTGAATCGGCCGACAACAACGGCTACCAGCGGTTCCTCGCGTTCCCTGGCGGTCAGACCGAGAGCTCCGCGAACGGCACCCTCGGCACCGACGGTTCGTGGTCGGTGGGGATGGTCATCCCCGGTGCCGTGTTCGAGAGCCAGGACCGCGACGGTCGCGTGACGTCGGTCGACTGCCGCACCGTCACGTGCGGCATCATCACGATCGGCGCCCACGGGGTGAAGAACGCCAACAACGAGACGTTCACGCCCGTGTCGTTCGCGGCCGCGGCAGCGCCGGCGGGGGAGCAGGATGCCGCGCCCGCCGAGGCGCCCGTCGGCGCGGTGCGCGTCGGGGTCGAATCGGGCACCGTCTCGGCCGGATCGTCGATCGTGTTCACCGGTCAGGGCTTCACCCCGGGGGAGCAGGTTGTCGCGGCGCTCGACGGAGGCCTGACAGCGGTCGGTCCGCTCACCGCCGGGGCCCAGGGCGAGGTCGCGGCGGCGCTGCCGGTGCCGCGCGACATCCGCGACGGCACTCACCTCCTCACGCTGCGCGGCGCGGGGTCCGGCGGCGTCGCCGAGGCCGAGGTGAGCGTCACCGGAGGTACCGCCGAGGCGGCCGTCGACGCCACTCCCGCGATCCCGACCTGGGCGATCGTGCTGTTGCTGGCGTGCATCGCCCTGTCGTTGGTGCTCGTGATCGCGAGCATCGTCGCCGCGATCCTCCGGGCGCGGGAGGCTCGGCGTGCGCGCCGGGCGGCACGATCCGGCATCGCGACGGAGCAACGGCCGTCGGGGGTCGGTGCGTCCGCGGTCGGTGCCGGGGCGGGGCCCGGGGCCCAAGCCGAGACCGTCGCGATGGGGACCAGCCGATGAGGGCGGCGGCGATCGTGCGAGCGGGGCTCGCCCTCGCTCTGGCCCTCGTGACGGTCGGCGGCGCGGTCCCGGCCACCGCCGCGGGACCGGACGACGTCATCGTCACCGTTCCCGGATCGGGGGGCTCCGCGGGCGGAGACGGCGCGATCACGAACGCGCAGCTGCGGTGGGGGCTGAACGCGGAATCCGGCGGGGGAGCGTTCGCGGGCGGATGCAACTTCCTCAGCGCCGGCCGCGCGGGCGATGCCGGCGGCTCCCGGGTGTGGGGGCAGAACGACGGCCTCTACCGCGCCCAGGACGGCCGCGTGCGGATCGAGAAGCCCACCGCCTCGGGCGGGTGGACGGCGGCCGCGTGGGAATCGAAGTGCCTCGACCCGAGCGGATCCGCGGTGTCGGTGGCATCCACGTCGAGCACGACCGGCAACCAGGTCGTGATCGACGGGGGCGTGGGGGAGCGTCGCGACGGAGCGCTCGAGATCCGCTGGGCGGGGTCGTTCACGGTGGCGTACTACGGCGGAATGACGTATTGGAGCGTGACCGATCCGCAGCTGACCCTCGACGCGTCGGGCAACGGCCGACTCGTCGGCGAGGCCAGCGGGTACGGCACGTCGATGGACGACCTGTCGGCGTGGACCCCGGTCGCCCCGCGCGAAGTGGTCCTCGCCGAGATCCGCTCGGCCGGGTCCAGCGCCGACCGCGGGTTCACCGTCACGCCCGAGTACCGCGGCGTCGCGACGACGGGCGCCGGCCAGGTCGCCCGCTCCGCCGCGAACGAGGCGTTCTGGGGATCGTTCCCGCAGTCGTTCGTGGACTTCCACCGACTCACGGGTCAGCAGGGGTACTGGCTCACGACCGGTGGCATCCGTGATGCCGCGAAGCCCGCCACCCCGATCACGGTGAGCTACGACGCGGCGACACCGGTCGGGGCACCCCCGCCCGCGGGGGCAGGTGGGGCGACGGCGGCCGGTGTGCCGAACAACCCGCTGCGGCTCGCCCCGGCTGCGGCGGATCCTTCGGTCCCCGCGCGCGCGTTCTTCGCCGCCAACGCCCCGCTCACGACGCAGCCCCAGGGCGCCGCGCTCGTGCCCTCCGCTCGCGGCGGCATCCCCGCGGTCGTCGCGCCGCTGCTGGGCTCGGCCGCGGCGCTCGGCGTCGGGATCGTGGCGGTGCTGAGCATGATGCGCGCGCTCCCGTGGCAGCGCCGCCTCGTGCGCTAGGCCGTGGCTCCGGCCGCCGCCCCCGCCGCCCCCCCCCGCACCCCATTTCCCGCGAGACTTCATCGCGCTGACATCTCCCTTGCAGCCTGCAAGGGAGATGTCGGCTGGATGCAGTCTCGCGGCCGGGGGCTGCGCGGAACGACCGCAACCGCGCGCGGATGTCGGGGTACGGCCCTAAGGTGAAGCCCATGGAATTCGGCATCTTCGTCCCGCAGGGTTGGCGCTTCGATCTGGTGGGCATCGACCCCGCAGACCAGTGGCGGGCCATGAGTTCGCTCGCGCAGAGCGCCGACGAAGGGCCCTGGTCGTCGATCTGGGTCTACGACCACTTCCACACCACTCCCGTGCCCAGCGCCGAGGCCACGCACGAGGCGTGGACGCTGATGGCCGCGTTCGCCGCCGTCACCGACCGCGTGCGGCTCGGCCAGATGTGCACCTGCATGGGCTATCGCAACCCGGCGTATCTCGCGAAGGTCGCCGCGACGGTCGACCTCATCTCGGGCGGTCGCGCCGAGATGGGCATCGGCGGCGGCTGGTACGAGCACGAGTGGCGCGCGTATGGCTACGGGTTCCCGCCGATCGCCGAGCGACTCGGGCGTCTTCGCGAGGGCGTCGAGATCATGCACCAGGCCTGGACGACCGGGTCCGCCACTCTCTCCGGCAAGTACTACGAGGTCGACGGCGCGATCGTCCAGCCGCAGCCGCTGCAGGACGGCGGCATCCCGCTCTGGATCGCCGGCGGCGGTGAGAAGGTGACGCTCAAGGTCGCCGCGAAGTACGCCTCGTACACGAACTTCGGCGGGTCGCTGGAAGAGTTCGACCACAAGTCGGAGGTGCTGCGCGGCCACTGCGAGGCGCTGGGCCGTGACTTCGGCGCCATCACACGGTCGACGAACTTCAACACGATCGTGGCGGACACCGAGGCCGAGGCCGACGAGCGGCTGGCCGCCGTCGTGGCGCGCCTCCGGCCCCACGTGGGCGACGAGCGGGCGGATGCCATCGAGGCCGACTACCGCTCCTCCGACGCGTTCGGCACGCCCGAGCAGATCGTCGAGCGACTGCGCGCCCGCGCCGAGCACGGCCTCGGCTACGCCATCCACTACTTCCCCGAGGCCGCGTACGACACCTCGGGCATCACGCTGTTCGAGCGCGAGGTGGTTCCCGCTCTCGCCTGACCCCTCCCGCCCCCGCGCGTGGGGAGTCAAGAATCGTCGCTTGGGCGGGGCGCAAGCGACAGATATCGACCCCTCACGCGCCGGGGCGCGTCAGACCAGTGGGGCGACGTCCGAGTACGCGTCGGACTCGACGGACGGGGTGGATGCCGGGGCGCCGAAGAGGCGCGCGCGGCGGGTCCCGGCATCCCAGGCGGCCCACCCGGGGTCGCCCGTGCGCGCGAACCGGACGGCGGCGGCGTGCATCGCGTCCGCCACCCCGACGGGCGGCGTGTCGCCCGCGATCGCGGCCACCCCGTCGGCGTCGAGGTGGTCGAACCAGAACGGCACGTCGAGGCAGTGGCAGGCGTACCCGATCGAGGGTGACGGCCAGGCGAAGCGGTACACCCACGTCGCGGCGTCGGGGCGGGCGCGCGCGGTGCGCAGCACGACCGAGCGGATGACGCGGTCCGAGACGTAGCCGCCGAGCCGCGCGGCCGCGCCGCGCCGTCGCGACCGGGCGAGGTACGCGCGCCGTCGGGAGCGACCCAGGCCGAGGGTCGCGAGGGTCAGCGGCACCGGGATGAGGCTCAGCAGGTGCTTCGCGCGGGCGGTGAGCATCGTGAACTCGTCGTCGGTCGACCCGATGACCAGCGGGATGCTCGAGGAGGCGCCAGCGGCGATGGCCTCGAGCGGTGGCTGCGGGAGCAGGTCGCCGTCGACGACGGGACCGATCGGCAGCCCGTCGTCGAGGAGAGCGGTGATGCCGGCGAGGCGACGTCGTCCCTCGGGTTTCTGCGCCTGTCGCTGCAGCTCGAGGAGGTTCTCCTCGGGGAGGCTCGAGAACCCCTCGCGGTCGGCGCGGACCCCGGCGAGGGCGGCCACGCGGTCGGCGAAGCGGCGAGCGGCGGGCATCGTCACGGCCCCGAGCGCGGGGGAGAGGGCCATCGCGCCGTGGAACAGTCCGGATGCCGCGGGCGAGGCCAGCAGCGCGAGCACCGACCCTCCCCCGGCAGACTGCCCGACGATCGTCACCCGCGCGGGGTCTCCACCGAAGGCCCGGATCTCGTCGCGCACCCACTCCAGCGCCGCGATCTGGTCGCGCAGCCCGCGGTTGGACGGGGCGCCGTCGATGGTTCCGAACCCGTCGAAGCCGAGCCGGTACGAGACGACGACCGTCACGACCCCGTCGCGGGCGAAAGCGTCGCCGTCGTACCACCGGCTGGCGGGCGACCCCGTCGTGAAACCACCGCCGTGGATCCACACGAGCACCGGGAGCACGGCATCCGGTGTCGCGTCCGACGGCGCGAAGACATTGACGTTCAGCGTCGCATCGCCGGGGACGCTCGGTTCGGGGATCAGCGTGATGCCGGTGTCTCCGCGCTGGGCGGTCGGGCCGTACTCTGTCGCGTCGAGCACGCCGTCCCACGGGTCGACCGGCTTCGGGGCGGCGAACCGCAGGGGCCCGACCGGGGCTTGGGCGAACGGGATGCCGAGGAACACCGCGGTCTCACCGCGGCGGAACCCCCGGACGGCTCCGTGCGAGGTGGTGGCGACAGGCGTGGCATCCATGTCCCCATCCTGGCGCAGGGGTGTGTCACGGCGTCGCGCGCGGACCCGGCTCGGCCGATCACGCCCCGTCCCACCAGCGCAGCACGCGCAGCGCGAAGAAGGTGAGCCACCGGGACGGCTCGCCCGCGGGGGCGTCGACCGGGAACCACTCGCGGCCCACGGGCGGGTGCTGCTGATGCCACGTTCCGTCGGTGGCGCGCGCCGCGCGGACCGTGTCGATCGCCTCGGCCAGCCGCGGGTCGGGGGCGGTCCCGTCGTACTGTGCGGCGGCGCGGAAGTGATCGAGGGCGCGAAGCGCGCTGTAGCGGTGCCGGAACGGATACCCCAGGTGGTCCGCCCAGCGATGCTTCTCGCCGGTCGACAGCCGATACAGCAGTCGGCGCTCGAGCAGGTACTCCTCGGCGCCTCGGCGCGCGTCGTGCGATTCCGGGGTCCCACCGGTACGCCATTCGTCGTCGAGGATGCCGATGACGGAGTTCAGCGTGGAGTGGAACGACGACCGCGTCGAACCCTCCACCCACTCGCAGTTCCACCCGCCGTCGGGCAGGCGGTGCTCGACGAACCAGTCCCGGATGCCGCGGACGTCGGCCCCGAGCCACGCACCGTTCGCGAGGGTGAACGCGTTGATGCAGGCATCCACCTCGCCGTCCCAGAACGGCAGGTCCTCGTACTCCCAGCGGGCGTGCCGCTCCAGCAGCCCCGCGGTGTCGGGGCGAAGGGCCGTGGCATCCACGCCCCATTCGCGCAGGCTCATCAGCGACCACGACGTGGCGGTCCAGGGCTGCCCGGGCTCGTCGCCGCCGAAGTCGGCGGGGAAGTGCGCGCCCCCGGCGAACCGGCCGTCCTCGTCCTGGTGGGCGAGCAGCTGTGCGCCGAAACCCTCGCGGGCCACCAGCGCGCGGGTCTGCTGCCACTGCTCCGCGGGTGCGTCGAGCAGGTCGCGCTCGACCTTCCACCGCAGCGCGGGGTCACTGTCGTGCAGCCACGTGAGCACGTCGTCGGTCATGCCCGGGACGCTACGCGCCGGTCGCCCTGCCGTACATAGTTCGGGCGTGTCGGTGCGCGTCGTGCGGTCGTCCTGTTGATCGCCGGAGGCGCGGCGCACCCCGCCCAGGCGCACCCCCGGCGCAGGCGCAGCGGCGCACCCCCGCGTCAGGCGTCGCGGCGGGCGCCCTGCGACGGCGTCACGGTGAAGACGTTCGGGGCGCGGAATCCGGATGCCGCGAACGCGGCGTGCACGGCCTCGGTCGCCGTCGGCACCAGCTCGGCGGGGATGAGCGCGATCGCCGCCCCGCCGAAGCCGCCGCCGGTCATGCGCGCGCCCAGGGCGCCCGAGGCCAGGGCCGTTTCGACCGCGAGGTCGAGCTCGGGCACCGAGATCTCAAAGTCGTCGCGCATCGAGGCATGCGACGCGGTGAGCAGGTCGCCGATCGCGGTCGGGCCCTCGGCGTCGAGCGCCGCGACGGTGTCGAGCACGCGCTGGTTCTCGGTCACGATGTGGCGCACGCGGCGGAAGGTCACGTCGTCGAGGATTTCCTCGGCACGGGGCAGGTCGTCGACCGTGAGGTCGCGGAGTGCGGGGACGCCGAACGCGGCCGCGCCCTTCTCGCACGAGGCGCGGCGCTCGCGGTACCCGCCGGAGGAGTGCGCGTGCTCGACGAGGGTGTCGACGACGAGGATCTCCAGGCCCGCCTCGGCGAACCCGAGCGCGACCGGGCGCGTCTCGAGCGAGCGGCAGTCGAGGAACGTCGCCGCGTCGGCGACGCCGAGCATCGACGCCATCTGATCCATGATCCCGGTCGGCGCGCCGACCGCGTCGTTCTCGGCCGTCCGGCCCACGCGGGCGAGCGCGACGGGATCGAGGCCCGCGGCCCACACGTCGTTGAGGGCGGATGCCACGGCCCCCTCGATCGCGGCGGACGAGGAGAGGCCGGCACCCACCGGCACTCCCGACGCCAGGGCGATGTCGACGCCGCGAGGCGTGGCATCCGGGGCCGCCGTGCGCAACGCCCAGGCCACCCCCAGGGGATACCCGGCCCAGTCGAGGCCGCCCGCGGCGATGCGGGCGTCGAGCTCGGCGAGCGACACCTCGACGCCCGTCTCGGCGAACGTCGAGCGCACGCGGATGATGTCGTCGTCGCGGAGCGCGACCGCCGCCGCGGTGCGCTGCGCGATCGCGAACGGCAGAACGAAACCCTCGTTGTAGTCGGTGTGCTCGCCGATGAGGTTGGCACGCCCCGGCGCCGACCACACGCCCACGGCGGGCGCGTCGGTCAGAGTGGCGAGCAGGGCGCGGGCATCGTCGACGGCGGTCATGCCGTCACCTCCGGAACGGTGTCGAGGGCGGCACGCACGCGCTCGGCCTGCGATTCGGGGGTGATGTCGCCGATCCACGCGCCCATGGCGGCCTCAGACCCGGCGAGGTACTTGAGCTTGTCGGCGGCGCGGCGCGGCGACGTGATCTGGAGATTCAGCCGCACGCTGTCGCGGGCGCGTCTCACCGGCGCCTGGTGCCACGCGGCGATGTAGGGCGTGGGGGTGTCGTACAGCGCGTCGATGCCGCGAAGGAGTCGCAGGTAGAACGGCGCGAGCTCGTCGCGCTCGGCATCCGTCGTCTCGGCCAGGTCGGCGACGTGGCGGTGCGGCAGCACGTGCACCTCGACGGGCCAGCGTGCCGCGAACGGCACGAACGCGGTCCAGTGCTCGCCGCGCAGGACGACGCGGGGGCCGGATGCCTCGAACTCGAGGATGCGCTGGAACAGGTCGGGCGACGTGCGCGCGACGGTGTCGAGAAGGCGCTGGGTGCGAGGGGTGACGTACGGGTACGCGTAGATCTGGCCGTGCGGATGGGGGAGGGTGACGCCGATCTCCTGCCCGCGGTTCTCGAACGGGAACACCTGCCGGATGCCCGGGAGCGCTGACAGCGCGGCCGTGCGGTCTGCCCACGCCTCGATCACGGTGCGCGCGCGGGTGCGCGAGAGCGTGCCGAAAGAGCCTTCGTGCTCGGGGCTGAAGCACACGACCTCGCAGCGTCCGACGGAGGTGCGCGTGCGTCCGAGTCCGAGGTGTTCGAGGTCGTCGTCGCCGCGCGGGGGATCGATCGCGGCCGGGGCGTCACCGGTGGCGACGTCGAGCGCCGGACCGAACGACGGCGACTTGTTCTCGAACACCGCGACGTCGTATCGCGCGGGGATCTCGGACGGGTTGGTCGGCGTCTGCGGTGCCAGGGGGTCGAGGTGCGCGGGCGGGAGGAACGCCCGGTTCTGGCGATTGGATGCCACGGTGATCCAGTCGCCGGTGAGGACGTCCTGCCGCATGATCGCGGTGCTCGGGCGCGGGTCGAGGGTGCGGGTGTCGATCGCGCGCTCGGGGCCGAGGGTCGTGTCGGCGTCGTCGAAGTAGATCAGTTCGCGGCCGTCGGCGAGGCGCGTGGGGCGCTTGACGACTCCGGCGCCGAGGGCCACCGCGGTGGGGCTGTCCGTGTTCACGATAACACGCTACAGATCAGGCGTGATATCGTCAACACGAAGGGGGTGGCATGCGCGTATCAATGGCCGACGTGGCCGCGGCGGCGGGGGTTTCCGCTCAGACCGTCTCGCGCGTCGCCAACGGCAGCCCCCGGGTCGATCCGGCCACCCGGGCTCGCGTCGAGCGGGCGATGAGCGACCTCGGCTATCGCATGCACCGCGCCGCCCGCGCCCTGCGCACCGGGCAGACTTCGACGATCGGCCTGGTGGTGTCGACGCTGGCATCCGTCGGCAACTCCCGCATGCTGCAGGCCATCTCCGAGGCGGCCGCCGCGCGCGACTACGCCCTCGCCGTCGTGACGGTGGGGGAGCGTGGCATCCAGGATGCCTTCGCCCGCCTGCGTTCACAGGGCGTCGACGGGGCCGTGGTGCTGAACGAGGCGACCGAGCTGGCTCGCGACGTCGATCCGCCGGGCGACCTCCACCTCGTCGTCGTCGACTCGCCGCCCGACGACCGCTTCTCGATCGTGCAGACCGATCACGCAGGCGGCGCTCGGATCGCCGTCGAGCACCTCCTCGCACTCGGCCACGACACCGTGCACCACATCGCCGGTCCCGCGCGCTCCTTCGCCGCCACCGAACGCGAGCGGGGATGGCGTGCCGCGCTCGCCGACGCCGGGCGTCGCGCCCCTGATCCCGTCCGCGGCGACTGGACCTCGGCATCCGGTCACCGCGCGGCCGCGGAACTCGGCGCCGCCACCGCGGTGTTCGTCGCCAACGACCAGATGGCGCTCGGCGCTCTGCGGGCGTTCGCGGACGCCGGCCGGCGTGTGCCCGACGACGTCGCGGTCGTGGGGTTCGACGACATCGTGGATGCCGCCGAGTATCGCCCCCCGCTCACGACGGTGCGGCAGGACTTCGATGCCCTCGGCGCGCGAGCCGTCGCGGCGCTTGTTTCGGCGATCGAGGGGGGCACGCCGGTCGGCGAGACGGTTCCGGCGACCCTCGTCGTGCGGGAGAGCGCCCGCTGACCTTCCGGGCGCCCGGTCAGGTCGTGGCCGGGCGCGTCGGTTGGTGGTGCGTCCATTCCCCGCCCACCCGGTCGTACCGCAGCCGGGTGTGGCGTCGGTCGGCGGCGCCCTCCCAGAACTCGACATGGTCGGGACGAAGGCGCCACAGCACCCAGTCGCCAGGCGCAACTCTCGCGCGCGCCGTCGCAGACCGCGCGGCCAGATCGGCGGCGCTGTCCTCTGGCGTGGCCTCGACGACGCGCCCGCGCACCCGGACGGCTCGGAGAACGGGCGGCCACCAAAAGTTCAGTGCCGCCGCGGGCCGGTCCGCCAGTTGAGCGCCCTTGGCCGAGGTGCGCGTGCTCGCGAAGGCCCAGCCCGCCGGACCGACGTCTTTGAGGATCAGGGTGCGGGCGTCGGGGACGCCCTCGGCGTCCACCGTCGCGAGGGTCGCCGCGTGGGCCTCAATGACTCCGGCATCCACGGCATGGCGGATCCACCGTTCGAACAGCTCCTCGGGTGAGGCCGGGAGCGGGGCGGTGTCGGGCTCGGAAGCGGCTCCGGTGAGCGAGGGGAGGGACCGGAGCCACGCGGCGAACGTCATGCCCTCATTCTGCGCGCCGTCCGTTGCGAGCGTGATCGGCGCGATCGGGCGTGACGTCCGCTGGTCAGTGCGGCTCGTGCCACCCCTGCTCGAGAATGCGGAAGCCGGCCTCGATCATCGCGGTCGCGTCGTCGTGCTCGAACGCGAGGATCTCCAGCTGCAGCACCATTCGCGCGTAGACGCGGATCCCGGCGTCGGGCTCGTCGCGCCCGAGGCTGTGCGCGATCGCGTCGGCGAGGGCGCCCTCGTGGCGCAGCCACATGCGGTCAACGTACGCGCGGAGCGCGGGAGTCGAGGAGATGAGATCCATGAACCGGCGGCGATTCGTGCCGTCGGGGTCGTCGGCGACGTCGAGGAGTTCGCGCCGGTAGAGGTCGCGGAGAGCCTCGGACACGGACGTTCCGGGTGCGCGATCGCGGACCGCGCCGACCAGGAGCTCGCGCTGCTCATCATCCTCGTCGAAGACGAGCGCCTCCTTCTGGGGGAAGTGGGCGAACACGGTCGTGGGGGAGACGTCGGCGGCCTCGGCCACCTCGCGGATGCTCACGGCGTCGAAGCCGCGCTCGAGGAAGAGGGACGTGGCGGCGTCGGAGATCGCCTTGCGGGTGGCGGCCTTCTTGCGCTCGCGGCGCCCCGGCTGATCGGTCACGCCCCTACTCTACCGGACCCACTCCATAACTGTATTGACACCAAAACTGGTATCGATACAGTTATGGCGTGACTTCACCATCTCTCTCTCCGCGCGACGACCGCCGCGCCTGGATCATGCTCATCGTCATCACGATGCTCACGACGGCCGGAATGACCGTCGTGCTCCCTGTGCTGCCCTTCGTCGTGCTGCGCTACGTCGCGAACCCTGGCGATCTCGCCGTTTGGGTCGGCGTGCTCGAAACCGTCAACGCGCTGTGCGCGTTCCTGGTCGCTCCCTTCCTCGGGCGCCTCTCCGACCGCTTCGGCCGGCGCCCGATCATCGTTATCGCCGGCTTCGGCGCGACTGTCGGCTACCTGCTGTTCGGTATCGGCGGCGCCTTGTGGGTGCTGCTGCTCGGTCGGATCGTGCAGGGCGTCACGGCGGGGGACCTGCCCGCGCTCTTCGCATACCTCGCCGACATCACCCCGCCCGAGAAGCGCGCGCGCCGTTTCGGGGTGCTGGGCGCGCTGTCGGGCATCGGCACGATGGTGGGACCCGCGCTGGGCGGCCTCCTCGCCGCGATCGACGTCGACCTCCCCGTCTTCGTGACCGCGGGGCTCGCCCTCACCGTCGCCGTGCTCAGCCTGTTCCTGCTCCCCGAGAGCCTCGCGACGGAGAAGCGGATCCCCACCCTCGACCTCCGCGGTGTGCATCCGCTCGCCGTCTTCCGCGGGGTGTTCCGTCGACCGGAGCTGCGCGGGCTGATGATCGGCCTCATCCTCGTCGGGCTGCCGTTCGGGTTCTTCGTCAACAACTTCAGCGTGCTCGCCCTGGATGCCATCCACTGGACGCCCACATCCATCGGCCTCCTCACCGCGTGCGTCGGCATCATCGACATCGCGATCCAGGGAGTGTTGCTCGGCATCCTGCTGCCCCGTATCGGTGAGCGGGGCGTGATCGTCGGCGGCATCCTGACTCAGGCGGTGGGGCTCGCCGCCCTCGCGGTCGTCGCGTCGCTGCTGGCCCAGCCGTGGCTGTTCGTCGTGGGAGCGCTGACGCTCGCGGCGGGTCAGGGGGCGGCGACCGCCACGATGGACGGGGTCCTTTCCACCACCGTCGGCGACGACGAGCAGGGATGGCTCGCGGGCGCCGCGCAGTCGCTCAACGCCGCGATCGGTGCCGTGGCGCCCTTCGTTGCAGGACTGCTCTACGCCCACGTCGCGCACGCCGCGCCCTACGCGCTGGGCGTCGCGCTCATGGTGGCGGCCGCGGTGGTCATCGGCCGTGCCCGGTTCGCGAGTCCCTCCCTGCGCCCGAAGGCCACGGATGCCGACTCCCTCGCACCCGCATCGGAGCCCGGCATCCGGTGAGGCTGCCACCGCCGGGGTTGGGGCGCGAGCCGTCGTTCGGGGCGCAGAATAAGCGCCCCGAACGAGGTATTCCGCGCCGAACTCGGCGTCTCCTCCGGCGCTTACTCCTCGAGCTGCCCCAACTTCGGCTGCGCCACGAAGCGCGCCACGGTCTCGACGACCTGCTCGAGCTCGAGCACCACGATCTCGTTCGCGCCCGCGCGCAGCACCGGCGACGGCACGTACAGCGTTCGCTGCGGAACGTTCTGCCAGTACCGGCCGAGGAAGAAGCCGTTCACGAACGCGAAGCCTTTGCCCCACGCCGTGGTGTCGAGGAACAGGTCGGTCGGCGTGTCGATGTCGAACGCGGCGCGCAGGAGCGCGCGGCCGAGCGTGCCGGCGCCGGTGCCCGCGGCCGCCGCGAGGTCGATGGGCGTCGCCGTCCAGCCGGTCAGCGGCCGGCCGTCGAGCGTCGCGCGCCCGATGAGCCCCTTCTCCTCGCCGAGGCGGTGGCCGTAGTTGACGCGGCCCTGATCCTCGACGAGCACCGTGAGCCGCGCACCCGCCGGGATCGCGAGCGCCCGCTCGTGCAGCGTGCGCGACAGACGCCCGACGAACACGCCGTCGACGTGGACCCACGCGAGGTCGCGCACCTCGCCGAACGCGAGCACGGCCGGACCGTCCGCGGGCAGGTCGACGTCGTACCGCACGAGCGGGCCGAGATGGCCGAGGTCCTCGAAGGTCGCGGGCGCATCCGAGCCGGAACCCGTGGATGCCGGCATCCAGTCGCCCTCGCCGGAGAGCGCCACCTCGAACACCGGCGCGTCGGGCCGTGCCGACGGCTCGAGGTCGGGCACGGGCGCGTACTTCGCGATCACGTCGCGGAAGGCGTGGAACTTCGCCGTCGGGTGCCCGGCCTCGTCGATCGGGGCGTCGTAGTCGTACGACGTGACGATGGGGTCGAAGCGTCCCTTGTCGTTCGCGCCGTTCGTGGTGCCGAAGTTCGTGCCGCCGTGCACCATGTAGATGTTCACCGACGCACCTGCCGCGAGCAGCACATCGAGGTCGTGGGCGGATGCCGCGGGGTCGGTGGTGTGGTGGATGCTGCCCCACCAGTCGAACCAGCCGTCCCAGAACTCCGAGCACATGAGCGGACCGGTGGGCTGGAACTCGCGCAGGGTCTCGAGGCGCTCGGCCGACCGCGAGCCGAACGAACCGGTGAGGTGGAGTTCGGGGAGGCTGCCGTTCTCGAGCATCCAGGGCATCGGCTGATCGACGGTCGTCAAGGGCACGGTGATGCCGGCGTCGCGGGTCACGCGCACGAGCTCGCGCAGGTAGTCCTTGTCGGAGCCATAGGCGCCGTACTCGTTCTCGATCTGCACGAGGACGACGTTGCCGCCGCGGTCGATCTGCCGCGGGACGACGATCTCGTACACACGCTCGAGGTACTCGGTGACGGCGGCGAGGTACTGCGGCTCCGAACGGCGCAGGCCGATCCCCGGGTTCGACGTCAGCCACACGGGGAGCCCGCCGTTGTGCCACTCGGCGCAGATGTACGGGCCCGGGCGCACGATCGCATGCAGCCCCTCGGCGGCCACCAGGTCGAGGAAGCGTCCGAGGTCGTTCCACCCGGTGGCATCCCACTCTCCGCGCACGGGCTCGTGCGCGTTCCACGCGACGTAGGTCTCGATGGTGTTGAGGCCCATGGCTTTGGCGGTGCGGATGCGATCGGCCCAGTGCTCGGGGTGGATGCGGAAGTAGTGCAGAGTTCCGGAGATGACCTGGAAGGGTTCGCCGTCCAGGAGGAAGTCGGTCTCGCCGATGGTGAAGGTGGTCACGTTCTCTCTCGGGTCAGGAGGCCAGCTGGACGCGCACGCGCGCCCACGCGAGCGGGGGGAGGGTGAAGTGCAGGACGCCGTCGACGACCTCGACCGCCAGGGCGGCGGGGGCCACCGGCTCGGCGTCGGCCGAGTTGGTGGTGTGGCGGTCGCCGCCCTCGGGGACGGTGATCACGACGGCATCGGCGGATGCCACGGGTCCGAGGTCCAGCTCGACCTCGGTCGGGGCATCGAGCGAGCGATGGGCGAGGAAGACGTGGGCGACATCGCCGTCGACGGTGGCGATCGCATCCACCGCATCGACGTCGCCATGTCGGGCGGTGGTGATCCCCGCGCCGTCGACTTCGACGGGCACGACCCGTCCGGTCGCGGCCTCGGCGGTGAGTCGGAAGGGGTGGAACGTCGTCTGCCGCCAGGCGGGTCCACCGCCGGGCTCGGTGCGGATCGGGGCGATGACGTTGACGAGCTGCGCGAGGTTCGCCATCGAGACGCGGTCGGCGCGGCGCAGCAGGGTGATGAGCAGTGACCCGACGACGACGGCGTCGGTGACGGTGTAGTCGTCCTCGATGAGGCGCGGCGCAATCGGCCAGTCGCCGGTGAAGACGCGCGGCTTGTCGACCTCGTTCCAGCGTGTCTGGTTCCAGACGTTCCACTCGTCGACGCTGATTCCGACGGGCGCGCCGCCGGGCGTGCGGGCGTCGACCTCGTCGATGATGTCGACGACCTCGCCGATGTAGCGGTCGAGGGCGGCGCCGCTGGCGAGGAAGCTCTGCGGGTCGGTGGGGTCCTCTTCGTAGTACGCGTGCACCGAGATGTGGTCGACCAAGCCCGCAGTATGCCGGAGCACCGTGCGCTCCCACTCGCCGAACGTGGGCATCTCGTGGTTGGAGCTGCCGGCGGCGACCAACTCGACCGTCGGGTCGATGAACCGCATCATGCGCGCGGTCTCGGCGGCGAGGCGTCCGTACTCTTCGGCGGTCTTGTGCCCGATCTGCCAGGGCCCGTCCATCTCGTTGCCCAGGCACCACAGTCGGATGCCGAAGGGCTCGTCACGTCCGTTCGCGCGGCGGCGGTCGCTGAGCGCGGTGCCGCCGGGGTGGTTGGCGTACTCGAGCAGGTCAGCCGCCTCGGCGACGCCGCGGGTGCCGAGGTTGACCGCTTCCATGACCTCGAGGCCGGCGGCATCCGCCCAGTCGGCGAACTCGTGCAGGCCCACCTGATTGGTCTCGGTGCTGTGCCAGGCGGCATCCAGGCGGACCGGCCGCTCGTCGCGCGGGCCGACGCCGTCTTCCCACCGGTAGCCCGAGACGAAGTTGCCGCCGGGGTAGCGCACCACCGTCGCGCCGAGCTCGCGGACGAGATCGAGCACGTCGGCGCGGAAGCCCGTGGAATCGGCGGTCGCGTGGCCGGGCGAATGGATGCCGTCGTACACGCAACGTCCCATGTGCTCGACGAACGTGCCGAACAGCCGGCGGGGCACTTCCGGTCCGGGACGGCGCGGGTCGAGCGAGATGCGGGTGGGGGAGGTCATGCGGCTCTCCTGCAGCGGTAAGGGAAGGGGCGGGTCGCTCGCTCACGCTGCGACCCGCCCCCGATCATCGGCCTACTTGTTGACGGTGAAGCCCTGGTCGTTGCCGTACTGGACGAGCTGGTCCTGCCACGCGCTCAGCCCGGCGTTCAGGTCGCCCTTCGTCGCGTACGCCTGGCCCACGGTGTCGCCGTAGATGCTGTTGGCGTAGACCTGGAAGGGCAGGTAGCTCCAGCCCTCGCGGACCTCGCTCGAGGCCTGCGTGAGCACCTCGTTGATCTTCTGGCCGCCGAAGTAGTCCGACGTCTGCTCGACGAAAGAGGGGTCGCTCAGCTGTGCGGTGGTGGAGGGGAATCCGCCCGACTCGGCGAAGATCTTCAGGCTCTCCTCGTCGTTGTTGAGCCACTTCAGGAAGCCCGCGGCCAGGGCCGGGTTCTTGCTCTGCTTGGTCACGGCCTGGCCGCCGCCGCCGTTCTCCGCCGTCACGGCCTTGCCGTCGTAGGTGGGGATGGGGGCCACGGCCCACTTGCCCGCGCCGTCGGGAACCGACGACTCCAGGACGCCCGGCATCCAGGCGCCGATCACCAGCGAGGCGATCGAGCCGTCACCGAGGCCCTTGAACCACTCGTCGCTCCAGCTCGGGGTGTCCGAGAGCAGGCCGCCCTCGATGAGGCGGTTCCAGTTGTCGGCGAACTTCTTCGAGCCCGAGTCCTGGAGGTCGATGGTGACGTCGGTGCCCGAGGTCTGGAACGGGGTGCCGCCGGCCTGCCAGATCATGCTGGTGGTGAAGCCGGAGTCGCCGGTGTCGGCGGTGATGTACTTGGTGGGGTCGGCCGCGTGCAGCTTCTCTGCCGCGGCGACGTACTCGTCCCACGTCGTGGGGACGGCGATGCCGAACTGGTCGAAGACCTCCTTGTTGTAGAACAGGGCCATGGGGCCCGAGTCCTGGGGGAGGCCGTAGATCTTGCCGTCGAAGTCGACCGAGCCCCAGGTGCCGGGGCTGTAGTCGCCCGAGAGGTCGCCGAAGCCGTAGGGTGCGAGGTCGAGGAGCGAGTCCGACAGCGCGAACTGCGGGAACGCGTAGTACTCAATCTGCACGACGTCGGGGGCGCCGGAGCCGGCCTTGATCGCGTTCTGGAGCTTGGTGTACTCCTCGGTGTTCGTACCCGCGTTGACGTAGTTGACCTTCACGTTCGGGTACTTCTTCTGGAAGGCGGCGACCTGGGCCTCGGCCGACGGCGTCCACGACCAGTACGTGAGCTCGCCGCCCTCCTGGAGTGCCTTCTCGATGTCGTCGGGGCTGCCACCGTTGCTGCCGCCGCCCGTGCTGCCGCCGGAGCACGCGGTGAGCGCACCCACCGAGAGCGCGGTGGCTGCCAGAGCGAACACGGCCCGCCGGGCGGCAGTGCCCTTGCGCATGAATGTCATCGGGATTCCTTCACTTCGTTGTTGTGGATTGTGTTGCGGGATTCCGGGGCAGGACGCTCCGGGTTTCGGGAGGGAGCTTTCGTCACTGCTTGACGCTTCCGGCGCTGAGGCCGGACTGCCAGAAGCGCTGCAGCACAAGAAACGCGGCGACGATCGGGATGATCGACAGCAGGGCGCCGGTGATCACGAGGTTGTAGATCGGCTGCGCGGCGACGCCGGTCGCCTGGGCGTTCCACTGGTTCAGACCCACCGTCAGCGGGTACCAGGCGGGGTCGCTGAGCATGATGAGGGGCAGGAAGTAGTTGTTCCAGGTCGCGACCACGGCGAACAGCAGCACCGTGACGATGCCCGGGGTCAGCAACCGGATCGAGATCGTGAAGAACGTGCGGAACTCGCCGGCCCCGTCCATCCGTGCCGCCTCGAGCAGCTCGGTCGGGATGGCATCCGTCGCGTACACCCAGATGAGGTAGAGGCCGAAGGGGCTGATGAGGGACGGGATGATGATCGCCCACGGGGTGTTCGTGATACCCAGCTGGCTGAACAGCAGGAACGTGGGAACGGCCAGTGCCGTACCGGGGACGGCGATCGCGCCGAGCACGACGGCGAAGACGGCCTTGCGTCCGCGGAAGTTGTACTTGGCCAGGCCGTAACCGGCGAGGGTCGCGAGCAGCGTCGCGCCCCCGGCGCCGACGACGACGTACAGCAGCGTGTTGCCGAGCCACCGCAAGAAGATGCCGTCGCGGTAGGTCAGGGTCTGGGCGATGTTGTCGAACAGGGCGAAGCTGTTGCCCGGGCCCAGGCCGAACGTCGTGAACAGGTCGGGCTGCGTCTTCGTCGCGTTGATGAGGAGCCAGAACAGCGGCACGAGCGTGTACAGCAGGTACAGGCCCATGACGATGCTGAGGACCAGCGACTTCTTGCCCTGCGTGGGTGAGGTGCGGGCGAAGCCGCGACGGGAGCGGGCACGCGAGGTGGTCACGGCCACGGTGTCGGTACGGGGTGCGGTCGCGGTGGTCATCGCGCCTCCTGACGAGAGCCGCGCAGCTGCACGACGTAGGCGATGATGGCGGTGATGACGCCCATGATGATGGCGACCGTGGCCGCGTAGTTGTACTGCTGACCCGCGAACGACAGGTTGTACGCGTACATGTTCGGCGTGAAGAACGTCGTGATGGTGTTCGGCGCCAGGGGCTTGAGGATGTTGGGCTCGTTGAAGAGCTGGAAGCTGCCGATGATCGAGAAGATCGTCGCGATGACGACCGCGCCGCGCACGGCGGGGATCTTGATCGAGAAGATCGTGCGCCAGGCTCCCGCCCCGTCGATGGATGCCGCTTCGTAGAGCTCGCCGGGGATCGTCTTCAGCGAGGAGTAGAAGATGAGCATGTTGTAGCCCACGAACTGCCACGTGACGATGTTGCCGATCGAAACCAGCATCCACTCGGGGACGAACGGCTGGATCACGGAGCCGCCCAGCAGGTCGTTGAGGTTGCGGGTCAGGCCGAACTGGTCGCCGTAGATGTAGCCCCACATCAGCACCGCGACGACGGCGGGGACCGCGTAGGGCAGGAAGATCACCATGCGGTAGAAGCCCGCGGCGTGCAGGCGCGCGCTGTCGATCGCGAGGGCTGCGGCCAGGGCGAGCAGCAGCATGATCGGCACCTGCACGACGAGGAAGAGCGAGACGCGGCCGAAGCCGTCCCAGAACTTCGGGTCGCTGAAGGCGGCGATGTAGTTGGCGAAGCCGACGAAGGCGTTGCCGCCGATCAGCTGGTCGCGGAAGAGGCTGAGGTACACCGAGTACGCCAGCGGCGCGAGGAAGACCAGCGCGAAGACGATGGCGAACGGTGCGACGAACAGCCAGCCGCGGTCGTCGATTCGAGCGCGCCGCCGACGGCGCGGGGTGCGCAGGGCGGGCGGGGGTGCCGCGGTGGTCGTCATCGTCCGGTTGCCTCTTCTTTGGTGCGCATCTCGGTCGAGTCGCCGCGATGTTGACGTAAACATACCCAGCGACCGCTAGCATGTCAACGTCAACATCCGAGGGGGCAGACGTGAGCGAGACGACGACGGTGTCGACCGCGACGGGTGGGCGCGGACGGCGCCGGGAAGTCTCGATGGCGGACGTCGCCGCGGCGGCGGGGGTTTCGGGGCAGACCGTCTCGCGCGTGGCGAACGACCGATCGAACGTCGATCCCGAGACGCGTCAGCGCGTGCTCGACGCCATGGCGTCCCTCGGGTATCGGCCCAACAGTGCGGCGCGGGCGCTGCGCTCGGGCCGCTTCCGCAGCATCGGCGTGATCATGTTCTCGCTGAGTTCGTACGGCAACACCCGCACCCTCGACGCGCTCGCGTCGGTCGCGGCGGCATCCGGGTACTCCCTCACGCTCATCACCGTGCAGACGGCCACCCAGACCGATGTGTCCGGAGCGTTCCTGCGCCTGCGCGAGCACGCCGTGGACGGCATCGTGATCCTCATCGAGAAGCACCGTCTGGGCGAGAACGAGCTGTCGATCCCGTCCGGCCTTCCCGTCGTGGTCGTCGATTCCAGCGCCGACTACCCCTACGCCGTCGTCGACAACGATCAGGCGCAGGGTGCGCGCCTGGCGACCGAGCACCTGCTGGAGCTCGGCCACGAGACGGTGTGGCACGTGTCGGGTCCGCCGGAGTCCTTCGCCGCCGAGCGACGCCGCGACGCCTGGCGTGCGGCTCTGGAGGAACGCGGATGCCGAGTCCCGCCGGTGCAGATCGGCGACTGGACCGCGGAATCCGGGCATCGCATCGGGCACGTGCTCGCGCAGGACCCGGCCGTGACGGCGGTGTTCGCGGCCAATGACCAGATGGCGCTCGGGGTCATTCGCGCCCTCCACGAAGCGGGGCGCGCGGTTCCGGGCGATGTGAGCGTCGTCGGATTCGACGACATGCCCGAGTCGGCGAACTTCTGGCCTCCGCTCACCACCGTGAGCCAGCGCTTCGAGCGCGTCGGCGAAGAGGCGATGAGCGCGCTGATCGCCGACATCGAGGGCACCGGGGGAGAGCACGCGCGCACCCTCGTGCCGACCTCGCTGGTGGTGCGCGAGAGCTCCGGCCCGCGCGGCTGAGCTGCCCGCGGTCCGAGACGTCGGGCGAGCGGAGGGGATCGGGCGAGCGGAGGACCGGGGCCCCGGCATCCGTCCTCCCTCCGCGGTTTCTCCTCCGCTGACCGGGCACCCGCGGTCGTGCTCGCCTGGGGATCGGTGGTCGAGCGCGGGTGGGGGAGGGAGGCGCCGGCGTTGTGTCACAGAGCCCGACTCCGCTAGGTTCGATGTTGACGTCAACATGTTGACGTCAACATTTCCCCTCACGAGGCCGCAGCGAAGCGGCCGGATCGGAATGACGATGAAGTCAGCTCGACTGTTGTCGATGGCCTGCGCTGTCGCCCTGGCCGCCGGTGGCATCACCGCTTCGGCGGCCGCCACCGCCGCGCCCGCGCTCGCGGCGGGACCGGATGCCGTGCACATCACCCCCAACCCCGCCTCGGCGGCGGAGCCCTTCGAAGGCTGGGGGACCAGCCTGGTGTGGTTCGCCAATGCCACCGGGAACTACCCCGACGACGTGCGGCAGAAGCTGTTCGATGCCGTTTTCGGTGACGACGGTCTGAACCTCAACATCGCTCGGTACAACGTCGGCGGCGGCAACGCGTCCGACGTGCCGTCCTACCTGCGGCCCGGCGGCGCGGTCCCCGGGTTCTGGAACCCCGACCTCCCGGCCACCGACGCGCAGGGCGAGATCACGTCGGACTTCGCCGACCGTGCACGGTACAAGGCCGCGTGGAACCCCGACGACCCGACGCACTACGACTTCGACGCCGACTCCGCCCAGCGGTGGTGGCTCGACGCGCTGAAGGACAAGGTCACCCACTGGGAGGCGTTCAGCAACTCCCCGCCCTACTTCCTCACGCAGAGCGGCTACGTCTCGGGCGGGATCAACAACGCGACGAGCGAGCAGCTCGCCCCCGCCGACATGGACAAGTTCGCCGGGTACCTCGTGACCGTCGTCGACGAGCTCGAGAAGGAGCACGGCATCCGGTTCGGCACGATCGACCCGTTCAACGAGCCGAACACGAACTACTGGCAGACGCAGATCCCCAACGGTGCTCAGTGGCCGACCGGTGGCCGGCAGGAGGGCGCCCACATCGGCCCTCAGGCGCAGGACGCGATGGTCAAGGCCCTCGCCGCACGCCTGGCGCAGCCGACGACGACGACGGATGCCGTGATCTCGGCGATGGACGAGACCAACCCGGGCATCTTCGCGACCAACTGGAACGCGTGGTCGGCCCCGTCGAAGGGCCTCGTCGATCAGCTCAACGTCCACACCTACGGAACGAGCGGGCGCCAGGTCGTCCGTGACATCGCCAAGGCCGCCGACAAGCCGCTGTGGATGAGCGAGGTCGAGGGCAACTGGACCGATCAGAGCCGCGGTTTCGTCACGAACGACATCGAGAACGGCCTCGGCATGGCCCAGCACATCGTGGGCGACCTGCGTGAGCTCGAGCCGACCGCGTGGGTGTTCTGGCAGCCGGTCGAAGACCTCTACAACATGGAGAAGGTCGAGAAGCTCAACTGGGGCAGCGTCTTCATCGACTTCGACTGCAACGCCGAGGGGAAGTCCCTCCGACGCATCGCCGACGGCGATGCCGACCCCTCGTGCCAGGTGCTCACGAACGAGAAGTTCAACACGGTGCGCAACTTCACGCACTACATCCACCCCGGCGACCGACTGATGTCGACCGACAACGCCCAGTCCACCGCGGCGGTCGATGCCGACGGTGACGGCGCCACGATCGTGCACGTCAACTCCGAGGCGACCGAGCGGACCGTCGAGATCGACCTGCGCGACTTCGGCGCCATCGCCCCGGGCGCGACGGTCACGCCGATCGTGACGACGCAGTCCACCGCGGACCAGCCGTCGGTCAACGCCCTGAAAGAGGGGACGAAGGTCGCCGTGAACCCGGTCTCGCGGACTGCCACCCTCACGGTGCCGGCCAAGTCTGTCACCACATTCGTCATCGACGGCGTCTCGGGGGTCTCCGAGGACGCGGCCGCCTTCCGCGACGGTGACACCGTGCAGCTCACGGGTCTGCAGAGCGGTCTCGCTCTCGACGGTTCGGGCGCGAGCCCCGTGCTCCAGCGGACCGCGGCCACCACCGACGCCATCCGCCCGCAGACGTGGACCGTGCGGACCGTCTCGGGCGCGGGCACGAACCTGCACCGCTTCACGCTGCAGAACGGCGACGGGAGATTCCTCGCCTCCCGCGACGGCGGAACGGCCCTCTTGGACTCCGACCCGACGGCGGCAGCCGCCGACCCGGCCCTCCAGTGGATGGCATCCACGACGGACGGCACGTACTACTCGGTGCTGAACGTCGCGAGCGAACGAGTGCTGGACGTCAACGGCCAGAGCACCACGCCCGGCGCATCGGTGGGCCTCTACACCTCGAACGGCGGATACAACCAGCTGTGGCGCATCGGGAGCACCCGCATCGTCGGGACCGAACCGGTGTCGGTCGCGACGGCGGTGGGAGTCGAACCCGAGCTCCCCGGCCAGGCGACGGTCCGATACGCCGGTCGTGAGCTGCGTTCGGCCGCGGTGGAGTGGCAGCTCGACGGCCAGGACTGGTCGCGACCCGGCACCGTGCAGGTGCGCGGGACGGGCACCGACATCTTCGGTGCGACATTCGAGGCGACGGCATCCGTGGAGGTCGGTGCGTTCAGCGCGACCCGGCCCGCGTCGGCGACCGTTCCCGCGGGCAGCGCCCTCGAGACGGTGAAGGGACTGGCCGGCGGCGACGTGCAGGCCGAGGTCCGTCCCTCGGGCGCCGGCTACTGGGTCCCCGTCGAGTGGACGTGGGACGGCCTGACCGACGCCGCGTTCGCCGAGACGGGAACGGTCACGGTGCCGGGTGTGGCCACCGGTCCGAGCGGCGAGCGTCTCGACGCGACGCTGACGGTGATCGTCACCGCGGCATCCGAGCGCAACGTCGCCCCGCAGAGCTCGCCCTCGGCGACGTTCACAGAGTCGGGCTACCCCGTGAGCAACACGATCAACGGCAGCGCCACCGACAAGGGCTGGTCCAATTGGAAGGGCGGCACCAAGAACGAGCAGGACACCCTGAGCTACTCCCTCGCGCAGCGCGAGACGCTCACTCACGTCGCGGTGCAGTTCTATCGCGACGGCAGCTCGTTCAGCTGGCCCGCGACCATGCGGGTGGACCACCGCATGCGCGGCGGGGAGTGGACGCTGGGCGAGACGCTGACCGTGCCGACGCCGTCCAGCGGGGCCCCGCGGGTCGACGTGCCCGTGACCGGCTCGGCCGACGAGGTGCGGGTCGTGATGAACGCGCGGTCGCAGACGCACATGATCGTGTCGGAGGTCGAGATCTTCGCCGCCGCTCCCGCTCCGGCGGGGATCGCGGATCTCGCCCGCCTCACGGTAGGGGACCAGGTCGTCGACGGATTCGCCCCCGACCAGCTCGCGTACACCGTCGCCTCGACGGGTGCGGCTTGGCCGGCGCTCCACGCCCTGGCCGTCGACACCGGTGCGAGCGTCGTGGTGACGCAGCCCGGCGACGCGGACGGCGTCGGCTCCGTGACGGTCACCGCCCCTGACGGGACGGTGCGCACCTACACCGTGACGGTCGCACGCGCCGTGGGCGTTGCGGCGCCGACGATCGCGGGCGAGCCCCGCGTGGGAGCGACCGTGCGCGCGAGCGCCGTGACCGATCCCGCGGACGCGACCGTGACCTGGGTCTGGATGCGGGACGGGGCGCCGATCCCGGATGCCACGGGTGACGCCTACGCGCTGACCGCTGTCGATGCGGGTCGCTCGATCACGGTCGAGGCCACGGCCGCGGCCGACGGCTTCACCGCCGGTTCAGCCCGCTCCGCGTCGATCGTGCCCGCGGCGCCGCCGGTTGAGCCGGGGCCGGGCGGCGGCGGCGACGGTGGCGACGGCTCGGGAGGCCCGACGCCGGACGGTGGCGCGGGGAACCCGGTGACCGGTGGCGGGTCTTCGGCATCCGGTTCCGGTGCCGGCGAGTCGTCGAGCGCGTCCGGCCGCGATCTGGCCCGGACGGGGCGGGACGCCGACGGTGCCATCGCCATGGCGTGGGGCGCCTTCGGTCTGCTGGTCCTCGGGGTCGGTGCGCTCCTCGTCCGGCGCCGTCGGAGCGACGTCTGATCGCGTGACAACCGAGGCCGTGCCGGTGGTCGTCCGACGACCGGCACGGCCTCGTCGCATCCACGCGCTCGCCCCCGGCATCCGCGTAGCCGTTCCGCACATCCGTGCAACCCCGCCCTCCCCGGCACCGCGGCGCGGAAGGATGGAACCGTTCATTCCCCTCCCCGAGGAGCTTCATGCACGTCAACGCCTACGCCGCGTCATCCGCGACCTCGCCTCTCGAGCCCACCACGATCGAGCGGCGTGAGGTCGGCCCGGCCGACGTCCTGATCGACATCGCCTACGCCGGCATCTGCCACTCCGACATCCACACCATCCGCGGCGAGTGGGGCGAGGTGCCCTACCCGCTGACCGTCGGCCACGAGATCGTCGGCACGGTCGCCGAGGTCGGTGCCGACGTCACGAAGTACTCCGTCGGCGACCGCGTCGGCGTCGGATGCATGGTCAACTCGTGCCGCGAGTGCGAGAACTGCCTCGCCGGCGAGGAGCAGTACTGCCTCAACGGCAACGTGGGGACGTACGGCGCCGTCGATCGCGACGGCACCGTGACCCAGGGCGGATACTCGCAGAAGATCGTGGTCGACCAGGACTTCGTGCTGCGCGTGCCCGAGTCGATTCCGTACGAGGCGGCGGCGCCTCTGCTGTGCGCCGGCATCACCACCTACTCGCCGCTGAACCACTGGAACGCCGGCCCCGGCAAGAAGGTCGCGATCGTCGGGCTCGGCGGTCTCGGTCACATGGCGGTCAAGATCGCGCACGCCATGGGTGCCGAGGTCACGGTGCTGTCGCAGACGCTCAGCAAGAAGGACGACGGCCTCGCGATGGGCGCCGACCACTACTACGCCACGAGCGACCCCGAGACCTTCGACGAGCTGAAGAACACGTTCGACCTCATCGTCAACACCGTCAGCGCGCCGCTCGACCTCAAGCAGTACCTCGGCACGTTGACGCTGGACGGCACCATGGTCAACGTCGGTGCCCCGCCCGAGCCGCTGCCGATCCAGGTCTTCACGCTGTTCTCGAACCGCCGTTCGTTCGCGGGATCGTCCATCGGCGGCATCCGCGAGACCCAGGAGATGCTCGACTTCTGCGCCGAGAAGGGCATCGCGCCCGAGGTCGAGGTCATCTCGGCCGAGCAGATCAACGAGGCCTACGAGCGCGTCCTGAAGAGCGACGTGCGCTACCGCTTCGTGATCGACGCCGCGACCCTCGCCTGACCCGGATGCCACGGCCCCGACGTTCTTCGGAGCGCCGGGGCCTCGGCATCCCCGCGCCCCCTCCGCGCGATAAACGCTCGCTGCACTGAGGAACGCTCGCCGCAGGCGTTTCCCGGTGCAGCGAGCGTTTATCGCAGCCTCACGCCCCGCACACGAAAGCGGCGCCGTCCCGGAGGACGACGCCGCTCACGCGGATGCGTCAGGCCTGACCGAGCGCGGCCGAAACCACCGCGCGCGCCTCTTCCTGGACTTCGCGCAGGTGCTCCTCGCCGCGGAGCGACTCGGCGTACAGCTTGTAGACGTCCTCGGTGCCCGAGGGGCGGGCGGCGAACCACGCCGACTCCGTCTGCACCTTGAGGCCGCCGATCGCGGCGCCGTTGCCCGGCGCGTGCGACAGCTTCGCGATGATGGGCTCGCCCGCGAGCTCGGTGGCGGTCACGGCATCCGGCGACAGCTTCGACAGCGCCGACTTCTGCGCGGGCGTCGCCGGAGCGTCGACGCGCTGGTAGGCCGACGCGCCGAATTCGGCCTCGAGCTCGGCGTACCGCTGCGAGGGCGTCTTGCCGGTGACCGCGAGGATCTCGGCGGCGAGAAGGCACAGCAGGATGCCGTCCTTGTCGGTGGTCCAGACGGTGCCGTCCTTGCGCAGGAACGACGCGCCGGCCGACTCCTCGCCGCCGAACGCGACCGATCCGTCGAGCAGGCCGGGCACGAACCACTTGAAACCGACCGGAACCTCGAGCAGCGTCTTGCCGAGGGCGGATGCCACCCTGTCGATGATCATCGACGAGACGAGCGTCTTGCCCACCGCGGCATCCGTCGGCCATCCCTCGCGGTGCGAGAAGAGGTAGTCGATCGCGACGGCGAGGTAGTGGTTGGGGTTCATCAGCCCCGCGTCGGGGGTGACGATGCCGTGCCGGTCGGCGTCGGCGTCGTTGCCCGTGAGGATGTCGTAGTCGGCGCGGGCGGCGACAAGGGAGGCCATGGCCGACGGCGACGACGGATCCATGCGGATCTTCTCGTCCCAGTCCAGCGTCATGAACTTCCACGTCGGGTCGACCTCGGGATTCACGACGGTGAGGTCGAGGTCGTACACCTCGGCGATGAGTGCCCAGTACTCCACCGACGCACCGCCGAGCGGGTCGGCGCCGATGCGGACACCGGCGTTCTTGATCGCCTCGACGTCGATGATGGATGCCAGATCCCGCACGTACGCGTCACGGAAGTCGTACTGGCCCAGGGTGTCGAGGTCGATGTCGGCGTGCGGGGTGCGCTGCACGCCCGCGAGGCCCGCAGCGATCAGGGCGTTGGCGCGGTCGGCGATCCAGCCGGTCGCGTCGGCGTCGGCGGGGCCGCCGTGCGGCGGGTTGTACTTGAAGCCGCCGTCGCGGGGCGGGTTGTGCGACGGGGTCACGACGATGCCGTCGGCACGGCCCGGGTCGTCGGTCGCCCGGCCGCGGTTGTAGGTGAGGATCGCGTGGCTGAGCGCGGGGGTCGGCACCCACGAGTCCCGCGAGTCCACGCGCACGTCGACGCCGTTCGCGACGAGCACCTCGATCGCGCTCCGCTCCGCGGGTAGCGACAGGCCGTGGGTGTCGCGCCCGAGGAACAGCGGGCCGGTGATGCCCTGCTCCGCGCGGTAGTCGACGATCGCCTGCGTGGTGGCGAGGATGTGGTCCTCGTTGAAGCTCGTGCTCAACGACGATCCCCGGTGGCCGCTGGTGCCGAAGGCGACGCGCTGCTCGGGCACGGTGGCATCCGGTTTGCGGTCGTAATAGGCGTTGATCAGTTCGTCGATGTCGATGAGATCGGATGCCTCGGCGGGCTGTCCTGCGCGACTGCTCATTCCCACAGTCTGCCCGGTGTACGGCCCTCTCGCATGCGCACCGGCCCATTCGGGGCGCAGAACATCCCGGGAATGTCCTTTGATCCACGCGCGCCGGTGGGCGCGGCTCAGGATCGCAGCGCGGCGCCCCTCTCGCGGAGGGCCGACAGGGTGGCGCGGAGGGCGGGGGAATCGCTCTGCGAACGCCGGTGCACGGCCACGACGTCGCGGGTGGAGGCCGGGTCGATCGTGGGCACGGCCACGAGGTCGGGCCCGAGCGGTGCGCGCCCGAGACGCGGGACGAGCGCGACGACGGCTCCGGTGCGGGCGAGTTCGAGATGGTTCTCGAACTCCATCGACTCGTAGACCACGCGGGGAGCGTTGCCCACCCCGTCGAAGAGGCGCCGCAGCCACTGGCGGCAGATCGTCGTCTCGAACGTCGCGACCCACGACTCGTCGGCCAGCTCGTGCGGGTGGAGGACGTCGCGCTCGGCCAGGGGATGATCCCGGTGCAGGATGACGTCGGCGACATCGGTGAACAGCGGCGTGACGACGATGTTCTCGGGGATCGCCAGCGCCACGCCGCCCCACTGGTGGGCGATGCCGAGGTCGCGCTGACCCGAGGCGATGAGGGCGACCGTCTCCCAGGGCTCGCTCTCGCGGACGAGCAGGCGCAGGTGGGGGTGCGTTCGAGCGAGGTCGACGAAGAGGGGCGCGAGCATCCCGCGGACCACGGTCGAGAATGCGGCGATGCGTACCTCGCCGCTCACGGTGCCCCCGTCCGGTGCTTTCGCCTGCAGGTCGGCGCGCAGCCTCTCGAGCTCGGCGAGGATCGGGGTGGATCCGACCACGAGGTGAGTGCCCGCGTCGGTGAGAGCGACGCCGCGTCCGACCCGCTCGAGCAGGGCCACGCCGGTCTCGCGCTCGAGCCGCTTGATCTGCTGCGAAACGGCGGAGGGCGTGAACCCCAGGGTCGCGGCCGCCGCGGAGACGCTTCCCTCGCGGGCCACGGTGCGGAGGGACCGGACGGCGTCCAGATCGATCATGAAGCGAATCTACCGCGTCTCGTGAAGAAACATTCGCTGGTGCTTCAACCACGGAGGCGCTGAGCTGGGGTCGTGAGTCGAAGAGACATGATCCTGGCCGCCGCGGTCGCCTCCGCGTGGGGCTTCAACTTCCTGGTCATCGATTGGGGCATGCCCGGCATCCCGCCGCTCCTATTCGTCGCGATCCGATTCGCCGTGGTGGCGGTGTTCGCCGTGATCGTGCCGCGTCCGGCGGCATCCTGGGCCACCATCGTCGGCGTCGGACTCTTCATGAGCCTCGGGCAGTTCGGTCTTCTGTACACCTCGCTCGCGCTCGGGCTCCAGCCGGGCCTCGCCGCCCTACTCCTGCAGGCGCAGGCGGTGTTCACCGTCGCGATCGCGGCGGGTGTGCTGCGGGAGCGGCCGACCCTCGGACAGGGCGTGGGCGTCACGATCGGCGTCGTCGGTCTCGCGGCCGTGGCCCTGGGCCGCGGCGGAGACGCCCCCGCGCTCGCCGTGGTGCTGGCGCTCGGCGCGGCGCTGTCATGGGCCGTCGGCAACGTCATCTCACGGCGCGCGGGCGTGGTCGCCGGGCGCGGGCGGTTGGGTGCCCTCTCGCTCACCGTATGGTCGGCACTGGTGGTGCCCGCTCCGGCCCTCGCCCTCGCTTTCGCCGTGGAGGGCCCTTCCGCGATCGCCGCCGGTCTCGCCGCCTTCGGATGGTCGGCGGCGCTCTCGACGCTCTACACCGCGGGCCTGTGCACCCTGGCCGGGTACGCGATCTTCAACGGCCTGCTCGCGCGCAACCCCTCGGCCGCGGTCGTTCCCTGGGTGCTGCTCGCCCCCGTCGTCGCGATGCTCTCGGCCGCCGTGCTGCTCGGGCAGATCCCGGCGCCGGCGGAGGTGATCGGGGGCGTGCTCCTGGTGGTGGGCGTCTTCGCCACGACAGTCGATGTCCGTTCGCGTCGGGCGGCGTCGCGCCGGGGGTCGGCGGTCGATACTCTCTGATCGGAGAGGAAGCCGGTGAGACGTATCGCACTCGTCGACGATCACGATCTGGTGGGCCTTGCGCTTCGCAACCTGATCGATTCTTCCGAGCACCTCGCTTTCGCGCGGCACGAGCAGACGGTGCCCGAGATGACACACGTCGCGCGCGACGCCGATCTGGTCCTGCTCGACCTGAGCCTGCGCGACGGCAGCACTCCCCAGGAGAACGTCGAGGCGTTGCGGCGGTGGGGAGCGCACGTGCTCGTCCTCACGTCGGCGGAGAACCCCTACCTGGTGCGGGAGGCGTCGCGGACCTCGGCCCTCGGGATCGCCCGCAAGTCGCTCCCGAGCGACGATCTGCTCGCCGCGATCCGCGACGCGGCCGAAGGGCAGCACGTTCCCACGACGGAGTGGGCGTCCGCTCTCGACTCCGACCCGGGTCTCACCGCCGCACCCTTGACCGAGCGTGAGCGCGAGGTGCTGTCGCTGTACGCGTCGGGAATGGGGGCTCGCGAGGTCGCGACCGCGCTGTGGGTGAGTGAGAACACCGTGAACGATCACCTGCGGAGGATCAAGGGCGTCTACCAACGCCTCGGTCGTCCCGCCCCGAGCAAGGTGGACCTGTACCGTCGCGGCATCGAGGACGGGTTCCTTCCGGTTCCGCGGCGTGACTGAGTCCGTCGCCGCGGACGCGGCCCTGGAAGCGACCCGACGGGCGCTGCTGCTCGGCGTCGCCGTGTCGATCCTCGCTTCCGCCGCGGTCGCCGTCCTCGTCGTCTCGACCGTGAACGAGGCCACCGCCCCCGGGTGGTGGTCGGCGTGGATGGTCGGCGCCTTCGGCGCGCTCACCTTCGCGGGGGGTACCGGTGCGATTCTCGGCGCTGCCGCCGGTCGACGAGTCGCCAGGGTCGCGGCCATCGCTTTCGCCGCGGCCGTGCTCGTCTACCCGTTCGCCGGCGTTGCCGTGATGGATGCCGGGCGCCCCGGCACCGTGCCATGGCTGCTCACCGCCGTGTCCGCGCCGTCGCTGGCGGTCCTCGTCGTGGGCGGCTGGCGGTGGACAGTGGCGTTCCTCTCGCTCTGGACGTTCGTGATCGTGCTCTCGCGCACCGTTCTCGGCGGCTACTCGTTGACGGGTCTCGCCAACGACACCCAGGCGCTCCTCTCCGCGGTGACCACGTGCGCGGTCGCCGACGTCGCCCTGCGGACGGCCGTTCACGTGGATCGCGCGGCGGCGCGTGCGGCGGCCGCCGCAGCGGCGGAGGCGGGCGAACGTGCGCGCCTCACGGCCCGATCCCGTGCCGCCGCCTTTGTCCACGACGAAGTGCTCGCGGCACTGCACGGCGTCGCCGATGCCACACCCGGAACGGAGGATGCCGTGCGAGCCCAGGCCGCACGAGCCACGGCGTCGGTGCGCGCGCATCCCCCGTCCTCCGACCTCGTCGCGCGTGTCACCGCGCTCGCCGCCGAGGCCGACGCGACGCTCGACGCGGATCGCGTCCCCGGCGCGGTGACCTGCTCCCCGGAAGTGACGGACGCTCTCGTCGCCGCCACCGCGCAGGCACTCGACAACGCGCGGCGTCACGCCGCGGGAGCCGACGTGCGCGTGCGCATCGAGGTGGACGCCACCGGCGGCCGCATCGAGATCGCCGACGACGGGCCGGGATTCGCGCCCGAGAACGTGCGGACCAACCGCCTGGGACTCGCCATGACGGTCCTGGGCGTGCCGGCCGAGATCCCGGGGATGCGGGCGGAGGTCGACAGCGCTCCCGGCGCCGGTACGCGTGTTCGGCTGCAATGGGCGGTCGACGAACCGGCCTCCCCGTCCGTGCCGAACGGATGGACCGTGCGGACGCGCGAGCGCGTCGTGGGGTCCATCTTCGTGGTCACGCAGACGGCCGTCGGTCTCACCGCCGCGGTGCAGGCCGGGATCGGGGGGACCGGGATGGTCTCGCTCGCGATGCTCGCGATCCTTCTCATCCTCACCGCCATCGTCGGGCGGGCGAGGGGCGGAGTCTCCCGCATCCGCGCCTTCGCCGTCGTCCTGTTCCTGAGCGGCTGCGTCGCGCTCGCGATGTCCAGCATCCCGGCGCCGATCAGTTACGGCTCTGCGTGGTTCGTGACGGCCGCGGCGTTCGTCGCGGTGGCGCTCGCTCTGCGCGACCGCGGCGGGGTGGCCCTCGTCGGAGGCGGCATCCTGCTCGCGCTGCTGGCTGCGGATGCGGTCGGCCGGAGCGCAGACCTCTCGCAGATGCTGGGGATCGGAACACGCGTGGCGACGATGGTGGGTCTGAGCGTCGTGTTCGTCGCGGTTCTCCGTCGGCTGCGCCGGTCCGGCGCGGTCCAGGCCGAGCGGCGCGTGCAGTCGGCCTCGCGCGCGGCGTGGGATGCCGCGGCGCACGCCGAGCTCGTCGCGCACCTCACCGAGGTCGACGAGTACGCCCGCCCGCTCCTGG
The DNA here is from genome assembly GCF_047238045.1 of Microbacterium canaveralium. Lineage (NCBI taxonomy): Bacteria > Bacillati > Actinomycetota > Actinomycetes > Micrococcales > Microbacteriaceae > Microbacterium > Microbacterium canaveralium. The sequence goes on along the minus strand of NZ_JBDFMA010000003.1, from coordinate 2,964,161 downwards.
AGCAGGTCGTCCACGCGGGGGCGATCACGGACGACCACCGCCGTCAGGCGCGGGCGGTCGAGGGGCGCTTGCGCGACGGGTATCGCGCCGGTCGGCTGCACGGTCACGGCATCGCGGATGCCGCGATGCAGGCGCGACTGCGCGGAGTCGACGTCGTGCTCCTCGACGACGGCGGCGCACCCGACCCCGCCGAGTCCTGGGTGCCGCGGCTCGCCGAACTCGTGCGCGAACGTCTGTCGTCGGCCGAGCACCGTGTCGTCGTCCGCGTCCTCCCTCCCGGCCGAACCGCGCTCGCGCACATCGTCGCCGACGGACGGCTGACCGTTTACCCGGTGGGTGTCGCCGCGGGGTCGGCGGGGTCGACGCCGATCGGGGTCCACGGCGAATAGTCCCGATCGAGGATCGCGCGAGCCGGATTCTGCCCGCGCGACCACCACCGTGCCTCGTAGCCGGTGCCGTCGAGCATGACGCGATCCCCCTGGTTGTAGAGCACCGCGGCATCCCATTCCGGGTACGTGCCCGCCGGCAGCACCGGCAGCCGGAAGGGGTAGTCCGTCGCCAGCACCGGACCGATATAGCTCCAGGCCGAGGTCGAGGTGTCGAGAGCCGGGTCGTCGGGCGGCGTTCCGCCTTCGTTCCACCACTTCGCGACGTAGACCGAGCCGTGCCAGACGACCTTGATCCCGCGGGAGTAGAACGACGTCGAGCTCCAGATCGGGTACGGGCTGGTCGCCGGATCGTCCTCGACGACGGTCTGGTCGGCCGCGGGAGTGAGGGTTGGGGCCTCGCCCAGATAGCCGTTCGACAGGACGCCCGCGAACGACTCGGCCCCCTGCTCGACACCGCTGCATCGGGTGGAGACCGTCCCGGTGAACGGGTAGTTCGGCCCGCACGTGTGATCGCGATTGAGCGACCACATCGAGAGCCGGGCGAGCCCCCGCTCGTTCGCGTAGGACGCGAGCTCGCGCGCATCGTCGAGCGTGAAGACCTCCGAGGGGACATCGTTGCGCCCGATCATCGGCGTGGCGCCGAGGAGCGCCGACGCGCCGCCGGGAGGAAGGTCGACCCCCGCGCGATCCCAGATCCCGGCCAGCTGCGAGGCCGTGGCATCCAGAGCCCGCTCGGAGACCTGGGCGAGATTCCCCGGCTTCTCGATGCCGTAGTTCATCGTCATCGCGTTCACCCCCGCGAGTCGGACCCCGGCATCCAGCATGCCCGCGACGAGGTCGACGCCGTCGGTGGTCAACCCGTCCGGACTCACCGGAAGGGTGAGCCACACCTCGAGCGGGTCGTCGGCGGGACGACGGTCCTGCAGGCGGGCGACGGCGTGGGCGCGCCGATCCCAGGACGAACGGTCGGTGAGCATGTCGCCCTCGATGTCGAAGTCGACGGTGTGGACCGCGTACCGCTGGATCACCGTGTCGTACGCCTTCGACAGGGCCGAGGAACTCGTGCAGGCGGCGGCGAGCTCGGTGTTGATGACACCGCCGAACGACACGGTGACGGTGCGTCCCTCCCGATGCATCCGCTCGACCCGTCGATCGAGGTCGAAACGGGTCGCCGCGTCGTCGAGGGTGTAGGCCTTGCCCCAGGTCGGGGTGCAGTCGCTGTCGCCGGCGGCAACGACGAAAGCGAGAACCGCCCCGCCGGGCGAGGACACCAGGGCGTTGTCGGCGAGTTCCGCGCCCTGGTCGAGAGTGACGTCGTAATACCCGGCGAACCATCGATGGTCGACGGGTGTCCCCGCCACCGGCCACGAGAGCGGGGGTGTGACGGCGGCGACCGCCGCCCCGATCACAGCCAGGCTCCCCAGCACGCTCGCCAGAACCCGAACCCACGACACGCGCCGTCCGCGGAAGCGACGCCGTTCGCGACGATTCATGCGTTTACCGGTTCGACGAGGCCGTCGTCGAGGACGCGGCGCCAGGCGGGGACGGTTGCGGCGGCGGGGGCCGGGCCGCGTCGGTCGACCGGGACCCAGATCCACTCGAGCCAGCCGTTCCACAGGTCGGCGATCGCTTCTCGGACACCGATCAGGCGGATCAGCGCGTCGGTGACGCAGATCGCCGTGAACACGGCGAAGGCCGCGGCGATCCAGGACCCTTCCTGCGCCGACCGCACGGCCACGACCACCGATCCTCCGGCGATGATCAGCGGCACCGCGATGAGCAGAGCGCCCGCCGGCGTGCGTTCCCCCTGCTTGGGAGTTCGGGCGAAGGCGACGCGGTGCCCCGTGAAGGCCTGCGCGATCGACCCGGCCGTGCCCGCGAGATTGACGGCCACCAGCAGAAGGTTCAGGCCGTACACGCCCAGGATGTCGCGCCGGCGATAGCCGAGGATGCGCAGGTCGTGCCCCATCTCGACGAAGTAGGGCAGCGCGATGACGATGAGCACGATGCTCACCAGCTCCCCGTTGAGGGGCACGACCGTCAACAGGACGATGAGGGCGGCGGTCACCCACGCGATCGAGCCGAGGTAGTTCGCGCGCAACAGGATCTCGGACGCCCGCATGGGGTGGCCCGCCCGGCGACGGGACGCGGCGGTGCGCCAGAGCGACGAGAGGACGAGCAGCCCGCCGTTCGCCCACCGGCGGCGTTGGACCGCGAGCGTGCCGAAATCGGGCGGCGTCGAGCTGTAGCTCAATCGTTCGGGGTAGTTGACCAGGCGCCAATCGTGCGCGACGACGTCGATGCTCGACTCGGTGTCCTCGATGACCGTGCGTCCCCGGATGAAGCGGACGACGTCGTGTCCGTCCGCCGTCTCGACGGTGCGGAGATCCGCGAGCAGACCCCAGCGGATCACGGCGTTCGCCCCGACCCAGAACGTGGCGTCGAAGGCCGTCAGCCCCTGGTGGACGAGGTGCTGGATGTCGGTCGTCGCACCCGCCAGACGCTCGAGGTCGCTGCGTCGGCCGCGGTAGGCGGAGTAGGGCGTCTGTATGACGCCGATCCTCTCGTTGCCCGGCTGTTCCAGGGCGTAGACCAACCGCGCGGCGTATTCGGGGAGGAGCATCGAATCGGCATCGAGCGTGATGACGGCGTCGCAGGCCGGGACCTCGATGACGTGCTCGACTCCGTCGAGGTCGTGCAGACGGTGCGTGCCGCCGACGAGCGCCAGGTAGGCGTTGAGGTTCTCGGCCTTCGTCGCTTCGTGGGACGGTTCTCGGAACCGTTTCCGTTCGAACACGTCGACCTCGGCGCTGAAGATCCGCGTGAGTCGACGCGCGAGCGAGCGGACACGGGACGCGGACAACGCGTGGTCTCCGTCGTCGCTCGCCTCGTCCAAGGCCATGGCGACCGCGGCGAGCTCGTCGGCGAGCGCCTCCAAGACGTTCTCGGCGAAGAAGGCCTCGACATGATCCGTGCGGGGCTCGATCTCCGCCCGATCCCGTATCCACCACGACGCCATGTGGTACGCGGCGGCGACGGCGCTTCTGGCGTCGGCGACCGAGTCCGTCTCGGTGCGCTCGAGGGCCTCGCGCGCGAGCTCCAGCGGTCCGGACATCTCCAGGCGGATCTCGTCGATGATCGCGCGCGTACGGGCGAGGCGGTCGAGGATCTCGGGATCGTCGCTCGGCGGATCGTCGAGCAGCAGCACCACTCGGAGGCGGGGGACCTCCTGCAGGGCGACGGACCACAGCGCCATCCGGACGTAGGCGGGGTCCTCCCCGTAGGACGGCAGGAGGGCGAGGACGCGCAGGTCGTCACGGTCGAACCGGTCGTCGATGTCCGCGCGACGCGCGCGGCGATGCGCCGCCAGCCGCGGCAGCGCGCCGGCACGGGCCAACAGGTACATGCTCGACGAGAAAGTGAGGGCCGCCACCGACACGAGGAACACCACGGTCCCCAGCAGGTGCCACGCGTCGACGAGCGCGCCGCCGCGCGAGAGGGTCACCACGACCGTGGTCATGTACAGCAGCCACAGGGCGATGGTGCTGACCAGTGCCACTCGTGAGCGCACGATGCTCGCGGGCGACGGGCGCGGGTGCAGGACGCCGGGTGTCGGGTCCAGGCGGCGTCGTGGACGGGGGCGGTGTGCGGTCTTCGGGCGGGCGCGTTCCATCGTCGATCGGGTTCCTTGCTCGCGCGGTGCTGAAGCGCGCGGCGGTGGGTGTGCCCGCCTCGGGTCGGCGGGCACAGCTCATCGTGCCAACACTGCAGCGATCCATGCCGCTGCATCGACCCCCTATTCCGGTGGTTCTCTTCACCCGCGAGGTGGTCCCCTGCGACGCGACGAGTGGTCCGATTCGGGGGGAGGACTAGGCTGAGCCGGTGCTGCCCGACACCGCCACCGCGCCCCCTCGCCGTACCTACAGCTATCTGGGCCCGGCAGGAACCTTCACCGAGGCCGCCCTCGCCCAGGTCCCCGAGGCACGCGACCAGATCTGGCGACCCGTGCGCAACGTCGGCGAAGCGCTCGCCGACGTCGTGGAGGGACGGTCGGATGCCGCGATGATCGCGATCGAGAATTCCGTCGACGGGGGCGTCTCGACGGCGCAGGACGCTCTGGCCACGGTGCCGGGCCTGCGGATCGTCGGCGAATACCTCGTCCCGGTGAATTTCGTGCTCGTCGGGCGCCCCGGCATGACCCTGGAGAACGTGTCCCTCGTCGCGGCTCACCCCGTCGCGTACGGTCAGTGCCTCCGGTGGCTGCGCGACCACGTCCCCGCGCACGCTCACCTCCCCGCGGCCAGCAACGTCGCCAGCGCCCTCGGAGTCCTCGACGGAACGAGCGGGGCGGATGCCGCCATCGCCGCGCCGGGCATCGTCGGGCACCACGATCTCGAGGTGCTGGCGGACGAGATCGGCGACAACCCCAACGCCGTCACGCGTTTCGTGCTCGTCAGTCGCACGGTGGCGCCCGCCCCGCCGACCGGCGCCGACAAGACGTCGCTCATCGTCGAACTCCCCGAGGATCACCCGGGTGCTCTGCTCGAGTTGCTCGAGCAGTTCGCCACCCGGGGCATCAACCTGAGTCTGCTGGCATCCCGGCCCATCGGCGATGCGCTCGGTCGCTACCGGTTCGTGATCGACGCCGACGGGCACGTGCACGACGAGCGGATGGCCGACGCTCTTCTGGGGTTGCGGCGGTTCAGCCCGAAGGTGATCTTCCTGGGCTCGTACGCCCGCGCGGATCGCGCGATCGTGCGCTACCCGCAGCGCTACTCCGACGACGTCTTCGTCGAGGCGCGCGACTGGCTGCGCGGCCTGCTCAGCGGCGAACCCGAGTCCTGACCCCGGACCGCACTGCCGCCCGCCCCTCAGGCTCCCGCCCGCCGGGTGCCCCGCCCGCCCGGGTGCCCCGCCCGCCCGGTGCCCCGCCCGCCTGGTGCCCCCCCATCCCGCGAGACTTCATCGTGCTGACATCTCCCTTGCAGGCTGCAGCGCAGATGTCGGCGCGATGAAGTCTCGGCGAGAAACGCGGGCGCGCGAGAACGCGGGCGCGCGAGAACGCGGGCGCGCGGGAACGCGGGCGCCGAGGACCGGAGGGTCAGGCCGCGACGGCGGCCGGAGCCGCGACGAGCTCGAGCGTCTGCGCGCGACCGCCGGCGGAGTCCAGCGGCTCGCCGTCGTAGGCTCCGGCGACCGGAGAGAGCATGATCTCGTCCACGTCGTACTGAGCCGCGAACGCCGCGAGCTGGGCGCGCACGTCGTCTCCGGTGCCGACGAACCACTTCTGACGGCTGGATGCCATGATCGACTCGGCCATCGCGTCGAACGGGTCGGCCTTGGCCTGCTCGACCGTCTCGAGGGGCACGAGCGGACGGTTCGTCCGCAGTCGCGCCATCATCCGCAGCTGCGGCAGTGCGCGATCCTCGGCCTCTTCGGCGGTGGGAGCGGCGACGACGTTGGCCGTCACGAACGTGCGGGGCCCGTCGCCCGACTCGTTCGGCTGGAACTGATCGCGGTACAGGCGCAGCGCGTGTTCGAGACCCTCGCCGGCGAAGTGGTTGGCGAAGACGTACGGGAGTCCGAAACTGGCGGCGAGCTGCGCGGAGTAGTCGCTCGAGCCCAACAGCCACACCTGAGGCATCCCGGATGCCAGGGGTGTCGCCTTCACCTGGTACTCGGTGCCCGAGGTGAACCGCACCGTCGCGCCGTCGGCGGAGGTGAGCGCGAGGATGTCCGTCACGTGGTCGGGGAAGCGCGACACGTCGCTCGTCGTGCCGGATCGGTGCAGGAGCTGCGTGATGACGGGGTCGCTCCCCGGGGCTCGCCCGATGCCGAGATCGATGCGGCCCGGGGCGAGGGCCTCGAGCGCCGCGAACTGCTCGGCGACGATGAGCGGCGAGTGGTTCGGCAGCATGACTCCGCCCGAACCGACGCGGATGCGCGCGGTGCGCGCGGCGGCGGCGGCGATGAGAACCGGCGGCGCCGTGGAGGCGACGGCGGGCATGTTGTGGTGCTCGGCGAACCAGTAGCGGCGGTAGCCGAGCCGGTCGGCGCGTTCGACGAGGTCGAGGGAGGCGGCGACCGCCTGCGCACTGCTCTGCCCGGTGCGCACGGGGACGAGGTCGAGAACGGAGAGGGAGGGGATCGCATCGTTCACGTCAACCGCAACCCGTCGGGCGGCGGCAGTATTCCGCATCCGGTGGGGATCGCAACCCCCTCAGCGACGGCGGCGGTTCGACCTACCGTCGCTCGCATGGATGGGGGCCACACCATGGTTCGGACGCAGATGGCGGTCAACGACGCCGTCTTCGCGTTGGCGCAGGGGCAGGACATCGAGGCGTTGAAGAGGAGGATCGAGAGCGCCGTGGAGCGTGGCGGCCGGTTCGAATCCTTCGTCGTCGTGGGCAATCGCGAGGTGAGCGTGCTGTTCTCGCCCCAGACGTCCGTGGCGTTCTCGACCGAAACCGTCGAGTTCGATGAACGGGACGGCGGCGATCCCGGTGTCCCGTTCGGAGGCTTCTTCGACGAATGACGCGGCGAGTGGGGACGCTCAGGGTTCTCTCAGCAGCAAACGCGTGACGAACGGGTCACCCGCAGCGTCTTCCCTATGACTTCGCGGAACACAGGGTTCCGCAGATCACGGAAGGAAGCGCAATGGCTGAGAACACCGCCACCACCACCCCCGCCTCGATCACGAAGGACGGCGGCTCGACCGTCATCGTGGATGCCGTCGTGGCCAAGGTCGCCGGCATCGCCGCGGCCGAGGTCCCCGGCGTGCACGCTCTCGGGGGCGGCGCCGCCCGCGTCATCGGCAACCTCCGCCAGGCCGTGGGCGCCAAGGACTACGCGCAGGGCGTGAGCGTCGAGGTCGGCGAGACCGAGGTCGCCGCGGACATCGCCATCCAGGTCGACTACCCCGAGCAGCTGCAGCGTGTGGCCTCCAACGTCCGCGCCGCGGTGCACCAGGCCATCACCGAACTCGTCGGCATGAAGGTCGCCGAGATCAACGTCACGGTCGTCGACGTCTTCATCCCGGGCGACGACGACGAGGACGAGGTCGTCGAGACCCGCGTCGGCTGACGTTCCTCGTGACGAAGGGCGCCACCTCCGGGTGGCGCCCTTCTCGCGTTCGCGGCCTCACCCGCCGTGACGCACGCGGTCGTACGCGTCGAGCGCCCGCTGACGCGTTTCCTTCAGGTCGACCATCGGCTCGGGTGCGCCCCGGTCGAGGTGTTCCGGTGCCCACCGGCGGACGTACTCGTCGTGCGGGTCGAACTTCTCCCGCTGCGTCTCGGGGTTGAACACGCGGAAGTACGGCGCGGCATCCGCCCCCGATCCCGCGACCCACTGCCAATTGAACGGGTTGCTCGCGGCATCCGCGTCGACCAGGCAGTCCCAGAACCACTGTTCACCGTGACGCCAGTCGATGAGCAGGTTCTTGGTGAGGAAGGATGCCGTGACCATGCGCACGCGGTTGTGCATGACCCCGGTGTGCCAGAGCTGCTTCATCCCGGCATCCACGACCGCGATCCCCGTCTCGCCGCGCTGCCACGTCTCGAGGTGTCCGCGGTTCAGTCTCGGCCACGGGAACGCGTCGTATTGCTCGCGCCAGTTCTTCGTCGCGAGGTCGGGGGAGTGGAACAACACGTGCCACGCGAACTCGCGCCAGATGATCTCGGACAGGAACCCTGTCGCCGACTCGGCGTGCTTGCCGGATCCGCGATGCTCCAGCGTCGCGTGCCACACCTGGTAGGGGCTGATTTCACCCCAGCGCAGGCGCGGCGACAGGTTCGAGGTCGCGCCGCCCGCGAAGGCATCCCGCGAGAAGGCGTAGTCGCCGAGGTCGTCGTCGAGGAACTCCCGCAGCCGTGCGAGAGCCGCCGGCTCGCCCGGTTCCCACGTTTCGCGCAGGCCCCCGGCCCAGTCGGGCTTCGTCGGGAGCAGCCCCCACGCGTCGAGGTCGTCGGATTCGGGTGCCTGCGACGGCCCCGCGATCATGCGAGCCTCGGGGAGGGGCGCCCGCGGTGCGGGCATCTTCTCCACTGCGCGGCGGAACGGCGTGTAGACGCCGTACGGAGTGTCCGAGCCGGTGCGCACGGTCCACGGCTCGAAGAGCAGGTTCGCCGCGAACGACGCCACCGTCACGTCGTCGTCCCGCAGCCGTTGTTTGATGCCCGCGTCGATGTCGCGCTCCGGGCCGCCGTACCGCCGGTTCCAGAACACCGCGCCGGCACCGGTCTCCTCGACCACCGCGGGCACGACGTCGGCGGCGCGTCCTCGCCGCAGCACCAGCGTCGAGCCGCGTTCCTCGAGGCGCTCGGCGAGGGATGCCAACGAGTGGTGCAACCACCAGCGCGCCGCCCCGCCGATCTCGCGGACGCCGTCGGATTCCACGTCGAGTACGTACAGCCCGATGACCGGTTCGTCGCGGTCGAGCGCCGCGCGCAGAGCCGGATGGTCGGTCAGCCGCAGGTCGTCGCGGAACCACACGAGAGACGGAGAAGCCATGCAGCGACGCTATCCAGCCGGGTTTCTGCGGCGCCGGGCTTGACAGCCCTGCGCCGCGTCGCCCGCCGTCGCGTCGCCCGCCGCCGCGGGGTCGCCGAAATCCCACGTTCGGGCCGAGCGCCCACGTTCGGGACGCCCCGATCGTGTGCGTTCGACCGGATCGTGTGCTTTCGACGTCCGAACCACGGGCGGGCTGACGCGGTTACAGCCCGGACGTGTCGTGGCCGGCGGGGAGGTTGACCTGCAGGCCGCCCTCGATGACCCGCGTGTAGATGCGGGTCGCCTCGCCGAACTCGTCGCCGTCGAGCTCGATCGGCTGCGCCGGTGCGGTCGCCAGCTCGATGCCGCTTCCCCGCAGGTACCGCACCGAGGAGTCGCGACGCCGTTCGAGCACGCGGCGGCCGGCGCGGAAGCGGCGCAGCACGGAGTTGTCCCACCAGATCTTGCGCCACACGCCGAGCCAGCCGAACACGCCGCTGGGCTGGATGACGGCGACGTCGAGCACGCCGTCGGCGATCGAGGCATCCGGGATCAGTGCCACCCCGCCGGGCAGTGCGCCGCAGTTGGCGAACAGCACGCTCTGCACCTTTGCGGAGTGCAGGCGGTGTCCGTGTCCGTCGAGCTGGTACATGACGCGGAACGGCTTGGCGTTCACGAGCGACCGGGCGGCACCGTCGACGTACGCCACCCATCCCACCGACTTCTTCAGCTGGGGACGGGTGTTCTGGATCATCGCGGCATCCAGGCCCATCCCCGCCATGACGACGAAGCCGTGCTCTTCGACGGTCCCGTCGGCGCGGCGGATCCGGGCGATGCCGGTGTCGGTGGGGTGCACCTTGCCGTCGAAGGTCGCGCGGATCATCGCGTCGGCGTCGTCGAGCGGCAGGTTGAGGTTGCGGGCGAGGAGGTTGCCGGTGCCGCTGGGGACGATCGTCAGCGGGATGCCGGTGGAGGTCAGCGCCTCGGCCACGGCGCGGACGGTGCCGTCGCCGCCGGCGACGAGCACGGCATCCACCTCTTCTTCAATGGCGGCGCGGGTCGCGAGGTCGCCGAGGTCGTCGACGGTGGTCTCGTAGAACAGAGGCTCGGCCCATCCCGCCTCGGCGGACAGCTCGCTCACGCGCGGACGCAGCACCTCGGGGTCGACCTTCGTCGGGTTGTAGACGAGCGCCGCACGCTTCTTGTCGGTGGGCTCGGCATCCATCGGGGCGTCGTCGCCGTCGGGCGAGACACGCACCGCCTCGCCGGACGTGCCGTCGGAGGTGTCGGAGTCGACGTCGCCCGGCTCGTGGATGACATCGTCGGGCTCGGCTGCATCCTTGGGGTCGGGCTCGTCGACCGCGACGGTGTCGGGCTCGTCCTCCTGCCGCAGGGTCGCCTCGTGGAAATCCTCGGGCGAGCCTTCCGACGCCGCCCGGTCCTGCTCGGCCTCGGGGGAGACGGGGGCGTCCGCGTCGTCGCGCGGTTCTTGGGGGTCGGCCATGGCATCCACCCTAGGACCCGGAACGTCGCCGATCTCCGTCGATCCGCGGGGTTGACCGGCGCCGTCCCGAGCGCCATGGCGCGGATGTCGCCCCGAGGCCGACCGTAGGATGGACGCGTGATCGACCTGACTCTGCTGCGTGAAGATCCCGAACTGGTGAAGCGGTCCCAGATCGCGCGCGGGGAGTCGCCCGACTCCGTCGACGCGGCGATCGCCGCCGACCGCGATCGCCGCGCCGCGATCACGACGTTCGAAGAACTGCGGGCCGCGCAGAACGCGCACGGCAAGAGGGTCGCGCAGGCGCCGAAGGACGAGAAGCCCGCGCTCGTGGCCGAGGCCAAGGAGCTCAGCGAGCTGGTCAAGTCCGCTCAGCACGCGGTGACCGTCGCCGAGGAGGCCGCCGAGGAAGCCCTGTCGCGGATCGAGAACATCGTCCTCGAGGGCGTGCCCGCGGGCGGCGAAGAGGACTTCGTGACCCTCCGCACGCACGGCGAGGTCCCGACGTTCGACTTCGAGCCGCTCGACCACCTCGCCATCGGCGAGAAGCTCGGTGCCATCGACATGGAGCGCGGCACCAAGGTTTCGGGCAGCCGGTTCTACTTCCTCACCGGCATTGGCGCGCGGCTCGAGCTCGCGCTCATGACCCTGGCGCTCGACCGGGCGCTGCAGGCCGGGTTCACGCCCATGATCCCGCCGACGCTCGTGCGCCCCGAGGTCATGCGCGGCACCGGCTTCCTCGGCCAGCACGCGGACGAGGTGTACCACCTCGACAAGGAAGACCTGTATCTCGTCGGCACCAGCGAAGTGCCCCTCGCCGGGTATCACATGGACGAGATCCTCGACCTCGAGCGCGGCGCCAAGCGCTACGCCGGATGGTCCACGTGCTACCGCAGCGAGGCCGGGTCGTACGGCAAAGACACTCGCGGCATCATCCGCGTGCACCAGTTCAACAAGCTCGAGATGTTCGTCTACACCGACCCGGCGGATGCCGAGGCCGAGCACGACCGCCTCGTCGCGATGCAGGAGGGCATGCTGCAGGACCTCGGGCTCGCGTACCGCGTGATCGACGTCGCCGCCGGAGACCTCGGGTCGAGTGCCGCGCGCAAGTTCGACATCGAGGCCTGGGTTCCCACGCAGGACGCCTACCGCGAGCTCACGAGCACCTCGAACTGCACCACCTACCAGGCGCGGCGCCTCGACACGCGGTTCCGCCCCGCCGACGGCGGCAAGACGCAGCCGGTCGCCACCCTCAACGGCACGCTCGCGACCACCCGCTGGATCGTCGCGCTGCTCGAGACGCACCAGCGCGCCGACGGATCGGTGACGGTGCCGGAAGTACTGCGCCCCTACCTCGGCGGCCTCGAAGTGATGGAGCCCATCGCGTGACCGACGAGGCCGCCCTGCCCCGCGTCGGTGACGTCGACGCGGAGACGCAGCACGAGGCGGCCGCGGTCGTCGACGACATCGCCCGTACGGCCCCAGTTGGACGCATGCTTATCGCGCTCGACATCGACGGCACCGTCCTCCTCGAGGACGAGTCGCTCAGCCCCGGAGTCGTGGATGCCGTGCGCCACGCGCAAGACCAGGGACACGAGGTCATGCTCGCCACCGGTCGCAGCTGGGACAGCACCCACACGGTCATGGGGCGCCTCGGCATCCACCCCGAATACGCGGTGTGCTCGAACGGGGCCATCGTGATGCGCCGGATCGGCGGGCCGGATGCCACCGGATACGAGCGCGCGCACGTCGAGACGTTCGACCCGACCGAGGTTCTGACGCTGCTCGGCGAGCACCTCGGCGACGCCCACTTCCTCGTCGAGCTGCCCGACGGGCAGCGCCTCTTCACGGACTATCTCGACGACTGGAACCTGCAGGGCGCGAACCGCGTGAGCTTCGCGGAACTGTCGCATCAGCCCGTCTGCCGCGTCGTCGTCGTCGCCCCCGAGAAGACCGACAAGGACTTCCTCGAGCTGGTGAAGCGCATCGGTCTCAGCCAGGTGTCGTACGCGATCGGCTGGACGGCGTGGCTCGACATCGCGCCGCAGGGCGTGAACAAGTCCACCGCCCTCGAACTGGTGCGTGACTGGCTCGGCATCCCGCCCGAGAACGTCCTCGTCATGGGCGACGGCCGCAACGACATCGAGATGATGCAGTGGGCCGTGTCGCACGGAGGCCGCGCGATCGCGATGCGACAGGGGCCACCCGAGGTGCACGAGGCGGCCGGTGAGGTGGGCCTGTCGGTGTCCGAGGGCGGCGTCGCGGCGGTGCTCCGCGACCTCTAGACCCCGCTCCACGCTTCGCGCACCGTCGTCCTCAGCGTTCTCGCGTCGGTGGGATCGAGCCCGCGACGACCGCGCGCGGACGCCGCGCGGGCGGCCTCGCGGAACTCGTGGGCGTGGCGGGGCGCGGCTGCCGCCAGCGAGGCGAGGCATTTCTGGAGGCGCACGTGCACCTCGATGTTGCCGGCGCCGTCGCGGGCGATCGGGCGGAACGCATCGTCGATCAGTTCGCCCAGGGTCGTGGGGGTGACGAACACGCGCGAGTAGTGGACCTCGTCGTCGGGGTCTGCCGTCAGTGCGGGGGTGAAGACCCGCTGCAGCGCGGCCATCACTTCGATGGCCGTCCCCGGGTCGTTCGTGGCGGGGGAGAGTGCCCGACTCCCGATCTCCGTGAGCGCGATGACCCCGAACCGCGGATCCTGTTCGAACGACCGATGGGACTCGACTCGGAAGGCGCCGCGTACCTGCGAGATCACGCGATCGTCCACGGCGCCCTCGATCCGGACGAGCGGCGTCCGGGCGTCGGCGACGCGGCCGGGCGCGGCCACCACGTAGACCCGGAGGTCGTGGGCGTCCGCGATCCGGTTCAGCGCGGACACGTTGAGATGCGTGACGTATCCGACACCGTCGCTGTGGATCGGTCGAGCCCCGGGCGGAATGGACGTCAGCCGGCGTGCGCCGAGGAGCGGGGCCGCGCCGTAGGCGGTGAGAGCGTCGGTCGCTGCCTTCTCGAGGCGGTCGATGACGTCTGCCATGCGCCCGAACGTCGACAGGTGCGAGATCCACCGCAGGAGGGTGAAGACGACGATGCCGATCACGATGAGCGTGCCGATGAACAGGATCGTCCGCCCCTGCTCGGTGTAGTACCCGGTGGAGAGCGCGACGATGCCGACGAGCGAATAGGTGAAGGCGCCGACGAACGTCGACACCGCGTTCTGCGAGGTCGGATCGGCGATGAGCAGGGGAGTGGAACGTGGGGTCGCCGTCGTCGTCGCCGATGAGAACGCGGTGACCATCGCCGTGACCGAGAACGTGCTGACGGTCAGCATCGCCGTCGCGATGATCTGCAGCAGAGACCCAACGGCGTTCTGCCCGAGATCGATCGTGACGTCGAACGGGAGGAGCGGGCCGAGGAAACCGGCGATGAGGGCGATCGCGATGCCGATGAACGTGAAGAGCGCGGCTCGCACCCACACCTGCCTCCCGAGGCGGAGGAAGAAGGATGCCAGCGACCCGCGGTTCGTCGTCATCCCCTGACGTTAGCCACCGCCCGCAGCGGAGGTGACGGGGTTGCCCCGCCCGGTTCTCAGCCGATCGCGGAGAGCAGGATGTTGTTCGACCCCTCGGGACTGCGGAAGAGCGGGGCGCAGTTCGCGTCGATCGTGACGGCGGTGTCGTTCGCGCCCGGGGTGTGACGCAGCTCCAGGGGACCGAGGTCGCCCTCGGGGAGCTGCACCGTGTACGAGACCGTTCGTGTCTGCCCCTCGGCGAGGAGCAGAGTCCTGCTCTCGGCGGAATTCCCGTGGTCCACCCCCGAGCGATCGTGGAACGTCGAGTCCCACCGGTCGCCCTCTTCGGGGTCGACGGACACGATCTCCGCGCCGGGCGGGGCGAAGAACAACACGTCGAGCATCATCGTTCGGAGCGGGATCTCACGTTCGATGTTGCGCAGGCCCAGGGTGTAGCCGCTCGTGATGGCATCCGTGATGCTGTTGTGCAGCTCCATCGAGACGGTGATCGTCCGATCGTCGGCGCTGCAGCTCGCGTGCTGGGAGTACGTGAGGTGATACTCCAGCTTCCCGATGGAGTAGTCGTTGAAGTAGATGCCGAGCTGGGTGGCATCCTGGTTGTCCGTCGGGAGCGTGCCGTCCAGGCCGTACTCATGGGACAGGTTCTGAAGGCCCGCGTCGTCGAACCACGCGAAGATGCGGCCCTCGTCGGCGCTGCGGACGATCTGCGTCCACATCGTGCCGATGTCCCACTGGCGCCCGGTGAGCTTGCTGAACATGCTCGCGCTGATCTCGCTGAAGTACCGGTCCATGGCCGCGTTGTCGATGCCAAAACGCTCGTACGGCTCGCTCATGAGCTTCGCTCCCGCGTTCTGGGAGTCGACGGTCTCGCCGGAGGCGAGCGTGATCGGACCGGTCGCTTCGAGAAGATGCGCGAGCACGACGGGATCGATGGAGAACGCCCCGTCGAACTTCGGCTTGTCCGTCCACGCCCGCGTGGCCTGGAAGAGCTCGACCGCGGTCGGGAAGTTCGGCGTCATGGTGAAGTTCGACGACCAGTTCGTCAGCTCCGGCGGGTACAGAGCCCTCGTCTGCCAGGGCAGGGGGATGAGCGAACCGTTCTCGGTGTCGAAGCCGACGGAGGGGAGCAGCGAATACATCAGGTCGGTGCCCGTGTCGAGGCTGAGCATGTCGACGTTGCCGTCGTCGACCTTCAGCACCAGCCATTGGGCGACGCCGCCGCCGGTCGCCCGGATCTCGGCGGGTGTCTGGATCATGAGCTGATACAGCATGGGGCGCTCGGCGCCCGCCGCGCGCAGGAGCTCGGGCAGGTGCGCGTTGACCGTCAGCAGGACGGGGGTGGCTTGATCGATGGCGCGCACGAGCTGATCGACGGGGGCGGAGATCTGCGGGAGCACACCGGTGCGATCCATGCTCGTCGCGATCCGGGATGCCTCGTCGAACGACGTCAGCACCGTCGGGATCACCGTCCCGGCGTGCAGGAACGGTGCGAGGTTGATCCCCGACCCGCCGCCGGAACCGTCGCTCGCCGCGGACATCGTCGTGATGAGCGGGGGGAGCACCTGGGAGGTGACCGTCTGAGCGATCTCGGTGACACCGCGGACGGCCAGCACGTTCGTCCGGGCCGCCGGGATGTCCGCCGCGAAATCCCACAGGGGGCCTTGGGCGGTATCGTACGCCCGCTGCGCGCGAGCGACGATGTCTTCGCCGGACCGTTGGATGCCGGCGGCATCCCCGCTCGCGGCCGCCTGGATCAGCACCTTCGACTGGTCCATCGCGCCCTCGAGGTCGTCCTGTACCTGGATCACCTGCCAGGCGAAGGCTCCGGCGGCGATGAGCGCGGCGAACACGATCACCGTGAGCGGTCCGCCCACGGCCGCCAGGGCGAGGCCGGTGTTCCGGCGCCACTTCTGCGCCGCGGCGTCCGGTGCGGCGTGGCGCGCGACCGGGCGCCGCACCGTCAGATCGGTCGCGCGGTGCGCGGTCGACGCGCGTCGCCGCGCGCGGCTGTCGGCGCGAGAGCCCGGCACTGTCCCCACGGTCACGCCCAGATCGTAACTGCGCGAGGTGACTCGTTCCTCACGGCACCGTGAACGGGCGAGATGGTGACCGCGGGGGCCGGGGGTGCGGCCGGGGTTCTGGCGCGGGTGCTCCGCCGCCGGGGTTCTGGCGCGGGTGCTCCGGCGCGGGTGCGGCTTCGGTGGGGCGGCTCGGGGGTGCGGCGGGCGGCGAGCGCACACCATCGGGTCGAGCGCTCACGATCGGGTCGACCGCATCGTGTGCGCTCGGCCGGGACGTGTGCTTTCGCGGTGCGCGGCCGCGCGGCTGGGTAGACTCGCACGATCGGGAGGGTTGTCCGAGCGGCCGATGGACCTGGTCTTGAAAACCAGTGGGCAGAGATGTCCCGTGGGTTCGAATCCCACACCCTCCGCTGAATGTGCGTTATTCGAACCCCGCCCGGATGCCGGCCCGGGCGGGGTCACGTCGGGAGCGACGCCCCCGGGCGGATCTCCTGCAGCGCCCAGGAGTTGGCATCCGGGTCCGCGAAGAACGCGTAGCGCACACCGCCACCCATGTCGTGGATGCCGGAGACGTCGAGTCCCCGCGAGACGAGGGTCGCTCGGGTGAGTTCCAGGTCGTCGACCACGAGGTGGATGTTGCTCACCGGCGCGGAACCTCCCATTCCGGTGCCGAACGCGATAGAGCAGGCCGATCCCGGCGGGGTGAGCTGCACCACGCGCATGCCGTTGCCGGGGGAGACGTCGTGGTCCAGGTCGAAGCCGACGACGTCGCGATAGAAGGCGATGCTGCGGTCGACGTCCGCGACGACGAGGGGGATGAGTTCGAGGCGCATGCGCATGTGCTCAGGCTAGGTAACGAGCATGCATATGGCCCGGCGCCGACCGGTTCGGTCTCCGCTTCGCTTGCTCGCCGATCTGATCGCCCTGCTGCACCTTTCGTGAAGGGGAGGCGGGCGTCTATTGCGGGGACATGCCACGTCGCTTCGTTGCCTGTACAGATTCCCCGGTCGTGTCGGGACCCTTCGGTAGGGTCCTGAAGACCGGTGAGAACGGGGGCTGGTTAGACGTGCAGGATGGACAACTCGATGCGGGAGCACCACGCCGCCGATCGTCCATGGCGGTTCGCTCGGTCCTCGCCGTCGTCATCGGACTATTCGCGATCGCGCTGAACGCGACGCCCGCGCTGGCATCCCCCCACGACAGTCGCGACGACGTCGTGCCTTCGACCGGCGCGTATTTCGGATCCATCCTGCAGTGGGGCAGCGACAGCGTCGCCGACCAGGCCGATCGGCTGGGGGCGCCGAGCGCCCTCTACCAGCGCGAGGTGCCCTACCCGCTGACGGGTGATGAGAAGGGCTACCTCGCGGGGTTCTTCCAGCAGACCGCGGCGGCCGGGTCGATCGCGGTCGTGGTGGTGAATCCGACGGTGCGGCTCGAGGACATCGGGCGCGCGCAGGCGGAGGACTTCGTGGCCGCGCTGAAGGAGATCGCGCGGCCCGCGGGTGCGCCGCTCTACGTGAGCTTCGCCCCCGATATGAACACGACGTGGCGGCCCTGGGGGCAGCGACCGGATGCCTACCGCGCGGCGTTCCAGACCTTCGCTGACGTCGTGCACGCCGAGCTACCTGCGGCTGCGATGCTCTGGTCACCGTTCTGGGGCGGGGATTACCCCTACGCGGCCCCGGCGCCGCTGACGTCCGCGCAGTCGGGAGCCGACACCGACGGCGACGGAATGCTGACGCGAGCGGACGACCCGTACGCGCCCTATTACCCGGGCGATGGAGCGGTGGATGCCGTCGGACTGTCGCTGTACTTCGACGAGACGGGCGGTGTGGAGGCGCGCAACGTCGTGCCGGGGTCCGACGACTTCGTCTCGCGTCTGCGCGGCACCGACGGGTCGGGAGCGCCGGACTTCGCCGCGATATACCCGTCGGCGCAGCGTCCGCTCGTGA
This sequence comes from Microbacterium canaveralium, assembly GCF_047238045.1. Classification (NCBI taxonomy): domain Bacteria; kingdom Bacillati; phylum Actinomycetota; class Actinomycetes; order Micrococcales; family Microbacteriaceae; genus Microbacterium; species Microbacterium canaveralium. The sequence goes on along the minus strand of NZ_JBDFMA010000003.1, from coordinate 2,946,276 downwards.
TCCAAACCGCCGCGTTCTACAGCGGAAGTGCTCCCGGCCCGAGCGAGCTCGAGGTCAAATCGGCGTGGTGGCGCCAGATCGAGGCCGCCGTCGACGCGCAGCAGGTCCCGTACCTCGGCGCGGTCATCTGGCAGGAGACCGCGACGACCCGCGGAGTCGTGGGCGAGACCGTCATCGACTGGTCGGTGACGTTGACGTCGGATACCGTGCGCTCGGCCTTCGTGAACGACCTGCGTGCATCTGACCTCGTTCTCGGTCCGGTTCGCGATGCCACCGGCTCGGCGGCGGACACGACCCGCGCGGACGGAATCTGGGGATGGATCGTCGTCGCCGCCGTCTTCGCCGTGGCCGCGCTGCTCGTGCTGTTCGCGGCGCGCTCCTCGGCATCCGTCCGCCGCCTGGTCTACAGCGGACCGCCGTCGCGGGACGCGAGGATCGACCTGCTCCGGGGTCTTGCCATCGTCTTCGTGGTCGTGAATCACCTCGGTCTGGTGAGCTACCTGCAGATCGGGACGCAGGAGTTCATCGGCGTGGTCTCGGGCGCCGAGCTCTTCGTGCTTCTCTCCGGTGTCGTCCTCGGCCTGGTCTACCGGCCGAAGCTCGTTTCGGGCGGCATCGGCGAGGTCGTGATCCGCACTGCCGGTCGGTCGTGGAAGCTGTACCGCACAGCGCTCGTCGTCGTGGTCCTCGTGTACTTCTTGGCTCTTCTGCCGTTCCTGAACGGTCAGTCCGTGACGACGTTCACCGATCAGGGCACGGGAGCCGCCGGGCCGGGGGCCACAGGGCGCGTGTACGACCTGTACGCGGGGGCGGATCGCATCCTGCAGTACCCGGTCGACCCGGGCGTGGTGCTCGACTTCCTCCTCCTGAGGATGGGGCCGTGGCAGTTCAACGTCATGGGCCTGTACGTGGTGCTGCTGCTCATCTCGCCGCTCATCCTGTGGGCGCTCGGGCGCCGTTGGTGGCCGTGGGTCGTGGGCGCGAGCGTCGCCCTCTACGTCATCGGGTACACGACGCGCTTCCGTCTGCTGCCCTCGCAGTTCGAGGACTCGTTCCCGTTGCTGATCTGGCAGCTGCTGTTCGTCCTCGGCATGGTCGGAGGTTTCTACCGCCGCGAGATCATCGCGTGGTTCTCGACGCGGCTCGGCCGCGTGGTGCTTGTCGCGATCATCGCCGTGGCGGTGGCGTTGATGTTGTTCTCGTGGAACAACCCGTACGCGCCGGCGCCGGGCGACCCCCGCCTCGGTCTCCTCTCCGACAACACGTTCCGGGGTATCTACGCCGCATTGTTCGAGCGCACGCACCTCGCTCCCGGGCGTCTGCTGAACGTCCTCGTCCTCGTCGTCGCGCTGTACGCGCTGGTGTCGGCGTACTGGAGGCCCATCGCGGCCGCGACCGGCGCCTTCCTGGTCCCGCTCGGGCAGTCCACTCTGTACGTCTTCGTGATGCATGTGTTCTTCGCGCTGATCGTCGCGAGCATCCCGGCGCTGAACCAGGGGAACCTGCTGCTCGGCACGCTGGCGAACATCCTCGTGCTGGCGGCGCTGTGGGTCATGGTGCGGACGCGTTTCCTTTTCGGGGTGGTGCCGCGATGAGTTCGGCGGAGAGGATCGATGACGTGACCGACGACACCCGGATCAGCGAGGGGCGCCTGCTCCTGATGCGCGTCGTCGTCGTCCTCACCCTCCTCCTGGGTGTGAACTACGTCGCGTGGCGGTGGTTGTTCTCGCTGAACTGGGATGCCTGGTGGATCGCGGTTCCGCTGATCGTGGCCGAAACGTACAGCCTGATCGACGTGTGCCTGTTCGGGATGATGATGTGGAAGGCGCGGGGTCGCGAGGCGCCGCCGGCCCCCGCTGCGGGTCTCACGGTCGACGTCTTCATCGCCACGTACAACGAACCCGTCGACCTCGTCATGACGACCGCGTTGGCGGCGCAGCGCATCCGCTACCCGCATTCCACGTGGATTCTCGACGATGGCAGTCGCTCCGAGATGCGGGAGCGTGCCGAGGCCGCGGGCATCGGGTACATCTCGCGCGGAGCGGAGTGGGACGACCGCCCGCGCCACGCGAAGGCCGGCAATATCAACAACGCGCTGCAGGCCACGGACGGTGAGTTCATCCTCATCCTGGATGCCGACATGATCCCGCGGCCCGAGATTCTGCACCACACGCTCGGGTACTTCGACGATCCGCTCGTCGCGCTCGTCCAGACGCCGCAGGTCTTCAGCAACGTCGCCACGGGTGACCCCCTCGGTAGCCAAGCGCCGCTGTTCTACGGGCCGATCCAGCGGGGCAAGGACGGCTGGAACGCGGCCTTCTTCTGCGGCTCGAACGCGATCCTGCGCCGCGAAGCGCTCATGCAGCTCGGGATCGTCGGCTACGTGCGCGAACTCGACCGGTCGATCGCGGGCGCTCTGCGCGCCGCCGCCCGCGTCATCGACAAGGCGCGCTCGAACCCGGCCGCGTCCGACCCGGCCGTCGCCGCCGCGCTCGACGACGTGACCGCGGCGGTGAAGGAGGCGCGCGAACAGCTCCGCGCGCATGCGCCGCTGGGCGAGGTCACCTACCGCCTGCATCGCCGGGTGGATGCCGCGACCCAGTCGATCGTGGCATCCGATGTCGCGGGCATCGAAGCCGATCTGCGCGAGCTCGCCGCCCTTGCCGGACCGTCCGGGGCGGGGGCGACTCCCGAGGAGCAGGCGTTCGACGTGGAACAGGCGGTCGCCGCGCTCGCGACGCGCGAACTCTCCCCGTTGAACGCCCTCGAGGCGGTGCAGGCCGTGCTCCGCACGATCGGCGTCGACCGCGCCGGCGAGGCGCAGCCGGTCATGCCGCTGGCGACCATCTCGGTGACCGAGGACATGGCGACCTCGATGCGCATGCACGGGATGGGGTGGAAGAGCGTCTACCACCACGAACTGCTCGCCGACGGCCTCGCGCCCGAGGATCTCGGCACCATGCTCACCCAGCGCCTGCGCTGGGCGCAGGGCACCATGCAAGTGCTCCTGCGTGAGAACCCTCTCGTGCAGTGGGGGATGTCGTTGCCGCAGCGCCTGATGTACTTCGCGACGATGTGGAGCTATTTGTCGGGCTACGCCGCCGTCGTGTACTTCGCCGCGCCGATCATCTTCCTGGTGCTCGGCATCCTCCCCGTCCACGCCTACGCGGTCGAGTTCTTCGCTCGGTTCATCCCGTTCATGATCGTGAACCAGTTGCTGTTCGTGATCGCGGCCCGCGGGGCGCCCACCTGGCGCGGCCAGCAGTACAGCCTCGCCCTGTTCCCGGTGTGGATCAAAGCGTGCACGACGGCGTTCAACAACGTTGTCCTGCGCATTCCCCTGGGTTTCGCCGTCACGCCGAAGACCCGCCCCAGCAACAACGGCCCCCAGTGGCACCTGATCAGGACGCAGCTGGTCGTGATGGTGCTGCTGGTCCTGGCCATCATCGCCGGATGCGTGCGACTGTTCGTCAACGGTGCTGAGCCGATCGGCACCGCGGTCAACATCGCCTGGGCGATCTATGACCTGGTCGTGCTGAGTGTGCTGTTCCAGGCGGCCACGTTCAAGGGATACGACCCGGTCGCCGAGGCCGAACGCCTGGCGGAGCACGCCCGCCGGGTGACCCGGAAGGAGATGAGATGACCACCGTCGTCCCCCCGTTCGATGACGCCGCCCGGCAGCGCGCGATCGAGAGCCTCGGCATTCTCGATTCGCCGCGTGATGAGCGCATCGACCGTGTCACGCGCATCGCCCAGGAGATGTTCGGCGTCCCGATGGTGAGCGTCACCCTTCTGGACCGCGACCGCCAGTGGCGTAAGTCCGAGATCGGTCTGGGCGGCCGGGAGGCACCGCGTGAGGACGCCTTCTGCGACTTCACGGTCCGCGAGGGGCGCACCGTCGTCATCCCTGACGCGAGCGAGGACGAGCGTTGGGCGGGCAACCCCTTCGTCGAGGGCGATCCGCATCTGCGTTTCTACGCCGGACATCCCCTCGAAGCCGGGGGCGGGGAACGCATCGGCACGCTGTGCCTGCTCGACACGCAGCCTCGCGTGCTCGACGAGCGCGAGGAAGACCTGCTCCGCGAGCTCGCCGGGTGGGTGCAGTCCGAGATCCTGCGCCAGAACGAGCTGGATGACGCCGTCGCCTTGCAGGGCACGCTGCGCCCGCGGAGCGCACCAGAGCTCCCCGGGTACGAGGTCGCCGCCGTCACCGTCGCCGCCGGGCAGATCTCGGGCGACCTGTACGACTGGTACCCCGTGGATGGCGGCGTGCGGTTCACCCTCGCGGACGTCATGGGCAAGGGCCTCGGGGCGGCGCTCCTGGCCGCCGGGCTCCGCGCGTCGCTCCGCACGCTTCCCGACCGTGATCTGCTCGAGGCCGTGCGCGAAGCGGACCGTCTCCTCGACGCCGACGTCTCCGACCTCGGAACGTTCGCCACGGCTTTTCATGCCGAATTGGATGCCAGTACCGGTCGGCTCCGTTTCGTCGACGCCGGGCACAGCCTGGGCTACATCCTCCGCGCCGACGACACGTGGGAGCACCTCGTGTCGACGGGGATGCCGCTGGGCATGGGCTTCGCCGACGTGCGGACCGCCGCACACACCGAGATCCGTCCCGGCGACATCTTCATGGTGTGCAGCGACGGTCTGCTGGACGTGCTCGACATGGCGGATCCTCTCGGGCATGTCCGGCGCGTGCTGCGGGAGCGTGGCGTCCAGGGCGCCCTCGACGAGGCCGCCCGCCTCGCGCGCGGTGCCACGGCCACCGACGACGTGACCGTGATGGTGGTGGCGCGCACCGACGACGCGCCCCAGGAAGGAACGGAATGAACATCGAACGCCGCGACCTCGGCGACTTCGTGGTGCTCGCGCTCGACGGCAGGCTCACGGCCGCCGTCGCTCCGCAGGTCCGCACCGCGGTGGCCGACCTCGTCGACGACGGCCGACCGCGGGTCGCGGTCGATCTCACGAAGGTGGATTTCATCGACTCGTCCGGTCTCGGTGCGCTCATCGGGGCGCTGAAGGCCACGCGGGTGGCCGGCGGCGACCTTCGCATCGCGGCCGCGGGCGAACAGGTGCGGCAGGTGCTTCGCCTGACGAACCTCGACCGCGTCCTCCACGTCTACCCCGACGCCGAAAGCGCGTTCGACGGTGTCTGAGGTCACCGTGTCGCGAGAGGGCCTCGCGACACTCGACTTCGTCGAGGGGCTCCACGAGGCGCTGGAGGAGCTCGGCGCGCAGGCAGCGCACATCTCCGAGCTCGACCTGAGCTTGTTCTCTCTCGCGGTCATCGAGATCGCGACGAACATCGCCGTGCACGGTCCGCGCGGCGACGAGGACGTTTCCCTCTCCGTCGAGCTCTCGGCGGGCGAGGAGCTGCGCGCGACGCTGCGCGACAGCGCGGCCCCGGTGACCTTCGACCCAAGGGCGCAGACGATGGTCGACGCACTCGCCGAATCCGGTCGCGGACTCGCCATCGCGGCGGCCGTCTGCGACGAGCTCTCGGTCGAGCGTCGCGGGGGGAACGTGTGGCGGCTGGTGCGCCGACCGGCGGCCTGATCCATCGGCCGAGCACCGTTTCAGCGAGTGGTGCGGGATGACCGACCCTCATCCGCCGTCGGGCGCGCATCCGCCCCGAGGACCTCGTCCACGACGCGGCGGCAGTAGTCTTCGGCGGCAACAGGATCCGCGACCGGCGAGGGTGCGAGCGAGAGCAACGTCCCCGCGAGCATGGCGCCCGTGATCGACAGCACGATGATGTCCGGGTCACGGTCGCGGCTCAGCTCGCCCCGGTCGATGGCCGCGGCCACGAGCGCACGGTTCTGCGAGTGGATGAAGCTGCGGAACCGCTCGAAGTACCTCTCGAACATCCCCCCGCCGGAGCCGCGCTCTGAACTCACGCGGAGGACGAACGACCCCTCCTCCGAGTGCGCCAAGCGTAGGGTCGCCAGGGCGATGTCGATCAGCTGCGCGCGGATGTCGCCCGTGGATGTCTCCGTGGGGACGAGAGCGTGCGAGCGGAGGACGTCGTCGAGGAGCTCGTCCGTGGACTCCCACCGGCGGTAGAGCGCCGGCTTGCCGACGCCGGACTCACGCGCGACGGCCTCGAAGGTGAATCCCGGCAGCCCCCCGGCGAGGTAGACCCGCTGCGCCGCCAGGAGCACCTTGGCCCGGATCTGAGGATCGCGAGGCCGACCCTTGGGGCGAGTATCCGTGTCGGTCACGACCGCACCGCCTTCCCGGCATCCACGATACCGATCGGCTCTTGCGTCCCGCGCCCGACGGTTCTAACGTTATTTTCGTACGCATACCGTACGAAAAAGACGAAGGAGTCGCGATGTCCACACCGACCATCTCCGGTGACCGCAAGATCCCCGTGATCACGCAAGAACTGATCGACGGCGATGCCCCCCGCTGGCGACGCTTCGGCGAGGTCGTTCCGACCGGCGGTTCGACCCGACCGGACGGCACGCCCGACTACGGGCTCTTCGGTCCCGGGTCCGTGACGTGGGAGCTTCTCCTGCACCCCGCCACGATCGTGTTCGAGACCGCCGCGCAGGGGTCCATCCAGTTCCTGTACAAGCCGGTCGTGGCGGGCATCCGCGATGCCGACCCCATCAGCCGGAAGGCGCGCGCCGGCCGGTTCACGATGTTCGATTTCTTCGAGCGTCTGCAGCGCAACTCCGGCATGCACGCGCCGATGTGGCTCGGCGACACCACCACCGCACAGAACATGGCCACGCACCTGCACCGCATCCATGGCCACGTGCAGGGGCCTGTGATCGACCCCGACGACCCGTCTCTCGGCGGATACGCTGCCGCCGAACCGCGGGATGCCATGTGGGCGGCTATCACCGAGATGCAGTGCATCCTGAGCGTCTACGAGAACCTGGCGTGGCACGGCGACGAGCCGCCGCGGCCGCTCACCGCCGCCCAGCGCGACCAGTACGTCCTCGAGATGGGGTCGTACCTGCGGCTCGTCGGGGCGGAGGAGTCGGAGATCCCTACCACCTGGGCGGAGCTCCAGGCGCTCTACGAGAAGTACTGGCCCCTCTTCGGGCACTCCGACAGCGTGTTCCGCGACCTCGAGACCGGCGTCGACATGCTGGAGCAGTATCACCAGGTCGGCAAGCAGAACTGGCACCCCAGTCACGCGCTCGCGGTCGAGGCGCTCGAGGACGTCTATCAGCGGTGGACCGAGCTGATGGATGCCATCCTCCCGGCGAACCTGCAAGCCTCCGCCGGGCGCTCCCCGGAGACCATCGCCGCGGCGGGCGACATCATCCGGGCCCGCGAGGCGGACGTCCGTGAGTTCCAGAACCCGGAGAACGAGGCGCGTGTCATGCGTCTTCTCTGGGGGCCGGACGGCGTCGAACTCATCCGCAAAGCACGGCGTCTGCACGAAGAAGCACGCACGCGCGCGGCCTAAGCGCCCGGAGAGCCGAGCTCGCTCGCGGGTGGCATCCGTACGGAGGGGTGGACACGTCCCTCCGTACGAAGCCCCGTGAGCGAGTGGACGCGACGTGAACAATTGCTGTCCACTTCTTCACGCAGTTCACAGGCTCACGTACCTAAACTGTCGCCGACCTGCGCTTCGTCGAGGTCCTGAGGTGCCGCCCTCTGGCATCCGTCCTCCCGAAAGGACCCGAGTGAGTAAGACCACGACCCCGCGCGGACGAGCGACGATCGCGCGTCACGGACGCCTGCGGTCGGTGGGACCGCTCGCCCAGTTCTTCCGCGCGCTCGCCGTGGCGATGGCCGTCGTTCTCGTCGCCGGTGCCGGCGTGGCCGCGTACGCCGTGTACGACCTGTCGTCGAGCTTCACCGCCGACGCCGTCGACCTGCCGGACCAGCCGGCCGTTCCGCCGGACCTGGGTGAACTGAAGGGTGGAGTCAATCTCCTCCTCGTCGGCACGGACGAGTGCGAACCCGACTTCGCGCAGTACTTCGGCGACCGCTGCACAGGGCCGGACGCGGGCGACAACCTCAACGACGTCAACATGCTCGTGCACATCTCCGACGCCCCGCGACGCGTCACCGTGATCTCGTTCCCGCGCGACCTCATGGCGCCGATCCCGTCGTGCACCGACGCGGACGGCAACGTCAGCTCGGCCATGTCGAAGCAACAGATCAACAGCGCCTACATGTACGGCGGCCTGGCGTGCGTCGTGCAGACCGTGTCCGAGCTGAGCGGGCTGCAGATTCCCTTCGCGGCGAAGGTCAGCTTCGGCGGCGTCATCAACATCACGGATGCCATCGGCGGTGTCGACGTCTGTATCGCCAACGGCATCAAGGACTCCAACACCGGCATCGACTGGCCCGCGGGCATGCGCACGATCCAGGGCCTCGATGCCCTGCAGTTCCTCCGCACCCGCCACGGTGTCGGCGACGGCGGAGACCTGGGGCGCATCTCGAACCAGCAGCAGTACATGTCGCGCCTGACGACGAAGCTGCGCAGCGAGGAAGTCCTCTCGAACCCGGCGACGCTGTACAAGCTCGCTTCGACCGCTCTGCGCAACGTCGACCCGTCGACGTCGCTGACCAACCCGCTGACGCTCGTGCAGATCGCGATGGCCGTCAAGGACGTGCCGTTCAACGAGATCGTGTTCGTGCAGTACCCCACCTTCGCCGACCCGGCCGACCCGAACCGCGTGGTGCCCGACTACGACGCCGCGGACGCTCTGTGGTCGGCACTCGCCGCGAACCAGCCGATCCAGCTGTCGGGCGACCTCAGCGGTGGCGACGGCGTCATCGCCGACGAGAGCGCCACACCCGCACCGTCGGACACCCCGGTGCCGACGGACGGTGCAACCCCGACGCCCGATCCGTCGTCGAGCGTCATCACGCTCCCGTCCGAGATCGCCGGTCAGACCGCGGCGCAGGCCACCTGCTCGAACGGCAACGTCCGCTGAGCGGCGGGGCGTGGCATCCCTTCGTTGGATTCGGATGCCACGCCCCGACCGGTTAGTATGGTCCGGTGTGCTCGCGCTCCGGCGTCGATCACCTGGAGACGTCGCATAGTCAGGCCTAGTGCACCACCCTGCTAAGGTGGAGTCCCCGTAAGGGGACCGAGGGTTCAAATCCCTCCGTCTCCGCCACGAAAAGCCCCGGTTCGCCGGGGCTTTCGTCGTTGGCGGGCCGCGACCCCGCTGGGCGGCGGGGCGGCCCCACGCGCACGGGAGGGGCGGGCCGACGCCCACCCCTCCGCCACGGTCACAGCTCGCGGCCGCACTGGATGCACTGCGTGTTGTTGACGTTGTTGCTCGTGTTGCAGTAGCCGCACTTGCGCGCTTCCTTGGTGGTGTTCTGCATGGTCGCCCTCCTCTCCATCGTCGAGGTCATCGAATCATCAACCGATCCCGGGGACGAGGTGTCATGACGGCGGGATCGGTAGCAGGCGTGTCGGATCCGCCGTGAACCGTCGCGAGGGCGACGGCGGCGGTCCACGGAGGGAGCGATCATGAGCAGTATCCGTGCCGAACACCGCATCGCACGCCGTGTCACCCGTGAGCGCTGCGAGACACGCGCTCGCCGCCTTCATCTCATCGACATCGAGAACCTCGCCGGTGGCCCCGGGTTGGCCGCGGAAGAATACCGGCGGGTGTGGCACGTCTACCGCCATTTCGCCGTCGCGGCCCGGCCGGGCGACCAGCTGGTGATCGCGGCGAGCGGTGTCACCGCGAAGTCCGCGGCGCTCGCTCTCGTCGGCGAGCCGGTGCAGTGGCGGGTCCGCAATGGTCGTGACGGCGCGGATCTCGCACTGCTGGATTTCGCCGACCTGGACTTCGTCGCTCGTCGCTTCGGCACCCTGATCGTGGCATCCGGTGACCACGCTTTCGCCGGGCTCGCCCACGCCGCGGGCGCGGCGGGACTGGCGACGCGGCAGATCCTCGGACGCGGCCGCTCCTCCGCCGAGCTTTGGCGTGCCTGCCACACGCACGCGAAGCTGCGCCTCGGGGCGGGCGAAGCGCTCGCCCTCGCCGCCTGATCGGCGCCGACTCCCCGGCCCATGGGTGCGATGGTTCGCGCCGTCCGCCGGGGATCGGTAGAGCAATCGGGTCGCGACGACAACGCCCCGAAAGGAAGCCCGACATGAGTGACACCGGACTGATCAAGCACCAGATCGCTGACCTGGAAGCGATCCGCAAGGAGCACCTGGCGCAGGCCAGCGCGCAGCGCGCGAACGCGCAGCGCTTCCGCGCCCAGCGCGACCGCCCCTCGAACCCGTCGCGGGCGTACGAGCACCAGCGGGAGTGCGACCAGAAGGCGGCGGATGCCGAGCGCGATGCCGACTCGAACACGCGCTCGGCGGAGCGGGTGCTCAACGAGATCCGCGGGCTCGAAGCCCGCTTGCGCTGAGCCGGCTCGCGGACACCGACCCGCGTCGGATCGAGGACGTCGTTCCCGATCCGACGCGGGTCTTGCTCGTGTGCGGGCTCGGACCGAGGGCGCGTCCACCGACCTCCCCGAGTTCGTGCCCACACGGATGCCGGCGGCAACCTCGTCGACTCCCTGGCGCGGAAGAACCGCACCGTCAGGATCCCCTTCGGCGACTGACCGCGGCGGCTGCCCCACCGGCGTCGGGCTCAGACGGTGCCGGCCGCCCTCAGTGCGTCCCGCACCGACCATGACTCACCCATGAGGGCTTTCTCGAAAACGGTCGAGGCCACGCTCATCGAGTAACCGCACCGGGCGGCGATCCACCAGGCGACCGTGTCGACGCTCTCCTGTTTCCCGTCGGCCCAGACTTTGCCCGACCCGGTGAATGCGGCTCCGTGGCCGATCTCGATCAGGAAGTTGTCGGTGTTGTCCACGCGAAGGATGGGCCACACCCCGGTGCTCGCGTCGCGGCCGAATACATGCTTCAAGAAGTCAGGATTACCACGCGTCGGGGTCCGAATCGCGCGGACGGCATCCGGGAACTCCTGCAGCGCCTGGGCGCACCACTGCGCGCAACGCGCGCGGGTCTCGTCGCGCTCGGCGATCTTCGCGCGGACCGCCTCGACATCGATTGCGGGCATCAGGAGCAGGTTCCCCACTGGCAGGCGTGGATGCCGACCGGCAGCCCGTTCGTCTTCGCTTCCTTGCACATCGTGCAGGTCGGCTTTCCCGCGTTCACGCACGCACACGCCATTTTCGTCCCCCCGGACTCCGCCACCCCCATAGCGGCGATCAGCTCGATGATGGTGGACCGTGCCGCGTCGGCGCAAGGACCAATACCGTCCACGAGCGCGATCCGATCCCCCCGCCGGTCCCCGGAATCGGGACACCGGCCTCCGCGGGACATCGATATGATCCGAAAACGCACGGGGAGGGCGCAATGGGGGACGAACAGACGCCGACCGTTCTGCCGACGGCAAAGAACATTGTGGCCCTGGCCACGGGGTTCCGGCACGTCATCCGGGGCTCCGAGGGGATGTCGACGAGCTGGACGGCCGCGCAGTTGGGCCCGCTCAAGCAGCTCGTCCGAGATGACGACGGCGTGTGGCGTCCCGACGGATTGACCGCCGCGCGATTGGTGCTGCGAAGGGTCGTCGAGGCCTACCGCACGGCGCCGCCGCCGGCGCGGTCGCGTCAGGACATCGCCCACACGGCGAAGGTGATCGCGCGCCGCTGGGGGATCGACGGATTCCCCTCCGATGCCGTCGATGGCAACCCGTTCATCGATCGCGGGGACCTGAGTGCCCCCGCGAAGGAGGCCGCCGCCGCCCCGCTGCTCGAATACTCGGATCGATCGCGATGGCAGGCCGCCGTGGCTGGTCACCCGAACGCCATCGCCGCGGCCGCCGAGCCGCTCGATCTCGACTGGGCGACCGTGGACGCCGAGTGGAGCGCCAGGAAAGCGACCGCGCACCCGCGGTGGAGTTTTGAGAACCGCAGATCCCTCTCCTGGCCCCCCGAGCCCGATTTGCCGGGAAGCGAGGGGGACTGGCTCGTCTCCCGTCTCCGTGACGCTCTGAACAATGACCCCCGGGTGGTGGGACCGGGCGAAGGCGACAAAGCGCGCAGAGCTCAGCTGCTCATGGTTCTGCGCCGCCTCGCCGTTGACCGTCATGCCGCTTACCTCGGGGCGCGGGTCGATACCCAGCGACACTTCTTTCATCTGCGGCACTCGATGGCCCGGGTGTGGTTCACGAACGATCTGCTCGACATGGGCGGGGCGGAAGAATTCGGTGTCACCATCGAGGACAGCAGCGACGAGCGTCAGCAGATCCTGCGATCGCAGGCCAGCATCGCCCGCATGGAGTTCTACTCGGTGATCCACGAATGGAATCAGAAGACCGTGGATGCGGTTCTCGACCGGCGGAGTTCGGCTCGGCGGCTGTTCCTCGGGCTCGATCAGCTCTCCGATGCATTCACGCAGTTCGAGGAGCGGCTGCTATCGAGGCCGTTGCATGTCACGGAAAAACGTGACGACGCCGCGCGCGGAGAGGCAACCCTCGACCCCTCCCTCCCCGTCTTCGTCCGTGCTGCCAATGCCAAGGCGCGCGAGATCTTCGCCCTGGCTCTTCACGTCCGTAGCCAGCCCACGCGGGCCGTCATCCGGGAGTACCTCACACTGCGGCGAGACGAAGATCTGCGGTTCGATGCGATGCTCCCCGCGAGCAAGCGCACCGTTCTGCTCGCCGATCAGTCCGTGAGCCTCGATTGCGTCAACATCCGAGATGCGGCACTCCAGAAGCTCCTCGGCGAGCTGTTGAAGCAATCGCGAGTGGCCGGGCTCGAGTACGCCGCGTTCAATCGTCGAGACAGAGCAGTTCTGGCGACGAAGGAGGGTACGCGAGAGGGATTGGCGCGGACGATCGACGAGGGCATCCGCGGGGTGACCGAGGTCTACCGGACGCGAAGAATGCTGGATGACGAATTCAGCGATGTCCGTGTCGATGAACGCTCGTCGCTCGAGACCGAGCATCAGATGAGTCTGGCTCTCGCCGGCGGCGCCGTCAGGGTGCTCGAAGCGTTCATGAGTTCGGATGCCAGGACTCAGATCGAGAAGCGCCCGGAGATCGTCTCCCGCGAGATCGCGGGAGCGCTGCACTGGTCGGCGCGCACCGTGAAGATCTTGGAGATCCTCGAGACGAAGGAGTATCTCGCCAAAGAGCGGTATGAGATGGGATACCTCTCCAGCCTGAATTGGAGAGTCACCACCCGCGTCATGCGCCACCGTGCGTTGTGCGCCGCTTTCGCCGTCTCCACGGCCTTTCTTCTCCGCGCCAAGGCCTTGCCGACCGTCCTCGATCTCGACGTGGCGTACGAGCAGATGATCACCACGACCCAAATCACCAGGGGCAACGTTGCCTCGGTCCTCCAGGGCGTTCTGTTCCATTCCTTTCTCACCGGGGGAATGTTGCCGTTCCCGCCGAGAATCGCCCCCGCGCTGCAGGACTTCGATTTCCTGACTGCCGACATCGACCATCGGCGGACGCGGCGGCACTCGGTTCATCTCGACGGCCGCAATCGCATGGTCGCCACGCTTCGGATCTTCGATGAGGACTGGAACTACGGCGTCGTCGGCAAAGTCACCCCGGGTACCAAGATCGCCGACCTTCTCGATCAGCGAAGTCATGGCGAATTCTCCCGCTGGCGCTCGTACATCGAGATCCTCGGCCTCATCCAATCGGGCGCCGAGGACACCGACATCACGTGCCAGAACTGCAACTGGGCGGGGCCGACGAGCAAGGTGCGCGGAGCCCATTGCCCGATCTGCGACTCGACGATGATCGTCGCCCGAGAGACGGAGCGGGGCTAGCCCTCGGCGGGGCTCGCCCCGCTCCGCGCTAGCGCTCCTCGCCCGCGATCTTCTCGAGCGTTGCGATCACCATCCTCTTCGCGGACGCGGCGCTGAGGGCGTTCTCCGTCCGCGCGACCTGGACGAGGTGGGCGATCAGCGCGGGCCGATCGGTGAGGAGCTCGGCATCCATCGATCCGGCCCGAAGGGCTTCCGCGATGCGGCCGATCTCGCGGCGCACCACACCCTCCGGCGTGGCGTCCGCCACCGTCGACAGGCGCCGGAGCGCGGCCATTCCATCGAGGCGTCCATCCTGACGCTCGCTGTCGCTCGCCCATGTTCGGGCGAGGTGACCGAAGGCGCGGTCTTCCGGAGTCAGACTGTCTTCGCCCTCCTCGCGGTGCTCCCAGTCGACGCTGATCGCGCGGTCCGCCTTGACGTAGCCGTCGGCGTTCACCTGCTTGAGCTGCGTGAGGCCGTAACGGACGAAGGTGTCCAGGTCGTCCGCGCCGGCGCACTGCAGCATCTTCACCAGCGCCTCCTGGACGAGGTCTTCCGCACGCGCCAGATCGTGCTTCGCGTAGCGGAGCGCGACCGCGAGCAGACGCGGACGCGCGGCTGCCGCGTGGGCCTCCCATCGGGCCCGGGCCTCGGACTCGACGACGGTGATCGGACGCAGTTGGCCGTTCGCGCGGCGGCGTTCGACCGTCCAGTCGCCGGCCCACCGCGGATTCGAGGGAGTGGCGATGCCCGCTCGCGCGGCGGCGAGGATCGACCGCTCCAGGCCGAGGGCGTCCAGGACGAGCACGGGGTCGTTCCGCAGGGCGTCGGCGGCCTCGTCGCCGAGGCGCGAGGTGATCCGGGTGCGGAAGTTCGCCCGTTCCTCGGAGCTGGTGGTGCGCCCCACGAGCCGCTCCTGCGCGGCGATCACTTCGGAACGAACGGTGGAGGAGGCCGAGAGGACCGCCTCGACCGCACGGGCGAGGACCTCGCCGACACGAGTGATCTGTGCGCCGAGCGCCGGGTCGATCGCCTGGTTGAGCGCGATCGTGTTCGCCGCGGCCAGGGTGTCGATCTCGACGCCGGCGATCTCGGCGATGCGGATCGAGGCCGGGGTTGCGGGGATCGGCTTGCTGCTGCTGGCGCGCGGCATCAGGCCGGCGTAGAGCGACTTCATGCACCTCAGGGCGAGCGAGGTCGTCGCGGGGTCGGTGTCACGGATGGCGTGAGCCAGGGCCTCCGCCCGGCTCGTGGGCGGGTTCTCGAGGCGTTCGGGGGAGAAGGGGAGGAACTCTGACACGGTGATGCTCCTTCGCTGATTTCCCGAGCCGTCGTCGGGGTGGATGTCAGCGTGGAGCAGGAAAAACGGCGCTGCTGAGGGGGCGGGCATTCTCCATTTCGGAGGGTTCCCCGGGCCTCCAGATGTCAGAAATCCCGTCGGCGGGGGCCGCGTCCGGAGCGGCCGGAGCCCGGTCGGCTTCGGCCGCATTCCGTGTACCGATCCCCGGCGGCGCACGTCTTGCGTGGGTCATCGACGGGGATCGGTAGAGCGAAGCGTGAGCATTCTCGACCAGTTCCGCGATCAGCCCGCGCGGCGCCCGATGCTCGCCGACGTCGCACAGGCGCGCTCGCGCGCGGCGGCCGCTCTCACCCGTCGGACGCGCATCTTCTTCTGGGTCGTGCTCGTCGTCGCGGCGGCTGCGGCGATCGCGGAGTTCGTCACCCTCCCGACGCTGCTGAGTACCGCGGCCACCGCGGAGGGTCTGGGCGCTGTGCCGGCCGCGATTCTCCTGTGGCCCGTGCCCGCCCTCCAGCCGGCGGTGCTCTCGGCATCCGCCCTCGCCCTGGTCGTGCTCGCGGCGAGGACCGGAGGTTTCGCCCGGGCGGATGTCGTGCAGTCACGCACGCTGGTCGCCGTCGCGATCGCGGGGATGGTCGCCGTCCTTCCCGCGGTGGTCATCATCGCCGCCGTCGTGGCGGCGGCGGCGCTCGTCATCACCGCCATCGTCGCCATCGCCCTGGACATCGCCGAAGGGTGAACATGAAAGAGCAATCGAAGCCCGGGGCGATCGCCGCGGTCCCGTCGGAGACCAAGAAGGACTCGGGCGCCGAGATCGTGCGCTCCGCCGTGGAGGCGGCCCCGGGATCGGATCCTCTCGTGATGGGCGCGATCGAACTCGATGTTCAGGGCCCGCCCCTCGTGGCGGCGTTCCACCTCGTCCACGGGCACTACTGACCACCCACCCCACCGCGAAGAAGGAGTCCCTCATGACCGACGACGACGGCGTCCTGACGCTGATCGAAGTGCGCGACGGCAAACCCGTCCGCTGGGCGCCCGCGCCCGAACCCATGCCCCCGGTCGACGCGGCGCTCGTCGGCGCCCCGCCCACCGGCCGCGGTGTCGTCGCCGTCCGCGCCGACGCCCACCTCCCCGTCGCGCGCCCCGGCGCCGACCTCGTCGTGCGTCCCTCGGGCGTCATCACGGCGGTCGCCGACGAGGCCGACCCCACCCCGGTGTCGACGGTGCCGCGCCAGCGGATGGCGGCATCCGGATGGCAGGAGGTCTTCGACCAGGTGCGCGACCTCGAATCGGGAAACGGTCCCGACCTCGGGGTGCGACCGGGTGGCGCGATCACCAAGCACGAGGGGAGCACCTCCGAGCCGGTGAGCGTCGTGCCCTCGGTGCGCATGGCCGCTCAGCCGGGCGCCGTCACGAGCGATGACGTGTGGGAGGTGTCGCGCCTCGACCCCGACAACGTGGAGAACTGGCGTCCGGTGCGCTCGTCGAACGGCGAGTTCAGCGGCTGGCTGTTCGACATGCAGCCGCCCTTTCCGGGCGAGCGCTTCACGTTTCTCGCCTTCCGCAACCCCTCGCGCGGCAACCTGTGGGACATCGCGTCCATCGCGCCGAACGTGGACTCCCGGTTCGGCCACGCCGACCACGTCATCCGCACCCGCGTCGGCGGGCGCGAGATGCCGATCCTCTGCGGCCCCGCGGGCCAGCCGAGTCGTACCCTCACCGAGGTCCGCGGTGTCGCCGCGAAATGGATGTACTACACGTCCGCCCGGATGGCGGGCCACAACCCGGGATTCTCGCTGTGAGCGCCCGGACGCTCGCCGCGCCGGTGCGCTTCAGCGACGGCGTCATCGCCGAGCTCGTCACGCACATCGCGTCCGTTCCGCCCGAACGCGGCGCCGTGCTCCTGGGCATGGCCGACCTGGTGACCCTCGCCGTCCACGACGGTTTCGGTGACTACGGCCCCGCCCACTGGGACATCAGCCCGGAGATCAATGAGACCGTCCAGCGACTGGAGCGCGCGGGCGCGGGTCAGTTCCTGGGCACCGTGCACAGTCACCCCCGTGGCGTCGTCGACCCCTCGGGGACCGACATCGCCTCGACGGCGGAGACGCTGCGCCTCAACCCCCACATCGGCTCCCTCATCGTGGCCATCATCACTCGGGGCGAGCCCGGCGCAGGCCAGCTTTCGATCGGTGTCGACCACCGGATGTCGCTGCATCGCGTGCACCTCGAGGGCGGCCGCCCCGTCGTCGTGCGCATCACCGGGTCGGTCGTCGACCTGGTGGCGCCGCTCGCCGACGTCGGCATCCGCGTCGACAGTGGAGTGTCCGCGGGAGACGGGCTCGAGCGCGACGCGCCGTACCCGCGCACCGGACGGTACCGGGGTCGAGAGAGCGTCTTCCTGCAGGCCGGGCCCGAGCGGGTGCTGGTGGTGCCTGCGGCGTACCCGCTGGCCGGTCCCGTCCGGGTCGAGGCGGGGGCTCAGGGTCCTCGCATCCTCCCGTCGCCCTGGGACCCGGCCACGCCGCCGGCGCCCCAACTGCGGGCGCTGGCGGGCGGAGTGTCGTCGATCGACCGCGGCGAGCGGCTGCACCGTGCGCTCCCGCTCGTGGGCGACCTCGCGCAGCAGCATGTCGTGGTCGCGGGGCTGGGCTCGGTGGGCAGTCGGATCGCCGAGGACCTCGTCCGCGCCGGCGTCGGACGCCTGACGCTCATCGACCCCGAGGAGGTCGAGGCCGCCAATCTCTCGCGCAGCGTCTACGTGGCGCGCGACGTGGGGCTCGCCAAGTCGGCGGCTCTCGCGCGTCGCCTCGAGGAGGTCGCCCCGGATGCCGTGGTGCGGCAGGTGCCGCAGACCCTGGGGGAGACCGACCTCGGTGCGCTCGTCCGGGACGCCACGCTCGTCATCGGTGCCACGGATGACATGCGCGAGCAGTTCCTGCTCGCCCACCACGCCTACGCCGCCGGCGTCCCGATGGTCTGCTGCGCGATGTACGCCGGGGCGCGCGCCGGCGAGATCGTGATCGCCCTTCCGTCGGCGGATTCCGCGTGCGTGTCCTGCGCCCTCGGCAACGGGTCGACCACCGACATGCACCGGCCCGCGAAGGACTACGGACTCGGCGGACGGCTGGTCGCCGAGCCCGGACTCGGTGCGTCGATCCAACTGGTCGCGTCGGCGGCGAGTCTCGTGGCCCTCGGCATCCTCGCCGGACCGGAGGGTGCACTGGCACCGCTCGTGGCGGAATCCGTCGGACGTGGGCGCACGCTCGGGATGCTCGCGACCCACCCCGCGTGGGACTTCTTCCCCGACGTCGTCGGCGGTCCCACCCAGGTCGCCCCGCAGAGCGTCTGGGTGAAGGTCGAACGCGACCCGGCGTGCGTGGTCTGCGGCGATCTGGCAGCCCGTGTGGCACCGGCCAGCCCGGGGTTCTGGGAAGGGCTCGAAGAAGCCCTGGCCGTCGGTGATGGGGCGACCGCCCCGTGAGCGGCGGCAACGCCGTCGACCGAAGGAACCGGATCATCGTCCGCACCCTGTGGCGCGACGATCTCCCCGAGGTGCGCGCCGCCACGGCCGAACGCGCCCTTCTGCGGACCATCGGGGAGTGGCCCGCGGGAGCCGGGATCGACGTCGTGGCTCGATCGACGACGGGCTCCCGCGTGGAGGTGGATGTCGTCGCCCTGGGTGACGTTCCCGCCGAATGGCAGGCCGACGTCGCCCTGGCACTGGGTGGCATCGGCACTGTCGCCGCGACGGCACGCCCGCGACGACCGCTCGAACCGTCGATCGTCGCGGAACTCGTCCGGGACCGGGCAGACGTCCGCGCCGCGCCGGAGGGCTCCGTCACCGCGCCTTCCTGGCCGCGCGGGGAACGGGAGGGTGCCGCCCCGTTGCTGGAGGCCCTGAGGGAGATCGACGGGGGATTCGTGCGGATGCTGGTCGCTGCCGCCGGCCCCCTCGAACGTTCGATGCTCGACGACGACTTGTTCGGCCCCGGCGGCACCCCCGCGGAGATCGCCGCGATCGAGGCGTATCGAGGCACGCCGGTCCTCGCGCGCGCGTTCATCGGGATCGCAGGCTGCGCCCGGGGCGTCGGGGCCGGCTTCGCGCCCCTGCGCGCAGCCGTGCGCAGCTGGGGCATCGGCCTTCGCCTCGCGGATGCCGATGGCGAAGGTCCCCGCTTCGACGAGGCCGCCTCGGTCAACGTGCGGGGTGCCGTGCGCCCCGAGGGATGGGGTCTCGCGTTGCTCCGGCTTCCCGCGTCCGGCCGGGCGCCGATCCTCGCGATGCCGACGAGCCCTCGCCCCGTGCCCGACCGGCCCATCGACGTGGCCGGCGTGCCGCGCCGCTCGGTGGCATCCATCGATCTGGGAACCGCACGCGTGGCCGGTGCCGGCACGACCCGTGTGCGGGTCGCCGTGGACGACCTGCTGCGGCACGCCTTCGTCGAGGGTCGCAGCGGTGCGGGGAAGACGACGCTGCTCAGCCGGATGGCCGTGGAGCTCGCCGCTCAGGGCGTGGGATTCACGCTGCTGGAGCACCACGGCTCCGGCGTCGACGAGGTCTTGCGTGCTCTTCCGGACGAGCAGTCGGGACGCGTGCGCGTGGTCCGCCACGGTGACCTCCTCGTTCCTGCCCCTCTCAACCTGCTGGCCGAACCCGATCCCGACGCGCGGGAGCAGGCCGTGTCGGAGTTCGTCGAACTCGTGCAGTCGATGTTCGACCCACGGGGCGAGGGGATCGTCGGTCCCCGGTGGCGACGCTGGTTCGGCCTGCTCGTCGACGGGGTGTGCGCGTGGTTCGGCCCCCGCGCGACTCTCCTGCACGTCCTGGCGGTCGCCTCCGACCTGTCGCGTGTGAACGCGCTCGCCGCGCGTCTGGCTTCGACCGAGCCCGAACTGTCCCACCGCCTCCGATCGGAGATCGGCATGCTTCGGGGCGAGGAGGCCGTCAACGTGACGTCGTGGGCCCTGTCGAAACTCCAGCCGTTGGTCGGCCAACGGGCGATGCGTGAGATCGTCGGACGCGCCGAGGACTGTGTCGATGTCGTCCAGGTCATGGACGATGCGGTCCCCCTGCTCGTCGACCTCGCCGGGCCCACCCTGGGTACCGCCTCGGCGCGCACCCTGGGCGCGCTCTGGCTGCTGAAGCACCTGGTCGCACTCGGGCGACGCCGCGATCGGCGGCCGCACATCCTTCTCATCGACGAGGCCCACCTCTACACCTTCGGGGCGCTGCCGACCCTGCTCGCCGAGGCGCGCAAGTTCGGTGTGGGCGTCATCGTCGCGACCCAGAGTTTCGACTCGCTCACCCCGGCCATGCAGGTCGCGGTGGAGGCGAACGTCGGTTCGACCTTCTCTTTCCGGCTGGGGCTCCACGCGGCGCCACGGTCGTCGATTCGTCTGGCGGGATGGCCGGTCGACGAGCTCGTCCGGCTGCCGGACCGGAGCACGGCGACGTCGCTCAGCCGGGCCGGGGTGCAACAGGACCCGTTCCTCCTCCGAGTGGCCCGGTCGGGAGGGCGAGGTCAAGGCTCCCACGACCGGGTCGAGGCGGCGGACGCGCGCAACGCGCAGCTCCTGCGCGAGATGTCGTCCGCCCCGGCACCCACCGATCAGGAGGTCGTGCGGGCTCTCCACCCGAGCGAGGACAGCTCGCCGCGCCGAGCCGACCGTGTGCTCGATCGACGCCGCGCGGCCGAGCTGGCAGACCTCGACGAGGAGATCATGGGCGGCCCGGCGTCCGATTCCTTCTGAGGCGGACACCGCACCGGTCGGCTCAGGCGACCCTCCACACCGCGCAGCTAGGCGTGAGTGCTCGACGCGCCCCGCTGGAGAGCGTCGGCGCCGATGCCCTGCATGATTGACCGCGCCAGGCCGGGCACGTACCGCGCCATGGCTTGCATGCTGCGGTTCGATGACCCGAGAAGGTACTCGGAGCGTCGGCCCGCCGCTTCGCGCGCGAACCGCGGCGCCGCCCACGACATGGGGTAGCGCTGGGGACCGATGAGATCCGCACCGTTTTCCATGTGCGGCGGGGAGACGATCGCGATCTCGATGCCCCGACCGCCGAGCTCGAAGCGTGCCGACCGTGCGAACGAGACGAGAGCGGCTTTCGCGGCACTGAAGTTGTCCAGTGACGGGGTGCCGATGTATCCGAGCGTCGATGCCGTGGCGACGAGACGGGTGGCGTGGGCGGCATCCTTATGGCGGGCCAGTGCGCGCGCCACTCGGACGAACCCGAGGTAGTTGACGTCGACCTCGCGGACGAGGTCGGCATCCACTCGCGTGAGGATGCTGCCCTGGTACAGCTGCGACGCCAGGTAGACCACGAGAGCAGGCGTGCCGCGCTCGCGGATCGTGTGATCGATGGTCGCGTCGACCGCGACATCGTCGCTGACATCGAGCGTCGAGACGTGACGGAAGGGGGCGGCGTCGGCGATCACGGATCGTGCGAAGCCGACGACCGGCCGACCGGCATTCGCGTACTGGCGCGCGATCTCGTGGCCGAGGCCTCGTGACCCTCCGATGATCCAGACGTCGCGATCGGGCGTGTTCATGATGATTCTCCTCTAAGATGTTGGCAATGCCCACATCGTAGGAAGGAATGTTGTCAATGTCAACTTCGGCGCGCCCGTATCACCATGGCGATCTCAGGACCCGGCTGCTCGACGTCGCCGAGGAGCTTCTCGAGGAGGGCGGCGTCGGTGCCCTGAGCTTGCGCGAGGTGGCCCGGCGCGCGGACGTGTCGCACAACGCGCCCTATCGCCACTTCGCGAGCAAGGACGAGTTGCTCGCGGCTCTTGCCGCCTCCGGGTTCGACAAGCTCGCCGCAACCCGCGCCGACATCTCGGACCCGAGCGACGCTCTCGTGGAGAGCGGGCTCGCCTACGTGCGCTTCGCGCTCGAGCACCGGGCCCTGTTCCGCCTCATGTTCTCCGGCGCGACGGGCGGTGAGAGCGACGAGTCCGTCGCGAGCGTCGCGTCAGCCGCCACGGTGATGCGCGGCGCCTTCGGTGACGACACACCGGGTGACGCGCTCATCAGTTCGTGGTCGTTCGTGCACGGACTCGCCGGGCTCCTCCTCGACGATCAGGTGCCCGCCGGCTTGCGAGCCGGGCGTGACGACGAGGCGCTCGCCCGCGACATTCTGACGCTCACCGCGCGAGCGATGGACTCCCGTTCCGGCAACGCGCCCTAGACCGCTCGCGGCGGCGCCGTCGACTCGCGAACGACGAGTTCGGCGGACAGCTGCACGCGGCGGTTGGCGATCGTCTCACCGCGCGACATGGCCAGAGCCAGGCGGGCCGCCTCGGACGCCATGCCGGCGAGAGGCTGATGGACGGTGGTGAGTTGGGGGTTGACCCAGCGGCACAGGTCGACGTCGTCGAAGCCGACGACCGAGAGATCGTCGGGCACGCTCAGTCCGCGCTCGCGGGCCGCCAGGTAGATCCCGTACGCCTGCTCGTCGGAGCCGCTGATGATCGCGGTGGGGCGGTCGGGGGAGTCCAGCAGCTCGCCGCCGAACCGGATGCCGCCCGAGGTGAGCGAATCACCAATCCGCACCAGCGACGGATCAGGCGTGATCCCGCGGCGTCCGAGCGCCGACATGTAGCCGTCGAGCCGGTCCTGATGGCACTCGAGGTTGAGGGGGCCGGTCACGAAACCGATGCGGGTGTGACCGAGGTCGAGGAGGTGGTCGGTGGCATCCCGTGCCCCCGACCAGTCCGCCGCCGACACCGTGACGAAGGACTCGGTATCGGTGCCCACCGGGTCGACGAGAACCACCGGCACGTTCAACCTCGCGAGCTCGTCGCGGCCGACGGGATCGATCTCGGACACGACGATGACGATGCCGTCTGTTCCGCGCCCGGCGACGCGCTGCAGCCACTCGGGGGAGCCGGCCGGTGATCCTTCTGTCGCGGTCACGACAAGATCGGCTCCGGCGCGCGCGGCTTCGGCTTGTGCTCCGCGGAGGAGCTCCGTGGCCCACTGGGTCTCGAGGCTCACGATGACGAAATCGAGCAGGGAAGTTTCGCGGCGGGTCTTGCGACGTTCGTAGCCGCGCTCCTCCAGCAGCTTCTCGATCTCCTCGCGCTTGGGAGCCGAGATGCCCGGTCGTCCGTTGAGCACGCGGGAGACGGTCGGCACGGAGACCCCGGCGACATGAGCGATCTCGGCCAGTGTGGCGGTGCGCTGCGACATGTGCTCCCTCTTCCCGTCCGGCGACCCGCGGGCTCTTGACCCCGATGCGGCGGTGGATCTACTATAACCATTACGCAAGTTGCGCAACAAGTTACTTTCCAGTGTCGGTAAAACTTGCGAGCACACGTGCGCCAAGCAACGGATGCCAGGCGCACCAGACCTGCAGCACTAGAGGAGAAAATCCATGTCAAGGAAGACATCGCCGTGGCGTCGCGTCGGCGCGACGGCCGTCGCAGGAATCGCGCTGCTGTCCCTCGCCGCCTGCTCGGGTGGCGCGTCGGGCGGCAGCGACTCGGGATCGGCGACCGAGGGAGACCTGGTCTGGTGGGGGTGGACGCCGGACAAGCCCGTCGCCGACCAGCTGATCGCCGCGTTCAACGAGGAGTACCCCGACATCAAGGTCGAGTTCGTCTCGAAGCCGATCGACAACTACGACTCGGTCATGGGACCGGCCATCACCTCGGCAGACGGCCCCGACATCTTCAACGTCGCCCCCGGCTCGGCCAACGGCGGAGTCGAGACCTTCCAGGCCGGAGCGATCGACCTGGCCCCCGTCGTCGAGGCGGCGCTCGGTGCCGATTGGCGCGACAAGCTCTCGGCATCCGGGGTCGAAGGGCTCGTCGTCGACGACAAGGTCGTCGGGCTCTCGGCCGGATCGGTCTACTCGGGCAGTCTGTGGATCAACAAGGACATGTTCGACGCGCAGGGGCTGACGCCGCCGACGACGCTGGACGAGTGGAAGAAGGTCTGCGCGACCTTCCAGGCCGCGGGCCAGGGCTGCTTCGTCCAGGGCGCAGGGCAATGGGCGTTCGACATGGACACCTTCGAGGCGATCATGGAGAACGTCGAGCCCGGTGCCTACATCGAGGCCTCGACGGGGGAGCGCCCGTACACCGACCCCGCGTTCGTCGAGGGCATGGAGATCTGGAAGTCGCTGTTCGACGACGGCATCATGCAGGACGGCGCCGTCGGTCTCCAGCAGTACCCCGACGCCAGCAACGCCTTCATGTCGGGTCAGTACGCCATGGTCATGATGGGCACCTGGTACACGCAGTACACCGTGCGCGACACGATGGTCGGCGCCATGGAGGCGGCGGGCGTGTCCAACCCCGAACCGTTCACGATGATCCCGATCCAGTTCCCGGACGTCGCCAACACCGGGAACACCGGCAACATGTTCGGCGACGCCGACTACGGTCTCGCGATCAGTGCGCAGTCCGACCAGCAAGCGGCGGCCAAGACCTTCGTCACGTGGCTGACGACGACCGAGGCCGGACAGCAGACCGTGGCCAACACCCTCAATGACATCCCGTCGCTGCTCGGCATCCAGCCCCAGTGGGACGAGATCGACCTCGTCAACCCCGAGGTCCAGCTCGACGCGCTGAAGCAGTACACGGATGTCGCGGCCTCGTCGTCGCAGCCGCGGTTCGCCACGGTGTCGGCCGACCTGAACTCGGCCTTCCGTGACGCCCTCATCGGTGTCGCCACGGGCGACGTGACCATCGACGACGCCCTCGCCGGTCTGCAGACCGTCGTGGACTCGCAGAAGTAGTACGTGCTGCCACCCCTTCGCGGGCGGGACGTCTCCCGCCCGCGAAGGGGCCGACTCAAGGAAGAGCACATGAGCACCCTCACCGAAACACTCGTGACCGCGGGGCGGTCGCGTCGCAGCGCGCGGCAGGCCCCGCGCACCGGACGCAAGTCCCCCTCCCCGGGCGGCCTCCCCTGGATCCTTCCGGCCCTCGCCCTGGTGGTCGGGATGATCTACTTCTCGATCGGCTACACCGGTTACGTCTCGACGCTCGACTGGAACGGCTTCATCCTCAGCCCGTCGGAGTCCGTCGGCGCCGACAACTACGTCGAGATGTTCGGCGACCCGGTGTTCTGGGGCGCGATCGGGCACACCGCGATCTTCTTCGTCGTGACCTTCACCGCGCAGACCGTGATCGGCTTCGTGTTCGCGGCGATCATGCACTCGCGCATCCATCTCGCGCCGCTGTACAAGGTCATCATCTTCGTCCCCACCGTCCTCGCGCCCGCGACGATGGCCCCCGTCTTCCGCCTGATCTTCGACGCCAACGGTTCGTTCAACGGCATCCTCTCGGCGATCGGCCTCGGCTCGCTCACCCAGCCGTGGCTGGCCGGCAACGTCACGGCCATGGCGGTCGTCATGCTCGTCACGATCTGGCAGTGGACCGGTCTGACGTTCATCCTCTTCTACGCGGCGATGAGTCAGATCGAGCCGGAGATCCTGGAGGCGGCGCGCGTCGACGGCGCCGGCAACATCCGCACGCTCTGGTCGATCGTCTGGCCGATGTGCCGCGGCACCGCGGTCGCCCTCGCGGTGCTCGGTGTGATCGGCGCGCTGAAGACCTTCGACGTGCCGTACCTCGTGACCAAGGCAGGACCCAACCACGCGACCGAGTTCCTCGGCACCTACATCTTCCAGACCATGGTTCAGGAGAAGCACTTCGGGTACGCCGCTGCGATCTCCATCGCCCTGCTCGTGCTGGCGATCGGCGGAGGTCTGCTGATGAACCGGATCAACCGTTCGTCCGAAGGAGCCTGATCCATGTTCGACATCCGCTCCCGGTCCTCGCGGTGGGGCCTGCAGCTCCTGGCCACACTGATCGTGCTGCCCTACCTGTTCCCCCTGATCGCGATGGTGCAGGGGTCGCTCGCCGGCCAGGGTCTCGGCAACTACGGCAAAGTGTTCGCCACCGGCATCGTCCACGTCTACTTCCTGAACAGCATCATCATCGCGGCCTCGACGATCGCCCTCGTGTACGTGTGCACGATGCTGGCCGCGTTCGGTTTCGCGAAACTGCGGATCGCCGGCAAGGAGATCTGGTTCTGGCTCCTGCTCGTCGCGCTGACGATGCCCGAGGCCGTGCTGCTGACACCGCTGTTCGTCACCGCGTCGAGGTTCGACATGTACAACGAACTCATCGCCGTGATCCTGCCGCTCGCGGCCCTGCAGGTGCCCTTCACGGTGCTCCTCGCGCGCAGCTTCTTCAACGGCATCCCGACCGAGCTGATGGAGGCGGGGCGGATCGACGGCGCGAACATCGTCCGGGTGTTCTGGCACATCGTGCTGCCCCTCACCCGGCCGATCGCCGGTGCCGTGGTCGTGCTGACCCTCATCAACAGCTGGAACGCCTACCTGCTGCCCCTGCTGATGCTGAACGACCCGAGCAAGCAGGTGGTGACGCTCCTGCCGACCTTCTTCATGAGCCAATACACCAACGATCAGACCGGCGTGCTCGCGGCGGCCGTCATCACGGCCGTGCCGGTGATCGCGGCCTACCTCCTGCTGCAGCGCTCGTTCGAGCGGGGCCTCGCGGCGGGAGCGCTGAAGTGACCCGCGGGTTGCTCACGGGCCAGGTCGCCGTGGTCACGGCGGGCACGTCCGGGATCGGCCGGGCGATCGTCGAACGCTTCCTCGCCGAGGGCGCCGACGTCGTCACGACCGGCCTCACCGCGGCACGCATCGCCGAGGCACGCGAGGCGTGGGGGACCCGGGCCCGCGTGTTGCAGGCCGACGCCAGCAGCCTCGACGGGCTCGACGAACTCGCCGCCGAGGTGCGCACGATGGGCCGCGGAGTCGATGCGCTGGTCGCCAATGCCGGGCGCGACATCTCGTCGACCCCGATCGCCGACACGGATGCCGCGGCGTTCGACTACGTAAGCGACCTCAACTTCCGCGGAACGTTCTTCACGGCGCAGCGGTTCGCGCCGCTGCTGAACGACCACGCACGCATCGTGCTGGTGTCCTCGATCGCAGGGGCCAACGGCGGGCCCGGCCACGCGGTGTACAACGCGACCAAGGCGGCGGTCCGTTCGCTCGCCCGCACGCTGACGGCGGAGCTGGGGGAGCGCGGCATCCGGGCCAACGCCGTGAGCCCCGGTCCGACCGCGACCGCGGGCTTCGATCAGTTCACCGGCGGCTCCGAGGCCGTGGCGGCCGCCGTCGCCCAGATGGTCCCGCTGCGCCGGATCGGTCGGCCGGAAGAGGTCGCGGCCGCCGTGGCGTTCCTCGCCAGCGCCGAGTCCAGCTTCGTGGCCGGTGTCGACCTCGTCGTCGACGGCGGCATGAGCCAGGTCTGACACCTCCCCCTCCTCGTTCCCCCGTTCATCCCCCAAGTAGAAGGACCCGTCTTGAGCACTCCCCTGAAATTCGCCGTCGTCGGCACCGGCTGGCGCTCCGATTTCCACATCCGCATGGCCGCCACCTCTCCGGATCGCCTGGAGGCCGTCGGTGTGCTGGCCCGGAGCGATGAAGCGGCCGAGCGCATGACCCGGCGGTGGGGCATCCCCGTCGTCCGCACGATCGACGAGATCCTGGCGCTCGAGCCCGACTTCGTGATCGCCTCCGTCTCGTGGCCGTCGATGCCCGGTGTCGTGACGGAGCTCGTCGAGCGTGGGGCCCACGTCCTGGCCGAGACCCCGCCGGCTCCGACGGCGGACGGTCTGCGCGACCTGTGGGTGGCGGTGGGAGCGTCGGGACGCGTCCAGGTCGCCGAGCAGTACATGCTCATGCCGGGGCACGCGGCACGACTCGAGGTCGTGCGCTCCGGGGCCATCGGTCAGCCGACCGCGGTCGAGGTCGCCTCCACGCACCTGTACCACGCGACGTCGATCATGCGGGCGTACCTCGGTGCGGGAATGACGGATGCCGTCGTCTCGGCGCGCACGTTTACCGCTCCGCTGGCAGACCCCCTCACGTTCGACGGGTGGGTCGAGAACCCGCAGCCGCAGCCGCGCACGACGACGATCGGAACGATCGACTTCGGCGACGGCCGGATGGGGCTGTACGACTTCGTCGACAACCAGTGGTGGAACCCCCTGCTTGCCCGGCGGCTCGTCGTCCGCGGATCGCTCGGTGAGATCGTCGACGACGCCGTCACCCGCCTGTCGAGCGAGGGTGTGCTGACTTCGCCGATCACGTACCGCCGCACGGGCGTCGACATGAACCTCGAGGGGAACGAGGTCGTGTCCGCGGCCTTCGAGGGGCGCATCGTCTATCGCAACCCCTGGGTCGGCACGCGCCTGTCGGAGGACGACATCGCCGTCGCGTCGTTCCTCGAGCTCACCGGGCGTTGGGCCCACGGTGAAGCCGAGGGCCCCTACTCCCTGGCGGACGCCTGCCAGGACCATCTTCTCGGGCTCGCCATCGAAGAGTCCGCTCGCAACCGCGCCGACGTGCGCGTCACCAAGGAGGTGTGGGCCTGATGCCCCTCATCACGATCGAAGTCTCCGAGACCGTCCCCGTCGAAACGCGCCTGGCGTACGCCGAGGCCGTGCACCAGGGTCTCGCCGAAGGCCTGGGCATGGACATCGAGGACCGTTTCCAGGTGATCCACCCGCTGCCCGCGGATCACATCATCGCCGACCCCCACTACCTCGGCGGCGAGCGTCGCGACGTGCTCTACGTCCGCATCCTCATGGTCAGCATGTACGACGACGAGACCAAGGCTCGGGCGTTCCGCGCTGTCGCGCGCCGCTTGGAGGCGGAGGGTGTGCGGCCCGACGACGTCTTCATCGCGGTGACCGAGAACACGATTCCCGATTGGTACCCGGGCGCCCGCGGGGAGTCCACGCCCGATGCCTGATCTCTCGCAGCGCCGCGTCGGTGGACGCGTGCGCCTCGTCGACCCGTCCGGGCGTCCCCTCGCGGGCGCCCGGGCGCGGGTCGAGCAGACCGCGCACGCTTTCGGGTTCGGCAACATCGGTTTCGACTTCATCGAGTGGATCGCGGGCGCACCCGACATCGAGGGCGCGCGGGAGCTCGAGCACTTCGGCGGAGCGCTCGCCCTCGACCCGGAACGCCTCGCGGCCGACTACCTCGCCCTCTTCAACGCGGTCACCCTGCCGTTCTACTGGCGCGGCTACGAGCCGCAACGGGGCCGGACCGACGAGGCTCGGCTGAAGCGGACCGCCGAGTGGTTCGCCGCGCGCGACGTGCAGATCAAGGGCCACCCGCTCGTGTGGCACACGCTCACGCCGTCCTGGCTGCTCGATCTGAGCGACACCGAGGTCGAGGACGTCCTGCGCGACCGCGTCCGCACCATCGTGGCGGACTTCGCCGGGGTGATCGATCTGTGGGATGCCATCAACGAGGCCGTGATCCTCCCGGTGTTCACCGCGGAAGAAAACGCCGTCACGCGGTTGGCGCAGTCCAAGGGACGCGTCGAGATGGTGAAGCTGGCGTTCGAGTCCGCCCGCGAGGCGAACCCCGACGCCCGTCTCGTCCTCAACGACTTCGATCTGTCGGCCGACTACGAGCGCCTCATCGCGGACTGCCTGGATGCCGGCATCCAGATCGACGCGCTCGGGGTGCAGACCCACATGCACCAGGGGTTCCGCGGCGAGGAGCAGATCGCGCAGATCCTGGAGCGCTTCGCGGCGTTCGGTCTGCCGCTGCAGATGACCGAGACCACGCTGCTCTCGGGCGAGATCATGCCGCCGGAGATCGTCGACCTCAACGACTACATCGTCGACGCCTGGCCGAGCACCCCCGAGGGGGAGGCGCGGCAGGCCGACGAGATCGTGCGCCACTATCGCACGGTGCTCGCCAACCCGGCGGTCGAATCGCTCACCTACTGGGGCATCACCGATCACGGCGCCTGGCTCGGCGCGCCCGCGGGGATCATCCGTGCCGACGGCTCCCGCAAGCCCGCGTACGACGCGCTGCACGCGCTCATCCGCGACGAATGGTGGGTGGCGCCGACCGACCTCGTCGCCGACGCCCACGGCATCGTCGCGATCGACGGGTTCGCGGGCCGCTATCGCGTCGACAGCGGCGCGGCATCCGTGGTCGTCGAGCTGACGGATGCCACTCCGGTCGAGATCGTGGTGGACCCCGATGACCGGTGAGACCGCCACTGCCACGACCGACGTGGACGCGGTCGTCGCCGCGGCGGCCGACGCGGCGCCCCTCGTCCGTGGCGCCGGTCGCCGGTCGCGGGCCGGGTGGCTGCGGGGCATCGCGGACGCCGTGGATGCCGAAGCCGATGCGCTCGTCGAGATCGCCGACCGCGAGACCCACCTGGGCGTCGAGCGTCTCCGCGGGGAGGTGGCCCGCACCACAGGACAGTTGCGCCTGTTCGCCGGGGTGATCGAGGAGGGCTCGTACCTCGAAGCCATCGTCGACGGCGCCGACCTCGCCGCGGTGCCGCCGCGCCCTGAGCTACGTCGCTTGTTGAGGCCGCTGGGGACGGTCGCCGTCTTCTCGGCGTCGAACTTCCCCTTCGCCTTCTCGGTCGCCGGGGGAGACACCGCCGCGGCCCTGGCGGCGGGATGCCCCGTCGTCGTGAAGGGCCACTCCGGCCACCCGGAGCTGTCGCGGGCGACCGCGCGGATCGTGGCCGATGCGCTCGCCGCCGCCGGCGCGCCGGCGGGGGCCTTCGGGCTCGTCGAGGGCCGCCAGGCGGGGCTCGATCTCGTGCGGGCGCCGGCCGTCCGTGCCGCGGCCTTCACCGGCTCCCTCGCGGGGGCGCGGGGGCTGATGGATGAGATCGCTCGCCGACCCGATCCGATCCCGTTCTTCGGCGAGCTTGGCAGCACGAACCCGGTCGTGGTCACCCCGGGCGCGATCGTAGCCCGGGGCGACGCGATCCTCGACGGGCTCGTCGCCTCGTTCACCCTCGGCGGGGGACAGTTCTGCACGAAGCCGGGACTGGTCTTCGTGCCGCGCGGGACCGCGGACGACCCGCGCCTGCGCGCGCGCGTCGCCGAGCGTCCCGCGTTCACGCTGCTCACCGATCGCATCGCGGAGGCGTTCGCCCCCGGGGTGGATCGTCTGCGTGAGGAGGGGGCGGCGCGCGTCGTCGCGGGCGAGACCTCGGAGGCGTCCGGCCCCGTGCGCGCGGTCGTCGTAGCGAGCGACATCGGCACGTTCCGCGAGCGGTCCGACGCGCTCCTGGAGGAGTGCTTCGGCCCTGTCACGGTGCTCGTGGAGTACGACATGATCGACGAGGTCGTCGCCGCTCTCGCCCTGGTCGGCGGTTCGCTCACGGGCACGCTCCACGCGCAGCCGGGTGAGCCGGTCGACGCCCTCGTCGCGGCCCTGGAAGAGCGCGTCGGACGTGTCGTGTTCGACGGCTGGCCCACGGGCGTCGCCGTGACGTGGAGCCAGCACCACGGGGGTCCGTGGCCCGCGACGACGAACACCTACACCTCGGTGGGGGCC
Organism: Microbacterium canaveralium; assembly: GCF_047238045.1. NCBI lineage: Bacteria > Bacillati > Actinomycetota > Actinomycetes > Micrococcales > Microbacteriaceae > Microbacterium > Microbacterium canaveralium. The sequence continues at coordinate 2,914,854 of NZ_JBDFMA010000003.1, read as the reverse complement.
ACTTCGATTCGCCGGTTCCTGCGCCCGGTCGCCTACCAGCAGGCACCCGCCGCGGCGCTTCCCCTCGATCTGCGCGACGAGGCCCTGGCGGGCATCCCGCACCGCCGCGACGGCGAGCTCGTGCTGCCGTCCCCGAACAGAGGAACGACCCCATGACCGACGACGCACCCGAGGGCGGCCGGCGCAGCGCCGAGTTCTACGGCGGCGACGACCGCAACGCGTACCTCCATCGCGCGTGGATGCGCCGCGGCGTGCCGGATCACGCCTTCGACGGGCGTCCGAACATCGCGATCGCCAACACCGCGTCGGAGCTCACGCCGTGCAATACGCACCTCGACGAGGTCGCGCAGAGCGTGAAGAACGGCGTGTACGAGGCCGGCGGCATCCCCTACAACCTGCCCATGGTGTCGATCGGCGAGACGACCGTCCGGACCACCGCGATGCTGTGGCGCAACATGGCGGCGATGGCGGCGGAAGAACTCCTCCGCGCGAACCCGGTGGATGCCGTGGTGCTCCTCGGCGGATGCGACAAGACCATCCCCGCCCTCCTCATGGCCGCCGCCTCGGTCGGCATCCCGGCCATCGTCGTGCCCGGCGGGCCGATGCTCAACGGCACGTTCCGCGGGAAGCCCCTCGGGTGCGGGACCGACGTGTGGAAGCTCAGCGAAGAGGTGCGCGCCGGAGGTCTGACCAGTGACGTCTTCCGCTCGACGGAGTCGTCGATGATCCGCAGCCGCGGGCACTGCAACACGATGGGCACCGCCTCGACGATGGCCTTCATGGCCGAGGCGCTGGGCATGACGCTCCCCGGAATCGCCGGCATCCCGGCCCCCGACAGCCGTCTGCTGGAGTACTCGCACGCGACCGGTCGACGCATCGTGGAACTCGCCCGTGAGGGACGGACCCCCGCGGATGTCATGACGAAGGCGTCGTTCCACAACGCGATCGTCGCGCTCGCCGCCATCGGCGGGTCGACCAACGCCGTCGTTCACCTGCTCGCGATCGCGGGGCGTGTGGGCGTCGACCTCACGCTCGACGACTTCGACGCGATCGGCGAGGGCGTGCCCCTCCTGGTCAACCTCCAACCCGCGGGCACGTACCTCATGGAGGACCTCTTCCGCGCCGGCGGCTACCTCGCGGTCCTGCGCGAGGTGCGGGATCGGCTCGACCCCACAGCGATCACCGTCGCCGGCCGCCCGTTCGTCGATGAGCTCGACGCGCACGAGGTCTGGGATCGTGCGGTGATCCGCACGGCGGACGAACCCCTGCTGCCGGATGCCGGGATTGTGGTGCTGCGCGGCAACCTCGCTCCGTCGGGAGCGATCATCAAGCCCGCCGCGGCCACTCCGGCGCTGCTTCGTCACCGCGGCCCGGCCGTCGTGTTCGACTCCGTCGAAGACATGCGGGCCCGCATCGACGACCCCGACCTCGTCGTCGATGAGGACTCCGTGCTCGTGCTGCGCGGCTGCGGGCCGCGCGGCTACCCCGGCATGCCCGAGGTGGCGAACATGCCCCTTCCGCGGAAGCTCCTCGAGCGCGGGGTGCGCGACATGGTCCGCATCTGCGACGGGCGCATGAGCGGGACCGCGTACGGCACCGTCGTGCTGCACGTCGCGCCCGAAGCTGCGGCCGGGGGTCCCCTCGCGTTGGTGCGCGACGGTGACCTGATCGAGCTGGACGTGGCCGGCCGGAGCCTTCGGATGCTGGTCTCCGACGAGGAGCTGGCAGCCCGCGAACCGGCGTCGGCGGCGACCGCCGCATACGCCGCACCGCGCCGCGGGTGGGAGCAGCTCTACGTCGAGCACGTCCAGCAGGCCGACACCGGCGCCGACCTCGATTTCCTCGTCGGGGCGACCGGACCCGCGGTCCTGCGCGAATCCCACTGACCATGAAGGAGCCCCGATGCCGTCCCTGATCCACGCGGCCGTCCTGCGAGAGGTCGGCGAACCCCCGCGGATCGAGCAGATCGAGCTCGCCGACCCCGGTCCGGAGGAGATCCTCGTCGAGATCGAGGCCGCGGGCGTCTGCCACTCCGACCTCCACTACCTCCGGGGAGAGCTGCGGTGCCCGCTCCCCGTCGTGCCGGGACACGAGGGCGCCGGCCGCGTGCGGGCGGTCGGCGAGCGCACCAGCGGCGCGATCCGCGTCGGCGACCGGGTCGCCCTGCTGTGGCGTCCGAACTGCGGGCGCTGTCGCCAGTGCATGGTCGGCGCCCCCATCATGTGTGAGATGGGAGCCGTCCAGGCCCAGTCCGGCGGCCTCCTCGACGGCACGACGCGCATGAGCGACACCGACGGCCCCGTGCACCACCTGCTCGGGGCGTCGAGCTTCGCCGAGCGGGTCGTGGTGCATGAGCGCAGCGTCGTGCCCGTGCCGGACGACATCCCCGCGGAGATCGCCGCGATCGCGGGGTGCGCCGTGATCACCGGTGTCGGGGTCGCGCGCAACGTCATCGGGCGGTGCCTGGGCGACCCGGTCGTCGTGATCGGTGCGGGCGGTGTGGGGCTGGCGGCCATCATGGGGGCGAAGCTCTCGGGCGCGTACCCGCTCATCGCCGTCGACGTCGACGAGGACAAGCTGGCGCTCGCCCGTCGCCTCGGGGCGACGCACACCGTGCTCGCGGGGGAGGGCGACCCGGTCGATGACGTGCTCGCGATCGCGCCGGGCGGGGTGGCGTGGGCCATCGAGGCGGTGGGTCGCCCGCAGACCCTCACCACCGCGGTCCGGATGCTCCGGCCGCTCGGCACCGCGATCGCGGTCGGGCTCGGCGCCGTCGGGCAGACGTTCGACGTTCCGATCAACGAGCTGGTGCAGCGGCAGAAGAAGATCGTCGGCTCGCTGTACGGCTCCTCGGTCCCGGCGCTCGACCTCCCCGCGATCTTCGAGCTGTACCGAGCGGGGCTCCTCCCGCTGGACGAGCTCATCGGCATCCGCTACCCGCTCGACGGGGTGAACGAGGCGTTCGGCGCCCTCGCCGCCGGCGCGGTCGGGCGCGCGGTCATCCTTCCGGGCGGTGTTCCGGCATGACGTACGCGAGCTACCCGAGCCTCGCCGGACGCGTCGCCGTCGTGAGCGGGGGAGCGACCGGCCTCGGCGAGGAGATCGTCCGCCAGCTCGTCGCGCAGGGCGCCCGCGTCGGGTTCGTCGACATCGACGTTCCCGCGGCGGAGGCGCTCGCCGCCGAGCTCGGCGGGGCCGCACGGTTCCTCACGTGCGACGTGCGTGACATCCCCGCGCTCGAAGGCGCCATCTCACGTTTCGCCGACGAGCTCGGCCCCGTGCAGATCCTCGTCAACAACGCCGCGCACGACCTGCGCCACACGATCGACGAGCTCGACGTGGCGTACTGGGACGACCGCCAGGCGGTGAACCTCCGTCACCACTTCTTCGCCGCGCGAGCCGTGGCCCCGCTCATGCGGGCGGCCGGGGGCGGCTCGATCATCAACATGGGGTCGATCAGCGCGCACATCGATCTGCAAGATCTGGTCGGCTACATCACGGCGAAGGCGGGCATCGAGGGACTCACGCGCACGCTCGCCCGCGAGTTCGGCCCCGATCGCATCCGCGTGAACTGTGTCATCCCGGGGTGGGTCATGACGGCGCGACAGGTGCGCGACTGGGTGACGCCCGAGGCCGAGGAGCACATCCGGCGCAGCCAGAGCCTGGAGGACAAGGTGTACCCGGCCGACGTCGCGCGCATGGTGCTGTGGCTCGCCGCGGACGACTCGGCCATGTGCACGGCACAGAAATGGGTGGTCGACGGTGGGTGGCTCTGACCTGACTCGTCCGACCGGGGTCCGCTGGATCGGCGACCCCGCGGTCGACCACGGCGAGGGCGCCTTCTGGGATGCCGCGACGCGCACGCTGCGACACGTCGACATGCTCGCCGGTGACCTCATCACCGTCGCCGGCGAGGTGGCATCCGTCGATCGCACGCACATCGCGGACGTCTTGAGCGTGATCCGGCGTCGTCGTGACGGCGGGTTCGTCGCCGCGGTCGAGCGCGGCTTCGCGCTGTTCGACGACGACCTCGCCGTCGTGCGGAGGATCCCCGTGTTCGACGACCCCGCGGTGCGCATGAACGAGGGCGCGTGCGACGCGGCGGGGCGCTTGTTCTGCGGTTCGATGGCGTACGACATGCGCCCGGGCGGTGGGCGGGTGTACCGCCTCGACCCCGATCTGAGCGTCCACGTCGCCCTGGAGGGGGTGTCGATCCCGAACGGACTGGTGTGGACGGATGCCGGGACCACGGCGCTCCACGCCGACACGCTGTCCCGCGAGATCAGGGCCTACGACTACGACCCCGATCGCGGCACGTTCGGCGCCTCGCGGGTGTTCGTGCGGATGGAGGACGACGCTCCGGGGTCTCCCGACGGGATGGCCCTCGACGCCGAGGGTGGCCTGTGGGTCGCGATGTGGGGTGGGGCCGCCGTTCACCGCTACGACTCCGACGGGCGACTCGATCAGGTGCTGCCGCTCCCCGTGACGAACCCGACGTCGTGCGCGTTCGGCGACGGCGATCACCCGGTCCTGTACGTCACGACCTCGCGTCAGGGGGTCGCGGCGGGGGCGGAGCCTCTCGCGGGTCGCGTCGCGGCCGTCCCCTCATCCGTGCGCGGAGCCCCGGTGTTCGCCTTCGCCGGCTGACCCGTCACGCCTCGACGGCGCGTCGGATCGTGCAGGGGGCCGCGATCTCCGGCGCTCGATCGACCCGGTTGAATCGGTCCAATTTTGGTGCGATCATCGAGGTCGAATGCACTGCATCGGGCGCTGCGCCTCTGGAAAAATGCGCATGAAGTGCGGGCTGCGCTCTCACTTCTCCTATTGGAGCACTCCAAGAAGTGACCATCACCGATGCGACCATTCGTGACACAGAGGAGCGACGAGGAATGCACACCAAACGCGCGGCGATCACGGACGTCGCAGCGGCGGCAGGCGTGTCCCGTTCCACCGTGTCCAACTACCTGAATCACCCCCACCTCCTCTCCCCGCCGACTCGGGAACGCATCGCGCGAGCCATCGCCGACCTGCGCTTCGTCCCCAGCGATGCAGCCCGCACGATCAGCTCGACAGACACGGGCACGATCGGTTACATCGCGTTCGAGTTCGCGAATCCGTTTTCGGGTGTCATCGCCGACGCGATCGAGCGTCGTGCCTCCGAGGCCGGGCGTACCGTGATGATCGGCAACTCCGCCGGGTCGACGCGACGGCAGGAGGAGTACCTCGACTTGTTCGAGCGCAAGCGAGTCTCCGGGATCATCATCGCCACCTTGGACGATGTCGAACCTCGCCTCGAGGAGATGCGCCGCCGGGGGACGCCGGCCGTCATCACGGGCCGAGGTTCGTCATCCGCCCTCATTGCGTCGGTGTCCGTGGACGATGCGGCCGGCGGGTACGCCGCCGCCCAGCACCTCCTCGACATCGGTCGACGCCGCATCGCCTTCGTCGGGGGCCCGTTCAGCGTGAGACAGGTGAGCGAGCGTTTCGACGGCGCCAGCCGCGCCGTCGAGGAGACGGCGGGGGCGACGCTGACGGCTGTGCGTATCGACGAACGGAGCATGGATGCCGGGTTCGCCGCGGGGGTCGAGCTCGCCACTCGGGGCTCCACGATGCCCGACGGGGTGTTCGCGGTGAACGACCTCGTCGGGCTCGGCGTGGTGCGGGGACTCGCCTCGTGCGGGGTCGAGGTTCCGCGCGACGTGGCGGTGATCGGCTTCGACGGCGACGACATCGCGGCCGTCGCCGCCATCCCGCTCTCGACGATCAGCACCTCGGGTGATGCGGTCGGCGAGACCGCCGTCGACCTGCTCCTGGCCGAGCTCGGGGTTCCCGTGCGGGAGTTCCCCACACGGCAACGCATCGTCGAACCTACGCTCGTGGTGCGACCGTCGACCGTCGGCGACGCCGCACCGGTCGCTCCGCCCTCCGCCTCCGGCGCTGTCGGCCGTTCAACGACGAGCGTGTCGTGACCGCGGTCTTCATCGCGGCGTCGGAAGAGACGCACGCCCCGCCCCGCTTCCGCCGCGTCGTCGAGCTCGACCGCCCGCGGAGCGAGATCGTGAGCGCCGTTCTGCGCTGGAGCGCCGAGGGCGTCGCGGACGCCTGGATCGGCGAGACACCCGCGAGCGACATGCTCCTCGTCCCCGGCTGGACCGCCTACGAGCGCCGGCTCCGCTACGCCGAGGCCGACGTGGCGGCACTCGTCTCCGAACGCTTCGTGCTCGGGATGCAGCTCGCCGACGGGTGGTATCTCGGGCGTCTGGGCTGGAGCGGGCAGGCGCGGATCTACGGCGATCGCGGGGCGGTGTACGCGTCGCTTCGGATCGTGTACACCGATGGTCACGTGCAGACGGTCGAGACCGACGCGACATGGGAGTGGAGCGAGGGCCCCGTCCGCAGCGCCGACCTCTACGACGGGCAGTCGATCGACGCCGGTCTCGCGGACGATTGGCTCCGCGCCGAGGGTGGCGCGGCAGGACGGCCCGTCGTCGTCTCGTCGGCGCCCCGCGCAGAGCTCGAGCCCTACCTCGCCCCTCCGGTGCGCCGCGTGGCCACCATCGCTCCGCAGCGCACCTGGACGTCGCCGTCGGGGGAGACCCTCGTGGACTTCGGGCAGAACCTCGTCGGATTCGTCCGCATGCGCGTGTGCGGGCCCCGCGGCGCGGTCGTCGTGGTCCGTCACGCGGAGGTCCTCGAGCACGAGGAGCTCGCCGTCCGGCCGCTGCGCAGCGCGCGGGCGACCGACCGCTTCTTCCTCAGCGGCGGCGACGACGTCTTCGAGCCGACCCTGACCTTCCACGGCTTCCGGTATGCCGGGATCAGCGGCTGGCCGGCATCCGCCCCGCCGATCGAGGAGAGCCTCGAGGCCGTCGTGATCGGGTCGGACATGCACCGCATCGGGGAGTTCTCGTGCTCCGACCCTCTGCTGTCCCGCCTGCACGAGAACGTGGTGTGGAGCATGCGCGGCAACTTCGTCGACGTGCCCACCGACTGCCCCCAGCGCGACGAGCGTCTGGGATGGACGGGCGACATCGCGGTGTTCGCCGAGACGGCCTGCTTCCTGTTCGACACGAACGATTTCCTGTCCGACTGGCTGCGCGACGTGGCCGTCGAACAGGAGCTCGCCGGCGGACGTGTGCCGCACGTGGCGCCGGACATCCTCAAGTACGACCCCGCGTACGGCGGTCTTCCCGCGACCGACACGGCGATCTGGGGGGATGCCGCGGTGTGGGTTCCGTGGGCGGTGTGGCGTGCGTACGGCGACCGCGGGGTCCTCGATCGGCAGTACGCCTCTATGACGGCGCACGCCGACCGCATCGCCGCGCTCCTCTCGCCGACCGGGCTGTGGGACACCGGGTTCCAGTTCGGCGACTGGCTCGATCCGTCCGCCCCGCCCGACAGGCCCGCCGACGCCCGCGCGGATCCCGGCGTGGTCGCGACGGCGTGCGCGTATCGGACGCTCTCGACCGTCGCGCGCACCGCCGAGGTCATCGGCGAGACCGCGGATGCCGCACGGTTCGCCGCTCTCGCCTCTCGGGTCCGCGACGCCTTCCGTGCGCACTACGTGACCGACGGAATCGTCCGCAGCGACTGCGAGACCGTCTACGCTCTCGCGCTCGTCTTCGATCTCCTCGCCGAGGAGGATCGCGAGCGTGCGGGGAACCGCCTGGCGGACCTCGTCGCGGCGTCGGATCACCGCATCTCGACGGGATTCGCGGGCACCCCCTACGTGCTGGACGCGCTGGCCGATTCGGGGCACTCGGACGTCGCCTTCGCTCTCCTGATGCAGACGGAGAGCCCGTCGTGGCTGCGTCCGGTGACACTCGGCGCCACGACGATCTGGGAGCGCTGGGACTCGCTGCTTCCCGACGGAACGGTCAACCCGGGCGAGATGACGAGCTTCAACCACTACGCCCTCGGAGCCGTCGCCGACTTCCTGCATCGCCGCATCGCCGGCATCGCGCCACTGGCCCCGGGCTACCGCGAGATCTCCATCGCCCCGCTCATCGGCGGCGGTCTGACGTGGGCCGAGTCCTCGCTCGAATCACCGCACGGGACGATTCGCGTGCGCTGGGAGCTCGACGGCGACACGGTGCGCCTCGAGGCCGACGTCCCGCGCGACTGCACCGCCGTCATCGATGTCCCCGGGAGGGGCGCCATCCTCGTCGGCGCCGGTCATCACTCGGTGATCGGCGCCGTCGGATCCGCCCACCAGCACTGATCCCGGTCAACCAATCGACGAGACGTCGAGGTCTCGGCGATGTTCGACATTCGCCGAAGACACACCTCGACCTCGTCCCATAGGGTGACTGCACGTCGCGCCGCGGAGTGCCCGCGGTGATGACGTGACGACCGGATCGAGGAGCCCCATGTCCGAGACGAACCAGCCCGTCCCCGCCGACCTGAGCGGGACGGTCGACGAGCGCATCGCTCAGCTCGCATCGCTCGAGGCGGGTTCCGAGCAGCTGCCCCCGGAATGGGTGCTCCGCCAGCTGCGGTCGACGCTGGCGTCCTGGGCCACGGATGCGACCGAGGTCGACATCGAGGTCGAGAAGCGCACAGACTACTGACCGCTCGCGATCCTCGGGCTTCTCCCGTGGTCCCCCTGGGAGATGATGACGTCATGAGGACGCGCGCTCGACGACCCGGCATCCGGCCACGCCGATGAAGAGGCGCAAGCGGGTCGGCATCCTGCTGTTCGAGGGGGTCAAAGCACTCGACTTCATCGGGCCGGCCGAGGTGTTCACCGAAGCCAACCAGCGGGTGGACGGCTACGAGGTGCTGTTCTTCTCCCCGGACGGCGGTGACGTGACCACGTCGATGGGGCTGCGGGTGGGCGTCGACGGTCCCGCCCGGGGCGACGAGCCGCTGGACCTCGTCATCCTCCCGGGCAGCGAGATCGCCCCCGGCGTCTATGACGCTCCCGAGGTCCGTCAGGCGGTGCTCGCCCTCGCCGAGCGCGCGGCCAAGGTCGCCTCGATCTGCAGCGGGGCGTTCGCGCTCGCCGCCGTGGGCCTGCTGGACGGGAAGGCGGCGACGACGCACTGGAAGTTCACCGGCGCCCTGGCGAGCATGTACCCCGCCGTGAACGTGCGCCCCGACTCGATCTTCGTGAAAGACGGTGACGTCTACTCGTCGGCCGGCGTCGCCGCCGGCATCGATCTCGCGCTGGCGATCGTGGAGGAGGACTTCGGCGCCGATGTCGCTCGATCCGTCGCCCAACTGCTCCTGGTCTACATGCGCCGATCGGGAGGGCAGTCCCAGTTCTCCGCCTCCGCGCGCCTGAGCCCCCCGCGGACGAGCGTGGCCCGCGCGGTGGCCGAGTACGTCGCGAGCGATCCGACACGTCCGACGTCGTTGCGCGATCTCGCCGGCCACGCCAACATCAGCATCCGTCATCTCACTCGCGTCATCCGAGACGAGATGGGGATGACGCCGACCGAGTTCGCGGGGTCGATGCGCCTGGACTTCGCGCTCGGTCTCCTGGAAGAGGGGCGCGCGGTCTCGGAGACGGCTCTCGCTGCCGGGTATCCGAGCGCGGTCGCCTTCCGTCGCGCCTTCGTCGCCCGCTACGGCACGACGCCGTCGGACTACCAGAAGAGGTTCCAGACCACCGGGGATGGTGTCGCCGAACGGCCGCCGATCTGACCCCCGGGAGGCCGGTGAGGGTGGCCCCCGGGGGACCACGCACCGCCCCAGCGAGGAAAGTAGCTTGGCCGCATGAGTCGTGACGATCACCGTCCGGAGACGGCGCGCGCGCTGGTCGAGTCCGTCGAGGGGGTCCCCGTCCTCGTCCGGGATCGACACCTCACCGTCGTGGCATCCAACGCGCTGGCCCGCGCCCTCTCACCGGGCTTCGTGGAGGGGACGAATCTCGCCCGGTACACGTTCGTCGACTCCGCCGGGTACGCCGGCGCCGCCTGCTGGGACGTCCTGGCGGGCCAGGTCGCGGCGATGTTGCGCGAGTCCCTCGACCACCACCACGAGGACGCCCCGTTCCGTCACCTGGTCGGGGAGCTGTCGGCGACGAGCGCGACCTTCTCCGCGGCGTGGGCGGACGAGAAAGCGCCGGCACGACAGGGCGTGGCCAGATTCCTCGGAACGCCCGTCGGCGACGTGACCCTGGCCTACCGGGAAGAGTGGATCGACGACACTCAGGCGGACGCTCTCATGATGCTGGCGGGTGTCGACGCGGAGTCGGAGGCCCGGCTCGCCAGGCTGGCATCCATCGTGGCCAACGGTCGCATCGCCGAGTGATCCCGCGCCCGCGCGGCGATGTCGGCGAGCGCGTCCGCGCCCGGGGTCCCGGCATCCGCGTAGAAGGTCGTGACGAAGTGGCCGACCTCCCCGGGGACGTCGAGGGTCAGCCACCGCAGGTCGACCCACCCGTGCGCATCGATGTGGCTCAGGGTGACGCCGGTGGTCTGCGGAAACGCCTCGCCCAGCGACCAGAGCTGGCGGAACTTGCGATGCTCGACCGAGAGGATGCCGAGGATCTCCCGCAGCCGCGGGCTGGAGGCGTCGGCCTGGAAACGGAGCGCGGCGATGAGCCGCCGAGCGGTGTCGTTCCAACTCTCGTCGTCGTAGGCGCTCTCCGACACGGCGAACACGTCGAGCAGGAGGTTCCGTCCCACACGCAGGTAGTCGGGGGCGACGGCGGTGGCCCCGCTGTTCACGGCGATGATGTCGTGATGGGCGTCCGTGATGTAGGCGGGCGCATCCCCCCACGCGCGCAGGATCTCGGCGGCATCCGAGGGGTCCGCCGGGTGGGGGGAGCGCTGCCGACCGCCCGTGGACTGCACGATGCGGTACATGTAGGTGTCCGCGACACGGTCGAGGAGGAGCGCACGGCTCAGCGCGCCGAGCACCTGGGCGGACGGTTGCCGATCGCGTCCCTGCTCGAGCCGCAGGTAGTAGTCGACGCTGATACCGGCGAGTCCCGCGACCTCGGAGCGGCGAAGGCCCGCCACCCGTCGTCCGCGCTCTCGCGGGATGCCGACATCCTCGGGTTGGAGCTGTTCGCGTCGTGAGGTGAGGAACTCCGCGAGCGGTCCGTTACCCGCCACCGCGTCACCCCCTGCTCGTCACCAGACCACGATGCAGTCATTATGGAATCGCCGTCGCCTCCGCGGTGAGGAAGGGTTCGGCCATATCTGGTCCGAATCTGGACATGCCGCTGCGCCGCCCGCCGCGGGCCCTCGCGGTACCCACGGGGCCGCGCGATGCACGGGCGACTACGGGGTCGGGGACGACGTGTCGTCCAGTCCGAGATACTCGTCCACGGACATCGGCCCCGACGGGGATGCCGGTCCGGGATCGTCCGCGAGACCGCCGAGGAAGTCCGCGGAGGGCGCGAAGAACGTGCAGCCCATGACCGCTTCGGAGAAGTCGAGGATCCGGTCGTACATTCCGGGCGGGTCGCCGATGAACATCCGCTGGAGCATTTTCTCGGTGACCCACAGGTACCGCGAGTAGCCGATGAAGTACGTGCCGAAGGCGGACGCCCCGGGACTGCCGAAGGGCATGTTGTCGCGGAGGATGTCGTGCTCCACCCCGTCGACCACGATGGTGGACAGCGTCTTGTGCGACTTCTGACCGGTCGTCGCATCGTCGAGCTCGACGTTGTCGGCCTTCTTCCGGCCGATGATGGTTTCCTGCTGCTCGGTCGTCAGGGCATGCCAGCTGTCGAGGTTGTGCAGGTACTTCTGGATGACGACGTAGCTGCCGCCCGCGTTGCCCGGATCCTCGTCGCCGACGAGCGTCGATTCCGCGACGGCGTTCCCGACCGGGTTCGCGGTCCCGTCGACGAAGCCGAGCAGGTCGCGCACGTCGAAGTACCGGAAGCCGGTCGTCTCATCCACCACGGTCACCGCGCCTCCGAGGGCGCCGAGGAGTTGGCGTTCGAGCTCGAACGTGAGGTCCTGCCGGTTGGCCCGGATGTGGAACAGCAGGTCTCCCGGGGTGCTGGGGGCCGTGTGCTTCGGCCCGGCGACCTCGGTGAACGGGTGCAGCCCGACCGGAAGGGGCTTCGAGGTGAGCCGCGGCCAGACGCGCGCTCCGATCCCCACGGTGCACGACAGTTGCGCGTCGAGATCGCGGAAACCGACGTTCTTGATGAGGTCGTCGATTCCGCTGATGGTGTCGCGCACGGTGTCCGCGGCGTCCGTGCCCGCCGCGACCTCGACGACCAGGAAGGTCGCGCTGGATGTCAGCGGCGCGTCGACTTTCTGCGCTTCGATGGGGACGCGTCGAGAGGAGGAGGTGCTCACGGTCCGAACCTAGAGCACGGGGTGCGAGGCGCGTTTCGACGCTTGTCGAGGCCGTATCGGCGTGATCGTGGCACCGGGCGACGGCGGGACGGCGTCGGGGCGGTTCTTCCCCTCCCAGAGGCGCAGGAGCTTCAGCCCGAGGTGGAGAGTGCTCCGCTGCAGGCCGTCGGCGAGCGCGTCCCGCACGGTCTCGGGCATGCTCTCCAGCCGGTAGTACAGCGTCGTCCGGTGGATGAAGAGAGCCCGGCACGCGACGGCGACGTTGCATCCCGAGTCGAGGTACGCCTCGACCGTGGTCCTGCGCATCGGGTCGGGGGCGCGCCACAATTCGTCCGCCGCGGGCGAGGCGGCGGCCACGAGGTCGGGCGAGCCGCTCATGGTGTGCAGCAGTCGCCACACCCCGAGATCTTCGGCACGCGTGGTTCCGATGGCATCCCCGCCCACGAGCACGAGAAGCTCGGTCGTGGCGCGTGCATCGTCCGCCGCCCGCTGCAGATCCTGCTCGTCGGTGCGCAGCCCGGCCGAACCGATGGCTCCGATGACGCGCGTGCCGGCGCGCGCGGCGGCGTCCCGGATCCACCCGTCCACGTCGAGGTCGCTTCGCCCGGGCGAGGTGACGACGAGGATCGCGTCACCGTCCTCGAGAACGAGCGAGTGGCCACGCCCCGACACCGACAGCGTATGGACGAGCTCCTCCCGCGATGCCGGGGCTCCGTCGACGACGACCGCGCGGACGACGACGTCGCCGTACACGTCGATCCATCGACGGCTGCGGGCGGCACGCAGGGACTCCCGGCGGCGCTCGGGATCGGTGTCCACGAGCTGGGCGACGAGGGACGCCCTGCCGTCGACGTCGTCGGTACGAGGCTGGTCAGTGCCGAATGTGCTTCGTCTGGCGTTCACCGGTGCCTCCGCTCGTCGCTGTCCTTGTGCCCAAGATACGAGCGGAGACACGCGGTGTGGTGGCCCTGTGAGGACTACCTTCCCCCCGCGCGCGACGCTCAGGCGCGCAGGGGAGTGATGCCCTGGGTGCCCCGCGGGAACGTCGCGAGGGTCGCCTCGTCGATGTTGAGGTGAGCGGCGAGGAGGGAGGGTGGCACGTGGCTGAGCCAGTTCGCCAGCGAGATCTCCTCGTATTTCGGTGCCTTGAACACCTCGAGGAACTGGAGGACGTCGTCCCCGGTGTTCTCGACGTAGTGGCCGAAGTTCTTCCGCACCACGCCGACGTCGCCTGCGCGGAAGTCGGTGGTGTTCGCGTGCGGGCCGGTGTTGAACACCGTCATCCGGGCGGAGCCGCGGAGGTAGTACTGCCACTCATCGGCGTGGGGATGCCAGTGGAGCTCGCGCATCGATCCGGGCTCGATGGTCACCAGCGCGGCGGCCACCGTCTGCGACAAGGGGAAGTTGGTGCTGTCGGCGATCTGGATGCTGCCGCCCGAGTTCTTGTGCAGCGGCTGGGACCGGGAGAGGCGGAAGATGATGGGCTCCGATGCGCCCCACTCGACGCCGGCGTCGGCTTGGTCCTTGGCGAGGTCGCCGGGTTCGTCGCCGGGGAAGATCCAGAGGTTGTGGAGCGGGATGTCGGCGAACACCTCCTGCGCGACCCCGAAGTTCTTCGCCAGGACGTCGGGGGGAGTGTGGGCGAACCAGTCGGTGAGGAGCAGGGTGTTCGACTCCGACTGCTCCCCGTCGTCGAAGGCGAGGACGAACTCGGCGCCGTCGGGCCCGAGGCCCTGCAGCGAGTGCGGAGTTCCGCCGGGGAAGAACCAGAGGTCCCCCTCCTCCACGTCTTCGACGCTGGGAAGCCCGGAGCGGCTGATGGTGGTGACGCGGCAGCGGCCCCGGGTCATGACCGCCCATTCGGCGGTCTGATGCCAGTGCAGCTCGCGGATCCCGCCCGGCTCCAGGTACATGTTGACTCCGGCGATCTCGTCGGAGATCGCGAAGTCCTGCTTGGTGAGCTCGCGCGCCCAGCCGCCGCGTTGCACCCGCCGCGGCGAGATGTTGAACGACGACCAGAAGAACGCCTGCGTGGAGACGTCGGTTCCGGGGGCGTCGATCTGGTTGGGGAACTGGCTCGCGATGACCGGGTTCTGGGGACCGGTCATCGTCAGGCTCGCCGGGTCGTCGACCGTGTTCGACTCACCCTCCGGCGGAAGGTCGGGGTTTCCCAGCGAGGGGGACTGGTGGTGCGGGGGACGGGTGTCGTTCTCTTCCACGGAGGAGGCTCCTTTCGGGCTCGGGACGCCGTGAGGTCCCGGCCCGTCCAGCCCACTCTCCGGGGGTCGCCGCCTCCTCAGACAGATGACGGAGATTTCCGCCGCGGCTGAGGGGGCTCAGGCGTGGATCTGATGCCACGCGGAGATGCGGGAGTTCTGCAGGCGGAAGCTCGCGAAGCCCATCACGAGGTGCGGTTCGCAGCCGGGGAGTCGCAGGCTCATGGACTGCTCGGCGAGGACGACGTCGCCGGTGACGGCCACGCTCACCAGGAAGACGCGCCACTCCTGGAAGGTGCGCTTGATGGCCTCGATCATCGCGACGACGTCCGATCTGCCGTAGACGGTGAGCTGAGCGGAGGGGCGGTAGTGGACGTCGTCGGCGAGGAACGCGTGCAGTTCCCGTGTCGATCCTTCGTTGAGGACCGTGATGAAGTCGCGAACGATCAGCTCGAACTCGAGCCGCTCGATGGCGGTGTAGGTGGCGCGTGTGAATTCGTCCATCGCTGCTTCCCTCCCCGGTGATCAGGTCGCGCGCTCGCCCGACGCTCGGGACAGGGCGAGGGCGACGAGCCCGGCGATGACGGCGCCGGACGTGGGAGCCACCAGTGACATCCACAGCTGCTCGAGGGCGACCGGTCCGCCGTAGATCGCGGTGGCGATGGAGCGGGCCGGGTTGAAGGACCCGTTCGAGACGGGGATGGCGATGAGGGCCATGAGCGTCAGTGACAGGCCGATGGCCAGCGGCGCGGTGACGTGGTCCCCTCGGCGGCCGGTGACGCCGAGGATGACTCCGACGAACACCGCTGTCGTCGCGACCTCGACGAGGAATGCGGACCCCAGCGAGAAGCCGCCCGGTGACAGGTCGCCCCAGCCCGTCGACGCGAACCCGTGACCGAGGGCGGTGGAGAGGAAGGAGCCGGGACCGCCGGAGGCGACCGCGACGACGACCGACGATGCCGCGACGCCGCCGAGGATCTGTGCGACGACGTAGCCGCCGACGAGCCGCCAGTCGAATCGCCCCGCCACGGCGACGCCGAGCGTGACCGCGGGGTTGAAGTGGCCGCCGGACACGGGGCCCCACGCGTAGGCCCCGCCGACGACGGTCAACCCGAGGGCGAGGGCGACGCCGAGGAAGCCGATGCCGGGGTTGCCGTCGCTCGTGGGCACGGACGCGCTGAAGACGGCGGCACCGATGACTCCGAGCACCAGAAGAAACGTGCCGGCGAACTCGGCGGCGAGGCGAAGGGGGACGGTGGGCGGGCTCGGGGCTTCGATCGGGATCACGGCTGCTCCTCAGGACGGTGAGGCGAATGTAGCGACGGTGTCGACGACGGTTCTTCGACTTCCGTCGTGACGTTGTCGACATCCGTCCTGTCGGCCGGGGGACGCCGGTCACGCCCCGTTTCCGGCGTCGTCGCGGCGATGGTGAGGATGATCCGGTGCCCGCGAGACCTCAAGCAAGTGCGTCGCGACCGGTGCCGTGGTGCTCATCGCCCAGGCGCGGGCGATCAGCTCCCCGTCGAACTCGGTCGTCCGGCCCTCGTGCTGGCTCACGTGCTCCCGCCACGATCCGACGGTGTACGCCTCGACCATGACGTCCGCGTCCTCGACGTCCGTGTACAGCCGCCAGGCGCGGCCGCCCGTGCGCAGGCGGGTCTGCTTGACCTGGGCCATCAGGGCGACGAACTCTGTGCGAGCGTCGGGCGGGACGGCGTAGCGGATGAGGACGAGCACGGCGGCATCGTCGCGGCCGTCGTCCCGGGGCTCGTCGTGGACGCCGGGGACCTCGACGATGTCGCGGCCGATCCCGGCGGTCTTCGGGAGGGGCCAGGCAAGGAGCGACAGGGCCCCCAGGAGACACAGGATGCCGGAGATGACGACGACGATCCCGGATCCCCACACGGCGGCGGCGATGCCCGCCAGTGTCGAGCCCATTGCGGTGCCGCCGAACAGGACGAGCTGGTAGAACGACAGTCCGCGCGTCCGCACCCACACCGGGAGGAAGGCTTGCACGGTGCCGTTGATCGTCGCGATCACGCCGATCCATGCCAGCCCCGTCGCCACGAGTACGGGGAACGTGATCCAGAGCGACGGTGAGAGGACGAGGATGACGAGCCCGGCGCCGAACACGGCGGAGGAAGCGAGGATGACCCCGTTGAACGCGGCGACGCGCCGGGCCCAGGGCAGGACGAACGCGCCGATGATGGACCCCGCGCCGAGCGCGGCCAGGAGGAGTCCGTATCCGTCCGCGTCGAGGTGCAGGGATTCTTTCGCGATGGTCGGGAGGAGTGCCCACAGCGCGTTCGCGGGCACCAGGAAGATCGCGAGCCGGAGGAGGATGAGCCGCACGATCCGCGAGTGCAGCACGTACCGGATGCCCGCCCGCGTCGCGTCGATGAAGGGTTCGTGGCGTCCGACGGGTGGGCGGTAGGTCTTCCAGAAGAAGAGGACGCCGAGGAAGACGACGAAGGAGGCGGCGTTCAGCAGGAAGACCGCGACGACCCCCGACTGCGCGACGACCAGACCCGCGATGGCCGGGCCGACGGCGCGCGCGATGTTCACCCCGATCGACGACAGGCTGGCGGCGTCGACGAGGAGGTTGCGCGGGACGATGTCGGGCACGAGCGCCTGGAACGCGGGAAGCTGAATGGCGGAGATCGTGCCGAGGACGAAGGTGGATGCCAGCAGGATCACCGGGGTGGTCTCGCCGATCCAGGTCAGGTAGGCCAGGGCGAGCACGATGACGAACTGGATCACCTGCGAGTACAGGAGGACGAGGCGCCGGTTGAGGAACTCGCCGATCACGCCGGAGGGGATCGCGAACATCAGAACGGGCGCCGCCGACGCCGTCTGAACGAGGGCGACGACGAGCGCGGAACCGTTCGACTCGACGAGCAGCCACTGCGCGCCGACGGTCTGCATCCAGCTCCCGATGTTGCTGACGATGGATGCCAGCCAGACGAGCCGGAAGATCGGAACGGCCAGGGGCGCGAACCCCGAGGTCCAGCCCGCGGGTTTCTCGGCGGCGGGAGGAACGGCCTGCGGGTCAGCCATCGGCGGCGATCTCGTCGAGGATGGTCTCGATGAACCGGACGATCTCAGCGGCGTGGGTCTGTGTGACGAGGTGGGGCGCGTCGAAGGCGGCGACTTCGCGGCATCCGGCCCGCCGGTAGCCGAAGAGCTGCACGTCGGGAGGGACCGTCCGATCCTCGGTGGAGACGACTCCCCAGCTGGGCTTGGCGTGCCAGGCGGCGGCCGGGGCGCGTTCATCGAGCACGGATACGGCGATCGGGCGTTGCGAAACGGCGAGCACCGACGCCTCATCGGCGGGAAGTCCTTCGGCCAGCATGGCGGGGAAGGAGGGGACGGCGACCGTGACCTCGGTGCCGGGCCAGCCGCTCTCGTCCCGGAACATCGCGGGCACCAGGTGCTCGTCGACGTCGGCGGCGGCGAACGCGCCGGCCATCTCGCCGACGGACTCTCCCCGTTCCAGGGCGTACCCCGCGACGAAGAGCAGCCCGGTCACGTTCGAGGCGTCTCCCGCCACGGTGATGACGGCGGCTCCGTAGCCGTGGCCGACGAGGAGGACCTCTCCGTCGATGCGCTCGACGAAGGCGCGGATGTAGAGGCAATCGCCGTCGAAGCTGCGGCCGAAGACGGGCGGCGCGAGCACCCGGTGCCCGGCCCCGAGGAGACGGAGGACCACGGGCCACCAGCTGGAGGCGTCCGTGAACGCGCCGTGCACGAGGACGACCGTGGTGCCTGTTGTCATGAGATCCCTCGTGGTCGTCCTCCTCGTGCTCAGACGAATCTAGGAACGAGAACCGCCCCGGCCTTCCGACAGGAGTCGGAGACGTGTCGCGGTGGATGTGCTCCTCACGCGCGGGCCTCTTCGACGGCGCAGTTCTGCCTGCTTTCTTCCTGGTTCTTCCGCGCGCGAGGCGGTCGGATGGGGTGACTCGATCTCGGTGCGGCCCGCGTCGGCGGTTGTCGACGCGGACGCCGCATGATGAACCCGCCCGGAGAGGAGCCCCCGTGCGCGCCACCCCGAACGCCACGACTGCACCCGTCAGCCTGCAGAACATCGCCGATCAGCTCACCGCGTCCCTGGGGCGTCCGGTCGCGGTCCGTGAAGGCGCGCCGCATCCCTCCGCCCTCGAGAGCGGGGCCGGGGGCCGCTCGCCCGAGTCGCGGGTCGTCGTGCCCGTGGAAGACCGAGGCGTGACCCTCGCGCACATCTCCGTCCGGACCGACGCGGAACGCGCGCTCTCCCCACTCGACTTCGAAGCCCTCGACGCGGCATCCGTCCTCGTGCGGGAACTGCTGAGCGAGGACCGGGGTCCGGACCGCGATTCGGTGCTGCGCGATCTGCTGGACGACGACGAGAACGTGCGGCGCGCGGCCTACACCCGCGCGCTTCAGCAGCGATGGCTGAACCGCGACCAGGGCTCCGTCGTTCGGGCGCTGCTCGTCGACGCGGCGGTCACCGACGTCCAGAGGATCGCCTTCGCGCGACACGTCACGCACCTGCGACCGCTCGCCCTCCACTTCCTCGCCCTGCGCGCGGGCATGGTGATGCTGGCCGGCCCGCCCGTCGGCCGAGACGTCGACGACGTCGTCCTCCACGAGGCCGCGAAGCACGGCATCCGTGTTCTCGGGATCGGCACGGCCTCACCGGCACGGGAGGCGGACGACGTGCGGGGCGCCGCCGAGGAGGCGGCCATCGCGGCCTCGCTCGCGGCGACCCTGCCCCAGTTCCACCCCGTCGCCGACGCCAGCGAGCTGGGCGGGTGGCTGCTCCTGGCATCCGCGTCCGCGAACCCCGCGCACCTCCACGTCATCTCACCCGCCGCGTACGCCCTTTACCGGCAGACCGATGACAGTCAGCGGCACACCATCGAGACGTATCTCGACGTGGGCGCGAATGTCGTGGCGGCCTGCGAGATCCTCTTCGTCCACCGCACCACGCTGTACTACCGCCTCGAACGGATGCCGGACGTGGTTCGCGAGGCTCTCGCCGACGGCGTCAAGCGCAGCACGCTCCACGTCGCGCTGAAGCTCATCCGGCTCTGGGAAGCGACGGGCCGCGCCTGAGACGGAGTGCGCCAACTTCCGTCGAACGTCGAAGCGGAGCGCGATCGCGCGGGGCTACCGTCGCCCCACGCAGCGTTCAGGAGGCAGAGGATGACGACGAAACTTTTGCACGTGGGGGTGGTCGGGGGTTCCCTCGGCGGCCTGTTCACCGCGGCGCTGCTGCACCGGGTCGGCCACCACGTGACGGTCCTCGAACGGTCGCGCACCGGACTGGCGCGTCGCGGCGCGGGACTCGTCGGGCAGCAGGACCTCTTCGACATCCTCACCCGCCTGGGGCTGACCGCCGTCACACGATCGGGCGTCGAGGCCCGCGAACGCATCACGCTCGACCGGCGCGGCGACGTCCTCTCCCGCGACCCGACACCCCAGACCCAGCTGTCGTGGGACTACCTCTACGAGGGGCTCCGCGGAGTCCTCCCCGACGGAAGCCATCTGCAAGGAAGCGCGGTCGCGTCCGTGCGGTCAGAGGACGCGCGCGCGGTGGTCCAGCTCGACGACGGCAGGAATCTCTCCTTCGACCTGGTCGTCGGGGCTGACGGTCTCAACTCCGTCGTCCGCGAGGCCGTGGCGGACGGGCAGTCCGCCAACCGTTACGTCGGCTACGTCACGTGGCGGGGCCTCGTGCCCGAGGCCGCGCTTCCGGACCCCTCGGCCGAGACGCTCCTGGAACGGTTCGCCTTCTTCACCGCGTCACGCTCCCACATGCTGGGCTACCTCGTCCCGGGACCTGACGGTGAGACCGGTCGCGGCCTGCGCCGATACAACTGGGTCTGGTACCGGTCCCTCCCGCTCGACGGTCTGAAGACCCTCATGGTCGCGTGCGGGCACGCCGCGACGAGCAGCTCCCTCGCCCCCGGCGACCTTCCGGCCGGTCTCCGCGACGCGCTCGTCGCGGCCGCGGCATCCGAACTGCCCGAGGCTTTCGCGCAGGCCGTCGCCGCCGAGCCGCGCCCGTTCCTGCAGGCCATCTACGACTACGTCACGCCGCGGATGTCCGCGGACCGCGTCGCCCTCGTCGGCGACGCCGCGGTGGTCGTCCGGCCGCACACGGCGATGGGGGCGGCCAAAGCCGCCGGTGACGCCATGGCGCTGGTGGACCTGCTGAGCAGCGAGCTGTCCGTTCGCGACGCGCTCGCCGTGTACAACCGCGACAGGCTCCCCGTGGGCCGATCCATCGCCCGCTACGGTCAGCAGCTCGGCGACTCGCTTCCCCTTTGACGCCGACGGCAGAAGCTACGGCGCCTCGCGAGAACCGCGCGGGTCCGGGTTCGGGCGGAGCTCCCGGCCCTCGAGGAGTTGGGCGATCTCCGCCCGGAACCGCGCGAAGACGAAGGCCTCGCTGCTGCCCGGGCCCAGGAGACGGAGCGCCTCGTCCACCTCCGCCATCGCCGCCGCCGATTCGCCGGCGGCGATGAGCGCCCGGATGTGACGACGCATCATCAGGGCGACCCTCATGTCGTCCTTCAGCGCACGGGCGATCCGGATGCCGATCGCCCCCGCGCGGATGCCGTCGTCATGGCGGCCGACCGCGATATAGGCATCCACGAGGTCCAGGTAGGCGGCGTACTGGGTGATGAGATTGAGGAAGCTGTCGGCCTCGGGGTCGGCTTGGATGCGCGCGAGAGTGGCCTCCATCCGCTCGATCGCGGCGAAATGCTCCCCTCGCGTGTTATGGATCATCGTTGCGAGCAGCTGCGCATTCTCCACGCCGGCCCTGTCGTCCGAGCGTGAGAACGCGTCGACCGCCCGATCGGCGGCGATCGCGGCGTCGGCGGCCCGATTGAGGAGCCAGCTCGCCCATCCCACGTAGTAGTTTGCCCACCCCTCCTGAGTGGCGTCGCCGGCGCGTTGCGCCGCCTCGAGCGCCGCGCGTCCGGTGAACACCGCGCGCTCACGATCCCCCGTCTCCACGATCTCGGCCCACGCGAGGTATCCGAGGTGCGTCGCCTCCATCGCGGCGTCACCGAGATTCCGGGCGGCGGCCACGGCGAGCGAGAAGAACGGATGCCAATTCCCCCAGGCGAGCCAGACGTCGGAGTACCAGTGCAATGCATCGGCGACATCGACGACCGTGGCATCCTCGCCGAGTTCGGCGGCCTCGGAGTACGCGGGCCACCAGTGCTCCGCCTCTGCCCGGATCCACGTCGCCGCGTCGTCGGCGTCGACGAACACCCGCCCGGTGCTGCCGCCGACCTGGGGTTCCCTGTTCGGCTCGTACCAGGCTCCGGCCCGCTCCAGGGTTCCGAGGAGCCAGGTGCGGATGTGCGCACGGCGTCTCTCAATCTCGTCCGGCCCGACGGTGGACCGCAGCTTGTTCACGCCGAACAGGCGCATGAGGTCGTGCAGTCGGTAGCGATCACCGCCGCGCGCTTCGAGCAGGCCGAGATCCGTGAGGTCGTCGAGGCGCACCTCGACCTCCGCGACGTCGGTCGAGCGGACCGCCGCCGCCGCCAGGTGCGCGCCGAAGGTCTTCCCGCCGATGAGGGAGATCCACCGGAAGAGGGCGGCCGTGCGGGGGTCGAGTTCCTCGTACGAGAGCGAGATGGCCGATTCGACCGCGAGATCTCCGGCGACGAGGAGCCGCAGCCTGTCCTCGGCCGTCCGCAGCCTGAACAGGAGGTCCTCGACGTTCCACGACGGCCGGCTCGCGATTCGGCTGCCGACCACGCGGAGGGCGAGGGGGATGTCGTCGCAGAGGCCCGCGATCTCGTCCAGAGCGTCGAGGTCGGCACCGGCCTGCGGGATGAGGTGGCGGAGCAGGGCGATGCTGGCGTCGCGCTGCAGGGGGTCGAAGCGCAGTCGTCGCACGCCCTCGAGTCCGGCCAGGCTCCGACGCGACGTCACCACGACGACGTCGCCGCTGCAGATCGAGAGGATCGGTCGGACCTGTGCCTCGTTGGCCGCGTTGTCGAGCAGAACGCGAACGGGGGAGGCGTCGACGGCGGCACGCCATTGCTTTGCTGCCCCGTCGAGGTCGGTCGGCGGCTTCTGCTCCGACCCGGGCAACTGGCGGAGCATCGCCGTGATGATCTGCAGGGGCGTCAACGGGGACGGGTTGAAGCCGTCCAGGCCGACGAAGACCGTGGGGAGGTCCGCGGTGCGTCCGCGAGCGAGGATCTCGACGGCGCCGGTGGTCTTGCCGATGCCGGGGGCGCCACTGATGACGAGCGCGGGGCGGGGACGACCGGAGGGCGGTTCGCCCTCGAGGACGTCGAGCGCGTCCCGGATCTCGCGCTCCCGACCCGAGAAGTCGAACACGCGATGGGGCGGGATGGCGCCGGGCGCCTCGGGGGAGTCGACGACGCGGACGCGCGCCCGGGCGGCGCGGAGGAACGCGTGGCGAGCGGCGACGTCCAGGCCCAGGCCCTCGGCCAGGGCATCGACGGTGCGGCGTTGGGGCGACGTGCTGACGCCCCGCTCGAGGTCGCCGATGGTGCGAACGCTGACGCCCGAGGCCGCCGACAGGGCTTCCAGGGTGAGATTCCGTTCGACCCGGAGCGACCGGAGCAACAGCCCGAACGGTGAGGGATCGGTCATGACGTCTCTCCGCCGGCGTCAGCCACGGCCGCGGAACCGGGCATACTGCTGCGCCACTTCACGTCTTGTATTGACGCCCCACTTGGCGTAGATGTGGCGGATGTAGGTGACGACGGTGTGCGGGGACACCAGGAGCTCGTCGGCGATCTGTTGCGTGGTGAGCCCCGAGAAGATGAAAGCCGCGACCTGTTGCTCGCGGAGGGACAGGCCGTTTCCCCCACTGGTCTCGGCGGTGCCGGCAGGTCGTTGATGGACCCCCCTGCTCCTCAGGCTCTTGAGCACGCGAGTGACATCGCGGGTCGCACCGCACGTCGCGTAAGACTGCATCGCCTGGGTGAGAGCCTTCGTCGCCTGTTCCCGATTCTCCGAGAAGTCTCCGACGGCCTCGAAGAGGGTGCCCGTCACCAAGGGGCGGCATTCGTGTCTGAGCAGCTCGGCCGCGGCGAGAAGATCGTCGGCCGAACCGTCGCGGATGCCGCGCGCCGCGCGTGCGAGCGCCGCGACGAAGACGTTGTCGGGATTCTGGGCGGCCCGGTGCTGCGCGACCTCGACGACGACGTCGACCGCGTCGAGGTCGCCGGCTTCTCGACAGATGGCGGCGAGCACGAAGTCGTCTGAGAAATCCGCGGGGGTCGTCATCGAGGGAGTCGCCTCGCGCAGAGTCGCGATGGCCAGCTGAGAGTGTTCGTACGCTTCGGTCGGGCGCATCCGTTCCCGTGCCTCCACCGCAAGGCTCCACTGACCGGTGCGCCGGAGCCCGACGCCGTCGGCGAGGCTTTGGACGAGCGGCCGAACCCGCTCCCGCAGCGGAATGTCCCCGGTGTGGAGCGAGATCCGGTGCAGGACGATTCCGGCCGTGGCGTTCATGAAGTCGCCGAGGCCCAGCTGCTCGCCGAGCTCGAGAACGGTCTCGGCTTGCGCGCGGGCGTCGTCCAGTCGGCCGACGTCGTAGAGCACGCGGGAGCGGACCATCATCCAGTAGGCCTCGGCGATGACGTTCTTCGCGGCGCGTGCCTCGGCCAGGCCCTCATCGGTCAGTCGCAGGGCTTCTGCGCAGTGCCCCGTGCTGTTGCGCATGAAGGCCAGCCACAGACCCTCCGGCATCCAGAGACCGGTGGGGATGCCGAGGCGCGAGATGCTCTCGAGCGCCCGGCGCTGCAGCCGTTCGGCTTCGTCGAAGTCGCCTTGGTTGAACACCAGCACCGACTCCGTGGCGTCGAGGGTGGCCAGGGCCCGTCCGTCCCGGTCGGGATCTGAGGTCTCACGCGCCTGCTTCAGGCTCTCGCGGAGGCCCCTCTCGTCGGCCTTATTGGCAAAGTTCAGGGCGCGTACGGAGAGCAATCCGACGCGTGCCTCGTCGGATACGCCCGGGATCGCGAGCCCGGCCGCGGTCTCGCGGATCGCCCCGTCGAAGTCCGATTCGGTGAGCTGACGCGCGATGGCGAGGCTCATGTTCGCGCGCGCATCCGGGGTGAGCAGTGGCCTGAGGGAGCGACTGATCTCCATCGCCTCCTCGACCCGTCCTCCCAAGAGGACGATGGGGAGCATGGCGGCGACGCGATCGGCGTGGGCTGGACTCCCCGCGGTGAGATGCGCGCCGGTGATCACCAACTCGGCCGCCCCCTGCACGTCCGTGGAGGAGAGCCGCTGGGCGGCATGGAACAAGAGCTCGATCGACTCGTCGTCGCCGGCTTCCGCGACGGACAGGATCGACGAGGCGAGTGCGCCGACACCCTCCCCCGCCTGGAGGCGTCGGCGGATCACTTCGCGCGTCATTGCCCGTCGAAGCGAGGGCGAGAGGCTCTGAAGGGCGGCCGCTTGCACGGTGTCGTGCCGAAAGGCGAGGGACGTGCTCGTGTCGACGATGAATCCGAGGTCGAGGAGTTCCTGCAGAGCGGGCGCGGCCGCGGAGGCCGTCTGCCCCAGGATGTCGAGAACCCCGTTGAGGGGGAACTCCCTGCCGTAGAGGCTTCCGATCTGCGCAATCCTCTGCGCGTCCCGGCTGAGCTGGCGAAGCCTGTCGCGGGCTGATGCGCCGAAACGTGCGGGGAGCGTCTCGTCGTCGAGGTCGACGACTCCGCGAGCTGACCGGAGGAGCCCCTCCTCTTCGAGTCCGCGGAGGAGCTCGAGGACGAGGAGGGGGTATCCGGCGGTGCGCGTGAGGGCGTGCTCGACGCGGGGACCGGGCTCGCCGCCGAGGGCGTCCCGCGCGATCTCGTCCACCGCTGTCTTGTCGAGCGGGGCGAGGTCGAGGATGGCGGCGAAGCCTTTCACCCCGTCGAGAAAGCGCTGATGGGCTTCGCTGTAGACGCCGGTCCGGGTCGCCAAGAGCCAGACGACGGGAACGCCGTGAAGATCGTGGATGAGCGCCGTCAGGGCGCCGAGCGATCCCGCGTCCAGCCATTGCAGGTCGTCGACGATGACCAACGCTCCGGCCGCACCCGCCATGGTCTCCAGGCCCTCAGCGATGGTTCTGGTCAGCCAATACTTCGGGGCCGAAGACTGCAGCAGCACGCCCAGGTCGTCCTTGATGACGAGTGGCGGATCGGTGCGCGTCGCCGCGCCGATCAGTGCGCCGAGGGGGGACAGCGTGGAATCGACGTCGGGTGCCACGACCATCGTCTTCCAGCCGCGTTCCGTGGCGCGCTCCAGCGCATGCTGCAACAGTCGGGTCTTCCCGATGCCGGCGTCGCCGAACACGAGGGTGACCGCCTGATCGCCCGTGGCGGCGGCATCCAGGCCATGTTCGACCTGGTGAATCTCCTTCCGCCGGCCGCGAACGGGCGCGTGGTACCGGCCGGCACCCATCCCTGAGAGCGCGTCGAGGCCGATTCGGCGCGCTTGTCGGCCATCAGCAAGCACTCGTCCACCGTAACCGGCGGTCGGGGGTCGGCCATGACCCTCTCGCACCCCCCTTCGCACCATGCGATATCGGGAACCCCTCGGGGGGATGTGGGCGCGTGAACCCCGAACCTAACGTTCCGATTGCGGGTTCAGACCCGACGAAGTGGCCCACCTGGTCACGCATCCCCGCCGGGAACCCGGCACAACTGGAAGGAACATCCCATGAGCGTTATGGTTCGCGACGACCTCGTGCTCTCGCACGCCGTCGTCACCGCCGACGTGACCGCGCCCTTCGCGTACGTCGACATCGAGCAGTGGCTGAAGACCCTGCCGACGCACGAGTACCAGCGCTGCGCCCCCGGCGACCACAAGGCCGCCGGCTACACCGTGGACGACGACGGCACCCCGATGTCGATCAACGTCGAGATGATCGGCGCCGGCCTGGTCATCCAGCAGTACCGGTACGAGGTCGCGAGCCCGCACTACTGCAAGATGGTGTCGATCTCCGACGTCTATTCGGCGGCCGGGTGGACGACGACCCAGGTGATCTGGGAGCTCGGTATCGAGCAGCTCGAGGGCGACCAGCTGCGGTACGTGAACACCGTCACGTCCCACCCGACCGAGGACTTCCTGAAGTTCATCATCGCCAGCGGCCAGACCTTCGAAGACGCCGCGGCCGCCCGCCAGCACGCCTCCGGCGCCCACTGCGAGGTCGAGACCCCGCACTACGCGCAGAGCATCGCCGCATTCGCGAAGGCACGCGCGGCCGAAGCCGCCGCCGTCACGGCCTGAGCCGCATCGGAGGATCAGCGATGACCGCGAACGACGAGCACGTCGAGCATCACGACATCGAAGCGCACGAACACGGCGAAGGATGCGGTCACGAGACCGTCGACCACGGCGACCACGTCGACTACATCCACGACTCGCACCGTCATGCCCGTCACGGGGACCACTACGACGAGCACTGAGACGGCCAGTACCCCGCCGTCGGCGTGATCGGAGGGGGCCACGAGCCCCCTTCGATCACGCGCGCACCCCGAAGGGAAGAACGACCTCGATGTCCTCCGCGATCCGCTTCACCCACCCGGGTCCTCCTGACGTCCTCCGCCTCGTACGGGTGGAACGGCCGGAGCCCGGTCCGCGCGACGTGCGTATCGAAGTCGCCGCTGCCGGCGTGAACAACGCCGACCTGCTCGAGCGGCGAGGGCACTACCCGGTGCCTCCGAACGCACCACCGGGGCTCGGCCTCGAGGTGGCGGGCATCATCACCGCGCTCGGCAGCGAGGTCACCGGTTGGCGCCTCGGTGACGAGGTCTGCGCCCTCGTCGCCGGAGGCGGTTACGCCGAAGAGGCCATTGCGCCCGCCGCGCAGCTGATTCCCGTCCCCGCCGGCCTCAGCATGATCGAGGCGGCCGCATTGCCGGAGGTCGCGTGCACCGTCTACTCGAACCTCGCCATGATCGCCGGTCTCCGTGCCGGACAGGCGGTGCTCATCCATGGCGCCGGTGGCGGAATCGGCTCCTTCGCCATCCAATGGGCGACGGCGATCGGCGCGCGAGTCATCACCACCGCGGGCAGTGAAGCGAAGACGCGCGCCGCAGTCGAGCTGGGAGCGACCGAGGCGGTCAATTACCGCCTCGCCGACTTCGTCGCGGCGACCCTCGACGCCACGGACGGCCGAGGCGTCGACGCGATCCTGGACATCGTCGGCACCACCTACCTTCGCCGCAACATGGAGTGCCTCGCCGACGACGGACACCTCGTCATCATCGGGGGTGCCGTCGGGCCGGTCACGTTCGACCTCGGCGAACTCCTGGCCCGCCGCGCGAGCATCTCCGCGACGATCCTCCGCAGCCGACCCGCACATCAGAAGGCAGCCATCGTCGCCGGCGTCATTCGCGACGTGATACCGCTCGTCGCGGCGGGCCGCATCAGAGCGGTCGTCGACACCGTTTTCCCGCTCGCCGAAGCCGCGCTCGCTCACGAACTGCTCGAGTCCGGGCGAACGGTCGGCAAGGTCGTCCTCGAGACCCCTCGGCACCGGCCGCGCCGGTAGGACCAGAGCCGTGACCGATATCGCGACGAATGACGAGAGCGGTGCGGACCGCGTGCGCGTGCTCGCGCCGTTCACCGTGCCGATCTTCCGTGCCCTCTGGATCGCCGCTCTCGTCAGCAACATCGGCAGCTGGATGCAGACGGTGGGGGCGCAATGGTTCCTGATCGAGGAGCAGAGCTCGCCGCTGCTCATCGCCCTCGTGCAGACCGCGTCGTCAGCACCCGTCCTCCTGCTCGGCATCCCGGCCGGGGTACTGGGCGAGCTCCTGAACCGGCGCCGCCTGCTGATCTGGGTGCAGGGCGCGCAGGTGGTGATCAGTGCCGGGCTCGTCTCCCTCACGGCGGCGGGAGAGATGACGTCGTACCTGCTGCTGGTGCTCACACTGCTGCTCGGCGCGGCATCGGCGGTGCAACTTCCCGCTTACGAGGCGATCTCGGCCGAGATCGTCCCCGCTCCGATGATCCCGAACGCGGCGTCACTGAGCGCGATCTCCGTGAACCTCGCTCGTGCGATCGGGCCGGCCGTCGCAGGGCTCCTCCTGTCGAGCCTCGGGGTGGCGTTCGTCTTCGGTCTCAACCTCGCGTCGTTCGGGGTCTTCCTGGTCGTCCTGATCGGCTGGCGCAGCTACCGCCCGGGCGGACACGAGCCCGAGCGGTTCGTCGACGCGACCCGCGCGGGGATGCGCTACGTCTCCCACTCCGGTGTCATCCGTCGACTCTTCGTGCGGCTCGGTCTCTTCGTCGTGCCGGGGAGTGTGCTGTACGCGTTGCTCCCGCTCGTGGCCACGGACCGCCTCGGCGTCGACTCCGCCGGCTACGGGGTCCTCCTTGCCGGGCTCGGTGCGGGGTCCGTCGCGGCGGCGTTCGTCGCCCCGATGCTGCGCGACAGGATCGGAGAGAACGTCACCGTCCTCCTCTCGTCGGCCGTCTTCGGCGCCGGCACCCTGACGGTAGCTCTGTCGTCGAGCATCGCGGTGACCCTGCCCGTGCTCGCCGTGGTGGGCGCTGCGTGGATCGGTGTCGTGGCGACCGTGAACGGCGTCGTCGAATCCTTCCTCCCCGTCTGGGTGCGTGCCCGGGGGCTGTCGATCTACCAGATGGTCTTCTTCGGTGCTCTGGCTCTGGGGGCCGTCGTCGGCGGCGGCATCGCGAGCTGGACCGGCGCGCCCGCGACGATCGCTGCGGCCGGCGCCCTCGTGATCCTCGTCGCCGCGTCACAACTGCGGTGGCCGCTGCTTCCGACCGCGGAGAAGCGGCGTCTCACCGTCCCGTTTCCTCTTGGTCCCGATGGGGGCGCCGACGTCGATCCCCTGGGGCAGACCCTCGTGCTCGTCCGGTACGAGATCCCCGAGGAAGATCGCACGGTCTTCGTCGAGCAGATGCGGCTCGTGGAGCACAGCAGGCGACGTACCGGTGCGCGCACCTGGACGCTCTACCAAGACCGCGAGAGCCCCAGCCACCTCGTCGAGGTCTTCGGCGTCGGGAGCTGGCAGGAGCACCTCCAGCAGCACACCAGTCGCCCGACCCAGTACGACGACGAGACCATCCGCTCCGCCAGCGCCCTCGCCACTCGTGTCGACGTCCATCACCTCATCCAGGTCGGTCGCACCCGTATCGCCGTCCCCGTCACCCCGACGGAGATTCCTCGGCGTCATCCCCAGAAGGAGAACCGTCATGACCACCACCATCACTGACCTCGTCGGAGCGTGGCGCTTCGTCAGCGCCGAGGAAGTCTTCGCCGACGGCGAGCGCCGAGCCCAATTCGGTCCGAACGCCGACGGCTATCTCAGCTACAGCGCCAACGGCATCGTCACGGCCGTGCTCGGCAGCACCACCCGTCCTGCCAGTGGTGGAGCCGGTCCGGAGAGCG
Source organism: Microbacterium canaveralium (assembly GCF_047238045.1). NCBI lineage: Bacteria > Bacillati > Actinomycetota > Actinomycetes > Micrococcales > Microbacteriaceae > Microbacterium > Microbacterium canaveralium. The sequence goes on along the minus strand of NZ_JBDFMA010000003.1, from coordinate 2,884,963 downwards.
CGACCGATGCGGAAGTCGTCGCCATGGCCCGAGACTTCATCGCGTACGGCGGCCCCTTCACCCTCGACCCCGAGACGGACACCGTCACCCATCACATCGACATCGCTCTCTTCCCCGGATGGCAGGGCGGTGAGCAGGTGCGGACCTTCACGGTCCACGACGACATCCTTCGCGGCCGAACGCTGCAGGCGGTTTCGCCCGACGGGCGCAGCCTCCACGTCGAGCTGACCTGGAGCCGAGTCCTCGCGTGACGTCGACCGCAGACACCCCTACCGAAAGGAATGCCATGGGAAACCCGATCATGAGCACCCCGTCCCGCCACGTCGCATCCCTCGTCGACGTCGCTCCCGTCTTCGAGAGCGACCTCGGGTCGGTCGCCGAACTGAGCGCGAGCAACTTCTCGATCCTCGATGGGATGAGCCTCAAGCGGATCGTGCTCGAGCCGGGGGCGATCCGCGAGCCGCAGTGGAACGTCAATTCCAACCAGATCGCCTACGTCACTCGGGGCACCGTCCTGGTGTCGATGCTCGCCACCGGCGACGAGTTCGCGACCTTCCTCGTGAAGACCGGGCAGATGTACCACGTCGCATCCGGTGCGGTCTACCACATCGAGAACGTCGGGGAGGGGGCAGCGGAGATCATCGCCGCGCTCCGCACCGCCGACCCGCAGCACTTCTCTTTCCAGAACAGCGTGAACGTGATGAGTAACGCCGTCCTGGGAAACACGTACGACCTCCCGGCCTCCGCGTTCGAGGGTTTCCCCCGGGGGGAGGCGCCGCAGATCATCCGCCGGACGGGGAGCGCGACCGTCCCGGAGAACGCGGGACTGCCCAACGCTCACTTGTTCGACGCGGAAGGACAGATCGCGCCGCTGGCCTACCCCTACGGTTCCGCCAAGCTCGCCCGCAAGCAGTTCTGGGCGGCGCTGGAGGACCTGTCCATGTACTCGCTGAACATCGGGGGAGGCGGGATGCGGGAACCGCATTGGCATCCGATCACCGCTGAGCTCGGGTACGTCCGGAGCGGCCACGCTCGAATGACGGTCCTCGACCCCGACGGCACCGTCGACACGTACGAGCTCGCCCCCGGCCAGGCCTACTTCGTGCCGCGCGCCTACCCGCACCACATCGAGGCGCTCAGCGAGGAGGGGATCGAGTTCCTGATCTTCTTCGATCAGTTCGTTCCGGGCGACGTCGGCTATCGGGCGACAGCGACGGCCTTCTCCCGGGAGGTGCTCGCCGCGACGTTCCAGGTTCCGGAGAAGGAGTTGCCCTCGTTCCCCTTCACCCCCATCGATCCGCTCATCGTGGCACGCGCCAATCCGCGCGATCCGATCGCCTGACCCATGGACATCTCTCCCGCCGCGGGGGCGCCGGCACGACGATCGAGCCGGATGGCTCTGGTCGCCGTGGTGCTCGCCTTCGCGGCGGGGGCGACGGATGCCTTCGCGTTCCTCCAGCTCAGCGGCGTCTTCACCGCGAACATGACGGGCAATCTCGTCCTCGGCGGCCTCGTCGACCGTCCCGGCTACGGCTCCACGATTGCGGGAATCACCACCGCGATCGTCGTCTTCGCCGGCACGCTGTTCCTCGCGCTGCGGTTCATGCCCGGCGATACCCCGACGGGGAGGACCGTCATCCTGCTCGTCGTCGCCGCTGTCGCGCAGGCGGCGATCCTCGGGATGTGGGCCGTCGGTGCGGGCGGCGCCTCCCCGGTCGCCGTCGTCGTTCTCACCGGCCTGTCCGCGATGGCGATGGCCTGCCAGACCGCTATCGCCAAGCGCATCGACGGGGCCTCCGGCGTCACGACGACCTACGTCACCGGCACCATCACCAGCCTCATGGCCGACGCCGCCGACCGCAAGCCTCAGCCGGCGGGCATCCGCCTCGCCGTCATCGCCGCTCTCGTCGTCGGGGCCCTCGGCGGGGCGGTCGCCATCCACGCCGATCCCCTGTACGGAGCGGCGCTCCCTCTTCTTCCGGCTGTTGTCGCCGCGGCTCTCACGGCGACGACGATCACGCCCCGGCGGCTGACGAGCCACGGACCGGGTCGTCTCCCCGCACCCATCCCGAGGGTGACCCCCTCTCACCGACGGCGACCGGGCGGGGAGAGCGCGGATGCCGTACGCCACCACCACCACACACAGGAGGTTTCACCATGAGCAGCACCATCGACCGGAGCACCTCGACCATCCCCGTGTACACCGACGTGCCCGTCGGGATCGACGCCACCGGGGAACGCCGGGAGTTCGACAGCATGGGCACCGTGGCCGTACCGGCCGACCGGTACTGGGGAGCGCAGACCCAGCGCTCCCTCCAGCACTTCTCGATCGGCAACGATCGCATGCCCATCGAGGTGTACCGCGCCTACGGCATCGTGAAGAAGGCCGCGGCCCTGGTCAATGAAGAGGCGGGTCGACTCCCGGGGTGGAAGGCGAAGGCCATCGTCCAGGCCGCTGACGAGACCATCGCCGGCAAACTCGACCGGGAGTTCCCGCTCTACGTGTGGCAGACCGGATCGGGCACGCAGAGCAACATGAACGTCAACGAGGTTCTGTCCAACCGCGCCATCCAACTGCTCGGCGGCACCCTCGGCTCCCAGCACCCGGTCGGCCCCAACGACGACGTGAACATGGCGCAGTCCAGCAACGACTCCTTTCCGACCGCCATGCACATCGCCGCTCTCACCGAGATCGACGACCGTCTCCTCCCGCGCCTGCGAGAGCTGCACGCCGAGATCGACGCGAAAGCCGAAAAGTGGATGGGGGTCGTGAAGATCGGCCGAACGCACCTCGAGGACGCCGTGCCGCTCACCGTCGGCCAGGAGTGGTCGGGATATGCCGCGATGCTGCACGGTGTCATCCGGGAGATCGAGCGCTCCCGCGACGGCTTGCTGCGTCTCGCCCTCGGCGGGACGGCTGTCGGCACGGGTCTCAACGCTCCGGCCGGCTTCTCCAAGAAGGTCGCGGAGAAGATCGCGGAGCTCACCGGCAAGAAGTACGTCACCGCGCCGAACAAGTTCGAGGCGCAGGGATCGCTGGACGCCATCGTCCGCGCCCACGCCGCCCTGCGCGGCGCCGCGGTGTCGCTGATGAAGATCGCCAACGACATGCGCTGGCTGGCATCCGGCCCCCGCACGGGGTTCGCCGAGCTGGTGCTGCCCTCGAACGAGCCGGGGTCCTCCATCATGCCGGGGAAGGTCAACCCGACTCAGTGCGAGGCGATCGTGATGATCGCCATCCAGGTCCTCGGCGACGACTCCGCGGTCGCGTTCGCGGGGTCGCAGGGCAACTTCGAGCTCAACGCGATGCGCCCCATCATCATCAACAACTTCCTGCACTCGGCCCGCATCCTCGGCGACGGCGTCGAGAAGTTCCTCACGTACTCCGTCAAGGGCACCGAGCTGAACGAGAAGAGGATCGCTTCCTTCGTGGGGGAGAGCCTGATGCTGGTCACCGCACTCAGCCCCGTGATCGGGTATCAGAACGCCGCCCACATCGCCGAGAGCGCTCTGGCCGGCGACCAGACCCTTCGCGAGGCGGCGCTGGCATCAGGGCTTGTCACCGCGGAACAGTTCGACGAGATCGTCGTCCCCGCAACGCTCGTCGGGCACGGCGTCGGCGGAGCCTGATGACGACGAAGGCCGTGCGGGCTGCGGCGGCGGCGGCGCACCGATCCGATCAGGATCTCGTCGCGGCGGCCGCCGCCGTTCTGCAGTCCGGCGGTGAATCCACCTCGGTGACCCTCGCCGCCGTGGAGCGGATGAATCGGGGCCTGGGGACGGGGTTCGAGCTGATCCCGGGATGGACCGCGGTGACCGTTGCGGACCCCTCCCCGCGGGACGCGGCACCCGCGAGGATCGTGCCGGCGGCGCCCACCGGGATCTCCCTGCGTGCCGTCGCGCTGCTGATGCGGACCATCGACCGGCTCGGCGAGGGGGCGGCGGGAAGGAGCGACCTGGTCGCCACGCTCGCTCGCGCCCGCGATGCGCGCCCGGCGAACCTCTGGATCTTCCTCCTCGCCTGCGCGTCGGGGGCGGGGTCGCTGGCGATCATCTTCGGCGCCCAGGATGCCACGGCGGTACTCCTCGCGGCGGGGAGTGCCGCCGTCGGCGGCGCAATCCGTCGTCTGCTCGGTCGCGCGCGCGTCGGGCCGATCGGTCAGGTGTTCGCCGCCGCAATGGTCGCGGGCATCATCGGGGGGCTGGCGGTGCAGGCCGACCTCAGTTCGTCGCTGCGGCTGATCGCGGTGTGCCCGGCGATGATCCTCGTCCCCGGCCCGCACATCCTGAACGGCGCCCTCGACGTGCTGGCACTGCGCATCCCGCTCGGCTTCGCCCGCCTCGGCTACGCGGCCGTCCTGCTGCTGTCGATCGGCACGGGGCTCGGGCTCGCGCTGGCCGTCTTCGGTACGAACCTGCCGACGGACCCGGCCGGCCGCTCCGTGCCGTTCTGGCTCGACGTCGTCGCCGCCGCGGTCGCCGCGGCGTCCTACCCGGTGTACTTCTCGATGCCCTACCGGTTCCTCGTCTGGCCGGTGATCGTCGGAGCCGTCGCGCACGGGCTCCGGTGGTGGGCGATGACCGTCGAGGGGATGAACATCGTGGTCGGCGCATTCCTGGCGTGCCTTCTGGTCGGCCTCGTCCTCGCCCCGGTCTCGCATCGACTGCACATCCCCTTCGCCGGCATCGGCTTCGCCGCCGTCGTGTCCCTCGTCCCCGGGGTGTTCGTCTTTCGAGCCATCGACGCCCTCGACAGCTTGCCGTTCGGGGGTGCCGACCCGCAGTTGCTCGGAGGCATCTCGGATGCCACCACGGCGGCGCTGATCGTCATCGCGATGGCCGTCGGGCTCGCGGTACCCATGCATGTGTACGGCCGGTTCAGTCGGGCGGCGAGGGCGTGAACAGGGCGATCCTGATCCCGACCGCGCTCAGCGTGATCGCCGGTGTCACCGACGTGACGAGCTGGTTGCTGCTCGGCGGATTCTTCTCCGCGCACGTCACGGGAAACGTCGTCGTGGTCGCCGCCGACGTGGTGACCGGCACGCCTCCCGATGCCGTCGCGCTCCTGGCCATCCCGGTGTTCATCTCCACCACGGCGATCGCGACCGTCGCCGCACGCCGGATCGGGTCGGACTCCGCGCGCGTCACCATCGTCTTGTTCGGGGCGCAAGCCCTCTTCCTCGTCGCCGCCGGCGCACTCTCCTTCACCACTCACGCCTCGGCCCATCCGAAGAGCGGAGTGGCGATCGTGATCGGAATCTGCGCGGTCTGCGCGATGGCGTTCCAGAACGCCTACCTCCACATCGTGCCGCCCCGTGCCCTCTCCACCGCCGTGATGACGGGCAACCTGGTTGCCGCGGTCGTGGCTGCCACCGACATCGTGCGTACTCGCGGCGACGCTCCCGACGCTCGGGCGAAGTGGACGGCGAGTTGGCCTCTTCTGGCCGGATTCGTCGGCGGATGCCTCATCGGAGCGGGCGGCGCAACCCTCTTCAGCGACCACGCCGCGGTCATCCCCGCAGCCCTTGCCGTCGCCCTCCTGCTGCTCGCGCTCCGCGGCACCGCCCGGGCACGTACCCGCTGACACGCTCCCGCTCGATGTCGACGACCCGCCTCGAGGGTCCCCGAGGGGGACCGGGAGTGCCAGTCAGCAGGCTCGCCGAAACCGTAGCGTGGAGGGATGGGCGAGAGAAGTCACGATCGCAGCGAGACGGCGGAATGGGAGCGCCTCCTCGACGCGTGGCGACCGTTGCCCGCCGTGCTTTTCGATCGTCATCTCGATGTGCTCGCCGCCACGGATGTCGCGCCGCGGCTCTCCGAGGCCTTCAGCGTCGGCGAGAACCTGGCCCGCTTCGCTTTCCTGTCACCGAAGCGCCAGTTCGAGCATCCCCGGTGGCGAAGTGCGGCATCCGCCACGGTCGCCCTCCTCCGCGGGTTCGTCGACGAGCACGACGAGGATCGCGCATCGCGGCGCCTCCTCGGCGAACTCGCCACCGCGTCCCGCGACTTCTCTGAGATGTGGGCGGATCCTGAGACCCGGACCCGGATGACAGGGCCCATCGTCTTCGAGGGCACCGCCGTAGGAACCGTCGCCTGCACGTACAACATCCTCGGGATGTCGGGTCAGGACGAGTGCGCTCTGCTCGTCTTCGTGCCCGCCGACGAGTCCGGGCGCGCGGCGATCGCGCGCCTGGAGTCGAGTTCATCCGTCTCCGGCTGAGCACTCTCCTCGCCTCCCTCGCCGTTCATCGGCGCTTCCCCCTGTTTCGTCGACAGCTGAGCAAGCGCATGAGCCGCGCGCGATCCGTCCGCGGCGAACAGCAGCGTGACGTAAAGATCGGCCGCGCCCGGGGCATCCAGGTTCTGCCAGCTGAGATCGATCCAGCCGAAATCCTCGGTGTGGACGGAGACCCGGCCGTTGAGCTGCGGCCTCGCTTCGTGAAGCGCCCAGATGCGCCGGAATGCGGGATGACGGGATGTCAGCAGTCCGACGATCTCCTGGAACGCCGGGTCGGCCGGATTTCCATTGAAGCGGAGTGCGGCGGTGATCGTTCGCAGGGTGTCTTCCCACGCGGCCTCCTCGGCGGACCGGTCGCCGTGTTCGGACGCGCGTGACATGAACGCCGCGTATTGGTCGTACGCGGCGACGACGTGGTTGATCCCGGGAACGAGCAATTGGGGGACGAGGGCCGTCGCGAGGGCATTGACGGCCACGATGTTCTGGTTGGCGTCGCTGATGTACGCGGGCATATGTGACCACTGGGACAACAGCTCGACGATGTCATCCGTGTGCTGTTCCTGAGCGATTCGCATGAAGGGTCGGGGCTGCGCGAGTTTCATCAGGTACCGGCGGCCGTCGGGGTCCAGGCGAAGGGCTCGGGCCAGGCCGGCCACGACCTGATCCGAGGGCCTGCTGGCCTTGCCCTGCTCGAGGCGAAGGTAGTAATCGAGGCTGACGCCGGCCAGGTCGGCAACCTCTTCTCGTCGAAGTCCCGGAACACGTCGGCCCGGCGCCCTCATGATGCCGACCTCTTCCGGCTGCACCCGCTCGCGACGGGCGCGCAGGAATTCGCCCAACGTCTTCTCGGGTCGGGCTGGGCGCATGCGACCTCCGGACAACACGACCACGACATTCATTGTTGCTCACAGCTCGGGCCCGCCGGAGGCGAAAACCGCAGTTTTCCGGGCCGACGACGCCGTGAAGGTGGTCCCCTTGGGGCCACCTCGACAATCACGGCAATTACTAGCCTGCGACCATGGGGGACGGTGAGCTGCCGAACGTCGCCACATCCGAGGCGCGGCTGATGATCGACGGATGGGTCGCCGTTCCCGCATTCATCCGGGATCGCTATCTGACCGTCGTCGCCTCGAATGCTCTCGCCACAGCACTCTCACCCGTCTTCCGCGAGGGGGTCAATCTCGTACGCGCCCTGTTCTCCACAGAGGAGCTCCCCGAGGATCTGAGGGTCGACCGCCAACAGATCGCCGATACGTTGCGGGAATCCCTGCTCCGATACGAAGGGGACGAAGATTTCGAACTCTTGGTCGGTGAAATGTCATCCATGAGTCCGCACTTCCGAGCGGCGTGGGCCGGTGCCTCCGAGACGGTCGAGCCCGTGCCGTTCCGCGTGCTCCATCAGCGCGTCGGTTCGATCTCTCTCGCCGCTCACGCGATGACCATGCCGGGGCGGTCCGATTTGTCTCTGACGGTCCTGCGCTGCACGGACGACGCCTCTCGCGCGGCGCTGAACCGTCTCGCAGACGGGTGACCAGGTGAGGTCGCGCTCTCATGCAGGGGATGTGCGCTCGAGGACCCGGAATCTAGCGTCGCAGTGACCCGGCGGTGATCCGTTCTGGTCGTAGCCCCGCCGCTCGAGGAGACGCCGTCCGCGCATGACCCACCTGACTGATCCCGCCGAGGATGCCCGCGCGGGAATGACACCGCGACCCGCATCGGAGGCCTCGCGCCCGCGCCGCCGGTCCCGCCGCGCCGACACGTACGGCCTGACCGCGGCGACCATCGTCCTCTTCCTCTTCTTCGCCGCAGCGGCGGCTCCGTCGCCCCTGCTCCCGCTGCTCTTGCGGGCGTGGGATTTCGAGCCCTGGCTCCTCACCTTCGCTTTCGCCGTCTACGCCCTCGCGATCCTCGTCACGCTGCTGGTCGTGGGCCGGCTCTCCGACCACGTCGGTCGACGTCCGGTCATGCTGGCGGCGACCGTGCTGGAGCTGGCGTCGATGATTCTGTTCCTCGTCTCCCAGGACATCGGGATCTTCGTCGTGGCTCGCACCCTGCAAGGATTCGCCACGGGCGCCGCGACCGGCGCGATCTCTGCGGCCATCGCCGACTTCGCGGGAGAACACCGCGCGCGGCTGACGGCCACCCTCGGCAGCGTCGGGCCGCTGGCCGGTCTCGCTGCGGGGGCCGTCTTCGCGGGGGCCGTCGCGGAGTTCCACCCCGACCCCAAGGCGGTCGTCTTCGGCGTCTTCGCCGTCCTGTTCGCGGTCAGCGTGGGCGCGGTCTCCGCGCTGCGCGAATCATCGTCGAAGCGGCCCGGCGCAGCGAGGAGCCTGATCCCTCGAGTGGCCGTGCCACGAGCGGCTCGACGACCGTTCATGAAGGCCATTCCGATCGCGGCGGCCGTGTGGATGGCAGGAGGGTTCTCCCTGTCCGTCGTCGGGGAGACGGCGCGCGACCTCCTCCTCGTGGGAGATGAGGTCGCCACGAGCCTTCTCATCGCGGGGCTCTCGGCGACCGGCGCCGTCACCGTCGTCCTCAGTCAGCGACTCCGCGCCCGCACGGGGGCCACGGTCGGGGCGCTCCTCATCGCGCTCGGCCTACTCGGCGACATCCTCGCGATCGCCCTCGGCTCCGTCGCGATTCTCGTGGTCGGGACCGTGGTCAGCGGCGCAGGATTCGGGATGGCCTTCGCCGGGGCGGTGGGCCTCGTCATCCCCCATGCCCGCGTCCACGAGCGGGGCGAGCTGTTCTCGGCGATCTACGTCGTGAACTACGTCGCCTTCGGGGTGCCGGCGATCGGTGCCGGTCTGCTGATCGCCCCTCTCGGCCTCGCCGCCGCCGTCATCGTCTACGCGGCAGCCGTTGTCGCTGTCGCCGTCGTCGGCGTTGCCGTCCAGGCGGTAACGAGCGCGGGTCCCCTTCGCGCTCCGCAACACGCTCCGTCCGCATCCGTCGCCGTCTCGGAGAAGAGACCCGCGCCGTGACGACGACGTTCCGCACCCGCACCGCCGCCCTGCCGGTTCCCTCCCGATCCCTCGCCCGAGAAAGGCCACTGACATGACCAACGACCCGAACTGGAAGCTCCCGATCGTCCCGACCTTCACGCTCACGAGCCCCGACTTCGACGACGGCGGCCCGCTGCCGGTCTGGGTGCGCGGCTCCGCCGCCGGCGGGAAGGACCGCTCGCCGCAACTCGACTGGGAAGGCGCTCCGGAGGGCACCAAGAGCTACGTCCTGACCGTCTTCGACCCCGACGCCCCGAGTGGCTCCGGCTTCTGGCACTGGACGCTCATCGACATCCCGAGCGACGTCACCTCGCTCCCCGCCGGCGCCGGCACCGATGACGCGCTCCTCCCGCTCGGCGCAGCCCGCCGCCGGAATGAGTACGGCACCGACGTCTTCATCGGGGCCGCCCCACCTCCCGGTACCGGTCCGCACCGGTACACCTACACGGTGAGCGCTCTCGACGTTCCCGCCCTCGTGGTCGCCGAGGACGCGACCCCCGCAATCGTCGGGCTCCGCCTCCGTCCGCACATCATCGCCCGCGCCCAGTTGATCGGCCTTGCGCAGACCGGCGAGGACGGAGCCCCTGAGCTGATCGCGTCGCCGCTCTCGAGACCCTGAGGTCCACAGCTCATCCGGACAGCATGCTCGCCCCGCCCGGTCGCGTCGCGCCGGCGGGGCGAGCGTGCGTCCGCGCGATCGTCTCAGGCCCGGCCGTCGACGGAGGGGACGGATGCCGCGCGGCGCATGACGAGGGCCGCGGCGACGGTCACCACGAGCACGAGGGACGCGAACACGAGGACCACGACGGTCTGTGAAGCGAAGGTGAGCACCACGCCGATCGCGATGACGGGCAGGGCGAGTCCGCAGTAGGCGATGAGGAAGATCAGCGCCAGCGTCTCCCCGCGGAGACCGGGCTCTGCCAGCCCGGAGGCGGTCGCCACCGCCGCGCCGAACAGGACACCCACTCCCGCACCGGACACGACCCCGCCGGCGAGGAACACGACCAGGGAGGGGGTGGAAGCGCCCACGGCGACCGCGGCGAGTCCCACGCCGCAGCACGCGGCGGCGACGGTCAGGCGGACGCGCAGCGGCACCCGCGCGAGCGCGACCTGACTGGCAGCTGCGGCGGCGAAGACGGAGAACGCGGTGGCCCCGGCGAGGAGATGGTCGTGTTCGCCGAACGTGCCGATGAGGATCGTCGGTGCGAGCGAGGTGAACAGCCCGAACAGGGCGAAGCCGGCGAAGGCCCCGAAGCCCGCGGCGACGAACGCCGTCTTCGAGCGCGGGGGAGTCGCGATGCGCTGCGGGCGGTAGGCGCGGGGCTCGTCGGGGGACGCAACGGTCTCCGGGACGCGGGTGACGGCGATGGCGGCGGCCAGGAGCACGACGAGGAAGACCGCGTGGGGCAGGACGAGGGGATCGGGAAGGAACTCGGCGAAGAGCCCTCCGATCAGCGGACCGAGGGCGAGACCGCCGAGGTTGGCGGCGCCGGCCACGGAGGCGGCGACGATCGTGCTCTCCGTCGGCCGAGCGTGCGCGCGCAGCTCGCCGAGGTGAGCGGTGGCCGTCGCGGTGAGGATCCCGACGCTCGCGCCGTTCACCAACCGCGCAACGAGGAGTCCCGGCACGCTCGTCCAGACGAGGAAGAGGACGGCGGAGAGAGCCGCGACCAGGATCGCGACGGTCAGCATCCGCCGCCTCCCCATCCAGTCGCTGACGTGACCGAGGAGAAACAGGCTGACCACGACTCCGACCGCGAAGGCGGCGAAGATCAGTGTGATGACGGCGACCGGGAAGCCGTCGAGCTCTTGGTACAGCGGATAGAGCGGTGTCGGGACGGTCGCGTAGGCCATCACGACCAGGAACGCGATCGCGACGACCCAGAACCCGGCCCCGTGGGACGTCTGCGGCAGCCCGAGAGGTGTTTCCCGCGCCATGCGTCAGGACCCGGGCTTCCCGTGCGCGAGCGCGGATCGGATCGCGTCCGCGAGTCCGGCGGTCCCGGCCTGGACGATGGCGCCGTTGAGGAAGAACGTCGGCGTGCCGTTCACCCCGCTGCGGATGCCGCCGTCTTCATCGGCCCGGATCCGAGCGGTGTACGTGTCCGCGGCGGCGGCCTTCTCGAGGTCCGCGACGCTCAGGCCCAGTGACTCGCAGATGCTCTTGTACAGCTGGGGGCCGAGGCGCGTCTGGTTTTCGTAGAGCAGGTCGTGCGCCTGCCAGAACTGGCCGTGCTCCGCCGCGAATTCGGCGACGAAGGCGGCGTCCACGGCCTCGGCGTGGATCTCCGGGAGGGGGAAGTTGCGGAACACGAAGCGGATCGTGCCGTCGTACTGCTGCAGGAGATCCTTGACGACGGGGAAAGCCTCGCCGCAGTAGGGGCACTGGTAGTCGCCGTACTCGACGAGGGCCAGGGGCGCGTCGGTCGGACCGACGCTGTGGTCCTGATCGGAGACGGGGATGCGAAGGTGCGACATGACGGGTCCGATCTCACGGGGCGGGGGCGGGCGGCGATTGCAGGGCGTCGAGGGCGTGCGTAGCTCGTCTGCTGGCCCAGACGCTAGCCGTCGCCGCGCGGCCGGCCACAGGACAGATGTCGGAAGCGCCGAGGGAACGCGCGGCCGCACCCGGCTCGGCGTCCCGAGACGCTGGGGAAGAGTCTGAACAAAAGTAGGAGCGGTGTGGTCGAGGGCGGCGGTTACCGTGAGACCGCTCCCGCTCGATCCGCAGCAGGGAACGCCCGATAGCCGTCCCGAGAAGAACTCGGGATCACATAACCCTGGAGGTCGACCATGCCCTTTGTGACGACGGAAGATGGCGCGGAAATCTACTACAAGGACTGGGGCCCGCGCGATGCCCAGCCCATCATGTTCCACCACGGCTGGCCGCTGTCCTCGGACGACTGGGACGCCCAGATGCTGTTCTTCCTGAACAACGGCTTCCGTGTCATCGCCAGCGACCGCCGCGGTCACGGACGCTCGTCGCAGATCAGCACCGGGCACGACATGGACCACTACGCCAGCGACGCGAACGCCGTGGTCGAGCACCTCGACCTGTGGAACGCCGTCCACATCGGACACTCGACCGGTGGCGGCCAGGTCGCGCGGTACGTCGCCCAGTACGGGGAGCCTCAGGGTCGCGTCGCCAAGGCCGTTCTCGTCTCGTCGGTCCCGCCGCTCATGGTTCAGACCGACGACAACCCGGAGGGCACGCCCATCTCGGTGTTCGACGGCTTCCGCAGCGCGCTCGCGGCCAACCGTGCCGAGTTCTACCAGGTCGTCGCCGCCGGCCCGTTCTACGGCTTCAACCGGGAAGGCGCGAAGGTCTCCGAGCCGGTCATCGCCAACTGGTGGCGTCAGGGCATGACCGGCAGCGCGCAGGCGCACTACCTCGGCATCGCGGCGTTCTCCGAGACCGACCAGACGGAGGACCTCAAGGCCATCTCCGTCCCCGTCCTGGTTCTGCAGGGCGATGACGACCAGGTGGTGCCCTACAAGGACGCCTCCCTCAAGCAGCACGAGCTCCTCAGCGACTCCACCCTCAAGATCTACGAGGGCTACCCGCACGGCATGCTGACGACGCACGCGGATGTCATCAACCCCGACATCCTCGAGTTCATCCGCGCCTGAAACCCCTTCGGCGCGAAGAAACGGCGCATCCCGGTGACCCCGGGGTGCGCCGTTTTCTGTGTCTCTTCGACGGAGGACGCCCGATCGTTCGGCACCGCGTGCGGCCCCCTCGCCGTCCGGGCGCTAGCTGCCGTAGTGGATGTAGAACGACGTCGGCGGCGTCGCCACATGAGCGGTTCGCCGGTTCTTCGCGCGCACAGACCGATGCGGGGGAGGCGACGGGCGACGCGGCGTTGACGCTCGCCGAGCTTCGCGCTAGTGTGCCAGTACGCAAACTAGTTTGCAAACAGTTTGCGCTGCAGTGTCATACCAAATCTCTTCGCGACGGAGCGTATCGATGAGTGATCGTAAAACCGGTTTGGGTGGTGTCGATGCTCGACCGGAGTCGACTCCGGCGGTGACGATCCAGGCGGTCGCCGCTGCGGCGGGTGTCAGCAAGACGACCGTTTCGCACGTGCTCTCCGGAAACCGGCCGGTCTCCGCGGAGACCCGCCGCCGCGTCGAGAAGGTCATGGACGAACTCGGCTTCAGCCCGAACTTCTTCGCCCAGGCTCTCAATCGCAACCGGAGCAACACCATCGCGCTGATCGCCCAGGACATCACCAACCCGTTCTACCCGTCGCTGGCGCGGGGTCTGCAGTCCGCGGTGTCCAGCCAGAACCAGGTGGTGATGCTCTTCGACGCCGGCGCGGGGGAGGGCGCACTCACCCAGGCCTTCGTCACCGACGCGATTCAGCGGCGGGCGGACGGCGTCGTCATCGCCGTGAGCGATGTCGACGACGACATCGCTCGTCTGCGTGAGGCCGGTATCCCGGTGGTCGCCGTCGGCGCCGGCGCGTCCACGCTCCCGATCGACTGGGTGACGGCGGACGACGAGCGGATCGCGGCGGATGCCGTGATGCACCTGCACCTCCTGGGCCACCGTCGCATCGCGACCATCACGGGACCACTGGGCCACACCCCCGGCAAGCCTCGGCACCTCGGGTACCGGCGAGCGATGCACGACCTCGACCTGCCCGTGGCTGCGGACATGGTCGAGCACGGGGAATGGACACGCGAGAGCGGATTCGACGCGATGACGCGGCTCATGAGTCGACCTGATCGGCCGACCGCGGTGTTCTGCGGGAACGACATGATGGCGATCGGCGCGCTGGATGCCGCTCAGCGGCAGGGATTGGCCGTTCCGGAAGACGTCGCGATCATCGGCGTCGACGACATCGAGGCCGCCGCCCTGGTGCGCCCCGCGCTGACGACGGTCCGGATTCCGGCCGAAGAGATCGGCCGCGCGGCGGGGGAGCTCCTCCTCCACCGCATCGCGGAGGGCATGACGACGACCCACCGGCACGTGCTGGTCCAGCACACGCTCCAGACCCGCGAATCGGCGTGACGGCCTCCTCGCCGACCGACGTCCCCGCCCCCTCATCAAGGAAGAAGCCTCCGTGCACTCTGCGCTCGACCCTCGCGACCTCGTTCCCGACGAGGCGGAGCAGCTCGCTCACTCCGGATACCTGATCGGCGACCTCGAGTCCCGAGCGCGCGTCGCCGCCGCGGCATCCGATGAAGACGAGCTCGCTCGCATCCGCGGACGCCTCGCCGCCGCCCCGCTGCGCGCCGACTGGCCCTACGTCGAGCCCAGCGACACGGCGACGCTCGCCCTGCTGGGCGAGGGGGTCGAGCCCCGCCCGGTCGACCCGGACGACCTGCCGCGACGGGTGCGCGGCGCGTGGCTCGGGCGGACGGTCGGCAACACGCTGGGAAAGCCCATCGAGGGGCTCTCCCGCGCCGAGGTGGAGGCCTACCTGCGCGCCGCGGGGCAGTGGCCGCAGACCGGCTACGTCGCGCTCCTCGATCCGCTCCCCGCCGGGGTGTCCCACCTTCACGAATCCGCTCCCGATTCCGCGGCAGGGCGGTTCACCGATGTCCCCCGGGACGACGACATCGACTGGACGATCCTCGGACTGCACCTGCTCGAGCGGTACGGTCGCGACCTGACCACGGCGGACATCGCCACCGAATGGCTGGACCGTATCCCGTTCACCCAGACGTTCACGGCTGAGCGCGCGGCCTACCGCAACCTCGTCCACGGCCTCCACGCTCCGGAGACCGCCGTCGTCGACAATCCGTATCGCGAATGGATCGGAGCGCTGATCCGCGCCGACATCTTCGGATACGCCCACCCCGGCGATCCCGCTTCCGCCGCGCGCATGGCCCTCACCGACGCGCGGCTCACCCACGTGAAGAACGGCATCTACGGCGAGACCTGGGCCGCCGCCCTCGTGGCCGCGGCGTTCTCGACGGAGAGTGCCGAGGAGGCGCTCACCATCGCCCGGCGCTTCGTCCCGGACCGCTCCCGCCTCGCCGCGGCGCTCGATGGCATCCTCGAAGTCCACCGCGGAGGCGCGAGCGCCGTCGATGCGCTCGACTGGATCGACCGCGAACTCGGTCACTACAACTGGGTGCACACCATCCACAACGCCGCCGGGATCGCCGCCGGACTCCTGTGGGGAGACGGGTTCACCGAGTCCGTCGCCCTGACCATCGCGGCCGGACGCGACACGGACTCCTCCGCCGCGACGACGGGGAGCGTCTACGGTGCCCTGCACGGCGACGACGCGGTCCCCGCCGAGCTCGTCGGCTCCACGCACCATCGCGTGCGCAGCAGCATCCGGGACTTCGACCGCATCACGATCGACGAACTCGCCGCGCGCACCGTGGCCGTCGCGCGGATCGCCGTCGCAGCCCCGTCGAAGGTGGTGCGGTGATGACGCGGCGCAAGGTCATCATCGACACGGACCCCGGGCTCGGCGAACCCGGCAGCGACATCGACGACGGCCTCGCGATCGCTTTCGCCCTGCGCGACCCCGACCTGGACGTCCTCGGCTTGACCATCGTCAACGGCAACGTGACCCTCGCGACGGGGGTGCACGTGGCGAGGAACCTGGTCGATCGTCTTGGCGTCCCCGAGCTCCCCGTCGTGGCGGGTGCTGATGCCCCGTTGACGCGGGACATGGCTTCCGTGCGCGCTCTTTTCGACGCCGTACCCGGACACGCTCTCGCCGCGACCACGGGGCAGCTGCGCGGGCCGAACGTCGACATCGACGCGGCGGACTGGATGATCGAGCAGGTCGAGCGATTCCCCGGTGAGATCACGATCCTCGCGATCGGCCCCATGACCAATCTCGCCCTTGCCATCGAGAGGTCGCCGGCATTCGCGTCGAACGTCCGGGAATTCGTCCTGATGGCCGGCAGCGCGACGACCTACGCCCAGAACATCACCGTGGTCGGCGACTTCAACGCGTACGTCGACCCCGAAGCCCTGGACGCCGTCCTCCGCAGCGGCGGACGCATCACGATGGTCGGTCTGGACCAGACCTCCAAGGTCCTGCTCACCCGCGCGGACGCCGAACGGATGCTGGCATCCCCCGATCCGTTCTCACGGTGGGTCGGCGAGTGCACGAACGCCTGGATCGACTACTTGGCGCTCGCGTTCCCGAAGCGGCCCGAGCACGCCGTCGGCTGCTTCCTCCACGATCCCCTCGTGATCGCCGCCCATCTCGACCCTCGCATCTGCGACTGGGACAGCGCTCATGTCCAGGTGGAACTGGTCAGCGAGCTCGCCCGTGGGCTCGTGGTCGCGGATCGAGGACTGTCACTGACCGTGCCCGGCATCCCGAATGCGACCGTGGCGATCGACACCGACGTCGACGCCTTCCGCCGACTCTTCCTCTCCCGCATCGACCTCACCCCCGCGCCCGAACCGGGCACCGAACACCCACAGCAGAAGGAGTAACCCGACATGCGATCTCACAATGGCGTGACCCGCTGGCTTGCGGCCGGCACCGGAACCGCGCTGGCTCTGGCCGCCCTCACGGCGTGCAGCGGCGGCTCCGGCGGTTCCGGAACCATCGACGGTGTCGCGCCGACGGACCTCACCGACCCGACCCAGCCCATCACCATCACCTATGCTGGCGCCGCCTACGACGCCAAGCAGATCCAGCCCGTCCTCGACGCGTTCCACGAGCAGCACCCGAACATCACCGTCACTTACGAGGCAGTTCCCTTCGACGACTTCAACAGCGTCCTGGCGGCACGGCTGACATCGTCGTCGGATGCCATCGACGTGTTCGACGTGGACATGCCGCGCACCGCCGCCTATGCGGCGCGCGGGTGGCTGACCGACATGACGGGCACCTTCCCCGACCTCGCCTCCGCGGTGGATCCCGGCAGTCTGCAGGCGGCGACGGTGGACGGGAAGCTCGTGACGATGCCCTATCAGACGTCGACGAACATCATGTACTACAACAAGTCCCTTCTCTCGGCCGCGGGCATCGCCGCCCCCGGAGCGGCTCCGGCCGACCGTGAGACGTGGGAGCAGATCACGGCGGATGCGAAGAAGGCGCAGGGCGCCGGTGCGCAGTACGGGCTGCTGTTCGACCAGATCGACCGGTATTACCAGCTTCAGCCTCTCGCCGAGAGCGCCGGGGGAGGCCCCGGAGGAACGGGCGACGGCAATCTGACGCCGGATGTGACGAACGACGGCTGGGAGAAGGCGTTCAGCTGGTACGGGTCCCTCTTCGCGGACGGGCTGTCTCCTCGAGGGGTCTCGGTCGCCGACACGCCCAGTCTCTTCGCCGCGGGCAAGGTCGCCTACTACGTCGGCGGTCCGTGGTGGGGAACGCAGTTCGTCGCCGAGCAGGGCCTCGATTTCGGCATCGCACCGTTCCCTGCGTTCGAAGGCGGCGACGCGGCGACGCCGACCGGTGGCTGGGCGCTGGGGATGAACCCGCAGACGACCCCGGACAAGGCCAACGCGAGCGCGATCTTCATGAAGTTCATGGGGATCGACGACGGGGGCTACGCGCAATACCTGTCGGCACTGGCGGTCCCTCCGTCGAACCTCGTCGGTTCGGCGAAGTTCTACGACTCCGAGGCCTTCACGGACCCGCGGTTCGCGGGGGTGATCGACCTCATGAAGAGCGAGTTGGCCGACACCGCCACGCTCCGACTCCAGACCGTGGGGTACGTCGAGTTCGAAGACGTCATGACGAAGACCTTCGACGACATCATCAACGGCACGGATGCCAAGACGGCCCTCGCATCGGCGTCGACGCAACTCGACGACGCCTGGTCGAAGTACCGCCAGTAAGACCACCCGCCGGTACCGGGGTTCGCCCCGGTACCGGCGCTCAGGGAGACACCATGACTTCGACAACACACCGGCTCGATCGCGCGGATCCGGTCACGGTCTCCGCGCCCGCGCCCGCCCGCGCGCGCGGCAGACGTCGAGGAAGCGCGCGCCGTGACGTCCTCGCCGCGGCGGCGTTTCTCATCCCGACCATCGTCCTCATCGTTCTGCTGCGCATCTGGCCGACGGTGCTCGCGGTGGTCAATGCAACGCGCAGCGGTCTGCCGGGCAGTCTCGTCGAGCCGCAGTTCGTCGGGCTGGACCTCTTCGCGAAGATGTTCGCCAGCCCCGCGTTCTGGAACAGCGTCCTGCAGACGCTGGTCTTCAACGTCATCGTCAATCCTCTGCAGATCGTCCTCGCCCTGCTCCTCGCGGTCCTTCTGACCCAGAACCTCCCCGGCCGAGGTCTGTGGCGCACGCTCATCTTCCTGCCAGCGGCGGTGCCGCTCGCGGGAAGCACCATCGTCTGGGGCATCGCACTGCGCCCGGACGGGCCGGTCAATGGCTTCCTGCAGCTGTTCGGGGTGCCCGCGCAGCCGTGGTTCACCAGCCCGGATCAGGTGATGATCTCCATCATCGTGCTGGCCAGTTGGATCGGTATCGGCTACTGGATGATGTTCCTGATCGCCGGCCTCAACGACATCCCGCCGGTGTACTACGAGGCGGCGCGCCTCGACGGTGCCGGCCCCCTGCGGACCTTCTTCTCGGTCACTCTGCCGATGCTCCGGCGTCCGCTGCTGTTCGTCCTCGTCGCCGACACGGTCTCGAACTTCGTGCTGTTCGCACCGGTGCAGATCCTCACCGGAGGGGGTCCGGAAGGCCGGAGCAACTTCCTGATGTACGACATCTTCCACCGCAGCTTCGAACTCAGCGACCCGTACCAGGCTTCCGCGCAGCTCGTCGTCCTCCTCGTCCTGATGATCGTCATCGTGGCGATCCAGTTCCGCCTGCTCGGAAACGGAGCGAACGAAGAATGAACGCCCGCCCCCGCCTCCTGTCGCGCGCCATCCTCACGGCCCTCGCCGTCGTCATCTCGCTCGCCTTCCTCGCGCCGGTGCTCTGGCTGCTCGCGAGCACCTTCCGGTCGGCGACGGAGACGTTCGCCTCGAGCTCACCGCTGAGCTGGCACGTCCTGTGGCCGCAGGACTGGACGCTGGACAACCTCCGTTCCGCGATCGACAGCGGTTTCCTCTCCGCGCTGGGCAACAGCCTGGCCGTCGCCGCGGCAACCGTCGTCGTGGGGCTCGTCGTCAGTTCCGCCGCGGCTTTCGCCCTCGCGGTGATCCCGTTCCGCGGCCGGGGCGCGGTCTTCACGGTGGTCGTCCTCAGCTTCCTGATCCCTTTCGAGGCCATCGCCATCCCGCTCTCGCGCATCATCTCGGACTGGGGGCTCGCGAACACGCTCGTCGCGCTGATCCTCCCGGGCCTGGGCAACGGTCTCGCCGTGTTCACGTTGCGGCAGTTCTTCCTCGGCATCCCGCTCTCCCTGTCCGAGGCCGCTCACCTCGATGGAGCCGGGTGGTTCCGCATCTACTGGTCGATCTACCTCCCGCTCACCAGGCCCGCTCTCATCGGTGCTGGGCTGATCCTCTTCCTGTTCCAGTGGCAGGCCTACCTCTGGCCGATCCTGATCACCTCGACGCAGGCCATGGATCTGGCGCCCGTCGCGATCGCGAAATCGTTCGGTGCGTTCTCGAGCGACTACGGTCGGGTGTTCGCCGAGACGGCGATCCTCGCGGTGATCCCCGCAGCGATCCTGCTCGGCCTGCAGCGCTTCTTCGTCACCTCCGTGTCGAGCACCGGGAGCAAGGAGTGAGCGCCGCTTCCGGCCGAGCCGCACGCGTCGCGGTCGTCGGATCGGTGAACCTCGACGTCGTGGTGACCGCTGACAGGCGTGCGGGCGCGGGCGAGACCGTCGCGGGTCGCGACGTGGTCGAGGCCGTCGGGGGAAAGGGCGCCAACCAAGCCCTCGCGGCGGCGCGGGAGGTCGACACGGCGCTGGTCGCTTCGGTGGGAACGGATGCCGCGGGAACCGCGGCGCGTGCGACGCTCACCCGTGCGGGAGTGTCCCTGGATGCCGTGAGCACGTCGTCGCACCCGACGGGACATGCCTTCATCACCCTCACGCCGGACGGTGAGAACAGCATCATCGTCGTTCCCTTGGCCAACGCGGATCTGACGGGCGATCACGTCTTCGCCGCGCTCGACCTCCTGCGCCCGGCCGTCGTCCTCTGCCAGCTCGAGGTTCCGCCGGAGGCGGTGCATCGGGCGGCTGAGTGGTGCGAGTCCCGAGACGCGCGTTTCCTTCTCAACCCCAGTCCGATGGGTGATTTCGATCGACGGGTGCTCGCGCTCGCGCACCCGCTGATCGTCAACCGACACGAAGCGGAGCTCCTCACCGGCCTTCGCGAGAGGAGCGCACCGGACCTCGCCCGTGCCCTCTCCGTCGGCTCCCGCTCGGTCGTGGTCACGGACGGACCGCGGGGGGCTTTCGTGGCCATCGACGACGCCGTCGATCTCCTCCCGGCCCCGGCCGTCACCGCCGTCGATACGACGGGTGCCGGGGACGCGTTCGCCGGCGTGCTCGCCGGACGACTCGCTCTCGGGGACTCGCTCCACCAGGCCACCGCGCGGGCGGTGGATGCCGCTTCTCGGACCGTTCAGCTGGCGCGATCCGAGCGCTGAACACTGCCGGCCCTCCCTCTGCAAAGGAGCAGACATGAAAGTCATCCGAGCTGTCGCCGTCGGCGCGGCCACCCTCGCCCTGCTGGTGGCAGGCGTCGCGTCACCGGCGAACGCTGATCCGCTCTCGCCCGCGACCGGGGCCCGCCCGTCCAACTCCGGGAACCCCGCCGCCGGGGCCGGCGGAACCGTCTACTACCTCGACGCCACGTCAGGCAATGACGGCAGTGCGGGCACGTCGCCCGCCTCCGCGTGGCGGACTCTCGCCAAGGTCACCTCCCACGTCTTCTCGCCGGGTGACGTCGTGGCGTTCGAACGCGGAGATACGTTCACCGGGTCGGCGACGATCTCCGGTGGGGGGACGAGCACGAATCCCGTGACCGTCACCGCATACGGCACTGGCGCACAGCCCGTCCTGACCAATCCGGGCGGCTGGAACATGCTGCTCGTCGACGCCCCCTATGTCGCCGTGAAGGACATCGCGTTCTCCAACGGCGCCGTATTCGACAACGCTGACGGGGCGGGCATCACGGGCCCCAAGTACGAGCGGAGCGGCGCGGTCGCCGTCACCGGCAACGGCACGGGGGTGCTCGTGCAGGACAGCACCTTCACCGACGTCGGCGTCGGGGTGAAGACCTACGGCGCCGACTCGAAGGTGCTGCACAACACGTTCCAGAATCTTCGGATCGCCTACCGCGGTCCGGACTCGGGTATTCAAACCTCCTACGGCGCGATAGGGGTCTCGGTCAACAACAGCGGAGTGGAGCTGGCGTACAACGACTTCCTGAACTGCCGTTCCACGGACAGCCCCTACGGTGCCGACGGGGGCGCGGTCGAAATCGAGGGCTTCCTGTACACGAAGGACGACGTCACGATCCACCACAACTACTCGCGCGGGTCGCAGGGCTTCCTCGAGGTGACCGAGACGTCCACGGCGAACGTGACCGTCAGCGAGAACGTCAGCGACGACTACCAGCAGTTCATCGCGTGGGACACCACCACCACGCCGAGCGGCTACGTCGTGGAGAACAACACGGTCATCCGGTCCTCCGACAGCGCGACGTTGTTCGACCAGTACTACTACCGCGTCACCGGGCCGTCGCCGAGCGCGGGCTGGGCCACGATCCGGAACAACATCTTCCAGACGTCCGGAAAGTTCAGCTTCTTCAACTTCCCGCACGACCACAACCTGTTCGCGCCGTCCGTGAAGCTCAGCTACGCCCTCGGCGCCGGGGACATCATCGCCGCTCCGGCATACGTGAACGCCTCTGCCCGCGACTACCGGCCGGTGCAGACGAGCCCGGCGGTCGACAACGGAACGGCCGCGTCGTCGACGACGGATCTGGCCGGGAATCCGAGGAATGTCGGTCTCGGCACCGACATCGGGGCCCATGAACTGCAGACGTCGCCATCCGGCCTGGGAACCAACCTCGTCAGCGACGGCGGGTTCGAGACGCAGACGGCGATCTCCGCGACCACGACGCCCTGGTGGAGCGACGGCGGCGGCCTCACCTACGGCGTCGACGTCAACGCCGGTAAGGCACACTCCGGGCTCGACAACGGTTGGATCGCGACGTCGGGGACTGCCTGGGGAGCGCTTCGACAGACGGTGCCCGTCACGCCGAACACCACCTACCGGCTCACCGTGTGGGTGCGCAGCTCGACGGGCGTGAACAACGCGTGGATCGGCGCCAAGACCACGACGGATGCCGTCATCGGAGAGATCCGGCACGGCCGGGCCGCGGACTACACCCGATACGTCGTCAGCTTCACGACCGGGTCACAGACGTCGATCCGACTCCACGCGGGCCTGTACGGCGCGGGCGGCGGGACCTGGGAACAGATCGACGACGTCTGGCTGCAGCAGCTGTAGCCGCGCACGTCCGGTCGGGTCGCTGCCGTGAGTATCTTCGCCGGCGGCCCGACCTCGACGTTCTACGCCCGCCGCACCTCGAGGGCGTCGATGCCCGGCATCCCGAACCAGGAGCGTCCGCCGACGGCATCCACGATCGTCAGGAGGACCGCGTCGCACGATCGGCATCGGGCGACCACACCCATGGGGCTGATGTACGCCGCGGCCACGGCGAGGGCGGCGTCGGTCCCGCACGATCGACAACGGATCAGGGAGTCCGTGGCATCCCACCCCAGGAGGTCGGCCAGCCGGCCGGCCAGCGCGTTGCCGTCGAGAACGTCCATCACGAGCCTCCGAATCGCTCGGTGCGGATGTCGCCGGGCCGGTGCCCGGCTTCCAGGAGCCACTGCGAGACCGCCTCGACGAACGGCGTCGGGCCGCACACGTAGACCCGCGGAGCGCGCTCGGCCGGCACGACCGCGTCGCGCAGCCGCTCGGCCGTGAGTCGGCCGGGGGGAACGGATGCCTCGGGCGGGGCGGTGCGCGTGTACACGAGGTCGACGTCGACGGCGCCCGACGCTGCCAGCGCGGCGATCTCGTCGGCGAAGAACACGTCAGCGGGGGTGCGCACCGAGTACAGAAGACGGAACTCGCTCGTATCCGCGGCGCTGCCGTGCGCCTGCGCCATGGCGTACAACGGGACCACGCCCGAGCCGCCCGCGATCAGCTGCACGGGACGCGGCGACGATTCGGTGGGCGGCGTCCAGATGAAGAACGCCCCGAGGGGACCGTGCACCTCGATCTCGTCGCCGACTCTCAGGTCGTGCACGAGGAACGGCGAGACCTCGCCGTCCGGGACCTCGTCGACCGCGAGCACGACGCGCGTGCCGTCGCCCGACGACGCGATCGAATACGACCGCGAGGCCTGGTAGCCGTCGGGAGCCGTGAGTCGCAGGTCGAGGTGCGCGCCGGCGTCGTTGCCCGGCCAGGTCGGGATGTCGAGCTCGATCCGCTGCGCGCTGGGCGTCTCGGCCCGGATCACGGCGACCGTCGCGGTGTGCCAGGCGGTCGGGCGGTGTGTCACCAGTACCGCTCCTCCTGCCACGGGTCTCCGTGCAGGTGGTAGCCGTTCTGCTCCCAGAAGCCGGGGTCGTCGTCGGGCATCGTGACGAGGCCGCGCACCCACTTCGCGCTCTTCCAGAAGTACAGGTGCGGAACGAGGAGCCGCGCGGGTCCGCCGTGCTCGGGCGTGAGCGGTTCGCCGTCGGCCTCGAACGCGATCCAGCTCTTCCCGTCCAGGAGGTCCTCGAGCGGCACGTTGGTGGTGTAACCGCCGTACGAGTGCGCCATGACGAAGTCGTGCGCCGTCTCGACCTCGTCGAAGATGCGGTCGAGCGAGACGCCGCGCCACGGCATGTCGAGCTTGGTCCAGTGCGTGACGCAGTGGATGTCGACGGTGATGTCCTCCATCCCGAGCGCCTGCAGCTGGGCGGTGTTCCACCGGTGCTCGCCGTTCTCGGTGCGGACGACGAACTCCCAGTCGTCCGCGTCGATCTCGGGAGTGGGTCCGGCCGACAGGACCGGCCAGTCGCCCACCAGGGTCTGGCCCGGAGGAAGGCGTGGATCGCGCTCGGCGCGGCGCCCGGAGAACCCTCGAGTGATGAACGACATGGATGCCTCTTTTCCTCCCGGGAGTGGACGAGTTTCACCCTAGCCAGGTCGCCGGGGACGCGACAGGGACGATTGTCGGATCAATTCGACGACGCGGCGCCGTCGGTACGGGGCCCGCGGGCGTCGGCCGCCGCCGCGAGCACCGTGTCGACGAGGGAGGCGGTGTCCTCGCCCCCGAGCGCGATCGGCCGCAGCAGCTCGCCCGCCGTGGTCAGCAGCACACCCGCCGGACGGTCGGCGGGGATGCCGAGAGCGACGGCGAACTCTCCGGACGGATCCGCGTGCAGCCCCTCGCCCGCCGTGCTCACGGCGGAGTCGTCGCCCACGGCCACGATGAGCCGCACGTCGACCAGGGTCTCGAGCAACTCCCGGTCCCACCGCACTCGGTCGATGATGTTCTCGCACGAGCTGCACCCGCGCCGGACGAACAGCAGCAGCTGCGCCCGACCCCGCAACGCGCGTTGACGGGGGACGACGACCGCGCCGTCCGGCGTGATGAGTGCGGCATCGCGCACGTCGCTCGCGGGAGTCTCGATTGTGGGCCCCGGGGTGCGCAGCGTCGCGCCGATGACGGCGAGGGCGGCGGCGGCGATGGCCACCACGACCGCGGGGCCGGGCGACAGCAGGAGACGGACGGCGAGTGCGGGCGCACGCAGGTCGCCGACGGCGCCGATGAGCCCCAGCACGGCGAGAACGGTGATCGCCGCGTTCCGTGCCGTCATGGCGGGACCCACGCGAGTGGATGCCAGCGGCCCGAAGCACCCGCACTCGTCGGTCGAGGCGTGCGCCTGCGCGCGCACTCCGACGGAGAGGAAGAGGAGCGCCAGCGTGACCGACGCGGTCGCCGCGACGACGGCGACGAGCCCGGCGCCCAGCAGCACCCCTGCCGCCACGACGATCTCGGCCGACGCCACGGTGCCCACGACGGCACGCGGAGGCAGCCCCGTGAGCCGCAGCGCCCGCAAGGTCGACGGGGCCGCGTCGAGATCGAGGAGCTTCCCGATACCGCTGAGGAGCAGGACGGCGGCGACGATCAGGGCGGGAAGGAGGGAGGCGGCGAGCATACCCCCCAGGGTCCCGCGGACCACCCGGACGGGCGGGGGCGCGCACGTCCCGTCGTGCCGGGGTGAAGCCGCCCCGTGCGCCCGTCGACGCCGGGGCCGCTAGGGTCGCTGTGACGACTCCGTCACTGCGCGCGTCTTCCGCGGCAGCCGTCCACACAGGGAGAATCGCTCATGTCTGTCGGTCTGCTCGCTGTCGTCGACGACATCCTCAGCGCCGCCCTCAAGGCCAGCGCCAAGACGGCGGGTGTCGTCATCGACGACGCGGCCGTGACGCCGCAATACGTGCAGGGGATCACCCCGGCGCGCGAGCTGCCGGTCGTCTGGAAGATCGCGCTCGGCAGCATCGTCAACAAGTACGTCATCATCATCCCGATCGCGCTGCTGCTGACGGCCTTCGCGCCGTGGGTGCTGCCGTTCCTGCTCATCATCGGCGGGGGATTCCTGTGCTTCGAGGGCGCCGAAAAGGTGCTCGAGTGGTTCGGTGTCGCGCACGGACACGAGGACGAGGACGGCCCGCGCGACGAGCGCAAGCTGGTCCTCGGTGCCGTGCGCACCGACCTGATCCTCAGCACCGAGATCATGCTGATCGCGTTGTCCAGCCTCGACCCCGATTTCGGCATCTGGATGACGCTCGGCGCGCTGCTCATCATCGGGCTGGCCATGACGGTCGTCGTCTACGGCGCCGTCGCGCTCCTCGTGAAGATCGACGACATCGGACTGCGCTTCATGAAGAGCCCGGCGCGTGGCGTCCGGCGCTTCGGAGCACGGGTGGTGGCATCCATGCCCGCCGTGTTCCGAGTGATCAGCGTCGTCGGCACGGTCGCCATGCTGTGGGTCGGCGGCCACCTGGTGGTGCAGAACCTCGGCGAGACGCTGTGGGCGGGTCCGTCCGATCTGCTCCACGCCGTCGAACACGCGATCGAGGCGACCGGCCCCGTGGTCGTGTGGATCGTCGACACCGCGATCTCGGCGGTCTTCGGTCTCGTCCTGGGCCTGATCATCGTCGGCGTCGTGACCGGTCTCGGCCGGGTGTTCCGCCGTGGTGAGAAGGCGGACGCCGCGCACTGACGCGGGCCGGTCTTCTCAGTCCAGGCGAGAGTGCTCGCCGAGGCGGTGCCACGTGCGGTTGTGGTAGACCAGCGCGGCGCCCGGCTCGCCGGGCTCCAGGTCGCGCTCGACGTTGACCTGGAGGGCCTGGGCGGCGATGACCGTCGAGCCGCCGGCATCCATGCGGCTGACGACGGCGCAGCGCAGCCACGCCCGCACGCCGTGGTAGATCGGCTCGCCCGTGGGCAGGCGCGACCAGGCTGACGTGTCGGCGAAGCGGTCGAGGCCGCTCGTGGCGCCGGCGCGGGCGAGGCCGATGTCTTCCGCGTCGAGCAGGTGCACCACGATCGTGGACGCGGCCACGATCGTGGGGGTCGCCGACGACAGGCTCGACACCGAGAAGATCAGCAGCGGCGGATCGGCCGAAACCGACGACACCGACGAGGCGGTGAGCGCGACGGGACCGTGCTCGCCGTACGCGGTGATCACGGCGATGCCGCCGGGGTGGCCGCGGAACGCACGCTTGAAGTCGTCCGCCGTGACGGACGTACCGATGGTCGGCGTGCTCTCGGATCGCTCCTGCGGGAGGGAAGTCATACCTCGACGGTAACGCCCGGCAGGGGGTACGGCGCCGGTACGCGAAACGCGGCGACACATCATCGGAGTGACGGCCGCGTCTTTGTGAGGCTTCACATCCGCCCTTCCGTGACGTTCTCGTTGCAATTCCGTCTTGACACCACGGCCAGTGTGAGCGCTAACATTCAGGAGTCAGCCCGCCCGAGGGGGCTGCATCACATGAAACCGGCGACGCAGCCGGCGAAACGAGGAGGTTTCAACATGAAGGCGAAGAAGACCCTCGCCGGACTCGCGCTCGTGGGCGCGATCGCTCTCACCGCGTCCGGCTGTGCCGGCGGCGGTACCACGGCCGGCGGCGGTGGAGACGACGTGATCACCGTCGGCTTCGCGCAGACCGGGTCGGAGAGCGGCTGGCGCAGTGCCAACACCGAGTCGATGAAGACGGCGTTCTCGTCGGAGAACGGGTTCAACCTGATCTTCAACGCGGCCGACAACAAGCCCGAGGCGCAGATCGCCGCGGTCCGCAGCTTCATCAACCAGGGCGTGGATGCCATCGTCCTCGCCCCGATCGTGACCGACGGCTGGGACGACGTCCTCAAGGAAGCCAAGGATGCCAACATCCCGGTGATCCTCGAAGACCGCACGGTGTCGGCCTCCGAAGACCTGTACGCCAGCTGGGTCGGCCTCGACTTCAAGAAGGAAGGCGAGACCGCCGGTAAGTGGGTGGCGGACAACTTCGGCACGACCCCGACCAACCTCGTCGTGCTGGAGGGCACCACGGGATCGTCGGCCGCGACCGACCGCGCCACCGGCTTCAACGACGCGATCAAGGGCACCGACATCAAGGTGCTCGACTCGCAGACAGGCAACTTCACGCGCGCCGAGGGCAAGACGGTCATGGAGGGCTTCCTCCAGAAGTACGGCTCGCAGATCAACCTGCTGTTCGCCCACAACGATGACATGGGCCTGGGCGCGCTCGACGCGATCAAGGCCGCGGGTCTCACGCCCGGCACGGACATCAAGATCGTGACGATCGACGCGGTCAAGGACGGCATGACGGCCCTGGCCGACGGCGAGTTCAACTACATCGTCGAGTGCAACCCGCTGCTCGGTGAGAAGGTCGCCGAGGTCGTGAAGAAGGTCGTCGCCGGCGAGTCGGTCGACAAGCAGTACATCGTCGAGGACCAGGCGTTCGACCAGGAGCAGGCCAAGGCCGCTCTGCCCGACCGCAAGTACTGATCCACCCGCGGACGCCGCCCGCGTCCGTACCCCACGGGTGTGCGGGGCCGACCTGGCCCCGCACACCCTCCGCTCACCCTCTGAGAAAGCGATCGAGCATGACATCCGAACGTGCTGCCGTCGTCGCGATGCGCGGCATCAGCATCTCCTTCCCCGGAGTGAAAGCGCTCGACGGCGTGGACTTCACCCTCTACCCCGGTGAGGTCCACTCGCTCATGGGCGAGAACGGCGCCGGCAAGTCCACTCTCATCAAGGCGCTCACCGGTGTCTACGGGATCGACTCGGGCACCATCCGCGTTCAGGGCGAGGAGCGGCTCTTCCGCTCCACCGCCGACGCCCAATCCGCCGGCATCGCCACCGTCTACCAAGAGGTCAATCTCTGCCAGAACCTCTCCGTCGGCGAGAACGTGATGCTCGGCAACGAGATCCGTCGCGCGGGGATCGTCGACTGGCGCGCGACCCACGCCGCCGCAGCGACGGCGCTCGCCGAGCTCGGGGTGCACATCGACACCCGCTCGGTCCTCGCCAGCCACTCCATCGCCGTGCAGCAGCTGGTCGCGATCAGCCGCGCGATGGTCGTCGACACGACGGTGCTCGTCCTCGACGAACCGACCTCGAGCCTGGACCGCGGCGAGGTCGAGCAGCTCTTCGCCGTCATCCGGAGTCTCCGCGACCGCGGCGTCGCCATCCTGTTCGTCTCGCACTTCCTCGACCAGATCTACGAGATCTCCGACCGCCTGACCGTGCTGCGCAACGGCACCCTCGTGGGGGAATACCCGATCGCCGAGCTCGGGCGCGAACAGCTCGTGGCGAAGATGATCGGCCGCGAGCTCGGAGAACTGGATGCCATCTCGGCCAGCGCCGAGCGCCCGATCGATCGCGCGGGTACGCCGGTGCTGAAGGCCGTTTCGCTCGCGCGCAAGAACGCCCTGGAGCCGGTCGACCTCGATGTCTTCCCCGGGGAGATCGTCGGCCTCGCCGGACTCCTGGGCTCGGGACGGACCGAGCTGGCCCGCCTCATCGCCGGTGCCGACCGCGCCGACCAGGGCCAGGTCGAGGTCGGCGGAGTCCCGTCGCGCCTCGGTTCACCGCGCCACGCCCTCGATCGCGGTATCGCCTTCTCCTCGGAGGACCGTCGCGCCGAAGGCATCGTCGGCGACCTCACCGTGGCCGAGAACATCATCCTCGGTGTGCAAGCGCGCCGCGGCGCGCTCCGCAAGCTCGGCTCGGCCGAGGTGCAGGCCATCGTGGACGAGTACATCACCGCACTCGGTGTGCGTCCCGCGAACCCGAACGCGCTCATCCGCAACCTCTCCGGCGGCAACCAGCAGAAGGTCCTGCTCGCCCGGTGGCTCGCCACCGCGCCGGAACTGCTCATTCTCGACGAGCCCACGCGAGGGATCGACGTCGGCGCGAAGGCCGACATCCAGCGCAAGGTCGCCGAGCTCGCGGAAAAGGGTCTGGCGGTGGTGTTCATCTCCTCCGAACTGGAAGAGGTCCTCCGTATCGCTCAGCGCGTAGCCGTGCTGCGCGACCGTCGTAAGATCGGCGAGCTGGCCACCCGGGACGTCGACCTCGACGGCCTCGTGACCTACATCGCCGAGGGGCAGCCCGAGACAACGTCGTCCGATCGGGAGAAGATCGCATGAAGAAGTTCCTTTCGCACCGCCTCGTGTGGCCGATCGCCGCGCTCGTGGCGCTCATCGCCGTCAACACGATCTCGCGGCCGTCGTTCCTCAGCATCACGGTGCAGAACGGCCAGCTCTATGGGTCGCTGATCGACATCCTGCGCAACAGTGCGCCGCTCATGCTCGTCGCGCTCGGCATGACGCTCGTCATCGCCACGCGCGGCATCGACCTCTCGGTCGGCGCGATCATGGCGGTCTCGGGTGCCGTCGCGCTGACGATCATCGAGGCCTCACCCGATCCCGGAGACCTCGGTGTCGTCATGATCGCGATCGCGGCGGCCGTGGGCAGTGCGCTGCTGCTGGGCGTCTGGAACGGCTTTCTGGTCTCGGTGCTCGGCATCCAGCCCATCATCGCCACGCTCGTGCTCATGCTCGCCGGCCGCGGTGTCGCCCTGCTCATCACCAAGGGCTTCATCACGACCATCAACAGCGACCCGTACCAGTTCATGGCGCAGGGATACGTCCTGGGATTGCCGTTCGCCTTCTACGTTTCGATCGCCGCGGTGATCGTCGTCGGCATCGTCGAGCGGCGAACGGCGCTGGGCATGCTCACCGAAGCCGTCGGCATCAACCCCGAGGCGAGCCGGCTTGCCGGCGTGCGTTCGCGCGGCATCATCTGGGGTGCCTACATCGCCAGCGGCACGCTCGCGGGCATGGCCGGCATCCTCTACAGCTCGAACATCATGGCCGCCGACGCCAACGCCGCCGGCCTCTACATCGAATTGGATGCCATCCTCGCGGTGGTCCTCGGCGGCACGTCGCTGGCCGGGGGAAAGTTCAGCCTCGCCGGCACGGTCGTCGGAGTGTTCACGATCCAGACGCTCAAGAGCACGATCACCTTCCTGGGCGTGCCGCCGGCGGTCAGCCCCGTCTTCATGGCCGCGGCCGTGCTGATCGTCGTGCTGCTGCAGTCGCGCCGGTTCCGCGCGTTCTTCCAGACCGCGGGCCGTTCGGCCCTGCGTCCCCTCTCCCGACGTCCCGACGCAAAGGTGCTGTCCTGATGGTCACTCTCACCGCCGAGCGCGGCCCCGCCGCGACCACGTATCGCCGATTCCTCAGCCGCCACGTCTCGTGGATCCCGGTTTTCGCCGCGATCGCGATCCTCGTGATCATGATCGCGGGGTCGATGGCCTACTTCCCGAACTTCCAGCTTCCCCGGATCCTCTCCTCGATCCTGCTCGACAACGCGTATCTCTTGGTGCTTGCGGTGGGCATGACGTTCGTCATCCTCACCGGCGGCATCGACCTCTCTGTCGGCGCGGTCATGGCCTTCACCGGCATCCTGTGCGCGAGCCTCCTCTCGCAGGGCGTGCCGGTGGCGGTCGCGGTGCCGGCGATGATCCTCATCGGCGCGGCGATCGGACTGCTCATCGGGGTGCTGGTGCAGTTCTTCGACGTCCAGCCCTTCATCGCCTCGCTGATCGGCATGTTCCTCGCCCGGGGTCTGGCGTTCGTGGTGAGCCTGCAGTCGATCAAGGTGGACAACGAGGGGCTCCTCTGGCTGCAGTCCACCCGCTTCTCCTTCGCCGGGTGGTACATCACCCCGACAGGCATCATCGCGCTGCTGACCGTCGCGCTCGCCGCCTTCGTGCTCCGCTTCACCCGATTCGGACGCACCGTGTACGCGGTCGGCGGCAACGAGCAGTCGGCGCGTCTCATGGGTCTGCCCGTCGTGCGAGCCAAGCTCTCGGTCTACGTCATCAGTGGCGTGTGCGCGGGTCTCGCGGGCATCGTCCTGACGGCCTACTCCGGCGCGGGCTATCCGCTGAACGGTGTCGGGACGGAGCTGGACACGATCGCCGCGGTGGTCATCGGCGGGACGCTGCTCACCGGCGGCAGCGGGTTCGTGCTGGGCTCGATGATCGGCGTCTTCGTCTACGGCCTGATCCGCACGATCATCTCGTTCTCGGGCGCCGAGCAGTCCTGGACGCGGATCACCGTCGGTGCCCTGCTGCTCGTGTTCGTCGTGGTGCAGCGGATCATCGTCTCGCGGTCCGCGCTTTCCAAATGACGCGCCCGCAGAGGATGCGCGCGCGGCGACCGTCGCGCGGGCATGATTGACCCCATGTCGACCGTCGCCCCACCCCTCCTCGAGGTGCGTGGGGCGACGGTGCGTTTCGGTGTCGAATCGGCCCTCGCCGACGTCGATTTCCGGCTGCGTCCCGGCGAGGTGCACTCGCTCATGGGGGAGAACGGCGCCGGCAAATCGACCCTGATCAAGGCGATCACCGGGGCCCTGCGCCTGGACCAGGGGGAGATCCTCCTCGAGGGTCGGCCGATGCAGTTCGCGACCCCCGCGGACGCCCAGGCGGTGGGGATCTCGACCGTCTATCAAGAGATCGACCTCCTTCCCAACCTGACGGTCGCCGAGAACATCTCGCTCGGACGAGAACCGCGCCGCTTCGGGATGATCGATCACCGCGCGATGCGCGACCGCGCGACCGAGGCCCTGGCCTCGCTCGGCGTCGACGTCGACCCGTCGTCGGTGCTGTCCACGCACCCGCTCGCGATCCAGCAACTCGTCGCCATCGCCCGCGCGGTCTCGGTCGACGTGAAGGTGCTCGTCCTGGACGAACCGACCTCGAGCCTGGATGCCGACGAGGTCGCCGA
Source organism: Microbacterium canaveralium (assembly GCF_047238045.1). Classification (NCBI taxonomy): domain Bacteria; kingdom Bacillati; phylum Actinomycetota; class Actinomycetes; order Micrococcales; family Microbacteriaceae; genus Microbacterium; species Microbacterium canaveralium. The sequence goes on along the minus strand of NZ_JBDFMA010000003.1, from coordinate 2,852,476 downwards.
GCTCTTCCGCGTCATCCGCGATCTCAAGACGCAGGGCATCGCGATCGTCTTCGTCTCGCACTTCCTCGACCAGGTCTACGAGATCTGCGACCGCGTGACCGTCCTGCGGGGCGGGCGACTCGTGGGGGAGTACGGCACGCGCGAGCTGCTGCGCATCGACCTCGTGGAGAAGATGCTCGGCGCCGCGGCCGACGCCCTCGCCCCGCTCGGGACGCGTTCGCCCGGGCCTGCGGAGGGCCCGTCGATCGTGAGCGCGCGGGGGCTGGCATCCGGAGCTCGTCTGCGCGACGCCGACGTCGACATCGCGGAGGGCGAGGTCATCGGGGTCGCAGGTCTGCTGGGATCGGGCCGCAGCGAACTGGCGCGCGCGCTGACCGGTGTCGACCACCCGGACAGCGGCGAGGTGCGCATCGACGGTGAACCCGTGCGGCTCGGATCGCCGCGCGAGGCGATCCGTCGGCGCGTGGCCTACTCGTCGGAGAACCGGCGCACCGAGGGGATCATCGGCGATCTCAGCGTCCTCGACAACATCACCCTGGCCCTCCAGGCGCAGCGGGGAATCTTCCACCGTCTGAGCACGGCGCGGCGTCGCGAGCTGGCGACGAGCTGGGTGGAGGCGCTGCACATCCGCCCCGCCGACATCGACCGCCCCGTCGCCACCCTCTCGGGCGGCAACCAGCAGAAGGTGCTGCTGGCCCGGCTCCTCGCGCTCTCGCCCCGCGTCATCGTGCTGGACGAACCGACGCGCGGCATCGACGTCGGCGCGAAGGCCGAGATCCAGCGCCTCGTGGGGGAACTGTCCGACAACGGTCTGGCCATCGTCTACATCTCCGCCGAACTCGACGAGGTGCTCCGCGTGGCGCACCTGGTCGCGGTCATGCGCGACGGCGTGCTCGCGCAGATCGTCCCGGCCGCCGAGCTCACCTCCGACGCCCTGCTCGCCCTCGTGGCCAAGCCCGCCGCGGGGGAGGAGGAGGTCTCCGATGGCTGACGACAAGGCCTCGCGCACCGCCAACATCTTCGACGTGGCCCGGCTCGCCGGCGTCTCGCACCAGACGGTGTCGCGTGTCCTGAACAACATGCCCAACGTCCGCCCCGCCACCCGGGCGCGCGTCGAGCAGGCCATCGCACAACTGCGGTACAGCCCGTCACCCGCAGCCCGGGCCCTCGTGACGCGCCGCACGCGCACGATCGGCCTCGTCACGCCGGGCACCGTCGACTACGGGCCTTCGTCGATCGCGACCAACTTCAACTTCGCGGCGCGCGCCGCCCGGTACAACGTCGACGCGATCAGCTCCCCGCAGAACGACGTCGCGGCCGTCCGCGCGGCGATCGACGGGCTGCTCAAACAGCGCGTGGATGCCATCGTGCTCATCGTCGTCGACGTCGAGGTGCTCGCCGCGGTGCAGGCGATCGAGATCGACGTGCCCATCGTCGCCGCGGCGACGACCAGCAGGCCGCATCCGCGGCTGGTGGCGATCGACCAGTACCGCGGCGCCCGTGCCGCCGTGCGCCACCTCCTCGAATCCGGGTACAGCACCGTCCGTCACATCGCCGGTCCCGCGCGCAACCCCGATGCGGTGGAGCGCCTGCGCGGCTGGCGCGAGGAGATCGCCTCCGCCCGCGCGCAGTCGACCCCGCCCGTCCACGGCGACTGGTCGGCCGCGAGCGGATACCGCATCGCGACGGAGACCGATCTCGCCCCCGGTGAAGGCATCTTCGTCGCGAACGACCACATGGCCATCGGCGTGCTGTCGGCGCTCCGCGAGCGCGGGTTGCGGGTGCCGGAGGACATCGGCGTGGTCGGTTTCGACGACGTTCCCGAGGCGCCGTTCCTCTTCCCCTCCCTCACGACCGTCCGTCAGGACTTCGCCGCCCTCGGAGAGATCCTCATGCAGAAGGTTCTGCTCATGGTCGAAGAGCCCGACACCGTGAGCGAGAGCACCCCCCTCCCGACGCGGCTCGTCGTGCGCGACTCGGCCCCGCAGCGCTCCTGACGACCGGGCGTTCCGCGACGTCCGTGCCCCGTGATCATGACCGGTGCCGAGGGCGGGGGTCGGGGTCTCCGGCGTAGCCGCTGACTCCAGCGGATTCGCACGTCAGACTGGTGTCGATCGTGGTGTGAGCGCTAACATTTGGGGTGTCGTCGTCGTCGACGGCCTATGCAATGTCGCATTCACGAGAGGACCCGCACCCCCGTGCCTACACTCCATCGAACGGCGCTCCCCCGCCGCTTCCCGTCCTGGACGCTCGCCGTCCCGGTCGCCGCCGCGCTGGTCGCGGCGCCGATTGCTGTCCCTTTTGCCGCAGATGCGGCAACGAGTACGAGCGGATTGATCGTTTCGTACCCGCTCGACGAGACCTCGGGCACCGTTGCCCACGACGACTCCGGCAACGGCCGCGACGCCGCCTACGCCGGCAGCCCCTCGCTCACCGGCGCCAACGGCGTCCGCCTCGATGGTGCCGATGACTATGTGAGCGTTCCCAACGACATCCTTCAAGGACTCACCTCGGTGACCGTGAGCACCGACGTGCTGGTGCGCCCGGAACAGTCGGGCAACTACTTCATCTGGGGATTGGGCAACACCACGGACTGGTACGGCAACGGCTACCTCTTCGCCACGGGCAACCCGGCGCGCACCGGCATCGCCAGCGGCAACTGGACCACCGAGCAGGAGACGCGCGGGTCGGCGAACCTCGATCGCGGGGTCTGGAAGACCCTCACCTACACCCTCGACGCGGACAAGAAGATCTCGCGTCTGTACCTCGACGGCGTCCAGGTCGCCGAGAACACCAACACGACGATCACCCCCGGGGCGATCGGCGGCGGGAAGACCACGGCCAATTACCTCGGCCGCTCGAACTACACCCCCGACAAGCGCCTCGCCGGAAGCCTCCGCGACTTCCGCCTGTACGACCGCGCCCTGTCCGCCGACGAGGTGGCGACGCTCGTCGCCACGGACGAGCAGCGTGTCGCCCGCGACAAGGCGGCTCTCGACCTCGGTGACCTCAGCGCCGTGACCACGAACATCTCCCTGCCGACCGCGGGAGTGAACGGCTCCGCCATCGCGTGGGCGTCCTCGGACTCCGCAGTCGTGTCGGACACGGGCGCCGTCACGCGTCCCGCGGCCGGACAGCCGGATGCCGAGGTCACGTTGACGGCCACCCTGACGCGCGGATCCGCCACGACGACGGCCGCCGTCACCGCGACGGTCCTCGCCATCCCCGACGACGCCGGCGCGGCGCAGAAGGCGCTCGACGGGATCACGGTGGTCAATGCCGCTGACGCCCGTGGCAACCTGACGCTGCCGACGACCTCGGACGGTCTGGCCGTCACGTGGGCGAGCTCGAACCCCGCCGTGGTGTCCACGACGGGCGTCGTCTCGCGCCAGGAGGCGGACACGACCGTCACCCTCACGGCATCCGTGACGAGGGGCTCGGTCACGAAGACGCGCGACATCGCCGTGAACGTGCGCAAGGCCGTGCACCTCGGGGCCTTCGAGGGCTACACGTTCGCCTACTTCACGGGCAACACCATCGAGGGCGAGAACATCTACTTCGCCGCGAGCAACGGCAACAACGCGCTGTCGTGGACCGAGCTGAACGGCGGGAAGCCCGTCCTCACCTCGAGCTACGGGGAGAAGGGTCTGCGCGACCCGTTCATCATCCGCTCTCCCGAGGGCGACACGTTCTACCTCATCGCGACCGACCTCTCGATCGGCGGCGGCACCTCTTGGGGTGATTCGCAGACGGTGGGGTCGAAGTACATCGAGGTCTGGGAGTCCCACGACCTCGTGAACTGGAGCGATCAGCGTCACGTGCGGGTCTCGCCCGACACCGCGGGCAACACCTGGGCACCGGAGGCGTACTACGACGAGGGCCTCGGGGAGTACGTGGTGTTCTGGGCGTCGAAGATCTACCCCGAGGACGACCCCGGCCACACCGCGAACGTGCCGAACAGCATGATGTACGCCACGACGCGCGACTTCGTCACCTTCAGCCAGCCCCAGGTCTGGCAGGGCGGGATCTCCCGCATCGACTCGACCGTCATCAAGGCGAACGGCGTCTACCAGCGCTTCACGAAGGACGAGGGCGCCGGGACCACCGGGTGCAGCGACATCATCCAGGAGAGTTCGCCGGTCTTGACCGCCCCGCTCAAGGACTGGACGCAGGTCACGTCGTGCATCGGCAAGAACGCCGGCACGGGTGCGGTCGAAGGCCCGAGCATCTTTAAGTCCAACCCGGGTGACGTCAACGGCGACAAGTACTACCTGTTCGTCGACGAGTACGGCGGGCGCGGGTACATCCCGCTGGCCACCACCGACATCGCCGACCCGAACTGGCAGGTCCCCGCGAGCTACACGCTGCCGAGCAGCCCTCGCCACGGAACCGTCATGCCCGTGACCGCCGAGGAGCTCGCGGCGCTCCGCAAGAACATCCCGACCGAGCCGACCGTGACCCCGGTCACGGCCAACGCGAAGGGCGAGGTGCTGCGGTACGACTTCACCGACGGGTCGCGCGCGACGCTGCACGACCGCTCCGGTGCGGGCCGCGACGCGCGGATCCAGGGCGGGGCGACGTTCTCCGACGACGCGCTGACCTTCGACGGCAGCAACGACTACGTCGACCTGCCGGACGACATGCTGGCCGGGGTCACCGACTTCACGGTCGACACCGAACTGCGCATCGATCCGGCGCAGAAGAACCCGTACTTCCTGTACGCCTTCGGCAACACGGGTGGTGACGGCAAGGGCAACGGCTACCTCTTCTCGACCGGTGACGGCCAGTACCGCGGCGCGCTCACCACGGGCAACTGGACCGGCGAGCAGAACGCCGCCACCGGCAGCGCGCTGCCGCGCGACCGCTGGGTGCACCTGACCTACACGCTGAGCGGCAACACCGCCCGGGTGTACCTCGACGGCCAGAAGGTCGCCGAGAACACCAACGTGACGGTCCGTCCCGGGGACATCGGCGGGGGCAAGACCCTGGCGAACTACCTCGGCAAGTCGGTGTACAACGACGACAACCTCTTCCGTGGTCAGATGCGCGAGTTCGCGCTCTACAACCGCGCGTTGAGCCCCGACGAGGTCGCCGCCCAGAATCCCGGCATCCTCACGAACGTGAGCCTGCAGGATGCCGCCGCGCTCAAGGTCGCTCCGATCGTCGACGCCGAGAACCGGACGGTGGTCTTCCCCGTCGTGCCGGGGACCGATCTGACGACCCCGCGTCCGACGTTCGCGACGGCGCCCGGGACGACGGCCACCCCCGCGTCGGGAACGGTGCGCAACCTCAGCACGCCGGTCACGGTCACGCTGAAGACGGAGGGCCAGTCCGACGTGATCTGGACGCTCAAGGCCGTCGAGATGAAGAGCCCGGTGCTCCCGGGCCTGTACGCCGACCCGAACATCGCGGTGTTCGGCGACACGTACTACATCTACGCCACGACCGACGGCGTACCCGGATGGGGAGGCAACACGTTCTACGTCTGGACGTCGAAGAACCTCGTCGACTGGACGCGTTCGGACACGCCCTTCCTGACCCTGAACGGCGCCGACGGCAACGTCCCGTGGGCCACCGGCAACGCGTGGGCTCCGACGATCATCGAGAAGGGCGGAAAGTACTACTTCTACTTCAGCGGCCACAACCCGAAGGACGACCGCAAGGAGATCGGCGTCGCCGTTGCCGACAGCCCCGAGGGGCCGTTCACCGCGGAGGCGCAGCCGATGATCACCAACGCGGAGAGCGTCCACAGCGGGCAGGCAATCGACCCGGCGGCGTTCCACGACCCGAAGACGGGGAAGTACTACCTGTTCTGGGGCAACGGCAACCCGGTCTACGGCGAGCTCTCCGATGACATGAAGAGCATCAAGGCGGGCACGATCAGGCCGATCTCGGGTCTGAACGACTTCCGCGAGGGCTCGTTCGTCAACTACCGCGACGGTCTGTACCACCTGACGTACTCGATCGACGACACCGGTTCGGCCGACTACCGCGTCGGCTACGCCACATCGACGAGCATCGACGGTCCGTGGACGTACCGCGGTGTGATCCTGTCGAAGGATGCCTCGCAGGGCATCCTCGGCACGGGGCACAGCTCGATCATCAACGTGCCGGGCACGGACGAGTGGTACATCGCGTACCACCGATTCGCGATCCCGGGCGGTGGCGGAACCAACCGCGAGACGACGATCGACCGCCTCGAGGTGGGGGAGGACGGGCTGTTCCAGACCGTGAAGCCGACGCTCTCGAGCGTCGCTCCGCGAGAGGTCCCGGACACCACTGAACCGACGCCGACGCCGACCCCCACGTCGACGCCGACGGTGTCGCCCACGCCGACCGCGACGCCCACGCCGACCGTGACGCCCACGCCGACCGTGACGCCCACGCCGACCGTGACGCCGGAGCCGACCGCGACGCCGGAGCCGACGGGCGAGCCCACGGCCACCCCGACGCCGACGGCCTCGCCCACGACGAGCCCGGATGCCGCCCCGTCGGTATCGGTGTCGGCCACCACGGTCGAGCGCGGGGGCATCGTGCGCGTGACGGTCACGGGCCTCGGCGCCGGTGAGCAGGTGACGGCGGAGCTTCGCAGCGACCCGATCCGCATCGCCGGCATCCCCGCCGCCGACGCGAACGGCCGCGTCACGTTCGAGGTGCAGATCCCGGGCAACCTCGCCGCGGGTGCGCACTCGATCGTCGTCTACGGTGCCGACGGCTCGGTGATCCGCACGGTGCCGATCACGGTGGTCGCGGCCGGGCAGCTCGCCGCGACCGGTTTGCAGGCGCCGCTCGGCGGGGCCCTGCTGGCAGGGTTCCTCCTCGTCGCGGGAGGGGTGGTGTGGACGATGCGTCGTCCGCGCCGCACGGAGGCCTGATCGGAGGTCTGTCCGACCGGAAAGGACCCCGGATGCCTGGCATCCGGGGTCCTCTCCGTGCTCCCGGCGTCCGTGGCGCCGTACCGCTCCGGGACGTTCGGAACGGCGCTTCGCGTCGCAGCGCGGCTTCCCCCGGGCGGTTCACGCCTGGTGCTGCGTCCGCCCCGTCGCCCGCGCAGCTGGGGGGAGTCCGTCGCGTGACCACCCGAGATCGGCCCGGCGGCCCGCTCAGCCGGCGGCCGGGCCCATCGAGGGGCCTCTCAGCGCGCGGTCGACGTCTCCGGGGGCGCGAGGGGAATGAACACCCGCATCTGAGAGGGGCCCCTCTCCGCCCAACGGTGGTAGGGGATGAAGGTCACCTCCAGCGGCCGCCCCGCCCGGTGAGCGACGGGTTGGGCGGCGTAGGGGAGGAGCCCGGTGGGAATGCCGAGCTCGACAGCGATCGCCGACGCCCGTGCGCCGTCCTCGTGCGCTTCCGGAATGCGGGGGAGCAACCGGATGTCCTCGATCGCCACTCCCTCGGGAAGGTCGATCGACTCGAGACACAGCACGAGCGGGCCCCGCTCGATCGCCACCGCCCCCCGCACGCTGTCGATCCGCTCGTCCGGGAACACCAGCCGGGGCTGTGAAGGAAACGTCATCGTCACGACCGTGCCCGGCTCGACCACGGTCACGTCGAACCATCCCGGTGCGGCCGGGCGGGCCGCGTCCCCGGAGACAGTGACCGAGGCCCCGAGAGCCCATTCCGGGATCCGCAATCTGAGACGAGCCGCGTCGGCGGGAGCCTCCTCGACGGTGATCGTCACGCGCGCGTCGTCGGGGAACCGGGTGTCCACGATCAGACGCCACCCACCGCTCTCCAGAATGCCCGCCGCGTATTGCAGGAGGAGAATGCCGTCGTCATCCCACGCGGCGGTGTACGCCGCGAGTGAGGCCAGGGTACGGGCGACATTCGTGGGGCAGCACGAGACCTCGAACCAGGGCGCTCGCACGCCGCCTTCCGCGCGAGTGTTGACACCGTCCTCCGCCGGCGATCCCGCGATGCGCTGGTGGAGCGGGTTGGCGTAGAAGAAGGCCCGCCCGTCAGCGCTGGGCGAGGTGGCGACCACGTTGTAAAGGGTCCGTTCGATGAGGTCGGGGTAACGCACATCCCCGGTCTGCAGGAACAGGCGCCACGCGAACATGATGGAGGCCACTCCCGCGCAGGTCTCGCAGTAGGCGCGATCCGCGGGCAGCTCCCAGTCATCGCCAAACCCCTCGTCCTGGTGGCGCGAACCCATCCCCCCGGTCAGGAAGGTCCGCCGCGCGACGGTGTTCTCCCATTGCCGCTCGAGTGCCGAGAGAAGGACGGCGTCGCCGGTGTCGACCGCGACATCGACGGCACCCGCGGACAGGTAGAGGGCGCGGACCGCGTGGCCGCGCAGGACATCCGCGTCGCGCACGGGAACGTCATCCTGAAAATACTCCGGGGACTGCAGCGGGGGCACGGCCAGAGTTCCCTGCCCCCGTCGTTGCACGAAAAGGCGCGCCTGATCCAGGTAGCGACGCTCGCCGAACGCGCGCCCCGCTTCGGCGAGCGCCACCTCGATCTCGGGATGGCCGCACACGCCGTCGCGTGCGCCGTCGCCGAATTCCCGACAAATGTGGTCCGCGGCGCGGCGCGCCACGGTGACGATCGGATCGTCGGGGTGACCGGTGCGGGCGCGCGCGACGGCGGCCTGCAACAGATGACCCATGTTGTACAGCTCGTGTCCCATGGACAGGTCGCTGTACCGTGTCGGCTGGCCGGTGTGTCCGAAGGCGGTGCCGAGGTAGCCGTCCTCATCCTGTGCGCGCGCGATCCGCTCGACCAGCGAGGCGAAGATCGCTTCGAGGGCGTTGTTCGGCTTGCGTTCCAGTTCCCAGGCCATCGCTTCCAGGAGCTTGTAGATCTCAGAGTCCGAGAAGACCCATCCGCTACGGCCCGCAAGCTCTTCGCCCCGGGCGATGCGGTCGAAGTTTGCGAGCCACCCCAACCGTTCCATCCAGTCGAGACAGTGTGCGAGGGTCGCTTCGGCATTGACCACCTGCCTCCGCCCCCAGAATCCCTCGGGGTCGAGGCGGACGGTTCGGACGCCGGCGCCTCGGACACGCGCGCTCGCGGGGACGACGGGGACCGCCCGACTGTCCCGTCCGGTGGGGATCAGGGGGCGTTCGAGAACCACGGATCAGTCCTTCACGGCGCCAGCGGTCACGCCGGCGGCTACATAGCGCTGGGCGACGACGAGAAGGATCGCCGCGGGGATGGATGCCACGGCGGCGGTGGCCATGATGGCGTTCCACTGCGTGGTGTTGTTGCCGATGTAGGCGTAGATGCCCAGGGTGATGGGCTTCAGCGCGGAGTTGCGGGCCAGGGTCGAGGCGAAGATGAAGTCCGACCACGCCCACAAGAACGAGAACAGGGCGACTGTCAGCACGGAATTGCGGCTCAGCGGTAGGACGACCGACATGAACGTGCGCCAGGAGCCGGCGCCGTCGATGCGTGCCGCCTGGAGAAGCTCTCGCGGGAGACCACCCATGAACGCGGTGAACAGCAGCACTCCGAACGGCACGGCCACGGTGGAATCAGCGAGGATGAGCCCCGGCACGCTGTTGAGCAGACCCGCGCGCGCGTAGATGGCGTAGAAGCCCATCGCCATCACGACAGCGGGGATCATCTGCGCCACCAGGAGCACGAAGTTCAGCGTGCGTCCGCCCCGCAGATTGAGCAGGGCGATCGCGTAGGCAGCTGGGGCGGCGAGCACGATCGTGACCAGCACGCAGCCGAGGCCGATGATCAGACTCGTGCCGAGATTGGGCAGCTGCTGGCTGAGCACGGCGGTGTAGCCCTCGACGGTCGGATCGAAGGGGAAGACGTGGGGCGGGCTGTCGCGCAAGTCGCTCGTCTTGGTGAACGACACGTTGAGCATCCAATAGATAGGGAAGAGCATGAGAGCGGTGAAGAGCAGGCCGAGGCCCGTCTTCCACCACGCGCGGTGGGTGGTCATGAGTTCTCCTGGCGACGCTGGGCCCTCAGGTAGACGAACCCGAAGACGAGGGCAATGACGATGAGGATGTTGCCGACAGCGGCTGCGGGCGACAGATCGGGCTGGCCGGTGCCGAACGCCTCGCGGTACGACCAGATGGCGAGCGTCGTGGTCGCGTCCGCGGGACCGCCCCGCGTCATGATCCAGATGATGTCGACGACTTTGAGGGTGTAGACGAGTCCGAGGAGGAGCGTGATCGCCGAAACGGGGCGCAACAAGGGGAAGGTGATGCTGCGGAACTGCCGCCAGGGTCCGGCCCCGTCGAGGGAGGCCGCTTCGTAGAGCTCGGTCGGGATGTTCTGCAGACCGGAGTACAGGATCACGAGGTTGAAGGGGATGCCGAGCCAGATGTTGGCGATGACCACGGCAGTCATCGCCGTGTCCGGGGAGGTCAGCCAGTTGATCTGCCCGATGCCGAAGGCCTCGAGGAAAGAGTTGACGAGGCCGTTGTCGCTGTTCAGCATCCACGACCAGGTCGATCCCGACACGATCAGGGGGAGCAGCCACGGGACGAGGAAGAGTCCGCGGAGGATCCCGCTGAGAGGGAAGTGCGAACGGAAGAAGACGGCCAGACCGAGACCGATCGCATATTGGAAGAGGAGCGAGACCACGACGAAGACCGCGGTGTTGGCCAGGGCCGGCCCGAAGGTGGGCGACGAGATGACCGCAAGGTAGTTGTCCAGGCCGACGAAGGCGGCGTCGCCCTGCACGAAAGCCCGGACCGTGTAGTCGTGGATGCTCAGGTCGATGCTGCGCACGAGCGGCCACAGGTAGAACACGACGAGGTAGATCACGAGGGGAGCGGCGAATGCGGCCGCCACCCAGGGCGACCCGTCGCGATGCGCGCGGCGGCGACGCGCAGGGGGGACGGTCACGGCGACGGTGTCGTCGGCCGCGCGGGGGCGCTCACGAAGGGCCGAGAAGGACATGGGGACTTCTTTCGATGGGGCATCCGGGGGAACGTCGCCGCTCCCCCGGATGCCGACGGGTGCCTCTACTTGCTGGTCGCCGACTTGGCCGCCGTCTGCGCGGCGTCGAGGGCCTGCTCGGGCGACTGCGCGCCGGAGAGGACGTTCTGAACGGCGGTCCACAGCTGCTCGGAGATCAGCGGGTACTTCGTCCCGAGGTTGTCGCTGGTGCGACCCTTCGCCGCCTGCACAGCGGACACCCACGTCTTCAGATCCGGGTGTTCGGTCAGAAGCTGCTTCTGACCCTCCTCGGTCGGCGGGATGTAGTAGGCGAAGGTGTTGGCCGTGTCGACGAAGCCCTCGGGCGTCGTCATGCATTCGATGATCTTGCGCGTGGTCTCGTAGCGCGCGGTGTCCTTCTGTACCGGTGCGACGATGAACTCGCCGCCGGTGGGAGCAGGGGCGGCCCCGCCGTCCTTGGCGGGGAGCTCGATCACGCCGGTCTTGAACGGAGCCTTGGCGGCGCTGTTGACCTGCCACGTGCCGTTTTCGGCGAAGCCGAAGTCGCCGGTGAGGAACTCCTCCCACACGGTGTTCTGCGAGTTCGTGATGACCGAGTTGGGCGCGTACCCCTTGTCGAGCCAGTTCTTCCACAAGGTCACGGCCTCGACGGCCTCCGGCGAGGAGAGGTCGGTCAGGTCAGCGCCGGCACCCCAGAACCAGGGGAGGAACTGGAAGGATCCCTCTTCGGTGTTGATGCCCGAGAAGGTGATGCCCTTCTTGCCCGCGGCGGCGACCTTGGCCAGGGCGGCGTCGAGGGACGCCCAGTCCGTGACCGAGGAGGGGTCGACTCCGGCCGCGGAGAGCACGTCGGCGTTGTAGTAGAGCGCGAGTGTGTTCGCACCGATCGGGATCCCGTAGGTCTTGCCGTCCAGGACGCCCGCGGCGAGGAGGTTCTCGTCGATCTTCGACGTGTCCAGCCCCAGTTCCTCCGTGGTCGAGAGCATGCCGGTGTCGGCGAGGGTGGAAACGGCGGGGTTGTCGATGAGGATGACGTCGGGCGAGGTGCCGTCCTGAGCGGACAGCAACGCCTGGTTGGTCAGAGCGGTGGTGTCGTAGGCGGTGCGCTGGATCGTCACACCGGCCTCGGTGCCGCAATCCTGGACGCGCTTGGCCCAGTCGGAATCCTCCGCGTGCTGCGGGTACGGGTCCCACCAGGTGTACGTGCCGCTTGCCGCGTCACCGGTGGAATCGCCTCCGGCGGTGCCGCCGGAGCATCCGGCCAGGGCGCCGACGGCGACGGTCGCCGTAGCCAGGGCCGCGGCGATGCGCAGGACCTTGGTGTTCATGTGTTCCTCCTCGAACATGCTCGGGTGAGCGCTGTGTGGGTTCGCCTCAGCGGCGGGGTGGGGGTGCGGCAATGCTGCCGCGGTCATCGATGACGGGCGCGATCAGGTCGACGACGTGGGTGTCCGTGGGCGTGGGGGAGTGCACACGGGAAACGAGGTGTTCGACGGCGCGGCGACCCAGAAGATCGGCTGCGCTGTCGATGGCGCTGTAGGGCAACGAGAACGTGCGGGCGAATTCGTCGGAGTAGCGCCCGATCACGGAGAGATCGGTCGGAGAACTCAGACCGCGGGAAGCGAGCACCGAGGGCAGGGCGGCAGCGGCGGCTTCGTTGTTGAGCAGAAGGCCGGTCGCGTCGGGGTGCGCGTCCAGAACGGCGTGGAGGTCCCGACCGATGTCGGGCTGGTGCGACGACCCGAAGATGTGGTGGAGCCGGATCCCGTGTCGCTCCGCCCGCGCCCGGGCCGCGTCGGCGAGACGCCAGACGTAGGCACCCCCGCGCTCCACGACGTGTTCGGGCTGGGATACCAGGGTGAGCTCGCGGTGACCCATCTCGTGCAGGCGGTCGACCATCAGACGTCCGGCCGCGTCGAAGTCGAGATCGAACGCATCCACTCCGCTGGGGTCTCCGGGCAATCCGACCAGAGCGCCGGGCTGGGCGACCGAGCGCAGTGCGTCGAGGCGCTCGTCGAACTCGGCGACGTTGAGCAGGACGAACCCGTCGACCATGCGTGAAGCGGCGATGCGGGAGAGCGCCCCCACTCCGTCGCTCTCCGTGACGAGGAGGGTGTCGAACCCGAGCTCCCGGGCTCGGTTGGTGATGCCGAGGATGTACTGCAGCATGGCGGGGGCGAACTCGTCGTCGAAGAACTGTCCGAGCAGAGCGAGCACGTTCGTGCGCGACGTCGCCAGCGCACGTGCACCGGCATTGGGGGTGTAGCCGAGTTCGCGTACCGCGCGTTCCACGTTCTCCCGCACGGCGGGCGAGATCGTGCGCTTCCCTGAGAGTGCATAGGAGGCCGTGCTGCGAGAGACGCCGGCAGCCCGCGCCACGTCGCCGATGTTGACCATGTCGCTGTCCTTTCTCTGCCGGGCTTCGGTGTCCGGCGGGATTTTCGGTGGTACCACCGAGTGTCCCCGCTCGCCGTCGTCTTCGCCGTGTCGAACTGGTTCGATTCGAACCGGTTCGACAGTACAATGAGGTCATCTCCTGCGCAAGAAGAAACCACAATCGATTCGGAGTCCTCGATGACGAGCGCCATCCCTTCCTTCGACCTGCGGCACGTTCCGTTCAGCCGACGCGGTTCGTGGCTCGATCTGTCCCCGGTCGTCGCGGCGCATCGGACGGTCGACGACGTGCACCTGGTCTCGCATCGGACCGGGATGCACGCCGTGCTCGCCCTGGAGCCCCAGCTCCGGTCCGACGTGCGTCGCGGGGGTGGCGCATGGGCGACAACGGCGGATGCCTCGGTCCTTCGCTGGACCTGCGACCTCGCCGGCGTGGAGGCGGTGTTCGCCGGCAATGACACCGTTCGGCTGCGCGGCGATGCCGGTTCGGCTCTCCGACTCACCGAGGTCGCTGCACAGCTGACCCCCTTCACCGGCATCTACCTCTACGTCGATCCCCGCGACGGTGCGGCGGTGTTCACGTCGTACGAGACCGGATGCCGTTACCGCATCTCCGTCTTGCGCGGTGATCTACGCATCGAGGGGGCCGAGGTCCTCGGTGTCGCCGAGAGGTCGGTCACGGTGACGGGACGAGCGGGCGAGAGCGGGTGGGAGATCGCCATCGAGGAGTTCGAGAGCTCGCGCCCTCCGTTCGCGACATCCCTCTCGTTCGACGACTGCGTCGCGGCGGTCGCCGACGAGTTCCGAAGTTTCGCCGCACGAGTGGCGCCGTGGAGCACGGACGCCGGCCTGCCGTCTGCGACCCGGGAGGCCTCGTTGCTGGCTGCGTACGTCCTCTGGTCGGCGACCGTCTCGCCCGCGGGCTTCTTCCGACGAGAAGCCGTCCTGATGTCCAAGCACTGGATGGACAAAGTATGGAGCTGGGACCACTGCTTCACCGCGATCGCCCTGGCACCCGGAGAACGGGATCTCGCCCTCGACCAGTTCCTGGTGCCCTTCGACAATCAGGACCCCACGGGCGCGCTCCCCGACTCCGTGGCGCACTCGGAACGGCTGTACAACTTCGTCAAACCGCCGATCCACGGGTGGGCTCTGGGCCGTCTGAAAGACGAGGGCATGATCCTCTCGGACACCGAGAAGCGGGATGTTTACGACAAGCTCGCTCGCTGGACTCGTTTCTGGCTGCAGGAGCGGCGGGTGCACGGACGGGCGCTCGCTCACTACCAGCACGGCAACGACAGCGGCTGGGACAACGCGACGGTGTTCGATCGGACGCGGCTGATCGAGTCGCCCGAGTTGGCGGCGGTCTTGATGATCCAGCTCGACGAGCTCGCTACGCTCGCCGATGAGATCGACGACGACCCTCAGCCCTGGCGCGCGGAGCGCGCGCGCATCGGTGCGGCCCTGGAAGAGCTGTGGCGTGGGGACGGCTATGTCGCGCGGGCCGTCGTGGACGGACTCGACGTCGGACGTAGCAGCCTGCTTCCGCTGCTCGTCATTGTCGCGGGAGATCGTCTCCCCCTCGCAGCGACGGAGGCGCTCGCCCGCGCCGTCGACGTGTTCTTGACGGAATGGGGGCCCGCCACCGAGCGCCCCGACAGCCCGTACTACGAGGATGACGGCTACTGGCGAGGCCCCATCTGGGCTCCGTCGACGATGCTTCTCGAAGACGGTCTGCGACGCTCGGGTCAGGCGGCGCTGGCCGACGACATCAGCGCGCGGTTCCGCCGTCTGTGCGAGCGGGGCGGCTTTGCCGAGAACTTCGATGCGCAGACGGGTGAGGGGCTTCGCGATCGCGCGTACACCTGGACCGCCGCCGTCTACCTCATCCTCGTGCGCGACGCGGCGCGACGCGGCGACCTGAAGGCCTGAGAGCGAGAGGCGGGCCGGATCCCGACTCCGGCCCGCCCCTCCCGCCCCGGGCCACCGATAAACGCCCGCTGCACCGAGAAACGCTGGGAGACCGCGTTTCTCAGTGCAGTGGGCGTTTATCGAGGCTGCCGTGCGGCCTCAGCCCCGTTGCCGTGCGGCCTCAACCCAGCAGCGGCACCGCCCCCACCAGCACGCCGACCGCCAGCATCACGAGAGAGACGATCGTCGCGCGCCACAGGACCTTCTTGTGGTGGTCGCCGAGGTTGACGCCCGCGAGCGAGACGAGCAGCAGGATCGCGGGGACCAGCGGGCTCTGCAGGTGGACCGGTTGGCCGGTGATCGACGCACGTGCCATCTCGACCGGCGTGATCCCGTAGTTCGCGGCGCTCTCGGCGAGCACCGGGAGGATGCCGAAATAGAACGCGTCGTTCGACATGAAGAACGTGAACGGGATCGACAGCACGCCGGTGATGACGGCGAGGAACGGTCCCAGCGACGACGGGATGATCTGCGTGATCCAGTCGGCCATCGCGGTGACCATTCCGGTGCCGTTGAGCACTCCGACCAGGACGCCGGCGGCGAGGACCATCGAGACGACGCCGACGATACTCGGCGCGTGGGCGACGATCTCGTCGGCCTGCGAGCGGAGCTTCGGGAAGTTCACGATGAGCGCGAGCGCGGCTCCGACCATGAACACGAAGGCCAGGGGCACCACGTCCATCACCAGCAGCACCATCACGGCGACGGTCAGGGCGAGGTTGATCCAGATGAGCTTCGGGCGCAGGGTCGCGCGGTTCGGGTCGAGCATCGTGTCGGCCATCGCGGTGTCCGCGGCGTCGACGAGCTCGGGGGCGGCGACGGCACCGCGCCCGCCGCGGACGGTGACGATGTTCCCCGTGCGCAGGGAGGCGACGGCGCCGGGCTTCGATTCGGCGCCGCGGAACAGCTTCGGCGCACCGAGGCGGCCGAATCCGCCGGGGGCGTCGAACCGCGAGGTGTCGACGGATCCCGCGAGGCGCTTGCGCTCGGACAGGCCGAGGAACCACGCGAAGGCGAGGGCGACGACGAGGCCCGCGAGAAGCGACGGCACCATCGGGACGAAGACGTCGGTGGGCTGCAGGCCGAGGGCCGCGGCGGCTCGGACGGTCGGCCCGCCCCACGGCACGATGTTCAGCGTGCCGTTCATGAGGCCCGCGACGCACGTGAGGACGACGGGACTCATCCCCAGCCGCAGGTACAGGGGCAGCATCGCCGAGGTCGTGATGATGAAGGTCGTCGAGCCGTCGCCGTCCAGCGACACCGCGCCGGCGAGGATCGCCGTGCCCAGCACGATCTTGGCCGGGTCGTCGCCGAGCACGCGCGTGATGACGCGGATGAGGGGGTCGAACAGCCCGACGTCGATCATGATGCCGAAGTACATGATCGCGAACATCAGCAGCGCCGCCGTCGGGGCCAGCTTGCCGATCGCGTCGATGACCATGTCGCCGATGCCGAACCCGGCGCCGGCGATGAGGCCGAAGATCGTCGGGACGACGATGAGCGCGACCATCGGGGTCAGGCGCCGCGTCATGATCAGCGCCATGAACGACAGCACCATGAGGAAGCCGAGGGCCACGAGCACGCCGTCGGCGGGCGTGTACGCCACGGCGTAGTCGGCCGCTTCGGCCAGGAGGATGTGGGGGGTCATCGCGACTCCTTCGTCGTGGATGCCGGCACGCTCCGCGCCGGGGATGGGGCGAGGCTACGGATCCGGGTGCCGCAGCGCGCGCTTGCTCGCATTGAGCGACGTTGTGCGCGTAGCGTGTGTTCTGCGCATTTCGCGCACGACGGCGTCCGGAGGTGTCATGCGATTCGCCACCCGGATGCTGCTGGTGCAGATCGGCACGATGGTGGCCGTCGTGGCCGTGTGCACCGCGGTGTTCGCGTGGCTCGGCATCCAACAACTCCGCGCCGAAGCGGACTCGTCCGCCCTCAACATCGCCCGCTCGGTCGCCGAGGCACCCGAGGTCCGCGAACTCGTCGCCGCCTACTCCGCGGACCCCGGAACCCCGGATGCCGCTGCTCTGCGCGGCGGGACGCTCGAGCGCTACGCCTCCGACGTCACCGCGCGGACCGAGGGACTGTTCGTCGTGATCACCGACGACCACGGCATCCGGCTCGCCCATCCTGACCCCGACCGTCTGGGACAGGTGGTGAGCACGAGCTTCGCCGACGCGCTGGCCGGACGCGAGGTCGTCACGTGGGAGACCGGGACGCTCGGCGAATCCGCGCGCGCCAAGGTGCCGGTGTATCCGCCGGGGGGAGGCGACCCCGTGGGCGAGGTGAGCGTCGGATTCGAGCGCGCGAGCGTGTTCGACGACCTGCCCGCGCTCCTGATCGGCATCGGCATCGCCGTCGCCGTCGCGGTGGGCCTCGGGGTCGCCGTGGCGCTGCTCATGCGTCGTCGCCTCGAGCGGCTGACCCTCGGGGTGCAGCCGGAAGAGCTCGTCGCTCTCGTGCAGACGCAGACCGCCGTCCTGGAGAGCGCCGACGAAGGCGTCGTCGCGATCGACGACAGGGGCGTCGTGCGGGTGTGCACGGCGACGGCGGAGACTCTTCTCGGGGTGACGGGGGCGGTCGGGCGACCGCTCGACGAGTTGGGGCTTCCCGACGCCGTCGTCGTCGCGCTCGCCGGATCGGGTGCCCCGAACGGGATGCCGATCGGCGAACGCGTCGTCTTCGTCGACGTCCGGCCCGTCCGGCGTGGCCCGCGCGCCCTCGGCCGCGTCGCGGTGCTGCGCGACCGCACCGATGTCTTGGCGCTGTCCGACCGCCTCGACAGCGTGCGGGCGCTCGGCGACGCGCTGCGGGTGCAGCGCCACGAGAACGCGAACCGGGTCCACGCCGCGGTCGGGCTGCTCGACGCGGGCCGTGTCACCGAGGCCCGGGCGTTCCTCGCCGACCTCGTCGACCGGGGGTCGGTCGACTGGGCCGTGCCGGGTCTCGATCTCGTCGGCGACGCGATGCTGCGGTCGTTCCTCGGGGCGAAGGGCCTGTCCGCGCGCGAGCGCGCGGTGACCCTGCGGGTCTCGGAGGACACCTGGCTGTCGTCGACCGTCGACGACGTGGAGGACGTCGTCGCCGTGCTCGGCAACCTCGTCGACAACGCCGTGAGCGCCGCGGCATCCGGGGGCGAGCCCCGCGAGGTCGAGGTCGCCGTGCTCGGAGACGGAGCCGACGTCGTGCTCACGGTGGCCGACACCGGCGGCGGCATCGCCGACGTCGACGCGGCCTTCGCCCCCCGCGAGCGTACGGACGACCCCGCCGCGGTCCACGGCCTCGGCGTCGGCCTTCCGCTGTCGCGGGAGTTCGCCCGGCGGCACGGGGGAGACGTCTGGATCGTGGATGCCGGTGGGCACGGCCGCGGCGCCGTCGTCGCGGCGCGACTGCCGGGCGTGCTGCGCTCGCGCCCCGAAGGGGCTGCGCGACCGCCGGGTGCACCGCGGCCCGCGACCGAGGGGGAGAGATGACCGATATTCGTGTGCTCGTCGTCGACGACGACTTCCGGGTGGCCGGGCTCCACCGCGACACCGTCGACGCGCGCCCGGGGTTCGCGGCGCTGGAACCCGCGCGCACGATCGGCGAGGCGCGGACGGCGATCGCCGCGTACGCCCCCGACCTGGTGCTCGCCGACGTGTACCTCCCCGACGGCGACGGGATCGAGCTCGTCCGGTCGACCGGCCTCGACGCCTTCGTGCTGTCGGCGGCGACGGATGCCGCGACGGTGCGGCGCGCGTTCGCGGCCGGAGCCCTGGCGTTCCTCGTGAAGCCGTTCGACACGCGCGTGCTCGCCGAGCGGCTCGACCGTTATGCGCGGTACCGCAACCTCCTCGCGACGTCGCGGCCGCTGACCCAGGACGACGTCGACCGCGCCGCCGCGGTCATGCGGGGCGAGCGCGACGGCGCGTCCCTCGCGCGGTCCGCGACCGAGCAGAGCGTGCTCGCGGCGCTCGGCGATGACGAGGCGTCGGCGTCCGAGGTCGCCGAGCGCATCGGCATCTCCCGCGCGACCGCGCAGCGCCACCTCACCGCCCTGGCCGAGCGGGGCGTGGTGACCGTGGGACTCCGCTACGGCTCGACGGGCCGCCCCGAGCACCGCTTCCGCGCCGGCGGCTGAGGCGGCGGGCGCCGGCATCCCCTCGTCCCACTTATTGCCGGTGGGAGGGCTGAGGCGGTGGGCGCCGGCATCCCCTCGTCCCACTTATTGCTGGTGGGAGGGGCGGTGGGTGGCCAGAAGTGGGACATGCACCGCCAGAAGTGGGACGAGGTTCTTCAGCGCTCCAGCACGACCCAGCCGTGCGGGGCCAGAGCGGCGCGGGAATCGCGCAGGACGCCGTCGCCGGCGACCACCGTCGCGGCGTCGGCGGTCGGAAGCGACGCGGGGGAGTCGCCGATGTTCAGGGCGACGATCACCGCCTCGTCGTCGACCGCGGTGCGCAGCACGAGCGTCGTGTTCGTCACCTCGACCACGTCGGTGCGGGCACGCCAGAGCCACGGATGCCGTCGGCGCAGCGCGATGAGCGCGCGATGCGCGTCGAGGATGCGGTCGTCGACGTCGGTCACGTCGCCCGGGCTTGCGGGGAACTCCGGCCGCACCGCGTCGTCGCCGCCCTCGCGCTCCTCTTTCACACCGGTCCAGCCGAACTCGTCGCCGGCGTACACCGACGGCGTGCCGCCCACCGTGAACAGGACGGCGAGGGCGTGCGGCACGAGGTCCCCGCCCACCGCCGAGGCGATCCGCGTCACGTCGTGGTTGCCGACGAACGTCTGCGGGACGTACGTCGCCAGCAGCTCGTCGTGGCGTTCGATCGCGTGGCTCAGCTCAAAGAAGTTGCCGTCGGCGATCCCGTGCCAGATCCCCTGCCACAGCTCGTACTGCGTCAGTGCGTCCATCGTCGATGCCTGGACGATCGCCGGCCCATCGCCGTGGATCACCTCGCCGAGGAACCATGCCCCGGGGAAACGCTCGCGCACACGGGGGAGGACGCGGGCCCAGAACTCCGCCGGCACCGCGTAGGCGGCATCCAGTCTCCAACCGTCGATCCCGCGATCGAGCCAGTGGCACATCACGTCGACCACGAGCTCGACGGTGGCATCCGAGGAGTGGTCGAGCGCCACGAGCGCCCCGTGCCCCTCAAAGACCTCGGGTTCGAACCGCCCATCGACCCACGCGCCGCGGAACAGCGCCGCGTCGCCGCCGTCGAGCACCGCCTGGAACGCGGGATGCCCGCGACCCGCGTGATTGAACACGCCGTCGAGAAGCACCCGGATGCCACGCTCCCGCGCCGCGGCGAGCAGGCGGTCGAGGTCGCGGTCGTCGCCGAGACGCGGATCGACGCGGAAGTGGTCGACGGTGTCGTACCCGTGGGTCTCGGACGCAAAGATCGGCCCCAGCAGTAGACCGTTGAGGCCGAGCTCGATGACGTGGTCGAGCCACGGCTCCAGGCGCTCGAGACGGTGCGTCGGCTCGGCATCCCGGTCGACGCCCTCGCGGATCGGCGCGCCGACGAACCCCAGCGGGTACAGGTGCCACCAGAGAACGTGTTCGGGCCAGTCGGGCATGGGGTGAGGTTATCTGCCGGGGTCGGCTCGGGGCGACGGGTTGCGCCCGACCCCTCACGCGCCTCGGCGTTCGGCCGGGAGGGAGAACGCCCCGAGATCGATCGCGCGCAGGCGGGTCGACTCGATCGCCGCGGCGACAGCACCGATCGAGACGATGTCGGCGCCGAGCGGGGATGCCACGATCTCGGGCGGCGGCAGGTGCAGCGCGCCGGGGAGGGATTCGGTCGCCGCGGCGATGATCGGGGCGGCCCCGGCGGCGATCGCGCCCGAGATCACGACCCGGCGGACGTCGAAAAGGCTGCCGAGGAGGCCTGTCACGATCGCGAGCTGGCCGCCGACCTCGGCCGCGACGGCGCGGGCCCCCGGGTCGCCGGCGGCGGCGAGGTCGAGCACGCGCTTGGCATCCAGGTCGTCCGGGGACTCGTCCGCCAACGCGCTCCCGGCGGGGAGGGTGCCCGCCGCGATCGCCGCCCGCGCGGCGTCGACCGTGCGGGGAGCGAGGCCGAAGGCGCTGCCGACACCCTCGACTCGGTCGAACGCGACGGTCTCGCCGGCGCCGCCGTGCGCGCCGCGGAGCAGGCGACCGTCGAGCCACAACCCGGCGCCGAAGCGCTCGCCGGCGAGCAGCGCCACGAAGTCGTCGTACCCGACGGCGGCACCCTGCGCGTGCTCGGCGACGGCCGCGAGCGACGCGTCGTTCTCGACCCGGACCACCGGTGCCCACGCGGCGAAGGTGTCGATGAAGTCGGGGTTCATCCGCTGCCAGAAGCCGTCGTGGTGGGCGGGCGAGCGGCCCGCGCGATCGACGGGGGCGGGCACGCCCACGCACACTGCGACGAGGTCGCCCCGCGAGGCGCGTGCCCGGGTGAGGGTCGCATCCACGACCTTCTCGGCGGCGCGGCGACGGCGCTCGGGGGAGTCGCGCTCCGGGTCGATCGACAGACGCGAGGTCGCGACCGGGACGCCGCGCAGGTCGGCGACCGTCGCCGTGACGTGTCCGCGGCCGGCATCCACCCCGACGACGAGTCCGGCGTCGGCGCGCAGCGCGAAGCGCCGGGCGGGGCGCCCCTTGGAGTACTCACCGACGGCGCGGGCGTTCGGCATCTCGCTCAGCAGCCCGCGCGCGACGAGTTCGTCGAGCACGTCGATCGTCGTCGAGCGGGTCAGGGCGACCGCGGCCATCACGTCGCTCGCGGTGAACGCCTCGGCGTCCCACGCGTAAGCGAGCACGGCGTCGAGGCTGTGGCGTCGGAGCGAAGGCACCGAGGGTGTGGCATCCGTCATCGAATCTTGACTCCCTTCGACCCCGATGCAATACTGCCGTCAACACATTGATTTGGCGAGTAGATTTAATCACTGATTCAAGATCGCAAGGATGCGAGGAGGACACGTGTCGAGAAAGACGGCAACGGTGCGACGAGGGGTCGCAGCGCTGACGGTGGCGGCGCTGGGGGCAGCGATGCTCGCCGGGTGCTCGGCCGATGGTCGCGAGACCATCCGCTTCACCTTCAGCAAGCGCGAAGCCCTCGCGTTCATGAACCAGGTGGTGGCGGACTACAACGCCTCGCAGGACACGGTCCGCGTCGAGATGGATGCCTCGGGCGTCGACGTCGTCTCGGCGAGCTTCGTCCGCGGCAACCCGCCGGACATCATGCTCGCGAACTACAACTACGAGGTCGCCCGCTTCGTGCAGCGCTGCGCGCTGACCGACCTCTCGGGCACGGCTGCGGCCGCGACCGTCCGCGAAGACCTGCAGCCGCTGATGGACCAGTACGGCGTCTGCGCGGGGCGGACGAGCGCGCTGCCGTACTCGGTCATGGCCTCGTCGGTGATCTACAACCAGGAGATCTTCGACCGCCTCGGACTCACGGTGCCCACCACGTGGGACGAGCTCATCCAGACCGCCGAGACCCTCGAAGCGAACGGCATCGCTCCCTTCTACGGCACGTTCAAAGACGACTGGACCGTCGGCCAGGGCTGGTACGACTACGCCGTCGGTGGGTCGGTCGACGTCATCGACTTCTTCGACTCGCTCGCGGCCGAGGGCGACCAGGTGGGACCCGATTCGAGCGTGTCGTTCCAGAAGGACTTCGCCGGCGCCATGGACCGCATGACCGAGCTCGCCACGAATTACACCAATCCGGATGCCGACAGCCGGGCGTACGGCGACGGCAACCTCGCGTTCGCCCAGGGCCAGGCGGGCATGTACCTGCAGGGACCGTGGGCGCTGGGCGAGATCGCGAAAACGGCGCCCGACCTGCCGGTGGGTACCTTCCCGCTCCCGATGACGAACGACCCGAACGACCTCGCCGTCCGCGTCAACATGGACCTCGCCGCCATCATCCCCGAGGGTTCCCGGCATCAGGATGCCGCCCGCGACTTCCTCGAGTACCTCTACCAACCGGAGATCATCGAGGCGTACAACGAGTCGCAGCTCGGCTTCGCCCCGACGAAGGACGCCCCCGCCCCGACCGACCCGCGCGTCGCGGGAATGATCCCGTACTACGACGAGGGCCGCATCTACCAGGGCGCGTCCGTGCTCGTCCCCAAGACGATCCCCACGTTCAACTACGCCCAGGCGATGATCCTCGGCGCCTCGCCCGAGGCCACCCTGCGGACGATGGACCAGGACTGGGCGCGCCTGGCCTTCCGGCAGCCCGCCGCGTCGACCACCGATTCCGCCGCCGAGGGAGACGAGCGATGACCACCACCACGACGATCGTCACCGGCGGGAAGGCGGCCGCGCGCCGCAGCTCCCGTCGCGTCGAGCCGATCTATTACTTCTTCCTGATCCCGACGCTCGTCCTGTTCACGCTGGCGATCACGGTGCCGGGCATCATCGGCATCTTCTTCAGCTTCACCGACTCGATCGGGATCGGGGAGTGGAACTTCATCGGACTGACCAACTACATCGCGATCTTCAGCGACCCGGCGATCCTCCAGGCCTACCTCTTCACGTTCGGTTTCTCGGTGGCCACCGTGATCGTCGTGAACGTCGCGGCCTTCCTCCTGGCCGTCGGTCTGACCGCGCAGATCCGCTTCAAGAGAGCGCTGCGCACGGTCTTCGTCATCCCGATGGTGATCTCGGGCATCATCATCGCCTACGTCTTCAACTTCCTCTTCAGCAACTCCGTGCCGCAGGCCGGGTCTGCTCTCGGCATCCCGTGGCTGGAGTCGAGCCTGCTCGCCAACCCCGACCTCGCCTGGCTCGCGATCGTGATCGTGACCGCGTGGCAGGCGATCCCGGGGACGCTGTTGATCTACATCGCCGGCCTCCTCTCGGTGCCCGGCGACGTATACGAGGCGGCCGGACTCGACGGGGCCGGCAAGGTCCAGCAACTGCTGCGCATCACGCTGCCGCTCGTCGCCGGATACGTCGTCATCAACGTCATCCTCGGCTTCAAGGGTTTCCTCAACGCCTACGACATCATCGTCGGCCTCACCGGCGGAGGACCCGGCACCGCGACCCGCAGCGTCGCGATGTCCATCATCTTGGGATTCAACGGCGGCGACTACGCCTACCAGATGGCCAACGCGGCCCTCTTCTTCCTCGTCGCCGTCGTCATCTCGCTCCTGCAGCTCTCGCTGACGCGGGGAAGGAACACCCTGTCATGACCGCCGTGAACCAGCCCGCGCTCGCCTTCGAGCAGGCCGAGCTCTCCGTCCCGTCCCGCCGCCGCTCGGGCGCCCGCTTCCGCCGCGTCGGCGCGGAACGCATCAGTTGGTCGACGACGACGATCCTCGTGCTCTGCGCCGTCACCGTGCTCCTCCCGCTCTACGTCACCGTCACCATGGCACTGAAGAGCGGAGCGCAGGTCGTCGACGGAAACGCCTTCTCGTTCCCCGCGCCGATCAGCTTCGACGGGTTCGCTCAGGCGTGGACGCTGACGAGGTTCCCCGTGGGTCTCGCCATCTCGCTGCTCGTCACCGCGGGCACGGTCGTGGCGGCGATCGTCCTCGCCGCGTTCGCGTCGTACGCGATCGCCCGCAACTGGGACCGCAAGCTCTTCCGCTACTCGTTCTTCTACCTGCTCGCGGCGATGTTCATCCCGTTCCCGGTCGTGGCGCTGCCGCAGATCCAGCTCACCGGCCGGGTCGGGCTCGACAACCCGTTCGGTGTGATCATCCTCGCCACGATGTTCCAGCTGAGCTTCAGCGTGCTGCTGTTCACCGCGTTCCTGCGCTCGATCCCGCTCGAGCTCGAGGAGAGCGCGCGCATCGACGGTGCCACGACCTGGCAGACGTTCTGGCGGCTCATCTTCCCGCTGCTCGCCCCGATGAGCGCCACCGTCGGGATCTTCGCCTTCCTGTACGCGTGGAACGACTTCATGATGCCCTCGCTCATCATCAGCGATCCGGCCTTGCAGACGCTTCCCGTGCGTCAGAACCTGTTCCAGACGCAGTTCAGCAACAACTACAACGTCGCCTTCGCCTCGTACCTCATGGCCATGGCCCCCGCGATCGTCGCCTACCTTTTCACCCAGCGATGGGTGATGGCCGGCGTCACGCAGGGCGCCGTCAAGGGCTGACCCGCCACCCCCTCGAAAGGACTCCTCCGTGACCACCGCCGCACCCTCCGTGCACGCCCGCGAGCTCTCCGACGCCCCCGACTGGTGGCGTCAGGCCGTGGTGTACCAGGTGTATCCGCGCAGCTTCGCCGACAGCAACGGCGACGGCCTCGGCGACATCCCCGGCATCACCTCGCGCGTTCCGTACCTCGCCGAACTGGGGGTGGATGCCATCTGGCTCAGCCCCTTCTACCCCTCGGCGCTCGCCGACGGAGGGTACGACGTCGCCGACTACCGCGACGTCGACCCGCGGCTGGGGACCCTGGCCGACATGGACGAGCTCATCGCGCAGCTGCACGCCCATGGCATCCGGGTCGTCGTGGACATCGTGCCCAACCACACCTCGAACGACCACGCCTGGTTCCAGGAGGCGCTCGCCGCCGGCCGCGGTTCCGCCGCGCGCGACCGGTACATCTTCCGTGAGGGAACCGGCCCCGACGGTGCCGAGCCGCCGACGGACTGGCACTCGGTGTTCGGCGGCTCCGCGTGGGAGCGGGTCGCCGACGGGCAGTGGTACTTCCACAACTTCGACGTCTCGCAGCCCGACCTGAACTGGGCGAACCCCGAGGTGCGCGCCGACTTCGTGAAGACCCTCCGCTTCTGGAGCGACCGCGGCGTCGACGGGTTCCGCATCGACGTCGCCCACATGCTGACCAAGGACCTCACCGAGCCGCTGCCCTCCGCGGCCGAGCTCGCCGCGATGCCGCAGGACGGCAATCACCCCCTCCTCGATCGCGACGACGTGCACGAGGTGTACGCCGAGTGGCGCGCGGTCTTCAACTCCT
Organism: Microbacterium canaveralium; assembly: GCF_047238045.1. Taxonomy (NCBI): domain Bacteria; kingdom Bacillati; phylum Actinomycetota; class Actinomycetes; order Micrococcales; family Microbacteriaceae; genus Microbacterium; species Microbacterium canaveralium. Next base: position 2,826,327 of record NZ_JBDFMA010000003.1, on the reverse strand, counting down.
ACGACCCGCCGCGCACCGCCGTCGCCGAGGCGTGGGTGCATCCGTCGCGCGTGCCGCTGTACGCGAGCATCGAGAGCCTCGGTCAGTCGTTCAACTTCGACCTGCTCGAGGCCGACTTCGACGCGGCCCAGTTCCGCCGGATCGTCACCGACAACCTCGCGCTCGCCGCGGAGTCGGGCTCCTCGACGACGTGGGTGCTCTCCAACCACGACGTCGTCCGCCACGCCACGCGGTACGGACTGCCCGACGCCGACCGCGCCGCCGACGGCCGTCCGACGCTCAAGCACGGCAACCGGTGGCTGCTCTCCGGCGGCACCGAGCCGACCCTCGACGCCGATCGGGGCGAGCGCCGCGCGCGCGCCGCCACCCTGTTCGTGCTGGGACTGCCGGGCTCCGCGTACCTGTATCAGGGGGAGGAGCTCGGCCTGCACGAGGTCGCGGACATCCCCGACGCCGCGCGGCAGGACCCGACGTTCTTCCGCAGCCCCGGCGTCGACATCGGGCGCGATGGATGCCGGGTGCCCCTGCCGTGGGCGGCGGAAGCGCCCGCGTTCGGCTTCGGCGGTACCGCGGCGCACCTGCCGCAGCCGGAGTGGTTCGCCGCGCACGCCGTCGACCGCCAGGACGGCGACCCGGCCTCGACGCTGTCGCTCTACCGACGGGCCCTCGACCTGCGGCACGAGCTGCAGACCGCCGAGGAGCTGGAGTGGCTCGACCTCGGCCGTGAGGACGTCGTGGCGTTCTCGCGGCCGAACGGCTGGACGGTCGTGACGAACTTCGGCGCCGAGCCCGTGGAGCTCTCCGCGGGCGAGGTGCTGCTGTCGAGCGCTCCCGCCACGGAGGGCACGCTGCCCGGCGAGGCGACGGCCTGGCTGCGGAGCGCCTAGCTCCCGCACCCGGTCTCTCTCGCGTGAGGGGTCAGAATCTGTCGCTTCGGACGCACCGAGGCGACGATTCATGACCCCTCACGCGTGCGGGACCCGCACCCACTCCTCGCCGCGGCGCTCGATCGCGCCGGCGGCGGCGAAGGCCTCGAGCCAGCCGCCCATCGGCCAGACGCCCCAGCGGCGGTGGAACGTTGCGCCGTTGCGGAGGATGTCGTCGAGGTGCTGCCACGGCGGTGACGACACCGGATGCCACTGGTGATAGGCATCCGCCCCGCCCGTCCACACCAGGGGAATGCCGGCGGCCCGTGCGGTCCACGCGAGGTCGGTGTCTTCGGCGCCGTAGCCCTCGTACGCGTCGTGGAAGCCGCCGAGGCGCTCCCACGTCGCGGGGGTGAGGGCGAACGACAGCGACCAGAACAGGTCGTACTCGTGGGGGCCGGCGACCCGGGTCTGCCCCGGGTGAAGCGCGGGCCGGGCCCGATGCGGGCGCGTCACGGACGGAAGATCGGCGATTTCGGGCCGCTGCACGCTCGCGAGGTACGTCACGGGACCGGCGAGCAGCGCGCCCGGGTGTGCCAGGGCCGCCTCGGTGTACCGGGGGAGCATCTCAGGTCCGGGCAGGCAGTCCACGTCCAGGAAGACGAGCAGCTCGGCGCCCTCCGCGATCGCGGCTGCCGCGGCGACGTTGCGCCCCGCCCCCACGCGCAGTCCGTGCGGCCCGGGCGGCACGTGCAGGGTTCGCGTGTCGGCATCCCGGATGCCATCCGGCGGCGTCTCGTCGAGGAACGCCTCCACCCGCACGACGTCGGGCGCCACCTCGGCGAGCACCGTCCGCTGGCGTTCGAGGTGGGCGCGGCGGGCGGCGGAGGCGACGGTGAGGACCGCGGTCCTCATGGCAGCATCGCCTCGACGGCTTCGGCGGCGCGCTCGGCCGCCCCCGCCACCTGCCACCGCGACCAGTCGGGGTGGTCGGTCGCCGCGTCCTCGACCAGCGCGACGATCCCCGCGGCGTCGACGTCCTCGGGGGCGACGCGAGCGAGACCCCACCGGTGCAGCGCGCAGGCCGTGTGGCGCTGTTCGTCGAAGGGGCGGTCCTGGGCGACGACCACCGCGTGCGCCCCCGCCGCGGCGAGGTCGGCGACGCTGTTCTGCCCGGCCGCGCTGACGACGACGGTGTGCGAGGTGAGCAGCGGCCAGGGGTCGTCGACGCGCGAGCCGGAGTCGTGTCCGACGGCGCGTGTGCGCCACCCGACCGCGGTCAGAAGCTCCTCGGCCTCTCGGAGCACGTCGTCGTCGAGCACCCGACCGAGGAAGAGCACCGATCTCTCGGCATCCGCTCCCTCGGCGGTCCGATCGTCGGCGGGACGGCCGTCGTATCGCGAGATCCCGCCGGTCCAGACGACCCGATCGGTGCGACTGGACAGTGCGCCGGCGGGCACCGCCCCGTGCGCCCACGGCGCGAGGATCCGGTCGGCCAGGTCGTAGGCGAGGGCGTGCGCCGCGTCGGTCCGCTCGCCGGGCTGCGTCACCGCGACGGTGCGGAGCCCGAGCAGTCGCGCGAAGGCGACGACCTCGGCGCTGACGTCCACGACCATCGCGTCGACGTCGGCTGCGCGCTCGGCGATGCGGGTGAGGCGGGCGCGGTGGCCGGGGTGGTCGTGGGGAGCCCAGTGCAGCGCCCCGCGCACGGTGGGATCCGCTGTCCGCGGGTCGAGCCGCGTTCCGTCTTCGTGGTCCACGATGTCGGCGTCGTCGGGGAGGACCACCCATTCGACCTCGTCGCCGAGCCCCGCGGGTCGGGGGAGCGAGGAGAACGCGCGCACGGGTCCCCGCAGGTGCGGGTGCACGGCGAGGAAGCGGGCGACGTGCCCGAATCCGTGGTGGTGGACGTACCAGCCGATCACCACGACACCGCCGGGATACGGCGCTCCGCGGCCGGCTGTGCGGTGTGGGCGAGCACCCGTTCGATGTCGCGGTACCGGCGGCTCAGGGCGTGCTCGCGGACGGCGGCGCGGCGCGTCCACACCCGCGTGAGGGGTTCGCGTTCTCCCTCGAGCGCGAGCTCGCGCGCCGCGTACGCGAGAGCAGTCACGTCGCCCGGCATGACGGCAGCCGTGCCCGGCATCCCGGCGAGCACCTCCGACACGCCGCCGATGTCGAACGCGGCGACGGGTGTGCCGGTGATGAGGGCTTCGGCGATGACGAGCCCGAACGGCTCCTCCCACATCGGCGTCACGAGCGCGACGGCCGACGCGCCGACGAGCCGGCAGAGGTCGGGTTGGTGCAGGGCGCCGACGTAGCGGGCGTGATCGCCCAGCCGCGGAGCGACCTCTTGCTGGAAGTAGTCGACGTCGCCGATCCGCCCGGCGACGACGATCTCGGCGTCGACCGTGCGCGCCGCCTCGATGGCCAGGTGCGGGGCCTTCTCGGGCACGATCCGCCCCGACCACACCCAGCGCGAGCCGCCGGGCCCGCGGGTCCATCGGTCGGTGTCGATGCCGTTGGGGAACACGAACGCGTCGACCCCCTCGACCGACCAGGCCCGCGCGGTGGCCTGGCTGACCGCGACGAAGCGGTGCGCGCTGCCGCGGGCGTACGCGGCCGCCTCGAGGAGCGGTTCGAGCGGGGGCGTGTGCAGCGTCGTCACGACGGGGATGTCGGCATCCCTGCTCCAGCGGATCGGGGCGGGGTGCAGGCTGTGGTTGTCGATGACGTCGAAGCGGTGCCGGTCGGCCCGGAGGCGTTGGAGCAGCACCTCGTGCGCCGCCTCCGTCGCCGCGGCGTACCCCTCGGGGTAGCCGGTGTCGGTGGCGTCCTCGACCCGCGACCATTCGGGGGCGGGGAGGGCGAACTCGGGCGCCTCGCCGAGGAAGTCCGAGCCCTCCGCGGCGCACAGGGTCACCTCGTGTCCGCGGTCCCGCAGCCAGCGGACGCGGTCCCACACCGTCGCCTCGAGGCCTCCCGCGTGGGGCTGGCGCAGGGGGTAGCGCGAGGGCGCGACCACGAGCACCCGCATGCGGTTCATCGTCCGGGTCATGCCGCGTGCTCCGTGCGGAGCGACCGGCGGTACAGCGCCACGTGCGCCGCGCGGACCCGCTCGCGCTCGTCGAGCCGTTCGACACGCCGGCGGACGACCTCGGCTCCGCGCGCGACGGAGCCCGGGATCGACCAGTCCGGTGCCGTGGCATCCAGGATCGCCCGTTCCAACGACACGGGGTCGCCGACCTGGAACAGGTGGAAATCGTGGGGGTGCTGTGCGGCCACGTGGCCGACACGTGTCCCGATCACGGGAACGGCGAGGTCGTAACAGAGCTCGACCCAGCCGGAGTGCGTGCCGTGCGAATAGGGGAGCATGCATGCGTCGAGGTCGGCGAGCCACGCCGCGAGCGCGTCGTCATCGAGCCGAGCGGACCGCTCCAGCGTGACCCCGTCGGCGTTGGCGGTGAGGGCGTCGATGGATGCCGCGGCCTCGACGTCGCGCACGTGCTCGTTCAGTCGCACCACCGCTTCGACGTCCGCGCCGCGCGCACGGAGCTCGGCGACAGCGCGGACCAGGGTCGCCGTGGTGCCCACGCCGTCGATGTTGGGCCGGAGGTCGCGCAGGTGCACGCCGACGCGGGTCGGGCCATGCGACCGCCCCGCCGGCGGCGTCCCGTCCTCGACGAGGGTCGGGTGGGGGATGACGGCGGGCGAACGGCGGTAGTCGCGCTCCACCTCGGCCGCGGTCGCGGCGGTGAGAGTGGTCAGTTCATCGGCCCCGGCGATGAGGACGGCCAGGGCGGCGCGGTGCGCGCGCTGGTCGGTCAGCTGCGGGTTCTCCAGGTCGTGGACCGTGTAGATGAGGGGGAGGCCCCGCCGCCGGATGGCATCCACCGTCGCCGAAAGCTCCTCCGGCGAGTACGACTCGCTGCCGAAGTGGACGTGGACGAGGTCGATCTCGTCGGCGTGGGCGTCGATCCACGACGGAAGCAGCACCTGCGGCGGCCACCACTGACCCGGGGCGGCGCCGGGCGGGGGCGGGTCGGACCGGAGGTCGACGAAGCGCTCGTCCGTGACGGCGCGGGTGTACGGGTGCCCGGCGGGCACGGCGGCGACCCGGATCCGGCGAGGGGCTGCGGCGTCGATCGGTGTTCCTCCTGGCTGCGTCGGTCGTGTCGCGTACCGCATCGCCCGGACAGTCGCAAGCGAAGGCGGCGGTTTCCCGGGCGTCGGCGGCGACGGCGTACGTTCACATCATGAGTGGCGGTCACGACGGGTCAGCAGTGGTTGCGGACGACACCGCGGCGGTGATAGCGCGCCGGCGGCACTACGCCGAATTCTTCGGAGACGCGCCCGCGCCCGAGGGGTACGGCGTCGTGGTCGGCAACTGCCAGGCCGAATCGATCCGGCTCGTCGTGTCGAACGACGCCCATCCCGGGGTGCGGGTTCCCGCGGTGCACGAGATGGATGCCGCCGACGCTGAGCGCTTGCACCGGCTGCTGGCCGGGGCGGCGTTCCTCATCGTCCAACCCATCCGCGACGACTACCGCGGGCTTCCCCTCGGCACCGCGCAGCTGCGCGCGGCGCTGCCCGCGAGCGCCCGCACCGTCGTGGTCCCCTCGCTCCGCTACGGCGGGCTGCAGCCCTTCCAGGCCGCGATCCGCGGGCCCGGCGTCGAGGAGGACCCGCCGCTCGTGGCCTATCACGACGTCCGCCTGCTCGCGGAGGCGGCGCGTCTGCCGGTGGCGTCCGCTCTTGCCCCCTCCGTCGTGCGCGCGGTGGCCGAGGATTCCGTCGCCGAGCTGCGCCGCCGCGAAGACCTCGGCGTCGACGTCGTGGCATCCGATCTCTACGCCCCGGTCGTGGCCGATCTCGCCCGCACCGTCAACCACCCCGGCAACGCCGTGTTCCTGCCGCTCGGCGAGCGGATCGTCGCGGCCCTGGGCGCCCCCGGCACCGCGGTGGACCCCGGACGCCCGATCCTCGCCGGCGTGCAGGCGCCGCTCGAGCCGTGGGTGGTCGAGGCGTGGGGCCTGGATGCCGAACCCCGGCGCGACTGGATCGTCGCGGGGGAGACGCTCGCCGCCGACACCGTCGCCGAGGAGCACCGCCGGTGGTACGTGGCGCACCCCGAGTTCGTCACGGCCGCGGTCGAACGGCTCGCGCCGCTGCTGCGCCGGTGGCGCGCGGCATGAGCGTGCGTCCGGTTCTGCTCGCGCCGCCCGGTCCGCACGGTGTGGCCGCCTACGCGCGCGCGGTCGCGGCCGAGGTGCGCATCCTCGACCCGACGTGGGACGTCGCGACCCTCGACGACCTCGCGCAGCTTCCGGCCGGAACGCCGGTGCACGTGCACGTCACCGACCGGCAGTGGGGCGCGTCGCCCGAGGAGGCGACCGCACGATTCACGGCGTTGGCGCGTCGGCACCCCGTCACCGTCACGCTGCACGACGTGCCGCAAGCCTCGGACGGGGAGCGCAACCGCCCGCGGCGCCGGGCCTTCTACGCCACCGTCGCGCGGGCCGCCCACGGCGTCGCGGTGAACAGCGCGCACGAGCGCGACCTGCTCGTCGAGGAGGACGTCTGGCGCGGGCCCGTCGAGGTCGTGCCGTTGCCGGTGCCCGCTCTCACCGAGGGGACGCGTCCTCAGCCCGACGGGACCGTCGGGGTCCTCGGGTACTTCTACCCCGGCAAGGGACACGACGAGGCGCTCGCCGCAGCCGTGGAAGCCGGGATCGGCCGGATGACGATCCTGGGGCGGGCCTCCGACGGGCACGCCGTCGACCTCGAGGCCTTCGTCCGCCGCGCCGCCGACGCCGGGGTCGCCGTCGAGGTCACCGGGTGGCTCGACGACGACGCGATGGCGGAGCGGGCTCGCGCGATCTCGGTCCCGGTCATCGCCCACCGGCACGTCTCCGCGTCGGGGTCGTTGGCGTCGTGGATCGGGTGGGGCCGCCGCCCGATCGCCGTCCGCAACCGCTACGTCGACGAGATGGCAGCTCTCCGGCCCGGCACCCTCCTGCCCGTCGAGCCGTCCGCGCTCGCCGCCGCGGTGCGCACGGCGGCGGACGATCCGGATGCCACGTGGCACGGCATCCATCCCGTCCCCGTCGGCCCCGCCGATGTCGCCCGCGCGTATCTGGCGTGGTGGGCCGCCCTGCCCGCTCCCGCCGCCTCCCCTCCGGACGAGCGTCCCGGACACCCGTCGCCGGGCGACCAGGGCTGGGTGGTCGGGAACCGGTGGGATCTCGTCGCGGGAGAGGAGCCCGAGCCACCGCGGGTGAGCGTGATCGTCACGCACTACGCCCAGCCCGAGGAGCTCGCCCGCACCCTCGCGGCCCTCGCGCGGCAGGACCACCCCCGTGACCGACTCGAGATCGTCGTTGCCGACGACGGTTCGCCCGTGGCGCCTGTGGTGCCGGACGGCGTCACGCTCGTGCGCCAGGCCGACCGGGGGTTCCGCGCGGCGGCCGCACGCAACCTCGGCGTCACGGCGAGCACCGGCGACGTCGTGTGCTTCCTGGATGCCGATACGACCCCCGAACCCGGCTACGTCCGGGCGCTCACGCGCCTGCCCGCGCTGGTGCCGGAGGCGGTCACGGTGGGGCGCCGTCGGCACGCCGACCTCGCCGGCCTCGGCCCCGATGTCGCGGTCGCCGAAGCGGGACCGGATCGAGAGCTCCCCGAGCCCGCGTGGCTGCGGGAGGAGTACGCGCGCACCGACAACCTGTTGCGCGCCGACGACCGCTCCTACCGCCATGTGATCGGAGCGGTCATGGCCTGCTCCCGTACCTTCTTCGACGAGATCGGCGGCTTCGACGAATCGTTCACGTCGTACGGCGGCGAGGACTGGGAGTGGGTGAACCGTGCCTGGCAGGCCGGTGCCGTCCTCGCGCACGTCCCCGACGCGGTGGCGTGGCACGACGGCCCCGACTGGTCGGGTCGCGACCGGGACCGCGTCCGCGAGGGCAACGACCAGACGCTGCGCCTCGCCGCGGACATCCCCGTCGCCGGTTCCGCCGGGCGAGGGTTGCTCCCCGCCACGCCCGACCTCGTCGTGCACCTCGCGGGGGAGCATACGGACGCGGCGACGTTCCTCTGCGTCGACTCGCTGCTCGCGGCCTTCCCCCGCGCCGTCATCGTTCTCGACACACCTCCCTCCGCCCGTGCGCTCGCCGCGGATCCCCGCGTCCGGTCGGGCGCGGTCCCCGACGCCCGGGTGGTCTGGCAGCTCGACCGGCCGGTCCTCCTCGACGCCGCCGGGCCGCTGGCATCCCGCCTCGCCGCGCTCGGACAGGGCGACGAGGGGTGGCTCGGGGTCCGGGCTGCCGACGGCACCGCGGTCGGCACCGCCGTCGCGCGGCGCGCCCGCCGTCGCGCGGAGCGGTGGGGCGCCGAGGTCGGGTTCACCACGGGCGAGCTCGTGGCATCCGGCATCCACGTCGTGCGCGACGAGCCCCACCTCGAGGCCTGGGTGGGCGGGTGGGGCGGTCTCGACCGCTTCACGTGAGCGACCGTCACGCGGAGAGCCCGCGGGCCCGCCCGGCGCCCGTGCTGTAGTTCTGGAACGGACCGGCGACGTCGCCGAGTCCCCCGACCGATCGGAGTCACCGGTGAATCCCCTCCTGTTGCCGCCCCGGCCCGTGCAGCATTTCTATCTCGGCGGCCATCGCCTCGCCGCGCTGCGCGGAATCGAGCCCGAGACCGACCACCAGCCCGAGGAGTGGATCGGCTCCACCGTGGCGCGGTTCGGCTCCGACGGAGCGGGTCTTGCCGCAACGGAAGACGGCACCCTCCTCCGCGATCTCGTGCGCGCCGACCGCGGCGCATGGGTGGGTGCCCGCGGAGGACGGGATGCCGGCGACGTCGGCATCCTGACGAAGCTCATCGACGCCGGTCAGCGTCTCCCCGTTCACGTCCACCCCGACCGCGGCTTCGCCGCGAGCCACCTCGACTGCCCCTACGGCAAGACCGAGGCCTGGTACGTGCTCGAGACCGAGGGGGAGTGCGCGGTGCACGTCGGGTGGAGTCGTTCCGTCGACCGGGATGAACTCGATCGCCGGCGCGACGCGCAAGACGGCGAATGGATGCTCGCCCACATGAACCGCGTCGTCGTGCGACCGGGCATGGGGGTGCTCGTGCCCGCCGGGACGGTCCACGCCTTCGACGGCGGAATCTTCCTGGCGGAGGTGCAGGAGCCGACCGACTTCTCGATCCTGCTGGAGTGGTCGGTGACGACCTCCACCCGCGAGGAATCGCACCTCGACCTCGGTTTCGACGCCGTCATGCCCGCGGTCTCGACCGAGGAGCTCGATGCCGACGCGCTCGCCGCCCTCATCAGCACGGCGGGAAGCACTCCGGCGGAGGCGGCGTTCCGCTCGCTGCTGCCCGCCGCGGCCGATCCGTATTTCCGCCTGTTCGACGCCGCCGGCGAGACCGCCCCTCGGGAGGCGGGCTTCGCGGTCGTCCTCGTCACCGAGGGTGGCGGGGCGCTCGTCTCCGAGGTCGGGCGCGTCGAGATCGAGCGCGGCCAGGCCTACGCCGTGCCGTACGCCTTCGGCGCCTGGCGTCTCACGGGCGACGCCGAAGTGCTCGTCGCCGCCCCCGGGGCCGGTTGGCCGAGGACGCTCCGCGCCGGCGGCGTGCGCTGACCGCGAGGCGGTCGGCATCCCGCTCGCGCGCGCGGTCGCCGAGCCGCGACCCTGGGAGAATCGAGGCATGACCGCCACGCTCGTCGCCCAAGGACTCGCGGGAGGCTACGGCCACCGCACGCTGTTCGAGGGCGTCGACCTCACGGTCGCGCCGGGCGACGTGATCGGTGTCGTGGGCGCCAACGGCGCCGGCAAGTCGACGCTGCTGCGACTGCTCGCCGGCGTCGACGAGCCGCTCGCGGGCACGATCGCGCTCGCCCCGTCCGACGCGTTCGTCGGCTGGCTCCCGCAGGAGCATGAGCGCGTCGCGGGCGAGACGGTGGCGCAGTACATCGCGCGGCGCACCGGCTGCGCCGAGGCGACGAGAGAGATGGATGCCACGGCCGCCGCCCTCGGCGACCCCGAGGCCGTAGGAGCCGACGACGCCTACTCGACGGCGCTGGAGCGCTGGCTCGCCAGCGGCGCGGCCGACCTCGACGAGCGGATGCCGGTGGTGCTCGCCGACCTGGGCCTCGACGTGGGCCCGGACGCGCTGATGACCGGCCTCTCCGGCGGACAGGCGGCGCGGGTCGGCTTGGCGGCACTGCTCCTCTCGCGCTTCGACATCGCGCTGCTCGACGAGCCCACGAACGACCTCGACCTGGACGGCCTCGAACGCCTGGAGTCGTTCGTCACGGGCCTGCGCGGCGGGGTGGTGCTCGTGAGCCACGACCGAGAGTTCCTCGCGCGCTCGGTGACGCGCGTGCTCGAGCTCGACCTCGCTCAGAACTCGCACCGCGTGTACGGAGGCGGCTACGACGCGTACCTCGAGGAACGGGCGACGCTGCGTCGCCAGGCCCGCGAGAAGTACGAGGAGTTCGCCGAGACCAAGGCGGATCTCGTCGCCCGCGCGCGGACGCAGCGTGAGTGGTCGAGTCAGGGCGTGCGCAACGCGATGAAGAAGGCGCCCGACAACGACAAGATCCGCCGCAAGGCGTCGGCGGAGTCCAGCGAGAAGCAGGCGCAGAAGGTGCGGCAGATGGAGAGCCGCATCGCGCGGCTCGACGAGGTCGAGGAACCGCGCAAGGAATGGAAGCTCGAGTTCACGATCGGCGCCGCGCCGCGGTCGAGCTCGGTCGTCTCGACGCTCTCCGGTGCCGTGTTCCGGCAGGGGACCTTCACCCTCGGGCCGGTCTCGCTCCAGGTGAACGCGGGCGAGCGCATCGGCATCACCGGGCCGAACGGTGCCGGGAAGACGACGCTGCTGCGTGGCATCCTGGGTCGTCAGACGCCCGACGAGGGTTCGGCGTCGCTCGGGTCGAGCGTCGCCATCGGCGAGATCGACCAGGCCCGGTCGCTGCTCGTGGGGGAGCGGCCGCTGGCCGAGACGTTCGAGGCGCTCGTACCCGAGATGGCCGCGGGCGAGGTGCGCACCCTGCTGGCGAAGTTCGGGTTGAAGGCCGACCACGTGACCCGCCCCGTCGACGGGCTCTCGCCCGGGGAGCGAACGCGCGCGGGCCTCGCGCTGCTGCAGGCGCGCGGGGTGAACGTGCTCGTGCTCGACGAGCCGACGAACCACCTCGATCTGCCCGCGATCGAGCAGCTCGAGCAGGCCCTGGAGTCCTACACGGGCACGCTTCTGCTCGTCACGCACGACCGCCGCATGCTCGACGCCGTCCAGACCGACCGCCACTGGCGCGTGGATAGCGGCCGGGTGGCGGAGCTGTGACGCGGCGGTCGGCGCCGGTGCGGCGGTCGGCCGCGCCGCCCCTCCCGCGATAAACGCTTCCTGCACTCAGACACGCGCGCTGCGAGCGTTTCCCAGTGCAGCAAGCGTTTATTGCCGGATGCCGGATGCCGGATGCCGGACGCGCGGACGTGCGGACGTGCGGACGCGTCAGCGGCCCTGGCGCTTCTTGTACGGCTTCGGTTGGCCCTTGACGATCGGGGCGCGACCCGTGCCCTTGGATGCCTTGGCCTTGCCGCCCCGGGCCTTCGGCGCCGCGGAGGCCTGCGGAGGCGCATCGGCGATCCGGGCGTGCGCTTCGTCGAGGAGCAGCGCGCCGGCCGGGGTCAGCCGTGTCGGCGGCGTCCGCGACACCAGGGGCTGGCCCACTTCTTCCTCGAGCTTGTCGACCGTGGTGTACAGCGAGGCGAGCGGGATGCCGAGCTTCTCGGCCGCGCGCGGGAAGTGCAGCTCCTCGGCGAGGGCGGCGAACCGGACGAGGTGCGCGAGCTTCATGGCATCCATTCTCCCCCGCCGCCTCCACCCCGGCCCCCACCGCGCCCGGGCCGCCCCAGGCCGCCCACGGGTCGAGGCCACACATTCGGGCCGAGCGCACACGTTCGAGACGCCCCGAGCGTGTGCTCTCGACCCGATTGTGTGCGCTCGGCGCCCGGCCCGCGGCGCCCGGCGCCGGGCGCCCGGCCCGCGGCGTCAGGCCGCGAGGAATCGGTCGGCCGTGCGCAGCGACAGCGCCATGATCGTCAGCGCCGGGTTCGCGGCCAGCGCCGAGGGGAAGATGCTGTTGTCGCAGATCCACAGGTTCGGGATCTCGTGCGAGCGGCCGTCGCCGTCGACCACGCCGTCGGCGGGGTCGGTCGACATCCGAGCCGTGCCGATCGTGTGCGCGGAGCGGGCGAGCACGAGAGTCTCGCTCGCCCCCGCCGCCTCCATGACCCGCTGCAGGAATGCGGTCGCGTGCCGGTCCATTGCTTTCTCGTTGGGCCCCGCGGTGTAGGTGACCCGGGCGCGCGGGATGCCGAATTCGTCGGTCTCGTCGGCGAGCTCGAGGCGGTTGCCGTCCGACGGCAGACAGTCGCCGTTGATGCCGATGCCCGCCATGTGCTGCGCCTGGTCGAGGCGTCGCATGAGGTCGCGGCCCCACAGACCGCCGCCGCGGGCGAGCGTGGTCGCGAAGGTCAGCGGCATCACGCCGAGGCTCTGCACGAGGTAACCACCGGCGAAGTCGGCGTCGGCGGGGCGCAGCATGTCCTCGGTGATGAGCGACGACGGGTAGCCGCGGTGCCCGCGGACCGGCTCGTCGAACAGGCCCCACACCTGCGTCGCTCCGTGCGCGAGGAAGTTGCGGCCGACCTGCCCGCTGCCGTTCGCGACACCGGTGTGCAGCAGCAGGCGCGGCGTTTCGACGCCGCCGGCCGCGAGCACGAGCGACCGGCACCGCTGGCGCACGTCGACGCCGTCCTGTCGGTAGACGACCGCGGCGACGTGCCCGCGCGCGTCGAGCTCGATGTCGTGCACCATCGCGCCGGTGCGGATCTCGGCCCCGTGCGCCACCGCGACCGGGAGGTAGGTGTTGGCGGTGGTGGCCTTGGCATCCACCCGGCATCCCTGGTGGCAGGCGCCGCAATTGATGCACGCGCGGCGTTCGCCGTGGTGGTCCTGCAGGCGGGCGCGGGTGAGCACCGCGGCGGGGGCGTCGGCGTACCGGATGCCGAGAGCCTCGCAGCCGCGCGCGACCAGGGTCGCGGGGGCGTTCCGGCCGGCCGGGGCGTAGGCGTACGAGCGGTCGGGGTCCCACGGGTACGGCGTCGGGCCGGAGACGCCGATGTCGCCCTCGACCCGAGCGACGTACGACAGCAGCTCGGCGGGGTCGAGCGGCCAGTCGCGGCCCTCGCCGGTCTCGGAGCGCAGCCTCAGGTCGCGCGCGTCCGGACGCGGGGTGAACGCGCCCCAGTGCAGCGTCGACCCGCCGACGCCGCGGCCGCTGTTGTTGGGGCCGAAGGCGGTGGGGTCGTCACCGCCGCTGAGCCGCTCCGACATCCAGTTGATCTCGACGGCCTCGGTCTCATCGGGGGTGAGATCGTCCAGGTCGAAGTTGCGTCCCGCCTCGAGCGCCACGACCGACAGTCCGCGGCGGGCGAGTTCGGCCGTCAGCGGAGCGCCGCCGGCGCCCGTCCCGACCACGACCACGTCGACGATGTCGTCGGTCCCGTGCGTCCGCATGCCGTCGAGGTTCATGCGGCGTCTCCCGTCGCGATCGTGCCGCCGACCCCGGCGGGCTCCCAGTCTTCGCGTCGCCCGAGCGTCAGCTCCACGTAGCCACGGATGGGTTCCCGACCGCCCGTGGCGAAGCCGTCGTATCCGGTGCGGGCGATGCTGGCGGGGTGCGCGAGCCAGTGCCGCACCAGGTCGACGCGGGCGTCCTCGAGCCACGCCGCGAGCAGCGCGGCATCCAGGGATCCGTCGGTGGGGCCGTCGCCCTCGATCGCCGCCCGCAACACCGTCTCCCGCTCGGCGGGGTCGGTGGCCCAGATCGGCGCAAGTGTGTCGAGCCCCGCGCGGTAGGCCTCGGGGTCGGGCGGCAGGCCGTCGGTGCGCCACCCGTCCCCCTCGCCGCGGGCGAGCTGCGCGTCCACGCGCGCGGCGATGTCGATCGCGGGGCCGTCCTGCGGCACGACGAGGTCCGCGATCTCGCGCAAGAGCGTGAGCTGCGCGAAATCGAGCACGCGCGGGGCGTACCCGCGGTCGTCGGGCACCGCCCGGCGGTTCAGGATGCCACGCACCCGGTCGTCCACCCGGTCTCCGGCGATCAGTCGCCCCCACTCCTCCGTGACGACGGGTCCGGTGAGGACTTCGTCGGCGACGAACGCGGCGATGACCTCCGCGGCCTCGGCCGGACGCTCCAGGGGGATCATGTGCCCGGTGTCGGCGAGGGCGTGGAACCGTGCGCGGGGGTAGACCTCGGCGAGGAGTCCGGGCTGCGCGGCGGCGCCGAGGTCGGCGTCGTCCTCGCCCGCGAGCACCAGCACCGGGAGATCGAGCGTCCCGACCTCGGCGCGCGCGTCGACGCGGCTTCCCGTCTCCAGCCAAGCCCGCCACGCCGTCGGCGAGGTGCGGCGGAGGTCGGTGAGCGCGAGGCTCTGGGAGCCGGGGTCGAGGGGCAGCGCGGTGTTCTGGTCGATGAAGGTCGTGGCATCCGGTTCCGCGATGGCACCGTCGTCGACCCACGACAGCATCAGCGTGCGCCGCTCCTCGTCCATCGGTTCGGGGCGCGGCGGAGACGGGGCGAGCAGCACCATGCCCGCGAGGCCCACCAGGGGCGCCGTGCCGTCGAGCACCCGGGATGCCACGAGCGCCGCGATCTTGCCGCCCATGCTGTGTCCGCCGAGCATCCATCGGCCGCGCGCCCGCTGATGGAGGATGCCGATGACGTGCGCGACCGTGGCATCGAGCGAGGTGTCCGACGCGGCGGTCTCCGAACCGAAGCCCGGGAGATCGATGCCCTGCACGTCGATGCGACCCGCGAGCGCATCGCCGAGCCGCTGGAACGACCCGGCGCTCGCCCCGAGGGCATGCAGCAGGTACAGGGTGGGGACGTCGTTCGGGCTCGGCATTCCTTCACGCTTTCGCACATCGGGGTCGGCGATGGGCCGCTTGCGCACCGGGACCTTTTGCGCAAGGAGCCGCCGCGCCCCTCCGGCTCCGGCGTTCCGCTGCCTCCTGTGCCACTTGTTGTGTTCCACCTCTGCCGACCATGTCCCACTTGTGGTCAGTTGCGGGGCCCTCAGGCAGCAACAAGTGGGACATGGTCCGCCACAAGTGGGACATGGTCCGCCGCAAGTGGGACGAGGGGGCCGCCGACGGCGCGCCCGCCGCGAGGGCTACGGCGTGACCATGCCGCCGTTGACGTTCAGGGTCTCGCCCGAGACGTAGCTGGATTCCGCCGAGGCCAGGAAGACGAATGCCGGCGCGATCTCGGCGGGCTGGCCCGCGCGCTGGTAGGTGCTCTCGTCGTCGAAGTGCTCCATCTGGTCGTCCGAGACGCCCTGGCTCACCTGCAGCGCCGACCACGTCGGCCCCGGAGCGACGACGTTGACCCGGATGCCTCGGGGTGCCAGCTGCTGAGCGAGCCCCTTCGACAGGTTGTTGATGGCCGCCTTCGTCGCGGCGTAGTCGAGACGGTCGGGGGCGGGCACGTAGGCCTCGAGCGATGCGGTGTTGATGATGGTCGCGCCCTCGGGCAGGTGCGGGAGCGCGGCTTTGGTGATCCAGAACGGGGCGAACACGTTCGTGCGGAAGGTCAGCTCGAACTGCTCGTCCGAGAGGTCGTCGACCTTCTCGACCATGACCTGCTTCCCGGCGTTGTTGACGACGATGTCGAGCCCGCCGAGCGCCTCGACCGCCTCGGCGACGAGGGCGCGGCACGCGTCGGGATCGGTGATGTCGGTCGCGATCGAGACGCCGGTGCGGCCGGCATCCCGGATCTGCGCGAGCACGTGATCGGCGTCGCGCTGCTCGTCGGGCAGGTGGATGATCGCCACGTCGGCTCCCTCGCGCGCGAACGCGATCGCGACGGCGCCGCCGATGCCCGAGTCGCCGCCGGTGATGAGGGCCTTGCGGCCGGTGAGGCGTCCGAGCCCGCGGTAGGTCTTCTCACCGAGGTCGGGAACCGGCGTCATGTCGGCCTGCACGCCCGGCTCGGGCTGGTGCTGGAGGGGAGGCTCGACGCGGGAGTAGCGGGTCACGGGGTTGTCGAAGGTGAACTGGTCGCGATCGGAAGTCATGGGGCGACGTTAGGCACGGTGCCCGTCACGATGCCCACCCTTGACGGACGCCGTGCGACCCGTCCGACACCGTCGACGTGCACCCTCGGGCCGCCACGACCTCGTCGAGAACCCGCGACACCCGCTCCGCCGAGGCTCGCCACGAGTACCGCTGGGCGTTGCGAAGCCCGTCTCGGGAGAGGTACTCGCGCAGCGCCGCGTCCTCCACAACCCGCGTCATCGCGTTCGCGATGTCGTCGACGTCGTACGGGTCGATGAAGAGCGCCGAATCGTCGAGCACCTCGGGCAGCGACGCCGCCCGTGCGGCGATGACCGGGCACCCGCATTGCTGCGCCTCCAGCGGGGGGATGCCGAAACCCTCGTAGAGCGACGGGAAGACGAACGCGAGGGCTCCGCGGTACAGCGCGGTGAGCTCGTCGTCGTCGATCCGTCCGAGGAAGCGCACGCGCTCCCCGGGGACGGCGTACTCCTGCCGGGCGAACGCGTGGGTCTGACTCCCCACGACGCGCAACTCGACGTCGGGGTGGGTGGCGGAGAACCGGGCGAACGCCGCGAGCATGCGGGCGAAGTTCTTGTGGGCGTTGGGGGAGGACACGGCGAGCAGGTAGCGGCCCGGTGCGGCCTCACCGTCCGGGCGGAAGCGCGCGTCGGCGGCATTGGGGACGACGGTGAATTTCTCGGTCGACGCGTCGAAGAAGGTGGCGATCTCGCCCTTCGAGAACTCGCTGACGGTGAGTAGGCGGTCGCTACGCGCGATGAGGCGGGGCACGACCAGCCGGTAGACGGCGCGGAACCGCCGATCGAAGCTCTCCGGATGCCTCAGCCAGGTGATGTCGTGGTGCGTCGAGACCTGTGGCGCGTACCAGACCGGGCCCGTGCTCGTGAGATCCAGCAGCACGGCCCGGCGGTGACGGGCAAAGAGCGGGAGCTCGATCTGTTCCCACGCATGGCCGGACAGCCGCCCGACCCGGACGATCCGGCGATCGTGGAATCCTTCCCGCGGGGTCAGCCCACGGGGAGCAGCGAGCACCACGTCGGAGCGCAGAGCGAGGAGCTCACGGCTGATCTCCGACGCGAACCGCTGGATGCCGGTGACGTGCTGCGTCAGGAAGCGGGCATTGATCACGATCATCGGGCCCGAACCCCCTCGCGCACCGCCGCGAGCCGATACAGCGCGAGCGAGTCGCGACCCAGCGCATCATCGGTCAGTGCGCGGCGGGCCCAGTCCAGGGCGGCGGCGGACATCCGCTCCCGGAGCGCCGGGTCGTCCAGGAGCAGCGCCGTCGAGGTGAGGAGAGCGTCGTCGTCGGCGCACACGAACCCCGTGACGCCGTCCTCGACGCTGTCGCGGTTTCCCACGACATCCGAGACGACCGCCGGGATGCCGCGCGCCTGCGCCTGGATGAGCGAGAGCGACATCCCCTCCCAGAGCGAGGGGAAGAGCAGAACGTCCATCGCGTCGACGAGCACGGCCAGCTCCTCCGGGGACACCCACCCGGTCACGCGCACCGGGGAGTCACCGAACCAGCGGCGCTCGTCATCGGCGGATCCGCCGCCGATCCAGACGAAGTCGGCGCGCTCGCCGAGAACGCGGGCGACCGCGGCGAAACGCCAGGGTGCCTTCTGGTGCACGAGCCGGCCGATCATGCCGACGACCGGACGGCGGCTCGGGTCGGCGGCGCGTGCCGTGCGCGCCACCGACGCGGCGGGCACCCCGGTCTGCACCAGATGCGCGCGGGGCGGACGCAGCGCCTCCTCGGCGACGGTGAATTCCGACGGCGAGGTCAGCACGAGAGTCGATCGCTTCGCGAGGACGGTCTCGAGCAGCCGGATGCCGTGCCGGACCGGGGCGGGCAGATCGAGCCGGAGGAACGCGAAGCCGTGAGGGGAGAAGAACACGCGTTCGGCGGGGATACCGTGCCACAGCGCGATGCGCACGACGGCGCCGCCGATGCTCGAGTGCGCGTGAACGGCATCCACGTGCTCCGCGGCTCGCGCGGCCTCGGTGGCGAGGGCTCGGAGGTCTCGCAGTCGGCGTCCCGTCGACACCCGCCGGAGGGCCACGCGGTCGTCGAACCTCGCGCGCAGCGCTGCGTCGTCGGGTGTCTCTGGGCGGGGGGCGAAGAGCACCTCCACCTCGGCGCCCGCCTCCGCCTGCCGACGGGACATGCTGTCCACGAGGCTGAGGACGCCGCTGCCCATCGCCTCGGTCACGTGCAGGATCCGCGTCATGGGGTCGTCATCCTCGTCCAGGTGTCGGCGATGCCCTCGGTGAGGGTGAGATCGCGGTCGGGTCCGTACTCGGCACGGAAGCGGCTCACGTCGAGGACGACGTGATCGACGAAGGTGGCCGGCTGGGGCACGCGGAGCACGTCGAAGTCGTACCCGACCACGTCGCGGACGGCAGCCAAGACCTCCGCGACGGAGTGCCCGCGCCCGCTGCCGAGGTTGTAGGCGCGATGCCGCGGAGCCCGCTCGACCATGCGCATGATGCGGGAGACCAGGTCGTCGACGTGGAGGTAGTCGCGGACCATCGACCCGTCGCCCACCTGCACCGCCGGCTCACCTCGCCGGATGCGGTCGAGCGTGATCGGGATGATGCCCTGCCCCTTCGACGTGGTGGCCCGCGGCCCGTAGGGGTTCGAGATGCGCAGGGCGACGGAGTCCAGTCCCGCGGTCGTGGCGTAGTAGTCGAGGTAGCGCTCGATGGTGAGCTTGCCGATCCCGTACGGGGAGATGGGCAGCAGAGGAGCGTCCTCGGCGAACACCCGTCGCGGTTGCGGGCCGTAGATCGCTCCGCCGCTCGAGGCGAAGAACACCCGTCGCACTCCGGCCTCCGCGCACAGCGACAGCAGCTCGACGGTCGCGCTGACGTTCGTGCGCAGGTCGACGGTGGGGGCGCGGTCAGCGCTGGCCGGAGTGGTCGTCGAGAGGAAGTGGAAGACGTACTCGGCATCCGCGACCGCGGCCGCCACGTCGGACGGGGAGAGGAAGTCTCCCGTCACGGCGACGGCATCGGCCGTCTCGAACGCGCGGATGCCGGCGCTGTACCGGTCGAAACCGGTGACGTCGTGTCCTGCCGCCGCGAGGCCGTCGACCACCCGCGAGCCGAGGAAGCCGTTGGCGCCGATGACGAGGCACCGCGCCATCACCGGCCACCCAAGGAACGAGCACTGCGCGGCATGGGGCCTTCCGGACGGATCGGGGGCTCGCGGCTCAGCGCCGACGCACAGCGCCCCACAGGGAGGAGAGGTCGCGGCGGGCCACGAGTGCCACCGCCACACCCACGACGATCGCCCACGACCCGCCGGTCGCGAGCAGGCGGGGGAGCGTGTCGAGAGGGGTGAAGAACGACCTGTCGAGAAGGGATGCCACGGCGGCGGCGACGGAGAAGACGACGATCGGGCGCACCGAGGCCGCCAGCAGCGCGACCGTGGACACACCCGCGCGGGGGAGGACGACGAACGCGGCGACCCAGAGCGCGAACTGTCCGATCGACATGGCCGCCGCGATGGCGAGGGGGCCGATGCCCGCAGCCGCGACCACCAGCGCGATCATGAGGACGCGTCCGGCCGCCTCGCACCACAGCAGAAGGCCGGACCTGCCCGTAGCGACGAAGGCCCAGTACTGCGGGTAACCGAGGGTCTGGAAGACCGCGCCGATCGCGAGCACGGGCACGTAGACGGCCGCGTCGTCCCAGCGACCGCCGAAGACGAGGTGGATGGCAGGCTCCGCCGTCACAGCGAACAGGCTGAGGTACGCCAGCACGGGGTAGCTGAGCACGGTCTGGTACTTCGCCAGGCGCTGATCCAGCGGCGTGGGGTCCGAGGGGTCCGCGAGGGCGGGGATCACCACGCGCGTGAGCGGAGTGATCAGCTGATCGATCGGGAGATTCACCAACTGGGTCGCCCGATTGAACAGGCCGACCGTTCGGTCGTTCGCCACCTTCCCGAGCGCGAGCGTGCCGACGACGGTCGAACTGTAGTTCAGTGCGTGGACGAGGAAGGTGTGCCCCCCGAAAGTGAGCAAGCCCTTCATATCGGAACCTCGGCGGGGGAGCCCGGGGTGCCACGGCGTCAGGACGACGGCGACGAGGAGCGTGATCGCCGCGGCAACGGTTCCCTGTGAGGCGAGGGCGAGCGCCCCGCCGCCGAGCACGGCGAACAGGACGGCGACCACCAATCCGGTCAGGTCGCCCGCGAGTTCGGCGGCGGCGAGTCGCCCCAGTCGTCCCGAGCGGTTGAGCTCGACACGGAACTGGGCGCTCATCGCGCGGAGCGCGAAGGCCGGGGCGAGCAGCGCGAGCACGGGGACGAGGAGCGGATTGCCGTAGACCGCGGCGAACGGCGGTGCCAGGACGACGACGAGAGCCGTGGCGAGGGTCCCGATCACCGTGTTGGCCCAGAACAGCATGGTGCGCTGCGCGGACGTGAGCGTCGGGGCGCGAAGGGCCGCCATGCTGAGCCCGAAGTCGCCGAGCACCGCGGCGAACCCGGCGAGGGCTCCCGCCAGGGCGACCACGCCGAACTCGGCCGGGCCCACCAGACGCGCGAGCACGATCATGCCGAGCAGCTGCGAGAGGTAGCGCACCCACTGCGCGCCGAGGAGGAGGGTCGCGCCGCGGCGTCGCCCGGTGACGACGGTGGTCGTGGTCATCGGACTCCCCTGGACATGTACGGTGTCGGCCGTGAGCACGCTAGTCAGTCCGCGCGACCTGGCCGTCGCGCCGTCCGCGCCCCGGGGCGGGTTAGTGGACTCGCCCGTCGCCCGACGGGTCATGGTCCTACTGCTGAGCGCGTTCTCGCTGGTGGGGCCGCTCATCGAGACGGTGCTGACCGACCGGACGCACTACAAGGAGGGCACGACCGCCACGAACCCCGCCGTTGCGGCCATCGACGACGTCGGCAGCATCATCGTTCCGGTGGTGGCGGCGGCCACCGTCCTTCTCGTCGTGCTCTACGCGCGGATCTCCGGGCCGAGTCTTCTCCTGGTCGTTCTGCCGGGTCTGATGCTCGCGGCCAACGAGTTCGTTCACGGGCGGAATCCGACGTGGGGACTCCTTCTCACGTCAGCGGCGGGCGCACTCCTGGTGAGCGTGCGGGTGAAACCGGCGGATCTCGTCGTTCTCGCCTATGTCGGCGGCCTCGTCGCAGCGGGGTCCCTCGTGGCGATGTATCTGGTACCCGCGAAGGTGATCATCTCCGGCGGGACGGGGACGTTCGACAAGTCGCTCACGGGTGCCCCCCTGCTCGCCGGCATCTTCTCGCACTCGAACACCTTCGGGATGTTCCTCGCGTTCTCCCTGCCGTGCATCTTCCTGGTGCGTCGAGCGCTCGTGCGGTGGCCCCTCCTGGTCGTCGTGGCCTGGGCCCTGGTACTGACCTCTTCCCGGACGGCCCTGATCGGGGCGGGCGCCATGCTCGCCGTGGTGGTCCTCTCCCGAATCCTCCCGAGAGCCGGATTCCTGTCCCTCAGCGTCATCGGGGCCGCGGGGACGCTCATCGCCGTGATCCGGATCCCGTTCGTCGAAACCGACCCGGAGGCATTCACCTACCGCGGGGCCATCTGGATCTACAACCGCGGCGTGCTCGGCGACCACTCCCTGTTCGGACTCGGTGCCCACTGGTACGCCGACAACTATCCGGTCTTGCGCGAGGTGCTCTCCTCCGCCGCCAGCCACGCGCACAACCTCGTGCTCACCACTCTGGTTCAGGGTGGCGCGGTCGTGCTCGTGTTCTGGCTCGCCGTCATCGCGTTCGCCCTCTTCGGCGCCGTCACCGATCCGGTTCGGTCGTCGTCGGTCGCGGGGATCGCCCTGGTCGTGGGGCTTCTCGCCATCGGGGCCACGGAGACGCCTTTCCCCCTCCTCGGCTGGGGGCCGCTGTCGGCCTCGACGCTCGTCCCCCTCTTCGTCTTCGCCACTCGCCGTCGCCTCGACCAGGAACAGGCCGCCGTGGACGGTGCCCTCCCGGACACACGTGCCGCGCGTCGCGGCCGTTGGAGCTGATCGAGTCAGCGCGCCGCGGCGCGGAGGTTGCGCACGCCCCGGACGAACCGCCGCCATCGCGCGGCGACGGGAGACACCCCCATGTCGCCCGCATGGCGCGCGGAGGTCAGGACCATGTCCTCCGGGGGCCACACGAATCGCCACAGCACACGAACGCGCGTCGGGAGACTCTCGCCCAGGAGTGCCTTCCAGTACGCGCGGATGCGGTCGGGTTCGGCGCGCCACGCCCAGTCGTGGGGGATGCCGTGCCGGTGGAGAGCGATCGTCTCCTCGGGCAGAAGACCGGCGAGTTCCTGCTCGAGCACGGGGACGGCGCCGAGTTCGCACGCCCACTCGCCGCTGCCCTCCGCGGCGGCCAGCAAGGCGGCCGCGGTCGTCGAGGCTGCGGCTGAGCGGGGTCCCGCACCGATCTCGGGCCGCACCGTGTGCACCGCGGCGAGGACGGCGTGCACCTCGACCCGAGGGATCCGAACCTCGACCCCCGCGTACACGACGGTTTCCGAGCCGCGGACGACCGCGTCGAACGCGTCGGCGTCGGCGAGCGTCAGGCCCGGGACGCGCCGGTGGATGTCGATCTCGCATCCCCACTCGCCCGGGATCATCGTGGCGGTGTGATGGATCGACGTCCCCCGCCACGGGTCGGGCTCGCGGCTCCACCCCCACGCCGAGAGGGCGTCCGCCAGGTCGTCCCACCGCGACGGCGGGCACCACACGTCGACGTCACCGGAGTGCTCGCGCTCGCGCAGGCCTTGGTGGTGCAGGGCGGGCCCTTTGATGAAGACGCACGGGATGCCGCGGGCCGCTGCGGTCCGCGCCGTCAGGGCGTAGGCGAGTTCATGCAGGGGAGAGGACAACCGCGGTCGGTCCACTCGCGTGAGTCGGGCGGCGTGGGTCGGGTCTCGCGAGGCGATACCCAGGGCGGTCATCGCGTCCAGCATCTCCCGTTCCTCTTCGCCGAACGGAGTGACCGGGCCGCGCGTCAGCAGCCGCCGCCACAGCCGGGCGCCGCTCCCGGTCAGGCAGAACGGCTCGCCCGGCTCCGCCGGCAGGACGAGGATCTCGGCATCCGCGCCGAACGTGTCGAACCCGGCGATGTCGAGGGCCCCGGCGGCGATCGCGACCCAGCCGGTCGAGGCGGGAGGGAGAGCGGTCATGGGGCCTCTTCAGGACGGAACGGGTGCCGCCACTCTGGCGCGCGAGACGATCGGTTCGGATCGACCCCGGGGTCCCCGCATCGCTCCCGCCGCGGTCGTTCACCTTCGCCATCACCCCGAACGGGCGGCGGCCTCGTGCAGGGATCGACCGGGCCTAGGTGTTCGGCAGGGAAGCCGTCGGCTCTCCCCGTCGGCTCCGCCCGGGGCGGTCAGCGGACTTGTGTGAGGCTGGTGACGAGGTTGATCGCGAGCGCCACGACGAAGGTTCCGAAGAAGTACGACAACAGCGCATGGCCGAAGGCGATCCGGCGTGAAGGCGTGGACGAGTGCGTCACGTTGCTCGCGCTGTACGACATCCCGATACCGAACGCCGAGTAAGCGAAGTCGCTGTACGAGGGGTCTTCGTCCTGGTCGAACTCGAAGCGATGCCGATCGTCGTGGTAGTACATCCGGG
Organism: Microbacterium canaveralium; assembly: GCF_047238045.1. Classification (NCBI taxonomy): domain Bacteria; kingdom Bacillati; phylum Actinomycetota; class Actinomycetes; order Micrococcales; family Microbacteriaceae; genus Microbacterium; species Microbacterium canaveralium. Next base: position 2,802,691 of record NZ_JBDFMA010000003.1, on the reverse strand, counting down.
CGTACTTGAACGCGAACACCGTGTTGACGACCGCCCAGGAGGCCACGACGCCGACGACCGCGAGAATCGCGCACGCCGTGCCGATCGCATCCTTCTGCTGACTCCGCGTGAGCGCCAACACCACGCCCACCACGCTGAGCAACGTTGCGGCGATGATGAGCCCGTCGACGAGCCGGCGCCCTCGACCCTCGTACAGCGCGAGGTCGCGTGTCCGGTCCGGATCAGCGGGCCACGCCCTCGTCCATGACCAGGTGAGGAAGACGGCCGACGCGACCGCCCACCCGAGCAGGGGTGCGAGTTCGGGCACGCCGAACAGGATCGGGACGAGCGCAACCAGCAGACCGACGAGCACGGAGACCCCGGCTTCCCTGGCGATGTGCGACACGGCAAGCCTCTTCGGTCGGCGTCGACGGTCGGGGTGTAGCCGTCGGCTCGGTGAGAGCGGAACCACCCTGTACGCGCACAGGGATATCGCGCCTCCCCATTGACGGTGGAAGCTGCGTGTGGGCAGCCGGCCGTCAGAGCGCGAGCGTGCGGCGGAGGTAGTCGTTGCGGAAGACTCCGCGCGGGTCGGCGGCCCGCGCCGCGGCGACGAAATCGTCGGCGTGAGGGAGCGTGGCGCGGATCGTTTCGCCCGGCATCGTGAAGGCCTTGCCCCAGTGGGGTCGTGGCTGGAACGGCGCGAGCGCCGCTTCGATCGTCGGCAGGACCGCCGCCACGCCGGCGTTGTCGTTGCGCCAGGTGAAGTGGATCGCGAGGACGTCGCGGCGGTACGCGGGACTCAGCCACAGGTCGTCGGCGGCCACGGTCCGCAGCTCGGTCACCAGAAGAACGGGATCGATGACGGATGCCACGGCCCGCACCGCCGCGAGGGCGTCGGCGGCGGCGTCGAGCGGAACGAAGTATTCCGACTGGATTTCATCGCCGTCGCTCGGGAGGGCCTCCGCGCGGAAGTGGGGCAGCCGCGTGTGCCAGGGGCCGGGCGTCCCGCGCTCGGTGGTGTTGCCGACCGTGCGGATGCGGCCGAGGTGCAGGTCGTCGCCGACCGGACGCCCGCCGAGGGCGGTGACGTAGTCCGGTTCCGCGTCGGCATCCGTCTCTTTGATCCAGACGAGGTCGTGTGCGGGATCTCCCCACGTCGTGAAGACGCTGACGCTGCGGGCGCTCGCGAAGAGCCGCTTCGGGTCGGCGACGATGTCATCCCACGCGACGCCGGTGAACGCCTGCGCGGTCACCGTGTACGTCGGGACCGTCCGCAGCTCCACCGCCGTGACGACGCCGAACGCCCCGAGGCCGACGACCGCCGCCGGGAACCACGCGTGCTCGCTGTCGATGCGGTGCGCCTGACCGTCGGCATCCATGATCTCCAGGGCGGTCACCGCGCTGGAGAGGTTGCCGTTCGCGCTCCCGGATCCGTGGGTCCCGGTCGCGGTCGCGCCGACGACCGAGATGTGGGGGAGCGACCCGAGATTGTGGAGCGCCCGTCCCTCGGCCTCCAGCACGGGTGCGAGCTGCGCGAATGTGACGAGGCCCTCGACGCGCACGCGGTCGCCGTCGAGCGTGATCCGGGTGGGCAGGCGCTCGAGCGAGAGCAGGGAGCCGTCGGTGTCGCCGATGTCGTTGAACGTGTGCCGGGTCGCCTGCACTCGGATCGACTCGGCCGCCGAGATCGCGGCGGCGAGTTCGGCGAGGTCGGTGGGCAGCAACGTCTCGGTCGCGCCATAGCGATGGTTCCCCGACCAGTTCGTGCCGGAGGGGCGGGTGTGCGTCATGGGGTCCATCCTCTCCCGCGCGGATCGTGTCGGGCCCGAATCACGGCGCGGGGAACAACTCGGTCTCGAACACCGCCTCCGCGGCACCGACGAGCAGGCGATTCTCGCCCAGCTCGGCGACGCGTAGCCGCAGGTCTTCGGCGCACGCCGGCATGGTCTGAGCGCGGACCGCGGCATCGAGACCGTCCACGTCGAGCGCGGCGAGGGCGGCGAGGAAACCGCCGAGCACGACGACGGCGGGATTCAGCACGTTCGCGGCGTTCGCGAGCGCGGTCGCGAGGATCCGTCGCTGGCGTGCCGCCTCGGCGCGCACCCCCGGGTCGTCGCTGGACGCCAGGGCCCGGGCGAGGACGGTGTCGTCCACGGCATCCAGATGCAGGGCGGACAGGAGCCGTGCGCGGCTCACTTCGTCCTCGAGCACACCGTCGGCCGCGCGGCGATCGGCGGCGTCGACGATTCCCGGGCGGTTCTGTCCGAATTCCCCCGCGTAGCCGCCGGCACCGCCCAGCGGCACTCCGCCGACGATCACGGCGCCGCCGATGCCGCTCGCGCCGCCGTTGAGGTAGACGACGTCGTGCGCTCCGCGCGCAGCGCCGAAGAGGTACTCGGCCAGCGCGCCGAGCGCGGCGTCGTTGCCGACGCGGGCCGGCAATCCCGTCGCCGCCGTGACGAGGTCGCCGATCGCGGCATCCGTCCACTCCAGGTGCGGGGCGGTGCGGACGAGACCGTCGGCGGCGCGCACGGGGCCGGGCACGGCGACGCCCACGCCGACAACGCGGCGCCCGCGGAGGGGGCTGCGGCCCCAGGCGGCGAGGCGCTCGCCGACGAGTTCGGCGGTGCGCTCGGGAGTGAGCAGCCGGGTCTGGGGGAGGCGCTCGCGTGCGACGGGCGTGCCGTCCAGCGCGAAGGCGCCGATGTCGAGCGCATCGACCTCGGGGTTGACGCCGATGGCGACGACCCGCGGATCCGGGGCGACCGTCGGCGAAGGGCGGCCGACGCGGCCGACCGGGTCGGGCGCGCGCTCCACGACGAGGCCGTCGCTCACGAGCTCACCGACCAGGTCGGCGATCGTCGAGCGGTTCAGACCCGTCGCCTCGGTCAGCGCGGCGCGCGAGCGGGGACCCTCACGGTGCACGGTGCGCAGCACGAGCGCGAGATTGGCGCGGCGCATGCCGTCGCCCCTGCTCGCGGTGACCATCCGACCACTGTGCCATGCGTGCGTGCCCGGCGCCGTGCGGCGTGCCCGCCCTCGTGTCTCGTGCCTCTGGTGCCTCCGTGCCCACGCGATGAACGCGCCCTGCACGGGGAACCGCTCGCCGAACGCGTTTCCCGGTGCAGAACGCGTTTCTCGGGATGAGGCACAGACATAAGCACCCGGTGCCAAAATCGGAGCATGGACCTCTCCGGCATCCCGATCACCACCATCCGTGGCGAACAGACAACCTTCGGCGCCTTGACCGAAGGCAAGGCGGCGCTCGTCGTCAACGTCGCCTCGCGCTGCGGCCTCGCGCCGCAGTATGAAGCGCTCGAGGCGCTGCACAAGAAGTACGCCGACCGCGGTTTCACGGTGATCGGCTTTCCCAGCAATCAGTTCCTGCAGGAGCTGAGCGACGAAGAGAAGATCGCCGAATACTGCTCGGCCACGTGGGGCGTGACCTTCCCGATGTCCGAGAAGGTCAAGGTGAACGGGCGGAGCGCCCACCCGCTGTACAAGGAGCTCACCCAGACTCCGGATGCCGAAGGCAAGACGGGCCGCATCTCGTGGAACTTCGAGAAGTTCGTCGTCTTCCCCGATGGCCGCGTCGTGCGCTTCAGCCCGCGCACTCAGCCCGACGCCCCCGAGGTCGTCGCCGCGATCGAGGAGTCGCTGCCGCACTGATCCGAGGGTGGCCGGCACTCGATACGGGTGCGCAGATCGGTACCCTGAGCCCATGATCGATGCCGTCGTCCTCGTCTCCGGCGGAGCCGCCGTCACCCCGTACACCGACCCCGCACACGCGGCCGCGACCGGGCTTGCGGCGGGCAACACGATGACCGCCCTGCGCGCGCACTTCCTCGACCGCGGCATCCGGGTCTTCACCGCTCCGGCGCGCATCGGTGCGGGAGAGGTGCGAGAGGATGCCGGGTGGCAGGGCTTCGCCGACGTGCCGGTCGTGCTGCCGGCCGAGGTCACGATCAACGCCGTGGGCCGCGTCGACGACGCGGGGGTCGCGCTCGCGGGGTTCCTCCGCCACCTCGCCGCCGAGGAGGGCGTGGAGAGCGTCGCGCTCGTCGGTCACTCGATGGGCGGGCTGTTCTCGCGGGCCGCGATCCGGGAGCGGGGTGGCGACAGCCCCCGCGTCGAGCGGCTCGTGACGCTCGGCACGCCGTGGGACGGTTCGGTGCTCGGCGACCTCCTCGACGGTGAGATCTCCGAGGACGACGCGCACGGCGACCCGGCGACGCTGCAGATCTTCGCGGAGGCGCGGCCCTACGCCGACGCCAACTCCCAGGGCGCGGCCGCTGAGGTGTCGCGCCGGTTCCTCCGCGGGTGGAACGACCGGCAGGCGGGGGTGCTCGACGGCATCCCGGTCACCGCGGTCGGGGCGGGGTACTTCGCCGGGGCGACCGAGCCCCGGCAGCTGTGGCCGCACGACGGTCTCGTCTCGCTCACGAGCGGACGCGCCGACGAGGTTCCCGCCGCGGTCCTGCCCCGGGTCGAGCGGCACTCGTTCCCCGACCACGTGCACAGCATCTTCTTCGCCGACGCGTTCGGTCTGCCGTGGGAACGCGCACTCACGTGGGACCCGGCGGTCTTCGCTGTGGTGGACGCCGCCCTCGAGCTCTAGCGAGGCGCTGGACTCGATGGCATCCGGGGTATATGTTGTGAGAACCAACAAAACCCCGTGCGTCGGCGATCAACCGTGCGCATCCATGCGAAGGAGCAGGAATGCCCACCCCCACCCGTGACGACAAGTTCTCGTTCGGTCTCTGGACCGTCGGATACAACGGCACCGACCCGTTCGGCGGACCGACCCGCAAGCCGCTCGATGTCGTCCACGTCGTCGAGAAGCTCGCCGAACTCGGCGCCTACGGCCTGACGTTCCACGACGACGACTTGTTCGCGTTCGGCTCGACCGACGCAGAGCGCCAGACGCAGATCGACCGTCTGAAGGGCGCCCTGGATGCCACGGGCCTCATCACCCCGATGGTCACGACCAACCTCTTCTCCGCCCCGGTCTTCAAGGACGGCGGCTTCACCTCGAACGACCGTCAGGTGCGTCGTTTCGCTCTCCGCAAGGTGCTCCGCAACCTCGACCTCGCCGCCGAGCTCGGTGCGAAGACGTTCGTCATGTGGGGCGGCCGCGAGGGCGCCGAGTACGACTCCGCGAAGGACATCCGCCAGGCGCTCGAGCGCTACCGCGAGGCCGTCAACCTCCTCGGCGACTACGTCACCGACAAGGGTTACGACATCCGCTTCGCCATCGAGCCGAAGCCGAACGAGCCCCGCGGCGACATCCTGCTCCCGACCCTCGGCCACGCGATCGCGTTCATCGACTCGCTCGAGCGTCCCGAACTGGTGGGTCTGAACCCCGAGGTCGGCCACGAGCAGATGGCCGGGCTGAACTTCGCCGCCGGCATCGCGCAGGCGCTGTACCACGGCAAGCTCTTCCACATCGACCTCAACGGTCAGCGCGGCATCAAGTACGACCAGGACCTCGTGTTCGGTCACGGCGACCTGCACAACGCCTTCGCGCTCGTCGACCTGCTCGAAAACGGCGGCCCCGGTGGTGTGCCCGCGTACGACGGCCCCCGCCACTTCGACTACAAGCCCTCGCGCACCGAGGACGAGTCGGGCGTCTGGGACTCGGTCTCGGCCAACATGAACACGTACCTGCTGCTCAAGGAGCGCGCCGCGGCGTTCCGCGCCGACCCCGAGGTGCAGGAGGCCCTCGAGGCCGCCAAGGTGCTCGAGCTCGCGCAGCCGACGCTGAACGAGGGCGAGTCGTACGACGACCTCCTCGCCGATCGCTCGGCTTACGAAGACTTCGACACCGACGCGTACCTGGGTGGCAAGGGCTTCGGCTTCGTCCGTCTGCAGCAGCTCGCAACCGAGCACCTGCTCGGCGCGCGCTGAGTTCTCGGGGCCCGGATGCCATGGCATCCGGGCCCTTCCCTTCCGTCGAGTGTCCAAGACACGCCGCATCGCCTCCCCGTGAGACGGCGTGTCTTGGACACTGAACGGGATGCCGCACCGGAGCGGCGAAGACAGAAGGAGTGAGCATGGCGCTCGTCGCAGGTGTCGATTCGTCGACGCAGTCGTGCAAGGTGGTCGTCGTCGACGCCGAGACCGGCCGCGTGGTCCGCGAGGGGCGCGCATCGCACCCCGCGGGAACCTCCGTGGATCCGGAGGCGTGGTGGATCGCGCTGGGGGATGCCATCGCCCAGGCGGGGGGCCTCGACGACGTCGCGGCGATCTCGATCGCGGGGCAGCAGCACGGCATGGTCGCGCTCGACGAGGGCGGGCGGGTCATCCGCGACGCGCTGCTGTGGAACGACACCCGCTCGGCTCAGGCCGCTGCCGACCTCATCGCCGAGGTCGGGGCCGACGTGTACGCGGAGAGGACGGGCGTCGTGCCCGTGGCCTCGTTCACCGCGACGAAGCTCCGGTGGCTGCGGGACGCCGAGCCCGAGAACGCCGCGCGCGTCGCGGCCGTGGCGCTGCCGCACGATTGGCTCACCTGGCGCCTGCGCGGGTTCGGCCCGGGCAACGCCGACTTCACCGAGCTCACGACCGACCGTTCGGATGCCTCGGGCACCGCGTACTGGGGCGCGGACGGCTACGACCGCGAGCTGCTCGTGCGCGCGCTCGGACACGACGCCGTGCTCCCGCGCGTGCTCGAGCCGTGGGAGAGCGCGGGTGCGCTGCCCGGCGGGGCGCTCGTCGGTCCCGGCGCCGGTGACAACGCCGGCGCCGCGCTCGGTCTCGGCGCGGGCGTCGGCGACGTCGTGGTCTCGCTCGGCACCTCCGGCACGGTCTTCGCCGTCACCGACCACGTCGTCCGCGATACCTCCGGCACCGTCGCCGGGTTCGCGGACGCGACGGGTCGCTTCCTCCCGCTCGTGGCGACGCTCAACGCGGCCCGGGTCCTGGACGCTTTCGCCGGGCTGCTCGCCGTCTCGCACGACGAGCTCGGCGCCCTCGCCCTGCAGGCCGAGCCGGGCGCCGGCGGGCTCGTGCTCGTGCCGTGGTTCGAGGGGGAGCGCACGCCCAACCTGCCGCAGGCGCAGGCGTCGCTCACGGGCCTGACCCTGGCATCCACCAACCGTGCGAACTTCGCGCGCGCGGCGATCGAAGGCATGCTCAGCGGTCTGGCCGTCGGGCTCGAGGCGATCCAGGCGCAGGGCGTCGAGGTGCGGCGTGTGCTGCTCATCGGCGGTGCCGCCGCGAACGAGGCCGTCGCGCGCATCGCCGCGCAGGTGTTCGACGCCGAGATCGTCGTCCCCGCCGCGGGTGAGTACGTCGCGCTCGGCGCGGCGCGCCAGGCCGCGGGAGTGCTCGCCGGGGGCCCCGTCGACTGGACCGTGGCCACCGCCCGCGCCGTCGATCCCGACTTCCGCCCTGAGATCCGCCGCCGTTACGACGAGGTCGCCGCGCTCCGCGCGACCGAGTAGCGGCCCGCGTTCGCGCCAGTGTTAGGGCCGCGTCCGCGCCGGGTTTAGGGCCGCGAGACTTCATTGCGCTGACATCACCGCAGCGGCCTGCCGGCGTGTTGTCAGCGCGATGAAGTCTCTGCGTCCAACGGCACCCCGACCCCCACCCCGACCCCGGCCTCGGCGTCGGCCTTTGGCTGCGCCGCGAGCGGGGCTGCGCTCTGCACGCGGAGATACGACGGCTGGCGGATCGACCGCACCCAGGCGTACGTCCGTGCGCCGGGGAGCGGTCGCCGGACCGCGTCGAAGCGCAACGCGCGGTCGTCCTGATCGGGAGCGAGGCGCAGTTCCAGAAGCCCGAACGGATGCCAGGGCCCGCCCGGAGTCGCGTGGAAGAGGCCGAGCCTCCACACGTCCGGCGACATGTCGGGGCCCTGCAGTGCTCGCGGATCCGTCGCCGGCGGTCGTCCCCACAGGGTCCGCGCGCCCAGGAGCACGGGGCCACGTGTGCCTCGGTAGGGGAGCAGGATGCCGAACGTCGCACGCTCGACCCGCCGCCGGGGGAGCAGGGCGAAGCGCCCCGGCACGAGCCAGCCGGTCGAGGCGAACTCGATGTCGGCGTCGTCGACGCGCAACGCCAGCCCGAGGATGTCGGGGAGGGGCGCGGGAAGACCGATCGACCGCGAGACACGTGCCACGACCGGCCGGGCCTCCGTCGGCGCGTCGTCGATCCAGGAGAGGCCGGCCGGTGTGGCATCCGGAATCCACCGGATCTCTCCGCGCAACACGACTCCGCGACTGTGGATCGGACGCGGATGCCGGAGGCGTTGGACAGCGGCGAACCCGCGTCCGAGGGCAGCCCCGATCGTCGCCGAGACAGGCGTGCGCGACGGTCGCGGGACGCGGGGTGTCGAGGTCATACCGCCATCGCACCGCGCGAGCGGGCGCACGCCGAGGGGGTTGCGCGCCGCTACTGTGAGGGACCATGAGCAGCGACGGCGGAGCGAAGCGCACGGGCATGCGCGACGTCGCCGACGCTGCCGGCGTCTCGACGCAGACCGTCTCCCGCGTGCTGAACGGGTATCCCGGCATCCGGGATGCCACGCGCGAGCGCGTCCTCGAGGCCGTCGCCGCGCTCGACTACCGCGTCAACAACGCGGCGCGCGCGCTGGGCACGAGCCTCACGCGGACCGTCGGGGTGGTGGCATCCGACGCCGTTCTGCACGGCCCGTCGGCGGGCATCGCGGCGCTCGAGCGAGCGGCGCGGGCGCGGGGCCGGTGGATCTCTACCGCGTACACCGACTCGGACGACCCGGCCGACATCGACGCCGCCGTCCGCCGCCTGCTCGACCAGGGGGTCGACGGCATCGTGCTCGTCGCCGCGCACGGGTCCACTCCTCTCGAGGGGTACGACGTGCCGCTCGTGCCGCTGTACGGCGAGTCGGGGATCCGCCAGCGTTCCGCGGCCGCCCTCGTCGTGGATCATCTTGCCGACCTCGGACATCGCCGCATCGTCGAGGTGGCCGGCCCCGCGGACTGGCGCGAGGCTCTCGCCCGCACGGGCGGTGTCGCCGACGCCGTGGGCCGGCGCGGGCTCGTCCGGGACGGGCGGGTCGAGGGGGACTGGAGCGCCGCGTCCGGTTCAGCGGTCGCCGATGTCGTCGCCGACCTCGTGCGCGCGGGCGCCACGGCGGTGGCCGTCGCCAACGACCAGATGGCCCTCGGACTCATGGCGGGCCTCGCGGCGCGCGGGCTGGCGGTGCCGGAAGACGTCTCGGTCGCCGGTTTCGACGACAACCCGGATGCCGCCTTCTACGCGCCCGCGCTCACGACGGTCCGCCTGGACGTCGAAGGTGAAGCCGCCGAGGCCGTGGCGCGGGTGCTCGGTGAGAACGCCGACCCGCCGGCCGACCCGGTGCTGGTTCCGCGGGCATCGACGGTGCGGCCACGCTGAGCCGAGCGGGGCATCCGACTTCGGCACCGCGATGTTCGCCGCAACCGGCGGTGGCGCGCTCAGCGCATCGACGCCGTGAGCGGGCCCGCGACCCAGCGTGTCACCTCGCCGGTCGACCGTAGCCGCACGATCGGCAGCTCGGGGCGCGCGGTCGCGACCGCGGGAATGCGCTCCCGGTACTTCCCGCGCGTGGAGATCGACCAGCGGATGATGTGCTCCGGATCCGTGAAGAAGGTGTGCAGGGGTGGCTCGATGTTCCCGTTCCACAGGCGGTGGCGACCGAGGCGCCGTCGGAACGTGCGCGCGATGACGCGCGGCAGCGTCACCGTCGTGAACGGCAGATCGAGCCAGACCATCAGGTCGGCGCCCGCGGTCAGGAGCGGTCTGGCATCCGAGTACTGCCATTCGGTCACCCAGGCGTCGCGCGCGGCCAAGGCTCGGACGTCGTCGAGGAATTCCGGCCGCGGCGTCCAGTCCGGACCGTGGAATAGGGCGTCGATCTGGATGTGCGGGATGCCGGCCACCTCGGCGATCTGCGCGGCCAGCGTCGTCTTGCCCACCCCCGACACCCCCGCGATGGCCACGCGTCGGGGCCGCGCAGGGAGCGGGTCGGTGGCGCACAGCATCCGCCGATCGTATGTCGTGGCCCTCGCCGAGATCACTCCCGCCCCACGAGATGACCCCCGATCGCCCGGGATCGCGCGTCATCTCGCGAAACGTGTGTGGTGTCGGCGCCGGAGGACCGCGCGAGAGACCGCGCGCCCGGGTCGCGACGGCATCCGGGGGTCGCCAAGACGGGGATGTTACCGGTAACATGAACCCTGTGCCGCAGCGACGGCGCCCGCCCGACTGAGTCGAAGGAGACCCGCGTGTCCGACGCCGCACCCCCGTTCGCCCCCGACCTGCAGGAGGCGATCGACGTCGTCCGCGTCGACGTCGCGAAACTGCACGCCGAGCTCGTGCGGTACAACCTCATCGTCTGGACCGGGGGCAACGTCTCGGGCCGCGTGCCCGGGGCCGACCTGTTCGTCATCAAGCCGTCGGGCGTCTCGTACGACGACCTGGCGCCCGAAAACATGATCCTCTGCGACCTCGACGGCAACGCGATCCCCGGCACCCCCGGCAGCGAGCGCAGCCCCTCCAGCGACACCGCCGCGCACGCCTACGTGTACCGGAACATGCCCGGGGTCGGCGGCGTCGTGCACACGCACTCCACGTACGGCGTCGCGTGGGCGGCCCGGGGCGAAGAGATCCCCTGCGTCATCACGGCGATGGCCGACGAGTTCGGCGGACCGATCCCGGTCGGTCCCTTCGCGATCATCGGCGACGACTCGATCGGCCGCGGCATCGTCGAGACCCTGCGCGGTCACCGTTCGCGCGGCGTGATCATGCAGAACCACGGTCCCTTCACGATCGGCACGAACGCCAAGGATGCCGTGAAGGCCGCCGTCATGCTCGAGGACGTCGCCCGCACCGTGCACATCGCGCGCGAGGCCGGTCCCCTCATCCCGATCCCGCAGGACAAGATCGACGCCCTCTACAACCGCTACCAGAACGTCTACGGACAGAGCACGGACGACCGCCGATGAACGCGCACATCACCGAAGGCCGCGCCTCGCTCGGCATCGAGCTCGGTTCCACCCGCATCAAGGCGTGCCTCATCGGGCCGAACGCCGAGGTGCTCGCGGTCGGCTCCCACGAGTGGGAGAACGTCTACGCCGACAAGCTCTGGACGTACTCGCTGGATGCCGTGTGGTCGGGCCTGCAGGCGGCCTACGCCGAACTGGTCGCCGACGCGCAGCAGCGCCACGGCGTGACGCCCGAGCGGTACGCCGCGATGGGCGTGTCGGCGATGATGCACGGCTACCTCGCGTTCGACGCGGACGGTGAGCTGCTCGCCCCCTTCCGCACCTGGCGCAACACCAACACCGGAGTCGCCGCGGCCGAGCTCACCGAGCTCCTGGGCGTGAACATTCCGCTCCGCTGGTCGATCGCGCACCTGCACCAGGCGGTCGTGGATGCCGAGCCCCACGTGCCCGAGATCCGCTTCCTCACGACCCTCGCCGGGTACGTCCACTGGCAGCTCACGGGCGAGAAGGTGCTCGGCGTGGGCGACGCGTCGGGCATGTTCCCGATCGACTCGGCGACCCGCGACTACGACGCCGAGCTCGTGTCCCGCTACGACGCCCTCGCCGCCGGGCGCGTCCCGGCGCTCGCCGACCTGCTGCCCCGGGTGCTCGTCGCCGGCGCCGACGCCGGCAGTCTCACGCCCGAGGGCGCCGCGCTCCTCGACCCGAGCGGCGCGTTGCAGCACGGCATCCCCTTCGCCCCGCCCGAGGGCGACGCCGGCACGGGCATGGTCGCGACGGGCGCCGTCGCGCCGCGCACGGGCAACGTCAGCGCCGGGACGAGCATCTTCGCGATGGTGGTGCTGGAGCGGCCGCTCACCGAGGTGCACCACGAGCTCGACCTCGTCACGACGCCCTCGGGCGACGCCGTGGCGATGGTGCACTGCAACAACGGAGCGAGCGAGCTCGCGGCGTGGGCGAACATGTTCACCGCGTTCGCCGCCGCGGCAGGCACCCCCGTGACCCCGGATGCCACCTACGCGGCGCTCTTCGCCGCGGCGCTGGAAGGCGAGGCCGACGCCGGCGGACTGCTGGCGTACAACCACCTCGCCGGGGAGCCCATCGCGGGGCTCGAAGAGGGCCGTCCGCTCGTGGTCCGCACCCCCGACAGCCGCTTGACGCTGCCGAACTTCATGCGGGCGCAGCTGTACGGCGTGTTCGGCACGCTCGCGCTCGGCATGGACGTGCTCCACGCCGAGGGCGTCGGCCTCGACAAGATGTACGCGCACGGCGGGATGTTCCGCACGGCGGGAGTCGCGCAGCGCTTCCTCGCGGCGGCGCTCGACGCACCCGTCGCGGTCGCCGAGACCGCCTCCGAGGGTGGCGCGTGGGGCATGGCCGTGCTCGCCGCCTACGTCGCCGAGGGCGCGGGCCGCGACCTCGACGCGTACCTCCGCGACGCCGTCTTCGCCGACGCGCCCATCACCACCGCCGACCCCGAGCCGGCAGATGTCGCCGGCTTCTCGGCCTACCTCGACCGCTACCGCGCCGGACTCGCCGTCGAGGCGGCCGCCGTGGCATCCCTCTGATCACTCGAAAAGGAACAGTCATGACCCGCACGAAGCTCAAGAACGACCTCGACGGCTACGAGGTCTGGTTCGTCACCGGCAGCCAGAACCTCTACGGCGAGGAGACCCTGAAGCAGGTCGCCGAGCAGTCGCAGGCCGTCGTCGAGGGCCTCGCCGGCCTCCCCGTGAAGGTCGTCTGGAAGCCCGTGCTGAAGGACTCCGACAGCATCCGTCGTATGGCCCTCGAGGTCAACGGCCGCGACGACGTCATCGGCGTCATCGCGTGGATGCACACCTTCAGCCCCGCGAAGATGTGGATCGCCGGCCTCGACGCCCTGCAGAAGCCGCTGCTGCACCTGCACACGCAGGCGAACGTCGAGCTGCCGTGGAACGACATCGACTTCGACTTCATGAACCTCAACCAGGCCGCCCACGGCGACCGCGAGTTCGGGTACATCCAGACGCGCCTCGGCGTCGCGCGCAAGACCGTCGTCGGACACGTGTCGAACCCCGCGGTTCGTCAGCAGATCGAGGACTGGGAGCGCGCCGCCGCCGGCTGGACCGCCGCCCGCACCCTCAAGCTCGCCCGCTTCGGTGACAACATGCGCTTCGTCGCCGTCACCGAGGGCGACAAGACCGAGGCCGAGCTGCGTTTCGGCGTGCAGGTCAACACGTGGGGCGTCAACGAGTTGGTCGAGGCCGTCGAGAAGGCCGCGGATGCCGACATCGACGCGCTCGTGCAGGAGTACATCGACAGCTACGACGTGGTCGACGAGCTGCTTCCCGGCGGCGCGCGCCACCAGTCGCTGCGTGACGGCGCCGCGATCGAGCTGGGCCTGCGCTCCTTCCTCGAAGAGGGCGGCTTCGGCGCCTTCACGACGTCGTTCGAAGACCTCGGTGCGCTGAAGCAGCTGCCGGGCCTCGCGGTCCAGCGCCTCATGGCCGAGGGCTACGGCTTCGGCGCCGAGGGCGACTGGAAGACGGCGATCCTCGTGCGCGTCGCGAACGTCATGGGCGCGGGCCTCCCCGGTGGTGCGTCGCTCATGGAGGACTACACCTATGACCTCGTCCCCGGCAACGAGCGCATCCTCGGCGCGCACATGCTCGAGGTCTCGCCGTCGCTCACCACGAAGAAGCCGCGCCTGGAGATCCACGAGCTCGGCATCGGCGGCAAGGAGGACCCGGTGCGCCTGGTCTTCACCGCCGACCCGGGCCCCGCGCTCGTCGTGGCGCTGAGCGACATGCGCGACCGCTTCCGCCTCACCGCGAACGTCGTCGAGAACGTCGAGGCTCCCGACCTGCCCAAGCTCCCCGTCGGCCGCGCCGTGTGGAAGCCGGCGCCCGACTTCGCGACCTCCGCCGCGTGCTGGCTCGCCGCCGGCGCCGCGCACCACACCGTGATGACCACGGCCGTGGGCATCGAGGTGTTCCGCGACTTCGCCGAGATCGCCAAGACCGAGCTCGTCGTCATCGACGAGGACACCACGGTCCGCGGCTTCCAGAGCGAGCTGCGCTGGAACCAGGCGTACTACCGCCTGGCCCAGGGCATCTGATCCCCGCCGCCCCGGGTTGCTTCGTGCCCCGGGGCGGTGCGGCACGTGCGCGTCCCCGCCGGGGCGCGCCTGTGCACCGGTTCACCCCGGCGCACGAACCGTGCCCCGGATCCGCGTCGGTGGTGGGACGCCCGCGGATCCGGGGCATTCGTGCGTGCGGGCGGCGGTACCCCTCGTCCCACTTCTGGCGGTGCGTGTCCCAATAGGTGCTGTTTGGGGCGGCTCCAGCTGGCAATAAGTGGGACAAGGGATGCCGGGTACCCGGCGCTGCGCTACAGCCTCTGCCCCAGCGACCAGAGGCGGTCGGCGCGGCCGGAGATCGCCTCCGACAGCGTGAAGGCCTGGGCGTCGGTGAGGGATGCCACGTAGTCCACGATTCCGCGGGAGCGCGCGAGCGTCTCGGCTTCGGCATCCGAGGGGCGACGTTCCGCCGGGAGGAGCGCGTACTGCTCCCGCGCGAGAGCGATGAGCTCGCGCAGGCGGCGCGGGGTGCGCGCGCGGTCGAGGTCGTCGTCGAGCCACTCGCCGAGCGCGCGCACGGACCGCGCGAGGATGCGGCTCATGCCGCGCTGCTGGATCGCGAGGTCGGGGCGGCTCAGGACGAAGCGTTTGTGGACGAACTTCAGCACCTCGACGTGGTGCCACGCCGACGGAGACAGCGTGACCGGACCCGCTCGCGGCGTGTCGAGGGGACGAAGCTGGGCGGACTCCTGGAAGCGGCGGATCCACCGGTCGGTGAACACGGCCAGACGCCGTTCGGCCGTCAACGACCCGTCGAACGGTCGGGCGAGCAGGTCGGTGACCAGCTCGGCATCCACGTCGCTCACCGCCGCGAGGAACGCCTCGTCGTCGGCGATCCAGGGGTCGTCGCGGCGCATCTTCCGGCGCAGGCGCTCCAGGGCCGCTCCCGGGACAAGCTCCGCGCGGACGTCGGCGTCGTCGCGCGAGCGCCACTCGATCACGTCGTCGAGCCACCCGCGGAACTCCGCCGCGATCGGGGCGTGGTCGAGGATGCCCGCGCGGTAGAAGTCGTCGACGTCGTGCACCGAGTACGCGATGTCGTCGGCGAGGTCCATCACGGCGCCCTCGATCGTCTGCCGGAGCGGCTCGGCATCCACCCCCGCCCGAGCCTGATCGAGGTCGTCGGCGTCGAGGTCGTAGACGGAGTACTTGTGCACGCGGTACGCGCCGTCGGGAGCGCGACGGATGCCACGGGGCGGACCGAGCCGCTCGATCTCGGCCGCGGACACCGCCGGCGACCACGGGTACTTCGCCGAGGCCGCACGCACCGCGGCGGTGAGGTTGAGCCCGTGCGGGGCGTTCTCGACCACGTCGAGGGCGGCGAGGATGCGATACGTCTGGGCGTTGCCCTCGAACCCGTCGGTGAGGCCGAGCTCGGTGCGGGCCAGCCGGTCGAGGGTCGTCTCGCCGAGGTGCCCGAAGGGCGGGTGGCCGAGATCGTGGGCGTAGGCGGCGGCCTCGACGACGGTCGGGTTGCACACGTCGACGCCGGCGCGCGTGTTCAACTGCAGCGCGACGACACGCGCGATCGCGCTGACCTTCAGCGAGTGTGTGAGGCGATTGTGGACCGGCGCCCCCGAGATCGAGGGCGACACCACCTGGGTCACGGCCGACAGGCGCGAGAAGTAGGGCGAGAACTGGATGCGCTCCAGGTCGATCGACCACGGATCAGCGCCGGCGGTCCCACTCTCGTGGTGCATGCGTGAGGCCGCCGTGGGCTCGTCGGAGAGCGTCATCCGTCCACGCTACCCGTCGGGCGCCCCTCGCCCCGCCGCCCTCGCCCCCCCCCGCCGCCCTCGCCCCGCCGCCCTCGCCTCGTGGGGCGATGCCCCGCGAGACTTCATCGCGCCGACATCTCCCGTGCAGTCTTCAAGGGAATCGTCGGCGCGATGAAGTCTCGCGGACACAGGGGGGAGAGAGGACGAGGGGCCGAGCCGGGGGCGCCGCCCTCAGGCCCGGCGCACCTCCACGCCGACCACACGCGCGTCGTCGGGACGCAGCTCGTACGTCGGGCCGGTGAGGTGCAGCGTCACGGTCTCGTCCACCGACGCGCACGAGGGACCGACCCGCAGCTCGACGTCCCCGGGCTCGACGACGCGGCGGAGCGTCCGGTCGCTGTACGCCAGGCGGGATGCCGGGATCGTGAACCGCACCTCGGCGCTCTCGCCGGGCTCCAGGTCGACGCGGGCGTAGGCCGCCAGTTGCGCGACGGGCCGCGTGATGCTCGCCACCGCGCGGTGGGCGTACAGCTGCACGACGTCGGCTCCGCGACGTTCGCCCGTGTTGGTCACGCGGACGCTCGCGGCGAAGGCGCCTCCGGCCCGCACCTCCGCATCCCCCCTCAGGTCCTCGCGACGGAAGGTCGTGTACGACAGCCCGAACCCGAACGGCCGCACGGGGGTCGGGTCGGTGCTCGTGACCTCGGTGGGGCCGCCGAGGATCGGGTGAAGGTACGAGTACGGCTGTGCGCCGGCGGAGCGGGGGAGGGAGACGGGGAGTCGCCCCGAGGGCGTGGCATCCCCGGCCAGGAGTGCGGCCAGCGCGGGCCCGCCCTCCTCCCCCGGGAAGAACGCCTGGATGACGGCGGCCGGGCCCGAGGCCTCGTCCAGTGCCCAGCCGATCGCGTAGGGGCGGCCGGTGAGCAGGACCATCACCACGGGGGTGCCGGTGGCCACGATCTCCTCGACGAGGCGACGCTGCAGGCCCGGAAGCTCGAGCGAATCCGCGTCGTTGCCCTCGCCGACGGTGCCGCGGCCGAACAGTCCCGCGCGGTCGCCGACGACCACCACGGCGACGTCCGCGGAACGCGCGAGATCGACCGCCGCGGCGATGCCGGTGGCGTCCGTCCCCTCGACCGCGACGCCGTCGGCCTGGACCACGTCGCCGAAGCGGGCGGCAAGCGCCTCGCGCACCGTCGGGATCTCGAACCCCATCGGTGTGCCGGGGTGGTGGGCGAGCACGTGGTTCGCGAAGGAGTAGCAGCCCATGAGGGCCTCGGCGCTGTCGCCGTTCGGTCCGATCACGGCGATGCGCCCGGGTGCGGACAGCGGGAGCACGCCGTCGTTGCGCAGCAGCACGGCGCTCTCGACCGCGAGGCGGTAGGCCAGCGCGCGGTGCTCGGCGTCGTCGAGGTCGATCGAGGTCGGGGCGTCGTCGAAGGTGGCATCCAGGAGGCCGAGGTCCTCCTTCTCCGCGAGCACACGGGCGACGGCCCGATCGATGACGGCCTCGGGGAGGGCGCCCGAGGCCACCCGCTCGGCGAGGTGCGGATACGCGTCGGGTCCGGGCAGCTCGACGTCGATCCCGGCCTCGAGTGCGAGCTGCGCGGCCTCCCCGAGGGAGCCGGCGACCCCGTGCATCGAGCGCAGGAACTCCACGGCGAAGTAGTCGGACACGACGGTGCCGTCGAAACCCCACCGGCGGCGCAGGAGGTCTGTGAGCAGCTCGGGGGAGGAGGCGACGGGCGCCCCGTCGATCTCGGCGTAGGAGTTCATCACCGAGCGCACACCGCCGTCGCGCACCGCCATCTCGAACGGCGGGAGGAACACGTCCTGCAGCTCACGAGGCCCGACGTGGACGGGAGCGTGGTTGCGGCCCGCCTGCGAGCCCGAGTACCCCACGAAGTGCTTCAGCGTCGCGTGCACGCCGGCGGACTGCAGGCCCCGCACGTACGCGGTCCCGATCGTCCCCACCACGTACGGATCCTCCGCGATGCACTCGTCGACCCGCCCCCACCGCGGGTCGCGGATGACGTCGAGCACCGGGGCCAGGCCCTGATGCACCCCGACCTCGTGCATCGAGCGTCCGATCGCGGATGCCACGAGCTCGACGGTCTCGGGGTCGAACGACGCGCCCCACGCGAGCGGCGTCGGGAAGGTCGCGGCCTTCCACGCCGCGAAACCGGTGAGGCACTCCTCGTGCACCAGCGCGGGGATGCCCAGACGGGTCTCGGTCTTGAGTCGACGCTGCTCGCCCCACAGCCACGCCGCGCGCTCGGCCGGGTCGACGGGACGGGTCCCGTACACGCGCGTCAGATGGCCCAGACCGTGCACGGTGGCCTCCGCGTAGTCGGTCGAGGTGACCTTCTCGCCGGACATCGGCGCCACGACCTCATCGCCCTGGTCGACCCAGTAGCCGACGAGCTGCGCGAGCTTCTCGTCGAGGGTCATCTCGGCCACGAGCGCCTGAACGCGAACCGAAACGCCCGGGGTGAGCGGCGCGCCGACGTCGGTCTTGTGGATGGTCATGCGGGTCAGCCCTTCACGGCGCCGGTGAGGCCGCCGACGATCCGCCGCTCGAAGACGCTGAAGAACAGCAGTGCGGGAATCATGGACAGCGAGGTGAATGCGAGCACGCGGGCGGTGTCGACCGAGTACTGAGAGGCGAAGGCCTGCGTGCCCAGCGGCAGCGTGTAGGCGGCTTCGTTGTTGAGGATGAACAGCGGGAGCATGTAGGAGTTCCAGCTGTTGACGAAGGCCAGGATGCCGACGGTGACGACCGCGGGAACCGCCAGCGGCAGCACCATGCGCCAGAAGAACCCGAGACGTCCGAGTCCGTCGATCGAGGCGGCCTCCTGCAGCTCCTTCGGAATGGCCGCGAGGAACGGCGACAGGATGATGATCGTCAGCGGCAGCGCGAACGCGATCTGCGGAATGATGACGCCCGCGAGGGAGTTCGCCAGTCCGAGGTTGCGCACGAGGATGTACAGCGGCGTGATCGCCACGGTCATCGGGAACATGAGTCCGGCGGTGAACAGGGCGTACACGGCGCCGCGTCCGCGGAAGCGGTAGCGCGACAGCGCGTATGCGGCCATGAGTCCCAGCGCGACGACGAAGACGGTCGTGGCGATCGCCGCGATCGCCGAGTTTCCGACCTGTCCCCAGAACATGCCGCTGACAAGCACGTCGGCGTAGTTCTGCCAGTTCCACTGGGTGGGGAAGCCCGAGGGGTCGACCGTGATCTCGGCGTTCGAGCGGAAGCCGCCGAGGATGATGTACACCACGGGGGCGAGCATCAGGCCGATCAGCAGCAGGGCGACGAAGCCCACGATCACCGAGCTCGAGCGGTTCCTGCCCGCGGGGGCGCGGCGGACCGAGCGCGGCGCCTTCGGTGCGACGAGGGTGGCGGTGGCGGTCACTTGGTGCCTCCCGTGAGGGCGCCGGCCGTGTCACGACGGAGCACGAAGCGCTGGTAGATGAGGGCGACGGCGAGGGAGATGAGGAACATCACGACGGCGACGGCGCTGCCGTAACCGAAGCTGCCGGCGTTGCGGCCGTTGGCGACCATGTAGGTGGCCATGGTCGAGGTTCCCGCCGTCGAGGCGACGTACTGGCCCCAGATGATCCAGACGAGGTCGAACAGCTGGAGGGAGCCGATGATCGACAGGAACGCCCAGATGCGGATCGTGGGTCCCATGAGCGGGAGCACGATGTGGCGCTGGATCTGCCAGAACGAGGCACCGTCGATGGCGGCGGCCTCCGACAGCTCCTCCGGGATTCCCTGGAGGCCGGCGAGGAAGAGGATGACGGCGAAGCCGATGTACTTCCACGTGATGATGATCAGCAGCGTCCAGATCGCCAGCGCCGGATCGGAGATCCAGTCGGCGCGCAGGGCGCCCAGGCCGATCTTCTCCAGCGCGCCGTTGAGCGCCCCGCCGGACTGCAGCATGAGGCCCCAGCCGAGGCCGACGACGACCTCGGAGATGACGTAGGGCACGAAGATCAGCACGCGGATGAGCGACTGCGCGCGCATCTTGCGGTTCAGCAGCAGCGCGAGCCCGAGGGCGAGCGGCCCCTGCAGCACGAGCGAGCCGATGACGATGAAGACGTTGTGACCGAGCGCCTCGTGGAAGGCGGGGTCGGTGAGGATCGTGAGGTAGTTCCGGAAGCCGACGAAGTCGGTGGGCGCACCGAATCCCGACCAGCTGTAGAACCCGTAGAAGGCGGCCAGGGCCACCGGCAGGATGACGAACGACACGAACACCACGAGGGCGGGGCCCAGGAGGATCGCGAGTTCGCCGCGGATACGCCAGTTCTCACGACGACGCCAACCGGACGCCGCCCGGTCCGAGGAGGCGCGCGATGCGCCTTCCCCGGCCGGGCGGCGGACCCCGGTGTCGCTCTCGGCTGCGAGCTGATCGCGCACGGTGGTCATGGCAGGCCTCCTCAGGAGCGCGAAGCGGCCGAGTTGACGGCGTCGACGATGCCCTGCGGGCTGCCCTTACCGGCGAACAGGTCGACCACGGCGACGTTCAGGGCGTTACCGACGTTCTGCCCGTAGAGGGTGTCCAGCCACACCGACACGTACGGGGCGTCGGTGTAAGCGGCCAGAGCCGACTGCAGAGCGGGGGTGGTCACGGCATCCGTCGCCTCGTTCGAGGCCGGGATGGTCTGGAACGCGTCGGCGTAGGCCTCCTGGTTCTCCTTGGTCACCATGAAGTTGAGGAAGTCGGTGCACTGCGCGGGGGCGTTGACCCAGCACGCGTAGCCGTCGACGCCGCCCATGATGGCACCGGGCTCGCCGTCACCACCGGGGACCTCCGGGAAGGGGAACCAGCCGAGGTCGGCGAGCGGCTGCTCGTCGGGGGTCAGCGAGGCGATGACGCCCGGGTTCCAGGCGCCCATGAGCTCCATGGCGGCCTGGTGGTTGGCGAGCAGACCGGCCGACGAACCCGCGCCCTGCTGGGCGGCGGTGGTCAGGAATCCCTCGTTGAAGGGCTGCGTCTGCAGGAACGACTCCAGGTCTTCGCCGGCCTTCAGCCAGCACGGGTCGTCGAAGCTGCGGCTTTCGGCGGCCTCGGTGAGCACGTCCTCGGCGCAGGCGCGGAGGGCGAAGTTGTAGTACCAGTGCGCGGCGGGCCACGCGTCCTTGGCACCCACGGCGATCGGGGCGACGCCGGTGGCCTTGATCTTCGCGTTCGCGGCCTCGAGGTCGTCGATGGTCGCCGGCGCCTCGGTGACGCCCGCGGCGGTGAGGAGGTCCTGCGAGGTGAAGATGCCCGAGGGGAGCACCGCGACGGGCATGCCGTAGTTCTTGCCGTCGACCTCGAACGCGCCGAGCGAGCCGCCGAGCGCGGTCTTGACCTCGGGCGAGATCTTGTCGGTCAGGTCCATCGCCTGTCCGGCCTTCACGATGTCGGCGAGCTTGCCGCCACCGCGGGCCATGAAGATGTCGGGCGCGTCGCCGGAGTTCAGCGCGGTCTGGAGCTTGCCGTCCATCTCCTCGTTCTGGAGGGACTGGATCTCGATGGTGACTCCGGGGTTGGCCGCTTCGAAGGCTGCGGCGGTGTCCTCCCAGTACTGCTTGCCGTCGCCGGTGGTGGAGTTGTGCCAGAACGTCAGGGTGACGCTTCCATCGGCGTTCTGTCCGCCACCGCCTCCGGCGCAGCCGCCGAGGGCGAGGGTGCCGGCGACCGCGAGGGCCGAGGCGGCGAGGAGTTTCCTCGTGTTCATGTGATTCCCGTTTCTCTTCGTCGAGGTGCATCCCGCGGGATGCTCCGGTTTTCGGCTTCGGTGCCGGTCGTTCACGTCCGGGTGTGCGGCCCGGGGTGTCAGAAGTGTCGCCCGGCCGCGCAGCATCGTCAAACGTTTTCGAAAATGATTTCCACGCTAGTGTCTGATGCCATGACCCGCCGCGTCACCATCCACGACGTCGCCGCGGCCGCCGGTGTCTCGGTGGCCACGGTGTCCAAGGCCGTCAACGGTCGCTACGGGGTGTCGCCGGAGACGGTGGGTCGCGTCCTCGACGCGGTGCGCCACCTCGGGTACGAGTCCAGCCTCGTCGCCAGCAGCATGCGGTCCCGCCGAACCGGCGTGATCGGGGTGCTCGTCGCCGACATCGAGCCGTTCTCGGCAGAGATCCTCAAGGGCGTCGGGGGAGCGCTGTCCGACACCGGATACGACCTCCTCGCGTACACCGGAGCGCGGCGCGACGGCGAGGGGTGGGAGCGGCGCTCGCTCAGCCGCCTCAGCGGCACGCTCATCGACGCGGCGATCCTCGTGACTCCCACGGTCGTCAACGTCGCCGCCGAGGTGCCCATCGTCGCGATCGACCCCCACACGGGCCGCGCCGACCTCCCCACCGTCGAGTCCGACAGCTTCACCGGGGCGCAGCAGGCCGTCCACCACCTCGTGCAGCTCGGCCACCGCCGCATCGGCTTCATCGCGGGGCGACCCGACCTGCGGTCGGCGGTCGCCCGCGCCTCGGGGTATCGCGAGGCCCTGTCCGCCGCCGGCATCCCCTTCGATCCGGCGCTGGTGGGGCAGGGGCACTACGAGCAGGATGTCGCCCGCGAGGCGGCGCAGGCCATGCTCGCCCTGCCCGATCCGCCGACCGCGGTGTTCGCCGCGAACGACCTCTCGGCGCTGTCGATCGTGCGCGTCGCGGCCGAGCGGGGCCTGCGTGTTCCCGACGACCTGTCCGTCGTGGGGTTCGACGACGTGCCCGAGGCCGCTCGTGCTCAGCCGCCGTTGACGACCGTGCGCCAGCCGATGAAGATCCTCGGGGCGGAAGCCGTACGCATGGTCTTGGCGCTGCTCGCCGGGGAGGAGCTGCCCGAGACGCACCTGCAGCTCGCGACGCGCCTCGTCGCCCGCGGAACCACCGCACCGCCGCCGCCGCGATGAGCGTCGCTCGTGCCGCTCACCCGGTGAGTGTCCACGACACGCCGTCGGTCGCCGACCGGCCACGGCGTTTCTTGGACGCTCGGCGGTGCGAGACCCCGCGATAGGGTCGGCGCGTGACGCGTGTGCTGCTCGCCCCCGACGGATTCAAGGGATCGATCTCCGCGGCCGCGGCAGCCGCGGCGCTCGCCGCGGGGTGGCGTGGTGCGCGCGCCGACGACGTGATCGTCGAGCTGCCGATGGCGGACGGCGGCGAGGGCACGCTGGACGCATTCCTCGTCGCCGTGCCCGGGGCGCGCCGGATGCCGGTCACGGTCACGGGTCCGCACGGGCGCGAGGTCGCGGCATCCTGGGTCCTCCTTCCCGAGACGCCGGAAGCACCCGGCGGAACCGCGGTCGTCGAGCTGGCGTCGACGTCGGGCATCGAACTGCTCGACGGGGACCTGCGGCCCTTCGACGCCGACACGCGCGGGTTCGGTGAGGCGATCGCCGCGGCGTTGGATCACGACGTCTCCCGCCTCGTCGTCGCGATCGGATCGAGCGCTTCGACCGACGCGGGATTGGGGATGCTGGTCGCCCTCGGTGCGCGCGTCACGGATGCCGAGGGCCTCGATGTCGCGCCGGGTCTGCGGGGCGTGCGCGCCGCCGCGGGGCTGGATCGTTCGGGGCTGCGCGCCCTGCCGGCCGGCGGGGCGGTCGTGCTGACGGATGTGCGCAGCCCGCTCACCGGCCCGGCCGGTGCCGCGGCGGTCTTCGGCCCGCAGAAGGGCCTCGCGCCCGACGACATCGCAGACGCGGACACCGCTCTCGCCCGGGCGGGGGCACTGCTGGAGATCGACGCCGCCCACCCGGGTGCCGGGGCGGCGGGCGGAACCGGTGCCGCCCTGCTGGCGTGGGGTGCCGAGCTCGTTCCGGGAGCGGAGCGCATCGCCGATCTCATCGGGCTCGCCACCGCGGTCGGGGAGGCCGACGTCGTCGTGACGGGGGAGGGGTCGTTCGACGCCAGCTCGGCGACCGGCAAGGCTCCGGCGAGGGTCGCCGCGCTCGCGCGGGCGGGCGGGCGCGCGGTCGGCCTCGTCGCCGGACGGATCTCCCCGGATGCCGACACCTCGGGGTTCGCGGCGGCCGTCTCGCTCGTCGAGCTCGCCGGCTCGACCGAAGCGGCGCTCGCGGAGCCCGCGCGATGGCTCGCCGTCGCGGGTGAGTCGCTCGCGCGGCGCCTGGGCTGAACGTTCGGCGTTGACGCCCGGTCGCGTGTGGCCACGGGGCCACACGCGGCGCCCCGGGGTCATCAGCACTGCCCCGACACCGCCCCGAGCCCGTCGTCATCCCGCACCCTCGCGTCGCAACCCGCCGCCGCGCGCGCCGCATCCTCCCCCGGCTCCGGTACCGTCGTTGTGTGTCCACTGTCTCCAGCAACAAGGA
Organism: Microbacterium canaveralium; assembly: GCF_047238045.1. Taxonomy (NCBI): domain Bacteria; kingdom Bacillati; phylum Actinomycetota; class Actinomycetes; order Micrococcales; family Microbacteriaceae; genus Microbacterium; species Microbacterium canaveralium. The sequence goes on along the minus strand of NZ_JBDFMA010000003.1, from coordinate 2,778,575 downwards.
CGATGAGGTCGATCTCCTCATCGATGCCTGGTCGCAGTTGCTCCCCGAGGTCGATCTGACGCCCCTGGATGTCATGTCGCGGCTGCGCCGCGCGGCCTTCCACCTGTCGAAGCTCCGCGCCCGCGCGTTCGCGAGCGCCGACATCGCCGTGTGGGAGTTCGACGTCCTCGCCGTCCTCCGCCGCGCCGGCACGGAGCTCAGCGCGACACGCCTGATCTCGGCCACGATGATCGGCAGCGCGGCCATGACCAACCGCCTCGACAAGCTGGCCGAACGCGGCCTCGTCAACCGTCGCCCCAATCCGTCCGACGGGCGCGCGATCCTCGTGGCCATCACGCCCGAGGGCATCGAGAAGGTGGATGCCGCCATGACCGAGCTCGTCCGGCTCGAGGCGGACGCCTTGCGAGACGTCAGCCGTGCCGACCAGGCGCTGCTCGCGCGGGTGCTCCGGGTTCTCGCCGCCGGCGAGACCCACGAGGCGTGATCGACCTCATCACGCGTCCCCTCGTTCTGGACGGGGGACTCGGCACGCTGCTCGAGAGCCGCGGCAACGACGTGTCGTCTCCGCTCTGGTCGGCGCGCGTCCTGCTCGACGACCCCGACGAGGTGCGTGCCGCCCACGCCGAGTTCGCTGGGGCGGGCGCGGACGTCCTGATCACAGCCTCGTATCAGGTGGGCTTCGGCGGTCCGATCCCGGATGCCGACGTCGAGACGCTGCTGCGGCGCTCGGTGTCGCTCGCGCGCGAGGCCGGGGGCGCTCTGGTGGCGGCATCCGTCGGTCCGATCGGGGCACTGCGCGCCGATGGCAGCGAGTACACCGGTGCCTACGGGCTGGACGTTGCACAGCTGCGCGCGCGGCATCACCGCCGCCTCGCGGTGCTCGCCGATGCCGGGGCCGACCTGCTCGCGGTCGAGACCGTCCCCTCCCCGCTCGAGGTGGAGGCGCTCGCGATCGAGCTCGCCGACCTGCAGGTGCCCGCTTTCGTGAGTCTGTCGGCCGACAGCGTCGGCTTCGCCGCTCCCGATGCTCTGGCGGGGGCGCTGCGGACGGCGGCATCCATCCCCGGGGTGATCGCCGTCGGGGTGAACTGCTGCGCTCCCGAGAGTGTGGGCCCCGCCCTCGCCGAAGCGCCCGACGTCCCGCTCGTGGCCTACCCCAACACCGGGGAGCGGTGGGATGCCGCGACCCGCACCTGGCACGGCGGCGCCGTGCCGTTGGCCGACGCCGCCCCGACGTGGGTGGCCGCCGGCGCACGGCTGGTGGGCGGATGCTGCCGCTCGACCCCGGCGGACATCTCCGCGATCGCTGCTGCTCTGCGCTGAGCACCGCCCCGGCGCCGCACCTTCAGTGCTGATCGATCCGGCCGCGCCGGCCGCCGCGTTCGCCCAGAAGCGCGATCTCCTCGGGGTTCCATCCGAAGGCGTTCTGCATCTGGTCGCCGAGGGTCGACAGTGCCGACGGCAGGGCCGTGGCCACGCCGTGTCGGACGTCGACGGCACGATCGTCGAGAGCGTGGGCCGCGACCCGCAGCTCGTCCACGAGCGACCTCAGACGATCCGGTCCGTACGCGGCCGCCACGAGGCGCGCGTCGCTGATGGCGATGACCGTGAGTTCCTGCGGATCGCTGTCCGACAGTCGTGTCGCCGATCCGAGGGACAGGATGACGGTCAGCCCGCAGACCAGGACGGTGGCGATGGCGATCGCCGCGCCGATCTCCAAGGAGCGGAACACCGCCCCCACCGGACCCGCCCATCCGGTCGTCACCCCTACGACGGCGCGCGCCGCCGAGTACACGGCGTAGAGGCCCATCGCGAGGGCGAGCAGGCGTGCGGGCCTTCGCGGAACCACCGGGGAACGAGCGGCGGCCAGCGCGCAGGCGCCGCTCACCACCGTGAGGACCCCGGCCTTGATCACGAGAGACGTGTCCTCGCCGGTGGTCGCGGTGCAGATCCCCGTGGTGATCGCGATGGCCGCGACGACGCCGAGAGCGGCACGACGGCGTCGCGTCGACAGCGCCGCGACGGCGACGGTCATGGTTCCGGCCGCGAGCACCATGCCGGCGTCCCCGACGGACAGTGCCAGCCGTGCGCCGTCGTATCTGTGCACGACGTACATCACGGTCGACCCGATGGAGAAGATGCCGGCCATGGTCGCGTACTGCAGGAAAGTGGTGAACGGGACGGGCGCGGACGCGCGGGGCAGGGCGATCCCCACCACGCTGACGGCGACGCCGATGCACATGGCGGCGAGGCCGATCGTCAGCAGCATCACTCTCCCCCTCCCGCGCGGCGGTGCACGGTCCCGCCACCTTACCGGCCGGGAGTCGCCGTCCGCCGAGGTGCGCCGCGAGGGGGCTGCCGTGCTCTTCCCCGCGGGATCCGCGTGCGGAACCATGGCCCGACGGTGTCACGGCTCGCGGCCTCACTCCGAGGTGTCGATCACCCGATCGAGCCACTCGGACAGGAGCGCCTGTTCGGAGGGGGAGAGGGCGGTGAGATCGTGGGCCGTCGCCCGCAGTGTGACGGCCGCGGCGCGGGCGGGGGGATCCACCGCGTCCGTTCGGGGGAGCGGGGTGTCGACGAGGATGCCCGCGAGGACGGTCTCCATGAGAGTTTCGGCGAGGTTCAGGCGGCGAGCCGCAACGTCCTGTTCGAGAAGTGCGAACACCGCCCCGGTCCCGGCCGCGTGGACGAGGGTCACGGCATCCGGGACGGGAATCCGCAGGCGCCCCGCCGCGGCGACACGGCGCAGCCGCTCTTCCAGCACGCGGATCCCGGTGACCATGGCAGCGGAGTCCCGCCCGCGGCGAGGGTCGCTGATGATGAGGAACAGGTCGGGGTGGGCGAGCCCGAAACCGACGGTCTCTCGCCAACTCGCGCGGAGTTCCTCGACCGGGTCGACGGGGTCGGCGGGTGTCGACAGGGCGGCGGCCTTCGCGGCGCTGAACTGCGCCAGCGCGTGTTCGGCGACGGCGTCGAGCAGTCCGTCCTTGTCGCCGAAGAGGCGGTAGATCGTGGGGGCCTGTGTGCTGGCGTGTTCGGCCACCGCTCTCGTCGTGACCGCGGACACCCCCTCGTCTTCGAGGAGCTGTGCGGCAGCGGCGATGATGCGCTCGCGGACATCGTCACGAACGGTGGGCACGGGCATGTATCGATGATAACGATTCGTTGCTATCAAAGTGATATCAATGATACGTTTTGAGCGTTTCCACCGATATCGAGAAGGGTCGAACAATGATCGCCATCACCGGGGCAACGGGAGCCCTCAACGGCCGCACCGTCGAGCATCTGCTTCGCATCGTGCCCCCCTCCGAGCTCACGATCATCGCGCGCGATCCCGAGCGGGCCGAGCGGTTCGCTCGTGCGGGTGCGACGGTCCGCGCGGGGCGGTACGAGGATCCCGCCGGTCTCCGTGAGGCGCTCCGGGGAGCGGACCGGGTCCTCCTGGTCTCGTCCAACGATCCGGGTGGCGACACCGTGGCTCTCCATCGGAACGCCATCGAGGCCGCGGTGGCGGCCGGAGTCGGTCGGGTTCTCTACACCAGCCACCAGGGTGCCCACACCGACTCGCCGTTTCCGCCGGCCCGTGTTCACGCCGCTACCGAGGCTATCCTGGCGGGCTCCGGAACGAGCTGGACCGCGCTGCGGAACGGCTTCTACGCTCACAGCCTCGACTGGCTCCTGGGGTCGTGGCGTTCGAACGACCGCATCGCGGTCCCCGCGGACGGACCGGTCTCGTGGACCTCGCGCGACGATGTCGCCGAGGCTGCGGCGGTGCTGTTGGGCGGGGCGGTCATCCCCGATGGGCCTGTGACGTTGACGGCTCCCGCTGCGCCGCGCTTCACCGATCTGACGGGGCCCGCGTCCGAGGTGGCGGGAAGGCCGATCGGCGTCGAGATCGTCGATGCGGAGCACTGGGTCCGTCTCGCTGTCGAGGCGGGACAGCCGGAGATGCGGGCGAGGTTCTCGCTGACCATCTTCCAGGCGGCGGAACGAGGGTTCTTCGCCGGGACGGATCCGCTTCTGGGCACCCTCCTCGGCAGGGAACCGCTGTCGGTGCGGGAGGCTCTCGCGCTACCCGACCGTTTTATGACGTGACGTCGACGCGAGATCAGGTGAAATCGGCTGCCAGGGCGTTGCGGTGGTACTCGAAGATGATGCTCGTGCGCGTGGATGCCACGCTGTGCCGCGCCGAGAGCTGATCGACGACGAAGCGACGCACCGCTGACGAGTCGTCGACGGCGATGTGGACCAGGAAGTCGTCGGCCCCGCCGAGGAAGAACAACTGGATGACGTCCGGATGCCGACGGATCTCCTGCGCGAAGGCGCGGATGCTCTCGTGACGCTGCCCGGGTCGAAGCGTCACGCCGACGATGGCCTGGAGGCCCCGGCCGAGACGGCTCTGGTCGACGGCGGCGTGGAAGCCCGTGATGAGCCCGCGGTCGACGAGGGCGCGAACGCGGGTGTGAGCGGTGGATGCCGCGACCCCGAGCGCGTCAGCGAGGGCGGCGTTCGTCATCCGGGCGTCCGCGGAGAGCATCTCGATGATCCGCGCATCGAGCGGGTGCAGTTCGTCATCGGTCATCGCAGATCCTTCGGCTCGTAGATCGGGTGAGGCGGCTTCTTGGCGAGAATACCGGCGCATGTGACATGCATTTCGAAGAATCTGCGGATTAACGCAACGGAAACAGAGATTTCTGCGATTCTTCCTGCCACCACCACTCAGAGGAGGAACCGATGCGCGTCGCCGTGCCCACCGAGATCAAGAACAACGAGAACCGCGTCGCCATGACGCCGGCGGGCGTCGACGCCCTCGCGCATCGCGGCCACGAGGTTCTCGTGCAGGCCGGAGCCGGTGAGGGCAGCGGGTTCTCCGACGACCAGTACCGCGCGGCGGGCGCCGAGATCGTGGCGAGCGCGGACGAGACGTGGGCGCGCGCGGAGCTGCTCGTCAAGGTGAAGGAACCCATCGCCCCCGAGTACGCGCGGCTGCGTCCGGACCTCACGCTCTTCACCTACCTGCACCTCGCCGCCGACCGCCCGCTCACCGACGCTCTGATGGCCGCCGGGACCACCGCGGTCGCCTACGAGACCGTCCAGACCGCGGACCGCGCCCTGCCGCTCCTCGCGCCGATGAGCGAGGTCGCCGGGCGCCTCTCGATCATCGAGGGGGCTCACCACCTGCTCCGCGCCTCGGGCGGTCGAGGACTCCTCCCCGGCGGCGTTCCGGGCACGCCCAAGGCGAAGGTGGTCGTGATCGGCGGCGGCGTCGCGGGCGAGCACGCCGCGGCCAACGCCCTCGGGCTCGGTGCGAACGTCACCGTCATCGACATCTCGCTGCCCAAGCTCCGCCAGCTCGAGGAGCGTTTCGGCGGCGCGATCCAGACGCGAGCCTCCACCCGCCTCGAGATCGCCGAGCAGCTCGCCGACGCCGACCTCGTGATCGGCTCGGTGCTGATACCGGGTGCCGCGGCGCCCAAGCTCGTCACCGACGACATGGTCGCGGCGATGAAGCCGGGCTCGGTGCTCGTCGACATCGCGATCGACCAGGGCGGCTGCTTCGAGGGGTCGCGTCCGACGACTCACGACGCGCCCACCTTCCGCGTCCACGACTCGCTGTTCTACTGCGTCGCGAACATGCCCGGCGCCGTGCCCCACACCTCGACGCGCGCCCTCTCAAATGCCACGCTGCCCTACATCACGCGGATCGCCGACGCGGGCTGGGAGGCCGCGGCATCCGCCGATCCGGCCCTGGCGAAGGGCCTCAACGTGCGTGCCGGCGTCGTGGTCAACGAGGGCGTGCGGGCGGCCTTCGACCTCTGAGCGCGCCCGCTCGCGCGTCAGGCACGGACCCAGGCGTACGTGATCTCGGGGCGGCCGGGGCCGCCGTAGCGGGGCTCGCGACGGACGCGGCCCGCGTCGGCGAGATGCTCGAGGTACCGCCGGGCCGTGACGCGCGACATGCCCTCGTGTTCGCCGACCTCGGTCGATGACAGCGAACCGGATGCCGTCCGCACCCGTTCCGCGACAGCCTGCAGCGTCTCGTCGCTCAGGCCTTTCGGCAGCGTCGGTGCGACGGTGCGCAGCGAACCGAGCAGGGCGTCGACCTCGGACTGTGTCGCGTCTCCCGCGGCACGATCCAGGCCCTCGACGTACGTGCGGTAGGCCTCGAGCCGTTCGCGGAACGCCGCGAACGTGAACGGCTTGATGAGGTACTGCACCACACCGGTCGACACCGCCGCGCGGACGGTCGCGGCATCCCGGACCGCCGTCACGGCGATGATGTCGACACCCGCTCCGATCGCACGCACGCGCCGGGCCACGTCGAGTCCGCCCCCGTCGGGCATGGTCATGTCCAGCAGCACGAGGTCGATCGGCCGAGCGGGATCGGCGATCGCGGTGAGCGCCGCACGTGCCCCCGCCGCCTGACCCACGACCTCGAACCCCGGGACGCGTCCGACGTACGCGGCGTGAAGCTCCAGCGCGAGAGCATCGTCGTCGACGACGAGCACGCGGATCACGCGTGCACCGCCTGGACCGGAGCCGGCAGCACCACGCGCACCGTCGTGGGTGCGTCGGTGATACGCAGCGTTCCGCCGTGCGCCGCCACGATGTCGCGCACGAGCGCCAGGCCCACGCCGCGCCCGCCCGCCACCGCCGCGGGCTTGGTCGACGCGCCGAACGCGAACGGGTCGGCGAGGGCGGGGTCGAACCCCGCTCCGCTGTCGCTCACCTCGATCGCGACGTCGGGTCCCGTGCTCGCCAGGGCCACCCGGACCCAGTGCGGTTCGGCGCCTGCGGCTGCGGCATCCATCGCGTTGTCGACGAGATTCCCGACCACGGTGACGGCCTCGGCGGGGGCGAGGGGGAGGGTGGGGGTCGGCTCCTCGACGTCGAGATCGAGGGCGACGCCGTGCTCGGCGGCCTCGTCGAGTTTCCCGAGCAGCAGCGCCACGACCACGGCGCCGTCGTTGCCCGACACGATGCGGTCGGCGAGATCCTGCCGGCCCGCGGTGGATGCCTCGATGAGCCGCCGAGCGTCATCGAGGCGGCCGAGCTCGAGGAGGGCGAGCAGCGCGTGCAGCCGGTTGCCGTGCTCGTGCGTCTGCGAGCGCAGCGTCTCGCTGAGCGTGCGGACGCCCTCGAGCTCGCCGAGGAGCGCCTGCAATTCGGAACGGTCGCGGAGGGTCATGACGCGCCCGCGTTCGGGGGCGCGGCGCCCCGCGAGGTCGCGGGCCTCCTCCTGGTTGACCAGCAGGACGCGGTCGCCGGTGGCCACGGTCTCCTCCACCATTCGGCGACCCGTGGCGATGGCCTCGGCGAGCGCGGCATCCATGTCGGTCGCGCGCGGGTCGAGGCTCACCTGACCCTCGGACGCGGGAGGCAGGCCCAGCAGATCGGCGGCTTCGTCGTTGTAGAGCACGATCCGGCCGTCGCTGTCGGTGACGACGAGGCCCTCGCGCAGCGAGTGCAGCACGGTCTCGTAGCTCTCCACCAGCCGGGCGAGCTCGCGCGGCGTGTACGACCCGGTGACCCGCCGGGCGCTGCGGCGGACGTACAGGGCACCCAGGATGCCGATACCGACGATGCCGGCCGCGGCGGCCACGATCAGCGGGACACGGGCGGCGAGGTCGGCCTGCACGGCGCCGAGCGTGACCCCGACCGAGACGAGGCCCACGATCTCGCCGTCGTCGACACCGCCGTCGCGGATGGGCGTGATGGTTCGGACGGACGGGCCGAGCGTGCCGTCGTAGACCTCGGTGTGGGTGCGGCCGGCGAGCGCCTCCTCGCGCGAACCGAGGTACTGCTGCCCGATCTCGGACCGGTTCCGGTGGGTCAGCCGGATGCCGTCGGGAGTCATGATCGTGACGAACGACAGGTCGGCGTCCGAGAGGATCGCCTCCACCATGGGCTGCAGCGTCTCGGAGTCGCGCCCCGCGGTGAGAGCGGCGACGTCCGGCTCGTGCGCGAGCGTTTCGGCCACCGACCGGGTGACCTGTTCCGCCTGACGCTGGCCGGAGTCGGACAGCTGCACCGACATGAGGGCGGCGAGGACACCCGCGACCAGCACGACGACGCCGAGCGACACCATCGCCAGCCGTCCGCCCACGCTCAGTCGCATGCCGTGCCCTTTCCGGTTCGTTCCGGTCTGCCGTGAACAATACGACCACAAATCGCCCCGGACGCCGCGCTCGTCCAGAGTCGGGACATCGCCGGCGGCCCCGCCGGACTCAACGAAGACGTTAGGAAAAAGGGGAACTCGCGAATGTCTCTCTCACTCCGCACCACGCGCGACGGTCGGCCGCGTAAGAAGATCGACCGCAACCACTGGCTCTACATCGCCGTCATCGTCGCCGTCGTGGCGGGCATCGTGGTCGGCCTCGTCGCCCCGCAGTTCGCCGTCGGCCTCGAGCCCGTCGGCAAGGGCTTCGTCAACCTCATCAAGATGATGATCGCCCCGGTCATCTTCTGCACGATCGTCGTCGGCATCGGCTCGATCGCCAAGGCCTCCACGGTCGGCAAGATCGGCGGCCTGGCGCTGCTGTACTTCCTCGTCATGTCGACGTTCGCGCTCGGTATCGGCCTGCTCGTGGGCAACATCATCCACCCCGGTGAGGGCCTGAACATCGCCGGTGCGCAGTACGACGCCGTTCCCGAGGCGACGACGACGCAGGACTTCATCCTGGGCATCATTCCGACGACGTTCTTCTCGGCGTTCACCGGCGGCAGCATCCTCCAGGTGCTGTTCATCGCGCTCCTCGTGGGTTTCGCGCTGCAGGGCATGGGCGAGCGCGGGGCCCGCTTGGTCGAGGGCATCCGCAACTTCCAGGTGCTGGTCTTCCGCATCCTCGGCATGATCCTGTGGCTCGCGCCGATCGGTGCCTTCGGCGCCATCGCCGCGGTCGTCGGCAAGACCGGCTTCGGCGCCGTCATCAGCCTCGGCATCCTGATGGGCTCGTTCTACCTGACGTGCTTCCTCTTCATCACGGTCGTGCTGGGTGTGCTGCTGTTCGCCGTGACGCGGGTCAACATCTTCTCGCTCATCAAGTACCTCGGTCGCGAGTACCTGCTGATCGTCGGCACGTCCTCGTCCGAGGCGGCCCTGCCCCGCCTCATCGCGAAGATGGAGCACCTCGGCGTCTCCAAGCCCGTCGTCGGCATCACCGTCCCGACCGGCTACTCGTTCAACCTGGACGGCACGGCGATCTACCTCACGATGGCGTCGCTGTTCATCGCGACGGCGATGGGTGCCCCCATGTCGATCCCCGAGCAGATCGGCCTCCTGATCTTCATGATCATCGCCTCCAAGGGCGCGGCCGGTGTCACCGGTGCGGGCCTCGCCACCCTCGCCGGCGGCCTCTCTGCCTACCGTCCCGACCTGGTCAACGGCGTCGGTGTCATCGTCGGCATCGACCGGTTCATGTCCGAGGCCCGCGCCGTCACGAACTTCACCGGCAACGCCGTGGCGACCCTCCTCATCGGAGCCTGGACCAAGCAGTACGACCGCGAACGCGTGGGCGAGGTGCTCTCGGGCCGGATCCCCTTCGACGAGACGCTCCTCACCGGTCACGACCACTCCACGACTCCGGCAGCGGATGCCAAGGAAGAGGCGTCGACCGAGGCCGGCACCGGTCCTTCGGCCGTCGACACGCAGGCGCTGAACGCCTTCCGCGCCCAGGCGGAGGCGGAGGCGGCGGCCCGGAGCCGTTCGTGAGCCTGACGCACTCCTCGGCGGGGGCGGCTTCGGCCGCCCCCGCCCCCGCGCGCGTGGACCTGGCCCGCACGTGGCTGCTGCGCTCGCCGCTGGCGGCAGGGGGCGACACCGCGGCCGACGTCCTCGTGCTCGATCTCGAGGACGGGCTGCCCGCTGCGCGCAAGGCCGAGGGGCGCGAGCGCGCCCGTCGCGCCGCCGAGGAAGCCCCGGTGTGGCTGCGAATCAGCGCCGCGGGAACGCGCGACGGCGAGGCCGACCTCGCGCTCGGTCGCGACCTCAGCGGCGGGCTCGCCGGCGTGGTGTTGGCGATGTGCGCTGGACCCGCCGACGTCGCCCACGTCGCGGCGTCCCTCCCCGATGGCGTGCCGATCGTGGCGATGATCGAGTCGGCTGCGGCGCTGCTCTCGGCCCCCGCGATCGCGGCGCACCCCGCCACCCGACGTCTGGCGTTCGGCACCGGCGACTTCCGCCGAGACACCGGTATGGCGGCCGACCGCCTCGCCCTGTCGTGGCCGCGCGCGCAACTCGTCGTCGCGTCGGCGGCGGCCGGGATCGCCCCGCCCATCGACGGCCCGTGCGGCCCGGTGGAGCAGGCGCGGGATGCCGCGGACCACGCCGCCGCGATGGGGTTCACGGGGACACTGGCGTTGCGGGAGGCCGCGATCGCCGGCGCTCACGCGGGATTCACGCCGGCCTCGTCCGAGGTCGCGGAGGCCCAGGCCCTGCTCTCGACGGTGCCCGACGGCCCGGTGGACGGCTCGTACGCCCCCGCCCTGGCCCGCGCTCGCGCGCTGGTGTCGCGCGCCGAGGCCCTCGCGCGGCTCTGACGCGCGCGGCCGGCGCGGCCCCGGCGCCGCCGCCCCGCCGCCGCGAGATCACACGTTCCGCTCGAGCGCGCACGTTCCGGTCGTCCCGTCCGTGAGCACTCGACCCGATCGTGTGCTTTCGGCGCCCGGGCGTCAGCGCCTCCGGAACCAGCCGCGCCGGGGTCGGGGCGCGGCCGCCGGAGCCTCGACGGTGCGGGCACGGCGGCGCTCGGCCCACCCCGCGACCTCGGCATCCACGTCGACCGTCGGTGTCACGACGGGCGGGCCGCCGAGCAACTGCCGACGTGCCTCGATGACGCGGCGGTTGAAATCCTCGAGCGCTTCGCGGACGTCGGGCTCGCGCGAGAGGGCGTCCAGGCGATCGGCGAGCTCGGCGTGCTCCACTCGCAGGGTGAGGGCGGGCGGCCCGAGCCCCGACAGCTTCTCGGTCTCGATCTTGCGGCGGATCCACCAGTCCGGGTCGTGGCCGTCTCCGAGGCCGACGAGGGGTTTCCCGGCGCCGGGCAGGTCGTCGAAGTCGCCGCGCCGAATCGCCTGCTGGATCGCCGTCTCGACGTACGCGGCGCGTTCCGCCGCGGTGGATCCGCGCTCCGGTGCGGTCGCCTCCGCCGACTCGGGTTCGATCCCGGCTTCCCGCAGCCGCCGGTCCAGGCGGTAGCGCTCGGCCGCCTCTCGGGGGTCGTCGCTCATTCCGCCTCCGCGTGTGTGCTCGGGTCCTTCCAGGCTACGTCGGCGGCGACGCGATGGCGCCGTGGACAGCCCGACACCTCCTGCGGGGGAGTGGATGCCGACCTGCCGGGGCCGCCACTGCCCGGACGGGCTCACTCGGCCGCCGAACACCCGAGGGCGACGCCCCCGGCGGCGCAGCCTCCGCCCCGCCCTACAGCCCGAGTCGGCGCAGTCGCAGGCGCGCCATGTCCTGCGCCCGCGGTCCGGAGCCGAGCGCCCGCTCCGTGACGCGCAGGATGATCCGGGTCGCCGTCTTCACCGGCAGCCACGACCGGCGCACCCCGAGGAGGCGCCGGAGGCGCGGGGGGAAGGTCGCGACGGCCGCGGCGAACAGCACGCGGTAGGCGAGCCCCATCGCCCCGGTGAACGGCGGCTTGCGGAGGAACCGGACGACATCGTCGACCCGCTCGTCGCGGCGCAGTTCGCCGCGGTCCAGGAAGCCCTCCAGCTCGGCGCGAAGCGCGGCTTCGGTCCGCGGCGGATCGGGGATGCGCATGAGACGTCCCGCCGTGGCCCAGTCCGCGACATACGCGTCGGCGCCGCCGGGGATCGCGCCGCCGTAGGCCTGATGGCTCCGGAGGAAGGCGTCGGTGAAGGCGAGGTGCACCCAGCGCACGAGGTCGCCGTCTTCGGCGGTGTAGGTGCGCGCGCCCCCGTCGCCGCCGACGTAGGTGCCCTGCACGCGCTGATGGAACCGGCCGACCCGGGCGGTCTCGGCATCCGCCTGCGCCTTCGAGCCGTAGGTGAGGGTGATGACCCAGCGCACGGTCCCGGTGAGGCGCCCGATCGGGTCTTCGCGGTAGCGCGACCAGTCGTGGACGCCCGCGAGGGCCCCGGGGTGCAGCGCCTGCAGGAGCAGGGCGCGGATGCCCGCGACCAGCGTTCCCATTCCGGCGTGGACGGTCCAGGCGGGACCGTTCTCGACGAAATAGCCGCCGTCATCGCCCTCGGCGATCGCCCGGACGTACGGCGCCATCCCGGTCGGGTCCCCCGCGAGGGCGGTGAGCAGCTTCGCGCGCAATCGTGCGACGCGGGCCGAGACGGGAGGGGAGGGGGTCACCTCTCCAGCGTGCCACCGTCCGAGCGATCGGGCTCGGCGGTAGTACGACGTCGGGGATGTTCCCGGGGGAGGGGGATCAGTGCCCCTCGTGGGTGATGACGGGGACGGTCCCGTCGTCGCGGATCAGGACCGCGTCCTGCGTCGCACCGAGGGCGGGCGTGACGACGACGGCGATGATCGACGCGGCGAGGAGGAGCCCGAGCACGCTCATCGGCTGAGCTGTGCGGGGGGTCGTGTCTGTGTCATCGCGGCCGTGACGGCGCACGTGCACTGCGACGGCCGCTCCCACGACGATCAGCAGCAGCGCCGCGGCCGCGATGGCGATGATGCTCGTGTGCGTCGGCAGGACGAACATCAGGGCGGACGAGGTGAGGAGCCCTGCGAGGACTCCCACCAGCGTCGCCCGCGGGGCCACCAGTCGACCGAGGGCGAGCGCGGCTCCACCCCAGACGAGCGCGGCCACCCCGAGGACGACCAGACCCGCTCCGAGACCGCGCGAGGCGGCCCCGGAGCTGGGTCCCACGATCGCACCCGCACCGAGGGCGGCGAGGATCAGCCCGGCCCCCCATGCGGACACGGAGGGCCACGACCGGACGAAGGTCGCGGCGTTCACGCTCAGACCGCCGCGGTGCGGGGGACGTTGCGCTCGGTGCCCAGTCCGACACCCAGGAGCACGACGGCGCTGGCGAGGTGCAGGAAGTGGTCGGGCACGTTGAGCGCGAGGATGTTGGCCGGTCCCGTGAGGAAGAAGCCGACGATGCCGAGGAGCAGGTAGACCGCGCCCACGGTGGTGTTGACGCCCTTGGCGGCGCGAGCGTTGGCGAGGCCGGCGACCAGCAGCGCGGCACCGATCAGGAGGTGCGCGATGTTGTGCAGCGGGTTGACCTCGAAGATGCCCAGAAGCAGGCCACCCTCGTTGGCGATGAATCCGACGCCGCCGGTGACGGCGAAGCCGAGCAGACCGACGAGCAGGTAGACGGCGCCGAAGACGGTGGCGACGATGCGGTTCGGTGACGAGCTCATGATGAACCTCCCAGAGTTTTTGCAGCGGCCACTCGGCCGCCTTCCTCACATCTTCGGAGACACTGGTTGTTTCGGATTGGCCTTTGCGGCGCCCCGGGCAATGCTGTAGGACGAGCGCGCGCCGCTCGTTGCGCCCGCGCGCGGACCGCCGTCCCCCGGATACGACAGAAGGCCCCCGAGTACTCTCCGAGGCCCTCCGCAACGGGTGAGACGCTACGGGAGGGGCGCGATCACAATCCGGGGATTGCAATTCCCGTGCTGTTCACCTACGCGCGTCTCTGCCACACTCGCCGCATGAGGTTCGAGACGACGCTGTTCCAGATGGGAAACAACACCGGTATCGAGGTCCCGCCCGAGATCGTCGAGGCGCTGGGCGGCGGCAAACGTGCCGCAGTGCAGGTCGACGTCAACGGCTACGTGTACTCCAGCACGATGGCGGTGATGGGTGGGCGCCAGCTCATCCCGTTCTCCGCTGACAAGCGCAAGGCGACGGGGCTTGCCGGCGGCGATCCGATCACGGTCGAGCTGACGCTCGACACGACCGAGCGCACGATTGAGATTCCCGAGGATCTCGGGGCCGCCCTCGACGCGGCGGGTGTCCGGGCGGCGTTCGACGCCCTCGCCCCGAGCACGCGTAAGGCACACGCGGGCAGCGTGGCCGAGGCGAAGGCTCCGGAGACACGCGCGCGTCGCATCCAGAAGATCGTCACCGCCCTGGCCTGACCGCCGTCGACCGCCCGGCTCGACCGATAGCCTGGAGAGGGAGGTCGCGTGGGCCGGACGAAGGATGCCATCGCCGAGGGGTTGTCGATCGCGACGGCCGCGGCGCGGCTCACCGTGCGCAACCGGATCCTCGTCGAGACGATCGCGCGGGGCGGGCAGTTCGACGGCGCCGTCTTCGCCGAGTTCGCCCGCGAGACGTTGCGCGCGCTGGCGGCGGAGCAGGATCAGGCGGCGAACCGCGTGACCCAGCAGCGCAAGCGCGCGTGGGGGCGGTTCTCCGATTCGTCGGGCACCCACGACTACCGCGATCGCGACACCCGCAACCTCCGCCGACGCGCACGTCAGTCGCGCGGGGTGGCGAAGGAACTGCGCGAGTTCGCGGATGACCCCGAGCGCGTCGACGTCCTGGTCGCTGCGGCGCGCGAAGCCGCGTGGGGCGACGTCGCGGCGAACCTCTCGCAGCGTCTGGACGTCGAGGGAATGACCGCGGATGCCGATCCCGACTACGCCACGATGCGGCGTGCGCGCATGGACGCCCTCCGGATGGTGGATCTCGCCCGCCTCGCCTCGCAGGCGAAGAAGCGGGCGAAAGAGCAGTCTGCGGCCGCAGACGCCGATGCCGTTGATGCTCCCGCGCCCAAGAAGAAGAAGTCGACCTCGGCCTGAGTCGCCCCGGAGGCGGACGGCGTCGCAATAATCAAGGGTGACGATTCCTGGGGGCGGCCCACGTTGGGCCAGCGTCGTGGTGATCGGCGCCGGTCAAGCGGGGCTTTCGGCGGCCTACCATCTCGCCCGCGCCGGGTTCGTCAGTGCCAAGGACGCCTCGAGCGACGCCGGTGCGCCATCGTTCGTGGTGTTGGACGCGGAGACCGCGGCGGGCGGGGCCTGGCAGCACCGCTGGCGATCATTGACGATGGCGACAGTCAACGGGATCTTCGACCTGCCCGGCTACCCGAAACCGCCGATCGACGACACCGCCGCCAGCCGAGACGCGGTGCCCGCCTACTTCGCCGCTTACGAGCAGCACCTTCAGCCGCCCATCCTGCGGCCCGTCACGGTGACGGCCGTGCGCTACGCGGACGCCGACCCCGACGGAGATCTGATCGTGGAGTCGACCGCGGGAGTGTGGGAGACACGCGCGGTGATCAACGCGACCGGGACATGGAACAACCCGGTGCTTCCGCACTACCCCGGGCAGGACACCTACCGTGGTCGTCAACTGCACACGCGCGATTACGTCTCGCTCGATGAGTTCTCCGGTCTTCGCGTGGCGATCGTCGGGGGAGGTATCTCCGCAGTGCAGTTGTTGGAGGAGATCTCCCGAGTGGCCACGGTGTTCTGGTACACCCGGCGGGAGCCCGTGTTCCGCGACGGTGAGTTCACCCCCGAGACCGCGGGAAGAGAGGTCATCGCGAAGGTCATCGCCGATGTGGAGGCGGGGAACCCCGCCGGCAGCGTCGTCTCCTACACCGATCTGGCCTGGCTGCCCTACGCGGTGGCTGCGAGGGAACGCGGCGCGCTCGTCCGTCGCCCGATGTTCACGGCGATCGAACCCGACGGGGTGCGGGAGGCCGACGGCTCGTTCACGCCGATCGACGCGATCGTGTGGGCGACGGGATTCCGAGCCGACCTCCGCCATCTCGACCCGCTCGGGTTGCGCAACGCGCGCGGAGGCATCCGCATGACCGGCACCCAGGTGGCCGAGGAGCCGCGCGTCCACCTCATCGGGTTCGGCCCCTCGCAATCCACGGTCGGAGCCAACCGGGCCGGCCGTGACGCGGTCCGGGCCCTTCGGAAACGGCTGATAACCGCCCGAACCAGCTGAGTCCGCCCGCGGGTCTCGAGGTGATCCGTCGATCCCACGGCTCTTACGCCGCGCCTCGTCGCCGGCTCGTTCGTGCGTCCGCGACGGCCTCGTCACGCGACCACTCGGCTGCGGATCGTGTCACCAGGACCGCGGCCGCACCTTCGCGTTCCGCGACGGTTCTGGGGCGGGTGAGGGGCGCTCCGCCAGGGTACTCCGCGAGTGCCGCTCAATCGGGGCGGCGCACGCGGTGTCGTGGGTCTGGCGGTGGGATCGCCACAGCAGGGACTTCACGTCATCCAGCGTGGCGAAGGCGCCCAGCGAGCGGGATTCGTCGTCGAAGGCCGACCACGTACCGTCGGCGCTGCGGCTGGCGAACCCGAAGATGCGGCGGGAACAGGTCCCGAGGAGGAAGTCGCCCTCGATGGACTTCCAGGTGACGTCGTACGTGGCGCACGTGAAACCGAACATCGGGAGCTCCTTTGCTCGCCCGTGTGAGTGCGGCCCTCACCCTATGCCCGTGCGATCTGCCCGGGGAGGTACTTTCGTCCCTTTTGCGCTTTTCGGCCGAAGTCGCGCGGCACATCCCGCGCCGCATCCGGGATCGCTACCGGCGAGTCGCGGCGAGCACGTTTGCGATGGCGTCGAGCGTCCGAGCGACTTCCGGGAGCGCGTCGACCGGCGGAATGTTGAGATGGCCGTGCGGCATGCCCTCCGCGACCTCGACCTGGACGGGGATGCCGGCTTCGCGCAACTGCCGCGCGAACAGTTCACCCGAACCGCGGAGTTCGTCCATCTCGCTCAGTGCGAGAAGCGTGTGCGGGAGACCGAAGGGAGCGCGGTTTCCCGGCATGGCATCCACGGGCGGATTGTCGACGCGTCCCACGTAATCCCGGAGCACCTCGTCGTTGCGTGCCGGGCGGAAGCGCAGGATGTCGGGGAGGTCGTCCATTCCGTCGATGTCGATCGCGGGCACGGGGAAGTGCAGCAGGGGGTATCCCAGGACCAGGGCGGCCGGACGCCGGCCCTCACGATCCGTCAGGCGCAAGGCCGTCGCGGCAGCGAGGTTTCCCCCGGCGGAACAGCCGCCCAGGCACAGGCGCGACGGGTCGATACCGAAGTCCCGCGCGTGGACGGTGAGCCAGGTCCACGCGGCCTCGACGTCCTCCAACGGGGCCGGGAACCGCGTCTCCGGGCCGGCGAGGCGGTAGTCGACGCTCGCGACGACGGCTCCCGCCCGGGCGACCAGTTCCCGAGCGACGACGTCGGACTCGGCCATGTCGATGTCGCCGGCCGTGAATCCGCCGCCGTGCACCCACAGCAGCCCGGGGGCGTCGGTCGCCGCATCCACGGGGCGGTACACGCGGACGCGCACGGGCCCGCGCGGACCGGGAGCGGCGTGCTCGGACACCTCGGTCGGCGGAGCGACATAGCTGGATGCCAGCTCCCCGATGGCACGCGCGTAGTCGTCCCAGTCGACCACGTCGCGCAGGGTGTCGGCCATCACGGCGTCGAGGCTCACGGGCGCGTCTCCCGGGCGATGAGCTCGACGGGGAAGACCTGCCGCACACGGGCGCGGCGGGGGTCCTTCCGCTCGGCGAGGAGGATGTCGGCGCTCTGGTAGCCCATCGCCGTCATCGGGGTGCGGATGCTGGTGAGGCCGATGGCGTCGGTCACCTCGGAGTCCTGTCCGGCGATGACGAGGGCACGCTCCGACGTCGTCGGACGGCGGTCCTCCTCGAGTCGGCGCCAGGCTCCGGCTGCGGTGCGATCGTCGGGCAGGAGGATGGCGTCGAAGCCCATCCGGCGCTCACCGAGGAACTCCACCGCCGCCCGTCCGGCGGCGCTGTCGTGACCGAGGGCGTCGTGCTCGATGAGCACCTCGCCCGGATCGAATCCGGCAGCGCGAGCGGCACCGCGCGCCGCCGTGCGACGCAGATCCGCTCCCGCCCGATCGTGGGGCGGGTGGACGAGGACGATCCGCCGGCGCCCGCGCTCGAGAGCGTACGAGACGGCGAGGGCCGCGGCGGACTCGTCGTCGGCGGCCACGGAGCTGAGGTCGGAGGTCGCGGGGGTGCCGATCGCGACGATCGACACCCCGCGTTCGGCGGCATGCACGGCGATCGACTCGGCGCCGGGGGTCATTTCCAGCAGGATGCCGCGGACGCCGGTCCGTTCGAGCGTGCGGACGGCGTCGTCGACTCCCGTGGGTTCGTCTGCGGGGAACGTGACCAGCGGCTGCGCACCACCCCAGGACAGCCGTCGGCGGATGCCGTCCAGCAGGGCGGCGCGGTGAGGCTCGGTGCCGACGAGAACGACGCCGACGAGGTCGGGACCCACGGGGGCGCGTCGCCCCCGGCCGGTCGGTCGCCACCCGAGTTCGTCGATGGCGGATCGCACGCGACGCAACGTCGGCGCGGCCACGATTTCAGGCTTGTTCAAGACGTTGGAAACCGTTCCGATCGATACGCCCGCAACGCGGGCCACATCATGCATCGACGGAAAGTCCTGGTCTGCCATCGCTCGCCCTCCTTCCTTGGTGGCTGGGATCCATTGTGCTCGTACGGATGCCGCACTCTCATCCTTGCATGAATTGAAATATTTCAACTAGCATCAGGGCGTCGCGATCCGAAGATCCGATCCAGCACTAGAGAGAGCTCGAGGTTTCAATGATGAATCTCCGTACCCGCGTCGGTCTCGGCGCGATCGTCGTGGGCGCGCTCGCCGTGTCCGCTACGGGGTGCGCCGGCGCACAGCAACCGACCATCGATCCCAGCGCCAGCGTCACGATCACCGTGGGCGACCTGCCCAGCACCAAGGCCGAAGCGGCGCGGAAGAACTTCCTCGACGCCGTCGACCAGTTCCAGAAGGCCAATCCCAACATCACCGTCGAGCCCAGCGAGACACGATGGGACAACGGGTCCTTCTCCGCGCTCGTCGCGGGGGGCACGATGCCCACCGTCATGAGCGTGCCGTTCACCAACACGCAGCAGGTGATCGCGAACGGTCAGGTCGCCGACCTCACCGACGTCGTGAATCAGCTCGGCCTGCTGGACCGCCTCAACCCCGACACGCTCACGCCGGCGCAGGCGGACGGCAAGACGTACGGCATCCCGACAACGGTCGATACCGTCGCCCTCATGTACAACCGTGATCTCTTCACGAAGGCGGGCCTCGACCCCGACAAGCCGCCTGCCACGTGGGATGACGTTCGTTCGGCGGCGAAGGCCATCACCAAGGCGACCGGCAACCCGGGCTACCTCCAGATCACGTCGGAGGGTCAGGCGGGGTGGATCTACACCGCGCAGGTCTACTCGCGCGGCGGCAGCATCGAGAACGAGGCGGGCGACGAGGTCACCATCGACAACCCGGCGTCGATCGCGGCCCTCCAGGGGCTGCGGGACATGTTCTCGACGGACAAGACCATGGGCGAGTCGGTCATCATGGACTTGAAGACGATCATGCAGGAGTTCGCCGCAGGGCGGGCGGGTATGTTCATCGCACCGGTGGCATCGTACGAGTGGCTCAACAACGTGTACGACATGGATCTGTCGGTCATCGGCGCCTCCCACCTCCCGCAGGGCGACACCGCGGGGTTGGGCACGCCGCTCGGCGGAAACGTGCAGATGGCCAACCCGAAGTCGACGCCCGAGCAGCTGCTCGCGGCGGCGAAGTGGGTGGACTTCTACTACTTCGGCAAGTTCACGAGCAAGGAAACGGCCGTCGCCAACGCGCAGGCTCTCATCGCCGACGGCGGCATCGTCGGGCTCCCGGGTCTGTCGCCGCTCAGCGCCGACGCGTACAAGCAGTACCGCGACTGGATCGCGGACGACACCAACGTCGACGCGTCGCACTTCACCAGTTACACCGACTCGCTGACGAAGATCCCGCTGATCCCCGAGCCCACCACCCGGGCACAGGAGGTCTACGCCGACCTGGCGTCGACGGTGCAGGCGGTGCTGAGCGACCCCTCGGCAGAGATCGAGCCGCTCGTCGCGGACGCCGCATCCCGACTCGATCGGATCATCAAGCAGTGACTCGAGTCATGTCGGTTCGGATCGGGGTCCCCGCGCGCGAGGCGCGCGGGGGCCTCATCCCGCGCGTCCGACGATGGGTGCGCGCGGGAGGGCTCTGGTCCATCGTGTTCGGGGCGCCACTGGTGCTCGTGTTCGCCTACTTCTCGTGGGGGCCGATCGTCCGGGGCCTCGTGCTGTCGTTCCAGAAGACGAACTTCCTCACCAGCAAATGGGTGGGGCTGACGAACTTCGAGTTCGTGCTCACCGACCCCGTTCTTCCGCGAGCGATCCTCAACACGGTCATCTTCACCGCGATCGGTCTCCTGATCGGTGCCCCGCTGCCCTTGGCGCTGGCGGTGGTGATGTCGGAGTTGCGACGGTGGAAGGGCCTCTACAGCACGCTCGCCTATCTCCCCGTCGTCATCCCCCCGGTGGTGGCCATCCTGCTGTGGAAGGTCCTCTACATGCCGGGCTCGAGCGGGTTGCTGAACTCGCTGCTCGGAACGGTGGGTCTCGGGCCGTTCGCCTGGCTGAACTCGGAGCAGCTCGTCATCCCCTCGATGGTGCTCGCGGCGACGTGGGCGGGCGCCGGTACCTCGGTCATCATCTACCTCGCCGCGCTCGGGGGCGTGCGGCCCGACCTCTACGAGGCCGCAGAACTCGACGGAGCCGGCATCTGGAGCCGCGTGTGGCACGTGACGCTGCCGCAGATCCGCGGTGTCATCCTCGTGCTCATTCTCCTGCAGCTCATCGGGACCATGCAGGTCTTCAACGAGCCGAAGCTCCTCACCGGGGGCGGCCCGAACAACGCCTCCATCTCGATCCTGATGCTCATCTACCAATACGGGTTCGTGAATTCGAACTACGGTGCGGCTGCCGCTCTGAGCGTGATGCTCGCCGCGGTCCTCGCGATCGTGTCGATCGTCTATCAGTTCGCGACCCGGAGGCTCAACGACAATGACTGACACCTACACGCTCACGCAGCCGCCCACGGCGCCGCCGTCCCGACGCCGCCTCCGGCGTCAGGACGACCCCGAAGAGGTGGTGCGCTCCGTCTCCTCGTGGGGGGATCGTCGCAGGCCCCTGGTGAGGTGGACCCTGCGACTCGTCCAGGTGTTCGTGCTCGTCGGTCTCGTCGTCGCGGCGGTGCTGCCGCTGCTGTGGTTGGCCAAGGCATCCGTGTCCACGACGACGGAACTCGTGAGCGACCCGCTGAGGCTGCTGCCCTCGATCTTCGACTGGTCGAACTATTCCGCCGTGTGGAACGACCTCGGGATCTGGCGCTACCTGCTCAACACGCTGCTCATGGCGCTCGGAAGCGCCGCGGTCACGCTCGTGGTCTGCGTGACCGGCGCATACACTCTGTCGATCCTCCGGCCGCGATGGGGCAACGTCGTCTACTGGGCCGTGCTCGCGACGCTGTTCATCCCGGGCATCGTCTCGCTCGTGCCCCTCTACCTCACGGTGCTCGACCTTCCCGGTCTCGGCATCAGCCTCCTGAACACCATGTGGGCGATCTGGCTGCCCGCCGGGGCGAGCGCCTTCTCGCTCGTGCTCGCCAAGCGCTTCTTCGACTCGATCCCGCGCGAACTCATCGAGGCGGCGCGGATCGACGGAGCGGGTCCGGTGCGCGTGCTGTGGTCGCTCGTCATCCCGCTCTCACGGCCGATCCTGTCGGTCCTCGCGCTCCTGAGCGCCGTGGCGGCGTACAAGGAGTACCTGTGGCCGCTGCTCGTCCTGCAGGACCCGGGTGTTCAGCCCATCTCCGTCGCGCTGCCGCGCATCGAGCCGGCACTGGAGTACTCGGTCATGATGGCGGCGCTGTTCCTGTCGATGATCGTGCCGATCGCGCTGTTCCTGCTCTTCCAGCGGCAGTTCCTGCGCTCGGTCGGCATGGCCAACGGCATCAAGGGCTGACGGAGACGGCCCTGAGCTATCTTCGGAGGTATGGAGCGCGGAGAGACTCGATGAGTGCGCCGGATGACACGGGCGTGCGCCGGGCGAACCTCCGCGAGGTCGCGGCGCTCGCCGGGGTGTCGGTGTCGACGGCGTCGCGTGTGCTCTCGGGGACGTATCCGATCGCGGAAGCCACGCGAGGCCGGGTCGTCGCGGCGATGCGCGAGCTCGGCTACTCGGAGGCTCGCGCACGCCGACGGGAGGCGACCCGGACCATCGGTGTCATCGTCCCCGACGTGAGGTCGTCGCTGGTCTCGGGCGTGCTGGCCGGGATCGATGCGGCGGCCGTCGAGCACGGGCGCATCAGCATGATCTTCCCGACCGAGGGTGACGTGGATCGCGAACGCGACATCGTCCGGCTCATCGCGCGTCAACGCGAGCTGGATGCCGTCGTGTTCGTCGGCGGCGTGTACGCGTCGGCCGACTACTCCGACCGCCTGGGCGACTACGCGACGATGCTCGAGGAGATCGACGCGCGTCTGGTGATGTGCGCCCGCCCGGGTCCGATCGCCGCGGACCGCGCGCTCGTGGCCGGCTACGACAACACCGGCGGTGCCTTCGCCATCACGAGCCACCTGCTCTCGCGCGGGCACACCCGCGTGGCCTGGGTCGGGGGGATCGAGGACTACTCCACGACCGAGGGGCGTATCGCCGGGATGCGGGCCGCGCTCGCCGCCCACGGTCTGGAACCCGCGGCCGTCTACACCGACCCGTCGCCGCGCCGCGCGCGTCGCAGTCTCGTCGTCGACCACACGTACGCGCACACCGTCGACCTGCTGCGCGAGCACCCCGAGGTCACCGCGATCGTGGCGAACAGCGATTTCCACGCGCTCGACGTCGTGCGGGCGCTGACCGAAGCGGGGCTCTCCGTGCCCGAGGACATGTCGGTCGTCGGCTACGACGACGATCGTGTCGCGCAGCGTCTGCATCCTCCGCTGACGACGGTGCACCTGCCGGTGTTCGACCTGGGCTGGGAGGCCGCGCGCCTCGCCGTCCAGAAACCCATGCCCGGACACGCCGGTTCGGTCGTTGAACTCGGCACCCACGTCGTCGTCCGAGACTCCGTCGCCGCTCCGCGTCGCTGACACCCCCGCCGCACCTTCGAGCCCCGCCGTCACGGCGGGGCTCGTTGTCGTTTTGAATGCCTCTCCACGCTTGCGTTCGCGTTTTGTTTCTGTATTGTTGCTACGCGAGTGACGCATTGTTGCTGTCACGAGCTGGCTGCCTAAGGGGATCTCGATGATGCGACGACGCGCCTTCTCCACGCTCGGGATGTCCGACGCCCCTCTCGCCGACGTGGTGGCTGTGGCGGCGGAAAGCGGATGGACGGGCGTGGAGGTGGGATCCGCTGCCGACAGGCCGGTCAACATCTCGCTGTCGATGGCTCAGCGGGCCGATGCGCGATCGATCCTGGCCGCCGTCGACCGGGTGTGCCTCGCCACGTACGTGCGTGTCGCCGACGTCGGCGCCACGGACGCCGACGTCCTCGCGCGCGTGCGCGCCGAGGCCGTCCTCGCGCGCGATCTCGACTTCCCGGCGATCCGTGTGTTCCCCGGCGGTGCGGATGACGACGTCCTCGTGCGTCGGCTGCGGGCCGCCGTCGCCGTGTCTCGCGACACCGGGGTGGACATCTGGCTCGAGACGCACGACTCCCACTCCACCGGCCTGTCGGTGGCGCGGGTGCTCGACGCGGTCGACGACGAACGCGTGGGGACGATCTGGGACGTCGCGCATCCCTGGGTGGCGGGGGAGCCGGTGTCGACGACCGCCGCCCTGCTCGCGCCGTGGCTGCGTCACGTCCAGGTGAAAGACGTCGCCGGGCGCGGCGACGCGCGACCCGTGCTTCCCGGGCACGGTGGCATCCCGCTCGAAGAGATCCTGCTCCAGCTCGACGCGCGCGCCTACGACGGATACCTCAGCCTGGAATGGGAGCGTCGGTGGTTTCCCGAACTGCCACCCCTGCGTGACGCGCTCTCCGCCGCGACCGTCTGGCTCGCCGCGCATCCCGCGCTCGAGCGCACGCCGGTCTCCGACGTCGAAGGAGCCCTCGCCGCGCTCGACCTCGACGAGAAGGTGGCCCTGGTCACGGGCCGGGACTTCTGGTCGACCACCGGGATTCCGCGCATCGGCTTGCGCCCCCTGGTGCTCTCGGACGGCCCCGCCGGGGTTCGCGGGCCGACCATGGACGAACGGCAACCGTCCGTCGTGTTCCCCTCGGCGGGCGCGATCGCCGCGACATGGGATCCGGCTGTCGCGCACGATGCGGGTCGGGCGCTCGCCGACGAGGCGGTCCGCCACGGGGTGGATGTCGTGCTCGGACCGACGATCAACCTGCACCGCAGCCCGCTCGGCGGGCGCACGTTCGAGTCGTTCTCCGAAGACCCGGTCCTGTCGGGCGCGATCGCCTCGGGCTACGTGCGCGGGCTGCAGGACGGCGGGGTGACCGCGTGTCCCAAGCACTACGTGCTGGGCGACTCCGAGACCGACCGGATGACGGTGTCCGTCGAGGCCGACGAGCGGACGCTGCACGAGCTCTACCTCGCGCCGTTCCGCTCCGCCGTGTCGGCGGGAGCCGGCGCGATCATGAGCGCCTACAACGCGGTCGACGGCGTCACGATGACCGAGAATCGCCTTCTGGAGGACCCGCTCGTCACGTCGTGGGGGTTCGACGGCGTCGTCGTCTCCGACTGGTCTGCGGTGCGCTCGGTCGCCGCCGCGCGCGCGGGCCAGCACCTCGAGATGCCGGGTCCGCGGGGAGCCTGGGGTGAGGCGCTGCGGTCCGCCGTGGAGGACGGCGAGGTGTCCCTCGAGGTGCTCGACGAGAAGGTCCGGCGCATCCTCCGGCTCGCCGAACGCGCCGGGGCCCTCGGGGGAGGCATGCGTCCCCCGCTGTCGCACCGCGATCCGGGCGCCGTCGCGCGCGCCGTGGTGGTCGGTGGCTCGGTGCTCCTGGAGAACGATGGCATCCTTCCGCTTTCCGCGTCGCCGGAGACGCCGCTGCGTGTCGCCCTGCTCGGCTCGGGGGCGACACGGCCGCGCGTGCAGGGCGGGGGCAGCTCCGAGGTGTTCCCCGTGAGCGTCACGACCCCGGCAGCCGCGCTCGCGGGGGAGCCCGGCATCCATCTGACCGTCGTCGACGGGACGGTCGCCGGTCAGGTCGAGCCGTTCGCAAGCGACGAGCTCCGCGCGCCGGACGGGACGCCCGGCGCCGTGCGCGCGGTCCTCCGCGACGGAGAGGGCGGCGTCCTCTCCGACGAGCGGCGGTCGACGTCGCGTCTGATCTGGTTGGGCGATCTGCCCGACGCCGCTCGTCGTCTCGACGTCGAGTTCGAGGTGCTCCCGTCCCGGACGGGGCGGATGCGGATCGGCATCGACGTCCCGGCGGCGGGGACGCTCCGCATCGACGGCGTCGTCGTGGCCTCGGCCGAGGGCGGGGCCCGCGTCGAGGGTGCCCACATCGAGCACGCGAATCCGCTCCAGGCCGACGTCGACGCGGTCGCGGGACGGGCGGTGCGGGTGAGCGTCTCCGCCGACGCTCCCGAGGACCTTCCGCTTCGCATCCTCGACGTTCGTCTCGGTCGCGCCTACGAGGGAGACCCCGCCGCCGCGCGCGCGGACGCCGTCGCCGCCGCGCGCGAGGCCGACGTCGTGATCGTCTGCGTGGGCACGCCCGTCGGAGCGGAGTCCGAGGGGCACGACCGGGCTGACCTGACTCTGCCGCCCGACCAGGACGCCCTGATCGCGGCCGCCGTCGCGGCCAATCCCCGCACGATCGTCGTCGTCTCCGCGGGTGGGCCCGTCGAAATGCCGTGGCGGCACGACGTCGCGGCGGTGCTGCTGACGTGGTTCGGGGGCCAGGAGATCGGTTCTGCGCTGGCGGACATGCTGCTCGGACGCGCCGAACCCGGCGGACGTCTCCCCACCACGTGGCCCGCTCGTCTGGCGGACGCCCCGGTGTCGGCGGTCGTGCCGCGCGACGGCGTGCTGCGGTACGAGGAGGGCCTCGACATCGGCTATCGCGCCTGGGCCGGCGCCGACGCCACCCCCGCGTATCCGTTCGGCCACGGACGGGGGTACACGTCCTGGGCGCTGGGAGCGGTGAGACTGGAGCAGTCGAGGGGCCGGATCCACGTCGTCGCCGACCTGACCAACACCGGCCCCCGGCGCGGACGACACGTCCTCCAGGCCTACCTCTCCCGGCCCGACTCGGACATCGAACGCCCGCCGCTCTGGCTCGCGGCGTTCACCGCCGTCGAGGCCGATGCGGGTGTCCGCACCACGATCCGTCTCGAGATCCCGGCGGCAGCGTTCGCGCATTGGTCCCCGCGCGACGGGGAGTGGATGACCGAGCACGGGGCCTTCGCCGTGTCGCTGAGCTTCTCGGCGACGGACGTCCGGTGGACCGGGAGGGTTCACCCGGTCGGGGTGCCGTCGCGAGGCGCCGGCGTGACGGGTGCCGGGGCATGAGGGCGCGTCCTCGCGTCCTTCTGTCGATGTGGGACGACGTCGTGTCGGAGGTGTTCCCGCCGCGGCTGCGGGAGACGCTGCACCGCACGGTCCATCTGCTCGACGACCGCCCGCTGCAGTCCCTCGACGATGCGGTCGCCGCGCACCTTCCCGGCGCGGAACTGCTGATCACGAGTTGGGGAGCGGTGTGCGTCGACGACGCCCTCCTCTCCCGGGCGCCGAAGCTCCGCGGGGTGTTCCACGCCGCCGGTTCGGTGAAGAGCGTCGTGGGCGACGCCGGGTGGCGCGCCGGATTGCACGTGACCTCCGCCGTCCGAGTGGGGGCGGGCCCGGTGATCGACTTCACGGTCGCGATGGTGATGCTGAGCGCCCATCGCGCGCTTCCCCTCGCCCAGGAGTATCGCCTCGCCGGCTTCCCCGCGGTACGCGGGCGCCGGGGACGCTTCGGGTTGCGGATCGGGGTCGTCGGCGCATCCGCGATCGGACGCGGCGTGATCGAGCGTCTCGTCGCCGACGGGTGGGATGTCGCCGTCTACGATCCGGTGGTCGATCCCGCGGTCGTGCGGTCGCTGGGCGCGCGTCAGCTCGAGCTCGACGAGCTGTGCCGGACCAGTGACATCCTGACCCTGCACGCCCCGAGCCTGCCCGGCACCCGGGGAATGATCGACGCGCGCCGGCTCGCCTTGCTGCCCGATGGCGCGACTCTCATCAACACCGCTCGCGGTGCCCTGGTCGACCACGACGCGCTGCGCGCCGAGTGCGTGAGCGGTCGATTGGATGCCGTCCTGGATGTCACGGAGCCCGAGCCCCTGTCACCGGACGACGTCCTGCTGCGCCTTCCGAACGTCGTGTGCACGCCGCACGCGGCGGGGGTGCAGGGCAGCGAGATCGGCGAAATGGGGGCCTTCATCCTCGATGAGGTACGGCGCTACCGGAGCGGGCAGCCCCTGATGGGCGCGGTCGACCCGGGCCTTCTGCCGACACTCGCCTAGCGGCGGGGGGTCCGCGACGGCGCGTCGACGCGCCGCGTGTCCACGTCGGCGGAGGAGCGCGGCCGGCCCTCGATGTCCGCTGTGCGCTTCCCGCGGCATCCCCTCTCGACGACGAACGAAAGACCCGGGCCCCCGCCGCACCGACGCGGTGTCGGTGGGCGGGAGGCCCGGGCCTCGGGCTCAGGGACTACGGGTGCGGGACGAGCAGCTCGTGCTGATCGGCCGGCGTGAGGGACACCGTCACCTTTCCGTCGCCGCCGACGGTGAGGTGCTGGACGGTGCCGTCGACGGTCACGTCGATCGCCCCCGGAGTCAGCTGACCGAGCACGAGGTCGGCGCCGGGCAGATCGTCCGGGAGCACACCGGTGAGGCGGATCCGGATGCCTCCGGACTCGACGCCGAACCGGAGGTTGCGCCGTCCGCCCTGTACCGCGACGCTGAGCCCCGCCACGACGGCGGAGGCGGCATCCACGACGGTCAGGACATCCGGGTCGGCCGAGGTGGACGCGCGGCGGACCACCAGGGCGCGGGCATCCGCCTGTGCTCCCGGGACCGAGATCGTCCCTCGTCCGTCGCTGGTCGTCGCGACAGCGACCGTGTCGATCCTCCCCGGGCGGGTGAGGTCGGCACTCAGCTGACCCGTCGCCACCGCCGAGGCCAGGGTCGCGGCATCCGCTGCGGAGCGCTGCGGTACGAGCGCCGCGGCGAAGCGGGCCGTCTGCGTCGCCGGGACCGTCGACCGCCACGTCGTGCCGAGCGCGGCCAACGCGTCCGCCGCGTGCGAGAACGTGGCACCGGAGTCGGGCGAGGACTGCAGGTAGCGCGCCGTGACGGTGGCGGATCCGACGGTCTGCGCGATGTCCGATCCGCCGGTGACGTCGGTGACGGTGCCCTTGCTGTGGAACAGCGAGTGCAGGTCCTTCGCGGTGCCGGCCGTGACGTCGTCGAGGATGACAGCCGCCTCCCGATCGAGGAACGCGATCGTCCGGCGCGCGCGGGTGATCCCGGAGGTGCTCGGCGCGGCGTAGAGGCCCGTGACGTCGGCCGCGATGATCGTGTCGTCGCCGAGGCTGCACACCGCCGGGATCGACGCGCGATCCCGCATGTCCGCGTAGGGCTGGGTGAAGCCGCTCGCGCGCTCTCCGGCCTGCCCGACGTCGCTGCCCGCGACGATCGCGTTCGTCTGCTTCGTCAGATACGCGCCGTACGGGGCGTACGACCCGAACACGGCCCCGCCGAACGACATGCTGAAGTGCCCACCGTCGGGGTGGTCGTGTCCGACGTTGATGTAGGTGACGTTGTTCCCGAGGCGGTCACGCCACTGGTTGAGGCGACGGCCGCCCATGACGCCGGCCTTCACGTGGAGTGAGACGTCGGTATTGGCCCAGCCGGAGCGGGATGCCACGACCCCGAGGTCGCTGTACAGCCGTGTCGTCGGACGGTCGTCGAGCCCGGTGGCGGCGAGCGAGTCGTCGAACCACAGGAGGTTCCACGCGTTGTAGAAGAACGATGTCGCCCCCGCGGTACTCGACGTGTACAGCCGGTGCAGGAAGTCCTGGACCTGCTCGTCGCCGTACTTGCCGGCGATCCGCCACAGGAACGGGTTGAAGTAGTACTGGCTGCCGTCGGTGTCGCCGTAGGAGAACTGCGCGGGGAAGCCCGGCAACGACATGTCGACCTTGAACGAGGCCATGCCCGGGAGTTCGGGCTCGGCCCACAGGTCGCCCCCGCCGATGCCGTCGAAGATGTCGACGGCGCGGACGATGTGCTCGTTGCCGTAGACCGCGTACGTGATGCTCTCGTGCTGCGACCCGTCCGGCGAGATCCACGTCAGCACGTGTCGCAACTGGGAGCGGGCGAACTCCAGGCGGTAGTCGTCGCTCTCGCCGGTGTCCGCTGCGCCGTCACCGTAGATCGCGGCGGCGGCGGCGGTGATGCCGTCGACGCGGAAGTGCCGGTGGTTGGGCTGCGGGTCGTTCTTCCAGTAGGCATCCGTCGCGACCGAGGTGTTGCCGAACTGCTCGATGAGGCGGTCGGCCTGCAGCGCGAGCTTGTCGCGGATGGTGGCGCGTTCGGCGGGGGAGAAGAGGTCGTAGCACCAGTCGTACGCGACCGAGACGCCGATGAGGCCAGCGGCGTTGCCCATCGACCCGCCGTTCTCGCCTCCCCACTGGGGGCGGGTGGCGGGGTCGCAGACGTACAGCGTCCAGTTCCGCAGCTTCGTGGAGTAGGTGGAGTTCCCGGTGATGAGGTACGCCATCGCCAGTTCGGGAAGGGTCCAGTACACGGTCTGCCATTGCCCGTCGTCGCCGTTGCCGGTGATCGTCGGCAGGGCGGCGCGGCCGTTGGCGTAGTTGATGAGGCTGGTGACGAACGGCGCGTACGCGGGCGCGGCGGCTCGACGCTGTAGTTCGGTGAGCGACACTCGCGTGCCGAGGATGAGGCGCGGGTGAACGCCGGCCAGCGCCGGATCGATCAGTCCGGTGGCGGGGGGAACGGTGCCCGTGGCCGGGCGGGTGAGGCCTCCTCCGAGGGCGGCGCCTGCGGCGGCGGCACCGACGAGCGATCCGAGGAGCATGGATCGCCGGGAGAAGGCACGACGGGGAAAGGGGGCGGACGGCTCTGTCACATCAAGTCCTTCAGTCGCAGAAACAAAGAGGATTTGTTGCGCAAACTAGCGCGAACACGAGCCGTGGGTCAAGAGCGCGACGAAAGGCCGGTGCGCGACGCCGGTGGATCACCTCGCGCGAAGGCCGGGATGCCGGTGCGAGGTGCCTCCGTGGGGGTCCTGGCGAGTGCGGCAGAGCCGGCCGAGACGAGCAGCAACGAAAAAAGCCCCGGCCGGAGTTTCCTCACGGCCGGGGCTTGTCACTGTCTCAACACAGTGTGCGCCCGAAGGGACTCGAACCCCTAACCTTCTGATCCGTAGTCAGATGCTCTATCCATTGAGCTACGGGCGCAGGGCCTCCGCGCGAAACGGCGCGCAGGCCGTGGTCCAGCATAGACGGGAACCGCGTGCAGGTCTAATCGGCGCGGAAGCCGCCACATCTCGGGCGTGGCGAGCGGGTGACCGGACAGTGAAGCGGACGCGACGTACGCTGGACGGATGAGCGCCTACGTCTCGGCGTTCGAGCTGTTCTCCATCGGAGTAGGACCCTCGAGCTCCCACACGGTCGGCCCCATGAGGGCTGCCGCAGAATTCGCCGCGCGGCTGCGCTCCACCCGAGCGCTCCAGAACGTGGCAGCCGTCTCCTGCGCCCTGTACGGATCGCTCGGCGCGACCGGCATCGGGCACGGCACGCCCGACGCGGTCGTCGCGGGACTCCAGGGCCTTCACCCCGAGACGGTCGATCCGGATGCCGTGCGCCGGGCGTGGTCGGACTGGCCCGCCGGCCAGACGCTCGCGCTCGCCGGCAGCCACGGCATCCCGTTCTCGAAAGAGGACATCGTGCTCGCGCCGCGTACTCGACTGCCGGGGCATCCGAACGCGATGACGCTCCTTGCACGCGACGCCGACGGCGCCATCCTCGCGGAAGAGACGTACTACTCGGTGGGCGGCGGGTTCATCCGCCGCGAGGGAGAGCCGCCGCGGGTCGCTGCCACCCCCGTGCCGTTCCCCTATACCGACGCGGCGACGCTCCTCGCGCTGTGCGACGAGCACGGCATCACCATCGCCGAGGCCGCGCGGCGGAACGAAGAGGCGCTGCGGTCCGACGAGGAGATCGCCGAAGGGCTCGACCGCATCTGGGATGCCATGGCCTCCTGCGTCAACGCCGGACTCCGGCACGACGGGGTGCTGCCCGGCATCCTGAAGGTGAAGCGCCGCGCCTCGGTCATCCGTGCGCAGCTCGAGGAGATCCAGGCCGAGGGGCATCGCGAGCTGCCGGGGGAGTGGCTCGGTGCGTTCGCGCTCGCCGTGAACGAGGAGAACGCCGCGGGCGGACGCGTCGTCACCGCTCCCACGAACGGCGCGGCCGGCATCCTCCCCGCCGTGGCGATGTACTGGTGGCGGTTCCTCGCCGACTCCGGCCTCGGCGTCGGCAACGCCGTCACCCCGCACGGCGAGCTGGTCGGGAGCGCGCTCCTGGGCTTCCGCGGGCAGGCCGCAACTCCGGACGAAGCCGCCGGGTGGGACGACGCGCAGGTTGCCGAGGCGAACCGACGCCGAGGCATCCGGAGATTCCTGCTGACGGCGGCGGCCCTGGGGTCGCTGTTCAAGAACAACGCGTCGATCTCGGGAGCCGAGGGTGGATGCCAAGCCGAGGTCGGTTCCGCGTGCGCCATGGCCGCGGGGGGACTGACGGCGGTCATGGGCGGCACGAACCGCCAGATCGAGAACGCCGCCGAGATCGCGATGGAGCACCACCTCGGGCTCACGTGCGACCCGGTCGGCGGGCTCGTGCAGATCCCGTGCATCGAGCGCAACGCCATCGCCGCCTCGACGGCCGTGACCGCCGCTCGCCTCGCGCTGCGCGGCGACGGCACGCATTACGTGTCGCTGGACACCGTGGTCGAGACGATGCGGCAGACCGGCATCGACATGTCGACGAAGTACAAGGAGACGAGCGAGGGCGGCCTCGCGGTCAACGTCATCGAGTGCTGACGCCCGGCCCCGTCCGCGGGGAGACCCGACTCCGCCGAAAGCGCACGTTCGGGCCGACAGCACACGTCGCGGACGCCCCGAACGTGCGCTCTCGCGCGGAACGTGTGCTCTGGTTGCGCCGGGGGCGCGCGCCGGGTGCGGCGCGCGGCGGGCGTGCGCGGAGCCCGCGCCGGGTGCGCGGCGCGGCGGGATGCCGAGGGCGAAGGGTCAGCGCTCGTCGCGCAGCTTCGCCGTGAGGGCCTGGAGCTGTGCGAGCTCGGCGTCGTCGAGGCGCGCCATGCGATCGGCGATCGTATTGCCGTGCGCGGTCGCGAGGCGGCGGAAGGCGACGGCCCCGGCCTCGGTCACGGTCACGAGCGAACCGCGACCGTCCTCGGGGTCGGCGCACTTCGTCAGCAGGCCGCGTGCGACCATCCGGTCGACCAGCCGCGAGACGCTCGGCTGGCTGATCAGCATGTTCGACGTGACGTCGCGCAGTCGCGCGGTCATGCCGCGGCGGCGCGTCACCGTCAGGAGCACGTCGTACTCGGCCTGCGAGAGCTCCGAGCACTCGAAGTCGGTGCGGATGTCCTCGAACACCTCGTGCTGCGCGCGGAACAGGCTCTCCCAGGCCTGGACGGCGAGGCGACGATCGGTCATGCACTCAGGGTAGAGGCGTCCAGGCCCATCGGGGCGGCGCCACGTCCATGTCAGTGAATACAGGTAAGGGCCGGTCGAAGCGGCATCCGACCGGCCCTCTGCACCAGAGTGTCCTGCAATCACATGTCGGTAGCCGCCACAGCAAAACAGCTACCGTGCGATGACTCTATAACGGTGAGGTAACGGAGGGGAAGAGGTCTCCGTGATCTTTTTGTGACTTTCTCGCGTGCGCTGCGCGTCGCTCCGGATCGTTCCCCCGGCGCGCCGGGACTCGAGGGCGAGCGGATGCCGAGGCGGGAGTAGTGTCGCGTCATCGATCGCCGATGGGGGCTTCGTGCGTTCTCCTCTCCTCTCGCCGCGCGCCACCCTCGGTGTCGTGATCGCGACCGTCGTCGCGCTCGCGACCGCGCTGGCCATGGCGATGCCGGCGCTCTCCGTAGGTGCGGCCGACGCGGGCGCGCGCAGTCTGCTGGCCTCGCGGTCCGGGGAGGACACCGGGATCGACCTCTCGCTACCGCGCGACGCGGACCCGCAGGCGCAGAATGCCAAGGTCCGTGAGGTCATTGCCGCGACCTTTCCGACGCGCGCGTCGGTCGCCGTGGACGCGGTCGAGACGACCGGGCTCGTCGACGCGGGTGGTCGGCGGGCCTACCTGGCCGCAGACATCGGCGAGACGGCCCCGCTGCCGCTCGCCGCCGGGCGCTGGCCCGGCGGCCCCGCGGAGGCTGCGATTCCCGCCTCGCTCGCGGAGTCCTGGGGAGTGGGTGTCGGGGACACGATCGCTCTCGGCTCGCGCACCGTCACGATCGCCGGTGTGTGGCGCGCGTCCGCCGAGGCGGCGGATCGGTGGTTCGGCGTCCGCGACGAGTTCGCCCGCAGCGGCGGTGCCGGGCCCGTGCTCGTGACGCCCGATGTGCTCGACGCGGTCGCCGAGGATCAGGCAACGGATCGACGCGTGCACTGGACCGTGCGCCCCCGCCCCGACGATCTCGACCTCGCGACCCTCACGGCCTCGGTGCGTGCGGGACAGTCCTTACCGGATGCCGTCGCTGCGGCCGGGGTGGCCACCGACGACGTCGCCACGACCGGACGTCTGCTGCCGACCGCGCAGCTCGCCTCCGCGCGGGCCGCGGTTCTGGGTGCCACGGAGCCCCTCGCGCTCGCGTCGGCTCTCCTCACCGCGCTCGCGGTGCTCGTCGTCTTCGCGGTGCTCGTCGTCGGGGCGACGGCGGCGGAACGGCGCCTTCGCTGGGCCAGGGGTGCCCCCGCGCCGCGCATCGTGGCGGGGGAGGCGATCCGCTGGGTCGTGCCCGGCGCGATCGGCGCCGCGGTCGGTGCCGTCGGCGTGCTCGCGGCGACCCCCGACCCCGGGCCACTCGTTCCCACCGCGGCGATGATCCTGCTCGCCGGCACGCTCGCGCCGGGGCTCCTCGTGGCCCTGCTCGTCTCCGCGGACGTCCGCGCGCTCCATAACACGGACCCCGCGGTCGGTGGATCGCCCCGGTGGGCGGTCGGGGTTGCGGCATCCGTCTTCGTGCTCGCCGCCGCGCTCTCGGCTGCGCGCCTGCTCTCGCTCGGATCCCCCCTCGGGCCGGCCCGCGGCACGGCGACGCCCGACCCGATCGCGGTCGCCGCGCCGGCCGCGGTGCTGCTCGCCCTCGTGGGGATCCTCGTCGTCGTACCGGTTCTGGGGCTGCGTCGGGGCTGGGAGAGGCTGGCCCGACGGGGCGGGGCGAGCAGGATGCTCTGGGCGATGCGAGTGGCGCGACGTCCGCTCGCCGTGACCGCGTCGGCGATGCTCGTCGGCGCCGCCATCGGACAGCTCGGGATCGCGGCGGTGTACCAGAGCTCATGGGGGAACGCCTACGCGTCCGCGCTCGCCGCGCAGGAGGGCACCGCCTATCGTGTCGCGACGGACGCGTCCGACCTGACGTCGGACGCCCTCGCGCGGCTCGCCGCATCCCCCGGGATCGCCGGGGTCGCGCCCGTGTGGAGCGAGGACACGTCGATCGCGGCCCGCCCCGCGTCGGTAATCATGGCGGCGCCCGCCGCGATCGCCGCCCTGGGGGATCCGGCCGTCGGCGACCTCGGACGCCTCGTCGACGCCTCCCGCGGTGACGCGCCCGGGCCGATCCTCCCGACGGCGGCCCGAACGGTCCGTGTCGACGTCGCCGCCCGCGGCACCGCAGCCGTGGCGGATGCGCTGATCCTGGAGGACGCGTGGGCACGGACGGTATCGGTATCCCCCGGGCCCGAGGGCGGATTCTCTCTCCCGCCCGTTTCGGCGGCCGTCGGCGGTGCGTGGCGGCTGGCCGCGGTCGAGCTGGCGTTGACGGGCACGGGCGACGCGGGCGGGCAGGTCTCGCTCACCTCCGTCACCGTCGACGGCGAGCCCGTGGACCTGGGGTCCCTCGTCCTGCCCGTCGACGTCAGCACCGACGCGCTCGCGCTTCAGGCCGATCCGGGCCCACCGGTGGCGGTGTTCGACTCCGCGACGACGCGCGTGCGTTTCGTGCCGGTGGGCCCGGTTCCGCCCGCGGTGGTGTCTCGCGCCTTCGCCGACGCGGCGGGGGTCGACGAGGGCGACACCCTCCCGCTCTCGCTCACTCCCGATGGACGTTCCTCCGCCGTCCGGATCGCCGTCGTGGTCACGGCGATCCCCGGAGCACCGTCCGATTCGGCCGTCTTCCTCGACGCGACGGTCGTCGTCGCCGACCGGCTCACGGCGCAGTCCGCCCTGCCCTCCACCGACGACGCGTGGCTCGCCCTGGTTCCGGGCACCTCCCCGGACGAGATCGCCGCAGCCCTGCCCGACGACGGGCGGCTCTCCGGCACCGCGGCCGACGACGGGAGAGGAGTCCTCGCCGCGGCCGTGACGATGTTGTGGTGGGGGGCGGCGGGAATGGCCGTCCTCGCCCTCGTCGGGCTCGCTGCTGCCGGCGCGGTCGTCCGGCGGTCTCGGGTACTCGAGGCCGCCTCGCTCCGCGCGGCCGGAATGGATGCCGTCGCCCGCCGCCGCCTTCGGATCGGCGAGCAGATCGGAGCCGTCCTCGCCGGCGTCGTCGCCGGGGCGGTCGCCGCCGCCGTCACCGCCGTGACCCTCCTGCCGGCCATGGTCACGGGCGCACTCCCGAAGCCCGTTGCGGTGGCGGTGGTCGTCGATCCGTGGACGACCGGCATCCCGCTGGCGGCCTTCTCTGTCGCTGCCCTGGCCGTCTCGCTCGCCCTCGCGGTCCGCGACGACGCGCGGGCCCGGGAGGCGATGCAATGACGCTCGCGTGGCACGTGCTCCGCCCGCACCGGGCCGCCTGGGTCCTCGTCGCGGTCGTGGTGGCGGTCGTCGTGGCATCCCTCGTCGTCGTCCCCCGGTACCTCGACGTCGTCGCGGACCGCCGTCTCGATCTCGCGCTCGCGGACGGATCCGAGGCCGCCACGGTCGTGTGGAGCGCGGACCTGGATGCGGAGTTCCTCGGCGCGGACTCCGTGGACGGCATCGCCTCGGCCCTCGCCGCCTACCCGGACACCGTCGGCGTGCCGCTGCGGCAGACGCTGGGGGCGCCGCGGTGGATCCTCGCCTTCCCCGACGTGACGGCCGCGGCTCCGGACGGGCACTTCGTGCGTCTCCGCTGGGGGTCCGCCCCCGCGCTGCAGCAATCGTGGAGGGTCGTCGAAGGAACCGCGCCGACGGCCTGGACGGGAACCGGACCGGTCGAGGTGGCGATGGAGCGCGAGGTCGCGGATCGGCTGGGTGCTACGACGGGCACGACCTACGTCGCGACCGAGGCGACGGCGGTGGTCACCGCGATCGTCGACTCCGACCGCGCCCTCCCCACCACTCAGGGGGTGTTCGCGCACCCCACGTCGGAGCGGGTGAGCGCCACCGACGACCTCCTGACCGGCGGGGCCTACGTCGATCCCGGCTCCGTCCCGGCGCTCGCGGATGCCCTGGCCCGTGCGCAGCTGGTCGCGGCGTTCCCCGTCAGGGGCGGAAGCGTGACGGCTTCCGACGTCACCGGACTCGAGCGCGCGGCCGACAAGGCCTCCACCCAGGGAGCGAGCCTGCCGAACGGGTACCCGGTCACGGTCTCGAGCAGACTCTCGGCTCTCCTGCACGACCTGGAGTCGGAGCAGCGGGCGCTCGACACGCTCGCGGCCGTCCTCATCTCGGCACCGTGGGGCGCGGCCATCCTGGTGAGCGTCGTCGCGGTCGTCACCGCGGAGCGGCGGCGGAGGAACGAGCGGATTCTGCTGTCGGCACGCGGCGCAGGTCGTGGCCGGATTGCCCGGATGGCGGGCGGGGAGATGCTGACGGCATCGGTTCCGGGCGCGCTGCTGGGGTGGGCTCTGGCGCTCGCCGCCGTACCCGATGTCCCGCCCTCCGGACTCCCGATGGTCATCGTCGCGGCAGCCGCTTGCGCGATGCTGTCGGCGGGTGTCGCGGTCGTCGCGACAAAACCTCGCGGATTCCCCCGACTCGTGCGCACGGCAGCGGAGGGCGTCCTCCTCATCCTCACCGTGGTGACCGTCGCCCTCTTCGTCACGCGCGGACTCCCCGAGACGGGGTCTGATGCGCTCCTGGCCGCGACGCCGCTGCTGATCGCGCTCGCCGCGAGCGCGGTGCTGGTGCGGGGCATCGGGCTCGTGCTGATTCCGTGGTCTCGTCGGGCATGGCGCGGACCGCGCATCGGCGTGTCGCTCGCCCTCGCCCGCATCGCGCGGGGTGGAGGCCGGTTCCTGTCCGTCGCCGGCGTGGTGATCGCGGTGGCCACCCTCACCTCGGCGGTCGGTCTTCTGTTCGTCGCGGGCGCCGGCGTCGCACGCGCGGCGGAGCAGACCGTGGGAGCCGACGTCCGGGCCTGCGGCGGCGCGACGGGGGTCGCGGAACCCGACGCGGCGGGTGCGGTGGCCCAGCTGCGCACGCTGTCCGGCATCCCCGTCACCGACGACGGGCGGTTGCGTGCGGTGACGGTGCTCGCGGCCGACATCACGGACCTCCATCTGGTTCAGCCGGGGATCCCCGACCTTGCCGCGTCGGGCACGGCCGAGCCGCTCGTGCTGTCCGCGTCCGCCGCGCAGCTGCTCGACGGCGACCTGCAGGTGGGCGGCCGTCCCGTCTCCGCGGCGGCCGTGGTCCCGGATGCCACGCTCCCGACGAACGAGGGGACGTGGGTGCTCGTCGGCGACGCTTTCGCCGACGCGCTGGACGCGCCCGCCGACTCGGTCTGCGACCTCATCCGTGCTCGACCGGGCGCCGACGTGGCGACACTGGCGGCTGACGTGCGCGCGGATCGTCCGGGTGCCGACCTCGTCGATGTGGCATCCGAGAGCGCCCGACGGACCGCGGAGCCGACGGTGTCGGCCCTGGCCGGGGTCCTGACGGGGGCGTCGGTCGTCGCGCTTCTTGCGGCGCTCGCCCTCGCGGTGTTCGACTCCGTCGGGTCGGCCGCGGACCGTGGACGCACGCGATCCGTCCTGTCGATGATCGGGGCGGATCGTGTGCGAGGACTCGTGCTCGCCGAGGCCGTGCCGATCACCGCGACGGCCGCGATCGTCGGGTGGGGTGTCGGGTGGGCGGTCATCACGGTCGTCGTCGGTTCGAGCGGGGTGGGGGACAGGCTCGGCATCGCCGTGGACATTCCGGCGATCGCGGTACCGGCGACGGCGGGAGCGGCGGCCGTGGTGGCGATCGCGGCGATGGGAGCGACCGTGGGGACCGCGATGCTGGCCGCGCGGCGACGAGGACGACGTGACGAGAGGCAGGAATGAAGATGGCCCCATCCGCACCGGAGATCGAATGTGTCGACCTCGTCCGCATCTACCGAGGTGCGGGTGTCGAGGTGCAGGCGTTGCAGGGACTGAATCTGCGGGTCGAGCGCGGCGAGCTGACCGCGATCGTCGGTGCGTCCGGGTCGGGCAAATCCACGCTCCTCGCGATCCTGTCGGCGCTCGACACCGCCAGCGCCGGCAGCGCCCGCGTCGCGGGGCACGATCTGCTCGCGCTGTCGTCACGCCAGCGCGCCGAGTACCGGCGGACGACGGCGGGCTTCGTCTGGCAGCAGACGGGGCGCAACTTCCTCCCGCACCTGACGATCGGCGAGAACCTCGACCTGACACTGTCGGTCGGCCGCGTCCCCCGCGCGAAGCGCGCGGCGCGGGCGGCGGAGGTGCTCGATCTCCTCGGGGTCGCCGCCGTCGTCGATCGACGCCCCGGGCAGGTGACCGGGAGCGAGCGCCAGCGCGCCGCGATCGCCCTCGGCCTGGCTAATGGATGCCGAGTCCTCTTCGCGGACGAACCCACGGGGGAGCTGGACGATGCGAGTTCCGCGCAGGTGCTCGAAGCGTTGCGCGAGGTGAACGAGCGGTCGGGGGTGACGGTTCTCATCGTCACGCACGACGCCGGTGTCGCCGATCATGTGCGCCGGACCGTCGGCATCCGCGATGGTCGGACAGCGGTCGAGGTGTGGCGCGGAGGGGATGCCGGAGCAGGTGCGCGGGAGTACGCGGTGCTGGACCGGGCGGGGCGCCTGCAGCTGCCCAAGGAGCACATCGACCGCCTGGGTATGCAGGACCGGGTGCGACTGCAGCTGGAGACCGACCACGTCCGGGTCGAGCCGGCGGAGCAGGAGGAGACGTGATGGCGAGCGAGACGATTCGGCTCACGGGCCTGACACGGAGCTACGGGGTAGGCGCCGCGGAGACGACGGCTCTCGTCGACGCGACGGTGACGGCGCGGGCGGGTGAGTTCGTGGTCCTCCGCGGCCCGTCGGGCTCGGGGAAGACGACTCTCCTGCGCCTCGCCGCCGGTCTCGACGAACCCGACGCGGGGGAGTCGTGGATCGGCGGCCGTCGGGTGACGGCAGCGCCGGAGAGCGAGGTGGCGGAGCTGCGGCGCACCGTCTTGGGATACGTCGACCAGGAATTCCCGCTCGTCGCGTTCCTCACCGCGTCCGAGAACATCGAGCTGCCGCTGCGTGCTCGCGGTGCGTCGGCACGCGAGCGCCGCTTCCGCGTCGCAGAGATCCTCGAGGCCGTGGGGTTGTCCGACCACGCGGCACAGCGCCCGGACGAGCTCTCCGGCGGCCAGCAGCAACGGGTCGCGGTGGCCCGCGCGCTCGTCCACCGCCCGAGAGTCGTTCTCGCGGACGAACCGACCGCTCAGCTGGACAGCACGACCGCGGCATCCGTCGTCGGTTTGATCCGCGAACGGGCGCGACGGGACGGGATGACCGCTCTGGTCGCCTCGCACGACCCGATCGTGGCGGAGGCGGCCGACAGGGTCGTCGAGATCCACGACGGTCGGCTCATCGGGGGAGTATGACGTGCGCCGCCGCGGGAGATCAGCGCCCGCGCACGTGGTTCCACTGCGTGATGACCTCGGAGCCGTGCTCGAACCCGAGCTCGCTGACCGCCGACGTCCCGAGCACGAAGTAGCGGCCGCCCGCGGCCGTGAGGCCGAGCCAGACGCCGGCGAGCGCCCTCAGGAAGTGGGCGTGCGAGAACAGGAGCACCTGCTCGCCGGCGCGGACTCGCGGACGTAGCTCGTCGAGGAGGGACTCGGCGCGGGCCGTGACCTGTTCGACGGTCTCGCCGGGCGTGGCGCCCGCGGGGGCACCGGCCTGCCAGATGGTCCAGGGGCGCCCCAGCTGCGCGGTGATCTCGGGGGTCGTGAGGCCTTCGTAGGCGCCGTAGTCCCACTCGACCAGGCGCGGCTCGATCTCGGCCTGCGGGTACCCGGCACGCGCCGCGGTCTCGACCGCCCGCTCCAGGGGGCTCGTGAGCACGCGATCCCAGTGCCGCGTCGCCAGCAGAGTCCCCGCGAGTTCGGCCTTGTACGCGCCCGTCTCGGTCAGGGGGATGTCGGTGAGCCCCGTGTGGCGACCGGTGCGGCTCCACTCGGTCTCGCCGTGACGCACGAGCACGAGGCGCCCGTCGGGGTCGGTCAGATCCTCATCTTTCACGTGCCCATCCTCCCGCGTCCGCGACGGGTGCGGCCTCGGTGGGTGCGGTCGGGGTGGGGGCGGCCGGGGTGGGTGTGGCCGGGGTGGGGGCGGCCTCGGTGGTTGGTGTGGCCGGGGTGGGTGCGGCCGCGCAGAAGCACCACCACCCGCAGCACAGCCGCACCGCCGCACCGCGAGTCGATTCGCAGCCGAACCACCAGCACGCCACCGTCGCGCCACGCGCCGATCTGATGAACCAGTTATGAATCACGAAAACATAACGGCGCCCTCTTCCTCTCCGTTATCTCACCGTTATAGAGTGCTCGCACGGTAGTTGTTTTGCTGTGGCAGCTACCGACATGTGATTGCAGGACACTCTGGTGCAGGGATAAGGGCCGGTCGACACTCCTCGACCGGCCCTTCGTCTGTTTGCGGACTCATCACGGCCCCCGATCGCGGAACGCGCCCGAAGCGACCCCCCCCCGGCAGCGACACGCCCGGAGTGACACCACCGGAGTGACACCACCGGAGTGACACCACCGGAGTGACACCACCGGAGTGACACCACCGGAGTGACACCACCGGAGTGACACCCCCGGGAGCGGCACCCCACGCCGCACACCCCCCCGCGGCCGCACCCCGAGCACCCTCAGAGTGAGCACACCCACCCCAGCGCCCCCAGAGCGACGGCCCCCGCACCGGCGCGCGGCGTGGTGTGGGTGGCGGATCTCCCTCGCTGACGGTTCCTCCACAGCCCTCCAATGGCGTGACCTCTCCACAAATTTGGCCCTAGGCCTGGGAAATATCTGTCGGGTCGAGTAATCTTCGAACATGTCTTCGAATGTCGCCCCGACGTCGCCCGAGCCGCAGCCGGACCCCGGCAGGCATCACGGACCGGGATCGCTGCCTGACTCGGGCGCACGCCGCGCGGCAGGTCGGCCCGCGCGGTCGCCTGCTGCGCGTTCCGGGCCGGATCCTGCGGGCCTCTCGGGCGATGTGCGCATGCTCGCGCGCCTCGTTGAGCAGGTCGTCGCGGCAGAGGCCGCGGTGGCGGCGGCCGAAGCCGCCCGGGTTCGGGCGCTGGCTGCGGCGGGGCAGTTCGCTGTGGATGCCACCGGGCCGGCGCGATCGTCTGCTCGCGAGTCGGACATGGCGATGAGGGAGGTCGCCTCGGAGATCGGCGCGGCATGTCGGGTATCGGATCGCACGGTGCAGCGAGACATTGGCGAGGCGATGATTCTGGTGGAGTCCTATCCGTTGACCGTGGGGGCGTGGGAGGCCGGGGCGATCTCGCGACGACACGTGCGGGTGATTGCGGATGCCGGGGCCGAGCTTCCGCTGGACGCCCGAGCGGAGTTCGACCGGGTCGCCGTGGCGTCGGCGGCCGAGGTTTCCAGCCCGGGCCGATTGAAGAACCGGCTCGCCGTCGCCGCGCAGAGTCTGCATCCACAGACGATCACCGAACGCCACCGCGCCGGCCGGCGATTGCGGTGCATTCGGGTGATTCCCGGCTCCGACGGGATGTCCGATCTCATCGCGACATTACCGACGGTGATCGCCGAGGCGATCCATGACCGCATGACCCAGCAGGCGCGGGTCATCTGGGAGGCAGGCCGGGAGGTGAGCGCGGGGGACGGGAACCGCGTGGAGAGTGACGGGTCAGCACACGGTGACACCACCGTCGCGCCCGTTCCGCACGCCGCGGAGACACGAACGATGGATCAGATCCGTGCGGACGTCTTCGCCGACATGCTCCTCACCGGCGACCCCACGCTCGACCCCACTCGACCGGGCGACGGGCCGGGCACCCTGGGCAAGATCCGCGCGAGGGTCCAGGTCATCGTGCCCGCGCTGACAGTGCTGAGGCCTTCACGGGAGAACATCGCCCCGGCGGACCTGGTGGGCCGCGGCCCCATCGACGCGGACACCGCCCGCGCGCTCGCCGAGTCCACTTCCCTTCCCTGGGATCGAGTCGTTACGCATCCCGTCACTGGGGCGGTGCTGCGCACCGACACCTATGCCCGCACCGCAGCCATCGACCGCCATCTCAGGGCCCGCGATCGCGGCTGCCGATGGCCGGGGTGCACAGCACCCGCGATTCGCTGCGAGATCGACCACACCACGGATTGGGCGCTCGGCGGGAACACCGACGTGAGCAACCTCGCTTGCCTGTGCCAACGCCATCACACCCAGAAGCAGTTCACCCGCTGGAACGTTCGACAACTCGACGGAGGGCTCCTCGAATGGACTTCTCCTACCGGCCGTGTCTACACCGACCACCCCGTGCCGTACCCGCTCGCCACCGACGTGGTAGGCGTTCGGTTCGAAGAAGACCCGCCCCCGTGGGAGGCGGGGGAATGCGAGCCGGCCGCCTAGGGCGTGTTGATCAAGAGGTTTCGCTCCTCGGTGGGTGAGTCTTGAGCGGTGACGCGACAGGAGATCTCTGACGAGGTGTGGGCCGTGATGGAGCCGTTGATGCCGACGGTGTCCGGGAGGTCGAGGCCGTGGGCGGATCATCGGTTGGCTGTCGAGGGGATGGCGTGGAAGTACCGCACCGGGGCTCCGTGGCGGGATGTGCCGGAGCGGTTCGGGAAGTGGAACTCGATCTACAAGCGGTTCAACCGTTGGGCCGTGGACGGCACCTGGGAGAAGCTGCTGGCCGAGGTGCAGAAGCGGGCCGACGCCGCGGGGAAGATCGACTGGGTCGTCTCGATCGACTCCACGATCGCTCGTGTGCATCAGCACGGGGCCGCGTCCGTTTGAGTGGTGGTCTTTCGCTTCGTTGCGATGATCAGCTGTCGTTAGTTTAGGCGGCGGTGATCTCGGGGAGTATCACCGCCTCGTCGATGGTGGGGGTGGTCGCGGTGAGCTCGGTCATGGAGGCTTCGGAGAAGTAGCGGCGGTCGGCGGCTTCCCATTCGTCGTGTTGCTCGACGAGGACGGAGCCGGCCAGGCGGAGCAGGGCGGCGTTGTTCGGGAACACGCCAACGACGTCGGTGCGGCGCTTGATCTCCCGATTGAGGCGTTCCAGCGGGTTCGTGGACCAGATCTGTCGCCAATGCCGGGCGGGGAACGCTTTGAACGCGAGGATGTCGTCACGGGCGTCGGTGAGCATCACGGCGGTCTTGGGGTGGACGCGCTCGATCATGCGCACGACTTCGTCGAACTGG
Organism: Microbacterium canaveralium; assembly: GCF_047238045.1. Lineage (NCBI taxonomy): Bacteria > Bacillati > Actinomycetota > Actinomycetes > Micrococcales > Microbacteriaceae > Microbacterium > Microbacterium canaveralium. The sequence continues at coordinate 2,734,914 of NZ_JBDFMA010000003.1, read as the reverse complement.
GCATCGATGTGCTCGGCGTCGGGTTGGGCGAAGATCGTGCGGATCACGCTGGCGACCATCTCCTGCCGGCCCTTCGGGAGGGCGGTCAGGACGTTGCGCATGAAGTGGACGCGGCAGCGCTGCCAGGCGGCGCCCTGCAACACGGTCGCTGCGGCCTTCTTCAGTCCGGCGTGGGCGTCGGAGATCACCAGCTTCACCCCGCCCAGACCTCGTGTCTTCAACGAGCGCAGGAACTGCTTCCAGAACTCCTCGGTCTCGCTGTCTCCGACATCGAAGCCCAGCACGACCCGCCGCCCGTCAGCGGCGACGCCGATCGCGACGACGACCGCCTGGGACACGACACGGTGGTCGATGCGGACCTTGCAGTAGGTCGCGTCGAGGAACACGTAGGGGTAGGCGATGTCAGACAGCGAGCGGTCGCGGAACGATGCGACCTCGGCGTCGAGCCCTTGGCAGATGCGGGACACCTCGGACTTCGAGATGCCAGTGTCAGCGCCGAGCGCTTTGACGAGGTCATCGACCTTCCGGGTTGAGACGCCGTGGAGGTAGGCCTCCATCACGACCGCGAACAAGGCTTGGTCGACCCGGCGGCGCCGCTCCAGCAGCGACGGGAAGAACGACCCCTGCCGCAACTTCGGGATCCGCAACTCCAGATCCCCAGCCGTGGTCGACAGCACCCGCGGCCGGGAACCGTTGCGGGTAGTCGTGCGCTCGCTCGTGCGCTCGTAGGGGGCGGCGCCGATGAATGCGGCTGTCTCCGCGTCGATCAGCTCCTGGTAGAGCCGCTCGGTCGCGGCTCGGATGCGGTCGGTGGTGCCGGTGAGCTTCAGTTCCCCGAGCAGCTCGAGGAGGGCAGACTGGTCAAGAGCCATCGTGCGGTGTCGTCTTTCTGTGTGAGTTCTTGGTCGTTCTCACTGACCATCGCACGATGGCTCACCCCGTCGCGGTCACGACGCCGCGGGCCCGAAAGACCACCACCCCGCGGGACTCCAGGTCAGCACGGCGCGACCCTGAAGCGGGACACAGGGGGCTCTGCCGAATCACAAGAATCCGTGGTTCGAGCCGCTTGATCACGGGATCGGACGCTCCCGTGGCGGGTTGACGACCAAGCTGCACCTGGTCTGCGACGGTCGCGGCCGGCCGCTGGGGATGATGATCACCGGCGGGAACATCAACGACACCACGATGATGACCGCAGTACTCGAGGACATCCGCGTCCCCCGCGACGGGAAGGGCAGGCCACGGACCCGACCGGACCGGGTGCTCGCCGACAAGGGGTACCCGTCGAAGGCGAACCGGGCCTGGCTCCGCGACCGCGGTATCGCCGCGACCATCCCGGAGCGTGATGACCAGGTCGCGCACCGCCGCAAGAAGCCGGGCCGGCCGATCGACTTCGGCGAACAGCAGAAGGAACGCTACAAGGGCCGCAACGTCGTCGAACGCTGCTTCAACCGGCTCAAGCAGTGGCGCGGCATCGCGATGCGCTCCGACAAACTCCTCCGCAGCTACCGAGCCGCCGTCAGCCTCGCCGCCACGCTCATCTGGATCAAATCAGACTTGATCAACACGGCCTAGGCCTCGCGCCCCGGCCGCGGACGACGCCTTCGCGCCCCGTCGCGGACTGTGCCTTCGCGTCCGTCCGTGGACGGCGCCTTTGCGCCCCGCCGCGGACTATGCCTTCGCGCCCGTCAACGCCAGCGCTCCGCCCAGGCCGATCATCATGACCCCGCCGGTCCCCGCCAGCCCAGCAATTCGTCGCGGCGATCGACCGAACCACGCTCGCGCGGTACCGGCCGCGAGTGCCCAGGCGCTGTCGCAGAGCAATGCCATGACCTGGAACAGCAGCCCCAGCAGGAGCAGCTGTGCCCACACGGCGCCCGCCGACGGCGACACGAACTGCGGCAGAACCGCCACGAAGAAGGCGATCGTCTTCGGGTTCGTCATCCCGACGACCATGCCCTGGCGCAGAAGCGTCCACGACGAGCGCGGGCGCACCGTCGCGTCCGCGCGGACGTCGTGGCGGTGCCGGATCGCCTGGATGCCGAGCCACACGAGGTACACCGCGCCGACGACCTTGACGACTGTGAACGCCACGACCGACGACGCCACGATCGCCCCCACGCCGAAGGCCACGGCGACGACCGCGGGGATCGTGCCGAGGGAGTTGCCGACCACGCTGAGCACTCCCGCCCGGCGCCCCAGCGCGATCGATCGGCCGATCACGAACAGCACACTGGGCGAGTTCAACCGGTCGATGCAACACCGGGCTGTTGAAGCGAGGATAGCTGCTCGGCGAACACCTCCGCCGGGGTGCGCCAGCCGAGGATCTTCCGGGGCCGGTTGTTGAGCGCGAGAGCGACCGCTTCGAGGTCCTCGGCCGACCACCGCGACAGGTCGGTGCCCTTCGGGAAGTACTGCCGCAGCAGCCCGTTGGTGTTCTCGTTCGTCGGGCGCTGCCAGGGCGAGTGCGGGTCGGCGAAGAACACTCTCGTGCCGGTATCGAGGGTGAGCTGCGCATGCCCGGAGAGTTCCTTCCCACGATCCCAGGTGAGGGTCTGGCGCAACTGGACGGGCAGCGTGGTGAGCGACGCGGCCAGTGCGGCGTTCATCGCGAGAGCGCCGTAACCACCGAGCGCGGGCCCGTTCTTCACCACGGGCTGCTCGCCCCAGCCCTCCAGCCGGGGCAGTTGCACCAGCATCGTGGACCGGCTGGAACGCTCGATGAGCGTCCCGATCGCCGAGCGACCGGTGCCGATGATCAGGTCGCCCTCCCAGTGCCCGGGAACCGCGCGGTCGGCAGCCTCGGCGGGACGCTCGGAGAGCACGACGTCCGCGGTGACATGCCCCTGCGGCTTGTTCCGCGACCGTTCCCGCGGCTGACGCAGCGCTCGCCCGGTGCGCAGGCAGGCCACCAGCTCGCGCTTGAGCGCGCCGCGGCCCTCGATGAACAGCGACTGGTAGATCGCCTCGGGGCTGATGCGCATGGACTCATCATCGGGGAAGTCGATCTTCAGCCGGTGGGAGATCTGCTCCGGGCTCCATGCCAGCGACCAGCACCTGTCCGCCCGATGCGGCTTGTTCAACCCCTTCCAGGGCGGCGGCGTCGGCCCTTCGACCGCGGTGCCGTCGGGCCGGCGCACCTTCCCCGCGAGACGGTCCTGCACGTACTCACGCAGCGCGTCGTTCACGACCAGCTTCGCGACCTTCGGTCGCTTCGCCGACTCCTGCGCCTTCCACTGCGCCACCAACGCCCGATACTCCGACTTCCCGCTCCTCGTCGCCGCGTTCCGCCGCAGCTCCCGGGAGATCGTTCCCGGATCCCGGCCCAGCTCACGCGCGATCTCGCGCACGCCCTTGCCCTTCGCGCGCATGAGTGCGATCTCCTCGCGTTCTTCGAAGGACAGGTATCGGCCCGACGGTTCGGTCAGACTCAGCGGCGTCATGCCGCCAGCGTGGCGAAACCAGCGCATCCCGACCGGCACGGACACGCCCACCGCGATCGCAGCTTCCGCGGACGTGATGCCCGTCGCGATCAGCCGCCAGAACTGTCGCTGCACCGCCTTCGAGGGCGCAGGCCGTCCGGGCGAACGCATCGGCGGCCTGAGAGCCCGATCCGCGCGCCACTGCCGACGAACCCCCTCGGGCGCATCGCCGGTCTTCGCAACCCAGTCTTTCGTCGCCACCGCTCACCTCCGCTGTCAAGGTGTTGCGACGACCGATTGAATCCGCCCTGGGTCCCGGGATCACGATGATGACAACGGAGGCGAGCGTGAACGCCACCAGGTTCTCCCACGGGATCATGCGCTCACACTAACGCCGCCGCGAGGGCCGCCCGGACTACTCTCGTGACACGATCGTCTACCCGAGGGAGCCGTCATGCAGGAGCAGTTCGACACCGTCGTCGTGGGAGCGGGCATCGCCGGCCTGTCGGCCGCCCGCCTGCTCGCTCGCGCCGGTCGTCGTGTGGTGGTGGTCGAGGCGCGCGACCGAGTCGGCGGACGCGTCCACTCGCAGCGCAACGGACAGCACGTCACCGATCGCGGCGCATCCTGGATCCACGGCATCGACGACAGCCCCGTCGAGGCGGCCGCCCGCGCGTTGGGTATGCCCATGGTCGAGTTCACGGTCGGGGGCTACCAGCCCGACAGCCGGCCACTGGCCTACTTCGGTGCTGACGGCGAACGACTCGACCCCGACGAGGTGCGCCGTTTCGCCGACGATGTGCGCACGCTCAACGCCGACCTCGTCGACGTCATCGCGCATTCCGCCCCGGATGCCACCTACGCCGACGTCGTGGAGGCAGCCCTCGCCGCCCGGGGCTGGGCGCCCGAGCGCGCGCAGCGTGTCCGCGAGTACAACGGTCGCCGCGCCGAGGAGCAGTACGGCGTCCACATGTCGGTGCTCGGGGCGCACGGCCTCGACGACGACACGGTCAACGGCGACGAGGTCGTGTTCCCGCGCGGGTACGACGAACTCGCCACCAACCTGGCGCAGGGACTCGACGTGCGGCTGGAGCACGTCGTCACCTCGGTCGTCTGGGCCGACGACGGCGTGACCGTGACCACCGACCACGGCACCTTCCACGGAGCCACGGCCGTCGTCACCCTCCCCATCGGCGTCCTGCAGTCGGGCGATGTCGCGATCACCCCACCGCTGCCCGACTCCCACCAGCGCGTGCTGGGAGTCCTGGCATCCAATGCTTTCGAGAAGGTCGTGCTGCGTTTCCCCGAACGGTTCTGGGATGCCGGGGTCTACGGCATCCGCCAGTTCGGTGACGAGGGCGAGTGGTGGCACTCCTGGTACGACCTGGGCCGCATCCACGACGAGGCTGCGCTGCTGACGTTCGCGGCGGGCCCGGCTGCCGTCGCGACGCGGCACTGGAGCGATGAGGAGATCGCCGCCTCCACGATGACGCAGCTGCGCCGCCTGTACGGCGACGGGATCCCGGAGCCCGAGAGCGTCGTCGTCACCCGCTGGCAGGACGACCCGTTCTCGCGCGGGTCGTACAGCTACATGAAGCCCGGGTCGGTCGGCCCCGACCACGACGAGCTCGCCCAGCCGGTCGGCGGCGTCCTGCACCTCGCCGGTGAGGCGACATGGGGCGACGACCCCGCGACCGTGCCCGGTGCCCTGCTCTCGGGGCACCGGGCCGCCGAGCACGTGCTCGGCCGCGCGGTGCCGATCGAGGAGCTCTGGGCCTGACTCAGCGCGGCTCGGGACCCGTCGCCACCGGCAGGTCCGGGTGGTTGGACCACTGACTCCATGACCCCGGGAACACCCGCGGCGTGAACCCGGCCAGGGTCAGCGCGACCGCCTGGTGCGCCGCGGTGACGCCGGAGCCGCAGTACACACCGACGTCGATCCCTGGCAGGGCGCCGAGCTCGGTGAAGCGCGTGCGGAGAGCCTCCGCGTCGTGGAAGCGGCCGTCGGCGCCGACGTTCTCCGTCGTCGGGGCGCTCACCGCGCCCGGCACGTGTCCCGCGCGCGGATCGATGGGCTCGACCTCGCCGCGGTACCGCTCGCCCGCTCTCGCATCGAGCAGCAGCCCACCGTCGGCGAACTCGGCCACGTCCTCCAACGGCAGCACGGGCAGGGCGCCGTAGGCCAGCGTCACCGATCCGGGCGTCGGGAGGGCGGCATCCCCCGTCTCCACGTCGAACCCGGCGTCGGTCCACGCGCGCAATGACCCGTCGAGGAGGCGTACGTCGGCGACGCCGGCGTACCGCAGCAGCCACCAGGCGCGCGCGCTCGAGAGGTTTTTCAGGTCGTCGTACACGACGACGGTGTCGCCGTCGTCGATGCCCCACCGTCGGGCCGCGTCCTGCAGCGCTTCGACGGGAGGGAGCGGATGCCGTCCGTCCGTCGGCTCGCCGTGGGCGGCGAGCTCGTGGTCGAGGTCGACGTACTGCGCGCCCGGGATGTGACCGGCACGGTACTCGGGCAGCCCGTCCGGGCGGTCGAGCCGCCACCGCACGTCGAGCACGCGCGCGGGGCCGCCGTCGGCGAAGCGGCCGGCCGAGAGCGCGTCGCGCAGCTCGGTCGCGGTGACCAGCACGTCAGACATGCGCGTGCACCGCTTCGTTCTCGTGGATGCCAGACAGCTTGAAGGCCAGCCGGCCGTGGGCGAACCCGCCGCCCGCCCGGATCGCGGTGGCGACCCACGCGGCCTCGGCGAGTTCGGCCTTCGAGGCCCCCGCACGCACGGCCGCCTGCGAGTGACTGTCGATGCAGTAGGTGCACTGGGTCGTGATGGCGACGGCGAGGGCGATGAGTTCGCGGAACTTCAGCGGGATCTCGCGACCCTCCGGCGCGAAGACGCTGTCGTTGAACGCCGTGAACGCCGCCAGCACGTCCGGCGTCGTCTCCTTGTAGTCGCGCGTGTAGGCGCGGTCTCCCTCGCGGTCGAAGAAGTCGCTCATCTCTCACTCCCTGCTGCGCGCCGATCGGGGGGCGCGCACCCGTCCGAGCCTAGGAAGCGCGACCGCTGCCGAGCAATGCCGGGTCCGTGATGGGCACCGATCGTCGTGCGCGATGGATGCCATGTGAACGCGCGTGACCTCCGACCAGCGCGCGAGAGGTCCCCGCGTCTATCGTCCAGGAATGGCCGAGACCTTGGACATCATCCAACTCCGCACGTTCGTCGCCATCGACGAGTGCGGAGGATTCGGTCGTGCCGCGGTGGCTCTCCACATGAGCCAGCCCACGGTGAGTCAGCACGTCCGTTCGCTCGAGAAGCGGCTCCAGCAACCCTTGGTCGAGCGCGACGGGCGGCGCGCGCGCTTCACGCTCGCGGGCGAGAAGCTCCTCGCCGAGGCCCGTCGCATCCTCGCCGTCCACGACGAGGCTCTCGCACGCCTCGACATCACCCGGGCGCGCACGATCGTGGTCGGCTCGACCGAGACGGCGGCGGAACAGATCCTCCCCGAGCTTCTCAGCACGCTGCGCCGCGCGTTCCCCGACCGCCAGGTGCAATTCCACATCGACCGGTCGACCCGGATGACGGATGCCGTGTCGAAGGGCACCATCGACCTCGCCGTCGTGCTCGACACGGGTTCGACCGTCGCGGGCGTCGAGGTGGGGGAGCTACCGCTCAACTGGTACGCGTCGCCGTCCTGGCAACCGCCCGCTCACGGCGAGGCCGTTCCGCTGGTGGCCTATGTCGAGCCGTGCGGGATGCGGCAGCGCGCGCTGCAGGAGCTCGGCGACATCGGCGCACGCGTCGACATCGCCGCGGAGTCCGGCAGCCTCGAGGGCGTGATCGCCGCGGCGCGCGCGGGTCTCGGCGTCGCCGTGCTCCCCACCGCGGGGCGCGCGCCCGCCGGACTCGTGGTGCGGCGGGACTTCCCCGATCTCGGCCGGATCTTCGTACGGCTCATCACCCGTCGCGGCCTCGAGCCCGACGTGGAGCAGGCGGCACTGGCATCCCTCGACGGGTTCTTCGCCGTCCGTCGGCACATCCACGCCGTTTCGGCCTGAGCGTCCCGCTCATCGGAAACCCCGATGGATGCGGTTCGCGGATCCCTGTTGGACGCGCCCGCTCCCGCGCGCGGAGCATGGGGAGCATGACTGCTTCCCCGACCCTTTCGCGCGTCGACCTCGACGCCCTCACCGCCGCCGTCGCCGAAACCGCCGAGCGCTACGACCGCTCGGGCGACTTCCCCGCCGAGGGTCTCGACGCCGTCCACCGCGCGGGGGTGTTCCAGGCCGTGATCGGCGAACGGTTCGGCGGCGGTCAGGTCGACGCCGTGGAGCGGCTCCGGTTCCTGCAGGCGATCGGGCGGGGCGACCCCTCGGTCGCTCTCATCGTGGCGAACACGCTCGCGACCCACATCGCGCAGATCGACCGTGACGTGTGGCCCGCGCACCTGTACGACAAGGTCATCGCCGAAACCGCGGAGCGCCCCGTCTCGATCAACACCGCGCGTGCCGAACCCGAGCTCGGCGCCCCCGCGCGCGGCGGGCTCCCCGCGACCACGGTCCGACGGACCGCGGACGGCTGGGCCGTCACGGGACGCAAGGCCTACGTCACCGCCAGCACGGGCCTGGACTACCACCTGGTGTGGGCGAAGACGGACGACCCCGAACCACGCGTGGGGCATCTCATCGTGCGTGGCGATGCGCCGGGCATCACGATCATCCCGACGTGGGACCACCTGGGCCTGCGGGCGAGCTCCACCCACGACGTCGTCTACGACGGCGTCGAGGCGCCCGCGGATCACTTCCTCGAGATCCCCTACACGGGGGTGTATCGCGATCCGGCGGCGCAGGCGAGCGCCCTGGGTCTCACCCACGCGGCGCTGTACGTCGGGGTCGCGCGCGCCGCGCAGGACTTCTTCCTCCGTTTCGCCCACGACCGCGTCCCCGCGGGCCTGGGTCGGCCGATCGCGACGACGGAGCGCATCCAGACGATCGCGGGCGAGATCGAGGCGCAGCTCGTGCAGGCCGAGACACTGCTGTACGGGTTGACCGAGAAGGCGGTCGCGGGCGACGCGGACGCCGTCGCGCGCGTGCCGTTGGCGAAGGTCCTCATCGTCCGTTCGGCGATCACCGCCGTCGAGGCCGCCGTCGCCGCACTGGGCAACCCGGCTCTCAGCCGCACCAACCCGTCGGAGCGTCACTTGCGCGATGTCCTCTCCGCGCGCGTCCACCCGCCCCAAGAGGACTCGGCGCTCATCGGAGCGGGGCGGAAAGTCCTCGGCCTCTGACGCAACACGGCGTCATCCGCAAAGACACGGGCGGCGCCCGGCACGTGGCGCGCTACCCCCGAAAACCCCCGGAATTCTGCGGATTCCGGGGGTTTCGCCATCCATCACCCGCGCCGATCGTTTCCCATCCGCCGTCGTCGTTGGACGCTTCCTCGCGGCCCGCTGAGACTCGCTGAAGAGTTTCCGACCGCGTACGGCGGTCGGTCCCGACGAAGGAACCACAGCCCATGTCTGCACACCCGAAACGCCGACGCCGAGCCGCCCTCGGCGCGGCCCTCGCCCTGTCCCTCGCCCTTCTCGCCGGCTGCGCCGGCGCGACGACCTCCGTAGCCCCGACGGACGCCGCGCCGACCGAGGGCGGCGACGTCGTCTTCCTGATCAACTCCCTCGGCACCAGCTGGGTGCCCAACGAGAGCTCGATCTCCAGCTACCAGGGCAACATCTGGGGCCAGGTCACCGACAAGCTCGTCTACGTCGATGACAAGGGTGCCGTGTCGCCGTGGATCGCCGAGAGCTGGGATCAGAACACGGATGCCACCGAGTTCACGCTGCATCTGAAGGACGGGGTCACGTTCTCGGACGGCACGGCGCTGGACGCCGCCGCGGTCGTCACGAACCTCGACTACTGGGCCTTCGGCAGCCCCGACAAGGGCATCACGCCGATCGGCCTGTTCCCGAAGACCTACCAGAAGGCCACCGCGGTCGACGCGAAGACCGTCGAGGTGACGTTCTCGGCCCCCACGCTCGGCTTCATCCCGACGCTCGGCTACCACGGCTCGATCCTCGTCTCGCCGAAGACGCTCGCCCTCAGCAAGCAGGACCAGGGCAACCTCGACAACTTCTCCGGTTCGGGCCCCTTCACCATCACGAGCTGGGCCGAAGGCGACGATGTCGTTCTGGAGAAGCGCGACGACTACACCTGGGGTCCCGAGGTTCTCGGACACACCGGGCCGGCCTACCTCGACACGCTCACGTACAAGCAGGTCGCCGAGTCCAGCACCCGCATCGGTGCGTTGACCTCGAATCAGGCACAGGTCATCTACAACGTGCAGCCCAGCGAGATCGCGGGCCTCACCGACAAGGGCTTCGTCGCCGGTGTCCCGCGGTACCTCGGCTTCACCAACGGATTCCGCGTCAACGTGAAGGCCGCGCCCTTCGACGACGTGAAGGTCCGCCAGGCGCTACAGCACGGCATCGACCGCCGGCAGATCCTCGACACCGTGTACACCGACGGCTGGCAGGCCGCGGAGGGATTCATCCAGAGCGGTGTCCCCGAGGCGACCGACCACTCCGCCGAATTCGTGTACGACCCGCAGACCTCGGCTTCGCTCCTCGACGAGGCGGGCTGGGTCAAGGGCGCCGACGGCAAGCGCGCCAAGAACGGACAGCCTCTGGCCGTGACCCTGTACGCCAACCCCTACCTGGCGACCTCCGCCTCGATCGACGAGCTCGTCGCACAGCAGCTGGGTGACCTCGGCTTCGACGTCACGGTGCAGACCTACGACGTGGCGACCTTCGGCGAAAAGGTCAAGAACGACGCCACCACGCCGCTGTACGAGATCACCCGCTCGTTCATCGACGTCGGAACGGTCGCGAGCATCCTCACGAACGCGAACAAGGGCGAGGACTGGTTCGGCGTCGGTGAGACCGATCCGACGCTGAACGACCTGCGTGACCGCATCGCCCGCGCGACCGACATCGACACCCGCGCCGCCGCCGTCGACGAGCTGCAGACCTACGTGCTCCAGCAGGGACTGTTCGTCCCGATCACGCAGATCGTCCAGCGCATCTACGTCCAGAGCCCGAAGCTCCAGGGCGTCACGTACAACGGCGTGGCGATCGCGAACTACGCCACGGCGTACCTGCAGAAGTAGGACCCGACATGAACTCCGCCTACCTGATCTTCGCGGCCAAGCGCCTCGGCCAAGCGGTCGTCGTGGTGCTGCTGGCCTACGTGCTGACCTTCGTGGTGATCAGTGTGCTCCCCGGCGATCCGCTCACGAGCACGCTGCGCAACCCCGAGAACGGCTTCACCGAGGATCAGATCCAGAAGATGGTGGAGTTCTACGGACTGGGCCGTCCGGTGTGGGTGCAGCTGGTCGAGGCAGTGGGGCGCTTCGTCCGCGGCGACCTCGGGATCTCCCTGAGGTCGAGCCAGCCGCTGGCCACGATCGTGGGGGACGCCCTGCCGTCGACGTTCGCCCTGGCGGCGTCGGCGCTGGGCGTCGCCCTCGTCCTCGCGTTCGCCATCGCCTACGGCACGCACGTGCTCCCGCGCCGGGCGGCACAGCTGCTGCGATCGGTTCCGGCCCTGTTCCTCTCGGTGCCGAACTTCGTGATCGGTCTGCTGCTGCTGAACGTCTTCGCCTTCCAGCTGAGCCTGTTCTCGGTGATCGACCCGGATTCCCCGGTCGCCACCTTCTTCGCGGCGGTGGCGCTCGGCATCCCGGTGTCCGCCCAGATCGCGCAGGTGCTCATCACCGGACTCGACCACGAGTTCGGCGAGGACTACGCCGTCGTCGCGTACGCCCGGGGGCTGGGCCGCGCCCGGTTGTTCTTCGCGCACCTGCTCAAGCCCTCGGCGCTTCCGGTCGTCACGATCATCGCGCTGACGGTGGGGGAGCTGCTCGGCGGTGCCCTCATCACCGAAACGGTGTTCGGACGCGCGGGGATCGGCAGCGTCGTGCAGACGGCCGTCGCCACGCAGGACCTGCCGGTGCTGCAGGCCGTCGTGGCGCTCGCCGCCGTCATCTTCGTGGCTGTGAACCTCCTCGCCGACCTGCTCTACCCCGTGCTCGACCCGCGCGTGTCCCTGCTCGAACCCCGCCGAACTCCTCTCCTCGAGAAAGCGAGCGTCCGATGACCGCCGTCCTCTCGCCGGTCCTCACCGGTGCCGATTCCGCCGGACGTCGGCGCCGTGGCATCCCCGTCGCCGTCGTCGTGTCGGTGCTCGTGATCCTCGTCGCCACGGCGTGGGCCATCGCTCCTTCGCTCTTCACCGGGTACGACCCCGTCGTGGGAGACACGAGCGAGAAACTGCTCGCGCCGAGCGCGGCGCACTGGTTCGGCACCGACAACCTCGGGCGCGACCTCCTCGCGCGCGTCATCTACGGAACGCGTTCGTCGGTGCTGAGCGCCCTCGTCGCGGTGGGGATCGCGGTCGTCGTCGGCGGTCTGCTCGGGCTCGTCGCCGGCTCCTTCGGCGGTCTGGTGGATGTCGTGACCGCCCGCGTCGTGGACGTGCTGCTGGCGATCCCGAGCTTCCTGCTGGCCGTCGTCGTCGTCAGCTCGCTGGGTTTCCAGACGATCAACGCGGCGATCGCGACCGGCGTCTCCGCGGTGGCCGTCTTCGCCCGCGTCATGCGATCCGAGGCACTGAAGGTCCGGAACACCGTTTATGTCGAGGCCGCGCAGCTGCAGGGCGGTTCGCGCTGGCAGGTTCTGCTCACACACGTGCTGCCCAATGCCTCTCGGTCGGTGCTGTCGCTCGCGGTCTTGCAGTTCGGGGTGTCGATCCTCGTCATCGCGGGGCTCGCCTTCCTCGGCTACGGCGACCCGCCCCCGGCATCCGACTGGGGCCTGCTGGTGTCGGCCGGCAAGGACTATCTCGTGTCGAGCCCGTGGCTCGTCTACGCCCCGTCGGCGGTCATCGTCGTCGTCGTGCTGTCGATCAACCGCGTCAGCCGCTGGCTGCGAGCGAAGGACTGAGCCATGACAGAACCTCTCCTCTCCGTCCGCGACCTGTCGGTGTCGTACGGCGGGCGCCGCGTCGTGAACGATGTCTCCTTCGACCTGCACAGCGGCCGCAGCCTCGCCCTCATCGGCGAGTCCGGCTCGGGCAAATCGACGATCGCCAAGGCCGTTCTCCGACTCCTCCCGCGCGACTCCGGCCAGGCCGAGGGGCGCGTGCTCCTCGAGGGCGACGACCTCCTCGCCCTGTCCCTCGCGCGGTTCCGTCCGCTGCGCGGGCGGCGTCTGGGATTCGTGCCGCAGGACCCCGCCTCGGCGCTCAACCCTGTCCGCACCATCGGCTCTCAGGCCCACGAGGCCGCCGCGCTCACCGGAGAGCGGGATGCCGCGCGCCGCCGGGCCGCGATCCTCGACGTCTTCGAGCGCGTGGGGCTGCCCGACCCGGAGCGCGTGTACCGCTCGTACCCGCACCAGCTCTCCGGCGGCATGCTCCAGCGTGTGCTGATCGGCCTCGCCGTGCTGCCTCGGCCGGCGCTGCTCGTCGCCGACGAACCCACGAGCGCGCTCGATGTGACCATCCAGAAGCGCATCCTCGATCTCTTGACCGAGCTGCGGACATCCCTCGGGATCGGCTTGCTGCTGATCACGCACGACCTCGCCCTCGCGGCCGAGCGTGCCGACGACCTCGTCGTGCTGCGCGACGGCGTCATCCAGGAGGCCGGTCCGGTGGGGGAGGTGTTCACGGCGCCGCGTTCGGACTACGCCGCAGCGCTGCGCGCCGACGTGCCCGCGCTGTCGCCCGACCGGTACCGCGCCGTGCTCGCCGAACGCCGCATCGATCCCGCCCGCCCCGCCGTGCAGGTGTCGGACGTCGTGAAGTCCTTCCGCGTCGGCGGGGAGGAGCTGCGCGCGGTCGACGACGTCACCTTCGAGGTCGCCGCCGGCAGTACGCACGCGCTCGTGGGCGAGTCGGGCTCGGGCAAGACGACGACCGTTCGCCTGCTCCTGGGGCTCGAGACCCCGGATACCGGCGACCTCCGCGTCGCGGGCGAATCGGTGCGCGGCCGGTCCCGCGCCGAGCTGCGGTCGGTGCGCCGTCACCTGCAGTTGGTCTACCAGAACCCCTTCACGTCGCTGGACCCCTCGTGGCACGTCGAGAGCCTCGTGCGGGAGCCGCTCGATCGGTACCGGGTCGGCGATCGGCGGGCGCGCCGCGAGGCAGCGCGCGCCGCGCTGGCCGCGGTGGGCCTGCGCGAGCACCTGTGGCGCCGCCGCGCGGTCGCGCTGTCAGGCGGTCAGCGTCAGCGCGTCGCGATCGCGCGCGCCCTCGTGCTCGAACCCGACGTGCTCGTCCTCGACGAGCCGACGAGCGCCCTCGACGTGACCGTGCAGGCCGAGATCCTCGACGTCCTGGCGCGGCTGCAGGTCGACCGGGGACTGACCTACCTGTTCGTGTCGCACGACCTCGCGCTCGTGCGCCAGATCGCCGACACCGTCACGGTGCTCCGCCATGGACGCATCGTCGAGCACGGCCCCGCCGCGGAGGTTCTCGAGAACCCGCAGCATCCCTACACCCGCTCCCTCGTCGCCGCGGTCCCCGACCCGCGCGGCATCCGATCCGCCGTGCCCGCCACGGTCTGACCCCTCTGGTTCCCGAGAAAGGAAAATCCATGCCCGTCGAATTCGTCAACATGGTCGGCAGCCGTCCGCCCGGAGCCCCCGCCCACGGTGGGAGCACCTTCACCACGCCCATCGACGTGGATTGGCTGCGCCACTACGCGCGCACCATCGAGGTGTACGGGTTCGACTACACCCTGATCCCGTACGCCTCCGCCAGCGCCGACCAGTACGCGCTCGCCGCGACCGTTCTCGGCGCGACGCAGAAGCTCAAGACCGTCGTGGCGGTACGACCGAACTCCGCCTTCCCGACGGTCGCGGCGCAGGGCCTGTCGACGCTGGACCAGCTGTCAGGTGGCCGTGCGCTCGTGCACATCATCTCGGGCGGCAGCGACGACGAGCAGGCGCGCCAGGGCGACTACCTCGACAAGGAGCAGCGCTACCGTCGCTCGTCCGAGTTCATCCAGCTGCTCCGGCGCGTGTGGACCGAGAAGCAGCCGTTCTCCCACGACGGCGAGTTCTACCGCTTCGACGGCTTCGGCCCCGGGTACTCGACGTCCTCCGGCGGTGCGCTCCCGGTGTCGCTCGGCGGCTCGAGCGAGTTCGCCTACGCGTCGGGCGGGGCGAACGCCGACATCTTCGCACTGTGGGGCGAGCCGCTGGCGCAGACCGCGGAGCAGATCGACCGCGTCTATGCCCACGCCCGCGCGGCGGGGCGCAACGACCGTCTCCGGTTCTGGGTGACCTTCCGGCCGGTCGTCGCCGCGACCGACGCCCTCGCCCGCGAGAAGGCCCGCGGCATCCTCGAGGCGGCCCGTCCGTTCTACGAGAAGGTCCGGGACATCAACAGCACCAACGTCGGCTCGGTTCGCCTGCGCGAGATCGCGGAACAGGCCGAGGAGCACGACGGCGGTGTCCTGTGGACCCCGCGCGGGGTCGCCGGATCCGGTGGCGCGTCGTCGCTCCTGGTCGGTTCGCCCGAGACGATCGCCGAGGCCATCGTGCGGTACGTCGAGCTCGGTGCCGACATCGTCTCGCTCCCGACACTGGGCGACCTGAACGACGCGGTGGATGCCGGGCGCCTGGTCATCCCGCTGGTGCGCGAGGAAGTCGCGCGCCGCGGCATCGATCCCGAGGTCGTGTTCGGGCAGCGGAACGTGGCGTGACCGCGACCGAGATCAACCGTGCCGTCGACCGGTCGGGCTTGCGACCGGTGGGCACTCCCGCCGAGATCGTCGTGGCGCGGGATGTCGCGGAGGTCCAGGAAACGGTCCGACGGGCCGCGGCATCCGGACTCCCCCTCGTCACGCGGGGCGCCGGTTCGGGACTCGCGGGGGGCGCGGTGGCGGGGGAGGGCACGATCGTCCTCGACCTCTCGCAGCTCACCCGCATCCGGGCGATCGATGCGGTCGACGGTACGGCCGAGGTGGAGGCCGGTGTCATCACCGCGGATCTGGATGCCGCGGCCCGGGCCCACGGTCTCTTCTACGCGCCGGACCCGGGCAGCGTCGGCATCTCGACGATCGGCGGGAACATCGCCACGAATGCCGGGGGCCTGCGGGGAGCGAAGTACGGCGTGACGCGCGACGCCGTGATGTCCGTCGATGTCGTCCTGTCCGACGGCTCGCTGGTGCGCCTCGGACGCCCCACGATCAAGGGGGTGACGGGATACGACCTCGCGGGGCTCGTCGTGGGGTCCGAGGGGACGCTCGGCATCGTCGTCGCCGCCCGGGTGCGTCTTCTGCCGGTCCCGCGACGGCTCGCGACCGCCTCGGCGTTCTTCGCGTCCCTCGAGGACGCGGCGCACGCCGTGGCCGCCATCGCGGTCAGCGGCGCGCGCCCGGCGGTGCTCGAGATCCTCGACGGCGCGACGCTCGCGGCGATCGACGCCGCCGAGGGCACCGCGCTGCGGGAGCGGGGGGACGCGCTCCTCCTCGCGCAGACGGACGGCTTCGGAGCGGCGGAGGAGATGGGCGTCGTCATCGAGGCGGTCGCTCCGACCGCGGCCCACCACGAGTGGACCGAGGATGCCGATCGTGCCGCCGACCTGCTGCACGCGCGCCGCCAGGCGCTTCCGGCCCTCGAGCAGATCGGCCGGCCGTTGATCGAGGACATCGCCGTACCGCGCAGCCGGCTCGCGGAGGCGATCCGCGGCATCCAACTCATCGCCGAGCGGCATGAGGTTCCGATCTTCGTCTTCGGCCACGCCGGGGACGGCAACCTGCACCCGATCATCGTGGTCGACGACCAGGTCGGCGATCTGCCCGAGGCCGCCGTGCGCGCTGCCGACGACATCTTCGCGCTGGCCCTCTCGCTCGGCGGGACGGTGACCGCCGAGCACGGCGTCGGCCGTCTCAAGCGCGAGTGGGCGCGCCGCGAACTGGGCGAGGACGTCGTGCGCCTGCACGACGACATCAAACGGGTGTTCGACCCGCGTAGCATCCTGAACCCCGACAGCGCCTACTGAGCCGGTTCGACCGTCGGGCGTGCGGTGGTGCGCCCGTCGGCGGCCCGTGCCGCGGCACGGTCGTGGCGGGAACCGACGGGGACGATCGCGGTCGCCTTCGGCAGTCCCATAGGTGGTGTCGCGACGAAGATCGACTCGGCGCGGTCGACGAGATACGTCTCGTGCCAGATCCCGACGGCGCCCGCCGCCTTCCTCGCGCGCTTGTTGAACCGTGTCCACGCGGGGCGGTGCGCGTGTGCGGGTGCCGAGGCGTAGGTGTAGAGCTTCTCGAGCGACGACCAGTACTGCACGATGTACGGCCCGCGCGGGCCGAAGAGCATCGTGAACCCGAGCAGTCCCGAGTCGGGGTCCATGCTCAGCTCGCGCAGCATCGGTCCCATCTCCCCGAAGACGGGTAGCCACGCGTCGGGCCGCCACCAGCGGTTGATGGTCATCCCGATGTGGAAGACGACGAGTTCGCCGTCGTGCCGGTGGGTCATGCGACCCGGATTGATGGATGCCATGGGTTCGTCCTCACTCGATAGTGTCACTATCTAGTGTTGGATAGTAGAGCTATCGAGTCAAGGGGGAATCCATGCGGATCTCGGAACTGTCCGCCCGCAGCGGTGTCTCCGTCGCCACGATCAAGTACTACCTGCGCGAGCGCCTCCTGCCCGAGGGGGAGCGCACGTCCGCGACCCAGGCGGCCTACGGCCAGGAGCACGTCCGGCGACTGGGTATCATCCGTGCGCTCGTGGATGCCGGGGTCGGAATCGCCGGGGTGCGGAACGTCATCGCCGTGCTGGAGAGCCCGCCCGAGCACCCTTACGACCTGCTCGGGGCGGCCAGCGCCGCCGTCAACCCGCCTGGCGCCGACGACGACGATCTCGATCTCGGACCCGCTCTCGCGCTCCTCGGCCGCTTCGGCGGCGCCGCCGACGACTGCTTCCCCGCACAGGTGGCCGCGGTCGCTCGCGCCCTCGCCGCGCTCGATCGCGCCGGATTCGTCGTCCCCGAGCCGGTGCTGGATGCGTACGTCTCGCACCTCGGCGCGATCGCCGCGGCCGAACTGGACGCGACCCCCACGGAGTCCCCGGAGGCGGCGCTGCGCTACGTCGTCCTGGGCACCGCGCTGGTCGAGCCGCTCATCCTGGCTCTCCGACGGGTCGCCGAGCAGATCGCGGCGTCACGCCGCTTCGGTCACGACTGAGCGGTCAGCCGTTCGGGTTCGTGGCGGCACCGTCGAGCCACAGAGTGTCGCTCGCGTCGCTGTGCGTGCCGCCCGAGCCGACGTGGGTGTCGCTGATCTGCGGTCCCTTGGTGATCACGTGGACGAGAGCCATACCGTGACCCCGGCCGAGGTCGTAGTCCGCCTTCAGCCACTCCAGGATCGGAGTCGCCTTGGTGCCCGGGCCGAAACCGCGCTCCTGCGCCAGGTCGACCAGCTGGCGCGGGGTGAGACCGGTCTTCTTCTCGACCGCGTCGAGGTAGGCCTGGAACGACATCGTCTCTCCTGTCTCGCCGGGACGGCCGTGCGGGGACCGAGCAGTGCCCCGGGGTCAGGGTAGCGAGACGGCGCGATAGCGTCGAGGAATGGCCGTCACGTTTCATCGCGCGCCCGTCGCCGAAATCGCCCCGCTCACTCTCTACCGGTTGCTCTGGCTGCGCGTGAGCGTCTTCGTCGTCGAGCAGGAGGCGGCGTACCCCGAGATCGACGGTCGTGACATCGAGCCCGGCGCAGAGCTGATGTGGGCCGAGGATGCCTCGGGCGCGGTGCTCGCGACCCTGCGGATCCTGCGCGAAGGCCGGAACACGCGCATCGGGCGAGTGGCGACCGCCGCCGACGCGCGTGGGCGCGGTCTTGCCGCTGAGCTGATGCGCGCCGCGGTCGAACTGCTCGATCGCGAGGCCCCCGGCATCCCGATCCTCCTCGACGCGCAGGCGCAGCTCGGCGACTGGTACGGCCGGTTCGGGTTCGTCGTGGCCGGTGAGCCGTTCGCCGAGGACGGCATCCCTCACCTGCCCATGCGGCGGACCCGGCTGACCACCGAGCGTCTCGTGCTGCGCGAGTGGACGCGCTCGGCCGACGACCGCGCATTCCTCTTCGACCTGTACCGGCGACCCGAGGTGCGTCGCTACATCGGCGACGGGAGCGTGATGACGGATGCCGAAGAGGTCGATGCCCTTCTGGAGAGGTGGGCCGCGCGCGCCGACGGTGTGCTCGGTGTCCGGGCGGCCACGGCCCCGGACGGCACGCGACTCGGGGTGATCCTGCTGAAGCCGATCCCCTGGTCGGACGGCGTCGGTGCCGATCGCCCCGAGGACATCGAGATCGGCTGGCACTTCCATCCGGATGCCGCCGGGAGCGGGTACGCGACCGAGTCCGCCGCCGCCGTTCTCGAGCTCGCCCACGCGACCGGCATCTCGCGCGTCGTCGCCGTGACCCACCCCGACAACGCTGCGTCGCAATCGGTCGCGACCCGCCTCGGGATGCGCGCCGTCGGGCTCACGGACGACTACTACGGCACGACGTGCGCGCTGTTCGTGTCGGAGCGGGCGTCGTGATCGGCTCGAGCCGGCCGGCGCCTCGGGCCGTCAGAGTTCGACGCCGTTGTCGGGGTCGTTGACGCCGACGTTGCGTCCACGACTGGACTCGAAGGCGATGAGCCAGCCGAGCGAGACCACCGTGGCGAGGATCAACCCGAGCCAGACGTTCTGGAACACCAGTCCGAACAGCACACCCGCGGCGAACAGGACGACCGAGCCCAGCAGCCAGTAGGTGCGTCCGCGGGGCCACCCTGTTCCGGTTTGCGTCATGCGCCCCAGCCTAGGGTGGGGCCGACCCGCGTGGGGACCGGTCTCTTGCCCCTCAGCGATCGCGGTGGTCCTCGGGGTGCATTCGGGGGCCGCGCCGCGGTTCGAGGCTCGCGCCCGCGTAGATGAGGCGGATGACGCGCTGGCGGTGACCGGCGAAGGGTTCGAGGAGCTCCAGCATGCCGTCGTCGTCCGTGCGGTGGCCCGTCAGGGCGTACCCCACCTGATGCGCGAGGTGGTAGTCGCCGATGCTCACGGCATCCGGATCACCGAAGGCCCGGATGCGCGTCTCCGCGCTCGTCCACACGCCCACTCCGCGCAGGCTGATGAAGACACGATCGCGCGCCTCGCCGTCGGCCGCCCCGGCGGCAGCCTGCACGATGGACGCTCCGCGGCGTGCGGCCTCGACGATCGTGCGTGACTGCGGTGGTTCGAGCCCCGCCCGGTGCCAGCTCCATGAGGGGACATGCCGCCACCCCTCGAGATCGGGGGGAGCGAACATCGGATGGGGGGTCGGGCCCGGAGCGCGCTCCCCGTACCAGGTCACGATGCTCCGCCAGGCGGAGAAGGCCTGGAGCCCCGTGACCTTCTGCTCCATGATCGCGCTGACCAGGGCGTCGAACACCAGATCGGTGCGTCCGATCCGCAGATCGGGATGACGGCGGTGCCATTCGTGGACCGACGGATGCCGTGACGCGTCGAAACCCTCGGGGTCGTCGAGCGCTCCGCACAGCGCGGGCAGTTGGTCGAGCGCCCACTCGGCGCCCGGCCCCCACGCGGCGGCGTGGACCGTGCCGTCGGCGGCGCTGCGGAGCGCGAGGGTGGCAACCCCCGTCGGCGTGCGGCTGGCTCGCCAAACGACGCCCCCGCCGCGGAGGGAACCCGTGGCCGCGAATGTCGGGTCGTTTCGTCCGTGGCGCTGCGCGGCGATCGTGCGTTCGACGTCGACGCGAGTCCGCGGACGGTACTCGGCGCGGAGCGGCGCCGTGAGCGACGAGCGCGCATCACGCGGGTGTGTGCGCTCGCGGGTCGACCTCATGCCGACACCCTACGTCGCCCCCACGACATGCCGGCCGGAGACGCGGGGGCGCGTGTCAGAAGCGGTCGGGCGAAGGTGTGCCGTGGCCGTAGCGGATCGACACGTCGGCGTGACGGTCGAACCGATAGCCCACGCCGCGAACGGTGCGGACGATGTCCTCGTAGACGCCGAGCTTGGCGCGGAGGCGACGCACGTGCACATCGATCGTGCGCTCGCCGGGAGCCTCGTCGTCGGTCGTGCCCTCCCAGAGCGAGGACACCAGTTCGGTGCGTTCGATCGTGCGGCCCTCGCGAAGCACGAGGTACTGCAGCAGCTCGAACTCCTTGAACGTGAAGGCCGCGGACTCGCCGTCGATGAGGACGCGCTTGCGGGAGATGTCGACGATGACACCGCGCGGAGCGCGGTCCTCTTCGGCGGGCTCCTCCTTGGTGCGGGCGACCGCCGAGGGCTCGTGCAGGGCGAGACGCACGACGTCCACGTCGCGGCCGCCGGCGCCGGCGGGGGCGAGGGCGACCGTGGCGTACGTTTCGGCGGCGGGAGCGAGTTCGCTGAGGGTACGGCGAAGGGCCTCGACGAGGGTGCCGAGGCTGACGCCGGCTTCGGCGGCCTTGGACTCGTCGATGCCGACGTAGAGAGCGAAGCCCCGCGGCGACGTCCCGGCGGGAAGGGCGGGTCGAGCCGGAGGAGCGGCGGGGGTGGCCGAGGCCGCGGGCTGCGCGGGGGCGACGCGTCCGGCAGGCTGCGGGCGGGTGGTGGAAGCGGCGGGGCGGTCGAGAACGGCGGAGATCGACATGAGGAAGGTGTCCTTCAGTGGTGAACCCGGGCGTCAGAGGGGCGGGGTTCGACGGGAGGTGTGTGGCCGAGGGGCCGGAGCGCGGTGTCCGGGCGCGTGATCGACGCGTACCGCGGACGACCGGGTGACGACGTCGGCGTTCAGAAGCACGAGATCGTCAGGGCGAGGGTCGCTGTTAGCGGCACATTCGACAACACATGACAACGCGGCCGGGCATCATCATGCCGGCAGTTCCGTTCGCCTCCCGGGCGGACAGAGCAAGCGCGTTGACAGTCATGGGGGCGATTATGACCCATCGTGTCCGTCGACGTCAAATGATGACGTTCGGAAATGTGGCATCCTGCTCGAATTCCGGGCCAAAGCCGACTGATGACCGAGCAGTATGCGCTCTCAGCGCCGACGGGTCCGCACCGGCGTACCGTATTCCCATGACCGACCTGCGCTTCGCCGATGACCGGGACGCCTCGCGCTACACCCTGCACGACGGCGACGACCTGGTGTCCGTTCTCGACTATCGCGACGACGGGCGCACGATGGCCCTCACCCGGGCGTTCACGATCCCCACGTTCCGCGGACACGGCTACGCCGCGGTGGTCGTCGAGAGGGCGGTGGATGCCATCGCGCAGGCCGGGGACCGCGAGATCCTCCCCGTGTGCTGGTACGTGGGCGAGTGGTTCGAAGCCCACCCCGAGCGGGCGAATCTCCTGCACGCGCGCAGCTGACCGGTTCGCTACCCGCGCCCCTTTCCCCCGTCAACCCCCGCGGGTCCGCCCTCAGCGGCGACCAAGCTGGGGCTCGATGAGAGGGGTTGTCATGACCGAGGAACGCGACCTTCCCGACGGCGTCATCGACGCCGACCCGCCCGGCGGCTGGGAGAGCGGCGACGTCGCCGACGGCGAGACGTCGGAACAGAACGCCCACGCGAAGGGCTCCCCGCGTCTCAAAGACGCCGAGCCCTCCGACCCCATCGAGGGCGATGCGGCGAGCCAGGGCATCGACCCCGACATGAGCACGGAGGAGTGACCATGACCGACGACACACGAAGCCCCGAACCCTCGGACCCCGCGGAAGGCGGTGCCTCGCCCGCGGATTCGGTCGGCGGTGCGGTGCACGAGGACCGCAAGGTGTCGCGGCCGGACGAGCAATCCGAGCCCGCTATGGACACTCACCCCACCGACGACGCCGCGCGCATCGCCGGTGTCGTCGCGCAGACGCGAGCGGACGTCGGAGACGCGCCTCAGGAGCGGATCGCGGACGTGCTGCGCCAGCGCTTCAGCGATGTCGGGCTCGACCTCGGCGACGACCGTATCCGCGCGCTCGCGGCGGAGGTCGCCGGCGGCTGACCTCGTCGTCTCCGTCGAGTCCGGGAACGTCGCCGGGGTGGGTGCGAGCGACCCGCGCGCAGGCTGAGCACCGATGTCGGAGGCCCGACGTACCGTGTCTGCATGCGGATCCTGCACACCTCTGATTGGCACATCGGGAGGTCGTTCCACGGCCACTCGACGCTCGACGCCCTCGCCGGGGTGCTCGACGTCCTGGTCGAGCAGGTGCGTCAGCGCGACGTCGACGTGGTGGTCGTCGCCGGTGACGTGTTCGATTCCGCCGCACCGTCCGCCGCGTGCTACCCGCTGCTGACTCGGACCCTCGTCGCCCTCGCCGACGCGGGGGCACGGGTCATCGTGACCTCCGGCAACCACGACTCCGCCGCGCGACTGGGGTTCCAGTCTGCGCTCCTGCGCGAAGAGATCACCGTCGTCACCGACCCCCTCACCGTCGGCGAACCGGTGACGATCGACGATGCGCACGGTCCCGTGCACTTCTACGGCATCCCCTACCTCGAGCCCGCGATCGTGCGGCACCTCTGGGAGGGGGTGGAACTCCGCAGCCAGGCGCAGACGATCGGGCACGCGATGGACCTCGTTCGCCGCGACCGGGCGCTGCGTGGCGGCCGCTCGGTCGCGATCGCGCACTGCTTCGCCGCCGGTGTCGAGGCGACCCCGGGCGTCGAGCGCGAGATCCGTCAGGGCGGACTCGACAACGTGCCGCTGCCCGTGTTCGACGGGCCCGATTACGTCGCTCTCGGTCACATCCACGGTCGCCAGCAGCTCTCCGACCGCGTGCGCTACGCGGGCGCACCCTTGCACTACAGCTTCGGCGAGGCAGGCAAGCCGCGCGGCTCGTGGCTCGTCGACCTGGATGCCGCGGGTCTGGCATCCGTCGAGTGGGTCGACCTGCCCGTACCTCGTCCGCTGATCACCCTGCGGGCGCCGTTCGACGACCTGCTCGAAGACGGCGCTCTCGACACGTTCGTCGATCACTGGGTGCGGGCCGAGTACACCGATGCCACTCCGCAGGTCGATCCGATGCGACGCCTCCAGGCGCGGTTCCCGTGGTGCGCCACGGTCGCCCATCTCCCGGCCGCGACGCGGAAGGACGACGGACTCGGATATGCCCGTCGCGTTCGCGCGGCGCGCGACGACACCGAGATCATCGATGCGTTCCTCGTGCACGTCCGCGAGGGCGAGGGTGCCTCGGAGGCCGAGCGCGAACTCCTCCGCGAGGTGCTCGACGCGCGCGCGGTGGTGGAGGCGCGCTCATGAAGCTGCACCGCCTCGAGCTCGAGGGTTTCGGCCCCTTCCTCGAGCGTCAGGTCGTTGACTTCGACGCGTTCGCCGACGACGGCATCTTCTTGATCGCCGGCCGCACCGGTGCGGGGAAGTCGAGCGTTCTCGACGGTGTCTGCTACGGGCTGTACGGCGGCGTTCCCCGCTACGACGGAGCCGAACGCCGGCTGCGCAGCGACCACTGCGGACTCGACGACCCCACCAGCGTGACGGTCGAGTTCAGCGCCGAGGGACGCCGGTGGCGGGTGACGAGGTCGCCCGAGTACGAGCGACCCAAGCGCAGCGGCACGGGGACGACGAAGGAGCCGCACAGGGCGAGCCTCGAGGTGCTCGAGCCCGCCGGATGGACGGGCGTGGCAGCGCGACCGGTCGATGTGGCCGCGCGGCTCGACGAGATCCTCGGGCTCACCCAGCAGCAGTTCCTCCAGGTGATCCTGCTCGCGCAGAACCGCTTCGCGCGGTTCCTTCTCGCCAAGAACGACGAGCGACAGGCTCTGCTGCGGACGCTCTTCGGTACGCGCACCTTCGAGCAGTATGCCGTTGCCCTCGACGGCCGGCGAAAGAGCGCACTCGAGCGCCTCGCGGCGGGGGGCACCGAGGTGTCCACGTTGCTCGACGAGGCCGAGCGCATGATCGCCGCCTTCGACGCGGCGCGCGCCTCCGACGACGCACCCGGACCGCACGCGGCACCGGCCGATACCCCCGGTGAGGGCGCCGCGGACGGCCCCCCGGCGACGATCCACGACCGGCTCACGGCCGTCATCCGCGCCGTCGAGCGGATGGAATACCGGGTCGAGGCGGCCGCTCACGAACGGGAGGCCGCGAAGCGCGGGCTGGATGCCGCCCTCGCCGCCGAGCGCGAGGCGACCGCGCTGCACGGTCGGCAGGTCGAACGTCGTGCCGCGCGAGCGCAGCTGTCGGATCTCGAATCCGACACCGAGCGAATCGACGCCGTGCGCGCCGAGCTCGGGGTGGCGGCCACGGCCGAGGCGCTCCGCGCGCCGCTCGATGCCGTCGGCCGCGCGGAACGCGCGCTGCCCGCTGCGGAGGCTGCGTGGCGCGCCGCCGTGACCGTCGCGGAGCGTTGCGGCGAGACGGGTGTGGAGTCCCTCGCCGCGCTGACCGCGCGCGACGACGATCTCACGGCGCTGCTGGCACGAGTGGACGAGGCGCTCGTGCTCGAGAACGACCTCGCGGAGGTCGAGACCGAGGTCGCAGCCCGGCGGGCGCGGGTCGACGATGCGGCGCGCCGGGTGGATGAGATCGTGGGTCGGCTGGCCGAGATTCCGTCGGTCCGCGACGCCCTCGACGAACGGTTGGCGGCCCTGTCCGACGCGACGACGCGGCGCGACCTCGCGCGCGCGGAGCGGGCCGAGGCCGCCCGACGCCACGAGGCGGCGGTCGAGGCCGAGCGTCTCGCCGAGGAGCGCGACACGGCCGATATGGCCGCGCTCGTGCGGGCCGATGAGCTGCAGCGCGCCGTCGCATCCTGGAGCAGTCTGTTGCGGCGACGGCTCGCGGGAGCGGCGGGAGAACTCGCTCACGCGCTCGTCGACGGCGAACCGTGTGCCGTCTGCGGGTCCACGGAGCACCCCGCCCCCGCGGTCGGCACCGACGATCCGGTCACCGACGCCGAGGTGACGGCGGCGGAGGACCGCAAGAACTCCGCGACCGAGAAGGACCGCCTCGCCGCCGATGCCGCGCGCATCACGCGCGATGCCTACGCGCTCGCGGCGGCGCGGGCCGGGGGAGAGACGGTCGCCGAGCTGCACGAGCGGCTCGGCCGAATCGACGACGCTCTCGCCCGAGCGCACGCCGATGCGATCGAGCACGAGCGCCTCGCCGCTGAGCGGGCCGCTCTGGTCCAGAGCGAGAAGGCCGACGCCCTGGAGCGCGAGCGACTCGACCGCGAGCTCGCGGATGCGCGTCAAGACCTCGCGCTGCATCTGCAGCGCGCCGAGACGTTGCGCGCCGCGCTGGCCGAGGCTCGCGCGACGTTCCCCACCGTCCGTGAACGCCGCCGCGACCTCGCAGCGCGGCGCGACGCGGTGCGGGCGGTGGTCGCGGCGCGCGCCGATCACGAGACGCGCGTGCGTGCCGTCGCGGAGGCGCGCGCGGCGTTCGACGAGCTGCTCATCGACAGCGAGTTCGCCGACGAAGCGGCGATCCGCGCGGCCCTGCGCGACTCGGCTGAACGCCGACGCCTCGAGACTGCCGTCGCCGATCACGATGCCGCCCTCGCCGCCACCCGACGCCGTCTCCTCGAGCTCGAGCTCCATCTCGTGGGGGCGCCCGACGAGCCGGTCGATCTCGGTCCGGTCTCCGCGGCGGTCCTCGAAGCCCGTACGGCCGTCGAGTCCGCCGCCGCCGCGCATGCTGCCGTCTCCGTAGCGGCGGTGCACGTGCGCGACCTCGCCGAGCGTGCCGACGCCGGCAGCGCCGCCGTCGCGCGGCTGTCCGATGCCCACGCGGTCGTCGCGCGTCTGGCCGACACCGTCGCCGGGCGAGCCCCGAACACCCGGCGGATGACGCTCGAGACGTTCGTGCTCGCCGCGGAGCTGGAAGAGATCGTGGATGCCGCGAACCTCCGGCTCGATCACATGTCCGCGGGGCGCTACCGACTGCAGCACACCGACGCGCTGGCCGCGCGTGGCGCAGCGAGCGGACTGGGGCTCGAGATCATGGACGCGTTCACCGGCCAGTCCCGGCCGCCGCAGTCCCTGTCGGGCGGCGAGACCTTCCTCGCGTCCCTCGCGCTCGCATTGGGTCTGGCCGAGGTGGTCACGGCGCGGACGGGCGGCATCCGGCTCGACACCCTCTTCATCGACGAGGGTTTCGGCTCACTCGACGACGAGACGCTCGACCTGGCGATGCGGACGCTCGACGAGCTCCGTCAGGGTGGGCGCACGGTGGGCGTGATCAGTCACGTCGCCTCGATGAAGGACCAGCTTCCGGCGCAGGTGAGGGTCACGGCCACACCGAGGGGGCCGAGCGTCATCCGGCAAGACGCCGTGGGTGCGCTCGCCTAGGCTGTGACCATGCGCAAGAGCACGCTGTGGACGATTCTCGGGGTCGTCGCGGCCATCGTCATCGCATGGATCGTCGTGAACATCCTGTTCTCGCTCATCGCGTTCGTCTTCCGCCTCGTGGTCGTCGCGGTGGTCGCCGTCGTCGTGTTCGTGATCCTTCGCGCCGTCTTCGCGCGGCGCGACGTCGACTGACGCGCGTCCGCAAGCCCGCCCGCCGGGTCGTGCACGCGAGTAGCGTGACAACCGATGTCTCACGAATCCTCGTCCCCCCACCCGCCGACACAGGACATCCAGCTCTCCCCGCGCCATCGCTGGCGCGCGTACTGGATCGCCGTCTCGGTCGCCGCGCTGACGATCCTCGATCTCACCAAGGTCAACGTCGCCCTGCCCTCGATCGAGGCGGCGTTGCACGCGGGCCCCACCGAGCTGCAGCTCGTCGTGTCCGGGTACATCCTCACCTTCGGTCTCGTTCTCGTCCCCGCCGGCCGTCTCGGCGACCTGCGTTCGCGGCGGGTGCTGTTCCTCGTCGGACTCTCCCTCTTCCTGGTCATGAGCCTTGCCTGCGCCCTCGCCCCCAACACGGGTGTCCTGCTCACCGCTCGCCTGCTGCAGGGTGTGGCCGCCGGCATCCAGATGCCCCAGGTGCTCGGACTCGTGCAGCAGCTGTTCCAGGGCAAGGAGCGCGGGCGCGCCTTCGGTCTGTTCGGCGCCACCATCGGCATCGCCACGGCTCTCGGCCCGACGCTCGGCGGTCTGCTCATCGCGCTCGGCGGTCCGACCGACGGCTGGCGGCTCATCTTCTGGATCAACATCCCGCTCGTCGCGATCGTGATCGTGCTCGCCGCGTGGCTCCTCCCGAACACCCGCACCAAGTCGCACCGCGCGCTCGACCTCGATCCCGTCGGCGTCCTGCTGTTCGGCCTGACGATCATCGCGCTGATGTGGCCGTTCCTGTTCACCACCGGCTCGCCCGACGACGACCCGCGCCGCTGGTGGCTCCTCGTGGTGTCCGCCGTGTTCGCCGCCGCGTTCGTCTTCTGGGAGCGTCACTACGCCGATCGCGGGCGGATACCCCTCATGCCGCTGTCGATCTTCGCGCTCAGCTCGTACCGGAACGGCGTGCTGATCTCGACCGCCTACTTCTCGGCGGTGCCCGCGATGTTCCTGCTCGGCACGCTGTTCCTCCAGGGCGGCCTCGGGCTCGAACCTGTCTTCGCCGGGATGGTGACGATCGGCTTCGCCGTGGCGTCGGCGGGAAGCTCATGGGTCGGTGGCAACCTCGTCACCCGGCTCGGTCGACCACTCGTGGTGGTCGGCATCCTCGGCATGGTCGCGACAGCGGGAGCTCTCGCCGTGGTGGCACTGACGACTCCGGCCGCGTGGACCCCGTGGGCGATGGCGGCCGTCATGGTGTTCGGCGGTTTCGCCGGAGGACTCGTCATCTCGCCGAACCAGACGCTCACCCTGGCGGACATCCCCGTCTCAAGCGGTGGAGTCGCGGGATCGGTCGGGCAGCTCGGGCAGCGCATCGGCACGGCCGTCGGCACGGCGATCGCCCTGGCGCTGTTCTACGCCACGGTGTACCGCGAGCAGGGTGACCGCGACACGCTCGTCGTCTTCCACGACGCGTACGCCACGGGCATGATCGCCGTCGGCGTCTTCCTCGGGCTCGCGCTCATCGTCGGCGTCGCCGACCTGGCCGGTCGCGCCCGCCACGGCTCGCAGACCCCGTAACGCGCGAGGCCGCGCGAGCCACGGGCTCAGACCCCGTAGAGCTCGCGGAACTTCGCGCGCAGTTCGTGGCTGCAGCGTTCGACGACGTCGTCCCACAGCTCCGTCGCGCCGTCCTGGGCGCGGTCGGAGACGGCGCGCAGGATGCGGATCGGCACGTCGAACTGCTGCGCCACCCAGGCGAGCGCGTAGGACTCCATGTCGACCATGCGGGCGTCGAGCCCGCGGATGAGGGCCACCGCGTCGGCGTCATCGACGAAATGGTCGCCGGTGGCGATGACGACGCCTTCGGGTGCGATGTCGACGCGGGCCGGCAGCCAAACGTGCTCGCCGAAGGTTCCGTCCAAGCCCTTCACGTCGTGCTGGATCGTGGCGGAGATGTCGTAGATGCCGCCCTCCAGCTCGGGGTCGATGGCACCCGCGGTACCGACGACGACGATCTCGTCGTACGTTCCCTCGCACAGTGCGCGCGTGAGTGCGTACGCGGCGGGGATCTTGCCGACACCCGTGAGGAGTCGATCGAATCCCGGGATGTCGGGCTCGAAAGCGACGAATTCGGAGGCGTGGGCGGCGACGAGGAGCTTCACCCCACCATTCTCGCCGACCGCCGGCCCGCGCGATGACACCCTCGACCGCGGGACCGGGACCGCGCGGCGATGCCCGATCCCGTGGGCGATGGGCGACCCGCGCCGCGTCAGTCCTGTGCCGCGGCCGACACCCCGTCGAGGCGCTCGAGCTCCTCGGCCGACAACTCGAGCGACATGCTCGCGACGAGGTCCGCGACCTGTTCCGGCCGGGACGCGCTCGCGAGGGGGGCGACGACGGTCGGCTGAGCGCGCAGCCACGCGAGCGCGGTGGTGGCGATTGAGGCGCCGTGCGCGCGACCGATCTCCTCGAGCGCGTCGATGACGGCCAGGCCCGCTGGAGTGGCGAGCTTCGCGGCCCCGCCCGCGCGGGGCGAATCGCCCGAGGCATCCGTGGTCCGGTACTTGCCCGTGAGGAAGCCACTCGCCAGGGCGTAGTACGGGACGAGCGAGAGCCCGAACTCCTCGGCGACCGGCACGATCTCGCTTTCCACGGCGGTGCGGTGCACGAGGTTGTAGTGCGGCTGGACGGCGACGGGAAGGTCGGCCCCGGCGGCCTCGGCGAGCGAGATCCACTCGCGGATGCGTGCGGCGGTGTAGTTCGACACGGCGACGTAGCGCACCAGTCCGTCGGAGACCAGGTCGGCGAACGCTCCGACGGTCTCCTCCAGCGGGGTCTCGGGGTCGTCGAAGTGCGCGTAGTAGAGGTCGATCGCGTCGACGCCCAGGCGGGTCAGCGAGGCCTCCGCGGCGGCCCGGATGTTGGCGGCGGACAGCCCGCGGAAGTCGGGGTGCGTGCTCACCTTGGTCGCCACGACGACGTTCGCGGGCTTCCGGCTCGCGAGCCACTCGCCGATGAGTGTCTCGCTCTCGCCGCCCGAGTTGCCCGGCACCCACGCACTGTAGCCGTCGGCGGTGTCGACGAAGTTGCCGCCCCCGGCGTGGAAGGCATCGAGCACGGCGAACGAGGTGTCTCGGTCGGCGGTCCAGCCGAAGACGTTGCCACCCAGCGAGAGGGGGCGGATGTCGAGGTCGCTACGACCGATGCGCGTCATGATGGCCTTCCGTTCGAGAAATGGATGCCTTCGGGTCAACGGCTCGGCCCGCGGGGAATTCCCCGGCGCGCCGTCAGTTTCCCGAGCCGCCGGACAGGATGCCGATGAGTCCGCTGCCCAGCAGCCACAAACCCACCGCCGACACCGCGATCCAGATCACGACCTGACCGCGCGGGTACTTCCGGGGCTTCTCGCCGGGGCCGCCATCGTCGGGCGCGGTCACGAGCGCACCATCGTCACGATCGACACGATGATCACGGCGAGGCCTCCGATTCCGGCGATGGCGGCGATGACGGGGCCGCCGCCCGCGAGGAGCGCGGCGACGCCGAGCCCCAGGAACAGCACGCCGACGACGATCCCGCCCACCTGGTAGACGCGGTACCGCCGACTGATGCCGGTGCCGTGTTCGCCGCTCACTCGTGCCCCTCCTGCTCCCAGGCTACCCAACCGTCGCGAGTGTCCGAGCCACGCTTCGATCACGACGGACCCCGGAGCCGTCGGTGCGGCGTACCGTGGACGCATGGCGCGACCCGTTCCCGACCCCGTCCGACCCGGCCAGGAATCGGTGTGGGACTATCCGCGTCCGCCGCGCGTGGAACGCGTCCCGAAGCGCGTGCAGATCGACTTCGGCGGCATCCGGATCGTCGACACCGACGACGTCGTCCGCGTGCTCGAGACGAGCCATCCGCCGGTGTACTACGTGCCGATCTCGGCATTCGCCGAGGCGCTGACGCTCGGTCAGGGCGCGTCCTTCTGCGAGTTCAAGGGCGGCGCGCGCTACTTCGACGTGCACGGGGGAGGTGGCGCTCTTGCCGAGCGGGCCGCGTGGAATTACCCCAACCCCCTGCCGGGCTACGAGGTGCTCGCCGACCGCGTCGCCGTGTACGCCGGCCCGATGGACCGGTGCGTCGTCGCGGGCGAGACGGTGCGGCCCCAACCCGGCGGCTTCTACGGCGGATGGGTGACGGACGATCTCGCGGGGCCGTTCAAGGGCGTCCCCGGCTCGATGGGCTGGTGACGCGCTCGACTCCCGGGCGCGCGCAGGCCGGCACCACCGCGCAGGCTCGCACCACCGCGCAGGCCGGCGCCACCGCGCAGGCTCGCGTCACCGCGAGGGGTTGCACCACCGCGCAGGCTCGCGCCGCCGCGCAGCGTGCGCGCTCAGTCGCGCGCGAACGCCTCGGGCACGGCTGCGTGCAACTCGGCGAGCCACGCGCGGGCATTGCCGTCCGACGGGGCGCGCCAGTCGCCGCGCGGTGACAGCGACCCCGCAGGGGACACCTTGGGTCCGTTGGGGATCGCGGTGCGCTTGAACTGTGCGAAGCCGAAGAAGCGGTTGAGGAAGACCTCCATCCACCGGGCGACCGTGACGAGGTCGTAGGACGGCCGCGCGCCCTCGGGGTAGCCCGCGGGCCAGGCCCCGGCATCCGGGTTCTCCCAGGCCTTCGCCGCGAGGAACGCGATCTTCGACGGCCGGAAGCCGAACCGGAGCACGTGGTAGAGCGTGAAGTCGTGCAGGTTGTACGGACCGATCCGGTCTTCCGTGGACTGCATCTTCCCGTCTTGGCCCGCCGGCACCAGCTCGGGGCTGATCTCGGTGTCGAGCACCGCCCGAAGCACCTCGACGGTGGCGGCGCTGAGCTCACCCGCGGAGATGACCCATCGGATGACGTGCTGGATCAGGGTCTTCGGCACGCCCGGGTTGACGGAGTAGTGGCTCATCTGGTCGCCGACGCCGTACGTCGACCAGCCCAGCGCGATCTCGGACAGATCGCCGGTGCCGATGACGATGCCGTTGTTCTGATTCGCCAGGCGGAAGAGGTAGTCGGTGCGCAGCCCCGCCTGGACGTTCTCGAACGTGACGTCGTGCACCGGCTCTCCGGCGGCGAACGGGTGACCCATACGGGAGAGCATCTCGGATGCCGCGGGACGGATGTCGATCTCCTCGATCGTCGCGCCGATCGCCTCGGCGAGGGCGATCGCGTTGCGCTTGGTCTTCTCGCTCGTCGCGAACCCCGGGAGGGTGTACGTCAGGATGTCGCTGCGCGGCCGACCCATGCGGTCCATCGCGCGGGCGATGACGAGCAGGGCGTGCGTGGAGTCGAGTCCGCCACTCACTCCGAGGACGGGGCGGGGTCGGCCGATCGCCTCGAGCCGCTGGACGAGCCCCGAGACCTGGATGTTGAATGCCTCGTAGCAGTCCTGGGCCAGCCGAGCGGGGTCGTCGGGCACGAAGGGGAATCGGTCGATGGGGCGGAGCAGGCCCAGGTCGCCGGACGGGGGAGCGAGCTCGAACGACACCGTGCGGAACGGGGTCGCTGTCGAGCGGCGGTTGTCGTCGAACGTGCCCTGACGCAGCCGATCCTGACGCAGGCGATCGAGGTCGACGTCGGCGACGCTGCGGCGGGGCCCGTCAGGGAACCGCTCGGTGGTCGCCAGGGCCTGGCCGCCCTCGTAGATCATCGTCTGACCGTCCCAGGACAGGTCATTGGTCGACTCGCCCTGGCCCGCGGCGGCGTAGACATACGCGGCGAGACACCGCATCGACTGCGACTGCACCAGCAGGGCGCGGTCGTCGGCACGCGCGATCGTGATGGGGCTGCCGGAGAGGTTGGCGAGCACGGTGGCCCCGGCCAGGGCTGCGGGCGAGGACGGGGGGATCGGTACCCAGACGTCTTCGCAGATCTCGACGTGCAGCGTCAGCCCGGGCACGTCCGCGGCCTCGAACAGCAGGTCCGGCCCGAACGGGACCGTCTCGCCCGCGACGGTGATGTGCTGACCCGCCTGGTCGTCGCCGCGGGCGTACCAGCGGCTCTCGTAGAACTCCCGATACGTGGGCAGGTACGACTTGGGGGCCACACCGAGGATCCGCCCGCGGTGGACGACCACGGCGCAGTTGTAGAGGCGATTGCGGTGACGCAGGGGCGCGCCGACGAGCAGCACGGGGAGGAGGTCGACGGATGCCGCGACGATCCGCGCCACGGCCGCCTCCGCGGCATCCAGAACAGGATCCTGCATCACGAGGTCGTCGATCGCGTAGCCCGTCAGACACAGCTCGGGGAACACGGCGATCGCGACCCCGTCGGCGTCGCATTCCCGCGCCGAGGCCAGCACCGCTTCCGCGTTGGAGGCGGGGTCGGCGACGGCGACGGGGATCGTGCACGCCGCCACGCGCGCGAAACCGTGCCGGTAGACGTTCTCGAACGGCAGCTCGGTGATCACCGTCCCAGTCTGTCAGGTGGGGCCGGCACCGTGGCGGACCGCCCCTGCGGAGCCGGCGACCGGGGGAGGCGGGACCGCCGATGTCGGCGGCCCCGATTAGCGTGGGGGATCATGCGGTACATCGAGCAAGAGGCCCGGATCGTCTGGAGCGCCAGCGACCTCAAAGCGGCAGCCGAATGCGAGTTCGCGTGGCTGCGGGCGATCGACGCGAAGATCGGCCGCATCGAGGCGGTACCCGATCCCGAGGATGCCACTCTCGAGCGCGCCGCGGCGCTCGGAACCGCGCACGAGTTGCGCGTGCTCGACGAGTACCGCCGTCAGTTCGGCGCGGCCGTTCGAGAGATTCCGGCCGCCCGGTCCTCCGACGCCGAGGCGTTGGCCGAGGCGGTACGGCTGACGGGTGAGGCGCTCTCAGACCCCTCGGCCGAGGTCGTCTACCAGGCGGCGTTCTCGACCGACGAGTTCGTCGGATTCGCCGACTTCCTCGTCCGCGAACCCGACGCGGGCGACGGCGGCACACGACCGTGGATCGTGCAGGACACCAAGCTCGCGCGTCGCGCGCGCGTCACCGCCCTCATGCAGCTCGCTGCGTACGTCGACCAGCTCGACCGGTTGGGCGTTCCGCGCTCGGGCGAGGTGCAGCTCCTGCTCGGTGACGGGGCCACGAGCACCCACCGGGTCGACGACCTCCTGCCGGTGTTCTCCCTGCGTCGCGCGCGCCTGCGCGCCCTCATCGCCGACCGGCGCGTCGAGCTGGGCATCGCGGGTCCCTCGGTGCCGTGGGGCGACCCGCGCGGCGACCTCGCGGTGCTCGCCTGCGGGCGCTGCCCGACCTGCGAGATCGAGGTGGTCGCGCACCGCGACCTGCTTCTCGTCGCGGGCATGCGCCCCGTGCAGCGCGAGCGTCTGCGGGCGGGCGGAATCGAGACGATCGACGCCCTCGCGGCGGCGACGTCCGCCCCCGCGGGCATGAGCGCCGACACCTTCGCCTCCCTGCGGACGCAGGCGCGACTGCAGCTCGAGAGTCCCGCCGGTGACGGCGCCGGCGGCGAGCACGTCGTCCCGACCTACGAAGTGGTGGCGCCCAAGGCCCTCGGCGTTCTTCCTCGGCCGGATCACGGCGATCTCTTCTTCGATTTCGAGGGTGACCCGCTCTACACCGAGGGCGACCGGGAGCACTGGGGCATCGACTACCTGTTCGGCTGGGTGGACTCGCGCGAACGCTACGGAGCCCTCTGGGCCCATACCTTCGACGAAGAGCGTGCCGCGCTGGAGCGTTTCCTCGACATGGTGGCCGTGCGCCGGGAGCAGTTCCCCGACATGCACATCTACCACTACGCGCCGTACGAGCCCACGCACCTGCTGACGATGGCCGCGCGCTACGGCGTCCGCGAGGCCGACGTCGACCGGTTGCTCCGCGACGGTGTCTTCGTCGATCTGTACCCGGTCGTCCGGCGTGCGCTGCGCGTCGGATCCCGGTCGTATTCGATCAAGAAACTCGAGCCGCTGTACATGGGCGCGGAGGTGCGCACGAGCGACGTCCAGCGTGGCGATGACTCGATCGTGAAGTACGTCGAGGCTCGTGCCCTCGCCGTCGACGGTGACGTCGAGGCGGCCCAACGCGTGCTCGACGACCTCGCCGACTACAACCGGTACGACTGCGTCTCCACCCGGCGCCTGCGCGACTGGCTGGTCGATCGCGCGCGCGAGGGCGGGGCGATGCCCGCGCGGGGTGCCGAGCCCGACGAGCAGGCGTACGAGCCGTCCCCGCGGGCGACCGCGTTGCAGCGCTGGGCGGCCGAGGCCCTCGAGCCCGACGCGACGGCCCTGCGTCTCGCAGCCGCCGCGATCGACTACTACCCCCGCGAAGAGAAGACGTACTGGGCGACGCACTTCCTGCGCCTGCGCGAGCCGGTGTCGATCTGGGAAGACACCCGCGACGTCGTCGTCGTGGACGCGGCCCGCTCGCGCGTCGTCGCCGACTGGCACATCGCGGAGTCGGGCCGCGGCGCGGAGCGGCGTCTCGTCGAGGTGCACGGTGAGGTCGCGCCCGGCAGTCGACTGACCGTGGATGCCGAGCCCTTCGCGGTCTACGACCTGCCGGCGCCGTTCCCGCTCGACGTCCGGCCGCGCTGGATCCACGGAGCCCGCCGCGTCACTGTCCGCGAGGTTCTCGAGGACGGAGCCGTCATCGAAGAGGTGGCGGTCGACGGGATGACGTGGGACACGCTCCCGCTCGCGCTCACGCCGCCGGCTCCGCCGCGCGCCGGCAACCAGCAGAAGGCGATCGACGCGTGGGCCGACGCCGTCCTCGCCGCCGCGCCGAAACTCCCGGACGGTCCCGCGGCCGACATCCTTCGTCGGCGCCCACCGCGCACGCGGTCGGGCGCGCTCGCCGCGGTGACCTCGATCGACGGGGGCGCCGGAGACGACGAGGTCACCGCGATCGCCCGCATCGTGGCCGACCTCGATCGCAGCTACCTCGCGGTCCAGGGTCCCCCGGGGACGGGCAAGACCTACGTCGGCTCCCGCGTCATCGCGCGCCTCGTGGCCGAACGGGGGTACCGGGTCGGGGTCGTGGCGCAGTCCCACGCGACCGTCGAGCACATGCTCGACCGGGTCATCGCCGCCGGCGTTCCCGCCAGCCGTGTGGGCAAGGCGCCGAAAGACCCGAGCGTGGACCATTCCTTCACGGTGCTGCCGAAGAACGGTGTTCCGGCTTTCGCGGCCGAGAATGCCGCGCACGGCTTCGTCGTCGGGGGCACGGCCTGGGACTTCAGCCACGAGGCGCGCATCCCGCGCGGCAGTCTCGATCTGCTCGTGATCGACGAGGCGGGGCAGTTCTCGCTCGCCTCGACGATCGCCGTGTCCCTCGCCTCCCCGCGCCTGCTGCTGCTCGGTGACCCGCAGCAGCTGCCGCAGGTCAGCCAGGGCACCCACCCCGAGCCCGTCGACACCTCTGCGCTGGGGTGGGTGATCGACGGGGCCGAGGTCGTCCCGCCCGAGTTCGGTTACTTCCTCGCGCGCACCCGTCGCATGCATCCGGCCGTCGCGGGCCCCGTTTCGCGACTGTCGTACGAGGGACGCCTCGCCGCTCACCCGTCGACGGCGCAGCGCTCGCTCGTCGGCGTCGAACCGGGACTCCACGCCGTTCCTGTCCGACACCACGGCAACGCGACGGCCTCGAGCGAGGAGGCCGATGCCGTGGTCGCCCTGGTCGCCGACCTCGTCGGACGTGAGTGGTCCGGCGCCGAGGGTGGTGCCCGAGACAGCGCGGTGATGCATCCGTCGCGACCGCTCCGTGCCGACGACGTGATCGTGATCACGCCCTACAACGCCCAGCAGGTGGCGGTCGAGGAGGCTCTCGCGGCGGCCGGTTACCCCGAGGTGCCGGTGGGCACCGTCGACCGGTTCCAGGGCAAGGAGGCCGTCGTGGCGATTCTCACCCTCGCCGCGTCATCCGGCCGGGAGGCTCCGCGAGGGTTGGAGTTCCTGCTCCTGCGCAACCGCATCAACGTCGCGATCTCCCGGGCGATGCAGGTCGCGTACGTCGTGTATTCGCCCGCGCTCCTCGACGACCTCCCGCGCACGCCCGAGGGTGTCGCCCGCCTCAGCGCCTTCGCCCGCCTCGTCGCCGACGCGCGCTGACCCGCGAGGGGAAAGCCGCGGGTCAGGCCGTGCCGTAGAGGCGGTCGCCCGCGTCGCCGAGCCCGGGCACGATGTAGCCCTTCTCGTTGAGGCGCTCGTCGAGCGCGCCGAGGACGAGCGTGACGTCGTGTCCCTCGACCTGCTTCTCGATCGCCGCGACACCTTCGGGGGCGCCGAGCAGGCAGATCGCCGTCACGTCCTGCGCGCCGCGGTTGAAGAGGAATTTGATGGCCGCGCCGAGCGAGCCGCCGGTGGCGAGCATCGGGTCGAGCACGAAGCACTGGCGGTCGCTGAGGTCGTCGGGGAGGCGCTCGGCGTAGGTCGAGGGCTGCAGCGTCTCCTCGTCGCGGACCATCCCGAGGAACCCGACCTCGGCGGTCGGCAGGAGCTTGACCATGCCCTCGAGCATGCCCAGGCCCGCGCGCAGGATCGGCACGACGATCGGACGCGGCTCGCTGATCCGGACGCCCTGCGTCGTCGTGACCGGCGTCTGGATCTCGATCGGGTCGACGCGCACGTTGCGGGTGGCCTCGTAGGCCAGCAGCGTCACGAGCTCCTCGGTCAGCTGACGGAACACCGGCGACGAGGTCTGCCGGTCGCGCAGCACCGTGAGCTTGTGGGTGATGAGAGGGTGGTCGGCGACGTGGACACGCATAGGCTCAAGGCTAGCCGCTCGACCCCCTCGTTCCGCCCCTGTCTTTCCGGAGCACCGTGACCCCCACCGCCGCCGATCTCGCCGCGATGCGCCGTGCGCTCGCGCTGGCGGGCGACGCCGCCGCGCACGGGGACGTGCCCGTGGGTGCGGTCGTGCTCGACACGGAGGGCCGCGTGATCGGCGAGGGCCGCAACCTCCGTGAGATCACGAACGACCCGACCGCGCACGCCGAGGTCGTCGCGCTGCGCGCAGCCGCCGCGCACCTCGGGACGTGGCATCTGGCCGCGTGCACGCTCGTCGTCACCCTCGAGCCCTGCGTCATGTGCGCGGGCGCGGTGCTGCAGGCGCGCGTGCCGCGCGTGGTGTTCGGATCGTGGGATGCCAAGGCGGGCGCCGCCGGATCCCTGTACGACGTCCTCCGCGACCGGCGTCTGCCCCACCGCGTGGAGGTCGTCGGCGGGGTCGCCGAGGACGCGGCATCCGCCCTGCTGCGCGACTTCTTCGAACACCGCCGCGACTGATCCGCGACGGCGCGGGCGCGGCCGCGACCAACCCGGGTCAGCGTGGAAGCAGCGGCAGCAGGTCCGCGCCGATCTCGTCGGCCTGATCGACGTCGCGCAGGTCGAGGAGCTGGAAGTAGACGCGTTCCGCGCCCAGCTCCTGCAGGCGTTCGACCTTCGCCGCGATCTCCTCGGGCCGTCCGATGAGATTGGCGCCGTTGTCGAACTGGGCGCGCGACTGGCCGATGGCCGCGGTGCGGCGTTCGATCGCCCCGTCGTCCGCCCCGACGATCGTCGGAAGTGCGACCGAGAGCTTCAGGCTCGCGGGGTCGCGGCCGGCCTCCTCGCAGGCGGCCCGCACGACCGCGAACTTCTCGGCGATGACGTCCTCCGGAACGAATCCGATGTTGAACTCGGTGGCGAAGCGAGCGGCGAGCGCGGGGGTCCGCTTCGGACCGCCGCCACCGACGATGACCGGCACCGGCGACTGGACGGGCTTGGGCAGGGCGGGCGCGGCATCCAGGCGGTAGTGCTGTCCGTCGAACGAGAACGTGTCACCGACCGGGGTCGACCACAGGCCCGTGACGATCGCGAGCTGCTCCTCGAGCAGGTCGAAACGGCGTGGGGGGAACGGGATGCCGTACGCGGCATGCTCCCGCTCGAACCACCCCGTGCCCAGGCCCAGCTCGACTCGACCGCCCGACATGGCATCCACTTGCGCGACCTGGATCGCGAGGATGCCGGGAACGCGGTAGGTGACCGAGGAGACGAGTGTGCCGAGTCGGATGCGGGATGTCTCGCGGGCGAGGCCGGCGAGGGTCGTCCAGGCGTCGGTGGGCCCGGGGAGCGCGTCGCCCTCGCCCATTCGCAGGTAGTGGTCGGAGCGGAAGAACCCGTCCAGCCCGTGGGTCTCGGCGGAGCGGGCGAACGCGAGCTGGTCGTCGTAGGAGAAGCCCTGCTGGGGCTCGGTGAACAGGCAGTACTCCACGGGGACCTCTCAGTCGGCCGAACGCAGGATGATCGCCTCGGTGGGCGGCGCGGGGTCGGCCGGACGTCCCACGTAGCCGATCACCGTCAGCAGGGCCTGACGGAACTGCGCCGGTCGCTCGAGATGGGGGGCGTGCCCGGCACCGTCGATGGCGATCTCGGTGACCTCGCCGCCCGCGGCGGCGTACGCGTCCAGCACGTCACGCGTCTGCGACACCATCGGTTGGGCGGGTGCGATTTCGTCCCCCGGCCAGTCCGGGACGATGCCGAGGGCGCCGAGGTGGTTGAAGTCGTAGAACGAGGCATCCGACACGATGGCGTCCGCGGTCCCGTGGATCCAGAGGATCGGCGGCTTCTCCGCGAGGTCGACGATGTTCGAGACATCGAAGTGCTTGGGCGCCATGGTGTTGAGCACGCCGATGGTCCCGGCGGCGAAGCCGGGCCAGTTCGGCGACGGCACGAAGTCGCCGGGGTAATTGCCACCGGCCGTGGAGGTCGTGAGCATCGACTCGACCCAGACGTCTTCGTGGTCGCTCGTGTATCCGGGGGCGACGTAGCCGGAGCGGAACACCGAACGCGGGGAGGTGGGCGCGGAGTCGGTCGTGTCGTGGTCGATGAGGCGCTGCACGAAGTCGGGGTTCGCGCCTCCTGCGCCGACACCGGCGTCGTCGTCGGTGAGCCGCGACCCGTCGCGGCGCGTGCCGCCGAAGCCGTAGGGCGACACCGGCGCCTGAAGAGTGAGCGACAGGACCGGGTGATCGAGGGCGTACTGCATCACGACGCCCCCGCCCATCGACCAGCCCACCAGATGCGCGGTCGGGATGCCGAGGGCGGTGAGCGCGGCGTACAGGTCGTCGCTGAAGTCCCGCACCCCGCGGGTCGCGTCGATCGGCGCGTGCTCGGTTCCCCCGAAGCCGCGGAGATCGACGGCGAGGACCCGCAGCTCGCTCGGCAGGTCCTGCATGATCTCCTGCCAGAACAGCGAGGACGAGACGTTTCCGTGGACGAACACGACGGTCCGTTCGGGGGCTGTTGCCGGATCGTCGGCCGAACGCTCGAGCACGTTGACGCTCAGCCGACCGGTCTCGACCAGGCGCGAGGTGATGCCGTCGAAGAGAGTCATAAGGGTCCTCCGTGTCGCTCGCGTCCGCTCCGCTACGGGCGCGCTCCGACTCTAACGCGCGCCCCTTTCCGCCGCACTCAGGGTTCGTAGACTTGCGTGCATGACGGATGCCACCCCCTCCCTGCCCCCACTCGCGTTCCTCGGCGCCGGTTCCATGGGAGGGGCGATCCTCCGCGGCCTCGTCGCGGCCGGCCTCACGGGCGGGGGAGCGGGCGGAGGAGTGATCGCGACCAACCGCTCGGTCGCGAAGGCATCCGAGCTCGCCGAGCTGGAGGGCGTGACGAGCGTCGCCCTCGACGCCGACCCGGAGGGCAACGCCACCGCCGCGGCATCCGCCGAGGTCATCTTCATCGGCGTCAAGCCCGCCATGGTGCCCGACCTGCTTGACGAGATCGCGCCGCACCTTCGTCCGGGCGCCGTCGTGGTGAGCCTTGCGGCGGGGGTGACCTTGGAGACGTTCGCGCGACACCTCGGCGACGGCGTCGCGACGCTGCGCTCCATGCCGAACACCCCCTCGCTCGTGGGCAAAGGCGTCACCGGTCTCGCGGCCGGCGCCGCCGCGACCGCCGACGACGTGGCGCTTGTTCGCGCCCTGTTCGAGACGGTCGGCCACGTCGTCGAGATTCCCGAGTCCCAGATCGACGCCCTGTCCACCATCTCCGGCTCGGGTCCCGCCTACGTCTTCCTCCTGATCGAGGAGTTCACGAAGGCCGCCGTCCGCATGGGCTTCGACGACGCCGCCGCGCGCCTCCTGGCCGAGCAGACCTTCATCGGCGCGACGGCACTGCTGGCATCCTCCGATGTCGATCCGGCCGAGCTGCGCCGCCGCGTCACCAGCCCCAAGGGCACGACGGAGCGCGCGGTCGCCGTGCTGCAGGACGCGCATCTCGACGACGTCTTCACCGACGCCGCCGAGGCCGCGCTCGCTCGCGCGAAGGAACTCGCCGCCGGGGCGTGACATGCGGCTGCGATTCGAGGGAGTGATCTGGTACTGGCGCGGACCCGCGCCGTTCCACTTCGTCACCGTGCCGCCCGCCGAGGCCGCAGCCATATCCGAGGTCGCGCCGGTGGTGACGTACGGCTGGGGGATGATCCCCGCCGCCGTCACGATCGGGGCGACCCGCGTGACCACGGCGCTCTGGCCGAAGGACGGGGCCTACGTCGTGCCGATCAAGAAGGCGCTCCAGGATGCCGAGCACCTCGGCGTCGACGACGTGGTCACCGTCGAGC
Organism: Microbacterium canaveralium; assembly: GCF_047238045.1. Lineage (NCBI taxonomy): Bacteria > Bacillati > Actinomycetota > Actinomycetes > Micrococcales > Microbacteriaceae > Microbacterium > Microbacterium canaveralium. The sequence goes on along the minus strand of NZ_JBDFMA010000003.1, from coordinate 2,693,422 downwards.
TGGAGATCGACGCGTGACACGCTTCCCCCGGTGATAAACGCTTCCTGCACCGGGAAACGCTCTCAGAGCGCGTTTCTCGGGGCGGAGAGCGTTTATCGCGGAGGGGAAGCCCGTCAGCGGTCGAGTGCCGCGAACCGCTCGATGTCGCTGTTCGTCCCCGAGACGATGATCAGGTCGTGGTTCGTGACGACGGTGTTCGCCTCGGCGTAGCGGAACGGGCGGCCCGGGCTCTTCACGCCGACCACCGTCACGTTGTACTTCGTGCGGACGCCCGACTCGTTCAGGCCCACGCCGCGAACGAGCTTCGGCGGGTACATCTTCGCGAGCACGAAGTCGTCGTCGAAGCGGATGAAGTCCAGCATGCGTCCGCTGACGAGGTGCGCGACGCGCTCGCCGGCCTCGGCCTCGGGGTAGATGACGTGGTTGGCGCCCACGCGCGCGAGGATCTTGCCGTGCGACTGCGACACGGCCTTCGCCCAGATCTGCGGCACCTTCAGGTCGACGAGGTTCGCGGTGATGAGGACGGATGCCTCGATGAGGGAGCCCACGGCGACGACCGCCACCTGGAAGTCCTGCGCGCCGATCTGTCGCAGGGCATCGATGTTGCGCGCATCGGCCTGAACTGCGTGGGTGACGCGCTCGGACCACTTCTGCACGAGGTCGAGGTTGCCGTCGACGGCGAGCACTTCGCGGTCGAGGCGGTCCAGCTCGCCGGCGCACGCCGCGCCGAAGCGCCCCAGCCCGATGACGAGGACGGGCGCGTCGCTGCGGATCCGTTCAACCAACGATCGGCCTTTCAACGGGCAGCGCGTACAGCTGCGAGCGGGAGGATGCCGCGACGGCCGCGGCGAGTGTCACAGTACCAATGCGCCCCATGAACATCGTCACAGCCAGCACGTAGACGGCGGGGTCGGGGAGTTCCGCGGTGAGCCCGGTCGAAAGTCCCACGGTGGCGAAACCGGAGATGACGTCGAAGAGGACGTACTCGATCGGCGCGTCGGTGATCCGGCTGATGGTCACCGTCGACAGCGCCACGATCGTCGCGCCCCACGCCACCACCGAGAGCGCGACGCGCTGCACGTCGCTCGGGATCCGACGGCCGAACGCCTCCACCGCGGGCCGTCCCTTGGCTTCGGACCAGACGGCGAGGGCCAGGACGGCGAGGGTGGTGACCTTGATTCCGCCGGCCGTGGATGCCGAGCCGCCGCCGACGAACATGAGCATCGAGCCCACGACGAGCGTGGCGCCGTTGAGGTCGCCGATGTTCACGACGGAGAATCCGCCCGATCGCGTCATCGCGGACAGGAAGAACGCCTGGAAGGTGGTGTCCCACGCGTCCATGCTGCCGAAGGTCAGGGGGTTGTCGTATTCCAGCAGCAGAATGACGCCGGCTCCGGCGACGAAGAGGACGACCGTCGTGATGATCGTGAGCTTGGCGTGCAGCGACCAGAGGCGGAACCGCCACCAGTGCCGCCACAGCGTGAAGATCACCGGGAAGCCGATCGAACCGAGGAACACCCCGATCATGAGAACCGTGAGCAGGTAGTAATCCCGCGCGAACGGGAGGAGTCCGTCCGCGTTGGGGACGAAGCCGGTGTTCGTGAACGCCATGGCCGCGTAGTACGGCGCCTCCCACAGGGCCACGATCGGATCGATCCCCCCGATGATGAGCGACGGGTAGATGAGGACGGCGAGACCTGCCTCGATGACGAGGGTCGACAGGGCGACGGTGCGCAGCAACTGGCCGACCTCGCCGAGGCGGATGGTCTGACCCTCGTTGACCGGACCGCCGTGGGCGCGGAGCGGGTTGCTGTCGCCCGCGGCGATGAGTTTCGCGCGCAGGCCCAGGCGCTTGGAGATGACCAGACCCAGGATCGAGGCGAGGGTCAGGACGCCCAGGGCTCCGACGTTCACGCCGAGATACGTGATGATGTGCCCGAACGGCGACCAGTGGCTGTACATGTTCACCGTCGACAGGCCCGTGACGCAGATCGTCGACACCGCGGTGAACAGCGCGTCGGCGAGCGGGGTGCGCTGGCCGTCGGCGGCGGCGGCCGGCAGCGAGAACAGCGCGGTGAAGAGCGCGATCAGGATCACGAAGACCAGAACGGCGAAACGGGCGGGGGATGCCGTGGTCAGATCGCGGAGTCCGTCCCATGCCCGGAACGCGATGCGCCGTGCGCGCATCGCCATACTCACCTCTTCGGGCGTCGCCGCCATGCGTCGCTCCCTTCGGGGGTGGAACCCGAATCATGGTACTCGGCCGGGGTCGCGGCTAACCTAATGCCATGGCGGACATCTTCGACGTGATCGCTGACGGCACGCGTCGCGACATCCTTCAGCTGCTCCTGGATCGCGCCACCGGCGGCGAGCGGGGGACGAGCGTCTCGCAGATCGTGCATTCCCTGGGCGTGAGCCAGCCGACCATCTCCAAGCACCTCAAGGTGCTGCGCGAGGCCGAGTTGGTGTCGGTGCGCGAGGAGGGGCAGCACCGGTACTACAGCCTCGCGGTGGCCCCGCTGGACGAGGTCGACGACTGGCTCGTCCCGTTCTTCTCCGTCGACGTCGAGAACGAGCCGGCGCTGCCGGAATCCGCCGTCCACGCGGCCGAAGTGGTCGGACGCGCGGCCGCCTCGGTGAAGCACTCCGTCGCGTCGGCCTTCCGCAAGCTGCCGGGCCGCTGACGCAGGGCGCAGCCGCGGGCGCGTGGCATCTGATACACACACGAGTCACAGAAGCCCCATAGGTTTACAGCCGTCCCGGCCAGACCCTAGAGTGTGACCCACATCAGAGGGTGAAGGTCACCCGCGGCGAAGGGTGATCGATGGCGGAGCTGCCCGACGTGCGTTTCCTGACGGTCGCCGAGGTCGCCGAACTCATGCGCGTCTCGAAGATGACCGTCTACCGGCTCGTGCACGCGGGCGAACTGCCCGCCGTCCGCTTCGGCCGGAGCTACCGGGTGCCCGAGTCCGCCGTCGCGGAGGTCGTGCAGCGCCCGGTGGCCGACGTCGGCTAGACTGATCCGAGGCCTTTTTCCAACGCCTACCCGTTCCCGGGCGCCGACATCGGCACCCAGACCCCGACTTAGTGAGGTTTTCCGTGGGTTCTGTCATCAAGAAGCGCCGTAAGCGCATGGCGAAGAAGAAGCACCGCAAGCTGCTTCGCAAGACTCGTCACCAGCGTCGCAACAAGAAGTAACGCGACCACCACCGAGCGCCTGTCATCCGACGGGCGCTTCGTGTATGGGGCATATGACCACTCGGTCCTGCGAGGAGCAAGAATGCAGTCCATCTCGGTCCACGACCTGCACGACGGACGCGACCGTCCCTTGATCGACGTGCGCGAGGTCGACGAGTTCGCCGCGGGCCACGTCCCCGGTGCCGTGAACCTCCCGATGTCGACGCTCGGCGAGAACCTGGACCAGCTTCCCGATGGGGCCTTTGACGTGATCTGCCAGGCCGGCGGCCGCTCCGCGCGGGTCGTCGAAGCCCTGACGGCGCGCGGCCACGACGCCACGAACGTCGAGGGCGGCACGGGCGAGTGGATCGCCTCGGGGTACGACGTCGAATCCTGACGCCGACGCGCTCTTCTAGGATGGGGGCGTGACGACCCTCACGCTCATCGGTAAGCCCGACTGTCATCTCTGCGACGTCGCAGAGCAGATCGTCGAGACTGTCGTGGCCGAACTTCCCGTCGACGTCGCGGATCGCGTGGTCATCGACCAGGCCTCGATTACCGAGGATGCCGCCCTGTACGAACGGTGGTGGGAGAAGATCCCGGTCGTCCTCATCGACGGGGAGTTGCACGCGCACTGGCGCCTCTCCGCCGACCGCCTTCGTGCTGCGATCCTCGCGGCCGACCACGAAGGAGCCTCCCGGTGAGCATCCGTCACATCGTTCTCTGGAAGCTCGCGGCGGACGACGCCGACACGCGTGCGCTGCACGCGGAGCAGATCGAACAGCAGCTGCTGTCGCTGCGGGGCGAGATCACGGAGATCGAGCACCTCGAGGTGGGCCGGAACGTCGCCTATCCGCAGGCGAACTGGGACGTGGCGCTCGTGAGCGAGTTCGCCGACGTGGAAGCGCTCGAACGCTATCAGGTGCACCCCGCGCACCAGGAGGTGGCGGCGTTCGTCCGCTCGGTGGTCGCCGAGCGCGCGAGCATCGACTTCCCGGGCTGATTCCGGCCGTCAGCTCAGCGGTCGCGTCGTCACCGGTAGCGGCGCAAGGGCGATGCGTACGCGCGCGTGGTCGGTGAGCCGCATGTCCGCCCCGTGATCGACGTGGACGAGGCTCCCGTCATCCGTGCGCACGAGCGAACGCCGCACGTGGCCGAGGAATCTGCTCTCCTCCACGATCGCGTTCATACCCGGGGTGTCCGGACCCACGAGGACGACGTTCTCGGGCCGGATGAGGACCTCGCAGTGCCCGTCGTGCGCGGTCGCGGCGAGCGGCAGGTGCTGGCCCCACACGTCCACGACGGTACCCTCGACGATGCCCGGAACCGTGCTCACCGGCCCGAGCACGGCGGCGACGGCCGGTTCGGCTGCGCGGGCGTAGACCTGCTCGGGCGTCCCGTCGGCGGCGATGCGTCCGCGATCGAGGACGACGATGCGATCCGCCACCGCGATGGCTTCGGCGGTGTCGCGGGTGACCCAGACGGTGGTCGTCCCGCGACGGCGCAGCTCGCGCTCGACCGCGTCGCGCAGCCTTTCACGAGCGGACGTGTGCAGGGCGCTGAGCGCGTCGTCGAGGACGAGCGCCGGCGATTCGGTCGCCAGTGCCCGCGCGATCGTCAATCGTTGACGGTCGCCGCGGGAGAGGCGTCGCACCGAGGCGTTCGGGTCGCGGAGTTCGACGAGAGACAGGAGGCGGTCCTGCTCCTCCGCGGCGCGGGGGTGACGGCTGCGGGAACGGACGGCGTCGCGTACCCGTCCGAAACGGGGGGCGGCGTCGGAGAAGACCGAGGCGAGGCGCGGTGCTTCCGGCCGCGGGCGTCCGTCGATTCGCACTTCGCCCGTGTCCGCGCGCTCGCTCCCGGCGATGATGCGCGCGAGAGTCGTCGCCCCGCACCCGGACGCTCCGACGATCGCCAGGATGGTGCCGGGTGCCAGGTCGAGATCGACGTCGTCGACGATCCGCTTGCCCGCACGTGTGCGTCCCACCCCGACGAGCCGAATGCTCCAACCCGCGCCGGAAGAGCCGTCCGCGGGGACGGTCAACGCGGCGCTGTCGACGACCATGCCGAAACGGTACGCGCGCGCAATGACCACACCCGACCCGGGGAGTGAACCTCGGGGGTCGGGAGGGGGAACTCAGGGGGCCAGACGCGTCGGTCCGCGGAAGAGGTAGGTCACCTCGCGGATCGAGGACTCACCGAGCAGCAGCATCAGCAAGCGGGCCAGCCCCATGCCGAATCCGCCGTGCGGGGGCACCCCGTAGCGGAAGAAGTCGAGGTAGTGCTCGAGGCCCGCGGGGTCGAGTCCCTTCTCGATCGCCTGCTCCTCGAGCTTTTCGATGCGGTGCTCGCGCTGCGCGCCCGTCGTGATCTCGGTGCCGCGGTAGAGGAGGTCGTAGCTCTTCGTGAGGCCGGTCTCGGGATCGCGCATGTGGTAGAACGGCCGGATCCCGGCGAAATACTCGGTGACGAAGACGAAGTCGTGGTCGAACGTCTCCTTGACGTACGCCGCGACGCGCCGCTCGCTCTCGGGGTCGAGATCGCCGTCGGCACGGGGGTTCTCGTACCCGCTCGCCGCGACGACCTCGCGGGCCTGGGTGAGCGTCAGCCGGGGGAAGGGCAGCGCGGGAACGGTCACCTCGAGGCCGAACAGCTCCTCGATCTCGGCGCCGTGCTTCTCTTTCACCGCCGTGAACGCGAACGCGAGGAGTTCCTCCTGCATCCGCGCGACGTCCTCGTGCGAGTCGATCCAGCTGATCTCGGCGTCGATCGAGGTGAACTCGGTCGCGTGGCGGCTCGTGAAGCTCGGGTCGGCCCGGAAGGCATCCGCGATCTCGAAGACCTTGCCGAAACCGGCGGCCTGCGCCATCTGCTTGAAGTGCTGCGGGCTCTGGGCGAGGTAGGCGGTCTGGTCGCCGAAGTAGTCGAGCTGGAAGAGCTCGGCGCGCGACTCGGACGGGCTCGACATGAGCTTCGGGGTGTGGATCTCGATGTAGTCGCGCTCGACCCAGTACGTGCGCATCGCGTGCTCGAGGGTCGTCTGGACCCGGAAGATCAGGTTGTTGCGGCGCTGGCGCAGGTCGAGGAAGCGCCAGTCCATGCGCTTGTCGAGACCGCTGTCGGCGGCGATCGGGGTCTCGGGGTGGGCCGCCGCGGCGATCTCGAGCTCGCCGATCTTGATCTCGACGCCGCCGAGCTTCACGCGCTCGTCGTGCTTGAGCTCACCGTGGACGGTGAGGAACGTGCCGTTGGCGAGCCCGCCGACGGTCTCGGTAAGGGCGAGGGCCGCGGCATCCTGTTCCCCGGCCTCCTCGGACGGACGGGTCGCCGGGTTGACCAGCTGCACCGCGCCGGTCTCGTCGCGGAGGACGACGAACTGCACCTTCTTCTGATCGCGCACGGTCTCGACCCATCCGGACACCGAGACGGGGCCCGCGGGGAGGGATTTCAGCTGCTGCACCAGAACGCGTTCACTCACGAGAAGCCAGTCTACGTGCGGGCACGGGCTCGGCCTTGCGCGTCAGCGGCCGGAGCCCGCGGTCAGACCCGCCTTGACGTGCCGCTGGGCGGCGAGGATGACAACAAGGGCGGGCACGCTCGCGATGAGCGAGGCGGCCATGGTGGCGGCCCAGGTGTTCAGGTTGGAGTTCGACAGCGCGAGGATCAGCACCGACATGGGGTACATCTCGTTGCGGTTCACCAGGGTCAGGCCGAACAGGAGGTCGCCCCAGCTGAAGAGGAAGGCGAACACTCCGGCCGTCACGATGGCGTTCCGCGACAACGGAACGACGATGCGCCACAGCGTGCCGAGGGCACCCAGCCCATCGACGGTCGCGGCCTCGATCACCTCGGTGTCCAGGCGGAGCATGAACGCCCGCATCACGATGACCGCGAACGGCACGCCCGCGGTGGAGTTGGCGAGGATCAGGCCGATGAAGGTGTTGAGCAGACCCCAGGAGTTGAACATCGCGTAGAACGACGTCGCGAGGACGACGCTGGGGATCATCTGCGCGAGCAGCAACAGGATCAGGGCGATGCTCACGGCCCGCGAGCGGAGACGGCTCAGCGCGTAGGCGGCCGGAATCGCGACCAGGAGCGTCACGAGCACGGATCCGAGCGAGACGAGGATCGACACCCGCAGTCCACCGAGGCCCGCGTCATCCAGTGCCTTTTCGTAGCCGCCGAGGCCGGGTGAGGTCGGGAACCACGCGGTGTCGGCGGAGTTGGCGGAGGGTTGCAGCGAGGCCGAGACCATCCAGTAGACCGGGAAGAGGTAGACCGCCAGGACGATGACGGTGACCACGGTCCACGTCCAGCCCCGCCGGCGACGGCGCACGGGCGCGGCGGTGGGGGCGGGTTCGGTGGCCACGACGGCGGGGGTGGACGGCAGGGTGGCGGTCATTCGTCACGCTCCCGGCGTAGGGACATCACGGTGTAGACGATCGCGAACAGGATGCTGATGCCCAGCAGCAGCATGCCGTACGCCCCGCCGAGTCCGAACTGGAACTGCTGGAAAGCCTGCCGGTACGACAGGAGCCCGAGGGTCACGGTGCTGTTCGCGGGGCCACCGGCGGTGAGGACCAGGACCAGGTCGACGATGAGCAGCGTGTAGACGACGCTCATGACCACGAGCACGGAGATCACCGGCCAGATCGTGGGGATCACGATGGAGAGGAGCCGGCGCCAGGCTCCGGCGCCGTCTAGCTGTGCGGCCTCGAGCTGTTCCGCGGGGACCTGCTTGAGCGCGGCGCCGAGGATCGTGGCCCAATACGGCAGGCTCGCCCAGACCGCGACGACGATGACCGCCGGAAGGGCCGTGGCGGGGTTGGCCAACCACGGCTGGGAGGGGAGTCCGAGCGAGGCGAGTACGTCGTTGATCGGGCCGTCGCCCGCCAACAGCGACTTCCAGACGGTGGCGACGACGACCGCGGGAAGCAGCCACGGCAGGAGGATGAGGGTGGGCAGCCACCGGCTGCCGGGAAAGCGTCGGGCGAACAGCAGCGCGAGAGCGAGACCCAGGACGAGCTCGACGACGACCGAGACGATCGTGATCGTGAGGGTGTTCGCGAGGGCGCGGAAGGTGACCGGCTCGGAGAGGATCGCCTCGAAGTTCGCTGTCCCCACGAACGGAGCACGGCCGGTGATGAAGGTCCCGGTGGTGAAGTTCGTCGTGCTCATGTACACGCCGTAGCCCAGGGGGAAGAGGAAGAAGACGACGAAGAACACGATCGCCGGGGTGAGGAACCCCCACAGCTCACCGCGCTGACGCGCCGCCAGTGAACGCCGGAACCGGCCGGGGGTGCGAGCCCCCGGCCGGCCGGTCGTCGTCAGCGTGTCCGCCGTCACTTGCCGCTGGCCTGCTCCAGCGCGGCCTGTGCCGTCTGACCGCCCACGGTCGCGCCCTGGATGGCGTCGACGTACTGCTGCTGCAGGGTGTTCCATTCGGTACCCAGCTGTGCGGAGTTGTAGGCACCGTCGACCGACTCCACGAACGGAGCGGCCGAGGGCACCTTCTCCACGAACGCGTCCTGCGCACTGGTCAGCGCGGGGATGTAGCCGCCCTGCACCGCGGTGTCGATCTGGTTCTCCTCGGAGGCCCGGCACTTCACGAGCGCGGCGGCAGCGGCTTCCTTCTTGGCATCGGCGTTCGCCGCGACGCCGTAGACGTAGCCCAGGAGGTTCACCTTCGGCGACTCACCGGACGTGGCCGTCGGGAACGGGAACGTCCCCCACTCGAACGGGATCGAGGTGTCGACGAGGTTCCACGGTCCCGAGACGGTGAGGGCCGCAGCCCCCGAGGTCCACTGGTCGATCGAGTCCCAGCCCCAGTTGACGAACTCGGAGGAGAGGGAGCCGTTGTCCACGAGCTTCTTGTAGAGATCGACGGCGTCGACCGCCCCGGCGCCCGTGGGGTCGGCGGGGTCGCCACCGGCGGAGAGGAGGAAGGGCAGGAAGTAGACCGGGGTCGATCCGTCGCCGGCGATGCCGGGGAGGACGATGCCCTTCTGCGTCGGGGTGGTGAGGGAAGCGGCGAGCGTGGCGAGGTCGTCGAACGTCTTCGGCGCGGTCTCGGCCACACCGGCCGCGGCGAAAGCGGCCTTGTTGTAGAAGATCGCGTAGTCCTCGACCTGCACCGGGAGGCCGTAGAGCGTGCCGTCGTACGTTCCGAGGTCGGCCACGCTGTCGGCCAGCCCGTCGGTGGTGACGTCGTACTGGCTCAGGTCGGCCAGCACGCCCTGCGAGGCGAGCTGGGGGAGCTGCGTGTCGGTGGAGAGGAGGGCGACGTCCGGGAGGGCCTTGGCCCCGGCGGCCTGCAGCAGCTTCGTGGTGTAGTCGCCCGACTGGGTCTGAACGTCGACCGTGATGCCGAGGTCGGCGGCGCACGATTCGAAGTACTGCTTCTGCAGGCCCTGGTAGGGCTCGAAGTCGATGCTGTTCCACACCGTGAGAGAGACGCCGTCGAAACCGTCGGTGGCGACGGGAGCCGCCTGGCCGCCGGAGCAGGCGGTGAGGGCGAGGGCGGCGGTGAGGCCCGCCGCGGGCAGGGCGACGCGACGCAGTCGCTGAGCCGTGGATGCCATGAGTGTGTCCGTTTCCCGACGACGCCGGAGGCGCCGGTCGACATGTGCTGTGGGGGCACGGGTCTGGGCAGCCCGCGTCCTGTCTCACTTTGAAGTGTTCATGTGACGAACAGGGAACCAGCGTGTCACGCGGTGTAACACCGCGACGTGTCGACGTCGGCGACCGGGCAGGGTGAGAGCATGGCATCCCCTTCTTCCGCTCCCTCCGTCCGTCGCGTCCTGGTGGACACCGACACCGGTCTCGACGACGCTCACTCGCTGATGTACCTGCTGGCTCAGCCCGACGTCGAGATCGAGGCGATCACGACGATCTACGGCAACACGCCCGTCCACGACTCCGCGCGGAACGTGCGCACGGTGCTGCGGTTGGCCGGGCGCGAGGACATCCCGGTGCACCTCGGCGAGGCGGCCCCGATCGAGGGAGAGGCATCCATCGCCGATTTCGTGCACGGCACGGACGGCCTCGGCGACCGCTTCGAGCGCGCCGAGCTGCGCGTGGAGGAGGAGAGCGCGGTGGATGCCATCGTGCGCATCGCCGCGGAGCACCCCGGCGAGATCGATCTGCACCCTCTCGGGCCCCTCACCAACATCGCCCGGGCTCTCGAGCGTGACCCCGACCTGTTCCTGAAGTTCCGCTCGGTCGTGATCATGGGCGGCGCGGGACCGTACCCCGCGCCGGGCGGAGCGACGCTGACGGATGCCAACACGGCGAACGACCGCCGCGCCGCCGAGATCGTGTTCGGGGCGCGCAACGCGGGCAACGTCGTCATGGTGGGCGTGAACGTCACGGCCACGGCGATCCTGGACGAGCATGTCCTCGCGGTTCTGCGCGGCGTCGGAACGCCGTGGGCGACGTTCGCCGGGGAGGTGCTCGACGCGTACAACGACTTCTACCAGTACAAGTGGGGCCGCCGGATCTCGTCCGCCCACGACGGACTCGCCACCGTGATCCTGCACCGGCCGGAGATCGTGACGAACTGGATCGAGGGCCCCGTCGACTTCACGCCGTACGGTGGTTCGCTCGCGACGCGTATCGCCCTCACCCACGACGGTCTTCCGCTCGCGTGGGGGACTCCCGAGGGGCCGACGATCCGCGCGGTGACCGCGTTCGACGGCACCGAGTTCCTGCGCCGGTTCGTGCACGCGCTTTCGACGGGACCGGCACCGCGAGGCTGACCCGCCGCGGCCGTCAGTGACGTGCGGCGCGCGCCGGGTGGTCGTCGCCGAGACGGTCGCGCCGGTCGTCGCGGAGGCGCGAGCGGAACGTGCCGTCCTGCGGGAACCCGCCGTAGAGCCCGCGCTCGCGCAGCGCCGGCACCAGCAGCTCGGCGAAGTCGTCGACCGACCCCGGCGACAGGAACGGATGCAGGAGGAACCCGTCGACGCCGGACTCGTCGACGAATGCGTCGATCGCATCGGCGACGTCGTCGGGGGTGCCGAGGAAACGGTCGTCCGCGAACGCCGTGACTCTCGAGAACTGGCGACGGACGTCTCCCGCGGTGAGCACCGGGGCGTCGCCGCGCGTCTCCTTCGTCTGCGTGGCGTTCGTGGCGCGCTTGACCAGCGGCTCGTCGTCGGCGTACTGCGAGAAGTCGATGCCGCCCCAACCGGCGTACGCGGCCAGCTGCGCCTCCGCGGCGTAGTGGGCCTGGAGGGAGTCGATCTTCTCCTGCACGCCGATCGCGGTCGGTGCCACGACGAGGTTCATCCCGACCACGGCCCGGATCTGCGAGGCATCCCGCCCCAGCTCCTTCGCGCGGCGACGGATGCCGGCGAGTCCCTCGCGCACGGCCACGGGGTCGGAGTCGCCGACGAAGATCAGCTCGGCGTGCCGCGCGGCGAACTCGCGGCCGCGCGGCGACCACCCGGCCTGGATGATGACGGGGGTGCGCTGCGGCGACGGGGTGACCAGGTGGGGACCGGCGACCCGGAAGTGCTCGCCGACGTGGTCGATGCGGTGCACCTTCGCGGGGTCGGCGAACACCCCGGATGCCTTGTCGCCGACGAACGCGTCGTCGTCCCAGCTGCGCTCCCACAGGGCGTACGCGACGTCGAGGAACTCGTCGGCGCGGTCGTAGCGGCTGTCGTGCGCCATGACGTCGAGCCCGAAGTTGGCCGCCGCGCCCGGGAGGTAGGAAGTCACGACGTTCCAGCCGATGCGTCCGCCCGTGAGGTGGTCGAGCGTCGAGAAGCGTCGGGCGTGGGCGAAGGGGTGCTCGTACGTCGTCGACACCGTGGTGCCGAAGGCGATGCGGTCGGTGACCGCGGCCAGGGCCGGGATGTGCAGCATCGGGTCGAGGGCGGGGATCTCGACGCCGTGCCGGATCGCGGTCTCGGCCCCGCCCCGGTAGGTGTCGTAGAGCCCGAGCACGTCGCCGAAGAAGAACAGGTCCATGCCCGCGTCCTCGACGCGCTGAGCCTGGTCGACCCAGTACCGCAACGACGTGGCCGACAGTCGGTCGTCGGCGGGGTGGGTCCACAGGCTCGCCGCCGATGATCCGTTGCCGACGCAGGCCTGCTCGTACAGGCCGAAAAGCAGGGGGCGGGGGTCAGACATGCGCGGTGGTCCGTTCGTGCTCGGGGAAGGTCGTCCAGCGGGTGCGTCCGCCGACGACGGTGAGGGATGCCTCGGCGGGACCCGCCTCGACGAGCTCGGCGAGCGCATCCCGCGGCGCGGTCGAGGCGACCGGGAAGACTGCGAGATCGGCGCGGGCTCCGACGCGGAGCACGCCGGTGTCGTCCAGGCCGAGGGCGTGCGCCCCGCCGGAGGTCGCCGCGGCGAACAGGCGGGCGTGGAGGTCGTCGTCGGCGTACCCCTGGGCGCGCGCGATGTCGTGCAGCGCCGCGACGTCCTGCCACGGCGACAGGCTGGGGGAGGACGACAGGGAGTCGGTGCCGACGGCGATCGCGTTGCCCTCGCGGAGGTACGCCGCGACCGGGGCCGGGTCGAGGCCGATCACGGCGTTCGAACGGGGACACAGGGCCACGCTGACCCCGCGCTCGCGCAGAAGTGCCCGGTCGTCGGCGTCCACGTAGATCCCGTGCGCGAGGTGCGTCGTCGGGGTCAGGGCACCGAGGTCGTCCAGGTACCGGATGACACCCGTGCCCACGCCGCCGTCGCGCAGGAGCGCGAACTCGCCACGGCCGTTCGCGCGCCAGCGCTCGGCGAGGTCGCCCGTGCCGGAGCGGACGTACGCGTCCTCCCAGGCGGACTCCGCGGCGTGGATGTGCTGGCGCACCCCGAGCTGCTGCGCCAGGCGCGCCAGGTCGCGGAGGACCGCGGTGTCGAGCGAGTAGATCGCGTGCGGCGACAGGCCGGTCGCCGGCGGGGTGGGGAGCGCCGCGAGCTCGGCACGCACGGTGCGCTCGCCGGTTTCGGTCCACGTGCGTTCGGTCCAGCCGAGGACCTCCCAGAACGCGATGCCGTGGAGCCCCGCGTCGTGAACCGCCGAACCGGCCGCCGCGTCGGTGACGATCTCCGCGACCGCCGTCGTGCCCGAGCGCAGAGCCAGCGCGGCGCCGGCGGCTGCGGAGGCACCCCAGTCGCGCGGGACGGGGTACAGCTCCATGAAGGCGCTCATCCACGCCTCGAAGCCGTCGTGCTCGGCGAGTCCGACGGCGGCCATGTCGCTGTACTGCAGGTGCGTGTGCGCGTTGATGAGCCCGGGCGTGAGCACGCCGTCCCACTCGCGCAGGTCGGTGTCCGGGCCGGCGTCGGTGACCACCGCGTCCACGGGACCCATGGCCACGATGCGGCCGTCGGCCACGGCCACGGCCCCGTCCGCGAGCGGTGCGGAGCCGGGGGACAGGACGACGGGAGCGCGGTGGACGACGACCGTCACTCCTCGCCCTCCTCGGGGTTCCACGCCGCCAGGAACGCCTGCTGCGCCGCCGACGGGGCATCCAGCGTTCCCCCGAACGAGGCGAGGGCGATGGCCGCCACCTCGTCGTCCGCGGCTCGGGGCAGCTCGTGGACGCCCGGCGCGAGGTCGGGGGTCGCGAGCACGTGTGCCACCGAGGCGAGCTGGACCCCGAAGGAGAGGTCCATGATCTCCACCGGATTCCCCTCGGCGGCGCTGACGTTGAGGCAGTTGCCGTCGTCCAGCACGCGGACCTCGGCTCCGCTCGGCATCCGGAGCACGGAGACCGCACCGGTGCGCGAGGTCTCGACGGCCCCCGCCGCGCGCGCGGCGTCCAGGGCGATCTCCTGGCCGACGCCGCCGCCGACCGCCACGACGGCGCCGGTGCGCAGCGCGTCGAGATGGGCGACGTCGATCGTGTGACGGATGCCGGTCGCGGAGATGACGATGTCGGCGAACCGTACGGCCTCGGCGAGGGTGCGCACCTCGAACCCCGCGAACGCGGCTTGCAGCGCGGCGACCGGGTCGGTCTCGGTCACGACGACGCGCGCGCCGAGGGCCGCGGCGTGCTGGGCGATCCCGGTGCCGACACGTCCGAACCCGACGACCGCGACGGTCGCGCCACGGAAGGAGCGGTTGGCGACATCGGCGACGGCGAACACGACCGACTGGCCCGTGCCGTGCATGTTGTCGAACAGCGACTTGGACCGGGCGTCGTTCGCGGCGACGACGGGGATGCGCAGCGCCCCCTCGGCCTCCATGCGGCGCAGGGGTCGCACGCCCGAGGTGGTCTGCTCCGTGGCTCCGCGCATGTCGGCGACGACATCGGGTCGCTCGAGATGCGCGAGGCGGATGGTCGATGCGCCGTCGTCCACGATCACGTGCGGCCGGTGGTCCAGCAGAGCGAGGGCATTCGCGCGGTCCTCGACACGGTCGGCGTCCGCGCGGGCGTAGACCGGGATGCCCGCGTGCGCCAGCGCCGCCGCCACCGCGTCGTCGGTGTTGCGGCCGGCGGAGGTCACCGTCACCTCGGCACCGGCCTCGGCGAGCGCGAGGGCGATCGTGGCCGTCTTCGGCTCGAGCACGTCGGAGACGCCGATGCGCACCCCCGCGACGGTGCCCTCGCGGGTCAGGCGGTCGGCGAGCGCGGTCGTCACGGGCATGTGCGCGCGAGCCCACTCGATACGGTCGTGCCCCGCGCGCCACAGCGACGGGTCGGCGATGCGGCCGCTCACGGGGTCACCGCCGTGGCGAACGCGTCGTCTCCATCGACGCGGGTGCGGGCGAGCAGTGCCGCGGTGAGAGCGTCAGCGAGATGGAGCTGCGCGGCCGTCGGGCGTTCTCCGTCGACCGGGAGGGGGGAGGGCATCTCCACGAGGGATCCGTTCGCGGTCGCGCGCACGTGCGGGCGCGGGGACGGCAGTGCCGTGGCATCCACGGGCCGCGGAGCGGCATCCGCGACGAGCCCGGGGGCGTCCGTCGGCAGGATGCCGTCGTGACCGGTGCCCGTGAGGATCGTGAGGGGCGCGGCGCTCGCCGCGACGACAGCCTCGACGCGGACGCCGTCGAGCCGCGCGGCGAGCCGCTCGACCGGATCGTCCGTGGCCCGCACCACAGCCGCCCCGAGGCGGCGCAACACCGTCGTGAGTGTCGCGGCGAGCGGACCGTCGCCGACGATGCGCACGGTGCTCCCGGCGAGCGTGAGGTTCGTGCGGGCCGACAGGGCGAGCACGACCTGCTCGGCGCGCACCTGCGCGTACAGGATGCCGAAGGCGCGCCACGCGAGCGGGTCCGGCGCCGCGGGGTCGTGCACGACATCGACGTTGGCGGTCGCGCGGAGGTCGGCGCGCACGGAGGTGGGCAGGGCGGGGAGCGCGCCGCCGTAGGGGAGGACGACGGGTTCGACCGGTCGCGCGTCGAGGAACGACCGCGCGACCGGGAACACGCCGCCCAGCCCGGCGGGGGCGGTGGACGAGGAGGACGACACGGCTCGAACGTAGGACGAGGAGGGCGTTCGACGCGAATCAATGACGCCGCATCTCTAGGATGTCGCCCGTGACCTTTTCCCTCCCCCCGGAGTCGTACCGGATGCTGCGGCCCGAGCAGCCTCCGCGCCCCGCGCGACGGGGATGGGATCTCGCGCTCACGATCGTCCTGCTCGTGCTGCTCCCGCTCGCCGCGCTCGCGTGCTCGTACGCCGGGTTCTTCCTGACGTTCGCGTCGGATGCCTGCGGGGCGGTCGCCTGCGATGAAAGCCTGATGAACTTCGGCCTCTGGTTCGCCGTCATCGCCCCGTGGGGCGTTCTGCTGGTCGCCGTGGTGGCCGCGATCGTCCGGCTCGTGCGGCATCGCATCACCTTCTGGGTGCCGCTGGCGGGCATCGTCCTCATGGCCGCCTTGTGGTTCGTCGCCGCCGCGATCGTGAGCGCCGGGATCTCGGCATCCTGACCCGTTCCCAGGTCTCGCGGAGGCGACGGCTCTAAGCTTCGGGCGGGCGTCCGGACGGGCGGCCGATCACCGAGCGCGAAGGCACCCGATGACCGACAGCACCCTCACCCTGGGCGGTACGCCGTCCCTGCGCGGCGCGTCCGCCGACACATCCGGCGACCAGTCGTGGCTCACGTCGCTGGCCGACTGGACGGTCTCGCTCATGGAGATCATCGGTCCCATCGGCGCGGGGGTCGCGATCGCGCTGGAGAATCTGTTCCCCCCGCTGCCGAGCGAGGTCGTTCTGCCGATGGCGGGTCTCACCGCCAGCCGGGGCTCGTTCACCCTGTTCGAGGCGCTGCTGTGGACCACGCTCGGATCCGTCGTGGGCGCGTTCGCCCTCTACGGCCTGGGGCGGTGGCTCGGAGCCGCACGACTGCGCGCCATCGCCGCGAGAATCCCGCTGCTCCACCCCGAGGATGTCGACCGCACCGTCGCGTGGTTCGAGCGGCACGGGGGCAAGGCGGTGTTCTTCGGGCGCATGGTGCCGATCTTCCGCAGCCTCATCTCGATCCCGGCGGGGGTGGCGAAGATGCCGCTGTGGCGGTTCGGTCTGCTGACCGCGGCGGGCAGCCTGATCTGGAACACGATCTTCGTGCTGGCCGGGTACCTGCTCGGTGAGAACTGGCACGTCATCGAGCAGTACGCCGACATCCTGCAGTACGTCGTGATCGCGGGGGTCGCAGTGGGCATCGCGTGGTTCCTGTACGCGCGAGTCCGGTCGCTGCTCGCCTCCCGCCGCGAGGTCTGAGGACCGGCATCCGGAGGTAGGACGGCGTCGAACCAACGGGGCTGCTCGCTCAGCCGGCCCACAAGACCCGCCCATAGACTGGATGCCGTGCCCGCCGACCGCCTCCATCTCGTGCGCCACGGGGAAGTCCACAACCCGCGCCGCGTGCTCTACGGTCGGCTCCCCGGATTCGGACTCAGCGTCGACGGCCGCCGCATGGCACGGCAAGCCGCGCAGTACGTGCACGAACTCGAGCGTCCGATCGGCGCGCTCGTCGTCTCGCCCCTGCAGCGCACGCGTGAGTCCGCGGAACCCTTCGTCCAGACATTCGGCATCGAGCCGTTCATCGACGACCGCGTCATCGAGCCGACGAACGTGTTCGAGGGTCGGCGGATGAAGCAGGCGCTCGCGAACCCGCTGAACTGGCGCCATCTGTCGCGCCCGGCCGTGCCCAGCTGGGGCGAGCCGTACGAGCGGATCGTCGCGCGCATGACCGAGGCGATGAACGACGCCTGGGACCGAGTGCCCTCCGGCGATGTCGTCGTCGTGTCCCACCAGCTGCCCATCTGGGTCACGCACCTCGCCCTCTCCCAGCAGCCCACCCGCCACGACCCCCGCAAGCGCCGCTGTGCGCTGTCGAGCGTGACGAGCTTCGAGCGGCGAGACGGCGCCGCCGGTTCCTCCCGCTGGGTCGAGGTGGCGTACGCCGAGCCGGCCGCGACGGCCGGAGCCGTCGACGTAGGAGCCGTGTGATGCGCCGAATCCTCTCCGCCACAGCCGCGCTCGCGCTCCTGGTGGGCCTCGCCGCGTGCAGCGCCGACCCGCTCGCCGAGCAGTACCGCGCGGGCGACAACAAGGGGTACATCGCGGCCAACGGCTTCCAGACGAAGGAGATCGCCCCCGAGAACCGGGGCGAACCCGTCGACTTCGCGGGCACGCTCGACAACGGCTCGGCCGTCTCCAGCGCCGACTACGCCGGCAAGGTCCTCGTCGTGAACTTCTGGTACGCCACGTGCGGTCCGTGCATCATCGAGGCGCCGCGCCTCGAGCAGGCCTATCAGTCGTTCCAGGGCCAGGACGTGGCGTTCCTCGGCATCAACACGTACGACCAGCCCGCCACGGCGCTCTCCTTCGCGCGCGACAACAACGTGTCCTACTCGAGCGCGATGGCTGTGAGCGACGCCGAGCTCAAGCTCGCCTTCGCCGACAAGACGTCGATCAACGCCACGCCCACGACCCTCGTCCTCGACCGCGAGGGCCGCGTCGCCGCGCGTGTCATCGGCGAGTTGCCCGAGGCATCCATCCTCGAAGCGATGGTGCGCACCGTGCTCGCGGAGAGCGCGTGAACCCGGGAGCTCTCGTCTTCGACGGAGCACTGTGGCTCGCCCTCCCCGTCGCCCTCGCGGCGGGGCTGATCTCGTTCCTCTCCCCGTGCGTGCTGCCGCTCGTGCCGGGGTACCTCGGCTTCATCGGGGGCGCGGTCGCGCCGCGCGGGGGATCGGCATCCGCCCCGGGTCGCTCCCGTCTGGTCTTGGGAACACTGCTGTTCATCGCGGGCTTCACCCTCGTGTTCATGGCGGTCAACGTTCTCGGGGGGACGGCCGGGCAGTTCTTCGTCCGGTACGCCGACACGATCACGCGCGTCATGGGCGTGGTCATCATCCTGCTCGGGCTCGTCTTCATCGGGGTCTTCGGGCTCGCGCAGCGGACGGTGCGCTTCCAGGCCCGCAGCAACCTCGGACTCATCGGGGCGCCGCTGCTGGGCATCGCGCTCGGCGTCGGTTGGACGCCCTGCATCGGCCCGACCCTGACGGCGATCCTCTCGGTGTCGTACAACCTGGGCGACCCGGGGCGGGCCGCCCTTCTCGGTTTGGCGTACTCGCTGGGGCTCGGCATCCCGTTCCTGCTCCTCGCCCTCGGCTTCGGCTGGGCGACGCGTTCGGTGGCGTTCGTCCGCCGCCACATCCGCGTCGTCAACCTCATCGGCGGCGCCCTGTTGATCGTGCTCGGCCTGCTGATGGTGACCGGGGTCTGGGGCGCGTGGATGTCGACCCTGCAGGGGGTGATCGGCCGTGTCCAGCTCCCGCTCTGACCGAGGAAAGACCGTGATCGAACCGACCGACGGTGTGCTGCGGCCGTCCGACCACGCCGACTCCGCCGCGCCGTCGGGTGACGACATCACGTCGCCGCGCCTGGGCTTCGTGGGGTGGCTGCGCTGGGGGTGGCGGCAGCTGACGAGCATGCGCACGGCCCTCGTCCTGCTGCTCCTCCTCGCGATCGCGGCGGTGCCCGGGTCGATCGTGCCGCAGCGCGGCGCCGACCCGAACGGTGTCACGCAGTACTTCACCGACAACCCCGACCTCGCGCCGGTACTCGACAAGCTCAGCCTCTTCGACGTGTACACGTCGCCGTGGTTCTCGGCGATATACATCCTGCTGTTCATCTCGCTGATCGGGTGCGTCCTCCCGCGCACGAAGCACCACTGGAAGGCGTTGCGCTCGCAGCCCCCGCGCACGCCCGCACGGCTCGAGCGCCTGGACGACCACCGGTCGGTGACGGTGTCGGTGCCCGAGGGGCAGGATGCCGCCTCCGTCGCCGCCGCGGCGGTCGACAGCGCCGGCGCCCAGCTACGCAAGAGCGGCTACCGCGTCGCCCGGTACGACGGGCGCGGCTCGTTCTCGGCCTCGGCGGAGCGCGGCTACCTGCGCGAGACCGGCAACCTCGTGTTCCACGCGGCGCTGGTCGGCGTGCTCATCGCCGTGGGGGCCGGCGGGGGATTCACCTACACCGGGCAGCGCGTGCTCGTCGAGGGCCAGGCGTTCACGAACAGCCTGCTCGACTACTCCTCGTTCAATCCCGGCCGATTCGTCGACCCCGACGCCCTCGCGCCGTACTCCATGACGCTGGACCGCTTCGACGTCTCCTACGTGCCGCCGGGGCAGCCGGGCTCGGGACAGGCCGGAGATTTCGCCGCGAACGTGACCACCCTCACGCCCGACGGCCAGACGCACGAGGGCCAGGTGCGCGTGAACCACCCGCTCGACGTGCAGGGCGACCGCGTCTACCTGCTCGGCAACGGCTACGCCCCGACCGTGACGATCCGCAACGCGCAGGGCGTGGAGGTGTTCCACGACTCGGTGGCCTTCCTCCCGCAGGATGCCAACATGACCTCGCTCGGTGTGATCAAGGTCGCCGACGGGATGCCGCAGCAGCTGGGGCTCATCGGGTTCTTCTACCCGACGATGGACACCCTGACCTCGGGCGCCCTCACCTCGACCTACGGCGACCTGGAGTACCCCGTCCTGACGCTTCGCGTGTACGCCGGAGACCTGGGGATCGACAACGGCACGCCGCGCTCGGTGTACACCCTCGACCCGACCGGGATGACTCAGATCGCCGGCGGCGACAGCGGGAACCCCGCGCTGCGCCTCATGCCCGGCGAGACGCAGGATCTGCCGAACGGACTCGGCACCATCACGTTCGAGAACGAGGCTCCCGCCGGCGCGACCGGGTACGCGGGCTCGGTCAAGCGTTTCGCCTCGCTGTCGATCCACCGCGACCTCGCGGGGCCCTGGGTGCTCGGTTTCGCCGCTCTCGCCACGCTCGGTCTTCTGGCTGCGCTCTTCGTGCCGCGCCGCCGCATGTGGGTGAAGGCGACACCGCACGGTGACACCGTCCGCGTGGAGTACGCCGGCCTCGCCCGTGGCGAAGACCCCACTCTCGCCGCCGCCGTCGACCAGGTCGTCGAACGGCACCGCCCCCTTCTCGGGGACGCGGCTCCCGCCGAGGCCGCGGCGACGGACGACCCCGACCTCTCCTCCCGTTCGGCTCCGAACGACCAGAGCCGCCCTGACACCGGAAAAGTAGACTGACACCATGCCCGGAACCGACCCCCTCCTGCTCGACGAGATCTCCCTCCTCCTCGTATGGACGGCCGTCGCGATCTACGTGCTGGCGTTCATCGCCTATGCGATCGACCTCGCCCGCCGCTCCGACCTCGCGATCAAGGCCAAAGACGAGGTCGTCGCGCGCGAGCTCGTTACCGCCGGGGGCGGCGGCGTCATCGCCGCGCCGCCGCGGTCATCGGCATCCGGGACCTCCTCCACCAAGCCGCGTTACCTGTGGGCACGCATGGGCACCGCCCTGGTCTCCCTCGGCTTCCTGTTCCACCTGGCCGGCACCGTTCTGCGCGGCGTCGCGGCCGGTCGCGTGCCGTGGTCGAACATGTACGAGTTCGCGCTGACCGGTGTGCTGCTGGTCGTCGCGGTGTACCTCGTCGTCCTCACGCGGTTCGACCTGCGGTTCCTCGGCTCGCTCATCACCGGGCTGGCCGTCGTGCTGCTCGGCGGGGCGACGCTGGCGTTCCACGTCGAGGTCGTGCCGCTCGCCGACCCGCTGAAGTCGGTGTGGCTCGTCATCCACGTGTTCGTCGCGTCGCTGGCAACGGCCCTGTTCGCCCTGGCCTTCGGTCTCTCGGTGATGCAGCTGCTCCAGACCCGTCGGGAGCGCAAGCTGGCTGTCGCCGCTGCCTCGCCGGATGCCGCTGCCCCCCGCCGCAGCTTCCTGCAGACGCTTCCGACCGCCGACGCGCTGGAATCGCTGGCGTACCGCTTCGCGATCGTCGGGTTCATCTTCTGGACGTTCACGCTCATCGCCGGCTCGATCTGGGCCAATGACGCGTGGGGCCGCTTCTGGGGTTTCGACACCAAGGAGGTGTGGACCTTCGTGATCTGGGTGCTCTACGCCGGGTACATCCACGCCCGCGCGACGCGCGGCTGGCGCGGCACCCGTTCGGCGTGGCTGTCGATCATCGGTTTCGCCGCGGTGCTGTTCAACTTCACGATCGTCAACGTCTTCTTCAAGGGCCTGCACGCCTACTCCGGCCTGACGACCTGACGCCCGCTGCTCCCCGGCACGAGCCGCGTCTGCGGCCGCGGGGAGTCTGGGCTGCGGGGCACGTGGCGTTTCCACCCGTGGCCACGGGCCGAACTCCTGAGAAACGGGGGTTGGTGGGGCCGCAGGCGCGCGCCGGGCGGCTGCACGGCCGGAATCTCAGGAGTTCGGCACGTGACGCGGCATCCGGTCGTTGACCGCTGCGGCCGTACCGACTCCTGACGGCGGCGGCGGCGCGGCGGGCTCGCGGCCGTGGCCGCGGGCCGAACTCCTGAGAAACGGGGGTTGGTGGGGCCGCAGGCGCGCGCCGGGCGGCTGCGCGGCCGGAAACTCAGGAGTTCGGCCGGTGTCGCGGCATCCGGTCGCGACCGCGCCCGGCTACGCGGGCTGAGCCGCGGTGCGGAGGGACGCGGTGCGGCGGCGGACCACGACGAGCGTCGTCGCGATCAGCGCCAGGACGGCCCACACGGCGAGCCCCACGATCCCGGCGCCGACTCCGCCCGACGACGCGAGGGCACCGAGCATCGCGGAGTATGCCGGCGACGTCGGCAGGAGCGACGAGAGGCCCGCGAGAACCGGCGGCACCGTCGAGACGATGTTGGCGGCCACGGCCAGCGCGCCCACGATCGCGGCGATCCAGCGCCCTGCGCCACCGAAGACGGCGACGAGAGCCTGGTTCACCGCGGCGAAGGCGACGCCCGCGGCGATGCAGACCAGCGCGAACAGCGCCCAGTCGCCCCAGTCGTATTGGGATGCCACCTGCACGACGCCCGCAACGAGGAGACCCTGCACCGCACCCACGATGGCCGCCGGGGCGAACCCGCGCAGCGCGACGAGCCCCGACGCGCGTCGGCTCGTGAGCGCCCGGGCCGACACGGCCTGGAACGCGACGAACGACGCCACACCGCCGAACCACAGCACGGCCATCGCCAGCAGCGGAACCGCCGCGATGCCGAACAGCGAGTCGCTCACGCCGGTGGCGGACACCGGGTCGGCGACGATGTCGGCGAGGCTCTGCGCCTGCGCGTCGGTGTAGGTCGGGATCTGCTGGACGGCGGTGTCGAGTCCGTCGGCGAGCGACGACGTTCCGGTAGCGACCTGCTGCACGCCGTCCGCGAGCTGCCCGGCACCGTCCTCGGCACTGGACGCACCGGATGCCACTTGCGCGGCGCCCGAGCTGAGACCCGCCGCGCCCGCACCGAACTGCTGAACACCCGAAGCGACCTGGCTCGCACCACCGGCGACGCCGTCGATGCCACCCGCGATCGTACTGAGGCCGGTGGCGGCCTTGGTGGCACCCCCGGCGAGTCCGCGGGCACCATCGGCGAGCTGCTGATTGGCCTCGGCGATCGTGCGGATGCCGGCGGGGAGCTTCGCGGCGTCACCGGCGAGCTGCCCGATCTTGGTCACCGTGGCGGTGGCCTGGGGGAGGGCGGCGTTCGCATCGTCGGCGGCCTTGCGGAGGGCGTCGCACTGCTCCGGCGTGCCGGTGCAGTCGTCGGCGGCCTGCTGCAGGGCCGCGGCGGCCTTGACGAGGGCGTCGTTCACCTGCGGCGCGGCCTGCGACAGATCGGTGGCGACCTGCGCGAACTCCGGCGGGATCTGGTCGGCGATCCCGTTGATCTCGTCCGCGAGCCTCTGGTTGCCGTCGGCGATCGCGTTCGCGCCCCCCGCGAGATCGCCGACACCCGTTGCTGCTTCTCGCGTGCCGCCGGCCAGGGACGTCGCGCCACCGGCGACCTTCGATGCGCCGTCGGCGAGGGGTGTCGCCCCGGCGGCGAGCTGCTGCGCTCCGGTCGCGAGCTGCGCGGAGCCGTCGGAGAGCTGACCGAGACCGTCCTTCAATCCCGTCGCCCCGGTCGCCGCCTGCCCCGCACCGTCGGCGAGCTGGTGAGCGCCGCTGGCGGCGGTGCCCAACTGCTGACCCAGGGTCGTGAAGCCGAGGAAGACGTTGGTGAGGTACTGCGACGACAATTCGGTGCCGAACACCGAGGACGCGGTGGATGCCAATTGCGCGGTGATCGCGCCGTCCACGACGCGCGCGTCGGGGGCGGTCTGCACGCCGATCGTGGCGCGTTCCGGTGTCTCGCCCGGGCGCGTGGACAGCGCCGCGGACGTGAAGTTCTCCGGGATCGTCACGACGGCGGTGTAGGTCCCGTCCTCGAGGCCGGACGCGGCGTCCTCATCGTTGGAGATGACCCAGTCGATGTTGCTGGGTTGGTCGTCGGCGCCCTTCACCAGCCCACCGGTGAGCTGGCGCCCGAGGGGGACGAGTTGACCGTTGAGCTCGACGGCCTTGTCGTCGTTGACGATCGCGGCGGTGATGTTGTCGAGCCGATCGGTGGGGTTGTACAGCGCGCCGACCAGGATGCCACCGATCACGGCGGGAAGCAGGAGAACGCCGATGAGGGTGAGCCAGGTCACGGGGCGGCGCGAGCGGGAGCGCTCGACGGGGACGGTCATGCGAACACCTCGGAGAGATCGGTGAAGGACTCGTGAGCCGGACGGGGCCGGTGCGGAGACGGCAACGCGAGCGAGGTCACGTCGGGGCGATGGGCGTCGGCGAGCAGGGCGAGCGCGCGGCGCTCGTCGCGCGCCGACACGACCAGGGTGAAGGCGGAGTCGGCGTCGTCGCTGCGCTCGCGCGCGTCGACCGCGGCGCGCCGCAGGGCCTCGGCGATGTCGGCGCGGGCGTCGGTGTCGAGCCGGTCGACGTCGCACAGCACGGCGAGGCGGGAGCGACCACCGATCGCGCGGGTCACCTCCTCGACCGCGGACTCGGCGTCATCGAGCAACGCGATTCCGACACGTGAGCGCACCGCGGCGGCCCGTTCGGGCAGCAGCAGGCCGTCCACACGCAGGCGTCCTTGGACGGCGGGGAGCCGGCCGGCCAGTGCCAGCAGCAGCGGGCGCGTCACACGGGTCTCGCCGGTCACGAGCAGCGTTCCCCCGTAGGCGAGTCGGATGTGCACGTCGGCGAACGCCGGCACGTCGTCGTCGGATCGCGTGGCGGTGCGCAGATCGTCCGCAGCGACCGCGACGGCGGCCCCGGTCGGCCAGTCCGCGAGACCGAGCTCCCTCTCCACGGCCTCGCCCTCGACGTCGAGTTGGGGCAGCAGACGATCGAGCCAGCGTGGCATCCACCAGGCCTTCGCCCCGAGGAGCGCGAGCACCGCGGGGACCAGGGTCATGCGTACGAGGAACGCGTCGACGGCGACACCGACGGCGAGGCCCAGCGCGATCGGCTTCAGGCTCGAATCGCCCTCGGGGACGAACGCGACGAAGACCGAGAACATGATCACGGCGGCGGCCACGACGACGCGGGCCGACCCCATGAAACCGCTGCGCACCGCGCCCAGGGCGACCTCGCGCGGCGTGCGGCCCTCGCGGTCGGCGTGTACGTAGTCCTCGCGCATGCGCGAGACGAGGAAGACCTGATAGTCCATCGCGAGACCGAACAGCACGCCCATCACCACGATCGGCATGAAGCTGATGATCGGACCGACCTTGGCCACGTGCAGGGCGTCGGCGAACCAGCCCCACTCGAACACCGCCGCCACGACTCCGAACGACGAGGCGACCGACAGCAGGTATCCGCCGGCGGCGGTCAGCGGAACCCAGATCGAGCGGAAGACGATCATCAGCAGGATCAGGGACAGGCCGACGACGAAGATCCCGAACGGCAGCAGCGCCGCACCCAGCTGGTCGGAGATGTCGATCGTCACCGCCGTGTATCCGGTGACCAGCAGGCGCACGCCGAACTGGTCGTAGAGGCGGTCCTCGGCGGCACGGAGCTCGCGTACGAGGTCCGCGGTGCGGGGATCCTCGGGGCCGGTCTCGGGCACGATCTGCACGATGCCGGTGTCGGCGGTCTGGTTCGGGGTCGCGAGGGCGATCTTCGCGACGCCGGGGATCTTGGCCACCTCGTCGCCGATGTCGGTCATGAGCGTCAGCGGGTCGTTCGACGTGACGATGGTGCCGGTCATGATGAGCGGGCCGTTCGCCCCGGGGCCGAAGTATTCGTCGGTCAGCTCGTAGGCCGTGCGCGCCTCGTTGCCCGGGGGCAGCTGCCCGGCGGTCGGAAGGGTGAGGGCGAGGCTTCCGGCCGGGATGGCGGCCACGCCGAGCACCGCGACGATCGACACCGACGTGACGACGGGATGCCGAGTCACCAGACCCACCCACCGGGCGGCGGGGCCGTGCGACCGCTTCTCGGCCGTGACCGCCTTCTTCCGGCGCCAGCCGACGACCCGGCCCTTGGCGAAACCGAGGAACGCGGGCGTCAGCGTCAGCCCGATGCAGACGGCGATCGCGACGGCCACCGACGCGGCGACGCCCATCGTGGTCAGGAACGGGATGCCGGCGAAGCTCAGGCCGATGAGCGCGATGAGTACCGTGATGCCGGCGAACACGACGGCCGAGCCGGCCGTCCCCGTTGCGCGGGCCGCGGATTCCTCGGGATCCATTCCGCCGCGCACTTGGTCCTGATGTCGCGACACGATGAAGAGGGCGTAGTCGATGCCGACCGCGAGACCGAGCATGACGGCCAGCAGCGGCGTCGTCGACGAGACCGTCGCGAATCCGGTGGCGACGAAGATCAGCGCGACGGAGAGGGCGACGCCGAGGATCGCGGTGGCCAGCGGCATCCCGGCAACCAGGAACGAACGGAACGTGAGCATGAGCACGATCGCGGCGATGACCACGCCGAGCGCCTCGGTGAGGCTCGCGCCCGGGATCTCGGTCGCGAAGAGCTGACCGCCCAGGACCGCCTGCGACCCCGACGGCAGGTCGGCGGCCAGGGAGGTCGTGTCCTCCCGCAGGCTGTCCTCCGTGGCGGTGGGAACCTCGGTCGCCTCGCCGGAGAACTGGATGCGGATGATCGCGGCGCGGTCGTCGTCGGACACCCCGCCCGAGATGCGCTCGTCGAAGGGGTTGGTCACGGCCTCGACGAAGTCGAGCTTCTCGATGTCGGCGATCGTGGTGCCGATGGCATCCTGGTACGGCTGATCGCGCACGCTCGCCCCGTCGGCGGAGACGACGACGATGTCGGCACCGGCACCGCTCACCTGGGGGAAAGTGCGGGAGAGCATCTCGAGCCCGGCCTGCGACTCGGTGCCGGGGATCGCGAAGGTGTTGTCGGTTCCCTTGGCGAACAGCGCGACGCCGCCGCCGGCGAGCACCAGGATCAGCAGCCAGGCCGACAGGACGCGCCACGGGTGACGGAACGACCAGCGACCCAGGGTGTACAGGAATGTGGACACGGTGGCTGCTCCCGAGGTCGGCGGCTTGATCGATACAGCACCGTATCGGATACAACAATGTATCGTGTCACGGGATGGGGCCTTCAAGCTGAGTCTCGTCCGTGAAGCACGAGGAGCACGGCATGACCGACACGGCACCGGCGCCGTCGCGACGACGCGAGAACACGCGCACCCGGCTGTTGGATGCCGCGGCCCAGATGTTCGCCGAGGAAGGGATCGACGCTTCGTCGGTCGAGGCCATCTGCGAGCGCGCCGGGTTCACCCGCGGGGCGTTCTACTCCAACTTCGGTTCCAAGGAGGAGCTGTTCCTCGCGCTGTGCCAACGGTCCGCAGAGACCACCCTGACGACGCTGCGGGAGCGCATCGCCTCGCTGGAAGCGGATGGACTCGAGCCGGGCACCGAGGTGCGCAATCTCGTCCAGCAGGTGCTCGAGATCGCCGCCCAGGATCGTCTCGACGTCCTGCTGAACGCGGAGATCCGCACGCAGGCACTGCGCAACGCGGATTTCGCCGTGGCATATCTCGCACTGGATCGCGGGCTGTCCGAGAACGTCTCACAGCTCGTGCGCGACGTCGCCGAGGCCCGAGGGCTGAGGCTGCGGGTTTCCCCCGAGGCGGCCACCGAGATGCTTCTGTCGATGTGGGTTTCGGCCACCGAGTATGCGCTCATCGGCGGCCGCGACCCTCGGGCCGCTCAGCCGGAGCTCGCCGCGCGGCTCTCGCACCTCATGACACTCATCCTCGAGTGAGGTCCGCCTCCAGCACCCGGTAGCACCGCGTCAGGCGCTGCAACCACCAGTCGCTCCGCTCGGCGGGGGCCTCGACCCGGTCGAGGGTCGCGGTCGTGGGGGTCGCCCGCTCCAGGCGCAGGGATCCGGCGCTGGCACGCAGGGGCGATGCGACGACGTCCTCGGTGAACAGCGCCGCCGTGCCGAGCCCGCAGTCGTATTCGAGGTCGGGGAGTGCCGCCGCGAGAGCGAGGCCCATGGACAGCCCGACCGATGTGTCCAGCGCGCTGGACACCACCGCCGGCAGACCCGCCTCGCTCACGATCGCGAGAGCCGCGCGCACGCCGCCGAGCGGCTGCGCCTTGATCACGAGGAGGTCGGCCGCACCCGCGCGGGCCACGCGCAGCGGGTCCTCCGCCTTGCGGACGCTCTCATCGGCGGCGATGGGGATGTCCAGGTAGTCGATGCGTTCACGCAGCTCCGCCAGCTCCTCGACCTCGGCGCACGGCTGCTCGACGTACTCGAGGTCGAACTCGGCGAGGGCGTGCACGGCGCGTTCGGCCTCGTCGACGTTCCAGCCGCCGTTCGCGTCCACGCGCACGCGGCCCTCGGGACCCATCGCCGCGCGGACCGCGCGGACCCGCGCCACATCGTCCGCGAGCACCTGCCCGGCCTCCGCGACCTTGACCTTGGCCGTCCGGCATCCGTCGTACCGGGCGAGGACCCCGTCCACCTCGGCGGCCGCCACCGCGGGCACGGTGGCGTTGACCGCCACGGTCGCGCGAACCGGTGGAGGGGTGGGATGCCACCCGAAGTCGAGGGCCGCCGCGAGCCAGGTCGCCGCCTCGGCGTCGGCGTACTCGACGAAGGGCGAGAACTCCGTCCACCCCTCCGGGCCCTCGAACACGACGGCTTCGCGCGTGCGGATTCCTCGGAAACGTGTGGCCAGAGGAAGCGCGACGACACGGGCCGTGGCGAGGACGTCGGTGAGGGACGGGAGGGCGACGGTGCTCATGCCCTCATCATGTCGCTCAGCGCGGGCCGCCGCCGCCGAAAGTCCCGAACCAGGACGTCTGACGCTCGACGGTGTAGGAAGAGAGGTCCTTCTGGGAATCGAGCGATTTCTGGGCGGCCTCGGCCTGCTCGTGCGTTCGACGCGTACCGAGAAGGAACTCGCGCACTCGCGTCAGGATCGACACTTTCTTCGTCATGATGACTCCGATCGTCCGGGTCCTCCACGCTACGTGCCCGGCCGACGTGCGTCCACCCCTCCCGGTGTCGGGGGCCGGGCATAGGCTGACGCCATGCTTTTCGACACCCCGGTCCGGCTCGGCGTCCAGATTCAGCCGCAGCACGTGCAGTACTCCGACATCCGCGACGCCGTCTTCCGTTTGGAAGAGATGGGCGTCGACATCCTGTTCAACTGGGATCACTTCTTCCCGCTCTACGGCGACCCCGACGGTGAGCACTTCGAGTCGTGGACGATGCTCTCCGCGTGGGCCGAGCAGACCGAGCGCGTGGAGTTCGGCGCGCTCGTCAACTGCAACAGCTACCGCAACGCCGACCTTCAGGCCGACATGGCCCGCACGGTCGACCACATCAGCAAGAAGGGCAGTGACACGGGCCGCTTCATCCTGGGTACGGGCTCGGGCTGGTTCCAGCGCGATTACGACGAGTACGGGTACGACTTCGGCACGGCGGGCTCGCGTCTGAACGCCCTCGCGAGCGACCTCGACCGGATCGTCGAGCGGTGGGGCAAGCTGAACCCGGCGCCGACGCGCAAGATCCCGGTCATGATCGGCGGCAAGGGCGAGCAGAAGACGTTGCGCATCGTCGCTCGTCACGCCGACATCTGGCACAGCTTCGTCACGCCCGACGAACTGCCCCACAAGTTCGGCGTCATCGAGCGCTGGGCCGAGACCGAGGGCCGCGACCTTTCCGGCCTCATCGTCTCGAACGAGCTGAAGGACCGTGACGAGACGGTCGCCGACGCGCTGTACGGCGCGGGAACGCGTCTCTTCACGCTCGGATTCTCCGGTCCGGACTGGGACTACTCGATCATCGAGCGCTGGCTGGCCTGGCGCGACTCGAAGAACGCCTGACAGTGACGGCGCCCCGCTTGTGTCGGGGCGCCGTTCTCAGGGTTTGAACTGCGCCCCGCCGGACGTGCCCGTCCAGTTCTTCACGGCCTCGCCCTGGTAATAAGCGGCATCGCTCTGGTGGTTCATCGAGCGCCGGGCATCCTCGGACTCGTCGTGGCGCGGGGCCCCGAGAAAGTACTCGCGGATCCGGCCGAACATCGACACCTTCTTCGTCATGATGACTCCGATCGTCGGGATCGACCAGGTTACACCCCCGCGTCCTAGGCTGATCGGGTGAGCGTTTCCGACATCTTCGACCCCGCTGAGTGGACCCTGGCGCCCGGCGCCGAGGACTACACCGACATCACGGCGCACGTCACGCACGACGGTCGGGTCGCGCGGATCGCGTTCGACCGTCCCGAGGTGCGCAACGCCTTCCGGCCCCACACCGTCGACGAGCTGTACCGGGCCCTCGACATCGCGCGGCAGGATCATCGCATCGGCGTCGTGCTCCTCACCGGCAACGGGCCGAGCCCGAAGGACGGGGGATGGGCGTTCTGCTCCGGCGGAGATCAGCGCATCCGCGGCCGTGACGGGTACAAGTACTCCGATGACGAGTCGGCCGTCGCCGACCACGGCCGAGCGGGGCGCCTCCACATCCTGGAGGTGCAGCGCCTCATCCGATTCATGCCGAAGGTCGTCATCGCCGTGGTCCCGGGGTGGGCGGCGGGCGGCGGTCATTCGCTCAACGTCGTGTGCGACCTGTCGATCGCGAGCGCCGAGCACGGTCGCTTCAAGCAGACGGATGCCGACGTGGGGTCTTTCGACGCCGGGTACGGTTCGGCCTATTTCGCGCGCCAGATCGGGCAGAAGTTCGCGCGCGAGGTCTTCTTCCTCGCCGAGGAGTACTCGGCGCAGCGCGCCTACGAGATGGGCGCCGTGAACCGCGTCGTGCCCCACGTCGACCTCGAGCGTGAGGCACTGTCGATGGCCCGCACCATCCTGACGAAGTCGCCGACGGCGATCCGCATGCTGAAGTTCGCGTTCAACGCCGTCGACGACGGGCTCGTCGGCCAGCAGCTCTTCGCGGGGGAGGCGACGCGACTCGCGTACGGCACCGACGAGGCGGCCGAGGGGCGCGATTCGTTCCTCGAGAAGCGCGACCCCGACTGGTCGGGCGTCCCGTGGCACTACTGATCTCCGGATGCCGCGGGACGGAGCTGACGTGAGGCTCGAGCCGGTGGCATCCGACGATCCGCGCGATGTGCTGCGGGCGCTGCGCCACGCGGTCCTCGGGGCCGGGCCGGCGGTCGCGCTCGGGGCGGGCGACGGGCTGCCCGCCGAGGTCCCGGCGGGGACGGCGGCGGTGATCACGACGTCGGGCTCGACGGGGGTGCCGAAGTCCGTGGCGATCGGACGCAACGCCCTCATCGCGAGTGCGTTCGCCACCGCCGCCCGGATCGGCGAGGGGGCGTGGCTGCTGGCGGTGCCCGCGACGTATGTCGCCGGCGTGCAGGTGCTGGTCCGGGCCCTCGTCGCCGGGCGCGAGCCGGCGATCCTGGCCGGACCGTTCCGGCCGGAGCCTTTCGCCGCCGCGGCTCTCGGGATGGCGTCGCACGAGAACGGGACGCGGGTCCCCACGTACACATCGCTCGTCCCGGCACAGCTGCACCGGCTGCTCGACGCGGCCGAGAACGACCCGGACATCGCCCGGGCGCTGCGGTCGTTCGAGCGCATCCTCATCGGCGGACAAGCCCTCCCCGTCGCCCTCCGCGAGCGTGCCGAGGCAGCGGGAGCGCGAATCGTGCGCACGTACGGCTCCACCGAGACCAGCGGCGGCTGCGTGTACGACGGAGTCGCGCTGGACGGGGTGGACCTCGCGATCGTGGCGGGCGAAGTGCGCATCTCCGGGCCCACGCTCGCCGACGGCTACCTCGGTGACCCGGACCGCACGGCCGAGGTCTTTCCCTCGGATGCCGCGGGAACCCGGTGGTACCGCACCGGTGACGGTGGCGACCTCGCCGACGGAGTGCTGCGGATCACCGGGCGGCTCGACAACGTGATCGTCTCGGGAGGCGTCAACGTCTCGCTGGACCGCGTCGAGGCCGCGGTGCGCGGGCTTCCGGGCCTGGAGTCCGCCGTGGTCATCCCCGTGGCGGACGCTCGCTGGGGCGAAGGGTCCGTCGTCGTCGCGCCCGAGGCCGCGGGCATGGACGAGCGGGAGACGCTGGATCGCGTCCGCGCAGCGGTCGCCACGGCGGTCGGTCCCGTGGCGCGTCCCTCCCGCCTCGTCTTCCTCGAGGCGCTTCCGCTCCTGGCATCCGGCAAGCCCGATCGCGCCGCCCTGCGGCAAC
This sequence comes from Microbacterium canaveralium, assembly GCF_047238045.1. NCBI lineage: Bacteria > Bacillati > Actinomycetota > Actinomycetes > Micrococcales > Microbacteriaceae > Microbacterium > Microbacterium canaveralium. The sequence goes on along the minus strand of NZ_JBDFMA010000003.1, from coordinate 2,661,270 downwards.
GGTTCGGCTCCGCGAAGAATTAGGCTTTCCCTCCGTGGCAGCACAGTCTCGCAAGCGCTCGCGTCCGGCCCCGAAGCGGCGTCCCGGCGGCAACCCCCAGAAGGCCCACCGCCCCGCTCCCCGTGCGGCGACCCCCGCGACCGCGCGAGACTGGATCGCGGCGGCGCGACTGCGCACGCTGCCGCTGGCGATCACTCCGGTGCTGATCGGGACCGGCGCGGCGACCCTCGTCGACGATCAGCTGCACTGGGTCATCGCGCTGGCGTGCCTCGCCGTCGCGTTCGCCCTGCAGATCGGTGTCAACTACGCCAACGACTACAGCGACGGCATCCGGGGAACCGACGACGTGCGCGTGGGCCCGGGGCGCCTCACCGGGGGAAAGAAGGCGAAGCCGCGCACGGTGCTGATCGTGGCGTTGGCGTTCTTCGCGCTCGCCGCCGTGGTCGGTCTCGCGCTCGTCATCCGTACGGGCCAGTGGTGGCTGATCGCGGTCGGCGCCGCGTGCATCGTCGCCGCGTGGTTCTACACGGGGGGCAAGCGCCCGTACGGCTACAACGCGCTCGGCGAGGTCTTCGTCTTCGTCTTCTTCGGTCTCGTCGCCACCCTCGGCACGACGTGGGTGCAGGTGCAGTCGCTGCCGCAGGAGGCGTGGTTCGGCGCCGTCGCGGCGGGTCTGCTGGCGTGCGCGGTGCTCCTCGCGAACAACCTGCGCGACATCGACCAGGACCGGCTCGCGGGCAAGCGCACCCTGTCGGTGCTGATCGGCCGGCGCGCGACCCAGGTGCTCTTCACGGTGTTCGTGCTCGCACCGTTCGGCATCTCCGTGTTCCTCGCGCTGGTGTATCCGATCGCCTGGCTCACGTTGATCGCGCTGCTCGGCGCGCTGTCGGCGATCCTCATCGTCTGGACCTACCGCGCGCCGCGCGAACTCATCGTCGCGCTGCAGGTGACGAGCTTCACCTCGGTCGCGTACGGCGCGGTCGTGTTCTGGGCTCTCGTGGCCTGAGCGCTCAGCGCTCGGCGTCGGGCCGGTCGTCGCGCGTCGCGTCGATGACGGCGTCCTCTGCGTCTGCATCGCGCTCGGCGCCCGTGCGGCGGCTTGCCGCGCGGCGTTCGGCGAGGTCGCCGGTCACCTGGTCGAGAGGCCGACGCAAGAACAGCAGCGACAGGCTCAGCCCGATGAGTGCCGCGAAGACGGCGGCCAGCCACGGCAGCTCGCGGAAGATGGGGAACAGCAGCAGGATGCCGAGCGGCACCAGGAACGCCAGCAGCCGCAGCACCGTATAGACCAGGGCGGAACGGGCACGCATACTCCCACTCTACGACCGCTCCGCGGCGCCCCGGTGCCCGGCCGTCGCCCACGCAGCGCCGGTAGAATCAGTGCATGGCACGCCTGCTGCTGATCCTGGCGCTCGTGGCGACCGCGTTCTGGGTCTACACGATCGTCGACTGCGCTGTTCAACCGGCGGGACGCCACCGCGGGGTCAGCAAGCCCGCCTGGATGGCGATCGTCATCCTTCTGCCGGTGCTCGGCGGCATCCTGTGGTTCCTCGTCGGTCGTGGCCGCGCGGGCGGCCCCGCGCCGCGACGCGCGCCCGACGACGACCCGGAGTTCCTCGGCGGTCTGTCCGCCCGGGCCCGCGCCGATCAGGACGAGCGGATCCGGCGTCTCGAGGAAGAGCTCGCGGAGCTCGATTCCGAGGCGGATGACCCGAGCGAGACTCGCCCGGCCCCTAAGCCCGACGACGACGGCCCCGGAGACACCCCGGGCAAGGGCGACGACGACACGCGCGGTCAGCGCGGCGCCGTCGGCTGACCGTGACGTCTGGGGAACGGGGCGCCCACGCCCCGAGTACCGACGCGGCTGCGGCGCTCCTCGCCGGTCTCGTCGCGCGCGGCGTCCGCCACCTCGTCGTGAGCCCCGGCTCACGGTCGCAGGCGCTCGCCCTCGTCGCGGCCGAACTCGAACGCGCCGGTCTCGTACGGCTGCACGTCCGCATCGACGAACGCGTCGCGGGCTTCACCGCGCTCGGCATCGGCCGCGAGACGGGCATCCCCGCCGCGGTCATCTGCACGTCGGGCACCGCCGTGGCCAACCTCCTCCCCGCCGCGCTCGAGGCTCACCACTCCGGCATTCCTCTGCTGCTGCTTACGGCCGACCGTCCGCCCGAGCTGCGCGGCATCGGCGCGAACCAGACGACGCGTCAGCTCGGGCTGTTCCGCTCCGCGGCGCGGTACGAAGCCGACCTCCCCGTCCCCGAGGTGGCCGACCCGGATGCCAGCGACCCCCAGACCGCCGCGTTCGACGACGTGGCCGCGACGGCCTTGGCCGCGGCGTGCGGCGAGGGCAGTCGTCCGGCCGGGCCCGTGCACCTGAACGTGCCGCTGCGTGAGCCCCTCGCCGGCGCGGCGCCGGACTGGCTCGTCGAGCGCGCCACGCGCGCCGTGCCCGCGGAGGGTCTCGTCGACGAGGACGCGTCCGGCGCGCTGTACCAGGGTGGCGGCGGCATCGGCGTTGCGGATGTGGCTCCGGAGCCCGAGGTCTCCTTCCTCCTCGAGCCGGGTCCGCGCACGATCGTCGTCGCCGGAGCGGATGCCGGACCCGCCGCGGAAGAACTCGCCCACCACGCCGGCCTGCCGCTCGTCGCCGAGATCGTCAGCGGCGCACGCTTCGGGCGGCACATCGTCCACGCGTATCGCGCCCTGCTCCGCGAGCCGGAACTCGGCGGTCGCGTGGAACGGGTGGTCGTGTTCGGCCACCCGACCCTGAGCCGCGAGGTCGCGAGGCTCCTCGGCCGGGACGACGTCGAGGTGATCGCCGTGCGCGGCCCCGGTGAGCCGGTCAACCTCAACGGCGCGACGCACTCCGTGGATGCCGTCCGCGTCGCGGGTGTGGCCGATCGGCAATGGCTGGGGGAGTGGATGCGTGCCTCGCGGGCCGCTGCCGTCGATCTGAGCCCGCCCGCGCCCGACGCGGACGGACTGTCGTCCGCCGTGCCGCACGAGCGACTCGGGGCGATCAACGCCGAGGTCGAGGTGATGCGCGCCCCCGTCGATCGCGCGGCGCTCGTGGACGCCCTGTGGCGCGCGACGTGGCCGCACGACCGGCTCGTCTTCGGCTCGTCGCGTCTCGTGCGCGTCGCCGACGAGCTGCTCGGCGGCAAGAAGGTCAGCGTGCACGCCAACCGCGGGCTCGCGGGCATCGACGGAACCATCGCGACCGCGACGGGTGTCGCCCTCGCCAGTCAGGATGCCGAGCGGCCGGGCGTCACGCGCGTGCTGCTCGGCGACCTCGCCTTCCTCCACGACGTCGGCGCTCTGCTTCTCCCGCCCGGGGAACCCGAGCCGCGACTCCAGGTGGTCGTGGGCAACGACGGGGGCGGCACGATCTTCGACGGCCTCGAGGTCGCCGGGGTCGCGGCGGCGGACGCGATGGAGCGCGTGCAGTTCACGCCGCAGAGCGTCCGGCTCGAGCAGCTCGCCCTCGCGTACGGGTGGGAGTATCACCGCGTGACGACGCGTGTCGCGCTCGATCAGGCGCTCACCTCGCCCACCGGCGGTCGGCAGCTCATCGAGGTGCCGCTCGACCGCTGAGCGGGTTCGTCAACCTCCTGGCGCGGATCTCTGCCGCGGGGCACGATGTGTCGATGAGCTCGCACAGCCGTTGGACCACGCCCGCCGCCGAAGCCCTGAGTGTCGCCCCGGGTTTTGTCCTCGCCGACGTCGACACTCGCTCGACGCCCGGATACGAAGGCGACAAAGACCAGGGCAAGGCGGACCTCGAGGCGGGCGTCGCGCCCCTCGCCGATCTGCAGGAGCGCCTCTTCGCCCAGAGTGTCGCCGGGACCGCCACCGGCTCCGTGCTGCTCGTGCTGCAGGCGATGGACACCGCCGGTAAAGGCGGCATCGTCAAGCACGTCGTGGGGGCCGTCGACCCGCAGGGCGTGGAGCTGGCCTCGTTCAAGAAGCCCACGGCCGAGGAGCTGTCGCACGACTTCCTGTGGCGGATCCGCAAGCGGCTGCCCGATGCGGGGCGCCTCGGGGTCTTCGATCGCTCGCACTACGAGGACGTGCTGATCGGCCGGGTGCGTCAGCTCGCGCCGGCGGACGAGATCGAGCGACGCTACGGTGCGATCGTCGCCTTCGAAGCCGAGGCGGCGGAGCTCGGCATCCGTGTCGTGAAGGTCATGCTGCACATCTCGAAGGACGAGCAGCGCGAGCGCTTGGCCGCACGCCTGGAGCGACCCGACAAGCATTGGAAGTACAACCCGTCGGACGTCGATGAGCGCGCCCTGTGGGACGACTACATGGATGCCTACCAGGTGGCGCTCGAGCGCACCTCGACGCCGATCGCCCCGTGGCACGTCGTGCCCGCCGATCGCAAGTGGTACGCGCGGCTGGCCGTCCAGCGACTGCTGATCGGCGCCCTGACCGACATCGACCCGCAGTGGCCCGCGGCCGACTACGACGTGGCGACCGAGAAGCAGCGCCTCGCCCAGTCCTAGGCCAGGGCCTCCACGATGGGCCGGAACTTCACGCGGGTCTCCAGCAGCTCCGACTCCGGCACGCTGTCGGCGACGATTCCCGCACCCGCATAGGCCGTGATGGGCGCGGTCGCCGCCGAGGGGGCGGCGCGGTCGATCTGCGCGCAGCGCAGGGCGATGGCCCACTCACCGTCGCCGGAGGCACCGATCCACCCGACGGCGCCGGCGTAACGGCCGCGGTCGAACGGCTCAAGCCTGCGGATGACCTCCATCGCCGCGGCGGTCGGGGTGCCCGCGACGGCGGCTGTCGGGTGGAGCACCGCGACGAGGTCGAGCGAAGAGGCGGCCTCGGACAGCTCGCCCTCGACGTCCGTGGCCAGGTGCCAGACGTTGGGGAGCTTGAGCGTGAAGGGCTGTTCGGCGGCGGCGAGCACCGCGGTGTGCGGGCGGAGCGCGGCGAGGACGCTCTGCACGGCGAAGCGGTGCTCTTCCTGGTCTTTCGTGCTCTCGGTGAGCGCGAGGGCTGCCGCGACGTCGCTGTCGGCGTCGCCGCCACGTGCGGTGGTCCCCGCGAGCACCCGCGCGGTCACGGTGCCGCGTGACACGGTCACGAGGGTCTCGGGGCTCGCGCCGATGAGACCGTCGACGGCGAACACCCAGCAGTCCGGGTAGCCCTCGAGGAGGGAGCGGACGAGTCGCCGGAGGTCTGAGCCGGCCGGAAGGGTCCCGGCGATGTCGCGCGCGAGCACGACCTTGCCCACTTCACCGGCGCGCACGGCCTCGATCGCCTGGCGGACGGCATCCTGGTACCCCTCGGCCGTCTGTTCGCCGGGACCGAGCGTCGCCGACCAGTGCGGGCCGAAGGGGGAGCGGGGCGGGAGATCGGGCTCGGGCTCATCGGGGGTGTCGGCGAACGCCAGGCGCGTGACCCAGGCCCGCCCGCTGTGGCGTCCGACGATCGTGCCGGGCACCCGTAGGACGCTCTCGCGCTCCGACCGCGGGTCGAACACGAACGAACCGAAAGCGACGAGCCCCGTGCCCGGGAGTCCCACCGGGTCGTCGATCTCGGCCGCGGCGGCGATCCGCCGCCATCGATCGGCGATGGTCGCGTCGCCGGGCTGTGCGCCGGTGTACCGGATCGTCAGGAGGTCGCCGAAGCCGGCGAGGGACTCGCCCCGGCGGCTCCAGAACAGCGGGTCGTACCCGGTGGTGTAGTCGAGGACGTCCTCCATGGGAGCGAGTTCGCGCGTGATGACACGCAGACGCGGGACGAGATCATCCGCCGGTTCCTGCACCTTCCCACAGTAGACCGCGACTTAGACTCGCGGCATGACCTCCCGCCCCGCACCCGGCACCCGACTCGTGTTCCGCTGGCGCAAATGGGACGGGTCGCCGCACTGGGAGCAGGACTGCGTCTACCTCGGCTCGGACAGCTGGGGCGATTGGTTCGGTCAGCGCGTCGGCTGGCGCAGCGTCCGCCCGGGCCGCGAGTTCGTCTGCCGCGAGCCGAACGTGACGCTGGTGCCTGCGAGCGGCGACTGGGCGTTCACGCACAACGCCGCTCCGCATCCGGTCGCGGTGTACATCGACCTGGCGTGGGATGCCGGATGGGACGACGCCGGCACCCCGGTCGGCATCGACATGGATCTGGACGTCGTGCGGCGCACCGACGAACGGGGCACGTGGATCGACGACCGCGACGAGTGGGACGAGCACCGCGTCCAGTACGGGTACCCCGCCGAGATCGTCGACCACCTCGAGACCGTGGCCGTCGACCTCGAGCGCCGCGTGCGTGCGGGCGAGGCCCCGTTCTCCGACGACGTGACCGGTCCGTGGCTGCAGCGTCTCGCCGACCTCGCGCAACCCGAGGACGAGGCCGCTGCCCGCGCCTAGACTCGACGGGTGAGCAGCGACCCGAACCGTGCCGATCTCGGCAAGGACCCCCAGCGCGTCAGCGGCATGTTCGATCAGGTGGCCGCGGCCTACGACCGGACGAATTCCGTGCTGAGCCTGGGCAACGACCGGTTCTGGCGCGTCGCCACCCTGAGGGCCGTCGCCCCGCGTCGCGGGGAGCGGATCCTCGACCTCGCCGCCGGCACCGGAACCTCGTCGATGGCGTTCGTCCCCAGCGGCGCCCACGTCATCGCCGCCGATTTCTCGCGCGGCATGATCGCGGAGGGCCGTCGTCGGCACGGAAACGTCCCGAACCTGGAGTTCGTGCAGGCGGATGCCACCGACCTGCCGTTCGAGGATGCCGAGTTCGACGCGGTGACGATGTCGTTCGGGCTGCGCAACGTCAACGACCCGCGCCGCGCCCTGCGGGAGCTCCGCCGGGTCACGAAGCCCGGAGGGCGCATCGTGGTGTGCGAGTTCTCGCATCCACCGTCCCGGGCGTTCAACGGCCTGTACCGCTTCTACAACGACCGCGTGCTGCCGGTCGTGGCCAAGGCCGTGAGCTCCAACGCCGAGGCATACGACTACTTGAACGAGTCCATCCGCGACTGGCCGGACCAGCCGACGCTCGCGGCGTGGATGCGCGACGCCGGTTGGGCCGATGTCGCGTATCGGAACCTCACGTTCGGCATCGTGGCGCTCCACCGCGGTGTCAACCCCGGCGCGTAGCCCCGAGAGAGCATGGCCTGTCAACCGTCGAGATACCGACGGCGACCCCGGACCGCGCCAGGATAGGCTGAAACCGTGACCCCGAGACCGCCCGCGGCCGGCACCCGCCTGTCGGGCAAGCTGGGCCTGAGTGACCGCATCTTCGCAGGACTCCGTGCGCGCACCCTGCTCGCCACCGTCGAGGCCGGTCTCGACCGCGTCGAGAGCACCCTCGAACGCGAGGTGCGCAGCGCCGATCGGCTCGCCGACGTCACCGCCCGGTACCTGTACGAAGCGGGGGGCAAGCGCGTGCGCCCGATGCTCGCGATCCTCACCGCGCAGCTGGGCGAGGGCACGACGACCGAGGTCGTCGAGGTGGCCACGGCGCTCGAGCTGACCCACTTGGGCTCGCTGTACCACGATGACGTCATGGACGGCGCCGACAAGCGCCGCGGTGTCCCGAGTGCGCAGACCGTGTGGGGCAACAACATCGCCATCCTCACCGGCGACCTCCTCTTCTCGCGCGCCAGCCAGCTCATGGCCCGTCGCGGCGAGCGCGCGATCCAGCTGCAGGCCGACACCTTCGAGCGGCTGGTGCTCGGGCAGATGCACGAGACCGTCGGCCCGCAGGAGGGCGACGAGCCGGTGGAGTTCTACCTGCGCGTGCTCGCCGACAAGACCGGTTCGCTCATCGCCGCGGCCGCGCAGTCCGGCGTGATCTATTCGGGGGCCCCCGAGGAGTTCGAGGCCCCGATGGTCGTCTTCGGAGAGAAGGCGGGCGTCGCCTTCCAGCTGCTCGACGACGTCATCGACCTCTCGCCCGACCCGTCCGAGACCGGCAAGGTCCCCGGCACCGACCTGCGCGCGGGCGTGCCGACCATGCCGTACCTCCTGCTCGGCCATCGATCCGATCAGGCGTCCGCCGACCTGCGAGCACGCATCGACGAGGGTCAAGACCGCATCGCCGCGGGCGCCGACCCCGCGATCCTCGACGACGCCCTGACCGAGCTGCGCGAGCACGAGACCACGCGCGAAACGCTCGACCTCGCGCATCGGTGGTCGCAGGACGCGATCGACGCGCTCGCGCCCCTACCGGACGGTGCCGTCCGCGAGGCCCTGACGCGGTTCGCCCGCGCGGTGGCCGACCGTTCCGCCTGACCCTTCTCCACCCCCCCCCGATCACGATCGAGAGGACCCCCATGACGAAGTTGCGCCTTGCCATCGTCGGCGCCGGCCCCGCCGGCATCTACGCCGCCGACATCCTGCTGAAAGCCGAGCGCCAGTTCGACGTGTCGATCGACCTGTTCGAGCAGCTCCCCGCCCCGTACGGTCTGGTCCGCTACGGCGTCGCGCCCGATCACCCGCGCATCAAGGGCGTCATCACGGCTCTGCGCGAGGTGCTCGATCGCGGTGACATCCGCATCTTCGGCAACGTGAACTTCGGCACCGACATCACGCTCGATGACCTCAAGCAGCACTACAACGCGGTGATCTTCGCCACGGGCGCGATCCGCGACGCCGACCTCGACATCCCCGGGATCGACGCCCACGGATCGTACGGCGCGGCGGACTTCGTGAGCTGGTTCGACGGTCACCCCGACGTTCCCCGCGAGTGGCCGCTCGAAGCAGAGTCGGTCGCGGTCATCGGCAACGGCAACGTGGCCCTGGACATCACCCGCATGCTGGCCAAGCACGCCGACGACCTGCTGCCCACCGAGGTCCCCGACAACGTGTACCAGGGGCTCAAGGCCTCCCCGGTCACCGACGTGCACGTCTTCGGTCGCCGCGGTCCCGCTCAAGTGAAGTTCACCCCTCTCGAGCTGCGCGAGCTCGGCGAGCTGCGCGACGTCGACATGGTCGTGTACGACGAGGACTTCGACTACGACGAGGCATCCCTGACCGCCATCCAGACCAACAAGCAGGTCAAGGTCATCGACCGCGTCCTGCAGGAGTGGCGCACCCGCCCGGGCGTGAACAACGCCGGAGGAGACGCCTCCCGCCGCCTGCACCTGCACTTCTGGGCGAAGCCCCTCGAAGTCGTCACGGACGCCGAGGGCCGCGTGTCCGCGTTCCGGTACGAGCGCACGAAGCCCGACGCCGAGGGCGGCGTCGTCGGCACCGGCGAGATCCGCGAGGTCCCGATCCAGGCTATCTACCGCGCCGTCGGCTACTTCGGTTCGCCGCTCAAGGACGTGCCGTTCGATGAGCGCCACGGCGTGATCCCCAACCAGGAGGGTCAGGTCATGGCATCCGACTCGAACGAGCGGATGCCGGGCCTCTACGCGACCGGGTGGATCAAGCGCGGACCGGTCGGCCTCATCGGCCACACCAAGTCGGATGCCATGGAGACGGTGCGCCACGTCATCAACGACCAGGGCGAGTGGTGGCGGCCCGCGCACCCCGAGGAGGAGGCCATTCCGGCGCTTCTGGCCGAGCGCGGTGTGCGCTGGACCGACCTCGAGGGCTGGCACCGTCTTGACGAGCACGAGATGGCCCTCGGCGCCCCGCACGAGCGTGCGCGCATCAAGGTGGTCCCGCGCGACGAGATGATCGCGATCTCCCGCGGCGAGTGACCCGCGTCGACCCGCCCTTAGGCTGAGGCCATGGCGGAGGCGAACGGGGAGTGGCATCCGGACCTCCTCGGCCCGGGGTTCGAGCAGCGGACTCTGCCGCTCGGAGCGGACGACGAAGGCGAGGTCGTCGCGACACTCGTGCGGGCGATGCCGCACCCCGGCGCGAGACTGTTCGGGGCGTGGCGCGAGATCGACGTGCTGTACGTGCACGGGTGGTCGGACTACTTCTTCCAGACCGACCTCGCGCGTTTCTTCACCGATCGCGGCGCGCGGTTCCACGCGCTCGACCTGCGCAAGTACGGGCGGAGCATCCGGCCGGGGCAGACGCGCGGGTACGTCGCCGCTCTCGACGTGTACGACGCCGACATCGAGGCGGCCCTGGCTGTCATGGGCACCGAGGCGCACGGGCGGCGCCTCGTGCTCCTCGGGCACAGCACGGGCGGCCTGACGCTGACCCTGTGGGCCTCGCGGCATCCCGGACGGGCCCACGCCCTCGTGCTCAACAGTCCGTGGTTGGAGCTGCAGCTCGGTCCGCTGGGGCGCCAGGCGCTCGCGCCGATCCTCAACGCCCGCGCCCGCATCGATCCGCTCGGCATGCACCCGGTCGTCGACCTCGGGTTCTACACCCGTGCGCAGCGCGAGGTCGGAACACTTCCCGACAGCCCCGACGGCTGGCGGCCCGAGCGGGGCTTCCCGACGCATCCGGGGTGGCTCGCCGCCGTGGTCTCGGGCCATGCGCGGGTGGCATCCGGGGTCGAGGTGGGCTGCCCGGCGCTCGTGCTGCTGTCGGCCCGATCCACGTCGGCGCTCTCGTGGAGCCAGGCGATGCGCGAGTCGGACTCGGTACTCGTCGTCGACGACATCGCGCGCGCGGCGACGCGCATCGCCCGCGAGGTGACGATCGTCCGCCTCGACGGCGCCCTGCACGACGTCTTCCTGTCGCAGTCGAGCCCGCGGGATGCCGCGTACGACGCGCTCGAGCGGTGGCTGGGGTGGTTAGCGTAGAGGGTGAACAAGGAGCCCCATGCCCTCGACCACACCGACGGAGCAGTATCGCGCTGCCCGCGATCTTCTCCTCGCCGCCCGCACCGACCCCGACCGCGCTGCGGCGTTCGCCTGGCCGCGCATCGAGGGGCCCTTCAACTGGGCGATCGACTGGTTCGATCCGATGGCGCGGGGGAACGACCGACCGGCTCTGATCGTCGTGGACGACGACGGGACGCATCATGAGCGCACGTTCGACGAGCTGGCTCGGCGGTCCGACCAGGTCGCCGCGTGGCTGGCATCCCGGGGTGTCCGCAAGGGTCACGCGGTGCTGCTCATGCTCGGGAACCAGGTCGAGCTGTGGGAGGCGATGCTCGCGATCATGAAGCTCGGTGGTGTGATCGCGCCCACGACGACCGCACTCGGTCCCGGCGATCTGGCCGACCGCATTGAGCGCGCCGAGATCCGCCACGTGATCGTCGGCTCGGCGGATGCCGACAAGTTCGACGATGCGCCCGAGGGTCTCGGCCGGATCGTCCTGGGCGAGGCGCGGCCGAGGTGGGCACGATACGACGACGCGTTCCTGGTGGATGCCGAGCCCGCCCGGCATCCGGGAACCACCGCCGATGACCGGTTGCTCCTCTACTTCACCTCGGGCACGACGTCGAAACCGAAGCTCGTGGAGCACACCCACGCGTCGTACCCCGTCGGGCACCTGTCGACCATGTACTGGCTGGGACTCCAACCGGGCGACGTGCACCTCGCCATCAGCTCGCCCGGATGGGCCAAGCACGCGTGGAGCTGCTTCTTCGCGCCGTGGATCGCCGAGGCCACCGTGCTCGCGCTGAACTACTCGCGGTTCTCAGCCGATCGGCTGCTGAACGAACTCGAGCGCGATCGCGTGACGACGTTCTGCGCACCGCCGACCGTGTGGCGCATGCTCATCCAGGCCGACCTGACGGGCCGTCGCGGAGCGCTGCGCGAGGTCGTGTCGGCCGGTGAGCCGCTCAACCCCGAGGTCATCGCCCACGTGCAGCGCGCGTGGGGGCTCGACATCCGAGACGGGTACGGGCAGACCGAGATGACCGCGATCGTCGCGAACACGCCGGGTGCGGCCCTCGTACCCGGGTCGATGGGACGCCCGCTCCCCGGTTGCCCGGTCGTGATCGTCGACCCCCTGACGGGCGAACGCGCCGCCGAAGGGGAGATCTGCCTCGACCTCACCGAGCACCCCCTCAACCTCATGACCGGCTACGTCGGAGACCCCGAGCGCAACGCGGATGCCTTCGCGGGCGGCCTCTTCCACACGGGCGATGTCGCGCGACGCGATGAGACCGGCAGCATCACCTACATCGGCCGCACCGATGACGTGTTCAAGTCGTCGGACTACAAGATCAGCCCGTTCGAGCTGGAGAGCGTGCTCATCGAGCACCCCGCGGTCGTCGAGGCAGCGGTCGTCCCAGCGCCCGACGCGTTGCGGTTGTCGGTGCCGAAGGCCTATGTCGTCCTGGCGTCCGGTCACGAGCCGGGGGAGGAGGTCGCGCTGGAGATCCTGCGCTTCGCCCGGGAGAATCTCGCGCCGTTCCAGCGCCTGCGGCGGATCGAGTTCGCCGAGCTGCCGAAAACCATCTCGGGCAAGATCCGGCGCGTCGAACTACGGGACCGCGAGGAGCGCGCGGCCCGCGGCGAGGTCGTCGTCGTGGAGTGGCGCGACGACAGCCTCCGGGGCTGACGCGGCGAAGGGCCCGCCCCTTACGGGACGGGCCGTTCGATGGCGGACCTCACCCCGCGACCAGACTCACCAGGAGGCGGATCGACAGGGCCAGGACCGCGACGAGGCCGACGAGACCGAGCACGTTCTGCCACCAGCGGTTGCGGAGCGGTCCCATGAGCTTCCGGTTGTTCGCCATGAGGATGATCACCGTCGCGAGGATCGGGGCGAACAGCACCGTGAGCGCCTGAGCGAGGACGATGAGCTGCACCGGCGAGCTACCGGAGAAGGCGATCGTCACCGCGATGCCGAACGCCAGGATGAAAGCGCTTCCGAGGCGGGCGGTGAGCGTCTCGGCGGAGGCGCCGCGCCCGATGGCATCCGACAGCAGCGTTCCGCCGGCGATGCAGTTCGGGATCATCGATGAGAATGCCGCGCCGAAGAAGCCGAGCGCGAAGATCCACGCTCCGACGGGACCGGCCACGGGTTCGAAGATGCGCGCGAGACCCGTGAAAGCGCCGGGCGTGTCGGCACCGGTCTGACCGAGGACCGAGGCCGACACCACGATCACGAGAGCGGTCATGATGCCAGGAGCGACGATGCCGGGGATCGTATCGACGATGGTGATGTCTCGGTACTCGCTCTCCTCGCGGTTGCGTGCCTTCGTGCCGTAGGAGGCGAAGAACGCCGCGTTGATCGAGAAGTTCGTGCCGACGAGGCCGATGATCAGCAGCCACGCGCCGCCCGGGACGACGGGGACGAGTCCGGCTCCGGCTGCCGCCCAGTCCGGGTTCGAGGCGAAGGCCGAGGCGATGAAGCAGAACGCCATCAGGGCGACGATGGCGATGAGGATCTTCTCCACGACGCCGTAGATCTTCTTCAGCAGCAGGATCGCGCCGACCAGCGCCGTGCAGATGACCGTCCACATCACCGGTGATGTGCCCGGCAGCAGCATTGCGAGGCCGACGCCGGAGCCGACGGCGTTGCCGACCGAAAAGCACAGAGTGATGAGGAAGACGCCGATGCCGGCGACAACGCCTGCCCACGTGCCGTACGCCTCTTTGATGGACGAGATGAGCGACACAGGGGTGCGGATGCCGAGCCGCACGCTCATGTCGGTGAGGAAGATCATCAGGACGGTAGAGACGATGATGACCCAGATGAGGGTGTAGCCGTACAGGGCACCGGCGTTCATCGCGGTGGTCAGGTTGCCGGGGCCGAACTGCCAGGCTCCGGCGACGAACGCCGGGCCGATGAGCGTGAGGCGTCGCCAGAACGTCCGTCGCGTGCTCTGCGCGCCGACGAGGTTGCGGATCGTTTCGGTCGAGATGCGGCCGTGACCGGTGCCGGGGGTCGCGGGGGGACGTGAAGTGGTGCGATCGCTCATGGGTGTGTCCTTCCGTCGTCGTTGACGTGATGGGTCATGAGGGGGCGGCCGTCCGGGGCCGCCCCCGAGGGGATCAGGCCTGAACGACCACGCTGCCGAGGTCGGCGGAGGCGAATGCTGCGGCGATCTCCGCGTCGGCACCCGCCGGCAGCGGCAGGAGAGGCTCGCGCACGGTGGCGTGATCCAGGATGCCACGGTTGACCAGGCCCCACTTCAGAGCGACGGTGCCCTCCATGTGCGAGCCGCGGTGGTAGACCGCCTTCGTCACGGGGAGGAGGCGTTCGTGGATCGCGTGCGCTGCGGCATAGTCGCGCGCCTTGCCCGCGGCGATCAGGTCGACGAGCAGCTCGGGGGCGATGTTGCCGTAGCCCACGAGCAGCCCGTCGACGTCGAACATCGTGGGGAGCAGGTACTCGTCGTGGCAGGACAGTACCTGCAGCTCGGGGTACGCGGCGCGGAGGGCCGGGATCTCGGTGTACCAGCGGCGCATGTTGCGGACGCCGTTCTTGGTGTGGTTGACGCCTTCTTGGCCGGCGATCTCGAGCTGCGTGTCGAGGTCGTACGAGGCCTTGGTGTTGTCGGGGTATTGGAACAGGATCTCCTCCAGCCCCGACTCCTCCCAGATCGCGCGGTAGCGCGTCTGCGGAGCGCCCGGCTGGAATCCGAAACGCAGCCAGCCGTGGGACGGGTAGACCAGGGCGCCCTTCGCGCCCGCGGCAGCGGCATCCTTGGCCTCGAGTGCGGCGGTGAGGTTGCCCTCCTTGGTGATGCCGGCGATGATCGGCAGCCGGTCGTCGACGGAGTCGCGGAAGGCGCGAATGACGTCGAGCTGTTCCTTCTCGGTGAGGAAGGTGCCTTCGCCGGCGTGGCCGAGGACGACGAGGCTCTTGACGCCTTCGATCGAGCCGAGCCACGAGCCCAAGCGCTGAATCGCGTCGTAGTCGACGTCGCCGTCAGGGGTGAACGGGGTAACGGGGGCGGGGTTCAGGCCGCGGAGGTCGAGGACCATCGTTGTCTCCTTCGTCTCTTCGTCGAGCGTTCTTTGGATAAGAACGTTTGCGGGAACGTTTGCAGTTTGCCCTCGCAACTTTCGTCTGTCAAGGATTTCGTCGAATCGTTCCCGGGAAGGTTTTCATCGAACGGGTATCGTGACGGGAAGGAGGGCGCATGGTCGACACCGAAGCCGCGGAGAGGCACGTGGTCACGCTGAAAGACGTGGCCGTGGCATCCGGCGTCAGCATCTCGACGGTGAGTCGGGTGCTCGACGACCGAACGCCGCGCTCACGGTCGGCGACCGCTGACCGTGTCCGCGCCGTCGCCGACGAGCTCGGGTACCGACGCAATGTCTCGGCGTCGAGCCTGCGGCGGGGGATCACGGCGACGATCGGCGTCCTCGTCCCCCGGCTCACGGATGCCGTGATGGCGATGATGTTCGAGGCGGTCGAACGAGCCGCACACCGTCGCGGCTACTTCGCCGTGGTGGCCACCTGCGGCGACGACGCGGACGAGGAACGGCGCGCGACGGAGACGCTCCTCGGCCGCGGTGTCGACGGGGTGGTGCTCGCCACCGCCCGCCTCGACGACGCCCTGCCGGCATCCCTGCGCGAGAGGGGCATTCCGCATGTGCTGGCACTGCGGACCGACGACGTGAGCCCGTCCTCGCTCGGCGACGACGAGACCGGCGGATACCTGGCCGTTCGGCACCTGCTCGATCTCGGTCACCGCGACATCGGTGTGATCACGGGTCCGTGGTTCACCTCGAGCGGGCGGGACCGGCGGGCAGGTGCGGAACGCGCCCTGCGCGAGGCGGGCGTCGATCTGCCGGACGAGCGCGTGCTCGCCGCCGGTTATGGTCTCGATCACGGCATCGAGGCCGCGCGGAGACTGCTCGGCCGACCCGATCGCCCTACCGCGGTCTTCGCGGCGAACGACAACCTCGCGGTCGGGGTGTCCGCGGTCGCTCAGGCTCTCGGGATGGATGCCGGCACCGACCTGTCCATCGTCGGCTACAACGACATCCCGCTCGTCTCTCGCCTCCCGGTTCCGCTGACCTCCGTGCACACGCACTTCGACCGCATCGCGGAGATCGCGCTGGAGCTGTTGTTGGATTCCGACGGGGTGGCGCGCATCGAGCGAACCATGCCGACGCTGATCCCGCGTGCATCGACCGCTCCGCCGCGGAGCTGACGGACATCCCCCCGGGCGGCCGACGTTCTGGAGTCGGGCGCCACTTCCAGGGCGCGCGGCAACCCCCTCGCCGCTCGCCGGTTCTCGTGTGAGCATCGGTTCATGGACAACGACAAGAAGCAGCCGTTCGAGAACCCGTCGGTCGACGACGAGAGCGACCTGCCCTCGGTGGAGGAGGACCGCGCCATCGGACGCGAGACCGAGCGCGAGATCGACCAGATGATCAACGGCATCGAGGGCTGACCCCCTCGGTGCGTCGCCAAACGGCCTGGACGGTGGCGATCATCGCGGTCGCGGTCGCGGGCGCCATCGGTGTCGCGGCGGTCATGACGGACGGCGCGCGCGATGCGCGGCCCACGGCGTCTCCGGCATTCGCCTCGCCCGGGCCGAGTGAGACGGCGACCCCCGCCCCCCGGCCGACGCCGACACCGACCTCGACGCCCACTCCGACCGCGCGGCCCGGGACAGCGCTCATCGAGCGGGCGGGCGATGGCCGCGTCCGGATGCTGGTGGCCGGAGACTCCCTCACCGCCGGCTTCTTCGCCACCACGAAGGACCGGGGGTTCATCCAGCTCGTCGCCGACGGGATCGGATCCGTCGACGTCACGGGAGCAGCGCAGGCGCAGCAGACGCTGTCGACCGTCGCGGCCGTGACCGACGTTCCCGCGGACGTGGGCGTGGCCGTCATCGAGCTCGGCACGAACGACGTCGGTGTGCCGACGCCACTCGCCGACTTCGAGCAGCAGTACGCGAGTCTCCTCGATCGCATCCGCTCGACCTCGCCCCGGGCTGGGCTGCTCTGTCTCGGCACCTGGACCGCCGACGGCGCGGCCTACGACGAGGTCATCTCCCGCACCTGTGTGGCGCACGCCGGGGTCTATGTCTCCCTCGCCGACGCCTTCGCGAACGCGGAGTTCCATGGCCCGGCCGGACGTGACACGTTCGCCGGCGCTGGCGACGAGTTCCACCCGAACGATGCCGGGCACCGGGCGATCGCGGATGCCGTCCTCTCGGCGCTGACGTACTGACGCCACTCAGGGCGTCGGCGTGGGAAACTGCGGGCATGGACGACCCGCTCGACCCCGGTCCGTTTTTTCACGGGACGAAGGCCGCGCTCGGCGTGGGAGATCTCCTCACCCCCGGATTCCGGTCGAATTATCGGCCCGAGATCGTGATGAACCATGTGTACTTCACGGCCCTGCTCGACGGGGCCGGGCTGGCGGCGGAGATCATCCCGGGCGATGGGCCGCCTCGGGTCTACGAGGTCGAGCCGACGGGCGAGTTCGAGAACGACCCGAACGTCACGGACAAGAAGTTCCCGGGCAATCCCACGCGGTCGTTTCGCAGCGCGGCACCGCTGCGGATCGTGGCGCAGCGCGACGACTGGACACGCCTCACCCCGGAAGCGCTCGCATCGTGGCGTACACGGTTGTCGCAGATGCGCGACGGGAACGCCGAGATCATCAACTGAGCCGCTAGCTCGGCTCGGTCGTGCGGATCAGCCCGCAGTTCACGCACGACCAGGCCACGAGGAAGCGTTCGTCGTCGAGCACCTCGAACCGGAGCGGGTCGCCGCACGTGGGGCACAGCGGGCGACCCTCGGGGGTTCTCACCGTTCGAACGTCACGTGCACGACGCCGCTCTCGGCGACCTCGGACGTGACGCGGTACTCGGTGTGCAGGTGGGCGAGATCGTCCCAGAGCCGGGTGCCGCGACCCAGGATCACGGGGCGGACGGCGACGTGCAGGCGATCCACGAGCCCGGCGGCCAAGGCCGAGCGCACCGTCGACACCCCGCCGCCGACGCGCACATCCGCGCCCGCCGCCAGCTCGTTCGCCTGATGCACGGCATCCTCGATGCTCGTCTGCGCGAACTCGAACCGCGTGCCGTTGTCGAACTCGATCGGCGGGCGTTCGCGGTGGGTCAGAACCAGGACGGGCACGCGGAACGGAGGCTCGTCTCCCCACCATCCGCGCCAGTCCGGGTCGTCGGGGAAGGAATGGATGCCGAACATCCCCGCCCCCATCACCTCGGCGCCGATGCCCTCGAAGTAGCCCGCGGCGTAACGGTCTTCGACCCCGGTCGTGCCCGCGCCGGACGTGTCGCCGAACACGCGCTCGCGGAACGTGCGGGTCGCCATGTAGTCCTCGACGAGGAGTCCCCAGTCGGCCCCCATGGGGTTCTCGGGCGACACATCCGCAGGGGCGGCGACTCCGTCGAGTGAGATGTTGAGGTCGACGCGGACAGCCATGGCCTTCGCCTCCGGGGTTCTTACCGGTAGTTCGTGAACTGCAGGTCGACGTCGAGGTCGGCGGCCTTCAACAGGCGCTGCACTTCCTGGAGGTCGTCGCGCGACTTCGACTGCACGCGCAGCTCGTCGCCCTGGATCTGCGACTTGACGCCCTTGGGTCCCTCGTCGCGGATGATCTTGCCGATCTTCTTGGCATCCTCTTGAGAGATGCCTTCCTTCAGCGTGGAGGTGATGCGGTACTCCTTGCCGCTGGCGACGGGCTCGCCCGAATCCAGGCTCTTGAGGGAGATGCCGCGCTTGATGAGCTTGGTCTGGAAGACGTCGAGAACGGCGTTGGCGCGCTCCTCGGAGTTCGCCTTGATCAGGATCGCCTCGCCACTCCACTCGATCGAGGCGTCGGTGCCCTTGAAGTCGTAACGCTGCTCGACTTCTTTGCGCGCCTGGTTGAGGGCGTTGTCGGCCTCCTGGCGGTCGATCTTGGAGACGATGTCGAATGAGCTGTCGGCCATTGCTCGATTCTACCGAGCGTCGGTGCTGCGGCCCGGTCGGTCTCGTGCACTTCTAGACTCGGATGCCATGCGAGCACTCACCGAGAACGAGGTGCGCGACGCGTTCGTCAACGCGACGCCGGACGAGATGCGGGTGCTGTCCCTACCGCACGACTTCCTGCTGACCGACTGGGACCATCTCGACTTCTTGGCCTGGCGCGACCCCCGCACCCGGGGGCGCGGCTACGTCGTGACCGAACGGGACGGGGAGCCCACCGGTGTGGTCCTGCGCGTCGCCGACGGACAGTCGCGGGCGCGGTCGGCGATGTGCAACCTGTGCCACACCATGCAGCCGGGCGATCAGGTGGCTCTGTTCACCGCCCGCAAGGCCGGCGAGGCCGGAGAGCACGGCGACACGGTCGGAACCTACATCTGCGCCGATCTGTCGTGCCACGAGAACGTGCGTCTGGCGATGCCGCTCGCGCCGAGCGAGATCCGTGCCAGCGTGGATCTGAAGATCGACGGCACCACGCGCCGCACCGAGGCGTTCGTCGACCGCATCCTCGAGACGGCCGGAGTCCAGCGGTGACCGGCCGTGTGGTCGTGATCGGCGACGCCCTGATCGACGAGCTGCGCGACGACGCCGGTGTGCGGGAGTTCGTCGGCGGCGCGGGACTCAACGTCGCCGTGGGTCTCGCTCGCCTGGGCATCCCGACGTCGCTCATCGCGATGGTCGGCGACGACGCGGCGGGTGAGCAGATCCGTGCGTACCTCGCGGAGCACGACGTGGTCCTGCTCCCCAGTCCCTCGGAGCACGGATCCTCGCGTGCGGTGAGCACGCGCTCGGCCGGCGGTGAGCCCCAGTACGTCTTCAACGAGGCCGCCCAGAACCGACGCGTGCGGTACGGAGACGCCGAGCGGGCCGCCCTCGCCGACGCGCCGATGGTCGTGGTGAGCTGCTTCCCCTTCGACGACGCCGAGCAGACGGACGCGCTGTTGGATGCCGCGGCGTCCGTGCCGCTCGCCATCGACCCCAACCCTCGCGCGGGGATGCTCCGCGACCGCGCCGCGTTCGTGCGCGGCTTCGAGAAGGCCGCCGCCCGCGCGCAGCTGGTGAAGGTGGGCGAGGATGACGCGCAGCTGCTGTACGGGACTCCATTGGAGGAGTTGCGGGAGAAGCTCTCGAGCCTCGGGGTGGAGGCCGTTCTCGCCACGTACGGCGCCGGGGGAGCGGCCATCGACGTCGGCGAGCTGACCGTCTCGCGGGGGATCGCCGATCTGCCCGGTCGCATCATCGACACGATGGGCGGCGGCGACGCGGTGCTCTCGACGACCGTGGCGCTGGTGCGGGACGGCCTGCCCGGGGACGAGGCATCCTGGGGCTACGTCTTGGACCGCGCGATGGAGGTGGCGGCCGCGACCTGCCGCAGCGAGGGTGCGCTCCTGCGCATCCCGGAGTGATCCCCACCCGTGTTGGAAGCACCCCCTCGGGGAGGGTAAGGTAGGTGATCGCGCCTCTGGTCGACTGCGAAAGCCGGGCGGGTGCGCACCTGGCGAGTTACCCAAGCGGCCAAAGGGATCTGACTGTAAATCAGACTGCATTGCATTCGGGGGTTCGAATCCCTCACTCGCCACCGCGAAGAAGAGCGGCAGCCTCGGGAGACCGGGGCTTTTCGCTTTTCTGCTCTGATTTCTGATCCACGATCCGCCCCGCGTCCATCCGCACGACGACGTCGGCCTCGGCGATGAGCCGATCGTCGTGGCTCACGCACACCACGCCCGTCCCCCGGGCGGTCTCCTCACCGATGGCGCGTCGGATGAGTGCCGCGCTCGCGGCATCCAGGGCCGTCGTCGGCTCGTCGAGAAGCAGGAGGTCGGCGCCGCGCGCCAAGCCCTGAGCCAGGAGCGCGCGCTGCCTCTGACCCCCCGAGAGCGCCGAGAACGGTCGGCGGTCCAGAGTCGCGATGTCGAGACGGCGCAGGGCGTCGTCGACGGCCATCCGCGCGGGTGGGTCGAGGCGACGGAACGGACCGACGCGTCCCCACGCGCCCACGACGACGACGTCGCGCACCGTCAGCGGGAGACGTTCGGCGACGGCGGTGCGTTGCGGCACGAAGGCGCGTGCCCGCGCGTCGACGCGCACCGAGCCGGCCGTCACAGTCCGCACGCCGGCGAGCACCTCGATCAAGGTGGATTTTCCCGACCCGTTCGCGCCGACGATCACGGTCAGGGCGCCCGCCGCGATGTCGAGATCGATGTCGGTGACGGCGCGCGTGTCGCCGTAGTCCACCCGGACGTCGCGGATCTCGGCGAGGGGCGGGGGCGCGGATCGGGGGTGCATGGCATCCATTCTATGAGTTTGAGAATCGTTCTCATTACAGATACGGTCGTGCCTCGTGTCCTGGCTCACCGATCCGTTCTCGCTCGAGTTCGTCCAGCGCGCCCTTCTCGGGGGCGTGCTGGTGGCCGTCCTGTGCGGGATCGCCGGCACGTGGGTCATCGTGCGGGGGATGGCCTTCCTCGGTGAGGCCCTCGCTCACGGGATGCTGCCCGGCGTGGCGCTGGCCACCGTTCTCGGGTTGCCCGTGCTGCTGGGGGCGGCGGCGAGCGCCGTGGTGATGAGCGTGGGCATCAGCGTGCTGCAGCGGCGGGCGCGGCTCTCGTACGACACGAGTATCGGTCTGCTGTTCGTCAGCATGCTGGCACTCGGGGTCATCGTGATCTCCCACGCGGGCAGCTTCGCGACGGATGCCACGGCGATCCTGTTCGGCGACATCCTCGCGATCGGCGGTGGCGACATCGTCGTCCTCGTCATCGCCGTGGCGGCCGGGATCGCCGCGGCCACCGCGGCGCACCGACCGCTCGTGGCCCTCGCCATCGACGAACGCGTCGCGCACGTGATGCGCCTGGGGCCCCGTGTCGCGCAGACGGTCCTCGTGGGCCTCGTGACCCTCGCGGTCGTGGCCTCCTACCAGGCGGTGGGGTCGCTCCTGGTCGTCGGCCTGCTGGTCGCCCCCGCCGTGGCTGCACGCCAGTGGACCGAGCGCATCCCCACGACCATGGCGCTCGCGGCCGTCTTCGGCGCGGCCGCCGTGGGCGTCGGGCTGCTGGTGTCGTGGCACGCCGCGACGGCGGCGGGCGCCACGATCGCCGCCGTCGCGATCGCCGCCGCCGGACTGTCCTTCGCCCTCCGTCGGTCCGTCGAGGTCGTCCGCCGCTTCGTCGCTCCCGATCCCGTTCCGGCCTGACTCAGAAAGACCGCATGCTCCACCCCCTGTTGCCCCGCCTGTTCCCCCGCCTGTTCCCCCTCCCGTTCGTCGCGGTCCTCGCGCTCACCGGCTGTGCGGCGACCGGTTCGGCGCCCCCGCCCACGGCCGACACCCACGGCGCGATCGAGGGGGCGGTCGAACTCGCCGAACCGGCGCTCGGCCTCACCTCGATCGACGGGGAGGGGCGGGTGTCGCACCTCGACCTCCTCGACGAGACGACGGTCGAGATCGGACAGGTCCGCGCCCCGCTCGCGGTCCACACCGACGGTCGGTACCTCTTCGCGATCGACGAGACGGGTGTCGCAGTCGTCGACAGCGGGGTGTGGACGTGGGATCACGTCGACCACTTCCACTACTACCGCGCCGATCCTCAGCACCTGGGAGACGTCGAGGGCGGAGGGGCGGCAACCGTCGCGACGTCGAACTCCTCGACGACCGGGGGAACGGGGCTGTTCTTCCCCGAGACGGGAGACGCCGTCCTGCTCGACACCGAGGCGCTCTCCAAGGGACGCGTCGAGGAGTCCTTCCGTCTGGCGCGTCAGCCCGGCCCCGGGATGGTCGTCCCCGTCGGGTCGTTCGCCGCGGTGGCGTCCGCCGACGAGGTGACGCTGCATAGGTCCGACGGCGCGACGATCGGCGACTCGGCCGTGTGTCTCGATGCCGCCGGCACCATCACCACCCGAGTCGGGGCGGTCATCGGATGCCGGGATGGCGCGCTCCTGGTCCACGTCGAGGACGAGCGACCCGTCGTGGAGCGCATCCCCTATCCGGAGGGCGTGCCGGCGGCACGGGCCACGGCGTTCGCGAATCGCGAGGGGCGTCCTCGCGTGGCGGCGCTCGCCGGTGATCTCGGCGTCTGGATGCTCGATACCCGTGCTCGGTCGTGGACGCTGCTCCCCGCGCCCGAGCCGATCGTCCAGGTGACGGCGGTCGACGACGCCGATGCGAACGTCCTCGCCCTGACCCCGGACGGGCGTGTGCTCGTCCTCGACGGTGAGACCGGCGCGGCGCGCGCGGCATCCGTTCCCCTGGTGGGGCAGAGTCTCGCCGCCGGCGCCCCCGTGACCCTGGTGGCGGATCAGCAGCGCGCCTACCTGAACGGCCCGGTCGAAGGGCGGCTGTGGGAGATCGACTTCGCAGACGACGCGCGCATCGCTCGGGAATTCGCGACCGAGCGCACGCCCGTGTTCTTCGCCGAGACGGGGCGCTGAGATGAGACTGCTCCGCATCGCCGCCGCCCTGCTGCTCGCGGGGGGTGCGCTGACCGGCTGCGCGACCGCCGAGGGCGACCGTCCGCTCGTGGTGGTGTCGACGAACATCCTGGGCGACGTCGTGTCGAACCTGGTGGGCGAGGACGTCGAAGTCGTGACCCTCATGCGGCCCGGCGCGGATCCACACTCCTTCGAGATCTCGGCATCCGAGGCTGCGCGCCTACGATCGGCCGATCTCGTCGTCTCGAACGGCCTCGGACTCGAGGAGGGGCTGCAGCAGCACCTCGATGCCGCCACCGACGCGGGCGTCGTCACCTTCGTCGCGGGCGACGCGGTCGACGTTCTGCCCTACACCTCGACCGACGCCGACGGCGCCGACGATCCGCACTTCTGGACCGACCCCGCGCAGACGATCGCTGTCGTGGAGGCGCTCACGCCCGTCCTCGAACGGATGGACGGTGTGGATGCCGAGGCCGTCGCCGCCCGGTCCTCGGTGTACCGCGGGCAGCTCCAGATGCTGGATGCCGACATGACCACCGCCTTCGCGGCCATCCCGCCGGTGCAGCGCGCCCTCGTGACCAACCATCACGTGTTCGGCTATCTCGCCGCGCGGTTCGACTTCCGCGTCGTCGGAGCCGTCATCCCCGGCGGAACCACGTTGGCCGCGCCCAGCGCGAGCGACCTCGCCGACCTGGTCGCCGCGATCGACGACGCCGGGGTGCGCACGATCTTCGCCGAATCCTCGCAGCCCGATCGACTCGTCCGCGCCCTCGCCGAGGAGGCCGACATCGAGGTCACCGTGACCGAGCTGTACACCGAGTCCCTCACCGAGCCGAGCGGGGGCGCCCCCGACTACATGACCATGATGCGCGTCAACACGGAGCGCATCGCCGCCGGCCTGTCGCCCTAGCGGCCGGCCGAACCAGAGAAAGAAGAAAGAGGAATCACATGCGCATCCTTTCCCTCCGACGCGCGGGCGTGCTCGCGCTCGCCGTCGGTGCGACCGTCGGACTCGCGGCCTGTTCCGGCGCCTCGGCTCCGGGCTCGTCCTCGTCCGCCGCGGACGAGACCGGCACGCGCGTCGCGTTGTCCTACCCCGGCGGCATCGTCGTCCTCGACGGCGAGACGCTCGAGGTCGTCGGTGACGTGGACTCCGAGGAATTCACGCGACTGAACTCCGCCGGTGACGGCCGGCATGTCATGGTGACCACCAGCGCCGGTTTCCAGGTGCTGGATGCCGGCACGGCGACGGACGCCCCCGTCCTCACCGACCTGGTGTTCCCGGCGGAGAAGGCCGGACACGTCGTCGTCCACGGCGGCAAGACGGTGCTGTACGCCGACGGCACGAGCGACACCACCGTCTTCGACACCGATGCGCTCTTGGCATCCACGGACGACCTTCCGGACACGGAGACGATTCCGGGTGTCCAGGCGCACCACGGTGTCTCGATCGTGCTGGAGGACGGTTCGTTCGTCACGACGGTCGGGAACGCCGACGGGCGCACCGGCATCGTGGTGAAGGATCCCTCCGGTGGCACCGTCGCCGAGAGCGCCGACTGCCCGGGAGTCCACGGCGAGGGAACCGCCCAGGGGGAGGTGGTCGTCTTCGGATGCGAGGACGGTGCGCTGATCTTCGAGGGCGGCGGAATCACCAAGGTCGACGCCCCGGATCAGCCCTACGGGCGCACCGGCAACCTGTTCGTCAGCGACACCAGTCCCCTGGTCCTCGGCGACTACAAGGACGACCGTGACGCCGAGGGCTACCTGCTGCACCGGGTCGCGCTCATCGACACCGCGACCAAGACGCAGACCGTCGTCGACATGCCCGAGGGTGCCGCATACACCTTCCGCGATCTGGCGCGGGGTCCGGGGGACCTCGGCTACGTCCTCGCGTCGGACGGTGCGATCCACGTCTTCGACCCCGAGGCCCGGGCCTTCACGGATGCTTTCCCGGTCATCGATGCGTGGGAGGGGCCGGTCGAATGGCAGGACGCGCACCCGGCGATCAAGGTCAGCGGTGACATCGCCTATGTGACCGAGCCCGCGAAGAACAGGGTCCACGCCGTCGACCTCACCACCGGTGACGTGCGGGCCACCGCGACCCTCGAGGTCACGCCGAATGAGATCGCGCTGACGCGCTGACGCGCTGACCGCCCCGGCACGATACCCGGGGCGGTCAGCCGTCCCGCGATGCGCGCGTCAGGGGGTCACTGGTTGACGAGAAGCGCGCGCGACTTCGCCTCGAGAAACGACACGAGGGCGCCGAGCACGTTGAGCTCGTTGCCGAGGTTCACGATCGCGACGGCAGTGAGCTCGATCGTCGTGTCGCGCGCCTCCATCGTGGCCATCCAGCGCCCGTCGCTGCCCGGGATCGGCTGGAGATAGGTGATGGTCGCCGCCTCGCTGAGGTCCACGACGATCAGCCCACGGTTCAGCTCGGTCTCGTCCTGCTGCGGGAGGACGCGGATTTCACTCCCGGTGAGGTATCCCAGGTGGCGGAACTCATCGAGCCACTGTTCCAGCAGTCGCAGATCGAGCAGATCACGTACAGGCACAGCACACTCCGTCTCGGGCGCACAGAACGCGCTCGAGCCATTATCCCGGCTCCGCGCGTGATATGTGTCCCGCGCCACCCGGATCCGCTTCAGGCCGCGCGCACCACTCGGGTGCGTCGGGCGGCGGGGATCACCGGAGCCGCGGCGTGCGAGACAGCGCGCTCAGCGTCTTCCCACGTGCGCAGATCGACGACGAGGCCGGCCGAGGCGTTGGCCTGGTCGGCCAGAGTGCGGAGGTACTCACCCACGAGCTGTTCGGGTTCGGTGGAGCTGAACACGAAACGGAGGGGGATGGACGGGTGCAGCCAGATGGAGGAGCGACCCGCCACGTCGGGGTCGCCGGACCACGTGAGGGTGAATGACTCCTGGCGGCGGAGTTTGGTGGAGGTGATCACCTTGACGTAGGCCAGCAGCCGGTCGGGGAAGGTCACCGGAGAGACGTCGGTGCCGTAATAAAGCGAGGCCATGTCGCGACGGTAGCACTATTTCATCCAGTTAAATAACTAACTGAAATATTCACAGGTTTAACCAGCTGTCACTAGTGTGGAGACATGTCCTCGCGCCCCGCACTCTCCACGGCGCTCGACGCCTACATCGAGGCGCGGCGCTCCGCAGAGGCGGCAGCGCGCGCTGAACTTCGGGTCAGCGAGACGGAGGCGCGAGCTCTGCTGCGCATCCGCGAGAGACCCGGCATCCGCCCGTCCGAACTGCGCGATCACCTCGGCGTGACCTCGGCCGGGGTGACGACCCTCGTCGACCGTCTCGTCGAGCGGGGGCTCCTGCGCCGTGAGGTCGACACCGAGGATCGGCGCGTGAACCACATTCACCTCGAGGTGGATTTCGATGCCGTGCCGTGGTCGCAGTTGGACTTGTTCTCGCGTGACCTCGACGACGTCGTGGAATCGGAGCCTGTGGAAGCCACGAGCACCTTCGCGGACACGCTGCAGCGGATCATCCGGGCGACGTTGGCTCGTCGCTGATCACGGGGATGCGCGCGAACGCGTCCTGCAGTGCACCCCGGACCGCACGGATGCCGGGTCTGTCGGCCGTGCCTCGACGCACCGCCGTGAAGATCTCTCGTCGCGGCCGCTCGGGAAGGTCGATCGATCGTATGGCGGGTTCGTCGCCGCCGAAGACGAGAGCGGGAATCATCCCGACCGCGTGACCGGATGCCACGAGCCTCACGTGCGCGGTGAGGTCGGCGAGCTCGAAACGGACGTCGGGCTCGAACCCGGCCGCTCGGCATTGCTGCGTCGCCCATTGGCGGGCGGCGGTCCCCTCGGGCTCCATCACCCACGCGCGATCGGCGAGGTCGGACAGCGACCCGGCGGGGTCACCGTTCGCGACGGCGAGGCGGATGGCATCCCGCCCGAGGGTGCGGCGCTCGAGGAGGTCGCGTTGCTCGCGCGTGTGACCGGGGTACTGCTCGGCCACGACCAGGTCGAACCCGCGGGCGGCCACTTCGAAGAGCCCCTCCTCGGGGGCGAGTTCGGCGATCTCGACGCGCAGGCGCGGCTCGCTCGCGGCCAGGACGTCGAGCGCCCGGGGCACGAGGCCATGGGCGGCGGACTGCATCACGGCGAGGCGCACGGGCGCCAAGGACGGCTGGAGCGACTCGAGTTCCGCGCGAGCGGCTTCGTCGGCCGCGAGCATCCGAGCGGCGTGCGCGGCGAGGGCTTCGCCCTGGGCCGTGAGGCGCACGCGTCGGCCGTCGGGTTCGAGAAGGGGCACGCCGGCCTCGCGTTCGAGCTGAGCGAGCTGCTGCGAAATCGTGGAGGGGCTGAAAGAGAGCGCCTCGGCAACGGCGGCGAGGGTTCCCCGCATCGAGAGTTCGTGCAGCAGGCGGAGGCGTCGCAGATCGAACATCGCCTCTTCTTTCGTTCTTGTCGAAGAATACTCTTCATAAATCATCGCTTTTGTCGATCATAAAACGACCTCACACTGGGGGCATCCGAGGAAGGACCCCCATGTCGCTCACCGATGTCACCCCCGCGGAGATCGCCCCGGCCGACCTTGCCGACGACGCCGTCGCCCTCGTTCGCCGGTGGCTCGTCGAGAGTCGCTCGGAACCCGTCGATGCCGCGGCCACCCGGCTCGCGGGCGTTCTGCGCGACCCGAACGGTCTCGCGTTCACCGTCGGGTTCGTCGACGGCGTGGTCCGGCCCGAAGACCTTCGGGTCGCGGCTGCCAACCTCGCCGGGTTGGCGCCGTTGGTGCCCGGGTTCTTGCCGCTGCACCTGAAGGCGGCGATCCGCCTGGGCGCCCTGACCGCGCCGATCCTGCCGCGGGTCGTGGTTCCGGCCGCCCGCACGGCGCTGCGGTCGATGGTGCGCCATCTCATCGTGGATGCCAGCGACCGCCGTCTCGGCGACGCCATTGCCGCGATCCGCGGTCGTGGAGAAGGCATCCGGCTCAACGTCAATCTGCTGGGCGAGGCGATCCTCGGGAAGAAGGAGGCCGCGCGCCGGCTGGAGGGCACTCGGCGGCTGCTCGCCCGGGACGACGTGGATTACGTCTCGATCAAGGTGTCCTCGACCGTCGCCCCGCACACGCCGTGGGCGTTCGACGCGGCGGTCGCCGATGCCGTGACGGCCCTCCGGCCTCTGTATCGCGTGGCGAAGGAGACCGGCACCTTCCTCAACCTCGACATGGAGGAGTTCAAGGACCTCGACCTCACGCTCGCGGTCTTCGAGACCCTCCTCGGCGAGGCCGAGTTCCACGAGGTGGAGGCCGGGATCGTGCTGCAGGCCTACCTGCCCGACGCTCTCGCCGCGATGATCCGTCTGCAGGAGTGGACCGCCGCGCGGGTGGCATCCGGGGGTGCTCCGATCAAGGTCCGGGTCGTGAAGGGGGCCAACCTGCCGATGGAGCGCGTGGACGCCGACGTGCACGACTGGCCGCTCGCGACGTGGCCGTCGAAGCAGGCGACGGATGCCTCCTACAAGGCGGTGCTCGACTACGCGTTGCGGCCCGAGCGCACCGCGCACGTGCGCATCGGCGTCGCGGGTCACAATCTCTTCGACGTCGCTCTGGCGTGGCTGCTCGCCGAGCGCCGCGGGGTGACCGACGGGATCGACGTGGAGATGCTCCTCGGCATGGCCACCGCCCAGCAGGCTGTCGTCCGGAGGACGGTCGGGTCGATCCTGCTGTACACCCCGGTGGTCCACCCTCGCGAGTTCGACGTCGCGATCGCGTATCTCATCCGACGTCTGGAGGAGGGGGCGTCGAGCGAGAACTTCATGTCGGCGGTGTTCGACCTCGACAGTCATGAAGCACTGTTCGCGCGCGAGCGCGACCGGTTCCTCGCGTCGCTCGCCGACATGCCCATGGGTGTTCCCGCGTCGCACCGGATCCAGGACCGCAGCGCGGCTCCGGTTCCGGCGTCCCGCGCGGGCTTCCGCAACACGCCGGATTCCGACCCCGCGATCGCCGCGAACCGGGTCTGGGCCGACGGGATCGTGGCACGCATGGCGTCGTCGCGTCTCGGCGCCGACACGATCGCCGCCCACACGGTGACCGAGGCTGCGGTGCTGGACGAGCGCCTGCGGGATGCCGCGGGCGCCGCCGCCGCGTGGCGCGACCTCGGTGCGGACGCGCGGGCGGAGATCCTGCATCGTGCGGGCGACGTGCTCGAGGCTCGCCGTGCCGATCTCATCGAGGTGATGGGTGCCGAGTGCGGCAAGGTCGTCGAGCAGAGCGACCCCGAGGTCTCGGAGGCCATCGACTTCGCGCACTATTACGCCGAACAGGCGCGGCACCTCAACCGTGTCGACGGTGCCCGGTTCACGCCCGTGGGTCTGACGGTCGTGACGCCGCCGTGGAACTTCCCCGTCGCCATCCCTGCCGGATCGACTCTCGCCGCCCTCGCGGCCGGATCCGCTGTCGTCATCAAACCGGCCGCTCTCGCGGAGCGCTCCGGTGCGGTCATGGTGGAGGCGTTGTGGGACGCGGGCGTCCCCCGTGACGTCCTGACGCTCGTGCAGGTGTCCGAGAACGACCTCGGCAGGCAGCTGCTCACGCACCCGGCCGTGGAGCGCGTGGTGCTCACGGGCGCGTACGAGACGGCCGAACTGTTCCGCTCGTTCCGTCCCGACCTGCCGCTGCTGGCCGAGACGAGCGGCAAGAACGCCGTCATCGTGACCCCCAGCGCCGACCTCGACCTTGCCGCGAAGGACGTTGCGCTGTCGGCCTTCGGCCACGCCGGACAGAAGTGCTCGGCGGCCTCCCTGGTCGTGCTCGTCGGGTCGGTCGCCCACTCGCGTCGCTTCCGCGACCAGCTCGTCGACGCCGTGACCTCGCTCGAAGTTGGGATGCCGTGGGATCACGCCGCCCGCGTCGGACCGCTCATCGAGCCCGCGCAGGGCAAGCTGCTGCGGGCCCTCACGACACTCGAGCCCGGGCAGCGCTGGGTCGTCGAGCCGCGCCGCCTCGACGATGACGGCCGGCTGTGGCGTCCCGGCATCCGGGAGGGCGTGCAGCCCGGCAGCGAGTTCCACCGCACCGAGTACTTCGGTCCGGTGCTCGGGATCATGACCGCCGAGACCCTCGACGAGGCGATCGACATCGTCAACGCGATCGACTACGGCCTCACCTCCGGGCTCCACGCCCTCGACGAGGCGGAGATCCAGCGCTGGCTGGCGCGCATCGAAGCCGGCAACGTCTACGTGAATCGCGGAACGACGGGCGCCATCGTGCAGCGCCAGCCGTTCGGCGGCTGGAAGAAGTCCGCCGTCGGCGCGGGCACCAAAGCGGGCGGCCCGCACTACCTGTTCGGGTTCGGTTCGTGGACGGATGCCGAGTCCGACACGCCGCTCGGTACGGACGCGCTCACCGGACCCGCCTCGGCGGCGGTGCCGGTCGGGGACCGCGCGTGGCTGGCATCCGCTCTGGCTTCGGATGCCGCGGCGTGGGCGACGGAGTTCTCCCTGGCGCGCGATGTCACGGGGTTGGAGTCCGAGCAGAACGTGCTGCGCTACGCCGCCGTGCCGGTGACGGTGCGGCTCGAGAATGCGCGCGACGCGGCCCTGGTGCGTGTCGTGGCGGCCGGTCTGCGCGCCGGTTCGGCCGTCACGGTGAGTGCCGGTCGCGACCTGGCCCCCGCGGTGCGGGCATGGCTCGAGGGCGCGGGCGTCGCTCATGACATCGAGGACGCGGCTGCGTGGTCGCGCCGGGCGGCACGACTCGCGCGAGCCGGCGGTCGGGTTCGTCTGCTCGGCGGTTCGGTCGAGCGGTTCGCTGAGGACACCGCCGGCTCACCCGCCGTGGCGCTGTACGCGGGTGAGCCGACCCGCGCGGGCGAAGTGGAGCTGCTGCCGTTCCTGCGCGAGCAGGCGGTATCCATCACCGCCCACCGCTTCGGCACCCCCCGTCGGTACGCGGTCCCTCCGCTCGTTCGGGGCTGACCTTCCCTACGCCGTGCCGCCGGATGCCACCCGTTCGGCGGCACGGCGGACCGACACAGGGACCGGCGTGCCCGCGATCGTCTGGGCCGAGGTGACCGGCTCGCCGGCGACGACCCGCAGCGGGAGCAGTCCCGCCCACACCGCCCGGTCCTCCCCGTCGCCGTCTTCTTCCACCGCCGATCCGGCGTTGTCCTTGACGCTGGCTTCGGCCAGGGGCACGCGCAGCACCAGGGTGGCGGCGAGCTCGCGGGAGGTCATGGGGCGGACCTCCGCCGGCCGGCCGGGCATCAGGTGCTCGGACAGCGCGAGGAGGGCGTCCTCCTTCTCCTCGGGAGGGACGACGGATGCCACGGCATGCACGACCGCGCAGCGGTACCGCATCGAGCTGTCGAACAGGGACCGGGCGTACTTCAGCCCCAGGAGGTGGGTGACGGTGAGGCACACCGGCGTTCCGTCGGCGATCCGGCGGAAGAAGTCGCTGCCGGTGGAGCCGTGGATGAGGACATCGTCTCCGTCGCGGCCGATTCCGACCGGAAGGGCGATGGGGCGCCCGTCGCGCACGAACGCGACGGTGGCCGCGAGGGCGCCGTCGATGATGTCGTAGAGCGCGCCTCGGTCGGTGACCTGGTGGTGCGGCAGGCGGCGGACGCGGGTGAGTGGGGTGAGCGGCAGGTCGGTCATCTTCTGATTGCACCGCCTTGAGCGGACCGAGTCCTAGACCGATTCCCTTGGTGCTGATTGGTCCAGTGGGATACTGGCATCCGTGATCTCCGCCGGCATCCTCGATCGGTCCTCGTCGGTGCCGCTGCACACGCAGCTCACCCAGGGGCTGCGTGCCGCGGTCGTCGAGGGGCGGCTGGCCGCGGGGGAGGCTCTGCCGTCGACCCGGGTGCTGGCCGATGACCTCGGTGTCGCGCGCGGGACGGTCGTCGCCGCCTACGACACTCTGGTCGGCGAGGGATACCTTCTCGCGCGGCCGGGGGCACGGACGATCGTCGCTGCGCTTCCGCGCCACGCGGTCGTGCCCGCGCTGGTGTCGACGACCCCGACCGCGTCGGCATCCGCTTTCATCGATCTGCTTCCCGGGCGGCCGGGGACGCGCGGACTCGCCGACGCAGCCTGGCGGTCGGCGTGGCGCCGGGCGAGTTCCACGGATCCCGAGTCCGACATCTCTGATGAGCAGGGCTCGCCGGCCCTGCGTGCTGAGATCGCCCGTCACCTCGGACGCACTCGCGGGGTGGTGGTCGACCCCGGCGATGTGATCGTCACGGCCGGGACGAGCGACGCTCTGCTGCTCGCGGCTCTGGCACTCCCGGCGCGGCGGCCGGACGGCATCCGACGCTTCGGGGTGGAGAATCCCGGCTATCCGCGGGTGCGGATGATCCTCGAACGCGTGGGCGTCGAGATGGTCCCGCTCCCCGTCACCCCGGGGGAAGGTCTGGATCTCGATACCGTCGAGAAACACGACGACCTGGATGCCGTGATCGTGACGCCCCACCATCACTATCCGCTCGGGAGCCGACTCGACGCCGCTGCGCGTGCACGCCTGGTCGCCTGGGCGCGCGCCACGGGGACCATGGTGATCGAGGGCGACTACGACAGTGAGTTTCCGCACGGCCGTGCGCCGCTGCCGCCCCTCCGACTGCTCGATCCGCAGGGGGTGATCCTCATCGGAACGCTGTCGAAGGTGCTGAGCCCCGCGTTGCGATTCGGGTGGGTCGTCGCCTCCGGAGCGGTGCGCGACCGCCTGCGCGAGACGCGGGCGGACCTCGACCTGTCGGTGTCGACCGTGACGCAGCACGCGCTCGCCCTCTACTTGGCGGATGAATCGCTCGCCCGCCACACGGCCCGTCGTCGGCGTGACTACCGCCATCGGAGGCGACTCGTGCTCGAGGCGTTGGAGCCGGTCGCGGACGTGCAGCTCGCGGCGATGAACGGGGGCCTTCACGCCGTCGCGCTTCTTCCCGCGGTGTCGCCGGGGGAGGAGTCGCGGCTGGTGGCGCGAATCGCTGCGAGAGGAGTGCTGGTCACCGGACTCGGTGCCTATGCATTCCCCGATGCGCCCACCGACCTTCCGGCTGGTCTCGTCCTCGGGTACGCCGAGCCGACCACGGTGCGGCTGGCGGAAGCGCTGGCTGTGGTGGCAGGGGTCGTGTCCGACGTTGGGTCCGACGTCAGGCTCGGGGCGGTGGCAGGCGTCGTGTCTGACGTTCCGTCTGAGCTGGGGGGCGTGACCGGGCGGTCGTGATGATTCCCCAGGGACGCGAGTCCAGGCGGCGGCGACACCTCGTCGTTGCGTGCTGCGCGTGATCGCGGTTGTGGTTGTGGCCGTCGCCGGGCGGGCTGGGTCAGGCTTCTCGTCCGGCGCGTGGATCCGCGCGGCGTGCATCCGCTGGGCGTGGATCCGCGCGGCGTGGATCCGCACGGCGTTAATCACCAGGGTGCAAGTCAGAACGGTGGTGGATCGGCATCCGGCACGAACAGAACCCGCCCGGGGAGTTTCTCGCGATGGTCTTGTCCGAGAGGGCTTTGGAACCGCAACGTGCCGTCCGGCTCCTGGGTGACTGTCCACTCGGTCTCCGTCTTGAGCGTGTGGTGACGAACGCAGAGGTGGCACAGGTTGTCGAGCCGGGTCGGACCGCCCTTGTGAGCCTCGTGGTTGTGATCGACCTGGCAGCGCGTGATCGGCGCACGGCATCCGGGAGCGCGGCAGTGTCGGTCGCGAGCGGCTAGGAATCGACGTTGCGAGGTCGTCGGCGCGTACCGGTCGACCTCGAGCACCGTCCCCGTCACCGGGTCGCACAGAACGCGATCCCATCCGGGCGCGTGCGCGGCCAGGCGTCGCGCCGTCTCGGGGTCGATGGGTGTGAGGCCATCGATGCTCGCCCCCACATCTGTTCGGCCGAGGAGCGTCATCACCGGGACGGTGACCTGCACGTGTCCGCGGATGGCGCCCAGCCCTCCGGGGCAGATGGCGTCTGTCGTCGGGTCGATTGCGGGCGTTGCCGTCAGCAGGAGGTCGGCGCAGACATCCGCGGTGATCTGCGTGAGCGTGCGGTTGTCATGCGGATGTTGATCACCCACGTCGGCGTCTGTGTCCGCCCTGGCCTCCGCGTCGACCGTCCCGCCGTTGTCGACGGCCCCGACGTCTGTCGCATCGTGGGCATCGGTGCTCAGCGTTTCGTCTCCGCGGTCGGGTGGGGCTGTTGATCCCGCAGCCTCACCGGCCGCCCCCGCGGCACGAATCGCCGCGGCCTGCCGGCGCAGACGGTCGCGGATGCCGTAGGCGACCGTGGCGGGCAGGATCACGCTCAGCTCGGCCATGCCGTCGGCCAGATCTCGCACACTCACGCGGCGCGATGCGGCGGCACGAGCGTGCCGCTCCGTCATCCCGACCGGATGCACGCTTTCCGCGAGCTCTCGCCCGAAAGCGCGCACGCGACCGGGGGAGTCCCGCTCCGCGCGGGCGAGGACGACCTGCTCCCACCCGGCGCGCGTCGCGTCATCGTCGAGAACGATCCCCGTCTCCAGGATCGCCTGAGCGTGACGGACCCCGATGCGTCCCTCCGCGAGGGCGCCCACCGTCGCGGCAAACTTCTCCACCAGGGTGTGTGCGTCGGAGAGTTCTTTCTGCACAGTGAGGTCGTGACTGCGAGTGGCCACGGCGATCTCGAGCGCGAGGGAACGAACCGGCATCTCACACTCTCGGCTCTCCCGGGAGCGTGAGCGCGCCACCTGATCGAGCGCAATTTGCAACGCCTCCGCGCGGAGCGTCACGAGCGAGGCCTGCACGCGCGCCGCCCGCGCCGACTCGTCGCGAATCGATTGCACGAGTACCTGCATCCGCACGCGCTCCCGCTCGACGTCGGACGATTCGGCGTCGAGAGGCGGGGTGGCGGGCATGGCTTGAGTTTAGAACAAAGCTTCGAATGATTGCGGCAGTCTCACCCTCGCGGTCCCGGACATCACCCGAGACGTCGCTGTCGGCATCCACCAGTCGGGGACGCCCGTTCGTCCACTGCCGCGGATGCCCCCATTGCCGTGACTCCGGATGCCTCAGCCGCTCGCCATTCCCCACGCGCCCGTCGCCCAACGCTCCGGCATCCGAGCCAACCCTGAGACTGAAGCCGCCCGGCACTCAAGCCACGCACGCCCGAGTCGCCCCGCCGCCTCCGCGCCCCCGGACTCGACGTCCCGAACGCTGGCACCCGAGGCGGACGCTGACGCGCCGACGCCCCGCCCGCCTGGCCCGCGTGGCATCCACCGCCACTCGCCGCCTGGCCCGCATGGCATCCACCGCCACCCGCCCCTGGCCCGCCCTGGCACACCCGCCCCTGGACCGCGTGGCACACCCGCCCCCTGGCCCGCGTGGCATCCACCACCACCCGCCCCCTGGCCGCCTGGCATCCGCCACCCGCCCCCGGGCCGCGTGGCATCCACCACCCGCCCTACCCGCGCCGGAGGATCTCCAGTGCCGCCATCGCCGCGTTCTGACCGCCGATGCCGCTCACGGCTCCGCCTCGCCGGGCCGAGGATCCGCACATCAGTATCCGCGCGTGCCCCGTCTCGACTCCCCACCGCTCGGCGGCGCCCAGGTCGTCGGCGGCGCCCTCGAGCCATGGCCACGACAGTCCGCCGTGGAAGATGTCTCCGCCGATCATTCCGAGCGACCGCTCCAGGTCGGTCGTCGTGCGCGCCTCGATGCACAAGCGGCCGTCGGGTCCTTCGACGATGCAGTCCCGGAGCGGCTCCGCGAGCACGGAGTCCAACGATCGCTGCGCCGCGGCGAGGAGCCGCGCCCCGGCGGCGACCCGATCCTCACCGTCGATGAGCCGGTGCGGCACCTGCAGCCCGAAGAGCGTGAGCGTTTGTGCCCCGCTCGCCCGCAGTTCGTCGCCGAGGATCGAGGGGTCGGTCAGCGAGTGGCAGTAGATCTCGGCCGGGAGCGGCTCGGGCACGAGACCCGCGGATGCCGCAGCGTAAGCGGCATCCAGCTGGGTCATCGTCTCGTTGACGTGAAAGGTTCCGGCGAAGGCGGCTTCGGGGGTGACGGAGGCGTCTTTCAACCGGGGGAGCCGCGAGAGGAGCATGTTGACCTTGACCTGCGCGCCCTCGGGCTCGGGTGTCTCGGTCGGTGTGCCACCGGAGGTCAGCAGCCGCGCGAGCACCGCGCGCCCGACCCCGCTGAGCACCACGTCGCCGACGTACGTTTCGGGGCGATCGGTCACGGTGTGGACCTCGCCGGAAGGCGACACCGAGATCACCTCGACACCCGTGCGGATCTCTGCCCCCGCTTCGCGCGCCGCACGTTCGAGCTCGGCCGTCACCGCGCCCATGCCGCCGACCGGCACGTCCCAGTGCCCGGTCTCGCCGCCGATGACGTGGTAGAGGAAGCACCGGTTCTGTGCGAGGGAGGGGTCGTCCGACGACGCGAACGTGCCGATGAGGCCGTCGGTCAACGCGATGCCCCGAGCCAGGTCGCTGCCGAGTGAGGAACGCAGGAGTTCACCGAGCGGCCGTTCCGTCAGCGATACCCACAGTTCGTCGTCCGCCAGCCGTGCGCGCACCTCGTCGGCGGTCGGCAGCGGCTCGGTCATCGTCGGGAAGACGGCGCGACCGAGCGGCGCGAGGCGCTCGCCGAGAGCCGCGAACCGCTCGGCCTCGTCGGTGTCGCCGAGCGTCCGGGTGAAGGAGGCGGCGGTCGCTTCGGCATCCTGGGTGTCGATGAGGATGCCGCGCGTGGGATCCGCGGGATCCGGTGTGTAGGACGAATATCGCCGCCGGCGCAGGTCGATGCGCAGGTCCAGATCGTCGATGATCCGGCGCGGCAGCAGGCTCACGAGGTACGAGTAGCGCGACAGGCGGGCGTCGACCCCCGCCCACGGGCGCTCCGATACGGCGGCGCCGCCGACGGCATCCTGTTTCTCCAAGACCACCACCGAGCGTCCGGCGCGCGCGAGGTAGGCCGCGGCGACGAGGGCGTTGTGCCCGCCGCCGACGATGACGACGTCGTATCGAGTGGTCTCCGGGGGGTTCATATGCCCACGCTAGCGACCCCGTCCGACACCGCCCAGGGGTGGCATCCCGATAGCGTGGGTGCCATGACCCTCGCCGAAGACCTGCTCGAGATCGCCACCCGCATCGCCCGCGAAGCCGGGGATCTGGCTGTCCGCCGTCGGAGCGAGGGACTGGAGATCGCCACGAAGTCGGTCGCGGCCGACATCGTCACCGCCGCCGACAAGGAGGTCGAGGCCTTCGTCCGCGCCGAGTTGAAGCGCGAGCGCCCCGAAGACGGATTCTTCGGGGAGGAATCGGCGGCGCAGGAGAGCCGCAGCGGTATCACGTGGGTCGTCGACCCCATTGATGGCACCGTCAACTACGCGTACGGGATTCCGGCGTGGGCCGTCAGCATTGCGGCCGTCGAAGGATCCGACGACCCGGCGACCTGGAGCGCGGTGGCCGGCGTCGTCTACAACCCGGTTTCGGGGGAGATGTTCCGTGCTTTGCGCGGCGGTGGCGCTTGGCTCGGTGAGCAACGCCTCGCGGTCACGGCCGAGGTGGGCCCCGCCGGAGGACTCATCGCCACGGGCTTCGGCTACGACCCCGCCACGCACGGGCCCACGCTCGAGAGGCTCGCCCGCGTCATGCCCATCGCGCGCGATATCCGCCGCATCGGCGCCGCATCGCTCGATCTTGCTTCCGTCGCCGCCGGACGAATGGATGCCTATTACGAGAAGGGCACCAACCCGTGGGATCACGCCGCGGGGGTGCTGCTTGTCGAGGAGGCCGGCGGCATGGTCGGCGGCGCGCCGGGCGGGCGACCGGGCAAGGGCATGGTCATCGCCGCGAGCCCCGGGATCTACGGCCGACTCGAGGAGATCCTCGAACCGGAGCTGTGAAAGCCGACGCCTTGATGGCATTCCCAGACAGGCCGGGTTAGGGTAGTTACCTGTTCGTTATTTTCGCGACCCGAACCTGCGGAAATGGCGCAAGCCCGAAAGCCCGAAGCCGTCGCGCCCGCGACATGAACCGAGAGCCCCCGCGCGTTGCCGTCAGAAGCCCCAGAGACTGAGCCCGCCCGCACGCGGCGATCCAGTCGCCCCTCCGCCACGCCCGTCGCCACCGAGCCGACGCGAGCCGAGAGGCGTCGCCGCACCACTCCCGCCGCTGCTGAGGACACTGCCGCGGCATCCGTGGTCGTCGAAGATTCTGCCGCCGAGCCGCTCATCCTCGACCCGGCACCGGTCGACGCAGAGGTCGCATCCCAGCCCGAGATCGTCGAGCAGGTCGCCGCCGCCATCGTCGAGACCGTGATTGCCGCGACGATTCAGCCGACGCTCCCCGCTCCGCGCCGCCGCTCGTCGCGTTCCGCCGCTCCTGTCACGACAAACGCCGAGCCGGCCGCGACGACCGAGGCCGAGGCATCCGACGCCCTCGATGTCACCGTCGTCGACGAACGCGGCTCCGATGACGTCGCCGTGATCCTGCAGAGCTCCGACGCCGCCGAGGCAACCACCCCGGTGACCCTCCCGACCTCGCCGATCACGCTTCCGGTCACACGCCGGAGTCGTCGGCGTCCCGCGCCCGTCGAGGACGCGTCGACCGTCGTCGCGTCGACCCCCGTCGATGAATCGCGCGCAATCGACGAGCCGGTTCTCGGCCTCGCCAGCGACGCCACCGAGGGGCTGTCGGCTGCCGAGGAGGCCGAGCCGGCAAGCAAGCCCGTCGTCGCGGATGACACCGCCGATGAGTTCGAGGCCGCCGCACGCCTGTTCGCGTTCACGGGCGAGACCGCCATTCAGCAGCCCGTCGCCGCCGCGGCGCGCCCAGTGGCGCAGGGTCTTCCCGCGACCGCCGCACCCCGCCGGCGTGACGGTCGTCGCATCGCCGCCGCCTCTTTCTCCATCGGGGTCATGGGCGTCGTCGGCCTCCTCACCGTCGGCATGACGATGCCGGTCAGCGCGCTCGCGTCCGCCAACGGCACGGCGAACGTCGCGTCCGCCGAAACCGTCGCGACGCAGAACCTCGCCGTGGGCGGTGGCGATGTCGGCGGCGATTCCATCCAGGCTTACGTCGCTCCGGCGCAGTCGCAGGCCGCGGTCGTCGATCGAGCGGACGGCTACTCCGCTGCCACGTACGCGCAGGTCGCGGCGGACACGGGCATCAAGAACCCCAGCAACTTCTACGTCAACGACACGTCGGCGGCCATCCAATGGCCCTTCGCCGTGGGTGTCGGCATCACCTACGGCTTCGGCATGCGTGACGGTGTCATGCACGAGGGCGCCGACTTCGTCCCGGGCGAGGGTGCGCCGATCCAGGCGATCGCCGACGGCACGGTCCGCGAGGCCACAGAGGCCGGTGGCGGTTACGGTGTCGTCGTCGTGATCGACCACAAGATCGACGGCCAGCTCGTCTCGAGCCGCTACGCCCACATGCTGTATGGCTCGCTGCAGGTCAAGCCCGGGGATGTCGTGCACGTCGGCCAGGTGATCGGCCACACGGGCAACACAGGCCACTCGTTCGGTGCCCACACGCACTTCGAGATCCTGATGAACGGTACGGTCGCCATCGACCCGATCGTGTGGCTCCGCGCGAACGCCGGGCGTCACTCCCTCGATTAGAAGAGGCCGCCTCGCTCTGATATTCTCTTCTAGTTGCCCGGAGTGATCCGGGTACGCCCCGATAGCTCAGTGGCAGAGCACTTCCATGGTAAGGAAGGGGTCGTCAGTTCAATCCTGACTCGGGGCTCAAGGCATCCTTCTCGAAGACCGGATGCCGCGCGGCGGGGTAGCTCAGTTGGTGAGAGCGCACGACTCATAATCGTGAGGTCGCGGGTTCAAGCCCCGCTCCCGCTACAGATACGCCAGATCAGCCCCGGTTTCCGCCGGGGCTGCTGTCGTTATGGGGTGCAAAATCCCGCACAAACCCCGCACATTCGATTCGCGACACGCCCGTGTCGTCCCACACTGCGGGCGCTGCGCTCCTACACTCAGAATTGCTCCCAAGGTCAGCGTGTGTGGTGCAGGCTCACCTCTCGATCAGCAGAACCCCCGCCCTACACCGGGCGGGGGTTCTTTCGTTTACAGCCGCGCATCGGCGTGTCGGAACCTCGGTCGGCGTTCTCTTCCCTATGGTCGGATCCACCACACACACCAGGACCGTCAGCCGACTTTGGGAGGGATCGCGACATGTTTGCGAACGAGCTGCTGATCATGATTGAGGTAGAGACCTGTGAGCATCGCGTGCATCACTGACCCCGCGAAACGATCCAGCCCTGGCCGTATTCGGTCGGGGCTACTGGTGTCTGCCGCACTCGTTGCAGAGCAGCTCGCCCGACCACCCCACGATCCGGCCGTCGGCGTCAACGTTGACGACCCCGCCGGTTCGTTCGCCTTGCAGGTTCGTTCGCTCGAGCCTGAACCACGTCGAGCCGCACACGCACGTGCGCTCGCCGGCTGCTCGCTGAGCCCGCTCCGTCGGGAAGGCGATCAGTGTCATGCCGAGACGATACCGCGAGAGGAGGTGATTAGCGTGAAGCACCACGAGCCGAAGGGTCCCGATGGACTCTGGAAGACCGGTCAGCGCGTCCCGTTCGCGGGATTCTGGACTGACCAGTATGGGGAGGTGACCCACCATGAGGTGGGCGCTACGTTCCCGCCGTGCATCGACCGCAAGGGCGAATGCGCGTACCGCTATCTGGTCGAACAGTCCGCTGCAACGGGCTGACCTGATGGGGTGAGAGGGGCGAGGGGCGTCGATTCTACCGGCGCCCCTTCGTCATAGACGGCGCGCGCTTCCTGCTGCGGTCAATGCACGGCGGAGCATGGCCTAAGCATGAGACAGATGTGACAGATGTGCAAGCCTACGCGCCGAGAACCGCGTCGAGGGCGTCCGCTGCCCGGTTTCCGCCGACCGTCTTCGACATGTACGTGCCCATCGTCAGCGACGGGTCCGCGTGCCCGAGGTACTCCGCGATGTCGCGGGGCGTGAGGCCTGCCTGATCGAGCGCCGTTGCGACGGTCTTCCGGAAGCTGTGGAACGTGTAGTCGGCGATCCCGAGCCGGGTGCGGGCGAGCGCCCAGTCCCTCGCGGTGTTGCGTGGGTCGCGGAGGTTCCCGAGCACGGTCGGGAACACGAGCCCATGCGAGTTCGGTCCGCCGCGGACGCGCCGGTCGCCCAGGATGCCGAGGACGCTCCCAGGAAGGCGGATGCGGCGCGTGCCAGCGTCCGTCTTCGTGTGGGTCTGCCGGATCACGCCGCGGCCGGTAGCGCGCACGGCATTCGCCCGAATCGTCGCTGTGCCCGCCTCGAGATCGACGTCGTCCCAGGCGAGCGCGCACGCTTCGCTGATGCGGACTCCGGTGCCCGCGACGAACTCGACCAGGTCGACGAGGTCGATCGCCTTTGCGCGCTCGTCAGCGCGGAGCTTCGCGAGGATGCCGGCGAGGTCCGCGAGAGGTATAGGGGTTGCGCCCTGCGCTTTCTGCTCGAGCGGCGCCAACTCCCGCACGGGGTTCGACCGGACGGCGTCTGCCCTCGTGGCGAGCCCCAGCATCCCGGACAGTACGGACCGGACGGTCTTTGCTGTCCCCACCCCCACCTCGGCCGTGATCGACTCCAGGAACCGCTGCAGCCTGTCCGGGGTCGCCTCGCTCACCGCGAGGTCTCCGATGCGGGGAGAGATGATCTTGCGGACGGCACGCTCGTACGTCTCGACCGTGCGCGGCGCCCGGCCTGCCTTCGCCGCCAGGAACCGCTCGCCCAGATCCCGGAGCCGGGTCTCCCGCTTCACGTCCGCCCTGGTCGAGGCCTGTACGGTCTTGAGGGCTTCCTTGAGCGCGTTCTCCGCCTTCGCGGCCGACCCGCCGAACCGCTCCACCTGCCGAGACTTTCCGTCCTCGAATCGGTATCTCGTGCGGGCGCGCCAGAGCTGATGCTTTCGCCGGTCGGCGTCTGGCTTGACCCGGAGCGCTCTCCGC
Organism: Microbacterium canaveralium; assembly: GCF_047238045.1. NCBI lineage: Bacteria > Bacillati > Actinomycetota > Actinomycetes > Micrococcales > Microbacteriaceae > Microbacterium > Microbacterium canaveralium. The sequence goes on along the minus strand of NZ_JBDFMA010000003.1, from coordinate 2,619,188 downwards.
CCAGTCGCCCCTTCGACGTACTCGACGGCCTGGACGGAGATGACGCCGTAGCTACTCAGCGGCGTTCGTGGACGGACCATCGCTCGCGGCCTTCAGTCGTTCGAATTCTCGCTGCGCCGCCTCCAGACGATCCATGTCCTCGCCTACGACGCGCACCGTGCGCTCGTCCAGCAAGTCAGCTATGGGGGCGTCCGGATACTCGAGGCGCTCCAGGTATGGTCGCAACGATGCCGGGGGCTCGGGGAGCTGAGGAACCAATGCCCCGGCCGTCATATTCGCAAGCCAATGATCGAGCTGCGCCCGCATGCGGTCGATCAGGTAATCGATGGTCCGCACGCTCCCGCCGGGCTCATCGCGAACACGCGCCTCCCCGCCGAGGTGCCAGATGGCGTTCTCTCGCCGTATGTCTGCGAGAAGGCGCGCGTACGTCTCGAGCGGATTCAGATAGGAGCCACGGAGCACCGAATCGGACGCTCCGCGCAACCATCGCAACGCTCCCGAAACTGACGCGTCAGGGAGCATGGGTGATTCAGGCAAGTCCTCAGCCGAAGGCAGGCCGAGAAGGATGAACTCGGGCGGCACGCGCAGCGCGCTCGCGAAGCTAAAGATCTCGCCAACGCTGAATGATTTGCGCTTCTTCGTGCTGAGGATGCCATTGAGGGTGTCCAGACCGACTTTCCACCCCACCTCTTCTAGGCGGTCCCGCAAGGCGGGGATGGAGAGTCCCATGAAGTTCCTGAGCTCGTTCACGGAATGCACGACGCGCAGCGCGTACTCCGATTCCCAGGCGGCGAGCGAGGCAGAGTTAGTCACGCGCTGACTATACCCAGATATCGACAACCGTCACAGTTGACTACTCCGTGCATGACGTGGCAGACTTCAACGAACAGTCAGCGACTGACTATCTTGCGTCACGTCGCTCGTCATTGGAAGACAGGAGATAGTCGTGGCGACGTATCCGAAATCGCGGAGCTACCCGCAGTGGCAACCCGAAAAATCGTGGCGGACTTCACGGGCATCTCGATGCCGACCCTCGCTCGGTGGGCCGTGGAAGGGAAGGGCCCGCGCTTCCGCAAGGCGGGATCTCGCTGCCTATACCTGCGGGAAGACGTCCTTCGCTGGCTCGAGTCGCTCGAATCGGGCGGCGGTCGAGCCTGATGCATGGCCACGACGTCGGCGAGTTCGCAACCGTCTCCGCCGCGCGAGCGGATCTCGCGCAAGAAGAAACCCCCGCGCCGGCGGCAACCGGACGCGAGGGTATAGCACCCCAGGAGGGCACCGAAATGAATATCACCATGTTGGCACAGAAGGACGAGATGCGCGAGGGGGCGCTCCGGATCAGCGGCAGCGACGCCCCGAACCACGTCTACTACTCCGACAACGCGGGAGGCTCTCTCCTGCTTCGAGTGCACTTTCGCATCGCGCGGCTGTCCGGTTCGGCGGGCTACACGCTGGCCCACTTCGCGGACGCGACGATCGAGGATCGCGCGCGCGCGAAGGAACGGGCGAGCCGCATCGGTGACCTGGGCGTCCTGTTCTCCCGTTGCAAGGCGGTGGGAGTGATGTACCGGCGACGCTACCCGGAGGACCGTCGGCGCTGGGTCGAGTACGTGATGCTCGGCACTCCCGTCAGTGACCCGTTAATCCAGCTTGAGCTCGAGATGATGATCGACCAGACGACCCCGGCGGTCGTGAACCCCAGGCTGGTGACTCGGTGAGTTCGTCGGGAGCGCAGTGTCGTTTCTCGGCGATGCCAGGGCTGGGCCTGCAGTCGGTCACCTATCGCGGGGACTACGTCGGCACTGTGCGGCGAGGCGCGGACGGATGGGAGGCGATCCGCCGGCGCGGCGGGCCTCTTACCGGTCTGCACCCGTCCCGAGCGGCCGCGGCGACGGCGCTGGTCGACGATCGCCAGCAGAAGGAGAACGGGTGACCCGTGCGGAAGCTCGCCTACCTGTACGCGGTCTACTGGGCCGACTTCGACGTGATGAAGGTCGGACGATGCGGCTCGGAGCGGCGCCTGCGGGAGCTGTGCCGCCGCGGCGTCGGTTCCCCGCGCGTGGTGATGTTCTACCCGGACACACCCGCGTCGTGGGAGCGTGGCGCGCTGCAGGCCATGCGGAAGAAGTTCGAGCCTCGGTTCGCGTCCGCCGTCGAGGGAGCCGACCTGCTCCCACACGACGGGTCCGGATGGACGGAATGCTTCTGGGTCGACGGGTGGGACGTGAACCGCGCCGTCGACACGATCTTGGCGGGGACGCTGCGCTATGCCCATGACGAAACGACGGTTCCTGACTCCGGAGGAGATGCAGGACGAGGATCTCGGCGAACAGACGCCGACCGTGCGGTTCGTGGCGATCGCGCTGCGGATGCTGGCGGACGACGAGGGCCGGGCGCGGCTGAACGTCCGCTCGATCAAGGGGCAGGCGTTCACGAACGATCAGTGGACGAGCGAGGACGTGATCGAGACGAGCGTGCTCGTGCTCGAAGAGATCGGCTTCATTCGAAGCTACGTCGTCGCCGGGCGGCAGTACTTCCAGGTGACATCGAGGTATCACACACCCCCGGAGAAGCCGAAGCGCTCGGAGATCCCACCCCCGCCGCCCCTGTCGGAACCGTCCGGACGGCATCCGGACGGCGTACCGATAAGAGGGGGGAGGGAGGGGGCGGGCTCCCGTGGGGGGACACGTCCGGACTCGATCCCGACGACCTGCCCCCGAGCTTCTGCCCCGAGCACATGCCTTCAGGGTCGGGAGGGATCCCCTGCGGGCTGTGCGGGGATGCGCGCATGACACATCTGGCAGCCCTGCGAAAGAAGCGATCGGAACCACAGAACGGAGACGACGATGGATGAGCGCAGCAACGCATACGCCGAGCTCGGCGGTGGCCTGGGCGGCGGTATCCGCCTGGCACCCCGACCAGCTCCAGCCCGCATCCAGAGCGTCCGAACCCACCGCCACAGCTTCGACCCGGTGTCGGGCTGGTGTGGGTGCGGCCGCCGCGATGACGGGCGCGCGGCAGGTCGTCCTGAGTCTGCCCGGTGACGGGGTTTCGTCCCCCGGCCGTGGTGGCCGGGATCCTGACCGTCCCGGTGGCGGAGGTAGCCGAGCCGGCCGCACCGAAGACGCGGGCTGCACCTGCCGAGTTGGACGCGCTGACGGCCGTTCTCGGCCGCCTTCCCGCCGCGTGTGCGGACGATGCCCGGTTCACCTCCCACACGCCCGACGTCGCCGCGCTGAGCGCCGTGTGCGCCGCCTGCCGGGTGTGGCGGGCGTGCGAGGCCTACGCCACTGCGGCGCGACCGCTGGCGGGCTTCTGGGCGGGCGTGGCCTATCCGATCGACGACGAGGAGACCATGTGACCGGGGACTGCGCGCGCGGGTGCACTCAGCGGGGCGAGCACTTCGCAGCATGTGAAGACTACGGCCGCGACGATGGCGAGTGCGGAGGCTGCAAGCCACGCCCGGCACGAGACGGCGTCGTAGTCTGCGCCTACTGCTACGGCCGCCTGTGGTCCGCCTTCCAGACCGCGCCGGAGCTGATCGAGCACATCCGCGAACGATCCCATCTCACCTCCGCACACCGCCTCAGCCACGCACGAGGCCGCTCCGACCCGGCCGAGAAGGCCCCCACCAGCGTCGACATGCTCGACGCGCTCCGCGACCTCGGCATCATCCTCCAAGGAGAGGGGTTCCCCGCGTCGGCGGACGCACAGCAGACCCGGGATGCCGCGGGACTGATCGTGGGCGGGATCCTCGCCCGATTCGACGACCTCGCGAACGATCCTCAATCTGTCGCCGAGTGGTGGCCGCTGATGATGGCGCTCGAGATGCCAGACAACCCGACGTTTTGGACCTTCGCGCGAGCTGCAGCACGCTGGCCAATCCGCGACCGCCGACGCTGGGCAGCGAACCCGTGTCCAGAGTGCGACTTCAAGACGGTCATCGTCTCCCCGCCCCGCGACGGCCACGGCCGCACCTGGTACGCGTGCCAGCAATGCGAGTGGTCCGCCCATGACGGCGACGACGACGGCTTCTGGGGTGAGGCGTTCGAGAAGACCAGCACCCCCGTACTAGTGGAGCAGCACACCGCCTGAACATCCGAGGTGTCCACTACTGGACACCTTCACCTCCGAAAGGACGCCCCATGACCGACAACGAACGAGACCGCGACGAGGTGGACGATCTGACTCCGGATCAGGTCGTCGACCGCGCGCTCGGGCGCACCAGCGATGTCGACGACATCCTCGACCAGGCCATCGGCCGCTGACACGAACAGGACACCCCACATGGCCAACTACCTCGTGAACGAGAGCAAGCACCTCGATCTGATCGAGTGGCTCGACACCATCGAAGACATCGGCGTGAACATCGCCGACGCGTTCCCCGGCGTGATCGCCGCGAACGAGCGCGCGCACCGCATCCTCAAGATTAAGGAGAAGGCACACCAGGCCCACACGGCCGGGCGACGCCGGCTCCTCGCCACGATCAACCTGGACGACGAGGACGCCGTGATCGTGGCCGTCGACCGCGCTGCGCACGCCCAGAACACCGAGCACGCCGCGAACGTAGCCAACCTCTACGACAACGCCGCCGACGAGCTGCACGGGGATGCCGTCCGCATCTTCCGCCGCTCCGACATCCTCGCGATCCTCCGCCCCCGATTCGACGAAGTCGCCGCCCGGATCGTGGAGGCCGCGGAGACGATCCCCTACGGGGTGATGAGCATCGGAGATGCAGCCCGCCTCGGCCACGGGGACACGTACACGCAGCTCGAGCGGGATGCGCAGACGTGGAGGGCGATCGCCGACCTGATCAGCACCCTCCACCAGGCCGGAGTGCTCGACCTTGGGAGGGACTATCACCCCTTCGAGGCGATGCTCGAAGACGTGCAGGCGTACTGGGACACGCTCGCCTCCTCAGGTCGCCCGATGCGCGTCGCGCGCGCCGTCGCCGCCGGACGCCCCAACCTGCACATCCCGACCGAGCCGCATATCCCGTACGGCAACACGTCGGATCAGGACCGGTGGGCGTCCGAGGATGCCAACGCCGCCGAGAAGACCGCACGAGCAGCACTCGGCCTCACGGACTACTGAGGTCTGCTCGTCACCATGCGTCGCGTCAACGTCACCCCCAGCCTCCACCCCACGGTGCACCTCCTGCTGGACCCGGGAACGAAGGGACAACCCGCCACGAGGATCCCTGCGCGACCACGGCGCCGCGGCCACCACGCCGCGGCGCCGACCCCCACCCGGGGACCCCTCGCCCCCAGGGGACGGAGCGCGGCCGAGGCTCGTGTTCGCAGTTTGTACAAGTCTGGGGATTTCACGGCGGCCCCCGGGAGCCCGTATCGGCCCAGGAAGGAATCGAGCAATGCCTGACGCACCTGAGATCACGTTTCACAACACCGTGGAGGAGGTGCGCGAAGCCTGGCGCTCACTCGTCCTGACCGGCGGCTACGCGCTCTACGTCGATGCGGACGGCGGCCTGCATGCCCTCCGCCTGGGGGTGATGGGTATCCAATGACGGATCTCTACCGGTTCGAGTACCGCGGCGCCCCGCGGCGCCACGCTGCAGACGCTCACGCCCACCGAACTCCGCCTCGACGAGGTGCCGCTGACGGTCGACCCGAAGCGTCGGCGCAAGGTCAAGGCGTGGGTGCGGTTCGGTGACGTGCCCGTGCGGGTCGACGCTCTCGCGGCACGGTGGACTCCCGACGCGATCGGCATCGTCTTCCACGTCGAGGAGACCGAGCACCGCTGCTGGGTGTGGGTGGGCGCCGTGGATGAGGTGTCCGGCTAGCGGTGGGGTCAGATGGTGTCGTAGGGGGTGTCGTCGTCGTAGGCGATGTCGTAGTCATAGCCAGGCCGCCAAGGCTCGGTTGGCCGGTCTGCGGTGTCGGCAGCGATGGGTACCGTTTCCACGGATATAACCACGGAGACAGGCGCAGCGATGAGAAAGCTCAGACGTTGCCCGGTGTCGATGGTCACCTCGACGAAGTCGCCTCCCGCTCGGATGGCCTGAACGATCCCGTCCTTCAACTCGCGAACGTCTTCGGTCGGGGCAAGTGCGTGGGTCACCCCGCCGATGGTGAGATGCGCGCGTTCGATCGACTGCTGCACCCGTGCAACATACGCCCTCCGCATCCCACCCGAGGCCGGTCTTGGGGCCACAGCGCAAGGTCCAGCGTGATACGGGTACGTCGATTGCGCACGGGGTCCCCCGTCGCTCTATCATCACGACGTGGGAAGACTGATCTACGACTCCACGGCTGCGAGTTTCGACATCGACGACCGTCTCCTTGCACACTTCCGTGTGGTGGCAATGAACAAGCTTCGGCGCGGGGAGAGCTTCATGTTGCAGATCCCAACGCCCAACGGTGGCCACGCTTCGCTCTTCATCAGTCCGTCTATACCGCTCGTGCTGCAGTTCTTCGGCGGTCGACAGCCCCAGCTCGACATCGAGCTGGTCGAGAAGATGATGCACGTCGCTAGCAGCCCGGACGGTCTGCTCCTCAGCGAACGCATGGTGTGAACGGAGTCAGGCGCGGCCACGAGTCTGGTGCTGGGGGAAGCCTGGACTCGTGGCCGCGCACCACAACTCTACTAACGACATGAGCCCCCACTCGATGGTGGGGGCTGCATGCTGCGCTGCCTCTCGCGCTCCCGCCCTAGGGCGACCCGGACTTGAACCGGGACCTTTGTCTCCTACCGCAGTAGGTCGTCTGACCCCTAGGTTAACGAACTGTGAGCGAGGATTCCAGACCGGCCGGCTGGCCCATGTTGACAGTCGATCAAGCTGGACAGGCCCTCGCGGAGTGGTTGCTCGTCGAAACCGTCCAACAGATCCGCACCCGACTGTCTCCCGACGCGACGCTCTACGAACGACTGATGTCGTCCCGAACGGGCTCCGCGAGCGAGGGTGGTCAGTGACCACGATGAACGAGCGATACGGCAGCGAGGCTGGTCAGCAGCTCGCGGACACACAATGGATCGAGGACGCCACACGTGCTGGGGAGGTGTGCCTGTCGAAGGATGAACGCATCGCCCGCGTCGCGATCGAAGCTCAGACCGTGTACATGAACGACGCGCAGGTCTTCGTCCTCAGCAGCTCAAGCGTGACGGGTCCCACCATGCTTGAGTGGCTCGTCGCCAACGAAGCGCGGATCCACAGGCTCGCCGACAAGGCCGGCCCTTATGTGTTCGCAGTCGGCGCGCAGCGACTTCGTCGAGTGCCGCTGAAGTACCCATAAACGGACGGCCGCATCTACCCACATCGCGTCTCCACACGAGAGTTGGCGACCCACTCGTGGATCTCGGATTCTCGGTAGACGACGGTGTTGCCGCTCGGCTTGTAGTACGGAGGCATCAGCCTCTGGTGGCGCCGGACGGCGAGGATGTCGAGGGTCATCCCAGGGATGAGCTCGCACACCATCGCCGGCGAGAGGTATCGATCGTCGCGCATCGTCCCATGATTCCGAATCACGCCACCAGGGGGCCGATCTATCTCGGATCCCCCTTCGCGCAGGTGTAGGGGGTGCGCACTCTGCATCCCCCCTCACGATCGAGCGGTTGGGTGGCCAGGGATACCATCCGCCAGGCGGATCGATCCGAGACGAGCGGGATCGCGCTCCGCGACCCCGTGCGCGCGATCCCTCATCCGAAATGAGGGATCGTGGTGCGCATGAGGATCCAGGACATGACCCCCGCCGAGCGGCTACGAGCCGCAGCCATCATCATGCGCGACGCGATCGAGCAGCAGGACTATGAGGCTGCGCTGCGCGCGGAGGAAGAACGACAGCGAGAGAACCCCGCATCTACCCCGCAGATTGGATGACAATCGCTGATAGCACCTGATCTAGACAGGCCATGGGCGTGCTGGGCAGACGGACGCAGCGATACCCCGCAATAACCCTCGATTCGGCGGGATACACAATCGTGAGGTCGCGGGTTCAAGCCCCGCTCCCGCTACATCTCGGACAGGTTGACTGTCCTACTCAAACGATCGCCGTATCTCCTCCCGCGACTTTCTGCGCATCGCGGGACTCCGAGTGCTCGGCAGCATCGAAGCGCGTGGTCACGAGTGCACTTCGTTGGTTTGCCCAGCCGAGATGGTGCCCATCGTTGACCTGCCGTGTTCATTTCTCACCCGTCCTTTCGTGTGTAGTAAGTGGTGAGCCAGTAATCGCTCCCGTCCGGGACGTTGATCTGCAGAGTCGTCGGCTGTGACGGGTCGTCGAGCGGCACGGCGGCGATCGAGGTGCCCGCCGTGCCGCATGTGGCGCCGACGGTGTTCGAGTGCGCCTGTTCCACAGCGATCGAGTACGCGTTCGTGCCGGTGCAGGTGAGAAGAAGCACGACCTCAACGGGAGCGTTGAGATCGGTCGCGGGTAGCGCGACGGTTTCGTCCCTGTTCCCGGAGAAGTTCCCAGCAGGGACCGCACGGGGATAGTGCTCCAGGATCTTCTCTCCTTGGCCAGCGAAATGTTCTCCGCCAGTGGTGCTACTAGGGCGTGTTGATCAAGAGGTTTCGCTCCTCGGTGGGTGAGTCTTGAGCGGTGACGCGACAGGAGATCTCTGACGAGGTGTGGGCCGTGATGGAGCCGTTGATGCCGACGGTGTCCGGGAGGTCGAGGCCGTGGGCGGATCATCGGTTGGCTGTCGAGGGGATGGCGTGGAAGTACCGCACCGGGGCTCCGTGGCGGGATGTGCCGGAGCGGTTCGGGAAGTGGAACTCGATCTACAAGCGGTTCAACCGTTGGGCCATGGACGGCACCTGGGAGAAGCTGCTGGCCGAGGTGCAGAAGCGGGCCGACGCCGCGGGGAAGATCGACTGGGTCGTCTCGATCGACTCCACGATCGCTCGTGTGCATCAGCACGGCGCGACCCTGAAGCGGGACACAGGGGGCTCTGCCGAATCACAAGAATCCGTGGTTCGAGCCGCTTGATCACGGGATCGGACGCTCCCGTGGCGGGTTGACGACCAAGCTGCACCTGGTCTGCGACGGTCGCGGCCGGCCGCTGGGGATGATGATCACCGGCGGGAACATCAACGACACCACGATGATGACCGCAGTACTCGAGGACATCCGCGTCCCCCGCGACGGGAAGGGCAGGCCACGGACCCGACCGGACCGGGTGCTCGCCGACAAGGGGTACCCGTCGAAGGCGAACCGGGCCTGGCTCCGCGACCGCGGTATCGCCGCGACCATCCCGGAGCGTGATGACCAGGTCGCGCACCGCCGCAAGAAGCCGGGCCGGCCGATCGACTTCGGCGAACAGCAGAAGGAACGCTACAAGGGCCGCAACGTCGTCGAACGCTGCTTCAACCGGCTCAAGCAGTGGCGCGGCATCGCGATGCGCTCCGACAAACTCCTCCGCAGCTACCGAGCCGCCGTCAGCCTCGCCGCCACGCTCATCTGGATCAAATCAGACTTGATCAACACGGCCTAGCGGGCGTTGTCGATATCGCGGTAGTAGGCGTCGGGGATGGGCTCGGGGCCTCTGGTGCGCACGCCACCAGTGCCATCACAAGCGGGACGGCTCCGACAATGGTCAACCTTCGGCACATGTTCATCTCACCCTCCTGCTTCATCCTCTGTCGCGTCGTCGGCCATATTTGTGCGCGTGCAGCCAAATGGGAAGGCTCGGAACTCTTCGGTAGTTCTCAGTGACGACTGAATCGCCACGTGACCTGCGATTAGCTCGCACGAATTTCCGGATGTCGCAACAGCAGTGCCTTGCGATATCCGCCCGGCATGGCTATCGCGCTGGGGTTGGGCCTCCCGCACCGACCGTCGTGAGAGGACTTTTCGTGGATGTGCGCTGCACGGGCATTGCGCAAGCGGCGTCAACGTCCCCCGAGTGGGCTCGTATTCGATTCGCGTCGATTTGGCGGGCGTTGTGACCCGCCGGCACGGCCGCGGTGTGGGTGATTAAAAGGCCCTGGCGGCCCGTCTCCGACGACAGATGCACGCCAGGGCGAGCCAAGAGCCCGAGGGCGGTTGACCTATCACGCTCGCGCGATCGACGACCTCCGTGCGGGGCTCCGCGCGTAGGGCGGCTGGGTGCCTTTGGGTGCGGCGGACGAGCGGAAGCCGGTCGCCGAAGGCACCGTCGAGGCGTCGGGGCGATCGGCATCCAACCCCGTCGGCGGCTGGTACGGCACCCGCGGGGGCTACCGGGGGCAACTCGGCATGTGTCTGCCCCCGCTGGGGGAGGCGCTCGGGCTCGCCGAGGTGACTCACGACGCGCGCAACAACCGCATGCGCGCGATCTGATCCCCCCCGCGGCATACACCCGTCTAAGGCACCCCCGCCATGCCCGCGAACTCGCGATCGACTCCACCGACCCGGGGTCTCGTGCGCCCGCAGACGCGCCTCTGAGGCGCGCCGACGCTTCCGGAACGGTCGCGCCGAATACGTCCTGGTGTGCGGTTCAGAAAAAGGAAAGCCCGGGGTGACGGTGCCGTCATCCCGGGCTGTCCATTCCTCGTGTCAATCGTGCTGCATATTAGCGATACTAGTTTAATCAGCGTATTTTTAAATTAGGCGAGATAATCTTCTCAGCGACCTTGCGGCAGTTGGTTGAGGGAAATCTCTCGCGCGTCGAAAAGCCCCCGCTTCGCGACGACCATGGTGTACCCGTGGGATCGCAATTCGTGGGCGACCTCGGGCGTCAGGGGACGCTTGTCGATCTTCTCCCACCCGGTGGCGAGCCGGTATCCGTGCGTGACGGTGCGGACGCGTGCCATCAATTTCCTCCCGAACACATCGTGGCACCGGTGGGATCCATTCGCGAAATTTGAAGGTTGCCGAGGAGTAAACAAAAACCTTGAATGGGCTATCAACCCGGCCGTCGACCATTTCCTGTCAATTCACCCCAGTCCGCGGCGGGAGCACCGCCCGGGCGCAAGGATGCAAGAAAAGCCATGTGAACGTTGAAGCATGCGAGCCGCAGCGTCGTCGCCCATCCGATGATCTCGTCACCGTGCACGGCTTTGTACACGACGCGGTCCTCCGGCGAGACGCGCCGGATCTCCACGCGCCCGTACTCATGCCCGTGCGGGTCGATCATGCGCCACGTCCCGGTCGGGCCCTCGACCGCGGCGAGGATGGGGTGCCAGTGGGTCACGTGTGCCGGAACCTTCCTCCGGCCGAGTGCCGCAACGGTACCTCGGCCCGCAGACATCGGACGGGGGCCCGTCCTCGCGAGGCCGCGACACGCAGATCTCGGCCGATTGGCGAGATCCACGTGTCGGCTCGGGCGTCTCCCCTAATCTCGGCGTCATGGGGGCGGCTATCCAGGCCACGGCGGTGGTCAAGAAGTTCGGTGACGTGACGAGCGTCGACGGTCTGAATCTCACGATTCCCGAGGGGACGTTCTACGGCATCGCGGGACCCAATGGCGCGGGGAAGACGACGTCGATCCGCATGATCGCCGGACTTCTCGAACCCGATGCCGGATCGATCGAGGTCGCCGGGCTCGCCGTATGGCCGAATCCGCGAGGGGCGAAAGCGGTGCTCGGCTACGTCGCCGACAATCCATCCCTCTTCGGTCGCCTGACGGCGCGAGAGATGCTGGACTACACGGGGATGCTGCGAGGAATGTCGGCTGCCGACATCCGCACCCGCGGAGACGACCTGTTGCGAGTGCTCGATCTCGAGGCGGACGCCGGGCGGCCCATCGCGGACTTCTCCCTCGGTATGACCAAGCGCGTCGGATTGGCCGTGGCGATGCTCCACGCTCCGCGCGTGCTCATCCTGGACGAGCCGTTCGGTGCCCTCGATCCGGTCAACACTCAGGTGATGGAGCAGATGCTGCAGCGGTTCCGCGAGGGCGGCGGGACCGTGGTGTTTTCAAGCCACGTTCTCGACGTCGTGCAGAAGCTGTGCGATCGCGTGGCGATCATCGCCCGCGGCGCCCTGGTCGCGGAAGGCACCGTGGCCGAGCTTTCGCACGGCGGGTCGCTGCAGGACGCGTTCGTCGACATCGTCGGGGGGCGCGAGCTCGCCGAAGGAGATCTGTCGTGGCTTTCGTCCTCGCCCGCCTGAAGCTAGCGCTCCAGATCAGCGGCGCGCGCACGTCGAGCCTCGGCATCGTCGTCTTCGTGCTCGCGTGGGCGCTGGGCATCCTCGTCGGCCTCGCGGGCGGATTCCTGGTCGCCTTCCTCGACTCGGGAGGCTCCCCGTTCGGCGATCTGCTCGTCCTCTTGTTGTTCGTCGCGGTCTTCGGCGGCTGGATCGTGCTGCCCCTGGCCGTCCCCGTGCCGACGTCGAACATCGTCGACCCGGCCGTGCTCGAGCAGTACCCGCTCACGCGATCCCAGCAGGTGACGGGCCTGCTCCTGGGCGGTCTCGCGTCGCCGACCGCCGCCGCGACGTTCCTCACCGCGGCGGGAGGAGTCGCCGCGACCAACGTCGGGCTGATGGATCGGGCCGTGGCCGTCGGTGCGGCGTTGCTGTTCACGGTGCTCTGCGTGGCCTCGTCCTGCGCTGTGCGAGCGCTGTTCGCCGAGGCGCTCACGGCGCGGCGGGGCCGCGACGTCGCCGTGGTCCTATCGACGCTCGTGATCCTCACGCTCTACGTCCTGCCCCACCTTCTCCGTCCCCTGCTGGGGGCGGCCGAGGATGCCGGAGCCATCCTCGTCGCGATCCTCACCTGGACGCCTCCAGGTGCCGCGGGAGCGTTGGCGTACGTGCTCGAGAGCGGCGACGCGGTCGGCGCGATCGCGCGGGTGGGTGTCGTGATCACCACGATCGGGATCGCGGTGATGCTCTGGGGCTTCGCTCTGCGCCTCCATGTGAAGGGGCACACGGCGAGGGCCGTGGCATCCGGTCACCGCCATTCGGCGGCCGGGTTGATGCTGGTGCCCCTCGTGCTGAGAGGGCTCCGCGCGGGGCCCGTTCTCGCGGCGGCGAGCCAGCATCTGCGCTACTACTTCTTCCGTGCGCCGCGAGCGGCGCAGTTCGTTGTGCTGGGGCCGGTCGTGGGGGTCATGTTCGCCGGCGCGCAGGTGCACGCGACCGGCCTGCCGTTCGCCGTCGCCGTCGGCTCGGTGGCGATGGGCGCCAGCGCGCTGCTGAACCTGTTCGGCTTCGACGGCCGCGGGGTAGAGCTCACGGTCCAGACGGGCGGGTCTCTCGCCAGCGTGCTGCGCGGCAAGCTTTTGGCCGTCTCGTTGTTCCTGGTCCCCGGCGTCGCTCTGCTCACGATCGGTCTCGGCATCGCGACGGGGTTCGCCGATCAGGTCCCTCTCGCGCTCGTCTCCGCGCTCGCCGCCCTGCTGCTCTCGTTCGCGGTCGGCGCCGCGTGCAGCGCGTGGAATCCGTACGACCAGGAGGCTCCGCAGGGCGACCGCAGCACCCTGTCGGTCCGAATGCTCGCCGCCTTCGGTCTCGCGTTCGCCATCGTGTACGGCATCGGCTGGATGAACACCTGGGTGCAGCCCGTCATCCCGGTCGCGGTCGTCCTCGGCGCGGCGCTCGTGCTGGCGGCCGTCGCGGCCGTCGTCTCCACGCGGGCGAGCGGGGCCTACCTCGATCGGCATCCCGAACGTCTTCTCGCGGCCTTCGCCTCGCGCTGATCCACCCCCCCCCAAGACAGGAGAACGCATGTCGTCATCGACCCCCGCCGCCAGCAAGGGCCGCCTCTGGTTCAACAGCTTCCTCATGGCGCTGGCCGCGAGCTGCGGGTACCTGATCGTCGCGCTCATGAGCCAGCACCAGGTGCTGACGATCGTCATCGCGATGGCATCCATCACGCTCGTGCTCACGCCGATCTTCTACTGGACCTACTCCCGTCGGGCTGCTCGGCCGGGAACCGCGCCACGACGCGAGGTCTAGCCGCGAGCTGCCCGGCGAGGCGGGGACGCTCGGCATCCGGTATGTCGACGTCGCTCGCCCGGCCTCGCCTCAGCGGTGGTCGCGCCAGGAGTGCTGCGGGTCGTAGCCCAGGAGTCGCCGCGCCTTGTCGATCGACAGCAGGGTGTCGGTGCCGCTCAGGTCGGCCCGCGTCTCGACGTCGGGGAAGACCTCGGCCACCAACTCCGCGTTGGGCCGCGTCATCACGGTGTCCGCGGCGGCGATGATGAAGCGGTCGAAGCCGGCGGGGGCGTTCTCCAGCGCGCGCTGGACGGCCTGCGCGCCGTCGCGCGCGTCGATGTACCCCCACAGGTTCCACTTCCGCGCGCGGGCGTCGGCGTCGAAGGGGAACTCGGCGTAGTCCTCGGGCACCATGACGTTCGAGAAGCGCAGCGCCGTGATCGACAGCTCCGGATGCCAGCGCACCAGCTCGGTGGCCAGGTGCTCCTCGAGCACCTTGACGAGGGAGTACACCGACTCCGGACGCGGGGCGTAGTCCTCGTCGACGGGGATGTAGGGCGGGTCGATGTCGAACGGCAGGCCCAGCACCGTCTCACTCGAGGCGTAGACGATGCGGTCGATGCCCAGACGCACGGCGGCCCAGAACACGTTGAACGTGCTGACCATGTTGTTGTGGAAGGTCGCGACGTCGGATCGGATGCCGGGCGCGGGGATCGCGCCGAGGTGCACGAGGGCGTCGATGCCGTCGTGCTGGTCGTTCACGCCCGCCAGCGCGTCGATGACCTGGCCGTAGTCGGTGAGTTCCACCTGGACGAAACCCGGTCCGCGCTCACCGCGGACGTCGAGGCCGATCACCTCGTGTCCGGCCGCGCGGAGCTCCCGCGCGACGACGGTGCCGAGTTTTCCGGACGAGCCGGTGAGTGCGATGCGCATGAGCGTCCTTCGGTCGGGGGTATGCGCATGACGTTACCGCCGCCATGCGGCGACGGGGCCGTGCGAGCGTGGGGCCATGGCGGCGTGAAATGGCATGACTCCGGTGTTTCGTCAAGAGCCCTCCGCCGGATCGAACGGGGTGTTTCGCTATGTGGACGCGCCGGGTTCGTGATTCGTCACAGAACGGCCACTCCATCTGCTGACAGGAACGGGCATGACCTCTTTGTCCTCCGCGACCGACGCGTTCCTCGCGGCACGCGCGGCTGACGGCGACCAGATCGCCTTCGGGGTACTGGTACGCCGCCACGCTCCGTTCCTCGTCGCCTTCGCCACCAAGCTCACCGGTTCGCGCGCCGATGCCGACGACTGCGTGCAGGAGGCCCTGATCACCGCGTGGCGGCGGCTCCCCGACCTCACCGATCCGGCGAAGGTGCGCAGCTGGTTGACCACGATCGTCTCCCGCAAGGTCACCGATCGGATGCGGGCGCGGAAGTTCTCGGAGCAGATCGACGAAGAGATGGTCTCCGTCGGTGATGACCCGGAGCGCTCGGTTGTGGCATCGTCGCAGATGGACGCGTTGAAGAAGGTCTTGGCCGAGCTTCCGGAGGAACTGCGCGTCGTGTGGGTGCTGCGCGAGATCGGTGGCCACAGCTACGACGAGATCGCCACGGAGGTCGGCGAGACGGCGGCCACCGTCCGCGGCCGCCTCGCCCGGGCACGCAAGACCGTGTTGGAACGTATGCAGGAGTGGAGGTGATCGCATGAGTGAGGACGTGGACGACGTGGGCGGCTCGGGATACTCGCTCGAGGATCTCTCCGCTTATCTCGATCGAGGACGTACCCCCCGGATCCCCGCCATCGAGCGCAACGCCGAGTGTCAGGCACTCCTGGCGTCCATGGAACGGATGGGACGCCTCTCGCGCGAGATCGTCGTCGAGCAGTCCGCCGAGCCGTTGGCGGAGTCCTGGTACGACGAGATCATGCGCGAGGTGATGCGCGAGTTCCGTGCAGGCCGCGACATTCCGCTGGCCCGCACGGCCGACGGGACCGAGTTGGTGGTCACCGAGGGTGCGCTCTACGAACTCATCCGCACTGTCGGCGATGGCATCAAGGGCGTCCTCGTGGGACGCGTGCGCATCGATCAGCCCGAGCCGGACGCCCCCCTCGATGTCCGGGTGACCGTGAGCGTGCTGTTCGGGTACCCGATGAAGGAAACCGTAGACCGCATGCGGGAGGGAGTCCGCGCGGCGATCGAACGCCATGGCGACCTGCGAGTGGGCCGTGTGGATGTCACCGTGGGCGATGTGCACGTCGATGTGGAGGACGAGTGATGACGGATACCGCGGCGGAGCTGGCTCCGCGCATCGATCTGGCCGTGACCGCCGTGGCAGGCGTACGCGAGTCCTACTCCGCGCGTCCCGTCGTCGCCCGCGCGTATGAGCGCATGGCGGAGGTGGAGGGATCGCTCGCGGCGGTTGAAGAGAAGGCAGGGGAGCGTGCCGTCACCGTCTGCATCGGCGTCTCGGTCGACGAGGACAGCGCCGTGGTGGCATCCGCCGTCGCGGAAGCGGTGCGCCGAGCGGGCGCGGATGCCGCCAACGACACCGTGCGGGTCCGGGTCGCCCGCTTGGTCGCCCCCCGATCCTGAGGGGTCTCTCGGCCTCCTCCCCGCGGCGGCGCAATACGCTGAGAGCACCGACTCTCGCTCCTCGGAGGACGTATGCCCGTGCACCCCGTGATCGCCGTGACCGGATCGACCGGAGCCGTAGGGGGACGCGTGGCACGCGACCTCGCGGCCCGCGGCATCCCGCAGCGCCTCCTCGTCCGCGACGCCGCTCGGGCGCCCGAACTCGAGGGTGCGGAGGTGCACGTCGCCGGTTACTCGGACGCGGAGGCCGCCACCAGCGCGCTCGCGGGTGTCGAGACGCTGTTCATGGTGTCGGCGTCCGAGTCCGCCGACCGGGTGGAGCACCACCGGACGTTCGTGGATGCCGCCGCGCGCGCGGGGGTTCGGTCGATCGTGTACACGTCGTTCCTGGGCGCCGCACCTGATGCGGTGTTCACGCTCGCCCGCGATCACGCCGTCACCGAAGATGTCATCCGCGCCTCGGGTATGTCGTGGACGTTCCTCCGCGACAACTTCTACATGGACATGATGGAGCTGTTCGCCGGCGACGACGGTGTCATCCGCGGACCCGCGGGCGACGGCCGCTGCTCGCTCGTGTCGCGGTCGGACGTGGCCGCCACGGCCGTCGCGGTGCTCCTCGACCCGGCGGCGCACGCCGACACGACGTACGACCTCACCGGCCCCGAGGCGCTGTCGATGGAGGACGTGGCCCAGAAGATCTCGGCGGTGCGCGGACGCCCCGTGCGCTACGTCGACGAGACCCTCGACGAGGCGTACGCCTCGCGCGCCGTGTACGGAGCGCCGAGCTGGCAGGTCGACGCGTGGGTGAGCACCTACACCGCGATCGCCAGCGGCGACATGGCGCGGGTCTCGGGCGACGTCGAAGCGATCACGGGCCGCCCGGCCCAGACGTTCGACGAGTTCCTCGGCGCCGTCGCCTGAGCGGTGCGTCACCGAGTCGCCGCATCGTCGGGTATGCTGACCGCGTGCTGACCTGTCGCTGTTGTCGCTGAACGCCCCCGCGTTCTTCTTCGACGACCCCGTCAGCCGCGCCCCCGGGCGCATCGACCCCCAGGACTCCATCGTGCGTTACGCCCAGAGCGTCGCCGACCTCGTCGGCAACACCCCCCTCGTCCGTCTGAACCGGGTGACCGATGGCATCGCCGCCACGGTCCTCGCCAAGATCGAGTACTTCAACCCCGGCGGCTCCGCCAAGGACCGCATCGCGCGGAACATCATCGACGCGGCCGAACGTGACGGCCTGCTGCGCCCCGGCGGCACCATCGTCGAGCCGACCAGCGGCAACACCGGTGTCGGTCTCGCGCTCGTCGCTCAGCAGCGCGGCTACCGCTGCGTGTTCGTCGTGCCCGACAAGGTCGCCGAGGACAAGCGCGCGGTGCTCCGCGCGTACGGCGCCGAGGTCGTGGTGACCCCCACCAACGTCGAGCCCGACGACCCGAACTCGTACTACAGCGTTTCCGACCGCCTCGTGCGCGAGATCCCGGGCGCGTTCAAGCCCAACCAGTACGCCAACCCCAACGGCCCGCGCAGCCACTACGAGACCACGGGTCCCGAGATCTGGCGCGACACCGACGGAGCGCTCACGCACTTCGTCACCGGTGTCGGCACGGGCGGGACGATCAGCGGCACCGGACGCTACCTGCGCGAGGTCGCGGGGTCGTCCGTGCGTATCGTCGGCGTCGACCCCGTCGGCTCGATCTACTCGGGCGACGACATCCACGGCTACGACGTCGAGGGCGTGGGTGAAGACTTCTGGCCGCCCGCGTTCGACCCCACGGTCGTCGACGCGTACGAGCGGGTCTCGGATGCCGAGTCCTTCGCGATGACGCGTCGCCTCGCCCGCGAAGAGGGCCTGCTCGTCGGCGGTTCCAGCGGCATGGCCGTCGTGGGGGCCCTGCGGGTCGCGTGCGACCTCCCCGCCGACGCCGTCGTCGTGGTCCTCCTGCCCGACCACGGGCGCGGATACCTCAGCAAGATCTTCGACGACCAGTGGATGACGGAGCGCGGCTACGACGTCGAGCCCGTGGCATCCGTCCTTCCCGACCCGACCTCTCAGGAGCACTCCGCATGAGCACCCACGACGCCGCCCGCGGCTTCGACAGCCTCGCCGTCCACGCAGGGCAGGCCTTCGATCCCACGACCGGCGCGGTGATTCCGCCCGTGCACCTGTCCACGACCTACGCGCAGGACGGCATCGGCGGACTCCGCGGCGGTTACGAGTACGGCCGGAGCGGCAACCCGACGCGCGCGGCGCTCGAGACGCAGATCGCCGCGCTCGAGGGCGGCGCCCGCGCGCTGTCGTTCGCGTCCGGCCTCGCCGCCGAGGACGCGCTGCTGCGCGCCGCCCTCGTCCCGGGCGACGAGGTGCTGCTCGGCAACGACGTGTACGGCGGCACCTACCGTCTGCTCGCGCGGGTACTCGGCCCGTGGGGCGTCAAGCTCCGCGTGGTCGACATGAGCGACCTGGATGCCGTGGCCGCGGCGATCCAGGGGCGCGCGCCGCGCATGGTGTGGGTCGAGACGCCCAGCAACCCGATGCTGCGCATCACCGACATCGCGGGTCTCGCGCGCCTCGGTCACGACGCCGGAGCGATCGTCGTCGTGGACAACACGTTCGCCTCGCCGGCGCTGCAGCGCCCGATCTCGCTGGGCGCTGACGTCGTGGTGCACTCGGCCACGAAGTACCTCGGCGGCCACTCCGACGTCGTCGGCGGCGCCCTCGCGTTCGCGGATGCCGACCTCGCCGAGAAGACGCAGTTCCTGCAGTTCGCGGCCGGAGCCGTGTCCGGTCCGTTCGACGCGTACCTGACCACGCGCGGCATCAAGACGCTCGGCATCCGCATGCAGCGCCACAGCGCCAACGCGCAGGCCGTCGCCGAGCACCTCGCCGGGCACGACCGCGTCGCGAAGGTCTACTACCCGGGCCTCCCGTCGCACCCGGGGCATTCGCTCGCGGCATCCCAGATGAGCGCATTCGGCGGCATCGTCTCGCTCGAGCTCGCCGACGGCGCCACCGCGCGTCGCTTCGCGGAGTCGACGCGCCTGTTCACGCTGGCCGAGTCGCTCGGCGGTGTGGAGTCGCTCGTGAACTACCCGGATGCCATGACGCACGCCTCCGTGCGCGGGACCGAGCTGGCCGTTCCCGACACGATCGTGCGCCTGTCGGTCGGCATCGAGACGGCGGACGACCTCGTGGCCGACGTCGACCAGGCCCTCGCTTCGCTCTGACGCGGCGTCCCCACGCGGCACCGGTGGCCAGTCGCTCCACCGCGGAGCGGGGTAGCGCCGGGTCCTGGCATCCATAAACGCGATCTGCACCGAGAAACGCGCGCTGAGGGCGTGTCTCGGTGCAGATCGCGTTTATCGCGGGTGGGGAGTGGGCTCAGCGCTCCGCGCGGGCGAGGTTCCGCTCGAGCTCGTCGCGGTCTTGGGGGATGCCGTATCCCGGGGTGTCGCGTTCGATGCGCCAACTGTCGGTCAGCGGACCGATGTTCACGGTGTCGAAGCCGAACTCGTCGTAGATGCGGGTGATCAGTGCGACGCCCTCGTCCGAGTCGCTCGCCGTCGCCAGCGCCCGGCGTCCCGGGGTGCCTGCGGGGGAGCCGGTCGTCAGGATCTCGGCGGCACCGATGTGGTTGAACGCCTTCACCACGGTGCTGTCCGGAAGGTGGTCCTGCAGCATCTGCGCGGTGGTGGTGCGCTTCTCGTCGAGCTCGGCGATGCGCCCGTCGCGCTCCCAGTAGTAGTTGTTGGTGTCGAGGACGGTCTTACCCCGCAGCGGCTCCACCGGAATGTCGCGGTAGGCCTTGAGGGGTACGGTCACGACCGCGATGTCCGCTGCCTCGGCGGCGTCCTGCGCCGTTGCGGCGCGCGCCCGGTCGCCGAGCGTCGCGACGAAGTCGGCGAGCGTCTCCGGCCCGCGTGAGTTCGCGATCACGACGTCGTACCCGTGATCCACGAAGCCCCGCGCGAGGGCCTGGCCGATGTTTCCTGCTCCGATGATTCCCACAGTGGTCATGCCCACGCCAACGACGGGGGACGAGGACGCATTCCGACAAAGGTAGAAGAAATGAGTTAGTTAGTTAGCATCCCTAGATATCACTGTCAAGAGCAAGCTAGGCTGAGGGCATGGGGGATACCTTCTCCTTGTCGCACCCTCGCGATTGTGGTCGCAGACCGGTGTTCGGGTCACCGTTCCGCTTGACCGGTGAGGGCGACGGCCCCCGGTGGACGCGGCTTCGGACCACCGGGGGCCGCTTTCTTTTCCGGCGAGGGTGCTGCCGGGACACGGCCGGGGGAGTGGAAGACTGATCCGTCGGTGGGTGTCGGCCCGCCGCGACCCCACCGCAAGGACTCCGCCTCCGTGATCGAACAGACCCGCCCGCCCCGCTCCGCCCGCTTCTACGCCGTCTGCATCGGCGTGGGTCTCCTCGCCGGTCTCATGTCCGGTCTGTTCGGGGTCGGCGGTGGCACGGTCATCGTCCCCCTCCTCGTGCTCCTGCTCGGGTTCGACCAGCGCTTCGCCGCGGGGACGTCGCTGGCGGCGATCGTTCCCACGGCCTCGGTCGGCGTCATCACCTACGCCGTCGACGGCCACGTGGCCTGGATCCCGGCGTTGATTCTCGCCGCCGGTGCGGTCGGTGGCGCGCAGATCGGCACGTGGCTGCTGCCCAAACTGTCGCAGACGGCGCTCCGGTGGGCGTTCGTGGCGTTCCTGGTCGCCGTCATCATCAGCCTGTACTTCGTGATCCCCTCGCGCGACGCCGAACTCGAACTCACGTGGATCACGGGCCCCGGCCTCCTCGTGCTCGGCGTCGTCACCGGCATCCTGGCCGGTCTCCTCGGTGTCGGCGGGGGGATCATCGTGGTCCCCGCGCTCTTGCTCCTCTTCGGTACGAGCGACCTCATCGCGCGCGGAACCTCGCTGCTCATGATGATCCCGACCGCGATCTCCGGAACCGTCGGCAACCTCCGCCGGTCGAACGTCGACCTCCGTGCCGCCGCGTGCGTCGGCATCGCCGCCTGCACGACGACCGCGCTCGGGGCGTCGCTCGCGAAGCTCGTCGACCCGTTCGTCGGCAACGTCCTGTTCTCCATCTTCCTCGTCTTCATCGCCGCGCAGATGGCGGTGAAGGCGGTTCGCGGCCGCCACCAGCGCTGAGCCGGCGGCGGGGCGGTCGGTAGACTTGACCGGTGCCCGTGAACCCCGAACTGGTCGGACGTGTCTTCCCGCCGACCGCTCCGTACCTCGTCGGCCGCGAGAAGGTTCGGGAGTTCGCCCGTGCCGTCTTCGCCGACGCCCCTGAGCATTCCGACCCCGCGGCCGCCCGCGCGCTCGGCTACGCCGACGTCGTCGCCCCGCCGACCTTCGCCATGGTCGTGCAAGACCTGACGCTCCAGCAGCTGCTCGGCGAACCGGACTCGGGCATCGAGCTGTCGCGTCTCGTCCACGCCGAGCAGCGTTTCCGCTACTCCCGGCCGATCGTCGCCGGAGACGAGCTCACGGCGACCCTGGCCGTGACCGGCATTCGGACTCTCGGGGGCAACGCGATGATCACGAGCGAAGCCGAGATCGTGGATGCCGAGGGCGCCCACGTCGTGACGACGACCAGCGTCCTGCTGGCCGGGGAGGCCGACGCATGAGCGCGTTCACCGTCGGAGATGTCATCGCCGAACGTTCCGTCCACCTGACCCGCGAGTCGCTCGTGCGGTATGCCGGCGCGTCCGGCGACTTCAACCCCATCCACTACCGCGACGATGTCGCCGCCGAGGTCGGACTGCCGGGCGTCCTCGCCCACGGCATGCTCACGATGGGCGTCGCCGTCGGCACGATCGCCGAGGCTCTCGGCGACACCGGCCGCATCCTCGAGTACGGCGTGCGCTTCACCCGGCCGGTGGTCGTCGACCCCACGGAGGGCGCCGACCTGCACGTCAGCGCGAAGGTGGGCGCCGTCGATGACGAGTCCGCCCGCATCGACCTCACCGTGACGCACGCGGGGACGACGGTGCTCGGCAAAGCGCAGGTGCGGGTGCGGCTGTCCTGATGCCGCACGTCAGCCCCATCCCGCTCTCCGAGCTCACGACGTTGCGCACGGGCGGTCTTCCCGGGCGCACGATCGAGGCCCGGACGGCCGACGAGTTCGTCTCCGTGCTCCGCGACCTGTGGGACGCGGGCGAGCCGTGGCTCGTCGTGGGCGGCGGGTCGAACATGTTCGTGGGGGATGAGCCGTTCGAGGGAACCGTCGTCCTCGTGCGAACCGCCGGAATCGAGGAGTTCCCCGGCTCGGGGCCCGACGGCGTCCGGCTGCGGGTGCAGGCCGGCCACGACTGGGACGATCTCGTCGCCGAGACCGTCGCCCGCGGGCTCGCGGGTATCGAGGCGATGTCGGGGATCCCCGGAACCGTCGGCGCCGCGCCCGTGCAGAACATCGGGGCCTACGGTCAGGAGATCGTGCAGACCCTCGTCGAGGTCGAGCTGCTCGACGAGGCCACCGGCGAGCTGTCCACGGTCCCGGCATCCGATCTGGGGCTCGGCTTCCGCACCTCGGTGCTGAAGCAGCACTACGGCTCGGTCGCCGAACGCCCGGCCGTCATCGTTTCGGTCACGCTCGAGCTCGAGCGAGTCGGTGACGGGGAGCGGCCGATCGCCGGCGCGCAGCTGCGCGGCGCCCTGGGACTCGAAGCCGATGCGACCGTCTCGCTGCGCTGGATCCGCGAGCACGTGCTCGCCACGCGGGCCCGTAAGGGCATGGTGCTCGACGACGAGGACCCCGACACGTGGAGCGCGGGGTCGTTCTTCCAGAACGCGATCGTCTCCGAGGCGTTCGCTCGGACGCTGCCCGACGAGTGCCCGCGCTGGCCGATGTCGCCCGTGCTGGATCCGGTGACCGTGATTCCGCTCGCGGCCTTCGACGGTGTGGTCCCCGCGCCCGTCGCCGAGCGTCGCGAGGTGAAGGTGAGTTCGGCGTGGCTCATCGAGCACGCAGGGCTGTCGCGCGGCTTCCGCTTCCCGCGCTCGCGCGCCGGGCTCTCGACCAAGCACACGCTGGCACTCACCAACCGCGGGGGCGCGACGGCCGCAGAGATCGCCGAGCTCGCGCGTTTCGTGCAGCAGCGCGTCCAGTCCGAGTTCGGTCTCGTGCTGCAGCCCGAGCCCGTCTTGGTCAACGTCGAGCTCTAGCCGGCGCTCACGCGCGGGAGCGCGTGAGCGCGGGAGCTAGGAGAACAAGCGCTGGAGGCGCTGGACGCCCTCCAGCAGCTCGGCGTCGCCGAGGGCGTACGACAGACGCAGGTAGCCGCTCGGACCGAACGCCTCGCCCGGCACCACCGCGACCTCGGCCTTCTCGAGGATGAGGTCGGCGAGTTCGAGCGAGGTCGTCGGCGTGACGCCGTCCCACTCGCGGTTCAAGAGCCCGCGGACGTCGGGGTAGACGTAGAACGCGCCGAGCGGGTTGGGCACCTCGACGCCGTCGATCTTCGCCAGCTCCGACACGATCAGGCGGCGGCGGCGGTCGAAGGCCTCGCGGAACTGCTCGGCCTCGTCCTGCGGACCGTTCAGCGCCGCGGCGGCGGCGATCTGAGCGACGTTGTTGACGTTGCTCGACAGGTGCGACTGCAGGTTGCCGGCGAGCTTGATGGCATCCGCCGGTCCGATCATCCAGCCCACGCGCCAGCCGGTCATCGCGTACGTCTTGGCGACGCCGTTCACGAGCAGCGTCTGGCCGGCCAGCTCGGGCACGGCCTCGACGATCGAGACCGCGCGGGCACCCTCGTAGGTGAGGTTCTGGTAGATCTCGTCGGTGATCACCCAGATGCCGTGCTCGAGGGCCCAGCGGCCGATCTCGGCGGTCTCTTCGGGCGTGTAGACCGAACCGGTGGGGTTCGAAGGCGACACGAAGACCAGGACGGTGGTCTTGTCGGTGCGGGCGGCCTCGAGCTGCGCGATGGTGACCTTGTAGTCCTGGTCGGCGCCGGCGAACACCTCCACGGGCACTCCCTCGGCGAGGGCGATCGCCTCGGGGTAGGTCGTCCAGTACGGCGCGGGCAGGAGCACCTCGTCGCCGGGGTTCACCACGGTCTGGAAGGCCTGGTACACCGCCTGCTTGCCGCCGTTGGTCACGATGATCTGCGACGGTGCGACCTCCAGGCCCGAGTCGCGCAGCGTCTTCGCGGCGATCGCCTCGCGCAGCACGGGGAGCCCGGCGGCGGGGGTGTAGCGGAAGTTGGCCGGGTTGTGCAGCGCTTCGGCCGCGGCATCCACGACGAACTGCGGGGTGGCGAAGTCCGGCTCGCCAGCCGCATAAGAGATGACGGGGCGGCCGGCGGCCTTGAGGGCCTTGGCCTTGGCGTCGACCTTGAGGGTCGCGGATTCGGCGATGGCGGAGAGCTTGCGGGAGAGCGGTGCGCGGTCGGTCACGGCACCGAGCCTACTCGGCGCGCCCGGGATGCCACGGGTCCCGGCGCGACCGCGGGGGTCACACGCTCGAGGAGAAGAGCACCCAGAGGCTCGGCAGGATGAGCAGGATGCCGAGGGAGAGACCGATGATGGAGAGAACGGGTCGGCGGCCGGCGCGGACGCGCAGGACGATGCCGATCGCCCCCACGGTCGCGGCGACGAGACCGAGGAACGCCATGATCGGCAACAGGACGATTCCGAGCCACCAGATCGCATTCATGCCCGGGGCGAGCCCGATGAGGAAGATCATGAGCGCCGGCAGCAGAATGAACGCCGCCAGGATGATCGCGACGATGCCGAAGCCGTCGCTCGCGCGCCGACCGGCCGGGGAGACAGAGGCCATGCGGTCACGGTAGCGCGTGGCGGGCGGCCTGTCGTCGGTGCGTTAGCGTGGCGTCGTGACAGTAGGGGCCCCGGAACGGACGCGTGTACATCGTCGGGGGCTCGGCATCCTGCTTCGGCTGGGGCTCGCGACCGCGATCGTCGGGGTGTCCACCGGTCTCGCCGTGCTGCTGCTCGTGTGGATCGTCCACACCGTCGAGCACCTCGTATGGGGGCACGAGGAGGGGCCGTTCCTCGATGGACTCGCCTCCCCGTCGGTGTGGTGGCTGCCGATCGCGACCGTCGGCGGGGCCGGTGTCGTCGCGGCGGTCGGCTGGTACCTGCTGCGCCGCTTCGGCCGTCGGATCGCGACGGTGGAGCAGGGCGTCGCGGGCGCCCCCATGCCGTGGTGGGAGACTCTCGCCGACACCGTGATCCAGGTGACGTCCGTCGCCCTGGGCGCCTCGATCGGCAAAGAGGTCGCTCCGCGGGAGCTCTCCGCCATGGCCGGGTCGAAGGTCGTGCGGTGGTTCCGCCTCGACGCGCGGTGGGGTCGCATCCTCATCGCCGCCGCCGCGGGCGCCGGTCTCGCCGCCGTCTACAACGTGCCGCTCGGGGGAGCGCTGTTCGCGATCGAGATCCTCCTCGCGCAGTTCAGCGTCGGGGCCGCGGTCGTCGCGCTCTCGGTGAGCGCCATCGCGACCGTCGTCGCGCGCCCGCTCGTCGGCGACGACTCGCTCTACCACGTGGCATCCGTCGACGTGAACGCGTCGCTCATCGTGGCGGCGATCCTCATCGGACCCCTCATGGGGTGGGGCGCGACGAGCTTCTCGGCCGCCACGTCGCTCCTGGCGAAGGTGCGACCGACGGGGTGGAAGCTGCTGGTCGCGCTGCCACTGACATTCGCCGCCGTCGGCGCGCTGGGCACCGTCTTCCCGCTGATCCTCGGCAACGGCCGTGCGCTCGCGACGGCCGGGTTCGACCTCACGCAGCCGGCTTTGCTCCTCCTCGCCCTCGCGGCGCTGAAGTACGTGGCCACCGCCGTCTCGCTCGGCTCGGGTGCCGTCGGCGGGACGCTGCAGCCCTCGGTCGCGATCGGCGCGAGCCTCGGTGCCGCGGCCGCCGCGGGCTGGGCGTTCGTCTGGCCGGGAGCGGATGCCACGGGCCTCGCGATCGTGGCGGCGGCGGCGTTCCTCGCCTCGAACATGCGCGCGCCGTTCACGGCGATCGTGCTCGTGATCGAGTTCACGAACACGGGGTTCGACCTCCTGCTGCCGATCTTCCTCGCCGTCGCCGGGTCACTCGCCGCGGCGCGGTTGACCTCGCGCGCGAGCCTGCGCCGGTTCGCGCCGCGCGATCCCGGGCGGGAGTGACGGCGCGTCGAGCCGGAGGCAGCGTACGGGCGTGACGAAGGGTCGGGGCGATACGGCCCCGACCCTTCGCCCCGGTCAGTCGAGGTACTTCGCGTACGCGGGGAGCGTCAGGAACGCCGGGAACTCCTCGCGCAGCGCGACCTCGCGGAACACCTCGGCGGCGTCGTCGAAGCGATCGCCGTCGAAGCGGGTCGCCCCGGCGAGCACGTCGCGCAGCAGCCCCTCGACGTACTCGCGGGTGATGCGGGTGCCGTCGTCGGTGGAGCGGTCCTGGTGGATCCACTGCCAGATCTGCGAGCGCGAGATCTCGGCGGTGGCCGCGTCCTCCATGAGGTCGTCGATCGCGACGGCCCCGAGGCCCCGCAGCCACGCCTCGATGTACCGGATCGCCACCGCGACGTTGCCGCGCACCCCGCCCGCGGTGATCGGTAGTCCGATCCGCAGGTCGAGCAGTTGCTCGGGGCGCACCTCGACGTCCTCGCGCAGCCGGTCGAGCTGGTTGATGCCGTCGCCGAACACCGCGTCGAACTCGGCGCGCGCCACCGGGATCAGGTCGGGGTGGGCCACCCACGTGCCGTCGAAGCCGTCGCCGGCCTCGCGGCGCTTGTCGGCCGCGACCTTCTCGAACGCGGCCTCGGTCACCTCGGGCTTGCGCCGGTTGGGGATGAAGGCGCTCATGCCGCCGATCGCGTAGGCGCCGCGCTTGTGGCACGTGCGCACGAGCAGCTCGGTGTAGGCCCGCATGAACGGCACCGTCATGGTCACTTCACTGCGGTCGGGTAGAACGAACCGGGCGCCGCGACCGCGGTACGTCTTGATGATCGAGAAGATGTAGTCCCACCGACCGGCGTTCAGCCCCGCGCAGTGGTCGCGGAGGGCGAAGAGGATCTCCTCCATCTCGAACGCCGCGGGCAGGGTCTCGATCAACACGGTCGCACGGATCGTGCCGTGGGGGAGTCCCAGGCGCTCCTCGGTGAAGGAGAACACGTCGTCCCACAGCCGTGCCTCATCGGCCGATTCGATCTTCGGCAGGTAGAAGTACGGTCCGCGGCCCGCCGCGATCAGCGCGTGGGCGTTGTGGAAGACGTAGAGCCCATAGTCCACGAGCGACCCGGATGCCGGCAGCTCCCGGCCCGCGCGATCGATCACGGTGATGTGCTTCTCGGGCAGGTGCCACCCGCGCGGACGCATCACGATCGTCGGCGTGCGCTCGGCGGTGACGCGGTACTCCTTGCCCTCGGGGCTCGTGTAGCTCAGCTGCCCGCGGATCGCGTCGAACAGCGAGAGCTGGCCGCCGATGACGTTGCGCCACGTGGGGGAGGTGGCATCCTCCTGGTCGGCCAGCCAGACCCGCGCGCCGGAGTTCAGCGCGTTGATGGTCATCTTCGGGTCGGTGGGGCCCGTGATCTCGACGCGGCGGTCCTCGAGGCCGGGACCGGCTCCGGCCACGCGCCACGACGGGTCGTCGCGGATGTGCGCGGTCTCGGAGCGGAAGTGCGGGTCGTCGCCGTTGCCGATCTCGAAGCGTCCGCGCAGGCGGGCGGCGAGGCGGTCGTGGCGGCGGCGGCCGAAACGGTCGTGCAGCTCGGTGAGGAAGGCGAGCGCGGCGGGGGTGAGGATCTCCCGGTCGCGGCCCTCGAGGGGACGCTCGATCCGCAGGTGCGGAGCGGGAGTGGATGCCGAGGGCTCCGGCATCCGTCGGCCGTCGGTGGGCGGGGAGTCGATGAGGGTCATGATGAGGTCTTTCTGTCGGTGTTGCGAACCGCGCGGGGAGGCATGTCCCGAAAGTGGTCACTCAGGCGGGGCGCGAGTGGCCACAAGTGGGACAGGGTCTGCGATAAGTGGGACGAGGTTCGCAAGGCGAGGGGTCAGTGGAACTGCGCGGTCTCGGTGGAGCCGGCGAGGGCGAGCGTGGCGCTGTCGGGGTTGAGCGCGGTCGAGACGACGTCGAAGTAGCCGGTGCCCGCCTCGCGCTGGTGCTTGGTGGCGGTGTAGCCGACGGCCTCGGCGGCGAACTCGGCCTCCTGCAGCTCGACGTACGCGCTCATGGCGCGTTCGGCGTAGCCGCGGGCGAGGTCGAACATCGAGTGGTTCACGGCGTGGAAGCCCGCGAGGGTGATGAACTGGAACGCGTATCCCATCGCGGCCAGGTCGGCCTGGAACGTCGCGATCTGCGCGTCGTCGAGATGACGCTTCCAGTTGAAGCTCGGCGAGCAGTTGTACGCGAGGAGCTTGCCCGGGTAACGGGCATGGATGGCCTCGGCGAAGGCGCGGGCGAGCTCGATGTCGGGCTCTCCCGTCTCGACCCAGATGAGGTCGGCGTAGGGGGCGAAGGCGAGACCGCGCGAGATGACGGCATCCAGGCCCGGACGCACCCGGTAGAAGCCCTCGCTCGTGCGCTCGCCGGTGAGGAACTCCGCGTCGCGCGGGTCGACGTCGCTGGTGAGCAGGTCGGCGGCGAGCGCGTCGGTGCGGGCGATGATGACCGTCGGCACGCCCGCGACGTCGGCGGCGAGCCGCGCCGCGTTGAGCGTGCGGATGTGCTGCTGCGTCGGCACGAGAACCTTGCCGCCGAGGTGGCCGCACTTCTTCTCGCTGGCGAGCTGGTCCTCCCAGTGGATGCCGGCCGCCCCCGCCTGGATGAGCGACTGCGCGAGTTCGTAGGCGTTGAGCGGACCGCCGAAGCCTGCCTCGGCGTCGGCGACGATCGGGGCGAGCCAGTCCCGCGTGATCTCGCCCTCGGCGCGCTCGATCTGGTCCTGACGGAGCAGCGCGTTGTTGATGCGGCGGACGACCGCCGGCACCGAGTTGGCGGGGTAGAGGCTCTGGTCGGGGTAGGTCTGCCCGGCGAGGTTGCCGTCGGCGGCGACCTGCCAGCCCGAGAGGTAGATGGCCTTGAGGCCCGCCCGCACCTGCTGCACGGCCTGGCCGCCGGTGTAGGCGCCGAGGGCGCGGACGTACTCCTCGGTGTGGAGGAGGTTCCAGAGGTTCTCCGCGCCACGGCGGGCGAGCGTGGACTCCTCGCGGACGCTGCCGCGGAGCCGGACGACGTCCTCGGCCGAGTAGGCGCGCTCGATGCCGTCCCAGCGGGGGTCGTTCTCCCACGCGGCGCGGATCTCATCGGCGGTCTCGGTCTGGTCGCCGGGGCGCAGGGGCGGCTGGGCGGGGGTGGCCTGGATCGTCATGTCGTCCTCCTTCGGGTGCGGGGCTTCGGTGCCCGTGGTGACCACTGTGGGCGAAGAAGCGCGGTCCATCTGAAGAATTCGGCTGTGAAGATTGCCCGTTCTTCTGTTCGAGTGAGATCATCCCGACATGGACACCGGAGTCTCCCTCACCGCCGCGGGCGCGGCATCCGACGATGAGGGTGTGGACACTCTCACGATCGGCAAACGCATCCGGCAGTTGCGCACGGCCCGCGGCATGACGCTCGACGACCTCGCCGCGGCGGTGGGTCGTGCGCCGAGCCAGATGTCGATGATCGAGAACGGGCGGCGCGAAGCGAAGCTCACGCTGCTTCAGGCGATCGCCCGCGCGCTGGGCTGCAAACTCGACCAGATCCTGGATGCCGAACCCCTCGACGCCCGCTCGACCCTCGAGCTGTCGGTGGAGCGGGCCATGCGCGGGCAGACCTTCCAAGCGCTCGGCATCGCGCCGTTCCGGGTGGGACGCGCGGTGCCCGACGAGGCGCTCGCGGCGATGCTCGCGCTGCAGGCCGAGATCGAACGCCTCCGTGAAGAGCGTTCGGCCACGCCCGAGGAGGCGCGGCGCGCGAACGTGGCGCTGCGACGCCTGATGCGCACGCAGGACAACCACTTCCCGGAGCTGGAGAAGGTGGCATCCGAGATGCTCGCCGCGATCGCCCACCCCGGCGGCCCGCTGACCCAGCGCGGGGCGAGCGACATCGCCGCGCACCTCGGCTTCTCGCTGCACTACGTTCCCGACCTGCCACCGTCGACCCGCAGCATCGCGGATGCCAGGAACGGGCGGCTCTACCTGTCGACGAAGGTCGCCAAGGGCGATCCCCGTGCGGCGGTGCTGCAGGCGCTGTCGAGCCGGATCCTGGGGCACGGCGAGCCGACCAGCTACGACGAGTTCCTGCGCCAGCGGGTCGAGACGAACTACCTCACCGGGGCGCTGCTCATGCCCGAGTCGCACGTCGTGTCGGCGCTCCGCGAGGCGAAGGAGCGGCGCACGATCAGCATCGAAGACCTGCGCGACGCGTACTCGGTGTCGTACGAGACCGCCGCGCACCGCTTCACCAACCTCGCCACCGTGCACCTCGGCATCCCGGTGCACTTCCTCAAGGTGCACGAGTCCGGCACGATCACCAAGGCCTACGAGAACGACGACGTGAACTTCCCCACCGATCGGCTCGGATCGATCGAGGGGCAGATGTGCTGCCGGCGGTGGACGAGCCGCGTCGTCTTCGACGAGGACGACCTTTTCAACCCGTACTACCAGTACACCGACACCGGAAACGGCACGTACTGGTGCACCGCGCGGGTGGAGCAGTCCAGCGAGGGAGCGCACTCGGTGAGCGTCGGCGTGCGGTTCGACGACACGAAGTGGTTCCGCGGTCGCGACACCCCCAACCGCGGGGTCTCCCGCCACGCGGTCGAGACGTGCTGCCGACGCGCGCCCGCCGACCTCGAAGCGGCGTGGCGCGGGCAGGCGTGGCCCAACGTGCGGACCCCGAGGACGCTGCTCGCGACCCTGCCGACGGGCGCCTTCCCCGGCGTGGACACCACGGAGATGTACGAGTTCCTGCAGGCGCACGCGCCGCAGTGACGCGCGCCGTTCAGCGTCGCGGCCGCGCCCAGTGCACACATTCGGGTCGAGCGCACACGAACGGGACGCCCGGAACGTGTGTGCTCGACCCGAACGTGTGCGCTCGCGGGGTGCGAGGAGCGCTTCGGGACGGGATGGGGCGATGGGTTGCGAAAAAACCTCACACATGCAAGGTTTTTGACACCGACTCCGTCCCCCCGGAGCGCTTTCGATGAGGAGAGCCGTCATGAAGCACACCCGCTCAACAACCATCGCGATCGTCGGACTCGTCGTCGGCGGACTCACCGTCGCGTCGCCCGCCGCCGCCGCGCCGCCTGGGCCGGCGTCGCCGCCCCCGCACGCGGGACCGCCCGCTCATGCCGGGCCCGGTGCGCGCGATCTCCAGCGCTACGCCGAGGACACCTGGGCCTCGATGGCCGCGATGGCCCACCCGGCGACGGGCCTCCCGGATGACAACATCGGGGGAGACCTGGACCCGGCGACGGCATCCGGCTACACCTCGCCGACCAACATCGGCGGCTACCTGTGGTCGACCGTGACCGCGCGCGACCTCGGCATCGTCGGCGCCGACGAGGCGCGCGAGCGCCTCACCGCCACGGTGTCGACCCTCGAGCGCATGGAGCGCAACGACGGCAGCGGCATGTACTACAACTGGTACGCGCCCGAGACCGGCGCGAAGCTCGACATCTTCCCCACCTCGGGCGAGGTCATCCACCCGTTCCTCAGCACCGTCGACAACGGCTGGCTCGCCGCGGCGCTCCGCATCGTCCGCGAGGCCGAGCCGACGCTCGCCGACCGCGCCGACGCGCTGTACGAGTCGATGGACTTCTCGGCGTTCTTCGACTCCGCCGGAGCGCCCGGGCTGCCCGCCGGCACCAACCGTGGTGGCTTCTGGGAGGAGCCTCCGGGCGACGGCTGTGCGGTCCCGGCCCCGATGTACAACGGCAGCGGTGAGGAGGCCTTCTATACCTGCCACCACTACGACACCACCGTGAGCGAGAGTCGCATCGCGACGTACCTCGGCATCGCGCAGGGTGGCATCCCGGCCACCGCCCTGTCCGGCACTCATCGCACGATGCCCGCCGGCTGCGACTGGGCGTGGCAGGAGCAGCTGCCGACCGGCGAGACGCGCACCTACGACGGCGTCGACGTGTACGAGGGCGTGTACGCGTACGAGGGCATGTCGTTCGTGCCGAGCTGGGGCGGCAGCATGTTCGAAGCGCTCATGCCCGATCTGCTCGTTCCCGAGACCGCCTGGGGGCCGCACTCGTGGGCGCTCAATCACCCGATCACCGTCGAGGTGCAGAAGCGCCACGGCCTCGACGAGGCCGGCTACGGCTACTGGGGCTTCTCTCCCGCCAGCAACCCTTTCGGCGGCTACAGCGAGTACGGCGTCGACATCGCCGGCATCCGTTCTGACGGCTACACCTCGGATGCCGAGAAGACCGACGTCGACATCGACCGCCCCGGCTGCACGACCGGAACGAACCCCGACCCGACCTTCGGCGACGGCGTCGTGACGCCGCACGCCTCTTTCCTGGCCTTGCCGTACGACCGCGCGGGCGTGCTGAAGAACCTCCGCGGTATCGAGAAGAAGCTCGGCGCCTACGGCCCGGGCGGTTTCTACGATGCCGTCGCGGTGAAGAGCGACACGGTCGCGAAGCGCTACCTTTCGCTCGATCAGTCGATGATCATGGCGGCGATAGGAAACGCCCTGACCCGGGACACCCTCAAGGGTTACTTCGTCGACGACGAGCTCGAGCAGCGGCTGCGCCCCGCGATGGAGCAGCAGGTGTTCGGTTCGTCCTGGGGCGCGCGACACCCCTGACCATCCGTCCAGCCGATGCCCGGTACCCTCGCGGGACCGGGCATCGGTGCGTGCGGAAGGAGACGGATGACGGACGAGGGGATGCCGCGCGCCCCACGCGGGAGCTACCCGAAGGGTCTCCAGCGGCGCCAGCGCATCGTCGACGAGGCCATGGTCGTCTTCGCGCGGTCGGGGGTGACCAGCGGATCGCTGCGCGAGGTCGCCAAGCGTGTCGGGCTCACACCTGCGGGGCTTCTGCACCACTTCGCGACGAAGGAGGAACTGTTCGCCGAGGTGCTGCGTCAGCGCGACGAGAGCGTCCGCGCCGCGGCCGGCGATCCGTCCGCCCACACCCTCGTCGAGCAGATGGGCAAAGTCGTCGCCCACAACGCCACGGCCCGCGGGCTCACCGCGCTCTACACGGTGGTCGTCGCCGAGGCGAGCGACCCCGAGCATCCCTCGCACGCCGCGTTCGCCGCCCGCTACCGCGACAGTGCCGTGCGCGCCGCCGAGCTGCTGCGCGCGGGGCAGGCCGCCGGGGAGGTGCGCCGCGACATCGACCCCGACCGGGCCGCCCGGCTCCTCAGTGCCGTGATGGACGGCCTGCAGCAGCAGTGGCTCCTCGACGACTCGGTCGACATGACGGCCCACTTCGCCGAGTTCGTCCGGGGGTACCTCCAGCCCCCGGCCTGACGTCCCGGCATTCGGTCCCGTGCCGCTCGGGCGTTCGTGAACGTCGAGTGCACACGAACGGGTCGAGCGCGCCCGTTCGGGTCGGCCGCGTCGTGTGCGCTCGGCCCGATCGTGTGCCTTCGGCGGGCGACGGGTTGCCGACGGGGAAGTTATGCGCTTAAACTGGGCGGGACACCGCGCCCGATGTGGGGCGCCCGTTCGAGGAGGAACACGATGAGAATGACCCGATGGGGCGCCGTCGCCGTCGTCGCGGCGGCCGCGATCGCGCTGACCGGGTGCGGACGCACCTCCGATTCCGGCCCCGGTGCCGCCGACGCCACGACGATCGGTGACGCCAAGGCCGAGGGCACGCTCACGATGTGGGCGATGGGGGCCGAAGGTGAGGCACTGCCCGAGTTCGTGAAGACGTTCGAAGAGGCGAACCCCGGCGTCACCGTCGAGGTCACGCCGGTTCCGTGGGATGCCGCGTACAGCAAGTTCCAGACCGCCATCGCCGGCGGCAACACCCCCGACCTCGCGATGGTCGGCTCGACTTGGATGGCGGACTTCGGTGACGCGCTGCAGACCGTGCCCACCGATCTCTCCACCGACGGCATCTTCCCCGGCGCGATCGACTCGACGAAGATCGACGACCGCGCGACCGGCGTGCCGTGGTACGTCGACACGCGCGTGCTCTACTACCGCACCGACATCGCGGCTCAGGCCGGCTGGAGCACGGCGCCCACCACGTGGGACGAGCTGAAGCAGATGGCCGCCGACATGCAGTCGAAGGGCGGCGCCGACTTCGGCATCCGTCTCCCCGCCGGCAACGACTCGTTCCAGGGCAACCTGTGGATGCCGTGGTCCAACGGCGCTGAGCTGGAGGACGGCTCGACCTGGACCCTGGACACCCCCGAGACCGTCGAGGCGCTCGAGTACTACCAGAGCTTCTACACCGACGGCATCGCCAACCCCGCCGCCGATCGCTCGGCCGGGGCCCAGGAGGCGGACTTCGTCTCGGGCGACACGCCCATGTTCATCGACGGACCGGCGTTCATCGGTCTGCTCAACGACCTCGGCGGGGAGGGCTTCGGCGACAAGATCTCGACCGCCGTGCTGCCGGCGAAGGAGTCGTCCACCTCGTTCAGCGGCGGGGCGAACCTGGCCGTGTTCGACAACTCCGACAACGCCGCCAGCGCATGGAAGCTCGTGCAGTGGCTGACCGAGCCCGAAACGCAGGCCGCCTGGTACGAGGCGACGGGCGACCTTCCGGCCGTCCAGGACGCCTGGAAGTCCGACGCCCTGGCGTCGTCCGCGACCCTCGCCGCCTTCGGTACGCAGCTCGAGACAGCCAAGTCGGTGCCCGCCGTCACCACCTGGGTGCAGGTCGCCGCGGCCGGCGACGCGATGCTGGAGAAGATCCGCCTCGGGCAGCAGAGTCCCGCTGACGGCCTGAAGGAACTCCAGGCCACCGCTGACCAGCTGGGTCTGGGCTGAGGCCATGACGCAGGCAGTCGTGGGCGCGACCGGACGGGCTCCGGCCCCCGGTCGCGCCCGCGCCGGCGGGGCGTCGAGCCGCCGCCGGCGTCAGGGATGGGTCGCGTGGGGCTTCGCCCTGCCGTTCGTCGCGGTCTTCGCGGCGTTCATGGTCGTGCCGATCGTGGGCTCCTTCGCCATGTCGTTCACCGACTTCACGGCGCGCGACATCCGCTCGCCGTTCGCGGTGAACTTCATCGGGCTCGACCAGTACCTCTCGGTGCTGGGCGACCCGGTGTTCCTCACGTCGCTCGGGGTGACCGCGACGTTCGTGGTCGTCGGCATCCCGGTGACCATGGCCGTCGCCCTCGCGCTCGCGCTGGCGCTGAACTCCAGCGGCGGACGTCTCGTGTCGATCCTGCGCGTGGGCTTCTACGCCCCCGTCGTGACGAGCATCGTGGCGGTCGCGGTGGTGTGGCGCTACATCCTGCAGCCCGAGGGGCTGTTGAACTCGGCGCTGGCGGTCTTCGGCATCCAGGGGCCGGACTGGCTCAACGACACCTCGACGGCGCTCCCGTCGCTCATCGCAATGGCGGTCTGGCGCAACGTCGGCACGCTCATGGTGATCTTCCTCGCGGGGCTTCAGGCGATCCCCACCGACGTCAAGGAAGCCGCCCTGATGGACGGCGCCTCGTCGTGGCGACGTCTGACCTCGGTCACGCTGCCGCTGCTGCGTCCCACGCTGCTGCTCGGAGCCGTGCTGATCTCGGTCGGGTTCCTGCAGTTCTTCGAGGAGGCGTTCGTGATGACGCAGGGCGGCCCCCTCAACTCCACTCTCTCGGTGGCCTATTACACGTTCAAGCAGTTCGGCTTCGGGCAGTACGGCACGGCATCCGCCGCCAGCTACCTGCTGTTCCTCGCGATCGCGCTGCTCAGCCTGCTGCAGTTCCGTCTGCTGCGCTCGAAGGATTGAGGGAGGATGCCATGACACTCACGTCCCCCGCGGCTCCGGCCGTCGTCACCGAAACCGCGGAGCCTCCGCGCCGACGCCGTCGCTCCGAGAACCGCCTCGGCCCGGGCCGCGCTCTCACCCTCACCGTGCTCGTCGTCGGGGTCCTGGTGTGGATGCTGCCCTTCGCCTGGATGCTGCTCGGATCGGTGAAGACCCAACGCGAGATCCTGCAGCGCCCGCCGACGTGGTGGCCGCAGCAGTTCACGTGGGAGAACTTCGCCGCGTGGTTCGGACAGCTCAACTTCGGCCAGTTCTTCGGCAACAGCGTGTTCGTGGCATTGGTCACCGTGGCCGGCAACCTCGTGTTCTGCTCGATGGTCGGCTACGCGCTGGCGAAGATGGACTTCCCCGGCAAGAAGGCCCTGTTCGTCGTCGTCATGGTGACGCTCATGGTGCCCGGGGTCGTCACGTTCGTCCCGCTGTTCGTGATGGTGTCGTCACTCGGCCTGGTCGACACGTACGCGGCGCTGATCCTGCCGTTCGTCACGACCCCGCTGGGCGTGTTCCTCATGCGGCAGTTCATGCTCGGCATCCCCGATCCCCTCCTCGAGGCCGCGCGCATCGACGGAGCGGGGGAGCTGCGGATCTTCGCCCGCATCGTGATGCCCCTGTGCGGGCCGCCGCTCGCGACGCTCGGGATCCTGACGTTCCTGGCGTCGTGGAACAACTTCCTCTGGCCCCTCGTCGCGGCGCAGACCGAGGGGAAGTACACGCTCCCGGTCGCCCTGTCGCTCTACTCCACGGGGCAGAACGCCACCGACTACGGCCTGCTGCTGGCCGGTTCGGTGCTCGTGATCGCGCCGATCATCCTGCTGTTCGTCTTCCTTCAGCGGTACTTCATCCAGGGCATCGCCGCCACCGGACTGAAGTGACCCGCGACCGATCCGAAAGGATGCCATGACCTCCCCCCGATTCCTCACCGCGCTCGACGGCACGCGCTTCCGCGATCTCAACGGCAATGGGGTGATGGACCCGTACGAAGACCCGCGCCGCAGCGTCGACGAGCGCACCGAGGATCTCCTCGGGCGGCTCAGCCTCGAGGAGAAGTGCGGTCTGATGTTCCAGACCGTCATCGAGGTGGGCGAGGACGGCGAGCTGCTGGAGGCTCCCGGTCGGATCTCGAAGTCGCCGACGACCACCGTCGTGCTCGGCAAGAACATGACCCACTTCAACGTTCACGCGATCCGCACGGCCCGGCAGGCGGCGACCTGGAACAACGCGCTGCAGGCTCTCGCCGAGTCGACGCCCCATGGCATCCCGGTCACCATCAGCACCGACCCGCGCCACGCGTTCGTCGAGAACACGGGGGTCGGTTTCGCGGCGGGGCCGTTCTCGCAGTGGCCCGAGGGGCTGGGGCTCGCGGCCCTCGACGACGTCGAGACCGTGCGCGAGTTCGCCGAGGTGGCCCGCCGCGAGTACGTCGCCGTCGGAATCCGCGCCGCGTTGCACCCGCAGATCGACCTCGCCACCGAGCCGCGGTGGGGTCGCCAGGCGCAGACCCTGGGGCAGGACTCCGCACGCGTCGCGGAGTTCACCGCCGCGTACCTCCGCGGATTCCAGGGCGAGCAGCTCGGCCCCGACAGCGTCGCCTGTACGACGAAGCACTTCCCCGGCGGAGGGCCGCAGCAGGGTGGCGAGGACGCGCACTTCCCGTACGGCCGCGAGCAGGTCTACCCCGGTGGCATGTTCGACTACCACCTCGAGCCGTTCCGCGAGGCGATCCGCTGCGGCACCGCCGGCATGATGCCGTACTACGGCATGCCGGTCGGGCTCGAGCTCGACGGGCGCCCGGTCGAGGAGGTCGGTTTCGGGTACAACAAGCAGATCGTCACGGGCCTGTTGCGCGAGGAGCTGGGCTACAACGGCGTCGTCGTCACCGACTGGGAGCTCGTGAACGACAACCACGTCGGCGACCAGGTGCTGCCGGCGCGCGCGTGGGGCGTCGAAGAGCTCACGGCGCGCGAGCGCATGGAGAAGATCCTGGATGCCGGTGCCGACCAGTTCGGCGGCGAGGAGTGCGTCGACATGCTCGTCGACCTCGTCCGCTCGGGTCGCGTGTCCGAGGAGCGGATCGACGCCTCGGCGCGGCGCCTTCTGCGGGTGAAGTTCGCCCTCGGGCTGTTCGACGATCCCTTCGTCGACGTCGAGGAGGCCGAGCGGATCGTCGGCAACGCCGATTTCCGTGCCCTGGGGGAGCGCGCGCAGGCGCGCTCGCTCACGGTGCTGGTGAACGAGGGATCGACGCTGCCCCTTCGCCCCGTCGGCGCCGTGTACGTCGAGGGCTTCCGTCCCGGCGACGTGCACGAGCTCGGGCGGGTCGTGGCCGACCCGGCGGATGCCGACCTCGCCCTCGTGCGCATCGGAGCCCCCTTCGACCCGCGCGACGATCTCTTCCTCGAGGCGTGGTTCCACCAGGGCTCCCTCGAGTTCGCGCCGGGCCTGGTGTACCGGCTGCGGCAGATCGCGGCATCCTGCCCCCTGGTCCTCGTCGTGAACCTCGACCGCCCCGCGATTCTCACCCCGTTCGTCGGGCACGCGGCGGCCATCGTCGCCGATTACGGCAGTTCCGCACGTGCCGTCTTGGACGCCCTGACCGGGCGCGTGGCACCTCAGGGGCGCCTGCCGATCGAGATCCCCCGGTCGATGGATGCCGTCCGCGCGTCGCGCGAGGATGTACCGTCGGACACCGGTGACCCCGTCTTCCCCGTGCACTTCGGGCTGGAGATTTCGGGTGTGGAGGACGCGCTGGGGCCGATAAGGGGGTACGCGCACCGATGAGCGAAGCGGACGCGACACGTCGACCGACCGTCTACGACGTCGCGCAGGAGGCGAACGTCTCGATCGCGTCGGTGTCGTTCGCGTTCCGCCGCCCAGACAAGCTCAGTGAGGCCACCCGGGATCGGGTCCTCGCCGCCGCACGACGTCTGGGGTACGCCCCCAGCGCCGCGGCGCGGGGTCTGGCGCACGGCCGGACGGGCACCCTCGGCCTGCACGCGTTCGACCTGCTGCTGGAGCGGGCCGACCCTCTCACGCAGACGCCGTCGATGACGGGGCTCGCGATGCCCGGGCTCGACGTCGACGGCGTGATCCCGTGGGCGCAGACCGATGACGACGTGCTGTCCGACCCCCGGGCGTTCCCGCTCTATGTCGACGAGGTGCAGCGCGGGTTCGAACTGGAGTGCTGGGCGCTCGGGCGCCCCGTGATGCTCAGCAGCGGCGCCGGCACCGACGTCTCCGTCGCCGACACCGCGGGCCGCGTGGACGGGCTGGCGATCTTCCCCTCGCCCCAGACGGCCCCCGCTCTGGCGCGGTACGCTCCGACGATCCCGATCGTCCTTTTCAGCGCGACCCCCGGTGACGATCACCACCACCGGGTACGCGTCGACAACGCCGGCGGGATGCGCGCCCTCGCCGCCCATCTCGTGCGGGAGCACGGCATCCGCGACATCGCCTTCGTCGGACGTCCCGAGGCCTCCGACACGGCGGAGCGTCTGACCGGGCTGCAGGACGGTCTCGCCGACCTCGGGCTCCTGCTGCGGCCGCAGGTCATCGACGCCACGGTCCGCGGCGAGGACGAGCTCGTGCCGCAACTGCGCGGGCTCATCGCCGACGGGCGGTTGCCCCAGGCGCTGGTCTGCGCGACCGACCAGCACGCGTTCGCCGTGCTCGACGCGCTCGCCGCCGAGGGGCTGCGGGTACCGGAGGACGTCGTGGTGACCGGTTTCGACGGCACGCTCGCGGCGCGGTTGAGCTCCCCGCCGTTGACGACCGTCCGGCAGCCGATGGAGGCGATGGGCCGTGCGGCGGCGCGCATCCTCGCCGGGGTCGCCGGCCCCGCCGACCGTCCCTTCGACGTGGTGTTCGAGCCGCGGCTGGTCGTCCGGGCGAGCTGCGGCTGCTGACGGCGGCGTCTGACAGCGGCATCCGCTTCGCCGTCGTGCGGAGTTCGTGGGCGGCGCGCCCGGCCGCGGGGCTACGGGCCGGCGTGTCGGGCACGGGCTCCGCGGGAGGGTACCCGAACTACGATCGAACGGTTCCCAACCCGGAGGTCCGTTCGTGCCCGCACCCGCCGCACTCGCCCACGCCGAGGATCTCGCCGACTTCGTCGCGGCCTCGCCGTCGAGCTTCCACGCTGCCGCGGAAGTGGCACGGCGCCTGACGGATGCCGGATTCACGACCCTGCGTGAGGGTGAGGAGTGGCCCGCCCAGCCGGGAGGTCGCTTCGTCGTCGTGCGCGATGGTGCCGTGATCGCCTGGATCGTGCCGGGATCGGCCACACGGGCAACGGCCGTGCGCGTCTTCGGTGCGCACAGCGACTCGCCGGGGTTCGCGCTCAAGCCGAAACCGACGACCGGTCGCCTGGGCTGGCTGCAGGCCGGCGTCGAGGTGTACGGCGGCCCGCTGGTGAACTCGTGGCTCGACCGGGAGCTGCGTCTGGCCGGACGACTCGTGCTCGAGGACGGCACGCAGGTGCTGGCCGCGACGGGGCCGCTCCTCCGTCTCCCGCAGCTCGCGATCCACCTCGACCGTTCCGCCAACGACGCCCTCACACTCGACAAGCAGTCGCACACGCAGCCGGTCTGGGGTCTCGGTGAGACGGAGTCGGCGGATCTCCTCGGCGAGATTGCGCGGACGGCGGGTGTGGATGCTTCCCGCATCCGTGGCTACGACCTCGTGACGGCCGACGCGGCCCGCGGAGTGGTGTTCGGGGCCGATGACGCGTTCTTCGCCGCGGGGCGGCTCGACGATCTGGCGTCCGTGCACGCGGGTGTCGTCGCCCTCGAGCACGCGTCCGACGGATTCGATGGAGCCGACATCGCGATGCTCGCCGTCTTCGACCACGAAGAGGTGGGCTCGGCCACGCGGTCCGGGGCATCCGGTCCGTTCCTCTCCGACGTGATCGAGCGGATCCATCTCTCGCTCGACATGGATCGCGACGCACAACATCGAGCCCTCTCGCGCAGCTGGTGCGTGTCGAGCGACGTGGGTCATGCCGTGCACCCCAATTACCCCGAGAAGCACGATCCGGTCGTGCAACCGCGGCTGGGGTCGGGACCGATCCTGAAGATCAACGCCAACCAGCGGTACGCGACCGACGGTGTCGGCGCGGCCGCGTGGCACGGGTGGTGCGCCGCTGCCGGAATCGCCGCGCAGGAGTTCGTGTCGAACAACGCCGTCCCGTGCGGATCGACCATCGGGCCGCTGACGGCTGCGCGCCTCGGCATCCGCACGGTCGACGTCGGCATCCCGATCCTGTCCATGCACTCGGCGCGCGAGCTCGCCGGTGTCACCGATCTGCACGCGCTCGCCCGGGTCGCCGAGGCGTACTTCGTCGGCTGAGCCTCAGGCCCCCTGCACCCGCAGTGCCGCCCAGAGCTCGGCGCGGGTCGCGAACGACGACAGGTCGCGACCGAGCAGGCGTTCGGCCAGGGCCAGGCGTGTGCGAACGGTGTGCCGGTGGACGCCGAGCGCCTGGGCGGTCAGCTCGTGCGAGCAGTCGTTGTCGAGCCACGCGCGCAGCGTCTCCACGAGGCGGGAGCCCTCGGCGCCATCGTGGGAGGTGAGCGGCGCGAGCTCGGCGGCGGCGAGGGCCGCGGCGTCGGGGCCGAGAGCCGAGAGGACACCGGATGCCGCGACCTCGGCGAACGTCGTCACCGTCTGCCGCCCGCGAGCTCGGGCCACGCGGGCTTGCTCGACAGCGGCCGCGAACCGGTCGTACCCGGTCGCGTCGGACACCCCGATCCGCGCGCCGAAGCGCTCGGCGGCCTCGTCGATCGCCTGACGCTCATCGGCGGGGACGACGATGACCATGCCGTCGTCCGCGCGGCCGAAGAACACCGCGCCCCGGCGCTCCTCCGCCCGCAGCTCGAGCAGTTCCGCGAGCCCCCCGCTGTGCCCGGCTGCCGCGTCGGTGAGCGCGACGACCACGGGCGCGGTCGGCAGCGGCCCCCACGCGTCGCGCGCGATGCGTCGCGCGAGCGTGGCGTCGTCGGTCAGCAGCGACTGCACGAGACCCGCCCGCAGCGCTCCCCGGGCCCGGCTGAGACCCTGGTGCTGCTCGAAGGCGAGGCCGGCCATCGCGATGACGGCCGTGACGACACCGCGCCCCTCCTGGTCGAGTTCGCCGGCCGCGATGGCGATGACACCGCGCAAGTGCCCGCCCCTCCCAAGGGTCTGCAGCGTGAACGGGCGTCCCGCGATGCGCAGCGCCGAGGCCGCCCGCGCGCCTCGCCGCAGCACCGCCGCGACCTCGTCGCTCAGAGCGCCCGCGGTCTCGGCATCCAGGTCTCCGCCCGGGTGCTCGCGCGTGAGCTCGCCGGCCGCGTCGTACAGGCCCACCCACGTGCCCAGCTGGCGGGCGAGTTCGGCGAGGGTCGCGCCGAGCCCGTCCGGGCGGAGCGCGGCGAGGGCGATCGCGCGCTGCGCCGACAGCGCCCACGTGCGGCGCGCATAGGCTTCGGCGGCGATCGCCTCGGCGTTGGCGCGGGCGACGGCGATGAACGGCGTGCGATAGGGGACCTCGAAGAGCGGAAGGCCGGCGTCGCGGCACGCGGCGGCGAGCTCGGGCGGGATGCCGTCGCGCACGACCTCCGTGCCGAAGCCCAGGCCCGCGACCCCCCGCGCCGTCAGCCGTTGCACGTAGTCGGCCGCGGACGCGCCGGCCGGGCCCTGGAACTGGGTGCCCGTGGTCAGGAGCACCTGTCCGTCCGAGAGGAACGGGGTGGGGTCGGCGAGATCGCTGCTGTGCACCCACCGCACGGGGCGTGCGAGCGCCTCGGGCTCACCGGTCTCGAGGCGCAGGTGCAGATCGCGGCGGCGCAGCAGTGCGCCGAGCGTGGGGGTGTCGGTGGCATCCATGGGGCTCCCGCGGAATGCGCTGTACGGCTCGTACAGCGGGGTAACCAGAATGTACAGGACGGCAGGTGCCGGTGCCCGGCGGCGTTGCCTACGCTCCCGAACATGACCGCACCGCACACCGTCACCGCGCCCCCCATCGGCGGCCCCTCCCTCCCGCAGGAGCGCCGCCTGGTCACCAGCATCCCCGGACCTCGCTCGCAGGAGCTCCTGGATCGCAAGGCCGCCGCGGTCTCGGCCGGTGTCGGCCACACCGCCCCCATCCATGCCGTCGCCGCCGGCGGGGGAGTCGTCGTCGACGCCGACGGCAACTCGCTCATCGACCTCGGGTCGGGCATCGCGGTCACCTCCGTCGGCAACTCCCACCCGGCGATCGTCGCCGCGGTGCAGGAGCAGGTGGCCGCGTTCACCCACACGTGCTTCATGGTCTCGCCGTACGAGTCCTACGTCTCGGTCGCCGAAGCCCTCAACCGACTCACCCCCGGCGACCACGCGAAGAAGAGCGCGCTGTTCAACTCCGGCGCCGAGGCGGTCGAGAACGCGATCAAGATCGCCCGCAAGCACACCGGACGCCAGGCCGTCGTCGCATTCGACCACGCATACCACGGCCGCACGAACCTCACGATGGCGCTCACGGCCAAGAACATGCCGTACAAGAGCGGCTTCGGTCCCTTCGCGGGCGAGGTCTACCGCGCTCCGCTGTCCTACCCCTTCCGCGACGGGCTGTCCGGCCCCGAGGCTGCGGCCAAGGCGATCTCGCTCATCGAGAAGCAGGTCGGCGCCGAGAACCTCGCGGCCGTCATCATCGAACCCATCCAGGGCGAGGGCGGCTTCATCGTCCCCGCCGACGGTTTCCTCCCGGCCCTCGTCGACTGGTGCCGCGCGAACGGCGTGGTCTTCATCGCCGACGAGGTCCAGTCCGGCTTCGCCCGCACCGGGGCGATGTTCGCCTCTGAGATCTTCGGCATCGTGCCCGACCTCGTCACGACCGCCAAGGGCATCGCCGGCGGTCTGCCGCTCGCGGCCGTCACGGGGCGCGCCGAGATGATGGATGCCACCCGCACCGGTGGCCTCGG
The DNA here is from genome assembly GCF_047238045.1 of Microbacterium canaveralium. NCBI lineage: Bacteria > Bacillati > Actinomycetota > Actinomycetes > Micrococcales > Microbacteriaceae > Microbacterium > Microbacterium canaveralium. Next base: position 2,574,952 of record NZ_JBDFMA010000003.1, on the reverse strand, counting down.
CGGAACCTACGGCGGCAACCCGATCGCGTGCGCGGCCGCGCTCGCCGCGATCGACGCGTTCGAGAACGACGGCCTCATCGAGCGCGCGCGCGAGATCGGGGAGATCCTCCTCTCCCGCCTGCGCGCGCTGCAGCAGGACGACCCGCGCATCGGCGACGTCCGTGGCCACGGAGCCATGATCGCGGCCGAGTTCGTCGACCCCGCCACCGGTGCCCCGGATGCCGCGCTCACCGGAGCCGTGGCCAAGGCGGCGATCGCGGAGGGCGTGATCGTGCTCACGTGCGGCACGTACGGCAACGTCATCCGTTTCCTTCCGCCGCTGTCGATCGGCGACGATCTCCTGAACGAGGGAATCGACGTCGTGGCCGGAGTGCTCGCGCGCCACTGAGCGAAAGACCCGAGGGGGCGGCATCCGACCCGAACGCGCCGCCCCCGTTCGCCGCACCATCCCGGGTCACCGACGCAGAGAGAGAAGATTTCATGGACGAGATCACGCGTGACGTCGTCGTCATCGGGGCGGGGGCCGCGGGCCTCACCGCCGCGAACGACCTGCGCAAGGCCGGTCTGTCGGTCGTCGTGCTCGAGGCGCGCGACCGCGTCGGCGGGCGCCTGTGGACCGACGTGATCGACGGAGCCATGCTCGAGCTCGGCGGCCAATGGGTCTCGCCCGATCAGCAGGCGCTCATCGACACCGTCGCCGACCTGGGGCTGTCCACCTACAGCCGCTACCGCGAGGGCGACAGCGTGTACGTCGGCCCCGACGGGGTCGCGAAGCGTTTCACGGGCGAGATGTTCCCGGTGGCTCCCGAGACCGAGAAGGTCATCGACGAGATCACCGCCCGCCTGGATGCCATGGTCGCCGAGATCGACCCCGACAAGCCGTGGGAGCACCCGAACGCCGCCGAGTGGGACAAGATCTCGTGGGACGCGTGGCTGCGTCAGCAGACCGACGACGACGAAGCCGTCCGCAACCTCGCGTTCGCCACGGGCTCGGCGATGCTCACCAAGCCGACCCACACGTTCTCGCTTCTGCAGTCGCTGCTCATGGCGGCATCCGCGGGGTCGTATTCGCACCTCGTCGACGCCGACTTCATCCTCGACAAGCGGGTCGTCGGCGGCCTGCAGCAGGTGCCCGAGCACCTCGCCGAGCGCCTGGGCGACGACGTGCTCCTGAACCAGCCGGTCCGCACCCTGCAGTGGGGCGACGAGGGTGTCACCGCGATCGCCGACGGCGTCACCGTCCGTGCGCGCTTCGCGATCCTGGCCCTGGCCCCGGTGCTCTACACGCGCATCTCGTTCGAGCCGCCGCTGCCGCGCCTGCAGCACCAGATGCACCAGCACATCTCGATGGGGTTCGTCATCAAGGTGCACGCCGTGTACGACCGCCCGTTCTGGCGCGAGCAGGGCCTGTCGGGCACCGCGTTCAGCCCCTACGAGCTGTCGCACGAGGCGTACGACAACACCAACCACGGCGACGAGCGCGGCACCCTGGTGGGCTTCGTGTCGGACCAGAACGCCGACGACCTCTTCCGCCTGAGCGCCGAGGAACGCAAGGAGCGCATCCTCGAGTCGCTGTCGCACTACTACGGACCCGAAGCCAAGGACCCGATCGTCTACTACGAGAGCGACTGGGGCACCGAGGAGTGGACGCGTGGCGCCTACGCCGCGAGCTTCGACCTGGGTGGCCTGAACCGCTACGGCGCCGACCTGCGCGAACCGGTCGGCCCGATCCACCTCGCGTGCAGCGACATGGCCGGCGCCGGCTACCAGCACGTCGACGGCGCGATCCGCCAGGGACACCGCGCCGCCGACGAGATCCTGGAACGGGCCCGCGGATGACCGCCCCGGTGGTCGTGGGATACACCGCGACCGACACCGGCGCCGACGCCCTCGCGCTCGGCATCCGCCTGGCCCGGGCGATCGGGGCGCCGCTCGAGGTGGTCCTCGTGCTGCCCGACGACACCCGCAGCGTCATCACCCCTCCGGATGCCGCGTACGCGCGGCTCGTGGCCGATCAGGCCGAGCGGTGGCTGGGGGAGGCCGCGGCGACGATCCGGGATGCCGTGCCGCACCGCGAGCACGTCCGTCTCGCCGACTCGTTCGCCGAGGGTCTCGTGGCGTTCGCCGACGAGATCCGCGCCGGGTACATCGTGGTGGGCGCCGCCAACGGCGGTCTGCGCGGACGACACCGGCTCGGGACGGTCGCGTCCGAGCTCCTGCACTCCTCGGACGTGCCGGTGGTGCTCGCGCCCGAGGGATCGCGGCGCGTGGACCCCGCCGTCGGCATCAGCCGGATCACCACCGCGATCGGCAGCCGACCCGGCGCGGACGTGCTGCGGGACGAGAGCATCGCGCTCGCCGCCGCGGCATCCGTTCCCCTGCGCCTGCTGTCGCTGGTCACCGTCGACCTGCCGCCGGGGCTGGCCACCGGCGCGATTCGCATCGCCGGTGCCGCGCACGCCGAAGAGGTGCTGTCCCAGGCCCGCGTCGAGCTGCCCACCGACCTCGCGGCCGAGGTGGTGGTCGCCGACGGCGACAGCATCGAAGAAGCCGTGCGCGAGCTGCCCTGGGATCCCGCCGAGCTCGTGATGGTCGGCAGCAGCCGTCTCGCGCAGCCGCGGCGCCTGTTCCTCGGCTCGACCGCGGCGAAGATGCTGCACGAGCTGCCCGTCCCCCTCGTCGTCGTGCCACGCAGTCGTGCCGACGCCTCGTCCCCGGAAGGATCGCGGCCATGACCGCTCCCGCCCCCGCCACCGGCAGTGACGCCGGCGGCCTGTCGAAGAAGGGCTTGAGCGCCGGCACGATCGGTCTGCTCGGCGCCGTCGTCATCGGCATCTCCTGCATCGCCCCGGCGTACACCTTCACCGCCGCGATCGGCCCCACCGTCGGCGCCGTCGGCGTGCAGGTTCCGGCCATCATCCTGGTCGGGTTCATCCCGATGCTGCTCGTCGCCTTCGGCTATCGCGAACTCAACAACCGGATGCCCGACTCGGGCACGTCGTTCACGTGGGCGGCGCGCGCTTTCGGCCCGTGGATCGGCTGGATGGCCGGGTGGGGCCTCATCGCCGCCACCGTGATCGTGCTGTCCAACCTCGCCGGGATCGCCGTCGACTTCCTCTTCCTGCTCATCTCGCAGCTCACCGGGCAGCCCGGCGTGGCGGATCTGGCATCCAATCTGCCGATCAACATCATCGTGTGCCTGCTGTTCGTCCTCGGGGCGACGGTGGTGTCGTACCGCGACATGCAGACGACGCAGAAGCTGCAGTACGTGCTCGTGGGCTTCCAGGTGATCGTGCTCGTCGTGTTCGCGATCGTCGCGATCGCGCACGTCGTGGGCGGGGATGCCTTCGACCCGACGCCGTTCGACTGGGCGTGGTTCAACCCGTTCGCGGTGTCGTCCTTCAGCGCGTTCGCCGCGGGCGTGTCGCTGTCGATCTTCATCTTCTGGGGGTGGGACGTCACCCTCACGATGAACGAGGAGACGAAGGACGCCGAGAGGACCCCCGGTCGCGCGGCGACGATCACGGTCGTCACGATCGTGTCGCTGTACCTGCTGCTGGCGGTGTCCATGATCATGTTCGCCGGCATCGGCGACGGCGAGTTCGGACTGGGCAACCCCGAGATCCAGGACAACGCGTTCTTCGCGCTGGCGGGGCCGATCCTCGGGCCCTTCGCCGCGTTCGTGTCGCTCGCGGTGCTGACCAGCTCGGCATCCTCGCTGCAATCCACGTTCGTCGGCCCGGCGCGCACCCTGCTGGCCATGGGGCATTACGGCGCCCTGCCGCCGAAGTTCGCCACGGTCAGCCCGCGGTTCTTCACCCCCGGATACGCCACGATCGTGTCGGCGATCGTCGCCGCCGGCTTCTACGCCGTGATGCGGGTGGTGAGCGTCAACGTGCTCTCGGACACGATCCTGACCCTCGGCATCATGATCTGCTTCTACTACGGCCTCACCGCATTCGCGTGCGTCTGGTACTTCCGCAAGCAGTGGTTCGACTCCGCGCGGAACGTCTTCTTCACGCTGCTGTTCCCGCTCGTGGGCGGCGTGATCCTCGCGGTCATCTTCATCACGACCCTGATCGACAGCATGAACCCCGAGTACGGCAGCGGCTCCGAGATCGGCGGGGTGGGCCTGGTGTTCGTCCTCGGCGTCACCATCATCCTGCTCGGGGCGGTCATCATGGTCGTGCAGTACTTCCGCCGACCGGCCTTCTTCCGCGGGGAGACCCTCGCGATCGACGCCCCGCCGAGCGCCCGCCGCGCCCGCCGCCTCGCCCAGTGACCTTCGACCACGACACCAACACGGGAGCCTTCATGAGTGACTACGCCGTCGTCAACCCTGCCACGGGGGAGACCCTCGCCGAATACGACACCCTGTCCGACGCGGGCGTCGAGGCCGCCATCTCCGCCGCTCGCGACGGATACCGCGTCTGGTCCCGCACGGCACCGGCTCAGCGCGCCGAGGCCCTCCGGCGCGTCGCCCAACTGCACCGTGACCGCCGCGACGACCTCGCCGCGATCATCGTGCGCGAGATGGGGAAGCCGCTGGAGGCCGCGCTCGGCGAGGTCGACTTCGCCGCCGACATCACCGAGTACTACGCCGACAACATCGACAAGATCGTCGGCGACACCCCCATCGACATCCTGGGCGAGGGCACCGCGGTCATCCGGCGGTCGCCCCTGGGCCCGCTGCTGGGCATCATGCCGTGGAACTTCCCGTACTACCAGGTCGCCCGCTTCGCCGCCCCGAACCTCGCGGTGGGGAACAGCATCCTCCTCAAGCACGCGCCGCAGTGCCCCGAGTCCGCCGAGGCGCTGCAGCTGATCTACCGCGACGCCGGGCTCCCCGAGGGCGCCTACGTCAACATCCGCGTCACGAACGACCAGGCCGCCACGATCATCGCCGACCCCCGCGTGCAGGGTGTCTCGGTCACCGGCTCCGAGCGCGCCGGCGCCGCCGTCGCCGAGATCGCCGGTCGCAACCTCAAGAAGGTCGCCCTGGAACTCGGCGGGTCCGATCCGTTCATCCTGCTCTCCACCGACGACCTCGACGCCGCCGTGCAGGCCGCGGTCGACGCGCGTCTGGACAACAACGGCCAGTCCTGCAACGGCGCCAAGCGGTTCCTCGTCGTCGACGACCTCTACGACGCGTTCCTCGCCAAGTTCAGTACGGCGCTGGGCGAAGCGAAGGTCGGCGACCCGTTCGCCGAGGACACGGTGCTGGGCCCTCTCTCGTCCCTCGCCGCCGCCGAGCGCCTCGACGAGCAGGTCCAGCGCGCCGTGGCTCAGGGCGCGACGCTCGAGGTCGGTGGAACACGCGACGGCGCGTACTACCCCGGCACGGTCCTCACGGGGGTCACGAGCGACATGGATGCCTACGGCGAAGAGTTCTTCGGCCCGGTCGCCACGGTGTATCGCGTGTCGGGGGAGGACGAGGCGGTCGCGATCGCGAACGACACCGGCTTCGGTCTCGGCTCGTACGTCTTCACCACGGATGCCGCGCAGGCCGAGCGCATCGCGGAGCGGATCGAGGCCGGAATGGTCTATGTGAACCTCGTTCTCGCCGACTCGCCCGAGCTGCCGTTCGGTGGCGTCAAGCGCAGCGGCACCGCTCGCGAGATGGGGCTTCTCGCTGCCGACGAGTTCGTCAACAAGAAGCTCATCCGTACGGCCTGAATCGCCGTGTCCCCGGCGCGGTTCGCCACGCCGGGGGACATGACATAGACTGGGACGTGCAGGAGAAATCTGCATTCTTTCGCCGTGCCCCGCGCACAGGCGGCATCCCTCCCCGAGAGATTCCTGGCGAAAGCGTGTCGGTTTCACCATCCCGGACCCCCCGCGGGTCTTAGGGCGGTAGCTCAATTGGCAGAGCAGCGGTCTCCAAAACCGCAGGTTGCAGGTTCGATTCCTGTCCGCCCTGCGCACAGCGCACGCTGGCAACGAGAAGCGACCTAGGTGGTTCGATGACGCAGGACGAGGCGAGAGGCGAGATCGTCGCAGAACGCGGCGCGCCCCGCGAGAAGAAGCTCAACTTCTTCGCGCGGATCGCTCTTTTCATCCGTCAGGTCATCGCGGAACTGCGCAAGGTCGTTACGCCCACGCGGCAGGAACTGGTCAAGTTCACCGCCGTGGTCCTCGGGTTCGTCGTCGTGATGATGGCGCTCGTCTACGGCCTCGACGTGCTGTTCGTGTGGCTGACCAGCGCCGTGTTCGGCATCCCGGGCGCTGCCGGCGCCTGACCGGCGCTTCGGCGGACGCTCGGCCCCACGAGCGGCCGCTCCAGAACGGAAGAGATCACCAGTGTCTGAAAGATATGTCGACGACGCCGATTGGGCGCCCACGGCCGAGCAGTCCAGCGAGGACGACGAGGCGCAGGAGGGCGACATCCTGGCCTCCCAGGAGCACGCCTCCGACGCGGCCGAGCACACCGCCATCCACATCGTCGACGACGAGAACGACGACGACGCCGATGACCTCGGCGACATCGACATCACCGACCCGGAGGCGGACGCCATCGTGAACGACGCACTCGAGATCGACGAGGCCAGCGAGGCCGAGGCTGCGGCCGAGGTCCTCAACGATTCGCTCGCCGAGGAGGCTGCCGAAGAGGCGGCCGAGGCCGCGGACGAGGTCACCCCCTACGACGGCCCCGACATCAACGGCGAGCCCGACGAGCCCGTGCTCGACGAGGACTTCGTCGACGAGGTCGCGGGCGCGGCCAGCGTCGTCGACGAGGTCGAGGCATCCGTCTCTCCCGCCGACGCCGCCGAGGCACCGGTCGACGAGGACTCCGCCGACGACGAAGACCTCGACCCGTACGAGGCGTTCCGCGTCGAGCTGCGTTCGCTGCCGGGCAAGTGGTACGTCATCCACTCGTACGCCGGTTTCGAGCGCAAGGTGAAGGCCAACATCGAGCAGCGCAAGTCGACGCTCGAGGTCGAGGACGACATCTACCAGGTCGAGGTCCCCATGGAGGACGTCGTCGAGATCAAGAACGGCCAGCGCAAAATGGTCACGCGCGTGCGGATCCCGGGCTACGTGCTCGTGCGCATGGACCTCAACGAAGACACCTGGTCGGTCGTGCGTCACACCCCCGGCGTCACGGGCTTCGTGGGCAACGCCCACAACCCGACGCCGCTGCGCTTCGACGAGGCGTTCAACATGCTCAAGAGCCTCGTCGAGGTGAAGGAGTCCGCACCCGTCAAGGGCGGTGGAGCCAAGGGCGCCCCGGTGGCCCAGCGCGTCATCCCCGCCGAGGTCGACTTCGAGACCGGCGAGACCATCACGATCAAGGAAGGCTCCTTCGCGGGCCTGCCCGGCACGATCAGCGAGATCAAGCCCGAGAGCGGCAAGCTCACGGTGCTGGTGTCGCTCTTCGAGCGCGAGACCCCGGTCGAGCTGTCGTTCGACCAGGTCACCAAGATGATCTGACGCCCTGCGCGTCCGCGCGAACGCCCCGTCCGGCCTGTGCCGCGCGGGGCGTTCCGCGTTTGGGTGGGCGTCGCGTCGGGGTGCGGCGCGTCGGGGTGCGTGCGGCGCGCTCGGGCGCGCGCTGCGTTGCCGGTCTTCCGCGATAAACGCTTCCTGCACTGGGAAACTCTCGCCGCGAGCGTTTCCCAGTGCAGCGAGCGTTTCTCACGCCATCTCTCAGGGTCAGCGCGAGCGGGGGTTGTGGCCGATGGCAAGCAGGCGGGCGGTGTCGGGGCGGCGGACGGGGCGAAGGCCCGCCCCGGCCAGGGCGTCCCGAAGATCCGACCCCCGCAGCGCGGCGGCGAGGTCCCACCGTACGAGCGTCCACCCCGCCCTGCTGAGCGCATTCTCGCGCGCCTTCTCCGCGCGGATGGCGCGGGTCGCCTCACCGACCTCCTCGCCGTACTTCGCCCAGCCGTCGGATTCGCCGATCAGCTGGGCATCCGGCCACGAGAAGTCGCTCCGGTACGTTCGGCCTCCCACGACGTGAGACTGCTGGAGTTCGGGGGCGGGGAATCCGCACCACTCGATGACGGCGCGGCTGACCGATTCCCCGACGGACTCCGACCGCCCATCGGCGCGATCCAAGACCCACGGGATGCGTGCTCGTCCGCGGGCGTTCTTCTGGTCGGCGGCGATCGAGCGCAGCGCCTCCAGGGAGACGTCGTGGGGATGCGAGCGGAGAGCGGCGTCGGTGACCGCGAGGGCGAAGGCGGGCGACAGACACCGGATCAGGTCGAGCGCCGTGTCGGTGATCGTCGTCGTGCGGATGCCGTCGACCATCCTGGACGAGCGGGTGTCGACGCTCGTATGAGCGACGACGTCGCCGTACCGCAGCGACCGCGCGCGGCGTGCGTCGAAGATGTGGATGTCGCGCGGGTGACCGAAGAGCGGGAGGCCCCAGAGCGCTGCCGCCGATTCATGCGAAAACACAGCCTCCGGCCGGGTGAGGGCGAACGCGTGCACGCGGACCAGATAGCGATCCCATTCGGCGAGCGACTCCCACCGCATCCGCGAGGTGTAGACCCCGCGGCGGACGCGGACGGCCGTGTCGCGCAGATCCAGGTGCATTCCCGCTTCCCGGGCATCTCGCGCGTGAACGAGGGGAGCGGGGCAGGGGCGGATGCCGGGCGTCGAGTGCATGCACGGATCGTGCCTGTCGTGCGGAGCCGCCGGTGGCGTGCGATGCCGATCCGGGGACAACTCGCGATCACGGCGCCATGGGGAGAAGCCGTGCCGGATGGCATCCCTCTGCCCGCTGCCCACGCGGATCGCGCCATGCGTCGCGATAAACGCCTGCTGCACCGAGACGCGCTCGCAGCGAGCGTTTCTCAGTGCAGAGCGCGTTTGTCGCGACGGCGGCGGCGGGCGGCCGGCGGCGCGCGGCGGGCGGCGGAACCGGGTGCGGCGCGGATGCCGGGACATCGCGTATGATGGGGAGGTTGCTCGTGCGTCTGTGCGAGCGCAACCGCTACCCGGAACGGCCGGGCATGCGGGAGAGAGGTTGCCGCAAGGCAGCCGCTCGGGAAAGGAAAAGGATATGGCACCCAAGAAGAAGGTGACCGGCCTGATCAAGCTCCAGATCAAGGCGGGTGCGGCCAACCCCGCGCCGCCGATCGGTCCGGCGCTCGGTCAGCACGGCGTCAACATCATGGAGTTCTGCAAGGCCTACAACGCGGCGACCGAAGCCCAGCGCGGCAACGTCATCCCCGTCGAGATCACGGTCTACGAGGACCGCAGCTTCACGTTCATCCTGAAGACGCCCCCGGCCGCAGAGCTCATCAAGAAGGCCGCCGGCCTGGCCAAGGGCTCGCCGACGCCGCACACCACCAAGGTGGGCAAGCTCACCAAGGAGCAGGTTCGCGAGATCGCGACGACCAAGCAGCCCGACCTGAACGCGAACGACATCGAGGCCGCGGCCAAGATCATCGCCGGTACCGCCCGTTCCATGGGCATCACGGTCGAGGACTGAGGGAGATAATCATGGCTACCAAGTCCAAGGCATACCGGGCCGCCGCCGAGAAGGTCGCGCCCGACACGTTCTACACCCCCACCGAGGCCGTCGCCCTGGCGAAGGAGACCGGCTCGAAGAAGTTCGACTCGACCGTCGAGGTCGCGCTGAAGCTCTCGGTCGACCCGCGCAAGGCAGACCAGATGGTCCGCGGCACGGTCATCCTGCCCCACGGCACGGGTAAGACCGCTCGCGTCATCGTCTTCGCCAACGGTCCCGCGGCCGAGGCGGCCCTCGCCGCCGGTGCCGACGAGGTCGGCGGCGCCGAGCTCATCGAGAAGGTCGCCGGCGGTTACACGTCGTTCGACGCGGCGGTCGCCACGCCCGAGCTCATGGGCCAGGTCGGTCGTCTGGGTAAGGTCCTGGGCCCCCGCGGTCTCATGCCGAACCCCAAGACCGGCACCGTGACCCCCAACCCGGCCAAGGCCGTCGAGGAGATCAAGGGCGGAAAGATCGAGTTCCGCGTCGACAAGCACGCCAACGTGCACTTCGTCGTCGGCAAGGCCTCGTTCTCGGCCGAGCAGCTCGACGAGAACCTCAAGGCCGCGCTCGAGGAGATCATCCGCCTCAAGCCGTCCAGCTCGAAGGGCCGTTACATCCAGAAGGGCGCCGTCTCGACCACCTTCGGTCCCGGCATCCCGCTGGACGTCAACGTCTTCGCCTGACGCACCACGCCGAAAGCCCCGTCGCGCCTCGTGCCGGCGGGGCTTTCGCGTTGCCGCACGCACCTGCCGCACGCACCGGTCGGGTGCACGGACGTGCAACACGGCGTCATCCCGGAAGGATGCCACGCCGATCCGTGTTGAGCTGGAGGTACGCCCGGCCCCCTGCCTCGGCGCCGCCGGCCGCCCCCGACCTCCCGGCATCCACAGCCCCCCCCCGCAAATCCCTCCGCACCACACGCAAGGAACAGCTATGCCCCGTCGTCTCCCCGTCTTCGCCGCCGCCATCGGCGCCCTCGCCCTCGCCCTCACCGCCTGCAGCGGCGGCTCCACGTCCGGCTCGGCCGAGCAGGGCGATGACCTCGGTCTCGTCTCCGGCGGCACGCTCACCGTGGCCACCGAGGGCACGTACCGCCCGTTCTCGTTCCACGACGAGTCGGGCACGCTCACCGGTTACGACGTCGAGATCGCCCAGGCGGTCGCCGAGAAGCTGGGTCTGAAGGTCCGCTTCCAGGAGACCCAGTGGGATGCCATCTTCGCGGGCCTCGAGGCGGGCCGCTTCGACGTCATCGGCAACCAGGTCTCGATCAACCCCGAGCGCCAGGAGAAGTACCTGTTCAGCTCGCCGTACACCGTGTCGCGCGGCGTCGTGGTGACCACCGATGACGACTCGTCCATCTCGAGCTTCGCCGATCTGTCGGGCAAGACCACCGCGCAGTCGCTCACGAGCAATTGGTACGAGCTGGCCACCGAGAGCGGTGCGCAGGTCGAGGCCGTCGAGGGCTGGGCCCAGGCCGTCGCCCTCCTGCAGCAGGGTCGTGTCGATGCCACGATCAACGACCAGCTGACCTACCTCGACTACGAGAAGACCAACAGCCCGACCGGTCTGAAGATCGCCGCCGAGACCGACGACACGTCGGAGAGCGCGTTCGCGACCACGAAAGACAAGCAGGCCCTGGTGGATGCCATCGACGGCGCGCTCGAAGAGCTTCGCGCCGACGGCACCCTGACCGAGATCAGCCAGAAGTACTTCGGCGCCGACGTCACGAAGTAAACCCCCGGGGCACGCCCGCACCTCCCGCCTAGCGTGAGAGGGCGGGCGTGCCGCGTTCGCGACAGGAAGGAGGCCGAGTGAACGACATCTGGACGCTGCTGCTCGATTCGTTCTGGCCCATGGTGCTGGCGGGGCTGCGGGGAACGATCCCGCTGTCGCTGGCATCGTTCGCCATCGGACTCGTCATCGCCCTCGGCATGGCGCTGCTGCGCCTCTCGCGCACCGCCGTGCTGCGCGGGATCGCCCGGTTCTACATCTCGGTGATCCGGGGCACTCCGCTGCTGGTCCAGCTGTTCGTGATCTTCTACGGGCTGCCCGCGGTCGGGATCGTCATCGATCCGTTCCCCGCGGCGGTCATCGCCTTCTCGCTGAACGTCGGCGGATACGCCGCCGAGGTGATCCGCGCCGCGATCCTCTCCGTCCCCCGCGGGCAGTGGGAGGCCGCGCACGTCGTCGGGTTGTCCCCGAGCAAGACGCTGACGCGCATCATTTTGCCGCAGGCGGCGCGCGTGTCGGTACCCCCGCTGTCGAACACGTTCATCTCGCTCGTGAAGGACAGCTCGCTGGCATCCCTCATCCTGGTCACCGAGCTGTTCCGGCAGGCTCAGAACATCGCCGCCTTCTCCTACGAGTTCATGGCGATCTACCTCGAAGCCGCCCTGATCTACTGGCTCTTCTGCCTCGTGCTGTCGGCGGGGCAGGGAGTTCTCGAGAGGAGGCTCGATCGCCATGTCGCACGCTGACGACGCCCTGACCCCGCCCGCCGGTGCCCCGGCGGCGCCCCTTCTGCAGGTCCGCGGGCTGCAGAAGAGCTTCGGTGACAACCGCGTGCTCGACGGTGTCGACCTCGAGGTCCGCCGCGGCGAGGTGCTGGTGCTGATCGGTCCGTCCGGATCGGGCAAGACCACGGTGCTGCGGAGCCTCAACGGCTTGGAGACACCCGAAGCGGGAGTCGTGCAGTTCGACGGCGGCCCCACGATCGACTTCGCCGCGAAACCGACGAAGGGCGATCGGTCGGCCCTGCGCGACCGGTCGGCGATGGTCTTCCAGCATCACAATCTCTTCCCTCACCTCACGGTCCTGCAGAACGTCATCGAGGGTCCGGTGCACGCCCACGGCGTCCTGAGAATCGATGCGGTCGCGCGGGCCGAGGCCCTGCTCGACCGCGTCGGACTCGCCGAGAAACGCGACGCCTACCCGTTCGAGCTCTCCGGCGGGCAGCAGCAGCGCGTGGGGATCGTCCGCGCCCTGGCGCTGAAGCCCGACCTGCTGCTCTTCGACGAGCCGACCAGTGCCTTGGATCCGGAGCTCGTGGGCGAGGTGCTCAAGGTGTTGCGCGGTCTCGCCGACGAGGGCTGGACGATGGTCATCGTCACGCACGAACTCGGCTTCGCCCGCGAGGTCGCCGACGAGGTGCTGTTCTTCGACGAGGGCGTGATCGTCGAACGCGGCGTGCCCGCCGAGCTCTTCACCGCGCCGAAGAAGGAGCGCACCCGCCGCTTCCTCGACCGGCTCCTCCGGCCACTGGACTGATCGTGTCGCGGCTGACGGAGCTCTTCGGGATCGACGTCCCGATCGTCCTCGGCCCGTTCGGCGGTCTGTCCTCGATCGAGCTGACCTCGGCGGTGAGCGCGGGAGGCGGTCTCGGCTCCTTCGGTCTCTACGGGTACACGCCCGACCGCATCGCCGAGACGATCCGGGGTCTCCGGGCCGCGACCGACCGCCCCGTGGCGGTGAACCTCTGGTGGCCGCGCGGCGACGAGGTCACACCCGGCGACGTCGACCTCGAACCGGTCCTGGATGCCACGGCGTCCCTGTTCGAGGCTGCGGGAGCCCCGCGGCCGACACCGCCGCCGACGTTCCTCCCCGACATCGCAGAGCAGCTCGACGCCGTCTTCGCCGGGGGAATCGATGTGCTCAGCGTCGTGTACGGGGTTCCGGATGCCGCGACCGTCGCGCGGGCGCGGGAGCACGGCATCCGGCTCGTCGGCACCGCCACCTCCGTCGCCGAGGCGATCGCCCTCGAGGCGGCGGGCGTGGATGCCATCGTGGCCACCGGGATGGAGGCGGCGGGGCCATGAGCGGGAGGTGGGCCCGTGGCATCCCGAACCGCGCCGTGCGCGAGATCGAGGCGGCGGGAGCGATCGCGCCGTTCCCGGCGCAGAACTGGCTCACCGGGGTCTTCCGGTCGGCAGCCGCGGCGGCGGGCGAGGGCGACCTGTTGTCGCTGTGGGCGGGTCAGGCGGCGCGCCTCGCCCGCCTCGAGGACGCCGCGGACGTGCTCGCCGAGCTGCGCGCCGGACTGCCCGTGGACCGCGGTTAGGCGGACGCGCGAATCTCGAACCCTGCGTCGGGCTCGGCATCCGGGACGTCGATCACGTCGACCCGCTCGACGCGGGAGAGGGGCGGACCGTGGTGTGCCCAGGCCACGAGGGCGTCGACGGCGGCGGGCGTGCCGCTCACGCGGGCTTCGACGGTGCCGTCACGGCGATTGCGCACCCAGCCGCTCGCGCCCACGCGTTCGGCCTCGGCGCGCAGGGCCCAGCGGAACCCGACGCCTTGCACATGCCCGCGGACGGTGATCTCGACGGTGGCCATGCCTCCATTGTGACCTCAGTCGGTGAACACGGGGAGGACGAGCGACAGGGCGAGCGCCCACATCACCAGCGCGATGGCTCCGTCGAGCACGCGCCACGCGCGGGGCGAGTCGAGCCAGCGTCCGAGGAAGCGCGCACCGAGCCCGAGCGCCGCGAACCAGAGCACGCTCGCGGCTGCGGCGCCCAGCCCGAACACGCCGCGTTCATCGCCGTGCGTCGCGGCAACGGATCCGAGCAGGAACACCGTGTCGAGATACACGTGCGGGTTCAGCCAGGTCAGCGCGAGGCACGTGAGCACGACCGACGTGCGGGTGGTCGTCGCGGTGCGTGTCGGGCCGGACGTCGAACCTTCGGCGGTCGCCGTGCGGTCGACGTGGAGTGCGGCACCGGAGGGCTTCAGCGCCCGCCGCGCGGCGACGACGCCGTATCCCACGAGGAACGCCGCGCCGGCCCACCGGACGATGTCCAGTAGCCACGGCACCGCCGTCACGACAGCGCCGATTCCCGAGACACCGAGGGCGATGAGAACGGCGTCGGACACGGCGCACACCGCCACGACGGCGAGCACGTGCTCGCGGCGCACACCCTGGCGCAGCACGAAAAGGTTCTGCGCGCCGATGGCCACGATGAGCGAGAGGCCGAGCCCGAAACCCGCGGCGAGAGAGGAGAACACGGTTCGACGCTAGGGGGCGGTGGGCATAAAGGACAGTTCAGGATTCTCACGAACCATTAGCATCGCTACATGTCGATCCCTTCGGACCTCGCCCGCACCCTCGCGGCCGTCGTCGACGAGGGGACCCTGGATGCCGCGGCCCGGCGACTCCACATCACCCCGTCGGCGGTCAGCCAGCGCCTGCGCGCGCTCGAGGAGCAGCTCGGTCGGGTCGTGCTCGTGCGATCGAAGCCCGTGCGGACCACCGCGGCCGGGGACGCCGTCGTCCGTCTGGCGCGACAGATCGCGCTGCTCGAGCACGACACCCTGGCCGCCATCGGAGCGGAAGGCGGTGCCGTGGCATCCGTCCCGCTCGCCGTGAACGCCGATTCGCTCGCGACGTGGTTCCTGCCGCCGTTGCAGCGCGTCGCGGCGCGTCGTCCGGTCGTGTTCGACCTCCACCGCGACGATCAGGACTTCACGGCGGGGCTGCTCGAGTCGGGGGTCGTCATGGCGGCGGTCACGTCACGCGAGGCGCCGGTGGCCGGCTGCCGCGTACGGAGCCTCGGGGTGCTGCGCTACGAAGCGGTGGCCTCGGCCGGATTCGCCGCGCGGTGGTTTCCCGAAGGCGTCGACACCGCTGCCCTCGCGGCGGCGCCGGTCGTGGACTTCGATCGGCGCGACGATCTGCAGACGCAGTGGCTCGCCGCGCGCGGGGTGCCCGTGGGACTGCCGCCGCGTCACCGGGTGCCGGCGTCGCAGGACTTCGCCTCCGCGGTGTCGTTGGGCCTCGGGTGGGGGCTCCTGCCCGATTTCCAGTCGGCCGGCGGGCTCGCCGACGGCACCCTCGAGCGTCTGGGCGGTGATCCCGTCGACGTGCCCCTGTATTGGCAGCAGTGGAACCTCACCTCTCCGCTCCTCGACGACGTCGCCGACGAGGTCGTCGCCGAGGGGCGGCGTGTGCTCGCTGCCGCGGGGATCAGTCGTCGCTGACGCGCAGGACGATCTTGCCGCGCGTGTGACCGACCTCCAGCTCGCGGTGGGCGTTGGCGGCATCCTCGAGATCGAAGACGCGGTCGACGAAGACGCGGACCGCGCCCGAGTCCAGCAGTCGCGCGATCGTGGCGAGCGCGCTGCCGTCCGGGACGACCTTGTAGCCGGTGGAGCGGATGCCGCGCGCCGAGGCGGCGTCGCGGAAACCCGGCCATGCGCCCGTCGGCACCTCGATCAGGAGTCCGCCGGGACGCAGGACCTCCAGCGAGCGCGTCCCTGTGTCGTCGATCGTGTTGCCGATCAGGTCGACGACCACATCGACGGGGGCGACGGCATCCTCGAACCGAACTGAGGTGTGGTCGATCACCTCCGCCGCGCCCAGTTCGCGCAGCCACTCGAGGTTGCGCGGTGAGCCGGTGGCGATCACGTGCGCGCCGAAGTACGCGGCGAACTGCACCGCGAAGTGGCCGACGCCGCCGCTGCCGGCGTGGATGAGGACGCGTTGGTTCGCGTGCGCGAGCGCCGTCTCGACGACGACTCCCCACGCCGTCAGAGCGGCCAGGGGCACACCCGCCGCCTCGACGTGCGAGAGCGAGGTGGGCTTGCGGGCGAGCGAGAGCGAGGGGACCACCGCGTATTCGGCGTAGGTGCCCGGTGTGCGCGGCGTCGGTGTCATGCCGAACACCTCGGTGCCGGGCGGGAACGGATGCGATTCGTACGGGGTGGCGACGACGACGCCGCTGAAGTCGTAGCCGAGTGTCGCCGGCCATGCGGCGATCGCGCCACTCGCGCCGCGACCCGCGCGGGTCTTCGCGTCGATGGGGTTGATGCCGGCGGCGACGATCCGCACGAGCACCTCGCTCATGATGGGCGTCGGGACCGGCACGGTCGCTGCGTGCAGCGCGTCGGGATCGCCGGGGGCGTCCAGGACCACGGCGCGCATGGTCTCGGGATGGGTGGGGCCCGGCGCCTCGACGCTGGCCTCGGGACGCGTCGATCGGAATCTCATCGGGCGCTCCTTCTCGGGGGTCACGTCGATGGCGACTCCGCCTCGACCCCCTCAGTCAAGCGTCACATTGTCTCGACGGTGTTACCGCTCGATCACCGTGTCGCGTCGCTGCACCGAGCATCTCCGGGGCGCTCACGCGCGATCGGGCACTCCGCCCACGGCCAGCGCGTGCAGCATCGTCGACAGGTTCCCGATCTCGTCGACCGACCAATCGGCCAGTGCCTCATAGAGGCGACTCTCGTGGGGGGCGCGGGCGTCGCGGAGACGCTCGTGCCCGATCTCGGTGACGGCGATGAGCCTCGAACGCCGATCGTTCGGGTCAAGAGTGCGCGTGACCAGACCGGCAGCCTCGAGGTCGCTGATCGAACGGCTGAGGAATCCCTTGTCGGTGGCGAGTCGTTCGGCCAGAGCCGAGAGCGTGATCGGCCCGAACCGGCTCACGACCGACAGCGTCTTGAAGGTCGCCGGGAGCATCCCGGGGCTGACCCGTTCCGCCGCTTCGGCGACGTAGCGGCGGAACGTGGTCATGAGCTCCGAGAACGACGATTCGAGCGCGTTCACGGCCGCCTGCCGCTCGGCGTCGTCTTCGTTGGTCACGTCACCCATCCTCCCCCATCGGGGCGTTCGAACGGGTGTCGCGACGGGAAGTGGCATCCGCCGTCGAGACGGTTCCGGTCGTGGCGAGCACGGCCATCCCCTCCGGGACGGACACGGTCGCAAGGTCGGCTTCGCTGGCGGCGACCCGTTCGGACGTCGTCATGCGCGTGAGCGGGCGGTTCGGCAGGAACAGGATGGCGATGAGGCTCACGATCGCCACCGGCACCGCGATGAGGAAGGAATGCGCGATGGACTGGGCGTAGATGTCCTCGACGATCACGCGCACCGTGTCGGGCAGGCTCGACACCTGCGGGATCGTGCCGGACTGCAGCGCCTGCGCGACCGGCGCTCCCGCCGAGCCGAGGCCCACGATCGCGGCCTGCAGATCGGCGGCGCGGTCGGTGAACAGGGTCGTCGCCGTGCTGGCGAGCACCGCGCCCATGACGGAGACGCCGATGGTGCCCCCCAGGCTGCGGAAGAACGTCACGCCGGAGCTCGCGGCGCCCATACGCGCCGGGTCGGCGGTGTTCTGCACGATGAGGACGAGGTTCTGCATCGTCATGCCGACACCCGCGCCGAGCAGGAACATGTACACCGAGACCAGGGCGAAGTTCGTGTCGTAGTGGATCGTGGAGAGCAGATAGGTGCCCGCGATCAACAGCGCGCCACCGGCGATGAGGAACGGCTTCCAGTGGCCCAGGCGTGTGATGAGCGCACCGACGATGACGGATGCCAGGAGCAGGCCCGCGATCATCGGGATCGTCATGACGCCGGCCTGCGTGGGCGTGGCGCCCCGCGCCATCTGCATGTACTGGCTGAGGAACACCGAGGTGCCGAACATCGCCAGACCCGTGGCGATCGACGCGATCGTGGCGAGAGTGAACGTGGCGTCGCGGAAGAGCGTCAGCGGCACGAGCGGCTCGGACGAGCGCAACTCGACGACGATGAACAGGATCGCGGCGAGCACGGCGCCGCCGACCATGAGCAGGGTCTCGGTGCTGGCCCAGTCGAACGTGCGGCCCGCGTTGGTCACCCAGATCAGCAGAAGCGACACGGCGGTGGAGAGGAGGACGATGCCGAGGTAGTCGATCTTGACCTTGCGCTTGGCCCGAGCCGGGAGGTGCAGGGTCCGCTGCTGGATGAGCAGCGCCGCCACCGCGAAGGGCAGGGCGACGAAGAAGTTGAAGCGCCAGCCGAAGGCATCCGTGATGACGCCGCCGAGAAGCGGTCCGCCGACGGTGGCGACGGCCATCACGGCACCGAAGAGGCCCATGTAGCGACCGCGCTCGCGCGGGCTGATGATGTCGGCCATGATCACCTGGCTGAGCGCGGCGAGACCGCCCGCTCCGAGGCCCTGAACGGCGCGGAACGCGATGAGCATGTCGGTGTTCTGCGAGAAGCCGGCGGCGGCGGTCGCGAGGACGAAGATGGCGATCGCGACCTGGATGAGGACCTTGCGGTTGAACAGGTCGGCGAGCTTGCCCCAGATGGGCGTGGAGATCGCGGTCGTGAGCAGGGTCGCGGTGATGACCCAGGTGTAGGCGTTCTGATCGCCCGACAGGTCGTGGACGATCACCGGCAGCGACGTCGAGACGACGGTCGAGGCCAGCATCGACACGAACATGCCGAGCAGCAGTCCGATGAGGGCGGGGAGCACACGCCGCGGCGCGGCGGTCTCGGGGACGGATGAGGTCATGCGGAGCTCTCCAGGGGAGGAAGAAGGATGCCGCGACATCGTCGGCGCGTTAGTTGACGAAGATCAACTATACGCCGGATGTTTGATTTGCGTCAACTATCCCTCGAGCAGTGCGAGAGCGCGATACCTCTCCGTGGGTTCGGGGCGCGGCACCGGTGCGCGGCCCGCCGTGGTGCGGCGGTACAGCTCATCGATGAGCGAGGTGGCCAGCCGCACGAGCGAGGCGATCTCCTTCTCGTCGCGGTCGACCCACTGGCATCGGGGCTCGTCGTCGACGGGGACGAATCCGTCGTGCTGCTCCCACGCGACCAGAGTGCGCTCCGCGCCCAGCACGTGCTGCTGCCACCACACCTGCCGCAGGTACGTGCGGGGGATCGAGCGCCATGACTTGTTCGTCGTCTTGATCTCCGCCAGGACGATGCGCCCCTCGGCATCCACGACCACCCCGTCCGGGGTCGCCAGGTGACGCTTCTCCACGACCGCGTGATACAGCGCCGACGAGGGCTGGATGCCATGCGTGGCCGCGACCCACGCGGCGATCTCGGGTTCGCGCCGACGGCCGTGAGCCGTATAGGCGTTGCCGGAGAAGTTCGACCCGAGGAGCTTGGCATCCGCCGCCCGCGCGATCGCGTTGGCGCTGGTGAGGGTCGCGACGTCGGTCGCCGTGATGCCGCGCGAACGCGCCCGGATCCACGCGACCCGGTCACGGGAATCCGCGACGATCCGCGCCTCGAGGTCGGCGCTGCGGGAGGCGACGAGCTCGGGGGACATACGTTCGACCCTAACCCCGCGGCGCCCGCGGTCCCGCCCGGTGCCTCGGCGTGCCGCGGGCTCGGCCCGGGCGGCGGGGGCGGCGGGCGGTGGTGGCTGAGCGCGCGGCGGCGAGATGACCCGTGTATGCCGAATGGACCGAGGTGAACCGGGTTTGCGGGTCCTCTCGGGGAACGGAGGTCATCTCGGCACCGTTGAGAGTGGTCCTGCACAGGTGGTGGAATGCGAAGAATCTCCACGGATGCCGGAGGACGCGGGGCCGTGAGAGGAGGCGCGCGGCACGATCGGGGGATGCACGGAGGCGCGGTGGGGGACAGTTCAACGTTGGACTTGTTCACGCGGCAAGACCTGATCTCACGGGACGTGACCGACGCGGAACTCGCGCAATCCACGGGTGGAGGCCGATGGCTTCGGCTCCAGTCCGGTGTCTACGTCGATCGCGCCGCGTACCTCGGACTGAGGTCGGCCGACCAGCACCGAATGCTCATCCTCGCGGCAATGCGGCGCACGCGCGACGGCTCCGCGGTGGTCTCGCACCTGTCCGCCAGCGTCCTACACGGGCTCCCGCAGTACCGTTTCGCGGACCGGCCGGTGGAAGTGACGGTGGCCGCCCAGGTCGGGGCGACCAGTAGACCGGGGCTCCGTCGTCATCTCGACCTCATCGACCGGGAGGACGTCACGTCGGTCGACGGCATTCCGTGCACGACTCTTGACCGCACGGTCTTCGATGTCGCGCGGACGATGCCTCTGGAGACGTCGGTCGCGTGCGCGGACGCGGCACTCCGACGCGAATCGATGGTCGCGCGACGCTTCGATGCCGTAGCCCAGGAAGCGTGGCGTGAACGCCTGCGCGAGAGAGCTGCGCGAAGACCGGGGGTGCGGGGCATACGGCGGGCTCGCTGGGTCATCGAGTTCGCGGACGGGAGAGCTGAGTTGCCCGGGGAGAGTGTCAGCCGGCTGCAGTTGTTTCGCCTCGGCTTCCGCGACTTCCACCTGCAGGTCCCGGTGCCGGGGCCGAGGGGCGCGGACTACTTCGTCGACATCGGCTTGCCGGAGATCCGCACGTTCTGGGAGTTCGACGGTGAGGTGAAGTACCGAGACCCGTCGATGCGCGGCGGTCGTTCGCTCGAGCAGGTTCTGATCGACGAGAAGAGGCGAGAGGACTGGATCCGCGGCCTGACTCAGTGGCGTGTGTGCCGCGGCAATTTCTCCGACGTCGCAACCCCCGAGGCGCTCGCCGAGCGCCTCGGGGCGTTCGGCGTGCTGACCGGCGCCAAGCGCGCGTCGAGATGACTCCCGTTTGTCGAGAGGACTCGAGACTCGGGCGAAACGCAGGCCATCTCGCGAAACAAGGGCGATCTGGGGTGGCGTACGGCGGGGCGGGGCGGGGTGGCGCGGGGCGGGGCGGGGCGGGGCGGCGCGGCGGGCCGGCGCGGCGGGGCGGCCCGGCGCGCGGCGGGCCGGCGGAGGGGCGCGGCGGGCCGGCGGCGGGCGGGGCGGATTTGGCGGGGGCGGGGATGCCGGGTACAGTGGAGCCAAGCCAAAGACCGCCGGTCATCGTCGTGCGTGCACGAAGATCGAAGCGTCTGCCGAAAGGCAGAGGACCTGCGCAGGTGACATGAAACTCCTCCCGATCGGGATTCCGAGCTCCGTGCGCCTGCGCCGGAGCTCTTCTTTTTTGCCGTCGCCCGGTGTCTTGGCCGGCGCCCCGCTTCCGCGGAGCGCCTCGTACACACAAGGAGTGGCCATGGCGCAGAAGGACGCATCGGTCGCCGAGCTCACGAAGCACTTCGAGAACTCGACTGCCGTTCTGCTGACCGAGTACCGCGGTCTGACGGTTGCCCAGCTCAAGCAGCTGCGCAACGACATCCGTCAGGACGCGGAGTACGCCGTGGTGAAGAACACGCTGACCAAGATCGCCGCTGCCAACGCGGGGGTCACGGGACTGGACGACGAGCTCAAGGGCCCGTCTGCCATCGCGTTCGTGCACGGCGACCCCGTCGCCGTCGCGAAGGGCCTGCGTGCCTTCGCCAAGGCTAACCCTCAGCTCGTGGTGAAGGGCGGCTACTTCGATGGCGCCGCTCTGACCGCGGATGAGGTCAACAAGCTCGCCGATCTCGAGAGCCGTGAAGTCCTGCTGGCGAAGCTCGCCGGTGCGATGAAGGCGACGATGACCAAGGCGGCATACGTCTTCCAGGCGCTTCCGTCGAAGGCCGTTCGCACGGTCGACGCGTTGCGCGAGAAGCAGGACACCGCGGCCTGACCCGGCCCGGATGACAATCCCGATCAAGGAGAAACACAATGGCTAAGCTCAGCACCGAAGAGCTGCTTGACGCGTTCAAGGAGCTCACCCTCATCGAGCTCTCCGAGTTCGTCAAGGCGTTCGAGGAGACGTTCGACGTCACCGCCGCCGCCCCCGTGGCCGTGGCCGGCCCCGCCGCCGGTGGCGCTGCCCCCGCCGAAGAGGTCGAGGAGAAGGACTCGTTCGACGTCGTCCTCGAGGCCGCCGGTGACAAGAAGATCCAGGTCATCAAGGTCGTCCGCGAGCTCACCTCGCTCGGCCTCGGCGAGGCCAAGGCCGTCGTCGACGGTGCCCCCAAGGCCGTGCTCGAGGGCGCGAACAAGGAGACCGCCGACAAGGCGAAGGAAGCCCTCGAGGCTGCCGGCGCCACGGTGACCCTCAAGTAATTCCCGCACTTCGCGGAGACGAAGGCCCGGATGCCACTGGCATCCGGGCCTTCGTTCGTCTCCGGGGCGACGGCGAGGCCGATGTTCACCGACTCGAAACATCCGAGTCTGGGAAATCGATATGTCTTCGTTTACGGTCGAAGGGACCCCCCGTCGATCCCCCACCCGACGTCGCTCTGTCGCGCGTCGGTCCTTGGAGACCCATGCATCACGCACCCTCCCGCGCGCCCGCGCGCCGATTCACCACGACCCTCAGCGCCGTCCTCGGCGCCGCATTGCTCGGATCCGCTCTGGTCCCTGCCCCCGCGTTCGCCGCCGACGGCCCCCGGGTGGTGATCAACGAGGCCTACCTGAAGGGCGGGAGCGCCGGCGCGCCGTTCACGAAGAAGTTCGTCGAGCTCTACAACGCCGGCGACACCGTCCAGGACCTGACCGGGTGGTCGCTGCAGTACCGCTCCGCAGCGAACGTCGCCGCCCCGAACGGCGCGAACACGCAGCCGCTGAGCGGATCGATCGCGCCCGGCGGGTACTACCTCATCGGGCTCCCCGGCAACGGGACGAACGGTGCCGAGCTGCCCACCCCCGACCTCACGAGCACGGGACTGAACCCGTCGGGTACGACCGGGCAGCTGTTCCTCGCCAACGTCGCCGAATCGCTCGCCCTGCCCGCGGGGGACGTGGACGACTCCCGCGTCGTGGACTTCCTCGGATACGGCGCCGGCGTGGCCTTCGAAACGGCTCCGGCTGTGGTGGACGGGTCGACCACGACTCCGAACTCGCTCGTGCGGACGGGCTTCGCTGACACGGACGACAATTCCGCCGACTTCACCAACGCCACGACAGTCACGCCGCAGGCCTCGGGCACGACGCCCGCGCCCGAGCCGACGGATCCTGAGCCGACGGACCCCGAGCCGACCGATCCTCCGACCGACGAGCCGACGACCCCCGGCACGGTCGTGCCGATTCGCGACATCCAGGGCACGGGCGCGTCCTCGCCGCTGGCAGGCAGCACGGTCACGACGCGGGGCGTCGTCACGGCGGCCTACCCGACGGGCGGATACAACGGCTTCTACATCCAGACGCCCGGGACCGGCGGGAACATCGACCTGGCCACGCACACCGCGTCCGACGCCCTCTTCGTCTTCGGATCGGCCGCGACGGCCACGGTGAACAAGGGCGACTACGTCGAGGTCACGGGCAAGGTGTCCGAGTACAACTCCCTGACCGAGATCTCCGCGGCGGCGGACGGAGTGCGTGTGCTCGACGAGCTCGCTGAGGCCGTCCAGCCCGCCGCGATCGCCTGGCCCGCCACCGAAGACGAGCGCGAGAAGTTCGAGGGCATGCTCCTCGCTCCGACGGGCGACTTCACCGTCACGGACAACTACGACACCAACCGGTTCGCCATCCTGGGGCTCGCCGCTGGTACGACGCCGCTGCGGACCCCGACGGACGTCGCGCGCCCGGGGACGGAGGAGTACGACACCGCGGTAGCCGAGAACGCGGCCCGTGGCGTGATCCTCGACGATGGCGCCTCCGTGAACTACCTCACCACGGGTAAGAACGACCCGCTGCCGTACGTGTCGCTCGAGAATCCGGTGCGCGTCGGCGCGGCCGTGACGTTCCAGACCCCGGTGATCCTGGAGTTCCGCAACAAAGTGTGGACGTTCCAGCCCACCGAGCAGCTCACCGTCGCCAACGCCGGTACCGTCCAGCCCGCATCGTTCGAGAACACGCGGACGAGCGCGCCCGAGGCTGTCGGCGGCAACGTCAAGATCTCGAGCTTCAACGTGCTGAATTACTTCACCACGACCGCCGAGAGCGTCGGCTGCACCTCGACCTACGAAGACCGCGCGGGCAACCCGATCACCGCGGACACGTGCCCGAACAACGGTCCGCGAGGCGCGGCGAACGACGAGAACCTCCAGCGGCAGCAGGCGAAGATCGTCGCGGCCATCAACGGCCTCGGCGCCGACGTCGTCTCGCTCGAAGAGATCGAGAACTCGGCGCAGTTCGGCAAGGACCGCGACGCGGCGCTGTCGACCCTCGTCGGTGCGCTCAACGCGGCTCTCGGTGCGGAGCAGTGGGCCTTCGTGCCTTCGCCCGCAGCCCGGCCCGCGTCCGAGGACGTCATCCGCACGGCCTTCATCTACAAGAAGGCGATGGTGGCACCGGTCGGCGACAGCGTCATCCTGGACGACCCCGCGTTCGCCAACGCTCGTCAGCCGCTCGCGCAGGCCTTCGCCCCGGTCGGCGACCCGGATGCCAAGATCCTCGCGATCGTGAACCACTTCAAGTCGAAGGGGTCGAGCGACGACGCGACCGGTGACAACGCCGATGACGGCATGCAGGGCGCCTTCAACGGCGATCGCGTTCGCCAGGCGGACGCCCTCGGCAACTTCGCGAAGGAGCGGTCGGCCGCGGTCGGTACGGACGACGTGTTCCTCCTCGGCGACTTCAACGCCTACACGAAGGAAGACCCGATCGAGAAGCTCCGCTCGTTCGGCTTCGAGCCGCTCGAGGCGGGGACCGGCAAGTACTCGTACTCGTACGACGGGCAATCCGGCTCGCTCGACCACATCCTGGCGTCGCCCTCGGCGCGCGAGCTGGTCACCGGAACCGACATCTGGAACATCAACGCCGTCGAGGCGCTCGCCCTGGAGTACAGCCGCTACAACTACAACGCGCTGAACTTCTACGACACCTCGCCCTACCGCTCCAGTGACCACGACCCGGTGATCGTGGGTCTGGACCTGTCGTCGACGACCGACATCAACCTTCTCGGCATCAACGACTTCCATGGCCGCATCGATGCCAACACGGTGAAGTTCGCCGGCACGATCGAGCAGCTGCGCGCCGAGTACGGTGACGGCAACTCGCTGTTCCTCTCCAACGGCGACAACATCGGCGCCTCGGTGTTCGCCTCGTCGGAGTTCGGCGACAAGCCGACCATCGACGTGTTGAACGCGCTCGGCCTGGCCGCGTCGGGCACCGGCAACCACGAGTTCGACAAGGGTGCTGACGACCTCACCGGTCGGGTCTCCGACCTTGCGGACTTCCCCTACCTCGCCGCGAACGTCTTCAAGGACGGTCAGCCGATCCTGCCGGGCTACGCGATCTTCGAGGTCGACGGGGTGCGCGTGGGCGTCGTGGGCGCGGTCACACAGCAGACCCCCACCCTGGTGACTCAGAGCGGAATCGTCGGTATCGAGTTCCGTGACCCCGTCGCCGAGGTGAACCGCGTCGTGGCCGAGATCGACGACCAGGTCGACGTGATCGTGGCGCAGTACCACGAGGGCACCGAGCTGGGTGACGCGAACGCGACGCTCGAGCAGGCCGTCGCCGACGGCGGGGTGTTCGCGAGGATCGTGAACGACACCGCCCCGGCGGTGGATGCCATCTTCACCGGGCACACGCACGCGAAGTACGCGTGGGAAGCCCCTGTCCCGGGTGCGGAGCGCACGCGCCCGATCCTGCAGACGGGCAGCTACGGCGAGAACATCGGGCAGATCGTGCTGAAGGTGGACGAGGCCGGTGACGTCGTCGACTACACGGTTCGCAACGTGCCGCGCCTGGCCGCGGTCGAGCCCGAGACGAGCGCCGAACTCGACGCGCGCCTGATCGCGACCTACCCGCGGGTGAAGGAGGTCAACGACATCGTCACCGCGGCGCGCGCGGAAGCGGATGTCGTCGGCCGGGTGCCCGTCGGTTCGGTCACGGCCGACATCACCACCGCCTTCCAGGACGGCGGCTACGTCGACGGTGTGTACGCCGGCGGGAAGCGGGATGACCGGTCCAAGCCGTCGGCGCTCGGAGGGCTCGTGGCCGACGCGCTCCTCTGGAAGCTGTCGGACCCGACGCTGGGCGGGGCCGACCTGGCCGTCGTGAACCCGGGCGGTCTGCGCGACGAGCTGCTCTACGGGGAGGATGGCGTCATCACCGTGGCAGAGGCCAACGCGGTCCTGCCGTTCGTCAACAACCTGTGGACGACGACCCTCACGGGTGACCAGCTGCGGCTCATGCTGGAGCAGCAGTGGGGCGATGCATCGGGCCGGGGGACGACGAACCTCGCGCTCGGGGTGTCGGAGAACGTCCGCTACACCTATGACGCGTCCCGGCCCGCCGGGCAGCGCGTGTCGGGCATCTGGATCGACGGGGCCCCCGTCGACCCGGCCGCCGAGTACCGCGTCGGCTCGTTCAGCTTCCTCCTCCAGGGCGGGGACAGCTTCTCGGTGTTCCGCGAAGGGACCGACACCCGCGACTCCGGTCTGATCGACCGCGACGGCTGGTTCGACTTCCTGCGGAAGAACCCGGGTCTCACCCCCGATTTCACCGCCCGCGCGGTGCAGGTCTCGGGTGTCCCCGCCCAGGTGGAGCGCGGCGGATCGGCGACCTTCGCGGTCTCGAACCTCGACCTCACGTCGCTCGGTGCCCCGGCCCACACGTCGCTGTCGGCGACGCTCGGCGCCGGTCAGACCGTCGAGGTCCCGGTCGTCGGCGGCGCGGCGACGGTCACGGTCGCGGTTCCCGCCACCGCCCCCGACGCGCTCGACCTGCAGCTCATGGCGCAGCCCACCGGAACGTCGGTCACGGTGCCGCTCCGGGTCGTCGACCCGGGCGCGGGTGCGGGTGAGGGTGAGAACGCGCCGTCCGGCGGCTCGCTGGCCGTCACCGGCACCGACGGGGCGTGGCTGGGCGCGGGTGTCCTCGCCGCTCTGGCGCTCCTCGGTCTCGGCGTCGTGGTGCGGCGCCGGTCGGTGCGACAGCCCGACTGACCCACATGGGACGGGACCCCGGATGCCTGGCATCCGGGGTCCCGTTCGTGTCACAGTGCGCGCGGGGGAGCGGTCGACGCGCGCACGACCAGCCGCGTGTCGACGGTGCTCCGGGGTGGCGGCTCCTCGCCCTCGAGCATCGACAGGAGCAGACGCGTCGCCTCGACGCCCTGCGCTCCGGGATACTGCTCGATCGTCGTCAATGCGAACATCTCCGCGTAGTCGTGCCCGTCGATGCCGACCACGCTCAGCTCGGTGGGGACGGAGATGCCCATGCGGCGCGCCGCGATGATGACGCCGACGGCCACTTCGTCGCACGCCGCGACGACACCGGTGGGCCGCGAGGCCGCGTCGGCGAGGAAGGATGCCGCGGCGGCGTACGCGTCGGTGATCGTGAGTGTCGACGGGACGTTCCGGATACGCACCGCGAGCCCGCTGTCGGCCATGGCGTTGCGGTACCCGATCGAGCGCTCGTCGACGTCGCGCGCGGGGGCGTCCGTGGGCGGGGTGCTGCCGACGAACGCGATGTCGGTGTGCCCCAGCGCGATGAGGTGCTGCGTGATGATGCGGGTGATGCCGACGTTGTCCAGGCCGAGCGTCGGAATGCCCTGCAGAGGGTTCCCGATGCACACCGTCGGCTTGTCGATCGCGAGGAGGCGCTCGAGGTCGGTGTCGCCGGGCTCGAGCGCGACGGCGATGATGCCGTCGAATCTCTTGCGCGCGAGATACGTGGAGTACAGGCTCTCGCGGTCGCGGGAACCGGGCTCGGCGACGTAGAGCGTGACGTCGTACCCCTGCGAGATGAGCGAGCGTTCGACGCCTTCGATGATGGCGCCGAAATACCAGCGGTTGACCTTGGGGACGATGAGCGCCACCGTGCGCGTGCGGCCCGTTGCCAGGCTCACGGCGCTGGTCGAAGGGACATAGCCGAGGGATGCCGCGGCGTCGGTGACGCGCCGACGTGTGTCGTCGGAGACGTAGCCGCCGCCTGTCAGCGCGCGGCTTGCCGTCGACTTGGACACGCCCGCCAGGCGTGCCACATCGGCGATTCCGCTCATGAGCCGTCTTCCTTGAAGCTGGTCAACGTCCGTGTCGACGTCAGAAAGAGTATCCGACAATTCCACAAACTGGAACCGGTTCCTGCACCGTGACGCGGCGAAAGGGCGCGGGAATCCGCCAGTTATTGACTCGTGACCAAAGATTGTTGCGCAACGCGTTGTTCTCCCTTACGGTGATCTGGAATCGGTTCCCGACAGGTTCCGATGCACAGAACTCAAAGAGGAGAAATCACATGGGCATGTCACAGCGGTATCGCCTCCTGGCTCCCGTCGGGCTGTTGGCGGTCGGTGCGATCGCGCTCGCGGGCTGCGCCGAGGGCGACTCGAGCGGCTCCGGCGGTTCCAGCGAGGGGGCCACCGTTCGGATCTCCGGCGGCATCACCGGTACCGAGGCCGACGCGCTGAACCAGAGCTTCGATCAGTTCACCAAGGACACCGGCATCAAGGTCGTGTACACCGGTGACAAGAGCTTCGAGGGCAACATCGTCACCAAGGTGTCGGGCGGCGACGCTCCCGACATCGCCATCGTTCCGCAGCCCGGCCTGCTCAAGACCCTGATCGGCACCGGTGAGGTCCAGAAGGCCTCTGACGCCGTCTCGGCCAATGTCGACGAGTACTGGGGCGAGGACTGGAAGTCGTACGGCACCGAGGACGGCACCTTCTACGCCGCTCCGATGCTCGCCAACTTGAAGGGCTACGTGTGGTACTCGCCGGCGAAGTTCGCTGAGTGGGGCGTCGAGATTCCCAAGACGTTCGACGAACTCCTCACCCTCACGCAGACGATTCAGCAGAAGACGGGTGCCGCACCGTGGTGCGCCGGTTTCGCGTCCGACGCCGCTTCGGGGTGGCCGGGCACCGACTGGATCGAGGACATGGTTCTGCGTCAGTCGGGTCCCGAGGTCTACGACCAGTGGGTCGCCAACGAGGTCAAGTTCACCGACCCGCAGATCAAGCAGGCCTTCGACGCGGTGGGGGAGATCCTTCTGAACCCGTCGTACGTCAACGCCGGCTTCGGTGACGTCAAGAGCATCAACTCGACGGCGTTCGCCGACGTCGCCGCCAAGGTCGCCGACGGCAGCTGCCCGATGACGCACCAGGCGTCCTTCCTCTCGGCCAACTTCCTCACGGTCAAGACGGCTTCGGGTGAGACGCCCACCATCGCCCCCGACGGTGATGTCTATGCGTTCCTCCTCCCGGGCGTCAAGGAGGGCGAGCTGGCCGTCGAGGGTGGCGGCGAGTTCGTTGCGGCCTTCTCCGAGGACGAGAGCGTTCAGAAGGTCGTCGAGTACATGTCGACCCCCGAGTTCGCCGATGCCCGTGTCAAGCTCGGTGGCGTCATCTCCGCCAACAAGGGTGCCGACCCGTCCCTGGCCTCCAGCGAGTTCCTCACCGAGGCGATGAAGACGCTGCAGGACCCGAAGACCACGCTCCGCTTCGACGCGTCGGACCTCATGCCGGCCACCGTGGGTGCCGGTTCGTTCTGGAAGGGCATGGTCAGCTGGATCGACGGCACGCCCACCGACGAGGTGCTCAGCAACATCCAGGCCGGTTACAACAACTGACCTCGATCCCCTGACCGGTGGGCCGTCCGCTTCGGCGGGCGGCCCACCGGTACCGTAAGCCTCACGGTGCCGCAGTGCGGCCCGTCCGACGATGAACACGACGGTGTGTTCGGGAGGGAAGTCATGACCCAGCTCAGGCAGGCGGAGAAGCCCTCGGCATCTCCCCGACGCGAGGCGCCGGATGCCGCGACGGCAGCCCGCGATCTCGCACGAAGGCATCGGACGACCGTGATGGTCGTCGTCATCGCGCTCATCGCCGCGGTGGCACTGTTCCTCTTCATGGTCACGCGGGCACCGTCCGAGACCAGGCCGACGACGATCGGCATCTCCCTCAACAGCTTCTTCCAGACGCTGGGCGGGATGAATCCGCTGGTGCAGATCCCGCTCATCCTCCTCGTGTTCGGCGCGGTCGTGGGTCTGCTGCTGCTCCTCATCGAGTACGCACCGCGGTCGGGCACGGGATATTTCTGGCTCCGACTGGTCGCGTGCTTCGGCATCCCGATCCTGGCGTTCATGCTGCTTCGCCCGTACCAGAACGCCGTGATCTACGTCCTCGGGATCGCCGTCATCCTCGGTGGCATCCTGTTCTACGCCGACTACCGGTCGCGTCAGGGCGCAGGGTACCTGTTCCAGCTGGTGCTGTTCGCGGCACCGGCCGCGATCCTGCTGCTCATGGGCCTGGTCTACCCGGCGCTGTCGACGCTCGTGCAGTCGTTCATGGACAAGACCGGCGAGAACTTCGTCGGCTTCGAGAACTACGTCTGGACGTTCACCAACCCGGAGGGCTTCTGGTCGGTCATCAACACCCTCATCTGGGTGCTCCTGGCTCCGACCTTCGCCACCGCGATCGGCCTGGCCTACGCCGTCTTCATCGACCGCGCGGCGGGGGAGCGATTCCTCAAGGTCCTCATCTTCATGCCGTTCGCGATCTCGTTCGTCGGTGCGGGCATCATCTGGAAGTTCGTCTACGACTTCCGCCAGGGTGACCAGATCGGCATCCTGAACGCGATCGTGACCGGTCTGGGCGGCGATCCCGTGTCGTGGCTCGCGGCGACCCCGTTGATCAACACCCTCCTGCTGGTCGTGGTGTTCATCTGGAGCCAGACGGGCCTCGCGATGGTCATTCTGTCCGCCGCGATCAAGGCCGTCCCGCCGGAGCAGATGGAGGCCGCCGAACTCGACGGCGCGAACGCCTGGGAGCGTTTCATCAACGTCACTGTTCCCGGCATCCGTTCGTCGCTGATCGTGGTGCTCACCACGATCGCCATCGGCGCGCTGAAGATCTACGACATCGTCGCGGTGATGACCGGTGGTCGCAACGACTCCACCGTCCTCGCCTTCGAGATGGTCAACCAGCAGCAGCGGTTCCAGAGCTACGGGCACTCCGCGGCGCTGGCCGTGGTGCTGTTCCTGTTCGTCCTGCCGCTGATCATTTTCAACGTGCGTCAGATCCGGAAGCAGAGGGAAGTGCGATGACCACCTCCACCGTGGTGCTCGAGCCCACCGAAGACACACGCTCGGCCCGTCAGGTCGCCCGCGACACCCGCCGCCACGAGGCGATGGCGCGCAAGCGTCTCACCTCCAAGGGGGCGACGATCGCGGCGATCGCGATCGCATTCTTCTGGACGATCCCCACCTTCGGCCTCCTGGTGACCTCGTTCCGCCCCGGCTCCGACACCCAGTCGACCGGATGGTGGACCGCCTTCGTCGACCCGTCGTTCACGCTCGAGAATTATCGTCTCGCGCTGACGTCGGGCGGGACGGCGCTGACCCTGGCCGCGTCGTTCCTGAACTCGCTGGCGATCACGATCCCGGTCGTGTTCTTCGCGCTGGCGATCGCGTCGCTCATCGCGTACGCCTTCGCGTGGATCGACTTCAAGGGCCGGAACTTCTTCTTCATCTTCATCTTCGCGCTGCAGATCGTGCCGCTGCAGATGGCCCTCGTTCCGCTGCTCAGCCTGTTCTCGCGCGGACTCACCATCAACGACGTGACGATCTTCCCCGGCTTCGAGCTGCGCGGTATCGAGCACAGCTTCGCGACGGTGTGGATCGCCCACGTGATCTTCGCGATGCCGTTGGCCATCTTCCTGCTGCACAACTTCATCGCCGAGATCCCGCACGAGGTGATCGAGGCGGCCCGTGTCGACGGCGCGGGTCACGGCCAGGTGTTCTTCCGCCTGATCCTGCCTCTCGCGGCTCCCGCGCTGGCGTCGTTCGCGGTGCTGGAGTTCATCTGGGTGTGGAACGACCTGCTCGTGGCGACGATCTTCGCGCCATCGTCCTCGCTACCGCTGACGCAATCGCTGAACTCGCTGTCGGGGACGTGGGGCGACCAGTGGTTCCTGCAGTCGGCGGGAACGTTCATCTCGATCCTCGTTCCGCTCATCGTCTTCTTCCTGCTGCAGCGCTTCTTCGTCCGGGGCCTGCTCGCCGGGGCGACGAAGGGCTGACGCTCGCACGAACACGGAAGGGCGTGGCATCCATCGATCGGATGCCACGCCCTTCGGTGTGTGCGGGACGCGTCAGCCCGCGCAGGACAGACGGGTCTGAATGTCGCGCATCGCGTCGATCTCGGCGGACTGGCCGGTGATGATCGCCTGCGCGACCTCTTTCACGCGCGAATCGCTGCCCAGCTCGATCACGGCCTCGGCCATGGGAATGGCTCCCTGGTGGTGCCGGATCATGAGATCGAGGAAGAGGCAGTCGGCGGGCTGTCCGTCCAGGTCGCGCAGCTGATCGAGCTCGGCATCCGTTGCCATCCCCATCTGGGAGAGCAGGTCGTCCTGCGACAGCGCCGACGTGTCGCCGTGGCTGTGCGCGCCGGAGGAAGCCATCCACTGCATCAGCGGCTGCGACGACGCCTGCGGCACGCCCCACTGCACGAGCCAGCCGAACATCTCGCCGCGCTGGCCGGACTGGGTCGTCGCGATGTCGTACGACAGGGTGCGCAGCTCATCGTCGGAGGTCTTGCGGTAGATCTCCATCGCCATCTGCACCGCCTGGGTGTGGTGGACCTGCATG
The DNA here is from genome assembly GCF_047238045.1 of Microbacterium canaveralium. Taxonomy (NCBI): domain Bacteria; kingdom Bacillati; phylum Actinomycetota; class Actinomycetes; order Micrococcales; family Microbacteriaceae; genus Microbacterium; species Microbacterium canaveralium. Next base: position 2,542,339 of record NZ_JBDFMA010000003.1, on the reverse strand, counting down.
TCGCGGGCGAAGCCGGCGTCGGCGGACGTGCTCGACGGCGTCACCGGTGCCGCCGTCGCGCCGAACGCCGTGAACCGGCCGACGGCGAAGGCCACGGCGAGAAGCGCGACGACCGCGACGGCGACCACGAGGCGTCGCGTCGTGGGCCGGGCGACGGGGGCGTCGTCGCTCACCTCACTCCCTGCCGGGACCGTCGATCGCACCCGTGCACGCGGCGTTGGGCTCCGGCGCGTTCTGGCTGCGCCAGTACTCGGTGAAGAACTCCTTGATGCGCGGGTCGGCCGGGTCGTCGACCTTGAGCTGGTGGTTCCACGCGCTCACCGCGACGGGGGTGTCCATCCCGGGGTACGGCGAGAGGATCGCGTAGCTGGAGGGCAGGACGGCCTTGAGCGTGTCGATCCCGGCCTCGTCGACGCGCTCCGGGTCGTAGGTGATCCAGATCGCGCCGTGCTCGAGGGAGTGCACCGCGTTCTCGTTCTGCTGCGGTTCGCTGTAGACACCGCAGTTCAGCCAGTACGGATTGTGGGGTCCACCGGCGGGCGGGGTCTGCTCGTAGGTGACCGACCCCTGCACGTGGTCGGAGCGGTTCTGGAACGTCTGGACGCCGTCGATCTCGCGTCCTGTCGTGTTCCCCGCCTGGTAGCTGGGCGCCGGAGCGGGAGCGAAGACGAAGGATGCCACGACGACGGCGATCACGGCCAGGACGGCCGTCGAACCGACGACCCACCACACCACCTTGCTGCGCTTGCGACGCGCGATCTGCTTCTGGTACTCGGCGAGCTTCTCTTGACGCTTCTGCTCGCGTTGCTGCTTGACCGTCAGGTCGATGTCGGCCCGAGTGGCGGGGTTGCCGCTCGTGCGCTTGTCGGGGGAGGGGCTCATGCGGTGTGTGCTGTCTCTCTCTGGGGCGGGAGGCTCGGCGGGCGATGCGCCTAGCCTATGCGGGTGAATGCGGAGACGACCTGAGAGCAACCCCCGAACGGGGGTGGTGATCGGCCGAGATCGCGCGATAAGATAACGACGTCGAATCGATTCGAGGTTCGATGCCCCCCGAAATTTCCGCCCGGTCTGCCGCCGGGCAATCCGTGTTGCAAACGAACGGACGCCGTGCTCGACACCGCCTCTCAGCCCGTGATTCCGCCCTCCTCCCGTGGCGGCTCCCCGACGACGGGTGCCATCCGCGCGCTCGGGAGCAATCCCGAGACCGCCCCGGTGGTCCTTCACCCGGGCGACAGCATCTCGGCGCGGCGTCGTGTCCTCTACATCGTGCTGCTGGGTGCACTGACCGCCCTCGGCCCGTTCACCATCGACCTCTACCTCCCCGCGTTCCCGGTGCTGGAGGCCGATTTCCAGACCTCGGCGGCCGCGATCCAGCTGACGCTGACCGGCACGATGATCGGCTTCGCACTCGGGCAGCTCATCGTGGGTCCCCTCAGTGACAAGGTCGGTCGCCGCATTCCCCTGCTCGCCGTGACCGCGCTGCATGTGGCCGCCAGCGTCTTCGCCGCGCTGTCGCCGACCCTCGGGACGCTCTCGATCGCGCGCGTCCTCATGGGGGCCGGCGCAGCGGCGGGCGGTGTCGTCGCCGCCGCGATCGTCCGTGACCTCTTCGGCGGCCGCCGTCTGGTCGTCATGCTCTCGCGACTCGCGCTGGTCTCGGGCGTCGCCCCGGTGCTGGCGCCCCTGGCCGGGTCGCTGCTGCTCTCGGTGATGCCGTGGCGCGGGATCTTCTGGGTGCTCGCGGCCTACGGGGCCGTGATGCTCGTCTCCGCGATCGCCTTCGTGCCCGAGACGCTGCCCGCTGCGCGGCGCGGCGGCAAGGGCGCCACGACCGTCTGGCAGCGGTACGCCAGCGTGTTCCGTGACCGGGTCTTCGTCGGGGTCCTCGTGATCGGGGCGATGACCTTCAGCGGTCTCTTCTCGTACTTGTCGGCGTCGTCCTTCCTGTTCCAGCAGAGCTACGGCTTCGACGCGCAGCAGTACGGGGTGCTGTTCGCCGCCAACTCGGTCGGTCTCGTGATCGGCGTGCAGGTCGCGTCCCGGCTCGCGGCGCAGTTCGGACCCCAGTGGGTGCTCGCCTTCTCCACCGCGTCGCTCGTGCTGTGGGGAATCGTCATCGTCGTGTTCGATCAGCTCGGTTTCGGACTCTGGGGAACCGTCATCCCGCTGTTCCTGTTCATGACGTCGTGCGGTTTCACGTTCCCGTGCGCGCAGGTGCTCGCGCTCGACCGGCACGGCAAGGCCGCGGGCACGGCGCAGTCGATCATCGGCGCGTCGAACTTCGGCATCGCCGGTGTCATCTCGCCCGTCGTGGGTCTGCTCGCCACGGGTACCGGTATCACCGCCACGACCATGGCATCCGTCATGGTGGGCTGCGCGATCATCGGCGTCCTCGCGCTCTGGCTTCTGGTGCGTCCTCGCACCGTCGCCCGTCTCGCGCCCTGAGCGCCGGTCGAGAACAGTAGCAGAGGGCGGGTCGGCGGGCCCGATGCTCCCCGGAACCCGATCGGACGGGCATCATGGGCCGATGGACCTGCATCCGGAGTACCCGCCGATCGTGAACGTGCGCTCCGAGCGCGTGCGGGCCGTCCTCGGTCTCGTGCTCATCGCTCTCGCGTGCGGACTCGGCGCCTGGGTGTACTTCCGCGGGCCGAGTCCCTTCGCGATCGACGTGTGGTGGAACCAGCTGTTCGCGTCCGCGCCCCTCCAGCCGCTGCTCACGATCGCGCTGGCGATGAACCAGGTCGGTGGATACATCACCGCGATCCTCATCGTCCCGCTCGGGGGAGCGCTCGCGCTCTTCCTCACCGGGCGGCGGTGGACGGCGGTGTACTTCCTCGCGGCGTCCGCGGGAAGCGCGCTGCTCGTCCAGGTGCTCAAGCACACGTTCGGCCGCGCGCGTCCGGAGGACATCCTCGTGCTGGCCGACTACGGCTCCTTCCCCTCGGGACACACCGCGAATGCGGCGACCATCGCGGTCGTGGCGGCGATCGTCTTCCCCACGGTGTGGGTGCGCGTGGCCGGGGCCGCGTGGATCGTCCTGATGGCGTTCAGCCGCACGTACCTGCACGCCCACTGGCTCTCCGACACCGTCGGGGGCGCGCTCGTGGGTGCCGGTGCCGCGCTCGTGCTCGCGGTGGTCTTCTCCCGTCTCCGTGCGCGGGACGACGACCGGGCCACGCTCCGCCGCCGTCGGCGGATTCCGGATGCCGCGTCGTCGGCGCCCTCCTAGGCTGACGGCATGAGCGACACAGCGCCGTCCGTTCCCGGTTCCGCCGACGACCCCGAACTCGCGCGGCTGCGCGCCGAGGCCGAAGCCGCGGAGGCGGAACTGCGCCTGGCCCGCGCCCGTGCCGACCTCGCCGCGGCGGAAGCCGCCGCCGCACGCGCCCGCGCCGCGACGAGCGGTCACGCGGCCGCGGAGCCGGTTCCTGCGGAGCCGGTCCCCGCGGAGACGGCGGTGGAGACGCCGCCGGCGGCACCCGCGGCGCCGCTCCCGGCTGCGGCCGCTCCGCTCACCGACGCGCAGGTCGCCACGATCGCCGCGGGATACACGGGGACAGCGCCCGCCCTCGACCTCGGCGTGCTGGTGAACGGTGAGCCCGTGGCATCCGTTCCCGTCCGCATCCCCCTCGCGATGACGAACCGCCACGGCCTCGTCGCCGGAGCCACGGGAACAGGGAAGACCCGCACACTGCAACTGCTGGCCGAGCAGCTGTCGGCGAACGGCGTGGCCGTCTTCGCGGCGGACATCAAGGGCGACCTCTCGGGTATCGCCGCCCCGGGCGTCGCGAGTGAGAAGCTCCTCGCTCGCACGGCCGCGCTCGGACAGGACTGGTCCCCGCGGGCGTACCCGACGGAGTTCTACGCGCTGGGCGACGACGCCGGGTCGGGGATCCCGGTGCGCGCGACGGTGTCCGGCTTCGGGCCGCTGCTCCTGAGCCGCGTGCTCGGGCTGAACGCCACGCAGGAGTCCAGCCTCGGTCTCGTCTTCCACTACGCCGACGAGAAGGGTCTGGCGCTCGTCGACCTCTCCGATCTGCGCGCCGTTTTGACCTTCCTCACCAGTGACGAGGGGAAGAGCGAGCTGAAGGACCTCGGCGGGCTCTCCGGCGCGACGGCCGGTGTCATCCTGCGTGAGCTCGTCGCGTTCTCCGCCGCGGGGGCGGACACGTTCTTCGGCGAGCCCGAGCTGGACGTCTCCGCCTTCCTGCGCACGACGGCCCAGGGCGAGGGCGTGGTGAGCCTCCTCGAGGTGCCGAACGTCGCGTCGCGCCCGGAGCTCTACTCGACGTTCCTCATGTACCTGCTCGCCGAGCTGTATGAGGTGCTGCCCGAGGTCGGCGACCTCGACAAGCCGAAGCTCGTGTTCTTCTTCGACGAGGCGCACCTTCTGTTCCGCGATGCCTCGAAGGCGTTCCTCGCGGCGATCACCCAGACGGTGCGGCTGATCCGGTCGAAGGGTGTCGGCGTCTTCTTCGTCACGCAGACGCCGAAGGACGTCCCGGGCGACGTGCTCGCGCAGCTCGGCTCGCGCGTGCAGCACGCTCTGCGCGCCTTCACCCCCGACGACGCGACCGCCCTCCGCGCCTCCGTCCGCACGTACCCGGCGTCGGGATACGACCTCGAGCGCGTGCTCCAGGAGCTCGGAACGGGCGAGGCGATCGTGACGGTCATGGACGAGCGCGGCACGCCGACCCCGGTCGCGTGGACGCGGCTGTTCGCGCCGCGGGCGTCGATGTCGCCCATCCCCGCCGACGACCTCGGCGCCGCCGTCTCGGCATCCCCCCTCTTCGCGCAGTACGGCACCCCGATCGATGGGGAGTCGGCGCGCGAGATCCTCGCGGCCCGCATGCAGGCGGCGACCGAGGCGCGCGAGGCCGCCGAACGGGCGAAGCGGGCCGCCGCCGACGAGGCGGAGTACGCCAAGCAGAAGGCCGCGATCGACAAGGCGCACGCGGAAGCGCAGAAGAAGGCGCAACGCGAGTACGACCGGCTCCTCCAGAGCACGGCCGCACCCGCGCGGCGTTCGACGCCGTCCGCGGGGCCGCTGGACGATCTGCTCGGCCGAGGGTCGACGAAGACGATCCTCAACGGCGTGATCCGAGGCATCTTCGGCACGGGTCGCCGCCGCTGATCCGGATCAGCCCCGGCGGACCTCGAGGGGCATCGTCGAGGTGTCGATGAGCGGGTCGTCGTCCTGACGGGCGACGACGGCCTCGGCCTCGGCGGGGGTCTCCACCGCCGGGACGGAGCCCAGGAGCGGTCGGCGCGCGCTCTCGCGCATCGACAGCAGGGCGATGAGACCGAGTGCGGCGAAGAACATGATGTAGAACGCCGGCATGAGCGTGTTCCCCGTCCACTCGATGAGCGCCTGACTGAACAGGGGGGTCGTCCCGCCGAACAGCGACACCGCAATGTTGTACGCCACGGCCATCGCCCCGAAGCGCGAGGCCGTCGGGAACAGCGCCGGCAGAGCGGATGCCGAGATCGCGACGTAGAACGCGACGGGCACGGCCGCGAGGAACAGCGCCACCACGACGGCCCACAGCTCGCCGATCTGCATGATGAGGAACGCGGGGACGAGCATCACGAGCGCGGAGCCGGCCGCGATCGCGTAGACGGGCTTGCGGCCGATGCGGTCGCTGAGCTTGCCGATGAAGGGCAGTGCCGCCGACATCACGATCAGAACCGGGACGGTCGCGACCGCTGCGCCGAGGTTGGAGATGCCCACCTCCGTCTCGAGGTACGTGGGCATGTAGCTCGTGAGGGCGTATCCGGCGGTGTTCGTCGCCGCGACGAGCGCGATGCCGATGAGCAGCGCGCGCCAGTGGTGGCGGACGATGCCCGCGAGCCCCTGCCGGGCCATCGGGTCGTCGGAGTTGCTCTGCTGCGCGGCCTCGGCGGCGTGGGTCTGCTCGAAGGACGGCGTCTCGGGGATGCGAAGGCGGAAGTAGATCGCGACGATGCCGAGGGGGATCGCGAGCAGGAACGGGATGCGCCAACCGTACTCGACCATCGCGTCATCGCCCGAGATCGCGGTCGTGACGACGGTGGTCAGCGCCACCGCCGAGGCTCCCGCGGCGAACCCGACGTAGGAGCCGACATCGAGCCATGACGACCAGAAGCCGCGGCTGCGGTCGGGGGAGAATTCCGAGACGTACGTCGTCGCGCCGGCGTACTCGCCGCCCGTCGAGAAGCCCTGCACCATCTTCAGCAGGTACAGCGGGACGATCGCCCACAGTCCGATCGCGGAGGAGGTGGGCAGCAGACCGATGAGGGCGGTGGCGGTGGCCATCATGGCCATCGTGAGGAACAGCACCTTCTGACGCCCGATGCGGTCGCCGAGGGGACCGAGGACGAAACCGCCGAAGGGACGCACGAGGAACGAGATCGCGAAGCCCAGGAGGGTCACGAGCAGGCCCCATGGCTCGGGCAGGTCGGACGTGAAGACGACGGCGAGCGTCACGGCGAGGTAGCCGTAGATGCCGAAGTCGAACCACTCCATGAAGTTGCCGACGACGGTGCCGCCGATAGCGGTGCGAACGCGTTTCTTGTCGACGACGATGACGTCATCGACCTCGAGACGGGGGGCTTCGGATGCCGCGGGGGGTTGCTGGCTCATCCTTCTACCCCTACCCGGATCGTCCCGCGTTTTCCAGTCGACCGGGGTGCGCCGGGGCGGTGTGGTACCCCCGCGACGGCGTCACGAGAAGGACAGGATGCCGTCGCCCCAGGCGCGGCGCAGCTCGCCGTCGAGGTCGTTCACGACGAGATCGTGCCGGTCGATCACCAGCGTCGCGCGGTCGTCCTCGCCGGTGGTGAACGTGGGCCACGCGACCGCATCCGGGGCCGTCGGCTCCTCTCCGCGCGCGAACGCGGTCCAGCGCGCCCGCATGCGCGCCGAGATGAGCTCGGCGACGCGGTGCCCGCCCAGACGGAAGGTCAGGTCCTTCGGGCCGCTCACGAGGTTGCCCCACAGGTAGGGCAGCTCGGTGGCGTGCGTCGCGCCAAGGCCGATGAGGCGCAGGAACGGCGAGGCGTGGTCGAAGCGGTACAGCCACACCGGCGCGGCGCTGGAGTGACCCTCCGCGATCCACAGCGTCGGCAGACGGAAGCCGATGTCGCGGGCCACGCCGAGTCCCACGGCGCGGTGGCGCACGTGTTCGTACGCGGTGAGCACCTGCTCGCGGCTGGGAAGCTCGACCCCCGGATTCTCCGCCGCCATGTCGGCGAACATCGTGTCGATGCGGTCGCCCGTGATCGGGATCAGGGGCGACTTCATGAACGAGAACAGGGACGCCTCGTCTTTGTTGGTGCCGATCATCAAGGGGACCGGGATGCCGCGCCCCTCGCGCAGCACCGTCACCGGGGCCTCGGGAACGAGATCGCCGTCGACGACGGGAGCGAAGGCGAGCGTTCCCGGGTCGGTCGTCGGGATCTCGGCGTAGACGGTCTTCCCCGCGGCCACGATGGCATCGACCGGTGCGGAACGCAGTCGGTCGGCGGCACCCGCGTCGGCGGGGTCGACGCCGAGTTCGTCCAGGAAGCGCTGCGCGACGTGCCGGGCGCGCTCGGAGTCGTACACGCTCGACGCGGGCGAGGACTGCGCGATCGCCCGCTGGAAAAGACCCTCCGCGGACGGGATCGCCAACAGCGTCGTGACCAGGCCGCCGCCGGCCGACTCGCCGAACACCGTCACCCGGTCGGGGTCACCGCCGAAGGCCGCGATGTTCCGCTGCACCCAGCGCAACGCCAGCAGGACGTCCTTGAGGGCGAGGTTGCCGTCGAAGCCGGCGCCGGGCACGGCCGCCGACAGATCGACGAATCCCAGCGCGCCGAGCCGGTAGTTCGCGGTGACCACGATCACCCCGCCGGAGGACACCATCGAGGTGGCGTCGTACAACGGCTGGCTCGACGACCCGAACGTGTACGCCCCGCCGTGCAGCCACACCATCACCGGAAGGGCGGCGTGGGACTCCGACTCGGGCGCCCACACGTTCAGCGAGAGGCAGTCCTCGTTCTGCACGGCGTCGTCGCCGAGCGGGATCGCCGGGTTCTCCGGTTGCGGGCACACGGGACCGAAGGCCGTGGCATCCGTCTCGTCCTCGAGGTCGGGCGCTGCCACGGGATCGCGGAAGCGGCGCTCGCCGATGGCAGGGAGGGCGAAGCGGATGCCACGCCACGAGCGCGCACCGCGGTCGGTCGTGCCCACGAAGACGCCCGCGGGAGCGGTGACGCGACAGGAGGGAGAGGGGGTGTCCATGGGATCCTCAGGCGATCAGCTGGTGGATGAGGTGGGCCGCTTCGTTGGCGGCGAGGACGGCGAACAGCACCGTCATGATGACCGCGTTGTGCTCGATCATCTCGTTCTTGAGCCGGTCCAGGGCGGAGGTGATGCTCGGGATGCCGGTCGCGCCCAGGGCGGTGGGGATGAGGAGGGTGAGGGTGCCGACGACGGCGACGCCGAGGCACAGGAGCATCGCCACGACGACGGACGGGTGCGCTGCGCCGATGAGCGCGCCGCCCTTGAGCTCCAGCGGCAGGTTCTTGCTGTTGGTCGCTGCCATGAGCAGGCCCAGGCCCGCGGCGCGCGCGGGGGTGATGGCATCCATCGCGGCGAGCCAGCTCGGCGGTTTCGGGGCGGCGCCCGGCCTCGGCCGACCGCGCCAGCTGAGGATCGCCATGACGGAGAACCCGACGGCGAGAAGAGCGCCGAGCACCAGCACCACGATGCGACCGCCCTCCCCGTGCGAGCCGGCGGAGGCTCCGGCGGAGGTCGCGGCTCCCACGGCGATCACCGCGAGGGTGACAGCGAAGAACGTCCCGGTGTAGATCGGGGCGGCCACGCGACCGCGGGAGGAAAGAAGGATGGCCACCACGGCCACGATGGGGAGCGGCGAGATCGCCATACCGACGGCGAGGGGCAGGAGCGCGGAGAGTTCGGACATCGGCGCCGACGCTACGCCGGGGCCGTCGAGCCTTCCGTGGAATGTTCGGCTGACACGACATCCACGTCCGCGATGACGAAACGCGCCTCCAGCACGGTCGTGTCGCCCGCGTCGACGAGACGGGCGCCGAGGGTGGCCGTTCGGGCGCCGGGGCGCAGCGCTGCGCCCCGCGGCGGGGCGCCCGGCGATACGACGCGGACGTCCAGACGCGGCCCGCCCGGAGTCGCCCGGTGCTCGACGTACACGGCGGCTGCGCGCTCGCGCGCGTGCTTCGCGGCGTTGAGGAGCCCCTCCGCGACCACGTCGATGACGTCGCGCGCGAGGGCGGGGTCGGTCTGCAGCACGGTCCGCGCGCCGTCGGCGACCTGCGCGTCGACGGGCATCGCGCGTCCCCAGGTCGACAACAGCGCGTCGAGCGAGGCGGCGCCCGCCGCGGTCGCGGGGGCGTCGAGCGCGTGCCGGACGGCGGCGGCGACCTCGCCGAGCTCGGCGCGGAAGGCCGCGACCTCCTCGGGCCGGGCATCGGGATGCCGCAGAACGAACTGCACCGCCGCGCCCTGCGCATCGCGATGCACCCGTTCGGCGGCCTCGTGCAACCCGGCTCGCTCCGCGCGCGTGCCGAGATCGTCGGCGCGGACTCGGGCGGCGATGGCGGAGGACAGACGACGCCGTTCGACCGTGAGCGTTCGGGCGGCTCCCCGCCAGCGGGCGAGCGCGGCCGCCAGCGCGGGGTAGGCCAGGGCGGGCACCGCGGCGGCCGGCATCGGCACGCCCTGGGTCGCCGCGATCGCCGAGAGCGCGATCCCCACCCCGAGGACCGCGGCGGCGAAGGTCCGGTTGCCCGCGACCCGCGCGCGGCGCAGACCCGGTAGTCGGGGGAGGACATCCGCGATCAGTCCCAGAACCGCCGTGGCGCAGAGACCGAGGGCAAGGTCGACCGGTGCCACGGTGCGGACCGCGTAGGGCACCACCGCGACGATGTAGACCGCGGCGATCAGCCCCGGCGGAGGCAGCCGGAACCCGCCGCGCGGGGCCCGGACCGGGACCGCGGGGATGGGGCGGTCGGCGGGGACACCCTCGGCGAGCGTCCCGAGGGCGTGGGCGTGGGCGCGCAGCTGTGCGGCCAGTGCACGCACGTCCTCCGCGGTGACCGGGTGCGCCGCCGCGATCGCGTCGGCCGCGGCGGACACCGCGCGCCGGGACTCGGTGCGGAACGTGGCGACGCGCTCGGCGCTGCCACGGAGCTGCCCGAGGACGGCGCGCAGCAGCGCGTCGGTCTCGCGCGTGGCACGCGCCGCGTCGACCAGCACCGCCGTTCCCGTCAGGGCGATCGCCCACACCGCGAGGTTGGTCACTGCGCGCAGGGGGAGGGTGTCGGGCGCGGGGACCGCGAGCCCCAGCGCGATCGAGAGCGCGTCCTGCGCCACGGGGCGGACGACCGCGGTGGCGACGAGAACCGAGGCGATGATCACGGCGCGGGCCGCCGTGCGCCGGACGCGCCGTTCGACCACGGCGACGAGCGCCCACACCGCGGCGAACGCGGCCGCCGTCAGCAGGGACACCCCCGCGCGGTCCCGCGGGGAGAGCTCGGTCGGCAGGGGCGCCAGGACCGTCAGCGACACCGCGGCGATCGCGACGAACGTCCACCGCGAAACGAATCGCCCGCTCGAGAAGACGCTGACGACCGGTCTCACGACGTCGAGCCGAACTCGGCCAGGTACATCGCGCTCGCGCGCACCCGCGGATTCGTCGCCGGATCCGCCCCCAGCCCCAGGCGCCCGAAGACGCGACTGATCGAACGCTCGACGGCGCGCGTGGTGCCGCGCTCGCGGGCGATCTCGGCGTTCGACCACCCGCGCGCGACGAGAGCGAGCACCTCGATCTGCCGGCGCGTGAGCGCGGCGAGAGGGGACGTGCGCGCGGGCGTCGGCGCGGGGGGAACAGCTTCGCTCAATGCCGCCTCCACTGCCTCGACGACCACGTCGGCGCTGGTCACGTCGAGCTTGGAGACGAAAACCGCTCCCGCAGGGCCGAGGCGGGCGGCACCCTCCGCGGCCCGGGGGAAGCTGCTGAGAAACACCACGGCCAGGTGCGGCGCGAGGCCCGTGAGCATCGTCGCCAGCTCCATCCCGGAAGGGCGCGAGCCCAGGTCGATGTCGGTCAGCAGCACATCGGGATCGGTCTCGGCGAACACGGTCGTGGCCTCGGCGGCATCCGCGGCTCCCGTGGCCTCGAATCCGCGGTGCGCCAGCATGTCGCACAGCAGGACACGCATCGCCGGCTGGTCCTCCACGACGAGCACGCGTCGCACCCACGCGGTCTCCACGCCGTTCACCCTATCGGCGTCAAGCCCCCGGCAGCGGCGGGCGTCGGGCGTACCGTTTCGGCATGACCGAGCTGTCCGCGCCCACCGGCCGTGAACCCGCCCTCGTCGCGCATCCGCGTGCCGACGGTTCCCCACCGCGCGCCCTCGTCCTCGGTGCCACCGGATACCTCGGCGGACGCCTCGTGCCCCGGCTCCTCTCGGCCGGCTATCGGGTCCGCGTGCTCGCGCGCGACGCGCGCCGCGTCGAAGCGTTCCCGTGGGGCCGTGACGTCGAGACGGTCGAGGGCGATGCGACCGACGCGGAGGCCGTGGCGCGCGCCGTCGACGCGGTCGACGTCCTCTACTACCTGATCCACTCGATGGGCGGTGGCCGCAATTTCGAGGACACCGACCGTCGCGCCGCACGCACCGTCGCCGACGCCGCGGGCGCGGCATCCGTCTCCCGCATCGTCTACCTCGGCGGACTCCACCCCGACGACGCTCCGCTCTCGGCGCACCTGCGCTCGCGGGTCGAGGTGGGCGAGATCCTCCTCGCGAGCGGTGTGCCGACGGTGGTGCTCCAGGCCGGAGTCGTCATCGGCTCGGGGTCGGCGTCGTTCGAGATGATCCGCCACCTCACCGATGTCCTGCCGTACATGCCCGCGCCGAAATGGGTGCGCAACCGCATCCAGCCGATCGCCGTGCGCGACGTGCTGCACTACCTGCTGGGCGCCGCCCGTGTCGCGCCCAACGTCAATCGCGCCGTCGACATCGGCGGCCCCGACGTGCTGCGGTACGGGCAGATGATGAACGGCTACGCCCTCGAAGCGGGTCTTCATCAGCGCGCGATCGCGTCGTTGCCGGTGCTCACCCCGCGCCTGGCCTCGCACTGGGTCAATCTCGTCACGCCGATCCCCAAGTCGATCGCCCGCCCGCTCGTCGAATCGCTGCAGAACGACTGCGTCGTGAAGGACCGCGCGATCGACGACCTCGTTCCGCGCCCCGAGGGCGGGCTGATGCCCTACCGCGAAGCCGTCCGCCGGGCGCTCGGGCGCGTGAACGACGACGCGATCGAGACGAGCTGGCAGGATGCCGAGGTCTCCGGCGTCCCGAGCGACCCGCTGCCGAGTGACCCCGAGTGGGCCGGACGCCTGGTGTACACCGACGAGCGGACCATGCGCACGAGCGCGAGCCCCGCGCAGCTGTGGTCGGTCATCGAGGGGATCGGCGGGGAGAACGGCTGGTACTCGTCACCCTTGTTGTGGGCCATCCGCGGGTGGATGGACCGCCTCGTCGGCGGAGTCGGTCTCGCCCGTGGCCGCCGGAGCCGCAGCGTCGTCACGGTGGGGGACGCCCTCGACTTCTGGCGCGTCGAGGCGATCGAGCCCGGGCACCTGCTGCGGCTGCGCGCCGAGATGAAGGTGCCGGGTGGCGCGTGGCTCGAGTTGCGTGCCAGCCCCGACGGAGACGGGGCCCGCTTCGACCAGCGGGCCCTCTTCTTCCCGACCGGTCTCGCGGGGCGCGCGTACTGGCTCGCGGTCCTCCCGTTCCACGGGCTCATCTTCAGCGGGATGGCCCGGCGGATCACCGCGGCGGCGGAGTCGGTCCAGCGCGAGGATCTGGAGCCGAAGGCGACGGCGGGGCGCATCGCCCCCGAGGTGCCCGACGTCGAGACGATCCCCGCCGAGGCCGATTCGCGCGCCTAGGCTGGGACGGTGCCGTACACCGCCCGCGTGATCACCGTGTCCGACCGCTCCGCCGCGGGGCTCCGCGAGGACCGGGGCGGCCCGCTCGCGGTGTCGCTCCTGCGCGACGCGGGCTTCGACTGCGACGTTCCGGTCGTCGTGCCGGACGGCGCCGACAGCGTCGAGGCCGCCCTCCGCGCCGCGATCGCCACGGGCGTCGGACTCGTCGTCACGACCGGGGGCACCGGCATCGCCCCCACCGATCGCACCCCCGAGGGGACGACGCGGGTCCTGGATCGCGAACTCCCCGGCATCGCCGAAGAACTGCGGCGCCGCGGGCTCGCCGACACCCCGCTCGCGGTGATCTCGCGCGGGCTCGCCGGAATCGCCGACCCCGCGACCCTCGTGGTCAATCTCCCGGGATCCACGCGGGCCGTGGCATCCGGGATCGCCGTGCTCGCCGAGCTCGCCCCCCACGTCCTCGATCAGCTCGCCGGAGGAGACCACTCATGAGCGCCGTCCGCATGGCCCGATTGTCGGAGGAAGCCCTCGACCTCGACGTGCACCTGCGCGCCGTCGAGGACGACGCCTCGGGAGCCCTCACCACGTTCGTCGGGCGCGTCCGAAACACGGATCCGGATGCCACCGACGCCGTCGTCGCGCTCGAGTACAGCGCGCACCCCGATGCCGAGCAGACGCTCCACCGCATCGCGGCGGACGCCGCCGCAGGCACCGACGCGATCGTGGCGGTGAGCCACCGCGTGGGGCGGCTGGACGTGGGGGAAGCGGCGGTCATCATCGCGGTCGCGTCAGGCCACCGCGCGGAGGCGTTCGAGGTGTGCCGCGCGGTGATCGAGACGATCAAGACCGACCTCCCGGTGTGGAAGCGCCAGGTCGAGGCCGACGGCACGACCGCGTGGAAGGGCCTGGGCGGCTGAGGTCGTCAGCCGCCGGCGAACGGCGGCAGGACGTCGACGTGCGTGATCCCGGCGAGGGGGGCGTCGTCGTCTCGACGCTCGCCGTCCACAAGCACGGCGCAACGCTCCAGGATGCCGACGAGCGCGGGGTGGTCCGCGACGACGGCGGCGCGGAGCGCAAGAAGCGTCTGTTCCTCGCGGTCTTCGGCATCCGTCCCCGCCGCCTCGGCCGCGGCGGCGAAGTAGCGGACCCGCACGGTCACGCGGGCTCCCCGGGCCGGTGCCAGTCGCCGGACTTCCCGCCGGTCTTGGAGACGATGCGGACGTTCTCGATGAACGTGCCCTTGTCCATGCCCTTCACCATGTCGACGATCGCGAGGGCCGCGACCGACACGCTCGTGAGGGCCTCCATCTCGACGCCGGTACGGTCGGCGGTGCCGACGGTGGCCTCGATCTCGACACCGTCGTCGACGATCTCGAGGTCGACCGCGGCGCGGTGCACGCCGATGACGTGCGCGAGGGGGAGGAGCGCGGGCGTCGATTTCGCCGCCTGGATGCCGGAGATCCGCGCCACGGCCAGCACGTCGCCCTTCGGGGCGGTGCCGCCGCGGAGCGCCGCGACGACCTCGGGGCTGCACCGCACGAAGCCGCGAGCCGTCGCGGTGCGAACGGTGGGCTGTTTGGCGGTGACGTCGACCATACGGGCGTGGCCCGCGGCATCCAAGTGGGTGAAGGTCATGGAATCAGCATGACATCGACCGGGTCGCCCACGGCGACGGAGGCCACCTCGGCGGGGATCACGGCGAACGCCTCCGCGCGCGCCAGCGAGGCGGCCAGGTGCGAGCCCGATCCGCCCGGGGTCGCGGGGCGCACCGTGCCGGCGACGAGGTCGATCGCGGCGGGGAGGTACTGGCGCCGACCGGGTGGCGTGGTCCAGGTCTCGGAGGCCGTGAGCCGGGTGTGGCGACGGTCGAGCGCCGTGCGACCCTGCAGCGCGAGGAGCGCGGGCCGCACGAACACCTCGAACGAGACCGCGACGCTCACGGGGTTGCCGGGGAGACCGAAGACGACACGCCCATCATCGAGGGCGCCGAACGCCTGGGGCTTGCCGGGCTGCATCGCCACGCGGTCGAACCGGATGCGGTCGGACAGCGCCTGTCGCACCGGTTCGTAGGCTCCGGCGCTCACGCCCCCGGTGAACACGACGACGTCTGTGTCGGCCGCACGAGCGAGCACGTCGTCGACCGTGCCGACCTCGTCGGTCACGTGGGCCACCAGCACCACCTCGGCGTCGGCCTCGGCGACGAGGGAGGCGAGCAGCGTCGAGTTCGAGTCGGGCGTCTGGCCGCGGCCGGGCGCGCTGCCCGGCGGCACCAGTTCGCTCCCCGTCGACACCACGGCGACCCGCGGACGGCGCCGCACGTCGACCCGGTCGACACCGGCCGCCGCAGCGGCCGCGAGCGCGAAGGGGCCGAGTCGTTCACCCGCCGTGAGGACGACGTCGCCGACGCGCACGTCTCCGCCGCGGCGCCGGATGAACGCCCCGGCGGCGGCCGGGGCGCGACGCACCTCGATCTCGCCGAGGGAGTCGGCCAGCCCGCCGGCGGTGTCCTCGAACGGCACGATGGTGTCGGCGCCCGAGGGGACCGGGGCGCCCGTCATGATCCGGACGGCCTCGCCGACGCCGAACGCCGGGTCGTCGGACGAGCCGGCCGGCAGATCGCCGACGACCCGCAGCGACACGGGGC
Source organism: Microbacterium canaveralium (assembly GCF_047238045.1). Lineage (NCBI taxonomy): Bacteria > Bacillati > Actinomycetota > Actinomycetes > Micrococcales > Microbacteriaceae > Microbacterium > Microbacterium canaveralium. Next base: position 2,526,733 of record NZ_JBDFMA010000003.1, on the reverse strand, counting down.
TGTCGGCATCCGCCCGCTTCACGTCGGCGAAGTGCACGGCGAAACCGTCCATCGAGGAGTTGTCGTCGCCGGGCAGGTCGTGGTGTGCGCGCACGTCGGTCGCGAGCGTTCGGCCCGCGGCCTCCGCGAGCGGTACCGTCTCGACGGCGAGGGGACGGGCGGCGGCGAGCACGCGGGCTCGGTGCTCCTCGACGGTGCGGAGATCAGGCACGCGGGGTCCTTCCGACGAGCGGGACGATGTCCTGCCGGGCGCGCAGGGCGTCGATGATGGCGAGTCGTCCGAGCAGGGGCTCCCCGGCACCGATGACGAGCTTGATCGCCTCCGTGGCGAGCAGACCACCCACCTGGACGCACAGCGCGCCGAGGACCCCCACCTGTGCACACGTGGGCGGTTCGCCCACCGAGTCCGGCGGGAAGACGTCGGACAGCGTGACCGGAGAGTATCCCGCGGGGGGTCGCGACCAGAAGACGGTCGCCTGCGCCGACCACTCCTGCACGGCGCCCCAGACGAGCGGCATCCCCAGCTCGTCGGTCGCGGATGCCACGGCGCTGCGGGTATCGAACGTGTCGCTGCCGTCGATCACGACGTGCGCGTCACCGAGGAGGTCTCGCGCGTTCGCGGTCGTGAGGCGCGCGTCCACCTCGCGCACGCGGGTGAGCGGCGAGAGGTCGCGGATCGCGCGAGCCGCCGAGGCGGTCTTGGGCGTCCCGATGTCGTCGACGCGATGCATCAGCTGCCGCTGCAGGTTCGTGCGTTCGACGATGTCGTCGTCGATCACGACGAGTTCGCCGATACCGGCGGCGGCGAGGGCGAGAAGGACGGGCGAGCCCAGGCCCCCGGCCCCGACGACGGCGATGCGGGCGGCGGCGAGACGCCGCTGTCCCTCTTCGCCGATGCCGACGAGGACGGCGTGGCGGGCCGTGCGGATCAGTTCTTCGGGGGCGAGGGATGCCACCGGCTCGACGAGCGGCCTCATCCGCCGATCGCGCTCATCGTGCGCTCCGGCTGGACGAAGTCGGCGCGGGCGAGACCGACGCGGTCGGAACCGTGGGCGCGCGGCTTCCGCCACATCGCCTCGCGCCAGATCTGCGCCAGGTCGGCGTCGTCGGCGCCGTCGCGGAGCGCCGTGAGGAGGTCGGTCTCCTCGTGCGAGAAGAGGCACGAGCGGACACGCCCGTCCGCCGTGACGCGGGTGCGCGTGCACGCGGCGCAGAACGGCTCGGTGACCGAGGAGATGATGCCGACGTGGCCGGCGAGGGAGCCGTCGCCGCGGCGGCGCACCTCGAACCGTTCTGCGGGGGCGGCGCCGCGCCCGCGCGGGTCGGGCGCGAGGTCGAACACCTGCTCGAGGGCGGCACGGATCTCGCGCGCCGGGACGACCTGCGTCTCGGTCCAGGACCGATCGCCGTCGAGCGGCATGTCCTCGATGAACCGCATCTCGAAGCCGTGCGTGACGGCCCAGTCCACGAGCGGCACGACCTCGGCGTCGTTGATGCCGCGGAGGAGAACTGCGTTGATCTTGATCGGCCCGAGTCCGGCCGCGCTCGCCGCCTCGAGCCCCGCGAGCACCTTGTCGAGGTGCGGGCGTCGGGTGAGTTCGGCGAAGGTCTCGGGGTGCAGCGTGTCGAGCGAGACGTTGAGGCGGTTGAGGCCGGCATCCTTCAGGGCCTGCGCGCGACGGTCGAGTCCGACGGCGTTCGTGGTCATGGAGATCGGCAGGTCGGGGTGGTCGGCGCGGATGCGGGCGATGACGTCCTCGAGATCCTTGCGCACGAGCGGTTCGCCGCCGGTCAGGCGCAGTTCCTCCGCGCCGAGGGCCCGCACCGCGACGCGCACGATGCGCGCGATCTCCTCGCCCGTCATGAGCTGCTGCTGCGGCATCCACGGCAGGCCATCCGCCGGCATGCAGTAGGTGCACCGCAGGTTGCACTTGTCGATGACGGACACGCGCAGGTCGCGGGCGACACGCCCGAACCGGTCGAGCAGCCCGCCCTCACGCGGGGCCCCGGTCTCGCGCACGGCATCCATGGGTCGAGCCTAGGCGAGCGGCGGCGGGCCGGGGTCGCCGCGGGAGCCGGATTCGCGAGACGTCATTTTCCCGACATGTGCGCCGCAGCCTGCCCGGGAGGCGTCGGCCGGATGCAGTCTCGCGGATCGTTGTTCGCGGGAGGCGGGGTCGCGGCGATACCGTCGTGCCATGCCGAACACCTTCCGCATCGCGCCGGCCGCGCGACTGCTCGGGGTCAGCGACGACACGGTCCGCCGCTGGATCGATCAGGGCCTCCTCCCCACGACGGGCGCGACGCCCACGGAGATCCCCGGCGAGGCGCTCGCCGCCCGCGCCGTGGCGCTCGCGGACGAGCCCGACGACCCCACGGGCATCGCGTCGAGCGCGCGGAATCGTTTCGTCGGGATCGTCACGCGCGTACGGATCGACGGCGTCATGGCCCAGGTCGACCTGCAGTGCGGCCCGCACCGCGTGGTGTCGCTCATGTCGGCCGAGGCCGCCGAGGAACTCGGTCTCGAGCCGGGGGCGCTCGCCGTGGCATCCGTGAAGGCGACCGTCGTGACCGTGGAGACCCCGCGAGAGCGGATCTGAATCGCCTAATACTCCTCAGATGCGGGAGAATGGATGCCGCGGGCCCCGGGCGCGCGGATCGGAGTGCTCCATGCGGACCCTGCGTCTCGTCGTCGCCCTCGGCGCGGCTCTCTCGCTGACGGCGTGCGCGGCGACCGGCCCCGCCGCCCCCGCCTCGTCCGGGGACCCCGTGACCGGGACGGTGCAGGTCTACGCCGCCGCCTCGCTGCAACGGGCGTTCGACGAGATCGCCTCGGCGTTCGAGAACGCCCACCCAGGGGTCGACGTCGTGACGGTGTACGACGGGTCCAGCACGCTCGCGACGCAGATCGGTCAGGGCGCGCCCGCCGACGTCTTCGCCTCCGCCGACGAGAAGAACATGCAGAAGATCGGCGACCTCGCCGCCGACCCGCGCGTGTTCGCCGCCAACACCCTGGTCATCGCGGTCCCGAAGGGCAACCCCGGTGGGGTCGAGGGGCTGGCCGACCTGACGCGCGTCCCCACCGTGCTCTGCGCGGCGGAGGTACCGTGCGGCGCGGCCGCCGCGACGCTGCTGCAGAACGCGGGCGTCTCGGTGACCCCGGTGAGCCAGGAACAGAACGTCACCGCGGTGCTCGCCAAGGTCGCCGCCGGCGACGCGCGGGCGGGTCTGGTCTACGCCACCGACGTCAGCGGGCGCGACGACGTGGAAGCGATCGTCCCCGCCGGGGCGGATGCCGTCGTCAACCGTTACCCGATCACGCCCGTGCGTGACGCGGCGAACAGCGCGGGCGCCGCCGCATTCACCGACTTCGTCCTCTCCGACGCGGGGCAGAAGATCCTCGCCGCAGACGGGTTCCGCGCCCCGTGAGCGGCGCCGGGTACGTCCCGCGGTGGATCGTCGTCCCCGCGGTGGCCGGACTGCTGTTCCTCCTCGTCCCGCTCATCGCGCTCGTGACGCGGGTGCAGGCGGACACGTTCTGGACGGACGTCACCTCGGATGCCGCCCGCTCGGCGTTGCTGCTGTCGCTGGCGACCGGGGCGGCGGCGACGCTCGTGTGCGCCGCGCTCGGCATCCCCCTCGCCCTCCTCATCGCGCGCAGCTCGCCCCGGACGGCCGCCGTGCTGCGCGCCGTGGTGACCGTGCCGCTCGTGCTGCCGCCGATGGTGGGTGGCGTCGCTCTCCTGTACCTCTTCGGCCGCAACGGCTGGCTCGGCGGGCTGGGCCTGCCGTTCACCACGGCCGCGGTCGTGCTGGCGCAGGTGTTCGTGGCGCTGCCGTTCCTGGTGCTGGCCGTCGAGGGGGCGCTGCGCAGCACCGGTGTCGAGATCGAACGGACCGCGGCCTCGCTCGGCGCGAGCCGCGCGACCATCCTCCGACGCATCACGCTCCCGCTGGCCGCACCCGGCATCGTCGCGGGCGTCGTGCTGTGCTTCGCCCGGGCGATCGGCGAATTCGGTGCCACGGCGCTGTTCGCCGGCAACCGCCCCGGTGTCACGCAGACGATGCCGCTCGCGATCTACACGGCGTTCAACGGCGGCGGTGTCGCGCAGGGCACCGCCGTGGCGCTGGCGTTGCTCCTGCTGATGACCGCGATCGCGGTGCTGCTCCTCGTCCGCGGGTGGCGCCCGTCGGTAGGGGCGCCGTGAGCGCGGCGCTGTCGGCGCACGTCGTCGTGCGGCGCCGGGCGTTCACGGTGGACGTCGCGATCGACGTCGCACCGGGCGAGACGGTGGCGATCATGGGCCGCAGCGGGGCGGGCAAGTCGACGGTGCTGCAGGCGATCGCCGGCCTTCAGCCCCTCGATGCGGGCGTGATCGCGATCGATGGTCGTGTGATCGACCGGACCGACCACCCGCGCGTGCGCACAGAGCCCATGCGCCGCGGTATCGCGCTGCTCGGGCAGGACGCCCGGCTGTTCCCGCACCTCTCGGTCCGCGAGAACGTCGCGTTCGGGCCGCGCGCGGCGGGTGTCGCGGCCGCCGCTGCCCGCGCCGACGCCGACGCGTGGCTCGCCCGCGTGGGCCTGCCGGGGGTCGGCGATCGCCGTCCGGCCGAGCTCTCCGGCGGGGAGCAGCAGCGGGTGGCGGTGGCTCGCGCGCTCGCCGCGAAGCCGCGGGCGGTGCTTCTGGACGAGCCGCTCGTCGCACTGGATGCCGTGACCGCCGCCGAAATCCGGACGATGCTGCGAGAGGCGCTGGACGGGGTCACGGCCGTCGCCGTCACGCACGACGCGGTCGACGCCGCCGTCCTCGCCGACCGTCTGCTCATCGTGGAGGAGGGACGGGCGACGCAACTCGGACCGGTGCGGGAGGTGCTCGCGACCCCCGCGACCGACGTCGCCGCGCGGATCGCGGGGCTGGAACGCGTCGTGGGCGTCGCCTCGCGCGGCGAGTGGGAATCGCGAGGATGGCACCTGAGCTCCGTCGTCCCGTTCGCCGGGGCGGACGGCTCCGCGCTCGCCGCGGTCTTCCGGGCCGCGGACGTGCGTATCGGCGACGGTCCGAGCGGATGGGACGCGATCGTCAGGCACCTCGAGCCGACGGCGACGGGCGTCCGCGTCGTCGCGGACCGGGGTGCGGCGGAGATCCCGGTTCTCGCCGCCGCCGGGCTCACCCCGGGGGATGCCGTCCGGTTCTTCGTCGCCCCCGAGCACGTCCGGCTCGTCGCGGTGGAGCCGACCGTCCGATAGGGGGTGTCTCGGGTGCGCTACGCCGCGACGACCCGCCCGCCCTCGAGTCGCACTGTGCGGTCGACGAGGTCTTCCGGTACCTCCACGTGCGACACGAGCACGACGGCGCGGTCGCGGCCGACCGCGCCGAGCAGGTCGCGGAGCAGGGCGTCGGATGCCGCGGGATCGACGCCCGCGGTGGGCTCGTCGAGCACGAGCACGGGGAAGCCGCGCAGCAGAGCCCGCGCGAGGGCGAGACGTTGCGCCTGCCCGCCCGAGACGAGTCCGCCGCGGTCGCCGACCGTGGCATCCAATCCGCCGCGTTCGGTGACCCAGGCGTCGAGTCCGACCCGCTGGAGCACGCGCGTCAGGTCGTGGTCGGTGGCGTCGTCGCGGGCGAACAGCAGGTTCTGGCGCACCGACTCGTCGAAGAGGTAGGGCGCCTGCTCGACGAGCCCGATCGTGCGGCGGAGGTCGTCGCCCGCGAGGGTGCGCGCCTCGACGCCACCGATCGTGAAGGAGCCCTCGTAGTCGAGGAACCGGACGAGGGCGTGCGCGAGCGTCGTCTTTCCGGCGCCGCTCGGTCCCGTGACGAGCACACGTTCACCCGCGCCGACGTGCAGCGTGACGTCGTCGATGCGACCGGTGTCGTCGAGCCCCGCGTCCGACCGGGCCGGCCAGTGCGCGCGCACGTCGCTCAGCTCGAGGCCGTCGCCGAGGGCCGGGGCGACGCCCGTGGCGGCGGGTTCGTCGCGGGGGAGGCCCTCGGGGATCCCGGCCGGGACGGCGTCGGCGATGCGCTCGGCGGCCGCGCGCACCTGGCGCCAGGACGCGAGGGCCAGCGGCACGGGTCCGAACACCTCGAACACCGCCATCGGCAGCAGCACCACGACCGCAAGGCCCGGTCCGGAGAGGGTGCCGCCCGTCACGGCCGGCGCCGCGACAGCGAGGGCGAAGAGCGACGCCAGCCCCGCGAGCACCGAGACGGTGCCCGAGGTGAGTCCCTGCGCGGCTCCGCGTCGCACGACGGCACGGCGCAGCGCCCGGTCGGCGTCGCGTACCCGCGCCCGCGCGGTCTCGAGCGCCCCGTACGCGGTGAGGACGTCGAGGGTGGTCAGCAGGTCGTGCACCGCGTCGGCGACATCGGCGCGCAGCGGGGCGATGGCGCGTTCGGCGCGCGCGCCCGCAGCCCACCCCACCGCCACCGACACGGCGAAGGCGGCGACCAGGCACGCGAGCAGCGTCAGCGCCGCGGGCCACGAGACGAACGCCGTGAAGACGACCGCGGCGAGCGAGGTCAGCGCCGCGACCGAGAGGGGCAGCACGACCCGCAGGGGGAGGTTCTGCAACTCCTCCACGTCGTCGACGACGCTGGACAGCAGCCCGCCCCGTCGAGCGCGCGCCAGGCCGTCGGGGGCCAGGGGCACGAGCTCGCGCACGAGGTCGGCGCGGACACCCGCGAGCCGCTCGAGTGCGGCGTCGTGCCCCGAGAGGCGTTCGAGATACCGGAACACGCCGCGCGAGAGCGCGAACGCGCGCACGCCGACGACCGCGACGGAGAGGTACATGACCAGCGGCTGCTCCGCCGCCCGCGCGATGAGCCACGCGCTCGTCGCGAGCAGGGCCACCGCACTCCCCGCGGTGCCGAATCCCGAGAGGACAGCGGGGGCGAACCGCCGCCGCGAGGGCATCGCGGCTCCCAGGATGCCGCGCACCCGACCGTTCACGCCGGCACCCCCAGGTCGATCACGCGGTCGGCGATCCCGCGCGCGGAGGGCCGATGCGAGACGAGCAGCACGGCGGCGCCCGCGTCGGCCTCGGCGCGCAGGGTGCGCCACACGTGGCCCTCGGTGTCGGCATCCAAGGCGCTCGACGGCTCGTCGAGGACGAGGATCCTCGCCCCGGCCACCCGCGAGCGGTAGAGAGCGCGCGCGACGGCGACGCGCTGCGCCTGTCCGCCCGACAGTCCCGCACCGCCCGCTCCGAGCGGTGTCGCCGGGTCGACGTCGGCGGCACCCGCATCGGTGAGCGCGGCCGCGATGGCCGCGGGATCGGCGTCGGACCCGAGCGCCACGTTCGCGGCGACCGTGCCCGACACGAGCCCGGGTCGTTGTCCGGCCCACGCGACGGCGGCGCGCGCGTGCGCCACCGGACGCCCGTCCAGCCGCAGCTCACCGTCGTGGTCGACGTACCCGAGGACCGCGGCCAGGACGCTCGACTTGCCCACGCCGCTCGGGCCCGACAGCAGCACGACCTCTCCCGGTCCGACCGACAGCGATACCGTCGGCATCCGGTGCGCTCCGCGTTCGACGCGGACGTCGTGCAGTTCGAGCGTCGTCCCCTTCGCGGCGGGGGTCGAGTCCGTCGGCGTCGCGCTGCGGGCGGCATCCAGGGCGTCGAAGATCTCCTCGGTCGCGGCGACCCCCTCGGACGCGGCGTGGAACTGCACGCCCACCTGCCGCAGGGGCAGGTAGGCCTCGGGGGCGAGCAGCAGCACGAACAGGCCGACGAGCAGGCTCATGTCGCCCGCGAGCAGCCGGAACCCGATCGTCACGGCGACGATGGCGACCGAGATGGATGCCAGGAACTCCAGCGCGAAGCCGGAGAGGAACGACACGCGCAGCACCGTCATGGTCTCGCGCTTGTAGTCGCGCGTGACCCGTTCGATGGTGTCGGCAGCACGGTGCTCGCGCCCGAAGGCCTTGAGTGTTCCGAGGCCCTCGACGGTGTCGGCGAACCGGGCGGCGAGGCGTCCGAGCGTGCCGTACTGCTTCTTCTGCACGGAGCGCGTGGCCAGGCCGATGAGCACCATGAACAGCGGGATGAGGGGGATCGTCAGCACGACCGTGAGCCCCGACAGCGGGTCGGCCAGCGCGATCGCGCCGATGAGGATCGGCGTCGCGATCATCGTGGCGACGAGCTGGGGGAGGTAGCGACCGAAGTACGCGTCCAGCGCCTCGAGTCCGTGACCCGCGGTCACCGACAACGACGCCGCGTTCCGTCGCGCGAGCCACCCGGGGCCGAGCGCGGCGACCGCGGCCACGAGGCGCTCGCGCAGCTGCAGCGATGCGGCGGCGGCGCCGCGGGCCGAGACGCGCTCCGACGCCGCGATCAGCAGCCCGCGCAGAAGGACGAGGGATGCCGCCGCCCCGACGTATCCCCAGAGTTCGGGGAGGGGCCGCCCATCGATCGCCCCGACCAGGGCCGAGGTGAGCGTCCAGGCGAAGCCGACGACGACCCCCGTCTGGGCGAGGACGATCGCCGCGCTGACCGCGAAGAAGCTGCGGGAGGCGGAGGCGTATCGCACCAGTCGGGGGTCGACGGGGCGTACCCGGGTCGTGTCGGTCAATGCGCCACCAGCGCGGCCTTCTCGATGCGCGCGCGGGTGACGCGCTTGCGGAACACCCAGTAGGTCCAGGCCTGGTAGGCCAGGACGAGCGGGAGGAAGATGAGCGCAGCCCAGCTCATGATCGTCAGGGTGTAGTCGGTGCTCGAAGCGTTCTCGATCGTGAGGCCCGAACCCGGCTCGAGGGTCGAGGGCATGACGTTCGGGAAAAGGGCGAAGAACAGCGCGGCCACCGCGGTGACGATCGTGATCGCCCCGAGCGTGAACGCCGTTCCCTCGCGGTCGCGCAGGTTCGCCACCCAGGAGCCGATGAGGGTCAGCGCCGCGATCCCGGAGAACGCGACGACGCCGAGCAGGAGCGGTGCCTGGTTGTTCGCGGCCTGGATGATCGTCCAGACCAGGAACAGGGCAGCGGCGACGATCGTCACCAGGCCCGACTTCCGCGCGAGGGCGCGGGCATCGGTGCGCACCTGGCCGTCGGTCTTCAGCGCGACGAAGTAGACGCCGTGGGTGAAGAACAGCAACAGGGTCACCAGGCCCCCGAGGATGCCGTAGGGGTTCAGCAGCGTGAACAGGGTGCCCACGTACTCGTGGTCGGCATCCAGGGGCACGCCCTGCACGATGTTGGCGAACGCGACGCCCCAGAGGAACGCGGGGACGGCGGAACCGATGACGATCATCCGGTCGAAGCCGCGCTTCCATTTCAGCGACTCGCGCTGGTGGCGGTACTCGAACGAGACGCCGCGGGCGATGAGCGCCAGCAGGATCAGCAGGAGCGGGAGGTAGAAGCCGCTGAACAGCGTGGCGTACCACTCGGGGAACGAGGCGAACAACGCCGCGCCGGCGACGATCACCCACGTCTCGTTGAGGTCCCACACGGGGCCGATGGTGTTGATGATCTGTCGGCGGGCGATGTCGTCCTTGCCCAGGAACGGCAGCGACATGCCGACGCCGAAGTCGAACCCGTCCAGGACGAAGTAGCCGATGAAGAGGAATCCGACGATCCAGAACCAGAGGTATGCGAGGTCCATGACTGTGCTCCTAGTAGACGGTCGTCGGGGTGTTCTCGACGGTGTCGGGCTCGCTCGGCGCGTTCGGGTCGGGCAGCGGGTCCGGCCCCTTCTGCGCGTACTTCTTGATGAGTCCGAACTCGACCACGGCGAGGGTGGCGTAGATCGCGGTGAAGGCGACCAGCGAGATCAGCACGCTCCAGCCGGGGACGCTGGGAGAGACCCCGTCCTGTGTGAGCATCAGGCCGAAGACGATCCACGGCTGACGACCCATCTCGGTGAAGACCCAGCCGACGAGGCTGCCCAGCAGCGGCAGGGGAGCCGCCCAGATCGCGACACGCCACATCCACGGAGCGACGGGGCGCTTGGCGTTCTTGCGCGTGATCCACAGGCCGACGACGCTGATGAGGGTCGCGAGACCGCCGAGAGCGATCATCCAGCGGAAGGCCCAGTACGTCACCCACAGAACGGGGGCGAAGTTGCCGTCCACCTGATCGGCGAACTGCGGGAACATCTGCTGGCTGTACATCGTGTTGAGGTCGTTGATGCCCTCGACGCAGCCGTCCAGCGAGTGCGTCGACAGGATGCTGAGGAGGAACGGCACGCGGATCGAGAACAGCTCGCTCGTGCCGTCGGGTGTTCCGAGCGTGAAGATCGAGAACGAGGCGTTCGCGCCGCACACCGTGTTGAACGTCGCCTCGGCCGCCGCCATCTTCATGGGCTGCGTCGCCACCATGACCAGGCTCAGCTGGTCGCCGGCGATCGCGACGAGAACGAAGGACACGACTGTCGACCAGAGGCCGAAGCGCAACGGGGCGCGCATCATCTCCACGTTCCGGCCGCGCGCCAGGTGCCACGCGGACACCGACACCACGACCATCGCGGCGAACATCCAGCCGGAGAAGATCGTGTGCGGGAAGGCCGCGAGCGCGACGGGGTTCAAGAGGAGCTTCCCGAAGTCGATGAGCTCCGCCCGATTGCCGTCGGCGGACATCTGGTAGCCCACCGGGTTCTGCATGAACGCGTTGGCGGCGATGATGAAGTACGCCGAGAAGGTGGCGCCCAGCGTCGCGAGCCAGATACTGGCCAGGTGCGCGAGCCGGGGCAGCTTGTCCCAGCCGAAGATCCAGAGGCCGATGAAGGTCGCTTCCAGGAAGAAGGCGAGGAGTCCCTCGAACGCGAGCGGGGCGCCGAACACGTCACCCACGAAGCGGGAGTAGGCCGACCAGTTCATGCCGAACTGGAACTCCTGCACGATTCCGGTCACGACGCCCATGGCGAAGTTGATCAGGAAGATCTTGCCGAAGAAGCGGGTCAGGTGGAGCCACTTCACGTCGCCGGTGCGGTACCAGACGGTCTGGAAGATCGCGACGACCAGCGACATCCCGAGCGTGAGGGGCACGAAGAGGAAGTGGTACAGGGTGGTCAGTCCGAACTGCCACCGAGCGAGCATGAGGGGGTCGAGCCACTCCACGGGATGTCTCCGATCGACGTTTCTCTGTGGTCTGACCACAGGCTACTCCCGCGTCACGACGCGGAAAACGGGTTCATTCGGTGTCGAACCATATACTCGGAAAAGCATTTGCTGGTAGGTCGGAGGTCCCTATGACGGTGCGCCAGAGCCTGCTAGCGATCCTCGATCGCGGCGACTGCTACGGCTCCCAACTGCGCGCGGAATACCTGCGGCGCACCGGTGTCGCCGTCAACGTCGGGCAGGTCTACACGACCCTCGAGCGACTCGAGCGGGACGGACTCGTGGAGAACCGGGGCGCCGACGACGAAGGCCGTGTGCTGTGGGGAGCGACCGCCGCGGGCCGGGCCGAGGCCCGGGCATGGCTCGGTGCCGCGTCGATCGCGGAGCGTCGCGACGAGGTCGCCCTGCGCATCGCGCTCGCGCTCACGCTGCCGGGTACCGACGTCCCCGCCCTGCTCTCCGCGCAGCGCGCTGCGGTCCGTGACGCGCTCGAGGCCGCGATGCCCGAGGACGAGAACATGGATGCCGTCTCCCGGGCCGTGCTCTCCGCCGCCCGCCGTGCACGGCTCGAGGCGGACCTGCGTTTCCTGGACGAGGTCGAGCGGCTGGCGGGGGAGGCCGTCCCCTTCGATCTCTCGGATGAGCGTCCCCGTCGCGGGCGCCCCGTCCGCAGCGCGCGCTGACGGCGTAACTCCGCGACGCCGATCCGTCAAGCCCGGAGCGGCATTCCGTTCGACGGCGCATTCTGAGAGCACACCGGTCGAACAAGGAGGTCTCTCATGGTCATGGAAGTTCCGATCGGTCGTCCGGAGCAGCGTCAGATCGTCACCGAGATCCCGTGGACCCGTATCGACCTCGACCTCTACGAGGTGGCGCGAGACGGACGCATCGTCGGCTACGTCGAAGTCGTCGGCTCGATCTTCGTGGCCCTGGGCGGCGTGCGCTACGACCGCGCAGTCGAGATCGCACAGCACCTCACATTCCACGCGGCCGTCGACACCGTACTCCGGCGCGTCGGCCGGTGACGCGGAGGTCTCCGACCATGACCGCGGATCCCCTCCCCACCGGCCCCCATCGCCCTGTGCGTATCGCGCACCTGCCCCCGTTGCGCAAGCAGGGGCGAGAATCGAAGGATGACACGAACGCTGGCCGCTCTTCCCGGGGCGGCTCGTCTGCTGTGCCTGAGCCGCCGAAGGGGCGAGATCTGCACGCGTGAGGAAGGCCATCGCGGCCTCCATCACCGTCGCGGCGGGTCGCTGCTGTGGAACGACTCGCAGGCGGATCCGCCGGAATGCCCGGGCGCCGGGTCGGCCGCGGAGGCGGCACCGACTCTCGACGACGGCTTCCCCGGCGGACGAGCCCTGTGCTCCGTGTGCTGGGCGTTCGTCCCGCTGACCGAGGACGGCACCCTCAGCCCGCACGATACGTGGCGAGGGGACCCCACCCGCGCGGACGCCGATCGACGTCGCGACTGGTTCAACTCCTTCGGCTGGTGAGGTCAGGTGCCCCGCAGCGCCACGACGGGTTCGACGCGTGCCGCGCGGCGCGCCGGGAGACCACCCGCGACGAGGCCGACCGCGGCCCCGAGGAAGGCGCCGCCGACGGCCACGAGGGGGTTGAGCACGGGTGTCCAGTGCTGGACGAGTGCCACCGCGACCACCGTGAACACCCCGAGCGAGGAACCGATCAGTCCGCCCAGCCCGCCGATCACCACCGACTCCACGACGAATTGCGCCGCGATCTGGCGGCGGGTCGCTCCCAGCGCGCGACGCAGGCCGATCTCGGCGGTGCGCTCGGTGACCGAGAGCATCGTCACGGTGGCGATCCCCAGGCCCCCGACGAGGAGCACCACGATGCCCACCACCGTGAAGATGGACGCGACGTCGCTCTGAACCCCCTTGCTGACCTCGGATCGGGATGCCGGCGCTCCCACCGTGATGTCGTCCGGTGCATCGGGAGCCAGGGCGAGGGCGAGTTGCGGACGCAGTTGCGGGCCGGCTCCGGGCACGATGCGCGCTCGGACCTCGCTCGGGGAACGCAACGCGAAATCGACCCGCGCGGCCCCGTCGGGAATGATCACCGCGCCGGCGAGGTCGCCCACGGCGTCGACGTCGGTGATGATGCCGATCACCGCGTACGCCCGCCCGTCGAGGAAGATCGACGGTTGAGCGTCCAACCGGCGCACGCCGAGCGCGTCCGCGGCCTCGGCGCCCAGGACGGCGACCCGGTCTCCGCGCCGATCGTGTCCGGCGTCGAAGAACCGTCCGCTCACGACCCGGGCTCCTACGGTGTTGACCAGTCCGGCACCGGATGCGAAGACCTTCGGTGAGACGGTGGCGGGGGCGGAGGGATCGACCACCGACACCGCCGACACCGACCCGCCGCGCAGGTCGAGGGGGCTCAGGGTCGCGGATGCCTCCACGCCCGCGAGACGGCTGATCCGATCCGCGGCATCGGCGGGCAGGGTCGCGGTGGCGACGCTCTCGCCGTCCTGGTTCTTGGCCGTCGCGGGGCGTGCCACGACCTGCGTCGACGCGATGGCGGTGAACTGCCGCTCGATCTGGTCGGAGGCGGTCTGCGCGAGACCGGCCGTGGCCACGAGAGCCGCGATGCCGAGGACCGCGCCGGCGATGGTGACGATCAGTCGGCCGGGGCGCGCGCCGATGTCGCTGGTCGCCTCGATCATGAGATCGCCGAAACGGAAACGGTCGGGCGACTTCTTGTCCTTCATGAGACCTCGCTCAGGCGGCCGTCGGTGATCCGCACGACGCGATCGGCGCGATCCGCTACGGCGGTGTCGTGGGTGATGACGACGAGCGTCATTCCCCCTCGGTGCAGTTCCTCGAACAGCGTCATGATCTCCTCCGTCCTCTCGCCGTCGAGGTTGCCGGTGGGTTCGTCCGCCAGCACCACGCGGGGCCGGGTGACGATGGCGCGCGCGACGGCGACACGCTGACGCTCGCCCCCGGAGAGGACGTCGGGTCGGAAGTCGATGCGGTGGTCGAGCCCCACCCGGTGGAGAGCCTCGCGCGCGCGAGTCTCTCGCTCGGCACGGGGCGCGCCACTGTAGATCAGGGGGAGCAGGACGTTCTCGAGGACCGTCCGACGGGGGAGCAGATGGAACGACTGGAAGACGAATCCGAGGACGCGCGCCCGCAGCGCCGTGCGGGCCTCGTCCCCCAGTGCTGTCGTCGAGGTGTCCTCCAGCAGGTACTCCCCGCTGGTGGGGCGATCGAGCAGCCCCAGGACGTTCAGCATCGTCGACTTTCCCGAGCCACTCGGCCCCACGATGGCCAGATAGTCGCCATCGACGACGGTGAGGTCGATTCCGCGCAGGGCGCGAACCTCCGGGTCACCGGGAAAGGATCGCGTGACCTCGCGCAGCTCCAGCAGTGGCGCGCTCATCGGCCGACCACGACCTGGTCGCCGACGGACAGGTCGCCGTCGACCGGGCGGATCTCCACCGCGCCGGAGGCCGCGAGGCCCGTCTCGACGACGACCAGACGGGTGGAAGCCTTCGGGTCCCGCGGGTCGCCGGAGACGACCTCGACACGGTCCTCACCGCCGGGGCCCGCGGAGAGCGCAGCCAGGGGCACGTGCAGGACGTCGCCGGCGGTGCTGGCGACGGGGATGCGGACTCGGAGGTTCTTCCCCCGGAGCTCAGCGAGCTGCTGGTCGGTCACGGCCGCGGGGGCGAGGAGGATCTTCCACCGGTCTCCGGACTTCTCGCCCGGGGTGACCTCCGACACGGTGGCGTCGAGAGACGTCCCGTCGGGCAGATCCACCGTCGCCTTAGACCCTTTCGCGAGGAGACGCCCATCCGACTCGGGCGCCGAGCCCGCCAGCGACAGCGTCGCCCCCGACACGACCATGGCGGTGCCCTTGAGCTCGGTGCCGCGCTGGGCGTCCACGGAGTCCACGCGCCGGGGCAAGTTGGAGAGGTAGAGCACTTCCCCGGCGGGGAGCGACGGGAGCGCCCGTTCCCGCGCACGTGCCAAGTCGTCGCGCGCCTGCTCGAGCTGGTCCCTGGCCGATTCGAGGTCGGCGCGGGTCGCCGACGTGTCCTTGGGCGCGTCGAGTTGAGTCCGCTTGGCCTGAGCGAGCGACAGGGCGTCGCGCAGGGTGGCGACGGTCGCATCGTCTTCCCCCTGGCCCACGGCCGTGTCGAGGGCACGCTGAGCGGCGGCGACCGCGTTGTCGGCTTCCTGCTTGTCCACCGCTGTGGCCCCGGCGCGCGCCGCGTCGTCGGCGGTCCGGGCGGCCGCCACCGCGCGTTCGGCGGACGCGACGGCGCTCTGGGCGCTCCGCACCGCGGCGATGGTCTCGTCGGGGATGGTCGGAGCGGGATACCCCGCTTGTGCATACAACGCGGTGACCGCGGAGGCGGCCTGTTCGTCGAACATCGCGTTGGCCGGGTCTCCGGCATCCAGCCCGATCGCCCGCATCGCGGTCTTGAACTGCGAGACGTCCGGACCGGAGACCCCGAATCGGAGAGCGCGGTAAGCCGGGAGTTCGCCGGGGAGAACGATGACCGGGCGCCCGGCAACCTCGAGCGCGATCGAGAGCTTGTCCACCTGCGCCCCGACCTCCGGCACACGACCGGTGACGATCGCGGCGCCGGGGAGTCCGGCGGTGTCGACTTTGACCTCCACCGGGTCGGCGTAGCCGAAGTCGGCCCGCAGGGTCACGTCGTTGCTGAGCGGGCCGGATTCGACGGGAGCCGTGACGTACCCGGGCGCGGGAGGCGCGCTGTTCGCGGCCGCGTCGGCGGGTGAGATGACGAAGCGGCCGACCCCGAGCCCCGTCGCCAGCGACGCGACCGCCACGGCCGCGACGATCCACAAGGGTCGGTTTCGCTGCACGACGGCGACAGTGGATGCCACGACCGCCGTCGTGCGTTCCCGCAATCCCGTCACGATCGTGCCTGTTCGGCGGCCGCCTTGGCTGCCTCGAGCTCGGACTTGTGTGCGGCGACGAACTTCTCCTCTAACGCCCACTGCGCCTTCTTCGAACGCTCGGCGTAGTCGGTCTTGGCGCGGCAGTCGAAGTCGGCGAGGGCGGTGTCGATCTCGACCTTCTTCAGTTCGGCGATCTTGGACTCGTCCGGCAGCGTGGATCCGTCGCCGTTGACCTCGCCGATACGGGTGCTGATGCTCATCAGGGCGTCGGACTGGGTCTTCAGGTCCGGGTAGCCGGCATCCGCCATGCACGAGGACCAGTCGCTGTCCGCCTTCTGCTGCTCGGGGAGGGAGCTGATCTCGGAGGAGAGGTCCTCGAACGCTTGCCGAAGATCGGCGAACTCGTCCGAATCGAGGGGGTTCTGCTGTCCGGCCTCCACCTGGGCGGCACCCTGGCATCCGGCCTTCTCGGGATCGAATTGACCGCTGACCTCGCCCGTGGCGTACTGGCCCCAGAGCGCCTCGTTGAAGGCGTTTCGCTCCGATTCCGAGAGCGACTCGACGTAGTCCGCGTTGGGGTCGGTGGTCGTGGACTCGCCCAGCGAGCTGAGCATCCCGTAGCCGTTCTGCGCCACCCACTCGCGGTCGTCGGGCTTCTGCTCCTGCCCGCTCGCGACCGAGCCCAGGTCGGTGACGGGGGTGTACTCGAAGCCCTTCTCCTTCATGCACGCGGCGACGAGGGTCTCGGACTTCTTCTGTCGCTCCGCGAACTCGGCGTTGCGCGAGGTCGGATCGGCATCGACGCCGTAGATGGCGGACAGGTAGGGCGTGAGCGGGGAGTCGCCCGCTGAACTGGCGTCCGGCGTCGGGCTCGACGATGCGCACCCCGCGAACATCAGGAGCGCGCCGAGGGTGGCGGGGACGGTGAGAGTGATGCGATTGATGGACATTGATACCTCCGGTTCGGAGGTCAGAGGTAACAAGCGTTCTTAGCGAAGACTTATGCGCACCTATGAGTCTCTGATGTCTCCCGCGCCATCTCGCGGGAGTCGCCGCTTCGCGACCTCACCGAATCACCCGTCATGTCATCCGTGCTGTTCCACCGACCATCTCGACGATCTCGGCCGCGCCGTACGATGGCGTCATGGTCCCGGTTCGTGTTCTCGGCGTGGCCTTGGACTCCGCCCACCAGCACGTGATCCTCCTGGCTCCGCTGCCCGGCTCGGGCGTCGAGGACGGCACCGTGCTCCCGGTATGGATCGGTCCGCAGGAGGCGATGTCGATCCTCGTCGCGGTCGAGGGAACGAGTACTCCACGGCCGCTCGCGCACGACCTGATGGTCGTCATGCTGCGTCAGCTGGCGGCATCCGTCGAGCGCGTACAGGTGACGCGGCTCGCCGAGGGCACCTTCTACGCCGAGATCCACCTGCGGACACCGACGGGTCCGTT
Organism: Microbacterium canaveralium; assembly: GCF_047238045.1. Taxonomy (NCBI): domain Bacteria; kingdom Bacillati; phylum Actinomycetota; class Actinomycetes; order Micrococcales; family Microbacteriaceae; genus Microbacterium; species Microbacterium canaveralium. Next base: position 2,509,326 of record NZ_JBDFMA010000003.1, on the reverse strand, counting down.
GATCATCGATGCGCGTCCCTCCGATGCCATCGCCCTCGCCGTGCGCACGGACGCGCCGATCGCCGTCGCGGAAGCAGTCTTCGCCGTCGCGGGCGTGCCCGAGGGAGCCGTGGAATTGGACACGCGCGGAGACGAGGATCGCGTGGAGGAGTTCCGCAGGTTCCTCGACGATGTGGACCCCGAAGACTTCGACAGTTGACCGGGCCGTGAGCGCCCCGCGCGCTCCTAGACTCGAAGAGCCGCCCTCCGTGGCGGAAATCACGACGAACGGGGTACGGATGCAACTCGCCATGGTCGGACTCGGACGAATGGGCGGCAACATCGTCCGCAGGCTCATGAAAGACGGCCACGACTGCGTCGTCTACGACGTGAACCAGGACGCGGTGAGCGGTCTGGCTGCGGAAGGGGCCGTCGGGGCGAACAGCTTCGCGGATCTGGCCGCGAAGCTCGAGGCGCCGCGCGTGGTCTGGCTCATGATCCCCGCCGGGCTGACCGGCAGCGTCGTGGACCAGGTCGCCGATGTGCTGGAGGCTGGCGACATCATCATCGACGGGGGCAACTCGAACTACCGCGACGACGTCCGTCGGGCCGCGAAGCTCAAGGACGCCGGCATCCACTACGTCGACGTCGGCACGAGCGGCGGCGTGTTCGGTCTGGAGCGCGGCTACTGCCTCATGGTCGGCGGCCCCGATGAGGCCGTCACCCACCTGGAGCCGGTGCTGCGCACCATCGCTCCGGGCCCCGGCGACGTCGAGCGCACCCCCGGTCGGACCGGTGACTACTCCCCGGAGGAGCGCGGCTACCTGCACTGCGGCCCGTCCGGCGCCGGGCACTTCGTGAAGATGGTCCACAACGGCATCGAGTACGGCATCATGGCCGCGCTCGCCGAGGGACTCAACGTGCTCAACAACGCCGACGCGGGCCTCAAGCAGGGCGAGCACTCCGCCGAAGTCGCGCCGCTGGAGGAACCCGAGTTCTACCAGTTCGACATCGACACCGCCAAGGTGTCGGAACTGTGGCGGCGCGGATCGGTCATCTCGTCGTGGCTGCTCGACCTCACGGCCGCGGCCTTGGCGCAGAATCCCACTCTCGACGGGCTCGCGGGCCGCGTGTCGGACTCGGGTGAGGGACGTTGGACCGTGAAGGCCGCCGTGGACACCGGCGTTCCGGTCCCCGTGTTGGCGTCGTCGCTGTTCGAGCGGTTCGCTTCGCGAGGTGAGGACCACTTCGCCAACCAGGTGCTCTCGGCGATGCGACTGCAGTTCGGCGGTCACCAGGAGCTTCCCGCCGGAGACGTGCTCGAAGCGGGCGGCAAGAAGGCCGACAGCAGCGGGAGCTGAGTCAGCGCTTCAGCGTGATCCCGCAGATGAAGAGGGTGGCTCCGTCGTTCCACACTTCGGTGGCCGGAGCGACGCAGCCGCCCTCTTCCGCGGTCAGGAGCGCGATCTGGCCGTTGCGGTACTCCGCGTAGGGCCCGATCGTTCCCTGCACCGGGGCGGAGACACCTTCGGGCAACGAGCCGACGGAAGAGAGCGCCTGCATCAGGGACACGCTGCCGGCCTCGGTGTAATAGTTGCTGGCGTCATAGTCGCGGCAGTTCGCGGTGCCACCGCTTCCCGTCGGGAAGCCCGTGCCGAGGCAGTACCCGCCATCGGGCAGGTCGGGCAAAGCGCCTTTGCGCGCTCGGTACTGCTCGAAGATCTGCTGCCACTGACTCAGCCGCTCGGTCGCCTCGGCGTTCGGTCCGGCGGGCGCGGGCTGAGCGGTCAGAAAGCAGACGAGGAAGCCGACGGTGGCGGCGATGATCACGGCGCCTGCGGCGATGGCACTGCGGGCGGCGAACGACAAGCGGGTGCGCGGCACGATCATGCACGGGACTCTGGCAGGCGCGCCACGCTCGGCCGCGCGGCGGCGCCGGAATGACGCGCGCCGCGGCCCGAGACTCCATCCGGCAGTTCATCCGTGCGGGGTCGGGGAGACTAGAGGGATGAGCAGTGCTTCCTCACCCGCATCCTCCGATCGCTACGTCGTCGCCACCGACGGCGCGTGCAAGGGGAATCCGGGTCCCGCCGGGTGGGCCTGGGTCGGCGAAGACGGCCATTGGGCCGCCGGCTCGATCCCGGAGGGGACGAACAACATCGGCGAGCTGCTCGGACTGCTGCACGCGATCACCGACCACGCCGATGTCCGGGACCTCGTGGTGCAAGCGGACTCGAAGTACGCCATCGACACGTACTCGTCGTGGATGGACGGACATCGCCGCCGCGGGTGGGTCACGTCGGCGAAGAAACCCGTCGCCAATCGCGGCATCCTCGAGGCGCTCATCGCGGCGAGGGATGCGCGTCGCGCCGCTGGGCTCCCCGACGTGGTGCTCGAGCACGTTCGCGGGCACAGCGGCCACGTGCTGAACTCGTGGGCCGACGAGCGCGCCGTGCGGGCGTCGCAGCATGCCGCGAAGGGCGAGGAGCTCATCTGGACTTCGCTCCGCGGTCTCGACCGACTGGATGTCGCGTCGGCCCCGCCGCGCTCCGCCGCTGACCGCAACGGGCGCTGACGCGAGGTATCAGGTCTCGAGCACCTCACGCTCCTCGGCGGCGGTGAGCCCGGCGTGGCGGGGACGATCGATCCCGCGTGCCCGCTCATCGTCGAGAGTGCGACGCATCGTCTCGGCAAGCGGTCGACGTACCCCGCCCGCCGCCGGGAACGCGGCGTCGCTCCGCCGCGCGAAGCCTGCCTCGCTGTCGGGGAGCCACAGGGGGAGGGATCGGGGTCCCGACCAGTACTGCACACCCCGTGCCTCGAGCGTGTCGTCGTCGAGGGTGACGCTCTCCGTCGCCGCGTCCGCGGCGTCGCGGGCGGCGGTGAGGACGTCGGCGAGCGGATGCTCCTCGCCGACCGCGTTGACGGGCCCCGTGACACCCGCGCGCCCGGCGAGTTCGATCCATGCCGCGAGGTCATCGACGTCGATGCCCTGGACGTGACGCCCGGTGCTCGTCGGAACCAGGACTCGTCCGCCGCGGGCGAAGCGCGCGGGCCAGTAGCCGAACCTGTCGGTGGGGTCACCCGGACCGACGATGAGTCCGGCCCTGACGAGCAGCGCCCGTTCCCCCCTTCGCGCCGAGGTGAGTCGCTCGGCGTGCACTTTGGCATCCGCGTATCGCGTGAGATCGACGGGGTCGACGAGCTCTGCCATCTCGTCGGCGAAGGGGACGTCGGCGCGAGCGTAGACGGACACGCTGGACACCAGCGTCCAGTGCGCGGCGCGACCGGCGAGGGCATCCAGCGCGGATGCCACGAAGCCCGGGTCCCACGAAAGCTCGACGACGTCGTCCCATTCACCGTCGACATCGTCGTACGCGCCGGGGGTGCTCCTATCCGCGCGGAGCAGTCGGGCGCCCCGGGGGACGATGCCCGATTCTCCGCGGGCCAGGCACGTCACCTCGCTGCCGTGCGCGAGCGCGGCTTTCGCGATGGCACGGCCGAGCCACGCGGTGCCGCCGAGGATGAGGACACGTCGCATGCTCGCCAGCCAAGCATCGTCGCGGTCGCGTGAGGAGGGACGTTCGCGGAGGGCGGAGTGCCCGCCCGAGCCGGCACGTCGCCCGAGAGCGGATCAGAACGGCGGCGGATCCGGCACGGGAACGAATGCGACGTACCTTTCGGGCCGGTCCGTGACCGAGCGCCCGAGCGGGCTCGTCCACTCGATGGTGCCGTCGAGGAGCTGCTGGGCGGTCCAGGGGGTCTCGGTCTTCAGCGTGTGATGGCGCTTGCACAGGCACGCGAGGTTGCTTCGGGCGGTCGGTCCGCCACGGGCGTGATCGTGGGTGTGGTCCAGGTCGCATCGGCGCGCCGGCTGACGGCATCCGGGGAATCGACAGTGCACGTCGCGCGCTCGGACGAAGCGTCGGAGGGCGGGGGAGGGGCGGTACCGATCGACCGCGAGCACCGCGCCCGTGATCGGATGCGTGACGAGCCGCTCCCACGCCGGGCAGTCGGCAAGGAGTCGCCGCGCGGTGTCGGCGTCGATCGGGCTGAGCCCGTCGACCTCGGCGCCGCCGTCGCTCGCACCGACGGCGGTGAGGGCGGGAACCACGACCGATACGTGCGCGCGGATCGCCCCGAGTCCGCCCGGCAGGGCGTCGATCGTCGGGTCGATCACCGGCCGGCCGGTGAGGACTAGATCGCACAGCAGGTCGGCGCGGACGTGGTCGATCGTACGGCGGTCGTGCACGGCATCCGGACCGGTGTCGTCGAGCTCGGCGGATCGTGCGACTGCCCGGATCTCGCGCGCCTGTCGGGTGAGGCGGTCGTACATCGCCCGGATCTTCGTGGCGCCGTCGAGCACGCCGAGTCGGGCCATGCCGTCGACGGCGTCGTCGATCCAGACGCGGCGCTGCTGCTGGGCGTTCGCGAACCGATCCGTGATCGACACCGAATGAAGCTCTTCGACGAGGGCGCGAGCGAAGGCCCGCGTTCCGACCACCGTGTCGGTCGCCGCGCGTTCGACGACGCGACGCTCGAACTCGGCACGGACAGACGGATCGGCGAGCTCTGCGCCGATGTCGCGGATGACCGCCGCGTGCCGAGCGCTGATCCGCGCCTCGGCGAGGGCTCGTAGCGTCGCCGGGAAGTCGTCGACCAACTGCAGGGCCTCGCCGAGGCGGCGTTGCACGGTGCGGTCGTTCCATCGGAGGGCCACGCCGATCTCGGCCGCAATCGACCGCAGCGCCATCTCGCGTTCCTGCACTGCTCGGGGTCGGTGCTCTCTCCGGTGGAGTGCGACGCGCATCGCGGCCGCGAACTGCAGGACGCGGGCCGCCTCGAGCTCGGCGAGAGCGCGCTCGCTCTCGATCAGCGCGCCGACCACGTCGGTGAGGACGGCGTCCTCCCGATCGTTGAAGACGGGCGGTCGATCTGGCATGCACACATGCTGTCATGGAGCTCCGACATCGCGTCCCGACCGTCCACAGGGGGAGGAGCAGTCAGGTTCCGACCGCGGTGCCCTGATGGAAGACGCAGCGCGGGTACGGGTCGCAGCGCCAGAGCGCCGACCGACGGGTGTCGCGCCCGTCGAGCAGGAGGCGGTAGTGCAGCAGGACGAGGTCCGGGCCCACGACCCGAGCCTCGCGCTCGCTCATCTCGAAACGGCCGCCCGGAGTGTCCGTCGTCTGTGCCGCGATGATCTCGCTCCGGGTCCACCGGCGTCCCGACTGCCCGATCTCGGCGAAGTCCTCCGCGAGGAGCTCGCGCAGTCGAGCGGCATCGCCACGGACCGTGGGTGTGAGCAGCAGCTCCTCGGACTCCCACGCGAGCCGGACCGGATCGGGAACGGCGGCTGCATCCCGACCGCGCTCGCGTCGGAGAATCGCGTAGGCGACGGATGTCAGGGGCTCGCCGCCTTCCACGGGCCAGCCGTCGCGGTAGGAGGCCTCCTGCGTCCACTCGCAGCGTGAGAAGGTGCGGCGCATCGCGACGTTGTCGGCGCGGGTCTGCCCCTCGAACCGGAGCACCGCCGCCCGCGTCTCGAAGACGCGGTCGGACGCCGCGTCGAGCGCCTCGGCGCCCAGCCCGCGGCCGCGCCACCGCTCCGCGAGCCGCAGGTCGATCATCGCGGTCGGATCGTTCAGGTCTTCGAGGCGGAGCACGCCGACGCGGCCGTACTCGGGATGATCGATCCACAGCGCTTCGGTGTCCGCGTCGCCCCACGCGCCAGCCTCGATCGCCGCATCCACCTGGTCGGCGGTCGGCCGCGCGACGACATGGAACGGGAAGGTCTCGGTCGTGAGGAACCGGCGGAGCTCCTCGCGGTCGGTGCCCGCGGCATCCAGGGGAACGAGGTGGACGGTCACGGAGGAGCGGCCCGACCTCATCGCACCGACGCGCGGCGCAGCAGAATGTACTGGCCGACGAAGGCGAGGACGATCACGATCACCGCGGCCACGGCGGCCCACCACGGCTGTGCGGCCGGGGCGAGGGGGATGAGCAGGATCACGGCGATCCCCAGGCCGAGCACCGAGACGGCGCCGAGCGCGGTGGGACCCATGGCCCCGAACCGCACCCAGGCCGCGGCGAACGCACCGCCGCCGGACAGTGCGAACAGTGCGCCGAGGAAGGACGTGAGCGCGAGCTGCCACGGGTTGCCAGAGCCGAGGATGGCGACGTCCGTGAGGTAGAGACCGAAGAACCAGTGGTTCGTGGCGAGTTCGACGGCCAGCAGCACCAGCAGCATCGCGGTGACGTACAGCGCGAGCGCGACGTGAGTGAGGAGGGTTCCCCCGACGAAGGTGCGGCGTGTGCTCCCGAGGGAGAGCGCGAGCGGGAAGGTCAGTGACACCGTCTGGATCCCGAGCCACACCAGGAAGCCCGGCAGCGCCCAGACCACACCGCCGTTGTTTCGGCTGCTCTGCACCCATTCGGCGCTGCCCGGCTCGAGACCGGCGCGCCAGAAGATGACGGCGAGGATGACGATGAACGCGAAGACCACGAGCATGATCCCCGGCGGAGTGCGCAGCAGCAGGGCACGCTGTGCGAAATGGAGTCGCAGCACGTCCAGCGGCGAGGCGCCGCGTCGACGTTCGATGGTCGAGGTGCTCATGCGCGCGTTCCTTCCAGGGATTCCGCCTCGACGCCGTACGCGGCGACGAGGTCTTGCAGGGTCGCCGGGGTCAGCTGCACCCCGGCTCTCGCCGCGCCGTCCCGGAGGGCGTCGTCGGCCGGCGTCTCGAGGACGACGGAGCAGAGGCCGCCGATCGTCCGTCGCTGCAGCACCGGTCGTCCCGCGGCCAGGGTCTCGACCGCCGCCGCGAATCCGCTGACGGTGACCGCGCTGCCGCGCAGATCGTCGGCGGCGGCCGTGCGCACGAGACGCCCCTCGTCCACGATCACGACGTGCTCCAGGAGGGGCTCCATCTCGTCGATGAGGTGCGTGGACACCAGGATCGTGCGGGGATGATCGATGTAGTCCTGCATGAGGGTGTCGTAGAAGAAGCGGCGGGCCGTGGCATCCAGTCCGAGGTAAGGCTCGTCGAAGATCGTCAGTGGCGCACGCGAGGCGAGGCCGAGCACGATGCCGAGCGACGATGCCTGGCCCCGGGACAGCTTCTTGATCGCCGTCTTGCGGGGGAGTCGGAACCCGTGGACGAGGCGCTCGGCGACCTCGGTGCTCCACCCCGCGTGGAACAGTGGAGCGACCTCGAGCACCTGGCGCAGCGTGAAGTCCTCGGGGTACCTCTGGTTGTCGCGGACGAAGCTGATGGATGACATGGTCGAGGCATCCTCGAAGGGGTCGGTGCCGAACACCTCCACCGAACCGGATGTGGGTCGGTCGTGGCCGGCGATGATCGACATGAGTGTCGTCTTACCCGCGCCGTTGCGGCCGAGGAGGCCCGTGATGGCGTTCATGGGTATGTCGAGGGTGAGGTCGTCGAGGGCGCGCGTGCGCCGGAAACGGCGCGACACCCCCGACAGGCGGACGGCGGGCTGCGTCATGAGGATGCCCCTTCCTGGTCGATGATGCGATGGATGTCGGTGAGGTCGAGGCCGAGAGAGTGGGCCTCGGCGAGGAGTGGCGCGACGAAGCCGGCGCGGAAGGCGGTCGTGCGCTCATCGCGGAGTCGCTGGCGGGCACCCTCGCTGACGAACATGCCGAGACCGCGCCGCTTGTGGAGGATGTCGCGGTCGACGAGGAGGCCGAGACCCTTGCCGACCGTCGCGGGGTTGATGCGGTGGAACGCGGCGAGCTCGTTCGTCGAGGGCACTTGCGTGCCCTCGGGATAGCTGCCGGCGAGCACGCCGTCGGCGATGGACTCGGCGATCTGGATGAAGATCGGCTTGCCGTCGTCGAGCATCGGACTCCTTGGGTTCGTTACTTGAGTAATGAACCTAGGAGGTCGGATGTGGGATGTCAAGGACCGGGGCACCTCGCGGTTCCCTAGGCGACCGCTCCCGTCTCGCCGGACACCACGAGGTCGGCCCGCGTGCGCGTCGCCTCGATCAGCGCGGCGTTGACGCCGTCGACCTCCCGCGCCCACGCCGTCGCCGCCTCGATCGTGCGACCGTGCCGCGTGTGCCGCTCGATGAGACGCTGCTCGCGCGCGCCCGGCGGCGTCGCGCAGAACCACGCCTCGTCGAGCGCGTCGCCCACGAGCGCCCACGGGCCGTCGTCGACGAGGAGGTAGTTGCCCTCCACGACGACGACTCGCACTCCGGGTTCGATGGCGATCTCGCCCGCGACGCCCTCGTCGACCTCGCGACGGAAGCTCGGCGCGAAGACGGTGTGCCCGGTCTCCGCGCGCACGCGGCGCAGCAGCGCGAGGAGGCCCCACCCGTCGAACGTATCGATCGCGCCCTTGCGACCGTGGCGGCCGAGCCGGTCGAGCGTGGCGTTGGCGAGGTGGAAACCGTCCATCGGCAATGCCGCCGTCGTGTCCGGGCGTCGGGTGTTCAGCTCCGCGACGAGCGCCGCGGCGAGCGTCGTCTTCCCGCTCCCGGGGCTCCCGGCGATGCCGAGCAGGAATCGGGACGGTCCGGATGCCGCCCGCTCGACACGGTCGGCCAGGGCCGCGACGGCGTCCGGGGGCGGTGAGGCGAGCGCGGGCATGTGCCGAACCTAGCGGTCCGTGACGCAGAAGCGCCCCCGCGACCCGGCCGGAGCCGGGGACGCGGGGGCGCCGTGTCTGCTGCCGCCGAGGTCAGCGCGCGCGGGCGCTGCGTCCGCGTGTGGCGAAGACGTAGATCCCGAGCACGATGATCGCGCCGATGATCGAACCGATGATCCCGGCGGGCTGGAGGAACCCGCCCATCGGGTCGCTGCCGAAGATCAGGAATCCGAGGAATCCGCCGACGAACGAGCCGACGATTCCCAGGACGATGGTCATGAGGATGCCCATGCTCTGCTTGCCGGGGATGACGGCACGCGCGATGAAGCCGGCGATGAGGCCCACGATGATGAGGCCGAGGATCGTCCAAAGCACGGTTTTCTCCTTGCTGTGAGGTGCCAGGTGGCACGGCGCCCCTCTGGATGAGGTGCACGGACGACGCTATGCCGGGTGCCCGCTCTCTCGTCGGCCCTTGAGTCGGCGGTCGTGACTGGCTATCCTCTCGGGGCCGGCGGCAGCCCGTCCGTGGTGCGCGGAGGGCAAGGGATCAGAAGTCCTTTGTCGCGAAAGACGGCGTCCTCGCGATGGCGTCCATCACCACGCGCTCGCCGGCGAGCAGAGTGTCGTGGCGCGGATCGCCGAAGGCGAACGGCTCATGAATGTGCCAGATGGACGCGCCCGTGCACCACGCCGACTCGAATGGCGCCCGCAGGACCGAGCGGTAGAGCAGGGCCTGGACGTCGTGATTCCTCGCCCCTGTCACCGGTTGGCTGCCCTCCTGTTTGGCGAGGCCGTCGACGTGCGGGCGCACTCCCACCTCGGTGATCAAGAAAGGCAGACGCAAGTGCTCGCAGACGAATTCGAGCTTGCCCAGGTGGTCGTCCGTCCGACCACCGGCGCCTCGCCACCCCGCCACGAGATCGTCGACGCTGATGTTCGGCGCGTCGGGGGTGTACACCTTGTCGGTCAATCGCACCCACGAATTGATACCGAAGACGTCGAGCAACCGCGCCAGATGAGGCGTGTTCGCCGGCACCCAGTGGGTGTACAGCAGGAAGAGCTCGAGAGTCGTGAACGCGGCCGTCAGTTTGAGTCGCGGATACGCCGCTCGCAGTCTGGTGATGAGCGGCACCCACCGGTCGTACTGGGCGGCGTCCGTCTGGCCGGGCTGCTCGCACGTCAGGGACAGGTATTCGACGTCGTTCTCGGCGCAGAGGCGCGCGAAGTACTGCAACTGCCGGCCCCAGTTCGCGAAGAAGGCATCGATGGAGTCCGGCGCGTAGTTCGCGCGATAGAAGTTGTCCGCCTCGCTCTCCGTCACGATGTGCGGCTTCAGGAGGGTGATGCGCACGCCGCGTTCGCGCGCCAGACGGAACGCCCTCTGGATGCGCGCGTCCGCGACGCGGGTGAAGGTCGTCGAGGTCGCGTCAGGGATGAAGCAGAGGATGACGAGCGTGGCGTTGGCTCCGAGAAGCGCGATGCGGTCGAGCTCCTTCTCGGTCACGGACATCGGGGTGGTGGCATCCAGAGTCAGCGACACGCTGAGGTCGCGTTTGATGGGGGCGACCTCGCCGGCGTACGTGCGTCGATGCCGCGTCGGTCCTTCGTTCACGTCGAGGCGAAAGGCGTAGGGACCCGTGATGGTCGGCCGACCGACCAGCGCTCCACCGGCGATGGCGAGTCCGGTAGGGAGCGCGCCGTCGACGAGGGTCACCGTCGCGTCCTGCGTCGTGGAGATCGATCGCACCACCCTGTCCCACGCGTGCAGCTCGAGATCTCCGACGCCCGGGCTTCGGCTCGGCGACGGTAAGGGTGTCGGTACGCGCGTCGGCGTCGGCGCCGCTTCCGGGGCGCCGAGGAGTCCGGATGCCACGACGACGCACCCGATGCCGACACCGAGCCCGACCGCCCCGAGTGCGCCGGTGAGCACCATTCGCCGGGAAACGTCCATCCTGCACCTCGCCTCGCGTCGCCGTGACGTCGCCGTCGACGCGATTCGGACCCCGCGACCGTCGTTCGATCGGTGAGCGGATGCCCTCGTTTCATGGTAGAACGCGGATCCGCGGCGCGGGTGAGACCCACCGATTCGGGGGCATCGCGCTCATTCGTGTCGTTCGAGACACACGAGGTCGGGGCGGTCGTCCCACGACGGAACGACCTCGAATCCGTACCGGCGGTAGAGACGGATGGCCGGCTCGCGCCACGACCAGACGGACAGTCGGACGGGGCGGCCGGCGAGGTTCGTCGCCGCGCTCAGGAGGGCAGCGCCGATCCCGCGACCGCGGACTGTGGGCGTCGTCCAGAAACGTGAGATCTCGGCGGCATCCCCCGCGTCGCTCACGACCACGAGGCCGCAATCGACGCCATCGTGGGTTGCGATGAGGACGCGGCGTCCGGCCAGCGCCGCGTCCGGGTCGGCGATCTCGCGGGCGTAGCGGTCGGGAAGAGGAGCGTCGGCGACGACGAGGCCGTGTTCGGCCTTCTCCGCCTCCGTCGTCCGAAGGTACGCGGACAGAAGTGCCGTGACGGTGGCGCGATCGCGGGGGAATTCGGCTACCCGCACGGACGTCATTCCGCCAGCCTAGATCGAGCGGCGCAGACGAACGGACCCGGGTGCCGAGGGTGTCGGCATCCGGGTCCGTTGGCGGGAGAAGTGATCAGACCGTCGCGAGCGTCGACTGCCAGCCGAGCGCCGGCGCGACGTGCTTTGCGAAGTTCTCGACGAGCCGCAGGTTGAACTCGACCCCCATCTGCGACGGGATCGTGAGCATCAAGGTGTCCGCGCTCATCACCGCAGCGTCGTTCTGCAGCTGCTCGATGAGGGCGTCGGGCTCGGCGGCGTACGTCTTGCCGAAGGTCGACCGCATCCCGTCGATGACGCCGATCTGGTCGGAGCCGGCGGAACCGCCGAAGTACATCCGGTCCTCGTCGCTCACGATCGGGAAGATGCTGCGGCTCACGGATGTGCGGGGCTCGCCCGCGTGACCGGCATCCTTCCACGCGTCGCGGAACGCGTCGAGCTGGCGGGCCTGCAGGATGTCGAACGGCGTGCCGTCGGCCTCGGTCAGAAGGGTCGAGGACATGAGGTTGACGCCCGTGCGTCCGGCCCACTCGGCCGTCGCCGTCGTGCCGGCGCCCCACCAGATGCGCTTACGCAGCCCGGGGGAGTGGGGTTCGATGCGCTGGAGACCGGTTCCGCCGCCGAACGGGCTCATCGGGTCGCGCTCGGCGAGTCCCTCGCCGTCGATCGCACGCAGGAACAGATCGAAGTGGTCACGGGCGATGTCGGCGCCGCGCGGGTCCTCCGACCCGGTGTAGCCGAATGCCTCGTACCCGCGGACGACCGACTCGGGTGACCCGCGGCTCACGCCGAGGGCGAGTCGATTGGCGCTGATCAGGTCGACGGATGCCGCCTCCTCGGCGAGCATCAGCGGGTTCTCGTATCGCATGTCGATGACGCCCGTACCCACCTCGATGCGCGACGTGCGTGCCGCGATCGCCGCGAGCAACGGCATGGGGGCCGCCTGTTGCCGGGCGAAATGGTGGACGCGGAACGAGATACCGTTCACGCCCAGGTCGTCCATGCCCTGGGCCAGGTCGATGGCCTGCAGCATCGAGTCGCCGGCGGAGAGGTGATGACCACCGCCGAGCGGCCCGTAGTGCCCGAAGGAGAGAGTGCCGAAAGAGCGCATACGGTGTGCAACGCGGCATCCCTTGATCTATTCCCTCGAATGGATGCGCGATGTCAGGGAGTCGAAGGCTCCCGGGCGACGCGGCCGCGGCCGACACCCCTCCGGTGCCCCGGCTCGTCGTCCAGACCGGCCCCGCACCGTCAAGGCTGTGGGACGATGCAGGGCATGGATGCCGAGGCGCGGAGCGAGCTGGCACGGCTCCGAGCGCGGGCGTACGGCCCGGAAGCCGATCTCGCCGGGGATCCCCTGGCCTGGGCGCGATTGCGCGAGCTGGAGGAGCTCGAGCGCCGTCGGCGCGCGGAGTCGACCTCGCCGATCGTCGTCCAGGGTGCGTCGGCACCCGCCGTCAACGCCGCAGCCACCGACGCCGCAGCCACCGACGCGGATACCGCTCCCGCGGCGGACACCACTTCCGACCTCTCCGCCGACGAAGCCGAGGAGCGGCCGGAGCGCAGCCCGCTCGTGCGTCGCACCCGCACGCTCTGGCTGTGGGCCGGCTCCCTCGCGGCTGTCGCGGCGCTCAGCAGCGCCGCCTCGATCGCGGCCACGACGTTTGCCCCGGTCCCGCGCACCGCCGGAGTCGCGCAGGTGGACACCCTCCGTCCCGATCCGGCGGTGGACACCTCGGCGCTCGGGACGTGGGGATTCGACTCCGCCGACGTGGCGGGGTACACCGACTTCCACGGCCTGACGGCGTTCGCCGGGTCGACGGCGGTGGACTCGGCCGGCACCCGGGCCGACTGCCTGCTGCTCGTCGACACCGCGATCATCCCCGAGCTCGGCGCGAGCGGCGCGTTCCAGGGCGGTTACCGCAGCGGGGCCTGCGGCGCCGGCGTCTTCCCGGCCACGGTGGAATTCGTCGTCACACCGGAGATGCCGGACGCTTTCCGGGAACGCTTCCCCGTCGGCAGCTCGGTGCAGTTCGTCCGTGACGGCGAGCGGGTGGGGGTGTTCTCGGACGCGGAATGAGGGCATCGGCCGGTCGGCGACGGGCGGGATGAGAGGGTGGACCAGTGACTTCGCTCCTCGACCACGTACCCGCCGGTGCCGATCCGGATGCCGCGTACCTGGGCTTCGTCGAGTGGGCGAGCGGACGCGGCCTCACCCTCTACCCCGCTCAGGACGAGGCGATCATCGAGATCGTGTCGGGGGCGAACGTCATCCTCTCCACCCCGACGGGGACGGGCAAGTCGCTCGTCGCCGTCGCCGCGCACGCGGCATCCCTCGCCCGGGGCGGCCGGAGCTACTACACGGCCCCCATCAAGGCGCTCGTGAGCGAGAAGTTCTTCGCGCTCGTCGAGATCTTCGGCGCCGAGAACGTGGGGATGGTCACCGGTGACTCCTCGGTCAACGCCGACGCCCCGATCATCTGCTGCACCGCGGAGATCCTGGCGAATCTCGCTCTCCGCCAGGGTCCGGATGCCGACGTGGCCCAGGTCGTCATGGACGAGTTCCATTACTATGGCGAACCCGATCGCGGGTGGGCGTGGCAGGTTCCGCTGCTGCTGCTCCCGCGGGCGCAGTTCGTCCTCATGTCCGCGACGCTGGGCGACGTCGCCGCCATCGCCGATGACCTCTCCCGCCGTACCGGGCGACCCACGGCGCGGGTCACGGGCGTCGAACGCCCCGTGCCGTTGCACTTCGAATACGCGCGGACCCCGATCCACGAGACGGTGCAAGAGCTGCTCGACACGCGCCAGGCTCCCGTGTACGTCGTGCACTTCTCGCAGGCCGCGGCGATGGAGCGTGCGCAGGCGCTGTCGTCGATCCGGATCATCGGGCGTGAGCAGCGCGACGAGATCGCCGCCGCGATCGGCGGCTTCCGCTTCACCACGGGTTTCGGCAAGACGCTCTCGCGCTACGTACGCGCGGGAATCGGAGTACACCACGCCGGCATGCTCCCGCGCTACCGCCGACTCGTCGAGACGCTCGCCCAGCGCGGGCTGCTGCGCGTCATCTGCGGCACCGACACCCTCGGCGTCGGCATCAACGTGCCCATCCGCACCGTGCTCCTCACCGCGCTGACGAAGTACGACGGGCAGCGCATGCGCCAACTCTCGGCGCGCGAATTCCACCAGATCGCGGGGCGCGCCGGCCGCGCCGGCTACGACACGGCCGGAACGGTGGTCGTCATGGCGCCCGATCACGAGATCGAGAACGCCGCGCAGATCGCCAAAGCCGGCGACGACCTCAAGAAGCAGAAGAAGATCGTCCGGAAGAAGGCGCCGCAGGGGTTCGTCAACTGGACGGAGCAGAGCTACGACCGTCTGGTCGCCGCCGAGCCCGAGCCGCTGCAACCGCAGATGAAGCTCACCGCCGCGATGCTGATCAACGTCATCGCGCGCGGCGGCGACGTGTTCGGCAACGTCCGCTCGCTCGTCTTCGACAACCACGAGTCGCGCCCTCGCCAGTTCGAACTCGCCCGTCGGGCTCTCGCGATCTTCCGCACGCTGGTGCAGGCGGGCGTGGTGGAGGTGGACACCTCACGCATTCGGCTCACCGTGGACCTCCAGGCCAACTTCGCGCTCAACCAGCCGCTGTCACCGTTCGCGCTCGCCGCGATAGAGCTGCTCGACCCGGAAGTGGAGCTCGGGCGAGGGCCGGACGCCACGCCAACCGTCGGCGGTGTCGGCACGGGGCACTACGCCCTCGACGTCGTCAGCGTGATCGAGGCGACGCTCGATGACCCGCGGCCGGTGCTGTCGCAGCAGCAGTTCCGTGCGCGTGGCGAGGCGGTGGCCGCGATGAAGCGCGAGGGCATCGAGTACGACGAGCGCATGGAGCTCCTCGAGGAGATCACGTGGCCGAAACCGCTCGACGGGTTGCTGGCGCAGTCCTACGAGGTGTTCGCGTCGAGCCAGCCGTGGATCCGCGACTTCGAGCTCTCGCCGAAATCGGTCGTGCGTGACATGTTCGAGCGGGCGTGCTCGTTCGGCGAGTACGTCTCTCTGTATCAGCTGGCACGCAGCGAAGGCCTTCTCCTGCGCTATCTCAGTGACGCGTACCGCGCGATCCGCCAGACTGTCCCGGTCGATGCGCAGACGCCCGACCTGCTCGATCTGATCGCCTGGCTCGGAGAGCTCGTGCGGCAGGTGGACTCGAGCCTCGTCGACGAATGGGAACAGCTCGTCAACCCCGCGGACGATCCGACCGCGCCCGTCGTGCCGCCGGCCCCGCCCTCGATCCTCACCAACCGGCGCGCGTTCGTCGTCCTGGTGCGCAACGAGATGTTCCGGCGCGTGCAGTTGGCCGCCCTCCAGCGCGACGACGAGCTCGTCGAGCTGGATCCCGACGCCGACTGGTCTGCGGCGCTGGACGCCTACTTCGACGAGCACGACGCGATCGGCACCGGCGGGGCGGCGCGCTCCTCGGCCTACGTTCACATCGACGAGTCCGCCGCGTCGGACGGCTTGTGGCGCGTGGAGCAGACCATCGACGATCCCGCCGGTGATCACGATTGGCGCATCCGTGCCGAGGTCGACCTCGCCGCGTCCGAGGGCGAAGGCACCGCCGTCGTGCGCGTCACCGAGGTGGTGCGGCTCTGACAGTTCCTCCCCGGCGGGCGGCGGGGTGAAGTTGTGCACGGCACGCCCGTGAGCGGCGACTTACGTCGTCGTAGGCGCCTAAAGTCGGTGTCACCACTTCAGCCGAGAGGAGCCGACATGGAGTCCCTTCCGCTCATCGCCACCGCGGTCGGCCTGATGGTGTCGATATCGACCACCGTCCTCGGTGGGACGAAGTGGATGTTGAACCGCGTCGAGCAGCGCTCCGATCAGCGGTTCGCGCAGGTGGATCGACGCTTCGCCGAGGTGGACCAGCGGTTCGCGCAGGTGGATCAGCGGTTCGCGCAGGTGGACCAGCGGTTCGCGCAGGTGGATCAGCGGTTCGCGCAGGTCGAGAGGCGGTTCGCCGAGGTCGACGAACAATTGCGGGCGGTGAGTGCCTCCCTCACGGAGGTGAAGATCTCCGTCGCTCGCCTCGAGGGTCCGCACCCCCCGGTTCCTCATCGCGCGCGGCTGATCCGCCGCGGCAACGACGGATGCCGAGGCCCTCGGGCCCCGGCATCCGGTGTGTGTTCCGTGCGTGTCAGCTGCGGGCGACGCGGTTCTCCGCGCTGACCATCCACGACAGCTGCTCGAGGCGCTCGAGGATCGAGTGCAGGATGTCCGCGCTCGTGGGGTCCTCGTCGTCGACCTCGTCGTGCACCTCGCGGACGGTGCCGACGACGGCATCGATGCGCTGGGTGATGAGGTCGATCACCTCGGCGGTGTCGATCTCGCCCTGGGGGAACTCCGGCAGGGTCGTGGTCTCGGCGATCGTGTCGCTGCGGCCGTCGGGCAGGGCGTGCAGCGCCCGCATCCGCTCGGCGACGGTGTCGCTGAATTCGCGCGCGGCGTCGATGATCTCGTCGAGCTGCAGGTGGGTGTCGCGGAAGTTCTTGCCGACGACGTTCCAGTGCGCCTGCTTGCCTTGGATCGACAGCTCGATGAGGTCGATCAAAACGGCCTGCAGCGCATCGGTCAGCTTCTCGGAGGCCTGGAAGCCCTTCTCGGCGTTCTGCTCGTCGGTGGTCTCCGGGCCGCTGCCGCCTCGGGCCGGGCGACGGCGGTTCTTGGTGGGTGCGTCCTTCGTGGTGGCGGCCATGCGCATTCCTTTCACTCGCGTTCGATATCGACGTTAGGTCGGTCGGTCACGGGTGCAGCGGGGGTTGCGACGGCGTCGGTCGCGGGGTAGCGACCCGTCCCGTAGCCGCTCGGCGTCGGATCGACAACCCCGGCCCGCCCTCCTCACGGTCTTCCTAGCGTTGACCCGTGCCCATGACCCCGCTTCCGCCGTCTCGGCCTCTTCGTGACTACGCCGCCATCGGCGACGGTCGCACGGTCGCTCTGATCGGACTCGACGGCTCGGTGGACTGGCTCCCGCTGCCGAACATCCACTCCCGCCCCGTCTTCGCTCGGCTGGTGGACGAGTCGGCGGGCGGCTGCATCGAGCTCGCCCCGGTCGGCGAGTACGAGGTGTCGCGGCGTTACGTCGCGCGCACCAACGTGCTCGAGACGACCTTCACGACCCCGACCGGCGTGGCGACGCTGACAGATGCCATGGTCACCGGCATCGCGGGACGTCTGCCGTGGGCCGAACTCGCGCGTCGGGTCGAGGGAGTGAAGGGAGAGGTCGAGTTCGCCTGGTGCGTGCAGCCGGGCACGATGCTGCGGTCGGCGGCGCCGTGGACCGAGCGCATCGACGGATTCTCGATCATGCGGATCGGTCACGTTTCGCTTGCGGTGGTCGGCCACGAACACGGCCTGCGCGGCGAGCCGGACGCCGGTGACGAGAGCATCGACGGCCGCTTCACCACCGCGAAGGGATCGCGTCACCTCCTGGTCGTCGCGGCGACGGAGGGTGAGCCGCTGCGCGTGCCCGACGCGAAGAACGTCGATCGCGGCATCGACCGCACGATCGACGGCTGGTCGATGTGGTCGGACGAGTTCTCGTACGACGGGCCGTGGGCCGATGACGTGCAACGCAGCGCCCTGGCTCTCAAGCTCCTCCTCTTCAGCCCCACCGGCGCCATCGCCGCGGCGGCCACGACGTCGCTGCCGGAGAACCCGCGCGGCGGCAAGAACTGGGATTACCGTTTCGCGTGGGTCCGCGACCTGGCGTACACCGCCCACGCCTGGGTGGGTTTCGGTCTTCGCGAGGAGACGCATGCCGCGATCTCGTGGTTGCTGCGCACGATTCGGCGCAACGGTCCCGAGGTGCAGGTCATGTACACCCTCGACGGTGACGCCGAGATCGGCCTCGAGAAGCACGAGGTGCCGGGGTGGAACGGCAATCAGCCGGTGGTCACGGGCAACCCCGCGCAGGGCCAGCTGCAGCTGGGCGTCTACGGCGATCTCATCGCGATCTGTCGCACGTACGTCGAGGCCGGCAACCGACTCGACACCGAGACCGGACGGCTGCTGGCCGACGTCGCCGACCGCACGTGCGACCTGTGGCGACGCGCCGATTCGGGCATGTGGGAGCTGCCCGAACTCGAGCACTACACCTCGTCGAAGATGGGCTGCTGGAAGGCCCTCGACGACGCACAGTGGCTCGCCGACGGCGGGCACATCCCCGACAACGGAGATCGCTGGCGCGCCGAGCGCGATCGCATCCACGCCTGGGTCGACGAGCACTGCTGGTCGGACGAGCTCGAGGCGTACACGATATTCCCCGGCAGCGACGATCTCGATGCGTCGGTGCTGCTGCATGCCCCGACCGGATTCGACCGGGGCGAGCGCATGTCCAAGACTCTGGATGCCATCACCGAGCGCCTCGGCACCGCGAACCACCTGGTCTACCGGTACACCGGCATGGATCAGGAGGAACAGACCTTCGTCGCGTGCGCGTTCTGGCGCGCGACGGCGCTGGCCTGCGTCGGTCGTCACGCCGAGGCCATCGAGGCGATGGACGCCCTCGTCGCCCAGGCCAACGACGTCGGCATGTACTCCGAGATGATCGCCGAACAGGATGGCGCCTTCTGGGGCAACCTTCCGCAGGCGCTCAGCCATCTGGCGCTCATCAACGCCGCCCTCGTGATCCGCGACGTGGTCGACGAGGCCGACCTCGGCGATCACTGATCCTGCCCACCCGGGGCGGTTCGCGCCCCGGCATCCCCCTGAAAGGACTCGCCATGACCACCCAGTACACCTTCACCGACCCCGCGAAGCTCTACGCGGACATCGAGCCGTCGAAGCAGCACCAGCCCGAGCCCGGACTGGATGCCGAGCTGACGCCCAAGGCTGCCCTCGGCGAGGACACCTACGTCGGCAGCGGTCGCCTCGAGGGGCGCAAGGCCCTCATCACGGGTGCCGACTCGGGAATCGGCGCCGCCACGGCGATCGCCTTCGCCCGCGAGGGCGCCTCCGTGGCGATGTCGTACCTGCCGGAGGAGAAGGAGGATGCCGATCGCATCGCCGGCATCCTGCGTGAGGCCGGCGCCACCGTCGCCCAGATCCCGGGCGACCTGCGCGACCCGGAGTACTGCCGCGCACTGGTGGCGCAGGCCGTTGAGGAGCTCGGTGGCCTCGACATCCTCGTGAACAACGGCGGCAAGCAGCTGTTCAACGAAGACCTGACGACCCTCGACGACGCGCAGTTCGACGACACGTTCAAGACCAACGTCTACGCGATGTTCTGGATCATCAAGGCGGCGCTGCCGCACCTGCCGGCGGGCTCGGCGATCATCAACACGACATCGATCCAGGCGTACTCACCGTCGGCGATCCTCGTGGACTATGCCTCGACGAAGGCGACCATCAACGCCTTCACCAAGGCGCTCGGTCAGCAGCTCGCACCGAAGGGCATCCGCGTGAACGCGGTCGCGCCCGGCCCCATCTGGACGCCGCTGCAGGTGTCGGACGGGCAGCCCCAGGAGAAGGTCGCCGAGTTCGGTGAGGAGACGCCCCTCGGACGCATGGGTCAGCCCGCCGAGCTCGCCCCGGCCTATGTCTACCTGGCATCCGCGGAGTCGAGCTACGTGATCGGCGAGACCCTCAACGTCAACGGCGGCATGCCGACCCCGTAAGAACCTGAGCGGTCGAGCGGGGCGTCCGGCGCCCCGCTCGACCCTTCGCCTGTCAGGCGAGCGGCTTGCGGTAGAAGATCTCGCCGTCGGCGGTCGTCTCGGTGCGGTGGTATCCCTCGCGCTCGTAGAGACGTTGATTGGCCTCGCTGAGACCGCCCGTGAACAGCTCGGCCTCGGTGGCGCCGTCTCGGCGGCCGCGCTCTTCGACCGCCGCGAGAAGCTTCGAGCCGAGGCCGCCGCCCTGCTGATCCGGGGCGATCGCCAGTCGCCCGATGAGCAACAGGTCGCCGTCGCGCCGCGCGCGCACGGAGCCCACGAGCCGGTGCCCGTCGACGGCCACGCAGCCGAGATTCTCGACGAGCTCGGCCTCGAGTTCTTCGAGCGTCTGCGTGAGGGGCGGCATGTCGGGGTCGCCGTAGATGAGTGCCTCACTGGCGAACGCGGCGCGCTGGATGGTCAGAACCTCTCCGGCGTCGTCGGGATGGATGTCACGGATGACGAGTGAATCGGTCATGGTTCTCCTGAGGTTCGGCGACGGTGAACTATCCGGGGCGTCTCGTGTGCGCTCATGGGGTGAGAGGTTAACTACTATTGCTGGCGGTGCCCAGCGTTGCGCGGGGCCGACCCCCTTATGAGCGAGTTCTACGACACCCGCGTCCGCACGGCGGACGTCGCCGCGACCGACGAGTGGTTGCGCGCCCAGTACGGTCGCGTCGAGCTGCACGCCGACGAGGCGGTTTACGCCGAGCACGTGGTGGGTGACGAGGCGTTCTCGCTGCGCCATCTGCAGTGGTCCACGCGCCTCACCCTCGCGTACGAGGCCGACCGTTTCTTCGTCGTCAGCTCCACCCCGGGCTACGCGTGGAGCATCGGCCGAGCGCGGGGCGAGTTCAGCGTGTCCCCGGGCGTGCTGCAGCCCGGCGATCGATTGACGGCGAGGGTCGATCACGCCGACCTGCACGTGGTGAGCTTCGACGCCGAGACCCTCACGCGGACCGCGCGCACCCTTTACGGCGACGACGACATCGAGGTGCGCTTCGGCGGCGTCGACCCGGTGTCGTCGACGCTGCGCGCCTACTGGGCGTCGACGTTGCGGTGGGCGTGGACGCAGATCCCCGTGATGGGTGAACCGCTCGTCCGCGCCCACGTCCATCGCACGTTGGCCGTGGCCGCTCTCGAGGCTTTCCCGCTGATCGGAGATCCGCGCGAGCGGCGGGCGTCGGCCCTGGAGCAGGCGGCGGTCTATCGGACCGCGGCCGCGTGGCTCGACGACCACGCGTCACTCCCCGTCACGATCGAGGACGCCGCGCGGGCATCGGGAACGTCGACGGGTGGATTGCGCCGAGCCTTCGCGGCGAACGGCCAGGCGGCAGCCACGCCCGAGGACTATCTCGAACTCGCCCGGCTCAGTGCCGCGCACGCCGATCTCGTGGCGGCGGACTCCGCCATGACGACGCTCGGCGCGGTCGCGCGCCGATGGGGGTTCCCGACCGTTGCGGCCTTCTCCGCCGCCTATCGCGCGGCGTACCACCGCGATGCGCGGTCGACCCTCGAACGCTGACTCACCGATCGCGATCGGTGTATTCGCCCGGGTTGTCGACGTCTTCGCGCGATTCATCGCCGTCGGGAAGCTGGACGTCGGTGTACGCCCCGGCCTCGTCCGCGCGCGGACGCGCCGCCGTCCCATCGGCGCGCTCGTTGTCGACGTACTCGCCGGGAGCATCGAGGTTGCGGCCGGCCTCCTCGCCGCCGGGCAACTCGATCTCGGTGTATTCGCCCTCTTCGGGTCCCGTGCCGTGGCCGGTGGTGTCGCGATCGCCCATGATGCGCCTCTCTCGTGGTGTCGACAACGAGGCTAGACCGAGTCGATCCGTCACCGCGGGTGCTTGACACGCGCGTGCCGTGCGCGTGTCCTCCCTGTCAAGGGCGACGACGGTTTGACGGCGGGGGAGGAGAGTGGACGCATGCCAGCTCTCGCCATCCTCCTCATCGTCATCGGACTCGTCTTCCTGTTCCTCGGCATCTTCGTCGAGGCCGTGAAGTTCCTCCTGTGGATCGGGATCATCATCCTGATCGTCGGCATCATCGCCGCGCTGCTGCGATTCGTTCGCCGCAACACCTGATCGATCGTCTCTTCTCGCCGATTCAGGCCGAGAAGAGGTCGCGGGCCCGGGGCCGGCGCACGGATGCCACGGCATCCAGCGCCGGCCCCAGCTCGTCGTATGCGAACGCGAAACCGGCGTCCGTCAGGACGCGGGGGACGGCCCACCGACTCTTCAGCACCAGTTCGGGCTCATTGCGGAGCACCGCCATGGCGGGATCGAGCAGGAAGCGGAACGCCGGCAGCCCGAACTGCACGCCGGCGACTCGCCGAACCTCGCGCATCAGGGTGCGGTTGTCGCTGACGCCGGGGGCGGCGAGGTTGACAGGACCCTCGAGGTCGTCTCGGTCGCGGAGGAAGCGAACGGATGCCACGACGTCGTCGATGTGGATCCAGCTGAATCTCTGCCGCCCGCTCGTGCGGTGCCACGACGACCGCACCGGACCGGTCGGCCGCGCGCCGATTCCGCGGTACCGGCGGTGCGGGAACCACCAGCTGTCGATCTGCGGGCCGCCGAGTCCGAGCTTCGCCAGGGCGAACAGCATGCGCGTGGCCGGCCCGTCGCCGAGCACGATCGCCATCCGGAGCGCGATGCGGCGGGTGGACGGAAGCTCGCCGTCGAAGAACGCCCGCTCCCAGCTCGTGGCGACGTCGACCGAGAACCCGTCGCCGAGGACACCGTGGACCTCGTCGTTTCCGCTCTCGGTCTCGTGGCGGTAGATGGTGGCGGTAGAAGCGTTCATCCAGACGCGCGGTGGGCGGGATGCATCCCGGACCGCGGTGTGCAGCGCCCGCGTCGTGTCGACGCGGGAGCGCAGGATCTCGTCGCGGTTGTCGTCCGTGTACCGGCAGGACACGATCTTTCCGGCCAGGTTCACGAGCACGTCCGCGCCGTCGACCAGACGGGCGATCCCCGCCGGATCCGCCCACGTTGCGTCACCCGAGCGGCCGATGGCGGCGACGTCGTACCCGTCGGCGCGGAACGCCGCCGTCAGCGCCTGACCGACGAACCCGCTGGCGCCGGCGATCACGGCGCGGGGAGGGCTCGCGGGCGTCATCCGATCAGCCTAGGGGGAGGTCAGGCGTCGTCGCGGTCGGGGAGACTCTGCGCGATCTTGCTCGACTCGGCCGAGCTGCGGCCGACGCCCGGCTCGTACTGGGCGATGAGGGAGTCAGCATCCACGTGGTCTTCGCCCTCCGAGGTGGACGAGGTCTTCTCCGTCGCCGGTTGTGCCTCGTCGTCGTGGTGCCGCGACGTCGCGCCGTGCTGTCCGGCACCGCGCTCGGCGCCGTCATCGCCGGCCCGCGTCCCCACGCCGGGCACGTCGTTCTGGCTCGAGACGTTCTGGATGTGCGCGTCGTCGTCCGGGTCGATCGAGGCGGCACCGACCGCACCGGTGTCGGCTCCGGCGCCGCCGGCGGGGACGTCGGCGGCGAGCCCGTCCGATTCGGGGACGATGTTCTCTTCGTCGGCTCCGGGGAGGCGATCGGCGGGAGTGTTCATGGCAGTCCTTCCGTGGCTGTGCCGCCACGTTAGGCGTCGGACCTGCAACCGCGACCGGGGTTGACGCTCGGCCCCGAACACGGAGGGGCTGGATAGGCTCGACCCGACCCCCGAAAGGATCCGCCATGCAGCAGCGCCCCCTCTCCCGCACCGGCCGCCAGGTCTCGGCGATCGGTCTCGGTACCTGGCAGCTCGGCCCCGACTGGGGCGGGGTGAGTGAAGGCGCCGCGATGGACGTGCTCGCGGCCGCCGTCGACGCCGGCGTGACCCTCTTCGACACCGCCGACGTCTACGGCGACGGTCGCTCGGAAGAGCTCATCGGCGCGTTCCTGCAGAAGACGGATGCCGCGGGCGTCACCGTCGCGACCAAGATGGGGCGCCGCGCCGACCAGCTGTCCGAGAACTACACGATGGAGAACTTCCGCGGCTGGCTCGACCGCTCCCGCAGCCTTCTCGGGCAGGACACTCTCGATCTCGTCCAGCTGCACTGCCCGCCGTCGGCGGTCATCGACGACGATGCGACCTACGACGCACTCGACCAGCTCGTGTCCGAGGGTGTCATCGCCGCTTACGGTGTCTCGGTCGAGACGATGGACCAGGCGCTGTCGGCCCTGCGTCGCCCGAACCTGACGAACCTGCAGATCATCTTCAACCCGTTCCGGTTGAAGCCGCTCGACGAGGTCCTTCCCGCGGCGGCCGAGAAGGGCGTCGCAGTGTTCGCCCGCGTGCCCCTGGCGAGCGGGCTGCTCTCGGGCACCTACACCGCCGACACCACGTTCGACAAGGACGACCACCGCACCTACAACCGCAACGGCGAGGCGTTCGACAAGGGCGAGACGTTCTCGGGCGTTCCGTTCGGCGAGGGCATCGCCGCCGCCGACGAGCTCAAGGGCGCGCTTCCGGAAGGCGTGACGCTCCCCGCCGCGACGCTGGCCTGGATCGCCTCCCGGGTGGGCGTCACCTCGGTGATTCCGGGCGCCCGTTCGGCCGAGCAGGCGCGGGCCAACGCCGCAGCCGGTGACCTGCTCGACAGCGGGTTCGACCTCGACGCCTTCGACGCCGTCGTGCGCGACGTCTACGACCGCCGTCTGCGCGCCGAGATCCACCCCCAGTGGTGACTCTTCCCTGACAAAAGACGGATGCCGGCCCCCTCGGGGACCGGCATCCGTCTTCACGTCGGGCGTCAGCTGACGTCGCCGCGCCAGGCGCCGGACTCGGCACCGCGCGACTCGATGTATTCCTTGAAGTTCTTCAGGTCCTTCTTCACCGAGTGGTCATCGGCGCCGAAGACCGCTCCGGCCTTCTCGAGCAGGCCGGTGGGCTCCCAGTCGATCTGCACGGTCACGCGCGTTTCGTTGTCCGAGAGGCGGTGGAACGTGACGACACCGGCGTGGTTCTCGTTGCCTCCGACGCTGTTCCACGCGACGCGCTCGTCCGGGTGCTGCTCGGTGATCTCGGCGTCGAACTCGCGTTCGCTCCCCGCGATCTTCACCTTCCAGTGCGTAAGGGTGTCGGACTTCTGCGTGATGGACTCGACGAAGCTCATGAAGTGGGGGAACTCCTCGAACTGCGTCCACTGGTTGTAGGCGACGCGGACGGGAACGTCGACGTCGATGGTTTCGATGACCTGGGCCATGATGTCCTTTCGTGGGGTGATCCGGGGCTGGGGCCAGTCTTCGCCCGAGCCGGGTCGAGCCCCCCGGGGGTTGAGGGATCGGCCCGCGTGGCCTATACGCGTCAGGCGAGCCCGCGCAGGATCAGGTGCCAGTACACCCAGGGGAGGACCCGACGGTCGGCGATCCAGGTCGATCGGCGCTCGCGCGACAGGGACCGCCAGAACGGGATCGTCGGCTGCGGACGACCCCACCGGTCGAACTCCGCGAACACCACGGTGCCGCGGGAAACGGTGAACGGGACGACGCTGTAGCCGTCGTACCGAGCGGTGGGGGTGCCGCCGCGGAGGACGGCGCGCAGGTTCTTCGTGAGCACCTTGGCCTGCGGTCGGATCGCCCCGCCCGAGCGTCGTGTCGCGACGCTGGCCGAGTCCCCGAGCGACCAGACGTCGGCGAACCGTCGGTGCTGCAGGGTCTCGGTGTCGACGTCGACGAAGCCGTCGGGGTCGTCGGCGTCAGCGAGTCCGCTGCCCGCGATCCACTCCGGTGCGCGCTGGGGTGGGACGGCGTGCAGCACGTCGTAGTCGATCGTCTCCTCGATGTCGCCGTGTCCGATCGTGAGCGTGCGGGTCGTGGCATCCACTCGCCGCACCTCGCGGGAGTACCGCACCTCGACGCCGTACCGGTCGAGGACGCGGTGGAGTTCGCGATCGATGTCGGGCACGCCGAAGGGCACCGGGTCGGGAAGCACGAGGATCACGCGGATGTCGTCGAGGACCCCGAGAGAATGCCACCAGTCGCACGCGAGGTAGAGCGGCTTCTGGGCGGCGGCACCGCAGGACGCCGGTTCGGGCGGCTGAGTGAAGACGACCGTTCCGCGACGAAGATCGCGGAGCCTCGTCGAGGCTTTCGCGGCAAGGGCGAGGTCGTAGTTGGACACGCCTTCGGGGGCCGCCATGGCCTCGGTCAGGCCGGGGATCGCCTCCCACGCCAGGCGCAGGCCCGCGGCGACCACGAGCTGGTCGTATTCGAGGTGGCCGCCCGAGACGAGGTGCACGCGGCGTGCGACGGGATCGACGGTGAAGACCTCGTCGCGCAGCCACCTCACACCCGGCGGGATGACGTCGGCCTGGGGGCGCACGGCCTGGGAGGCGCGCGCGGTCCCCCCGGCGATGTGCGACTGCAGCGGGGCGTACACGTGCCGCTCGCGCGGCTCGATCACCGTGATCGCGCCGAGTCGCGCTCGCTGCAGGCGGCCGGCGATCGAGAGTCCGGCGTTCCCGCCCCCGATCACCACGATCCGCGGTTGCGCGGTGGGGGAGATGGACATGCGGCATCCTTCCGTCGTCACCAGCAAACGCGGGCGCACCGGGAAGCGCGACCGGGTTGACAGGGAGTCAGCCCACCGGGTCAGCCGTCGCCTGGTCTTCGGGTGGCTCGGGCACCACGTACAGCCCCGTGGGCGAGTTCGCCATCGTCATGAGCGTCTCGAGCCAGGTCCGGTTCAGGGCAGGGGGGCGACCGCCGTGGAACTTGAACACGATGTTCGCGCGGGGGTGCATCCACACCGATGTGCGTCCGCCGCCCGTGCTCACCTCGTCCTTCCACTGGAAGTAGAACGGCTCGCCACGACGCAGCTTGTTGCCGATGACGATCTGAAGGTGTGCGAGGAGTCGGTCCTCGAAATCGGCCCGGGCGGCCCCCTCGTAAATGAACTTCCCCACGAAAGGTCCTCCTCGCAATGGAACGCGGTCACTGTCTCCCGCCCTCACTCCGCGGCGGGCGAGAGCAGACTCTTCGCGCCAACGCGGTACCCGATGCGACGGATGTCAGAACATCCGGACCGTTTGCCCCGGATTGCGCCCGTACATGTCGCGGTAGAACCGCGCGAACCGTGAGGGGCTGGAAAAGCCCCATCGTTGCACCACCTCGCTCACGTGCGCCTCACCGCGCTGGAGGTCGCGGTGCGCGGCGGCCAGACGAACCGTCCTCAAATGATGCGACGGGGTCGTGTCGAGGGCGCGACGGAAGGCGTGTTGCAGGCCACGCGTGGAGATGCCGGCGGCCGCCGCGATGTCCTCGATCGTGATCGGTTCGTGGGCGTGCGCGTCGATGAAGGCGAGCGCCCTGCGTACTGTCCGCGGTGCCGCCGCCCGCTGGCTGGCGCGGTCGAGCGCTTCCAGATACGTGGTCGAGAAGGCCGTGAGTGTCGAGATGAGGGCGTGGCGTTCGAGCTCTGCGGCCACCAGAGGCTGCTCGTGCCCGGCGGCCAGGGCGGATGCCACGTAGCCGAAGGTCCGCTCCCAGGTCGCGGCGAGGGCGCGGTCGCGCGCGACCGGGTCGATGGAGCGGAGCACGAGTCGGTCGTCGCCCGAGACGGCGCGCGCGACCTGCTCCGCGGACGTCCGATCGAAGAGGAACGCTCGGATCCTCCCGGTCCCCCTCCAGTGGGCGTGCATGGGACCATCGCCGGTGAGCCAGGGCTGGCGCGCGTCGAGGTCGCGGCCGGCGGTCACGACTCGTGCGTCCAGGGCCGCCAGTTGCGACGCCATGATCTGGTCCTCGAGTCGGATCCACGAGCGCACGTCCGCGTGAAGCGAGTACTGCACGAGCGACAGCGAACCCGTCTCGATCGACGACCAGTGGAAACGCACTCGCACGGGGTCGACGTGTTCCAGACGTGCGGCAGGGATGAACTGCTGCCACACGGCTTCGACGTCGTCGGCACCGCTCGCACTCGCGGTGAGGACTCGGCCCATGTCGCCCCTCCTCCGCGGGGGTCGGTCCGCGGCACCGGGATATCTTGCCCCCACCCGCGGGGCTCACGTCGCTGAGGGACGCCGCGCGCGAGGGTCCGGCCTCGGAGCGAAAACGTCGCGGGTACGCGCGGTGGGCCGATGCTGTCAAGGGGCGGGAGGGGAAGGATCCGCCGTCGTTGGATGAGGGAGTCGCCTTCGCGGCGACGCGTGCGATCGCCGCACGGACGATGGAAAGGATCCCCCTCATGAGCGACGTCTCGTCCGACCCGAACATCCCCGCCGCTCCCGACGGTGTCACGGGCGTTCAGCCGCTTCGCGACGGTGACACCTCGATCGAGCCCGACCCGGCGCTCGACCCCGCGCAGGCGGAATGGGATGCCACCACCGCACTCGACGAGGGCGTGGACCCCGCGGATCTCGCGCCCGCGACCGCGACGGGTGCGGACCCCGCGGAGATCCCCGCCGACGATGCCGACATCCCGCTCGAGGACGTGCACCCCGAGTCCACCGGCACGGACTCGCAGGGGGAGGACCCCGGCGTCGTCGAACTCGGCGAGGACGGACAGGGAGACCTCGCGCCCGAGGATCTTTGACGGCTCACTTTTCGGCGACCGAGCCACGGCGGGCGATCTCATCGCGTCGTGGACGTGCTGGGCGGTAGGTCCGGTCGGCGCTGCACGGCTTCGCCGACCTCGAGCGGGTCGGGGCGTTCCGTCAGCCGGCGTCGATCGACGACACTGTCGCGGGTCTCGTGGACGCCCTGGATGCCGAGCTTTCGCGGCCCGCAGAAGGGGCGCGCGTCGTGGAGTGACGGCGGCGGAGGTCGCGGAGCGGGGTCGCTGCGTGCCGCACCCGGGTGCCGGCGTAGCGCACGCCTCCGCGGGCGTGGGCGCCGAGCGCGAGCCAGCTCGTGACCGCACGCTCGACGACCCAGAGCGGTGCCCAGACCGCCGCGGATCGCGGGTAGATGCGCCGCCCGCCGCCACGGCGTCGCCCCCGCTCCGCGACGACGGCGATCCCGAACGCGATGAGCATGAGGATGCCGGGACGTCGGCGCAGCGCGAGGAGGGTCGGCGCGAGGGCCAGTTCGAGGAGCAGGCGTCCGGGCTGGGCGCGGCTGTCGTAGGCCTGCCGCACCCTCTGGCCGAGGAAGTGGCGGAGCGTGGGTGGGCGGCGCATGACGTACACGTCGGTGAGCTGTCGTATCGCGCCGCCCCCGGCGCGGACGGTCCGTTCGAGCTCGAGGTTCTCGAAGAGGGCGTCGGCGTCATAGCCGCCGGTTCGCTCGAGCGCGGCGCGGCGGACGCCGCACGTTCCGGGGTAGTCATGGTGGAGTGCGCGGTTCAGGAGTGAGCGGCCCGTGTCCCACCGGGCGTGCCAGGGGAGGGGACGGAAGATGTTCGTCGGCGCGACGAGGTCGGCGTCGCGGAGCGCGGAGACGATGGCATCCAGTCCGTTCCGGTCGTAGCGGACGTCGTCGTCGGCCAGGATCACGCGCTCGTGCCGCGCGAGGGAAATTCCCGTGAGTACGCCCCGTACCTTGCCGTTCGCGCCCGTCGCCACGGTGGGGCGGACGTGTCGGACGTGGGCCGCCCATGCGGTCGCGTGGACGGCGAAGACGGGGGCGTCCGATCCGTCGACGACGGTGACGTCGATCCATTCCGCCAACGTGCAGAGGTACGCGGTCATGTCGTCCAGGCTGTCGTCGTGCTCCCACCGCAGCGGGAGTACGTACTCTGCGGCGAGACGCATCAGTCCTCGGTGCGGAACCCCGCGGGCTTGTGGGTCCCGTCGCAGAACGGCTTGATGGTCGACAGCCCGCACCGGCAGAGAGCGACCGTTCGCCGACGCTTCTCGATCGCGTTGCCGTCCACGTCGCGCAGGTCGACATCGCCCCGCACGAGCAGTGGACCGTCGGGATAGGCCGTGATCCGCGGCGGCTCCGATGTCATCGCACCTCCTCTGGCCGCAGCGACGACTCGCCGCGCGTCCACGCGTC
Organism: Microbacterium canaveralium; assembly: GCF_047238045.1. Classification (NCBI taxonomy): domain Bacteria; kingdom Bacillati; phylum Actinomycetota; class Actinomycetes; order Micrococcales; family Microbacteriaceae; genus Microbacterium; species Microbacterium canaveralium. Next base: position 2,479,494 of record NZ_JBDFMA010000003.1, on the reverse strand, counting down.
GAGGAGGTACTCCCCGACGCGACCGTCCACGCTGAGGCAGACCGCGGCGCCGAAAAGGATGTCGGGGAGCAGGTCGGGGCGATCTTCGGCGAGGCTTCCCGCGAGGTCGCGGGCGGCGATCTGCTCGTGGACGGCGTCGGCTTCGACGTGCTCGTCGAAGTAGCCGCACACGTCGTCGTCGAAGCCGAGGCGGCGCAGGCCCTCGGCGTAGAGGCGGTTCGGGACCGAGGAGGTCATCTCGAACGCCGCGAGGTGGCCGACGATCGCGCCGAGCAGACGCCGATTGAGGCCGAACATCGACATCGCGTTGTGCGAGGCGAGTGTCACGGCCGGAACGTCGTCGACGTAGGCGCCGTACGTGTCCGAGAGTCCGGCGCTGCGGACCGCGCGGGCGAAGAGTTCGGCGTGCACGCGTCCAGGATTCCCGCCGCCGTACTCGTCGGACTGGATCTCCACCAGGGCGGCCTTGGGGCGCCCGGTCAAGCGCGGGATCGCCCACGAGTGGGGGTCGGCCTCCCGTAGGGTGTAGATCGATCGCTGCACGAGGAACTCGTGCGCCTGATCGAGAGTGGCCTTCTTCGCGAGGTAGCGCGAGAGACTCGGGCCGGTGTCGGCGGCGGTCAGGGCGAAGAGCGCCCGCGCAACGGCATCCATCGTCGTCGCGGGGAGTTCGGGCTGCGGCACGCGAGCGCGAAGTGCCGCCTCGAAAGCCCGCTCGATGACGCCACGCGTGGCGAGGAGCGACGGATCCCATTCCCGCTCGGGATCGAACGCCGCGACCGAACCGTACGCCGAGGCGTACAGCGCGAAGAGGGCGAGCTGCAGGTCATCGTCGGTCTCGACGTCGGTCGAGGCGGCGACGGCGCGGTCGGCCAGGGCGGTGTGGTTGGTGGGCGCGCCCCCGGCGAGATGCCGGAGGACGGCGGCGCTCACCGGGCCGCGCGGCGTGAAGGGGAGGGAGAGCCTGTCGTCGGCGTCGACGGCGGCCAGCGGATCGTGGGGGGAGAGGGTCGCGGACACCGGAGCACTCTGCGGGCGGGAGCGGTGATCGCCGAGACCCTTGACACGGGAGGAGGGGGCGACCCCGCGGTCACCCCCTCCGTGTACTCACTGCTCGATCGGCTGTGGTGTGCTCTCGTGAGCGGCGATGACGTCGTTGCCGTCTTCGGTCGAAACGGCGATGCGCCGAGGCTTGGCCTTCTCGCTCACCGGGATCATGACCGACAGGACGCCGTTTCGGTAGGTGGCGCTGATGTGTTCGGTGTCGATCCCCTGACCGAGGTTCAGCTGACGCACGAACGAGGCGGTCTCGCGCTCGCGCGTGATCCACTTGACGTCGTCGCCGGTTGCGAGGGTGCGCTCTGCCCGGATGGTGAGCAGTTGGCCGTCGACATCGATGTCTACCGATCCCGGGTCGACGCCGGGTAGGTCGGCGGACAGGACGTAGTGGTCGCCGTCGCGGTACAGGTCCATCGGCATGCGTCGCGGTCCGCCGCGGCGGGTGTCGAGGAGCGTCGACGCGAGGCGGTCGAGGTCGCGGAAGGGGTCGTAGGTGGCCATGGTCGTTCTCCTTTTCGATCGGTCCGGATCCGGCATCCGGAGGGATGTTCAAGTTGAGTCCGTTACGCTCAACTTGATGTCAGATTAGCACTCACGTGTGGCGAGTGCCAAGACCGCGGGCGCGCGATTGTGCTCCCGTCGGAGCGCTATGGCAACCCCCGTGTCGCCGGGTTCGCCGCCCCGTTTCGTGGTCGTCGACACCGCACCCCCCCGGGCGGTGTTCCGACGACGAAGGAGCACGATGTACTTCCACCGGCAGGAACTCCAGCACGCCGCTACACCCGACAAGCCCGACGCCGTCTACGCCCGCAAGCTGCAGGAGGTGCTCGGCGGACAGTACGGCGAGATCTCCGTCGCCATGCAGTATCAGTTCCAGGCGTGGAACATGCACATGCCCGGGAAGTACCGCGACCTCGTCTTCGGGATCGGCGCCGAAGAGATGGGCCACGTCGAGATGCTCGCGGTCATGATCGCGCAGCTGCTCGAGAAGTCGCCCCTCGGCATCACCGAGGAAGCCGTCCAGAACGACCCGACCGTGGCCGCGGTCATCGGTGGCACCGACATCCAGCACGGCATCGTCGCGGGCGCGGGAGCGCGACCCGTCGATTCCAACGGAAACCCGTGGCAGGGCAGCTTCATCACGGCCAGCGGCAATCTGCTCGCCGACTTCACGGCCAACGCGAACGCCGAGATGCAGGGACGCGTGCAGGTCGCGCGGCTCTACCACCAGACCGACGACCACGGCGTGAAGGACCTTCTCGCGTTCCTGCTGGCCCGCGACACGATGCACCAGAACCAGTGGGCGGCGGCCGCGGCCGAACTGCAGGAGGAGGGCTACGAGAGCCTCCCCGTGCCCAGCAACTTCCCGCTCGAGAAGGAGGACCGCGACGTGTCGTATCAGTACATCAACTTCTCCGACGGTGCCGCTGCCGCCGAGGGCCGCTGGGCGTCCGGCCCCACCCCCGACGGCAAGGGCGAGTTCACGTACCTCGCCTCACCGGAGCCGGGTGTGCCGATGCCGCCGCCCACGCACCCTGACGTCCGCTTCTACGGCACGACCGAGCTCCCCAACACGGTCGAGAAGCTCGCGGGGCGCGCCCAGGACGCGCTGCACAAGGAATGAGCGGGGTGGATGCCGCGATGCCGGGGCCCTCGACGGCCTCGGCTCCGCGCCGCGGAGCGAGCTTTCTCGCGATGCGGGCCGCCAAGATGCCGCGCGCGATTGTGGCGGGACCGTACGGCCATCCCTTCCACCCGGTGGCCGTGACGATTCCGATCGGCGCGTGGTCGTCGAGCCTCGTGTTCGACCTGCTCGGCCTCGCCGCCGATGACCCGCGTTCCTTCGCGACGGGGTCGAGGTGGCTCATCGCGATCGGGCTCGGCGGGGCGGTGGGAGCGTCGGTGCTCGGCCTGCTGGACATGTCGCGCATCCCGAAGGGCACTCCCGCACGTCGGACGGCCCTGGTGCACCTGACTCTGAACGTCACCGCAATGGTGCTGTTCTCGATCGGCCTGTTCGTGCGCATGCTCGATCTCGGCCGCGTCCCGGGCGTGGCGTTGGCGCTCAGTCTGATCGCCGCGTCGGGACTCAGCGTCTCGGGCTGGCTCGGCGGCAAGCTGGCCTACCGCTGGGGCGTGCGCGTCGCCGACGAGCACACCCAGCGCGAGGGCTTCGAGACGGCGTGAGCTCTCGGGACCCCGGATGCCCTGGCATCCGGGTCCTTCAGCGCGGACGGCGGACGGGGAACCGGGGCCAGCCGCCGCTCACGGCGCCCGGGTCGTGCTGCGGTGCCAGGACTGCGCCGGCGGTCGGGGCGGCGGGTCTCCGGCGCAGGCCGAGGGCATGCTGCAGCGCGCGGATGAATCGGTCGTACACGCGCGGAGCGAGCACCTGCAGCGGGCGGGCCACGAACTGCGCCGCGCCCACGCCGACCTCGAGCCGGCGTCCACGCGTGACGCGCACGATCGCGCGGGCGACGCGGTCCGCCGAGACCACCGGGGGCAGGGGGAACGGTGTGCGGCCGGTGTGATTCGCGGCGCGCTGGTAGATCGGCGTATCGATGCTCGCCGGCAGCACGACCCTCACGCGGATGCCGCGGTGCGGGAGCATCTCCTGGCGCAGCGACCGTGCGAAGCCCAGCAGGCCGTGCTTCGCCGCGACATACGACGAAACGTAGGGGCCGGCGACCTGGGAGTACAGCGAGCCGACGAAGACGATGGTGCCCCCGCCGCGCGCCCGGAAGTGGGGGAGCACGGCGCGAGCCGCCCGCATGTGGCCGACGAGGTTCGTCTCGATGACCCTGTCGCGCACGGCATCCGGGGTCTCTTCGACAGACCCGTACGAGAAGACGGATGCCGCAGCCACCCACACATCGATGCGACCGAAGCGGACGATCGCGGCGTCCGTCGCCCTGGTCGGGCCCTCGGGGGTCGCGAGGTCGATGGCAAGGGTGAGCACCTCGGCACCGCGGCAACGGCACTCCTCGGCGGCGGAGGCGAGGGCGACCTCGTCACGCGCGACGAGCACGAGCCGCGTATCGCGTCGTGCGAAGCGCAGCGCGACCGCGCGCCCGATCCCTCGGGAACCCCCGGTGACGACGACGACCTGACCCATGCTGCCCCCTTCGTGCGCGCCGCGGTGGCCCGTGACGTGTGCCGCGAGGTTAGGCGGCGGCGCGGCGAGGTCCGCGGGGGTTGACGGTGGGGATTCCATCGAGGGCGTGCCACGGGCAGCGACGCAATAACAGCACGTCAGCGCCCCCGCAACCCCGTGTGCGGTCGGACGTCTCCGCGCGAAGGGGACGTGTCGGCATCCGAAGCCTCGTGCACGCGGGTGCCGACCCGCACCGTCCGCCTCGCGGTAGCGTCGTCGGGTGATGGATGCCGTGCCCCGCCCTTCCGCCCGGCCCCAGCTCGTGCGAGCCCTGTGGGGCGCCACCCATCCCGGGCCCACGCTGGTGGTCACGGTGCTCTCGCTCGCCCTGGGCGTGGCGGCGGGCGTCGAGCCGCTCCGTCTCGCCGTGTTGGTCGCGGCCGTCTTCGCCGGTCAGGTCTCGGTCGGGCTGTCGAACGACGCGATCGACGGCGCCCGAGACGCCGCGGTCGGTCGTACCGACAAGCCCATCGCCGGGGGAGCGATCACGCCGGAGTTCGCGCTCGCGGTGGCGGTGGCATCCGCCGTCGTCGCCGTCGTCCTCTCGGCGCCGCTGGGCACAGGCCTGCTGGCCGCGCACGCCGTCGCCCTGGCCTCCGCGTGGGCCTACAACGCCGGGCTCAAGTCGACGCCGTTCTCGATCGTGCCGTTCTTGCTCAGCTTCGGCCTGTTTCCCTCGTTCGCGACGCTCTCGCTCCCCTCGCCCGGCCTCGCCGCCCCCTGGGCGTCGCTCGCGGGCGCGGCACTCGGCGCGGCGGTGCATCTGACCAACGTCGTTCGCGACCTCGACGACGATCGTCGGACGGGGGTGCGCGGGCTCCCGCACCGTCTCGGTGCACGCGCGTCGGTGCTGGTCGCGGCCGCCGGGATCGTCATCGGGGGACTCGCCGTGCTCGTCGGTCCGACCGCAACACCCACCCCGCTGGCCGGGGCGTTCTTCGCGGCGGTCGTGACGGCCGCCGCGGCCACCGTCGTGCTTGCGCTGCGGCGTCCGCCCGGGCGCGCCGTGTTCCGGGTGACGATGCTGGCGGCTCTGCTGCTGGCGGCGCAGCTCGTGCTGGCCTGAGCGGGGCGATCGAGCACGCCGCGCACGGATCGCGCGGGCGTCGCAGCGCCGGTCTCGCGGGCGTGATGCCTGTCAGTCCCGCGCGGCGCGGTCGTAGCGCATGGCGTATGCCCGGGCGAACGCCTCGGCGCCTGGGCCGCGCAGGACGGTGCGCAGCGCAAGCGATCGTGCCGCGTGGGCGGTCGGGCCGGCCGCCCGACCGAGCACCGTGTTCAGCGCCGCCAGCCGTGCCGCGTGCCGTGCCGAGGCGAGCCGGTCGCGCTCCCAGCGGGCGAGACCGTCATCGCGCCCCGAGCGGATCCACGATGTGAGCAGCGGGCTGAGCGTCAGGGCGTCGAGCAGGCCGAGGTTCATGCCTTGACCGCCGATGGGGCTCACCTCGTGCGCCGCGTCGCCGACGACGAATACCCGCTGCCGCCGCAGCGCCGGCGCGACCGCCCGCCGCACCCGGAACGTCGAGGCGCCCGCCGTGTCGATGTCGACACCGGTGCGGGCGGCGACCGCGTCGCGGAGGAAGCCCGCCGCATCCGTCACCTCGTCGCGCCCCGTCCAAGCCACCACGCGGCGTCGGCCGCCGGGCAAGGGGAACGACTCGACCACTCCGCCGCGCTCGAGGTGAACGACGGCCGTGGGCCCACCGGCGGCGACCGTGTCGACCATCGCGTAACGATCGCGGTAGTGCCGCGTGTGCACGGCATCGGGGCGGTAGACCAGGCCCCGACCCGACCATCCGGATGCCACAACGACCAGACCCGCGCGAACGTCACCGTCGTCCGTCTCGACGCGCACCCCCGCTCCGTCGTCGACGACGGCCGTGACCTGGACGCCCCGGCGCACGGGAGGGGCGAGAGCCGTCAGAACCGCCGTGGTGTCGGCCTGGGGGAGCGCGGCGACGTAGGGATGCCGTGCGCGCAGCCGATCGAAGCGGATCGCGGCGAGCAGTCGCCCGTCGGCCCGGGCTTCGCCGCGCCGGATCGTCACCGACCGCTCGAGCAGCGCCCCGGTCGCGCCCGACGCCTCGAGCAGGGCCAGCGCGGGGGAATGGATGCCGATTGCTCGCGTGCCGTCGTCGATGCCGATTCGCCGCTCCACGATCTCGACGTCGATGCCGCGCGCGCGGAGATCGGCGCCGAGCGCCAGGCCCACGGGGCCCGCTCCGACCACGAGAACCTCACGCACGGGCTTGTCCCTTCGCGGTGGCCAGGAGACGGAACGGTGCCGGGGTCTCCACGCGCCAGGGGGCGCCCAATGCGGTCGCGAGTTCCGGCGCTCGGTAGCTGCGACGAATCGAGCGCAGCCCGTCGACGCGCAGAAAGGTCCCCGCCGCCAGGGGAGCGATTCCGACCGCGTACAGCGCATAGGCCAGGCGTCCGCGCGCGATGTCGGCGTGCAGCACCGACCCGCGGGACAGCGCCCGGGAGTCCTCGGCGAAGGCCGCAAGACCGGCGGCGTCGAGGTGGTGCAGCACGTGGTTCGACAGCACGAGGTCGAACGTCTCACCGGCCGCCAGGAGCTCGCGTGACCCCTGTGCGGTGAAGACGAGCCCCGCGCCCTCCCGCTCTCGGGCGGCGTCGAGCGCGCGGGAGTCGGGGTCGGCGCCCACCCATTCCACGTCGAGGCCGTCGCGGGCGGCGAGCGCCGCGAGGCGCGCGACCACATCGCCCCCGCCGCAGCCGAGGTCGAGCACCCGCGCGGGCCGGCCGAGCGCGCTCAGCTGGGGGCGCACGCGCGTGCGGTACACGTGGCCCCAGGCTGAGACGAGACGATTCACGACGTCGAAACGTCGATAGGTCGCCGCGAGGGCACGCGGGTCGCAGTCGGGGTCGTCCATCAGCTCGGTGACGACCGTGTCGCGCGCGGCCAGGTCGGGCCAGAACACGTCCCCGGGGCCGGCGTCGCGGGAGCGCCGGTCGGCCGTCACGGCGTCGGCCGGCGCACCGTGAGCCGCGCCGCCTCCACCGTGAGGCCCGGCCCGAAGGCCAGAGCGGCGACCCGATCGCCATCCGCCCGGTCGGGATCGGCGAGGAGGTCGCGCAGAATGAAAAGCAGGGTCGCGCTCGACATGTTTCCGTGCGTACGCAGCACCTCGCGCGAGGTCGCGAGGGCCGTGGCATCCAGATCGAGGGCGGATTCGACGCGGTCGAGGATGCTTCGACCGCCGGGATGCACCGCCCACGCGTCGACCTCGGCAAGATCGCCCACCACGTCGGCGGCGATCGCGGCGATCTCGCGGCCGATGATGCGCGGCACCTCCGGGGTCAGGGTCATCTCGAATCCCGAATCGCCGACGGTCCACGACATGTCCTTCTCGCCCTCGTCGGTGACGAACGTCGCGAAGCCCTCGAGGTCGAGGCTCGGCCGGGTGTCGTCGGGCGCGCTGACCACGGCCGCCGCGGCACCATCGGCGAACACCGACGCGGCCACGATCTGGTCGGGATGCGACGAGGTCTGCCAGTGCAGCGAACACAGCTCCGTCGCCGCGACGAGCACGACGGCTGCCGGGTCGGCGGCGACGATCCGCGCGGCGAGCCTGAGAGCGGGGATTGCCGCCGCGCACCCGATGAAGCCGAGGTGGTAGCGCTCGACCGTGGGCGAGAGACCGAGATCGCGCACGAGGAGGTAGTCCGGGCCCGGCGCGAACATACCCGTGCACGACACCGTGACGACGTGTGTGACCGCGTCGGGCCCCAGTCCCGAGCCGTCCAGCGCCGCGGAGGCGGCCTCGGCGAACAGGGCCGGAGCCGTCCGACGGTATTCGTCGTTGCGGGCGCCCGTGGGCGGCATCGTCAATTCGCCGTCGGCCAGCGCCGCGAGCCCGTCGGAATCGGCGCCGGCAAGTTGCGGGAGCACGGTGTGACGGGTGTCGATGGCCGCCGCGTCGAACGCGGCCCCCACGAGACGACGGCTCAGCCGATCGAATCCGGGCTGCGCGGCGAACAGGTCGCGCAGCGCCGACTGGGCGACACGGGTGCGAGGCAGCGCCGTGCCGATCGAGAGGATGCTCGCGGTCATGCCTCACTGTAGGCACGGTTCGGGGTTCCGGCGTCGGGGATGGTGCGCCTGCCGCGCGCCGTCTATGGTGCCCGGGTCCGTGGCGGTGGCTGTCAACCCCGTCGGAGTCGGTCTCGCCGCATCCGTACGGTGGCCGCTCACCCCCGGAGAGGACCCCTTCATGAGCGACGTCGACCCCACTCGTGTCACGAACCAGGATGCCGTGCGCCGACCGAAGCCGCGCGTGTGGATCGTGGCATCCGCTCTTCTCGCGCTCGTCGCGGTAGTGGTCTTCGCGTTCTCGATCCCGATCGTGGCGGCGTGGGCGTGGATCGGTATCGCGTTCCAGGGCGGCATCTTCGCCGCGATCGTGGTCAACGGGCTCGCCAGCCGGCGCGGCTCCCCGCAGGGCTACATCTTCGCGGTGCTGATGTGCGTGCAGGCCGCGGTCGCGCTGCTGGTCATCATCGTGATCGCGGTGGCGGCCTGGGCGCCCCTCGACTGAACGAGCGATCGAGGGGCGCAGCCACGCTCAGAGGATCGGCTTGCCACCCGTCACGGCCACGCGCGCGCCCGAGACGTAGCTGGCCTCGTCCGAGGCGAGCAGGACGTAGACCGGCGCGAGCTCGGCGGGCTGTCCGGCGCGACCGAGCGGCGTCTGCTCGCCGAAGCTCTCGACGGCGTCCTCGGGCATCGTCGCGGGGATGAGCGGCGTCCACACCGGGCCCGGGGCCACGCTATTCGCGCGGATGCCCCGGTCGGCGAGCAACTGCGCCAGCGACGCCGTCATGTTGGCGATGGCGGCCTTCGTCGCGGCATACGGGAGCAGCGTGGGGTTCGGCATGTCGGAGTTCACCGAGCTCGACCCGATGATCGACGCGCCCTCCTTCAGGTGGGGGAGCGCGGCCTTGACGAGGTGGAAGTACGCGCTGACGTTGGTCGCCCACGTGTAGTCCCACTCCTCGTCCGACACCTCCTCGAGCGTTTCGTGGCTCATCTGGAACGCCGCGTTGCTCACGAGCACGTCCAGGCCGCCGAACTGATCGACGGTGTGCGCGACCAGGTCACGGCAGTGCTGCGGGTCGGAGATGTCGCCGGGCAGGAGGATCGCACGGCGGCCGGCGTCCTCGACGAAGCGGCGTGCCTCTTCGGCATCCTCGTGCTCGTTCAGGTAGGCGATGGCGACGTCCGCCCCCTCGCGCGCGAACGCGAGGGCCACCGCCTTGCCGATGCCGCTGTCGCCGCCGGTGATGAGCGCGACCTTTCCTTCGAGGCGCCCCGAGCCACGGTAGCTGTCCTGGCCGTAGTCCGGTTTCGGGTCCATGGCGCGGTCGGTGCCGGGGACGTCTTGCTGCTGCGGGGGCTGCTGAGCCATGTCTTCCTCCAGGGGATCGGGGAGACCCGACTCCACCCGCTGCGGCGCAATCCCGCACGAGGGTTGACAGCCCGGACGGCCGTCTCGCCGTCAGGCCGCGAGAGCCTCGGGCAGCACGAGCTCTTCGATCGCCCCGCGATAGTCGGCGATCATGCGGCGCCGGTCGAGGCGGGCGCGGGCGGAGATCGCCGCGGATCGCAACTCGACGCGTCGCGTCACCGCCTCCTGCCATGCCGCCGCGATCGCGTCGGGGTCCCGCGGGGTCACGAGTCCGACGCCGGAGACGACGCGTGCGGCATCGCCGACGTCCGTCGTGACGGGGATGGCTCCGGATGCCGCCCCCTCGGCGAGACACAGGGGCGACGCCTCGCCGAACGCGCTGGTGAGGGCGACGACATCGGCCATGCGGTAGAGGGCGGGCATGTCATCGCGAAGGCCCAGCGCGTGCACGGCGACTCCGGGGCCCAGGTCGGTGTCCGCGAGCAACGCGGCGAACCCGGGGTTGCGGTGGGTCATCCCCGACCCGCACAGGACGTAGTGCGCCCCGGGGTGGCGGCGCGAGTGCCGGGCGACCGCGTCCAGGAAGAGCCCGGGGTCCTTCATCGCGTCGAACCGCGCCGCCAGCATCACCACCGGCGCCGCTTCCGGGATACCGAGCGAGGCGCGGATGCCGCGCCGCTCGGCACGCGTGCCGGGGCGGAACCGGCGCGTGTCGATGCCGTTGTCGATGACCCATGCGTGCGCCGTGGCGACCCCCGCGCGGGTGTACGCGAGCGAGGTCGAGGCCGCGCACGAGATGGTCGCCGACACCGCACCGGACGCTCCCGCGTCGACGAGCCAGCCCAGTGCCGGACCGGAGTGCGTCGGGTCGGAGCGATGCAGGCACGCCGCGGTGGGGCGGTCGGGGAGCATTCCCGCGCGGTCGAGGGCGACGATCAGGCTCAGCGGCTGCTCCTTGAGCGACAGGACGATGTCGGCATCCGCGATGAGCGCGGCGGCGTGCGCGAGCTCCGCCGCCGTGAAGGAGTCCGGAGTCATGGGGGTGTCGCCCGCGACACGGTCGAACGTGTCGATGCGCACGCCGGCGCCGTGCAGCATGCGGAACCGGGTGTCGTCGTGGGCGTACTGCAGCGAGGCGTCGCGGCGCGCCGCCGAGGTGAGCGACAGGACGCGGTGCTCCTGGCCTCCGCCGGTGTGCAACCCTGCGACGACATCGGAGTGGAGGATGCGGGCACCTCCGGCGAAGAATCCCTCGTACAGGGACAGCACGCGGACGGGTCGGTTCATCGCGGTCGCTTTCCGGGGAGGGGCGCCGACGAGCGGAGCCGGGTCGATGGCCGCGGTGTGCGGTTTCCCCATGCTGAGGGTTCGACCCGGGGTGGCGGGTTACGCCGTGAAGACCATTGCGTGAACGCGTGCGGCCGGAAAAGGACGACGCGCCGGCCCCCGGGGGAAGGGGTCGACGCGTCGAGTGAGAGGGCCGCGGGACGGAACGAGCCCGGTGCCCCGTCCCGCGGGGTGGGTCAGGCCTGGCGGACGTTCTCTCCGGCTGCCTGGGCCTGGTCGCGTACCGTGGACGCCGCCGAGGCGGACTCCGCCTTGACGTGGTCGACGGCCTCGCTCGCCCGGTCCGTGACCGCTGTGACCGCGTCCGAGGCGGGTTCCTTCAGGTCGCCGGCGATCTCCTGGGCGAGCTCCTTGGCGCCTTCCACGAGCGGCGCGGCTTTGTCCTTGGCGGCTGCGGCCGCGTCGCGCTCGGCACGCGTGGGCGGAATGAGGGATGCCACGACCAGACCCACCCCGAAGGCGACCAGCCCGACGGCGAGAGGATTGCCTTTCGCCTTGGCCGTCGCACCGTGTGCCACGTCGTGAACCGCACCGGCGGCGCCGTGAGCGAGATCCGACGCGCCGTGGGCGGTGTCGTCGGCCGCACCCATGAGGCGATCGCGGAGGTCACTGACGGCGCGGTGGACCTTGTTCTTCTGGCGGTCGATGATTTTCGACGGCGTCACCTTGTCGGCGAGCGCGTCGACGTCCGAGCCGAGTGTCTCGCGGGTGCGCTCGATGTCTGCGCGGATGGCTTCCGGTGAATCGGTCATCGGTTCTCCTCGTTTCTCGTGAATGCGTCGGGGATCTCACGGAGGGTCTCCGCCGTGATCGGCGCGCCCTCCACCTTCTTCAGCTCGGTGCGACCGACCGCGAACAGGATGCCCGCCACGATCGCCCACAGGACGGCCACCACGACGGCGGCCCAGCCCCACCCGATCCACAGGGCCAGGGCGGCCCACAGCGCGAGCGACAGGAACAGGACGACCATGCCCGCGGCGTAGCCGGCTCCGCCGAGGAGACCAGCGCCCTTGGCGGATTTGGATGCGGAGTCCTTGAGCTCGGCTTTGGCGAGCGTCAGTTCCTGGCGGACGAGCGTCGACATGTCACGGGTGACTTCACCGACTAATTCGCCGAGCGATGTCGTGGCCGCGCGCTGTTCAGACGGCGTCGGGTCGGTCATCGGCCTGCTCCTGTCCGGTGCCGTCGAGGAGGTGCGCCGAGCGGCTGTAGACGGGAGTGTCCGTGTCGGCGCGCTCGGTGGTGCGAGCCTGAGCATCGGCCTCGGCGAACCGCGGACCGTCCGCGGTGGCGTCGGAGTCGTGTGCTGCCGAGTTCGACGAGGTCGCGCCGGCGGCGAGGGCTCGCGTGAGCCGGCCGACGACGAGACCGGCCAGTGCGGCCCCGGCGATGAACGCGCCCGGACGGCGACGCGCGAACGCCCTGACGTCGCGCAGCACCTCCTGCGGGTCGCGGTCGGCGAGCCACTGACCCGCGGTTGAGGCGTGCGCAGCCACACGCCGGGCGAGGTCGCCGGCGATTCCCGACCCCTCGTCGGCCTGAGCCATGCGCGACAGGTCGTCTCCGAAGGAGCGGGCTCCCGCGGCAAGACGCTGCTGCTGGGTGGAGGCCTGCTCGGAGAGCTCCCGGCCGGTCTCGGCGAACAGTTGCGAGAACTGGGTCTTGGCCTCACCGGCGACGGCCGTGAGTTCTTCCTTGCCGGTCCGGACGACACCGGTGGCTTCGTGTCCGACGGTGGCCGTCACGTCCGAGGCCTGGTGCGCGGCGGTCTCGGCTTTCGAGGTCGAGTCGGCGCCTCCGTCGTTCGACGCAGTGAACTGCGACATGGTCGTTCCTTCCGTGCTGCTGTTTGGGGGGACGTCCGGTATACGGGCGATTCACGCGTCGGCGTGCGACCCTTGCGTGGCGCGTCGGTGCGTGCAACGCGCGCGCCGGCCTGGAAGTAGCGCGCGTCGGCCCGCCGGCGCGGCGGACACGGCGCGCAAACGCCGCGGGGCATGGCCCGCGCCGCGCGCGTGGCACCAGTACGATCAGGGCTCGTGCAGAACTCCTCCGACTCGTCGACGGCTCCCGCGGCGGGCTCCGCTCTCGGACGCGCGCTTCGGTCCTTCGATGAAGCGCGTCGTGCCGCGACCGCAGAGGCGCGCCGCGCCCTGTCACTGAACGAACTCGACGCAAAGGCCCTCCTGTTCGTCGCCGAGAACCCGGGCGCGCGGCCCTCGCACGTGCGTGACCACCTGGGCATCACCTCCGCGGGAGTCACGACCCTCATCGACCGTCTCGTCCAGCGAGGCGCGGTCCGTCGAGATCTGGATGTCGAAGACCGCCGCGTGAATCACATCACCGCGATCGTCGACCTGAACTCCCCGCCGTGGTCTTCACTGCGTGCCTTCGACGACGCGGTGGAGGCGGCGATCGCCGAGATGCCCCCGACGGACGCGGACGCGGTCGCGGCCGCTCTCGAACGCCTCACCGGAGCCGGGGCGGCGGCGCGCTGACGACCCCGCGGCGCGCTGACGACGCCCGTCGCGGTGGGGAAATCGTCGGTGGACGGGGATGCCTCAGGCGCGGGCGCGAATGAACTCGTCGGCGCGCGCCTGCAGGAACGTGCACAGGGCGGAGAGCATGGCGAGCTCACCCGACAGGGCGAGGACGCGGGCCGAACCGAGCGGAGCGGCGGTCTCGCGAGGCTCGAAGGTCACCGCCCAGCCGGTGGTCCCGGGTTCGGTCTCGGGGGCGACGTAGAACGTCGTGGAGACGCTGCGCAGCTGTGCCGCGATGAGTCCCGTGTCGGAGTCGCCCTCGCTGTCCTGCGGGATGACGCGCAGCGTTCCGGCGTCGTCATAACCGAGCGCCCGGAAATCGTCGATCCACGATTGCAGTGTCGTGATGGTGCGGTAAGGCATAGGGCATCCCGTCGATAGGCGCACAGCGGGGGCGGTGACGAATCGATTATCGGTCCCGGGGGACGGAATGCGCATCCCCCGGGGCCGTGGGACCGGTTCCGTGCCACAAATCACCGGCCCGCGCAACGGTCTATCCGATTTGTGCAATCAGAATCTAGAAACGGCCCGTGGAGCACACTCATGTCGAGACCAGGGATGCCGCCACGGTCGAAGAGATGTGGCAGACGGTGATACCCGGAACCCGCATTTCCCGTGCCGATGGCATCCAATCCGCTTTCGTCTTTCACGGTGCCGCCGAGCCGGGGTTCGGATTCTGCGACTACACCGTGGGGTCGACGATGGTCACGGAGTCCGATCCCGGCGATCAGATGGTCGTCGGTCGCATCGCGGGCCCGCGGATCCGGGCGACCTATCGGCGGGAACGTATCGACACGACCGTTCCGTTCGTCGTCATCGACCGTCCGATCGAGATCGCGTTCTCGGGCCGGATCGCCGGCACCGCCGTGTCCTTCGCCCGTGCGGACGTGGATGAGGCCGCGCGGCGCCTCTCCGGTGACGATTCCCTGCGGGTGCGCCCGATCGGCCATGCGCCGCTTTCCGAGCAACGATCGCGCTACTGGACCCGCACGTGGGAGTACGGGCGAGACGTGCTGCTGCGCTCGCCCGAACGTGCACCGGTGATCGAGCAGCAGGTGCGGTCGCTCCTGCTGGAGGCGTCGCTCATGACGTTCCCGTCCACGTTCACCGAGGCGCTCGCCGTGGGGCGTCCGGCTCGGCCGTTGCCCGCGCCGGTCCGGAGGGCGAAGGTGTACATCGAGGCCCACTCGACCGGTCCGATCGCCCTGGCCGACATCGCGCAGGCGGCGAGGCTCTCCCCGCGCGGGCTCCAGTACGCCTTCCGCACCGCCACCGGGCGCACGCCGATGCAGTACGTCCGACGCGTCCGGCTGGACGCTGCGCGGGCGGAACTGCGCGCCGCCGACCCCTCGGTGGACACGGTCGCCGCGATCGCGGCACGCTGGGGCTTCTCGAACCTCGGACGCTTCGCCGCGATGTACCGCAGCGAGTTCGGCGAGACGCCGTCCACGACCCTCCGGTCGTGAGTCGCCGCCGCTCGCGGCGGTGCAGGAGACTGGGGGAGATGACACTCCACTCCCTCGACCTCGTGGGCTTCGGCATCCGGCTGGCTCCGGCCCACCCCGACGACGCCGCCGAGGCGTGGCCCCTCACCGATCCCGAACTGTGGCGTGGGATGACGACGCCATGGCCCGCCTCCGTCGAGGAGTACGCGCAGCGGATCGAGCATCAGCAGGGCACCCCCGGCATGTTCGCCTTCACGGTCCGGGATGTCACGACCGGAGCGGTCCGCGGATCCACGACGTTCTACGACCACGTGCCGGCGCAGGGGCGCGTCGAGATCGGCACGACCTGGTACGGGCGGGAGTTCCAGGGCGGTCGCACGAATCCGGCGGCGAAGATGCTGCTGCTCACCCACGCGTTCGAGGAATGGGGACTGAATCGCGTCGCGCTGCGGTGCGACGCGCGCAACGAGCGCAGCGCCCGCGCCATCCAGCGTCTGGGAGCCACGCCCGAGGGGCGGCTGCGCCGACATCGGATCGCAGCGGACGGCTCGGTCGGCGACACCCTGTACTTCTCGATCCTCAGCGACGAGTGGCCCGACGTGCGCCGGGGGCTGGAGCGGCGCCTCGACGGGGAGGCCGCCGCCGCCGTGTAAGATCGTCTGTTGGAAGTGTGTCCGAGCGGCCTAAGGAGCATGGCTGGAATCCATGTAGGCGGGGTAACTCGCCTCGCAGGTTCAAATCCTGTCACTTCCGCTCAGCCGAGAATCCCGTCCACGCGAAAGCCTGGGCGGGGTTCTCGCATTTCATCGTGGCGACGGTCGCTTGACTGAGGTGACCCATCGGCGCATAATCGCCACGAGATTCCAGCGCACGTCCTTGGTGGCGAGAGCGAGCGAGTCGGCCAGAACGGTCGGGCTTGCCCACTCGAAAAGGGAATGCATCGCATTTACCTACGCCCGCAAGGAGACGTGCCATGGCAACCCCTTCCTCCGGTTTCGGATCACCCTCATCCCCGCCGCCTGTTCCCGGGCGGGAGTCTTTGCGCCCCGCGGGGGTGGCTCTGGCCGGGCTCTCGATCGTGTTCCTCTTCGAGATGCTCGACAACTCGATCCTGAACGTCGCACTGCCGAGCATCGGCCGGGATCTGCACGCCTCGACGACGGAACTGCAATGGGCCACCGGGGTCTACGCGGTCGTGTTCGGCGGGCTCATGCTCCTCTTCGGCGCCCTCGCCGACCGCGTGGGCCGACGGCGCGTCATGCTCATCGGGCTCGGGCTGCTCGGCCTCGCCAGCCTCGCAACGGCCTTCGTGACGACCGCCGAGGAGCTGATCGCGGTGCGGGCGGTGATGGGTGTCGCGGCCGCGATGACGACCCCCGGTTCGCTCGCCCTCGCCTTCCGCCTGTTCCGCACGGACGACGGGCGCGTGCGTGCGACCACCCTCATCTCGACGGTCGGTCTGGTCGGACTGGCGATCGGTCCCGCCGTCGGCGGTTTCGTGCTGTCGTGGGCTCCGTGGCAGGTGCTGCTTCTGGTCAACGTGCCCATCGCGCTCCTGGCGGGTATCGGCATCCGCGCGGGGATCGCCGCCGATGATCCCGCCGATCTGCACCGAGCCCCGCTGGATGTCGCGGGCGCTCTGACCGGCACCGTCGCGGTGGTGCTTCTGCTCGCCGCGCCGACCGTGTTCGTCCAAGACGGCGTCGGCGCGCCGCTGCCCTGGGTGCTTCTCGCGGCCGCGGTCGGCGCGATCGTGCTCTTCGTGGTCCGCGCCCGCTGTGCGGCCCATCCGGTCCTCGATTTGTCGATCGTGACGTTGCCCCTGGTGTCCAGTGGACTCCTGTACAAGGCGGCCACGGGGCTCGCAACAGCGGGTCTCAGCTTCTACGTCACTCTGCAGCTGCAGGTGGACTGGGGCTGGTCGCCGTTCTGGGCCGCGATCGGAATGCTTCCCCAGGTGGTGGTTCTCCTCGCCGGTGGTCTGTTCGTCAGCGCGGTCGTCCGCTGGTTCGGTCTCGACCGTGTCGCCTGGCTCAGTGCGGGCGCCGTCGTGGTGGGCCTCGCGGTCTTCGCCGGCTTCGGCCACGGGGGATACCCCTGGGTCGCGCTGGCGCTCGTACTCGTGGCATTCGGCATCCGTTTGAACGGCGTCGTGGCGGGCACCAACGTCATGAAGGGGATGCCGGAAGATCGAACCACCATCGGTGCGTCGCTCGTGGACACCGCCACCGAAGTCGCGACCGGCATCGGTGTCGCCGTGGCGGGGACGGTTCTCGCCGCGATCTTCACCGGCAGCGTCGTGGCCGAGGACTGGTCTTCCGCGCAGCATGCCGAGTTCGAGACCGCGACCATGACCGGTGGGCTGATCCTGGCTCTCGTGTCTGCGTCGCTGGTCGTCTGGGGTTATCGGAGATCGCGAGGCCACGGCTCTGCGGTGACGGGCGTAGCCTCGGGCGATCCGTCCTGAGCGTCCCGCGGCGGGTCCGGGAGGCCAGAAACGTCCCGGTGTCGGCTGCGGGGGTCAGCCGACGGTCTCGGGCACCTCGACCGATGCCGGCTCCGCCCGCATGGTGAGCGAGCGGGGGAAGACGAGGGCGAGGAGTCGGCGGCCCGGCGACGTGCCGGCGCGCAGTCGCGCGCGGATCCGCGCCACGGCGTCGGCCAGCGCGGGTCCGCTTCCCCGGTCCCCACCGTCCTCGGCGTAGATCGCGCGTTCGAGCGCCTCGCGCACCACGCCGATGTCATCGACGTCGACGACATCGAGCTCGATGAGCCGGGCGGCGAACGCGCGCGGCGACTCGGCATCGGGCGCGCGGATGCCGAGATCCACCGCCTCGGCGCGGATCTCGGTCCACGCGGCGACGGCGTCGCCCTCGCGGATGAGCGCGGCGCGCGACCGGCGTCGCCAGGCTCGGAGCGTTCCCGGCGTCGCCGCCAGGAGAAGCAGCACCACGCCGCCGAGCGTCAGCAGCACCCCGACGGGGTTCTGCCCGTTCGCCGCTCCCGAGCCCGCGGCGGCGGTGCCCGCACCGTTCTGGTCGTCGAGCTGCGGAGCATCCGTTCGGGTGGCGCCGGGGGTCGCGGCATCCTGCTCGTCCGGGGTGTCCGTCCCGTTGGTCGATCCGCCCGTGGTCCCCGAGGCGAAGCTCGTCGGGACGCCCAGGCTGTTGGTCGGCTCGAACGGTACCCAGCCGATGCCGCGGAAGTAGACCTCGGGCCACGCGTGCAACTGACTCGAGGTGACCGTGTACTCGATGCGTCCCTGCTGCTCCACCGACCCGGACCGCGTTCCCGGCAGGTAGCCGACGACGATCCGGGAGGGCATGTCGAGGGTGCGCGCCATGACGGCGAAGGCCGAGGCGAAGTGGACGCAGTACCCCGCGCGCTCCTGGAGGAATCGAGCGACCGCGTCGAGCCCGGCCCCGTCGAATCCCGCCTCGACGGGTGCGTCCAGCGAGTAGCGGAACTCGCTGCTGCGGAACCATGTCTGCAGCGCGATGAGCGCGTCGTACGGCGACTGCGCACCGGCGGTCACCGAGCGCGCGGTCTCGCCGATGATCGGGGGGATGTCGGCGGGGAGCGCGCGGACGGCGTTTCCGAGCTCGGAACCGCCGACCGGCCGTGACCTGATCTGCTCGAGAGTGGGGCGCGGAACGAGCGTCTGCGCCTGGTAGTCCTGATTGCGGGATGAGCCAGATCGCGACACGATCGTGCGGTTCTCGGGCACGCCGAGCCACTCGCCCTCGAGGCCCGTCACCGTCGACGCGGGGTAGGGAACGGGCAGCCACGGGCTGTCCAGTTCGCCGACGCTGACGGTCGTCGTCCAGTCGGCCACAGCGATGTCGCCGTCGACCTGGACCGGATCGAAGACCGGTGCGTCGCCCGGGACGGGCACGGTGTCTCCCGCGTCGGGCTGCCACACCGCCCCGTCGAACTGCGACAGCGTGACCGCACGCAGGTACGGCGCCGAGGGGCCGGTCGTGGTGACGGTGAGCACGTCGATGTCGCGCGGCTGGCGCAGGTCGTTGCCGAGTTCGAGGTTCGGGTTGATCGTCGTGCCGAAGCCCGCACCGGTGCCGGAGGCGAACCGCAAGCCGGGCTGGGGGAGGATCGGTACCGCCACCACGGTGACCAGCACCGCCACGGCGGCGATCCCGATCGCCGTGGCCGAGGCTCCCCACACCCGTGCGCGAACGCGGCGTGCCGGCGACACCGTGCGGGTGCGCGAGCGCACGTCCATGCGGAGGAGGAAGAGGATGGCGGCGCTGAGAGCGAGCACGGCGGGGACGTCGACGGCCGCGGGGATGGCGATCGTAGGGATCAGGGAGACCGCGACGAGGCCGACGCCGGCCAGGAGCGGCATCCGCGCCGTGAGGACGACGTGGTCCAGCACGACCGCGAGCCCCGTCACCGCGGCGACGAGCACGAAGGCGAGCCCCGTGGACGGAACGACCGGCGCGACACCCAGGCGGATCTCTTCCGAGGCTCCGGCGAAGAGCGTCGAGACGGTCGAGAGCGTGGCGGGAGTGGGGATGATGCCGAGCAGCGCGGTCGCGCGGCCGAAGACGGCGGTCAAGAACACGACCCCGACGACGAGCTGAACGCCCGTGGCCAGCAAAGCGGGAAGACGGAACACGCGCACCGCGAGGCCGGAGGCGAGCACCGCGGCCGCCCCGGTCAATGCCCCCGCCGTCCACAGGCCCGGGGCGATGACCGAGAACACCGGGAGCAGGGCTGCGGTGATGCCCGCGAGGATCCCCGCCGACAGCAGGGCGAGATCCCGCCGACTGCGCACCGGTCGTGGCGCGTACACGTCAGCCGCCGACACGGGCGTCCTCCGGTTTCGTTGCGTCGTCCCACGCCCGCGCGATGTCGCCGCCCGGTGCGAGAGCGGTGGCGTGCCACCCCGTCACCGACCGGAGGTCGCGCGCGCCGTCGTCATCGGCGACGGTGAGCAGAACCGCGAGAGCCGAGCGCGGAGCTGCGGCGCGCAGGGCCAGCAGATCGTCGTGTTCCAGTCGCCCGGTCACGACCACGACCGGGCCGAGCATCGCGGCCGCTGACGCCGGCACCACGCGGCGTGCGGGGGTGTCGGTGCGCGCTCGGAGCGTGGCGAAAGATGCCGCGAGCGCACGCGCCTCGGCATCCTCTCCGCCGTCGACGGGGTCGCCGAGCACGCCCCCGTCGCTGTCGATGACGTCGACCGTGTAGCCCTCGTGAACGAGCCGGGCGACGACGGAGACGCAGGCCGAGACCGCGGTCTCGAACGCGCGGTCCCGACCGGGAGACTCGGCGGCCGCGGGCGACCACCGCGAGAGCGAACGGTCGAACACCACGGTCGCTGCGGGGCTGGATTCCTGCTCCTCCTGCCGCACCATGAGGGTGTCGCGGTGGGCGGTGGCGCGCCAGTGGATGCGCCGCATCGAGTCGCCCGGTGCATAGGGGCGCGCGATGAGGTTGTCCGCGCCCTGGCCGAGTTGCAGCGCGCTGCTCTGCCGGGTCCCCCCGGCTTCACCGGGCGACGACGGCAGCGGCGCGAGGTCGACGATCGTCGGGGCGACCGTGACCTCGGTGGCCTGACCCACCCGGAACCGGCGGCGGATCAGGCCGAACGGGTCGGTGGTCGACACCCGCAGGGGCCCGACGGTGGCGGTGCCGCGCACCGAGCCGCGGACCTCGTAGCGAAGGCGCACGGGGGCCCCGGAACGCCGGAGGGTCGACGCGGCAGCCGGGAACGCGCCCTCCGCGACGCCCTCGAGTCCGGCCGGGAGCGTGTCCGACCACCGACCGGGGAGCGTCGGCAGCGGCGTGCTCAGACGGGCCGAAAGGTGCACCTCGGCCAGGCCGCCGACCTCGGGGGCCTCGGGTGAGACGGTCCGCACGATCTCGCCGCTCGCCCGGCCGACCACCGCGCTCACCGCGGCGACGAGCACGAGCGCCAGCATCAAGACGCCGAAGTACAGCAGCTCCGGGATCGCGGCCTGCTGAGCCACCACGAGCGCGATGATCGCCAGCACGACCGCGCCCGTGCCGCGCAGGGTCAGCGGCCAGCGCTCCCTCACGGCGTGCTCACGCTCGCTGGGCCAGCGGCACTCGGACGCTCGCGGCGATGCGCTCGAGCGCATCGGCCACGACGACGGCGCCCGCGCGTCCACCCGCAGCCGACCGGTTCGCGATGACACGGTGGGCGAAGACGGGGGAGAGCAGGGCCGTGAGGTCGTCCGGGATGACGTAGGCGCGGCCATCGAGTGCCGCCCGCACCTTCGCGGCGCGCACGAGCTGCAGGGTGGCGCGGGGGCTCGCGCCGAGCCGGATGTCGGGGTGGCTGCGGGTGGCCTGCGCGAGCGCGACGGCGTACTCCTCGAGCGCGGGTGCCACGTGCACCCCGCGCGCCCATGCGATCAGCGCCGTGACCTGCCGGGCGGAGACGACCGGGGTGAGGGCGTCGAGCGGGTTGACCGTGTCGCGCTGCCGGAGCATGAGCGTCTCGGCCGCGGCATCCGGGTATCCCATCGAGATCCGGAGCAGGAATCGGTCGCGCTGCGCCTCGGGAAGGGCGTACGTGCCCTCCATCTCGAGCGGGTTCTGCGTCGCGACGACGAGGAAGGGGGAGGGCAGGACGTGGGTGCGACCGTCGACGGTGACCTGGCGCTCCTCCATCGCCTCGAGCAGCGACGACTGCGTCTTGGGGGAGGAACGGTTGATCTCGTCCGCGATGACGATGTGCGCGAAGACGGCGCCGGGCGTGAACTCGAACTGCCGCTGAACGGGATTGAACACCGAGACCCCGGTGATGTCGCCGGGAAGCAGGTCGGGCGTGAACTGGATGCGACGGACGTCGGCGTCGATGGTCGCGGCCAGGGCGCGCGCCAGCATCGTCTTCCCGACGCCGGGAACGTCCTCGATGAGCAGGTGGCCCTCCGCGAGCAGTGCGATGAGGGCACTGCGCACGGCGTCCGGCTTGCCGTCGATCACGCGGGAGATCGAGGCGATGATGCGCTCGGTGAGGTCCGCGAAGGAGTCGGCGTCCAGGGCCTCTTCGGCCTCGGTGCGCACCGGCTTGAGGTCGGGCCGGCGCAGGCGCGGAGCCGCCGCGGGCGTCATCGTCTCGTCCATGGCATCCCTCGTGTCGCACTGCGGCGGAGGAGCGTCCGTGGCCGCCGTGACCTGATCGTAACCTGCGCGAACCGACCGGGGGCCGGAATACGGCAGGTGCCCAGGATCGGCGGACGCCGCGGGCGCTCTAGGATCGGGCACGTTGCCCAACGGAGGAGAACGTCATGCCCGTCACCGCTCCGGTCCTCGCCGTCGACATCGGGGGAACCAAAGTGGATGCCGCCGTCGTCACCGCCGAGGGCGAGGTGTTGCGCGCGAGCGTCGCGCGCCGTCCCACCGGACGGGATGCCACCCGCGCGGGGATCGCGGCGAACATCCGCGCCGCAGCCGAGGAGGCGCTCGCCGCGGTGCCGGACGTGCACGTCGCGGCGGTCGGGGTGGGCAGTGCGGGGCCGGTCGATCTGCCCGCGCGCTCGGTGTCGCCGCTGAACCTCCCGCAGGCGGCCGGTCTGGAGATCGACGCGGTGCTGGGCGACCTCGTCGACGGTCCGCTCACGCTCGCCCTCGACGGCACCTGCATCGCTCTCGCCGAGAACTGGCGCGGTGCGTTGGTCGGGTACGACAACGCGATGGCGATCGTGGTGTCCACCGGCGTCGGGGGAGGGCTGATCCTGGGCGGGCGCCCCGTCGCCGGAAGCTCCGGCAATGCCGGTCACCTCGGTCAGATCTTCGTCCGCACGATCGAGGGCGATGTCGGGGCCGCGACCCTCGAAGCCGTCGCCGCCGGTCCCGGGTCGGTGGCGTGGGCGCGCAGCCAGGGATGGACGGGCGAGACCGGCCTCGACCTGGCGGCGTCGTACCGGACGGGCGACGAGATCGCGGTCGCCGCGGTGCGGCGCTCGGCCACCGCGGTCGGTCAGGCGATCGCCGCCGCGGCGACGCTGTGCGATCTGGAGGCCGTCGCCGTCGCCGGAGGCTTTGCGAGAGTCGCCGACGACTACGTGGATCTCGTGGCCGCCGCGGCGCACGACGCCGCCGTCCACGCGTACGCCCGCCGGTGTCGTGTCGTGCCGTCGGGCCTCGACGGCGACGGTCCGCTGCTGGGCGCCGCGGCTCTCGCGCTGCGCGCCTGACGACGGCGGGGGTCAGAGCCCCGCGATCGACATCAGGACGATGGATGCCGCCATCGCGCCGATCTGCGCACGGTCCAGACGTGCGGGCATGCGGCGCAGCATCAGCACCGACGCGAGGCCGTAACCGATCACCGCCGCCAGAAGCAGAGGTCCGAGGGCGACGCCGTGCGTATGGGCGGACGTCTGCGGATGCGTCCCCATCGCCACCTGCAGCGCCGCCATCATGACCAGGCCGAGCGCCGTGTGCAGCGTCATCGTCGTGGGCACGCGGGGCGTGCGCCGCTGCCGCGGACGCCGCCATGCCGCCAGCGCCAGGGCGGCGAGGAGCAGAACGGTTGCCCAATAGACCGGCGCGACGAGTCCGAGAAGTCCCGCGTCGAGCATGGCCAGGAGCATCAGGACGGATGCCACGACCTCGGGCGGCCGCACCCGCGCGCGATCGGCGGCCAGGCAGCACGTTCCGATCGCGGCCGGGGCGACCGCCCATAGGTGAAGGGTCTCGCTCATCGGTCAGTGGTGGTGGCCGCCGTCGTGACCGTGGTGACCGTGCGCATCGTGAGCGTGACCCGTGCCGGTCGGTGTGCAGTGGGCGTTCTCCGGAGCCGGGACGTTGAGCACGGGGTTCCGCTCGAAGAAGTTGTACGGCTTGAGCGTGAACTTGGCGTAGTCCATGGGCATCACCGGCCAGTCCTCGTTGCGCGGGAAGTGCGTGAGGCCGAACGTGTGCCAGAGCACGACGTCCTCGCCCACGAGCGGTTCGTCGCCGGAGATGAAGTCCGGGATGCCGGCCCCGCCCGGGTGCTGGTTGACGAAGTCGCCCGCGGCGTAGCGT
Organism: Microbacterium canaveralium; assembly: GCF_047238045.1. NCBI lineage: Bacteria > Bacillati > Actinomycetota > Actinomycetes > Micrococcales > Microbacteriaceae > Microbacterium > Microbacterium canaveralium. Next base: position 2,455,493 of record NZ_JBDFMA010000003.1, on the reverse strand, counting down.
TCGGCCGGGTCGTACTTGGTGACGAAGAGGTTCTTCGTCGCGAAGGCCGCGCGCGCGGCGATCGACGACGCCTCGTCGGCCAGCAGCACCGGCGTCTCGGTCGGGAACAGCACGTACGAGGTCGCCTGCCCGCGCTCGGTGGTCTTCTCGGTGGAGGCGATCTGCCACACGCGGTTCACGGCGCCATCCGCCACGCGGCCCGAGACCTTCTCCGACGCGATCGGCGTCACTTTCTTGGTGAAGGCGTTGCCCGCGGGGTTGGTGGCCGAGATCGGCAGGCGTACCGCGTCGATCTCGTTGACGACGTTCGCGACGCCGTCGACGGTCATGTCCAGCCGCGCCGAGAACAGATGCTGGTGGTACGGCGCGCCCAGCCCCGGCGCCACCTCCGAGGCGAAGGGGTAGCCCTCGCCCGGATACGCGGAGGTGAACAGGATGCCGGTGAGCTTGGCCTCGCACTCGATCGTGCCGTCGAGGTAGAGGTACCAGTAGAAGCCGTAGTCGTAGTTGCCGACCGTGGTGAAGAACGAGATCACGAGGCGGCGGGCCCGACGCACCTCGCTGGAGCCGGTGAAGATGTCCGTGTGCTTCCACAGGGAGCCGAAGTCCTCCTCGTGCATGCACACCGCGTTGCGAATGGTCCGCGGCATCCCGTTCTCGTCCGACAGCACGGCATCCACGTAGGTGATGTCGCCCACGCAGTCGCATCCCAGTTCGAGCTCGTTCGTGTACCGACCGAACAGGTACTCGCCGGTGTCGAAGTAGTTCTGCCAGAAGCGGTTGGGCGCGGGATCGGCGTAGGGCACGACCATCTCGCTGATGGACCCGCGGTACATCACGGGGCGTCCGGCGAACGACAGCTGACGGAGGATCAGGCCCTCGCGGGTGTCGAAGCCGATGCGCAGATCCCACTCGCCCCACGTGACGTGCTCGTCGTCGACGGTGAAGCTCGACCCCTCCGGCTGGGTGATGACGATGGGCTTGAGGCCCTCCAGCGGAGGACCCTGCAGCTCGGGGTCGTCGAAGTTGCCGTGTGTCTCGGGCACCGCGAACCCGGGGGTGTCGACGATCTCGATGACCGCGCGGGCGGCGACGTCGATGTACGCGGTGAGGCCGTCGACGGGGTGCGCCCACGGGTGGTCGGCGGGGTGGTCCTGACGGAACGCGAACGTGCGCAGCACGCGGCGGCCGACCTCGTTCTCGTAGCCGTAGTGGCCCGCCGAGAGCGGCACGAGCACGACGTCGTCGGTGGTGAGGCCGCGCGTGGCGAGCGCGGCGACCCACTCCGCGCTCTCGTTCGCGATCACGCCGACCTCCTCGAACTCGGCATCCAGGATGGGCAGTTGGCCGTCGGACCCGTCGAGCTCGGTCTGCCGTAGCACCGCCCCGGTGGCGAGCGACACGACGAGGTCGAGGGAGTGCGCCGTGCGGAGGTTCAGCAGCTGCACGCGAGCGCGACGTTCGGGGGCGGCGGTCTCCCCGCGTTCCCACGCCAGCACCTCGCCCTTGGAGGCCTCCTCCAGACCGACGTAGGCGAAGCGGGTCGCTTCGTCGATGCCGTCGAGCCCGGCGACGATGGTGCGCACGGCGGTGATCTCCGCGGGGGTGAGCGAGCCGAGCGGGTGGGCGGGGGCCTCCGGCGCGGTGTAGGCGGAAACAGCGGGGTCGGTGAGGGTCATGGTGTCTTCCTGGGTGGAGCGGGCGGGGGAGAGGAGGGTCAGCCGGCGATGGCGTCGGTGAGCTTGGCGTAGGCGGCGGCGCGGCGCCGGCGGATCCAGCCCGCCTGGAGCCACCCGAAGACCGGGACGATCACCACGAGAGCCAGGAGCGACCACGTCAGGGCGCCGAAGACGGGCGCGCCGTCGGCGTCGACGTCGCCGACCATGACCGGGAAGTAGGCCACGATCACGCCGGCGGACAGCGCGAGACCGACGAACCCGAGGGCGGGCGCGACGACGGTGTTCCACATCCGCTGGTCGGCGCGGTTGCGGGCGAAGTAGACGATCACGGCGATCGAGGTGGCGGCCATGAGTCCCGCGATCGCGACCGTCGCGACACCGGAGAACCACGTGAACACCTGCAGCAGCGGGTCCAGGCCGAGCAGCGCGAACACCGCCAGGAGCAAGCCCGCGGTCGCGGTCTGCGCGAGCGAGGACAGGTGCGGTGAGAGGTGGCGGGCGTGCACGCCGGACAGGCGGTCGGGCAGCACGCCTGCGCCGGACATCGCGTGCTGGTAGCGGGTGAGGACGTTGTGGAACGACAGCACGCACGCGAACATCGACGTCAGCAGCAGCACGTTCACGATCACTTCACCGACGCTGCCGAGGTAGATCGCGACCGTGCGGAGCATCAGCGTGCCGGGGTCCTCCGCGGCGGCCGCGAGGATGCCGTCGGGTCCCCACGCCATGACGAGGCCCCACGCCGACAGGGTGTAGAAGATCCCGATGCCGATGACGGCGGTGTAGGTCGCGCGGGGGATCGTGCGGTCGGGGTCGCGCGCCTCGTCGCGGAAGATCGCCGTGGCCTCGAAGCCGATGAACGCGGCGATCGCGAACATGAGGCCGACGCCGGGGGAACCGCTGACGACGTTCGACGGCTCGAACGGCGCGAGGCTGAGGCCCTGCGGTCCGCCCTGGAGAACGACCGCGGCCACGAGGACCAGCACCACCGCGACCTCGGCGACGAGCAGGATGCCGAGCACCTTGCTCGAGAGGTCGATGTGGCGGTACCCGAGGACGCCGACGAGCGCGACGGTGCCGAGCGCGTACAGCCACCACGGCAGCGACGGTCCACCGAGCGACACCGCGGTGATGCTCAGCAGGTAGCCGATGTAGCCGTACACCGCGACCTGGATCGTCGTGTAGGTGAACATCGCCGTCCAGGCCGCCGCGAGCCCGGCCGGCCGGCCGAGGCCGTAGCCGATGTAGGTGAAGAAGGCACCCGGGCGGGGCACGTGCCGGGCCATCGCCGCCAGGCCCACGGCGAACAGGAGCAGGATGACCGCGCTGACGATGTACAGCGCCGGGTAGCCCACGCCGTTGCCGATCAGGATGCCGAGGGGCGCCGCGCCGCCGACGACGGTGAGCGGCGAGGCGGCGGCGACCACCATGAAGACGATCGCGGTGACGCCCAGCGAGCCGCTGAGCGTGCGCGGGGTCGCTGCCGCGGCCCCCTTCGATTCCAGCTGGGTCATGTCGAACCTTTCGCATCGGGTGTGGATCCGAGGTTCCTCCCGCGCCGTTGCCGCTCGATGTAGCCGGTGTGAAAGTGCCCGCATGCCGAGTGGGACACCGCCCGCGCCCGCGTCTCAGTAGGGGACACGAGCGCGAAACATCGGTGTCGCGGGGGTGCAACGGCCGCGGCGTACGGTCTCACCGAGTCCACGGGGAGCACCATGACCGCACTTGCCCGCGCCATCGCCCGGCCCACGCCCGTCGCCGGCTTCGGCGAACGTTCGCCCTTGCACGGCCTGGAACGCCGCTCGATCGGCATCGTCGACCTCGCCGCGCAGTCGGTGGCCGCCGTCGCCCCGGCCGCGGCGGCGACGACCGTCGTGCTGCTGGTGAGCGGCGTCGCCCCGGGCGCCACGGTCGCCGCGATCGTCGCCGCGGCGGTGCTGAGCTTCGGTGTCGCCCGCACGGTGTCGGAGTTCGCCCGCCGCTTCGCGGCCGCCGGGGCGTTGTACACCTACACCGCGCGCGGGCTCGGTCCGCGCGCGGGGCTCGCCGCCGGCGCCGCCGTGGTCGTGGGCTACGCCGCGATCGCGATGTTCTCGCTGCTGGGCAGCGCGTACTACCTCGCGTACCTGCTCGGGGGGTGGTGGCCGGGACTCGACCGCGGGTCGACCGTGACGATCGCCGTGCTCCTGGAGTCCGTGGTCGTGGCCGCGGTGTTGATGGCCGGCATCCGGTTGTCGGCCCGCGTCGCGCTCCTCGTCGAGGCGGTCTCGGTGGCCCTCATCGTCGTCCTTCTCGGAGCGCTCCTCATCTTCATCGGACCCGTCGACGTCGTCGCGGCGCTCGCGCCCGGCCCCATCGATCCCGTCGCGCTCGCCGCAGGGGCCGTGATCGCCCTCACGGCGTTCGTCGGTTTCGAGACGTCGGCGACTCTGGGCGTCGAGTCGGTCGCGCCGCTGCGCAACGTCCCCCGTGCGATCACGGGAACCGTCGTCATCACGGGCGCGGTGTACGTGCTCGCCGCCATCACGCAGGTCTCGGGCTTCCACGCGCTGGGCCAGGACCTCGCCGCGAGCGCCTCGCCCGTCAACGACCTCGCGGTCGCGTACGGACTGGGGCCGTGGGGAACGGTCGCCGACGTCGGCATCGCCGCCTCGTTCCTCGCGTGCGCGATCGGGTCGATGACGGCCCTGGTGCGGGTGCTCTTCGCCATGAGTCGCGACGGCGTGCTGCCCGCGCGACTCGGGCGCACCCACCCGCGCCTGCGCACGCCGATCGCCGCGATCCTCGCCGCACTGCCGATCGTGGCGGGCGTGCCGCTCGTCCTCGCGATCCTGGGCGTCGATCCCCGCGAGGCGATGCAGGTGACGCTCTCGGTCGGGGCGACGGGATACATCGCCGCGTACGTCCTGGTGTGCGTGGCCGCCCCCGTCTTCCTCCGCCGCATCGGCGAGTTCACGCTGTGGCCGGCAGTGATCGCCGTCGTCTCGGCGCTCGTCCTCGGCGCCGCGCTCGTGACGTTCCTCATCGCCGGCTCCGATCCGATCGCGCTCGTGAGTGTCGGCGTCGCGGTGCTCCTCGCGGTCGTCTTCGTGACCGTGGCCGGCCGTCGCCGACGCTCCCTCACGCTCGGGGCGTACGACGAGCCGGTCGCCGCCCAGGTGCTCGGAGGAGTCGCGCCTCCCGGGCGGTCCGCGCGTGAGTGATCGGGCGGGGCTCGCGGCACGGCAGCCGGGTGCGGTGCGCTCGGCCCTTGCCGTGCTCGAGGCCGTCGCGCACCTCGGGGCGGGGGTGAGCGCGCAACGGATCTCGACCGAACTGGGGTTGCCGCGGGCGACGACCTACCGTCTGCTGAATCTCCTCGTCGAGGACGAGTACCTCGTCCGCACGCCCGACCTCACCGGCTTCGCGCTGGGCGCGCGCGTCTCGCAGCTGACCGGGGTGGTGGCGGCACCCGCGCGGCTCCCGTCGGCGGCGCGGGCGGTGCTCGCCGAGGCGCGGCGGACGGTGCGCGGGGGCGTGCACGTGGTGCTCTTCCTCGACGGGCGTCTCGTCGTCCTCGACTCCGACCCCGACTTCCCGCTGTCGGACGAGGCCCGGATGGCCCGCGAACCGGCCCGCTACGCGTTGGGGCGTCTGCTGCTCCTGACCAGCGGCGCGAGCGTCGACCCGGCCGTCGAGGACGACTACCAGCGCTTCGGAGTCACGCGGCAGAGCGGAGAGATCGCCACGACGACCGGATGCCTCGCTCTTCCGATCCGCGATGACACCGGTGCCACGGTCGGTGCGCTCGGCTTCTCGGGTGCACGGCACCGCGTGGACGAGCCGGCCGCGGTGATCCGCGCCCTCGAACCCACCGTGCACGCCCTCGCGCCGCTCGTGGTGTGAGGCTTCGGGACGTCGGGTAGACTGTTCCCGGCTCTCCGCGTGGCGGCATCCAGGCCAACTCCCCCAGGACGGAAACGTAGCAAGGGTAACCAGGCTCTACCGGGTGCGCGGAGGGTCTTTTTTCTGCCCGGGCGACTCCGGATGCCGCGCCTCAGCGCCTCGCGAACGGCCCGTCGATCACCGCCCACTGCAGCAGCATGATCGTCTTGGCATCCTGGATCTCGCCGTCGCGCATCATCCGCAGGGCGTCGTCGATGTCGTACTCGAGGATCTCGATCTCCTCGCCCTCGTCCACGAGACCACCGCGATCGCCCTCGCGGCTCGCGCCGTCGTACGCGGCGGCGAAGAAGTGGAGGCGCTCCGTGACCGACCCGGGACTCATGTAGACCTCGAACACCGGCTCGACATCGACGACCCGCACGCCCGTCTCCTCCTCGGCCTCGCGGCGGATCGCGGTCACGGGGTCGTCGTCGTCCAGGAGTCCGGCGGCGGTCTCGATGAGCATGCCGTCCGGGTGGTCGTTGACGTAGACGGGGTAGCGGAACTGTCGAGTGAGCAGCACGGTGCGCCGAGCGAGGTCGTAGAGCAGGACCGTCGCACCGTTGCCGCGGTCGTACGTTTCGCGCTTCTGCGTCGTCCACTCGCCGTCGTCGCCGCGGTAGCGGAAGGTCGTCGCGCGCAGGACGTGCCAGCCGGCCGCGAGCAGTTCGACGTCGACGACCTCGACGCGGGGATTGCGATCCAGGTCGCGGCCGGTGAGGTGCAGACCGGTGCGTCCGCGGTGGTCGGGGACGGTGGTTCCGGGCAGGTCGGCGCTCATGCGGCCGGAATCTCCTCGAGCGAGCTGTAGACCGGGATGCCGCGCTCTCGCGCGATCTCGACGTCACGGTCCGCGCCGCGCGACGCGCCGGGGAGGCGCAGGACGGCGTCGCAGTGGTGCAGGAGTCGCTCGGCGGTCGGATACAGGACGTCGGTCGCCAGCGGATCGTTCGGCCCCGACGCCCCCGCGCTCGCGAGCACCGGCAACGCCACCCATTCGCCGATCATCGGGACATGCCCGGCCCGGAAGATCGGCCAGGCCGCGGCCTCCAGGCGGCGCAGGTTCGCGGCCATGCGGTCGGGGTCGCCGTCTGTCCCCGAGGCGTACGGTCCGGCGATGAGAATCAGAAGCGGGCGGCTCATAGTCGGAACGATAGTGCAGAAACGTGCAAGAATGTGAACCGTGATGCTGGCTGCCGCGCGCAAGGACGTTCTGCTGGAGAGGCTCCGCCGCGACGGTCGCCTCGTCGTGAAAGACGTCGCGGCCGAGCTCGACCTGTCCGAGGACAGCATCCGGCGTGATCTTCGGGAGCTGGATGCCGCGGGCCTCGCCGTCCGTGTGTACGGGGGAGCGCTCCCCGCCTCGCCGGCGGTCGCCGATTACGAGACCCGCGGCTCGGTGGCGCTCGAGAGCAAGCGTGCCGTCGCCGCGGCGGCCGTCCAGCTGATCGCGCCCGGCATGACGGTGCTCCTCGACGGCGGCACGACGACCCTCGCCCTGGTCGACGCACTGCCTCGTACCTTCGCCGGCACGGTGATCACGCACGCGCCGACCATCGCCGCCGCGCTCTTGCACCACGAGGCCCGGGTCTTCCTCATCGGGGGAGAAGTGTTCAAGCACTCCGCGGTGGCGTGCGGCGCCGCCGCCGTCGAAGCGGCTCAGCGGGTGAGTGCCGACGTCTTCTTCCTCGGCGTGACCGGCGTGCACCCCGAGGCGGGCCTGACCACGGGGGATGCGGACGAGGCGGCGATGAAGCGTGCGCTCGCGGCTCGGGCGGCCGAGACGTACGTCCTCGCGAGCGAGGAGAAGGTGGGTGCGGCGTCGCGCTTCGGGATCCTGCCCCTCGACGGTGTTGCGGGGGTGGTGGCCGACATCGATCCCGCGGATCCTCGCGCCGCCGACCTGCGCGGGGCGGGCGCTCGACTCCTCCCGGTCCCACCCTCATCCTGATCGCTCGACGCCGAGGCAACCCCGACGGGATGTCGCTCGCCCCGCCTAGGGTGGATGCCGTGACGCAGAGCATCTACATCACGTCGGCCGAGGGGCACTCGGGGAAATCCACGGTGGCTCTGGGCGTCTTGGACGCCCTCAGTCGCGTGACCCCGCGCGTCGGCGTGTTCCGACCGATCTCGCGCTCCACCGCCGAGCGCGACTACGTCCTCGAGATGCTGCTCGATCACGACGGCGTCGACCTCGAGTACGACGAGTGCGTCGGCGTCACCTACGACGACGTCCGCGACGACGCCGACGCGGCTCTCGGGCGCATCGTCGAGCGCTACAAGGCCGTCGAGGCGCAGTGCGACGCGGTCGTGGTGATCGGCAGCGACTACACCGACGTCGGCAGCCCGACCGAACTGGCGTACAACGCCCGGATCGCGGCCAACCTCGGGGCACCCGTCCTCCTCGTGCTCGGCGGCCGCGCGCAGCAGGGGCAGGGAGAGACGCTCGGGCTCTCCGTCGCGCGCACGCCGCAGGAGGTGGGGCAGATCGCCGCCCTGGCGATGCCCGAGCTGCTGCACGAGCGCGCCGAGGTGTTCGCCGTGGTCGTCAATCGTGCCGAGCCCGCGCAGCTCGACGAGATCATCGGCTCCGTGCGCCCGGTCGTCGACGCCGCAGGATCCTCGCCCCGTCGCACCGTCCCGGTGTGGGCGCTCCCCGAGGACCGTTTCCTCATCGCCCCGTCGATGCGGGGAGTCCTGCGCTCGGTCGAGGGCGAGCTCATCAAGGGCGACCCCGAACTCCTCACGCGCGAGGTCCTGGGCGTCGTCGTCGCAGGCATGTCGATGGTCAATGTCCTGCCGCGCCTCATGGAGTCCGCGGTCATCGTCATCCCCGGTGACCGCACCGAGGTCCTGCTGGCGACGCTCCTGGCCAACGCCTCGGGCACCTTCCCGTCCCTCGCGGGCGTCGTGCTCAACGGCGGGTTCGAGCTCCCCGACCCCATCGTGCGCCTCATCGACGGACTGGGGTCGTCGCTGCCGATCATCGCGACCGACCTCGGCACGTACGACACCGCCGTCCGGATCATGAACACCCGCGGGCGCCTCGCGGCCGACTCGCAGCGGCGGTACGACACCGCCCTGGCGATGTTCGAACGCCACGTCGACACCGAGCTGCTCACGCGCGAACTCGGCGTCGCGCGTCCGAGCGTCGTGACCCCGTTGATGTTCGAATACGGGCTCGTCGACCGAGCCCGCAGCGACCGCCGCCGCATCGTGCTGCCGGAGGGCAGCGACGACCGCGTCCTGCGGGCGGCGGCGACCGTTCTCGCGCGCGGCATCGCCGACCTCACGATCCTGGGCGAGCCGCTCGAGGTCCGCGGGCGCGCGATCGAACTGGGCATCGACATCCGCGACGCCGAGGTGCTGAGCCCCTTCGACGCCGTGCATGTCGACAAGTTCGCGACCGAGTACGCGCGCCTTCGTGCGCACAAGGGCGTGACCTATGCGCAGGCCGCCGACACGGTGACCGACGTGTCGTACTTCGGCACCCTGATGGTGCACCTCGGGCTCGCCGACGGCATGGTCTCGGGCGCGGCGCACACCACCGCCCACACGATCCGTCCGGCGTTCGAGATCATCAAGACCGCGCCGGGCGTCTCGGTCGTCTCCAGCGTGTTCCTCATGGCCCTCGCCGATCGCGTGCTCGTCTACGGCGACTGCGCGGTGATCCCCGACCCCACGAGCGAGCAGCTCGCCGACATCGCGATCTCGTCCGCCGCGACCGCCGAGCAGTTCGGTATCGAGCCGCGCGTGGCGATGCTGTCGTACTCGACCGGCGAATCGGGCACGGGCGCCGACGTCGAGAAGGTGCGGGCCGCGACCGCCCTCGTGCGCGAGCGCGCCCCCGAACTGCTCGTCGAAGGACCGATCCAGTACGACGCGGCGGCCGACGCCGCGGTGGCGAAGGCCAAGATGCCCGGGTCGGAGGTCGCGGGGCGCGCGACGGTGTTCGTCTTCCCTGATCTGAACACCGGCAACAACACGTACAAGGCCGTGCAGCGATCGGCCGGAGCGGTCGCGATCGGCCCGGTCCTGCAGGGCCTCAACAAGCCCATCAACGACCTGTCGCGCGGCGCTCTCGTCGACGACATCGTCAACACGATCGCGATCACCGCGATCCAGGCCCAGGGGAGCAACTCGTGAGCGTCGTGCTCGTCGTCAACAGCGGGTCGTCGTCGTTCAAGTACCAGCTGCTCGACATGGAGCACGAGCGCGTCCTCGCCTCGGGGCTGGTCGAGCGCATCGGCGACGGGATCGGCGTCGCGACGCACACCGTCGCGGCCGCCGCGTTGGCCTCCGCCGACGGTCCCGCACCCACGGTCATGGATGCCACGACCACCATCGAGCGCGAGATCCCCGACCACACCGCCGGGTTCGCCGTCATGCTCGAGGCGTTCGCAGTGCACGGCCCCTCCCTCGAGGAGCGGCCGCCGGTGGCCGTCGGACACCGCGTGGTGCACGGCGGCGCACGCTTCTTCGAGCCGACCCTCGTGACGCCCCTCGTCGAGATCAACATCGACGAGCTCTCCGTCCTCGCCCCGCTCCACAACCCCGCGAACCTGGCCGGGATCGTGGCGGCGAAGAAGGCGTTCCCGGGCATCCCGCACGTCGCGGTCTTCGACACCGCGTTCCACCAGTCGCTCGCGCCGGCGGCGTACACGTACGCCATCGACCGCGAGCTCGCCGAAGCGCATCGCATCCGCCGATACGGCTTCCACGGCACGAGCCACAAGTTCGTCAGCGAGTCCGCGGCCGCGTTCCTCGGACGCCCGCTCGCCGACCTGCGTCAGATCGTGTTCCACCTCGGCAACGGCGCGTCCGTCACGGCGATCGAGGGCGGGCGGTCGGTCGAGACGTCGATGGGCCTGACCCCGCTCGAAGGCCTCGTGATGGGCACGCGGTCCGGAGACCTCGACCCCGCCGTGCTGCTCCAGCTCGCGCGGCGCGCCGATCTCTCGATCGCCGATCTCGACGCGCTGCTGAACAAGCGCTCGGGCCTGGTCGGTCTCGCGGGCGTCTCCGACATGCGCGACCTCACGGCGCGATGCGACGCCGGCGACCCCGACGCGCAGCTCGCGTTCGACGTCTACGTCCACCGGCTCCGCGCGTATGCGGGCGCCTACCTCGCACAGCTCGGCGGTGTCGACGTCATCTCCTTCACCGCCGGCGTCGGTGAGAACGCCGCCCGCGTGCGCGCCGAAGCGGTGGCCACCCTCGGTTTCGCGGGCGTCGAGCTCGACCCGGAGCGCAACGCGGCACGGGAGCGTGGCATCCGTCGGATCTCCACCGATGCGTCGCGCGTCGAGGTCCTCGTCGTCCCGACCAACGAAGAGCTCGAGATCGCCCGCCAGACGCTGTCGGTCGCCTCCTGACCCGATCGCGAACACCCCTCACCACTACGCTGGAACGGCGGCGCATCGTCGTGACCGCGTCTCCCGCCCCGGGATCTGGAGTCCGCCGTGACCGACAGCCGTGACCTGCCCGACCTGACCTCCTACGACGCCGTCCTGTTCGACCTGGACGGCGTGCTCACGCCCACCGCCGAAGTGCACATGCGCGCGTGGAAAGAGATGTTCGACGAGCTGTTCGCGGCGTGGGACATCCAGCCGCCCTACACCGACCGCGACTACTTCGAGCACGTCGACGGCAAGAAGCGGTACGACGGTGTGGCGAGCCTCCTGCGCAGCCGTGACGTCGAGGTGCCCTGGGGCGATCCGTCCGACGACCCGGCCCTGGACACCGTGTGCGGCGTCGGCAACCGCAAGAACGTGGTGTTCTCGCGCATCCTCCGCGCCGAGGGCATCGCCCCCTACCCGGGGTCCGTCGCGCTCCTCGACGTCCTGCAGGCGGCCGGCACCCCGATCGCCGTCGTGTCGAGCTCGAAGAACGCCGTCGAGGTCCTCGAGGCGGCCGGCATCCGCGATCGATTCCCCGTGGTGATGGACGGCGTCGTGGCCGAACGCGACCATCTGGCATCCAAGCCCGCTCCCGATGTCTTCGCCGAGGCTGCGCGCATGCTGCGGGTCGACCCGGCGCGCTCGGCCGCCGTCGAGGACGCCACCAGCGGCGTCACCTCGGCCTCCACGGCCGGATTCGGGCTCGTCGTCGGCGTCGACCGCGGGGTCGGCGCCGAGCACCTTTTCGCCGCCGGAGCCGACGTGGTCGTCGACGACCTCCAGGCGTTCGTAGACTGAGCCGTCGCCCCGCGCGACCCACCCGAATCCCGGCACACCGGAAGGCCTGCCCGATGATCGATCGCGATCGCTTCCCCATCGACGAATGGCGCCTCGTCGAGACCCAGTTCTCGGCAGACGACACCGGCGTCACCGAGACGCTCTTCGCCGTCGGCAACGGCTACCTGGGGTTGCGCGGCAACTCCATCGAGGGCCGCTTCGCGCACGAGCAGGGCACGTTCATCAACGGGTTCCACGAGACGTTCCCGATCCGTCACGCCGAGCAGGCGTACGGTTTCGCCGAGGTCGGGCAGACCATCATCAACGCCCCGGATGCCAAGGTCATGCGCGTCTACGTCGATGATGAGCCCCTCTCGCTCGACGTCGCCGATGTGCGGGAGTACGAGCGTGTGCTGGACATGCGGCAGGGCATCCTCCGCCGGTCGCTCCTGTGGGTCACTCCCTCCGGCAAGGAGGTGCGCATCGAGGACGAGCGGTTCGTCTCCTTCGAGGAGAAGCATCTCGCCGTCCTCCGCCTGACGGTCACGGTGCTCAATTCCGACGCGCCCGTGACGGTGGCGTGCCAGCTGCTGAACCGCCAGGACGGCGAGGGGATCTACGGCGGTTCGCCGATGGCATCCAAGACGGCCGGATTCGACCCCCGCAAGACCGAGAGGCTCACCGACCGCGTGCTCCAGCCGCGCGAGTACTGGCAGGACGGCAACCGGTCCGCGCTCTCGTACGAGGTCACCGAGTCGGGCATGACGATCGCCGTCGTCGCCGATCACGAGGTCGAGACGGCCAACGAGTACACGTCGCGGCAGCTCATCGAGCCGGACATCGCCAAGAACGTCTTCCGCGTGCAGGCGCGGGCCGGTGTTCCCACGACCGTGACCAAGCTGGTCAGCTACCACACGTCGCGCGGCGTGCCCGCGGGTGAACTCGTCGATCGTTGCCGGCGCACCCTCGACCGGGCGCGCAGCGTCGGTGTGACCGCCCTCCGTGAGAGCCACATCGACTGGTTTGCGGCGTTCTGGGAGCGCTCGGACGTGCGGATCGGCGGTCAGGGAGACCTCCAGCAGGCGACGCGTTGGTGCCTGTTCCAGCTCGCGCAGGCCGCGGCCCGCGCCGACGGTCAGGGCGTGCCGGCGAAGGGCGTCACAGGCTCGGGCTACAGCGGCCACTACTTCTGGGACACCGAGGTCTACGTCCTGCCGTTCCTGGCGTACACGACGCCGCAGTGGGCGCGGAACGCCCTGCGGATGCGGTACCTGATGCTCCCCGCGGCGCGGAAGCGCGCGCACCAGCTCAACGAGGCCGGCGCCCTCTTCCCGTGGCGCACGATCAACGGCGAAGAGGCTTCGGCCTACTACGCCGCGGGCACGGCGCAGTACCACATCAACGCCGACGTCGCCTTCGCGCTGGCGAAGTACGTCCGCGCGACCGGCGACGAGGAGTTCCTCGCCCGGGAGGGCGTGGACATCGCCGTCGACACCGCTCGGCTGTGGTCGACCCTGGGCTTCTGGCGCTCAAGCGACGGAGGTCCCGACAGCGAGCCGGATTCGTTCCACATCCACGGCGTCACCGGTCCCGACGAGTACACCACCGTCGTCAACGACAACCTCTTCACCAACGTCATGGCGCGGTTCAACCTGCGCTTCGCCGCACGCACGGTGCGCGATCTCGCCGAGAACAACCCCGAGGCGTACGGCCGTATGGCCGACCGGATGAACCTCGACCCGTCCGAGCCCGACCGGTGGGAACTGGCGGCCGAGGCGATGCACATCCCGTTCAGCCCGGCCCTCGGCATCCATCCGCAGGACGCCGTGTTCCTCGAGCGCGAGATCTGGGATCTCGAGAACACCCCGCCCGACCAGCGCCCGCTCCTGCTGCACTTCCACCCGCTGGTGATCTACCGGTACCAGGTGCTCAAGCAGGCCGATGTCGTGCTGGCGCTGTTCCTGCAGGGCAACCACTTCACGGATGCCGAGAAGCTCGCCGACTTCGAGTACTACGACCCGCTCACCACGGGCGACTCGACGCTGTCGGCGGTCGTGCAGTCGATCCTCGCGGCTGAGGTCGGGTACCAGGACCTCGCGCTGGAGTACTTCCGTCAGGCCGCGTTCGTCGACCTCGGCGATCTGCACCACAACGCCTCCGACGGTGTGCACGTCGCCTCCGCGGGCGGTGTGTGGACGGCGCTCGTGAGCGGATTCGGCGGCATGCGGGACCACTTCGGCCGTCTGACGTTCGACCCGCGTCTTCCGGCGGACTGGCCCGAGCTGTCGTACGTGCTGCACTGGCACGGGACGCGCCTGAACGTGACGCTCACTTCCGGTGCGCTGACCCTGCACGCCGGAGAGGAGGGCGCCCCCGTCGACTTCGCCGTGCGAGGTGTGGACTACACGGTCGCCCCGGGCGAAACCGTCCGCGTCGCGCTGCACGGCCAGGGGCCGCTGATCCCTGGACGTCCGTCGATCCGTCAGCTCGAGGGTTCGGTTCGAGAGGACGGCACCTTGATGTCGGCGTCGGTCCCGATCGTCACGGCGGCGATCCCGCTCGTCTCGAGCGACGACGAGCCGGTGTCCGTCGGCCTCGACGCCTGATTCGCTGTCTCGAACGCCGCGGCGCCCTCCCGGGCGTCGCCGCGTTCGCCGTTCCGGGAGGGCAGGTTCGCCGAGACTTCATTTCGCCGACATGTGCCCCGCACGCTGCAAGGGAGATGTCGGCGCGATGAAGTCTCGCGGATGCCAGGGGTGGGGGTCGGAGCCCGGCGGCGGGCGGAGGTGCCCTGCGGGGGCCGCGCCAGACGCGATGTCGGTGGCACGCCGTAGGCTGGGGGAGTGACGACAGCCCTGTACCGCCGCTACCGCCCGCAGGCGTTCGGCGAGATGATCGGGCAGTCGCAGGTGACCGAGCCGTTGATGACCGCCCTCCGCAGTGACCGGGTGGGCCACGCCTATCTCTTCTCGGGGCCTCGCGGCTGCGGCAAGACGACCTCGGCCCGTATTCTCGCGCGCTGCCTGAACTGCGCGCAGGGGCCCACCGACACTCCGTGCGGCGAGTGCGACAGCTGCGTCGAGCTCGGGCGCGGGGGCGGCGGGTCGCTCGACGTGGTCGAGATCGACGCCGCGAGCCACAACGGTGTCGACGACGCGCGCGACCTGCGTGAGCGGGCGATCTTCGCGCCGGCCCGCGACCGGTTCAAGATCTTCATCCTCGACGAGGCGCACATGGTCACGCAGCAGGGATTCAACGCCCTGCTCAAGCTCGTGGAAGAGCCGCCCGCGCACGTGAAGTTCATCTTCGCCACGACCGAGCCCGAGAAGGTGCTCGGCACGATCCGTTCGCGCACGCACCACTACCCGTTCCGCCTCGTTCCGCCGGCGGCGATGCTCGAGTACGTGCAAGAGCTCTGCGAGACCGAGGGCGTCGCCGTCGAGGCGGGTGTGCTGCCGCTCGTCGTGCGCGCCGGCGGCGGGTCGCCGCGTGACACGCTCTCCCTGCTCGATCAGCTCATCGCCGGATCCGATCGGGATGCCGACGACCGCGTCCTCGTGAACTACGAGCGGGCCGTCGCCCTCCTGGGCTACACCCACTCCGAGCTGCTCGACGAGGTCGTCGACGCCTTCGCCGCGCTCGACGGGGCGGCCGCCTTCGCGGCGGTCGACCGCGTCGTCCAGACCGGTCAGGATCCCCGCCGTTTCGTCGACGATCTGCTCGAGCGTCTGCGCGACCTCATCGTCGTCGCCGCCACGGGTGCCGGTGCCTCCGCGGTGCTGCGCGGGGTGCCGGACGACGAGCTCGAGCGCATGGGCCGCCAGGCCACGGCGTTCGGCGTCGCGCGACTGTCGCGAACGGCCGACCTCGTCGTCGCCGCGCTCGACGAGATGACCGGAGCCACGTCTCCGCGGTTGCAGCTCGAGCTCCTGGTCGCACGGGTCCTCACGCACGCGGGTGTCTCGCAGGGGGCGTCGCCGGCCGCCGCCTCGACGCACGCGGCCGAGCATGCACCCGCGACGTCTGCCGCGCCGACGAGTCGCGCCGCCTCGGCTGCCGCAGCCCCGCCGTCCGCTGCCCCCGCGGTCACGTCCCCGTCCGTTGCATCGCCGACCGTCGCATCGCCGGGTGTTGCGTCCCCGGGTGTTGCGAACCCCGGTGCGGTCGCTCCGGCTGTCGCGCCGCCGGGCCGCGCGACGGAGTCGGCAGCGGTGCCGGTCGTAGCCTCGCCCGACGACGCACCCGCCGTCGCCCGGCCGACGATCGCCGCGCCTTCCGTCGCGTCGCCGAGTGCCCCGCGCGTGGCGTCGCCGGGGGGCCCTTCCGTGGCACCGCCGAGCGCCCCGCCCGTGGCGTCGCCTGCGATACCCGTCGATGATCCGGCGCCACATCACGCCGAGCCGCGGCAGGACGCCCCATCCGACGACGATGCCCCGCCTCCGTTCGATGACGGTGACGCACCGCCGCCGATCGAGGAAGACGTCGACGCACCGGTTTCCGCGCCCGCGGCGCCGACCGCCGCGAACGCACCCCCGGCCACATCGTCATCGTCCCCCGGCCCTGCCGACCCGCACCCTGCCGACCCGCACCCTGCCGACCCGCACCCTGCCGAACCTCACCCTTTCGACGTCGCGCCCACCGTGGACGCCGACGATGCCTCCCCGCTCGAGCCGGTGGCCCCGACCCCTCCGGTCGCGCCGGTCGGGCCGCTGGAGCTCTCGCACGTGCGCGACGCCTGGCCCGAGGTGCTCGCTCAGCTCGAAGCGCTCAGCAGAACATCGTGGCTCGTCGTGTCCACCGCGTCGGTCCTCGCGTTCGACGATGACGTCCTGACGCTGGGCTTCCGCACGGGCTCCGACCTCACCGCGTTCAAGACGCGGTCGGCCGATGGAGGCCCCAGCGAAGACCTCCGGCGGGCGATCCAATCGGTGCTCGGCATCCGGGTCAAGTACCTCGCTCGTCTCGACGGTGACGCCGGCCCCGGTGGCTCGGGCGGCGCGCCGCAACGCTCACCCGCGCCGGGTGGCGACGGCGGCACGCGAGGCTCCCAGGAGGGCTCGGCCCCGCGTTCGTCCACGTCGTACGCGTCGACGTCGGTCACCGACTGGGCGGTCGCCCCGATACCCGGTGCCGCGACGACATCCACCCCGACGACATCCACCCCGACGACATCCACCCCGACGACATCCACCCCGACGGCATCCGCCTCAATGGCCTCCGCCCCGACCGGTGCCCCGACTCCGGGCGCACCGACTACCGGTGCGCCGACAGCATCCGCCCCGGTGGCGCCCGCACCATCCGGCCCCGCCGCGACGTCCACCCCGCCCCCCGGGTCGGCGGCCACCGCGTCCGTGCCGTCCGCCGCCACCGCCCTCGCCGTCGACGACGAGCCCGAGGAGGCGGTGGGTCGGGCCGTCCCGCGCATCGCGCCGCCGCCGTTCGAGGGCGCGGTGCTTCCGTCCGGCGACGTCGTCGCGTCGGTGTCCGCCCCCGACGAGCTCGACGATGACGATGTCATCCCGCCCCCCGACGACGAGGCCGACCTGCCGATCCCGCCGGTCGTGGTGCCGCGGATGGCCCCCTTGCGCGGGGGAGTGCAGCGCTACGGTGAGGCCGTGGTGCGCCAGATGCTCGGGGCCAACTACGTGCGCGACGAGCCCTACGAGCCCCCGACGAGGTTCACCTGATGTACGACGGCATCGTCCAAGACCTCATCGACGAATTCGGTCGCCTCCCCGGGATCGGGCCCAAATCGGCGCAGCGCATCGCGTTCCACATCCTTCAGTCGCCGACGTTCGACGTGTCCCGACTGTCGACCCTCCTCGGCGAGATCCGCGAAAAGGTCAAGTTCTGCGAGATCTGCGGCAACGTCTCGGAGCAGGATCGCTGCTCGATCTGCCGTGACCCGCGTCGCAATGCGGCCCTGATCTGCGTCGTCGAAGACGCGAAGGACGTCGCCGCGATCGAACGCACTCGCGAATTCCGCGGGCTCTACCACGTCCTGGGCGGCGCGATCAGCCCGATCGCCGGTATCGGTCCCGACGACCTGCGCATCACCCAGCTCATGCAACGCCTCGCCGACGGCACCGTGCAGGAGGTCATCCTCGCCACGAACCCGAACCTCGAGGGCGAAGCGACCGCGACGTACCTCAGCCGACTCCTGCACACGCTCGAGATCCGCGTGACGCGCCTGGCATCCGGTCTGCCCGTCGGAGGCGACCTCGAATACGCCGACGAGGTCACCCTCGGCCGGGCGTTCGAGGGCCGACGCACGCTCTGATTCTCGCGAGTTCGCGGCGCCCGACCCGCTGGGCGGGGATCGCGTCGGCCGACGTCACCGTCCTCCCGATGCGCTGAGGCGAGCGTTGAGACCTGGTGAACCGATCGTTCACCCGTTGCTCCGCGTGCGGCCATGCAACCAGAGCACGTTCGTCCCTGCGGAACCGCGCCGGAAGAACCCGAACCCGGTGCACAGGTCCGCCAGACAGGGGTCCTCCGTGAGCGAGCAGCTCTCCGCACGACCGATCGCAACCGCGCGGGTCGTCTTCGACACGTTCCGATCACCCACCGACCCGATGCTCGTCGCGTGGCTGTCGTTCCGATCGCGCCTGCTGCCCGATGCCGCCGCCCCGGCATCGCTCACCGTCAACCGCGCGGACGCTCCCCACCGTGATGGTGTCTTCGGTGTGTGGCGCCTCCTGGCGACCAACAACCGCGAACTGGGGCGAGGATGCGACCTGCACCCGTCACCCCACCACGCCTGGGCAGACGCCGAGCAGATGAGTGCACGCGCGGCCGAGATGACCGCATCCGTCGTGCGAGGGCCGTCACCGATGACCCACGGGTGGGCGCTCCGACTGAACGGTGAACCCGTGCTCATCTGCTCGCGCTGGTACGAATCGCCCGGTGAGGCCGCGGCCGCGGCGCGCGCCGCGCGCGACAACCTCGCGCGGGCGAGCATCGTGCGCGCCGTGAGCATCGGCACGCGGTCCGGCCGTCGCCATCGTCAGACGCGCGAGACGATCGACATCCGTGACTGACGGCACCGCAGCCGGAACCGAGGGCCTCGACGTCTCGGAGCGCTTTCGGATCCTCGGTCTGCTCGGCTCGGGCGCGACCGCCTCCGTCTACGAGGCGGTCGATCGAATCACCGGCGAGGATGTCGCGCTGAAGGTCCTGCATCCGCACCTGGCTTCCGACCCGGCGCTCGCACGGGCGTTCCTTCGCGAGGCGACCATCGTCGAGGGCCTCTCTCATCCCCACCTGTGCGCCCTGCGGTCACGCGGCGATGGGCTGAGTCCCGAGCGCACGTGGACCGCCTGGGAGCTCGTGCGCGGCATCTCCCTCGCCGAGTCGGTTCGGACCGCGGGGCGTCTCGACCCCCTCGCCTCCCTCACGCTCGTGGGATCGCTCCTGGATGCCTTGAGCATCCTCCACGGAGCGGGGGTCGTGCACCGCGACGTCTCGCCGGCGAACGTGCTGATCGACCGCGCCCCCGACGGGAGCATCCGCGACGTCCGTCTCGTCGACTTCGGTCTTGCCGCCCCGGTCGGCGAGTCCGCGCGTGGTGGCGACGTGCTGCGCAGCACGGCCGGGGATGGCGTGGTGGGCAACGCGGCGTACGCGTCGCCCGAGCAGTTGCGTGGCGAACCGATCGGCTTCGCCGGCGACGTCTACCAGGTGGCGGGCCTCCTCTATTTCGCCCTGGTGGGAACGCCGCCGTTCCCCCGCGGACGCACCGAAGACGTCGTCCAGGCTCATCTGATCGCGTTGCCTCCCACGGCCTCGGTGACCGTTCCCGGCATCCCTGTGGGTCTGGACCGGGTGATCGTGCGCGGCCTGCTCAAGGACCCGGCGGAACGGTTCCCGGACGCCGCTCGCATGCGCCTCGCGATCGACGCCGTCGCCCGCGCTCTCGGGTCGAGCGCGCGACAGTCGGGGCCGCTCGCCGCCCCCGCCCCCGCGGCGGAGCAACGTCCGGTCGCCCCCCTCACTCGAGTTCTCGCCGCCGACCCGGCACCACGCGTGGCGGAGACGGGCGATCAACCACGGACATCGCCGTGGCTGTGGGTGCTTGCGGGGACCGCTGCGGCGCTCGTGCTGGGGGTGGTCGTGGTGGTGGCCGCGCGACCGGGCGCTGCCGGTCCCGCATCCGCGCCCACGAGCGCGGCGGTCGCAGAGGCGACGGCCCCGCGAGAGACCGCTGCCGTCACCCCGACGCCCTCGGTCGCGCCGCCCGCGCCCTCGATCTCCGCCCCGACGCTGGTGCCGGTGCCCGACGTCCGTGGACTGGCCGTGAGCGAGGCCGTGGCCGTGCTGCGCGGTCAGGGGCTCGTCGACGGGCAGCACGTCCCTCAGGACGGCACTGCGCCGGCCCAGACGGTCCTCTCGACGTCCGCTCAGCCCGGTGCCGAAGTTCCTGCCGGCAGCACGATCGATCTCGCGGTGGCCAGCGGATGGAATGGCGTTCCCGACGTCGTCGGATACGCGGAGCAGGATGCCATCGCCCGGGTGTCCGCGGCGGGTCTCGTCCCCCTTGTGGTGCGGGCACAACGCTCCGGGGTCGTCGGAGCCGTGGCGTCGATGGAGCCCGCGGCGGCCACACGGCAAGGGCTGGGATCCACCGTCACTCTCACCGTGGTGGTGGCGTCGGCTCCGACGCCGACGCCGAGCCCGTCCCCCTCGTCGACGGTGACCCCGTCACCCGAGCCGACCCCATGACGTCCCTCCCTCATGCCGCGGAAAGGCCTCCTTCGTCTTTTTGTCGTCCCTCGTTCACCCGTGACCCCCACGATGATCGACGTCCGGTCGGAACCCGCCGCCGGCTCCTCCGCTCAGGAAGCTTCATGAGTCGAATTCCGCGCATCGCAGCGCCTTCCTGCCGGCGCGCTCGCGGATGAACGCCGCCTCCTCCTCCGACGAGGACCTCACTCAGGTCCTCTTCGCGGACGCTCCCGAGGAGACGGACCGTTCCGCAGGCGACGCCGAGCGTCCCCGCTCGCTGGCCTCGCGCCCGTCCGTTGCCGACTCGGTGTTCCGCACGACGGCGTTCGCCGCAGGAGGGATCACCGTCGCGATCATGCTCGCGGTCGGCTTCTTCCTCACCCTCCGCGGTGCGAACGCCCTGTCGGTGGCCGGATTCTCCTTCCTCACGACCCAGGAGTGGTCGCCGGAGACGCAGAACTTCGGCATCGCGGCCGTGCTCTCGGGTACCGTGACGATCGCGCTGGTGGCGATGTTCTTCTCAGTTCCGTTGGCCACGGGCACCGCGCTGCTCATCTCCGAGGTCATCCCCCCTCGGCTGAAGTCGATCCTCATCTCGCTGGTCGACCTGATGGCGGCGGTCCCGAGCGTGGTGTACGGGCTCTGGGGGCTCTTCTTCCTCCAGCAGAACGTCATCCCCGTCGCGCAGTGGATCTCGTACTACTTCTGGTGGATCCCGATCTTCGCTGTGACCGACGCCGACGGCGCACGTATGACGGATGCCAGCCAGTTCACGTCGTCCGCGTTCATCGCCGGGATCGTCGTGGCCCTGATGGTCGCGCCGACGCAGACATCGGTCATGCGGGAGGCCTTCTCGCAGGCTCCCGTGGGCGAGCGCGAGGGGGCGCTGGCGCTCGGATCGACGCGGTGGGGCATGATCCGCACCGTGGTGATCCCGTTCGGGCGCGGCGGCATGATCGGTGGCACGATGCTCGGTCTCGGCCGGGCTCTCGGCGAGACGATCGCCGTTTACCTCATCATCTCGCCGATCTTCACGATCAACTGGCAGGTGTTGAAGACCGGTAGCAACTCGGTCTCCGCCCTCATCGCCCTCCGATACGGCGAAGCGAGCGAGTTCGGTCTCTCCGCGCTCATGGCCGCCGGTCTGGCCCTGTTCCTGATCACCCTCGTGATCAACTTCACCGCCTCCTCGATCGTCGCGCGTTCGCGGTCGGGCGCGCAGAGCGAAGGCTGACCCATGGACGACACGATCACCACCGTCATCACCTCGGGCGGTCACCCTCGGGGCCGGGCGGGTGATGCGAGCACCGCGGAACCCCGGCGCACCTTCCGCCCCGCGCCGGGCGACGAACCCATCGGACCTCGCCGCCGCATGAGCGGGGCGACCGCGGAGGACACCTTCAACCTCACGGGCGCTCTCGGCGCCTCGCTCGCCGTTGCCACGCTCCTCTTCGGATGGTTCACGCCGATGACGGGCGCCGTCGGGTGGGCGATCGTGACCTACCTGCTGTTCATCGTCATCTACGCCATGCTCGTGGCGCTGCGCGCGACGGGACAGGAAGTCACGGACCGGGTGATGACGGCGCTGCTCTACAGCGCGGCATCCATTCTCATCGCCGCCCTCGTGTTCGTGGTCTGCTTCGCGGTGTTCCGCGGCCTGCCGGCGCTGGTCAACCTGAATTCGTTCGTGCAGACGATGGAGTCGGCCGGTCCTCTCGAGCCCCTCAGCGTCGGCGGCATCGCGCACGCGATCGTCGGCACGCTGATCCAGATCTCGATCGCCCTGTCGATCACGGTCCCGCTGGGGATCGCGACCGCCGTGTTCATGAACGAGATCGGCGGCCGGTTCGCCCGATTCGTCCGGACGATCTCGGATGCCATGACGGCCCTGCCCTCGATCGTTGCGGGTCTGTTCGTCTACTCCGCCGTCATCCAGCTCATCACGCACGAGCGCTCCGGCTTCGCCGCGTCACTGGCGATCACGGTGATGATGCTGCCGATCGTGATCCGTGCGTCCGACGTCGTCCTCCGCCTGGTGCCGGGGAACCTCCGCGAAGCCTCGTACGCGCTCGGGGCGTCGCGGTGGAAGACGGTGTGGCACGTGGTGCTGCCGACCGCCCGCTCGGGTCTCGTCACGGCGGTGATTCTCGGCACCGCGCGCGGTATCGGCGAGACCTCGCCCGTCCTGCTCACCTCCGGTGTCACGGCGGTGATGAATGTGAACCCGTTCTCGGGTCCGATGATCTCGCTGCCCCTGCAGGTGTTCGACTTCGTCAAGTCGCCCGAGCCGAACATGATCGCGCGCGGTTTCGGTGCCGCGGCGACCCTCATCCTCCTCGTCCTGCTGCTCTTCATCGTCGCCCGCATCATCGGTGGGCGCGGTCCCGGTCAGCTCAGCGGCCGCCAGCGTCGTGCACGTAGCGCTCAGTCCGCGGCTGATCTCGCCCGCATCGAGAGCCGACAGCGCCACGCCGGCGCTGCGGCCCTCCCGAACGACCCGACCCCTTCGAAGGACCTCCCGTGATCCGCCGCATCCGTTCTCTCGTGGCGGCCTCCGCCGTCGCCCTGCTCGTGGTCACGGGCTTCGTGTCGTCCGGCTCGCCGGCCGCGCACGCCGACTCGTGGGCGCCGATCTCGGGCACCGGGTCGACGTGGTCGCAGAACGCCCTCGATCAGTGGCGCCGCAACGTGGGCGAGAACTACGGCATGACGGTCAACTATTCGGGGGTGGGGTCGTCCGCGGGGCGCCGCGACTTCATCAACGGCACGGTCGACTTCGCGATCAGCGAGATCCCGTTCCAGTCCAACCCCGAAGACGGGTCGCAGCCCGAGGTGCCCGGCACCGGGTACGCCTATATGCCCATCGTCGCCGGTGGTACGGCGTTCATGTACAACCTCAAGATCGGTGGCAAGCGCGTCACCAACCTCCGGTTGTCCGGCGCGGTCATCACCAAGATCTTCACGGGCGCCATCACCAAGTGGAACGACCCCGCGATCCAGGCCGACAACCCGGGGCTCGCAATGCCCGACCGCTCCATCGTCCCGGTGGTCCGCTCGGACGGCTCCGGCTCGTCGGCGCAGTTCACCCTCTGGATGTCGAAGCAGCACGGCGACATCTGGACCCGGGGTCTGACCTCGCAGTTCCCCACCCCGCCCAACGGCAAGGCGCAGAACGGTTCGCTGGGTGTGGCCGGGTACGTCAGCCAGGACTACGGCGAGGGTGCGATCACGTACGTCGAGTACTCGTATGCGGTGAAGTCCGGCTTTCCCGTCGCGAAGGTGCTCAACGCCGCCGGCTACTACATCGAACCGACCGCCCCGTCGGTGGCCGTGGCGCTCCTGCAGGCGCAGATCAACAACGATTCCAGCTCGCCGGACTACCTCACGCAGATCCTCGACGGCGTGTACAACAACGGCGACCCCCGGACGTATCCGCTGTCGAGCTACTCGTACCTGATCGTGCCCACGCAGGTGGCCGGCATCTTCACCGCGGAGAAGGGGCGCACCCTCGGCGGGTTCGCAGAGTACGTTCTGTGCGAGGGGCAGCAATCCGCCACGGCGCTCGGGTACTCGCCGCTCCCGATGAACCTCGTGCTCGCGGGCTCCGAGCAGCTCAAGCGCATTCCCGGAGCGAACGCGAACGGCGTCGACATCAACAAGTGCAACAACCCGACGTTCAAGCCGGGGGACTCGCCGTCGAACAACCAGCTCGCGGTGAGCGCACCGGCTCCCGCGGATTGTGACAAGCAGGGCCCCAACCAGTGCACGTCCGGTACCGCCGGTTCCGCGGGCACGGACACGCCCGTGACCGGCTCGGGCTCGGGCGGCTCGTCGGCCGAGGCCGGCGGGGCCTCGGGGGGCGCGGCAGGTGGCGCCGCGGCCGGAGGTTCAGGTGGTGCCGCGGCCGGAGGATCGGCGGACGCGCCAGCGGCGGCCGGCGGCGACGCCGTGTACGACGCGAACGGAAATCTCGTCAGTGGGTCGGCTGTGGCGGGCAGCGGGGGAGGGGGCGTCGCGGCCGCCGCCGTCTCCTCCCCGTTCACCCTCGCGCAGGACGGGTGGAAGGCCCCGCAGTGGCTGATGCTGGCCGCGGCCTTGCTGCTGCTCGCGGCGATCGTGCTTCCGCCGTTGAGTTTCCGTCGAACGCGGTCGACGCGCGCCGGCAGACGCTGAGGGTCCCGATCGCCGCCCCGCCCGGGGCGGTGCTCGGCGTTCCCGAAAATGCCCCTGACCTGGTCATTTACTTTGCTATGTGACCTCCATGAATGGGCGATCCCTCGTTGGTCGATCGTTCACGTGGATGTCACAACCCGACCTTAATTTCATCGCTGTCGGCACCCGAGCAGGATGTCGCGTCACCTGGAGAATCCCGTGCGTAGTGCTCTACCCGAAGGGCGCGCCGCTCGACGTGTGCTGTCCGGCCTGTCCGGCGCCCTCGTCGGCGGCCTCGTCTTCGCCGCCCTGACTGCCGGCGGCGTCTTGCCGACCGGCGCGGCCGTCGCTGACGACGCGCCGTCGACGGCGGAGACCGTGACGGCGAAGGCGTACGACACGGACTGGGAGAATTCTCCGTTCCCCGACCTCTCGGTCACGGTGTCCCAGACGAAGGGTCTGGTCGCGCAGGGCCTCGAAATCAGCTGGACGGGCGGAAAGGAATCGACCCCGCCGACGCAGCAGTCCGGCGGAGAGAACTTCCTCCAGATCGCCCAGTGCTGGGGAGACGACCCGCAGAACCCGGGACAACCCGACCGCACGACGTGCCAGTACGGAGCCTTCGGGACCCCGGGCGCGAGGCGCGACGGCAACCGGTCGGACGGGAGCGTCGCCCAGGAGGACGAGTCCTCGACCGTGCCCGGAGCAGGATTCTTCGACCCCGCCTACACGGCGATCCCCTTCCGCTCCGCCACGGGCGAGACGATCGCCGCGGTCGTCGACGGGAAGCGCGTCCCGGGCGTCGATGTGAACACCAACGCCTTCTTCACGCAGTACACATCGAACGAGGTGCCCTGGGCGGGGACCGGAGCCGACGGAACCGGCAGCACGAAGTTCGAGGTTCAGACGGTCACCCAGTCGCGGGGACTCGGATGCGGTGCGCGCACCTCGGACGACGCCAACGCGACGAGTGGCCAGCCCTGCTGGCTCGTGATCATCCCGCGCGGCACGACCGACACGGGCGAGGCATCCGTCGTCAGCTCGGGACTGTTCTGGGACAACTGGAAGCATCACGTCGCGATCAAGCTCGACTTCCGCCCGGTGGGACTGCGCTGCGCCCTCGGCGCGGCGGAACGTCAGCTGGCCGGCAGCGAGGTCATCGCCCGGGCGGTGTCATCGTGGCAGCCGTCGCTCTGCTCCGGTACGAACGGCAGCATCTTCACCCTCCTCACGGGAACCGAGAGCGACGCGGTCGCCACGGCCAACACGGCGGCGACGAGCGCCCCCCTGGCGCTGACGTCATTCGCCTACGGCGGGTCTGATCCCGACAAGCTCGTCTACGCGCCCATCGGCCTGAGTTCGATCACGGTCGGTTTCGCCATCGACCGCTTCCCGAAACAGGACGGGTCGGTCCCCGCCGAGGAGCTGGCGAAGTCACGGTTGCCACTCACCGACATGAAGCTCACCCCGCGGCTGGTAGCGAAGCTCCTCACGTCGTCGTACCTGGATTCTCTGCCGTATCAGGCCGATCGAGCGCACCTGGGCAAGAATCCGCGGAACTTGCTCTTCGACCCCGACTTCCTCGAGATCAACGACCCGGCGTGGGCGCAGCAGGCGATCGCGAGTGTCGCTGTTGCGGACATGCTCGTGCCTCAGGGCCGCTCGGACGTGGCGACCGCCCTGTGGTCGTATGTCATGGCGGACGCGGACGCCCGCGACTTCCTCGCCGGCACGACCGACCCCTGGGGGATGTCCGTCAATCCCTTCGCGTCGACGGATGCCGCGAAGAACCCGACCGGCACGGCTTTCGCGCTCCCGCGTGACAACTTTCCTCGTCCCGACCCGGTGGAGGTGCCCGCCGTCGAAAACGGTCCGGCCGCCATCAACTCTGTCACCTGGCGTCCCTACACCAACGACCTCGACAGCGCGGCCTATTACACGCTGCGCGGCGACGGACAGACGTTGAGCGCGTGGGACCCTCTCGGAAACCCTCCCCGTTACACCCGCAGCCCCCGCAACCTTCAGGGAACTCAGGCCGTCATCTCGTTGACGGACGGGGCTGCGGCCGACAAGTACCAGCTCGTCACGGCATCCCTGCGCAATCCCGCCGGGAACTTCGTCAGCCCGACCAACGACGCTCTCACCGCTGCCGCGACGGCCATGACTGCCTCGAGCACGCAGCCCCAGGTGCGCACCTTCGACCCCGCGTCGCCCGAGGCGGCGAAGGCGACGGATGCCTACCCGCTCGCCCTGCCGGTCTACGCCGCGGCGAGCCCGTACGTCACCGATGCGACGGTTCGCCGGGTGTACGCGGACTTCATGCGGTATGCCGCGGAGCCCGGTCAGACCCCCGGCGTCCAGTCGGGGCAGCTGCCCGGCGGGTACGCCCCGCTGCCGGACAGCTGGCGGGTCCAGGCTCGCGCCGCGGCCACCGCGCTCGAGAACGGCATCGCGCCGACCAGCCCGACGACCCCGCCTCCCAGCTCGACGACGAACTCCGGGCCCGGCCTTTCTTCGGGTGCGGCTTCGGCCGGCACCCGGGGGAGCGGATCGAGCACGTCGAACGTCGCCGCCCCGGCCGCCGGATCGCCCACCGCTCCGGCTGCGGCCGGTCCGGCCGACCCGCAGGCCACCGGTGCCATCGCCGCCGCCCTTGCGGGGGCCAAGACCGCCGATGACCCCGACTCCGGTGCCCTGCCCGCCGCGCTCCCCATCAGCCTGCTCGCCGGGCTGATCGCCGCGCTCGTCGTGCTCCTCATCCCTCGCCTGCCTCGCAGAGCGTGACCCAGACCTGCCCTTCCCGAAGTCCCTCTCATCACACCCACAACACAGATAGGCAATCAGTGAAGATCAAGAAGATCGCCGCACTCGGTGCGGCCGTCGGCATCGTCCTCTCGGGCGTCGCCTTCGCGTCGTCGGCTTCCGCGGAGCCGGTGTCGAACAGCTACGCGATCGTCGGTTCGGACACGCTCCAGGACTCGATGAACGCCCTCGCGAACGGCACCACGGTGTCGGGCGCGTCCGTGCGCATCCTGGCCTCGGGTGCGACCGTCGGAAACTTCGACGCGTTCGGCTCCGCCGCCATCCAGACCAAGCCGGGCGGCGTGTACTTCGCCCGTCCCAACGGCTCCGGCTCGGGCCGCGACGCCCTCCGCGCCTCGGTCAGCGGCGCCAACTGGTCCGTGAGCAACAACGCCACCCCCGCTCGGACGATCGTCGGCCAGGTCGACGTCGCTCGTAGCTCCAGCGGCCCGGGCACCAACGCCAACGCCGACGGTCGTCTGCTCTACGTCCCCTACGCCCGCGACGCCGTGGCGTACGCCTACAAGGGTGGCACCGCCGCGTGGGCGAACCTCACCGCCGCGCAGCTCAAGGCCATCTACGACGGCACCCTCACCTCGATTGACGGCGTTCCCGTCACCCCGCGTCTGCCCCAGACCGGTTCGGGCACCCGCACGTTCTTCCTCAACGCCCTCGGATACTCGGGCAGCGCCCCGACGGCTCCGGCGGTCAACGACACCGGCAACACCACCCCCGAGAACGACGCGACCGTCCTCGGCGACAACCAGATCATCCCCTTCTCGGTGGCGAACTGGGTCGCTCAGGCCAACAATGTCTCGGGCGTGAACACCGTTGCCGCCGCTCCCACGGTGGCCCTCGGTTCGGCCGTCGACGGCGCGGTGCCCTTCACGGGTACCGCTCCCTCCCTGGTGCCCAACGCGACGTACTACGCCAACACCACGTTCGGTCGTGACACCTACCTGATCGTTGAGCGCGCGAAGGTGCAGTCGACCTTCACCTACTCGGGTGCCCCGGCGTACGACGCGGTCCTCGCCGGCCTCGTCGACTCGACGAAGACCACGAGCTTCACCAACTTCAGCACCGCTCCGTTCGCGCCGGGTGCCGTCAAGCGCAAGTTCGGCTTCCTCGCTCCTTCCTCCACCACCCCCATCGCGGCCTACGCCGCCGGTTGATCCGCTTCATCCCGAAAGGCACATAGACCAATGCTTCGCATCTCCAAGGTGAAGGCCGCTCTCGCCAGCGCCGTCGCCCTGACGCTCATCGCCGGTGGCGCTGCGTCCTCGGCTTCCGCCGACACGCAGACGACGTCTGCTCCTCCCTCCCTCGAGTCGATGTACCTCTGGAACAGCGACGAGACCCTGCTCACCAGCAGCTCGACCATCGGCTGGGGTCAGCAGGTGCTCGGTTACCCGAAGGACACCAACTTCACCGACTACGACACGTACTTCCAGGCTCCGGCTCAGGCCGCTCAGCCTTACGTGTTCCTCTCGCCCCGCGGCAAGGAGCTCCAGCCGCTGGAGTGGGTCTCGAAGGCGATCAACGGTTTCGCGCCCGGCACGAAGACCGTCCTCACCCCGAACCTCGCTCCCGAGAACACCGCCGGTGTCAACCTCGCGTCGGTCAAGGCCAACGGTGGACAGTACTCGCTCGGTCTGGCCTTCACCGACCAGAACGCTGCCGCTGTCTACGGTGTGACCTTCGTGCACATCACGGTCCAGCCCGGTGGTAACTACACCTACGAGCCGACCACCTACGTCACCGAGCCCCCGGCACCCACCGGTGACTCGAAGGACATCAACATCTCGGCCGACGTGCAGGAGGCGCCCGGCGCCCTCACCTTCACGGTGCCGACGTCCTCGGTGGCGCTCACCACGGCGATCAACAGCACGACGCAGCTGTCCGAGTCCACCGGCTCGATCAGCGGCATCAACGTGGCGGACACCCGTCGTACGGCTGACCGTAAGGGCTGGGACCTGACCCAGTCCGTCGACAACTTCGTGTCGGGTTCGAACACCATCGACAAGAAGAACTTCGGTGTCAAGGTCACCAAGACCGCTGGTTCGGCTGCCACGGCCGGTGCGGAGCAGGTCGCGGGTACCGCGGTCTACCCCTCGCCCTTCGCCACGGCCGGTGTCGGCACGTCGACGGAGCCCGACACGAAGCTGAACGCTGACCTGAAGCTCGTGGCCCCCGCCGGCACGCCCGCCGGCACCTACACCTCGAAGCTGACGCTCACGCTCGTCTCGAAGTGATCCCGCGGGAGGGGCGGCGCCGGCGGCGCCGCCCCTCCTCTCGGACTTTCCTCGTTCAGCCCTCGTTTGCGGAAGCGCAGTGCGGCCGTAAGCCATTTCTGGGGAGATATACCGTGCAGATCTTGCGAATCGCGGAGCGCCCGAACGCCCGCCTTCTCCCGGCGCTCCTCGCCGCTGCCGTGGCCCTCGGCGTCGTCCTCGCCTCCGCCCCGGCCCACGCCGAAGATGCGGCTCCCGCCGACGAGATCGGGATCTCGGCGCAGCCCGCCAGCGACGACGGTCCCATCCGCACGCGCTTCGACTACACGATCGGCCCCGGGCAGACGTTGGAAGACGGGTACGTCATCACCAACCGCGGTACCAGCCCGCAGACGTTCACCGTGTACGCCACCGACGCCTTCAACACCGACGAGGGCGCCTTCGGCCTTCTCGACACCGGCGTGACGCCGACAGACGCCGGCTCCTGGGTCAGCTTCAGCGGTTCGCCCTCCGTGCAGGTGACCCTCCAGCCCGCGGAGACGACGACCATTCCCTTCACCGTGCGCTTGCCCGACGACGCGACGCCCGGTGATCACGCCGGCGGGATCGTGGCATCCGTCCAGTCACCCGATGGTCAGGTCATCGTCGACCGCCGACTCGGAACGCGCCTGTACGCCCGCGTTCCCGGTGACCTCCAGCCGGCGCTGACCATCGCGGGAATCTCCGCGTCGTACACGCCGAGCCTCAACCCGTTCGCGGGCGACACCACCATCACGTTCACGGTGCGCAACGCCGGAAACGTCGCTCTGGCGGGAGACCTCAAAGCAGAGGTCCGCGGACTCTTCGGTATCGGGCTCTCCGCTCCCATCGAGCAGGAGGTGTCCGAGATGCTCCCGGGCAGCACCCGCACGATCACCACGACCGTCTCGGGCGTGGGCCAGTGGGTCTACCTCAACCCCGTCGTGACGGTGTTCCCCAAGGTCGACGAGACCGCGCAGAACCCCGGACCCCTGACGAGCGTGTCGCGCGACACCGTGCTCTTCGTGGTCCCGTGGCTGCTCGTCGCGCTCATCGTGCTGGGTCTCCTGGTGTGGGGTGGCATCCGCTTCAGCCGCCGGCGCAACGACAAGCGCGCGAAGGAGTGGATGGAGTACGCCGAGGCCGAGGCGCGCCGCAAGGCCGAGTCCGAGCGCGAGCCCGTCTCCACCGGCTCGGACGCGTGAGCGCCGTGGACCGACTCGCGCCCCTCCGACGCGGGGTTCGGCGCGGCGCGGGAGCCGCTTTGCTGGCGCTGGCTCTGGTGGTCGCGCCGCTCGCGGCGGCCTCCGCGGCGGCGGCGGGCCCCCTCCAGTGCCCGACACCGTCGCCGACGGTCTCACCGACGCCGGTCAGCGGGGGAGTGGGCCTCACCGCTGTGGTCTGCGGCCCCACCTCGGCGCCCACGACGGGCACCTCGACCGGCGGCGGGTCGTCCCTGGGCGGCTCATCGAGCTTCGGTAGCAGTGGTTCCTCCGGCGCGGTCCGGGGCGGTTCGCCGGCCGGCGCCGGTGGATCGTCGTCGTCGGTGGCGCCGACGACCTCGACGGTCGCCACGCTCGCCGACAGCGTCGACCTCGGTGGCATTCTCTCGGTCGGCGGCCTGTCGACCGGGAGCACGCCGTCGATCAATCCGTTCGACGGCGTGGTGCAGGTGTGGTTCACCGTGCGCAACACGTCGACCTCGACGATCGACCTCACAACGGACTTCTGGATGGAGAACCCGCTCGGGCTGCGGATCGCGAACGTCGACGGTGTGGCCGTTCCCGGCCTGAAGCCGGGTGAGACGCGTACGGTGAGCGCTGACCTGTCCGGGGCAGGACAGTGGACGATGCTGACGACCCACGCGCGCGTGACGCCTCCGTCGCAGGTCGATGGCGTCGAGCTCGCGCCGCTCACGCGTGACGCGACCGTCTTCGTGCTGCCCTGGGCGATCGTGCTGCTCATGGTTCTCGGGGTGGCCGCCGCTGTCGCCGTTTCGCTCGTGCGCCGCGCCGGCACCGCGGCCGTGCCGCTGGCGGTGGGCGCATGACGGTCACCGAGGAGCCTGCCGTCCCGGTCAGACGGAACCCGCGTCGCGCCCCGTCCGTGCCGCGACCGCCGCGGCGTCCCCCGCGCACGAAGACGGCGCCCCCGCCATTGACCGTGACGGAGTCCGTCGTCCGCGCCGCGGTCGCCCTCGCGGCCGTGCTCACCCTGATGTTCGTGCTCAACGTCACGGTCTTCAGCCACATCCAGCACCTCGTCTCTCAGCAGCGCGTGGGAGATCAGTTCCGCGAACAGTTGCTGGCCGGAACGGCCCCCGTGAGCGAGTACACGTTCGACGACAATCTCCTGCCCGACGGGGCACCCGTCGGCATCATGGAGATCCCGAGACTGGGTCTGCACGAAGTGATCGTCGAGGGAACATCTTCCGCCGAGACCGCCCAGGGGATCGGTCACCAGCGGGACAGCATCCTTCCCGGGCAGGCGGGGGTCAGCTTCCTCCAGGCGCGCAGCGCCGCGTTCGGCGGACCGTTCTCCGGCATCCAGTCGCTGAGCCCCGGGGATGCCATCACCGTGCGCACCGGGCAGGGCCTGCAGGAGTTCTCGGTGGTGGGCGTCCGCTATGCCGGCGACCCGACACTGCCGAACCTCCGCCCGGGCGAAAGCCGCCTCGTGCTCATGACCGCGCGCGGTGCCCCCTACATCCCCACCGGCGTGGCGTACGTCGATGCGCGGCTGGTCGGTACGGCACAGCCACGCGGCGCGCGGGTGACGACGACCGCCGCTCTGCCCCCTGAGCAGCGACCGATGGCGACCGACACGACGACGGTCTGGGGCCTCGTCTTCGCCCTGCAGTTCCTGATCGCCGCCGAACTGGCCGCCGTGTGGGCGTTCCGGCGTTTCGGCGCGCAGCGGACGTGGATCGTCTTCGTCCCGGTCCTGCTCCTGGCCGGCTTCCTCGCGGCCTCGCAGGTCACGCTCCTTCTTCCCAACCTCCTCTGACTCTGAGAGGCATCCATGTCCGACGACATCACCCGCGTCATCGGGGGCACACCCGACCTGACGCCCCCCGGCCCCGTGCTGCCCGCCACCCCGGCCGCGCAGGAGGACATCACCACCGTCGTCCCGCCCGCGCCGGTCTCCGAGCCCCTTCGCCGGAACCGCGGGGGATCCGAGGCCGGATCGAGCGGCGTTCCGGTTGTCGCGGTCCAGCCGGCGCCGCACGAGGTGTTCGCCTCGCAGGCTCCACTGGCGACGCTCGAGGCGCGCAGCATCACGGCATGGTTCGGCGACCACCAGGTTCTCGACCGCGTGTCGCTCACGATGCCGGCTGGCCAGGTGACAGCGCTGATCGGGCCCTCGGGGTGCGGCAAGTCCACGTTCCTTCGCATCCTCAACCGCATGCACGAGCTGGTGCCGTCCGCCTCTCTCGCGGGTGAGGTTCTGCTCGACGGGAACGACATCTACGACCCCGTGCGCCGCCTCACCGATGCCCGCAAGGACATCGGCATGGTCTTCCAGAAGCCGAACCCGTTCCCCGCGATGTCGATCTACGACAACGTCCTCGCGGGACTCAAGCTGACCGGCGTGCGCGCGAGCCGAGACGAGAAGGACTACCTCGTCGAACGGTCGCTCACATCGGCCGGGTTGTGGAAGGAAGTCAAGGACCGCCTACGGGCCCCGGGCGGCGGACTCTCGGGCGGCCAGCAGCAGCGCCTGTGCATCGCGCGCTCCCTCGCGATCAAGCCGAAGGTGCTCCTCATGGACGAACCGTGCTCGGCACTGGACCCCACCTCCACTCGCGTCATCGAGGAGACGATGGGGGAACTCCAGCACGAGGTGACGATCGTCATCGTGACGCACAACATGCAGCAGGCGCAGCGCGTGTCTCAGCAGTGTGCGTTCTTCCTGGCATCCCAGGGGCAGCCGGGGCACATCGTCGAGCACGGTGACACCGAGGCGATGTTCGACGCCCCCGTCGACCCTCGCACGTACGACTACGTCAACGGACGCTTCGGGTAAGGGCACGGGCATGACCCTCGTGGATGACTCAACCGACGTCCTCCCGCCGATCGCGGCGCCGGAACCCGGGGAAGAGCAGGACGAGTCCTCGACGCCGATCGGGCTGATCGTGCTCCTCGTGCTCACGATTCTCGCGTTCGTGGCGGCCGCACTGTTGATCGCCGAGGCGATCACGCGGGCCGATGTCGAGCGGTCCATCGAGGACCACGTGCGCGATGACCTGTCGCTTCCGGCCACGCAGCACGTCGGCGTCAGCATCGAGGGCGCGGTGCTGCTGCAGGGGATCGTGAACCGGTACGAGACCGTGCGGGTGTCGATCCCGAACGCGCCGTTCGCTCGGAGTACCGCCGACGTCACGGCGACTCTGACAGGTGTGCACGGCGACGAGCGCGACGACTGGGACATGGAGCGGATTTCTGCGGTGTACAGCCTCGGATCGGCGCAGGCGACCGCGTTCTACATCCCCGACGACGCGCGAGGGAAGATGCAGGTCGGTTTTCGCGGGGCGGACATGACGCTCGACGCGTCGCTGACGTCCTCGGGCCGCAGTGTCCCGGTCGGCGTGGCGTTGACCCCGGCGTTCCAGAGCGGCTGGGTGAGCGTCGCCCTGGCATCCATCACGATCGGGGGCACCACCGTCACCGCCGACGACCTCCGCGCGAGGGTCGGCGACGCGGGCCTCGCCTCTCTGCAGATGCCGCCGATGTGTCTCGCCGAGAGTCTGCCGCGCGCCGTCAGCGTGCGCGAGGTGTCGGTCCGCGATCAGCACCTGCGGTTCGGGGCCGACTTCGATCTCGAGCTCCTGAAGACGCCGGAGGGGCGCCAGGCCGGCGCCTGCACCTGAGTCGCTCCAGCGGCGTCTACCGCCGCGCTCGAGCCCGCGCCCGCACGACGCCGGACAGCGTCGCGCGCACCGGCTGCCCGAGATAGATGCCGAGCGAGGCACCGACGGCGAGGGCGATGCCGACGGTCGCCGCGCCCGCGAGCGTCGTGACGCCGGCCATCAGCACCGCCGCGTCGTCGCCGGACTCCACGATCCCGAGAAGCCCGCGGAAGACCGCCGCCCCGGGCACCATCGGCAGGATCGCGGCGGTCGTGACGGCCACCGAAGGCACATGCAGCCGGTAGGCGACGGCCATGCCGAGGAAGCTCGCGAGGAAGGCGCCGACGCCGCTGGCCGCGGCCACCTCGAACCCGATCGTGGAGGCGCCGACGAAACCCACCCAGGCGAGCAGACTCAACGCTGCGCTCACCACGACGATCCGCATGCCCGCACCGTTGTAGATCGCGACCGCGATCGCGATGACCGCGGCGCCCACGAACTGCAGGGGCAGCGGCCCCAGCGGCAGCGCCGCGGACGGCGGTGACATTCCGAGCCCGAGGACGCGCACCGTCTCCAGACCCGCGAGGATGCCGAGCACCACGCCGAGCGTCTGGGTCGTGAGTTCGAGGATGCGCCCGGTCGCGGTCAGCGCGAAGCCGTCGATGGCATCCTGGGCCGCTCCGACCACGGTGAGTCCCGCGAGCATCAGGACGATCCCGGATGCCACGATCACCGACGGCCGAATGGTCTCGGCCGCGTCCAGTGCGGTGTAGCGCAGCAGCGGCGAGAGCGCCGCGACCACGGTCAGCACGAACCCGCCGGCGATCTGCGCGAAGAAGTACGGCACGCGCGCTTTCGCGAAAAGGTGCTGGGTGGTCGCGGCGAGGGCTGCCGCGACGAAGGAGAGCACCAGCGCGAGCCAGTTCGCCCCGAACATGATCGCGACTCCGAGTGCGAGTGTCGCCTGCGCCACGACGACCGCCGCGGGGCGGTACCGGAAGGGGAGCCGGCGAATGGCGCGGCATCGCGCGATCGCCGTATCCAGCTCGAGGCCGTCGGTGATCTCCGCGACCAGCGCCTGCAGGCGCTGCAGCTTGGCGTGATCGGGCACGGAGCCGCGGACCACGCGCAGCAGCGTCGTCGGGTGGGCGGCGCCCGGCAGGCTGTGCGCGATCGTGACGGAGTTGTAGGTGACGTCGACGTGGACGGGGTCGAGCCCGTAGGCGCGGCTCACTCGCACGATCGTGGCGGTCACATCGCTCGCGGACGCGCCCACGACGAGCATCGTCTCGCCGATGCGGATCGCGAGGTCGAGGATGCGCGTGGCAAGCGTCTCGTCGATCACGGCGATGAGCTGCGTCTCGGGCGCGAGGGCATCCTCGGCGTGGACGAGACGGCGCAGCGACGACAACCATCGAGCGGTGGTGGGGGGCATCCGGATCGCTCTCGGGGGGAGGGGTGGAACGCCACGATCCTAACCGCGCGACCCGGGCGGCTCCCCGCATGACGTCGGCGGCATGCGGGCCGCTCTAAGATGAACCTTCGGGCGTGGCATCCGAACGCCCCGTCGTGGCATCCCGACGCCCGTCCCTCCCGGGAGTTCCCCTTATGGCGCTGATCGTCCAGAAGTACGGCGGTTCTTCCGTCGCCGACGCCGAGAGCATCAAGCGCGTCGCCAAGCGGATCGTCGACACGCGTCGCGCCGGCCACGAGGTCGTCGTCGCGGTGAGCGCCATGGGCGACACGACCGACGAGCTGCTCGACCTCGCCGGGCAGGTCGCTCCGATCCCCGCGCCGCGTGAGCTCGACATGCTGCTCTCCAGCGGCGAGCGGATCTCGATGGCGTTGCTGGCCATGGCCATCCACTCGATGGGCTTCGAGGCGCGCTCCTTCACCGGCAGTCAGGCGGGAATGATCACGGATGCCACCCACGGCGCCGCGCGCATCGTCGACGTCACCCCCGTGCGCCTGCGTGAGGCGCTCGACGAGGGCGCGATCGTCATCGTCGCCGGCTTCCAGGGGTTCAACCGCGACACCCGCGACATCACGACCCTCGGCCGCGGCGGCTCCGACACGACGGCCGTGGCGCTCGCTGCCGCGCTGGACGCCGACGTGTGCGAGATCTACAGCGACGTCGACGGCATCTTCACCGCCGACCCGCGCGTGGTGCCGCTGGCTCGCAAGCTCGACCGGGTCTCCAGCGAAGAGATGCTCGAGCTCGCCGCCAACGGCGCGAAGGTGCTGTACATCCGCGCGGTCGAGTACGCCCGCCGCCACGGCGTCCTCATCCACGCCCGATCCACGTTCAGCTCGGGCGAGGGCACCTGGGTGCTCGACGCCTCGAAGAAGTCCCCGCTCGTCCCCGAGGGAGCCACCATGGAAGAGCCCATCGTCGCCGGTGTCGCCACCGACCTGAGCCAGGCGAAGATCACCGTCATCGGTGTGCCCGACGTCCCCGGCAAGGCCGCCGACATCTTCAAGATCGTCGCCAAGTCCGGTGCGAACGTCGACATGATCGTGCAGAACGTCTCCGCCGCCGCCACCGGCCGCACCGATATCTCGTTCACCCTGCCCAAGACCGACGCCGCGCAGGCGCTGAAGGCGCTCGCCGCCGAGCAGTCCGACGTCGGGTTCGAGAGCCTCGTGCACGACGACCAGATCGGCAAGCTGTCGGTCGTCGGTGCGGGCATGCGCACGCACTCGGGCGTCTCGGCGACCCTGTTCGAGGCGCTGAGCCTCGCCGGCGTCAACATCGAGATGATCTCGACGTCCGAGATCCGTATCTCCGTCGTCGTGCGCGGTGTCGACCTCGCCGAGGCGGCGCGCCTCGTGCACACCGCGTTCGGTCTCGACGGCGAAAACGAGGCGACCGTGCACGCCGGCACCGGCCGCTGACCCCGGACTTTTCAGCGGGTCCGCAGGTCGGCACGCTACCTTTCGCGCACCGGAGGGAGCGCGACATGGCACGCACGGGATCGATCCGCCGATCGCGGCGGTGGTGGGGGATCGGCGCAGCCGCAGCCCTGGCGGTCGTCGTCGTGCTGGGCCTGGTCTTCCAGCCCTGGCTTCTCTTCGTCGACGTGCGCGTCGACGACGCGATCCCCGAGCCGGCCACGTCGATCGCGTCGACCGTCCAGCCCACGCCGTCGGCCGCGTCCCGCATGGAGCCGGCCGAACTCGCGGTGCCCACGACTCCCGCGGGTCCCGTCGACCTCCTCGCCGGGACCTTGATCAGCCACGAGCACGAAACGACCGGGGCGGTCCGGGTGATCCAGAACCCCGACGGATCGCGGCAGCTCGCCCTCGTGGACCTCGCGACCTCGAACGGCCCCGATGTCCATGTCTGGCTGAGCGCCGGCCCCGTGGTCGAGGGCGCCGACGGGTGGTTCACCGCGGCGGGATACGACCACGTCGACCTCGGGCCGATCAAGGGCAACCTCGGCGATCAGCTCTACGACATCCCGGCCGAGGTCGATCTCTCCCTGTTCCGGACGGTCGATCTGTGGTGCGAGCGGTTCGCCGTGTCGTTCGGTGCCGCAGCCCTCGCGTGAGCAGCGCGCGGCGGCGATCCGACCGGCGTGTCGAGGGCCGCTAGAATCTGGATCTCACCCAAGAATCCCGAGGTACTTCGCATGACCCGCATCTCCGATTCCGGAATCTCGCTCGCCGTCGTCGGCGCCACCGGTCAGGTCGGCTCCGTCATGCTGGAGATCCTCGCGGAACGGTCGTTCCCGATTCGCGAGCTGCGACTGTTCGCCACCGCGCGTTCGGCGGGCACCTCGCTCGACTTCGGCGGCCACTCGATCGTGATCGAGGATGTCGCGACGGCCGATCCGTCCGGCGTCGAGGTCGCGCTGTTCTCGGCCGGCGCCACCGGCTCCCGCGCGCACGCTCCGCGCTTCGCCGAGGCGGGCGCGCTGGTGATCGACAACTCGAGCGCGTGGCGGATGGACCCCGAGGTTCCGCTCGTCGTGAGCGAGGTCAACCCGCACGCGATCGCCGAGGCGAAGAAGGGCATCGTCGCCAACCCCAACTGCACCACGATGGCCGCGATGCCCGTCCTGAAGGTGCTGGATGCCGAAGCGGGTCTCGAGCGTCTCATCGTCAGCACGTACCAAGCGGTCTCGGGCTCGGGCCTCGCCGGCGCGCAGGAACTCCTCGGCCAGGTCGAGGGCGTGCTCGCCCAGGGCGACGTCGAGCGTCTCGTCCGCGACGGCTCGGCGCTGGACTTTCCGCAGCCCGAGAAGTACATCGCCCCCATCGCCTTCGACGTCATCCCGTTCGCGGGCAACCTCGTCGACGACGGCTGGAACGAGACCGACGAAGAGAAGAAGCTGCGCAACGAGAGCCGCAAGATCCTCGAGCTGCCCGACCTGCGCGTGGCCGGCACGTGCGTTCGTGTCCCCGTCTTCACCGGGCACTCCCTCAGCATCAACGCCGAGTTCGCGCGCGACATCACGCCCGAACGCGCGCGCGAGCTGCTCGCCGATGCGCCCGGTGTCCGTCTCGAAGAGGTGCCGACGCCGTTGCAGGCCGCCGGGACCGACCCGAGCTACGTGGGTCGCATCCGCGCCGACCAGTCCGCACCCGAGGGCAAGGGCCTCGTGCTGTTCATCAGCAACGACAACCTCCGCAAGGGTGCCGCGCTGAACGCCGTGCAGATCGCCGAGCTCGTCGCACAGGGGCTTCTCGCGCACGCCTGAGTCCCGGCATCCGGATGCCGTGAGCCCCGCGTTGTCTCGACATCGAAGGGACCGATCTCTCGATGTCGAGAGACCTGCGACCGGCACCTAGAATCGACGGGTGACCGAAAACGTCGACGTTCTCCTCATCGGGGGCGGCATCATGTCCGCCACCCTCGGCACGATGCTGAAGGATCTTCAGCCCGATCTGAAGATCGCGGTGCTGGAGCGGCTGAGCGACGTGGCGCAGGAGAGCTCGAACGCGTGGAACAACGCCGGTACGGGTCACGCCGCGCTGTGCGAGCTGAACTACATGCCCGACAACCCCGACGGGCCGCTCGACCCGTCGAAGGCCGTCACGATCAACGAGCAGTTCCAGCAGAGCCGTCAGTTCTGGGCATCGCTGGTGTCCGAGGGCGTCCTCGACGAGCCCTCGACCTTCATCAACCCCACCCCGCACATGACGTTCGTCCGGGGCGAGAAGGACGTCGCCTACCTCCGCAAGCGCTACGAGGTGCTGAAGCAGCAGCCGTTGTTCGCGGGCATCGAGTACAGCGAGGACTCGCGCGTCATCAACCAGTGGGCGCCGTTGCTCATGCAGAAGCGCCGCAAGGGTGAGCCGTTCGCCGCCACCCGCGTGCCGGCGGGCACCGACGTCGACTTCGGGTCGCTCACGCGTCAGCTCTTCGCCGGGCTGGGTGAGAAGGGCGTCGAGGTCGTCACGAACCACGAGGTCAAGAAGCTCAAGAAGCTGAAAGACGGTCGCTGGCAGGTCTCGTACCGCCACACCATCGGCCACACCCCCGGCACGATCACGGCGAAGTTCGTCTTCGTCGGTGCCGGCGGCTGGGCGCTCAAGCTGCTTCAGCGATCCGGCATCGACGAGATCAAGGGCTACGGTGTCTTCCCAATCGGCGGCCAGTGGCTGAAGACCTCGAACCCCGCCATCGTCGCCCAGCACCGCGCGAAGGTGTACTCGCAGGCCTCGGTCGGCGCCCCGCCGATGTCGGTGCCGCACCTCGACACCCGCGTCGTCGACGGTGAGACCTCGCTGCTGTTCGGACCGTTCGCGACCTTCAGCCCCAAGTTCTTGAAGAACGGGTCGATGCTCGACATCGTCACCCAGGTGCGACCCCACAACCTCCTCCCGATGCTGAAGGTCGCCGTCGACAACCCCGGCCTGCTCAAGTACCTCATCAGCGAACTGCTGAAGACGCACGCGAAGAAGGTCGACAGCCTTCGCGAGTTCATGCCCACCGCCAAGGCGGAGGACTGGGAGCTGCTCGACGCCGGCCAGCGCGCCCAGGTCATGAAGCGCGACAAGGACAAGGGCGGTGTGCTGCAGTTCGGTACCGAGGTCGTCACCTCGGCCGACCACTCCATCGCCGGGCTTCTCGGCGCCTCGCCGGGCGCTTCGACCGCCGTCTCGATCATGCTCGGGCTGATCAAGACCTGCTTCCCCGAGCGCATGCCCGAGTGGGAGCCGCGTCTGCGTCAGCTCATCCCCAGCTACGGCGAGACGCTCAACACGCGTCCCGACGCGGCGCGCGCCGAACTGGATGCCACGGCGCAGGCGCTCGCGATCAACGCCTGAGTCGCTCATGGCGAAGCTGTACTTCCGCTACGGGGCGATGAACTCCGGAAAGTCGACGGCGCTGCTGCAGGCGGCGTACAACTACGAGGAGCGCGGCCAGCGAGTGCTGCTGGCCAAGCCCGAGATCGACACCAAGGGTGCCGATCAGATCGACAGCCGGCTCGGCGTCACTCGCCCGGTCGATTTCCTCGTCGGCCCCGACGACGACCTCCGGGCCGTGTTCCACCAGGCGGCGGGAAAGGCGCCCGTGGCGTGCCTGCTCGTGGACGAGGCGCAGTTCTTCACCGCCGCGCAGGTCGACGATCTCCTGCGCATCGCGGTGCTCGACGGCATCCCGGTGCTGGCGTACGGCATCCGCACCGATTTCCGCACCGAGGCGTTCCCGGGGTCGGCGCGTCTGATGGAGATCGCGCACAGCCTGGAAGAGCTCAAGACCATCTGCCGCTGCGGACGCAAGGCGATCTTCAACGCGAGACTGGTCGGCGGTCGATTCGTGTTCGACGGTGACCAGGTCGCCATCGACGAGGGGCAGATCCAGGGCGAGGTCACGTACGAGTCGATGTGCGCCGCCTGCTACCTGCGCGAGTCCGGCGGGCGGCTCGACGGTCGCTGACCCGGCCGGACGGCGAGGCCACGGCCGATAGCCTGGACTCATGCGCGTACTTCTGGCCGGCGGTGCCGGTTACATCGGAGCCCACACGGCCGTCGCCCTGCTGGAGGCCGGTCACGATGTCGTCCTGCTCGACGATCTGTCGGGCACCCACCCCGTCGCCGCGGAGCGGGTCGAGCGGATCACCGGCAAGTCGGCGCCGCTGGTGGTGGGCGATGCCGCGGATGATTCCGTCGTCACGGCCGTGTTCGACGAGTACGGTCCGATCGACGCGATCATCCACCTGGCCGCCTTCAAAGCCGTGGGGGAGTCCACGCAGAAGCCGCTGGAGTACTACTCCAACAACCTCGACACGACCTTCGCCCTCCTGCGTGTCGGCATCGCCCGTGGCATCCGCTCGTTCGTGTTCTCGAGCACGGGCACGGTGTACTCCGACCCGGCCGATCTGCCCTTCACCGAGGAGTCGACGACGAGTGTCGATCTCTCCAACGCGTACAGCAAGTCCAAGCGCATGAACGAGGTCGTCCTGGCCGACGTCGCCCGGGTGAACCCCGATCTGAACGTGACGGTGCTGCGGTACTTCAACCCGGTGGGGGCCCACCCGTCCGGTCTGATCGGCGAAGACCCCGCGGGGATCCCCAACAACCTCATGCCGTTCGTCTCGCGGGTGGCGATCGGAACCCTGGACGAGATCGGCGTCTTCGGCGACGACTACGACACCCCCGACGGCACGGGTCTCCGCGACTACATCCACGTGGTCGATCTCGCGGAGGGGCACGTGATCGCTCTCGAGCAGGCGCAGCCCGGTCACCAGATCTTCAACCTCGGCACCGGGCGACCCGTGAGCGTCCTCGAGCTCGTCTCGTCGTTCGAGAAGGCCGTCGGCCACGAGCTGCCGAAGAAGATCCTCGCCCGGCGTCCCGGCGATGTCGCGGCGACTTACTGCGATCCGACCAAGGCCGCCGAGGTGCTCGGATGGCGCACGCGTCTGACGATCGACGACGCGTGCCGCGACTACTGGAACTGGCAGACACGGAACCCGGCGGGATACGCAACCCCGTCTGAGGGCTGATCAGCGCGCGTAAGGTTGTGTGGTCAGGCCACAGAATGCGGTCTGTGGTCGACGAAGGAGACGCCGTGCCGGATTCCGAACTGCGCGCGTGGCAGGTGGTCCTCGAACGCATCGAGGGCGACCTCCGCGAGGGACGACTGGCGCCCGGCGATCGTCTGACCCCCGAGCGCGAACTGGCGTCGCAACTGGGTGTCGGCCGCTCCAGCGTGCGTGAAGCGATCCGCGTGCTCGAGGTGCTCGGCGTCGTGCGCACCGCCACGGGCTCCGGCCCCTCGGCCGGCGCGATGATCGTGACCACCCCGCGCGGAGGTCTCGCCGCGTTCCTCCGGCTCCAGGTGGCGGCCAGTGGCTTCCCCCTCGACGACGTCGTCCGCACACGCATCGTGCTGGAGGGCGACGTCGCCGAGACGCTCGCGGCCTCGGACGCCGACCTCACCGAGGTCCACGGCATCCTGGATGCCATGGATGCCGAGGCCCTGCGGCGCGAGGACTTCCTCGCGCTCGACGCCCGCTTTCATCAAGCGCTCGCGGAGGCGTCGGGCAACGCGGTGGTCGCCGCGATGATGGCGGGGCTCCGTAGTTCGATCGAGTCGTACACCCAGTCGGGAGCGGCGCTGCTGGAGGACTGGGAGTCGACGTCGGCGCGGTTGCGCGCCGAGCACCGTGCGGTCGTGGAGGCGGTGGCGGACGGAGACGCGAGCGTTGCGCGTGACCGCATCCGTGCGCACATCGCGGGCTATTCCGCGCAGGTGGCCGTCGCTCTGGGCGTGCACGCGACGAAGAGAGAGGCCGATGCCGCATGAATGAACGTCCCGCACGGCCGCCGCGGCCGCAGCACGTGCTGGAGGTCGTGTCGACCTCGAGGCTCACGCCGCACCTCGTCCGTGTGCGTGCGCGCGGAGCCGACCTCACGGCGTTCCGCGAGAG
The DNA here is from genome assembly GCF_047238045.1 of Microbacterium canaveralium. Classification (NCBI taxonomy): domain Bacteria; kingdom Bacillati; phylum Actinomycetota; class Actinomycetes; order Micrococcales; family Microbacteriaceae; genus Microbacterium; species Microbacterium canaveralium. Next base: position 2,412,053 of record NZ_JBDFMA010000003.1, on the reverse strand, counting down.
CCCGCACACCGACCGCTACGTGAAGATCACCTTCGTGAAGCCCGAGCTGGGCCTCGAGCCGCCCTACGACCTCGCGGCGCTGCGCGAGACCCTCGCGCCCGACGACCTGCCCGTGACGCGCACGTATACCGTGCGTGCGGTGGACGGCGACGAGATCTCGATCGACTTCGTCGTCCACGGCGACGAGGGACTCGCCGGCCCCTGGGCGGCCACGGCGCAGCCGGGAGACCGAATGGTGGTGTCCTCGCCCGGTGGCGGCTACGCCCCCGACCCCGAGGCATCCTGGCATCTGTTCGCCGGCGATGAGTCCGCTCTGCCGGCGATCGCCGCGGCGCTCGAAGCGCTGGGGCCCGACGCGCGCGGTGCAGCCTTCCTCGAGGTGGCCGGCGTCGGCGACGAGCTCCGGCTCGTGGCGCCCGAGAACGTCGAGATCGTGTGGCTCCACCGTGGCGAGCCCGCCGCGGGAACGTCCCGCGTGCTCGTCGACGCCGTCGCGGGCTGGACGGTACCCGACGGGCGCGGGCAGGTCTTCGCGCACGGGGAGCGCGAGGCGATGAAGGCCCTCCGCGAGGTGTTCTTCGCCGGGTGGGCGCTGGACCGGTCGCAGGTGTCGCTGTCGGGCTACTGGGCGTACGGTCGCACCGAGGACCGATTCCAGGCCGAGAAGCGCGAGCCCATCGGCAAGATCCTCTGACCCCCGGTCAGGCGCGCAGGGGCAGCGTGGGGATCAGCGCGTCGAGGTAGTCGGCGGTGTCTTCCCACCCGTGTACCGCGTGGCATTCGACGCCCATGGCGAGGACCGGGTAGTCGTTGCCGTCCGGGTCGAGACGATCGCCGACGAAGAGCATGTCGTCGAGGGGGATGCCGGTGGCGTCGGCCAGCTGACGCATGCCGTAGGCCTTGTCGATGCCGCGGTGCGTGATGTCGACCGACGTGGACCCGCCCGAGCGCACTTCGAGGTCGGGGATGCGAGCGGCGACCGCCTCGCGGAGGCTGTTCTTCTTTTCGCCGGTGGGATCCCACGCCATCTTCGCGTCGAGCGGGGCGGTCTGGCCGAGGGCGGAGAACGTGATCTGGGAACCGCGGTCCTCCAGGATGTCGCCCCATGGCTCGGCCTCCCACAGGCCGAGTCGCTCGGCCTCCTCGCGGACTGCCGTGAGCGCGCGCGTCTTCTCGTCGTCGGTGAGCGAGTGGGCGTACACGGTCTCGATGCCGTCGCTGCCGAGACGGTAGTACTGCGTTCCGCAGGTCGGCATCAGGTGCAGATGCGAGAGGAGCGAGGCATCCGCGTCGGGCAGGCGATCGACGACCTGGGACCGGAACTGCTGGAGCTGCCCGCCCGAGATGATCGCGACTTCGACGCGGTCGGCGAGGGCGAGGAGCAGATCGCCCATTCGCGGGTCGATCGCGGTCTTCGACGGGGCGAGGGTGTCGTCGAGGTCGAAGGCGACGAGACGGGGCGAGGTATCGGACACGGTGCTCCTGGGGCCGGTGAGGTCGGTATCTCGACACAGCAGAGGCTCCGCCGTAGGGGAGCCTCGCTGCGATCGGCCTCGAGCGTCCGGCGGGCGGGTGCCCGGGAGCGCGGGTCGAGACTGTTGCCATGCTAGCCGAGGCGACGAATGGTGCTTATCTCAGGTGGGAGCACATCTCTTCCCGCACCGGCGCATGGCCCCGACGGCCCGGTGGCGGATCTCACGTCCCGAGGGAAGCGCTCCGCCAGGGCACCTCTGCCACGGCGGCGACCTCGTCCTCGGTCGGGGGGACCGCCCCGGAACGACTGACGGTGATACCCGCCGCTGTGGCGGCGAAGTGGCCGATGCTCGTCAGGTCTGCTCGGTCGACGGAGCCATCGAGAACCCGTTGTTTCAGGCCCCCGCGCACGATGGCGCCGACGATGCCCGACATGTAAGCGTCACCGGCACCGATCGTGTCGGCCACCGCGGTGCGGTAGGGAGGCACCGTCACGAACCGCCCCGTCGTGTGGATATCGCTTCCCGCCGATCCGCGTGTCACGGCGACGATCGACGGTCCCTGCGCGAGCAATCGCACCGGTGCTGATGACGGGTCTTCCGGGTAGAGCCATGCGGCGTCCTCGTCGCTGAGCTTGACGACGTCCGCTCGCGCGGCGAAGCGCTCGACGAGCGCGCGGGTCTCTTCGCGTCGCGGCAGAAGCGCGGGCCGGATGTTCGGGTCGAACGTGACGAGTACGTCCCGGGGGAGGGCCTCGACGAGCTCGATGACTCCCTGCGCTCCGGGCTGTCGCAGCGCTCCGACTGAGCCGACGTGCACCACGGTGAAGCCGTCGGTGCGCGGGGGGTGATCGAAGCTCCAGGTGAGGTCGAACAGGTAGGTCGCCGAACCGTCGCTGCCGATGCGTGCCCGAGCGGTGGAGGTGGGTGCACTCCGGGTCGTGGTCTGCACCGACTCCACGTTCGCCCCGGCGAGGTGGGCGCTGATCAGTCCTCCGTACTCGTCATCGGCGAATTCGGTGGCGAAGACCACATCGACGCCGAGACGCGAAAGTCCCACGGCGACGTTGAGCGGGCTTCCGCCGACGTGGGCGTCGGACCCGTCGGCGCGGTCGACGATGTCGATCAGTGCCTCACCGATGACGAGGGCGCGGTCCGGGGGGACGGGGGCGGTCATTTCACGGGCTCCAGCCAGGTCAGGGTCGAGCCGCCGCCGACGACGTGGGGAGCGAGCGCCTCGTTGAACGCCGCGCAGTGGGGCGTGGCGATGTGCGATTGGAAGGCGTCGTCATCCACGTACTCCTCGTAGACGAAGAAGCTGTCCGGGTGCTCGGCGAGGCGGTGGGCGTCGAAGCGGATGTTGCCCGGTTCGGCCGAGACGTCGCGCCCGTAGCCCGCCAGGAGCGTGGCGACGACGTCGCCGTGGCCCTCCTCGGCGCGGAATCGGGCGTAGAGGTACTTCGCGGTCATAGGGTCTGCGCTCCCGTCATGATGGCGACCGCTTCGCTCATGGTGTGCGACGTCGGCGTGATGGTGCCGGCGCGCTTGCCCAGACGCTGGATGTGGATGCGGTCGGCCACCTCGAACACGTGGGGCATGTTGTGGCTGATGAGGATGACGGGAACGCCGCTGTCGCGCAGACGCTTGATGAGTTCGAGCACCTGGTTCGATTCGCGCACGCCCAGAGCCGCGGTGGGCTCGTCCAACACGACCACCTTCGAGCCGAACGCCGCGGCCCGGGCGACCGCCACGGCCTGGCGCTGGCCGCCCGAGAGGTTCTCGATGGGCACGGTGACGTCCTGCAGGGTCGAGATGCCCAGACGGTTGAGCTCTTCCCGGGCGTTCTTGCGCATCGTCTTGGTGTCGAGCATGCGTAGGACGGATCCGAGGGGACCCGGGCGACGGAGCTCCCGACCGAGGTACATGTTCGCCGCGACGTCGAGCGCGGGGGAGACCGCGAGCGACTGGTAGACCGTCTCGATGCCGGCATCCCGTGCGTCCTGCGGGCGGCGGAAGTGGACGGGCTGACCGTCCAGGCGCAGCTCGCCCTCGTCGGGGATCTCGGCGCCCGTGAGGCACTTGATGAGGGTCGTCTTGCCCGCGCCGTTGTCGCCGATGACGGCGAGCACTTCGCCGGCGTAGAGCTCGAGGCTCACGCCGTCCAGGCCGACGACGTGGCCGTACGTCTTGACGAGGCGCGTGGCCGAGAGGACGGGGGTCCGCGTGTCCGTTGCTGCAGTGCTCACTTGCGCACCTTCCGAATCCACTGGTCGATCGAGACTGCGACGATCACGAGGACGCCGACAGCGAGGGTCTGGTAGAGCACGTCGAGGCCGGCGAGGGCCAGGCCGTTGCGGAAGACGCCCACGATCAGGGCGCCGAGCAGCGTTCCCCACACGTTTCCACGTCCGCCGAAGAGACTGATTCCACCGATGACGACGGCGGTGATGGCGTTCAGGTTGGCATCCACGGCCGCGTTGGGGCTGGAGCCGAAGTCGCGACCGATCTGGATCCATGCGGCGATCGCGACGACCGCTCCGGCGACGATGTACACGCTCAGGAGGACGCGGTTCACTCGGATGCCGCTGAGTCGGGCAGCTTCCTTGTCGTCGCCGACGGCGTAGACGTGGCGGCCCCAGGCGGTGCGCCCGAGGACGTATGACATCGCGATGTAGAGCAGGATCATCAGGAACACGCCGAAGGTGACGTCCACGCCGATGTGGAAGGTCGTCCCCGTCCAGGTGACGATGTCGGGAAGGTCGCTGCCCTGCACGGTCGCACCGTTGGAGAGCAGCAGCGTCAGCGCCGTGAACACGCTGAGCGTGCCGAGGGTGACGATGAAGGGCGGGAGGTTCAGGCGCGTGACGAGCAGACCGTTGATGACACCGGTCAGGATGCCGGCGACGAGACCGATCACCAGGGCGAGCGGGCCGGGGATGCCGAGGCCGGCGGCGGCGTTGCCCATGACGACGGAGCTCAGCACCATCGCGGCGCCCACCGACAGATCGATGCCGGCCGTGAGGATCACCAGGGTCTGAGCGACACCGAGGGTGCCGATCACGGCGACCTGCTGGGTGATGAGGGACAGGTTCGCGGGGGCGAGGAACCGAGGGTTGATGATGCCGAAGACGATGATCGCGACGATGAGCACGATCGCGGGGCTGATGGCCGGGTAGCGGTAGAGGATGCCGCGCAACCGCTGCAGCGGGGTCTGGCGGGCGAGGAATTCGTCGGCCAGGTGCAGGGCGGAGGTGGGCGGCGCGGTCTGGGGGGCGGTGGTGCGTGAATCTGACATGACGGTCTTCCCGGTCGCAGGAGGGAGGTCGGGGGCGCGCCTCGCGGCGCGCCCCCGGGTGGTCACTTGCCCCAGCAGGTGCTGGTGGCGTCGGAGGAGGTGATGCTGTCCACGCCCGTCTGCGGCTGGTCGGTGACGAGCTGCTGACCGGTGCTGAAGAAGTCCAGACCGTCGGTGGGCTTGGGTGCCTCGCCGCCGCGGGCGATGTCGGCGATCGCCTCCATGCCGAGCGAGGCCATCTTCGAGGGGTACTGCTGTGCCGTGGCGCCGATGATGCCGTCCTTGATGTAGCCGACACCGGTGCAGCCGCCGTCGACCGAGACGATGATGACGTCCTTCTCCTTACCGGCGGCCTTCAGCGCCTGGTAGGCGCCGTAGGCGGCGGGCTCGTTGATCGTGTAGACGACGTTGATGTTCGGGTCCTTCGAGAGCAGCGTCTCCATCGCGGAGCGGCCGCCGTCCTCGGCGCCCTGCGTGGCCTGGTGGCCGGCGATGGTGTACTGGCCGCCCTTGCCGCCGGTGTAGGAGCCGGATGCCGCCTCCGACCCGTTCTTGCTCGGGTCGGGCACGGTGATCCCAAGGCCCTTGAGGAAGCCCTGGTCGCGAGCGGTGTCGACCGTGACGATCTGGTCGCTGAACAGATCGAGCATCGCGATGTTGGCCTGCTTGCCGTCGAGCTTTTCTGCCGTCCACTTGCCGATCAGTTCGCCGGCGGCGAAGTTGTCGGTGGCGAAGGTGATGTCTACCGAGTCGGCCGGGTCGGGAACGGTGTCGAGGGCGATGACGTAGAGCCCCGCCTTGCGGGCCTTCTCGATCTCGTTGATGACCGCGGGGCCGTTCGGGGTGATCAGGATGCCCTTGTCGCCGCGAGAGATGGCGTTCTCGATCGCCTGGATCTGGCTGTCCGTGTCGCCGTCCTTCTTGCCGGCGGCGAGGGTGAGCTTGACGTTCGCCTTCTCGGCGTCGGCCTTGGCGGCATCCTCCATCGACACGAAGAAGGGATTGCTCGTCGTCTTGACGATGAGGGTGACACCGACCTGCTCATCGGCTCCCGCGGTGGCTGCGGGAGCGGCGGAGCCGGCGGGCGAACAGGCGGTGAGGGAGAGGGCGGTGATCGTCGCGAGGGATGCCGCGAGGGCGAGGGTGCGGCGAGACTTCATGTGCAGAGGCATGGTGGGAGTCCTTCAAGGTCGCTGGTTGCGTCTTCGAAACCGTGCTGACAACGGTGTCAGGAACAGGTGTAGCGCAGCGACCGATAGAGTGCAAGAACGAAATTCTCAAGCGAGCCCGGAGTTATGACACCGTTATCATCCACGTCGGGCGGCCGCGGAGCGTCCATCACCATTCGCGACGTCGCTCGGCACGCCGGCGTGGGGATCAAGACGGTCTCACGGGTCGTCAACAACGAACCGAATGTCGCCAGCGCCACGGCCGCGCGTGTGCGCGCGTCGATCGCGGAGCTGAAATGGGAGCCCGACGCGCACGCCGCGAACCTCCGGCGCACCCTCACCCGCACGCGGTCTCTCGGCGTCCTGCTCGGAAGCGTCGCCAACCCGTTCTCGGCGACGATCCACCGCGCCATCGAAGACATCGCCGTTCACCGCGACGTCGCCGTTTTTGCGTCGAGCCTCGACGACGAGCCGGAGCGAGAACTGGCCGCGATCAGCGCTTTCGTGCGCCGCAAGGTCGACGGTCTGATCCTGACGTGCGTGGCGCCCAGCCAGGCGTACCTGCACGATCTTGTTCCCCAGAGCATGCCGATCGTCTTCGTCGACCGGCAGCCGTCGGACTATGCGGCTGATGTGGTGCACTCCGACAACGTCGGTGGCGCACGCCTGGCCACACGGCACGTGCTGGGGTTCGGGCATCACTCCGTCGCCCTGCTTCTGGACCGGCGCGACATCTGGACCGCGCGCGAGCGCGAGCAGGGTTTCCGTGAAGCGATCGCCGAGTTCGGGCTCGATGCCTCGTCGGTGGTCGTCGTGGCCGACCTTTCGGACGCCGCGGCGGCCGAGCGCGCCGTGATGTCGCTGATGGGCCGTCCCGTGCCGCCGACGGCGATCGTCAGCGCTCAGAACCTCATCACCATCGGCGCGCTGCACGCGCTGCGCCGTCTCGGTCGTCACCGTGACGTCGCGCTGATCGGGTTCGACGATGTCGATCTCGCCGACCTCATGGATCCGGGGGTCAGCGTGGTTGCGCAACGGCCGCAAGAACTCGGGGCCGAGGCGGCGCGGTTCCTCTTCGAATCGCTGGACGCCGGCGAACGTCTCGCGCCACGCAGGCAGGTCGTGCCTGTCGACCTCATTGCACGCGGCTCGGGGGAGATCCGGCCACCGCTGCGCACGCCCTGACGGCGCTCGCTGCGGAAGCTCTCCACTCGTCGGCGCGAACGACGAAGCCCCGGCAGATCCTCAGATCTACCGGGGCTTTCTGGTCGGGGTGACAGGATTTGAACCTGCGGCCTCGTCGTCCCGAACGACGCGCGCTACCAAGCTGCGCCACACCCCGTGGCCAACCCGAATAGTCTACCCCGTCCGTGACCGTGCTCCGAACCGGGGTGGCGGGCGGGCGCGTCGCGGAGGGTGCGGTGAGCACCTCGCGCCCGCCCGACGAAATTTGGTTCCGGTTTCGGGCCTATGGCATTCAGATGCGGGTCAGTATGCGACGTCGCGCCAGGACGATGGCCGCGACACCGGCGGCGACCGCAGCCGCTCCGACGCTTCCGCCCGCCGCGAGCCCCGCAGAGGAGACGCCCGTCGCCGCTAGGGGAGTGGTCGGTGGCTGCGCCGCCGGAGGCGGTGCGAGAGTCGGCGAGGTCGTCGGTGTCGGAGTCGGCACCGGTGGGGCCGGGGGCTGCACGACCTGCTGGGTCTGTGCGGGCGTCGCGAACTTCTCGATCCACCGGTATCGAGTCGGCAGATGAGGGAGCGTCTCGGCATCCTGGTCGGCGAGCTCGATGCGCCACACGGCGGTGTAGACGCCCGGGCCCGGGAGCGGATCCGTGGTGCTCGTGGTGTACGTGCCGGGCCCCGTGGCCGGGTCGGTCGTCAGCTCGAGGCGCGCGACGGGTTCGAGCCCCGCGGGGATCTCGCGTGACTCAGCGGGATATGCGCCCGTGCGGTACACATCGGCACGCGCCCGAAGCCGGACGAATGTCCCGTCGGTGTGCCGCGGCCAGATGCCCTCGCCGGGGGCGAACGACACGTCGTCGACGAAGCGTCCGCCTTCCAGTCGAGCCACCGTCTGGATGCGCGGGGAGAACCGCACGGCGCGCGGGGTCGCGTCCTGGGCGGTGAGATCGAAGCGTGCGGGTTCGGCAGGGCCCGCAGACTCCTGTTGCCCGGGTGTGGTGAAGTAGCGGACGGCAGCCGCTCGAACGGTGAAAGCGCCCCGGGCGCGAACCGTGTACGGGCGACCGTCGGAACCTGACGGCGGGGAAGCCAGGATGGGGTAGGCCATCCCCGGCGTCACCGAGGTGCGATCGGAGGATCCCGTGTCGGCGAAGACCGCGCCGTCCAGGTGCAGGCCGCCGGTCGCGTCCGGGTCCACGTCCGCGGCGACGCTCCCGCGCGTGGGATCGTCGGGGTCTGTGGTGAGCTGGAGAGTCCCCCCGATTCGAGGGACGCGGATCGTTGCCGCTTCGGCCAGATAGCGTTCGGCGCGGTCTTGGATCGCCGCGCTGTTCTCCGGACTGGCCCGGCGCATGATGTAGTCGATCGCTTCCCGGAAGGAGTCGCCCTCGTAGCCCCACGAATGCAACGTGGTATCGCGATCGACGATGGCCTTTACCGCCCAGCCGACGCCGGCCGCCTGCACCGGATCGTCGGTCTGCCCGTAGGTCGTCACGAGATAGTTGATCGACACGAGCTGTTGCGGACTCAGCCCGTTGGCATCCGCACGGATTCCCTGATCGGTCGTTGTTCCCGTCGCGAGGGGCAACCCGGGGTGGATGCAATAGGTTTGCTGGTCGCCGACGCGCATGGACCCGTGCCATCCGGTCATCGAGAGTGGCGCCCAGGTTCCGAACCCCACCCCGCGGTCAGCGGCGTGGGCGGGCGCGGCCACGAGGGTGGGGCCGCAAACGAGTCCGGCGGCGGCGAGGGCGAGGGCGAGAGCCGTCAGCGGGAGGCGGCGCCGTCGCGGTGGGGGATGGTGCATCGAGAGTCCCTTCGGTCGAGGAGCCTCGATCATGCGATTTCTCGGCATGCAATAGAATCGCGAAAGGGCCGATCCGTGAATGGATCGGCCCTTTCGTCGACGGGGGAGGAAGGGTCAGCGCGGCAGGAGCGTGAGCAGCGTCGCCTCGGGTCGGCAGGCGAACCGCACCGGCGAGTAGATGGAGTGCCCGAGCCCCGCGCTGACGTTCAGCGGTACCGTCCGGCCGTCGTGGCTCCACTGGCTGAGGCCTCGGGCCTGGTCGAGCGGGAGGTCGCAGTTCGACACGAGCGCCTTCCGGCTGAAAGGCACGCGCACCTGTCCGCCGTGCGTGTGACCGGCCAGCAGCACGTCGGCACCCAGATCGACGAAACGGTCGAGCGTTCGTCGGTACGGCGCGTGCATCACGCCGAGGGTGAGGTCGGCGGCATCCAGGCCCGAAAGTACCGGGGGGATGAGCTCGGGCTTGTCCCAGTTGCGATGCGCGTCGTTCACACCGAAGGCGGTGACCCGCACGCCCTTCACATCGACTGAGACGGCGGTGTCGTCGAGGATGTTCCAGCCGAGGTCGTCGGTGAAGAAGCGGTCGAGAGCGTCGACGTCGAGATGCTTGTGCTCGGGCTGGCTGCCGGAGGGGCCGGTGAGATAGCGCAGCGGGTTTCGGGGCGAGGGCTCCTGGTAGTCGTTCGATCCGTGCACCACGATTCCCGGGACGCCGCGCAGCGGCGCGAACGCTCGACGGATGCCGGTCAGGCCGTCGCGGTGGCCCAGGTTGTCGCCGGTGTTGACGATCAGGTCAGGCGAGAGCTCGACGAGCCGCTCCATCCATTCCTGCTTGCGGTGCTGCCACGGAGCCATATGCGCGTCGGAGACGTGCAGCACGCGCACCGCGTCGGAGCCGCGCGGGAGAACGCGCAGAGCGTGATACCGGACGGTGAACAGGTACCGCTCGACGCCGACACCCCACACCGCGGCGCCGACCGCGGCCGCCCCCGCTACCGCGACGGGGGCGAGGGCGGCCTTGGCGACGGGTCCCGTCACGACGGGCAGTCCTTCGCGACGACGTCGAACACGACGGTCGTGTTCTTGTTGGCGGGCGTGTTGCCGGCGGGGTTCTGGCTCGTCACCTGACCCTCGGGCGGGGCGGAGCCTTCCTTCTTGCAGTTGCCGATCGCCACGTTTCCGTACCCGGCGTTGAGCATCGCGGCACGCGCCGTGTTCACGTTCTGCCCGGTCACGTCCGGAACCGTTCCGCCCAGGCCGTTCCCCGGGGAGATCGTGATGGTGGCGCCCACGGGGGCCTGCCCGCTCGGGTTCTGCGCGGCCACGCGGTCTCCGCCGAACTCGGCGTCGACCGGCTCTCCGACGGTCACGCCGAACCCGGCGTTCCTCAGCGCGGACTGCGCGTCATCGAGGCTGCGACCCACGACGTTGGGCACGTCGCGCAGCTGCACCCGCAAGAGGTTCTGGGCGGGATCGGGGAAGCGGTCGCCGCCGTAGAACTCGTCCGCCGCGCTTTGCACCTGCCGCGCCACCGCGTAACGCATGTCGCTCAGCTGATACCCGTTGGCGTACTTGCGGAACAGGGTCTCCTGGCCGCCATCCCAGTTGCCGACCCAGACCGCGGTGGTCACGTTGGTGGACGACTCGATCATCCACGTCTCGTGGGCTTCGTGCGTACCGGTCTTGCCGAGGAGGGGAGTACCGTCCTGGGGGTTCGCCGTGGCGCCCGTTCCGCCGCTGGCCATGACTCCCTGAAGGGCGTAGGCGGCGGTGGAGGCGATCTCGGGCGTGAGGACCGGCTCGCACTTGCGGTCGGGAATCGGGCGCTCCGCGCCGTCGGAGTCGGTCACCTTGTCGATCAGCTTCGGCTGGCAGTGCGACCCGCCGTTCGCGACGGTGGCGAAGGCTCCCGCCATATCCAGGGGCGAGACGTTGTCGCTACCGATGATCTCGTTGGCGTTCTCCATCGTGATCGGTTTGCCGTTACCGGTGGTGCCGACGCCCATTTTCTTCGCGACGTTCGCGATGTCGCAGAGGTCGAGCTGCGCGGCCATGGCGAGATAGCCCGTGTTCAGCGACTCCTTCGTGAATCGCAAGGGGGTGCCGTAGTAGCCCGGATTGTCGTCGAAGTTTTGGATCTGGTACCGGGTGGTGTTGACCCAGGGACCCGTGCACGAGTTCTTCATGTTGGGCACCGGCTGCAGGCGCCCGTTCAACTGCTCGTTGAGGGAGTGGCCCTTCTCGAGCCAATCGACCAGGGTGAAGAGCTTGAAGGTCGATCCCGCGCTGAAGCCGATCGAGCCGCCGATCTCGCTGTTGCCGGCGAACACGATCGAGCTGTAGGACGGATCGTTTTCGGACTGCGTCGGATCCTCCGGGAATCTCGTGTTCTGCGCGACAGCCAGAACACGCCCCGTCTTCGCTTCGATGCTGAGCGCGGTCGACCCGAGCTTCAGCCTGTCGTCGCTGGCCGGCACGATCTCGTTCATGGCGTTCTGGGCCGCGTCCTGCATCCGCAGGTCGAGCGTCGTCTGGATGGTGAGACCGTCCTGCCGCAAGGCCTGGACGCGGTCGTCCGGCTCCGTGCCGAATGCAGGGTCACTCAGGATCGTGGCCACGACGAGCTGGCAGAAATAGGGAGCCCCCGAGACCGCGCACCCCTGTGAGGTCGACGAGATGTTGGGCGTGATCGGTTCGAGCGCGTACTGGACGAACTGCTCGTGGGTGATCTTGCCGTCGTCTTCCATTCGGCTGAGGACATACAGCTGACGGCCCTTGGTCTCGCTGTAGCCGTCGGCGGCCGCCACCAGCTGCTCCTGCGTGATCTCACCGTTGTCGCGCAGCGTGTAGAGCGCCTGAATCGTGCCCTGGTCGACATCGTCGATGGAGCCATCGGGCTGCTTGTTGTACGCGACGCCGTCGCCGTCGACGATCGAGCCGTCGGGGAGGTCGATGCGGAACCGGTTGGGGTTCTGCACCATGCCGGCGAGCACGGCGGCCTGGCCGATGTTCAGGTCGGCGGCCGAAACGTTGAAGTAGCGCTTCGCCGCGGCGTCGATGCCGTACGTCACGCCACCGAAGTTGGCGATGTTGAGGTAGCCGAGGAGGATCTCGTCCTTGGTGTACTGCTTCTCGAGCTGCACCGCGTAGCGCATCTCCTGCAGTTTGCGCTGGTAGCCCTCGACGCCGTCGGCCTGGATCGCTTCGAGCGCGCACTTCTGCAGCGCCTCGTCGCGCGTCATCGCGGGAATTGCGGGCGTCGTGTCGGTCGCCTCGACGGCATCTGTGGCGCGCGCGCTGCGCTCGCACCGCTGCACGAGCACGTTCTTGACGTACTGCTGGCTGATCGAGGATCCGCCCTGGGTCTCGCCGCCAGCCGCGTTGCTGAGCAGCGCGCGCGTGGTGCCGATGAGGTCGACGCCGCCGTGCTGGTAGTAGCGGGGGTCTTCCGACGAGAGCACCGCGTCGTACATCACCGGGTTGATCTGGTCGAACGTGACGGGCGAGCGGTTCTGGTCGTAGAACTTCGTGAGGACCTGGTCGCCGGCCATGAGCGTCGTCGGCAGCATCAGCTTGTCGGGCTGCAGGTAGCTCGGCATGTTGTCGAAGATCGTGATTGCGCTCGACGCGGCCAGGCCCGAAACGGCGATAGCCGGGGTCACTGCCGCGGTCACGAGGACACCGGCGGCCGCGCTCAGACCGACGAGGCCGACGATGCCCCCGAGGGCGCGGCTGGCCGTACGTTTGTTCTCAGGCATAGGCTTGATGCTAAGCGACGTTGCTGGGCGATGCCTCGAAGGCGTGCGCTCGCGCGCGTACGCGTCCACCCTCTCGCTCGACCGCCGAGCCGACCCTGCCGGGAGCCCCGATGACCACGTGGGAATACCTCACCACGCCGCTGCTGATCCATAACACCGCCGCGATCCTCAACAACTGGGGCAAGCAGGGCTGGGAGCTCGTCCAGGTCGTGACCGGCCCCGAGGGCGGTCTCGTCGCGTACTTCAAGCGTCCCGTGGGCGGGGGCGAGGCGAACGCGGGCCTCGGTGCCGCCGCGACCGCCGCGCGCCAGTTCGAGGGCGAGCAGTGAGCGTCTCGGAGCGCCTCGCCGCGCTCGGTGTCGAGGTCCCCGGTGTCGTCCCGCCCGTCGCCGCGTACATCCCCGCGAAGCGTCACGGCGACCTGGTGTACACCTCCGGCCAGCTTCCCATGGTGCAGGGTGCGCTTCCGGCGACCGGCAAGGTCGGCGAGGGCGAGGGACTCGTCTCTCCCGCGGATGCCAAGACCTACGCGCGCCAGTCCGCGCTCAACGCCCTCGCGGCCGCCGCGTCCCTCGTGGGAGGGGTCGACAACATCACCGGTGTGCTCAAGATCACCGGGTTCGTGGCATCCGTCCCCGAATTCACCGGCCAGCCCGGCGTCATCAACGGGGCGAGCGAGTTTCTGGGCGAGGTGTTCGGCGAAGCAGGAGCCCACGCGCGCTCCGCGGTCGGCGTTCCGGTGCTGCCGCTGGACAGCCCCGTCGAGGTCGAGGTCGTCTTCACCGTCGCCTGACGTCGGACGAGACCCCGGGGCGGTGCCTGCACCACCCGGGGTCTCGCTCGGTGGCGGCTCTTACTCCGCCTCCGCCTCGCGCTCGGCGATCTCCCGCTCGGCGTCGCTGGTGACATAACCCTCGATGTGGCGCTCGTCCGGACCGTTGTAGGCCGAGAGCGGTCGGATGAGGGCGTTGGATGCCGCCTGCTCGATGATGTGCGCCGTCCACCCCGTCACGCGCGCGGCGACGAAGAGCGGCGTGAAGGTCGGGGTGTCGAAGCCGATCAGGTGGTACGCGGGACCCGAGGGATAGTCCAGGTTGGGGTAGATGCCCTTCCGCCCGACGAACTCGCTCTCGAGGGCGTCGTAGAGTTCCGCCAGGTCGCCGGCGCCGTAGTGTGCGACCAACGTGTCGAGCGCCGCTTTCATCGTCGGGACGCGCGAGTCGCCCTTCTTGTAGACCCGATGACCGAAGCCCATGATCTTGCGCTTCTCGGCGAGGGCCGCGTCGAGCCACGGCCCGACGTTCTCGGCCGACCCGATCTCGTCGAGAATGTCCATGACGGCCTCGTTCGCGCCCCCGTGGAGGGCGCCCTTGAGCGCGCCGATGGCGCCCACCACCGCGGAGTACAGGTCGGCGGTGGTGGAGGTGATCACGCGCGCCGTGAACGTCGAGGCGTTGAACGAGTGCTCGGCGTACAGCACCATCGACACCTCGAACGCGCGGGCGACGACCTCGTCGGCCTCCTCGCCGAAGGTCATCCACAGGAAGTTGCGGGCGTAGTCGAGGTCGGTCCGGGGTTCGACGATCTCCTCGCCGCGGCGGCGTCGCTGGTCGTACGCGACGATCGCCGGGATCTTCGCGAAAAGCACCTTCGCTTTGGCGAGGTCAGCCGCCGCGGAGTTGTCGGCCACCTCCGCGGCCGGGGCGAGGGCGCCGAGCACGGAGACGGCGGTGCGGACGACATCCATCGGGTGGGCGTCGAGCGGCAGGAGGTCGATCGTCGTGCGAACCGCCGGATCGAGGGCGCGGTGAGAACGTTCGAACTCCTCGAACGCGTGCCGTTCGTCGGCCGTGGGGAGGTCGCCGTTCCACAGCAGCAGCGCGACGGCCTCGAACGGCTGGGTCGCGGCGAGTTCCTGAACGGGGTATCCGCGATAGAGCAGGCTGTTGGTCTCGGGATTGACCTTGCTGACGGCGGTGTAATCCACCGTTACCCCGGCCAGGCCCTTTCGGATCTCGACGTCGGTCATGCTCACTCCTTCGTGATGGTGAAGTCGAACACGTTCGCGTCGAAGCGCGAGTAGTGCTCGTAGTCGATGAGGTCGTAGAGGTCGGCCCGGTGCTGCATCTGGTCGAGCTGGTCGCGGAGGTGACCCTCGGATGCCAACGCGTCCAGGCCCCGGCCCGCGGCCCCCATCGCCAGGCGCAGGAGCGACACGGGCCAGATGACCATGTTCACCCCGACGTCCCGCAATTGGTCGGTGGAGAAGAGGTCGGACTTCCCGAACTCCGTCATGTTGGCCAGGATCGGCACGTCCAGAGCCGCGCGCATGGTCTCGAACTCGCCGAGGTCGCGCATCGCCTCGGGGAACACCGCGTCGGCGCCGGCGTCGACCAGGGCTTTGGCCCGGTCGACGGCGGCATCCAAGCCCTCGACCGCTCGCACATCGGTGCGCGCGATGAGGAGGAAGTCGGGGTCGCGACGCGCGTCGACGGCGGCGCGGATGCGCTTGATCGCGGTGTCGGCATCCACGACGCTCTTGCCGTCGAGGTGGCCGCATCGCTTCGGATTGACCTGGTCCTCGATGTGGGTTCCGGCAAGACCCGCGTCTTCGAGCGTCTGGATCGTGCGAGCGACGTTCATCGGCTCGCCGAAGCCGGTGTCGGCGTCGATGATCGCCGGAAGCTCCGTCATGCGCGCGATCTGCTGCCCGCGTCCCGCCACCTCGCTGAGGGTCGTCAGCCCGATGTCGGGCAGCCCCAGGTCGGCCGAGATGACGGCACCCGAGATGTAGACGCCCTCGAAGCCCTTCCGCTCGATGAGCCGGGCCGACAGCGGGTTGAAGGCTCCCGGCATCCGCACGAGTTCTCCGGATGCCAGCTTCTCGCGCAGCGCGCGACGCTTCTGCGCCGGGGTGGTCTGGGAATACAGCATCAGTTCTCCTCCGCCGGACGTGCGCAACTCCGGAAGATCTGCGTCGTGGTGGTGCGGGCGTCGCGGAAATGCGCGGGTGTCCGGCCGCCGGGCGTGGGAATCTCAGGAGTTGCGCACGCCGCGGGTCCGGGCCGGCGCATCAGAACAGTCCCTTCGGCGCGGGAGCCAGCGCCAGGACGCCGGGCTTGGCCACGATCGTGAGCTGCAGCACCTCGTCGGCGGTCAGCTCGGGCAGGCGCTGAGCAAGGTCGAGGAAGCGCTCGATCTCCTCGGGCGTGAGCACCGGCTCGGCCAGCAACCGGAACTTCCGGATGTAGCCCTCGCGGGCGAACGGGCGAGCGCCGAGCGGGTGCGCGTCGGCGACGGCGATCTCGTCCTCGACCACCGAGCCGTCGGCGAGCGTGATGACCACGCGGCCGCCGAAGGCCTTCTCGTTCGGGTCCTCGGAGTGGTAGCGGCGCGTCCACTCGGCATCCTCGGCCGTGGTGGTCTTGTGCCAGAGGGCGACCGTGTCTTCGCGGCCGGCGCGCTCGGGCGTGTACGAGTCGACGTGGTGCCACGCGCCGTCCTGCAGGGCGACGGCGAAGATGTAGGGGATCGAGTGGTCCAGCGTCTCGCGCGACGCCGTGGGGTCGTACTTCTGCGGGTCGCCTGATCCCGAGCCGATCACATAGTGCGTGTGGTGGCTGGTGTGCAGGACGATGGATGCCACGTTCGCCGGGTCGCGCAGGTCGGGACGCTCCGTGCCGAGGCGCCGGGCGAGGTCGATCCACGCCTGGGCCTGGTACTCGGCGGAGTGCTCCTTCGTGTACGAGTCGAGGATGGCGCGCTTGGACTCGCCCTCGGCGGGGAGGGGCACGTCGTAGGTGGCCTCCGGGCCGCCCAGCATCCACGCGATGACACCGTCTTCACCCTCGTAGATGGGGGAGGGGCTCGTCTCGCCGCGCATCGCGCGGTCGACGGCTTCGATGGCCATCTTCCCGGCGAAGGCGGGGGCGTGTGCCTTCCAGGTCGAGATCTCGCCCTTGCGGGATTGCCGGGTGGCGGTGGTCGTGTGCAGGGCTTGGCCGATCGCCTGGTAGATGGTCTCCTGGTCCAGGTCGAGCAGGGTCCCGATCCCGGCGGCGGCGGACGGCCCGAGGTGGGCGACGTGGTCGATCTTGTGCTTGTGCAGCGAGATGGCCCGGACGAGGTCGATCTGCACCTCGTACGCCGTGGCGAGCGCGCGGACGACCGCGGCGCCGTCGCGCCCGGTGTGCTGCGCGACGGCGAGCACGGGCGGGATGTTGTCGCCGGGGTGCGAGTACTCGGCGGCGAGGAAGGTGTCGTGGTAGTCGAGCTCGCGGACAGCCACGCCATTCGCCCATGCGGCCCACTCGGGGCTCGAGCGGCGCTCCAGCGTGCAGCCGAAGACGGTCGCGCCGACGCCGCCGATCGAGACGGCGTGGTCGAGAGCCTGCTGCCGGGCCGCGCTCACGGGGCGGCGGGTGAGCGAGGCGGCCGCGACCGCAGCGTTGTCGATGACGCGATTGATGATCATGTCGACGACGTCGTCGTCGACCGCGACGGGGTCGACCGCGAGGCGTGCGAGGGCCCACGCCAGCTGTCCTTCTCGCGCGAGATTCTCGTCGCTGCGGTGGACACGGAGGTGATGGGTGATCGTCATGCGGAGGCCTTTCGGTCGGGCGAGGGCACAGCGTCGTCGAGGGACTCGAGGATGCTCGTCAGGGCGTTGTACAGGTGCACGTGGGTCGCGTGTGCGGCGAGATCCCCGTCGCCGGCGGCGATCGCGGCGGCGATGAGGCGATGCTCCGACACCGAGGCAGCGAGCCGCTCGGGCTGGTAGCGGGCGAGACGGCGCACGCGCACGAGGTGCGTGCGGACGGTGCGGAGGGCGAGGGTCAGGTATTCGTTCGCCGCAGCGGCGTCGAGCGCCGCGTCGAACTCGGCGATGAGGCGGTAGTACGCGTCGCGGGCGGGTTCGCCGTCGAGGCGTGCGGCGTCGAACGCGGCGACCAGAGCGGCGAAATCGGCGGAACGGTCGGATGCCGCCGCGAGGCGTGCCGCGGTCTCCTCGAGTGCGCGTCGAACGACGAAGAGTGCCCGGATGTCATCGCCATCGACCCCCGTGACGACCGTGACTCGCGGCGAGACCTGGGTGACGAGGCCGTCGGCGGTGAGGCGGGCGAGGGCGGTGCGCAGGGGGGTCCGGCTCACGCCGAGACGTGCGGACTGCTCGACCTCACCGAGGACGGTTCCGGGGGCCAGGGCGCCGGTCTGGATCTGTTCGAGGAGCGCGGAGTAGGCGCGGTCGCTGGCGCGCATGGCATCCCTCCTCGCCGTCGATTCTCCTCAGTGTATACAAAAAGCGCGCCGGAGAGCGTCGTGGGGCCCGAGGTTGCGTTCACGGTATACAGATGCGGAAAACGGCGAGTCTCGCGGGTGCGGAGCCCGCGGGCGTGAGCCGGTACGTCAGCGTTCAGATACGGAAGAAGCGCATCGCGCGGACGGCCCGGGTCATGGTGGTCGCCCACTGTGCGGCGGTCATGCCCCGGGGAGGCGCGATCGGCATCACCCGCTGCTCCGAGATCGTCTGGGATTCGGTGTACTTCAGCAGGCCCGTCTCCCCGTGGCGGCGCCCAACCCCGGACTGCTTCCACCCGCCCATCGGAGACGCGTGGCTGCCCCACGTTGCGGTGTACCCCTCGTTGATGTTCACGGTTCCGGTCTGCACTTTGCGCGCCGAAGCCCATCCGCGCCGCGATGACGACGTCCAGATGCTCGCATTGAGGCCGTAGGCGCTGTCGTTCGCCCGGTCCAGGGCTTCGGTATCCGAATTCACCCGGTACACCGCGACCACCGGACCGAAGGTCTCCTCCTCGGCCAGCAGCGCATCCGCCGGGACATCGACGAGGATGGTGGGCTCGTAGAAGTAGGGTCCGAGGTCGGGCCGGGCGCGGCCGCCGGTGAGGACGGTCGCTCCGCGGTTCACGGCGTCGACGACGTGACGCTCGACCCGGTCGAGCTGCGCCTGGCTCGCGAGCGACCCGACCTCGTGCGACCAATCCAGTCCGGCTCCCACGGTCAGCGCTTCGGTCGTCTCCACCAGTCGCCGGAGGAATCGGTCGTGGACGCTCGCGTGCACGTAGATCCGCTCGATGCTGACGCAGAGCTGGCCGGTGTTGGCGAACGCCGCGCGCACGGCGCCCGCGGCCGCGCGATCCGGATCGGCGTCCTCGAGCACGAGGAGGGGGTTCTTCCCTCCCAGTTCGGCGGAGAAGTCGATCAGGCGGTCCGCGCAGGCCCGCGCGACGCTCTTCCCTGTGCGGGTGGACCCCGTGAACATGATGAAGTCGGAGCGGGCGATGAGTTCGGGGCCGACGCGCGAGCCCTCGCCGATCACCACCTGCAGCAGATCCCGCGGGAATCCCGCTCTCTCGAGGAGTTCCTTGACGAGCAGCGCGGTGAAGGGGGTCTGGGAATCGGGTTTCACCACGACGGCGTTGCCGGCGAGAAGCGCGGGCAGAGAATCGGTCGCCGTCAGGGTGAACGGGTAGTTCCAGGGGCTGATGATCCCCACCACGCCTTTGGGATGATGCACGTGGCGCGTGCGGGTTAGAAGGGGAATCGCGCCGGGGCGGCGACGTTCTCTCAAGATCGCGGGGGCGACGCGGGCGAAGTATTCGGACGCCCGTGCCACGTCGAGGACTTCTTCGAACGCGCTCGATCGGGATTTCCCGGTCTCCAGTTGCACGTGGTCGAGGATCCTCCCTTGCTCGGCGAGGACAAGATGGGCGAATCGCCGCGCGGCGGCGGCGCGCGAGGCGACCGGGGTTCGCGCCCACGTCTTCTGTAGGCGCCGCGCCGTGCGGAATGCCTCATCGAGGTCGCTCTGCGTCGAGCTCGCGACGACCCCCACCACCGTTCCGTCGAAGGGGGTTCGGATCTCTTCTTCCGGCCCCGTGGCGGCCGCCGTCGAGGCGTCGGCGAGGCGGATCGGATAGCTCGTCTTCATCGACGTGCGCGCAGTCGGCATGGCGCGAATCTAGTTCTTCCGGACGACGGCGGGAAGGACGTGCTTCTGCGGGCGGATCGTGTCCGGACCGGAGTCGTGGATGCCGAGAGCCCCGGCATCCACGATTTCCCGTGTCCTACTTCACCTGGGCGCTGATGACGCTCATGACGGCGGTGTCGGCGAGGGTCGTCGTGTCGCCGACCTCGCGACCCTCGGCGACATCACGCAGCAGCCGCCGCATGATCTTGCCCGATCGGGTCTTCGGCAACTCGCCCACGATGTAGACGTCGCGCGGGCGGGCGATCGGACCGATCTGCTCGCCGACCCATTTGCGCAGCACGTCGCCGAGCCCGTCGACGCCGTTCTTCTTCATGTAGCGGCTCTTGATGATCACGAAGGCGACGACCGCCTGGCCCGTGGTCTCGTCGGATGCTCCGACGACCGCAGCCTCGGCGACACCCTCGTGTCCGACGAGCGCCGACTCGATCTCGGCGGTCGAGAGGCGGTGGCCGGAGACGTTCATGACGTCGTCGACGCGGCCGAGGAGCCACACGTCGCCGTCGTCGTCGAGGCGGGCGCCGTCGCCGGCGAAGTAGTAGCCCTTGTCGGCGAACTTCTGCCAGTACGTCTCGACGAAGCGGTCGGGGTCGCCCCAGATTCCGCGCAGCATGCTCGGCCAGGGCTCGGTGATCACGAGCAGTCCGCCGTTGCCGTGGCCGACGTGTTCGCCGGCGTCGTCGACGACGTCGATGGAGATGCCGGGGAGCGGCACCTGCGCCGAGCCGGGCTTCGTCTCGGTGACGCCGGGGAGGGCGGAGATCATGATCGCGCCGGTCTCGGTCTGCCACCACGTGTCGACGATCGGGGCGCGGTCGCCGCCGATGATGTCGCGGTACCAGATCCACGCCTCGGGGTTGATGGGTTCACCCACCGAGCCAAGCAGTCGGAGCGACGACAGGTCGAAGCTCTGCGGCACGTCGCGGCCGATCTTCATGAACGACCGGATGGCCGTGGGGGCGGTGTAGAAGATCGTCACGCCGTGGTTCTGGATGAGCTCCCACCAGCGGCCCGGGTGCGGCGTGTCGGGCGTGCCCTCGTAGAGGAGCTGCGTCGCCCCGTTGGCGAGCGGACCGTACGTGACATAGGTGTGGCCGGTGATCCAGCCGATGTCGGCCGTGCACCAGTACACGTCGGTCTCGGGGTGCACGTCGTGCACGACCCGGTTCGTGAAGGCCGCCTGCGTGAGGTAGCCGCCCGAGGTGTGCAGAATGCCCTTCGGCTTCCCCGTGGTTCCGGAGGTGTAGAGGATGAACAGCGGGTTCTCGGCCGGGAACGCCTCGGCCTCGTGCTCACCCGATGCCTGCGGCACCACGTCGTGGTACCAGATGTCACGGTCGTCGGTCCACTCGACCTCGTTCTCGCCGCGCTTGACGACCAGCACGTGCTCGACGGTCTCCTGGATGCCGGACCCGTTGCGGTCAGCGAGGGCCTGGTCGACCGCGGGCTTGAGGGGGGAGACCTTGCCCTTGCGCCAGCCGCCGTCGGCGGTGATGACGAGCTTGGCTCCGGCGTCGTCGATGCGGGACCGCAGGCTGTCGGCCGAGAAGCCGCCGAACACGACCGAGTGCACGGCCCCGATGCGGGCGACCGCGAGCATCGAGGCGATGGCCTCGGGGATCATCGGCAGGTAGATCGCGACGCGGTCGCCGCGTTCGATACCCAGGTCGATCAGGACGTTCGACAGACGCTTCACTTCGTCGGTGAGCTCGGCGTACGTGACGTTGCGCCGATCGCCGGGCTCGCCCTCCCACCGCAGCGCGATGCGGTCGCCGTTGCCGGCCTCGACGTGGCGGTCGAGGCAGTTGTAGGCGACGTTCAGCTCGCCGTCGGCGAACCATTCGGCGAACGGCGGGTTCGACCAGTCGAGCACGGTCGTGAAGGGCGTGTGCCAGTGCAGCTCGCGCGCCTGATCGGCCCAGAAGCCTTCGCGGTCGGCGGCGGCGCGCTCGTACAGACTCGCGTCGGCGACGGCGTTCCCGGCGAACTCCGCCGACGGGGAGAAACGGCGGGTCTCGGTGAGGAGATGATCGATCTGGCTGCTCATCTGGCGCTCCTTCGCGGTCGAGGCACGGCGCATCCTCGCGCCACGGTCACGTTATCCCTCCGCCGCGAACGGCGGTTACCTCCGATAGTTGGCATCGGTCCGAGACGACCCAGCTGATATATCGCTCGCTTTTCAAGCCATTCCGGTTCCGTCGTAGTCGCGGGGCGGTTAGTCTGGTCTCTGCCCGAACATCGCTTCCGGCAGCGCGTCGGGGGGAGCCCCCCAATTTTTCCCCGGCGCGTGGCGGCATCCCTCGCCCCCCATTGACGGGATGCCGCCCCCTTCTTTTTCCGGGCCCGTCGAGTGGGCCGTCGGTTCCTCCCCAGGCCGCGAAGACGCGGAGTCCTCCACGGATGGACTCTTGCGCACCTCGGGACGGTGGGCGTCTTTCGTACGGTCGTCGACGTGACTTCCCCTCGTCTGTTCGCCGTCCCTTCGCCTCACGTCTCAGGCGGGGGAACTACTTCCTCGTGGGCCGATCCGGCGCTCGCGTTCCTTCGGCCGTTCCTCGACGACCCGGGGGTGACCGACGTCTTCGTCAACGGTGAGGACGGACTCTTCGTCGACCGCGGCGCGGGAGCCGAGCGGGTGCCGTCGTGGCGGGCGAGCGAGACGGAGGTGCGGCGGCTGGCCGTGCGGATGATCGCGCTCGGCGGACGGCACCTCGATGACGCGTCGCCCTGCGTCGATGTCCGGCTCGAGCGGGGAGTTCGAGTGCACGCCGTGCTGGCTCCGATCGCCACGCGGGGAACGTCGATCTCCATCCGAGTCCCCCGGTGGGATGCGCCCGATCTCGCGAGCCTCGGCGAAGCGGGGATGTTCCCCGTCGCGGTCCGGAAGCGGCTCGAGGGGCTCGTCGCCGAACGGTCGAACATCCTCGTGACCGGCGCGACCGGGGCCGGGAAGACGACCCTGCTGTCCGCACTCCTCGCCCGCGTCCCGCACACCGAACGGATCGTCACGATCGAGGAGGTCGCCGAGCTCCGGCCGCGCCATCCCCACCACGTCGCCCTCGAAGCGAGGCAATCCAACCTGGAGGGGGCGGGCGGGATCGGTTTGCCGGTTCTGGTGCGGGAGGCGCTGCGCATGCGGCCGGACCGTCTCGTGCTGGGGGAGTGTCGAGGACCAGAGATCCGTGAGCTTCTTCTCGCGTTGAACACAGGACATGACGGTGGCGCAGGAACGCTCCACGCCAGGGGTCTCACCGAAGTCCCGGCGCGCTTGGAGGCGTTGGGTGCGCTGGCGGGAATGGATGCCGTCGTGCTGGCGCGTCAGGCCGTCAGCGCCCTGCACGCCATCGTGCATGTCGAACGTGTCGGCGGGCGTCGGCGCGTGGCCGGCGTCGGCCGCCTCATGCTCAGGGCTGACCGGCTCTGGATCGACGAGGAGCCCGGACGATGACGGTACCCCCTGCAGATGAGTCCGAGGTAGCGGCGATGGAAAGCGTCATGAGACTCGCCGTTCTGTTGTCGGCGGGTCTCGCCCCGGCTGTGGCGTGGCGTCATCTGGCCGGTGGCAACCCGCTTCTCACCGCCGCGGCGCTCGCAGCTGAGAGCGGAGAGGACGTCGGCGCCGTTCTGCGCTCGCGCGGCGGGGTGTGGTCGGATATCGGCGCGATGTGGGGCATCGCTGACGCCGTCGGGGCGCCACTGGCCGACACGCTTCGTTCCGCCGCGGCCGCCCTGCGCGACGCGAGCGAGGTGCGGGCCGAGGTCGCGGTCGCTCTCGCCGAACCGATCGCGACGGCGCGCCTGTTGACTTGGCTTCCGCTCCTCGGCCTCCCGCTCGGTGCAGCGCTCGGGCTCGATCCGTTGCGAATGCTCGACGAGCCGCTCGGGGTGTGCGCGCTCGTTCTCGGGCTCGGGCTCGTCGGTGCATCTCGGTTCTGGACAAGACGACTGGCCCGTCGCGCGCAGCCCGACGACGAGATCCCTGGGTGGGATGCCGAGCTCATGGCTGTGGCTCTGTCGTCCGGGGCGTCCATCGAGCGTGCGTGCGCGCTCGTCGGGTCGGGTCACGGCGGGCCGTCCACGGGCGTGCTGGCCGCTCTGGATCTCTCGTCGCGGGCAGGAGCTCCCGCGGTCGAACTCCTCCGCGGTGAGGCGTGGCTCGCCCGCCACCGCGCTCGAACGCGCGGTCGCGAAGGTGCCGCGCGATTGTCGACGAGGCTGCTCGTCCCTCTCGGCGTGTGCACGCTTCCCGCGTTCCTTCTTCTTGCCGTCGTGCCCGCCGTGCTCGGTGTCATCCGGTCCACGGTCGTCCCCGTCTGAAACTTCGTCCCCGACAAGAAATGAGGAGTCCGATGTCCTTTCCCTTCCTGCGTCCCGCAACGAAAGCCCCGGCGATGCCCATGCTGACCTCCGGTCGCGCGAATGCACTGTTCCTCGACGATCGCGGCGCCGCCACCGCGGAGTACGCCATCGCGACGATGGCCAATGTCGGAGCATTACAGCAGAATTGAGACATGACTCCGAAGTCGAAGCCGGCACTCGTGCGCGCGGCCGTCTACGCGCGACAGTCTGTCTACGAGCCCGAAGGTATCGAGCGACAGATCGAGAAGTGCCGCGAGCTCGCCGCGCTTCGTGAGTACGACGTCGCGGATGTCTACGCCGACGACAACGTCTCGGGATACCGCGACCGAGGCGACGGCACCGCGTTCGCCCGGATGCTCGACGACGCCCGCGGCGGGAAGTTCGACGTGCTCGTCGTCCGCAAGCTCGATCGGCTCGCCCGCTCTCTGTCGGCGATCGAAGCGCTCACAGCGGCAAAGGTGCAAGTCGTCACGACCGACGGCGAGCTCGATCTCACCACGGTCAACGGGCGGCTCATCGCGAACGTCCTCACGGCCGTCGCTCGCGCAGAGAGCGAGACGAAGGCCGAGCGCCGCGTCTTCGCGAACGCCGGCCGGCGACGGGAGGGTATCCCGACGTCGGGCCGCGTCCCCTACGGCTACCGATGGGTGCCGACGAAGACACGCAAGGAGCGCGGCAGCGTCGAAGCCTACGAGCTCGACGGCGAGCGCGCCGAAGACGTGCGGCGCATCTATGACGCTTTCCTCGCGGGCGTGCCGCTCGGCTCGATCGCCCGGGATCTCAACGACGCCGGCAAGCGCACGGCGGCGACGAAGCGGCATCCCGAGGGCGTGCCCTTCACGGCGACGACGCTCCGACGCATGCTCATGTCGCCCTACTACGCCGCGCTGCTCCCGCTCCCCTCCGAGGACGGGGGCGCCTACGATCAGGGCGCGATCACCCGGGGCTCGTGCGAGGTCGGGAAGTGGCCGTCGATCGTCAGCGTCGAAGAGTGGGAAGCCGCGAAGGCGAAGCTCGCCCACCCGTCGCGCAAGACGTCGCCGGGACCGACGCGCCGGTGGCTGCTCTCGGGGCTCGCGGTGTGCGGCGCTGACGGATGCGGGAAGCCGATCCTCGCGGGCGGCGGCGAGAAGGGCGTGCACAGCTACCGGTGCCCGTCGATGCGTCACTTCATGCGCCAGGGCGACCCGCTCGACGCCTTCGTGGAGCGCTACGCGGTGGAGTACATCGCGAAGCACCGTGGGGCGCTGCTCGTGCCACGTGAGCGCGCCGACGCCGCGGCGATCAACGCTGAGCTCGCACGGCTCGACGCCGCTCTCGTCGAGCTCGGGGAGGACCGCGACGCCGGCATCATCGACCGCGCCGAATACCTCCGTCGCCGGCCGCGGCTCATCTCGAAGCGCGACGCCCTACGCCGCGAGCTCGCCGACGGTGCCGACCGCTCGGCGCTCGAAGGTATCGTCGCGGCGGGCGACGTGCTCGCGACGTGGCGCGGCCTCACGCTCGGCGAGAAGCGCGCCGTGCTCGGCGACCTCTTCGAGATCCGCGTGCTCAGCGTCGGGCAGGGCAACCGGCGCAACATGCCCGCGGATAAGTTCGCGCGGACGGTGACGATAACGCCGGTCGGCGCCGCGGCTTAGTCGTCGGTGCTCTCGAAGACGACGGGGATGCCCGGGCCGTAGGCGACGTACGTCGTGCCGCCGCCCTCCGCGTCGAATTGCATCACGCCGGGCTCGCCCTTGAAGAACGCCGCGAGTAGATCCTCCGCGTCGTCACTACTAATCGGGAGCTCTTTGCCGTTGTAGGTCACAGTCATCGCCATGAGCCGACACTATCCGTCGCTCGGGTACGCGATAAGGGCGACGGCGAGCGCCGTTGTCATTGCAGCGCGCCCCGGCGCGGCCCGCTATCCCGTCATCGACAGGAAGATAAGGGCGACGGCACACTCAGCGAGACGGCGGCGTTGGGGTCGCGCGATATGTGACGGGCTCGGGCGCGAGGTCGTACGTAGATACGTGGCTCGCGACGACGCTGCATCTCTACATCTCTACTGTTCCCGGAACAGTTCCCGACGTTCCCGGAACAGCGTCACGATCTGTTCCCGATGTTTCCGGGGCTTTAGCCCGGAACACGGAACAGGTGACAGACGGCACAGGGCACACACCGCAGCGGCCTCGCGGTGTGAAGGCATGAAGACGGAGAGCCCGACACGCCCGTCAGCCGTAATCCCGAAGTGTCACGAATACGGGGGAACGCTGTTAAGATGAACGCGTCTACAGACGTTCGATCGTCATCGGGACCGTGGCTCTGAGGAAGGTACGCGCGGATCTCTCCCGGTAGATGAGGATCGCGAGATGACGCGTATCGGTCTTCGACCGGCGCCACTCTCTCGCAAACCGGCAGGGCTTGACCGCCCACCGGGGAGACGGCTTCAAACCCACCGCAACAGCGGCGGAGGCTACAGCCGGTCGACCGACACTCGGCCCGACATCGGGAAATGAGTGCTCGTGGTCTGACCGATTGGGCTTCCCCATCGTGGCTACCTCCACCGCTCCCGAGCACGACCCGCTCGACGCGCTCTTCCCCGACCCTGACGGCGTCATCGCCGCACTCGTCGCCGATCTCCCCGCCCCGGCTCCCGAGTCCGCCGCCCGCGTCTCCGCGCTCCTGGCGGTGCGGTGATGCCTACCGTCCGCACGTCCGAAGAGGCGCGAGCACTCATCGCGAAGCGGTGGGCGAAGCCGCGCCCCGCTCCGAAGGACAAGCGCGTGCGCGCGTTCCCCGCCGGCTCCGCGCTCGAAGAGCATTGGATGCGCCGCGCTGACGAGCTCGGGCTCGTCCCCGACGGCATGTCGCGCAACGCTCACCGTCGCCTCGCGAAGCGTCTTTCCGACGACGACACTGCCCGCAAGATCGCTCGTGTCCGCGAGGCGCATCCCGTCGAGATCCCCGAGGACGACGAGCTTCTTCTCGCGCACTACGAAGCCGAGGCGTCGCGCTGGCGCGCTCGGGTGAAGCGCGACCGCGAGATCGCCCTTGAGCACGAGCGTCTTGCCGAAGAAGCCGAGGGGCGGCTCGCCGATCTCATGTTTCGTCTCGGGATGCTCTCGTGAAGATCAACGACGTCACGCATATCGCGGTGAGCCCCGCCACTCGCGACGAGATCGTCGCCCGTGCCGTCGATCGCGTGAAGCGCGACCCCGACAACATCGCCGTCGCCGCGGCCGAAGTCTGGCGCGCAACCGGGATGCCGCGGCGAGAGATCGTTGACCTTCTCGTCGAGCACGCGCCCGAGATGGAGCCGAAGCACGAGAAGAAGATCCGTCGGCGTGCGAAGAAGGCCGTCGAGAAGGTGCGCGACGCCGACACGCGCGGCTTCGTTCGGATCGCTCCCGACGAGCTCGCGCAGCGGGAAGCGCTCGACGACAAGAAGGCCGAGATCCGGCTCCGTCGTCAGGCGCAGCGCGAAGTGGAAGCCGAGGAAGCTGCTCAGGGCGACGAGCCGGCCGACGACTACGCCGACGTCGCCGAGCTCATCGCGAAGGGCGTCGAGCGCCGCGTGCCGGATGCCGGCGGGCTTCGCGCTGACGGCGTGCGTCTCGCCTACAGCGGGGCCGTCAACGGGCTCGTCGGCCCGCCTGAGAGCGGGAAGACGCTCGTCGCCATTGCCAGCGCGTGCGACACGCTCAAGGCCGGCGGGAGCGTCCTCCACGTCGACAGCGACCACAACGGCGCCGAGGCGACGATCTCCCACTACCTCGCGGCCGACGGCGTCGAGCCCGACGTGCTCACCGACCGAGCTCGCTTCCGCTACGTCGACGTCCGCTCGGCCGATCACCTTCGCCGCGTCGTCGCCGAGGCCGCGGAATGGTCCCCGTCGATCGTCGTCGTCGACTCCGTCGGCGAGATCGTGCCGCTCTTCGGTGGCGACTCGAATTCGAACGACGACTATCGCCGCATCCACCGCGAGATCTTGTCGCCCCTCGCCGACGCCGGCGCCGCGGTGCTCGTGCTCGATCACGTCACGAAGGAAGAGGGCCGCGGCGGGTACGCGATCGGCGCTGGCGCGAAGAAGGCCGCGATCGACGGCTCATATCTCGCCGTCGCTCCCGTCGAGCCCTTCGTGCCGGGAGTCGGCGGCGCCGCGGCGCTGACGATCCTCAAGGACCGGCACGGCGGGCTCCGTGCCGAGTCCCCGGCCGGGAAGAGCCCGACCGCGGCCGTCTTCCGGCTCGACTCTCGCTCCAACGTCTCGACGTGGGAATTCCACCGCGGCCGCTCGGCCGAAGAGCGCGACGACGAACAGGCCGAGGCCGACGTCGAATTCGTGCTCGGGCTCGACCCCTTCCCGACGAGCCGCACGAAGCTACAGGCCGCGCTCCGCGCCGCACAGGGCAAGGGGTGGCGCGACGAACGCGCGAACGCCGCGCTCACCGCCGCTCGCGCCCGCCGAGAAGCCCCGAAGGTCACTTTCGACCGCGAAACCAACGAACGAATCACGAAGGACTGAACCATGCTCAACACCCACATCGCCGGCGTCACCATCGTTGTCCCCGACCCCGAGCGCATTCCCGTACCGAAGACCCGGAAGGCGATCGAGCGAGGTGTGAAGGCCGCGCGCCGCGCCGAGGCCGCCGGCCGCGACGCTCAGGAAGCGAGCCGGCTCCGTCACGAAGCCGCCGAGCTCGCGCGTCTCAAGACGGCCGCGATCCTGGACGCGGACCCCGACGCCGAGCTCGGCGACCCTGACGAGCTCATCCGCCGGGCCGAGGCGCACGAGAAGCGCGCCTTCGCCGAGTGGAACGCGCGGACGCTCTTCGAACAGCGACAGGTCGGTGCAATCCGCGAGGCCGTGCTCGACGAGCGTGCCGCGTGGGCGAAGCACGCCGTCGCCGACGCGTCGACGGCGCTCGCAACGCTCGCCCTCGCACTCGACACCGCCCGCGAAGCACGCGAAGCTCTCTACGCGTCCGTCGGCGTCGCCGGCATGCTCACCCGGCTCGCCGTCGACCCGTCCGCGCCGATCGCGATTCAGCACAAGGCCTACGGCTATACCTTCGACATCAACCCGGCGATCGAAGGGCTCGAAGAAGCTCTCCGCAACGCCGCCGACGAGCTCGACGAGATCAAGGCCGCGCTCAAGGGCTCCACGGGTGAGAAGCCGAAGCGGGCGCGAAAGTCGCTCAGCGAGGCGCAGGGCGCCGCGGAGACGGCACCCGCGCCCGTGCCCGCCGCCCTGGCCGAGCCGGTCGCCTTCGAGATGGGCGCCGACGATGACTGACTCGATCGAGCGCGACTTCGCAGCTCCCGACGTGACGATCCCGCCGCAGACCGCCTACGTCTACACCGAGACGGTTCGGCTGCTTGACCGCATGGTCGATCTGCTCGACCGGATCGTCACCGAAGCGGGGGTGAAGTGATGAGTCTCAAGCGACCGCGCCGGCGCGACTACGGCAGCGAGCCGGATTGGCTGAACGCCTGTCTCCGGTATCTCGATGCGAAGTGGCCGGCCCGCGAGGACTTCCGCAAGCGCATCGCCGCGTGGCAGCGGTGGAGCGTCGAGAGCGACACCGAGACGCTTCGCGCTCGCATCCGCGACCTGATCCTCGCCGACACCCTCACCGACGAAGAGAGCGCCGAGCTCGACGAGCTCATCGACGCATGGAAGGCGCGTCAGCGCCGCAACCGACCGACCCCCGAACCGACAGATAGGAACCGATGATGACGACGGCAAGCGAGAAGGCCGCGGCCTTCCTCATGGGTAACGCGGCGGGCGACGAGCGGCCCGGCTCGCAGCGGCCGGCGACCGGCGAGTATGCACGGCTCCGCGAGCTCGTGCTCTCCGACGACGACCTCTCCGACGACGACATGGAAGAGATGCGCGAGCTCAACGCGAAGTATCGCGCCGGCACAATCACGGGAAGCCCGGCCCGCACCGCCTACAAGCGGCAGAGCGTCGCCGGCGAGCGCGAGGGCGACAATATGGGCGGTGGTCGCGAGCCGCAGACGGCAAGCGAAGCCGCCGCGGCGCACCTTCTGGGGCGGTCGTCGTGAGCACCGTCGCCAACGTGCCGCACATCGCGACGCCCGAAGAGATGGAAGCGTGCCTCGCTCGAATTGAGACGACACTGACGTCGATCCGCTCGAAGCTGGTCGCCGGCATCGCACGAGAGCGGGGTGAGAGCGGTGACCGATCCGCGGACGCCGGTCGATGAGCTTCGCGCTATCGCGAGCGAGCTCGACGGCATTAAGCGCCGGCTCGACGGGCTTGAATCGCCGTCGGGCACTCAAGCCTTCCGCACCGTCGCGAAGCTCTCGGCGCTCGTCGACAACATCCAGGAACAGTTAGACGAGTACAACGCGAGCCGGTGGACGAATGCTCAGATCACGGCCGAGATCAACTCGCGCGTCAGCGCCGCGATCGCCGCAGCCTTCGCGGGCAACGTCTCGATCACCGGCTCGCTCACCGTCAACGGTGCGCTCGCCGCGGCGTCGCTCTCGACCGGCGGCGGACTCTCGGTCGGCGGCGGTGCGACCGTCAACGGCGCCGTCACCCTGCCCGACGTCTACAACACGAACATCGTCGGGCTCGGCGGCTCTCGGAAGACCGTGTGGGTTCGCGACGGTGGCCGGATGGGCAACACGGCATGAACGCCGCCGCGTGCAAGGTCGACCACTCGCCCGAGACGGGGTCGCTCGTCGTCTGCACGTGCGGCTTCGCGCTCGGCCCCTTCATGGATCATGCTCGCGCCGTCGAGATCGCCCGACAGCACCGCAAGGTGCATAGCGGGCTCCCGATCTACGGCCGCGGCGAATAGACCCCCGAACCAACGAAAGGAAGCACCATGCCCACCCAGGAAGTCAAGACGACGATCGCCCTCCCGGTGCATCTCGTCGATCTCGCGAAGGTCGCGCTCGACGCGAAGAAGACGATCGTCCCCGGGGCGACGGATCTCAACGGCGCTCAGAACATCAGCATCGTCGCGAAGCCGCCGACCTTCGACACGACGGAAGTAGTCACCCGCGTCGTCACGTGACGTAGCCCTCACCGACCGCCCCGCCCTGCATCCCGCTCGGCGGGGCGGTCCCGATTGGAGAAGCCATGACCGAGCGAGACGCAATCGTCGCCCGCGTGCTCATCGAAGAGCGGTGGGCGCATCTGCACGCCGACGAGCGCAGAGCCGAAGCGAGCGAGCTCTCCGCGATGCCCGTCGAGCGTGGCGGGCTCGGTCACCGGCTCAACGCCGCGACGATCGGGGCGCGAGCTCGCGCATATGCGACGAAGCGAGCGGCCCGGCTTGAAGAAGCGCGCGCCGCCGAGCGTGAGCGTCGGATAGACGCCGCCGAGAGCGAGCTCGCGAAGGCTGACGCCCGCGTAGCGGCTTGTGCCGCGGCCGGTGACGGCGTCGAATATGCCGCGGCCCTACGCGCCTACGATCGGGCCGAGGCGACGCTCACGCGCCGGGAGAGCGAGCACGTCGCACTCACCCGTCAGATGCGCGACAGCGATGAGATCGACGTCGCCCTCGCTCTCATCGAAGCGATGCGCCACGTTCCCGAGCTCGACCGTCCGCATCTCGCGCGGTCGCTGGCGATCGAGAAGCCGCTCACGGCATTCGCGCGGCGCCTGAGTCCTCTTCGGTGACCGGGGCGGCTTGCGTCCAGCCGCGCGGGTCGTTCGTGCCTAGCTGCTCGATCGGCTCGTAGTGCCGGCGACGCCACCAGACCCCCGCCGCATCGCGATACTCGATCACCGGCCAGAAGCCGCGGTGCTCTTCGAGTCGATGCACGACGCACATCTTCGCCGTTTGGCCGGGGAGAAGAGGCTCGTCGAAGCCGATGACCGTTCGGTCGATCAGGGTCAGCGTCTGCCGGTCGCACACGTAGGCGCGAATCGGGCCGACGACTTCGTCGCTCTGGTTGTGCACGGTGAGTTGGATCTGTGTCTGATCCGCGGTCGCCTTCCAACCCCAATTGACGCCCTCCATCACATTCGGCTCGATGCCGACCTCGCCACCGAACGCACGGAAGTTGTCGGGCGGATAGACGTCCAGACCCTTCGTGATCGTGTAGACGCCGTCCAGCGTCGACCACACGCGGCGAGCTTGAGCTTCCGTCCGCACCTTCACGTCATCGCGGTACGCGCTCGCCGTCAGATTGTTAGCCTCTGCCGACAGGCGCGCGGCGCGCGCTGAGAAGTAGAGCGACACCGCCGCGCCGATGAGGGCGAGCAAGGCGATCCCCGCGGCGACCCATTCGGGCAGCGAGCCGAGCGTCATCGGCCCTTCGATCACGAGCGGCTCGGGTGTAGGCGAAGGCGTCACGCGCCGAGCCTAGCGGGGCGGCCCATATCCGCTTTGATCCCGCGACGGTTGCGGCGGTCGCGTTCGCGGGCCTCCTCGTGGTCATCATGAGGTCGGACGAGGTGCGCGGCATCCTGACCGATCTGATCCGCCGTGCGCTCACGGTGCAGTGAAACCGATGACACTCGATGATCGCGGGTCCGTGACGGCGGAGTTCGCCGTTGCTCTGCCCGCGATCGTCGTGGTGCTCGCGCTCGGCCTCGGTGCGCTCGCCGCGGGGGCGACGGAGGTGCGGCTGCAGCACGCGGCGGCCGAGTCGGCGCGGCTGTTCGGTCGTGGTGACGAGGCCGGCGCGCGAGCCGTCGTGACGAGCATCGGCGCAACGGTCTCGGTCGACCGGGGCGAAACGCTGGTGTGTGTCGAGGCCTCGGCAGCGATTCCGCTCCCTCTGGCATTGGGTCCGCTCTCCGCTCGTTCGTGCGCGCTCGACGGGGGCGGATAGTGGCGGGTTCTGCGAGCGCGATGGGGGTGGTCGCGGCCATCGCCGTGGCCTCCCTCGGTCTGGCCGTCGTAGCGGGCGCCGCCGCGCAGGCGCAGCGACTCTCCGGGATCGCGGATGCCGCTGCCCTCGCCGCGGCCGACACCGTGAGCGGCGCTGTACCGGGGGTGCCGTGCGAGGCAGCGGAAGCGGTGACGCGGGCGGGTGACGCGAACCTGAACGAATGCGATGTCGACGGCCTCGTCGCCACGGTCACCGTCGGCAGCGCGTACGGTGGGATTCCGTTCGCTGCACGCGCGAAGGCCGGACCACCCGATGTCTCGACCGCGTATGACCTCCCGGATCCCGACCAGGGAGGCGTGTGTATGGTGTGCAACGAAGAAAGGACCCCAGTGGCTAACGGCAAGAAGCTCGTCATCGTCGAGTCCCCGACGAAGATGAAGTCGATCCAGGGATACCTCGGCGACGGTTACGAAGTGCTCAGCTCGGTCGGGCACATCCGCGACCTCGCTTCCAAGAAGGAGATCCCCGCCGACAAGAAGGCGGCCTACGGCAAGTACTCCATCGACGTCGAGAATGACTTCGATCCGTACTACGTCGTCAACGACCGCAAGACCAAGACGGTCGCCGAGCTCAAGCGCGCCCTGAAGTCCGCCGACGAAGTCCTGCTCGCAACCGATGGTGACCGCGAAGGCGAAGCCATCGCGTGGCACCTGCGCGAGGTCCTCAAGCCCAAGGTTCCCGTCCGCCGCATGGTGTTCCACGAGATCACCAAGGACGCCATCCAAGACGCCGTCAACCACACGCGCGAGCTCGACGAGTCCCTTGTCGACGCACAGGAGACCCGCCGCGTCCTCGACCGCCTCTACGGGTGGGACGTCTCGCCCGTGCTGTGGCGCAAGGTCGGATCGGGCCGTGAGGGCACCGCGCTCAGCGCCGGCCGCGTGCAGTCCGCCGCCACGCGCATGGTCGTCGAGCGTGAGCGCGAGCGCATGGCGTTCGTCTCGGCGTCGTACTGGGACGTCGAGGCGCTGGCATCCAAGTCCGGCTCGTCGTTCATGACGCGTCTGAACCGTCTCGACGGCGCCCCGCTGGCCCGCGGTGGCGACTACGACGACAACGGAAAGCTCAAGAAGGCCGTCGTCGTGCTCGACGAGGCCCAGGCTCGCGCGCTCGCCGCCGACATCGTCGCCGCCGCCAAGGCCACCGTCGCCAAGGTCGAGGCCAAGCCCGGAACCCGCAGCCCCCGTGCCCCCTTCACCACCTCCACGATGCAGCAGGAGGCGGGACGCAAACTCTCGATGAGCGCCAAGCACGCCATGGGCGTCGCTCAGCGTCTCTACGAGAAGGGGTTCATCACCTATATGCGTACCGACTCCACCGCACTGTCGACGCAGGCCGTGAAGGCCGCGCGCGAGCAGGCGGTGGCGCTGTACGGCGACAAGGCCGTGCCCGCCAACCCCCGCGTCTACCGCAGCAACTCCAAGAACGCGCAGGAGGCGCACGAGGCCATCCGCCCTTCGGGTGAGCACTTCCGCACGCCCGCGTCGCTGGCGTCGTCGCTCGACCGTGACGAGCAGAAGCTGTACGACCTCATCTGGAAGCGCACCGTCGCCAGCCAGATGTCGGATGCCAAGTACGAGACCACCACGGTCACCCTCGCCGTCCAGGCGGGGGAGAAGCACGCCGAGTTCACCGCGTCGGGCACCGTGTACACGTTCAAGGGGTTCCTCGAGGCGTACGAAGAGGGCAACGACGAGAAGCGCAACGACGAGGACGCCGACCAGTCGCTCCCCGCCGTGGCGGTCGGCGACGAGCTCGCCATCAGCGATGTCGAGCCCAAGGGGCACAGCACCTCGCCGAAGCCGCGCTACACCGAGGCGAGCCTGGTCAAGGCGCTCGAAGAGAAGGGCATCGGTCGTCCCTCGACCTTCGCCAGCATCATCGGCGTCATCCTCGACCGCGGATACGTCACCAAGCGTGGTCAGGCGCTCGTGCCCAGCTGGCTCGCCTTCAGCGTCGTGCGTCTGCTCGAACAGCACTTCGCCGACCTCGTCGACTACGACTTCACGGCCGCCCTCGAAGACGACCTCGACGCCATCGCCCGCGGTGAGCAGCGCCGCACCGAGTGGCTCAAGGCGTTCTACTTCGGATCCGACAAGCAGGTGGGGCTGCGTCACATCGTCGAGAATCTCGGCGAGATCGACGCGCGCGAGCTGAACTCGACGCGTATCACCGACACTGCGACCCTCCGCTTCGGCAAGTACGGCCCCTACCTCGAGGTCGTCCAGCCCGGTGCGCCCGAGGATGCCAAGCCGCGCATCGTCAACATCCCCGAAGACCTCGCGCCCGACGAGCTCACGCCTGAGAAGGCGCAGGAGCTCATCGACGCGCCCATCGCGGGCGACCGCGTTCTCGGTGAGAACCCGGAGAACGGCAAGCTCGTCGTCGTCAAGGACGGTCGGTTCGGCCCCTACGTTCAAGAGGTCGACGCCGAGGAGCCCGAAGAGGTCGACCAGGCCACCGGTGAGGTCGTCGAGGCCCCGAAGAAGCGCGGAGCCAAGAAAGAGGCTGCCCCCAAGCCCCGCACGGCCTCGCTCTTCCGCTCGATGTCCGTCGACACGATCGACCTCGACACCGCGCTGCAGCTGCTGTCGCTCCCGCGCGTCGTGGGTGCCGACCCGACCTCGGGCGAAGAGATCACCGCCCAGAACGGTCGCTTCGGCCCGTACCTGAAGAAGGGCACCGACTCGAGGTCGCTCGACTCCGAGGCCCAGATCTTCGACATCACCCTCGAAGACGCCCTCGCCAAGTACGCCGAGCCCAAGTACGGCGCCCGGCGCGCATCGAGCGCCCTCAAGGAGTTCGAGGCCGACCCCGTCAGCGGCAAGCCGATCAAGCTCAAGGACGGCCGTTTCGGCCCGTACGTCACGGACGGCGAGACGAACGCCACGGTGCCGCGCGGAGAGGACGCGATGGCCATCACTTTCGAGCGGGCCGTCGAACTCATCGCCGACAAGCGCGCGAAGGGTCCCGCCCCCAAGCGTGCCGCGGCGAAGAAGACGACGACCACGCGCAAGGCCCCGGCGAAGAAGTCGTGACGACCGAACCCTCTCGGCCGCCGCACGCCCCGCGTGCGGCGGCAGCCGGGGGACCGGGGCTGTTCCTCACCTTCGAAGGCGGTGACGGCGCGGGCAAGACCACCCAGGCCGTGCTGCTCGAGGAGTGGCTCCGCACCCAAGGTCGTGAGGTCGTGCGGACGCGCGAACCCGGCGGCACCGACGTCGGCGTCCGCATCCGCGACATCGTCCTGCACCACCGCGGACACATCGCCCCGCGTGCGGAGGCGCTGCTGTACGCGGCCGACCGCGCGCACCACATCGAGACGGTGGTCCAGCCCGCGATCGCGCGAGGCGACGTCGTCATCCAGGACCGCTACCTCGACTCCTCCGTCGCGTACCAGGGAGCCGGCCGCGTGCTCGATGCCGACGACGTGCGGGAGCTGTCGCTCTGGGCCACCGGCGGACTGCTTCCCGACCTGACCGTTCTCCTCGACCTCGACCCCGCGTCGGCGCGAGCGCGGCTGGACGC
This sequence comes from Microbacterium canaveralium, assembly GCF_047238045.1. NCBI lineage: Bacteria > Bacillati > Actinomycetota > Actinomycetes > Micrococcales > Microbacteriaceae > Microbacterium > Microbacterium canaveralium. The sequence goes on along the minus strand of NZ_JBDFMA010000003.1, from coordinate 2,375,609 downwards.
GGACGACAAGCCCTTCGACCGCCTCGAGGCGGAGAAGGCCGAGTTCCACGAACGCGTCCGCGCCGCGTTCCTCGCCCTGGCCGCCGCCGAGCCCGAGCGTTTCCTCGTCCTGGATGCCACCGAGCCACCGCCCGCGTTGGCCGAGAAGGTGCGTGCGGCCGTGGCATCCCGTCTCTCATGACGCCCTCGCTCGCCGACCCTCAGCCGATCAGCAGCGGTCGTGTCGGCAGCCGCGATTAGGGTGGAACCCATGTCGGCCGCTGTGGAATCCCCCGCGCGAACCGTCGGGGCGCCCTTCCCGTGGGACGCCGTGTGGGGGCAGACCGAGGCCGTCGAGACGCTTCGTGCCGCCGCCGACGACCCTTCCGCACTCGCCCACGCGTGGCTCATCACCGGGCCCCCCGGATCGGGCCGGTCGACCCTCGCCTACGCCTTCGCGGCTGCGCTCATCGCCGACCCCGGCGACGAGGTCGCCCAGCGGCAGGTGCTCGCACGCACCCACCCCGATCTCACGGCTCTGCGCACCGAGCAGGTCGTCATCCGCATCGACGAAGCACGCCGACTCGTCGAACGCGCCTCGTTCGCGCCGTCGCTCGGGCGCCACCGCGTGATCGTCGTCGAAGATGCCGACCGCATGGCCGAGCGCACGTCGAACGTGCTGCTCAAGGCCCTCGAAGAGCCGCCGGAGCAGACCGTCTGGGTCCTGTGCGCGCCGAGCGACGCCGACCTGCTGCCCACCATCCGCTCCCGGGTCCGCGTCCTGCGCCTGCGCGAGCCGTCCGTCGCCGACGTCGCCTCCCTCATCGTCGAACGCACCGGCGTCACCGCCGACGTCGCGGAAGAGTCGGCTCGTCATGCCCAGCGCCACATCGGAATGGCGCAGCGCCTCGCGACCGACGACGACGCCCGCGCCCGTCGCGCCGAGACGCTGTCCGCCGTCCTCGCCGTCCGCGGCATCAGCGACGCCGTCGACGTCGCCGGGCAGATCGTGCGCCTCGCCACCGACGACGCCAAGGCCCTGACCGCGACCCGCGACGAAGAGGAGCGCCGCTCGCTGCTGCGCACCCTCGGGGTCGCCGAGGGTGCCGCGGTGCCGCCGAGCGTGCGGGGCCAGCTGAACGCCCTCGAAGACGACCAGAAGCGCCGGGCCACCCGGAGCCTCCGCGACGGCATCGATCGCGTCCTCACCGACCTCCAGTCGCTCTTCCGCGACGTCGTCATGCTGCAGTACGGGCGCGACGGCGACCTCGTCAACGAGGAAAGGATCGACGACCTCCGCTCCCTCGCCGCGGAATGGACACCCGCCCGCACCCTCGGCGTCCTCGACCGCATCACCGACACCCGCCGTAACCTCGAGCAGAACGCCGCTCCGCTCCTGGCGCTCGAGAGCCTGTTGATCACCGTCGCGAACGGATCCGCGCCGTGAGCCTCCGTCGCCGACTCGCCACGGCCGTAGCCGGTGTCGCGGCGCTCGCCGTGGCGCTCTCCGGATGCCTCTACGCTCAGATCCCGCCCATGGCGCCCGGGGGCGGGGCATCCCTCGCACCGCAGACCGACGGAGTGTCCGCCGAACTCCTGCCGTACTACGGGCAGACCCTGGACTGGCAGGAGTGCGGGACCGGGCTCGATTGCACCACGGTCACGGTTCCCCGCGACTACAGCGACCCGAGTGTGGGTGATCTCGACCTCGCGGTCGTCCGCCACCGCGCCTCCTCCGGACAGCCGATCGGTTCGCTCCTGACCAACCCGGGCGGCCCCGGAGCAGCCGGCGTCTCTCTCATGAAGCAAGCGCTGTCGATCCTCGTCGACGACAAGCTCACCCAGGCCTACGACGTCATCGGTTTCGATCCGCGAGGAGTCGGCGAGTCCACCGCGGTCACCTGTTACGACCCGCCGCAGCTCGACGCCTACCTCTACGACATCCCGCCCGGGGCGCGAGGGAGCGAAGAGCGCCAAGCGGCCCTCGACAAGCGCGCCGCGGACTTCGCCAAGGCCTGCGAAGACCGCAGCGACGGCATCCTGCCCTACATCACCACCGACAACTCCGCTCGCGACATGGACGTACTCCGTGCCGTCCTCGGCGACCCCAAGCTCAACTACCTCGGGTTCTCGTACGGTACGTTCCTCGGTGCCACCTACGCCGGCCTGTTCCCGGAACGTGTCGGCCGGATGGTGCTCGACGGCGGCATCGACCCGAGCGTGTCGGGTTCCGACACGTCGTTGCGTCAGGCCGTCGGCTTCGAGCAATCGCTTCGCGCCTTCATGGCGGACTGTCTCCGCACCAGCGAGTGCCCCTTCGCGGGAAGCGTCGACGACGCCATGTCCGACCTGTCAGCCCTCCTGGCCCGCGTCGACGCGCGACCGATCACCGCGTCCGATGGGCGCCAGCTCGGTGGCGACACCCTGATGACCGCGATCACCGCGGCGCTCTACAGCGAAGAAAGCTGGGCGTACCTGCGCTCCGCCCTGACCGACGTCAGCAACGGGCGTGCCGACGTCGCTTTCCAACTTGCCGACTTCTACACCGGTCGCCTCGGGGATCGCTACGACGGCAACACGATGGAAGCCTTCGTCGCGTACAACTGCATGGACTATCCCGACGAGGGAACGGATGCCGACGTCGCCGCGCTCCAGGCGAAGCTCGACGCCGCAGCTCCCGTCGTCGCCCCGTACTGGGCCGGCGGCGGCGACCCCTGCGCCTCGTGGCCCGCGCCGCCCACCGGTGTGCGCCAGCCGATCACCGCACCGGGATCACCGCCCATCGTGGTGATTGGAACGACGGGCGACCCCGCGACGCCGTACGACGGTGCGCAGAGTCTGGCCTCGCAGCTCGCCCAAGGCATCCTCGTGACGAACGTCGGCGAGGGGCACTTGGGATACAACAAGGGCAACGCGTGCGTCACCGACGCCGTCGATTCCTACCTCGTCGACGGAACGGTCCCCGAGAACGGGCTCCGCTGCGGCTGACGCCAGCCCAAGTGGCCCGGCGCAGACGAGCGATCGGCCGGTGGCGGAACGTAGGCTTGTCGATGTCCCCGCCCGAAGGAGCACCATGACCACCCCCGACCTGGCCACCTACATCGACCACACCCTGCTCAAGCCAGAGGCGACGCGAGCCGACGTCGAGCGCACCATCGCCGAGGCTGCCGAACTCGGCACCTACAGCGTGTGTTTGTCGCCGTCGTTCCTTCCCGTCGAGGTGCCCGAGGGGCTGAAAGTCGCCGTGGTCTGCGGCTTCCCCAGCGGTAAGCACCACGCCGAGGTCAAGGCGGCAGAGGCGGCGCTGTCGGTCGCGCAGGGCGCTGACGAGATCGACATGGTCATCGACATCGGAGCCGCGATCGAGGGCCGCTACGAGGTCGTCGAGGCGGAGATCCGTGCCGTCCGCACCGCCGTGCCCGCCCCGACCGTGCTCAAGGTGATCATCGAGTCCGCCGCGCTCACCGATGAGGCGATCGTCGCGGTCTGCGAGGCCGCCGTCGCCGCGGGTGCCGACTTCGTGAAGACGTCGACCGGGTTCCACCCCGCGGGCGGAGCCAGCGTCCACGCTGTCGAGCTCATGAAGCGCACGGTCGGTGACCGCGCCGAAGTCAAGGCATCCGGGGGCATCCGCACCCGCGCCGCGGCCGAAGACATGATCGCCGCGGGTGCGACCCGTCTCGGCCTGTCATCGAGCCGTGACATCCTCGCCGACCGCTCCGCGACCGGCGACTACTGACCCTCGGCCCGATTCGTCCGGCGGACCGGTGACCATGTAAGATCGATGATCGTGCACGCGTCAGCGCCCGCACGCCGCCTTAGCTCAGACGGCAGAGCGATTCACTCGTAATGAATAGGTCAAGGGTTCGATTCCCTTAGGCGGCTCCAAACGACGAAGGCCCCCGGATCACCTGGAAACAGGCGGACCGGGGGCCTTTTGTCGTTCGCTTACGCCTACCTGGCAACGGGCGGACCACGTCGGGAGGGTGTCGCCCCGGCCGATAGGCTGAAGCCTCACCCGTCGCGCCACGCGCGGAGATCGTCGCCCCGCCCGCAGGAGCCCCCGTGTCGAACGTCGTCGATATCGTGATCGAGCTGTTCACCTGGGTGGGCCTCGGAGCCGGCATCCTCTTGGCCATCGCCGCTCTGATCCTCTACGTCGCCGACGGGACCTGGGTGCCCGTGCGTGCCGTGGTCGAGGATGTCGATGACCACCGCGTGGTTCGCTGGTTCGATGAGCACGGGGGAGTCAACGAGGCACCGCTCTCGCCCCACGACGATGCGCGGATCGGTGCCGCCGACATGGCCGACGTCTACGCGCGTCGCGGCTCGCGACACCGCATGCGGCTGACGCCATCGTCGCCCCTGGTCCGCTTCGTCGGACTGCTCGCCATCGGAGTCCTCAGCCTCGGCGCGTTGGCCTTCGCCCTTTCGGTCGTGCTTCTTTTCGCGCGCGGGTGACCGACCCGGCCCTCGCTGCCGAGCGTAGGCTCGACGCATGAGCCGGGCACTGTTCATCGTCGACGTCCAGAACGATTTCACCGAACGCGGAGCCCTCGGGGTGGTCGGGGGCGACGAGGTCGCCGAACGCATCTCGCGGTATCTCGACGCCCGCGCCGACGACTATGCGATCGTCGTCGCCTCGAGGGACTGGCACCACGGCGATGACGACAACGGCGGTCATTTCGCGGCGGAGCCGGACTTCGTCGACACGTGGCCTGTGCACTGCGTCGGAGGAACCTACGGCGCTGACTACGACGAGGTGTTCGACACGCGCCGGGTCACCCACCACCTGAAGAAGGGGCAGGGAAAGCCCGCCTACTCCCTGTTCGAGGGAGTGACGGACGACGGTCTGACCGCCGACGACATCCTGAACCAGTACGCCATCGGCGACATCGACGTCGTCGGCATCGCGACCGACTACTGCGTGCGGGCCTCGGCGCTCGATGCGCTCGCGGCCGGACGCACCGTGCGGGTGCTCACCGACCTGATCGCGGGCGTGCACCCCGATTCCAGCGCCGCGGCGTTGTCCGAGATCGAGTCGGCGGGGGCGCGCCTCACTCGTTCGGAGTGATCTCTGCCTCGGCGCGGGGGATCGTGAGGGTCACGCTCGTTCCCACCCCGAGCTCGCTGGAGATCCGTACGGTGCCCCCGTGCTCCTGCGCGATCTGTCGGACGCTCGCCAGGCCGATTCCGCTGCCGCCGTCATGCGGGTCGGCGAGACGTCCTCGTTCGCCTTCGTCGAGTACCGACCGGAGATCGTCGGGGTGGATGCCTCGCCCCCGGTCGCGCACGCGCACGGTCGCTCCCTCGTCGGTCTCGTAGACCTCCACGTCGATGACGTCGTCGGAGTACTTCGCCGCGTTCTCGAGCACGTTGGCCACCGCGCGGCGGAGGCTCAGGACGTCGCCCACCACGGGAACGGCATCCATCTGGCCGAGGGCGACTCGATCCGCCGCGTCACCGGGCAGGACCAGCGCGATCGCACCGCGGGTGACGAGGTCCATCGTCGCCCGGCTGCGCCCACCCTCGGGGCGGGAGTTCGCGTCGGCCATCAGGGCTTGCGCCATCGCGACGAGGTGGTCGCTGGCCTCGCCGGCGAGTTGGAGGAGCCGGTGATCGGCAGGGAGTTCATCGGCCAGGAGATCGAGGTAGCCGCGCAGCGCGGTGACGGGCGAGAGCAGATCATGGGCGAAGGTGCGCTGGAGGGTCGCCTTCTCGTCCGCACTCCGCTTCTCGCTGGTCAGGTCGCGCACGATCTTGACAAACCCGAGCACCTGGCCGGACTCGTTGCGGATCGCCGAGATGGTCACGCTCGCCCAGAACTCCCTGCCGTCCTTGCGAACGCGCCACCCGGTGTCCTCGACGTGTCCGTCGCGTTGCGCGGCTGCGAGCAGACGGTCGGGGAGGCCGCGACCGCGATCGTCATCCCGGTAGAACCGCGAGAAGTGCTCACCGATGATCTCGTTCTCGGCGTACCCCTTGATGAGTTGGGCGCCGAGGTTCCACCCGCGTACGACACCGCCGCCGTCGAGCTTGACGATCGCGAACTGGTCGACCTGCCCGTCCCAGTCGGCGGGTAACGCCCGCCTCAGGCTAGCGATGGGTCGACCGTCCACGGGAGAGGGATGGTGAGGGCCACGGTAAGACCCGTCGTGCTCGGCGACGCTCACGGGCGCACGCCGATGACCGGGAGAATGCTTGCTGAAGGCATGAGCCGATCATGCCGGGGCCACGCGCGCAAGACCACCGCTTGACACGAACCGTGCCATGGCCGTTACGCGCAATGTCAGCTCACCGTGACCAGCGTGCGCTGCCATCCGCTGGAGCCGTTCGGCGCGATCGCCGCCGGCTCCTGGATCTGCACGTTGCCCTGCTTGTCGGTCGCGCGGACCGAGATGTAGTGCGTGCCGGGCTGGGCGTCCCACTCGAGCATCCACTGGACCCAGGACTGGTCGTTGATCGGCGTCGACAGCGTCGCCTGCTGCCATTCGCCGTTGTCGATGCTCACCTCGACGGTCTTCACGCCGATCGGTTGCGCCCAGGCCATTCCCGCGATCGGGACCTTGCCTGCCGGGACGGGCGAGCCGATCTTGGGCGTGTCCACGCGCGACGACATCTTGATGGGGGCCTCGGCGGAGTACCCGCGGGGTGTCCAGTACGCCTCCATCTGGTCGAACCGGGTGACCGTGAGCTTCGTCACCCACTTCGTCGCCGAGACGTAGCCGTACAGACCGGGAACGACCATGCGCACCGGGAAGCCGTGCTCGAACGGAAGCGGTTCGCCGTTCATGGCCACCGCGAAGATGGCATCCAGTCCGTCATCGGTCAGCGACGACAGGGGAGTGGATGCCGTGAACCCGTCGACGCTCTCGGAGAGCACCATGTCGGCGTCGCCCTGCGGGGAGGCGAGCCGGAGCACGTCGCGGATCGGCACGCCCTGCCAGATCGCGTTGCCGACGAGCCCTCCGCCGACCTCGTTCGAGACGCACGTGAGGGTCACGCCGTACTCGTCCAGACCCATGTTGACCAGGTCGTCGAAGGACAGCTCGACGGGCGTGTCGACCATGCCGTCGATGGTCAGGCGCCAGGTCGACGGGTCGACATTCGGCACGGTGAGGGCGGTGTCGACACGGTAGAAGTCGGCGTTCGGCGTGATCAACGGCGAAAGCCCGGGGACGTCGAGAGACGCGCCCTCGGGGACGGTGACCGTGCTGCGCACGGCCGGGAGGCGGAGAGCGTCGCGAGCGGCCGCTACCGACGCCGTGGCCGCGTTCACCACACGGGCGCCGACACCGACGACGATGGCCGTCGCCGCGCTGAAGCCCGAGAGAAGGAAGAAGCCCCGTCGGCTGACGCCCGCCGCCTGCGCATCGCCGGCGGCCGCCGCGGTCGACCAGCGACGCAGACGACGGCTGAGGATCAGCAGCAGCGCGACGCCCGCGATGGTTCCGAGGACAGGCGGAAGCCAGGCGAGACCGGTGGCTCCCGCACGCGTGACGATCGCGACCGTGGCCAGGACACCGCCCACGCCGAGCAGGATCGCGCCGACCGGACGGAATCGGTACTCCAGCACACCCGCGACGGCGGCGGCGACAGCGGCCCCCAGGCCGACACCGGCGAGGAGGGCGATCTTGTCGGACTCGCCGAAGACGGTGATCGCGAACTCCTTGAGGGGGCGCGGCACGATGTCGACGATGACCGATCCGACGGCCAGGACGGGGCTCGCCGAACGCGCGACCAGCACCGCGAACAGTTCGGCGACGGCGAGCAGCGCGGCGGCGGAGATGAGCCCGGCCAGCGCGGCCCAGAACCAGCCTCGAGGACGACGGACCGTGGTCGGCTCGTCGGTGCGGGTGGCGGTGTCGGTGGTCATGGCATCCCTCTCCGTGTCGACGACACGCAAAGCGCCGCCGTCATGGGTCTATTCGGAGCGGGGGCGGGAACGGATGCCGCGCGGTGACGGATCCGCGACGTCGACGCGCCACCGCGCGTCGTCTCGGGCCGAATCCGCCGGGCGGACCCCGCGGCACACCGGGAGTAGAACGGCCCGCCGCTACGCTGTGACACATTCGCCCGGTGGCATCCGCCCGCTCGCGCGAGGGGAGCCCGCTGTGACCGACGTCGTCCGCTGGCTCGCCGCGCTCTCGACGCTCGTGGGCCTGGGGCTCAGTCTTGGCCTCAATCCCGCGCTCTATGCCGCGACCGCCGACGTGCTGGCGCAGAACACCCGGGTCGCGAGGCGAATCGGCTGGATGATCGGCGGCCTCGCCGTCGGGGCGACGCTCCTGTACGCGCTGTTGCAGAGCTTCGATCCGACCGCTCTGGTCACCGCGGCCGAGGAGCGCACGACGGACGCCCTGCGAGACGCCCGAGTGGATGCCGTGGCGGGGGCGCTCTTCCTGACCGCCGCCGTCGGAGTCGCCGGATGGAAGCTGCGCGAGCCGATCCGCCGTCCCCGAGCCGCGACCGCCGCTCCCCGGACGCGCACGTGGAGTTACTTCCTCCTCGGCCTCGGCTGTTCGGTCGTCGGGTTCACGACCCTGCCCATCATGTACATGACCGGGCGGGTGACCGAGGGAGTCACGGGAGACCCGGTCCTGCGACTCGCGGCGTTCGCGGTGTTCCTCGTGGCGCTCGCCGCTCCGTTCGCGGGGCTGGCCGGTGCGTGGTCGCTCTTCCCCTCGGCGGCATCCCGCGTGGAGGGGTTCTACGGTCGGCTGGCGCGCACCGATCATCGCTGGCTGTACGCCGGTGTTCTCGCGGTCGCCGGGATCGCGTGCCTCGTAGTCGCGCTGCTGCCGATGCGTTGACAGCATCGGCAGCAGCGCGTCTCACCGGTGCGTGATGTCGGTGATCGTGCCCTTCGCCAGGCGCAGCCGTCGCCGCGCGCGGCGGGCCACGGCCGAGTCGTGCGTGACGACGACGAGAGTCAGCCCCTCGGTGTTGAGCGTTTCGAGCACGTCCAGGATCTCGTCGCGCATGTGTTCGTCGAGGTTGCCCGTCGGCTCGTCGGCCAGCAGGACTCGCGGCTGCTTGGCCACGGCGCGGGCGATCGCGACGCGCTGCTGCTGACCGCCCGAGAGCTCTCCGGGCCGATGGTCGTGCCGGTCGGCGAGCCCGACGCGCTCGAGAGCTTCCGCGACCCGCCGTCGGCGCTCCTGCCGGTCGAGGCCGAGCGGCTCCAGTCCCATGTCGACGTTCTCGGCGGCGGTGAGGGTCGGGATGAGATTGAACCCCTGGAACACGAATCCGATCTCGGCGGCGCGCACTCGGCCGAGCTGGTCGTTCGAGGCCTGGGCGATGTCGAGATCGCCGAGTCGCACGGCCCCCGACGTCGGGCGGTCCAGTGCCCCGAGGATCTGCAGCAGGGTCGACTTGCCGCCGCCGGTGGGACCCTGGATGGTGACGAAGTCCCCGGCCGTGATCTCGAGATCGATCCCGGCCAGCGCCGTCACGGCGCGTTCTCGCTGCCGGTACGTGCGCGTGACGCCTTCGAGGCGGTAGGCCATCGCCTTCGCCGCGGTGGCGTCGCTGGAGGATGCGGTTGTCATGGTCACGATGTCTTCTCCTTGGGTGAGGGTGTCCGTCAGGCGACGGAGCGGAGGGCGGCGGCGGGGCTGAGGCGCGCGGCGCGCCAGCCACCGAACGCCCCCGCGAGCACTCCGCCGAGGACGGCGATGCCGACTGCCGCGATGACGATCACGGGCGTGACGGGGGCGTGCAGGACGATGTCGGTGGCCTGGGCCGCCGCCTGTCCGAAACCGCCGCCGCCGAAGCCACCACTGCCCGGACCGCGCCCGGCGCCCGGGCCGTTCTCGCCGCTGGCGGAGGCGGTGACCGAGATCGTGGGGGAGATCACGTTCACCAGAAGGATGCCGCCGAGGCCGAGGATCAGGCCCGCGGCGCCCCCGATGAGTCCTTGCACGAGCGACTCCCCGGCGACCTGCCGGACGACCCGGCCGTTGGACCAGCCGATGGCTTTGAGGGTGCCGAACTCTCGGGTGCGGCGCGCGACACCGGAGAGGGTGAACAGCACCGCCAGGGCGACGGCGACGACGAGCACCACGATGGACAGCCAGGTACCGAGGTTCGTGATGAGGGATGAGGCGCTCGAGAGGGATCCGGAGACGGTCGAGGCGAGCTGCGACTGCGAGCTCACGGTCGCGTCGGGGAGAGCTGCCTGCACCTCGCTCTGCACGGTGCCGATGGCATCCGCCGATGCGGCTTGGACGTACACGGTCGAGACGACGTCGCCGGCACCGGAGAGCGACTGGGCAACATCGAGGGGCAGATAGACGTTCGCGGCGGTGTCGGCGTCGGCCGATGCCGAGGCGACGATACCGACGATCTGCATGGCGGTGCCGCCGACGTCGATGGTGCCGCCGACGGTGAGGCTGTTGCTCGCGGCGTAGGTCGCGTCCACCACCGCGACGTTCGCGCCGGCGTCGGAGGCGGCGAGGGCGCGGCCGTCGGAGACGGTGACCGAGGACAGGGGGCCGACGGTCGCGGCAGGGTCGACGCCGAGCACGCTGAACGACTGGATGTCGAAAGCGCTCCCGCCTTCGCCACCCGCGGGTGGTCCGTTCTGTTCGCCGCTCTCGGGTCCGGATGGGGCACTGCGGTCGGGGATCTGCCCCGAGAACGTGGTGTTGGTCAGGGACAGCGCTCCGGTGGCTGCGGCGACGCCGTCGATCTCGGCGACCGTCGTCACCGTCGAGGCATCGAGGTTCGCCCTCAGGAAGTCGGTGATCAACCGCGACTGACTCAGCGAGGTGGTTCCGTCCTGCGAGGATCCGTCGCCTTCCCCGAAGTCGAAACGAGGTCCTCGCTGCCCCTCGGTCGGCTCGGTCTGGGCACCGGTCACGGTGAGGTCGGTCCCCACCCCGTACACGGATGCCAGTGCCTGGGTCTGAGCGTCTCGCACCCCCGCGGAGAGGGCGTTGACGACGATCACGAGGGCGATCGCCACGGCGAGTCCGACGGCGACGATCACGGTCTGCTTGGTGCGGCCCGCGAGTTCGCGCCGCAGGTACGTCCAGTACATGGTTCTCCTTCTCGGCGCGGAGTGCGGCCGTGGCCCTGAAAGTAGGGACGGCGCCCTCATCGATCCCTCAGCGTTGCTATGTAGCGCATATGCGGGTGGTTCGATCGCCCTCGAACGCGTGGCATGCGGGGCCGGGACACGGCATGCTGAGGCACATGTCTGCCCCGAGACTCCCGTTGACCCGCCCCGACGGCTCTCCCGTGCGCGCCGTGGTGGTGGATGACGAGGTGAACCTCGGCGAGCTGCTGCGGATGGCGATGGGAGCCGAGGGGTGGGATGCGCGCGCGGTCACGAACGCACGCGACGCGATGGACGTCATCCGTGATTTCGACCCCGACCTGCTCGTCCTCGACGTGATGATGCCCGGGCTCGACGGTGTCGAGCTGCTGACGCGCCTGCGGGCCGCGGGCAATGACGTCCCCGTGCTCTTCTTGACCGCCAAGGATGCCGTCGAGGATCGCATCGCCGGCATCGCCGCCGGCGGAGACGACTACGTCACCAAGCCGTTCAACCTCGAGGAGGTGATCCTGCGTCTGCGGGGCATGGCTCGACGTCACGTCGCCGCCGCGGCGGCCGCAGACACCCTTCTTCGCGTCGGTGACCTCGCGCTCGACGAGGACGCGTACGAGGTCGAGCGGGGAGGCATCCCGGTCAAACTCACCGCGAAAGAGTTCGAGCTGCTGCGGTATCTGATGCAGAACACGCGCCGGGTCGTCAGCAAGGCGCAGATCCTGGATGCCGTGTGGGGATACGACTTCGGCGGCGACAGCGGCGTCGTCGAGATCTACATCTCGTATCTCCGCCGCAAGATCGACGCGGGCCGGGAACCTTTCATCCACACCGTGCGCGGGGTCGGCTACACGATCAAGGCGTCGTGAGTCGCCGGCCGCCCACTCTGCAGCGCGTGCTCGTCGTGGGGGCGAGCGCGCTGGTGGCTCTCGCGATCGTGGTGATGTGTCTCGCGACGCTCACGGCGCTCCGCGCCTTCGTGTACGACCGGCTGGACGAGCAGGTCTCCGCCACGCTGCAGTTCGCCGCGCAACGTGACGGCGGGACGCCCGGGGACTTCGTGCCCGGGAGGTCCGGATCCGGAGCCGCGCCGACTCCGAGCGCTGTCGCGCCGAGCGGGCGGCCGGCTCCCCGGTCAGGGTCGCTGCAGGCCGTCGTCGACAGCGGGGGCGAGCCGCGCTTCTCCGGGTACGTGGGTGCGGACGGCTCCGAGGTCGCGCTCACCGACGCGCAGATCGCGGCGCTGATGTCGGCCGTGCGCCCCGGTGACCCACCGACGACCGTCGATCTCGGCGGCGACCTCGGGTCCTTCCGGGCAGTCGCTCGCGCGACGTCCGACGGTAGCACTGTCATCTCCGGGCTGTCGCTCGCCGATGCCGACGCGACCACCCGGGCACTGACCGCGATCCTGGTCGCGGTCGGTGCCCTCACCCTCGTGTCCGCCGTCGCGGGTCTGTCGTGGTTCGTCCGCCGGAGCCTCCGCCCGCTCGATCGCGTCGCCGCCGTTGCCCAACGCGTGTCCGAGCGTTCTCTCGAACGGGGAGACGTCGACATCCCCGATCGCGTGGATGCCGCCGACACCGATTCCGGCACGGAGATCGGTCGCGTGGGCGCATCGTTGAACGACCTCCTCGGGCGCGTGCAGTCGGCCCTGGCCGCGCGCGAGCACAGCGAGAGCGAGCTCCGCCGGTTCATCGCGGATGCCAGTCATGAGCTCCGCACGCCCCTCGCGAGCGTCCGCGGCTACGCGCAACTGTCGCTCGCGGGCACCGAACCGATGACGGCTTCCCAGCGTCGCTCGCTGGAGCGCATCGAGTCCGAGGCCCGGCGGATGGGGACGCTCGTCGAGGACCTGCTCCTCCTCGCCCGCCTCGATGCGGGCCAGCGGTTGCGCGACGACGACGTGGAGCTGCCGCTGCTCGCGGTGGATGCCGTGAGCGACGCCCAGGCCGTCGACCGCGATCGGGAGTGGCGCCTGGAGATCGCCGCGGATGCGCCGCTCACCGTCCCCGGCGACGAGGACCGCCTCCGCCAGGTCATCGCCAATCTGCTGCGAAACGCCCATACCCACACTCCGCCGGGGACCGTGGTCACGACCTCGGTGTTCCCCGACGGAGAAGAGGCCGTCCTCCGCGTCTCGGACACCGGTCCGGGAATCGATGGGCTGGTCGCCGACCGCCTGTTCGAACGCTTCGCGCGCGGCGACGAGTCGCGCAACCGCGACGCGGGCAGCACCGGCCTGGGGCTTTCGATCGCGCAGGCCATCGTCCTCGCCCACGCCGGGACGATCACCGTCGACAGCCGCCCGGGCGCGACGACGTTCGAGGTGCGTCTGCCGGCGGGGAGGGGCCCCGATGGCCGGGGGACGGTGAGCTAGCGGCTCCGTCAGGACCGCGGCCCACCGGGCGACGACACGGCCGAGGCGGTCGTGGCATCCACCGCCACCGCGAGGGTCCCGACGTAGCCGTTGGCCGCATCTCCCGCGAAGCTCGCCATCTCCAGCGCGTAGCCGTCGGAGAACACGTTGTCGTTGTCGATGCTGCCGAGGTCGGCAAGGTTCTCGGCCGACCCCGTGTACGCGGAGTCCCGGTAGACAGCGTCGAGCATGTCCCTCGGGAACGCCACCTGCGATGTCGCGATCTGGTTCGTCACGGTCGTGGCCGACGCGGCATCCGGGTACACCTCGAAGTGGATGTGCGTCCACCGACCGCTGTAGCAGCCGGGAACGACCGTCGTGAACGTCACGCGCCCCTGTGCGTCGGCCACCTGGATGCCACGGAGGTACGTCTCGTTCACGATCGCCTCCGAGTACATCGAGTACTGGCCCTGGGCGTCGCAGTGCCAGACGTAGACGGCGGCGCCGGCGTACGCGGTGTTGCCGTTGGCGAGATCGCTCAGCGTGAAGGTGAAGGTGAGCGGGATGCCATCGGCGGTGGCGCCGCCGTCGAGGCTCGAGCGGATGTCGCTGCGGAGCATGCCCGATCGTTCGAGCACGTTGACACCGTTGGTTCCGTCGGCGGGGTAGGGACCGTTCGTCTCCTGGGGGATCTCGTCCGTCGCGAACGCCGCGGCCGACGCGGTTGCCGACGGGGTCGGTGTCGAGGTCGGGGTGGTCGTGGGGGAGGGGGTGGCGAGAACGGCCGCGTCGCTCTGCGGCGTGCACGCGGCGAGGATCGTCGCACCCGCTCCCAGGCCCACCAGCCCGAGGAGCCCGCGTCGGCCCACCATGGTCCGAAGGTCGAACCCCGCTCCTTGGTCGACGACTTCGTCGCCGGGTCGGTCGAGCAGGCGGCCTTCGTAGGCGGGACCGAGGGGCGTCTGGTCGGGTTCGGGGATGCGGTTCATGTCGGGCTCCTGAATGCCGGTGGGTCGGGGACGCCGTCAGCATGCCCGGCCCGGACTCGTGGCATCCTCACCGTTGCTATGGGATTCCTCTGCTCCGTGGATTCCTCTTCTTCTCCGCGCGAGTGCCGCGGTCTACGGTGAGCGTGAACCGTCGCACTCCCGGAAGGATGCCGCCATGTCCACCGCGCTCGTCGTCTACATCTCGTTCGCCGGCCACGCCCGTGAGGCGATGACCTTCTACCAGTCCGTTTTCGGCGGTGAGCTGGTGATCGCGACATTCGCCGACTTCGGGATCCCCGATGCTCCCGCGGACGGGGTGATGCACTCCGAGCTCCGCGCCGAGGGATTCACGGTCATGGGGGCGGATGCCTTCGGAGAACCCACCGAGGGGTGGGGGAAGAATCGCGTGCACGCCGCGTTCATGAGCGACGAGATCGATCGCGTCTCGGGGTTCTACGACAGCTTCGTGGAGCGTGGTGCCGAGGTCGTCCAGTCGCTGGAGAAGCAGGTCTGGGGCGATTTCTACGGCGAACTCGTCGACCCGTGGGGCGTCGCCTGGATGTTCAACATCGCGGCGCCGGACGGTTGGGCGAAGAGCGGAAGCTGAGCTAGCGGCTCCGCCCCTCGACGAACGCACGCACCGCAGCCGCGACCTCGGCGGACGCCGGGTACACGTGCTCCGCGCCGGGGAACGCGCCCTCGCGCACCTCCCGCGCATAGGCCTCGACGCCCTCGACCATCGCGTCGCCGACGGCGCCGTAGCGCTTGACGAACACGGGAGCCCGACCCTCGGTGATCCCGAGCAGGTCGTGCTGCACGAGCACCTGACCGTCCGCGGTGCCCGCTCCGATGCCGATGACCGGGATGCGAAGCGCTCGCCGGATCTCCTCGACGACATCGGCCGGAACGGCTTCGATCACGACCGCGAACGCTCCGGCATCCTGAACGGCCATCGCGTCGCGCGCCACCCGGATCGCGTCGTCGGCCGTGCGGCCCTGTGCGCGGAGACCGCCGAGGGCCGTGGCCGTCTGCGGCGTGAGGCCGACGTGTCCCACGACGGGGATGCCGGCATCCACGATCGCCCGCAGTCGCGAGAGCCGGGCGGGATTCGCGCCCTCGAGCTTGACGGCGTCGGCGCCGGCTTCGTGCACGAAGCGCACGGAGGTCGCCACCGCCTGCTCGTCGCTGAGCTCGGTGGTGCCGAACGGGAGGTCGCACACGACGAGAGGGGTGTGCACCGCCCGGCGGACGGCCTTGGCGAGCATGAGCATCTCGTCGAGCGTCACCGAGGTCGTGTCGGGGAGGCCGAGCACCACCTGGGCGCCGGAGTCACCGACCAGCACCATGTCGACGCCCGCGCGTTCGGCGACGCGCCCCGACACGAAGTCGTAGGCGGTGACCATGACGATCGGCGTTCCGGCGTCGGCGAGCTCGCGGAGCCGCCGCAGCGTGACCTTCGGACCCGTCATGCGTGGCTCCTCTCGGCCGGGTTCAGGACGATGCGATCGTCGACGCCGGGCGCCAGCACCACGTTGTCAATCAACCGCACGTCTCCGACGCGCACGGCGAGGGCGAGCAGCGCGGGGCGCTCGATCTCCGCGATCGGCTGGAGGCTGTCGGCATCCACGATCTCGACGTACTCGGGGTCGAGGTCTACCGCGGTCAGCTCGCCACGCACGGCGTGGGTGAGGAGCTGAGGATCCCGGATGCCACGGGCGAAGGCATCCTGGGCTGCCCGCAGCCCGCACGGGATCGCGGCCGCGAGCGCACGGTCGGCGGGGGAGAGGCGCGTGTTGCGACTGGACCGCGCGAGGCCGTCCGCGTCGCGGGACGTGGGACGCGTGACGATCTCGACCGGGATGCCGAGATCGGCGACCATCCGGCGGACGACGACGACCTGCTGGGCGTCCTTCGCGCCGAAGTACGCGCGATCCGGCTGGACGGCCAGGAGCAGTTTCGCGACGACGGTGGCGACGCCGTCGAAGTGCGCCCGCCCGCGCTCCGCGCCCTCGAGCGTGCCGGTGATGGCGCCGCCGACCGACACCGTCGTGGCGAAACCGGCGGGGTACATCTCGGACACCGACGGAGCGAAGACAACGTCGACGCCCGTTTCGGCCGCGAGGGCGACGTCAGCGGACTCGGTACGCGGGTAGGCGTCCAGGTCGGCGGCCTCGCCGAACTGCGTCGGGTTGACGAAGATCGACAGCACGACCGTGCCGTTGTCCTCCCGGGCGGCACGCAGCAGCGAGAGGTGGCCCTCGTGCAGAGCGCCCATCGTCGGCACGAACCCGACGCCATCGCCCCGGCGCGGCGCGAGGACGTCGCGGAGCTCGGCGACGGTCCGCACGATCCGGGGGCTCACGAGGCCGCCGTCCTTCCGGCGTGCTGCGTCGCGGCCAGGTCGTGCGTCGCGTTCACGAGGGCGTCGAAGAGTGCGAGGCGATCGGGCAGCCGCTCGGCGATGGCCGCGCGCTGCCGCGCGACGGTCGCCGTGTCGCCGCGCGAGACGGGTCCAGTGAGGGCGGATTCCGCCCCGCGCTCGGCCCAGTTCTCTACGGCGGCGCGCACGAGCGGGACGAGCGCGTCGCGGTCGACGCCGGCGGTGGCGGCGAGGTCTTCCGCCATCCCCTCGAGCGTGACGAGGAAGTTCGCGGCGATCGACGCGGCCGCGTGGTACGCCGCCCGATCGTCGTCGCGCACCGTGACCCCGGTCATCCCGAGCACGTCGGCGAGGGCTTCGGCGACCGCGTGCGCGCGCGGGGTCGTGCCGGCCAGCGCCGCGGTCACCCCCGAGAAGGACGCTCCGGCGCCCGTCACGGTCATCAGGGGATGGATGCCGAAAGCCTCATGCGGCGCGAGCACCGAAAGGTCGAGTGCACCCGAGAGGTGCCCGACGAGTCGGCCCGGGGCGATGGCCCGCGCGGCGTCGACGATCGCGGCATCCGGAACCGCGAGAAGGACGATCCCGGCATCCGCGCCGTGCTCGCCGCGGCCGGCGGGGCCGACCACGGGCACGCCGGCGTCGGCGAGGGCCTCGGCGAGTGCGCGGCCCATCCGGCCGTCGCCGACGATGAGCACCGGTGCATCGAGCCGGAGGGCGGAGAGCGAGGAGAAGGTCTTCATGATGTGGGGCGGTGGCCCGCACGTGCGGCTACGCCGCATGCCAGCGTATCCCCTCACGGTCGACCGAAGGCGGCAAGGGGAGTGGCCGCACGCGCTGCACGGATTTCGGGCCTTGGCAACCATGTGGCGGTTTCGCTCACGGTGGTGTGTTGTCGGAGTCCGCAATCTGAGAGGCGGCGCCATGTCGGCTCGCACCACGCTCGTCCCACACCTGCACGACCTCGGCCGCACGGGGCGCCCGTGACACCGGACACGGCGCGAAAGACCGCCGCGGTGGTGTACAACCCCACCAAAGTGGATATCGACAGCCTCCGCGCCGCCGTGACGGATGCGGCAACCGATGCCGGGTGGTCGGAAACCTCTTGGTACGAAACGTCCGTCGAGGACGTCGGGCAAGGCGTGACCGCGCGAGCGCTCGAGGCCGGCGCCGATCTGATCATCGCCGCGGGTGGTGACGGGACCGTTCGCGCCATCGCGGAGGCGGTCCGGGGCACGACCGTCCCCGTCGCGTTGCTTCCCTCCGGGACCGGCAACCTGCTCGCCCGGAATCTGCACCTCACCCTCAACGACCTGCCTCATTCCGTGCGCACCGCCTTCACCGGAGTGGACAGGCACATCGATCTCGGCGTCATCGACATCGAACGTCAGGACCGCACGCGCACTCGTCACGTCTTCGTGGTGATGGCCGGAATGGGAATCGACGCGAAGATGATCGACAACACCGACGACGACCTGAAGAAGAAGGCGGGGTGGATTGCGTATCTGCGAGCAATCATCGCCTCGCTGCGCGATCCCGACGAACTGCACCTGCGCTTCCGACGGGACGACCGCAAGCCCCAACGCGCGACCGTTCATACCGTCATCCTCGGCAACTGTGGATCCCTCCCCTCCAACATCCTGCTGATGCCCGACGCGGTCGTGGACGACGGCCTTCTCGACCTTCTTCTGATGCGCCCCGGCGGAGCGCTCGGCTGGATCCGCGTGTGGTGGAAGATCGCTTGGATCAACGGGATCGTCCGTCGCACCGCGCCCGGCCGGTCGATCGCGGGTGAGCGTCGCAATGACGGTGACCTGCACTACGAAACGGCCACCCGCTTCACCGCCCGACTGTCGCGTCCGGAACAGATCGAGCTCGACGGTGACGCTTTCGGAGAAGCCACGGCTTTCCATGCCTGGATCGAGCCGGGCGCACTCACCATCCGCGTTCCCGAATCCGGGGCCGGGGCGTGACCCGCCAGACTCCTGCACGCCCCACCGCGGAGCGCGTGTCGGATGAATCACATGCCGTCGATCGCTCGGTCACGCAGCGGACAGTCAACGGCCTGACTTTCCGGGCCGTCTCCAGTCACCGGCGCGCGCCGAACGCGCTCGCATTCGTCCTCGTCCACGGACTCGGTACCTCACACAAGTACTTCACGAGACTCCATCGCGAACTCTCTGCACACGGGGACGTGCACTCGATCGATCTTCCCGGCTTCGGCGGCCTCCCCAAACCCGCCGGGGCGCCGGATGTCGCTGAGATATCGAACGCGCTCGCGACCGTGCTCGAGGATTTGGGGGTGTCCGGCGGGATTCTCGTCGGACATTCCATGGGTGCCCAGTGGGCTGTCGAACTCGCCCTGCAGCATCCCGAGCGGGCATCCGCGGTGGTCGTCTGCGGACCGGTGACCGACCGTCGACATCGCAGCCTGAGCGCTCAGATGCTCTTGCTCGTGACCGATTTTCTGCGGGAACCTCTCGCCCTCAATGTCATGGTGTTCCGTGATTATCTGCGGTGCGGGCCCCTCTGGTACGCCACTCAGGTCCGCCATATGCTCCGCTATCGCCTCGATGAGAGGGTGGCCCTCCTCCGGATGCCTCTCCTCATCGTCCGTGGCAGCGCCGACGTCATCGCCGGCCAACGGTGGTGCACACAGCTGAAAGAGTCCGCTCCCTCGGCAGATGTCGTCGTCATCCCACGTCACCGGCACCTCGCACAGTTCACCGCGGCCGCCGACGTTGCTCGTCGCATCCATGAGTTCGTGCGCAGAATTCCCGCGTAACCCGCTCAGTCGGGGGTGGCTCGCCTGCTGCGCCCGGGGTGGCCCGACTCGCCACAATGAAGAAGCACGGCCCGCCCCGATGCGCAACCGGTGGCGTCATGCGGCGCGGCCCGCGACTCTGGAGGTCAGAAGTGGGTTCAGGCGCGTCGTTGTCCTCAGCTCCGCTCGACTCGGAGTGCAATCCGACGTCTCGTGCCCGCGCAGGACGGTCCCATCATGGGCAAGTTCATCTTCGGCACCACTCTCAAGATCGACATTGACGACCGCGTCCTGGCTCATCTGCAAACCGTGATCCTTTCGAAGGTGCGCCGAGGCGAAGCATTCTCCTTCACGTGGAAAGACGACCTCAGTACGGGTGGCGGACGCACCACCGTCTACATCCACGCCCATTCCGCCATGGCATTCAAGTACCAGGGCAGCCGCCACCCGACGCTCAACCAGGCGTGGCTGCACGACCTCAGCCACCATGCGCAAAGCCGGCGCGGTCTGTACGTCTGCCCGGAGCCCGACCGCGAGGCTGTGAACGAGGTGACCCAGAGCCCTATGCAGTTTCGGGTAGCGGAATTCAGCCGCTGACTCTCGCCTTCTGGATCGCTCCGCCTCGCGTGCAGGGAGGGCCACACCCATGCCACCGTTCCACGCCTCCAACGTCCCGTGGCCGGCCGCCTCGCTCCCGATCGCGGATGGGATTCTCGTCGGCCTCGCGATCGCCGGCGATGTCTCCGCATTTCGGGCGCTCGCTCTTCGGCATGGCCCGGCGATGATGAGCGCGGCCACCCGGATCGCGGGGACCCCTATCGAAGCCGACGACGCCGTCCAAGAAGCGTTCGTCATCGCGTGGAAGCGTTTGCTGCAGCTGCGGGAGCGAGAACACGTGCGGGGATGGCTCATCCGAATCGCCACCCACCAGGCGCTCACCCACCTGCGCGGACATCGGCACGAGGTTCCGTTTCCCCGCTTCCTCCAGAGCCCCGACGAGAACGGCCCCGAAGCGTCGGCGATGAGAAACGCACAGCTCACTGACCTCTCTGTCGCCGTGCGAGCGCTGACGAACACGCAACGGGACTGCTGGCTGCTTCGCGAGGTCGAACAGATGCGTTACACGGAGATCGCCCGGACAACCGGACTCACCACCGGGCAGGTTCGGGGCAACATCGCGCGAGCACGGTTCCACATCCAGACGAGTATGGGAGGTTGGCGCTGAACCGGGTGAAGGTGGGGACCAAGAGATCTGCCGCCCCGCTCCACGTGGTGCTCGCGGGACCTTTCCACCACCGCAACCGGGGCGGTCGCAGAGTGCTCTGTTTCAGCAGAGTGCTCTGTTTCAGAGGACTGCGGTCTCGGGACGAAGGCGCGAGAGCGTTCCACGGAAGAGGCAGGTGGGCTGGCAGCCAGATGGTTCACGCAGAACCTCGACGCCGGCGAGCCGCTCGCAGAAGCGATCGCCGAGCCGTCGTGACAGGCTGAGCATCGGGGCGTCCCCGCTCGCGCCTCCAGCTCCCCGGGAGATGAACATGGACTTCATCGGGCACATCATCGCCGCAGTTGAGCGTTACTGGGCGGACGAGGTGCAGGTCCTCGGTATCTGGCCAGAGGGACCGGAGGTCGCATGCGTCGCCTACCGGCGCACCGTAAACATCGCCAGGGACGATATTTCGAGTAACGCTAACGTGGTGGGCCCCGTGGGGCTCGAACCCACGACCCGCGGATTAAAAGTCCGATGCTCTACCGACTGAGCTAGAGGCCCGTGGCATCCACCCTACCGGCGGTCGCGGGGTGCCAGCGTCCACGAACGGCCCCGACGGGCCCGTGCGAGACCCGCGCCGCGGCCGCTGCGTGCAGGCCAGAGCAACCCCTCACCGTCGCCCCTGCGCCACGACCCAGAACAGGTACGCCCCGCCGACAACGCCGGTGAGCAGCCCCACCGGGATCTGCAGCGGAGCGAGCGCCCGCTGGGCGATGACGTCG
This sequence comes from Microbacterium canaveralium, assembly GCF_047238045.1. Taxonomy (NCBI): domain Bacteria; kingdom Bacillati; phylum Actinomycetota; class Actinomycetes; order Micrococcales; family Microbacteriaceae; genus Microbacterium; species Microbacterium canaveralium. The sequence goes on along the minus strand of NZ_JBDFMA010000003.1, from coordinate 2,354,096 downwards.
GCGACGAGCAGCACCGTCGCGCCGGTCACCGCCGACGCGAGAAGAGGGATGCCGCTCGACCCGGTCACACGCCGGGCGAGCTGCGGCGCGGCCAGGGCGACGAAACCGATCGGCCCGGCGACGGCCGTTGCGGTACCGGTGAGCAGGGCCGCGACCACGATGAGGAACAGCCGGACACAGCCCAGGCGGACGCCCAAGGACCGCGCCGTGTCGTCGCCCAGCTCGATCGCGCGGACGTCGCGGTGCACCACCGCGATCGCCACGGCGAGCACGCCGACGGACACCGCGAGCGTCAGCACGTCCGCAGCCGACGTCGCCGCGAGACTGCCGTACAGCCACTGGCTCGCGTTGCGAGCGATCTCGAGCGGCGCGCGGGTGAGCAGGTAGTCGTTGACCGCGGCGAGGAGGATCGCCAGCGCGATGCCCGCGAGAATCGTGCGCTCCTTCGACACCCCCGCGCTGCGCGCGATGAGCATCACGACCGCAACCGTGAGCAGCCCGCCGATCCAGGCTCCGGCGGCGGGCGACGCGGTCGGGGCGATGAGAGTGAGGCCGATCAGCGCGCCCGTGGCCGAACCTGCGCTGAAGCCCACGATGTCGGGACTCGCGAGCGGATTTCGCGCGAGCGTCTGGAACACCGCCCCCGCCAGCCCCAGCGCCGCCCCGATCAGCAGCGCTGCCGCGATACGCGGCATCCGCATGCCCACGACGACGAGAGTCGTCCGGGCCTCGCCGGTTCCCTGGAGAGCGGATGCCACCTCCGCCGGCGACGCCTGGAACGAGCCGGTCAGTACGCCGACGACCGCCGCGGCGAGGGCGATCGCAAGGGTAACCGCCACAGCGACGCCGTATCGGATGCGACGACGAGACCGCACGCGATGCACGGCGCTGGTCACGACGTCGTCCTCCGCAGGACGAGCCACAGCAGCAGCGGCGCGCCGAGGAACGCGGCGACGATGCCCGCCTCGACCTCCGCGGGCACGGCGATCACACGTCCGATCACGTCGCTCGCGAGTGTCACCGTCGCGCCGGTGAGGGCGGCGAGGGGGAGCTGGGCGCGCAGGTCGGCGGGGCCGGCGCCGCGGACGGTATGCGCCACGAGCAGACCGATGAACGCCAGCGGCCCTGCGGCCGACGTGGCCGTCGCGCAGAGCAGCGTGATCGCGATCCCGGATGCCACGAGCACGACAGCGGGCGAGACGCCGAGCGCGCGCGCCAGGTCTGTGCCGAGGCGGAGTTGGTCGAGGCCGCGCGCGACGACGACCGCGAGGACGAGTCCGACCACCGCGAAGGGCAGGAGCTGCACGGCGACGTCGGCGTCGCGGCGCTCGAACGACCCCACCGCCCAGAAACGGAACGACTCGAACGTGTCGTCGTCGGCCAGCGTGATGATGCGGACCACGGCGCTCAGGCACGCGCTCAGCGCGACGCCGGCCAGGACGAGCCCCACCGCGCCTCCACGGCCTCCCGGGCGCGCCGCGAGATACACCGCCGCGGCGGCGCCCGCCGCTCCGGCGAAAGCGAACCAGACGTATCCGCCCGCGGTTCCGACACCGAAGAACGCGATCGCCACGACGACACCCACCGCCGCTCCGGCGTTGACCCCGAGGAGGCCGGGGTCGGCGAGAGGGTTCCTCGTTGCCGCCTGCATGAGAACCCCCGCGACACCGAGGGCAGAGCCGGCGAGCAGTGCGGTGAGGGTGCGGGGGAGCCGCAGCTCGTGGACGATGACGCCCGTGGCATCCCGTCGATCCGAGACGAGGGCGGCGATCACATCGGGGAACGCGAGCGGACGGGATCCGACCGCCAGGCTCGCGACGACGAGGGCCAGCAGCAGGGCGCACACCGTGACCGTGACGACCACCGCGCGCACGTGCCGTTGCCGCCGCCGGACAGCGACGAGTGTCGCCGCGGGAGGAGCTCCCACGTCAGTCAGCGGCATGTAGATAAGGCTAACCTAACCCCATGTCGTTCCTTCGTTTCCCGTCTTCCCGCTTCCGTTCCCGAGGACGTCTCGCCGTGTCCGCGGCGAGCATCGGCGCGTTGCTCGCCCTCGCCGGCTGCGCCTCCGCCGCGCCCGCCCCCGCGCTGCCCGATGCGGAGGCCGGCTCCACGGGCGAGTGGGTCGTGTCGCGCGACCTCGAGCCCGGCATGGGATCGAGCGAAGCGGACGGGGTCTTCCCGCGCGAGGTCACGCATTTCGCGGGAACGACCGAGATCCCCGCCGCCCCCGAGCGCATCGCCGTGGTGTCGACGGGTCAGCTGGATGCCGTTCTCAGCCTCGGTGAGGTCCCGGTGGCGGCCACGCGGGCCGAGAACAGCGGCCTCGTGCCGCAGTACCTGCGCGACGCCTTCGCCGCCGATGCGGCCGGGCTCGACGCCATGGCCGATATCGGAGAGCGCACCGAGCCCGACCTCGAGGCGATCGCTCAGGCGGCCCCCGACCTGATCCTCATCAACTCCACGCGCGGTACCGAGATCTTTGACGCGCTCTCGGCGATCGCACCGACGGTCGTCACCAAGGGCAACGGCGTGAACTGGAAGAGCGACTTCCTGCTCATCGCCGACGCGCTCGGCGAGCAGGGTGCTGCGCGAGGCGTCCTGGACTCCCTGCAGTCCGACAGCGCGACGTTCGCGCAGACGCTGCCGGGAACGGCCCCGACGGTGTCGTTTCTGCAGTCCACCGGCGATCGCACGCGGATCATGGGCGTGCCGTCCTTCGTGGGCGGCCTCGCAGAAGACCTCGGTCTCGGGCGACCGGAATCGCAGCGTTTCGACGAGACCTCGCAGGACATCAGCGCCGAGCAGATCGACCTCGCGGACGCCGACCACGTCTTCTACGGCGGCACCGGCCAGGGCGTCGCGTTCATCGAAACGGCGCCGCTGTGGTCGACGCTGAGCGCGGTGGCCGAGGGGCAGACCACGACGGTCGACTTCGATCCGTGGTTCATGAACGCCGGGCCCACGGCGGCCGGCCTCGTCCAAGACGAGATCGTTCGCGTCGTCGGCGGCTGAACGCACAAAGGAGCGAGCGCCGGACCCCCTCGCCTGGGGTCCGGCGCTCGCCGTCAGGTCCGATCGTTCATCGACCGGTCGGATGCGTGATGATCACGCTCCGAGAATTACATCGGGGGCATCAGCACCGAGTCGATGAGGTACACGGTCGCGTTGGCGGTCTGGACGCCACCGCAGATGACGTTGGCGTCGTTGACCTTAATCGAGTCGCCCGAGCCGGAGACGGTGACGTCCTGGCCCTCGACGGTGGTGTGGGTGCCGTCGATCTCGTCCGGGGTGATCTGGCCGGGAACCACGTGGTACGTGAGGATCTTGGTCAGCGTGGCGGAGTCGGTCTTCAGCGAGTCGATCGTGGCGGCGTCGATCTTCGCGAACGCGTCGTCGACGGGAGCGAACACGGTGAACTCGCTTCCGTTCAGCGTGTCGACCAGGTTGACGTCGGGGTTCAGCTGGCCGCTGACGGCAGCGGTGAGCGTGGTCAGCAGCGGGTTGTTCGAGGCGGCGACCGCAACCGGGTCGGCAGCCATGCCGTCGACCGAACCGGCGCCCGAGGGAACGGCGGCAGCGTAGTCGGCGCAACCGGGGCCCACGAGGTTGGCGGCCGGGTCCATCATGCTCGACGAGGCCGAGGGGGAGGCGGCCATCGAGGGAGCCGACGAGGACTCCTCGGTGGTGCCGCCGGCGGTGGTGGAACCACCCGAACATGCGGTGAGAGCGAAGGCCGAACCCAGAACGAGGGCGAGACCGGCGACGACAGGCTTCTTCTTGGTGAGCATGACATTCCTCCGAAATCGTTCGGACCGCGTCTGCGACCCGTTAGGACACCCCGGTGCGAGGGGCGGTTCGCCGTGTTGCGGCGTACACAGGGTCTTCGGGACCCCCTCCGGTTCGGATTGCGGTTTGTTGCGAATTCGCGTGAGGAGTGGCAAGAAATCCCAGGTCGGACGGTCGAAAATATTCTTTGGAATATTTCCAGGGATGCCGACCAGGTGCCTCGGTGCCGGCGATTCGCCTCGGCCGGGTCACGGTTGCGTACCTCATGCGCGCCACGCGCGCACGGGGAAGGGAAGTACCCACTGCGTGCGGCATGCTGGGATTCATGGTGATCGACGGTTTCTCCCTCCCCGATGACGGGGCGGACCACGTCGACCACGTCGGAGAGCTGCTGCAAAAAGTCGCCACGGGCGACCGCAATGCCTTCGCCGAGCTATACGACACGCTGTCTGCTCGCGCGTTCGGTCTCATCCTGCGAGTTCTCGTCGACCGGTCGCAGAGCGAGGAAGTCCTCCAAGAGGTCTTCCTGGAGATCTGGCAATCCGCCTCGCGCTTCACTCCGAACAGAGGACAGGGAAGGTCGTGGGTTCTCACGATCGCGCACCGACGAGCGGTGGACCGCGTGCGGTCTTCGCAGTCGAGCAGTGATCGCGATGTGCGCGCAGGCTTCCGGAATATCGACGTCGCCTACGACGATGTCTCAGAGAACGTAGAACTCAAGATCGAAGGGCGGCGCGTCGTGGATGCACTCGCGACGTTGCCCGACGCACAGAAGGAAGCACTCACGCTCGCCTACTTCGGCGGGTACAGCCAGAGTGAAATCGCTACTCTCGTCGGAGCGCCGCTCGGTACGGTCAAGACCAGGATGCGTGACGGATTGTCGCGCTTGAGAATGGAAATGGGGGTGGACAAGTGAACGAGAGGGATTTCGCCGACCTCGCTGCCGGTCACGCGTTGAATGCGCTGTCGGAAGCAGATGAACGCGCGTACCAGGAGGCTTTGGCGGGCAACCCCCACTGGTCCTCCCACGTTCGGGATGCCGCTGACGCCGTCGCCGCGATCAGCGCGACGGTCGAGCCCGTCGAGCCGCCGGCATCCATTCGCGCTTCCCTTCTGGCGCGCATCACCGACCTCCCGCAGCTGTCGCAGGCAGAGCCGGAGCGCAGCTCAGACGACGTCGAGGACTTCGCCGCCGCCGGACCCGCGCCGGTCGAGCCCGAACTCGAAGCCGTGACCGCGGGACCCCCCGCCGGAGCGGGCTGGGGCCCGCGTCGCTGGTTCACCCTCGCCGCCTCCATCGTGGCGGTGCTGGTCCTCGGCTTCGGCGCCGTGACCATCGGCCAGCAGCTCACGCGGCCGGCGTCGCTCGTCGCACTCGAGCAGGTGACGACCGCGCCGGACGCGCAATCGGCCAGCACGACCATGCCTGACGGTGGCGTCGTCACCGCGCACTGGTCGGCCTCCACGGGCCAGAGCGTGCTCGTGACCGACGGCATGCCCGCGCTCTCCACGGACCAGACGTACGAGCTGTGGTTCGTTCGTGACGACACCCCCATCGCGGCGGGGATCTTCTCGACGGATGCCGAGGGCCGGGCGACCGCGATCCTGCAGGGGCAGTTCCACTCCGGCGACGTCATCGCCGTGACGGTCGAGCCCGCGGGTGGGTCGCCCGACGGCACACCGAGCTCTGCGCCTGTCGTCGCGCTGGCCACGGCCTGAACGATCGCTGTCCCGGCCCGGCCGGACGCGCGCACGCTCTAGCCTGGAACGATGAGCGATTCCCCTCGCGATTTCCACAAGCCCGTACGGCGTCCCGCCGAACTGTTCGACCGCCTGTTCGCCGCGGAAGACCCGGCCGAGGTGTCGCGCGTCGCGCACAGCACGGCTCAGGCCCTGCTGTCGCGCGTCCGCGCTGATCCGACGGGCGATGTCGTCGACCGGCTCGTGACGTTCACCGATGACCACGGCATCGACGACATCGCCGAGCTCTGGTCACGTTCGCCTGCCCGGTCGCTCCCCGGAGCGCTCTGGCGGCTCTACCTGCTGCAGCTGATGATCCACGACGATGCGGCGACGGCAGCGCTCCTGTTCGAGCGGGGGCGCGTCGAGATGGCAACCGTCGACCCGGTGGTCGTGGGCGCCCCGGCCCCCGCGGGTCCGGAGGAGCTCGTGCAGCTCATCGACACGATCCTGCGCGGCCTGTTCGAGGGCGACTTCGCGGTGGCGCTCGAACGCGCCGCGGCATTCTGCCGCGTTCAGGCATCGGGGGCCACGCACGTGGCCGACGACTACGAGAACACCGAGTCCGAGAGGGCGAGCGCACTGACCACGCGCGCCCTCCGGCTGTCGACCTACGCCGATGATCTGGCCGCGGCGGCGACCCTGTGGCGCCGGGACGCGCTGACCTGACTCGCGGAGGGAGCGCCCCGCCGCCGCGCCGTCAGGGCAGAAAAGTGCCGGGCCGCAGAACGCCTCTCGGCGCAAGGCCGCTCACAGCGGCAGAAGATGGAGCCCGGGGTTACTGCGGCCCGGCTATCCAAGTGTAACAAGTGGGGCACCTCGGCATTCCCTCGCGCGGGCTGGTTGACGCGGCCCGGGCGTGTCGGCACGAGGGCATAGGGTCGATCCATGGCTTGGCGTTCCGCTCTCGTGATCGACCCCCTGGCATCCGACATCCGGCGAGACGACTTCTCCGACACGTTCACGGTCATCGACCCGGACGGTCCGGCACTGCGCGTCGGCGACCTCAGCGCGCAGCGGGGTGACGGCGTCTTCGAGTCGATCGGTGTGATCGACGGACACCCGCAGGAGGTCGGCCCGCACCTGGCACGACTCGCTCACTCCGCGGGGCTGTGCGATCTGCCCGAGCCGAATCTCGCGCAGTGGCGCGCCGCGATCGAGCGTGTCGCCGCCGAGGCCCCGGCCGGTGAGAGCGTCGTCAAACTGATCCTCAGCCGCGGTGTCGAGCACGGCCCCACTCCCACCGCGTGGGTCACGCTCGCCGACGCCCCCGACAGCCGCCGCGCACGCCTCGAGGGCGTCCGCGTCGTGACGCTCGACCGGGGTTACGCGCTCGAGGTCCCGGCGCGAGCGCCCTGGCTCCTCCTCGGTGCCAAGACGCTGTCTTATGCGGTGAACATGGCCGCCCTGCGCGAAGCCAGGCGCCGCGGCGCCGACGACGCCGTGTTCGTCACGAGCGACGGTTACGTGCTCGAGGCGCCCACCGCCTCCGTCATCCTCCGCTTCGGAGACCGATTCGTCACGCCGACGCCGAACGCCGGCATCCTGCACGGGACGACCCAGCTGAGTCTGTTCACCCACCTCGAGCAGCGAGGCTTCGAGGCCGTGTACGAGACGGTGGCCTTGGCCGATCTGGCCCGGGCGGATGCCGCCTGGCTCCTGTCGAGCGTGCGCCTGGCCGCTCCCATCGCCGCCGTGGACGGGCACCCCAAGGCCGTCGACCGCGCCGTGACGGACGAGCTCAACGCGTACCTGCTCTCTCCCCGCGACTGACCGCGGAAACGACGATGGCCCCGCGAAGCGGGGCCATCGTCGGAAGCAGGGAATTACCCGAAGCGACCCGAGACGTAGTCCTCCGTCGCCTGGACGGTGGGGGCCGTGAAGATCGTCGCGGTGTCGTTGTACTCGATCAGCTTGCCCGGCTTGCCGGTGCCGGCGATGTTGAAGAACGCCGTCTTGTCGCTCACGCGCGAGGCCTGCTGCATGTTGTGCGTGACGATGACGATCGTGTACTGGTTCTTCAGCTCGGAGATGAGCTCTTCGATCGCGAAGGTCGAGATCGGGTCGAGCGCCGAGCAGGGCTCGTCCATCAGCAGCACGTCGGGGGACACCGCGATCGCGCGGGCGATGCACAGGCGCTGCTGCTGACCGCCGGAGAGGCCACCGCCCGGCTTGTCGAGGCGGTCCTTGACCTCGTTCCACAGGTTCGCGCCCTGCAGCGACTTCTCCACGAGCGCGTCGCCGTCGCTCTTGGAGAGGCGCTTGTTGTTCAGCTTCGCGCCGGCCAGGACGTTCTCGCGGATCGACATCGTCGGGAACGGGTTCGGGCGCTGGAACACCATGCCGACGTGACGGCGCACGAGCACGGGGTCGACGCCGGGTCCGTACAGGTCGTCGCCGTCCACGAGGACGCGTCCCTTGACGTGACCGCCGGGGATGACCTCGTGCATGCGGTTCAGGGTGCGGAGGAATGTGGACTTGCCGCAGCCCGACGGGCCGATGAAGGCCGTGACGGTGCGGGGCTGGATGTCGATCGAGACGCCCTCTACCGCGAGGAAGTCGCTGTAGTAGACGTTGAGGTCTTCGACCTCGATGCGCTTGGACACGGGGGCCTTCCTGGGATCAGCGCGCCTTCGGTGCGAACACCGAGGCCACGATGCGGGCGATCAGGTTGAAGATGACGACGAGCACGACCAGCAGGAACGCGGCGCCCCAGGCCTGGGCCTGGGAGGCGTCGATGTTCTGCCCCGGGAAGCTGTACGCGGTGTACGCCATCACGGGAAGGGTCTGCATCGGACCGTCGAACGGGTTGGAGTTGAAGTTGTCGGTGAAGCTGGCGGCGATGAAGATCGGCGCCGTCTCGCCGACGACGCGGGCCACGGCGAGCACGACACCGGTGATGATTCCGCTCGCGGCGGTGCGCAGCACGACCTTCACGATCGTCGCCGATCGCGGCACGCCGAGCGCGAGCGAGGCTTCGCGCAGATCGGCGGGCACCAGACGCAGCATCTCCTCGGTGGAGCGGATGACGATGGGGATCATCAGCACGCAGAGGGCGATGGATGCCGAGAACCCGCTGAACGCCTTGGGGCCCACGATCAGCGCGAAGAACGAGAACGCGAACAGACCGGCGACGATCGAGGGGATACCCGTCATGACATCGACGAGGAAGGTGATCGTGCGACGCAGCGGGTTGGTCGGCAGGGCGTACTCGACGAGGTAGACCGCCGCGAGGATACCGATCGGCACCGAGATGAGGGCGGCGATACCGGTGATGATGAGCGTTCCCACGATCGCCTGGAGGGCACCGGGGGTGGCGACGACCTCGAGCGTCTCGGGGTCGAACGCGCTGCCGCCCGTCTGCGTGATGAAGGTCCAGTTCACGACCTCGAGCCCCTTGGACACGACGGTCCACAGCGTCGAGATGAGGGGGGCGACAGCCAGGAGGAAGGCCGCGGTGACGAGGCCACGGACCACGCGATCGACGGCCTTGCGCCGGCTCTCGACGATGGACGACCCGACCCCGATCGCGATCAGGTAGAGCACCGCGGTGAGGATCAGCCAGCTCGGAAGGTGGAAACCGCCGAGGAGGAACTGCACGGCGGCGACGAGCACCGCGACACCGAGCAGCATGATCGGCTCGATGAAGCGCGGGAGCTGGCCGCTGGTGAGCGCCAGGGGCGGCGATGCCGTCGACACCTTCGACGGGCTCTTGGTGGTGGTCACGAGCGCTTCCCCTTCTTGCGACCCTTCGCCCCCGGGCCAGTCGCGCCGATGATGTAGCGGGCCAGGATGTTCACCGCGAGCGACACCACGAACAGCATCAGACCGGTGCCGATGAGCGCGGAGCGCTGCAGGTCGGTGGCGATGGGGAAGTTCAGCGCGATGTTGGCGGCGATCGTCTGGGAGTTGTAGCCGTCGGTGAGGATCAGCACGGAGTAGATGAGGCTGGGCGAGATGATGAGCGCGATGGCCATCGTCTCGCCGAGTGCGCGGCCGAGGCCGAGAAGAGTGGCCGACACCATGCCGCTACGGGCGTAGGGGAAGACTGAGAGGCGGATCATCTCCCAGCGCGTGGCGCCGAGGGCCAGCGCGGCCTCTTCGTGCAGACGCGGGGTCTGCAGGAAGATCTCGCGCGTGATCGAGGTGACGATCGGGAGGATCATGACGGCGAGGACCACCGAGCCGGTGAGCAACGTCGACCCGGTGCTGGACGGGGAACCGGCGAAGAGCGGGATCCAGCCGAAGTACGTGTTGAGGAACTCACCGAGCGGGATCAGCAGCGGGCGCATCACGATGATGCCCCACAGGCCGAAGACGATCGAGGGGACCGCCGCGAGCAGATCGACGATGTAGCCGAGCGCCCCGGCGATGCGGCGGGGCGCGTAGTGAGAGATGAACAGCGCGATCCCGATCGCCACCGGGGTGCCGAGCACCATGGCGATCAGAGCCGCCCAGATGCTTCCCCACAGGAGCGGTCCGACGTACTCCCAGAAGTTCGTCCACGAGCCGTTCTGGTAGCCGGCGAGGTCGCCCTGCGTCCAGTCACCGGTGATCGCGGGGAGTCCCTTGATGATCAGGAAGATCGCGACGCCCGCCAGGATGATCATGATCGAGACGGCGGCTGTCATCGACAGGCCGAGGAAGGCGGTGTCCCCGGCGCGGCGCTTGCCGACGATCGTGGAAGGGCCCCCGGCCGGGGGAGCAGAGACGGTGTCAGCCACGGCTGACCTCGCGCTCGGCAGTGGTCATGGTGTGCTCCTCGGGTCGGGATTCTCTCTGAGGATGATCGGGCTCAGCGGAAGCGTCGACGCGGACGTCGACGCTCCTGATCAGCCCGAACCGGCCCGCACCAGGGTGCGGACCGGTTCGGATCCGAGAGATGTTTACTTGATCGCCTCGAGCGTCTTCGCGGCGTCCGCGAGGACCGACTCGGGGAGCGGAGCCGAACCAGCGTTCTTCGCGGCGACCTGCTGGCCGAGCGTGCTGGTGACGAAGCCGAGGTACGACTTCACGAGATCGGCCTGCTTGGTGTCCTTGAACTCGGTGCAGGTGATGGCGTACGAGACCAGCGGGATCGGGTACGTCTCGGCGGTCAGCTTGGAGTAGTCGAACTTCTTCGACAGGTCACCGGGGACACCGTTGGATGCCTCGACAGCAGCGGCGTCGAAGGTGGCCGTCACGGCCTCAGCGCTGTAGGGCAGAGCGGCGCCGTCCTGGATGATCGCGACCGAGTTGAGGTCGCCGATGGCCGAGTGGTCGGCGTAGCCGATGGTGCCCGAACCGGCCTTGACCGCCTCGACGACGCCGGAGCCACCCTTCTGCTTCGACACGTTGCCCTCGATCGGCCAGTCCTTGCCAGCCGGCGAGGTCCAGACCGACGACTGCGTCGCGGCGAGGTAGTTGGTGAAGTTCTGCGTGGTGCCCGAGCCGTCCGAGCGAGCGACCGTGGTGATGGGGCCGGCAGCGAGGGCCGTGCCGTTGTCCTTGGTGATGGCCGGGTCGGACCAGTCGGTGATCTGGAGCGCGAAGATCTTGGCGATCGTCTCGCCGCTGAGCTTGACGTCGGTCACGCCGGGGATGTTGAAGATGATCGCGACGCCGTCGAGGTAGACGGGGATGTTGACCGCTCCGTCGGTGCACAGCGCCTGCGACTGCGTGGTCTGGTCGGCGTTGAGGGGCGAGTCGGAGCCGGCGAAGTCGTACGCGCCGCTGAGGAAGTTGGTGACACCGCCGCCGGAGCCCTGCGACTTGTCGTAGTTGATGGTCACGCCCTTGGCGGTGGCGTTGTAGGCGCTGGTCCAGGCGGCCTGCGCGTTGGCCTGGGCGCTGGACCCACCGGCGGTGATGGTGCCGGCGAGGTTGGGGTCGATCGTGAACGCCACGTCCGTGGAGGAAGCGGACGGAGACGACTCCGTGGTGCCTCCGCTGGAGGAGGCGCAGCCGGCGAGGGCAAGAGAGGCCACGGCGGCCACGGTGCCCAGCTGGGCGAGTCGGGAGAGCTTCACTATGTGAATCCTTCGCATGTCGGGGACACGAACCCGGTGCAGGGTTCTCCCGCACGGTAAACACCGTCCCTTACGAGAGTGCGTTGCACGGGTGAACGGAAGGTGAACCGGTGCCGCCGTTCCGGGGTGTTTTCCTGGCCTGTGTACGCTTCACCCCCGTGACGACCCCCGCGTATCCCGGCCAAGAGCTGCTCGACCGTACGAGCTTCGCCGCGCCGGCGCGCACGCTCATCGACATCCTCGCCGACGTGGCATCCCGGTATCCGGAGGCCTCGGCGATCGACGACGGATCAGGCGCCCTCAGCTACCGCGAACTCCTGGCGCGCGTGTGGCGCACCGCTGCGGCGCTCCACGCGGCCGGGGTGCGCCGCGGTGATCGAGTGGGCGTTCGGATGCCGTCCGGCTCGAAGGAGCTGTACGTCTCGATCCTGGCCGTCATGGCGGCTGGGGCCGCGTACGTCCCGGTGGATGCCGACGACCCGGACGAGCGCGCACGCCTGGTGTTCGGGGAGGCCGGCGTGAAGGGGATCATCGCCGGCGACGGAGAGTTCGTCGCGGGCGACGAGGCGCTGGTCCGCCTCTACGACGGCGAAGCGCCGCACCCGAGCACGAGCGCGGTGCCGATCGTCGCGCCGCCGACCGTCGACGACGACGCCTGGATCATCTTCACGTCGGGCTCGACCGGCGTGCCCAAGGGTGTGGCAGTCTCGCACCGATCCGCGGCGGCGTTCGTCGAGGCGGAGGGGCGCCTGTTCCTGCAGGGCGACCCCCTCGGCCCCGGCGACCGTGTTCTCGCGGGACTCTCGGTGGCCTTCGACGCCTCGTGCGAAGAGATGTGGCTCGCCTGGGGCCACGGGGCGTGCCTCGTGCCCGCGCCGCGCTCCCTCGTGCGTTCGGGCGAGGATCTCGCGCCGTGGTTGCTCCGCCAGGGCATCTCGGTCGTTTCGACCGTTCCGACTCTCGCGGCGATGTGGCCGGCGGACTCGATCGAGAACGTCCGCCTGCTCATCTTCGGCGGCGAGGCCTGCCCGCCCGAGCTCGCCGCGAGACTCGTCGCCGACGGTCGAGAGGTCTGGAACACCTACGGGCCCACCGAGGCGACGGTCGTCGCGTGCGCGGCGCTCCTGGACGGGACACCCCCCGTCCGCATCGGTCTGCCGCTGGACGGGTGGGCCCTCGCGGTCGTCGACGCCGACGGGCAGCCGGTGGCCGAAGGCGAGGCGGGTGAGCTGATCATCGGGGGAGTGGGCCTCGCCCGCTACCTGGATCCGGCGAAGGATGCCGAGAAGTACGCGCCGATGCCGACGCTCGGGTGGGAGCGCGCCTATCGCTCCGGCGACCTCGTCCGCTTCGAGAGCGCGGGCTTGGTCTTCCAGGGGCGCGCCGACGATCAGGTGAAGGTCGGGGGCCGTCGCATCGAGCTCGGCGAGGTCGAGTCGGCGCTGCAGGACCTCTCGCAGGTCCACGCGGCGACGGTCGCGGTGCGCACCACCGAGGCGGGGGTTCCCATCCTCGTGGGATACCTGGTGATGGAGGAGGGCGCCGAGCTCGACCGAGCCGCCGCCCGCGCCGCGCTCGCCGAGCGCCTGCCCGCCGCGACCATTCCGCTGTTGGGTGTGGTCGATGAACTCCCCGTCCGCACCTCGGGCAAGGTCGATCGGGCCGCGCTGCCCTGGCCGCTTCCCGGGGTCGACGCGCCGACCCCCACCGACTTCTCCGCCGATGAGCAGTGGCTCGCCGAGCAGTGGCAGGCGGTGCTGGGGCTTCCCGTCACCGACCGGAAGTCCGACTTCTTCGACCTCGGTGGCGGGTCGCTGTCCGCGGCGCAGCTCGTCTCTCGCATCCGTGTCCGCGTTCCGGAGTTCTCTGTCGCCGACATCTACGACGTCCCCCGTCTCGGCGCGATGGCGAAAGCCCTGGGCCCGCAACTCACCGACGACGCTCCGGCCGCTTTCCACCGGCCGACGCCGACCCCCCGCGCAACGCAGTGGGTGCAGACCCTTCTCGGCGCGCCGCTGTTCATCCTTTCGGGCGTGCGCTGGTTGCTCTATCTGTTGACCGGCTCAGCGATTCTGCGGCTGGTCCCGGGCTTCGACGTGTTGCCCTCCGTCCCCTGGCCGGTGCTGCTGATCGGCCTCCTGGTGTTCGCGACGCCGTTCGGCCGCATGGCGATCGCTGTCATGTCGGCGCGTCTCCTCCTGGCCGGTCTCCGACCCGGCGACTACCCCCGGGGAGGGGGCGTGCACGTGCGGCTCTGGCTGGCGGAGCAGATCGCCGCCCAGGTGGACGCCGTCGGCCTCGCGGGTGCACCGTGGGTGTCGTACTACGCTCGCGCCCTCGGTGCCCGTATCGGCCGCAACGTCGACCTTCACGCCCTGCCGCCGGTCACCGGCATGCTCGTCATCGGGGACGGCGCGTCGATCGAGCCGGAGGTCGATCTCACCGGCTACTGGATCGACGGCGACCTCGTCCGCATCGGCGAGGTGCGGATCGGGGCGGAGGCCGCGGTGGGAGCGCGCTCGACCCTCGCCCCGGGCACGCGCATCGGTCGTCGCGCCGAGATCGCGCCCGGTTCCGCCGTCTTCGGACGCGTCAAGGCCGACCAGTCGTGGGCGGGCTCGCCCGCCGCGCGCGTCGGCGGTACGGCGAAGGGCTGGCCGACGGAGCGGCCGTCCGCTCCCACGCGGTGGCTGTGGGCCTACGCCGCGTCCGCCGTGATGCTCGCCGTCCTGCCCCTGCTGTCCTTCGCCGTCGGCGGTCTCGTCGTGGCACAGGGCATGCGGGGTGCCGAGTCGCTCGCGGCTGCGACCGGGGCGGCCTTCGTCTGGCTCGTGCCGGGCGTCGCCGTCACGGGTCTGGTGTTCGCGGCATCCGTCGTCCTGCTCGTGCGCGTCTTCTCGATCGGGCTGGTGGAGGGCACCTTCCCCGTGCGCAGCCGGGTCGCCTGGCAGGCGTGGACCATCGAGCGGCTGCTCGACTCGGCGCGCACCATCCTCTTCCCGCTGTACTCGAGCCTGTTCACACCCGTCTGGCTGCGGATGCTGGGCGCTCGCGTCGGCCACGACGTCGAGGCATCCACAGTTCTGCTCCTGCCGACCATGGCACGGATCGAGGACGGAGCCTTCCTGGCGGACGACACGATGGTCGCGTCGTACGAACTGCGCGCCGGGTGGATGCGCATCGGCCCCGTGCGCATCGGCAAGCGGGCGTTCCTCGGCAACTCCGGCATGGCCGCGCCGGGCCACCGGGTGCCGCGCGACGGCCTCGTCGCCGTACTCTCGGCGGCGCCGCTCAAGGCGAAGCCGGGGTCGTCGTGGCTCGGTTCGCCGGCCGTGCGGCTGCGTCGGCTGTCGGCCGAGGGCGACGAGTCGCGCACGTACCGTCCGACGCCGGGGCTGCGGCTCGCACGCGCACTGTGGGAGTTGGGGCGCTTCATCCCCGTCGTCGTGACGTGCGCGATCGGACTCGGCGTCCTCTTCACGCTCGCGGGCCTCTGGGAGACGACCGGTCCGGTATGGACATTGCTCCTCTCGGGACTCGTCTTGCTCGCCGCGGGCGCCCTCGCCGCGGCCGTCTCGACGGCGGCGAAATGGGTGATCGTGGGCGTCATCCGGGCGGGGGAGCAGCCGCTGTGGTCGAGCTTCGTGTGGCGCACCGAGGTATCGGACACGTTCACCGAGATGGTGGCGGCGCCGTGGTTCGCCCGTGCCGCCGCGGGAACGCCCGCGCTGGCGGTCTGGCTGCGGAGTCTGGGCGCCCGCATCGGCCGCGGGGTGTGGTGCGAGAGCTACTGGCTGCCCGAACCGGATCTGGTGACTCTCGGTGACGCGTCGACGGTCAACCGCGGGTGCGTCGTCCAGACCCACCTCTTCCATGATCGAATCATGAGTATGGACACCGTCGAGCTCGAACCCGGTGCGACCCTCGGGCCGCACAGCGTGGTGCTCCCCGCATCGACCCTCGGGGCGCACGCGACCGTCGGTCCCGCGTCCCTCGTGATGCGCGGCGAGACCGTCCCCGTCGGTTCGCGGTGGAGCGGCAACCCCATCGGACCCTGGCGCGCCGTGAAGGTGCGCGCCTATCAGTCGACCACGTGAGCGGCGGCGACCTGTACGCCCCGCAGAGCGGCGATGACGGATACCGCGTCGAGTCGTACGACCTGACGCTCGACTACCGCGTCCGCACGAACCGTCTCGAGGGAAGCGCCACGATCCGCGCGACCGCCGCGGCCGATCTGTCCGCGATCGTGCTCGACCTCGTGGGACTGCGCGCGACGCGCGCCCGCGTCGACGGTGCCCCCGCACGGTTCTCCGCTTCGGCGGGGAAGCTCCGTGTCGTGCCACCGCGGCCGATCGCGGCCGGCGATCCGTTCGCTGTCGAGGTCGTCTACGCGGGGGCGCCCGCCCCACGCCGGTCCCGCTGGGGAGCGGTCGGCTGGGAGGAACTCACGGATGGCGCGCTCGTCGCGGGCCAGCCGACCGGCGCGCCCACCTGGTTCCCCTGCAACGACCGCCCCGATGATCGAGCGCGGATGACGATGCGGATCACGGTCGACGACGGCTACACCGTCGCGGCCACCGGTGTGCCCGCTGCCACGACTCGTCGCGGGGGCCGGGCGACCACCGTCTTCACCTCCGACGTCCCGACCGCGACCTATCTGGCCGCGGTTCATGTGGGGCGATACCGGACGCGTCCCCTGGCCCGTTCGGGGGTCGGCGTCGTGCCGGCGGTGACCGTCACCGCGCCTCCCGCCCTCTTCGCCGCCGCCGACCGTGCGTTCGCGGCGGTCCCCGAGATGCTCCGTGCTTTCGACGGTCTCTTCGGCCCGTACCCGCAGGAGGCCTGCGCGCTCGTCGTGACGGCCGACGAGCTGGAGATTCCCCTGGAGGCGCAGGGACTCGCCGTGTTCGGCATGAACCACCTCGTGCCGGCGGCGCAGCGTCTCATCGCGCACGAACTGGCCCACCAGTGGTTCGGCAACAGCGTCGGTATCGCGCGGTGGAGCGACATCTGGCTCAACGAGGGCTTCGCCTGTTACGCCGAGTGGCTGTGGTCCGAGGCATCCGGCGGACGCTCGGCCGACGATTGCGCGCGCAGCCACTTCGCGCGCCTTTCCGCCAAGCCCCAGGATCTGCTGCTCGTCGACCCCGGTCCCGACGACATGTTCGACGACCGCGTCTACAAGCGCGGAGCGCTCGCGCTGCACGCTCTACGGGGGAGCATCGGCGACGGTGCGTTCTTCGACCTCGTGCGTCGATGGACGCGCGAGCACCGCCACGGACTCGTGACCACCGACGATTTCCGCGCCGCGGTCCTCTCGGCCGGTGGACCCGACGCCGCCGAGATGTTGTCGCGCTGGATCGACCGCGTGGAGCTCCCGCCGCTGCCCTGACGCCGTCAGCCCAGGGCCACAGCGAGGAGCACCCCGGGGGGACCGGGGATGTCCCAGCCGACCACGGGCGCGTCGTCGTCGATGCGCGCGCTCCAGTGGGCGCCGTCGGCGATCGCACGGACCCGGACCCGGGCCGGATCGACGGTGAGCCCGCGCCCGTCGGCTTTCAGCACCGCTTCGACACGTGCCCAGGATCGGGCGTTGCCCCGCGGCAGCACGCGTTCGAGTCCCGAGGCCGCGGCGGGGACGGCATCCAGTCCGAGGCGTGCGTTCCCCGGACCCGAAATCGCGAACGCCCACCCGTCGACGTAGGACACCGACACCGTGGCATCCGTCCCCACCACCCGGATGCGACCGTGGTCGCCGCCGCACGACGCGCATCGCGAGACGAACGTCGCTCCGGGGAGGAGCTCGGCCAGCAGCGCCCGCGAAACCGAACGGCGAGGCTCGCCCTCGGGAACGCGGCGCCACGCGAGCCGAATCCCGGCGGGGAGCGTCACACCTGCGGCTCGTGCGTCTCGATCGCGACGATCCCCGAACCGGGGTGCGCGACCGGAATGTGCGCCACGGAGAATCCCGCGGGTTCGAGTGCTGACGAGCTGCCCAGATACGAGCCGCGCATCGTGCCGGTCGCCAGAGCCAACTCGTGCATGATGTCGGGAAGCACCGGGCCGTGGCTGACGACCACGACCGGCTTGCGCAGACGCACGCGTTCGCCGACGACAGAGCGGGCGTCGCTGCGCCCCTCTTCCCACGCGTCCTGGCTGATGGCCTCGGTCAGCTCGATGCGCTGAGCGAGGGCCGCCGACAGCGGGACCGCCGTGCGCACGCAGCGCTCGGCCGGGCTGGAGACGATCCGTCGGACCCCGAAGGCGAGCAGCGGCCCGACGATCGCGTTCGCCTGCCGCCGACCGCGCGGCGTCAGCGGTCGAGCGGTATCCGTGCCGTCCCACTCCTCGCGCGAGCGGGCCTTCGCGTGGCGAAGAGCGATCACGGGGAAGGTCGGCAGTGCCAGTTCGTCGATGAGACGGACGAACTCGTCGAGGATCTCGATGTCGACCGGATAGCTGAGGTGCTTGCGCGCCTTCTTCACGCTGACCCACTCGATCGCCGCGATCTCCTTGTTGGGCACGAACGTCGACGTCCGCACCGCGGCATCGGTCGCTTCGGCCGCCCAATAGTGGACGATCTTGGTGCGGGAGCTCGGCATCCGGTATCGCGAGACGCCGACGGGCACACCCAGGGCGACCCGGATGCCGGTCTCCTCGCGGATCTCGCGCACGGCGGTCTCGGCGAGCGTCTCCCCGGGGTCGACCTTGCCCTTGGGAAGCGTGACGTCGCGGTACTTGGTGCGGTGGATCAGCAGGACGCGGTACTTGCCCTCGATCATGCGCCAGACCACGCCCCCGGCAGCGTAGACGGCCGTTTCCGTCACCGAGCCGCCCGGGAACGTCGCTTGCGCTGCACCATTGCCATGGTGTGCTCCTGCAGGTCGATCAGCGGGGTGCCCTCGGCATCCACGCTGTGCCGGACCCATTCGCCCTCCGGGCCGAGGTGCCACGAACTCGTTCCCTCGTCCATCGCGAGGTCGAAGAGGTCGGACAGCTCCTGGATCTGCTTCGGATCGACGACCCGCACGAGCGCCTCGACGCGACGGTCGAGGTTGCGGTGCATCATGTCGGCGCTGCCGATGAAGACCTGCGGGTCGCCGTTGTTGACGAAGGTGAAGATGCGCGAGTGCTCGAGGTAGCGACCGAGGATCGACCGGACTCGGATGTTCTCGCTCATGCCCTCGACGCCGGGCTTGATGGAGCAGATGCCGCGCACCCACACCTCGACCGGCACCCCGGCCTGGCTCGCCCGATACAGCGCGTCGATGATCTGTTCGTCGACCATCGAGTTGACCTTGATCCGCACACCCGACGGCTTGCCCTCGAGGGCGTTGACGCGCTCGCGTTCGATGTGCCGGACCAGACCCTTCCGCAGGTGCAGAGGGGCGACCAGCAGGCGCTTGAACTTCTTCTCGATCGCGTACCCGCTGAGCTCGTTGAACAGGCGCGTGAGGTCGCGGCCGACCTGGTCATCAACCGTGAACAGGCCGAAGTCCTCGTAGATGCGGCTGGTCTTCGGGTTGTAGTTGCCCGTCCCGACGTGGCTGTAATGACGCAGGCGCCCCTCCTCCTCGCGGATGACGAGGGCGAGTTTGCAGTGCGTCTTGAGTCCCACGAGGCCGTAGACGACGTGGACACCGGCCTTCTCCAGCTTGCGCGCCCACACGATGTTGTTCGCCTCGTCGAAGCGCGCCTTCACCTCGACGAGCGCCAGAACCTGCTTGCCGGCCTCGGCGGCGTCGATGAGCGCCTGGACGATGGGGCTGTCGCCCGACGTGCGATACAGCGTCTGCTTGATGGCCAGGACGTTCGGGTCTTTCGCCGCCTGTTCCAGGAACGCCTGGACGCTGGTGGCGAACGACTCGTACGGGTGGTGGACGAGGACGTCGGCCTTGCGGATCGCACCGAAGATGTCGGCGCGGCTGCTCTGCTCGGGAGGCTGGAAGGGGAGGGCCGTCTTCGGCACGTGCGGCGGATAGTGCAGGTCGGGGCGGTCGATGCGCGAGATGTCGAACAGTCCGCGCAGGTCGAGGGCACCGGGGAGGCGGTAGACCTCCTGATCGGTGATGTCCAGCTCGCTGAGGAGGAGATCGCGCGTCAGGTCGTCCATGTCGTCGGTGATCTCGAGGCGGATGGGCGGCCCGAATCGGCGGCGCAGCAGCTCGGCCTCCAGCGCCTGGATGAGGTTCTCGGTCTCGTCCTCCTCGATCGTGACGTCTTCGTTCCGGGTGAGGCGGAAGGCGTGGTGGTCGAGGACTTCCATGCCCGGGAACAGGTCGCCCAGGTGGTTGGAGATGAGTTCTTCGAGGGGCAGGTACCGCACACCGGGACCGTCGCCCGGCACCTCGACGAAGCGGGGGAGCATCGGCGGCACCTTGAGCCTGGCGAACTCCTGACGACCCGTGCGCGCGTTGCGGATGCGGATGGCGAGGTTCAGGGACAGGCCCGAGATGTAGGGGAACGGGTGTGCCGGGTCGACCGCGAGCGGCATGAGGACCGGAAAGACGTTGCGCTGGAAGTATTCGGTGAGGCGCGCGGAGGAGTCCTCGTCGAGCGAATCCCAGGACACCACCTCGATTCCGGCCTCGGCGAGGGCCGGCCGCACCTGATCGGTCCACACGCCCGCGTGGCGGAGCTGCAGGCGGTGCGCCTCGGCGGAGATGTCGGCGAGCACATCCAGCGGGGCGCGCCCGACATTCGTCGGCACGGCCAGACCGGTGACGATGCGGCGCTTGAGGCCGGCCACGCGGACCATGAAGAACTCGTCGAGGTTGCTCGCGAAGATCGCCAGGAAGTTGGCGCGTTCGAGAACCGGAACGGTCGGGTCCTCGGCGAGTTCCAGCACGCGCTGGTTGAACGACAACCAGCTGACCTCGCGGTCGAGGTAGCGGTGGTCGGGGAGCTGTTCGTCCTCGGCCTCGACGGCCTCGTCGAAGTCGTCGTCGTCCGCGTCACCCAGGCCCGCGTCCAGCACGTCGTGTTCGATCATTCCCTCATCATTGCAGGGGTCGATGACGTGCGCGTGAACGGTTGCGCGGAGGGGTCAGGACGACGTCGCGGAAACGGGCGGCTGGTCGTCCTCGTACACGTTGAAGCGGTAGCCGACGTTGCGCACGGTGCCGATGAGCTGCTCGAGGTCGCCGAGCTTGGCGCGCAGGCGGCGGACGTGGACGTCGACCGTGCGGGTGCCGCCGAAGTAGTCGTATCCCCACACCTCACTGAGCAGCTGCTCACGCGTGAACACGCGGGACGGATGGGTGGCGAAGAAGTGCAGGAGCTGGAACTCCTTGTAGGTCAGGTCGAGCGGCTTGCCGTGCACCTTCGCCGAATACGACGACTCGTCGATCGTGATGCCGGACGTGGAGATGCGCGACGAAACCTGCTCGGCGCTGCGGCGTCCCATCGCCAGGCGGATGCGGGCGTCGATCTCGGCGGGCCCGGCGCCGACCAGCACGACGTCATCCACGCCCCAGTCGGTCGAGACGGCGGTGAGTCCGCCCTCCGTCACGATGATGACGAGAGGGGCTTCCATCCCTGTCGTCGTCAGGATCTTGCACAGCGACTTGGCGCCGACGAGGTCGACGCGCGCGTCGACGAAGACGACGTCGGCGCTCGGGGCGTTGACCAGCTGCGCCGGTTCAGCCGGGATCTGCCGCACGCGATGGCTCAACAATTCGAGCGCGGGCAACGCCGCACCACCGCCGGGGGCGGAGCTGAGAACGAGAAGCTGAGCCAAACGGACCTCCCAGTGCGGTCCTGCCGCACCCGCCCATCTTAGGGGGGAGCTGCGCGGTCGTGCCGTCACCCCCGCCGCCGCCCGCGTCGCGGCGCGCCTCGCGCATCCTCCTCGCGCGCCGATGGGCCGGTGTGCGCGATGATGGACGGTATGTCGACTCCCGACCTCGCGCCGCGCCGCACGTTCGGCGGCATCGTCGCCGTCTGGGTGCTCGCCCTCGTGGCCGGCCTCGCGATCGGGCTGTTCGTTCCCACCGACCTGCACGCCCCGTGGATCACGGTCGCGCTGGGGGGATGCGTCATCGCCGCCTTCGCGGTGCAGCTCTGGTACGGACGCTCGCAGGCGTTCATCCAGAGGGTCGCGGCGAGCGTCCTGGGAGCCGTCGTCGTGCTGGGTCTCATCACGGCCGCATTCGGGCTGGCATCCATCGTTCCCCGATAGAGTTGTCGCATGGATCTCCTCGCGCTCGAACTCTTCTTCGTGGGACTTCTCGGTCTCGCCTCGCTGGCGATCGCCTTCGTCTCCGGCACCGTCATCTGGAACCTCTATCGCGGTCAGCGCTGACGAGCGCCGTCGTGATCGAGATTCCGACCGACCTTCCGGCCGACCTCGTCCCGCTGTCGTGGCTGATCGGGGTGTGGGAGGGGACCGGCGTCATCGACTACGAGGCCGACGGTCGCACCTTCACGGGCGAGTTCGCGCACCGCGTGAGCTTCAGCCATGACGGTGGCGACTTCTTGAACTACTCGGCGCACGCGTGGCTGCTCGACGGTGAAGACCGTCGCGCCCTGGTGTCCGAGACCGGTTACTGGCGGGTGGCTCGTCCGGCCACCGACGCCGATGCCGGACCCGCGCTCCTCCCGCCGACCGAGTCCGCGCCGCGCCGCACCGCGGACGACGTCGAGACGCTCCGCACCGCCGAGGGCGGGTTCCCGCTCGAGGTGAGCGCGGCTCACTCGAACGGCGTCCTCGAGCTGTACATCGGCCAGGTGCGGGGGCCCCGCGTCGACCTCGCGAGCGACGCGATCGTCCGCACGGCGGGCGCCAAGCCGTACGCTTCCGCCACCCGTCTCTACGGCCTCGTCGACGAC
The DNA here is from genome assembly GCF_047238045.1 of Microbacterium canaveralium. Classification (NCBI taxonomy): domain Bacteria; kingdom Bacillati; phylum Actinomycetota; class Actinomycetes; order Micrococcales; family Microbacteriaceae; genus Microbacterium; species Microbacterium canaveralium. Next base: position 2,331,729 of record NZ_JBDFMA010000003.1, on the reverse strand, counting down.
CACCTGCTGTGGGCGTGGGACATCGCAGCGTTCGGCCGCGAACTCGCCTCCCACGCGTCCGCCCGTCTGGCTCGGGCCGAGTGATGGCGTCGCTCTCGGAGGTTCCCGGCGCGATCGTCGATGAGGCGGGCCTCCGCCACGTCGGTTCGCCCCTGACCGAGCAGCGCCGGCTCGCATCCGGCGCGGCGCTCGCACCGCTGGGAGAACGTCGGGTGCTGTCGGTGGACGGCCCCGATCGGCTGAGCTGGCTCGACTCGCTGTCGTCGCAGGCCCTGACGCATCTGCCCTCGGGCGTGTCGACCGAGATGCTCATCCTCGATCCGAACGGTCGCGTCGAGCACGCCGCGTCGGTCATCGATGACGGCGAGACCACCTGGCTGATCGTGGATGCCGCCGACGCCGAGCCCCTCGCCGCGTGGCTCGGCCGCATGCGCTTCCGCTTGCGTGTCGAGGTGCGCGACCGGTCGGAAGAGGCTTTCGTGATCGGCGGGACGCGCGCGGCGGTGGGGTCGCTGAACCCGCTCGCCCCTGCGGGGGTCCCCGTCGTGTGGGTCGACCCGTGGCCCGACGTCTCTCCAGGTGGCTGGGCGTACGCCCGCGTCGAGGATCATCCCGGCAGCGACCGTGACTGGGCGGAAGCCGTCGTGGATGCCGCCGAATTCGACCGCATCGTCGCCGCGGCGGTGGCCGGCGAGGTGTCCCTCGCCGGGCGCGAGGCCGTCGAGGCACTCCGGGTCGCCGCGTGGCGTCCGCGCGTGTCGGTCGACGCGGACGAGCGGCTGCTGCCGCACGAGATGGACTGGCTCCGCACCGCCGTGCACCTGTCGAAGGGCTGCTACCGCGGCCAGGAGACCGTGGCGAAGGTGCACAACCTCGGTCATCCGCCGCGCCGCGTGGTCGCGCTCCAGCTCGATGGCAGCGACAGCGTGCTCCCGTCGCGCGGTGATGTGGTGCGCGTCGGTGACGACGCGATCGGGGCCGTGACCTCCGTCGCCGTGCACTACGAGGAGGGCCCCATCGCGCTCGCCCTCGTCAAGCGCACCGCGCCCGCCGACGTGCCGTACGTGGTCGACACCGCGGACGGTCCGATCGCCGCCGCGGTCGAGACGGTCGTCCCCGCCGACGCGGGGGCCACCGCCGGGGTTCCGCGGCTGCCGCGCCTCGGACGCCGACGCGCCGCGGGATGACAGGCGAGGAGTCCTCGACGACCGTCGGCGTCGTCGTGCCGCGCTCGCGCCTGCGCACGACGCTTCGACGTCGGTGGGGTCGTGTGCGCGAGTCGCTCCCCGCCATCGTGCAGATCGTCGTCGCCGCGACCGCGGCGTTCGTGTTCGCGCATTTCGTGCTCGGACACACCGTTCCCCTTCTCGCGGCGACCGTGACGGTGTCGAGCCTCGGCCTGGTGCGGGACGCCCGACCGTGGCGCGTCGCCGAGACCGTCGCGGGGATGCTCGTCGGCATCCTGCTCGCCGAGCTGGTCCTCCTGATCGCGGGCGCCGGGTGGTGGCAGATCGCGGTGGCGATGTTCGTGACTCTCGTCGTGGCGCGGTTCCTCTCGCCGCAGCCGGGGTTCGCGCTGGCCGCCGTGGTCCAATCGCTCATCGCCCTGGTGATCGTGACCGGCGCCCCGTTCGTCCGTCTCATCGACGGCGTCGTCGGGGGAGTGGCGGCCCTGCTCGTGACGGCGCTGATCCCGCGTACTCTCCGCCGCACGGAACTGCGGGATGCCGACGAACTCTTCGACGCATTCGACGTCGCCATCGCGACGATCGTCCGTGCGCTCCGGCGTGGCGACCGTGCTCGTGCCGATCGGGGGCTGGAACGCGCGCGAGCGCTGCAGACCTACGTGGACGCGTGGAGCGGCTCGCTCGAATCCGGGCAGGAAGTGGCCCGGATCTCGCCGTTCCTGCGCCGTCAGCGGACCGAGCTGGAACGGCACGCCCGCGTCCGCGCCGCGATGGACCTGGCGACCCGCAACCTCCGCGTGGTGGGGCGACGGGCCGCGTACCTGTGCGCCGACGGTCAGTCGCGGGCCGTTCCCGCAGACCTGCTCGCCGAGATCGAGCGCGGGGCGGGTCTCGTGCGCGACGCGCTCGACGACGTCTCGGTCGAACCCGCCGCCCGCGCGACGCTGGCGGCCCTCGCCGCCCGGCTCGACCCGGCACGCATCCTCCCCGACGGCAACGTCGGCGAGCTGAACCTCGTGGCCGCGATGCGGCCGCTGACGGTCGACCTGCTGGTGGCGACGGGTATGCCGTTCGCCGAGGCTCAGGCGCTCCTGCCGCGCGTGTGATCAGCCGGGGGCGACGGCGCTCCAGTCGACCCCGACTTCGCCGAGCCGCCAGCGCGATCGGCCCCGCACGGGCCACCCGTCGGCGGCCAGCGCCTCGACCGCGGTCCGCCACCGGTGCACGGGCCCGAACGGCGCGACCGCTGCGGCGCGGTTCCACTCGCGCTGGAGCGCGGCGACGTAGTCGTGCACCCGCTCGCCCGGGACGTTGCGGTGGATCAGCGCCTTCGGGAGCCGCTCTGCGAGGATCGCGGGATCGTCGAGATCCGCGAGCCGCAACGACACCGTGAGCGACCGGGGCACGGCATCCGCCCCCACCTCGACCCAGGTCACCACGCGGCCGATCTCATCGCACGTTCCCTCGACCAGGATGCCGTCGGGTGGGAGCCGCGCGCACATCCGCGCCCACGCCCCGGCGACGTCGGCCTCGTCGTACTGCCGCAGTACGTTCATCGCGCGGATCACTGCCGGGCGCCGTCCAGCGGGCGTCGGTACCTCGAAGCCGCCGAGCGCGAAGCCGATCCCCTCCACTCCCTCCGCCTGTGCCCGCGCCCGAGCGACGCGCTCGGGGTCGATCTCGAGTCCGAGGACCTCGACGTCGGCACGGGTGCGGCGGAGGCGCGCGTGCAATTCGAGGGGGGTCACGGCACTCGCCCCGAATCCGAGATCGACCACGAGAGGATCGTCCGCGCGTCGGAGCACCGGATGCCGGGCGATCCAACGGTCCACGCGGCGCAGGCGATTGACTCCCGTGGTGCCGCGCGTGGGGCGGCCGACGGGGGAGGGAGTCACTTGCGACATGATGCCAGGCGTCGGCTCCGAGGGGCTCGCTCGGCGTCGCTAGCATGGAGGCATGCCTCACACGCTGATCCTCCTCCGCCACGGGCAGAGCGAGTGGAACAAGACCAACCAGTTCACCGGCTGGGTCGACGTCCGGCTCACCGATCAGGGGAAGGCCGAGGCCCAGCGCGGCGGCGAACTCCTGAAGGAGTCGGGTGTGCTGCCCGACGTCCTGCACACCTCGGTGCTCAGCCGTGCCATCCAGACGGCCAACATCGCCCTCGACGCGGCCGATCGCCTCTGGATCCCCGTGAAGCGTTCGTGGCGTCTCAACGAGCGCCACTACGGTGCCCTGCAGGGCAAGGACAAGGCGCAGACGCTCGAGGAGTTCGGAAACGAGCAGTTCATGCTCTGGCGTCGTTCGTTCGACGTTCCGCCGCCGCCGCTGCCCGCCGACGACCAGTACAGCCAGGTCGGTGACCCGCGCTACGTCGGCATCGACGGCGAGGTGCCCGACACCGAGTCGCTGAAGATCGTCATCGACCGCATGCTCCCGTACTGGCACAGCGAGATCGTCCCCGACCTGCAGGCCGGCAAGACGGTGCTCGTCACCGCGCACGGCAACTCGCTGCGTGGCCTCGTCAAGCACCTCGAGGGAATCAGTGACGCCGATATCGCCGAGCTGAACATCCCCACCGGCATCCCGCTCGTCTACCAGCTCGACGACGACATGAAGCCGCTCGGACCCGGCGAGTACCTCGACCCCGAGGCCGCCGCGGCCGGTGCTGCTGCCGTCGCGGCGCAGGGCAACAAGAAGTAACGCCCGCGTCAACGAGAAGGGGGTGGATGCCAGTGGCATCCACCCCCTTCGACGTGTGCGGCGTCAGAGCGCTGTCGTCGGCGTGACGTCGTCGGCGCCGGCCCAGTCTCCGGTGGCGAGGTAGACGACCTTCTTGGACACCGAGACCGCGTGGTCGGCGAACCGCTCGTGATAGCGGCTGGCGAGCGTCGCGTCGACCGTTGCGGTGGCTTCGCCCTTCCACGAGTCGCCGAGCACCTTCTCGAAGACGCTGATGTGCAGTTCGTCGATGTCGTCGTCGACGTCGCGGATCTCCTCCGCGATACGCAGGTCCTGCGTGCGCAGCAGCTCGGCGAGCTTGCGTGCGACCTCCACGTCGAGCTCACCCATGCGGGTGAACGTGCTCTTGAGGCCCTTGGGGATGGCGCGCTCGGGGAAGCGGGAACGCGCGAGCTGAGCGATGTGCTCGGCCATGTCTCCCATACGTTCGAGCGAGGCGCTGACCCGGAGCGCCGTCACGACGATGCGGAGGTCGCGAGCGACAGGCTGCTGACGGGCGAGGATCTCGATCGCGAGCTCGTCGAGGGCCATGGCCTTCTCGTCGATGATCGCGTCGGCCTCGATCACCTCCTCTGCGAGGGAGACGTCGCTGCTGCCGAAGGCGCGCGTCGCACGGTCGATGGCGACCGCGACCAGATCGGCGATCTCGACCAGTCGACCTTGGACGTCCTCGAGGGACTGGTGGAACACTTCGCGCATCGCGATACCTTCCTCGTCGGCACGGCACACACATGTCCCGCGACCCTCCGGGATTCTTCCCACCGAAGGTTAACGAGTGGTGCTGTGACAGTGAATAGTAGCCGCTCGCCCTCGCCCTCCCCGTCTGAACGTCCGGTGACGTCCGATGGGCGGCTCTACGCTGGGGGCATGGATCACACGCAGCTCTCGCTGCTCGCGCTCCTCGTGGGAATCATCGTCGGGAGCTCCGTCGTGAGCCTCATCGTCGTCGCGCAGCGGGCCAGGGAACGGGCTCTCGCCCAGGGTTCCTCCGAACTCCCCGAGGGCGTGCAGTCCATGCTCGGTGCCCTCGACGACCCCGCCGTGGTGTGCGACACGTCGGCGACCGTCCTGGCGCTGTCTCCGGCCGCTGAGGTCTTCGGGCTGGATGCCGGCAGCGCGATCGCCGACGACGATCTGCGCCGCGTCGCGCGGGCGGCGCGCGAGAACGGTGCCTCCGTCAGCGAGACGCTCCGGCTCCGGCGGGGTGCGGCGCCGGCCGAGCCGCGGCTCGTGGCCGTCCGTGCGGCACCCGTGTCGCCACGGCTGGTGCTCCTCGTCCTCCGCGACATCACCGAGCGCGAGCGCGTCGAGGAGATGCGCCGCGACTTCGTCGCCAACACCAGCCACGAACTGAAGACTCCGGTCGGTGCGGTGAGCCTCCTGGCCGAGGCGATCGAGTCCGCCGCGGACGATCCCGCGCAGGTGCGGTACTTCTCCGGTCGGCTGCAGGCGGAGATCCAGCGCCTCTCCGCGTTGACGAACCGCATCCTCAGCCTGTCGCGGCTTCAGGCGTCGGACGAGTTGAGCGAGGTGCGCGACGTCTCGATCGACGAGGTCGTCACGGCCGCGATCGAGTCGCACACGATCCAGGCCGACTCCGCCCAGGTCACCGTCGTGCGCGGAGGGACGAAGGGCCTGTGGGTCCGGGGCGAGCCGCAGATCCTGACCGAGGCGGTGGGCAACCTCATCGCGAACGCCATCGCCTACTCCCCGCAGGGTTCGAAGGTCGGGGTGGGGATCAAGCTCGACGAGGACGTCGTGGAGATCGCCGTCACCGACCGGGGAATCGGCATCCCCGAGAGCGATCAGCACCGCGTGTTCGAACGCTTCTACCGTGCCGACCAGGCGCGTTCGCGGCGCACCGGAGGCACGGGCCTCGGCCTGTCGATCGTCAAGCACGCCGTGCAGCGACACGGCGGTGAGGTTCGCCTGTGGTCTCGGCCCGAGCGCGGCTCGACGTTCACCATCCGCTTGCCCCGGTCCGAGGCGCCCGACCTCGACCTCGTTCGTCCCAAGGCGCGTCGCAAGAGCCGCAAGTCCGGCCCTGCAACCCGTCCCGCACCCGTGAAGGGAGACACCGCATGACCCGTGTTCTGATCGTCGAGGACGAGCCCGATCTCGCCGACCCGCTCGCCTACCTGCTGCGAAGGGAGGGCTACGAGGTCGAGATCGCCGAGGACGGCGCACTGGCTCTCACCGCGTTCCGCGAGCGCGGGGCCGACATCCTGCTGCTGGACCTCATGCTCCCGGGCATGCCGGGGACCGAGGTCTGCCGCCAGCTGCGTCTGACGTCCCAGGTGCCGATCATCATGCTGACCGCGAAGGATTCCGAGGTCGACATCGTGGTGGGGCTCGAGCTCGGAGCCGACGACTACGTCACCAAGCCTTACTCCACGCGCGAGCTCCTGGCTCGCATGCGCGCGGTCCTGCGTCGCCGCAGCCCGGAGGAGTCCGACCTGGATGAGCGCATCCTCAGCGGCGGGCGCGTGACCCTGGACATCGACCGGCACACCGTCTCGGTGGACGGCGGCGAGATCAACATGCCCCTGAAGGAGTTCGAGCTCCTCGAGGTGCTCATGCGCAACGCCGGACGCGTGCTCACCCGTGGCCAGCTCATCGACCGCGTCTGGGGGACCGACTACTTCGGCGACACCAAGACGCTCGACGTGCACATCAAGCGCATCCGGTCGCGCATCGAGCAGAGCCCGAGCGAGCCGTCGATGCTCGTCACCGTGCGGGGACTCGGGTACCGTTTCGAAGCCTGACCGGCCACGAACGACGAAGGCGCCGACGGGGATCCGTCGGCGCCTTCGTCGTGAAGATCAGGAGGACGGCGTCGGCGTCGGCGTGGCCGAGGGCTGCGTCGGAACGAGGGTGCTCGTCGGTGTGGGCGTGGGAGCGAGGGTCCTCAGGTACTCCAGCGCGCCGTCGAGGACGGGCACGTCGATGAGGGCGCCCTCGCCGTCGCCGGACTGGAAGAAGACGGGAACGGTGGAGCCGGGCGCGCCCTCGAAGCCGTCGAGAGCCAGGGGCTCGACGTCGTTGGCGAGGTCGCCGAGGCTCACGGTGCTGCTCGCGGGCACGATGACCGATGCGCGCACGGTGCTGCCCGCCTCGCCCACCTCGACGCGCAGGGTCTGAGCCTGGGTGGTGTCGTTGACGATGGCCGCGACGAGGTTGCCGGCCGTACCCTCCTCGTCGGCGACGATGAGTGCGTTGCGCACCTGCAGCGGACCGGAGGCGGGAACGTTCACCCCGTCGGATGCCGAGTAGTCGATCGTGGTCGCCTGGGGTGCGACGAGGTTGCATCCCGTCGTCCCGAGAACGATGGCGGCCCCTACGGCCAGGGACGCGAACAGGCGCGTTTTCACGGATCCTCCCGGAACGACAGACGGCATCCAGATCATCCTACGGGGTCGGCGAGCGGGGCCCGGTTCGCGGGTGCCTCGCGCGCGGCCTCGCGGGCGCGGGAGCGGGCGGCCTCGCGGGCGCGGGAGAGGGGGATGAAGGGGGAGGCGGAACCTTAGCGCATCGGGGCCTGTGGTATCCTGGATGTTGCCGAAAGGACATAACTCCATGCTTTTTGAGGTTGGCGAGACCGTCGTTTACCCGCACCATGGCGCGGCCACGATCATCGAGGTCAAAGAACGCGTCATCAAGGGCGAGACGAAGAAGTACCTGAAGCTCAACGTCACGCAGGGCGACCTGGTCATCGAGGTCCCCGCCGACAACGTCGACCTCGTCGGCGTTCGTGACGTGATCGGCAAAGAGGGTCTCGACCGCGTCTTCGAGGTGCTGCGCGCGCCTTTCACCGAGGAGCCGACCAACTGGTCGCGTCGCTACAAGGCGAACCTCGAGAAGCTCGCGTCCGGCGACGTCATCAAGGTGAGCGAAGTCGTCCGCGACCTGTGGCGCCGCGACCAGGACCGCGGTCTGTCCGCCGGCGAGAAGCGCATGCTGGCCAAGGCCCGTCAGATCCTCGTGTCCGAGCTCGCGCTCGCCGAGAAGACCGACGAAGACCGCGCGAGCGTCGTCCTCGACGAGGTCCTCGCGTCCTGACGGCGCGCGCGGTTCCGACCCGCGTCCGCGCTAGCGTGGTCGGGTGATTCCCGCACCCGTTCCGCGTCTGGCCGTCATCGTCGTCGCCGCCGGCTCCGGCACCCGTTTGAACGGGGGCGCACCCAAGGCGTTCGTCGGTCTCGATGAGCACACGATTCTGCGCCACGCGCTTCGCGGCGTGTTCGCCGCTCCGCGTGCCCAGGTCGTCATCGTGGTGCCGCAGGGATACGAGGGCGCTGCGCTGACCGACGCGCGCGAGGTCGCCGGAGATCGCCTCGACCTCGTCTCGGTCGTCGCCGGCGGAACAACGCGACAGTCGTCCGTCGCCGCCGGCGTGGCCGCTCTCTGGGCGGATGTCGACACGGTCCTGGTGCACGACGCCGCACGAGCGCTCACCCCGCCGGCGGTGTTCGCCCGGGTCGTCGCGGCCCTCGATGGCGGCGCCGAAGCCGTCATCCCGGCTGTCCCGGTGGTCGACACGATCAAGCGGGTGGACGCCGCGGGAGCGATCGTCGCGGCCGTCGACCGGTCTGAGCTCGCCGCCGCGCAGACCCCGCAGGGCTTCCGTCGGGATGTGCTGCAGGAAGCGGTCCGCGCTGCGGACGCCGAGCACACCGATGATGCGGCGCTCGTCGCGGCCGCGGGCCACACCGTGATCACCGTTGCCGGGGACGAGGCATCCTTCAAGATCACCACGGGCCCCGACCTCGAGCGCGCGAGAGCGTTGATCGCGGACGTCGAGCCCCGTGCCGAGCGCCACGCCGAGCTCGCGCGATCGCCCCGCGTGGGCATCGGCACCGACGTGCACGCCTTCGGCGGCGACGGCGTGCTGTGGCTGGCGGGGCTGGAATGGCCGGGGGAACCGGCGCTGTCGGGGCACTCCGACGGTGACGCCGTCGCGCACGCGATCGTCGACGCCCTCCTCGCGGCGGCCGGTCTCGGTGACATCGGCACGCATTTCGGTACTGACCGGCCGGAGTTCGCGGGCGCGCACGCCGAGGCCTTCCTCGCGCACACGCGGAACCTGTTGGGCGAGGCGGGCTGGCGGATCGGCAACGTCTCGGTCCAGGTGCAGGCCAATCGCCCGCGGTTCGCGGGTCGCCGTGCCGAAGCGGAGCGCGCATTGTCGGCTGCGCTCGGGGGTGCTCCCGTGACGGTCAGCGCGACGACCACCGACGGCCTCGGTTTCACCGGGCGCGCCGAGGGCGTCGCCGCGTTCGCGACCGCGCTCGTCGTCCCGGCTTAGAGCTCGCGCATCATGAACGTCGACAACGGGTCGTCGCGGTACGACCCGAACGGCGGGCACTCCACGAACCCCTCGCTCGCGTAGAGCGACCGGGCGGCGAGGAAGTCGTCGCCGCTGCCCGTTTCCAGCCACAGGGTCCGGATGCCACGCTCCTGCGCTTCGGTCATGATGTGCCGCAGGATCGCCCGGCCGATCCCCTGACCGAGGAATCCGTCGGCGACGCGCATCGACTTGAGCTCCCCGGCATCCTCGCCGAACGGGGAGAGGGCGCCGATGCCGGCGAGCTCCCCGTCCACGCGCGCCGACCACAGCAGCGCGCCGTTGTCGACGAGGGCGTCGGCGTCGAGAGCGTGGCAGCTCTCCGGCGGGGTGTTCTCGAGCATGCCCGACACGTGCGCGGTCACGAGCGCGCGGGTGTCGGCCACGGCCACGTCATCGAGTCGGATCTCCAGCGGCATGCTGCGACCCTAACGCCCTCGTGTTTCGGGCACGGGTCGCCGTCAGGGGCGGCCGGTAGGCTTGTGCGGTGACCGTTCGGCTGTATGACACGAAAGCGCAGGCTCTGCGCGACTTCGTCCCCGTCGACCCCGCGAACGTCACGATGTACGTCTGCGGCCCCACGGTGCAGTCGGGTCCCCATATCGGACACGTCCGCGCGGCTCTTGCGTTCGACCTGCTGCGCCGCTGGCTCACGCACCGATTCGGGCGCGTGACGTTCGTGCGCAACGTCACCGACATCGACGACAAGGTGCTCGCCAACGCCACCGCGACCGAGCCGTGGTGGGCGCTGGCGTACCGCATGGAGCTGGAGTTCTCACGGGCCTACGCCGCCATCGGCATCCTGCCCCCGACCTACGAGCCGCGTGCCACCGCCTCGGTGACGCAGATGCAGGAGCTCATCGCCGAGCTCATCGACCGCGGACATGCCTACGCGTCCGCCGGCGACGTGTACTTCGACGTGCGCTCGTGGCCCGCGTACGGCGAGCTGACGCACCAGAGCGTGGATGCCATGGAGTCCGCCGCCGACGCCGACCCCCGCGGAAAGCGCGACCCCCGTGACTTCGCGCTGTGGAAGGGCGCGAAGGAGGGCGAGCCCGCTTCCGCCACCTGGACCTCGCCGTGGGGAGCCGGACGTCCGGGCTGGCACATCGAGTGCTCGGCGATGTCACGGCGCTACCTCGGTCCGGAGTTCGACATCCACGGCGGCGGTCTCGACCTGCGCTTCCCCCACCACGAGAACGAGATCGCGCAGTCCACGGCGGCGGGCGATCCGTTCGCGCGCTACTGGGTGCACAACGGTCTCGTGACGGTCGACGGACAGAAGATGTCGAAGTCGCTCGGCAACTTCATCCTGGCGGCCGACGTGCTCGCGGAACGCGATCCGCGCGTCGTTCGCTACGCGCTCGCCGGAGCCCACTACCGCTCGAGCCTCGACATCTCGGACCGCGCGTTCGACGAGGCCGCCTCGGCGCTGGAGCGCATCGACACCTTCCGGCAGCGGTCGCTGCAGGCTGCGAGCGGCGATCAGCACACCGTCGAACCCGGCATCCTCCCGTCGGCGTTCATCGAAGCCATGGACGATGACCTGGGCGTGCCGCAGGCGCTCGCCGCGCTGCACCAGGCCGTCCGAGAGGGGAACACCGCGATCGACGCCGGTGACATCGCGGGCGCGATGGAATCGGCCGCTGCGGTGACGGCGATGCTCGAGGTCCTCGGGCTGAACACCACCACGACCGCGAACGCCGACGGGGGAGCGGGTGTCGCGCTCGACGCCCTCGTGCGAGAGATGATCGCGCAGCGCAGCCGCGCCCGCGCCGACAAGGACTGGGCGGCCGCCGATCGCATCCGTGATGCCATCGCCGCCGCCGGAATCACGCTGGAGGACACTCCGGCCGGAACCCATTGGAGTATCGATGCCTAAGCCTGGACGCCCGGGAGCACGCAACCCCGGCAAGAAGAAGGGCCCCCTGAAGGGCACCGGCGGCCACTCGCGCAAGGCGCTCGAGGGCAAGGGCCCCACGCCCAAGGCCGAGGATCGCGCCTGGCACGTCGCCGGCAAGCGCAAGGCGGCGCAGGAGCGCTACGCCGCCGCCGGCGGCAAGGGCAAGCCGGGGGTGCGTCCGATCGGCTCGTCGCAGGGCCGCGCGCGTTCGAAGCAGGCCGACGACACCGAGACGGTCACCGGCCGCAACTCGGTCCTCGAGGCGTTGCGCGCGAAGATCCCCGCCACGGCGTTCTACATCGCGCAGCGCGTCGAGATGGATGACCGCGTCAAGGAGATGCTGTCGATCGCTACGAACCGCGGCATTCCGGTGCTCGAGGTGACCCGTCCCGAGCTCGACCGCATGGCCGGGTTCGACGGCGTGCACCAGGGCGTCGCCCTGAAGGTGCCGCCGTACGAGTACGCCCACCCGCAGGACATGCTCGAGTCGATCATCGACCGGGGCGAACTGCCGCTGCTCGTGGCGCTCGACGGCGTGACCGACCCGCGCAACCTCGGTGCCATCATCCGATCCACGGCGGCGTTCGGCGGACAGGGCCTCGTGCTGCCTCAGCGTCGCTCGGCGAGCGTGAACTCGGCGGCGTGGAAGACCAGCGCCGGCGCGGCCGCGCGCGTCCCGGTGGCTCTGGCGGCGAACCTCACCGCCACGCTCAAGGACTTCAAGAAGCAGGGCGTGTTCGTCCTGGGTCTCGCGGGGGACGGCGAAGTTTCGCTCCCCGAGCTGCAGCTCGCCGATCGTCCCGTGGTGATCGTCGTGGGGTCCGAGGGCAAGGGGCTGTCCCGCCTCGTCACCGAGACGTGCGACCAGGTCGTGTCGATCCCGATCTCGACCGCGACCGAGTCGCTCAACGCCGGCATCGCGGCATCCGTCGCGCTCTACCAGGTCTCGACGCTCCGCAACGCGGGCTGATCCCTCAGCCGCGCTGCAAGCGCTGCAGCGCGGCGAGGGCGGGCTCCATCTCACCGCGTTCGATGGCGTGGCCGACCTCGACGATCGACTCGTTGACCGGCGTCGGGATGCCGAGACGCCGCCCCGCCGCCACGACGGCTCCGTTGATGTCGTCGACCTCGCTGTGGCGACCCTTCCGCCAGTCCTGGAGCACCGTCGTCGTGGCACCGGGAACGGTGAAGCGCGTGTACAGCGCGTCGAGCATCGTCTCCACGACGTCGGGCGACGTGGCGATCGACTCGGCGGTCAGGCCGAAGATCGGCAGCACCCGGTGGTCGCCGGCGACCCGGAGCGCTTCGCGTCCCGCCTCGAGCATGAGGTCGCGCATGCCCGGCACCTCGATCGCGTCGACCATGGGAAGCCCGAGCGCCGCTGTCGGGACGAGGACCGAGGCGTTGCTGACGAGCTTCATCCACTTCGCCGACGCGATGTCGTCGACGCGGGCGACCTCGCCGGAGTGCGACAGGACGTCGGCCACATCGTGTCCGCGCGGAGCCGTGGCATCCACCGCGAACCACGAGCGCTCGGGGTCCACGTGGCGATGGACGACGCCGGGATCGGTCATCGTCGACGAGATCTCGATGACCGTGCCGACGCACCGGTCGGCACCGACCACGTCGGCGACCGTCTCGGTCGTCATGCCGTTCTGGACGGCCGCGATCGCACCGTCGGGGGCGAGGTGCGGCTCGATGAGCGCGGCGGCCCATCGGGCGTCGTAGGCCTTCGTCACGAGCAGGACGAGGTCGAAAGGCTCGCGCAGCGTCGCGACCTCGCACAGGTGCAGTGTGCGGGGACGCACGTGCCGCGTGCCCGAGGGCATCTCGATCCGCAGGCCGTCGCGACGCATGGCCTCCACGTGCGCGGGCCACTGCTCGATGAGCACCGGATCCAGGCCCGCGTCGATGAGGTCGGCACCGATCGAGGCGCCGTTGGCGCCCGCACCCAGCACGGCGATGGACGGAGTGGACATGTCGCTCCTTCGTTGGAGTGTCAGCGAACGCGGTAGGGAGAGCCCGGGTCGTTCATGCATCACGACTGAACGAAAATCGGACTCTTGCCTCCGCCCTGTGGAGAGTGTAAACCAGGAACGAACATTCTCGATGGGGAGAAGGCCATGACCGACACCACACCCGCCGCCGAGCAGTTCTCGGCCGACCGTCCGTTCGTCTTCCGCAACGCGACCGTGATCACCATGGACGAACAGGGCGTTCTCGACGACGCCGACGTCCTCGTGATCGGGCGCGATATCGCCGCGGTCGGACACCGTCTCGAGGTGCCCGAGGGCACGCTCGAGATCGACGCCGCAGGGGGCATCGTCACCCCCGGCTTCGTCGACACCCACCGCCACATGTGGCAGTCCGCACTTCGAGGGTATGGCGGCGACTGGGCGCTCAGCCAGTACTTCGTCTTCTACTACCTCAACTGGGGCGAGGTGTTCCGCCCCGAGGACGTCTACGCCGGCAACCTCCTCAGCGCCCTGGAATCAGTGGACACGGGCGTGACCACCACCCTCGACTGGTCGCACGGCCTCCGCACGCCCGAGTACGGCGAGGCCGCCCTGCAGGCGCTGCGCGAGATCCCCGGCCGCTTCGTGCTCGGCTACGGCAACTACCTCGGGGCGCCGTGGGAGTGGGCCAACGCCCCCGAGTTCCGCGATTTCGTGTCGAAGAACTTCTCCTCGCCCGACGACATGATGACGCTGCAGCTCGCGTTCGACGTCCCCGGGGCGTCCGACTTCCCCGAGCGCGGCGCGTTCGAGGCGGCCCGCGAGCTGGGGCTGCGCGTCACGACGCACGCGGGTGTGTGGGGCGCGACCACCGACACCGCGATCACCCAGATGTACGAGGCCGGGTTCATGACGCCCGAGGTCACCTACGTGCACTCGGCGTCCCTGAACGAGCAGAGCTATCAGAAGATCGCCGCGACCGGCGGCACCGTGTCGGTCGCGACGGAGTCGGAGCAGAGTGCCGGCCAGGGGTACCCCTCGACGTGGGCGATCCGCAAGCACGGCATCCCGGCATCCCTGTCGATGGACACGAGCGTCTGGTGGAGCGCCGACTTCTTCTCGGCGATGCGCGCCACCCTCAGCGCCGACCGCTCGCGCGACCACCTCGAAGCACACGCGCGCGGCGAGACGATCGTCGCGAACCGCCTGCGCGCCGAGGACGTCCTGCGCATGGCGACGATGGGCGGCGCCCTCTCGATCGGTCTCGAAGATCGAATCGGCTCGCTGACCCCGGGCAAGCGCGCCGACATTGTGCTCATCAAGAACGACGAGTCCCCGGCGATGACCCCGATCCTGCACCCCTACGCCCACGTCGTCTATCAGGCCGGCACGGCCGACGTGCACACCGTCGTCGTGGACGGCAAGGTCGTGAAGTACCAGGGCAAGCGCATCGGCCTGCCGCTCGCACCCGTCCGCGACAAGGTCGCGGCATCGGTCGAGTACGTGCGGTCGAAGCTGGGGGAGCAGGCGTGGGCCGAGGGCATGCACCCCGAGATCCCCGTCGACGAGGAGATCGAGAACCCGTACCGCTACACCGACGGCGACGCCCATGTCGTCGCCCGCGCCAACGACTGAGAGGGCCGCATGATCCTGCACGCCGCACTGTTCACCTGGAGACCCGAGGTCGGCCCCGAGGAGGTGGAGGCGCTGACGGGAGCGCTCGAGGAGATGGCGGCGGCGTTGCCGGTGCTCCGCGGATACCGCTGCGGCGCGAACCTGCGGCTCCGTCCGAGTCCGGCCGACTACGGCGTCGTCGCGCTCGTCGCGGACGAGGAAGCCCTCGCGGTGTACCTCGACTCGCCCGAGCACGCCGCGGTGTACGAGGCGCACCTCTCGCGCATGATCGAGTCGCGTCAGGCCGTGCAGCTCGAGGTGCCGGACGGGGCCGCCCTGTGACGCGCATGCGTGCGGCCGTCCTCTACGGCGCCGGGGATCTGCGGATCGAGGATCGCCCCGTTCCCGTCCCCGGCCCGGGCGAGGCCCTCGTGCGGGTGACCGGGTGCGGAGTGTGCGGATCGGATGCCACGGAGTTCTCGCGCGGTCCGGTCCTCACGCACCTGCCGGTCGTCCTCGGCCACGAGTTCACCGGCACGGTGGAAGCGGTGGGCGACGGCGTCGACCTGCCCCTCGGTGCGCAGGTCGTCTGCGGGGCGGGCATCTCGTGCGGCGAGTGCAAGCCCTGCCGCGCCGGGCGCACGAACCTCTGTCGGCGGTACCGCACGGCGGGGTTGCAGGTCGACGGCGGGCTCGCGGAGTTCGTGCGCGTGCCCGCCGCGACACTGCTCGACGTGACCGCGTGGGGGCTGGCATCCGATACTCTCGCGCTCGCGCAGCCGATGGCCATCGCCGTGCACGCCGTCTCGCGCAGTGGCCTGTCGGCGGGCCAGGATGCCGTCGTCCTCGGGATCGGCGGGATCGGCGCCTTCATCACCTATGCCGCGGCGGCGGTCGGGGCGCGCGTGCTCGCGGTCGACCGGTCGCAGGACCGGCTCGACCTCGCGCGGGCTCTCGGCGCCGAGCGGACCCTGCTCGCGGGGGAGGACTCCGTCGCCGGAGAGCTCGCCGCCGCAGGGCGCGAGGCCGACGTGCTGTTCGAGGTGAGCGGTTCGCGCGCGGGGTGGGACGAGGTCGTGGCCGCGGCGCTGCCGGGAGCGGTCCTGGTGCCGGTCGGCATCCAGCGGGAAGACGTGCCGGTGCCCCTCGGCGCCTGGACCCTGCGCGAGCTCACGATCGTCGGTACGGTCGCGCACGTGATCGCGGCGGATCTGCCGCGCGCGGTGGAACTGCTGGCCGGTCGGGCCGACTGGACGGATGTCGCCGACGAGGTCCTGCCCCTCGACGAGGTCGCCGATGGGGCGCTGGAGCCGCTCACCCGGGGCGGATCGCGCCAGATCAAGACGGTGATCGACCCGACGGCCTCGCACCGTCGCGTCGCGCGGCACGGCGTCCGGTCGGCGACGGCCTGACGCCGAGCGTCGGTCAGCGGTCGAGGTCGTCCATCGCGCGGAGGACGTCGACCGCTGACCCGATGGTCTCGCGCGGCGCGCCGAGCTGCTGGCCGGCCGACGGCATGGCCTGATTCTGCTCGCGGCGACCCACCACGAACCAGATGCCCCGCGCGATCGCATCGCTCTGGTTGACGTACAGGTGCGGACGCACCGAGTCGAAGTGCAGGCTGTCGCCGGCGCGCAGGGTGAACGTGTCGAACTCCAGGCGCAGCGTCAGCTCGCCCTCGAGCAGGTAGGCGTACTCGACGCCGGCGTGGCGCATCATCTTGCCCTCGACGGAGCTGGAGGCGCCGGGCTGGTAGGTGACGAGCAACGAGTCGGCGGGACCCACGCCCGCAGCAAGACGCTCCCACCGCACGCCGTTCTCCATATCGAGGACGGCGTTCTCCGCGGCGCGCTGCACGGTGAGGTCGGCGGGAAGGGGTTCGGGCACGGGCGCCACGGCACCCGCCGGAGGCGTCGGCGAGACGCCCAGCAGCTCATCGATCGAGATGCCCAGGTGCGTGACGATCGCGTACAGCGTCGACACGGACGGCTGCGTCTTCCCGGTCTCGACCTGCGAGATGAGACTCGCCGAGACGCCCAGAGAACTCGCGACGCTGCGCAGGCTCATCCCGCGCTGCAGTCGCGCGTCGCGCAGTCTGCCACCGATGTCGTCGGTCATGTCGGCGCCTCCTCTTCCGAAGGCGGCGACCCCGATCACCGGGCGACCGCCCCTCGGGGCACCACGCTACCCGTCGCCCTGCGCACATCGTGTGCGCCGCGCCTGAACACGACCGGGCCTCACCCGCGCCCGGGGACGTCCAGAAGGACGTCGACGTTGGCGGCGGAGCGCGGCATCCGGCCCGCCTCGATCTCTTTCGCGAGACGGACGGTGTGCGCGTTGAACGGTGCTTCCTGCCCCGCGCCGGCGAGCACCGACACGACGAGGCCGTTGACCTCGTCGTATTCGGCGTGGCGGCCTTTCATCCAGTCCTGCAGAACGGTCGTGTTCGTGTCGGGGAGGGAGAAGCTGTCCAGCACCTCGCCGAGCAGGTCAGCGGCGTATCGATCGGGGTCGGTGACGGCGTCGTCGGACAGGCCGAAGATCGGGACGAGGCGACTGCCGTCGGCAAGGGCGGCGCGAGCGGCCTCCTTCCCGCACTCGATCATGAAGTCGTGCACACCAGGAAGGGCGACGGCGGATGCCAGGGGGAGGTCGAGGATCGCGGAGGGGACCAGCTCGCCGGCGTTGGCGACGAGCTTCATCCACTTGGAGGAGCGGATGTCGGGGGAGACGTCGACGCGACCGGTGTGCGAGAGCACCGCCTGCACTTCGTGCTCGCGACCGCGGGCGGAGTCGTCGTACGCGCCGACGGCGAACCAGGAACCCGAGACCGGTGTCTGCCGGTTCACGATGCCCGGCTCGAACATGTTCGACGCGACCTCGATGACCGCGCCCATCGTGCGGTGGGCGCCGACGGCGGCGGCGATGGCATCCTGGGTCATCCCGTTCTGGAGCCCGACGACGAGGCCGTCCTCGGCGACGTGGGGCGCGATGAGCTCGGCGACCCAGCGCGTGTCGTACGCCTTCACCACGATGAAGACGATGTCGAACGGTTCGCGCAGCGTCGCGACCTCGCACAGGTGCAGGGGGTGCACGGGCGTGACGTGCGTTTCGTCGGGCAGGCGCACTTCGATGCCGCGGGCGCGCATGGCCTCGACGTGTGCGGGCCATTGCTCGATGTACGTGACGTCGAGACCGGCTCGCAGCAGATCGGCGCCGACGCTGGCTCCCTGTGCGCCCGTGCCGAGCACGGCGATGCGGGGGCTCGTTCTGGTCATGGGTCCTCCTCGACGCCAAGAAACGTTCGCTACAGCTTTACAAATCTGGGAGCGACTGTACATTCGTGTGTAGTTCAGCACAACGTCGGGTCGAGGAAGACCCGAACGGATCGCGAGGGAGCGAGCAAGAATGCGCACACTCATCCGCAACGTGGCGGCGGCCACGGTCGACGACGGGCTCGGGGATCTCCCTCGCACCGACATCCTCATCGAGGACGGGATCATCCGTGAGATCCGCCCCGACATCGCGGTCGCCGACGCCGAGATCGTGGACGGGCGCGACAAGATCGCCATCCCGGGGATGGTGGACACGCACCGCCACACGTGGCAGACCGCGCTGCGCGGCATCCTGGCCGACGGCAACATCCCCGACTACCTGCGCGGCATCCGGCTGCACATGGCTCCGCTCTACCGAGCCGAGGACATGTATGCGGGCAACTACGTGGGGGCTCTCGACGCACTGAACTCCGGCATCACCACGATCGTCGACTACTGCCACAACATCCTCGATCCGGACGGCGCGCACGCCGCCGTGACGGGGCTCCGGGATGCCGGTATCCGGGCGCTCTATGGGCACGGGCTCACACCGATCACCACGAACACGTGGAGCCAGTCGCGGGGCGGATCCCGGGCCGGATCGGATCCGGCGGCCCTGGCCACGCGCGCGCATCTCGCGCGGGAGATCCGGGAGCAGTATTTCGCGAGCGACGACCAACTCCTGCGCTTCGGCATCGCCCCGCAAGAGCTGGCGATCGCCCCCGTCGCCGACGTGGCCGCGGAGTTCCGTCTCGCCCGCGACCTCGGTGCGCGCATCACCTTCCACGCCAACCAGGTCATGGTCCGCCAGCTCTTCCAGGACGTGGAGGTGCTGCACGCCCACGGGCTGCTGGCCGACGACCTCCTCCTCGTGCACTGCACCTTCAACACCCCGCACGAGTGGGATCTGCTGGACGACAGCGGGGTGACGGTGTCGGTGTGCGCCGAGACCGAGATGCAGATGGGCATGGGATACCCGGCCATCGCCGAGGCCACCGCCCATACCGCGGGGCCCAGTCTCGGTATCGACTGCGTCTCAGGGAACGGCGGAGACATGGTCTCCCACAGCCGTCTCGTCCTGCAGGCCTCGCGCTATCGCGCCGACGAGCCCGAGTACGCCGTCATGCGTGCGCCGCAGACGATGTCGTGGACGACCGAGGACGCCCTCCGTTGGGCCACGCTGAACGGTGCACGGGCGGCCGGGGTGGACCACCTCGTGGGGTCGCTCACCGTGGGCAAGCGCGCCGACATCGTGCTCGTGGACATGTCGGGGATCAGTCAGGTCGGCTGGAACCGCGCGGATCCGACCGGCGCGGTGGTCTCGCAGGCTCATGCCGGCTGCGTCGACACGGTGTTCGTCGACGGGCGCGTCGTCAAGCGGGGCGGTGTGCTCACGCACGTCGACGTCGCCGCCGCGACGAACACGCTCGAGCGCTCGCACGAGTTCCTCTACGACCGGATGGGCGGGGCGGGATCGTTCATCCCGCAGCCCCCGATCGACATCCCGCTGTACCGCGAACGCGCGTGATCTTTCAGCCCTGCTGGACGCACTGCACACAGTGATAACAAATACTTGACACGTTCAGTCCTGCTTTCTAGCATCCAATCAACGAACACCACCGGCGCGACGTCGCTCCGGTTCGACGAGGGAGTCACCACCACATGAGCACGCGTACGCTGCTGCGGGGAGGGACCGTCATCACGGCCGTCCGCCCCGGCGAGGTCCTCACCGACACCGACATCCTGATCGGCGCGGACGGAACGATCGAGGCCATCGGGCAGGGCCTGGATGCCGGCGATGCCGAGGTCATCGACGTCCACGGCCGCATCGTGCACCCCGGTTTCGTCGACACCCACCGCCACACGTGGCAGTCGGTCGTCCGCAACCTCGCGTCGGACTGGTCGCTCACGGAGTACCTCGCGGGTCTCCACACCGGGCTCAGCAAGCACTTCCGCCCGGAGGACACCTACACCGGCAACTACCTCGGGGCGCTCGAGGCGCTCGATTCCGGCATCACCACGCTCGTCGACTGGTCGCACAACCTCGCCACCCCCGAACACGCCGACGCCGCCGTCGCCGCGCTCAAGGACACCGGGATGCGCGCCGTGTTCGCCCACGGCGGCGGTGCCGACCAGTGGGGCAGCCTGCCCTCGGCGAACGTCCACCCCGACGACGCCCGGCGCGTCCGCGACGAGCACTTCTCCTCCGAGGGCGGGCTGGTCACGATGGCGCTCGCGCTCCGCGGTCCGCAGTTCGTGACCCCCGAGGTCAACGTCGCCGACTTCCGTCTCGCCGCCGACCTGGACCTGCGCGTCACGATGCACGCCGGCGACGGGTACTGGGGCAAGTCGGGCCCGATCCGCAAGATGCACGCCGACGGCCTGCTCTCGGACCGCATCACGTACGTCCATTGCTGCACCCTGGGCGACGACGAGCTTAAGCTCATCGCCGACAGCGGCGGCACCGCCTCGGTCGCGCCGGACGTCGAGATGCAGATGGGCCACGGCTTCCCCGCCACGGGCCGGCTGCTGCGTGCCGGCATCCGTCCCACGTTCTCCATCGACGTGTGCAGCTCGAACGGCGGCGACATGTTCGCCACGATGCGCACCGCCATCGGCATGCAGCGCGCTCTCGACAACGCCCCGTCCGTCGACACCGGCGAGGTGCTCGAGCGCATCAGCCTCACGTGCGCCGACGTCGTGCAATTCGCCACGATCGACGGCGCGCACGCCGCGGGCCTGTCCGACACCACCGGGTCGATCGCCGTGGGCAAGGCCGCCGACATCGTGGTGCTCGACGACCGCTCGCTCGCCCTGACCCCGCTCAACAACCCGATCGGCAGCCTCGTGTACTCCGCCCACCCGGGCCTCGTCCGGGACGTGTTCGTGCAGGGCCGTCGGGTGAAGAAGGACGGCGAGCTCGTCGGCGTCGACCTCGCCCGGCTGAAGGCGGATGCCGAAGCCTCCCGCAGCTACCTGCTCGGTGAGATGCCCGAGGCGCGCCTCGACGGCACCTGGCACCCCGCTCTGGTGACGGCATGACCGACCTCGCCGCTCCCGCACGCCTCGCGCCGAAGGACCACGGTCCCACGGCGCGGATGGTGCTGGCGTGGCCGGGAACGCGGGCACTCATCGCCGTCGCCGCCCTGTTCGTGATCAGCCCGCTGATCGCACCGGGAAGCGTGGGACCCACGGCCATCGTGTCGATGCTGCCGTTCGCCGCGCTCATCGCCATCGTCGCGATCGGGCAGACCCTGGTCATCCAGCAGGGTGGCCTCGACCTGTCGATTCCGGGGGCCGTGACGCTCGGCGCCCTCATCGTGGCTCGTTTCGGCGGCGACGACGCGCTGGGTCTTCCCGCGGCCATCGTGGCGGCGATCGTCGCCACGGCCCTGTTCGGCTTGGCCAGTGGCGTCGTGATCACCGTTTTCGGCCTCCCGCCGCTCGTGGTGACGATCGCCGTGAACGCGCTCATGATCGGCACGGTCCAGGCACTTTCGGGCGGATTCGCCACCCAGAGCCCGGACGCGCTCAACCAGTTCGCGCTCAGCCGGTGGGGTGGCATCCCCGTCCTGGTGTTCTTCGCGCTCGCGCTGACGCTCGCGGTCCACGTCGTGCTGAAGCTGACACGTCTGGGACGGCGGTTCGAGCTGGTGGGGGAGAACCCGCGCAGCGCCGCCAACCTCGGAATCGGCACGCGCGGGTACACAATCGTCGCGTACGTCCTCTCGGCCGCGCTCGCCGCCGTCGGGGGCGTGCTCCTCGCGGGCCTGCTGCGCACCCCGACCCTCACCGCGGGCGAGGACTACCTGCTGCCCTCGATCGCCGCGGTGGTCCTCGGCGGCACCGCCCTCACCGGGGGACGGGGCAGCGTCGTCGGCACCGCGCTCGGCGCACTCTTCCTTGCCCAGCTGACCCAGTTGGTCCAGACGTTCACGCAGGCAACCGCCGTGCAGAACATCGTGCAGGCGCTGATCATCGGCGTCGGCATCGTCGCTCAGCTCCAGCTCGGCGGCACCACCTCACGAATCCGGAACCTCATGCGACGGCGTCCGGGAGCCTGACCCGGGCTCATCGTCCACCGCGACCCGCCCCCGGGTCGACGGGCGATCCGTCGCGCCCACCTTCGTCCCTGCATACCCGATCACCCACTCGAAGAGGAGTACCCCCATGATCACCACAGCACCCGCACGGCGAGCCGGTCTCGCCGTCCTCGCCCTCGGCGCGCTCGTTCTCGCCGGTTGTTCGTCCACCAACAGCGCCGGCGGCGGCACGGAAGGCGCCGACAACCTCACGGCCGACATCGCCGCAGGCAGCACCGGCACGATGGAGCAGTTCGCCGACATCTCCGACATCTGCCCCGAAGGCGCCGAGAAGGTGTCGGTCGGTGTCGTGGACGGCTACGGCACCAACACGTGGTCGAAGACCGTTCTCGCCGAGATCGAGAGCGAAGCGGCCAAGTGCGCCGCGATCTCGGGCGTCGAGTTCATCGCCGGTCGCGGCGACCTCGAAGCCACCACCTCGGGCATCACGAGCCTCGCGGCCAAGGGCACGAACATCATCCTGGTCATCCCCGACGCCGGCCCCGGCGAGGCCCACCTGCCCGCCATCCGCCAGGCCACGCAGGCCGGATCCATCGTGGTCAACTTCGCCTCCGACCCGCAGGGCACCGCCGGCACCGACTACCTCGACTACACCGACCAGATCCCCGCGTTCGTCGGAAAGTCCAAGGCGCAGTGGATCGTCGACCAGCTCGGGAGCGCGGGGGGCAACGTGGTCTTCTTCGGCGGCCCCTCCGGCGCCCTCGTCTCGACGCAGGAGTTCGCCGGTGCCAAGGAGGTCTTCGACGCCAACCCGCAGATCACCCTCGTGAACTCCGAGCCGATCTGGACCAACTGGGACCCCGCTCAGGCGCAGCAGGCCATGGCCGGTGTCCTGTCGCAGGGGACTCCCATCAACGCGATCATCGCCGACTACGGCGCATCGGCGTCCGGCGTCATCCGCGCGTACGAGGCCGCCGGTCAGCCGCTCCCGATCCTCACCTCGACCGACGACAACTCCCTCAGCTGCGGCTTCGCCGAGCTGAAGGCGAAGAACCCGGGCTACGAGCTGGCGACCGTCTCGTCGCGCACCTGGATCGGCCGCGTCGCTCTGCGGAAGGCTCTCGCCGCGAAGTTCGGCACGAAGGACGAGGAGCCGTCGCTGTACGAGCTGTCGCTCTTCGAGGACTCCACCGGCAAGACGGCGGGTTCGGTGACCCCCGACAAGGCGTGCCTGTCGTCCGCACCGTCCGACGCGACGCCGTCGACGCTGCTCACCTCTGACGAGATCACGAAGCTGTTCGGCTGATGAACGAGACCCCCACGACCGTGGCATCCGCACTCACCCTCTCGGGCATCACCAAGACCTACCCCGGTGTCACCGCGCTGGATGCGGTGTCGGTCGACATCGCCGCCGGTCGCGTGCACGCCGTGCTGGGCGAGAACGGCGCCGGAAAGTCCACCCTCGTGGGGATCGCGGCGGGGTCGGTGGTGCCGGATGCCGGCACCATCGGCCTCGCCGGGCGCGAGTTCGATCGCATCCGTCCCGCGGAGGCGCGGGAGTCCGGGCTCGCCATCGTCTACCAGATTCCCGCGCTGGCCCCGTCGCTGAGCGTGGTGGATGCCGTGCTCCTTCTGCTCCCGGCCAGCAAGCGCCCCTCGCGTCGCACCGCGGCCGCCTGGGTCACAGCGCACTTCGAGCGTCTGTCGCTGAAGATCGACCCGCACGCCCTGGTGTCGTCGCTGTCGCTTCGCGAGGCGCACCTCGTCGAGATCGCCGCCGCCCTGGCATCCGATCCGCGTGTACTGGTGCTGGACGAACCGACCGAGGCCCTCGGGCCGGAGGAGACCGCGTGGCTGTTCGGTCAGGTGCGCGGGCTGCTCGAGAAGGACGTCGCGATCGTCTACATCACCCACCGGATCCCCGAGGTGATGGAGATCGGCAACGACCTCACGGTGCTGCGCGACGGACGCGTCGTCGGTCGCGGCCTCGTGGCGGACTTCACCGCCGACGAGGTGGTCGAGCTCATCGTCGGGCGGTCGCTCGAGACCACGTTCCCCGACAAGCCCGCCGCCCCTGCGGCCTCGGCGACCCCCGCCCTCGAGGTCCTCGAACTCAGCGGTCCCGGCTACGACAACGTCTCGTTCTCGGTGTATCCCGGCCAGATCATCGGTCTCGCCGGCGTCGAGGGCAACGGTCAGCGCCGCGTGCTCCGCGGCATCGCCGGTGGAGGGGCGACGAGCGGTCGGGTGCTGGTCGGCGGGCAGGAGATATCGACCCGCTCTCGTCGGTCGGCCTCGGCGGCCGGAGTGGTGTTCCTCCCCGGGGACCGCATCGGTGAGGCGATGTTCGGCAAGATGTCTATCCGCGAGAACGCCGTGGCGGGGGCCCTTCGTGCCGCGATGCCGGGCGGGTTCGTCCGCCGCAGCCGCGAGTACGAGCTCACCCGCGAGGGCGTCGCCGGCCTCGCGGTGAAGACGCCGCACTTCGAGGTGCCGGTGTCGGCGCTCTCGGGCGGCAATCAGCAGAAGGTCCTGCTGGCCCGCGGGCGCCTCGGCGACCCGAAGGTGCTGCTCGTCGAGGACCCGACCCAGGGCGTCGACGCCGGCGCCCGCGTCGACATCTACGCGTTCCTGCGTGATCTGGCCGCCTCGGGCGTCGCGGTCGTCGTGCTGTCGACGGATGCCGTCGAGCTCGAGGGCCTGTGCGATCGGGTGGTGGTGTTCTCCCGCGGTCGCGTGCAGACCACGCTCATCGGCGACGACGTCGACGAGCGCGCGATCACGGGAGCGGCGGTGCTGTCGTCCGAGACGGCCTCGGTCGAGGTCGCCGTGCACGCGCGCCGTCCGCGCTCGCGCAGCATCCTCGCCGGCGAGACGCAGGCGGTCGTCCTGTTGGGCCTGGCCGTGGCGTTGTCGGTGGTGACCTCGTTCGTGTCGTCGGCGTTCCTGAGCCCTTTGAGCGTCAGTCAGCTCCTGGCGGCGGCGAGTGTCCTCATCTTCGTCGGCCTCGCTCAACTCGTCGTCGTCATGACCGGCGGCATCGATCTGAGCATCGGGTCGGTGGTCGCCCTGTCGGCCGTGATCCTGTCGTTCTTCGCTCAGCAGGGGATCGGTTTCTTCCTCATCGGCGTCGTCCTCGCGCTCGCCGCGGGAGCCGCGGTCGGCTGGGTCAACGGGCTCCTCGTCACCCGCCTCTCGTTGCCGCCGGTGATCGCGACGCTCGTGAGCTCGATCGCGGTGCTCGGCCTCGCGCAGGTGCTCCGCCCCAGCCCCGGCGGGTCGGCCCGTGCCGACGTCCTCACGACTCTCGGTCTCGCGATCGCCGGTGTGCCGATGATCCTGGCCCTGGCCGTGGCGGTCGCCGTGGTCATGTGGTTCGTCATCCAGCGCACCCGCGGGGGTCGCGCGTTGCGGGCCGCCGGGTCCGACCCGGTCAAGGCGAATCGGATGGGGGTGCGGGTTCCGCGCACGCGTCTGCTCGCGTCCGTCGCCGCGGGTCTGCTCGCGGCCATCGCCGGGCTCGCCGTGTATTCGCGGTCCGGAATCGGCGACGCCAACGCGGCGCAGGCGCTCACCCTCACCTCGGTGACGGCGGTCGTCATCGCCGGCGCCAGCATCTTCGGCGGCTCGGGCTCCGCGCTCGCCGTCGCCGCAGCCGGACTCCTGCTCCAGACCGTGACGAGCGCCCTGGCGTTCCTCTCGCTCGGACTGTCCTGGCAGTACTGGATCCAGGGCGCGTTCGTGCTCTTCGCCGCCGTCGTCCCGCTCGTCATGGTGCTCGTGCGCCGCGGTCGCTCACCGGGAGTGCGGGGCGGCTGACCGTCTCCGCCGACCCGCACACCCACGCAATCCTCTGACCTCAGGAAGGCCATCATGAAGAACACCGGAACCACGGGCACCAACGGCGTCGACTGGGAGGCGCGGGTCGACTTCGACCGCCTCCGCGATGAGCGACTGGCGCGGCTGAAGGCGGAGTTGGACCGCTCCGAGCTGGGCGCGCTGCTCGCGTTCGACTTCTCCAACATCCGCTACATGACCGCCACCCACATCGGCACGTGGGCGATGGACAAGCTGATCCGCTTCAGCCTGCTCACCCGCAATACCGACCCGATCTCGTGGGACTTCGGTTCGGCGGCGAAGCACCACGCGCTGTACAACCCGTGGCTGGACGTCACCTCCTCCGAGATGGATGCCGACCCCCACGCGCCGCACGAGGGCACGAAGCGTCCGCGCCTGGAGTCGGGCGCGCGGGCGGGCATCTCGACGCTCCGCGGAGCGTTCCCGCCGGACGCGGGGATCGCCGAGGAGGTGGCGCGCAAGATCAAGCGGGAGCTCGAGAAGTTCGGCGTCGCCGACCAGCCCCTCGGCGTCGACGTCATCGAACTGCCGATCCTGTTCGCCCTGCAGAAGGTCGGCATCCAGGTCGTCGACGGCCAGCAGGTCTTCATGGAGGCCCGGCGCATCAAGACGAACGACGAGATCCGTCTGCTGACCCAGGCGGCGTCCATGGTCGACGCGGCATACGAGGACCTCTACCGGTTCCTCCGCCCGGGCGTCCGCGAGAACGAGGCCGTCGGGCTCGTTGCCAAGACGCTGTACGACCTCGGCTCCGAGTACGTCGAGGGCGTCAACGCCATCTCGGGCGAGCGCTGCTCGCCGCACCCGCACGTGTTCTCCGATCGCCTGATCCGCCCGGGCGACCCGGCGTTCTTCGACATCCTGCACAGCTGGAACGGGTACCGCACCTGCTACTACCGCACGTTCGCAGTGGGTTCGGCGAGCACGAAGCAGAAGGATGCCTACACCCGGGCCCGCGAATACATGGACCGCGCGATCGCCCTCGTGCGCCCCGGCGCGACGACCGCCGACATCGTCTCGGTGTGGCCGACGGCGCAGGAGTTCGGCTTCGCCGACGAGGAGGCGGCGTTCGCCCTGCAGTACGGGCACGGCGTGGGCCTGTCGATCTGGGAGAAGCCGATCTTCTCGCGTCTGGTGTCGTTCGATCACCCGGAGGAACTGAAGGAGGGGATGGTCTTCGCCCTCGAGACCTACTGGCCGTCCGCCGACGGGTGGGGCGCGGCGCGCATCGAGGAGGAGGTCGTCGTCACCGCGACCGGGTGCGAAGTGATCACCAAGTTCCCCGCGGAGGAGCTGCTGATCGCCGGCCCGCGGTACATCGCCGTCGGCGGTCCGCTGAACAACGAGCGCGACTCGCAGTCGAACCTGAACACGACGTGGGGCCGCGGGGAGGCGTGATGGCGTCGGTCGGCTTTCTCGGCCTCGGATCGATGGGGGCGGCGCTCGCCCGCCGCCTCGTCGACGCGGGCCACGACGTCCACGTCTGGAACCGTTCTCGCGGCCCGGTCGACGACCTCGTGGCCGCGGGGGCCGTGGCCTGCGCGACGCCCGGCGAGGCGCTCGCGCAGCCCGTGTCCTTCTCGATGCTCGCCGACGGTCCCGTCGCGCTTTCGGTTCTGGATGCCGAGTCCGTGGCATCCGCGATCGGCGGCGTCCAC
The DNA here is from genome assembly GCF_047238045.1 of Microbacterium canaveralium. Classification (NCBI taxonomy): domain Bacteria; kingdom Bacillati; phylum Actinomycetota; class Actinomycetes; order Micrococcales; family Microbacteriaceae; genus Microbacterium; species Microbacterium canaveralium. The sequence continues at coordinate 2,304,111 of NZ_JBDFMA010000003.1, read as the reverse complement.
GTGAACATGGCGTCGATCAGCCCCGCGGAGGCGGCCGAGCTTGAGCGCCGGTTCGAGGCGGCCGGGGCGCGCTACGTCGCCGCTCCGGTCCTCGGGCGGCCCACCGTTGCTGCGGAGGGCAAGCTCAACGTGCTCGTCGCCGGCGCGCCCGACGATGTCGCCGAGGTCGAGCCGTTCCTGCAGCTGTTCGCCGCCCGCCTGTGGCTGCTCGGTGAGGAACCGTCGACGGCGAATGCGGTCAAGATCGCGGTGAACTACGACATCATCCACGCGATCCAGGCGATCGGAGAATCGGTCGCTCTCGTCGAGGCGCGCGGTGTGGATCCCGAGCTGTTCATCGAAATCCTGACATCCACGCTGTTCGCCGGCGTCGTGTACAGCGGCTACGGCGGGATGATCGCGCGGCAGGCCTACGACCCGCCCGGGTTCGACGTGGCCCTGGGCTACAAGGATCTGCGGCTGAGCGCCGAGATCGCGGGCGAGACCGGGACGCACCTGCCGACGCTCGCCGCGCTCACCGCGGTGTTCGAGCGGGCGCTCGCCGAGCCCGACCTCGCCCGCCTCGACTGGGGCGCGGCGGCCGAAGTGACCCGACGGGGACTCCTGTCGGTACCTGGAGACGAACGAGAAGGAGGTGCGGCATGAGCCGCAGGTATCTGGTGGTAGGGGGTACGTCCGGCATCGGGCGCCAGATCGTCGCGTCGCTCGCCGCGGACGGCCACGAGGTCACGCTCACGGGCCGTGACGCGGCGGCAGCGGAGGCGATAGCCCGCGAGATCGGACCGAACGTCCGCGGCATCGCGGTGGACATCTCCGAGCCCGAAGACATCGCCCCCGCGCTCGCCGACGTGGGCGAACTCGACGGCCTCGTCCTCGCGGCCATCGAACGCGACGCCAACACCGTCCGCGAGTACGACATCGCCCGAGCCCGGCGCCTGGTGACCCTCAAGCTCGTGGGGTACACCGAGACCGTGCATGCGCTGCTCGACCGGCTCGTGCCGGCGCGCTCGACCGGCATCGTGCTGTTCGGCGGCCGCGCGAAGGACGCTCCCTACCCCGGGTCGGTCACGGTCTCGACCATCAACGGCGGCGTCGAGGGTCTCACCACGGCCCTCGCGCTCGAGCTCGCCCCGCTGCGGGTGAACGCCCTGCACCCCGGGATCATCGGTGACAGCCCGTTCTGGGCGGGGAAGCCCGCGGGGGTCCTCGAGGGCTACTCGTCGCGCACGCCCGGCGGCGAACTCGCGACGATGAACGACGTGGTCGAGGCCACCCGGTTCCTGCTGCACAACGAGGGCGTCTCGGCGACCAACCTCTACGTCGACCGGGGCTGGCGCATCACCTGACGCCCGGTCGGGTGAGTCCCGTCGGAACCCCGGTCAGATGGAAGTTCGTAGGGGTTTCTTTGTTGTCAGCCCTGCTGGCCCCTGCTTGAGCGGCTCGTGCCTGGCGACCCAGCACCGGATCGAGCCTGCTGATCGAGATGGGCGCGCGTCTGATCAGAACGCTTCTGACACCGATGCCTAGTTTGTGAATAAGACCGTACGCATGATCCGATCTCCAGCGGTATCGAACGTGATCAATCAGACAGCTTCTCGGCGGGCAATAGAAGGCAATCGACGAGTGGAAGGAGTGCCGTCGGGGTGATTTGAGTGGCGCGGTCTGTGGGAAATCGGCCACGCTGCTTCGGGGCGCGGTCGGACTGCTTGATCGTCGGGAGTCACCGGTTGGAGGATGCCTAAATCCCACTCGGTGGGGGAATGGCGCGTATGCGAAGAAGCGCTTTGCCGGGCGGATTCTTCAGCATGCTGGCGATAATGCTGCGATGAACACGCCTTCCGACGATGAGACGGTCTCGCTGGAGTCCTGATTGCGAGGCTGGATAAAAGACTCCTGGCGCATTGACAATCGTATGTCCAGTATTTCTGGACATGCCGCGGTATCCTGCGTCGCATGGCCACGGCTGATGAAACGCTCCGAGCTACGCTCAGCGATAGTACGTACCGCGTACTGAAGGTTCTCGCCGAGAGCACGGAGTTGCTCTCAGGTCGTAAGGTTGCGATCGCGTCCGGCGTGTCCCCGACCACGGCGAACGGCGCCCTGTCCAAGCTGTCCGATGCCGGATTTGCGGTCTCAAGGAGGTCAGGCAGGGCGACCCTCTGGCAGCTCGCAGTCTCAAACCCGTCGATCAGCGGCTGGCTGGCGGAAGTCATGCCAGCCGAAAGCACACTTTCGACCGGTTCAAGCCCGTACGCGACTGGCGGCGGCGGTGTACGCCTCGAGCACTCGTATGCAGCTTGTCTGATTGCCGGATTTCTCGCTGGCCAAGGGTTGCCGGAGCTCGGAGCCGCTCTGGTCGTGGACTCGATTCGACTTCAGGCGAGCGACCTGAGCGATGTCGATGACATCGTCATTATGGGTCGCGACTCGGACGACGAGATTCACCGCACATCGATCGCAGTACGCAGGAACCCCACCCTTACCGCCAGCGACAGCGCTTCCGTCCCCCTGATCCGCGACTTCCTAGAAATCGTGACGGGGCATTGGCCGGAGCTGTCCTCGGGGCGCTGGCGGCTGGTTCTCGCGGTGTCCACCAGCGCCAACGCCATAACTCAGCTCGCCGAACTCGCGGAGCTCGCACGTTCCCTCCCGAGCGGAGCCGAACTTACGAACCGCCTGACGCAGCGAGGTCGGACCAGCGCGGGTGTTCGCGACCGATACGGCCATGTTCAGAGCCTCGTCCAGCAGGCTTCGAAGGGTCTCTCATCCAATTACGGCTTGAGTGTCGAGGAAATGACCTGGCGCCTTCTTTCAGGCCTTTGGACTAGGACCCTGCGTTTGGAGAGGACGGACCGGGCCGACCGCGCGAGCGCGGTCAACGCCTTACAACAGGTTCTTAGCAACGGCACCGTTGCAGCGGCGGATGCCTTGTTCTCGCGCCTCGAGGAGCTCGTAGGCGAATGGGCGCCGCAGGCGGCGGTGCTCACTCAGTCCGTCGTCCGGCGGAGGCTCGGCGACTACCCGCTCTCGCGCTCCGCCAGATATGCCGCCGCGTGGACCGCACTCGACCGGCTTGCATCGCGCCTCCGTGACTCGATTCGTCCCGCCCTCAGCTCGGGCACCCAGTCGCTGGAGTTCGAGCGTCCCGCAGAGCGATCGCGACTCGTCGAGGCCATGCAGTCCGTAGGAACCTCTGCCGGCGCATTGGTCGTCACCGGAGATCCTGACGTCGGCAAGTCGGCTCTGTCCCTACGAGCCGTTGAAACCCTAGAGGGGGAGGACTCGGCTGTTGTTAGCCTCAGTTTGCGCGACCTTCCGGCAAGTGCGACGGAGTTCGAAAGTTTGCTGGGCGGGTTCGCACTTGAGGATGTCTTGTCGGCAGGAGAAGTCCGATCGGTTCGGCTCCTCCTGGTGGACGGCGCCGAATCCGTGCTCGAGGGCAAGAGTCAGCTATTCCGGACAATCACTGCCGCGGCCTTACGATCTGGATTTGGCGTCGTTGCCGTCACGCGGGCTGATGGCTCCCGCCAAGTCCGAGACGAACTGACACGAGCCGGTGAGCTCGCCGGATCAAACGACTCAGTCGGCGAGCATGTCGTAGGTCCGTTGGCAAATGATGAGCGCCAGGCCCTTCCGAAGACCTTCACGGCGCTCAAGCGCCTAGACAGCGATCCCCGCGCGAGCTGGCTCCTCGGACGGCCGGGGCTTGTCGACGCTCTCCTGCGGAGCGGTGGAGTCCTCGACCCAGCCGAGTTGCTCTGCGAGGCCGATGTGTTCTCAGCAGTGTGGGGAAGGCTCGTTCGTCGAGATGAGGTCCACGCGCCGGGATTCGCATCCCCGGACGACCGCGAACAAGCCGCGCTGAGCGCGGCGAAGCGCACGCTGGATCTCACGGCCGACACGCCTCATGGAACAGGCTCTGCCGAGCTGCGCTCCGCCGGAGTGCTCCGAGTCCCGAACAATCCAGCCTTCTCTCCTGGGGATGAGTTCGCAACCGATCTGTTCCGTGATTTTGCGCTCTGCCGACTCTTCATCACTCGCGCTTGGGAGCCCCTGAGCTCAGCTGCAGCCCCACGTTGGTCGATTCGAGCGGCTCGCCTCGGATGCCAGACGGCATTGCTCGGCCCGAACCGCTTGACCGCCTGGACGGCTCTCGCAACGAAGTTCGGTGAGATTGCGCGTAGCTATGGCGAGAGGTGGTCGGAGGTCCCTTACGAAGCGCTCCTGACACTCGGCGACGCCGAGCACGCCATCCGCGAACTGTGGGACGTGCTGACGGAATCCGACTACGCCGCCCTCGCGACGTTGCTCCGCCTGGCCGATGCCCGGTATGTGACCGCCTCGATCGGCGACGCGTTCGCGCTCGCGCCGCTCGTACAGGTCGCCTTCGTCGAACGACCCAATATCGGGGGGCGTCGACTGTTCGGCCATCGAACCGCTCACGAGGTCGTGCAGGGCCTCGTCCTCGCCTGGCTACGCGGAATGACGAGCGTCCGCCCAGAGCCAGATGCCCTGCGTCAAGCCGTTCGCAACGTCATTCTCGACGACGACCCGCCAGCCTACGACGACTTCACGATCGAGGCGCTCGCGCTGCTGGGCCCCGACATCGACGACCGGGCGGAGAAGTGGCTTCGCAATGTCGCGACCGAACGACCCGGAAACCTCAACCCCGCTGTGGAATCGGCCCTCGTCGCCGTTGGCATGTCACAGGCAAAGCCCAACTTGTTGCTGGATCTCGCCGAGGCCTATTACATGGAACGGCCTGACCCGCGCGATCGCTGGGGTAATCGACTTCTCGATGACGGCATCCGGGACTTCAAGCATGGACTTGGTTTCGGTTTCGGGGCGCCCGGCGCCGCTTGGTATTACGGCCCCTTCTTCAGGCTGCTGAACACGATTCCTGCTGAGACCATCGCCTTCATCAATCGGATGCTCGACCATGCTGCTCGATTCCGAGTTGAGAAGTCCTTTGGCTCCGAAGACGACTCGATCCATCTCGGCGAGACGTCCGGTGTCACGCTGGACTTTCCGGGCATCGGAGAACGTCGCTATGTCGGTGACAGCCACGTTTGGGCCTGGTATCGCGGCTCGACCGTTGGACCGTACGCCTGTATGAGCGCCCTGCTGGCGACCGAGCGATTTTTAGATCATTTGCTGGAGAATCTAGACATTCCGGCGAGAACGATCGTCGACCTACTCCTGCGCGATTGCCACAACCTTTCCGTGCCAGGGTTGCTGCTCGGGTTCTTGACCCGGCATCCGGATGACGCCGGCGATCTCCTTGACCCTTTCCTCGAGAAGCCCGAGATCTGGCACCTGGAGACGTCGCGGGTGGTCGGCGAGCACTTTAGTGTGCGCGACCCGGATGCGGACAAGCTCACGGGTGGCGACCGGCGGAAGTATTCGCCACACGAGAGCGTGGCCACGATGGTGATCAACGCTCGAGTCCGCGGCGACGAAAAGCGCCTAGCCCAGCTGGCGGAGGTCGGAAACCGCCTCGTCACGAACGCAAGGGCGAACTTCACAGGCGCCCAGGGCGAGGCAGAGTACATCGCAATGATCGAGGGATGGTGCGCGGAGTTCCGATTCGACAACTATCGAGCGCGCCCGAGCTCTGACGGACTGCTCATTGAATTTCAGCGTCCTACCGAAATCGAGCAGATTCTTGCACCGGGCAATCAAGAACTGCAGACTGTCAACAGGCTCTACGAATTGCAGAACCGGTACGGGATATATAACGGAGAGCCTGAGAACTGGCCAACTGAGGCACTTCAGCGCGACCTGGTCACCGTTCGCCAGATGGACGATGAGAACGCCGTCCCTCAAGACGTCTATGGTCCCGGGAGCGCAGTAGTGGCGGTCGCCGCCGCCGCCGTGCACGCCCACGCCCTGGGGTCGGCGACCTTGGATTCGTCCGACCTGGTCTGGGCTGCCGGTGCGGTCATGGGGGCAGCCGAAAACCCGCAGATCGACGGCATGGACTTCAGTGGATCGATGTTCTCGACGGGGGCAGACCGAGCGGCCTCCGCGTCGGTGCCATTGCTTCTGCTCTCTCCTTTCGATCACCTGGACATCGACCGGTCGCGAGTCGAGGGTTGCCTCCGATCGCTCGGGACGAGCCTTTTCGACGAGGTCCGTGCAAACTATGTGAACGGCTGCGAGCCTGTGTGGGCTGCCCCATGCGACATCGACGAACGAGTCGGCCGATGTCGTCGGCACTACCTCGCGTGGGCCGCAGCGACAGCAGGTCTGAGCGATTGCAAGCTCGGTCCCTGGGACCAGAGAACGCAGCGGCGGAAGCCGGAACTCCTGCCGGCGCCGTTCAGTCAGTCGCTGCCGGGTGTCGCCGAGGACGAGCTCCTGGTTAACCGCCTCCGCATGCCCTTGGCATGCATGGTAGATGCTCGTCGCGTTCCATGCCTGCAGAATGCCGTTGACGAGCTATGGACGCCCCTGTGGGATGCCCATCGCCGAGGCCTCATGCACTGGTGGAAGGAAGGGTACGACCACCATGAGCACATCACCCATCCACCGATCGCTCGGCGAATGGTCGAACTCGCCCTGAACGGTGACCGCGACTCCGTTCGATCGCACATCCAGACATTCGCTGCCGACTCAAACGCTCTCCACCTGCTCTTTGACGGATTCGCAACCGTGTTTACGTACGAGGAAGACCGTCGTCGGCACATGGCCGATTTCTGGCCATGGGCACTGGAGATCGCACTCGACACCGTTGGCGATGGAACGGCACTGCGCGCAGAGCACCACTGGTTCGACTACATGACCGCGGCGCTCCTTCCCACCCCGAGTCCACGGTCATCGGACCCTGATATTGACGGAACTCTGACGGCCTGCCGGGAGAGCTGGCTCCAGCCCGACGCTCTCGGCGGCCTCGCTGATCGCTGGCTGCGACTCGCACGCTGTGAGCCAAAGGCTGTCGACGCCGTGATCAAGTTCGCGAGATCGGCCCCGATCGAATGGCAGGTGACCGTCGCCTTCAGCTGGATTGAGACGATCATCGACGGCCGGTTCGATCTGACCGCGAACCGCCTTTGGTACCTCGAGGAATGGCTTACCGAGCTCCGCAATCGCGGTGCGATCGTTGGTGACGTCAAGCGTCAGTATCACCGAATCGTGGACGGACTCGCTTCGGCCGGCGACCGGGTCGCGGTCAGACTCCAACAGCTCGATGAGTAGACAACGGGACCGGCGGCACGCAAGGCGACTGAAAGCCGAGGCCGCGTGAGCTCGACTGCCGATTTGCTTCGGTCTCGTATCAAGGATCTGTCCGTTGGAGTTGTGCTCTGGTCCGGTAATCATCCTCCGGGCCGGCGGCACAATTCCCGAGGGCGTGCCCACATCGTGCCCACATGCTGAACGGATCGGGCGCGAACGAGAGGGATCGCGAGCAGTAGGGCGGTGACTAGACCCGCGGATTTCCGCGGCTCAACGACCGAGACGGCTCGAAAAGGAACGGAAGTCGTCGGGTTTAAATCCCACCGTCACCCCAAGTGAGACAACGTTCGGACAACTGAAGCGCCTGTCATGTTCGGACGCTCGCCGGGGAGGATTCAGGTGATTGTCGAGTCGTCATTCGGAGGCTCAGGCGCCCAGAGGCAGGCGAGCCGGTTGGACAACGTTGTGTTCGGCGCTGAACTTTCATTTCGAGTCCCAATTGCGTCACTTTCCTGAAATGTTCCTGTGTGTATGATCAGCGCAGCCTGGATGACCCAGGCGACGCCGCGGTCGGAAGCGGCGGGCTCTAGGGGGTTTCGGGTGCTCAACGGCGCGCGCGTGTGGTTGGTCTCTGTCATCGCAATTGCAGCGATGGTGGTGGGGGTTGGGGTTCCTGCTGAAGCTGCCGGTTTCGCTGTCCCAGCATCCGCAGAGCAGGCGGATGCCGACCCGACGCTTTCCGCAGAGGATGCCCCCGCTCTGCCCTCTGAACCGGTGGAGTCCGTCGCTCCTGAGGTGCCGGCGGGGGATCTGAGTGGTGATGTGCCGCCGCCGCTCACGGAGCCTGCGACGCCGGAGCCCCTGGACCCCTCGACTGCCCCGACGGGCGAGCCAAGTGATATTGACGCGGATATCGACATTGCGAACCTTGAGGTGGTGTCTCGGACCGAGACGACGACGACGTATGAGACGGAGTCGGGTCACACGGTCAAGCGCCTGTCCGTGGATCCTCTCAACGCTCGGGGTGAGGATGGGAAGTGGACGGAGATCCGCACCGATCTGGAAGGCACCGGTCATGGGTGGGAGGTTCCTGACCACCCATTGAACCCGGAGTTCTCGGATGACGCGTCGGCCGCGGATGCCGTGGTCATGCGTCGCGAGGGGTATGACGTTGCGTTTTCTCTGCGCGGCGCGCAGGACGGGGATATTGAGGCGCCGTTTTGGCCGTGGGACCGCAAGGACGAACTCACCTATAAGGACGTCACGCCGGGCGTGGACGTGAAGTACGAGGTTCAGGAGACGGGTGTCAAGGAGACGCTTGTCCTTGACGCTGTTCCTGCTGCTCGCACCTGGGTGTGGAGCCTCACGCCGGATGGGCTCGCTCCTCGTCTGACGGAGGCGGGCGCACTCGAGCTGGTGGATGCCAGTGGACAGGTTGTCATGGGGGTGCCCACTCCGTTTGCGTGGGATTCCTCGGGGGAAGAGGGCGTGCGGTCGGCGGCGTTTGCCGAGCTGCACCCGCGGCTGTGGCGCGTGTCTGACACCGAGTGGCGGTACTCGGTCACCGTCGATCGGGACTGGATCCAAAGCCCCGACCGGGTTTTCCCGGTGATGATCGATCCGACCTGGAACCCGACCGTGGTCGGACGTGACGCGTACAAGTCAGACGGCTACCACCTGTCCGGGGGTCTGCACGTGGGGAATACTCGCGAGGATTACACCGATCGTTACTGGCGGTCGATCCTTAGCTATAACTACGGGAACATCCCGGGGAAGTTCATCGGGGCCAGCCAGATGACGATCGGGTACGTCGACTACGACACGGAACCCGAATACGGTCGAGTCTCTCACGCCAACTGCTATGGCTATGCGTGCGTCGGTGATGATCGGGCGGAGTACACCCTCGGGACAGGGGCGGTGCAAACCACCGAGGACGGAATCGCATGGCAACTCGTCCAAAGTTTCGCGGCCAATGACATGCCTGCGTGGATGATTCGCGGCGACGAATCCCCTGGCTGGTACACGCACAAGAAGATCAACGCCGATCTGTGGATCACCTACTGGGATTACCCCACCATCGCCCACGGCTCTCCGTCCGCGGATGCGACCGGTCTGTCGCTCCAGCCAACCTTGACGGCAACCACCACCAACGACGGCGGCCAGTTTCAGCGGCTCTGGTTTGAGGTCGCTACCGACCCGGGAATGACTAACCTCGTTGCCAGTACCGGGTGGATGGGTGACACGCGGGCATGGACCGTTCCCGAGAACGTCCTCCGGCCCGGCACCCCGTACTACTGGCGTGCGTCGGTTTACGACTCTGCTGATTTGCATCTTGGCCAGTCGACGTTCCGTCAGACGGGTGTCCGAAAGTTCACCACGAACAACGTGCCGCTCCCTGACCCGAGCACGGCCACCCCTGGGGCGTCGCCGACAGAGGCCGTTCCCGCCGTCACCACCCTCACCCCCACGCTTCAGATTGATAATGTCGCGGACACCGATTCGACTGGTGGGTCGATGTCGTACGAGTTCAAGCTCGCGACCGGTCAGGATGCAAAGTCCGGCGCCGTCGTCACGTCGGGATGGATCAGCCCCGGGGTCGACGGCAAGGCGAAGTGGACCGTCCCCGCCGGTGCCCTCCAGGACGGTGGGGTGTATAGCTGGACGGTCTCCTCTCGGGACGGGCAGGACACCAACCGGTTCAACACCTGGGTCAAACGCTTCCGCACCGACCTCCGGCTGGGAGCATCCGGCCCCTCGCCGTTCGACACCGCCGGCCCCGTCACCACGAACCTCGCAAACGGCAACGCAACCGTCTCCTTTGCCTCACCCACCGTGGACGCGCTGGGTGGGCCGATGGGGATGTCGTTCACCTACAACTCGCAGGAAGTCCCGGCCGCGAACCGCGGGTTGATCGGTGAGTACTTTGACGCGCGTGTGAACGGTGGCGCCCCGAGCAGCTATGACCTCACCGACAAGGTCCCGGTACTGGTGCGTACCGATCCGGGTGTGTCCTTCGATTGGGGACTCGGCTCTCCCGCTGACGCGGTTCCCGCGGACTACTTCATGGCCCGATGGACCGGCTACGTCACGCTTCCCGCGGCGTATGTGGGCCAGCAGGTGCAGTTCGGGGTGCAAGAGGACGATGGTGCCCGCCTGTGGGTCAATGGCGAGAAGCTCGTCGACAACTGGGTTCTCGGCGGGGTCACTACCTGGGGACCCGCCCGGACCTTCGGCGGAACTGCCATGCCGATCCGGTACGAGGTCTTCGAGAACGAGGTGCTCGCTGCAGCACGGCTGCTGGTGAGGGTCGGGGGCAACGAGTTCGTGGTGCCGCCGGATTGGTTCACCAAGAAGGTGCAGACCCTCCCGCAAGGGTGGGGCGCGTCGGTCCCGATCGCGGGAGCGAGCTCCAACTGGGTGTCCGCGCAGATCACGGACTCCTCGATCATCCTCACCGACGTCTCCGGCCGCGTCCACACCTACCTGAAGATCTCCGGCGGCGGGTATCAGGCTCCGTCAGGGGAGTACGGGGTGGCCAGCCTCGACGGGAACGGGCTCGTCGTCTTCACTGACGAGGATGGCACCGTCTACCAATTCACCAAAGAAGGTCGCGTCGCCTCCGCCACCCCGCCCGAGGACGTCCGCAAAGCCGCCGCACCCCAGACAATCCTGAACGCCAACGGTGTCGCCACGCAGATCGTGGACCCGGTATCGAAGAGCGGCAGCACGTACCTGCGGCAGATCTCCTTCACTTACCAGGACGGCGGGCAAACGGCTTGCCCGACACAGTCCGGCACTGGGTACGCGCCGGCACCGGTGGACATGCTGTGCAAGATCGCGTACCCCGACGGGTCGACCACGCAGTTGTTCTACAACACCGCCGGCCAGCTCGCGCTCATCGTTGACCCGGGGAACGAGCGCACCATGTTCGGTTACCAATCCACCGGGTTGCTCAACCAGATCCGCGACTCCACCGCGAACGACAGCATCCCCGTGACCACCGCAGCAAGCAACGACCCCGCGGCCACCCGGATCACTTACACGGCCGGGAAGATCACCAACGTGACACTCCCCGCCCCGGATGGGGTCACGCAGAGTGCCCGCCCGGCGCGGACCTACGCGTACGAGGCTGGTCGCACCTCTATAACTGCGGCTGGCCTCGCCAACGCCGTCGAGTGGGCGGAATATGACAGTGCGTGGCGGCAAACCGCCCGCGTGAGCGCGATGGGTGTGCGCACCGCCCAAACCTGGGACCCCGCGAAAGACCTCGTCCTCTCCTCCACCGACTCCACAGGACTCGTCTCCACCCGCATCTACGACACGGTCGACCGGGTGATCGAAACCTACGCAGCCGCACCCGCGGCATGCTTCGGTGCTGACCGGCTACCGGTAGCCAACCCCGTCAGCGTCTCGGGCTGTGGAATCGCGCCAGCCAAGAGCTCCACCGGGTACGACGACGGACTCAACGGCCTCCAGGCCGCGTACTACACCAACACGGAGAAGCTCTCTGGCAAGCCCGCCGCCTACAGTCTCGGCATCGCAGGTGTCGCTGGCGGCGCTGTCGACAAAGACTGGGGTGACACCGCACCCACCAGCGGGGTCAGCACCGACCACTGGTCACTGCGCTTGACCGGGCTGATCACCTTCCCTCAGGCCGGAACCTACACGCTTCGCACCACCAGTGACGACGGCGCCCGCGTGTGGCTCAACGACGTCCTCATCGTCAACCGGTGGTTCTCCCAGGGGGCAACCGACGAAACCAGCGTGCCGTTCACCGTGGCGGCGGGAGAGGTCCGTCGCATCCGGATCGAGTACTTCGACGACACCTCTCTCTCGGTCCTGCAATTCAAATGGGCCACTCCCTGGGACGGGAACTTCACCATCGTCCCCGGTGCGCAGCTCCGACCTGACTATGGTCTCGTCACCCGCACACAAGTCGACGACGCCACCACCGTGAGCGGCGCCGCCGCCCCGAGCACTTCAACCGCCACGGCCTACCAAAACCCAGTCACCGGGCAGGCAACCGAATCCACTGTCGACCCGGGCGGAGTCAACCTGAAGACAGCCTCCGGCTACGAACAGCTCAACGGCGCCGGGTGGCTGCGCCAGCTTCGCCGCTCCCTCCCCGCCGCCTCAGCGGTCGGCGCGACGGACGCGAACAGCACCACGCGGACCTACTACAGCGACACCGGTTCCTGGAGTACGGCCAACTGCGGCGTCCCTGCTGGTACACCCCAGTTCGGGAAGCTGAAATCCGTCACCGGCCCCACGCCGGCGTCCGGAACCGCAATCACCACGAACTACTACTACGACGTGATGGGGCGCCTCGCAGGGACCAAGGTCGACGGTGATACCGCCTGGTCCTGCACCACCTATGACGCCCGCGGTCGCATCACCAAACAAGTGACCGCCGGACCGACCGGCGTGGCAACCACAACGGTCAACACCACCTACACCGCCACCGCGACCGGAACCACCGTCACTGTCACCGGCCCCACTATCGCCGGATCGAGCAACTCCACGATCACCACCAAGACGGATCTTCTCGGTCGCACGACCTCGTATACGGACGTCTGGGGCACCGTCACCACGCCCACATATGAAGCACTCACAGGCCGGGTGCTGAAAACCACAACAACCGGGACCGGCATCCCCAGCACGGACACCGAATACCAATACGACCTCGACGGGAAGGTCACGCAGGTCAAGAACGCCGGGCAGGTTTATGCGACACCTACTTACGATGCGCTACAACGACTCAGCCAAGTCGCGTACCTCGGTGGGGCTAGCCTCGCCGTGACGTGGGATGCCAAGCGCGGGACCGTGCAGAAGAACACCTGGACCTTCCCCAGCTCATCAGCCATCACGGACACCGTCACCCGCTCCGTTGCGGGCCGCATCGTGCAGGAAAAGATCGCACAAGGGACAGCGACCTACACCTCCACCTACGGGTACGACAGTGCGGGTCGACTGGTCAACGCGAAGATCCCTGGCCACAACCTGACCTACCAGTTCACATCCAGCGGCGGCTGCGGCCCCAATACCGCCGCCGGCGCATCCGGCAACCGGACAGGCTACATCGACGCGTACACGGCACCGGGAACGAGCACTACCGTCACCACCACAACGCAGTATTGCTACGACTGGGCCGACCGGCTCCTGTCCAGCACGGTCAGCGGCGCACCTGCGGGCGCAACAACCGTGGCGGACGGACTCGCCGCCAGCGACGTTGCATACGATTCGCGTGGCAATACCAGCCGACTCGCGGACATGACGTTCACATACAACGCGGCCGACGCTCACATCGGGACGACGTACGCGGATGGTACGACGGTGGCGATCGTACGAGACGCCAGCGGCCGTATCGTATCCCGTACGACTGATCCCGCCGGCTCGACCCCGTCGTCGACGGTTCGGTATGTGTACTCGGGCGACGGCGATACGCTGTGGGCAGCGATACCAGCCTCGGGTGCACCGATCCGCACGCTTTCCCTCCCTGGGGGTGTGACTGTCGACATGCCGGGTAGCGGGGCTGCAACCTGGTCTTATCCATCGCTGCAGGGACACACCCTGACCACCAGTGACGGGAGCGTCTCAAGTGGAGTCCGGCTCTATGACCCCTACGGTCAGCCGCTCGCGCCCGGGAACCTGGCAATCGGTACCGTCGCTGCGGATGACTCCGGCTCCGTCAACGAAACCACTGGATGGCACGACGCTGCGCAAAAGCTGACTGAATCCGTCGGATCAACCCTCATGGTCGAGATGGGCGCCCGTCTGTATGTGCCTGCTCTGGGTCGTTTCCTGCAGGTCGATCCAGTCGAAGGCGGTGTCGACAACGACTATGTCTGGCCGACTGATCCAGTGGGAAAGAACGATCTCACGGGAACTGAGTGGGACTGGGGACTTACTCTTGACATCGCGCTCACAGTCGTTTCCGTCGCGCTCCTCTTCGTGCCGGCCGGTGCGATCGTGTCGGGCGTTGTGTTCGCGGCACGAGCTGCGTCCGTCGCAACGAAGGTCTATCGGACCGCGATGATCGTCGAGCGAGGCGGAGCCGCAGCACAAGCCGCGTTGAAGAGCGGCGTGACCGCGAACGGTCTAGCGGGTCGACTGGGCTCGTATATCGGAGGTCGTGCTTACGTCGGACGGGGGGCCATCCGTGAAGTCGCCGACAACGGAAAGGGCTGGAAATGGACGAGCACCGACGGGCGGCGCCAATGGCGAAGCCCTCAGCTGAAGCAGCAGAAGGAGAGCATGGGGGGCGGGTGGCGTGTCACGTCCAACACTGCTTACTCTAAGACTGGAAATCTGGCACGAAGCAGTACAGACGTTAAAAATCTTCACATCTATCACGGCCGGGGTCTATTGTTTTGAGCGATTTCGATCTGGTCGATGTAGGCATGTGTCACTCGGGCCCGTACGTGGGGTCATGGGTGATTGGGCCCACCGAAACCATTATCCAGTCGGCAATTGACCTGGCAGCGCACGAGTCCGACGAGGAGCTCTACAGCTGGGCCTGGGAGTTTCAGCCACTGGAGGCCGAGTATGGTCTGCCGCCTGCCCTTTCTCGTAAGGAGGCCCTCGCTCGCGTGCGCGAGTGGAATGTGGAGTGGGTGGACAGGGGGCTAGCTGAGCTAGCTCGCGCTATGTTGTTCGACGATAATGGTTACCATCGGAGGCGGAGGTTGTTTGGCTTGATTCGCACTACGGTGCTTGAGCCCATTTATGAAGCCCGCGTCGTGTCTTACCCTCACCCCCTTAAGCTGCAGTCGGTGAGATCAGTGGTCACATTTAAGCAACAGGCGGAGGCCCTTTTTCCGCCGTTGCGGGAATGCGCTCCGGATCGATGGTCACGCGCGGCTGCCGACCTACTTCGAGGCGACTTTGTCGAGGTGTCACGGCGAGGCTGGTTCGCCGTCGATTGGGACTCCCACGCCCGGGGTGGAGATCGTGACGAGTCCCGTCGTGTCGCAATCACCAATCTTGGCGTTGACCCAGTAACGAGGGCCAAACAGCTCGAGGAGACGGAGACTTGTGTGGGATTCGTGCCGCGCGGCGTATCAGTCGTTAATGACCCGGAGCCCGTCTCGGCATGGGATTGGTTGCGGGATCTTCAGAGATGGTCGGCCGAACATGGTTGATCATCATCGGGGGCGGTCGATGTGACAGGACTCGGTGCGCACCGATCGTCCTAGCAGCCGCGCTCCAGACGGAAGTGTTCCAACGCTCCCTCAGCGTGCTCCGCTCTCGCCGAAGATCTCGGGATGCCGCTCCAACTCGATGCGCGTGCGCCGGATGTGCCGCTCGAGAACGTGAGCGGCCTCCTCGGCGTCTCCGCGCCGCAGGGCCGCGACGAGGAGCCGGTGGTCGAGGTGCGCCGTGCCGTCGTGGCGCTCGTGCGCCGCGGTGACGAAAGCGCGCCGGTAGTGGTGTGTCCGGTTCCACAGCCCCACGACCGTGTCGCCGAGCATCACGGTGCGCGCCGGCGCGTAGGTGGCGAAGTGGAACTCCCGGTCGTGGCGCAGGAAGTCCTCGGCATCCGCGTGCTCCATGCGCGTGGCGAGGGCGTCAAGCGCGTCGAGATCGTCCGCGGAGAGCAGGGGAGCGCTCATCCCGAGCAGCACCGGTTCGATGCGCTCGCGCACGAGGTACAGCTCCTCGCACTCGGCGAGGGTCAGGCGCGACACCCACGCGCCGGAGTTGGCGACGAGCGTCACGAGTCCCTCGGCCTCCAGCATGCGCAGCGCCTCGCGCACCGGGAGGCGGCTCGTGGTGTGCCGCGCCGCGAGGTCCTCCTGTCGGATCCGGGTCCCGGGCGGATGGATGCCGCGGAGGATCTCGTCGCGGAGCGTGTCGGCGATCCCCGAACCGGCGCGCCCGTGGTCGCGCGCCGCGGGGAGCAGCCCGGTCATTCGGCGGGCCTCGCGGGATGCCACAGGAGGGTCTCGGCGTCGCGCTCGTAGGCCTTCCCATCGGGGAAGCTCACGAGTTCGAACTGCATGCCCCACGGGGCGCGGAAGTAGATCCACCGCTGGCCGGCCGACGCGGCGCCGCTCACCACCGGCTCGCCCATGACGTCGACGCCGTGCGCGCGGAGGTGGGAGACAGCGGCATCCAGGTCGTCAACGTACAGGGCGAGGTGGTGGCCGCCGATGTCGCTGTTGCGCGGGGGAGGGGCCTGACCGTCGGCGGCGTCGTACGCGAAGACCTCGAGGTTCGTGCCGTTGCCCAGGCGGTAGAACCGGATCTCGCGGATGCGGGTTCTCGGGTGGACCCCGAGCTGTCGTGTCATCCAGTCGCCCTCGCCGCTGCGGCCGGGCAGGGTATACACCGGCACCGCGCCCAAGACGTCGACCAGGAAGGTCTCGGCCTCGTCGAGGTCGGGAACGGTGAAGCCGATGTGGTCGCTGCCCCGCAGTCCCGGAAGTCCCATGTCGCATCCTCCATTGGATCCATTGACGCCGATGAGGGCGCCTCTCGACAGTATCTCGCGGCGAATGCGCCTTGTATTGGAGACAATCCAATCGTACAGTGTGAGCGAACGACCTGTATAGGCAGACGCAACGACGCGTGAGGAGCGACATGGCCAAGCGGAAACGACTGAACACCGGCGTGGAGTGGGTGCAGTTGGAGACGACCGCCGCCGACTGGAAAGCGGCCGACCCCGAACTGCTCGGGACGATGCTCGGTCAGCTGCACCTGATCCGGGCCTTCGAAGAGGCGGTGCTCGACCTCGCGGGCGCCGGTCTCGTGCACGGCCCCGCGCACTCCAGCATCGGTCAGGAGGGCGGCGCGGTCGGCTCGATCGTGTCCCTTCGACCCGCGGATGCCGTCAACGGCTCGCACCGCGGACACCACCAGTTCCTCGCCAAGACGCTCGCCCACGTTTCTGGCGGTGCGCTCGACCCGACCGCTCTCGTGACGCCGGACGTGCAGACGCTGCTCGACCGCACGCTCGCCGAGATCCTCGGCCTGGCATCGGGCTTTTCGGGCGGCCGGGGCGGTTCGATGCACCTGCAGTGGCTGGAGGCCGGTGCGCTCGGCACCAACGCCATCGTGGGCGGCGGCGCGCCGCTCGCCACCGGTCACGCGTGGGCTCAGAAGCACGCCGGCACGTCCGACGTCTCGATCAACTACTTCGGTGACGGGTCCAGCCAGATCGGATCGGTCCTGGAGTCGATGAACCTCGCCTCGACGTGGAAACTCCCCGTGGCGTTCTTCATCGAGAACAACCTCTACGCCGTCTCGACCCGCGCGGACGAGGCGAGCGCCGACACGCGCTTCTCCGTACGCGGCCAGGGGTTCTCCATCCCCGCGTGGCGCGTCGACGGCATGGACCCCCTCGCGGTGCACCTCGCGATGGGCGAGGCCCTCGACCGCATGCGGGCGGGGGAAGGGCCGGCCATCGTCGAAGCCGAGGTGTACCGGTTCTTCCACCAGAACGGCCCTTACCCGGGGAGCGCGTTCGGCTACCGGACCAAGGATGAGGAGGGGCAGTGGCGCGCGCGCGATCCGCTCGAGCGGATGGCATCCGAGATGCGCCGACTCGGTCTCCTCGACGACGCCGAGGCCCAGGCCGTGCGCGAGCAGGCCGTCGCGGCCGTGGCGCAGTCAGTCGCGGCCGTCGTCGAGGCCGACCCCGAGCGTCCCGGCCGACGCCGCATCCGCCCGGAGCTGTGGCCCGACCCTGCCGTCGTCGACACCGGCATCCGGGGGGATGCCTCCGAGCTCGACGCCCTTACGGCGGCCGAGCCGACGGACTGGACCGGACCGTGGCGCGACGTGAAGTTCGTCGACGCGGTCGCGCAGACCATGGACCGCCGCATGGAGACGGACCCGCGCATCATCGTGCTCGGCGAGGACGTCCACCGGCTCGGCGGCGGCACGAACGGGGCGACGAAGGGCCTCGCCGAGAAGTACGGACCCGACCGCGTCATCGGCACCCCGATCAGCGAGAACGGGTTCTTCGGTGCGGCCGGCGGCATCGCGATGGACGGTCGGTTCCGTCCCGTCGTGGAGTTCATGTACCCCGACTTCATGTGGGTGGCCGCCGACCAGGTGTTTAACCAGGTCGGCAAGGCCCGGCACATGTTCGGCGACAACAACACCGTGCCGCTCGTCCTACGCACCAAGATCGCGATGGGCTCGGGCTACGGCTCGCAGCATCTGATGGACCCCGCCGGCATCTTCGCGACGCAGGCGGGATGGCGCATCGTCGCCGCGTCGACCGCCGCCGACTACGTCGGGCTCATGAACGCCGCGCTCGCGCTGGAAGATCCGGTGCTCGTCATCGAGCACGTCGACCTCTACGGCACCCCCGACCGGGTGCCCGACACCGACCTCGACTACGTCATCCCTCCCGGGAGCGCCGCGGTGCGTCGCGAGGGCAACGACGTGACGGTGCTGACCTACCTGTCGATGGTCGGGCACACCCTCGAAGCCGTCGAGCAGACCGGAACGGATGCCGAGGTCATCGACCTCCGGTGGCTCGATCGCGCCTCGCTGGACTGGGAGACCGTCGGCGAGAGCATCCGCAAGACCAACGCCGTCCTCATCGTCGAGCAGGGTGCGCGCGGACCGTCGTACGGCGCGTGGCTCGCCGACGAGATCCAGCGGCGGTTCTTCGACTGGCTCGACCAGCCGGTCGAACGCGTCACGGGCGGTGAGGCGAGCCCGAGCATCTCGAAGGTGCTGGAGCGGGCCGCGATCGCCCGCACGGAAGAGGTCGTCGCCGGTCTCGAGCGCGTGCGTGCGGCGGGAGGGATCCGCTGATGGCCATCGTCGTCCGCATGCCCGAGATCGCCACGGGCGCCGCCGAAGCGGCCATCCAGAGCTGGCTCGTCGAGGTCGGCAGCCCCGTGCGCGCCGGGCAGGCGATCGTGGAGATCGAGACCGAGAAGGCGGTCGTCGAGTACGAGGCCGAGCGTGCTGGCATCCTCGCCGGCATCCTCCTGCCCGCCGGTGACGCCGCCGCCGTGGGCGTCCCGATCGCGGTCCTCGCCGAGGAGGGGGAGAGCGTGGATGCCGCGCTCGTCGCCGCCGGTGGAGCACCCGCCCCCGCGACCGCGGCGCCGTCGGATGCCGAGGTGGCCGCCGCGCCCGAGGAGGCCGCGGAGGCTCCCGCCGCGCCGGCGTCCACCCCCGCCGCGCCGGCGTCCACCCCCGCCGCGCCGGCGTCCACCCCCGCCGCGCCGACGTCCCCGCCCGCGGCGCCTTCGCCCGCGACCCCGGCGCCCGCGACCCCGGCGCCCGCCGAACCGCCGGCGCAGGCCGACTCCGTCCCCGGCGAGGAGCGGCGACTCTTCGCCTCGCCCCTCGTCCGGCGCCTGGCCGCGGAACGCGGGATCGACCTCGCCGACGTGCCGGGCTCGGGTCCGCGCGGTCGGATCGTGCGGCGCGACCTGGATGCCTGGACCCCGGCGCCGACGGAGCGGCATCCGGATCCCGAGCCCTCCGTCGCAGAGCCGCAAGCCGTGCCGACCTCGCTCGGCGCGGAGTTTGAGGACGTGCCGCACACCGGCATGCGCCGGGCGATCGCGCGGCGGCTCACCGAATCCAAGGCCACGGTGCCGCACTTCTACCTTCAGGCCGATTGCCGCGTCGATGCGCTGCTCGCTCTGCGCGCGCAGATCAACGAGGGACGCGAGCACCGCATCTCCGTCAACGACCTGGTCGTGAAGGCGGTCGCCGGCGCGATGCGCGACGTCCCCGAGGCCAACGCGATCTGGACCCCGGATGCCACGCGTCGGTTCACCGCGGCGGACATCGCCGTCGCGGTCTCGGTTCCGGGCGGTCTGCTCACCCCGGTGGTGCGGGGGGCCGACCGGCTCTCGATCGGTGAGCTCGCAGCAACCGTTCGCGACCTCGCCGGGCGGGCGCGCGAGGGCCGTCTGAAGCAGAACGAACTCGAGGGCGGCTCGTTCGCGGTCTCGAACCTGGGCATGTACGGCACGACGTCGTTCTCCGCGATCATCAACCCGCCGCACGCCGGCATCCTCGCCGTCGGCGCCGCGACGCGGCGTCCGGTGGTGGAGCAGGACGGATCGCTCGCGGCCGCGACGGTGATGTCGGTGACCCTCTCCGCCGACCACCGGGTGCTCGACGGTGCACTGGCGGCCCAGTGGTTGGCCGCGTTCGTGGCCCGGATCGAGAATCCTCTGCAGATCCTGCTGTGAATTGCGTCGGTTCCGGGCGTTCGCGTTTCGCGACGCTCCCGGAACCGGCACGCTGGGAGAACACGTCCGTGAGATCGCGGACCGGAGGAGAGGAACAGCCGTGACCCGCATCGCCGTCATCGGAGGAACCGGCTACGCCGGTAGCCACATCGTCACCGAGGCCGTCCGCCGCGGCCACACCGTCGTCTCGGTCGCCCGGTCGGTTTCGGCCGAGCGCGTCGAGGGAGCGACCTACATCGAGGGGACCGTCCTCGACGTTCCCGGCCTCATCGCCGAACTCGAGGGCGTCGACGTCGTGGTCTCGGCCGTCGCTCCCCGGGGCGACATGCTGGGCAAGCTCCGCCCGGCGATCGCCCAGCTGAACTCCGTTCTTCCCGAGGACGTGCGTCTGGGCGTGATCGGCGGCGCCGGGGGAACCCTGGTCGCCGAGGGCGGCCCGCGCCTCATCGACACCGAGGGCTTCACCGACGAGTACAAGCCCGAGGCGTCCGAGGCGATCGGCATCCTGGAAGACCTCGAGGCGGATTCCTCCGACCGTGACTGGTTCTACATCCACCCCGCCGGCGGGTTCGGCGTGTGGGCCCCGGGTGAGCGGACCGGGACCTACCGCGATGGCGGGCACGTGCTCGTCGTGGATGCCAACGGCGACTCGTTCATCTCCGGTGCCGACTTCGCTGTCGCGGTGCTCGATGAGATCGAGAACCCGAAGCACTCGCGCGACCACTTCGCCGTCGGGTACTGACACCGCGAACGACGACGGCGCCGTCCCTTCCGGGGCGGCGCCGTCGTCGTTCGGTCAGACCAGGTCGCGCCAGTCGATGACGTCCGTGTCCGTCGTCGGGACTTCGCCCGTCTCCGGTGCCGTGGCGTCCGAGATCGTGGCGAGCGACATCGTGTCGGTCGGAGGTCCCATGACGGTGGCCTCGTCGCGGCGGTGGCTGAGCACCTCGTCGATGTAGGAGGTCACGACTTCGGCCAGCGGCACCGACCGGCCTCGGGCCTGCGACATGTACCACCGGTGTTCGAGGACCTGGTGGAAGACCTCCGCCGGTTCGAGCTTCGCGCGCAGGTCGAAGGGGATCGCCATGACGATCGGCTCGAAGACGCGGGTCAGCCACTCGTGCGCGACCATCTCCTCGTCGGCGCCCAAGCGCGACACCCGCGCGCGGAACTCGTCGAGGTCGTTGAGGAGTCGCCGGGCCTGGTTCTCCTCGACGTCGAGGCCGGTCAGGCGCAACAGCCGTCGCTGGTGGTGGCCGGCGTCGACCACCTTCGGTTGGATGGAGACACGGGTGCCGTCGCTCGCCGTCTTGATCGACATCTCCCCGATGTCGAAGCCGAGGGCGTTCAGGCGGTGCACGCGTTCGGTGATCCGCCACGATTCGTCGACGGCGAAGGTCTCCTTGTCGGTGAGGGCGCCCCACAGCGAGTGGTACGACGCGACGAGCCCGTCGGCGATGGCGACGGCATCCACCCCGCCCTCGAGGCGACCTCCGGCCTCGAGGTCCATGATCTCGCCGGCGATGTTGGTGCGAGCGACGTCCAGGTCGTGGGCGCGCTGACCGTTGGTGAGGCGATTGCCGTGCAGCTCTCCGGTCTCGGCATCCACGAGGTAGGCGGCGAACTCCCCGGCGTCGCGGCGGAAGAGCGTGTTCGACAGCGAGACGTCACCCCAGAAGAAGCCGACGTTGTGAAGGCGGACGAGGAGGACGGCGAGGGCATCGACGAGACGCGTCGCCGTGTGGGGGCGCAGGACCTGGGTGAACAGCGCGCGGTAGGGCAGGGAGAAGCGCAGGTGCGAGGTGACGAGGGCGGCGGGGAGGGGCCGGCCCGAGGCATCCGTCCGCCCGGCGATCACGGCGACCCGCTCGACGCACGGCGCGTCCAGACGGTGGAGGTTGCCCAGCATGTCGTACTCGCGGCGGGCCATCTCCTCGGTCGTCTCCTTGATGGCGACGACGCGGCCGGACAGCGTCGCGAAGCGCACGAGGTGACGCGAGATGCCCTTGGGGAGGGCGACGATGTGCGAACTCGGCCAGTCGGCGAGGCCCGTCGACCACGGCAACTGCAGGAGTCCGGGGTCGACGGTGCTGGCGGTGATGCTGAGGGATTCGGCCACGGTTCCTCCGGGGAAAACGGGTGCGGCGCGGGGAGTCGTGAAAGACTCCCCGCGCCGCGACGGTGCGTGAGATCAGGCGGAGGCGATGGCCTTGTCGGTCAGACGGTCGCCCGACTCGAGGTCGAAGACGTGCACGTGACCGGGGACCGGCGCCAGCACGACCGTCTCGCCCGCGTTGGGGTGACGGCGGCCGTCGACGCGCGCGACGATGTCGGTGCGCTTGCCGTTGATGTCCGTGTGGCCGTACAGGTAGCCGTCGGCACCGAGCTCTTCGACCAGGTCGACGACGACCGACAGGCCGCGGCCGTCGGCCGGGGCGACCTGGATGTCCTCGGGGCGGACACCGATGGTGACCTCGCCGCCGTGGGCCTTGCCGATGACGTCGGCCTCGACGGGGACGATCAGGTCGCCGAAGCGCACGCCGCCCTCGGCCAGGTCGACCGGGAAGAGGTTCATCGCGGGCGAACCGATGAAGCCGGCGACGAAGACGTTCTTCGGCTTCTCGTACAGGTCGCGCGGGGTGCCGACCTGCTGGAGCAGGCCGTCCTTGAGTACGGCGATGCGGTCGCCCATCGTGAGCGCCTCGGTCTGGTCGTGCGTGACGTAGACCGTGGTGACGCCCAGGCGGCGCTGCAGCGACGCGATCTGGGTGCGGGTCTGGACACGGAGCTTGGCGTCGAGGTTCGACAGCGGCTCGTCCATGAGGAACACCTGGGGCTGACGCACGATCGCGCGGCCCATGGCGACGCGCTGACGCTGACCACCCGAGAGGGCCTTCGGCTTACGCGTGAGGTACTCCTCGAGGTCGAGGAGCTTGGCGGCCTCGAGGACGCGAGCGGCGCGCTCCTCCTTGCCGACGCCGGCGATCTTCAGGGCGAAGCCCATGTTCTCGGCGACGGTCATGTGGGGGTAGAGCGCGTAGTTCTGGAAGACCATCGCGATGTCGCGGTCCTTCGGCGGGACGTCGGTGACGTCGCGGTCGCCGATCAGGATGCGGCCGGAGTTGACCTCTTCGAGGCCGGCGAGCATGCGCAGCGACGTGGACTTACCGCAACCGGAGGGGCCGACCAGAACCAGGAACTCGCCGTCGGCGACCTCGAGGTTGAGCTTGTCGACCGCGGGGCGAGTGCCTCCGGGGTACAGACGAGTTGCGTTGTCAAAGGTGACGGACGCCATTTCTTCTTCTCCTTCACCGGCAGGTACGTGCCGGACGATCCGTAGTGAATGGAATGAACGGGGGCGACCCCGAGCGCGCGCGACAGTGAGCGCAGGGTCAGTATGGCATGTGTCTGGGCATTTCTCAGCCAGGCTTACTACCATCGGTCCTCGTTCGCCTACCCGTGCGTTCCCGTGATCGTCAGCGGATCCTGTCCGCGCCCGAGAGGTCCCATGTCCAACGACCAGACGCCGAATCTGCCCGCCGAGAACGCCCGCCGTGAGGCGGTTCGTGAGAAGGCGCAGCAGGTCAAGGCGCGTCAGACGCGGGCCCGGATCGTTCGCCGGTCGCTCGTGACGATCGGTGCCGTTGCGGTCGTCGCGGTCGGTGCCGCGGGTGTCACCTACGCGTTGTCGTCGCAGGACGGCCGGTCGCAGGCCCTCCCGGATGCCGCGTCCAACGATGGCTTCATCGTCACCGCGGCAACGGGCATCGCCGACCCGAAGGCGGATCAAACCGTTGACGGCAATGCGTCCGCGATGGCGGCCGAGGCGACTCCCACGGAGACGCCGACCCCCGCGCCCACGACGACCGCCGCTCCCGTCGACATCCGCGTCTACGTCGACTATCTCTCGACCGAGGCGCGGGAGTTCCAGCTCGCCAACGCCGAGCAGCTCTCGAAGTGGGTGTCTCAGGATGCCGCCTCCCTGACGTACTACCCGGTGGCGATGCTCACCTCGAAGTCGAACGGCACGAAGTACAGCCTGCGCGCCGCGAATGCAGCCGCGTGCGTCGCGACGCACGCATCCGACAAGTTCTTCGCCTTCAACCACGAACTCCTCGTCAACCAGCCCGCCGTGGATTCCGACGGCTACAGCGACGAGAAGCTCGCCGACATGGCGCAGGGCACGGGCGTGAGCGACCCCGACACGGTGCGCGACTGCATCGAGGACGAGACGTTCACGTCGTGGGCGAAGGCCGCCACCGACCGCGCGATCAAGGGCCTCCCCGACACGAAGGGTCAGGCGCTCACCGCGACTCCGACCGTGCTCGTGAACGGCACCCCCTACGTCGGCCGCATGGATGACCCGAAGGAGTTCGCGCAGTTCGTGCTCACGGTCGACAGCAACGCCTACTACTCGACGGCGACGCCGACCCCGAGCGCAACGCCCTCGGCGACGCCCGCGGGCTGAGGCGTTCGGGGCGTCGCCCCGGGTTCGACATCGGTATAGCCAGCTGCTCGGCGCCTGATGCGATGGGGGGGTGTTCTCCGTCGGTGGCCTTGACGCTAGGGTCGCCGCATGGGGGAGAGTAAGACTCGTCGACTTCGTACGCGGATCGGGCTGGGGGCGGCGGCTGTCGTTGCCATGTTGTTGGGCATGCCAATGCCGAGCATCGCGTCGACCACTTCATCGCCCAGCCTGACGATCGAGGTCACCGCCGGCCCGACCGACGCGAACTTCGTTGACCGGTCAGGTCCGACGATTTCGTGGTCCACAGTGGAGGATGCGACGGCGTATCAGATCTATCGCAAGCGGGGGACCGGACCGGAGCAGCCGCTAGCACGCGTCTTGGCGCCGCTGAACGACAAGAAGGACGTCGGGCTCGACTTCGGGGCAACCTATTCGTATCGGGTGGAGGCTCGCAACGGCGCGACTGTGCTGGGCACCTCGCCGTGGGTCGGCTATCAACAAGCGTTCCTGCAACCGCAGCGCGCGACATACGAAAAGTGCCCCGACACGGCCGTCGTCGTGACGACGTCCGACGCGGCAAACTCCGCAATTGCTGCCGCGGCACCCGGGACGGCGGTCCGCCTGGCAGACGGTGATTTCGACGAACCACTCAACATCAGCAACAGGCACGGAACCGCCGACGACCCCATCTTGATCTGTGGTTC
Organism: Microbacterium canaveralium; assembly: GCF_047238045.1. Lineage (NCBI taxonomy): Bacteria > Bacillati > Actinomycetota > Actinomycetes > Micrococcales > Microbacteriaceae > Microbacterium > Microbacterium canaveralium. The sequence goes on along the minus strand of NZ_JBDFMA010000003.1, from coordinate 2,278,588 downwards.
TCGCAACGCGACCGTCAACGTCTTCCCCACAGGCACCGTCATGGCAGGTAAGGTGGGTGTCCTGGTCGAAGATTCGTCATTCATCACGTTGTACGGGTTCACGGTTCGCAACGCTCAAAAGGGCGTCCAGGTGAAGAGCAGCGGACACGTGGTGGTCGCCAGTCTCCGTGTGCAACATACCGCTCAAGGGGGAATCTACGTCGCCCGAGACTCCGCAGACACGATCGTCTCGGGCAACTACATCAGCGACACCGGCAATGACAGCGACATCCCCGTCGGCAATGGGCCGGTGTGGCACCAGGACGGCCGTTATGGCGAGGGCATCTACATTGGGAACTCTCGGGCGAACGACAGCTGCGAGGATGCGGGTTGCGAACCCGATCGAACCACCCGGACGGTGGTTGCGTGGAATGTCATCACCGATACGACGGCCGAAAGTATCGAAGCCAAGGAAGATACGACCGACGGTCTCATCTTCAACAATCAGACGACGATCACGCCGCCCGTGTGGAGTGACGTTCGCGCGTCCATCCAGGTCAAGGGCGACGGGTATCTCGTTCAGAAGAACACGATTGCCTCCGCCCTTGATGGTGGTCTCCGCTTCGTGCAGCAGAATGTTTACGACAAGGACGGCAACCGGATCGAGCCACCGCTGGTTCCGCACGGTCGAAATAACGCAGTCGCGTCCAACACCTTCGACATGAACGGTTCTGCCCCGATATACGCCGTTGTCACGGGGGACTATTCAAATCGCGTTCTTTGCTCGAATACGCGGGTTCAACCGTCGGTTCCCCTCGTTGTCTCCAAGCCCACCACACCACGGGCGTGCGAGGGACCGGGTTCCTAGCTCCGGGTCATGGGTGGGGAACGCGGCGTGGGTCTTCCTGTGGGCGCTCCGAGACCTGGTATCGATGTCCCGATCGCCATCCTCGCCGGGCTAGGCGTTCGGGGCCTCGCCCCGCGCGTCGGTAGACTGGGCACCTCGCCGGCTTGGCGCAATTGGTAGCGCACCGTACTTGTAATACGGGGGTTGCAGGTTCAAGTCCTGTAGCCGGCACGATAAATAGCCAGGTCAGACGTGTATTTCTGGGCACACTTAGTGGGCTCCACGATCACCCGCGTACTAGCACGCAACGAACACGACGCGCCACAGGGGGCTGGGTCGAGTCGCATCAATCTGCGGTGAGAGCCCCTTGAGCACGGTATCGGCCGCTCCCGTGGCAGCTCGTCGACCAAGGTCCATCAGCTCGTGAAAGGCAACGGGCTGGCCCCTCGTCACGTTGCCATCGCGTCCGGCACCGCTAACCTCACCAACTGCGGTGTCGGCGAATAGACATCAGTCCGTGCGCTTCGACGTGGCTTCAGGGCGCGAGCCCCGCACTGTGAAGGTAAGTGAGCACCTCTGCGGTAGTCGCCCTCACTATCGCGGGAAGCGGGTTGTTGAGAACGGGATCGAGTTGCGCTGACGCGGGATCGCCTAAAGTGAAGGCTTGCCACCCAAGGGCGCCAAGCTCCGCAAACTGTCGGTAATCAGTTGACTCGTCAGGGTCGACGTGAGCTCCTCCGCCCCTGTTCGCGAGCGCCAGTACTGCGCTCTGGCGAGTGATCGTAAATCCTTGATATACGTCGCACGGTTCGACCCACCACGCGGCAAAGGGGGCTGTCCTGCTGCTCACCGTCGTGATCGCTTCGAGATGACTTCCACCGACCGCGTACAAATGGAAAGCATCCACAATGGCGTCTTCCCTCGGCACGGTTTCATTGACACATGGGAAGGCCTGACTCGGGAGATCGACTAGCAATCTGAGCAGTGGCGGCGCCTCCTTTCCCTTATAGCGTCCAGTGTGAAGGAGGACGCGGAGCGTGGTGGCTAGGCGCTTCGCCTCCGCGACTCTGCCTCGATCGAACGCCTCAGCCGACGTTGTCAGAAAATTGCACTGTTCCCGAACATGACGTTGAAGCTCCTCCTGGGGCAGACGAGTCAGGCTCGCGTCCACCCTTATGTCGACGGTTCTCCCTTGAAGGCCCGTAAACGTAGACGAGACCTGATCTCCTGACGGGCGCGTAGAGGTTGCCTCGAGAGAAGTTGTGGCGACCATAGAAAACTTGTTAAGGATTTCTCCATTGGCCTTGACTTCGAACGTGTAACGGCCGGGTTCAGGTAGGACCGCTTGGCGAAAGTCGATACAGTGAGGGCTATTGGCCGGGCCATAAGCGTTTGCCGCCAGGACAAGCTCGCTCGTGTGCCCGAAAAGCGCACCCGCGTCGTCGTAACACGTGACTTCGATGTGAAATTGACTCGGCTCGCTTGCCGCAATCTCCGTATAAAACATGACAGCGAAGTAGGCGTTCAGTGGTGCCGGGTAAGTGGGCGAGACACGAAGGGAGAGCCCTCCATTGCGTGTGTCGAGACCTCCATCGTGGACCCTGGCTTCCTCGCACAGGTATGCCGCAACAAGCGAAATCATGGTCAAAGAATATGCACGTTCCGACGACTTCTATAGCGCAACGGTTCACCCCGATTCACACGTCCGTCAACGTCACGGCACGACGGCTGCTGATCGCGATTCTTCGCGAGACGAGCTCGAACGGGGGGGGGGGGGGGGGGGGGGGTATGCGCGTTTTAGTTCGTAATGGCGGCGGTCTCTAGGATTCGGAGCATGGACTTCGAATGCCCCAACTGCGGCCACAAGATCACGCGTGATGAGGACCTGGCAGAATCAGCCGCCCTGGGCGCATGGGTCTGCCCGAGCTGCGGCTACGAGCCCGATATGACGGGGCCGCTCGTGCCTGACATCGGATCGCACTAGAACTCGCTCACCACTCGAGGGGCCCGGGGGGCACGAGTCCGGCCCTTCGGCTTCGATCAGGACGTGGGGGCGTGTGTCAGCGCAGCCCCACCCGCAGCCACAGCACCCCGTGCGCGGCCACGGTGAGCCCGCCGGCAACCGACACGGGTGCGTCGGCGACGAGGTCGATGGCATCCGGGTCCAGCCCCGACAGGGTCAGCGCGTCGATCTCGACCGCGTGGTCGGCGACGTTCGCGAGCACCAGGACCGCCGCACCCGAATCGCCGGGGCGCAGGAACGCCACCACCGAGTCCACGTGCGCGTCGAAGGCGATGAGGTCGTTTCCGCCGAGCTCGGGTGTCGACCGGCGGACGTCGATGAGCCGCGTGAGCCGGGCGAAGACGCGGCCCGCCGGGGTCGTGGCATCCGTGCGGTCGGCGTAGTTCGGCTCGGGTCGGTGCGGGCGGTGCACCCACCGGCTGTCGCCGGCCTCCGCGCGATCGCGGCGGTAGGAGTAGTCGTTGAGCTGGGCGACCTCGTCACCGAGGTAGAGCAGGGGGATACCGCCCGTCGAGAGGGCGAGCGCGTGCGCCAGCACGACACGGTCCTCGCCGCCGGCGTCTCCCGCCTCGATGCCGGCGAGCGAGGCGGTCGTCCCGGCGATGCGCGCGTCGCCGGTGCGCGGGTTCTCCTGGAACGGCACGCCGCGCGAGAACGAGCCTTCCACGCGTCCGACGTAGAAGTCGTTGAGGAACCGCCGGTGGGGATACCCCTGGATGCCGAGCTCGGCGGCGTCCTCGTCGGCGAACGTCCACCCGATGTCGTCGTGGCTGCGGACGTAGTTGACCCACGCGGTGCCCTCGGGCAGGGCGTGCCGGCGTTCGAGCGCCTGCTGCAGAAGCCGACCGTCGCGGGTGGCGAGGGCCTCCCACGTGAGCGCCATCTGCAGCGGGTTGTAAGAGAGCTGGCATTCCTCGGGAGAGATGTACGACACCACCTCGTCGGGGTGCACGATCGCCTCCGACTTGAACAGCAGGCTGGGTGCTGCCATCCGCAGCACCGCGTTGAACGCCTGCAGCAGAAGGTGCGCCTCCGGCAGCGACTCGCACGTCGTCCCCAGTTGCTTCCAGATGAAGGCCACGGCATCCATCCGCAGGATCTCCACCCCCTGGTTCGCGAGGAACAGCATTTCGCCGGCCATCGCCTCGAACACCGCGGGGTTGGCGTAGTTCAGGTCCCACTGGAAGTGGTAGAACGTCGCCCAGATCCACCGGCCGTCAGGCAGCTGCACGAAGGAGCCGGGGTGGTCGTCGGGGAAGATCTCCCGCGTCGTCTGCTCGTACGCGTCGGGCATCTCGCGGTCCGGGTAGATGAGGTAGAAGTCCTCGTACCCCGCGTCGCCTGCCACCGCCTTCCGGGCCCACTCGTGCTCGTTGCTCGTGTGGTTGAAGATGAAGTCCACCACGAGCGAGATGCCCGCGTGGCGGAGCTCCGTCGCGAGGTCGGCGAGCTCCTCCATCGTGCCGAGTGCCGGGTTCACCCGGCGGTAGCTCGAGACCGCGTAGCCCCCGTCACTGTTTCCCGCGGGGCTCTCGAACAGCGGCATCAGGTGCAGGTAGGTCAGCCCCAGCTCCCGGAAGTAAGGGATGGAGTCCCGGATGCCGCTCAATCCGCCGGCATATCGGTCGACGTAGCAGACACCCCCGAGCATCCGTTCGCTCTCGAACCAGTCCGGATCACTGCCCCGCTCGCGATCCACGGCCTTCAGCTCCTCGGATCGCTCGAGCCACGACCGCCGTGCGAGGTCGACGACGGATGCCAGGCGCTCCACGCCATCGGACCGGTCGCCGTAGAGACGGCGGAAGAGGCCGTGCAGCCGGGGGAGGTGCAGCTCGACGCCCGCCAGGAACTCGCGGTCAGCCCGCGCGGCGGTCAGCTGGGAAAGGATGCCGGAGACGTCGTCGGGACCGGAGCTGAGTTGAGGCACGCGGAAAGCCTCGCGCATCCGGGCCCCCGGGTCCACATCGGCCACGGACACGTACGATCGACGACGGCCCTCGACGGAGCGGCGCGGAGGAAGAGGAACCATGTCTCAACGACGATCGCCGGGGATCGCCGTCTTCGGCGCCGTGCTGATCGGCTCGCTCACGGCTCTGCAAGCCCGGGTCAACGGCTCGCTCGGTGAAGAGGTCGGCGACGGAGTGCTCGCCGGCGGCATCTCGTTCGGGTCGGGCCTGGTCATCATGCTGGTACTCGCCGCGGTCCTCCCCGCGGGCCGCGCCGGCGTCCGACGCCTCGCTGCGGCCATCCGCGATCGGTCGGTCCCCGCGTGGATGCTCGTGGGGGGGCGCGGCCGGCGCGTTCACGGTGGCCAGCCAAGGACTCGCCGTCGCCACCATCGGCGTCGCCCTGTTCACGGTGGGTTTCGTCGCGGGGCAGACCACCGGGGGACTCCTCCTCGACCGGTTCGGTCACGGTCCGGCGGGCGTGGTGCCGGTCACCGTACCCCGCATCGCCGGGGCTCTGCTCGCCCTCGCGGGGGTGGGCGTTTCCCTGACGGGGGACCCGGCTCGGTGGCATCCCGGTCTGGATGCTCGTGATGCCCGTCATCGCCGGAGCGGGCGTCGCCTGGCAGCAGGGCACCAACGGACGCCTGCGCCTGCGGACCCAGAGCCCCCTCGCCGCGACGCTGGTCAACTTCGCCGGCGGTACAGCGGTGCTGATCGTCGCGTCGCTCGTGCACATCGCGGTGGTCGGTGCCCCGCGAGACCTGCCCACCGACCCGTCGCTGTACCTCGGCGGCGCGCTCGGCGTGGTCTACATCTTCCTGTCATCGGTGATCGTTCAGCGCACCGGTGTGCTCGTGCTCGGGTTGGGGTCCGTCGTCGGTCTGCTGACCACGTCGGTTTTCCTGGACGCACTCTGGCCCGCGCCGGCGGCGCCGCCGATTCCCGTTGCCGTGCTGGCCGCTTCCGTGGCCATCGCGGGCGTCGTCGTCGCCGCGGTGCCGTGGGGTCGTCTCCGCCGAGGCTGAGTCCCACGACGAAGCGCCGCCGCGGTGCGAACCGGCGACGGCGCTTCGGGGCGGATCAGAGGTGCGCCTCGTCGACCTTCCGACGCTTCTTGCCTCCCGGCATCCGCGACAGGTGCTTGGCGGCATCCACGGTCTTGCGCCGGGTCGGGCGCGACCGCACGGGCTTGCCGCCGATGTAGAGCCACCCGAGCAGCACCTCGCCCTTCGTGAGGCCGTGGGCCTTCGCGAGGACCTTGCTGCGCGTGTTGTCATCGGTGCGCCAGAACACCCCGAACCCCGCTTCATCGAGTGCGAGGCTCAGCATGTGGGCGACGCCCGAGGCGACGGCCTCCTGCTCCCATGCCGGGATCTTCTTCGAACTCAGATCCGCCACCACGGCGACGATGAGCGGTGCGCGCCGCGGCTTCGAGGAAAGGCCCTTCTTGCCGTCGGCCTTGTTCAGCGCACGGGCGAGGACGTCGCGGTCGGCCCCGCGGATCTCGATCAGACGCCACGGCCGCAGCGACTTGTGATCGGCTACGCGACCGGCCGCCGAAACGAAGGCCTCGAGCTCGGGTCCGGTGGGGGCGAGATCGGTGACCTTCGACCACGACCGGCGGTCGCGCATCGCCTCCAGCGCGCTCATGCCTCGTCGGCGGGGCTGAAACTCAGCGACAGCGAGTTCATGCAGTAGCGGTCGCCCGTGGGCGTCCCGAATCCGTCGGGGAACACGTGGCCCAGGTGCGAGCCGCAGTTGGCGCAACGCACCTCGGTGCGCTGCATGCCGTGGCTGTTGTCCTCGATCAGCTCGACGGCCTCGGGCTTGACGGACTCGTAGAAGCTCGGCCATCCGCAGTGCGAATCGAACTTCGTCCCGCTCTGGAACAGCTCGGCACCGCAGGCGGCGCATGTGTAGAGGCCGGCCCGGCTCTCGTCGAGCAGCTCGCCCGTCCATGCGCGCTCGGTTCCGGCCTGGCGCAGGACCGCGTACTGTTCGGGCGTGAGCTCGGCCCGCCACTGGTCGTCGGACTTCTCGACGGCGTAGGTCATGAATGGTCTCCTTCGTCCTGTCCATTCTCTCGTGTCCAGGGACCGCGATGGCCGTGGCGGCATAATCACGGAGTGGACCAGGATGCCATCACCGCCGTCGTCGACCGGTACGGGCGCTTCGCGCGCGACGAGGCTCCGGGGCGGTCCCGCCTCTACGAGGAGTGGGCGCGCCGGGTGACGGTCGACCCGGCGGTTGCGGCGGCGCTCGCGAGGATCCCCGCCACGCACCGACAGCCGCCGCTGGTCTTCGCCGTCCTGCGCCTGCTCGGCGCGCCGACGCAGACGGGCGATCCGTGGGCGCAGTGGGTGGTCGCGCACGCGGAGGCGATCGTCGCCGAGTGCGGACGGCGGAGTCTGCAGACCAACGAGCCGTTGCGCTGTGCCGCCCTGCTGCCGGCGCTGTCGCTCATCGAGGGGCCCATTGCTCTGCTCGAGGTGGGCGCGAGCGGGGGTCTCTGCCTCTACCCTGACCGCTACTCGTATCGCTTCCGGTCGCCCGACGACGCGGTGACGGCTCTCGACCCGGCGGACGGTCCCAGCGCGGTCGTCCTCGAGGCCGACGTCGACGGCGACCCACCGCTGCGCCTGCCCGAGGTCGTCTGGCGCGCGGGAATCGATCTCCAGCCCCTCGACGCGCGAGACCCCGAAGACCGCGCCTGGTTGACGGGCCTCGCGTGGCCGGGGGAAGAGGGTCGGCGCGAACGCATCACCGCCGCCCTCGACATCGCCGCCGCCGATCCGCCGCTCCTCGTCGCGGGCGACGGAGCCGAGTCTCTGCCCGGGCTCGCCGCGCGGGCCCCGCGCGACGCGACGCTCGTGGTGACGACTCCCGGCGTCCTCGCGCACGTTCCACGGCGGCACCGCGACGCCGTCATCGCTGCCGCTCGCGCCGCCGGACGATGGGTGACCCTGGATGCCGCGGGCCTCCACGACGCGTGGAACAGATCGCCGAACCTGCGGCCGGGAGGGTTCGCGCTCGCCCTCGACGGCGAGGTCCTGGCCAGCGTCGACCCGCTCGGCGCGTGGGTGGCGTGGCATCCCGGATCTTCGTATCGTCACGCAGTAGCGTGACGACGTGGCCCTCTCCGACCGTGATCTCGCCTTCCTTGCCTTCGAGGGTGAGTGGCGTCGGCACGGCGGTGCGAAAGAGGAGGCGATCCGGTCGGAGTTCGACCTCGCCCCGGCTCGCTACTACCAACTCCTGGGGCGTCTGCTCGACGACCCGGAGGCGTTGGCCGCGGACCCCATGCTCGTGCGACGCCTGCGCCGGCGCCGTGATGAGGCCGCCCAGCAGCACCGTGCTCGTCTCGGGCGCACGGCTGCGCGCTGACGGAGCCACAGAATCTGCCCGGTAACATCGTCCAATGCCCAGATCGACCTTCCCACGGGATCGTTTCGACGACCTCCCGGCCGGCGGCGGCCGCGTCGGCGCGCACCGGGCCGAACATCCCCGCTCCCGCGGGTGGGCAATCTTCTTCTGGGCGGCGCTGACCACCATCGTCTTGGTGATCGTGGGCATCTTCGGTGTGCTGGTGGCATCCGGCCGCATCTCATTGGGGTCTGACGCGGGACCGAGCCCGACCCCCTCGGAGAGCACTCCGGCGGTCATCGACACGTCGTACTCGGTCGTCGTGCTCAACGGGACCCCCGACGACGGCTTGGCAGGCAACCTGCGCGACCAGATCGTGGGCCTCGGATGGGCCTCCGACTCCGTGCAGACCGGCGATTCGGACACGACGGACTTCGCCACGACGACCGTGTACTACCGGACCACCGCGGACGAGCAGGCCGCGCGTGGTCTGGCGGAGGCGATCGGCGGCGCCGAGGTCGCGCAAAGCGACTTCCTCCAGCCCACGGACGACCCCAACACCCCCGACGACGAGGGCGCCGAGAAGCGTCTGGTCGTGGTGATCGGACTCGATCGCACCGCGGGCCAACCGACTCCGTGAGGCCCCTGACGCCGCGTGTTTCCGCGGCGTAAAAAGTTCGGTGCCGCCGTGTCAACAATGCCCGCTCGCGCCGATTCCGCCCGTGTCCGCGTGCTTACGATGACCTCGTCGTTCAGCAACAGGAGATTCGCATGACGCAGGGCACCGTCAAATGGTTCAACGCCGAGAAGGGTTACGGCTTCATCACCGTGACGGACGGACAGGATGTCTTCGTTCACTACTCGAACATCGAGATGTCCGGATTCCGGGTCCTGGAAGAAGGTCAGGCCGTCGAGTTCACGGTCGGGTCCGGACAGAAGGGTCCTCAGGCTGAGTCGGTTCGACTCATCGCCTGACCTCTCGCGATTCCCGCCGCGCCGCGGCCCCCGTCATGGGGGCCGCGGCGCTGCCGTTTCCACGGGCGTCGCGTGGCTTGCACTCCCCAGGGTCGAGTGCCAGAATGAGTTAGCACTCGCTTTCGTCGAGTGCCAAATCTGGAAGTCACCCGTCCGGGAGGGACGACACACTTATGGCAAAGATCATCGCTTTCGACGAAGAGGCCCGTCGCGGTCTCGAGCGCGGCCTCAACACCCTGGCCGACGCCGTCAAGGTGACCCTGGGCCCCCGCGGTCGCAACGTCGTGCTGGAGAAGAAGTGGGGCGCCCCCACGATCACGAACGACGGTGTCTCGATCGCCAAGGAGATCGAGCTCGACGACCCGTACGAGAAGATCGGCGCTGAGCTGGTCAAGGAGGTCGCCAAGAAGACCGACGACGTCGCCGGTGACGGAACGACCACCGCGACCGTCCTCGCTCAGGCGCTCGTCCGCGAGGGCCTGCGCAACGTCGCGGCCGGCGCTGACCCCATCTCGCTCAAGAAGGGCATCGAGAAGGCCGTCAAGGCCGTCACCGACGAGCTCCTGGCCTCGGCCAAGGAAGTTGAGTCCAAGGAGCAGATCGCCGCGACCGCGTCGATCTCCGCCGCCGACCCCGCGATCGGCGAGCTCATCGCCGAGGCGATCGACAAGGTCGGCAAGGAGGGTGTGGTCACCGTCGAGGAGTCCAACACCTTCGGCACCGAGCTCGAGCTCACCGAGGGCATGCGCTTCGACAAGGGGTACATCAACCCCTACTTCGTCACCGACCCCGAGCGCCAGGAAGCGGTCTTCGAAGACCCCTACATCCTGATCGCGAACCAGAAGATCTCGAACATCAAGGACCTTCTGCCCATCGTCGACAAGGTGATCCAGGAGGGCAAGGAACTCCTCATCATCGCCGAGGACGTCGAGGGCGAGGCTCTCGCGACGCTCGTGCTCAACAAGATCCGCGGCATCTTCAAGTCGGCTGCCGTCAAGGCTCCCGGCTTCGGCGACCGTCGCAAGGCTCAGCTGCAGGACATCGCGATCCTCACCGGCGGACAGGTCATCACCGAAGAGGTCGGCCTCAAGCTCGAGAACGCCACCGTCGACCTGCTCGGCCGTGCCCGCAAGGTCATCATCACCAAGGACGAGACCACCATCGTCGAGGGTGCCGGTGACTCCGCGCTGATCGAGGGTCGCGTGACCCAGATCCGTCGCGAGATCGAGAACACCGACAGCGATTACGACCGCGAGAAGCTCCAGGAGCGCCTCGCCAAGCTCGCCGGCGGCGTGGCCGTCATCAAGGCGGGCGCGGCCACCGAGGTCGAGCTCAAGGAGCGCAAGCACCGCATCGAGGACGCCGTGCGCAACGCCAAGGCGGCCGTCGAAGAGGGTGTCGTCGCCGGTGGTGGCGTCGCCCTGATCCAGGCCGGCAAGACCGCGTTCGCGAACCTCGAGCTCACGGGCGACGAGGCGACCGGCGCGAACATCGTTAAGGTGGCCATCGAGGCTCCGCTCAAGCAGATCGCGCTCAACGCCGGTCTCGAGCCGGGCGTCGTCGCCAACAAGGTCGCGGAGCTCCCCGTCGGCCACGGTCTGAACGCCGCGACCGGCGAGTACGGTGACCTGTTCGCACAGGGCATCATCGACCCGGCCAAGGTGACGCGCTCCGCGCTGCAGAACGCCGCGTCGATCGCCGGTCTGTTCCTCACGACCGAGGTCGTCGTCGCCGACAAGCCCGAGAAGGTCGCCGCTCCCGCGGGCGACCCGACCGGCGGCATGGACTTCTGATCCCCGCCTAGGTAGACAGAGAACGCCCCCTCCTCCGGGAGGGGGCGTTCTTCGTTCCCGGTCAGGCCAGAGGCCGGCAGACCTCGGTGATGAGGTCTTCGGGGGCTACCTGATCCGGCGTGGTCAGGTAGATGTTGAACCCGTGAGACGCGAGCGTTCCGTCGGCGCGCGGGCTCAGTCCCTCGTCCGCCAGCCGGGCGTTGATGCGATCGTGCGCCTGGCTGATCTGCGTGTAGGGGCCGAGAACGCGCGCGACGAGACAGTCGCGCGCGGGCAGCTCGATCAGGTGCAGCGGTTCCTGCACCGTGATACCCGCCTCGATCGGCAGGAACACCGACAGGTCGACGTCGTGCTCGACGTACGCGTTATCGTGCTCGATCACCCCGCACGGACCGATCGGTGTGAGGGATTGCTCGGCTAGAAGGGGCATCAGACGCCCCCAGAGCTGGCCTTCATCGGAATAGGTCGGCACGGTACCGCGCAGGGCAACGGCGGTCACCGCGGGAACAGTGGTGCGTGTGAGAGTGATAGACATGGGATCGTCTCCGAGTAGTCGAGTGATGAGCGACACTCGCTCCCGTACTGCACGCGCTTCGGCTTCGAGCTCAGCGCGCTGCATCTGCAACGCCCTGTGCCATGCCGGTGTCCCGCGGGCGTCGAGGAGAGCGGCGATGGCGGAGACGCCGAAGCCCACGTCACGAAGGTTGCGGACGTCGGCCGCATCGACCAGCTGGTGCGGGGCGTAACGCCGGTATCCGGTCCAGGGATCGATATGGGCGGGTACGAGCACGCCGTGGTGGTCGTAATGACGCAACATCCTCACCGATAGTCGACTCAGCGAGCTGAACCGACCGATGCTCATCAGGTTCGTGGTCTCGGCCATGACGTCATCGTGTCCTCTCACACCGTGTCAGGGTCAAGGAGACCCGGCATCACGCGGAGGCGTCGGCGTCGGGCTGGTAGTTCTCCGGCAAGCGCTCGAGAGGCTGCGTCTCGATCAGCGCGTGCTCCTGCGCGTTGCGGCGATCGGCGAGAGGGAGGGAGACGCGGAAGGTCGCGCCGCCGCCCGGAGTGTCTCGCACCTCGACCGTGCCGTGGAGCAGGTCGACGATGGATGCCACGATCGACAGACCGAGGCCCGAGCCGCCGGTTTCGCGCGTGCGCGAGGTGTCCGCGCGCCAGAATCGCTGGAAGATCTGCTCGCGGATCTGCTCTGGCACGCCCTCGCCATGATCGATGATCTCGATCCACCCCATGTCGGTGTCTGCGTCGACGCCGACGCGCAGGCCGATGGGGGAGTCGTCAGCGGTGAAGCGACGAGCATTGCCGAGGAGGTTCGCCACGACCTGACGGACGCGGTTCTCGTCGCCGAGGACGATCGGAGCCAGGCTCGGGACGCGGCGAGTCGGAGCCTCAGCCGCCTTGGCGGCCACATCGCCGTCCGCAGGTCCGGAGTCGGCGGTTGCGTCTCTGCGTCGACGCAACCGCGAGAGAGTGGCGCCCGCGATCGCCATCGCCGAGGTGGTCGGAGCGACCCTGCGGCGGTTCGTTTCCGCGCTACCGTCCGCTGGCAGTTCGGGATCGATGGTCATCACAGGGAGCACGATCGCCGCGCGGCCGGTCGTGTCGTCGACGGTCACCTCTCGCTGCGGGGACGTCACGCGGAGGTCGAGCGCGGCATCCCGGGCGATGGGACGGAGATCGAGGGTCGTGATCGCCACATCGCGCCGCTCGTCGAGACGGGCGAGGGCGAGGAGGTCTTCGACGAGAGCGCCCATGCGGATGGCCTCCTTCTCGATCCGCTCCATCGCCTGAGCAACGTCCTCGTCGGAGTGGATGGCCCCCATCCGGTACAGCTCGGCGTATCCGCGCATCGTCACGAGCGGGGTGCGCAGCTCGTGGCTCGCGTCACCGATGAACCGGCGCATCTGCCGCACCGTGGCATCCCGCTGATTCAGGGCGCCGTCGATGCGCCCGAGCATCGCATTGATGGCCGCCTTGAGCCTGCCCACCTCGGTATCGGGGACGATGTCCGTCAGGCGCTGGCTGAAGTCACCGGCGGCGATGTCCATCGCGGTGGTCTCGACCTGCCCGAGGCTGCGGAACGTGAGGGTGACGAGGGCGCGGGTCAGCAGCGCGCTGGCGATAAGGATCAACAGGGCGACGAAACCGTAGATGCCGATGTACGCCGCCACGATCCGGTCGGTCGGTGCCAGCGGCTGGACGACCATCTGCGTGTAGAGGCTGTTGTTGCCCGGTACCTGCAGCAGCCCCACGCGCGCGAGGAAATGCTGCCCCGACACCGGGTCCTCGAGGTCGATGCGTCGGTCGACTTGACCATAGGTCTGCTCGACCGAGAAGGTCTCGGGCAGCTGCGGCACCGTCTTCATGGCCGTGCCGTTGTAGAACGCCACGCGCTGACCGTCGGGGCCGTACACCACGACCATGGACCCGATCTGGGGCGCGTTGTCGACCTGCGTGAAGGTGAGCTGACCGTCGTTGTCGTCCGTGACGAAGATGCTGTTGGCGATGTTGCCCGCCGCCTGCTGCCCGAGCTGCTCGTCCAGATTGTTGATGAGGGTTGTGCGAAGGAACACCAGGGTACCGATGCCCGCGGCGACGAGGCCGACCGCCAGCAGGGTCACGGTGACGCCGGTGACCTTCGTGCGAAGGCTCAGCCGGCGCCACCAGTGCGTCAGTGCATCGTCGGAATTCTCCAGGATCGCTCTCCGCTCAGGCGGTCTTGCCGGACTTCAGCATGTAGCCGAATCCGCGCTTGGTCTGGATGAGCGGCTCCGAGGAGTGCGGGTCGATCTTGCGACGGAGGTACGAGATGTAGCTCTCGACGATGCCGGCGTCACCGTTGAAGTCGTACTCCCAGACGTGGTCGAGGATCTGTGCCTTCGACAGCACGCGGTTCGGGTTGAGCATCAGATAGCGAAGGAGCTTGAATTCGGTCGGGCTCAGGTCGATCGAAACGTCGCCGACGCTGACATCGTGCGTGTCCTGGTCCATCGTGAGCTCACCGGTGCGGATGACCGACTCCTCATCCGCCTGCATCGTGCGGCGGAGGATCGCCTGGATGCGGGCGACGATCTCGTCGAGGCTGAAGGGCTTCGTGACGTAGTCGTCGCCGCCGGCGTTCAGGCCGGTGATCTTGTCCTCGGTCTCGTCCTTCGCGGTGAGGAACAGGATCGGGGCGGTGTACCCGGCGCCGCGGAGGCGCTTCGTGACGCTGAACCCGTTCATGTCGGGAAGCATCACGTCGAGCACGATGAGGTCGGGTTCTTCCTCGAGAACCGCTGAGATGGTCTGCGCGCCGTTGGCGACGGCTCGGACCTGGAATCCGGCGAAACGCAAGCTCGTAATGAGCAGGTCGCGGATGTTGGGTTCGTCGTCGACGACGAGGATGCGCGGTGCTGTCATGCGCCCATTATCGTGACTTCACTCAAGGAAGCGCTGGATATCGCGAGAAACGCCGAGCGCTGGTAGGGCTCAGGCCGCCGCGGCACCGATCCCCTCGGCATCCAGAATCGTGTAGGCGTAGCCCTGCTCGGCCAGGAAACGCTGACGGTTCTGCGCGAAATCCTGGTCGACGGTGTCGCGCGCGATGAGCGTGTAGAAGCTCGCCGTGTGCCCCGACTGCTTCGGTCGGAGCAGGCGGCCCAGACGCTGCGCCTCCTCCTGGCGCGAACCGAAAGACCCCGACACCTGCACGGCGACGGAGGCCTCGGGCAGGTCGACGGAGAAGTTCGCGACCTTGGAGACCACGAGCAGCGAGATCGTGCCCTCGCGGAACGCCTGGAACAGCTCCTCGCGCTCGGTGACCGGCGTGGCACCGGTGATCTTCGGGGCGTGGAGAGCCTCGGCGAGCTCGTCGATCTGATCGAGATACTGACCGATCACGAGGACGCGCTCGCCCGGATGCCGATCGACGAGGCGCTTGACGACGTCGATCTTCGCCGGGGCCGTCGCGGCCAGGCGGTAGCGGTCTTCGTCGGCTGCGGCGGCGTACTCGAGGCGCTCGTCGGCAGGCAGGTCGATGCGGACCTCGTAGCAGGCGGCGGGCGAGATGAAGCCCTGTGCCTCGATCTCCTTCCACGGCGCGTCGAACCGCTTGGGGCCGATGAGGCTGAACACGTCGCCCTCACGCCCGTCCTCGCGCACGAGGGTCGCGGTCAGGCCCAGGCGGCGGCGAGCCTGCAGATCGGCGGTGAGCTTGAACACCGGTGCCGGGAGCAGGTGCACCTCGTCGTAGAGCACGAGACCCCAGTCCAACGCGTCGAGCAGGGCCAGGTGAGCGTACTTGCCTCCCCGCTTGGCGGTGAGGATCTGGTACGTCGCGATCGTGACCGGCTTGATCTCCTTGGACTGGCCCGAGTACTCGCCAATCTCTTCCGGGGTCAGGCTCGTGCGGCGCAGCAGTTCATCGCGCCACTGGCGGGCGCTGACGGTGTTGGTCACGAGGATGAGCGTGGTCGTGCGGGTCTCGGCCATCGCCCCTGCCCCGACGAGGGTCTTGCCCGCCCCGCACGGAAGCACGACGACACCGGAGCCGCCCTCGGAGAAGGACTCCACCGCCTGTCGCTGGTAGGGCCGGAGCTGCCAGCCGTCCTCGTCGAGGTCGATCGGGTGCGGCGTGCCGGGCGTATAGCCGGCGAGATCTTCCGCGGGCCAGCCGATCTTCAGCAGCTCCTGCTTGATGTGGCCGCGCGCCCAGGCATCGACGGTGTAGCTGTCGGGGGTGGGGTGGCCGATGAGCAGCGGCGAGATGCGCTTGTTGCGCGAGACCTCGCCGAGCACCGCCGGGTCGGTGGAGCGCAGGACGAGGGCGCCCTCGTCATCCCGCTCGATGACCAGTCGGCCGTACCTCCCGACGGTCTCGCGGATGTCGGTGCTCACCGACGCCGGGACCGGGAAGCGCGACCACTTGTCGAGCGTCTGCAGCATCGCGTCCGCGTCATGTCCGGCCGCGCGGGCGTTCCACAGGCCGAGCCGAGTGATGCGGTAGGTGTGGATGTGCTCCGGAGCCCGTTCCAGCTCGGCGAACACCGCGAGCTCGTGCCTCGCGGTTTCCGCCTCGGGATGCGCTACCTCGAGGAGCACCGTGCGGTCGCTCTGAACGATAAGGGGGCCGTCAGCCATAGCGTTCGAGTCTACCGGTGCGCCGGGGGAGGCGTCGTCGCTGGTCTCAGACGGCGGGGGTGATCGAGACGATGTGGGACAGCGGCAGGGTCCGCTCCACGTCGGCGGCGCGGTCGCGTCCGCGCAGACGTCCACCGCCGAGCCCGGTCGCTTCGAGCCGGAACACTCGCGACGATCCGTCGGGCAGACGCACGGTCACGTCGACGACCGCGCGGGCGCGGACCGCCTGATCGAGCTCGCGCTCGAGCCACGCGGCATCCGAGTCCTCTCCGCCTGCGCGCAGACGCGCAATGAGGGGAGCGTAGACATCCGTCGGATCGTCCGGGCTCTCGGCCACGGCCAGCTTCGCCCGCTCCACCGCGCGCGGACGGCCCTCGTCGTCGACCGCCACAGCCGGGTAGCGGGCGTCGCTGAGCGCCCAGAAGACCACATCGGCCGCGACGTGCGTGATGAGTTCGGCTCCCGAGCGGGTGAGAGCGACCGATCGCAGCGACGTGTCGACTTCCATGGCCCGCAGCAGCGTCTCGTCATCCGTGCGGACCGTCGTGAGACCGGATGCCGAGTCAGCGGCGACGCGGACGCGTCCATGCTCCGCCGCGGTGCGCTCGATGACGTACGCGAGCGGCTGGGGAAGGCCGGTGAGTGAGATGCCCGTGAGGAAGTCGCGCAAACTGTCGGCCGTCTCGCCGGCCGTGATCGCCGCGCCGATCGTCGCGGCGCTGAAGCGGTAGCTCGACGCCTGCGCGCGGGACTCGCGCACCGCCATCCCGCGCAGACGGACGTCGAGGTGCGGCGCGAGCGGGCCCGGAGCGATGGCGGTCAGGTCGTTCTGCAGGTAGACGCGATCGACCTCGGGCGGCAGCAGGGCACGGAGAGCGGAGGCATCCACGTCGCCGCCCTCGGCCAGACCCCGACCCCAGACGGGCACCGCGCCCCGCGCGTCGAGCAGCCCCCATGCCCGCAGCCGGTGAGCCCATCGCGCCGCGCGCTCTTCGCCGGCGGGGTCGAACGGGGTGGCTCCCGCCCACGCCGCCTGCGGCATCCACGCGCCCGACGGCGTGCGGTATGCCGCGGGAAGTGCGTCACGCAGCGCCCGAGCGGTGCTGGCCCACCTCTCGAGAGTGGGGAGGCGCAGCCAGGAACGGCCGGCGGGCGTGACGAGCCATGCGCGCCCGTTCGAGCCCAGCAGACCCGTCCGTGCGGCCATCCCGACCAGGAGATCCGCCTCCTCCGCCGAGCGTGCGGCGCCCGAATCCACGAGACGGCGGCGCTCGCTGGCGCCCAGCGAACCCGACCCGATGCGACCCAGGGGGGACTCCAGGGTGAGGAGCAGGACGTCGGCGAGAGCGGCAGCGTGGGTGAACGCCGACTCGGCAGCCGCGGCGTCGTCGGCCGCGTCGACACGAGGCTCGACCCCGGCCTGGGGGAGACCGTCGGGCGCAATCTCGGCGAGGGCCGCGGCGACCGCGGCATACACGCGGCCGTTGGCGTCGACGAGAGCCATGTCCTGGAGCGGTGGCCGAACGGCATCCGGAACGAGGGCGCCATCGATCGCCGCGACCAGGGCCTCGGCCTCCCGGCGATTCACGAGGGGCAACGCCCGGCCGATCGACGAGGAGTCGAGGAGCGCGTCGGCCGCATCGAACATGTCACGCCACGTCGCGGATGCCGACACATGACGCGCGGCGAACAGGTGAGCGAGGGCCTCGTCTCGGAGAGCGCTCAACGAGACCGCCAGTGCGCGTTGATCGGAGGTCTCGGGCACGTCAGCGTCCCCTGTTGGCGCGTGCCCTTCGCACGAAGCTCATGATGAGCACGGCCATCATCATGAGGAAGGCGACCGGAAGCGCAATGAGGGGCAGCACCACGATGGTGGGCCAGATGCCCTCGCCGAAGTCGGTCACGCCGGCGGGCCGGGCGAGGATGACGACGAAGAAGCACACGATCGACACGATTCCCAGCCCGAGCGACATGAACGCCAGGATGCGGTCGATGCGACGGATCGGGACATCGCCGTCGGGGGTGCGCGTGCTCATCGTCGTCAGCCTAGCGCCTGGCGGCCGTGCCGTAGGCTGGGGGGCCGGGATCCGATCGGGTTCCGAGTTCCGCCGCGCGATCGCGCACACACTCAGCGAGGTGTCCATGCCCACCGGCAAGGTCAGGTTCTACGACGAAGAGAAGGGCTTCGGCTTCATCACCACCGATGACGGCCAGGACGTGTTCCTGCACGCCACCGCCCTACCCGCCGGGACCGCCGCGCCCAAGGCCGGCACGCGACTGGAGTTCGGTGTGGCCGATGGCAAGCGCGGTCTGCAGGCCCTGTCGGTGCGCGTGCTCGAGGCTCCCGTCAGCATGTCCAAGCGTTCCCGCAAGCCCGCTGATGACATGGCGATCATCGTCGAAGACCTCGTCAAGCTCCTCGACGGAATCGGCGGTGACCTGCGTCGCGGGCGCTACCCCAGCGGCGCACACGCGAACAAGATCGCTGCGGTCCTGCGTAAGGTCGCCGATGACTTCGAAGCCTGAGCCCGTCGCCGACGAGCGGCTGCTCCACGCGCACGACCTCGCGCTCGCGGCGTTGCGCGAGATCACCCCGGCCGACACCATCGGACCGGCGGTCGGTCATGTCGTGGAAGACGATGACGTCGTGTCGCTCTGGTTCCACACCCGCCTCGCCGGATACCCGGGCTGGCACTGGACCGTGACCCTCGCCGTCGTCGAGGGTGCCGAGCCGACCGTTCTCGAGACCGAGCTGCTTCCCGGCGAAGGTGCACTGCTCGCACCCGACTGGGTGCCCTGGGCGCAACGCCTCGCCGAGTACCAGGCCGCTCAGGTTGCGGCGGCCGCCGCGGGCGATGAGTCGGACGCGGACGATCTGGACGAGGACGACCTCGACGACGATGACCTCGACGACGATGACCTCGACGACGAGGATGCCGAAGACGAGTCCGACGACGATGAGGACGACGAGCCGAAGGCCCGGTTGCACGCCGGAGACCTCGACGGCGTCGACATCGACGAGCTGGACGAGTCCGCCGAGGGCTCGGACGATGACGATGTCGAGGGGGACGACTCCGATGACGATGTCGAGGGCGACGACTCGGATGACGAGGCCGACGACGAGGCCGCAGGCGACGACGAGCTCGATGACGACGACGAGCACGAGCGGAGCTACTGAGTCGACGCGTCGTCAGCGGCATCCTGCGCACGACCCCCGAAACGGCAGAAGCCGCCCCGCGCGAGCGGGGCGGCTTCTCGTCAGATGAGGGTCAGGCCTGGGGGAGGCGCTCGATCGTGTAGTCGATCGCGCCGATGAGACGGCGGACGTCGTCGGGCTCGATCGAGACGAAGGTCGCGATGCGCAGCTGATTGCGACCGAGCTTCCGGTACGGCTCGGTGTCGACGATCCCGTTCGCGCGAAGGCTCTTGGCAATGGCGGCGGCGTCGATCGACTCGTCGAAGTCGATCGTCACGACGACGGGGGAGCGGTCGGCGGGATCTGCCACGAACGGGGTCGCGACCTCGCTCGCCTCGGCCCAGTCGTAGAGAGCCGAGGACGACTCCGCCGTGCGGGCACCGGCCCAGGACAGGCCCCCGTTGTCGAGGATCCAGCCCAGCTGCTCATCCAGGAGCAGGAGAGTCGCCAGCGCCGGGGTGTTCAACGTCTGCTGCAGCCGGGAGTTGTCGACCGCGTTCTTCAAGCTGAGGAACTCGGGGATGTAACGACCGGATGCCGCGATCCGCTCGATCCGCTCGATCGCGGCGGGCGAGACGGCGGCGTACCAGAGTCCGCCGTCGGAGCCCAGGTTCTTCTGCGGAGCGAAGTAGTAGACATCGGCCTCGGCGACGTCGAAGTCGATCCCGCCCGCGGCGCTGGTCGCGTCGATGACGGTCAGCGCCCCGGCGTCGCCGTGCACGCGGGTGACGGGAGCGGCGACACCCGTCGAGGTCTCGTTGTGCGGCCACGCGTAGACGTCGACGCCCTCGACGGCTTCGAACGCCGCGCGCGTGCCGGGCTCGGCACGGCGCACGTCGGGTGCCTGCAGCCACGGCGCGGCGGCCGCGGCGGCGAACTTGCCGCCGAACTCGCCGGAGACGAGGTTCTGGCTGCGGTTCTCGATGAGACCGAAGGCCGCGGCATCCCAGAAGGCCGTCGAACCGCCGTTGCCGAGGATGATCTCGTAGCCCTCGGGCAGGCGGAACAGCTCGGCGAGCCGCTCCCGCGTGCTGGCGACGAGGTTCTTCACCGGCGCCTGGCGGTGCGAGGTTCCGAGGATGGTGGCGCCACGGGTGACGAGTGCTTCGAGCTGCGCACCGCGCACCTTCGAAGGGCCGCATCCGAAGCGGCCGTCGGCGGGCAGGAGGTCGGTGGGAAGGTCCACATGCGGCATGCGTCGATTCTAGGGCGGGGGTCAGGCGAGACCGGCGCGTGTGTCGTATGGGGTCGGTAGGCTGAGAAGACCGCCACGACGCCCGAGGATTGCTGAATGACCGATCTCATCGACACCACCGAGATGTACCTGCGCACCATCCTCGAGCTGGAGGAAGAGAACATCGTCCCCCTGCGTGCCCGCATCTCGGAACGTCTCGGTCACTCGGGTCCGACCGTCTCGCAGACGGTCGGCCGCATGGAGCGCGACGGACTCGTCGTCGTGTCGGAAGACCGCCGACTCGAGCTCACCGACGACGGACGACAGAAGGCCGTCGACGTCATGCGCAAGCATCGCCTGGCCGAGCGCTTGCTCAGCGATGTGATCGGTCTCGACTGGGCGTATGTCCACGACGAGGCCTGCCGCTGGGAGCACGTCATGAGCGAGCAGGTCGAGCGCCGCCTCGTCGAACTGCTCGGGCACCCCACCGAGTCGCCCTACGGCAACCCGATCCCCGGGCTGGATCAGCTCGGCGACGTCGCCAGCATGACGTTCGAACAGGGCGTCGTGGGACTGGTGCGGAGGCTGACGGATGCCGGTGGGCCGATCTCGGGTACCGTTCGACGTCTCGCCGAGCCGGCGCAGGTCGATCCCGAGCTTCTTCAGCAGTTGAAGGCCGCCGGTGTCATGCCCGGTGCCCGCGGCGGCTTCCGCTTCAACGAGGGCTACGTCCTCGTCGAGATGGACGGGGTCGACGACGGCCTCGAACTGCCCGTCGAAGTCGCGTCGCACATCTTCCTCGTCGACGAGGCCTGACCTCCACCGTCCGGCGGGTCGTCGCATCCCGGCCATCTCCTGTACACCCCGTCGCCTGGCGTGACAGTTTCGTTATCTTCGGGTAGCCTCTGAAGGTCCACAGGCGAGAAGCCCGCCGTCGGACCCCTCGCGGTTTGCCTCATCGGCTCGTCGTCCGCAGAGGGTGAAGCCCGCACATCGTGCCCCCAAATCGAGTGCTGACGAGCCAGCGTACGAACGCAGAGGCGCCGGAGGAAATTTGGCTGAACACACCGATCCCGTTGAGGACCTGCCCGAGGTCCGCGTAGCGGGTCAGACTCGAAAGAGCGCGCGCGCTGCGGTCACCCGACCCGCCCGCCGCCCCCAGCGAACCCCCGTGGTCGCCTCGCCGACGGTCGCCCGACCCGCTTCGGCGCCCCGCTCCGGCTCGTCCTTCCGGCGAGGAGGGAAGCCTCTGCGCAGCGCGGTCATCCTGTCGATGGTCGCCGGCCTCGTCGCGACGGTCGCCATCCCCGCGTACGCCGCTTCTCTGCCCGCGGCCGAGACGATGACGCTGCAAGAGATGTCGGCTCCCGACAACCAGTCGCTCGTCGTCGCGTCGAACGCGAACGCCGAGACTCTCGATCGCAGCAGCTACTCGGCCACCACGGCCGAAGAGATCCAGAAGAAGAAGGATCAGGAAGCCGCCGCCGCGGCTGCCGCCGAACGTGCGCGCCAGCTGGCCGCCAGCGCGAACGTCGCCGTCTCCTCGATCAACCTCAACATGACCGCGCCCGGCTCGGGCGAGGTGCGTTGGCCGCTCACGAACTACATCCTGGGCCGCGGTCTGTGGGACTCCGGCTACCACCAGGGCGTCGACCTGCTCGCGCCTCAGGGGCAGCCCATCTTCGCCGCCGCCGGCGGTGTGGTGAGCGTGTCGTCCGAGAGCTACGGCGGTTACGGCGTCGGCATCGTCATCGAGCACGTCATCAACGGCCAGAAGGTCTCCACGACCTACGGCCACATGACCTATGGCAGCCGTCAGGTTCAGGCGGGTCAGACCGTCGCCGCGGGACAGCTCATCGGACTCGTCGGTTCGACGGGCAGCTCGACCGCCAACCATTTGCACTTCGAGGTGCACATCAATGGTTCCGTGGTCGACCCCTACGCCTGGCTGCAGCAGAACGCGGGCTGATCACACCCCTCAGACGGCGTGTCGGAG
Source organism: Microbacterium canaveralium (assembly GCF_047238045.1). Lineage (NCBI taxonomy): Bacteria > Bacillati > Actinomycetota > Actinomycetes > Micrococcales > Microbacteriaceae > Microbacterium > Microbacterium canaveralium. The sequence continues at coordinate 2,256,148 of NZ_JBDFMA010000003.1, read as the reverse complement.
ACCATCGTTCTCCGACACGCCGTCTGTCGTTTCCCTGTGGAGCGGACCCCGGGCGTGTCGCCGTGGGTTAGCCTGTTCGCGACGTCGGGAGAACCGAAGGGAAAGCTGATGGACACCATGCCTCGCATCCGCACCATGGATGCGCTCGGGCTGCTCGTTCTTCGGCATCGTGTGAGCGGATGCCGCGGGTTCACCGCGACTTCTGAGGCGCTGTCTGCATAGACGGCGCCTTTTTCATACCCCTGCAGCTCTCTTTCCGTCACGAGTCGAACATCCGAGAAGCCGTCTCGGCCATTCGAGAGGAAACGGAATGCGCACACTGGTGCTGAACGCCGGCTACGAGCCGCTCGCCGTGGTGTCGTTCAAGCGAGCCCTCGTGCTCGTGATGAACGAGAAGGCCACCGTCGTCGAACGCGTGGACGGTGATCCTGTCTGGGCAGCGGCGGGCACGTACGATCGTCCCGCGGTGATCATCCTGACCCGTTACGTGCGCGTTCCCGGCGCGCGTCGCGTGCCGGTGACCCGTCGGGGGGTGCTGCGTCGCGACGCGCACCGCTGCGGGTACTGCGGGAAGGCCGCTTCCACGATCGACCATGTGCTGCCCCGGTCACGCGGGGGCAAGGACACGTGGGAGAACCTGGTCGCGTGCTGCTTGCGCTGCAACAACGTCAAGGGCGACCGCACGCCCCAGGAGATGATGTGGGAGTTGCGGCTGGTCCCGGCTCCTCCGCACGGATCCTCGTGGACGGTTCGCGGAGTCGACAAGTCCGACCCGCGCTGGGAGCCGTACCTGGCGCTCGCGGCGTAACGCCCGGTCGCCCGGGGCCGGTGGTGCGCGGCATCCCGGTCGGTGGTGTGATGGGGGCATGACTCGTGCTCTCCTCGTGATCGACATGCAGCGTGGTTTCGACGACCTCGACTTCTGGGGCCCGACCGCCAACCCGGACTGCGAGGCGAACGTGGCGGCGCTCGTCGACCGGTGGAAATCCGATGACGAGCCCGTGGTCGTCGTGCGGCACGACTCCCGGTCGGAGGGATCGCCGCTGCATCCCTCGTCGCCGGGCAACGCCCTCGTCGACGCCGTCGCGGTGGTCGAGCCGGCGCTCCTCCTCACGAAGAACGTCAACTCGGCCTTCTACGGTGACCCCGACCTGCATGCGTGGCTGGGGGAGCATGGCATCCGGGAACTGGTGATCTGCGGTATTCAGACGAATATGTGCGTGGAGACCACGGCACGGATGGCGGGCAACCTCGGATACGACGTGACTGTCGTCCTGGATGCCACTCGCACCTTCGATCTGTCGGCCGAGATCGCGGGTCTGGGAACTGTCACACGCACGGCGGCCGAGCTGATGACCTCGACCGCGCTCGTGCTGCAGCAGGGAGGTTTCGCCCGCGTCGTGCGGACCGCTGACATGATCTGAGCCGCCCGCAGCGATGTCGGAGGGTGATCGTATCTTCGAAACACAGGGATTGAGAGTGTAGAACACATGTTCTAACCTGTGGGAGTGAGGGCGATCGTGCGAGACCAGGCGGAGGCCGTTCCCGATATCCACGCGCTCCGCGATCGCCTCGAGCGGATGCAGGGGCGTCGCATGGACGCGCCGGTGCTGCCGACGCATCCCGCCTTCACGTCGCTGCTTCCCGGAGGGGGTCTCCGTTCCGGATCGGCGTACGCGATCGCTCGCTCGATGTCTCTGCTGCTGGCGCTCATGGCACGTCCTTCGCAGGACGGGGCATGGTGCGGTGTCGTCGGCATGCCCGAGCTGGGTGCCGAGGCCGCCGAGAAGTACGGTCTCGATCTGGACCGTCTGGTCTTCATCCCTGATCCCGGCCCGCGATGGCTGGCGGTAACGGCCACGATCGCCGAGGTCCTGCCCGTCGTGGCTGTTCGCCCGCCGGTGGGAGCGAACACCGCGCGCGGGGGTGCCGAAGCCACTCGGCTCGCGGCGCGGCTGCGTGACCGCGGCACCGTGCTGCTGGTGCAGGGGGCCTGGCCGCAGGCGGAGGCGGTGATCGACGTCGCGGACCCCCGGTGGGCGGGGCTCGGGCAGGGGCACGGTTATCTCGCCGGCCGTGAGCTCACGGTGTCGGTCAGCAGTAAACGCACCCCCACGGCGCGTCGCGCTCGCATGCTGCTCCCCGCGGCCGACGGATCGATCGAACTGCTCGGTGCCCCCACCGAGAGGCTCGTCCCGCGTGAGCAGACGGAATATCGAAGGGTGGCGGGATGATGCGCGAGCCCACCCGCAGCCTCGTCCTCTGGCTCCCCGACTGGCCGGTGTCGGCGTATCGCCGCGAAGCGGCTCGGCCACCGCGAGACGACGCGCCCTTGGCGGTGTTCGAGAACAACATGGTCGTGGCGTGTTCGGCGGCGGCGCGTGCCCAGGGGGTGCGGAGAGGGCAACGGCGTCGTGATGCGCAGGCGCTGTGTCCGTCGGTGATCGTCGTCACCGCCGACCACGTCCGCGACGCACGAGTCTTCGCCCCGGTCGTCGCCCTGGTGGAAGAGCACGCACCGGGGGTGCAGATCGTGCGTCCCGGGCTCTGCGCGCTTCGCGCCCGTGGGCCCGCGCGTTACTACGGGGGCGAAGAAGAAGCGGCGCGCATGCTCGTGCGGCTTCTCGTGGCGGAAGGGTTCACCGATGTCCGCGCGAGCGTCGCCGACGGCGTCTTCACCGCCGAGCACGCCGCCCGTGTCACCCGCGCGGATGATCCCGTGCGCGTGGTGCCAGGCGGACAGGCTTCCACCTTCCTCGCGCCGCTGCCGGTGACCACGCTCGACGACGGCGATCTGGCGAGTCTGTTGGCCCGTCTCGGGGTGCACACGCTGGGAGAGTTCGCCGCGATGCCCGTCGAGCGCGTCCGCGAGCGCTTCGCCGAGCGGGGGGCGCGACTCCATGCTCTCGCCTCCGGGCGTGATTCCCAGCCGGTGCAGCCTCGCACACCGCCGCCCGAACTCCGCCGCGAGGTCGCCTTCGAGCCGCCGCTCGAGCTCGCCGACCAGATCGCCTTCGGCATGCGAGTGGCCGCCGAAGAGTTCATCGCCCGGCTGGGAGCGCAGAACCTGGTGTGCACCGAGTTGCGTGTGGTGCTCTCGGGCGAACGGGGGGAGCGCAGCGAGCGCGTGTGGCTGCATCCGGGCTCGTTCGACGCCGGCGCCGTGGTCGACCGTGTGCGGTGGCAACTCGCCGAAGACGGTCGCGGCATTTTCGGCAGCGGCGTGGCCGAGGTCTCCATCGAGCCGGAAGCGGTGGACGACGCGTCGCACCACGCCAAGGGTCTCTTCGGCGCCGGGCCCGACGAGAAAGTGCATCATGCCCTCTCCCGGGTGCAGGCCATGCTCGGCCATCGCGCGGTCGTCACCCCGGTCGTGGGAGGCGGACGTTGGCTCGCCGAGCGCCAGGTGTCGGTTCCGTGGGGAGACCGTGCGGTCACGGCGAAAGACCGTACCCGTCCCTGGCCGGGGAGCCTCCCCGACCCCCTGCCGGCGACGGTGTACCCCGAGCCCCGGCTGGTCGAGGTCACCGACATCGCGGGAGCCTCGGTGACCGTGGGGGAGCGCGATGTGCTGAGCGCGCCACCGGCGATCCTCGACGCCGGTGGACGGCGGGTGCGGATCCGTGAGTGGGCGGGGCCCTGGCCGATCAGCGAACGCGGATGGGATCCGTTGCGGCGCCGGCGCGCCCACCGCTTCCAGGTGGTCGACGCCGACGGCGGTGCGTGGCTGCTCGTCGTCGAAGAGGGGGAATGGCGGGCGGAGGGACGCTATGACTGAACGTCCTCGTGCCCAGGCCGCGAGCGCCCGGCAGACGGGGGAGCGCTGATGGGCTTCCACAACCCGCCCGTGAAGTGGTCGGAGCTCGAACGAGCCCTGAGCGATACGCGACGTCCGGTCTCCGCACCCGCGAACGGTGACGGGGGCGACAGCCCGGCGTGGTCGCACAAGCGCGGGCCGTACGTCCCTCCCACGATCGAGCGTCCCGTCGATGCGGTCCCGTACGCCGAACTGCACGCGCACTCGTCCTACTCCTTCCTCGACGGGGCGTCTTCGCCAGAAGAACTCGTGGAGGAGGCCGAGAGGCTCGGTCTTCACGCGCTCGCTCTCACCGATCACGACGGGTTCTACGGCATCGTCCGGTTCGCCGAGGCCGCGGAGGCCCGCACCGTGCGCACCGTCTTCGGTGCCGAGCTCTCGCTCGGGCTCCCGGGACCGCAGAACGGTCAGCCCGACCCCGCGGGCTCCCATCTGCTCGTCCTCGCGCGAGGAGAAGAGGGATACCACCGTCTCGCCGCGGCGATCACCCACGCCCAGCTCTCCGGTGGTGAGAAGGGGCGGCCGGTCTACGACCTCCCCGACCTCGCCGATCGTGCCGGCGGTCCGGCCGATCCGCAGTGGGCGGTGCTCACCGGATGCCGGAAGGGGATGGTTCGTCAGGCGCTGGCATCCGAGGGTCCCGTGGGGGCCGCGCGCGCGCTCGACCGCCTGGTCGATCTGTTCGGATCCGAGTCCGTGCAGGTCGAGTTGATCAACCACGGCAGTCCTCTCGATTCGGTGCACAATGACCTGCTCGCCGCTCTCGCTGCGGAGCGCGGACTCCCCGTGCTCGCCACGAACAACGTGCACTATGCGGCACCGCAGAAGGAGCTGCTGGCCGCTGCCGTCGCCGCCGTGCGCGCCAATCGCAGTCTCGACGAACTCGATGGATGGCTGCCCGCGCACGCCGGCGCCCACTTGCGCTCCGGTGCCGAGATGGCGGCGCGGTTCGCCCGATATCCGGGGGCGGTCGCGCACACCGTTTCGCTCGCCGACGAGCTCGCCTTCCCGTTGCGCCGCGCGAAGCCCGCGCTTCCGAAGCAGACCGTCCCCGAGGGGCACACCCCGATGTCGTGGCTGCGGCACCTGGTGTGGGAGGCCGTGCCCCGCAAGTATCCGAACCTGTCCGCCGCCGACCGCGATCGCATCGAGCGCGAACTCGCGGTCATCGAGATGAAGGACTTCCCTGGCTACTTCCTCATCGTCTACGGCATCGTCGCCGAGGCCCGGCGGCGCGGCATCCTGTGCCAGGGGCGGGGATCGGCAGCGAACAGCGCCGTCTGCTACTTGCTCGACATCACGGCGGTCGACTCGATCTTCTACCAATTGCCGTTCGAACGATTCCTGTCGAGCCTCCGCGACGAAGAGCCCGATATCGACGTCGACTTCGACTCCGACCGCCGCGAAGAGATCATCCAATGGGTCTACGAGACCTATGGCCGCGACCGCGCGGCGCAGGTGGCGAACGTCATCCAGTACCGGCCCAAGAACGCCGTGCGCGACATGGCCCGGGCCTTGGGGCACTCGCCCGGCCAGCAGGACGCCTGGTCGAAGCAGGTCGAACGGTGGGGCGCGACGCTCGAGTCCGGCGCCGATCACGACATCCCCGACGAGGTCATCGAGTTCGCGTCCGAACTGTTGAAGGCGCCGCGGCATCTCGGCATCCACTCCGGCGGCATGGTGCTCACGGACCGCCCCGTCGGAGAAGTCGTGCCGATCGAGCACGCGCGCATGGAGAACCGCACGGTGATCCAGTGGGACAAGGATGACGCCGCCTGGATGGGGCTGGTGAAGTTCGATCTGCTGGGGCTCGGCATGCTCGCGGCGTTGCAGTACTGCTTCGACCTGATCCGGGATGCCACGGGCGAGCGGTGGGAGCTGTCGACGCTGCCCAAGGAAGAGAAGGCGGTCTACGACATGCTCTGCCGCGCCGACTCGATCGGTGTGTTCCAGGTGGAGTCGCGCGCCCAGATGGGACTGTTGCCACGCCTGCAGCCCCGTCGCTTCTATGACCTGGTGGTGCAGATCGCCCTGATCCGGCCCGGGCCCATCCAGGGTGGGGCGGTGCATCCGTTCGTGCGACGCAAGCTCGGGCAGGAGCCGATCACGTATGTGCACGAACGACTCCGCCCGGTGCTCGAGCGCACGATGGGTGTTCCTGTCTTCCAGGAGCAGCTCATGCAGATGGCCGTCGCGGTGGGCAATTGCTCCGCCGAAGACGCCGACCTGTTGCGTCGGGCGATGGGGTCGAAGCGTGGGCTCGAACGCATCGATTCGCTCCGCGAGAAGCTCTACGCGGGCATGGCAGAGAACAACCTGGTCGGTGCGGTGGCCGACGAGCTGTACGCCAAGATCCAGGCGTTCGCGAACTTCGGTTTCGCCGAGTCGCACTCGTTGTCGTTCGCGCTGCTGGTCTACGCCAGCTCGTGGATCAAGCTGCACTATCCCGCGGCGTTCCTCGCGGGGCTGTTGCGTGCGCAACCGATGGGGTTCTACTCGCCCGCGACTCTCACCGCCGACGCGCGCCGCCACGGGGTGCGGGTACGACGCCCCGATCTGCTGCGCTCGGGTGTCGAGGCGGGACTCGAGCCCCTCGATGACGAGAGCGGGGCGACGGATGCCGGCCACCGACGTCCCGCGACCGGACTCGACGCGTGCGCGTGCGCCGACCAGCCGCCGACAGGAGACTTCGACCGTTCGGCCCCCGATGAGTCCGAAGCGCACCGCCGCGACGGAGCGTTCGCGGTGCGCATGGGGCTGGCCGGAGTGACGGGCATCGGCGTCAAGGTCGCCGAGCGCATCGTGGCGGAGCGTGAGCGCGGCGGTGCATACCGCGACCTCCGTGATCTCGTGCGCCGAACCGGACTGGTGACCGCGCAGCTCGAAGCTCTCGCGACGGCGGGGGCGTTCGAGTGCCTCGGACACGCGCGACGGGAGGCGATCTGGCTGTCGGGTTCGGCGGCGCTGGATCGGCCGGAGTTCCTGCCTGACACCGTGGCGTTCGTGCAGCCTCCGCTGTTCACCGACCCGTCGAGCTACGAGGTGCTCGCCGCTGACCTCTGGGCGACGGGGCTCTCCACCGACGACCATCCGCTCACCCATTTCCGCTCGGCCCTCGATGCGCGCGGCGTGCTGACGTCGCGGGAATTGCGCACGGCCGAGACGGACCGGCGGGTCGAGGTGGCGGGACTCGTCACGCATCGGCAGCGGCCGGCGACGGCATCGGGGATCACGTTCCTCAACCTCGAGGACGAGCACGGGCTGATGAACATCGTGTGCTCGGTGGGGGTGTGGAACCGGTATCGACGGATCGTGCGGGAGTCGCCCGCGCTCATCGTGCGCGGGATGCTCGAGAGGTCGGTCGAGGGGGTCACGAACGTGGTCGCCGATGGGTTCACCGACCTGCGCGTCGGGGTCTCGCACGCCTCCCGGGACTTCCGGTGATCGCGGGGGCCGTCATTAGACTCAGGGGACACGCATGCCACGGCGACGCACCACAGGGGGAACGACATGACCGACACGCCCACTCCGCCCGAAGGCTGGTACCCCGACCCCGCGGGCAGCGGCGGACTTCGCCGATGGGACGGCGCCGCGTGGACCGACGACGTCCGCCCGCCCGCCCCCGAAGCACCGGCCGCACCGACCGCCGACTCCCCGCAGAGCCCCGCGCAAGAGCCCGTCGCTCCGCCCGTGCCCCCGGTGGCTCCGGCGTCGCCCGCGGCTGACGCCGCCGCGCCCGCGAGCTCCGCGACCTACCCCGACGCCCCCACGTCCTCCGACGCCCCCGCCTATCCCGGCGCTTCCACGTCGTCCGGCGCACCCGCCTACCCCGGCGCGCCCGCCTACCCCGGCGCGCCCGCCTACCCCGGCTCCGGTGCCACCTACTCCGGCGCACCCGCCTACCCCGGCTCCGGCGCGCCCGCCTACCCCGGCGCGACGGCGGTGTCCTCGACGAGTTCCCCCGTCCGCCGCGACATCCCGACGAACACCGTCTGGATCTGGCTCGTCGTCGCGTTGCCGCTGCTGTCCGTCCTGGTGCTTTTCCTCTTCGACTGGACGACGTTCGTCCAGGAGTCGATCTACGCCTCGGCCTTCCCCGAGCAGGCGCCCTATGCCGCTTCGTCGTCTCTCGCGGTGTCGGCCGGGGCATCGGTGTTCAGCTTCGTCGTCGCCGCCCTCACGGTGCTGTTCTCGTTCCTCGACTGGCGTCAGCTGCGCGCCCGTGGCATCGAGAAGCCGTTCCACTGGGCCTTCAGCTTCTTCGTGCTCGTGATCTCCAGCGGCGGCGTGTACATCATCGGCCGCGCGGTGGTCCTCCGCCGGCAGACGGGCAAGGGACTCGGTCCGGTGTGGGGATGGATCGCGGTGACTGTCGTCACGATCGTCGCCGTCTCGATCTGGATCGTGGTCCTTCTGAACGCCATGCTCCCGCTGATCGAGCAGCTCCAGTACTACAACGGGTACTGAGCCCTCTCCGGGACGTCAGCGCGAGCGCGCCGCGAGCACCGCGTCCAGCAGCGCGTGGGCGGTGTCGTCCTTCGAGCCGGATGCCGACGCCAGGACATCGCCGCGACGCCCGATGATCGTGAGGGCATTCTCGGTGCACTCGAAACCGCGGGTCCACCCGACGGCGTTCGCGGCGAGGAGGTCCACGCCCTTCCGCGCGGCTTTGGCGCGGGCCCGTTCGATGAGCTCGTCCTCGCTGGCGACGGTCTCGGCGGCGAACGCCACGATCGTCTGCCCCGGGCGCCGGGCGGCGACGAGCCCGGCGACGATGTCCCGGTTCTCGACGAGCTCGAGCGTGAGTCTCTCGGGGGAGTCCTGTTTGCGGAGCTTGTGCTCCGACACGGCGGCGACGGAGTAGTCGGCGACCGCCGCGGCCATGATGATGACATCGGCCTCGGGGGCGGAGGCATCCATCGCCCGTCCGAGTTCGTCGGCGGTGCCCACCGAGATCACATCGAGGCGCGGATCCGGCCGGACATCGGCGTCGAGGTGCGCCGCGACCAGAGTCACGGTCGCGCCGCGATCGGCGGCCGCGCGCGCGATGGCGACGCCCTGTCGTCCGCTCGAACGGTTGCCGACGAAGCGCACGGGGTCGATCGGTTCGCGTGTGCCGCCGGCGCTCACGAGTATCGACACCCCGGCGAGGTCTCGCGGCCGTTCCACCAGGGCAAGGGCCACGGCGGCGATCTCCTCGGGCTCGGACATGCGCCCCGGGCCACTGTCGCCACCGGTGAGTGCGCCATCGGCCGGGCCGACGACGTGCACGCCTCGGGCGCGGAGGACTTCCATGTTGTGGGCGGTGGCGGGATGACGCCACATCTCGGTGTGCATCGCGGGGGCGACCACGACCGGCGCGGTCGTCGCCAGCAGCGTCGTACCGAGCAGGTCGGAGGCGAGTCCGGCCGTCATCGAGGCGAGCGTGTTGGCGGTGGCCGGAGCCACGATGACGAGGTCCGCGGATTGGCCGAGCGACACGTGTCGCACGCGCGCCACGTCGTCGTGCACCGACGTGGTCACGGGATTGCGGCTGATCGCCTCCCACGTCGGCAACCCCACGAACCGCAGCGCGTCGTCGGTGGGGATGACGTGCACGTCGTGTCCCGCTTTCACCAGCAGCCGGACGAGTCCGACGGTCTTGTAGGCGGCGATGCCCCCGGTCACTCCCACGACGACGAACATGGCCCCAGTCTTCCAGGTGGATGCCATCGGTCGGCGCGCCGACCTCGGCCAGTGTCGTGCTGCCCGCGTCACGGCATCCATCGTCCGCGCACCCGCCCCGCTCGAATTCGATCCCGGTAGCGTGGGAGGAATGTGCACCGTGGTCATCGACGTCCCCACCGGCAGCGGTCAGCCCGTGCGGGTCCTGGCCGTCCGGGACGAGGACCGACACCGCCCGTGGCGCGGATTCGGTCCGTGGTGGCCCGAGCAGCCCGGCGTGAGCGGCGTGCGCGATGATCGCGCGGGAGGCGCCTGGCTCGCGGTCGACGCGAACGCACGGCGTCTGGCCGTTCTGTTGAACCGAGAGGACGTATCCGATCGCTCCGACGAGGAGGTCGTCAGCCGTGGTGGCATCGCCCTGCAGTCCGTCGCCGGGACGCTCCCTCAGACACCGCCGACCCGCGGATTCAACCTCGTGGAGGTGGATGCCGATGGCGCCACCGTCGTGGAATGGGACGGGATCGTCGCCCGCCGCACGCGCCTCGCGCCCGGCACACACATGATCGCCCACCACAGCCCGGACGATCCTTCCACTCCACGGGTCGGGCGCTGGCTGCAGGACTTCCGTCGGGTCGGAATCGCGGAGGGCGAGGACTGGTGGGAGCCGTGGTTGGGGATCGTCGCGGCATCAACCGCCGACCCGTCCGCCTCGATCCTTCGCCGCGACGCGCACGACGACGTCGTTCTGGAATCACTGCTGGTGTGTGCCGCGACGGTGGGCGCCGAGGGCGTCGATGTCCGCGAGGCCGTGCTGTCCGAGCCGGGGGAGTGGGACGACGCGCTTGCCGACCAACTGCGCGCAGGCACCCCGGCGCGCCCGCAGTAGGCTTAAACGCAGTCCCGCCTCCGTAGCTCAGGGGATAGAGCGCCGCACTCCTAACGCGGGCGTCGCAGGTTCGAATCCTGTCGGGGGCACCACGGTCCGGGCTCGCCCCTCTGCCACACTGAGGTCGTGAGCAGCTCCGCGCCCTCCCGCCGCCGCACCGTCCTGTGGACGGTCGCCTGCGTCGTCGTCTTCGCCGCGCTCTACGCCACCGTCGTCGGCCTGTACGCGGGCAGCGGCGACATCGTGACCAGCGGTGAGGGGGAGACGTCCGGCGACACGGTCGCGCTGTCGCTGACGCCCGAGAAGATGGATGCCACCACCAACCGCTTCGCTGTGTCGATCGTGCCGACGCAGGGCGAGGACGGCACGGTGACGAACGGGTTGGTCGCGTGGCGTCCTTTCGGCGTGCTCGTCTCGGCCGTGGCGGGTTCGAAGGCGACGGAGTATGCCGCGGACGACCTGATCTCGCCCATCGAGACCTCGCTCGTGATGGACGGCCAGATCGAGAACTGGCCATTCGACCGCTATTCGGTGCGGTCGATCATGATGGCGGTCGAGGAGGATGCCAGCGGCGAATCGGTTCCGCTGCCGACGACCGTTCAGCCGTCGAAACGCGGCATCCCGGGGTGGGACATCTCCGTGGCGGAGACTCCGTTGGGCGACGGTGTGCTCGCGGTCGACATCACCCTCACGCGATCAGGATCCACGGTCGTCTTCGGTATCGTGCTGCTCTCGCTCATGGTGATCATCCCGGTGCTGGTCGTGACCGTCGCCGTCATCGTGCTGCGCGGGGGACGCAAGGTGGAGGTCACGGTTCTGGGATGGATGGGCGCGATGCTCTTCGCGACGATCCCGCTTCGCAACTTCTTGCCGGGCTCCCCGCCGATCGGGTCGTGGATCGATTACCTCATCGTGCTGTGGGTGCTGGCCGCCCTTGTCGCCGGGCTCGTCCTCTTCGTCGTCGCCTGGATCAGGCGCGGTCCGGCCTGAGCGGACACGACGATGCCCCGGCACGCGGCCGGGGCATCGTCGAATCGCCTCAGGCCTGGGCGGTGACGGCGAACTGCACCGATCCCTGCCCGTCGATCTGCGCGTCGAGCACGCGGTCGTCGAGCACCTGCGCGGCGTCTTCGTCGAGGAAGACGCGGGCGCCGGAGTTCTCCACGACGGCGTCCTGCGGCTCGGGGCCGTCGACGACCGACAGGCGGAACTGCGAGTCGGGGGAGCCGGCGCCCTCGATGCGCACACCGCCCTGGGCGGCATCCGGCAGTTGGGCGGCGATGGTCTTGACGGCGGTGGTGGCCTCTTCGGTGAGCGTCAGCATGGGTGACTCTCCTTCTGTGTCGACGTCAGGGGCCAGCCACGATTCCGAGAATTCGCGCGAGTCTCAACCTCACCGCGCCATTGCCAGGGGATTCTCACGGACCGTTCAGGACGGCCTCACGGGGCTCAGGGCAGGAGGCCCACCCGCCGCGCACGGGCGACCGCGGCGTGTCGGGTCGAGGCATCCAGTTTCGACATCGCCGACGCGAGATAAGACTTCACTGTCGTCTCTCGAAGGTTCAGGGATGCCGCGATCTCGCCGTTGGTGGAGCCGACCGCCGCACACGCCAGCACGTCGATTTCGCGTCGCGACAGGTGGATGCCGGCTGCCTCGGCATCGGCCGTCGCATCACCGGAGAGCGAGGCGAGGCGGGACTCGAGCTCTTCCAGACGGCGGCGAACGTCGTCGTCGCCCACGGTGGCGGCGATGCTGCGCAGTTGCGCGTAGCTCTGACGGATCTCTTCCCTCGCCCCGGCGCTCAAGCCATCGCCGCCCGGGCTGGCCGCGGCCAGCCGCCGGTCGACCTCGTCGCGGACCCGTAGCTCGGTACCGAGCTCGCTGGCGATGTCGAACGCCGGTCGCGCTTCGCGTTCCCCGAGGGGAGCCTGCGCCCACGACCCGCAATAGAGCACCCCGCGGGCGTTCCCCCGGACCAGCACGGGCACGGCGAACAGGGTCGCGATGCCCTCGCCGAGGATGGCGCGGTCGTAGTCGTGCGTGATCGTCCGGGCGGTGCGGTAGTCGAGGGCGAGGCGCGGGCGCCGCTCGACGAGCGCCCGACCGCCCAGTCCACGATCGGCATGGACGACGAGACCTTCGATGCTGCGCGTGCGCGCCCCGACGATCGTCGAGACATGAATCGCGCCGTCGTGTTCGAGGCCGCCGAAAGCGACGGGGAAGTGGGTCCGACGCGCGAGCTCGGCCACGGCGTGCGACACGAGTGTCGCGTCGTCGCGCAGTGCGGCCGGTGTTCCCACGAACTACCTACTTCCGGGGGTGACGGCTGCGTCGCCGCCTTTCGTAGCGTCGACCCTACCATCGGGAAGGTTCGCCGACCCGGTGTTTCCCCTTCCGGCGCGACGTCGCGCCGGTCTCATGAGGCAAGGAGGCCACATGACGGATAGCAGGATCGACGGCGCCTCGAGCGGCGTCGACTACATCGCGGTCGAGGAGTCCGCCCCGTTCCGGGAACTGAAGAGGCGTCAGCGCTCCTTCGTCTTCCCGATGGCCGTGGCGTTCCTCGTCTGGTACTTCGTCTACGTGTTGCTGTCGTCGTTCGCCCCCGGGTTCATGGCGCAGCGCGTGTTCGGCGACATCACGGTCGGGCTCGTCTTCGGGTTGGGACAGTTCGTCACGACGTTCGCCATCACGATGGGGTACGTCGCGTACGCCAACCGCCGTCTCGACCCCGGTGCGGAGCAGCTGCGCGTCGACCTCGAACGCGCCGAACGGGGTGAGGCATGAACGAGGTCTTCGGCACCGTGCACGCGGCGGTGCAGACGGTGGAGAACAACCCGGTCCTGAACATCTCGATCTTCGGGGCGTTCGTCGCGGTGACGCTCTTCATCGTCATCCGCGCCAGCCGGAACAGCAAGACCGCGGCGGACTACTACGCCGCGGGGCGGTCGTTCACCGGGCCCCAGAACGGCTTCGCAATCGCCGGCGACTACCTGTCGGCGGCGTCGTTCCTCGGCATCGTGGGCGCGATCGCGATCAACGGTTACGACGGGTTCTTGTACTCCATCGGGTTCCTGGTCGCCTGGCTCGTGGCGCTGCTGCTCGTGGCGGAGCTGATGCGCAACACGGGCAAGTTCACGATGGCCGATGTCCTGTCGTTCCGTCTGAAGGAACGGCCGGTCCGCATGGCCGCCGCGATCACGACGCTCGCCGTCTGCTTCTTCTACCTGCTCGCGCAGATGGCGGGTGCCGGAGGTCTCGTGTCGCTGCTCCTGGGCATCACCGAGCGCGTCGGCCAGTCGATCGTGGTGGCGGTCGTCGGCATCCTGATGATCGTCTACGTCCTGATCGGCGGCATGAAGGGCACCACCTGGGTGCAGATCGTGAAAGCGTTCCTCCTCATCGGTGGGGCCGTCGTCATGACCATCTGGGTCCTCGCCATCAACGGCTTCAGCCTCAACACCCTGCTGGAGAGCGCGGTCGCCGCCTCGCCGAAGGGCGAAGCGATCCTCGGGCCGGGCCTGCAGTACGGCGCCAACCCGTGGGACTTCATCTCGCTCGCCCTGGCCCTCGTGCTCGGCACCGCCGGCCTGCCGCACGTCCTGATGCGCTTCTACACGGTGCCGACGGCCAAGGAAGCGCGGCGATCGGTGGTGTGGGCGATCTGGCTGATCGGTCTGTTCTACCTGCTGACTCTCGTGCTCGGGTACGGTGCGGCCGCACTCGTGGGGTCGGAAGCGATCCTCGCCGCTCCCGGCGGAGTGAACGCCGCGGCGCCGCTACTCGCGCTCGCGCTGGGCGGGCCGATCCTGCTCGGGTTCATCTCGGCGGTGGCATTCGCGACGATCCTCGCCGTTGTCGCGGGCCTGACGATCACGGCGGCGGCGTCGTTCGCGCACGACATCTACGCCAACGTCGTCAAGAAGGGGAACGTGCCTCCCGATGGCGAGGTCAAGGTCGCGCGACGGACGGTGATCGTGATCGGCATCCTGGCGATCGTGGGCGGCATCGGCGTGCAGGGGCAGAACGTCGCCTTCCTCGTAGCGCTGGCCTTCGCGGTGGCGGCATCGGCGAACCTGCCGACCATCCTGTATTCCCTCTTCTGGCGCCGTTTCAGCACGCGGGGCGCGGTGTGGAGCATGTACGGCGGACTCGGTTCGGCTCTCCTGCTGATCCTGCTCTCCCCGGTGTTCTGGGGAGGACCGACGAGCGTCTTCGCCAACACGGGCGTGGCGATCTGGCCGCTGAACAACCCCGGCATCGTGTCGATTCCGCTCGGCTTCCTCCTCGGGTGGCTGGGCTCGATCACCTCGAGCCGGAAGGAAGATCCGCGCAAGGCTGCGGAGATGGACGTCCGCTCCCTCACCGGGTTCGGTGCGGAGAAGGCGTCGAGTCACTGAGCCACCCTGTCGCCCGGCCCGGTACTTCCGCCGGGTCGGGCGACGTCCGTACGACCGCAGCGACGACGTCCTCGCTGCGCCGCGCGGGGCCCCGCGAACGCCGCGACCCGCTCCGCCTACAGGGGCGTTCGAAGCCGGTCCGCGACCCCGTTCTCGAGGTCGAGCAGGAAGTGCTTCACTTCCGGGTGGCCCCCGTACTCGCCGATCGATCCGTCCGAACGCACGACCCGGTGGACCGGGACGACGATCGAGAACGGCGTCCGGGCGCACGCCGTCCCCACGGCGCGCGCCGCGCCGGGCGACCCGGCCATGATCGCCACCTCGCCGTAGGAAGCGACTTCGCCGTACGGGACGCGTCGCGTCGCCTGCAGCGCCGCGCGGGTGAAGCCTGTGACCAGCCGCCAGTCGAGGGGGATCTCGAAGGCTCGGCGCCTCCCGTCGAAGTATTCATCGAGCTGGCTCAGCGCGTTGCGTGCGGGATCGGGATCGGGGTCGGGGACGACGCCCAGGCGCTGCGCGATCGCGGCTCGGGCGACGTCCAGTCCGTCGTGGGCGACATCGAGGTGGACGAGGGCGTCGTCGACGAAGGTCAGCAGGATCGGGGCGAACGGGCCGTCGTACACGGCACTGGTAGCTGTGCTCATTCCCTCATCCTCATCACGTCGAGCGATCTCCGCGGCGGACGGTCGCCGATCGGTGGAGAGATCGCCGGATCGGTCCGCGGGGGAGGAACCGCCGATCGGCCCGGCGTGTCGTGCAATCGGGCGAAACTCGGTCTCGCTACGCGCCAACCGCGGATGCCCGGCTTAGTCTGGCAGGTGTGTGGCGAGCTGAGGACGGCGTCGTGACGGGCGCCCATGGCGACGTTCCGACGTCGATCGATCCGGGCGAGCTGCGACTGTCGGAGCCCGGCATCGTGGTTCGCCACGTCGCCGACCCCGAACGCGAGCGCATCCGAGCCGAAGCTGCGGCACTCGGAGGTCGCTCGACACTGTTGCGCTTCGATGACGCCCGTGACGCCGGAATCGACATCACCAAGGCCCATCCCGGCTCCCTGCCGCAGTTCATCACCGGCCGCGCCACCCTTCTCTCCAATCTCTTCCGCGACGAGGTGGCTCTGCGCACCGCCCGCATCGCCGCCGAGCGCATCACGGCCAAGAACGTCGAGCTCCGCACCGCGCGCGGTCTCGAACCGGTGCACCTGGCCGTCGGGCTCGCCGCGTGGAAGATCGGAGGGGTGGAGTGGTCGGCCCCCGTGCTCCTGCGTCCGCTGGCCATCCGCCGCCACAACGGCGACTTCGAGCTCAAGCTCCACGGCGCGTTCGTCATGAACCCCGAACTGGCTCGGGCGTTCCGCACGCACCTCGGCATCCAGGTCGACAGCACCGCGCTCGCCGGACTCGCCTACGACCAGGGCGTGTTCAAGCCGCAGCCGGTCATTGACCATCTGCGCCGACTCACGACCCATGTGCCCACCTTCGTCGTGCATCCGCGACTGGTGATTTCGTCGTTCGCCGACATCGGGTCGGGTATGGCCCGTGACACCGAGTACCTGGACGACCCGCTCCTCAACGCTCTCGCCGGACACCCCGACGATCGCGCGCGTGTCACCGTCCGCCGCACCGATCCCGTGGTCACGAGCCCCGATGAACGGACGCCGGCGGCCGACACCCTGCTCTTGGACGCGGATGCCGAGCAGGAGCACGTCCTCGCACGGATCGCGGCCGGTCACTCCCTCGCCGTCCACACGCTGCCCGGCACGGGCGGCACGCAGACGGTGATCAACGCGATCGGTCAGTGCGTGCACGCGGGCAAGCGCGTGCTCGTCGTCAGTGCGCGCCGTTCCACTCTCGACGGCATCCGGCACCGCCTCGCCGGAGTCGGCCTCACCGGGCTCGCGGTCTCTCCGACGCATGTCCGCCGGGATCTCATTCGCGCGATCGGCCGCAACGAGAAGGCCGAACACCCGAAGGTTTCCGAGATCGACGACGCGCTGGTGCGCCTGCGCGCCGTCCTGCGCGACTACCGGTCCGCCGTCACCGAACCGCATCTCGCGCTCGGGGTGTCGACCCTCGACGTCCTGCGGGCGCTGACCGCCCTGGCATCCGTCTCACCCCCCCCGTCCACGACGGCCCGTTTCGACCTCGCGACGCTCGAACGTCTGGCCGGACGCCGTGACGCCGCGGCCCGGGCGCTCGCGACGGCGGCACGTCTGGGGGAGTTCCGCTTCGGCCCCGACGACTCGCCGTGGTACGGGGTCAGCTTCACGCGCACCGAAGACGCTCGCGCCGCGCACGATCTCGCGGGGAAGCTGCACTCGCAGGACGTGCCCCGTCTCCTGGAGCGTGGATACGAGCTGATCGCGCAGACCCGCATGCGCCCGTTCCAGACGGTGTCCGAGCTCGGCGCGTATCTCAAGCTCCTCCAGGGCATCCGCGAGTCGCTCGACCGTTTCAGCCCGACCGTCTTCGAGCGCCCGCTCGGTGAGCTCATCGACGCGCATTCGCCGCGACGGGACTCCTCGGCGATGAGCGGCCCCAACCGTCGTCGACTGCGGCGCCTGTCGAAGGAGTACGTGCGGCCGGGCGTGCACGTTCCCGACATGTACGAGGCGCTCGTGCGCATCCAGCAGCAGCGCACTGAGTGGCAGCGCGTGGTCGACGCGGGGGTCACTCCCGAGGTTCCGCTCGGCCTGGCCGATGTGCACGTCGGGTGGCAACGCGCCGACGCGATGCTGGGTGAGCTCGACCAGATCCTGGGGCGTCAGGGGTCCGATCGCCTCGCCACCCTTCCCGTGCAGATCCTGGTTCGCACGCTCGCCGGCCTCGCCGCAGAGTCGACGTTCTTCGACAACCTCGTCGAGCGCGCGCAGCTGCGAGGCGAGCTTGCTCGGCTGGGACTCGAGCAGCTCCTCGTCGAGCTGTCGGTGCGGCACGTTCCCGAGGAGCGCGTGGGCGACGAGCTCGAGTTCGCGTGGTGGCAGTCGGCTCTCGAGCACCTGCTGCGCACGGATCGTGCCCTGCTCGGCGCCAACACGAGCGTCGTGGACCGGCTCGAGCGCGACTTCCGACTCGTCGACGAGGCTCACGCGGCCGCGGCGGGTCCGCTGCTGGCGGCCGAGCTCGCGAAGCAGTGGCGGATCGGCATCGTGGACCATCCCGATGAGGCCGCGGCGCTCCGAGGAGCATTGAAGGACGGTCTGCACACCGCGCACGAGATCGCGGAGGCCGCGCCGACGCTGCTGCGCACGCTTGCGCCGGTCTGGCTGGCATCCCCGTACGAAGTCCCCGACGTGCCGGCCGGCCTCGCGTTCGACATGGTCATCGTGGCCGACGCGGCCGCGTTGTGCCTCGCGGAAGCCGCGCCCGCGCTGCTGCGCGCGCGCCAGGTCGTGCTCTTCGGTGATCCCGTCGTGCAGAAGCCCACGCCGTTCCGCGTGAGCGCCTCCCTCCCTCCCGGTGCGGATGACGAGTCCGACGACGTCCCGTTCGACAGCGTTTCCGTGTTCGAGCGCATCGCTGAGCTGCTTCCGGTCGAGACGCTGACGCGCAGCTACCGGGCCGGCGGCGAGGATCTCGCGCAGCTCGTCAACGACGCGTTCTACGGCGGCGAGATCGTGTCCCTGCCCTGGGCGGGGTCGTATCTCGGGCGCGGAAGCCTGAGCGTCGACTACGTCGAGAACGGTGTCGGCGCCCCCGACCCGGTCAGCGGTGCGGTCGAGAGCCCGGATGCCGAGGTCGCCCGCGTCGTCACCCTCGTCGTCGAGCACGCGGTCAACCGCGCCTCCGAGTCGCTCATGGTCGTGACCGCCAGCCGGAAGCACGCCGAGCGTGTCCGTGCGGCCGTCGAGGCGGCGCTCGCCGGACGCTCGGACGTCGCGGCGTTCATCTCCCGGGATGCCGCGGAGCCCTTCGCCGTTTTGACCCTCGAAGAGTCCGTGGCTGAGAGCCGCGACCGGGTCGTCTTCTCCCTCGGTTTCGGACTCACCCGCCACGGCCGGGTGCTGAGCGACTTCGGCGACCTGTCGACGCCGGACGGCGAGCGGCTACTCACCGTCGGGATGACGCGCGCCCGTCGGTCCATGGTGATCGTGTCCTCCATCCGTCCGTCGGCCTTCGACGACGGCCGTCTCGAACACGGCGCGGCGACCCTCATGGGCATCCTCGGCAATCTCGCCGGTCGGGGCCGCGAGTCGCGTCTGGAAGACCTCGCCGACCCGCTCACGCGTGCCCTGGCGCGGGAACTTCGGCGTCTTGGCGTCGAGGTCGACCTCGACTACCGAGGGCTACTGCCGCTCGTGGCCCGGTATCGAGGCAAGGCCGTCGTGGCCGAGAGCGATCCCGAGACGATCGGGGAATCGCTGCGCGAGACGCTGCGGCTACGTCCGCAGATCCTGCGACGTCTCGGCTGGCACTACGTTCGCGTCCACGCGTTCGACCTGTACAGCGACCCCGCGGGCGTGGCATCCCGGATCGCGGAACTGCTCGGCGCCGCACCCGACGACGCGGCCGCGCCGGGCACGGCCACCGAGCCTCTCGACTTCCCCGGGTGAGCGCGGTGGCCTCGACCCCGGATGCCGCCGACCACACCGCAGGTTCTCCGGTCCCGGCCGGGTCGTCCGACGCGGGTGCGGCGCCTTCGGCCGACTCGTCCGGCGACGCGGCGGGGGAGCGGCAGCCCATCGTGCGGGTGCGCGGGGCGCGTCGTGCGCGCCTGCTTCCGGCGCCGGGCACCAGCGCGGAACCGGCACCGGCGGACGACGCCGATCGTGAGCGTCCCGCGGCGCCCGTGGCATCCGGTCCGAACGACGCCCAGCTCCTGCGCGACGTTCCGCCCCACTACTGACACGCCTCTCCGTGGCGCGCCGCACGTCTCCCGACGGGGGCGGTGCCGGGCCTGGCCCATCCACGTGATAAACGCTCCCTGCACTGAGAAACGCCGCCAGAAGGCGTGTCTCAGTGCAGGGAGCGTTTATGGATGTCCGACTGCCCGGCCCGCCGGGCCGGTGTCGGCTCAGTCGCGGGGCTGACGCTCCAGCAGGTCACGGATCTGCACGAGGAGTTCCTGCTCGGTGGGAAGCTTGGGCTCGTCGGCCTTCTCCTGCACGCCGGCCTTCGCCGCAGCGCGGGCCTTCCAGCGGTTCATCGGGAAGACGAAGACGAAGTAGACGATTGCGGCCACGGCGAAGAAGTTGATGATCGCGACGAGGATCGCGCCGAACTGGAACGTCGAAACGCCCCCCAGGAGCGTCGGCACCGTGACATCGAGGTCACTCAGATCGCCGACCTGGAAGAGGAATCCGATGAGCGGATTGATGAGTCCCTGGACCATCGCGTTGACGATCGCCGTGAACGCTGCTCCGATGACGACCGCGACCGCGAGGTCGATGACGTTGCCGCGGAGGATGAACTCCTTGAATCCTTTAATCACGACGTTGTTCCCCTTTCGCCGCGCCGCCGGGTCCGGCGAAGGTCAGGATGCCGGGGTGGACGCGGTCTTCGTCGACTCAGACGTCGATGATGTCGAAGATCCGCTCGATGCCGCGGATGCCGCGCCGGAGGACGTCCCATTCGACCCGCGGGAGTCGGTGCGGTAGAACCCGGACCCGTTGAACGTCACGCCGATCGATCCGTACTGCTTGCGCAGCTCACCGCCGCATTCGGGGCATTCGGTGAGGGCGGCGTCCGAGAAAGACTGCACCGCGTCGAAACGGTGACCGCACTGCTTGCAGGCGTAGGCGTAGGTGGGCATTTGGCTTCCTTCGGGTGTTCAGGCTCTGGAGTGATCGATCGCGACCGTGCGCGTGGGGGTGACGACGCCCGAGACGGCTTGGTCGTGCACGTCGCGCGGCACGTCGTCGACGAACTCGGAATCGAAGATCACCGCGTAGACGGGCGGGCACTTCTCCATCGATCCGATGGTCTTGTCGAAGTAGCCGCGGCCCCAGCCCAGGCGCATTCCGCGCTGGTCGACGGCCGCGGCCGGGATGACGAGTAGATCGACGTCATTGACCGCGATGGGTCCGAGCACGTCGCCGACCGGCTCGGGGAGTCCGAACAGACCCTCGGCGATCTCGGCATCCGGGGTGGCCACCGTCCAGTCGAGAAGGCCGTCCTCGCGGGTGATGGGAAGCAGCACCCGGATGCCGCGGGCGACAGCTCCCGCGACGAACGCATGCGTCCCGGGTTCCGTCGTGGTGGAGAGGAAACAGGAGATGCTGCGTGCGCCGAGACGATCGACGAGAGCATCGAGCTGCGCCTTGACGCCGGCTTCAGCGACCTCGCGCCCGTGGGCGGAGACGGTCTGGCGTCGTTCGCGCAGGTCCGCACGAAGAGCGCGTTTGGCCTGCTCGATGCTGTCGGGCATGCCCTAAGTGTACGTGCGTGCGGAATCGGTAACAGCGCTGTCGCATCTCCCCAGTAAGGTATGCGCATGCCTAACAAGCCCTTCAAGGCCGTGATCCCGGCCGCTGGACTCGGTACTCGCTTCCTTCCCGCCACCAAGGCCATGCCGAAGGAGATGCTCCCGGTCGTAGACAAGCCCGCCATCCAGTACGTGGTCGAGGAAGCGACCGCCGCAGGAATCAGCGACGTCCTCATCATCATCGGACGTAACAAGAACAACATCGCCAACCACTTCGACTCGATGCCCGAGCTCGAGACGAAGCTGCGCGAGAAGGGCGACCACGACAAGCTCGCCAAGGTCGAGCATTCCTCCGACCTCGCCGACGTGCACATGGTCCGCCAGGGCGAGCCCAAGGGCCTCGGTCACGCGGTGCTCCGCGCCCGCAGCCACGTGGGAGACCACCCCTTCGCCGTCCTCCTCGGTGACGACCTCATCGACGAGCGCGACCCGCTGCTCGAGCAGATGCTGGCCGAGTACACCAAGCGCAACGCCACGATCATCGCCCTCATGGAGGTCGACCCCGCGCACATCCACCTCTACGGCGTCGCCGCGGTGGAGCCGACCGAAGACGACGGCGTGGTCAAGGTGACCCAGCTCGTCGAGAAGCCCAAGGCCGAGGATGCGCCCTCGAACCTGGCCATCATCGGTCGTTACGTCCTCGGACCCGACGTGTTCGGCATCCTGGAGCACACCGAACCCGGCAAGGGCGGCGAGATCCAGCTGACTGACGCGCTCGAAGAGCTCGCGACGGGCGGCGGCGACGGAGGCGGGGTCTACGGCGTCGTCTTCCGCGGGCGTCGCTACGACACCGGTGACCGTGTCGACTACATCAAGGCGATCGTCCAGCTCGCCTCCGACCGCGAAGATCTCGGCCCGGAGTTGCGCCCGTGGTTCAAGGAGTTCGCGGCGGGTCTCTGACCCGACGGGATGCCATGGATCTCTCCGTCCCACGACGGCACGGCGAGGTGTCGATCCGTCTCATTCGCAATCGTGACGCGCGAGTCCTTCAGCAGCAGCTGATCGACAACCGGTCGTGGCTGCGGCCGTGGGAGGCGACGAGCCCCGACGGGCCCGTCTCGTTCGACATGAGGCTCGGAATCCGCCGACTCCTTCAGCAGTACCGCGACGGCCTCGGCGTCCCCTTCGTCATGGAGTGGGACGACGAGGTCGCCGGTCAGCTGAACGTGTGGGGCGTTTCGCGCGGTTCACTGGCCTCGGCGACGATCGGCTACTGGGTCGCCGAAGAGTTCGCCGGTCGCAACATCACGACGATCAGCGTGGCGCTGGCCACCGACGTGTGCTTCACCGAGCTCAATCTGCATCGCGTCGAGATCTGCATCCGGCCTGAGAATCACGCGAGTCTGAGGGTCGTCGAGAAGCTCGGGTTCCGGTACGAGGGACTGCGTCGCCGTTACATCCACATCGACGGCGACTGGCGCGACCACTACGCCTTCGCCCTTGTGCGCGAGGAACTCCCGTACGGCGTTCTCGATCGCTGGGTGCGGGGCCAGGTCCCACCGGACGCGGCGTTCATTCCGCCGGCCGATCGGCTGTAGGCCCCGTTTCTGCGGCGCCCGGTTTGTGGCCACGGCCCCTTCCCGCGCCGAGACTTCATCGGGCTGACGAGTTCCGCGCAGGTTGCGGGGGATTTGTCGGCGCGATGAAGTCTCGCGATCTGCCGCGCGACACGCGGAGGGATGCCGAGGTGTGACCTCGTCGTGACCTACCGTGGTGCCATGGGTGGACAGGTTCTCGGCGGCGGGGTGATCGTCTTCGTCGCGGTCGCGCTGTGGTTGGTCTACCTGCTGCCGTCCTGGCAGAGCCGGCACCGTTTCACCTCTGCCGAACGTAACGCCGTGCGACTGAATCAGGCGCTCCGCGTCCTGGCCGAAACGGCCGAGACACCGCGTGAGGTGCACCTCGAACTGACGGCGCGAACCGCTCACCAGCAGCAGAAGATCGCACGTCAGGTTCAGGCGCATCAGGCTCAAACCGAACTCGCGGAGGCCAAGGCCCGGCTCGAGATCGCGCGTATGGAAGCCGCCCGTGACCGCGATCTGGTCAAGGAGCAGCGCAGCGCTGCCCGCGAGCTTGCTCGAGCCGAGCGGGCCGCCGCCGTCGAGGTCGCCAAGGCCGAGCGCGCCGCGGCCCTCGAGAAGACACGAGCCGAGCAGGCCGTCGCCGTGGAGCGGGCCCGAGCGGAACGGGCGGCTGCCGTGGCTCGACCGGAACTGCAGCGTGCCCGTGCGCGCCGTCGCTTCCGTCTGGCGACGACGTCCTTCGCCGTCCTCGGGCTCGCGGTGGCTGTGGCCGGTGGCATCCAGGTGTTCTTCGGTGCGCCCCCGGTGCTGCTCGCCGTCGGGGGAGTGACCGTCGTGCTGTCGCTCGTGGTGTTGCACCGCCTCTCCCGGGTCGCGGCTCGCGCATCTGTTCGCCCGGTGATGAGTTCCGACGAGCGTGCCGCTGTGGAGGTGCAAGACTTCGGCGCTGCCGCCCCGGCACCCCGGGCCACGTGGACGCCGCGTGAACTGCCGCGTCCGTTGGTGGCCTCGGTGGGCTCGCGCGCCGCGGCTGTCGTCGACGAGCAGCTCGCCCGCGAGGCTCTCCGCGCCGCCGCGCGCGAGCAGGTGGCGCGCGAGATCGCCGAAGCGCAGGCGCCGACGCCGATCGAGGTCGCCCGTCCCGCTGCCGCATCGCCCTACGCGTCGATGGGGTACGTCGACGACGCGGAGATCGAGGACCACGTCCGTCAGCTGCTCGAGCGCCGCGCGTCAGGTCAGTAGCACCGCCTCTCGGCGGGCTTCGGTCGCGCCACTTTGCACGACCCAGCGCCTGCTCCGACGTCTCGCCGCGACCGAAACGCGGCGCGCCCGGGAGGTCGGCCGAGTCGGGGGAGAGGAAAGTCGCGTGATAGTGTTGATGAGTTGTCCGGGCCTGTGGCGCAGTTGGTAGCGCGCCTCGTTCGCATCGAGGAGGTCAGGGGTTCGAATCCCCTCAGGTCCACCGAATCGGTCAGCATGCGGCGCTTCTCCTTCGGGAGAGGCGCCGCTGTTCATTGCTGTGACGGATTTGGATCCGTTGCCGCTGGACGATCTGTGGATGACGACGACCTTGCGGATCGATGTCCCGGGGTGGATGACGCTACCGGCTCGCGGCCTTGTCGCGCGGCCTGCGGCGGGCACGTAGGCGTCCGACCCCGATGACGCAGAGCGATCCGATGACGGTGACCACCGTGACCGCGAGTATGTAGGTCATAACCCTCAAATATCCGCCGGGCTCGTACGGGTTGAGGAACGGATACGGGTACCAATAGGGGACACCCGTGATCGTGTTCGTCACGAGGTTCGCTCGGATGAGGACGTAGACGGTCCACGCGGCCGGGAACGTCAGGACGGCCAAGACGGTCCGCCATCGCAAAGGTCGCCGATGGGGACCGACCAGCAGATCAGCGAGGAAGAACAGGGGCATGACGATGTGCAGCACGACGTTTGACCACTGAACGATGGCCGCGTGAGCGATCTCCATGCCGGGCAGCTGAATGTTGTAGAGGCCACCGATGACCAGCACGCACGTTGTCACGGTGGCCAGCGCGACGGCCAGTGGACGCGGCTCAGGTCCTTCTCTTCTCCCCGACCAGGCCCATGCGGCCGCCCAGAGAAGGACGATTGCCCCTGCTCCGTTGAACGTCATTGTGAAGAAGCTGAAGAAATTCCACGCAACAGTAGCCACGTCTCGGCCGTCCGCCATTGCCCCGCGGATCACGACGGTTGCGGGCGCCGCAATCGCGGCGAGGGCGAGAACGGCCGCCGCGCCGCGCAACGCCGTCCACGCGTGAGCAAGGGCCCGCGCGGAAGACATTGTTCAACGCTAGCGGGTCGACATTTGCGCAGGGGCCACGCGAGCAACCGTGCTCGTGGGCTTGCGAGACGATTCTCGCGCACCGGGGCTACCGCCCCCACTCGCATGCCCACGCTGGGCGTACAGCGACCCGATGTCGCTCACGTCGGGGCCGTATCCGGCACGCCCGAGCACGACACTTGTCGGGAGCGGCCGTGCTCGCAAGCCGCTCGCGGGTGCGCGGGAATCCGCAAGCCTCCTCAGCCGATGTCGTGCCTGAGCCGGCGAAGGAGAGCCCGTCAGGCGGTTTCGATGTCGACCAGCGCTTCGACGATCCCCCAGAAGCCGAGTGCCGCGGGATGCCATTCGACGAGGTCGCCATCGATTCCCGGTTTCATGATCACCGTGTCGACGAGCTCGGGATTCACCAGGCGCCGCTGCGCGAGACCTTCGACGACCGCGGCGCCCAGGCCCGCGAGGAGCTCGGCCGACGCGCCCGGGTAGAACGAGAAGCCCAGGCCGGCGAGTGCGGTGCCGTAGAACTCGGCGGTCCGCTCGATGAATCGGCGCTCCGTCTCGCGCAGCGCGGAAGCGACTTTGTCGCGGTGCTCGGTGTCGGCGAGGCTGCTCGCCGTGGCGACGAGCGTGACGTGGCTTCGCCACGAGACCGACTCACTGAAATGCTCGAAGTTCTCCCGTGTTGCGACACGCGCGACCTCGCGCAGGACGGCAACGCGCCCGGGATGCGTGGACAGCAGATGCGTGTACTTCTGGATGACTCCGTCCGCGGCATCCTGCGTGCCGGGGTAGAACATGGCGTCGTTCGACTCGGACGTCGTCGCGAGCTCGACGAGAAGGTCTGCGAAGAAGAGATCCTTCGCCGGCCACAGCCGGTAGAAGGCGCTGCGCGGAACCTCGGCGGCGCGGATGAGCTCTTCGAGGTTCAGATGCTCCAAGCTCACGGTCAGGCCGGTGTGCGCAAGCATCTCGACAGCCGTCGTCATCAGCCGTCGACGCGACTCCTCGCTGGAGATCCGGGGCGCCCGGGTGACGGACCCCCACGTCTTGCCCTCCGTCTCCGGCGTCATGCATCCAACCTTCCGTACAACGGACGACACCCTCGGTGTCGGGCGCGCCTCTCCGGCGTGTGCCCCCAACGAGCGTACGGGACACACTCACGTTCACATGTCAGAAAGCAACTTGCTACTTGCAACTGCGAGTTTCAACTAGCTAGTGTCGTGATGGGGAGTCAAAAGGGGGCATCGCGGGACCGGGGAGGGCTCGGGCAAAATTGGGGGGACGGCCTGCTCGGCGACGTCGGTTGCCGGTAGGGGCGGTCAGCCCGAAGTCCTCCCCAATCCCCGGGGCAGAACGACTGACGTCACCCGCCATGGTCCCGTCCGGCGCGACGAACCCCGTCCCGCGACGTAGGGGAGTCGCGGCTCCCGCGCCCGACGTCGGCGATCAGCCCCGAAGGGGAGCCGTGGGCTCGAGATTCTCCCTCGCCCACGCTCCGAGCTGATCGAGCACGGGCAGCAGGCGACGCCCCGCGTCAGTGAGTTCGTAGGAGACCGATACCGGTGGCCCCGCCTCGACCGTGCGCGCGGCGAGTCCTGCTCCGGACAGCTCCGCGAGTCGGTCCGACAGAACCGCGTCGCTGATTCCGGAAACGGCCCGGCGAAGGCCCACGAAGGTCGTCGCGCCCGCGCCCAGAGACGACAGGATCATGCCGTTCCACCGCTTGCCGAGCACCGAGAAGGCGAGCGTCACCGCGGCGTCGCAGGCCTTGATCTCGGCATCCGGAACCTCGGTCATGGTCCTATCGTACGCGTGCTACAGTCTGCTTAGTCGCTCATATTTTCAGAGCGACTCTCACTTTCGGATTGGAGCCCCATGTCCTTGTTCCGCCTGGATGCCAGCATCCTGCCCGCATCGAGCGCGAGCCGGTCGCTCGCTGACCTCGTCGAGCAGGAGTGGATCGCCGCCCACCCCGACTCCACCGTCAGTCGGCGGGATCTCGCCTCCGAGCCCGTCCCGGCGACCGCGTGGGCGGATGCCGTCACGGGCAAGTTCGTTTCGGCAGAGGAGCGCACCGACGGTCAGCGTGAGGCTCAGGCCCTCGCGACGACGTTCGCGGACGAGCTCATCGGAGCGGACGCCCTGCTCTTCGCCGTCCCGCTGTACAACTACGGCGTCTCGCAGCACTTCAAGACGTGGTTCGACCTGGCGTACACCGACCCGCGCATCGACCCGCAGGGCACGGCTCTCCGCGGCAAGCCCGCCACCCTGGTCACCGTTCTCGGCGGCAACTACGCCCCGGGCACGCCCAAGGAGGGCTGGGACCACTCGACCGGCTGGCTCCGTCGCGTGCTCGAGGACGTCTGGGGACTCGATCTGCGCGTCGTGGAGCGTCCGTTCACTCTCGTCGGCGTCAACCCGGCGCTCGACGCGTTCGCCGACACGGCCCTGGCGCTCAAGCTCAAGGCCGAGGGTGACGCCGTGACGTACGGTCGCGAACTCGCCGCGTCGAAGGGCACCGTCACCGGCTGAGACGCCTCGCCGCAGTGAGCGGTCGGCCGGGTCGATCACGACCCGCCGACCGCTTCGTTCGTGCCGCGTCGATCGTCCCCGGGGACCCGAGCCGTAAGGACGGATGGCGCTCCCTCGGCGGCGACATCGACGATCACGGCACGGGGCAGCAGCGACTCACTTCCCGACTCTCGCGCGCAGCCGCGGGGCACGCCCGCGCGTATACGTTGCGATCGACCAGGTGTCGACCCCCGGACGCATTCTCCCGAACACGGCTCTACTTGCGCCTCATCGCACATCCGAACATGGGTTCCCGAAGGGACCTCCGGTTCTCGCCCGGGTGATGGTCGCCGTCGCCCAGCTTTGGTCTCTTTGACCGCCGCGTGATCGCCCTGTCCCTTCGTGAGAAACGACGTCCACCGATGACGCGAGTGCCCATTTCCATAGCCCCCCTCCCCATCACCGCCTCTTCCGCGGTGGGGCAGAACGTCCAGGACGTCCTCACCGACGTCGCCGGCTACTTCCCTCTCGCCATCGCGGGGGTGGTGGTGTGGGGACTCTGGCTCTACCGCTTCATCCTGTCGCGTCGCGCGCGACCGATCGAGTCGGACTTCCGGACGACCACGTCGGTCATCGTGCCGTCGTATCACGAGGATCCCGACATCCTGATGCGCTGTCTCGAGTCCTGGCGAGCGCAGAGCCCGACCGAGATCATCGTCGTGCTCGACGTCAAGGATCTCGAGGCGTACGAGCGAATCGTCGCGCTGGGTGACGACAGTGTGCGGCCCATCCTCTTCCACCATGTGGGAAAGCGATCCGCCCTGGGGGCCGGAATCCGACTCGCCGTCGGCGAGGTCCTCGTGCTCACCGATTCCGACACCTGGTGGCGCCACGGGCTTCTCGTGGCGGTTCAGAAGCCTTTCATCGATCCACTCGTGGGTGGAGTGGGGACTCACCAGAACGTCTTTCAGGCGCGGACGAGCGTGTGGCGTCGCATCGCCGACTGGATGGTCGACCTCCGCTACTACGACTACGTTCCGGCCATGGGTCGCGCGGGTGCGGTTCCGTGCCTGTCGGGTCGCACCGCCGCCTATCGACGCGACGCCGTGATGGCCGTGCTCGATCATCTGGAGAACGAGTTCTTCCTCGGTCGACGTTGCATCGCCGGCGACGACGGACGCCTGACGTGGCTCATTCTGGCGTCCGGCTACAAGACGGTGCACCAGTCTTCGGCACGCGCGCTCAGTATGTTCCCGGACACCTTCCGAGCGTTCGTGAAGCAGCGTGTCCGCTGGAGCCGCAACTCGTACCGCTGCTACCTCACCGCGATCGCGAAGGGCTGGCTCTGGAAGGTGCCCTTCGTGACGAAGGTGACCGTGCTGCAGATCCTGCTGACCCCGGTGACGATGGGACTGACCATGTTCTACCTCGTGTTCAGCCGCCTGGACCTTTCGGTGCTGGGTGTCCTGGCCGCGGTCGGCTGGGTGCTCCTGGGACGCGGGATCCGCGGTTTCTCCCACCTGCGTCGTAACCCCGCCGACTTCCTCATCCTGCCGCTCTACGCGGTCGTGGTGATCTTCATCGCGCTGCCGGTCAAGACGTTCGCCTTCGTCACGATGAACAAGCAGGGCTGGCTGACCCGCCACGCCGACCAGATGGGCGGCGATGGCCAGACGGCTCGCACGCTCGAACCTCAGGGCGTCGCCCTGGAGCCGGCGGTGACGTCGTGAGGGGGCGTACGGCAGTGGCGGTGGTCGCGGCGGCGTTCGTCGTCGGCGGCGGGGCCGCGTTGACAGCCGCGCAGGTGTTCGCTCCCTCCGTCGAACAGGAGGCGTACGGACTCAACGAGATCGCTCGCAACGGCAACGTGCAGGGCGCGCTCTACCCCGGCGATCCGACGACCGAGGCGCGCTTGGTCGAAGAGGAAGCTCAACGCGTCGTTTACGTCCGCAAGGTCGCTTCGGCTGCATCGTGGGAGCTGTCGGTGCGCGAGCCGTACCGCTTCCAGACCGGCGACCGGTTCACGCTGGTGCTCCCCGCGCGGGCCGAGCCGTACACACTCGACGACCTCGGCGTCCTCGGGCCGGAATCGCTGACGAGGAACGAGGACGGGTCGTATCTGCTGAAGGAGAACCTCGCCGTCATGCAGGGAGCGACCCTCGCCCTCGGGCCGGTCGATCTCCGGATGGAGAGTTCGCCGAGCGGATTCGTCTCGATCGTCGCGTTCGGCGGAAGGTTGGAGATGGCCGGAACGGCGGATGCCACGGCATCCATCACGAGCTGGAACAGCGCGGCCGGAACTCCGGACACGGACACCCGCGACGGGCGCGCCTACCTCCGGGTGATCGGCGGCACCGCAGACCTCAGCCACGCCGCGGTGTCGTCCCTGGGTTTCTGGAGCGGGAGCACGGGCGGGCTGGCCGTCACCGGCACCGACGACCTGGGCGATCCCGCCCTCGCCGGGATCATGCAATCCGGCGGGAAGATCGCCGCGCCTCCGGGCGCTCCCGTCGTCGACGCCGCCAGCGCGATCGACGGTGCCGATGATGTGGATGCCACAGCGGTACCGGCCGACGTGGGCCTGGCGACCGCCACCATCACGGACTCGGCCATGGTCGGAAATGCCTTCGGCATCTTCGTCTCCGGTGCGCACGACGTGACGATCTCGCGCAGCTCCGTGACGGGCAGCCTCGTGGACGGGATCACGTTCCACCGGGGGGTGTCTTCGAGCCTCGTCGCGGATTCGACGTCGGTCGACAACGCCGTCGACGGAGTGACCATCGGGCGCTCGTCGACGGGGGTCACCCTGCAGAACGTGGTGGCCGCCCACAACGGTCGCAACGGTGTCTCCATGGACGGGCAATCGCTGGCCGATGGGCCCAGCGCGTCGGGGACGACCGTCGAGAGCTTCGGCGACAACGTCCTCGACGGGGGGAACATCGCGGACAACGGTCGTTACGGCCTCGAGGTCACGGGTGGGAGTGGCATCCAGATCACTCAGAACCGATTCACCCGTAATCCGGACGGTGTCGTGCTCGACCGCGGCGCAGCCGACGTCCAGGTCACCGGGAACGAGTTCGTCGACCAGACCGCGAAGTCCATCGCGATCCGCGAGTCTGTCACGGGCGCCGTGGTCACGGGCAACACCGTCACGGGATCGGAGACCGGCATGAACGTACGCAACGCCGATGCCGAGGTCACGGGCAACGTGGTCCGCGGGGTGTCCAACCACGCCATCCTTCTCGTGGGTGACGTGGCCGGCACGACGATCGCGGGCAACGAGCTGGGCGGCGACGGGAGCACCGCGGTGCGATCGGACGGTTCGAACGGCGCGTTCATCGGGGAGAACGACACCGACCGGTGGCACCCGGCTGTCACGGTGACGTCGGCGCTGAGGTTCGTCTTCCAGCCGCTGACGGTCATCTGGTTGGGGCTGGGAGTCTTGCTGCTCGTGACGGCGACGACGAGGAAGGACCGTCACTTCGGGGCGTTCCGCCACCCGTACGAGCACCACGTGCCGCTGACATCGCTGAGCAGCGGGATCGTCTCGCCCGAGTCCCTGCGAGCACGGCCCTGATGCGGCGCGGGCGCCCCCTCGCGATCATTCTGGTCGTCGTCGTCGCCGCGGTCGTGATCGCCGGGATCGTCGTCGCCCTGGTCCGCGGAACGTCCGCCCCCGGGACGGAGCCGCGCCCCTCGGACCCGGCGACGGGTCCGACCACCGTGGCGCCGCCGGATGCCTCAGCCGGTGGCGTCGACTGCACGGATGCCACCGTCGTCGTCGCGACTGCTCCCGAACTGCAGGCGGCTCTCGACGAAGCAGAACCGGGAGATTCGATCCGGCTTCAGCCGGGGGTGTATCCCGGAAAATTCTCGGCGACGGCGAGCGGTACGGCGGACGCACCGATCCGACTGTGCGGTGGCTCCGACGCCGTTCTCGACGGCGGCGGGGTGGACGATGGCTACGTGCTCCATCTGGACGGTGTGGCCAACTGGCGGATCGAGGGATTCGGCATCCGCAACGGTCAGAAGGGACTCATGGCTGACGGGGTCACGCACACGACCATCGCGGGCCTGACCGTCTCGGACACCGGCGATGAGGCGGTGCACCTGCGGGCGCACAGCACCGACAACGTCGTGTCGGGAAACGTCATCCACGACACGGGCAAGCGTCGGGCGAAGTTCGGCGAGGGTGTCTACATCGGGACGGCCGAGAGCAACTGGTGCGACATCACGGACTGCGAGCCCGATCGCAGCGACCGCAACGTGATCATCGGGAACCACATCTCGGGCACGACGGCGGAGAGCGTCGACGTCAAGGAGGGGACGACGGGCGGCCGCGTGGAGGACAACGTCCTCGACGGTGCGCACCTCGTCGAGGATGGCGCGGACTCGTGGGTGGACATCAAGGGCAACGACTGGGTGGTCCGCGGGAACACCGGTAGCCACTCACCCGGCGACGGTTATCAGACCCACGAGATCGTGGACGGGTGGGGGCGGGGGAATGTCTTCGCTGCCAACATGGCCGACGTGAACGGGCCCGGATTCGGCTACGCCGTGACGGACCGGCTCGGCAACATCGTCGGATGCGACAACTCCGCGTCGGATGCCGGCGAGGGGTTCAGCAACGTCGCCTGCTCCGCGGTGACGCCCTAGCCGACCGCTGACGCCCGCTGCGGCGGTGTCAGCCGGTGCACGTGATGTTGGTCAGGCCCTTCGCTGCGCCGGAGGGTGCGCAGGCGACGATGGTTGCGATCGCGCCTGACTGGACGGATACCTCGTAGCCGGGGACGCCCCCGGTGACGACGTTGTGGCGGAACACGTTGTTCTGTCCCCACCCGGACAGGGCGACGTGCACCTGGAAGGCATCGAGGAGGGTGCCGGATCCGCGGTTCCCCTCGAGAAGATAACCGTTGCCTTTCACGTCGACCCACGAGTCTCCGTAGTTCTGGCCCGAGTAGCCGGCGTCCGTGAAGGTATTCCCGCTTACGACGCCACCCGTGGTCCCTTCCTTGATGTCGATGCCTTCGGCGGAGGTGCGGGAGATCGTGTTGCCGAGGATCCGGGCGTCGTCGGAGCGGTCTGGCGTGCCGGAGGAGCCCATGACGGACGCCCAGTTGCTTTTCGCGCTTCCGACGTAGATCCCCTCGCCGTACGACGGGTTGGTCAGTCCTGTGTCATGGATGCGCGAATTGCGGACGGTTACGTGCGTACTACCGGTGCGCAGGTGCACCGCTTCCTCGCCGATGCTGCCGACGTCGACCCCGTCGACGACGGTGTAGCTGGAGCCGTCGAGGACGATTCCCTTCGCCGCGCGGGTCACGGTCAACCCCGAGATGTTCCAGTGGTCTCCGGTGACGTGCAGGGCATAGCCCGCCGAGGTCTTTCCCGTCGTCAGCACGGCGCGGGGCGAGCCGGTGAGCGTGATCGGCTGCGCCACCGTACCCGAAGCCGTCGCGGCGAATCGGCCGGTGTAGGTACCGTCGTTCAGCCGGATCGTCTGTCCTGCCGTCGCCGAGGAGAGCGCGGCGGCCAGCTGCGCCGACGTCGAGACTGTCACTGTCGCGCGATCGGCACCGGAGGTCGGGGACGGGGCGGCCGGGCTCGGTGCCGGTGAAGTCGGTGCCGGTGAGGTAGGTGACGGCGAGGTAGGTGACGGGGCGGCTGGGCTCGGTGCGGGCTGCGCGGGACCCGTGGAGACCGCCGTCGCGACGGAGAACGTCGCGTCGGTCTCGTGGCGGCCGCCCTCGTCCTCCCATCGCACGTTGACGGTGTGTGGACCGGCCGTCGTGCGGATGGGCCAGGTGAAGGGAGCCGTCGAGTCCTGTCCGAGATACGTCCCGTCGAGCTTGAATTTCACCGTGACGCCCGCGGGGGCCCGCACCACGACATCGAAGACCCCGCCGGCGCGGGTGGTGCCGGCGAGGGCTGATCCCTCGACCGTCACATCGGCGGTGCTGAGCGCGGACGCGGCCGGAGGAACCGCGACCGCTCCGACAACGACCGTGGCGGCGGTGGCGACGCGTGCCGTCAGACCGATCCTGCTGCGCGAATGGGTCACCCTTCATCGTCCTTCCGCTGAGAACGGCGCTCGATCATGGCGCCGTTGCGTTGTCGTCAAACCCCATGGCGCGAAGATTCAAGCAGTTCGTTCATGGGTCGCAAGCAGCTGATACCGCGTGCGCAGAGACAACCCGTCGTGCGAACCGCTTCTCCGGCGGCGGGCGGCCCCGAGCGGCGTGGCGCATCGTCGCGGGCACGAGCCGGGTGGGCGGCGACACCGGTCGAGTGCACACCGCCGACGGGTCAGTATCGGATGGCCTCGATCACCTTCACGCGCACGGCGACGAGCGCCGGCAGCAGCCCGGCGAGTGCTCCCACCGCGGTCGCGGCAGCCAGCCCGGTGACAGCGGCATCCACCGGGAACGGGGGGAAGTCGCTCACCATGCCCTGGCCGACGAGATCGCGCAGCCACGGCGACTGCACGATGAGAATGGATGCCATCACCCCGACGGCTCCCGCGACGACGGTGGCGACGACGCTCTCCATCATCACCGCGAAGAACACGCGGCCGGCGGTGGCGCCGAAGCTGCGGCGGATGCCGATCTCGCGTACGCGCTGCTTCACGGTCACCAGTGCGATGTTCACCAGGCCGAGCGCTCCCAGGAGAAGAACGAGCACGGCGATGCCGATGACGACCATCTTGGTCACGAGGAACGGGTCCTCACCGTACGCGGCCCAGTCCTGCCGGCTGACATTCACCTGCGCGCCGTCGCCGAGCGCGGCGGTGAGGTCGCGCGTGACGAGGGTGGTCAGCTGATCCGCGAGCTCGGGTGGCACCCACATCTCGTACTGCGACTGCGGAGCCCCGCCGTACGGCGAGCTCGCGGTGGCGTCGGCGCCGCTGCGCCCGATCGCGGCATCCTGAACGGCTTGGGCCTGAGCGGCGAGCATGAACATCGACGGCTCGGTCTCCCAGGTGAGTGACGGCGTGACCCCCACGACGACGGCCGTGGTCCCGCCCGGGGCGATCCCGGACGGCGCGCCGGGAACGGCCTGTCCGCCCAGGGCCACGACGGGGTGGGTGGACAGGTCGGGGCGTCCCATCCGGTCCCAGAAGATCTGGTTGACGATGAGTCGCGGCGCCAGCTGCTCGGCATCCACGGGCGTGAACCACTCGCCCTCGAGCATTCTGACGCGGTGCATCTCTCCGTACGGCTGATCCACCGCCTGCGTCGCGACCTGGGCGACGCCGCTGACGAACGGAACCAGCTGCGACGTCTGCTGCGCGCGTGTCGCGTAGGTGATGCCGTACCGCTCGATGACGTCCTTCCAGGCGGCATCCATCCGCGCCGGATCGATCTCGCCGTCGGAACGGAAGGCGGACACGTTCAGGCTCGCGGGACGACCGCCTTGGCGTTCGCTCATCTCCTGGTTCGCCTGCTGGACGATCGCCCCGAGGGCGACGACGGTCGCGAGGGAGCACACCGCCACGGCGACGCCGATGAGCGACAGGAGCACGCGCGTGCGGTGCACGCGCACCTCCTGCCACGCCTCCAGGAGCGAGCCGACGAGGCTCGACAGCGCACGCATCAGGGGTTCTCCTCGATGTCGGCGTCGGGCGCGGTGGGCGCCATCTCCCGGACGTCGCGACGCGTGCGCGGCTCGAACGCGGGGTCGTCGACGGGGGTCAGGATGCCGCGATCCAAGCGGAAGTGTCGGCGGGCGCGTCGCGCGATCATCGGGTCGTGCGTGATGATCACCTGAGCGGCGCCGGTGCTCTCGGCGACGTCGTCGATCAGCTGCATGACGCTCTGTCCGGTATCGAGGTCGAGCGCGCCGGTCGGTTCGTCGGCGAGGATGAGGCGCGGGCCGCGCACGAGGGACCGGGCGATCGCGACGCGCTGCTGTTCCCCGCCCGACAGCCGGTCGGGCATGCTGTGGAGGCGGTGACCGAGGCCCACCAGATCCAGCATCTCGGCGGCGACTTTCGTGCGCCGCCAGAACGTGCGTCCGCTGGAGTAGAGCAACGGCATCGTGACGTTCTCCAGTGCGGTGCGTCCCTGCAGCAGGTTGAACTGCTGGAAGACGAACCCGACGGCCGCACCGCGAAGGCGATCGCGTCGCGCCGTCGACAGCCGTCGGACCGGCTCTCCGTCGAAGGTGACCTCACCGCTCGTGGGCAGGTCGAGAAGACCCAACAGGTTCAGCAACGTCGACTTTCCCGAGCCGGAGCGGCCGACGATCGAGACGTGGTCCCTGGGGTCGATCGTGAGGTCGACACCCGACAGGATCGTCAGGGCGGGTTGGTCCGGGGGGATGACCGTGCGAGTGACCTCGCGCAGCTCCAGCAGGCTCACGGCTGCGCAGCCGGTTCGCAGTACATCGATCCGTCCGGGTAGGTGGTGCACCCGTCCGGCGCGGTCCCCATGGCGCCCGGCGCGAACTCGAGGATCTCCTCGCCCTCGGTGAGCCCTTCGGTGATCTGCACCTGGGTACCGTCGGTGAGGCCGAGCGCCACCGGGCGCTCCTCGGTCGCCCCGTCCGCGGTCGAGACCCACACCGAACCGCTCTGCGCGGCTCCGCGAACGGCGGTCGTGGGGACCACGAGGACGTTCTCCGCCTTGCCTCCGGCGATCGTCATCTCGGCGGCAAGTCCCGCGAAGACGGTGACGTCGCCCGGCACGGCGCAGGTCGCCGTGGTGCTCGAGCCCGCGGTACCCGCACCGCCCGCGGCGGCAGAGGTGGTGTCTTCCGCGGAACTCCCGGCCAACGGCGTCGAGATCCGCAGGTTCGTGCACGTGAACGCCGCGGGGCCGCCGGTGATCGTGACACTCGCGTCTCCGGGGCGATTCAGCAGGCGGTACTGCTGCGCCGGCTCGAGACTGCCCGAGACCGAGAACGACGGCGGCGCGACGTTGCCGGCTGCCGCACCGACAGCGATCTCCTGACCCGCGATGACAGACAGGGAGCTGAGCGTGCCGCCGATGGGCGCCTCGACGTCCTCGTAACGGAAGATCGCCGGCTTCGGCTTGCCCTCGGCATCCACGCTGTCGGCCGGGTCGCGCTCGATCGGCACCTTGACGTTGAAGATCACGTCGCCCTGGGCGACGGCCGCGCCCTGGGCGACGAAGATCTTGTTGACCGTGCCTGCCGCGGTCGACTTCAGCGGGACCGCCGGGTCGGCCGACACCGTGGCCTTGATCACCACGTCATTCGTGATCGTGCCCGAGGCCACCGCGACCGTCGGTTCGACGATGGTCCCGGTCGGCTGGGCCGGATCGGCCTCGGCGGGCCCGTCGGGAAAGAACGCCAGCTTGATCAATGCGGCGGCGATGATCGCCACCAGAAGCATGCGCAGAATCGGAAGGACCCACGTGCGTGCGATCCCCATGGAGCCCCCCAAGAGCAGTGGTCGTCGGTTTTCTCACCCTACGGGATCGAAGCGGCGGCCCCTGGTCCTGGGGGGCGTGCTGCCGTCAGTGCGGGTCGGCAGCGTTGACGGCGCGGACGGTCTCGGCGTAGTCGCCCCGTGCCTCGGCATGCCGGAGGAAGGCGACGCGCTCGACCTGGATCTCCTGATCCTGCGGACGGTCGCGGAGGATCGATATGACCTCGTCGGCGAACTCGTCCAGCGGCATAGCGAACGCGCTCTCGCGCTGACCGGGGAGCAGGTCGGTCGCGACGGACGGCGGTTCGAGCTCGAGCACCGCTACCGACGTGCCCTCGAGCTGGAGCCGCAGCGATTCGCTGAACATGTGGATCGCCGCCTTGGTCGCGTTGTAGGTCGGCGTCACGCGCAGCGGAACGAAGGCGAGACCCGACGACACCGTCATCACGGTGGCGTCCGGCTGTCGCTGAAGGTGTGGCAGGAGGGCGGCGATGAGGCGCAGCGGTCCGAGGACATTGGTCGTGACCATCTCCTCGGCGGAGGCGAGAACGTCCGTGCCGCTCGTCCAGTCCTCGACCCGCATGATGCCGGCCATCGTGACCAGAACGTTCAGCTCGGGGTGTCGCTCCACGACGACACGCGTGGCGTCGGTGATCGACTGTGCGTCCGCGGTGTCGATGCGCACGGTGTCGATGCCCGGGTGCGTCGCGGCGATCTCGTCGAGGAGCGCCTGGCGGCGTCCGCCCACGATGACGCTGTTGCCCGCGGCGTGGAGACGCTCGGCGAGGGCGAGGCCGATGCCGCTGGTGGCTCCAGGGATGAAAACGGTGTTTCCGGTGATGTTCATGTCTCGAGTCTTCGGCGGTGGGCGAGCGGCATCCAGGCCCCTCCCGTCGGGGGACCCGCGATCCCTGGATGCCGCCCGCCCGACCGAGCAGGATAGGGGGATGGATCGGACGGGAATGGCGGACTTCCTGCGGGCGCGTCGCGAGGCGCTGCGCCCCGCCGACGTCGGGTTGACCGAGGGCCCGCGACGGCGGACGGCGGGGCTCCGGCGGGAAGAGGTCGCGGCCGCCGCGTCGATGTCGGTCGACTATTACACACGCCTGGAACAGCAACGCGGCCCCCAGCCGAGCACCCCGGTCCTCGCGGCGCTCGCGCGAGCGCTCCGCCTGACCAGCGACGAGCGCGACTACCTCTTCCGTCTTGCCGGGCACGCCGTGCCGGACCGGCTCGGCCGCGCGGATCACATCACGCCGGCCCTGCAGCGGGTGTTCGCGCGATTGTCGGACACCCCGGCCCTGGTGATCTCGCATCTCGGCGAGACGCTGGCTCAGAACGCCCTCGGCATCGCCCTGCTCGGCGATCACGTCAGTGCCCGGGGGTGGGCGCGGTTCGAGGCGTGGCGGTGGTTCGTGGCTCCGCACGGGGACCGTGCGATCTATCCCGAGCACGACCGTGAGCGTCAGAGTCGCGCGATCGTGGCGGGGCTGCGTTCGGCCTACGGCATCCTCGGCCCGGCGTCGACCGCGGGGGAGCTCGTGGCCGAGCTCCTCGCGCGCAGTGAGGAGTTCCGTCTGCTGTGGGAACGGCAGGAGGTCGCGCAGCGGTTCGCCGACCACAAGGTGCTCGTGCACCCCGAGCTCGGCGAGATCGAGGTCGACTGCCAGGTGCTGTTCACGGAGGATCGCGGCCAGGCGTTGCTCGTGCTGACCCCCGAGCCGCGCAGTGAGGCGGAGGAGAAGATCCGCCTGCTCGGCGTCCTCGGTGTGGAGCGGTTCTCGACCGGTTGAGACAGCGGATGCCACGACGAGGCGCGTCGTGGCATCCGCTGTCGCAGGTCTACGGCGTGGGAGGTCCGACCACCCGTGGCTTCGACGGGTCGAGGAAGTCGCCGGTGCCCACGCGGGTGTGACCTCGGGAGTAGGCGAAGTAGATGACGAATCCGAGCGCCAGCCAGATGAGGAACCGCAACCACGTCTCGACCGACAGGTTGAGCATGAGATACGTGCAGACGAGGGCAGAGAGGATCGGCAGCACGGGGCTCAGGGGCACACGGAACCCGCGCTTCAGGTCGGGACGAGTGCGCCGCAGCACGACGACACCGATCGACACGAGCACGAAGGCCGAGAGCGTGCCGATGTTGACCATCTCTTCCAGAACACCGACGGGAGTGACGCCTGCCACGATCGCCACGATGATCGTCACGACGATCGAAATCACCCAGGGAGTGCGGAATCGAGGGTGCACCTTCGCGAGGCGCTGGGGGAGCAGGCCGTCGCGGGACATCGCGAAGATGATGCGCGTGGCACCGATGAGCAGCGTCAGCACCACCGTGGTGAGGCCCGCGACGGCTCCGGCCGAGATCACCGTGGCCATCCACCCCTGCCCGTGGTAGACGAACGCATTCGCGAGGGCGGCGGCGGGGTCGAGGTCGCGGTACGAGACCATCCCGGTCACGACGAGGGCGACGGCGCAGTAGAGGACCGTGCAGATCACGAGCGAGGCGATGATGCCGATCGGCATGTCGCGCTGCGGCTTCTTCGTCTCCTCGGCGGTCGTGGCCACGACGTCGAAGCCGATGTAGGCGAAGAAGACCAGTGCGGCCCCGGCGAGGATGCCGCCCACACCGAACGTCGCGGGCTCGAGACCCGACAGGAACTGCAATAGCGGTTGCGTCAGGCCCGATGCGGTCTCGCTGGCTTGACTGTCCGGGATGAAGGGCTGGTAGTTGGCGGGATTGACGAACATCAGACCCGCCACGATCACGAACAGGACGATGAACAGCTTCACCGCGACCAGCACAAGGTTCACGCGCAGCGACTCCTTGATGCCGAGCGTCATGAGGCCGCCGAGCACGAGGACGAGGAGGACCGCGGGCAGATCGATCACACCCCCGTACGCGACCTCCTGGGGGAGGACGATACCGAGCTGCCCCAGGAATGCGCTGAGGTACGCGCTCCATCCCTGCGCGACGACACTGGCGCCGAGGAACATCTCGAGGATCAGATCCCAGCCGATGATCCAGGCGAACAGTTCGCCGAGAGAGGCGTAGGAGAACGTGTACGCCGACCCGGAGACCGGGACGGTGGAGGCGAACTCCGCGTAACACATCGCGGCGAGTCCGCACGCGATGGCGGCGACCACGAAACTCAAGACGATCGCGGGCCCCGCGACCTCGTGCGCGGCGCGGCCGGTGAGCGTGAAGATCCCCGCGCCGATCACGACACCCACGCCGAAGACGGTGAGGTCGAGAGCGCTGAGGGACTTCTTCAGCCGGAACTCCGGCTCATCGGTATCGGCGA
The DNA here is from genome assembly GCF_047238045.1 of Microbacterium canaveralium. NCBI lineage: Bacteria > Bacillati > Actinomycetota > Actinomycetes > Micrococcales > Microbacteriaceae > Microbacterium > Microbacterium canaveralium. Next base: position 2,215,913 of record NZ_JBDFMA010000003.1, on the reverse strand, counting down.
TGGATTGCTCCACCGACTTCGTGCGGAAAAGACTCACTCGGCACTTCCTCTGTCCAGGGCGTTCCAGGAGCGAACGCCACCCCGGGAGGATAGTGGGGTCGTCGGCATCGTGCCTATCGGTGGTCTTCTGCCCGACGGTGAGCTAGCACATCCACAGGCGCTTCGGCTCCGAATAGATCAAAGGTGTATGGTTCTCCATATCATGGCGATTAAGCACATCACACATCTTGTTGACGATCTCGACGGAACCGTTCTCGAAGAAGGGGACGGAAAGCAGATCACTTTCTCGGTCGAGGGTCGCTCCTACGAAATCGACCTCTCCGACCGCAATGCCGACAAGTTCTACGCCGCCGTCGCGCCTTTCGTGGACGTCGCACGCCCCGTCGGCCGGGCGACGTCCACGCCGCGCCGCGCGCGCTCCTCGCGTCGGTCGAGCGACATCGATCTGGCGGCCGTCCGTGAATGGGCACGTGCGAACGGGCACACCGTGAGCGATCGTGGGCGCATTCCCGCCACCGTGCTCGAGGCCTACGGCGCCGCCAATTCCTGAGACCGACGGCGTGCCATCGACGGAGGGCGGAACGCCGCTGCGTGACGGTGCGGTGACCCAGTTCGCCGTTCTGGACGCGCTGATGACCGGGGTCTACTCCTCGGGCATCCCGGTTTCCCAGCTCCGTCGATGGGGCGACACCGGAATCGGCTGCTGCGAAGGTCTGGGCGGCGAAGTCCTTCTCATCGACGGCGAGGCCTTCGAATGCACGGTGGATTCCGCTCCTCGTCGCATGGCCGACGACGAAACGCTGCCGTTCGCCGACGTCTGTCATTTCGGTGAGGTGGCGGGGGAGTCGGTGGTCGATGCCGACCTCGACGCCCTCACCGCCGCCGTCGAGGACCGGCTCCTTAGCCGGAATCTGTTCCACGCGGTGCGGATCGACGGCGTGGTGGCACGCATCCGGACGCGCGTCACGGCCCGCGAAGGAGTGCCTGCGCGTCCACTCGCCGCCGTCGCCGCCGAGCAGATCGAAACGGAGACGATCGACCGCGCGGGCGTGATCGTGGGATTCTGGATGCCGGGCATCTATCAGGGCATCACGGTCGCCGGTCTCCATCTGCATTTCTTGAGTGCCGACCGACTCGTGGGCGGACACGTCCTCGACGTGCGCATCGACGAGGCAATTCTTCGGGTCTCCGCATTCGCGCAGTTCTCGCTCCTGCTTCCGCTCGACCCGGATTTTCTCTCGGCCGAACTCACTCACGGCGAAGACCACCGCATCTCCACCATCGAGGGCGGAGCGCGATCGCGCGGAGAATGACCGCGCTGGGTTCAGCGGGGTTATTTCAGGGGTGAAGTCCGTTGCTTCTCACGGATTGTGCACATCTCGGCGACATACAATTGCCGGCATGGCAAAGAAGCAGATCACGCAACTCATCGACGATCTCGACGGGTCGATCATCGACCACGGGACGACCATTCATTTCTCTGTCGAGGGTCGCGCCTACGAAATCGATCTCTCTACCGAGAATGCGACGAAGCTTCGTCATGCATTCGAGCCCTTCGTTTCGGCGGGCCGCCCTCTGGGTTCCGTTCCGGCGAGCGCGCGACGAACCACGAAAGCCCGCTCCGAATCCTCCCGCGACCTCGGCGACGTGCGCGTCTGGGCGGAGGCGAACGGCTACTCGATCAATTCCCGCGGTCGCATCTCATCGACGGTGCTCGAGGCCTACGACGCGGCCCACTGACAGACAAGAAGAACCCCGGATGCCGAGGCATCCGGGGTTCTTCTTCGTTTCAGACGAGGGCGTCGGCGGAAGCGCCGGTGCGCAGGCGCTCGCCCGCGAGCCCCTCCGCAGCGGCGAGGGGGGTCACCCCGCGGGCTTCGGCCTCGTCGAAAACGCGCCGAAGGGTGTCGCCGATGCCCGCGACGCGTCGCATGATCGTCTCGCGTGATCCGAGCTGCTTGGCCTCGAGATCGAGGTAGATCACACCGCCGGCGTTGACGACGAAATCGGGGGCGTAGAGGATCCCGCGCGCGGCCAACCGGTCGGCGCCGGAGCGCTCCGCGAGGGGGTTGTTCGCGGGCCCGCAGACGGCACGCGCGTCGAGCGCATCGATCACGTCCTCCGTGAGGACGCCGCCGATCCCCGCGGGGACGAACAGGTCCGCGGCGATGAGGTGCGCCTCGCCCGGCTCCACCCAGGAGGCGCCGAGAGTCGCGGCCAGGGCACGCTTCGCGGGATTGACGTCGGTGACCGTCAGCACCGCCCCCTCGGCGGCCAGCCGCTCCGCGAGGCGGCTGCCCACCTGCCCAAGACCGGCGACCGTGATCCGACGACCGCGGACGTCGCCGGAACCCACCGCGCGCTCGAGCGTGGCCACCAGTGACGCGTACACACCGAGGCTGGTCGGGCCCGCGGGCTCGCCCGAGCCGCCGACCGCATCGGGGAGGCCGACGACGTGTGCCGTGCGTTCGCTCACAACCAGCATGTCGTCGGTGGTGGAGCCCACGTCCTCGGCCGTGCGGTAGAGCCCGCCGAGGCTCTCGACGACGTCACCGAGGTCGAGGAACGCGGCGCGACGACGGTCCGCGTCGAGCATCGTGCCCTCCGGGAGGCCGATGACCGACTTCCCGCCGCCGGCGTCGAGCCCGGCCGCGGCGTTCTTCAGCGTCATCGCGGCGGAGAGGCGAAGGGCGTCGCCGAGGGCGTCGCTCCAGTGCGGGTAGGTCCACAGGCGGGCGCCGCCGAGGGCGGAGCCGAGCACCGAGGAATGCAGCGCGACGGCGATGAACAGACCGCTTCGGCGTCCGGTCACCGCCTCCACGCGCTCGTGGGCGAATTCGGGCAGGGGGAGGGCGTTGGTCATCGCGATCCTTTGGTCGGTCGCCTTGTGGGCGGCACTGTCAGGGATGCCGCGGCGTTGCGGCATCCCTTCCATTCTGACCCGCGCCGGGCCGCGGCGCGCGTTCCGCCCCGCCCGGGAACGGGACGGGTGAGCGCCCTATGCTGGCGCGATGAGCACCCCGCTTCCCGCCCGCAGTCGTCTGGTCGCCGCCGCCTTGCAGCAGGCGGGGATCCTCGGGGAGATCGTCGTCCTCCCGGAAGCCGCGCACACCGCGGTGCTCGCCGCGGAAGCGCTCGGTATCGAGGTCGGCGCGATCGCCAACAGCCTGGTGTTCTGGAGCGACGACGAACCGCTCCTGGTGATGACGAGCGGCGCGCACCGGGTCGACACGACGGCTCTCGCCGGACGCCTCGGGCGCGGGGGCATCCGCCGGGCGACGCCCGAGCAGGTGCTCGCGGCGACCGGTCAGCCGATCGGCGGTGTCGCGCCCACCGGGCACCCGGAGCCGATCACCACGATCGTCGACGAGGACCTCGCGGCGTACCCGCGGATCTGGGCTGCCGGCGGAACACCGCAGACCGTCTTCCCGCTCACCTTCGACGAGCTCGTGCGCCTCACCGGCGGGACGGTCGCGCCCGTCGCCTGATACTCGGAGTTGACCACGCGCGCGTCGCGTGGGCTGCGTGGCTCGCCCGCGTGCCGTGCCCCGCAGAGACGTCCCGTGTCCAGAACACGCCGATGCGATCGGGCGGCATCCGCGTGTCCTGGACTCCGAGGAGGTGGGGTCAGTCCCGCGGGTCGAGCACCGTGAGACACACGACGGCGGCCGCCGCCGACCACGCTTGGGGTCGGCACGCTGCGGGATACGGCGTCGGAACGGAGGTCTCCGATCGCGGGTCGCCGGAGTGCAGCTCGGGCACGCGGTAGGCGAAGCCCTCGGCGGCATCCAGCAATTGCTCGACGACCGCGCGGGCGGAGTCGTCCAGTCCCGCCCGCCGCATGCCGTGGACGGCGATCGCGGTGTCGTGCACCCACACGCTCCCCCCGTGATACGACAGCGGCCAGTACCCGGCCGCGCCGGTCGACATCGTCCGGATGCCGTATCCGCTCGACATCGACTCGCCGCGCAGCAGCTCCGCGACGTGCGCCTCGTCATCGGCATCCAGGATGCCGGTGCCGATCAGGTGACCGATGTTGCTCGTGAGGGTGTCGACCGGCCGCTTCTCGCGGTCCAGAGCGACGGCCGGGTAGCGGCCCTCGGGGGTCTCGATCCAGTACGCGTTAGCGAAGCGCGTCTTGAGGTCGGCCGCCCATGACCGCCAGAACGCGACATCGGCGGTATCCCGGTCGTCGCCGAGCTCCTCGAGGAGTTCTGCACCGGCGAGGGCGGCCTCGTACGCGTAGGCCTGCACTTCGCACAGGGCGATCGGACCTTCGGCGAGCGAACCGTCGCGCCACTGGATGGAGTCGCCGGAATCCTTCCAGCCCTGGTTCGCGAGGCCCGTCCCGAGGCGATCGATGTAGTCGAGGAAGCCGTCGCCGTCGCTGTCGCCGCTGTCGCGGATCCAGCCGAGGGCACCGCGCAGGGCCGGAAGCAGCGCGCGCACGTCATCGGCGGGGAGTCCCGCGCGCCACGCATCGGCGAGAAGGCAGATCCACAGCGGCGTGGAGTCGACGCTGCCGTAATAGCGCGGGGGCAGCGAGATGCCCTCGCTCGGGATCTCCAGCGACGACGAGCGCAGTTCGTGCAGGATCTTGCCGGGCTCCTCTGCGGTCTGCGCGTCGTCGACCGTGCCCTGCAGGCGCGCGAGGACACGCAGAGTGGATGCCGCGATATCGAGGTCGAGCGGCAGCGCGAGGCGCGCGGCCCAGATGGAGTCGCGGCCGAACAGGGTGAAGAACCACGGCGCGCCGGCGGCGAAGAACTCGTCCTCCGGGTCGTCCGGAAGCACCAGCCGGAGCGCATCCAGGTCGCCGAGGGCCGTGGTGAGCCACCGTGCCAGACGGGGATCGGGAGCCTGTGCGGCGACGCCCGCCGCATCCCAGCGCGCCGCGGCCTGGGCGCCACCGACGACGAGCGTGTCGTCGCGCAGCGCGAGCTCCCACCTGACCGTGGCCTCGCCGAACGCGGGGACCTCGACCTGCCAGGTGGCTTCGATGCCCTCGGGGCCGGATGCCACCTCGGCACCGGCCGCGGCGAGCTCGAGTCCCTGCGGCCCAGCGGACGCGCGCGCCCCACCCGGGCCGATCTCGACCTCGCTCGCCTGCGGCCGGGCGTGCCCGGACTTCACCTCGTGCAGCAGAGCGAACTCGGGCTGGAAACGCAGGCGCACCGTGGTGCGGATCGGAACGTCCACACGAGAGCGCACCGTCCAGGTCTCGGCGACACGACCGTCCACCACGGTGCGTTCGCGGAGCAGGCGCACCTTGGGGTCGGGAGTGGTGTCGTCGAGACCCCGCAGTACGCCGCCGAACACGATGCGCGAAGGACCGTCGGGCGCGGTGGAGATCCCCTCGATCGCGGAGTCGTCGCACGATGCGGTCAGCTCTCGAACGTGCCGGACGTCGCCGTGGTAGATCCCGTGCACGGCCGCCGTGCCCACGGTGCCGTCGCGGTCGGACCACACCTGCGTCGGGGCCCGCAGCACGATCACGGCGTCGCTCAGCAGGGGTTGCAGCGACATGGGGTCGGCGGGGGCGGTGGTGGACGACGCGTCCGTCGAGGCGGCGGGGGCGGTGGTCATTCTTTGACGGCTCCTTCACTGGCGTTCATGATGCGGCGCTGGAAGACGAAGAACACCACGGCGACCGGGATCGTCATGATGGCCGCGGCCGCGAGTTTGAGGGGATACTGACTGCCCTGGCTGAGCTGTCCGCTGGCGAGGGAGGCGACGCCCTTGGTCAGGGTGGTCAGTTCGGGGGACTGGGTGGAGATGACGAAGTGGCTGAGTTCGTTCCACGATCCCTGGAACGACAGGATCACGATCGTGATGAGCGCGGGCCGGGCCATGGGCAGCACCACGGACCAGAAGATCCGGAACGTTCCCGCACCGTCGATGCGTGCCTGCTCCTCGACGGACGGGGGGATCGACTCGAAGAAGTTCTTCATGATGAACACCCCCGCGGCATCCACGAGGAGCGGCAGGATCATGCCCGCGTAGGAGTCGTAGATTCCCAGCTGGTTGATCACGAGGAACTTGGGAATGAGCAGGACCACCGCGGGGACCGCCATGACCGCCACCAGGGCGGCGAAGACGATGCCGCGTCCGCGGAACTGCAGGCGCGCCAGCGCGTACCCGGCGAGGGAGTTGAAGAAGACCCGCCCGAGGGTCACGAAGACCGTCACCACCGCCGAATTGGCGAACCACACGGGGAAGTCCGAGCGGAGGAAGAGCCGTTCGTACGCTGCCCACGTGAACGGCTGCGGCACGAGCGAGATCGGGTCGGTCGCCGCGACGGCATCCGGCTTGAAGGACGTCGCCACCTGCACGAGGAACGGATAGATGTAGATCAGGGCGAGCACGCACAGCAGAGCGTAGAGCGCGATCTGCCAGCGCAGCGCCTTGCCCGACATGCGGTGCTTCTGGACCTTGCGCCGGGGCGCGCCGACGACCTGCTGCGCCGCGACGGTCGTCTCGGGGGAAGCCGTGGTGGTCATCGCGCACCTCCCTTCGGTGCGCGCACCTCGTACTGTCGCACGCGCCGGCGCGACACGGGGCGCTCGCGCAGCACCCACCGCTGCAGGATCGTCAAGACGACGATGATGACGAACAGCACGAACGCGATCGCCGCGCCCTGTCCCCACTCCTGAGAGAGGAACGCCGAGGAGTAACTGAGGTAGGCGGGGGTCAGCGTGGTCTTGCCGGGGCCACCCTGGGTTCCGGTGTAGATCTGGTCGAAGACCTGCCACGTGCCGATGAGCCCGAGCGTCAACACGGTGAACAGCACGGGGCGCAGCTGGGGGAGCGTGACGCGCCAGAACCGCTGCCAGCCGTTCGCCCCGTCCATCATCGCGGCCTCCTGCACGTCGCCGCCGATGTTCTGCAGGCCCGCGATGAAGAGGAGCATGAACGTCCCCGAGGTCGTGAAGACGGCCATGAGGATGAAGGCCGACATCGCCACCGAAGGGCCGCCCAGCCAGTCCCACCATGAGACGCCGAGGAACGTGCCGTCGGTGAGAGCGGCGGGTGCGCTCGTGATCCCCACGGCCGCGAACGCGTTGTGCACGATTCCCGACGGGTCGCTGAACCAGTTGGGACCGTTGATCCCGAGCCACGACAGCACCTCGTTGACGGCGCCCGACGTGGAGAAGAGGAACAGCCACAAGACCGTGATCGCCACCGAACTCGTGACGGAGGGGAAGTAGAACGCCGTTCGGAAGAATCCGCGTCCGCGCAGCACCGCGCGGTTGACGAGGACGGCGAGGAAGAGCGAGAGCGCGGTCTGCAGCGGGACGACGAGGAGCACGTACCAGGCGTTGTTTCGCAGCGCCGTGCCGAAGTCGCGCTCGGCGAGTCCGCCGCCGGTGGTCACGGCGGCGTAGTTGTCGAGCCCGACGAAGCTCACGTTCGAGGAGAAGGGACTGCCCCGGCCGGTCCAGTCGGAGAAGCTCACCCACAGCGCCATGAGCACCGGGACGAGGAGGAACACGCCGAGGATGATCAGCACCGGGGCGGTGAAGAGCCAGCCGGCGGCGGCCTCGCCGCGCCGGATCCCGGAGGACCCGACGCGGCGGCGCGCGGTGGTGAGAGCGGTCATGGACGGTCGCGCCTACTTGGCGATCGCCTCGAGGTTGCCCTGCACCGTGGTGAGGATCGCTTGCGGGTCACCGGTCTTCAGCGATTCCAACTGGGCGTTGAAGTCGGTGATGACGTCGGCGGCGCCGGCGATGTTCGGCGGGAACTGGGCGTATTCGGCCCCGGCGAGGAACGCCGTCAGGTTCGGGTTCGCGCTGGACCACGCGTCGGCGGCGGACTGGATCGACGGCATCGGTCCGAACGCCTTCGAGAACGCCAGCTGCTGGTCGGTGCCCGTGAGGTACTCGGCCAGGGCGCGCGCGTTGTCCTGGTTCGGGCTGTCGGCGGCCATGCCCCAGCAGTTCGTGAACTGCAGCGTGCCCTTGCCTCCGGGGCCGGCGGGGAGCTCGGCCACCGTGTACTTCACGTCGGGGTAGTCGGCGGTGAGGGCGCCCGTGATCCAGTTGCCCTCGATGGTCATCGCGGCCTTCCCGGTTCCGAATGCCTCGCCGCCCCAGCCGGCGCCCACATCGGAGGCGAAGGCGAACGTGCCGTCCGCGAGGTGCGTCTTGACGTACTGCAGGGCTTCGACGTTGGCCGCGCTGTCCGCGGTCGCCGCGCCGTCGGTCAGCAAGCCGCCGCCGGCCTGCGCCATGAAGGCGCCGACGCGCTGGTACTCGGCGCCGAAGGCCAGGCCGACGCGACCGTCGGCGGTGAGTTTCTCAGCAACGGATGCCAGCTGGTCCCACGTCTGGGGGACGTCGGCATCCGTGAGTCCGGCCTGCTGCCAGAGGTCGGTGTTGATGACGAGGGCGAGGGTGGAGAAGTCCTTCGGGGCGCAGAAGAACTGGCCGTCCACCGTGAAGTTCTCCACGAGCGAGGGGTAGAAGTCGTCCTTGTTCGCGAGCTCGTCGCCGTACGCGGCGATCGAGCCATTCGCGGCGTAGCCCGCCAGCGCCTCCGGTGCGAGGTAGAACAGGTCCGGCGGCGACCCCGCCGCAAAGCCCTGGGACAGCTGCTGGGGGAGGTCGTTCGCGACCTGGACCTGCGCGTCGACTCCCGACTCCTTCGACCACGCCGCCACGGCGTCTTCGACGGCCTGCGTCTCGGCGTCGCCCGACGAGCCGATGAGGATCGAAAGCGAGCCGCCGGAGGACTGCTCGGCGCCGCTCGAGTCGGTGAAGCCGGAACCGCACGCGGTGAGCGTGAGGGCCCCGGTGGCCAGGAGCGCCCCGGCTCCGAGCCAGGTGCGGGCGATGTGCCGTGTCATGTGTCTCTCTCCTTTGATGAGGCATGCGAGCCCTCCGCATGTGTTCGGAGGGGCAAAGTTTGAACGTTCAAACTCCGGTCCGACTAAAGTACGGATCGGTGGGGCACACTGTCAAGCCATCCCGCCCGCCCTACGATGACCGAGGACCCCCGGGAGGGACCGGATGACGAAAGCCCCCACCGTCGAAGACGTGGCACGCGTCGCCGGTGTGTCACGGCAGACGGTGTCCAACGTCGTGAACACGCCGGGCATCGTCCGCGAGACGACGCGTCTGCGTGTCGAGGCGGCCATCGCAGAACTGGGCTACCGCCCGCACGCTGCCGCCCGGCGCCTGCGCACTCGACGAAGCTCGACGATCGGCATCCACCTGGATCCGTACGCCGGCGGGATTGCGGGCGTCGTGCTCGACCGCTTCGTGCATGCCCTCACCGAGAGGGCGAGTGAGCGCGACATGCGTGTGCTCCTGTATGCCGCCCGGACGGCGGAGGAAGAGATCGACCGCCTCGGCGACCTGCTCGAGGGGGGAGAAGTGGATGCCGTCGTCGTCACCGGCACCTTCCACGGTGACCCGCGCACGGGGTGGCTGAGCGAGCGAGGGCTGCCGTTCGTGTCGTTCGGGCGTCCGTGGGGCGAGGACGACGTGGCTGCTCCCGCACATCTCTGGGTCGACGTCGATGGGGCCGCCGGCACGCGCGCCGCGACCGAGCACCTCCTCGCCGGCGGGGCTCGACGCGTGGCCTTCCTGGGCTGGCCCACCGGCTCGGGCACGGGCGACGAGCGCGAACGCGGCTGGCGCGAAAGCGTCGGAACCGCCGCCGGTCCGCGCTGGGTCGTCGAGGACAACGTCGCCCTCGCCCGCGACGTCATCGCCGCGGGGCTCGCTCACGACCCGGAGGTGGACGGGATCGTCTGCGCGAGCGACTCGCTCGCCATCGGCGCGCACCTCGCCACGACGGTCGCCGGGCGCGCGGACGTCCCCGTCGTCGGCTTCGACAACACCCCCGCCGCCGAGGCGCTCGGTCTCTCGAGCGTCGAGCAGCTACCCGAGCGCGTGGCATCCGGGGCTCTCGACCTGCTGATGGGGGAGGAGGGGACGGTCGTCGCCCCGCGCCCCGCGACGGCCGGCGCGGCCCACGTGCTCGTGGAGCCGCGGCTCATCGTGCGCTGAGTCGCAGGACGCATTCGCGCCGCTGGGCGCGCGGGTCTCGGGAGTTCGCGCGGCGGAACGTCCGGGGCGAGCGTCCAGGACGCGCCGATGCGGATGATGGCGAACGGCGTGTCCCGGACGCTCGCCCCGGCGAGCAGCCGGGCTCAGATCGCGGACCAGCCGCCGTCGCTGGGAAGGATGGCACCGTTGACGTTCGCGGAGTCGTCGCTGAGCAGCCACGTGATCGCGGCGGCGAGCTGCTCGGCCTGGGCGACCGGGGGGATCACGACCTGCATCAGCGGTCCGATCCGTGACCCGGCGTATTCGCTTCGCATCGGCGCCTCGATGTTGGTCGAGACGGCACCGGGTGCCACCGCGTTCGCGCGGATTCCCTGCGGGCCGTGGAAGAACGCGACGCTCTTGGTGAAGCCGACGACGGCGTGCTTCGACGAGGTGTACGCGACTCCGGCTGCCGAGCCGCGGAGGCCGGCCTCGGACGAGACGGTGACGATGGAGCCGGCTCCCGCATCGATCATGCGCGGGAGCACCGCGCGGGTCAGGCGCATCGGGGCGGTGAGGTTGACCGCGAACACGCGGTCCCACGTCGCGTCGTCGACCTCGCTGGGCGGCAGGAAGCCGTCCATGATGCCCGCGATGTTGGCGAGCCCGTCGATCCGTTCGCCGGCGGCAGCCAGGAGCGCGTCGATGGTGTCGGCGGAGGAGACGTCGCCGACGACGGTGGCGACGTCGAGGCCCGGGAGCTCGGCGATGAGGGCGTCCAGGCGCTCTGCGACGACGTCGGTCGCGACGACGCGGCCGCCCTCGTGCGCGATCCGGTGAGCCGTGGCGCGTCCGATGCCGGATCCGGCTCCGGTGACGATGATGGTCTTGCCGGCGAATCGTCCGGTGGATGACGGTGACATGAGAACTCCTCCTCGAGATCGGGTGGCGCGAGGCGCGTCAGCACCGTTTATAGCACTGAGTGCCGAAAGGATGCCATGACCTCTTCCCCCGGCCGGCCGCGCACGATCTCCCCGGATGCCGTCTCGCTCGTCGCGTTGCGCCTCTTCGATACGAAGAGCTTCGATGCGGTGTCGATGGACGACGTCGCCCGCGAGGCGGATGTCAGCCGGCGATCGCTGTTTCGGCTCTTTCCGAGCAAGCAGTCTCTCGTCTGGGGCGGCCTCGACGAGTTCGTGGCGCGCTTCCGCGCCGCCCTCGAGGCAGATGACGGCCCCGACGCGGTGCGTGCTCTGCAGTCCGCCTACGTCGTCGCGTCGGCGTTCCCGGACGACCAGATCGAGGTCACGCGGCGCCGCCTGCGGGTCATCCACGTCACCCCCGCGCTCGATCTCCGCGCGGATCCGCGGCTGACCGCGGTGACCGATGAGACGCGGCGGTTCCTCGTCGAACGCGATCCGGAAGGGGACGAGCTCGCCGCGGTCGTCCGCGCCCACGCTCTCGCGGCCGTCGTCAGCTCCGCCCTGACCTGGTGGGCCGAGCACGATGACGGGCGGCCGGAGCAGGTGCTGGCGCGAGCGTTCGGGGTCTCGGCCCCCGTCTCGGGGACGGCGCGGTACGTCAGGGAGTGAGCAGCTCGAACTCGTCGGGCGCGGTCGTCCCGACGTCGTTCCAGTCGCCTTCGTGCCACGTGAAGATCGCGACCGCCGACGTGACCATCCGCACGTCGCGCTCGGCGAGGCGCGACACGAGCTCACTCATGCCCGGGTCGTGCGCCACGACCATGACCTCGTGCGCGCCGGTTGCGCGCGCCGTCTCGAGAAGGGCGTCGGCGTCGGCGAGGTAGAGCTCGGGCTGCTCGGTCATATCGACCTCGAACTCCTCGGCGAACGCAGCGGCCGTGCTGCGCGCCCGCACGGCTGTGCTGGTGAGGAGTACCTCCGGGCGCACTCCGCGGCGGAGGGCCGATCGCGCCATGGCGGGGGCTTCGCGGCGGCCGCGGTCGTTGAGCGGTCGCTCGTGGTCGTCGAGTCCTTCGTCGGCCCAGTCCGACTTGGCGTGCCGCGCCAGGATCAGTTGGATCATCGTCTCTCCGCTGCTCTGCTATCGAGGAATCGGACGCGGAGCGCGCAAGTGGCGTGAGGGTCGAGCCGGCATCCGAAACGAGAATATCGACGGCGACGCGGGAACGAACGGGGTAGCGCGCACGGCGTGTCCCGTGGCAGGGAGATCTCAGTGACCGACGTAGACCCACGCCCGCATACCGCTCGCCAACGTCACCGAGACGCGGCGATACAGAGCCACCTCGTATTCGTCCGCGGCATCGAGTTCGTCGGCGGTGAGAGCGAGCACGCGACCGAAGACCCGGTCGCGCGGATCATCGGTGCGGCGCAGGATCGGATGCGAATCGGAACCCGACACCCGTACGACGCGATCGTCATCGATCTCGGTCCATTCGAGCCGGTAGCCGTGCAGGACGTCGTCTTCGCCGGGGATCAGGCGTCCGAAGGTGTCCAGCTGCACCTCGGGCAGCTGGAGCGTTCCATACGTGAAGAGGGGCTCAGCGCCGGGACCGAAGCTCACGCGCACAGGCTATCCACGGATGCGGTGTGGTGGCGGTGTGTGTCTCGAGGAGTCAGGAGCCCCAGGCCAGGCGCGCGACCGTGAAGATGGCGAGGCCGGCGAGCGCGCCGACGATCGTACCGTTCAGGCGGATGTACTGCAGGTCGCGCCCGACCATGAGCTCGATCTTCTCGGTGGTCTCCTCGGCATCCCACCGCTCGACCGTGTCGGTGATGATCGAGGCGATGTCGTGGCGGTACCGCTCGACCAGGAAGACGGCCGCATCGGTGACCCAGCCGTCCACGCGGCGCTGCAGCGACTCCTCGTTCTGCAGGCGCTCACCGATGTCGGCGAGGGCGGCCGCGGCCCGACGGCGCAGCGCGCTCGCGGGGTCGGCGAGGGAGCGGAGGAGTCCGGCCTTGGCGGTGTTCCACGCGTCGGCGGCGAGTCCGCGGACCCGCGGACTGTCGAACACGGATGCCTTGGCCTCTTCGAGGCGCATCCGGGTGGCGGGGTCGTGCTGGAGGTTGTCCGCGAGGCGCGCGAGGTACTCGTCGATGGCCACCCGTGCCTGGTGGTGGGGCTCGGCGCGGACGGCATCGACGAATCCGACCGCCTCGCGGTAGACCGTGTCGTCGACGAGTCGCTGGGCAAGGCTCGGCACCCACGACGGAAGTCGCCGCGACACCAGACCCTGGAACATGTCGCGGTTGTTGCCCAGCCACACGGCGATGTTGTCCAGAGCGAGGTCGACCGCGCCGTGGTGGGCATCGGCACTCACGACGCGTTCGAGCCAGCCGCCCACCGACGGGCCCCAGTCCGGCTCGAGGAGGTGCTCACGGGCGAGGTCTTCGATCAGGCCCTGGACATCGTCGTCGCTGAGCGCGCGCAGGACACTCGAGGCGAGGGTCGCGCCCTCCGCCGCGAGACGCTCGGCGTGCGCCGGGTCGGCCAGCCACGCCCCCGCTCGTGCGGCCAGCGGCGTCGCCTGAAGCTTGGTGCGGACCACGTCTCCTTCGAGGAAGTTCGTCTCGACGAACTCCCCGAGCTGTTGACCGATCTCGTCTTTGCGCCGCGGGATGATCGCGGTGTGCGGGATCGGGAGACCGAGCGGCCGCCGGAAGAGCGCGGTCACCGCGAACCAGTCCGCCAGCGCGCCGACCATGCCGCCCTCGGCGGCGGCCCGAACATACTGCAGCCATTCGACGTCGCGTTGCAGCGCGAACGCGACGGCGAAGATGACGGCCATGCCCAGGAGCGCACCGAGCGCCACGGCTTTCATCCGACGCAGTGCGCGGCGGCGCTCTTGATCGGCGGGGCTCAGGAGCGCCGTCGGGGTGCGCGCCATCACGCGTCGACCGGTCCGAGCCACGCCGTGGCGAGCGCGGAGTGCGCGGACTCGGGGTCGGAGGGGTGGAACTGGCCGGCCAGGACGTCGCGGTACAGGCGGCTGAGCTCGGTGTGCGCGAAGTAGGAGGAGCCGCCGCTCACGAGCATTGCCTCGTCGACGACGGTCTTGGCCGCGGTCACCGCGCGGTGCTTCACCCCGGCCAGGAGCGAGAACCAGCGCGCGCCGTGGTCAACGCGGGCGTCGACGTCGTGGCTGAGCGCCGCGATCTGCGGCGGAAGGGCGTCGTACGCGAGCGCCATGTCGGCGATGCGCCACCGGATATCGGGGTCGGCGGCGTAGCTGGCGCCCGTCTTCTTCGATCGGCGGGCGCGTGCGGCGTCGACCGACAGGTCGAGCGCGCGCCGCGCGATACCGGTGTACACCGAGGCGAGCAGGATCTCGAACACCGCGAAGATGCCGAACACGAGCGGGTCGGGCTGCGGGCCCGGGTCGAGTCGCCTGACCACCCGGTGGGCGGGAGCGTGGGACCCGTGCAGTTCGGTCGTGCGGCTCTGCGTGCCGCGCATGCCCATCGTGTTCCAGTCGTCGCGCGAGACGACGCTGTCATCGCGATCGAGGAACGCGAACACCATCTTGGGGGCGTCGGGGGACGTCGTGTCGAGCCCGTGCACACCCAGGTGGTTCCACACGGGAGAAAGGGAGGTGAAGATCTTCGTCCCCGTGAAGCGGTATCCGCCCTCGCCGTCGGGCGCCGCCTCGGTGTCGCTGCCGAACAGCACGAGATCGTTGCCGGCCTCGCTGATCCCGAAGGCGAACACCTCGCCCGCTGCCGCGCCGCGCAGGACGAACTCGAGGTCGTCGATGCCGCGATCGCGCAGCACCTTCGCGACACCCGTCCACACGAGGTGCATGTTCACCGCGAGCGCCGTGGCTGGAGCCGCTCCCGCGAGGCGCTGCTGCAGGACAGCCGCCTCGGCGAGGGAGAGGCCCGCTCCGCCGAGCTCCGCCGGTGCCAGGATGCCGAGGTACCCCGCCGCGCGGAGATCGTCGAGGTCATCGTGGGGGAAAGTGTTGTCGCGGTCGTGCACGGGCGCGCGCTCGCGCAGACGGGCGAGCAGGTCGTCGGGGAGGAACCGAGCGTGATCGAACGCGGAGGACATGGCATCCATTCTGGTCCTCCCACCCGACATCGCGGCCGTCGAGTCAGGCGAGCGCGGCGAGGAGCTCCGCCACCGTCGCGTCGGGACGGTCACGGTGGGGCGAATGCCCGGCGTCGGACACGACGGACATCGTGACGACGGGGTTCTGCAGCACCTCCGCGGCGAGCGCTCCGGTGAAGATCGAGAACACGGTCGGGTCGGCGCCGATGATGTGCGTCGGAACGCTCAGGGCGGCGGCCTCGGGGCGCACATCCCACGTGGTGTTCTGCGCGCTCGTCTGCTCGATGGCCCACCGGCTGGCGCGTCGCGTCGCCCGGGCCTTCAACTCGACGTCGACGGGATGCCAGTCGGGGTGCTCGGCGCGCACCGCCTCCACCGTCGGGTCGGCGAACGCCTGCTCTTGGCTCGCCCTCACGGTCTCGCGGTCGCGGTCGGCCAGCAGGATCGCGGGGTCGATGAGCACGAGGCGACGCGTCCACGCCGCGTCCTCCGCGGCGGCGATGGTCACCGCCGCGCCGCCCAGGGAGTGGCCGATCACGGCATCCCAGGGGCCGCCGTCGTCGGGACGCGTCGCCCCGAGGTCGGCCCCGTATGCCGCGAGGGTGTAGTCGAGTGCCCGCGGCGCGTCGCCGTGACCCCGGAGGTCAACCGCGACGGCACTCCAGCCCGCATCGGCGAGCGCGGTTCCGAGACGCCACATGAGGGCGGCATCCGAGCCGAGGCCGTGGGCGAGCAGCGCGGTGGGCCGACCGACGGCACCCCACGACAGGCGGGGCAGGACCAGGGGAGTAGGCATGGCATCCATTCTGTCGGGTGCGCGGGATGCGGCCCCGCCGGCGCGGAGCGCCACCAGAATGGATGCCATGATCTCGACCGAGATGGCGCTGGCACTACGCGAGGCCGGGCTGGTGTGGCATCCGCGCTCGGGCGACCGGTTCCAACTGAACGAACCCGAGTTCGAGGCGGACATCTTCACCGTGAGCGAGATGACGGTGGAACCCCGCGAGTACCCGACCGGGCGGATCCTGGCGTTCAACGGCACCACCGAGTGGGCGCTGGACTCGGTCGCGACCGAGGACGCGCTGTGGCTGCCGTCGGAGGCCCAGCTGCGTGAGATGCTGCGGTCCGCGTTCCGCTCCTTGCGGCGGTTGGCCGACACGCACGAGGTGGAGATCTCGGTCGGGGGGACGACGCTCGTCTTCGAGCACCCGGAGCCGGCCGATGCGTACGCGCTCGCGGTGCTGGAGCTTCTGCGCCGGCTTCAGCACTGATCGTTCGGCGCGGTGCCTCAGGTGATGGTGTGCACCGGCTCGGTGTCGGGGATCGGGCTCGCGTCGCGGTGGCGGAGGTCGGGGAAGCCGCGCACGAAGAGTGCCGAGACGAGGAGTCCGGCGACGGCGAACGCTGCCGCCGCGACGTACGCGCCCTGGGGTCCGACGCCGTCGACGAGGAATCCGGCGACGGCCGAACCCGCCGCCGCCCCGATGAGCTGACCGGTGCCGATCCAGCCATACGCCTCGGCGGTCTCGCTGAACCGCACGCTCGCCGAGGTCATCGCGAACATCACGGCTAGGGCCGGAGCGATGCCCGCGCCCGCGACCAGCAGCGTCGCACCGAGCCACCACGCGTTGAGCGACAAGATCGTGAGGCTGAGGCCGACCGCGACGATCGCGAACCGACGCGCCATCGCCCAGGGGCCGATCGGGATGTGACCGAAGGCGAGACCGCCCGTGAGGCTGCCGACCGCGAAGACGGCGAGGACCAGACCCGCCTCGAGCCCGCCGTGGTCGAACGTGGCCACGACTCCCGCCTCGACGGCGGCGCACGCGCCGATGAGGAGGAACCCGGTCGCGGTCGCCAGGATGACGGGCGGCTTGCGTAGCACCGTGCCCAGGGCGCGGCGGCTGCGGGGGATGCGGACGCGCCCCACTTCGGGACTGAGGATGAACCACGCGCCCCCGCCGAGGAGGATGACGACGATGAGCAGCAGCGCCGGGACGGTGCCCACCTGCGTTCCGACCAGGGTGATGAGCACGGGTGCCAGCACCCAGATGATCTCTTGGAGAGATGCATCCAGTGAGTACAGCGGGGTCAACTGCGAGGAATTGACCATCTTGGGATAGATGGTGCGCACGGCCGATTGCACCGGGGGAGTGGCGAGACCGCCGAGCAGCCCGAGTGCCATGTAGACCGGCAGGGGGACGACGAGCAGGGCGATCGCGGCGATTGCCGCCGCGCAGAACAGCAGCGTGACGGTGAGCACGCGGCGCATGCCCCATCGACCCATCCAGCGACTCGTGACGGGACCCGCGATGGCCTGGCCGACGCTGGTGGCGGCGAGCACGAGACCCGCCGCGCCGTACGAACCGGTCACGTGCTCGATGTGCAGAAGCACGGCGAGGCTGATCATGCCGTTGGGGAATCGCGCGGTCAGCTGAGCTGCGATGATGCGCCCCACGCCGGGGGTTCTGAGGAGTACGCGGTAGCCGGCCACCGCACCACGCTACCCGGTGCCTCCGACACGGCGGTGTGATGGCGGTCGCATCGTTTGCGCGACACGCCGCGACACGCCGAAGCGCGATATCCACCCCCTGTGCGATGTCGGAACCCCCGTCTAACGTCCGAACTGTGGACGGATGCCGGAAGGAGGCGTGAAATCCGCGGAACGGCGGGCCTCGTCGGGGTCGAAAACGGTCTGCCACCTGTGGATGAAATCGTGGACAACCTGTGTTGTATTTGGGGAGAGTGGTGGAAAATCACACTCGTGTAACTACTACCCCTTGTGGTTCCCCCCGATGTCCGTCCCCATATGTAGTATTGAGCTCCCGGCCCGCTCCAAGCGACCGGACGACGATTTTCCAGGGGAGAGAGAGAACGAAATGGCGATCACGGTCTACACCAAGCCGTCCTGCGTCCAGTGCAACGCGACGTACCGCGCACTCGACTCGAAGGGCATCGAGTACAACGTCCTCGATGTCACGGAAGACCCTGCGGCCCTCGAGCAGGTCAAGTCGCTCGGGTACCTCCAGGCCCCCGTCGTCATCACCGACGAGGACCACTGGTCGGGCTTCCGTCCCGACAAGATCGACGAGCTGGCCTCGCGCCTGGCCTGATCCCCGACGGGCTCAGAGGGTTCTCATGAGCGCTGTCATGTCGGAGACCGAGGCTCCGCTGCTCGTCTACTTCTCGAGCGTGTCGGGCAACACCGCACGTTTCATCGAGAAGCTCGGCAAGCGGGCCGTCCGCATCCCCCTGCGACCGACCGACCCGCCGCTCCACGTCGACGAACCCTACGTGCTGGTCACCCCCACCTACGGCGGCGGTGTCGGTCGTGGCGTCGAGAAGGGCGCCGTCCCCAAGCAAGTCATCCGCTTCCTCAACGAGGAAAGCAACAGACGTCTCATCCGCGGAGTGATCTCCGCGGGCAACACCAACTTCGGCGACGCCTTCGGCCTCGCGGGAGATGTCATCAGCCGCAAGTGTTCCGTGCCGCACTTGTATCGCATCGAAGTATTCGGCACACCAGAAGACGTCGAGCGCGTCACCGAAGGATTGGAACAGTGGTGGAAGTAGGGCTGAGCGACGTGGACTTCAAGACCGAGGCGCGATTCGAGGGGCTGGATTATCACGCCCTCAACGCGATGCTGAACCTGTACGACGCCGACGGCAAGATCCAGTTCGACGCCGACAAGCGGGCCGCGCGGGAGTACTTCCTGCAGCACGTGAACCAGAACACCGTGTTCTTCCACTCCCTCAAGGAGCGTCTCGACTACCTCGTCGAGAAGGAGTACTACGAGCCCAGGGTGCTCGAGAAGTACTCGCTGGAGTTCATCCAGGAGCTCAACGACCGTGCCTACGGCAAGAAGTTCCGCTTCGAGACCTTCCTCGGCGCGTTCAAGTACTACACGAGCTACACGCTCAAGACCTTCGACGGCAAGCGCTACCTCGAGCGCTTTGAAGACCGCGTCGTCATGACCGCCCTCGCGCTCGCCGACGGCGACCAGCGCCTCGCCGTCCAGCTCGTCGACGAGATCATCTCGGGCCGCTTCCAGCCCGCGACCCCGACGTTCCTCAACGCCGGGAAGGCGCAGCGCGGCGAGCTCGTCTCGTGCTTCCTGCTCCGCATCGAAGACAACATGGAGTCGATCGCCCGCGGCATCAACTCGGCGCTGCAGCTCTCCAAGCGCGGCGGCGGCGTGGCCCTGCTGCTGTCCAACATCCGCGAGTCGGGCGCCCCGATCAAGCAGATCGAGAACCAGTCCTCGGGCATCATCCCCGTGATGAAGCTCCTCGAAGACAGCTTCAGCTACGCCAACCAGCTCGGAGCCCGCCAGGGCGCCGGTGCCGTGTACCTCAACGCGCACCACCCCGACATCCTGCGCTTCCTCGACACCAAGCGTGAGAACGCCGACGAGAAGATCCGCATCAAGACGCTGTCGCTCGGTGTCGTCATCCCCGACATCACGTTCGAGCTGGCCAAGAACGGCGAAGACATGTACCTCTTCTCGCCGTACGACGTCGAGCGCGTCTACGGCAAGCCGTTCGGCGACATCTCGGTCACCGAGAAGTACCGCGAGATGGTCGACGACCCGCGCATCAAGAAGACGAAGATCAACGCGCGCGAGTTCTTCCAGACCCTCGCCGAGATCCAGTTCGAGTCGGGCTACCCGTACATCATGTTCGAGGACACGGTAAACAAGGCCAACCCGATCAAGGGTCGGATCAACATGTCCAACCTGTGCTCGGAGATCCTGCAGGTCAACACCCCGACGTCCTACAACGAAGACCTCTCGTACGCCGAGATCGGCAAGGACATCTCTTGCAACCTCGGTTCGATGAACATCGCCCTGGCGATGGACGGCCGCGACCTGGGCCTCACGGTCGAGACCGCGATCCGTGCCCTCACTGCGGTGAGCGACCAGAGCCACATCGCCTCCGTCCGTTCGATCGAGGACGGCAACGACCGTTCGCACGCGATCGGCCTCGGCCAGATGAACCTGCACGGGTACCTCGCTCGCGAGCACGTGCACTACGGCTCCGAAGAGGGCATCGACTTCACGAACATCTACTTCTACACGGTGCTGTTCCACGCGCTGCGGGCGTCCAACCGCCTCTCGATCGAGCGCGGCACGTCCTTCGACGGTTTCGCCGACTCGACGTACGCGTCGGGAGAGTTCTTCGACAAGTACACCGACCAGGTGTGGGAGCCGCAGACCGCCAAGGTCAAGGAGCTCTTCGCCGGCATCCCCGTGCCCACCCAGGACGACTGGCGTGAGCTGAAGGCATCCGTCCAGCAGTACGGCATCTACAACCAGAACCTGCAGGCCGTCCCGCCGACCGGCTCGATCTCGTACATCAACAACTCGACGAGCTCGATCCACCCGATCGCGTCGAAGATCGAGATCCGCAAGGAAGGCAAGCTCGGTCGCGTCTACTACCCGGCGCCGTTCATGACGAACGACAACCTGGAGTACTACCAGGATGCCTACGAGATCGGCTACGAGAAGGTCATCGACACGTACGCCGCCGCCACGCAGCACGTCGACCAGGGTCTGTCGCTGACGCTGTTCTTCAAGGACACCGTCACCACCCGCGACATCAACAAGGCCCAGATCTACGCGTGGAAGAAGGGCATCAAGACGATCTACTACATCCGTCTCCGCCAGCTGGCGCTCGAGGGCACGGACATGACCGAGTGCGTCTCGTGCATGCTCTGATCCGCTGATCACGAATTCGTATTGAGGACACCATGGCTGAGAAGCTGCAGCTGCTGAATCACGTTCAGGCCATCAACTGGAACCGCATCCAGGACGAGAAAGACCTCGAAGTCTGGAACCGTCTCGTCAACAACTTCTGGCTGCCCGAGAAGGTGCCGCTGTCCAACGACATCCAGTCGTGGAACACGCTGACCCCCGACGAGCAGACGCTGACGATGCGGGTCTTCACGGGCCTGACGCTGCTCGACACGATCCAGGGCACCGTGGGCGCGGTCTCGCTCATCCCCGACGCGATCACGCCCCACGAGGAGGCGGTGTACACCAACATCGCGTTCATGGAGTCGGTGCACGCGAAGAGCTACTCGTCGATCTTCTCGACGCTGTGCTCGACGAAGGAGATCGACGAGGCGTTCCGCTGGTCGACCGAGAACGAGTTCCTTCAGAAGAAGGCGCACATCGTCATGGATTACTACCGTGGCGACGACCCGCTCAAGCGCAAGGTCGCCTCGACCCTGCTGGAGTCGTTCCTGTTCTACTCGGGCTTCTACCTGCCGATGCACTGGTCGAGCCGCGCGAAGCTCACGAACACGGCCGACCTGATCCGCCTGATCATCCGTGACGAGGCTGTGCACGGCTACTACATCGGCTACAAGTTCCAGCGCGGGCTGGAGCAGGTCGACGAAGCGCGCCGCGACGAGATCAAGGACTACACGTTCTCGCTGTTGTACGAGCTGTACGACAACGAGGTGCACTACACGCAGAGCCTTTACGACTCGGTGGGCCTCAGCGAAGACGTGAAGAAGTTCCTCCACTACAACGCCAACAAGGCGCTGATGAACCTCGGCTACGAGGCGATGTTCCCGTCGTCGGTGACGAACGTGAACCCGGCGATCCTGTCGGCCCTGTCGCCCAACGCCGACGAGAACCACGACTTCTTCTCGGGATCGGGTTCGTCGTACGTCATCGGCAAGGCCGAGGCTACGGAAGACGACGACTGGGACTTCTAGCTTCCAGACGGCTAATTCAGAACGCAACCAGATGATCACTCTCCGACCGAAAATTGCCTCGCCACGACCGCCTTGTGGGGGCCACAAATGTCGAATTTGTGTTTGGTTCAGGGTGAAGTAGTTCGGGCAGGTAGGGCGTCGAAAATCGGGTACGACTAAGGAGACTGAGTTGGCTACACTGAGTAACTGTTTTCGGACTGCGCTGGCGACGATCGAGCCGTCTTCCGTGGATAAAATTAATGCGCCGCTGGCCCACGCCTCTGTCCGCGCCACGCTGACCGGAGCTGAGACGCTCCGGGAGTGGGGTCTGTCTCCCGTGCTGATTGGGTCCTATAAACGAGATGTATCGATCCGGAGGGTAAAAGATGTCGACGTTTTCTGTCGCATGTATTCGATCGGCCTGGATGTCGCAGGTGACCAGGTCTTGGACGCGTTTTTCACGGTTCTAGACAGCGAATACGGTCGTGATCAGGACGGGAACCGGCGCGTGCGTCGCCAGGCGCGATCGCTTCAGGTGGCGTTCCCGGAGTTTGATGGGCTCTATGTCGACGCAGTCCCCGCACGCCCTCGTCCCGACGGGTACTGGGAGATCCCAAAGAAGGACTCCGACGACTGGCAGCCCACAAACCCGGAGCAGCTGACACAGCTAAAAACTGATATGAACGCGTCTACATCCGAGATGTACGTGCCGACGGTGAAGCTTCTCCGACAAGCTCGACGAACCATTCTCGATTCGCGTCCGGGTGGGCTCTTTGTCGAACTCGCTCTTTATGAGGCATGCGCGAATGGACTTGTGGAGTTCGAGGACCAGGCGCTTGCGTTCGTGACTGGGCTGGAAGCCATCGCCTTGTACTTGCAGGACAAGTTTAGTTGGGGACGCGAGCTGCCTGATCCGACGATGCCCGGGCATTCGGCGTCGTTCCGAGCAACGGATCTTCAATGGCAGACTGCCCGCGATCGATTCGCAAAGGCGGCTGAAGAGGCACGCGCGGCTTATGCCGAGGACGATCCCGGCCTCGCTGCTCTCGCCTATCGTAACCTTCTCGGTGACGTCGACGATGGTCTGACAGTTTTCCCGATGCCTGCGGGGTACAACGAAGACGGGACAAAGAAGGCATCCTCAACGCCGATCAAGGCTGGCGAGCGGATCGTACCGGCGGGTGATCGTCGCTTCGGATGACTCCTTGGGAAGAGCGTGTTGTCGCCACCGTTGAGTCTTTTGTCGAGCAGCTCGAGAGGCGAGGGTGGAGGTCCACAACCTCGACCGAACTCACCGCCACTCTTGACGTCGGGACCCGACGTATGCGTGTTCGCCTGGAGGTCACAAACGACTTTCCTTTTTCGCCACCGAGAGTCTTCCCGGTTGACGATCAGCGGCCGTCATGGCACAGCGAATTAGATGGGGCGATGTGCCTCTACCCTGAGGTCGGCCGTGGAAGTCTGCCATGGCTCGATGTCGCCGATTTCGTCGCAACGGTGGTGCGCTGGCTGGAGTCGTCCAGCGCGGGTTGGCCAGCAGACACTCCCGAAATGGACCTGGAGCGCTACTTCGAGCCCGCGGGCACAGGGCCCCTCGTGCTTTACGACGAGCGGATCGAGTCCCTCACGGGCAAATTCGTCCGATTCAAAGTCGAGGGTGCGACGGTTGTGCTCGTCGGCACCGGCATGAAGCCGGCAAAATCCAACCCAAGACGTTACCGGCTCTACGGGTACGTGATCGACATCGGGGAACCAGACACGCCACCACGGGGTTGGAGGGACATCCGGGAAGAGGTCGACCCAAAGATTGTTGAACAGCTCGATCGTCGACTCCGTTTGGGTGCACTCGATCTACTGCTGGTCCGGTATCGGCGCGCTGGAGCGACAGGCGCGATTGCGCTGCTCGTGACGGCGTACGCTCCAATTGAGTTGAAGTCCCTGCCTAGCGCGTCGACCTCGCTGCCCGTAGTTTCCCTCCGAAGCGGCCGAGATGCCCACAAACTAGAAGGCAAGAGCGTACTCGTCGTCGGCGCCGGCGCAGTGGGCTCATTCATCTGCGAGAACCTAGTTCGTGCTGGCCTCGGTCAGCTTGCTATCCGTGATGGAGATATTGTCCGCCCAGGCAATGCGGTCCGGCATGTCCTGCCGTCAACATTCGCGGGGTATCCGAAGGTCGAGGCGCTCCAGCGCCTACTGAGCCAACGTTCTTACTGCGTAACAGACATTGCTTCAGAAGCGCGTCATCTCACCGACCGTACTGAGATTCCCGACCTCTTGGCAAAATTTGACCTTGTCATTGATGCCACCGCAGACGGTATGGCATCAGCCATGCTCGCGGATGCAGCTCGAACTTTTGGTGTGCATATCATCAGCGCAGCTCTACAAGATGAGGGGCGCGTAGTGCGAGTCGATGTAGTCCCCCCTCTCAGCGGAGAGGCTATCGGAGAAGTCGGTATTCCCTCAAGGCGTGAGCATGATTTCTTTGAAGCCGGATGTGGAGACCCTGTGTCGATGACGCCGCCGTACGCGGCAATGGAAGCGGCAGCAATCGCCACCCGCGTAGCCGTGCGGATTCTTACCGACCTTCAAACCGAACCGGCTGGCGTGATCCGCGTCTACTCCCTATGACCTTCGCCATCGTCACCTCGCCCACGGCGCTAGCTCTCGCGTCTCGGTACGCGCGCGAGGCGGCGCCGTTCGAAACGGGCGGTATTCTCTTGGGGTGGCATCAACGGTCAACGATCGTGGTTCACGAGTTCTTATCGGTGCCCGATCCTCGTGCAACCAACGGCGACTACAAGCGGGGACATCGCGAGGCGAGTGACTCGCTCAAGAGATACCTCGACGACGCAGAGGATTCGCGTCTAGGATACGTCGGAGAGTGGCATTCCCACCCGCGATCGTCAGTCGCGAGCGCGACTGATATCAGCAGCCTTGCGGCCATCGCGAAGGGCGTGCGATCTCCAGTCGCGCTGATCGTGCTGATACTTGAAAACGGTGCGGCAGACGTCACCGTCGATTCTAGGGTCGGGTGCCGCGGGGTCTTCGGGCAAATTCGCGTTCAATCTGCGCATCTGACCGCAGCCTAGATGAATAGCCAGCGGGCGAGGGATCTCGTAGCCACGCGTTGATTGGAAGTTGCTGCAACACTTTGCTCAGACTGAGAAGTGCCACCAAGAGAAGGATTGTTTAATGGCTGCGGGACACATTGACCTGAAGAAGGCCTTTCTCGATCGACAGAAGTTGCTGTCGGCTGAGCTTGAGCTTCCGTTGCAGTTCACGTCACACCCGACGACGATCGGGGACGCTAGTGAAGCGAACTGGGGTCGCATGCTTCGTTCGTTTCTGCCGGGTAGGTACGAGGTGGGGCCCGCTTTTGCGCTCGATGCAAAGGGAAATCAGAGTCAGCAAGTTGACCTCGCCATCTACGATCGGCAATACTCCCCACTCTGGTTTCAATCCGGATCGAGCAGGTTTGTCCCAGTCGAAAGTATCTACGCGGTATTTGAGGTCAAGCAGAACATCAATGTTCAAAACCTTCGATACGCGGCCGACAAGATCGCGAGCGTTCGGTCGCTCTCTCGTACCTCGGCAAAGATCGTTGACATCTATGGAACTCAGGCTGGACCTGACCCCCTGACCCGGCCAATTCTTGGGGGTCTCCTCGCGTTGCGCTCGGACTGGATTGACGGGCTCCAAGGACACTCGGCCAAGAATCACATCGACTCTTTCTCCGGAGCTGAGTGGATCGACTTCGGGCTTGCGCTAGATGACTCGGCTTTTGATCACATCCCGAGAGATGCGAACACTCAACTTTTAACCCCCGGTATCGAGTTTGCTGCACCTGGCACTCAGCTCATATTCTTCGTGATGCGCCTGTTTCGGCGGTTGCAGGCAATAGGGTCAGCAATGGCTGTGGACCTGGAGATTTATGAGCGAGTGCTCAAGGAGACCGATGCTGATGCATACGACGAGAATGACATCGAGGCTCAGTAATGCGCTAGTATCAAAGTGCGGTGCAGTTAAACTTTCGTGAGACATAACTGCGCGAAACTTCGGCTTGAGGATCGCGAGTCGTGTGCGAATCGCCGCGCGATTGGCCCTTGGTGCAACGGCTAATCTGACGATCACCCAGACGGAGCAGGCGGAAGCGGTACTTGCCGGCCTTGTCGGTGTACAGCTCGTACTTGCCTGCCATGGTTCCTCCCCCGTTGGAGTTCCTGTGAACGGGGACATCATGGCGCTGGCGGCGCGCAACCAGCGGTTCAGCCCGGCCATTCCCGCGACTCGAGCCGGTCGAGGAGCAGCTCCACGGCCGACCCTTCCATGCCGCGCACCCAGCGATGCGTCGTCGATCCGCGCGACGACACCGTCCGCCCACGTTCCCCGCGCTCGAGTCGCACTTCGACCTGACCCGCAGAAACGCTGACACCGCGCAACGCACCGGCCGCGACCATCGCCGCCAGCGGATCGTGCAGCGCGCAGCGGCGGTCGGGGAAGACGCGGCCCTCGTAGAAGTCGAGGTACGCGGGCAGCATGGCGGCCAACGCCTGGGGAACAGCACCCGGGATCGCTTCGAGGCGCACGAGGTCTGTGGCATCCAGGGTCTGGGTCATCGTGACGTCGAGAGGGACGAGGGTGGTGTCCCAGTCCTGCGCGAAGACGACGGCCGCGGCCTCGGGATCGTTGTGGATGTTCGCCTCGGCCCACGCCGTCACGTTGCCGGAGTGGCCGAAGGCGCCGCCCATCACGACGAGCCGGTCGAACGCGGCGACGCCGGGCGTCTCGGCGTACGCGGCGAGGTTCGTCAACGGACCGAGGGCCAGGACGGTGAGATCCGGATGCCGGGAGGCGAGGTGATCGATGAGTTCGACCGCGGGTCGTGCGTCGGGGGACCGGTCTGCCGCGGTCCAGGCGATGCCGCCCACGCCGTCGTCACCGTGGACGTGCGGCGCGCCGCCGGCGTAGTCGCGTCCGCGGAAGTGGTGCGCGCCGACGGCGACCGGGATGTCGTGGACGCCGGCGAGCTCGAACAGCGTCAGGGTGTTGGCGGCGGCGCGGGCGGCATCCGTGTTCCCGGAGACCGTCGTGACGCCGACGATCTCGACCGCCGGCTCGGCGAGCAGATACGCCAGGGCGAGCGCGTCGTCGATACCGGTGTCGCAGTCGACCAGGATCGGGCGGCGGGTCATCGGGTGGCCTCGTAGGCATCGAGGGGCTGCAGGTCGGGTTGCGAGGCGTCGTCGGCGACGGCGGCGGCCCCGACGGTGCACGCCCGCGCGAGCGCGTCGGTCTCGGAATCGCCGCGCAAGAGGCCCACCACCAGCGCCGCGCAGAACGCATCGCCCGCGCCGACGGTGTTGCGCACGGTCGTCGGCACCCCCGGCGCCGACGCGACGAGGTCGCCGTGCCGGTACAGCCGTGCACCGTCGGCGCCCAGCGTGACGCACAGCAGGGGGACGCCGTGCACCTCGGGGAGCTGCGCGTATTCCGTCTCATTCACGATCACGAGGTCGGCGCGGTCGAGCACACCGGGTGGGAGCGGTCGCGCGGGGGCGGCGTTGAGGACGAAGAACCCGGCGGCTTCCGCGGCGGCGGAGACGACGGCATCCGACACCTCCAACTGCGCGAGCACCGCGGCACCCGGCTCGATGCCGAGGGCGTCGGCGTCGATCGCGCCATTCGCTCCGGCGCACACGACGATCGAGTTCTCGCCGCTCGCATCGACGACGATGAGGGCTGTGCCGGTCGCGGCATCCGAGATCTGCACACCGGACGCGTCGACACCGAGTTCCGCGAAGCGTTCGTGGATGCCGCGCCCGTCGAGGTCGTCGCCCACGGCGCCGACCATACGTACATCCGCTCCGAGGCGCGCCGCGGCGACCGCTTGGTTCGCTCCCTTCCCGCCGGGCCCGCGCTGGAGGACGCCGTCGGCGACCGTCTCACCCGGGCCGGGGGCGCGCTCCACTCGCGCGGTGAGGTCGACGTTGATCGCCCCGACAACGGTGAGGGCGACTCGGGTGGGCTCCGGCATCCGGGGCTCCTTCATGTTCAGGTGGTAGGTCGGCGCCGCAGCGCCGCCGACACGATGGCCACGATCGTTCCGACGGCGACTCCGATGACCGTTTCGAGCACGCGGTCGCGCAGCAGCACATCGGGTGTCACGGGGGAGGCGAGCGAGATCATGAGCAGCGCGAGCGGCGTGATGAAGATCATGGCGATGCCGTAGTTGCGGCCGACGAACAGCTCGGCACCGACCTGCATCGCCACAGCCACGAGGAGGATCGCCCACGGCGGCAGGTGCAGGGCCAGCAGACCGGCGGCGATCAGGACGCCCACGAGCGTTCCGCCGAGACGCTGCGCACCCCGGATGAGCCGCGCGGTGACGTGGGCACCGCCGACGGCGGCGACCGCGCCCACCATCGCCCAGTACCAGTGACTGCCGATCAGCAGCACTCCCGCGATGCCGGCGAGGAGCGCGGCGACGCCGACCGTCGCCGTCATCTCCCACGCGACCGCGCCGATCGGCGGGCGCTGCCGGGTCGGTAGGCGCCATGACCCTCGGCGCGCTAGGGCGAACGCCGTCGTGACGACGAGACTCCAGATCACACTGCTCACCCCGACGAGCAGCACCAGCCCGAAGGTCGCCGTCGTGGCGGGGAAGCTCGCGCACGCGCCGGCGGCGAACACGGTGAACAGCGCGCCGGGCGGATGCCACTGGGCCCGATACGCCAACAGCGTCACCGCCGCGGCGAGAGCGGCGACGACGATGACGCTCGCGAGCGGCGGTGCGGTCAAGGTGGACAGCAGCGTTCCGAGCAGCATCGACATGATGAGGATGCCACCCGCCGTGGCCTGCATCCGCACCCGGGTGCGCGGCGGGTCGAGGCGTCCGTAGAGCGCGGCGAACGCGCCGAACGAGGCGTAGACGCTCAGATCGAGGCGCCCGATGGCGAGCAGAACGAGAAGCGGCACGCCCACGCTGAGGGCCGCTCGGGCCGCGACGCGGTGGTCTCCGCGGTGGGGGCCGATGCGGATGATCCCGGTCCACACGCGTCCCCGGGATTCCGCCACCCGTCCAGCCTACGTTGCGTGTTCGCGGCGAGCGGCGTGGGGGCTGGGCACACGCCGCGGCGTGCGGGCTTTCGGTGGCGGGGTTGTGTTCGCTGCGGCGGTTCGGTCGTGCAAGGTGGCACGACGCGCGGTGGGCGGGGGTCCCGCGTGCGTTTCGGTGGCGGCGATGTGTCGATTGCCGCGGTTCGGTCGTGCAATTTGGCGCGACGCGCGGTGGGCGAGGGTCCTGCGTGCGTTTCGGTGGCGGCGATGTGTCGATTGCCGCGGTTCGGTCGTGCAAGGTGGCGCGACGCGCGGTGGGCGGGGATCCTGCGTGCGTTTCGGTGGCGGCGATGTGTCGATTGCGGCGGTTCGGTCGTGCAATCTGGCGCGACCGAACCGCCGGGTCAAGGCCTTGGGTGCAGAGCGGCGCTGGGGTGAGGTGGAGAGATGGATGCCGACCGCGACAAGGAACCGATCGACCCCGGCCCCGAGCCCGACACCTCGACCGCCGCCCAGGGGGAGAAGTCGGATCCGACGCTCGACCACGACGACGAACCCATCGAGTGAGCGCGCGCTGCCTCGACGTCGAACAGTGCAGGGGTGACCCCCGGGGCGTTTCCGTAGGGTGGGAAGCCCCGCACCCGAACGAGGAGAGACGTGTTCCGCACGCCCCTGGCCCTGTTTCGAACGCTCGCGATCGCCGAGGCGGTCTCGTGGACCCTCTTGATCGCGGGGCTTGTCCTGCGCGCGACCGCCGACCTTCCGATCGCGGTGACGATCGGTGGTGGCATCCACGGGTTCGTGTTCCTGGCGTACGGCGCGACTGCGGTCGTGGTAGCTCTGAACCAGCGCTGGGGCGTGGGCCCCGCGGCCGTCGCGATCATCAGCGCGGTGATCCCGTACGCGACGGTTCCCACCGAGCTGTGGCTGCACCGCACCGGGAGGTTGCGCGGAACGTGGCGCCTCGAGGCCGGGGACGACCCGCACGATCAGCGGCCCCTCGACCGTGTGCTGCGGTTCTTCCTGCGGCGGCCGTGGGTGCTCGGCATCCTGATCCTGCTCGCTGTCGCGCTGATCTTCGTGGTGCTGCTGGTGGTCGGCCCGCCGGGTGGCAAGGGCTGAACCCTCGGGACTATGTCCCAAAAATGGATGGCTGGCGCCGCTGCTGCTGGACACATGTGGGACACGCACCGCCAGAAGTGGGACGAGGGCGCGCGGGGAGCTGCAGAGGGCGACGTGTCGGAGCTTGTCTCAAGAGTGGCCGGTGCGGGTGGCGCGCACTGACTATATGTGGGACACGCACCGTCAGAAGTGGGACGAGGGCGCGCGGGGAGCTGCAGAGGGCGACGTGCCGAAGCTTGTCCCAAGAGTGGCCGGTGCGGGTGGCGCGCACTGACCATATGTGGGACACGCACCGTCAGAAGTGGGACGAGGGCGCGAAGGGAGCTGCAGAGGGCGACGTGTCGGAGCTTGTCCCAAGAGTGGCTGGTGCGGGTGGCGCGCACTGACCATATGTGGGACACGCACCGTCAGAAGTGGGACGAGGGGGTGCCCCAGAGCGGCTGATGCTCAGCGGCGCGTCGACACCGTGACCGTGAACTTGCGGTCGCGGGCGACCTGACGCGTCGGGCCGACGATCCGCTCCAGCGCCGGACGGTACTGCAGTGCGGAGTTCCACACCGTCCACAGCTCGCCGCCGGGCGCGAGGGCGCGGGCGGCGTCGGCGAAGAAGCGCGGTGCGATGCCCTCGTTGATCGCGGAGCCGGAATGGAACGGCGGGTTCAGAGCGATGAACCGCGCGCTGCCGTCGGGCTGTGCGCCGAGCATGTCGTCGCGGACGACCTCGACACGGTCGGCGACGCCGTTGGCCGCGGCCGTCGCGCGCGCGGAGGCCACCGCGGCGGCCGACTGGTCGCACGCGATTACCCGAAGGTGGGGATGCCGCATCGCGAGCGCCGCGGCCACGACCCCGCTCCCGCACGCGTAGTCGATGGCCTCGGGGGCTGTCGGTTCGGGCAGGTGGGCCAGCAGCAGACGCGTGCCGATGTCGATCGACGCGCCCGCGAAGACGCCGCCGAAAGCGCGGACCTCCAGCCCGTCCACCGCGGCCGCCTCGGGCTGCGGGTCTGCGCCGTCGTGCGGGCCGCGGGAAACGAGGACACGCGACTTCTGTCGGGCGTGCGTGACGTCGACGCGGTCGAAGCGCGCCCGCAGCACGTCGTTCATCGTGGGCGTCATGTGCTTGATCCGGCCGCCCGCGAACACCACGACGTCGGGGTGGGCATGCGCGGCGATCAGACCCGCGATGTCGTCGAGTCCGCGGAGCGACCGGGGCAGACGCAGGAGGACGACCCGCGCGTCGCGGACGAGGTCGGCATCCAGACCGTGGGACGAGAACGCATCGTCGAGTCCGACGCGGGAGGCATTGGCAGCGAGTGCCCGTTCGCCGGTGAGGGCGTCCTGGTGCACGCGGATGCCGCGGGCTCCGTCCGAAGCGGCGCCCAGGGTCAGCGCTCCGTAGGCGTCGTCGATGACGACGAGCGTTCCGTCGGGGACGTCGCGCCGCGCGGCGGCGGATTCGTCGAGGATCAGGCGATCGGCGGCATCCACCGCGACGAGGTCCGGACCCTCGAGGTCGGGCCAGCGGCGGACGTCGTCGAACGAGAAGGTCACCGGGGCGTCGTAGGCGGCGATTACCGGGTGCCGAAGTGGAACGGCAGCGCGAGGGAGGCGGCCACCAGCAGGATGCCGAGGGCGAAGAACAGCGCGGGCGCGGCGAGCGAGAACGACAGGCCCGTGAGCAGCATGCCGCCGACGAACAGGATGAGCGAGACGATGAACATAGGGGATCCCTTCGGTCGCTCCAGGCTATCGTGCCGCGTCGGGCGCCCGGTCCGCGGCGGGGGGAGTCTCGCGGAGAGCCGCGTGCGTCCACAGGGTGCTCCCGGCCACCGCGGCCGGCATGACCGCGATCGCGCCGAGCGGCACGAGGAAACAGAGCTGCGTCGCCACACCGAAACCCAGGGCTCGCGCGCGGTTGTCGCGGAGGACGGCGCGGCGAGCGCGGCGGTCCAGCCCGCGCGCGGACAGAGCGCGCGAGGTCAGCTCGTCGGCGAGCAGCCATCCGGTCAGCAGGAGACCGGTGGTGAAGCCGAGGACGCCGCCGACGAACGGGATGAGTCCGAGCAGCCACGCGGCCAGGGCGGCGAGCGCGCCGCGGGCGATGAGGCGCACGGCGTCTCCGGCCGCGCGCCAGAAGCCGTACTCGGCATCCGGGATCCGGCCCGTCGCCGTGAGTTCAGTGGCACGCCAGATCCGGTCGTAGAACGGCTCGCCGACCGCGAGGGTCACCGCCGTGAACGACACGATCGCGAGGAACGCGACCGCCCCGAACGAGGCGACCGCGATCGCGGTGCGCAGGACGGTGGCCCAGAGCGGATCCCAGGTGTTCGCGAAGGGCGTCCAGTCGTCCACGACCTCGCCGAGGAGGATGCCCCAGCCGACGAGGGCGGCGCCGAAGACCAGCCCGACGAGGAATCCGGGGATGAGTCCGAGCGCCATCGCGCCGGGGGAGCGGCGCCACTGGCCGAGGCCGCGGAGGAGCATCCGGGCGCCGTGGAGAAACTCGCGCATCCGGGCATTGTCGCAGAGCGGCGCGCGGGAACGTCGGGGCTCGCTGACAGGATGTGGGCATGCGCATCCGCACCACGTCGACGCAGCGCACCTATCGGTACGTGCGGCTGACGATCCTCGCCGCGACCCTGCTTCTGGCCGTCGCGGTGGGGATGCAGGCGATGGTCGGGGGCCCGCTCCCGTCGCTGAGCGCCGCGTACTACACCCCGGCGGGGCCGATGTTCGTGGCCGCTCTCTTCGTGGTCGCCGCGGCCTTCGTCGCGCTGTCGGGCCACAGCGTCGAGCAGGGCCTTCTCGACGTGGCCGCGGTGCTGGCGCTCGTGATCGCCGTGGTCCCGACCACTCTCGAGTCCGAGGTCTGCGGCGAGCTCGTCCGGTGCGTTCCGCCGGCGACCATTCCCACCGCGGTGAACAACGGTGTCGCGGTGGCATCCGTCGTCCTCGTCGGCGTGATCGCCGGGGTCGTGCTGTCGATCGTGCAGGGCACGATGTCCCGCGGAGTCGTGCTCACGGCGGGCGCCGTCGCGACACTCGTCGTGGGGGTGATCGTGTGGGCGGCTGTCGCCCCGACGTCCTTCCTCGCCGCCGGGCACAACGTCGCCGCCGTCGGGTTCTTCCTTCTCGTGGGAGCGGTGGCCGCGATCGCCGCGTGGCGCCCGCAGCGCGCACCGGAGCGGTTTCGCCCGGCGTACGCAGCGGTGGCGATCGGCATCCTGCTCTCCCTGGTGGGGCTCGGTGTCACGCTCGCAGCGGCGGCCGGGGGAGCCGACATCGTGCGGCCCGTGCCCTGGCTGTTCGTGGGCGAGGCGGCGGCGCTCGTCCTGTTCGCCGTGTTCTGGATCCTCCAGACGGCGGAGCTGTGGAACGAGCCGGACCCGCGGCTCCGGGCCTGACGCGCGATCGCCGGGAATATCCTCGGAGCCGCACCGTTGAACTTGATACGCAGTCGCTCAAGTCTCAAAATTGAGTCGACTCCACTCACGTATCACAGGAGACGGAATTGCCCGAAGATGTCACCCCCGGCGCCGGGGACAACGGCGCCCAGTCGTTCGACGAGTTCCTCGCGCGCTACCTCGCCGGTGAGCGGGCCCGCGCCGAGCGCTCGATCGACCTCAGCCGGTTCCTGAGCGCGCGCACGCAAGAGGCGCTGCAGGACGCCGGTCGCTACGCGCTGGGCCGCGGCCAGCGGGAACTCGACGCGCTGCACGTCCTGCACGTGCTCGTCGGGCAGTCGCCCGCTCGCGAAGCCGTCGCCCGTCTCGGCGCCGACCCCGCCGCGATCGCCCGCGCCGCCGAGAGCCGCCTCCCGGCCGCCGGTCCCGCCGCCGACGTCGACGGCGCCGTCGTGGCGGGGTCGGTCCAACGCGCCCTGTTCCACGCCTTCCAGGTCGCCCGCGCGGCCGGATCGACCTACGTCGACCCCGACCACCTGTTCTTCGCGCTCGTCCTCGCGCAGGACGCCCCGGCCGGTCAGATCCTGGCCCAGGCCGGTGTCACCGCCGAGGCCCTGACGCAGGGGGTGCGCGAGACCGTCGTCGGCGGCGAGCAGCCCTCCGCGCCCGAGGAGACGGCATCCACGACCCCCAACCTGGATCGCTTCGGTACCGACCTCACCGCGCTCGCCGCGGACGGCCGCCTCGACCCGGTGATCGGCCGCGCCGACGAGATCGAGCAGACCATCGAGATCCTCAGCCGCCGCACGAAGAACAACCCCGTGCTGATCGGTGAGGCCGGCGTCGGCAAGACCGCCGTCGTCGAGGGACTCGCCCGCGCGATCGTCGAGGGCAGCGTCCCCGAGCAGCTGCGCGACACGCGCGTCGTGTCGATCGACCTGGCCGCGATGCTTTCCGGCGCCCGCTACCGCGGCGACTTCGAGGAGCGTCTCACCCAGACGATGGACGAGATCGCCGCTCAGTCCGGCAAGCTCGTCGTCTTCATCGACGAGGTGCACACGATCGTGGGCGCCGGCGCCGGTGGCGACGGAGCGATGGATGCCGGAAACATCCTGAAGCCGCGCCTCGCTCGTGGCGAGCTGCACCTGGTGGGAGCCACCACGCTCAAGGAGTACCGGACGATCGAGAAGGACCCCGCTCTCGAGCGGCGCCTGCAGCCCGTGCGGGTGGGCGAGCCCTCGATCCCCGACGCGGTCGAGATCCTGCGCGGCCTCCGCTCGGCCTACGAGGAGCACCACGCCGTGACGTACACCGACGACGCGCTGCGCGCCGCGGTGGAGCTCGGCGACCGGTACCTTCCCGACCGCGTGCTGCCCGACAAGGCGATCGACCTCATCGACCAGGCCGGTGCGCGCCTGCGTCTGCGCCTGGGCGCCAAGGTGGACGTGTCCGCCCTGGTGGAGCGTCTGGCCACGCTCGAGGCCGACAAGAACGCCGCCGTCTCGGCGGAGCACTACGAAGAGGCGTCTCGCATCCGCGACGAGATCACCGCGGTGCAGGAGCGGCTCGAGAAGGCCACGTCCGCCCCGCGCCCCGACGCGGTGGTCGACGAGTCCGAGATCGCCTCGGTGATCAGCCGGGCCACCGGCATCCCGGTGTCGCGTCTGACCGCTTCCGAGCGCGGACGTCTCGCGCACCTCGAGGACGACCTGCACGCGAGGGTCATCGGGCAGGATGCCGCGGTCACCGCGGTCGCCAAGGCCGTGCGTCGCAACCGCACGGGCATGGGTGACGAGAACCGTCCCGTCGGATCGTTCCTGTTCCTCGGACCCACCGGTGTCGGAAAGACCGAGCTCGCGAAGGCGCTCGCCGGATCGCTGTTCGACGACGACTCCGCCGTGATCCGTTTCGACATGAGCGAGTTCGGCGAACGGCACACCGTGTCGCGCCTCATCGGTGCCCCTCCGGGATACGTCGGCTACGACGAGGCCGGACAGCTCACCGAGCGCGTGCGCCGGAACCCCTACTCGGTCGTGCTGTTCGACGAGATCGAGAAGGCCCACCCCGACGTCTTCACCCTGCTGCTGCAGGTGCTCGACGACGGGCGCCTGACCGACGGCCAGGGACGCACGGTCGATTTCCGCAACACGGTGATCGTGATGACCTCGAACCTTGGCAGCGAGTACCTGGCATCCCGTTCGGGAGCCATCGGGTTCACCACGACCGGGCGGGAGTTCGACGACGCCGACCTGCGCGACCGCGTCATGGGGAAGCTGCGCGAGGCCATGCGGCCCGAGTTCCTGAACCGGATCGACGACATCGTGATGTTCCGCAAGCTCGAGAAGGAGCAGCTGCGCGACATCGTCCGGCTGCTGCTCGAGCGCACGTCGAAGCGTCTCGCTTCGCGCGAGGTGTCGCTCGAGGTGACGGATGCCGCGATCGACCGCCTCGCCGAGGTCGGATACGAGCCCGAGTACGGTGCACGGCCGCTGCGCCGGGTCATCCAGCGCGAGATTGACGATCGCATCGCCGACCTGTTCGTCGCTGGTGAGCTGGTCGACGGGGGAGCGGTGACGGTGGATGCCACGGCATCCGGGTTCGTCGTCCGGGCCGCGGTGGAGGCACTCGCCGCGTAACGGCTGGTGTCGGCCCTCGGACCCTTCGGGTTCCGAGGGCCTTCGCCGTTTCGGGTGCCGGCGCGGTGCGTGCCGAACTCCGGAGTTTCGTGGCGATCCAGCGCCCTGGCCGCGGCGTGGAGGCGGCGATGCCGGGTTTCTCCGGAGTTCGGCACACGCCGGACCGGGTGCCCCGGGCGCCTGGGTGGCCGCCCGCTGCCGAATGTCAGTGGGGCACGGCAGAGTAGGGGTATGAGTCGCATCGGCACGATCTTCAGCCCGTACCCGCACCCGCCCGAGGAACTGCGCGAGGCCGCCCGGGTGGCCGAGGGGGAGGGCGTGCCCGAGCTCTGGCTGTGGGAGGACTGCTTCCGCTCGTCGGCGTGGGCGGCCGCCGCGGCGGCGCTCGCCGCGACCGACCACCTCCGCGTGGGCGTCGGCATCGCGCCGTTCCCGCTGCGCAACGTCGCCGCCTCGGCGATGGAGGTCGCCACGATCGAGCGCATCTTCCCGGGGCGCCTGCTGCCCGGCTTCGGACACGGCGTGCAGGACTGGATGCGGCAGATCGGCGCGAAGGCCGCCTCGCCGCTCACCCTCATGCAGGAGCAACTGCCCGCTCTGCGTGCGCTCCTGGCCGGCGACACCGTCAGCACCGAGGGGCGTTACGTGCGGCTGCGCGACGTCTCGCTCGACTGGCCGCCGGTCGTCCCGCCGCGGGTGTACGCGGCCGCGGAAGGACCGAAGACGCTGCACCTCGCCGGTGCCGTCGCCGACGGTGTGATCCTCGACAGCCGTCACACGGTCGACGAGATCGCCGAGGCCGTGCGCACCGTCCGCGAGGGCTGGACCGAGGCGGGACGCGAGGGCGCTCCCGACGTGGTCGCGTACGTCCTGACGGCGTTCGGCCCCGGGGCGTCCGAGAGGGTCTCCGCCGTGCTCGAGGACCGGCCGGATGCCGCGGAGCGCGCGCTCGCGGGGTCGGTCAGCGAGGTCGCCGAGGGCGTCGCGCGCTTCCAGGCTGCCGGGGTGGACGACGTCGTGCTGCTCCCCACCGACGACGTCGACCTGCATGTCTTCTTCGCCGCCGTGGGTCAGGTCGCCGTCGCGCTGCCGGCCGCGGGAGGCGTGTCGTGACGCGCGGTGTCGTCTCGATCGGTCTCGCGGGCTCGCTCGGTCCCGCCGCCGTCGCCGAGATCGCGCCGGCCGTCGAAGCGGCGGGATTCCACACGTTGTGGATCAACGACACGCCGGATGGCGACGCGCTCGCCGCCCTGGCCGCCGCCGCGGGCGTGACGCGGACGCTGCATCTGGCGACGGGCGTCGTCCCCGTGGATCGTCGGCCGGCCGCCGAGATCGTCTCCGCGGTGGCATCCCTGGGCCTGCCGACCGACCGCCTCACCGTCGGCATCGGTTCGGGCATGGCGAAGGAGGGGGCGCTCGCCCGCGTGCGCGAGGCGATCGCGGTGCTCCACGACGCGGGACTGTCGCGCGTGCTCGTCGGTGCGCTCGGGCCGAGAATGCGACGCCTCGGCGCTGATCTCGCCGAAGGTGTGCTCTTGAACTGGGTGCCGCCCACGGAGGCCGCAGCCCAGGCCGAGGCTCTCGGCGCCGAAGCCTTCGTGGCGGTCTACGTGCGCACGGCGATCGTCGATGCGGCTCGCGCGCGGCTCGACGCCGAGACCGCGCGATACGCGTCCTCCCCGAATTACGCCGCGAATTTCGCACGGATGGGGGTGGATGCCGCCGACACCACGATCCGCGACGTCAACGAACTCGGCGGCGCTCTCGAGGCCTATACGGCTGCGGTCGACGAGGTGGTCCTGCGCGCGATCGTCCCCGACGACACCGTGGAGGCGTACGTGGACTTCGTGCGGCGGACCGGACCCACACCGCTCTGACGTCGACGCACGGCCCCCGCCCCGTCCTCGGCTGGCAGACTGACCGGATGCCACGACGTCGAGGTCTCCCCGTTCGCTCCGTCGCCCGCGGTGCGCTGACCGCGCTGCTGGTCGCCGCGGGGGTCAGCCACGTGACGTGGGGCAGACGCGGCTACCGGATCGTGGTTCCGGACTGGGCGACGAGACTCTTGCGCACCGACAAGGACGCCATCGTGGTGGCATCCGGGGCTGCGGAGGTGCTGCTCGGCGTGGGGCTCGTCGCGCTGCCGAGGGAACGTCGGCGTGTCGGCGCGACGATCGCGGCGTTCTTCGTGGCGGTGTTCCCGGGGAACGTGCACCAGTGGCGCACGGGGCGGTCGGCTCCGGGCCTGAGCAGCGATCGCGCCCGGTTCGTGAGGCTGTTCCTCCAGGTGCCGCTCATCGCCTGGGCTTGGTGGTCGACGCGCGAGTGAGCTGCGCGCGGGCCAGAGAACCGCGGAGCCCGCGCTCGGCGAGGGGGATGCGGCCCGAGAACCGCGGAGCGCGCGCTCGGCGAGGGGGATGGGGCCCGAGAACCGCGGAGCGCGCGCTCGGCGAGGGGACTGCGGCCCGAAGAACCGTGGAACGCGCGACCCGCTAGGCGGCGTCGCCGAGCTCCAGGATGCCGCGGTCGAAAGCGGAGCGCGCCAGCACCTTGTAGCCGTGATCGGGGAAGAACACGGTGAGGCGGTCGGCCTCGACGGCCATGACGGTTCCGGTTCCCCACTCGTGGTGGTCGACGACGGAGTCGACGCGTAGGTCGCCGCTCCCCGGCTCCCTGACGGCTTCCGCGGGTTCTTCCGTGTGGGTGAGGGCAGCGGCGGCGTCGCAGCGGTCGCACATGCCGCACTGCTCGGCGGCGGCGACGCCGAAGTACTCCAGCAGTGCGCGGCGGCGGCAACGGACCGTCTCGGCAAACCCCCGCATGATGTCGATGCGGGAGGTGCGGATACGTTCCTCCGCCTCGTCGCGCTCGCGCACGGCGGCCACCGCCTCGCCCGCGGACACGGTCGAGGCCGCGGAGATGCCCTCGGGGCCGGACACGGCCAGCCCGCACGCGACGAGCTGGGTGAGCACGCGCCCGATCACCCGCGTCGAGCGACCGCTCTCGTCGGCGATGTCCCGGGTGCGCATCGGCGCGTCGCCGTGCAGTAACGCGTCCCAGACCCCGGCGACGTCCGCGCGTCGGCTCCGCCCGCCGGCGAAGAACGAGCGCAGCGAGAAGTCCTCGGCGCGGTAGTGCAGCACGGCGCGCGCGGGTTGCCCGTCGCGCGCGGCCCGACCGATCTCCTGGGCGTAGGCGTCGAGGGACTCGGTCACGTCGGCGTGCACGACCCACCGGACATCCGGCTTGTCGACGCCCATCCCGAACGCCGAGGTGGCCACGACGACGTCGAGCTCACCCGCGCTCCACGCGGCGTGCACCTCGTCGCGACGCTTCTGCGCCATGCCCCCGTGGTACGGCGCGGCGCGACGTCCTTGCTCGACGAGTTCGGCCGCGTAGGCATCGGTCTCCTTGCGGGTGGCCACGTACAGCAGCGTGGGGCCGTCGGCATCCATCACATCCCGCAGGACCGCACGGCGTTTATCCGCGTCGTGCTCGTGACGGCGGACCGACAGGTGGATCTCGGGACGGTCCATCCCGCGCACCTCCAGGTGCGGGTCGCGCATGCCGAGGCTCGCGACGATGTCGTCACGGACGGGACCGGATGCCGTAGCCGTCAACGCCAGCACGGGAGGGTGCCCGAGCGCGGCGACGGCGTCGCCGATTCGCGCGTACTCCGGGCGGAAGTCGAACCCCCAGGCCGACACGCAGTGCGCCTCGTCCACCACGACGAGACGCACGTCGGCCTTCTTCAGCCGGTCGAACACCTCGGGGTTGGCCAGCTGCTCCGGGGCGAAGAAGGCATACACCGGGTCACCGCTCTCGATCGCGGCCCATGCGGCCGTCCGTGCCCGCGCCGCCGTGCGGGAGTTCAGCGCGACCGCCGCGGGCGCGTCGGGCGCGGCGTCGATCGAGGCGAT
This sequence comes from Microbacterium canaveralium, assembly GCF_047238045.1. Lineage (NCBI taxonomy): Bacteria > Bacillati > Actinomycetota > Actinomycetes > Micrococcales > Microbacteriaceae > Microbacterium > Microbacterium canaveralium. The sequence continues at coordinate 2,176,043 of NZ_JBDFMA010000003.1, read as the reverse complement.
CTGATCGCGCTGCAGCGCGAGCAACGGCGAGATGACGACCGTCACCCCACCCAGTTCGCATCCGGCGATCTGGTACACGGCCGACTTCCCGGCGCCCGTGGGGAAGACGACGAGCGTGTCCCGCTCCGCCACCACGGCATCGATCGCCTCGGCCTGACCCGGCAGCAACGCATCCCATCCGAAGGCCTCGCGGGCGGTGCGGGCGGACTGTTCGGCGGTGGCGGGAGCGTTCACGGGACCTCATTTCTTGGGGAAATCCAGCACACGATACGAGCGGACCTGTCGGTCGGGGGTTGCGGAAGACGACGTCGTGTGATCCGTCGGCGCGCCTCGAGGGCGCTGGCATCCGGATTCCGAGAGCGCAAGAGGCCCGGCGATGTCGGAGGGGGATGCCAGGATGCCGACATGCTCTTCGGTGATCTGCAGGTCGCGCTCGGTACGGTCGCCGCCACGCGATCGCGCCTGGCCAAGGTCGACGCGCTCGCCGAGGTTCTGGAGCGATTGACGCCCGACGAGATCGTGCCGGCGGTCGGGCTCCTCACTGCCGCGCCACGCCAGGGACGTCTGGGGGTCGGGTGGCGCACGCTGGCCGCGCGGAGCCGCGCGCACGCCGACTCCGCCTCGCTCACGGTCGCCGACATCGACGCCGCGTTCTCCCGGCTGGTCGAGATCTCCGGTAACGGGTCCGCCGCGGCGCGGACCACGCTGCTCGACGAGCTGGCCGCGCAGGCGACGCCCGACGAATGGGATCTGCTGGTGCGCATCATGACCGGCGAGCTGCGCACGGGGGCGCTCGAAGGCGTGCTCCTCGACGCGATCGCACGCGCCGCCGATCGCGAGGGAACGCTCGTGCGCCGCGCGGCGATGCTGTCTGGAGACCTGGGCGAGACGGCGGCGGTGGCGCTCACGGGGACGGCTGACGAGCTGGCATCCGTCGGTCTCGTCGTGGGTCGCGGCGTGCAGCCCATGCTGGCCTCCACCGCCACCTCCGTGGCGGAGGCCCTGACGCTCACGGGTCTCGCCTCGGTCGAGTACAAGCTCGACGGAGCGCGGGTGCAGGTGCACCGACGAGGCGACGACGTGCGGGTGTTCACGCGCACGCTGGCCGATGTCACCCACCGCGTGCCCGAGATCGTCGAGGCCGTGCGGACGCTGTCGGTGACCGATGCGATCCTCGACGGCGAGACCCTCTCGCTCGACGACGACGGGGGACCGCGGCCGTTCCAGGAGACGATGGCCCGTTTCGGTGCCGAGACCGCCCGCGAGATCGCGTTGCGCCCGTGGTTCTTCGATCTCCTGCACCTCGACGGCCGCGACCTCATCGACGAGCCCCTGTCGGTGCGCCGCTCCGAACTCGGCCGCATCGCGCCCGGGTTCGGCATCCCCTCGATCGTGACCGACGATCCTGACGCGGCCGACGAGTTCTCTCGCGCGGCGCTGCGGGCCGGCCACGAAGGCGTCATGGTGAAGGCCGTCGACGCTCCGTACACCGCGGGTCGGCGCGGCAAGAGCTGGCTCAAGGTCAAGCCCGTGCACACGTTCGATCTCGTCGTTCTCGGGGTCGAACGCGGCTCCGGCCGGCGCTCGGGGTGGCTCTCGAACCTTCACCTCGGTGCACGAGATCCCGGCGGTGCCTTCGGTGATCCGGGCGGATTCGTGATGGTCGGCAAGACCTTCAAGGGCCTCACCGACGACCTGCTGCGCTGGCAGACGGTCCACTTCGCCGAACGCGAGATCGGTGACGTGCCCGGGGGTATCCGCGTCGCGCCCGACACCGTCGTCGAGATCGCGATCGATGGCGTCCAGCGGTCGACCCGCTACCCGGGCGGCGTGGCCCTGCGCTTCGCGCGCGTCAAGGCGTACCGTCCCGACAAGCCGGCCGCGGAGGCCGACACCATCGACACGCTGCGCGCGCTCCTCCTCGGGATGGGCGCGGCGCCGGCCGAGACGACCGCACCGCGAGATGATTCGGGCGCGATGCCCGCGGAGGGATGACCTGATGAGCCGTGTTCCGTGGTTGGACGGAGAACTCGAGTACCGCAGCTTCGGAACGCCGGGCGCTCCGCGGGCGGTGATGGTGCTGCGCACCGGAGACGTCTCGACGATCGACCCTGACGTCCGCATCACCTCCGGGTTCGACGTCCGGATCGTCGCGGTGGGACTGGACGCTCCCGAGCTCGAGGATCCACCGGCCTTCGGCGGTCAGACGCCGGCCGGACTCACCGTCGACGCTCTCCGAGACCTCCTGGAGCGCGAGGCACCCGGCACGACGGTGGGGCTCGTCGGCGAACGATCCGCCGGACCGCTCGCGATCCATCTCGCGGCCGCGATGGGCGGGGTCGTGGATCGTCTGGCGATCGTCGGGGTCGAAAGCCCCTCCGACCCGCTCAGTCGCGACATCCACACGCCGCTCCTCGATGACGTGGTCGCCGACACGCTGATCATCGTCGGTGGCGACGGGCCGGCCGACGTCGACGACGCCGCCTGGTACCTCGGTCGTATCCCCACCGCCCGCATCGAGGTGATCGGGGCCGACGAGCTCGACACGATCAACGGCCACGTCACACTCTCCTCCGTGTGGGAGAGCGTCCTCGCTCACGTCGCGCCGGGCGCGGAGCGCCGCTGAGGGGTAGGCGGGCGTCAGGCGGTGCGAGCGACCGCCCGCACCTGAACGATATTGGAGTCCTCGTCCACCTCGACGTGCTCGGTCTGCGCTTTGAGGAAGTCGGAGAAGCTGCGGAACCCGAGCGCTTTCTCGCTGAACGACGGATCCAGTCGCTTCATCAGATCCTTCACGGCCGACGCGTGCAGCCACTCGCCGTCGGAGCGTTCCCCCTCGAGCTGCATGGCGCGTTCGAGCAGGTTGACCGCCGGATCCTGTGAGCGCTTCCGTGCCCGCGGGCGGGAGGGCGCGGCATCCTTCTTCGTGTCGGCGAGCTTCGGGATGCCGGGGAGGCTGTCGTAGTTGTCGAACCGGTCGCACGCCGAGGCGAGCGACTTTGCGGTCGAGCCCGCGACTCCGACGCCCACGACGTAACGGCCGAGGCGCTTGCACCGCTGGGCCAGGGGCACATAGTCGCTGTCGCCCGCGACGATGACGACGTGCGAGAGGTCCGGGAGGCGGAACATGTCTTCCACGGCATCCACTGCGAGCCGGATGTCGGCGCCGTTCTTGGCGTATGCCGCCGCGGGAAACAACTGCACGAGGTCGACGGCGCGAGCGACGAGTTGCGACCGGTATTCCGCGTTGACCGGGGCCGACCAGTCCGCGTAGGCCCGCGTGAGGACGAGGGTGCCGAACGACGCGGCGTAGTCGATGATCGCGCCGACGTCGATCGTCGCCTTTGTGAGGCGCTCGGCGATCTCGGGATCCATCGGGTTCTCCGCGATCTTCTGGCGGTCGCGCGAGTACGCGTTTCGCCCGTGGACGCGGTCGTACCAGGACATCACGATGTTGTCGAAGTCGAGGTAGACGGCGACGCGGGCGGTCTGGGAATCCGGCATGCCCTCAGTCTCTCCCGCGCGGAGCCCGACGGGTAGTCGGCTCAGCGTCCGCCGGGGTAGACCACACCGATCTGGCGGCGTACCTCGTCGAGGACGCCCATGATCGAGACGGTGTCATCGATCGACAGGACGTCGCTCGAGGTCGCACCGTCACGGACGAGCCGCTCGGCCGCCAGGGCCTGGAACTGCATGCCGCGACCTTCCACGGCGCCGTCGAACTCTTCGAGGACGGTGCCGTCCGGGCCGACGACGCGGAACGTCGTCGGGGTGTACCAGACGCGGTCGATCTCGATCCGCGCCTCGGTGCCGACGATCTGCGCGACGTTCGCGCCGGCCCCGCGCGACGACGACACGGTGGTCGACAGGGCGCCGCCGGGATGCGCGAACACCGTGGCGACCTCGGCGTCGCTGTCCGCGTCGGAGAGCCGCGCGATGGCGGTGACGCGCTCGGGCAGACCGAGCACGTCCACCACGAACGAGACGGGGTAGATGCCGAGGTCGAGCAGAGCGCCGCCGCCCAGTTCGAGGGCGTTCAGCCGGTGCCGCGGGTCGGTGGAGATCTTCTGCGTGTGATCGGCCGAGACGACGCGCACGTCGCCCAGGGTGCCGGCCGCGAGGATCTCGCGGATACGCACCATGTGCGGCAGATACCGCGTCCACATCGCTTCCATCGCGAGCAGGCCCTTCTCCGCGGCGCGGTCGCGGATCATGGCCGCCTCCTCCCCGTTGAGCGTGAACGGCTTCTCGACCAGCACGTGCTTGCCGTGGTCGAGGGCGAGCAACGCGTTCTCGAGGTGGCCGGGGTGGGGAGTCGCGATGTAGACGATGTCGACATCGGGGTCGGCCACCAGCTCCTGGTACGAGCCGTGCGCGTGCGGGATGCCGAATTGGTCGGCGAACGCCTGAGCGCTCTCGATCGACCGCGACCCGACGGCGGTGACGTCGAGACCCGCGGTGCGGAGGTCGGAGGTGAAGGCGTGCGCGATGCCGCCCGTTGCGAGGATGCCCCAGTGCAGTCCGGTCATGGCTCCACCGTATCGGCGCGGGCGGGTGGCGCGTCGCGCTGGGCCGTCACGCGAAGGGGCGAGGACGGATGCCGCCCGCGTAGGCTCGCGTCATGACGCCCGTCGAGCGCTTCCGCGAGCTGCTGGCCATCCCGACCGTGTCGCACGTCGACCCGGTCCGCACCGACACGGCGCGCTTCGATGAGTTCCGTGCGGCGCTGGAGCGGCTGTACCCGCTGGTGCACGCCCACCTGGACCGCGAGATCGTCGCGGGTCACTCGCTGCTGTACCGGTGGGCGGGGCGATCCCGCGCCGAGCCGCTGCTGCTCCTCGCCCACCAGGACGTCGTCGACACCGCCGGACAGCCGTGGACACGCGACCCGTTCGCCGCCGCCGTGGAGGGGGAGGGCGAGAACGCCACCCTCTACGCACGGGGCGCCATCGACGACAAGGGCGCGCTCGTCGCGATCCTGGAGGCGGTCGAGGCGGCGCTGGCGGACGGGGTCGTTCCCCGCGCCGACGTGTGGCTGGCGTTCGGCCACGACGAGGAGACCCTCGGGGAAGGGGCCCGCGCCATGGCGGCGATCCTCGCGGACCGCGGCGTGCATCCGGCGCTCGTCCTCGACGAGGGCGGCGCGGTGGTCGAGGGGGCGCTCCCGGGCCTCGTCGTGCCCACGGCCATGATCGGTGTCGCCGAGCGCGGCACGGTGACCTTCGACCTCGTCGCACGGGAGGCCGGAGGCCATGCCTCCACCCCGCCGCCTTTCCCGGCGACGGCGCGTCTGGCGCGCGCGATCGACCGGGTTCGCCGACGCCCCTTCCCGCGCCGACTCGTGCCCCCGGTGCGCGCCATGCTCGCCACGGCTGCCGCCCACGCCCCCGAGCCGCTGCGCACGGTGTTCCGTCGCGCGGAGATCACGGGACCGGCGCTGACCGCGGCGTTCGCCCTCCTCGGACCGGAGACGAACGCGCTGGTGCGCACGACCGCCGTCGTGACCCGCCTCGAGGGATCGGCCGGCGACAACGTCCTGGCGACGACCGCCCGCGCGACGGTCAACGTCCGTCTGCTCACGGGCGACACGGTCGCGGATGCCGCGATCCACCTGCGCCGCGCCATCGCCGATCCCCTCATCGACATCGAGGTGCGGCACGGGGGAGACCCGTCGCCGGTATCGCCTTGGCAGGGGGAGCCCTGGCGGCGCCTGGCCTCGGCGGTGGGGGAGACGCTCGGCGAAGACGTCGTGACGCTGCCGTATCTGCAGCTCGGGGCGAGCGACAGCCGCTTCTACACCGGCCTCACCGAGCACGTGTACCGGTTCACCCCGTTCCACCTCACGCGGGCCGAGCGCGACGCGCTGCACGCACCCGACGAGCGCATCCGCGTCGAGGTGTGGCTCCGCGGCATCCGGTTCTACCGCGCTCTGCTGGCATCCTGACCCCCGCCCGCCCGCCCGCCCGCGCCCGCCCGCCCGCGCCCGCCCGCCCGCCCGCCCGCGCGCGCCCGCCCCCGCCCGCCCGCGCGCGCCCGCCCCCACCCCGCCCCGCATCTGCCCCCGAGACTTCATCGGGCTGACAACTCCCTTGCAGGCTGCAAGGGACTTGTCGGCGCGATGAAGTCTCGGCGATCCAGGGACCCTCGGGGGGCGACCCCGGAGCGCGGCCCGGCGGACCCGCCGGAGCACCCCGGGGACGAGGGCGAACACCGCGGCGTCGGGGGGCCCAGCGCGCGTCGGCTATTCTCGTGTGACCGGTCACGACGCGATCGGCGACGCAAAGAAGCGAGATCGATGAGCGAGACCGACATCCCGGATGCCGCGGCCAAGGCGCCCAGCATCCGCGACGTGGCACGTCTGGCCGGGGTGTCGTACCAGACCGTTTCGCGCGTGATCAACAACAGCCCGCAACTGCGCCCGGAGACCGCGGCGCGCGTACGCGAAGCGATTGCGGAGTTGAAGTTCGTCCCGAACCAGGCCGCCCGCGCCCTGGCGACGAGCCGCACGCGGCTCATCGGAGTTCTGGGTCCGCGCACGACCACCCACGGCGTTTCGGCGATGGTGCAGGCGGCCGAATCCGCGGCGCGCCGCGCCGGCTACCGGTTGACCCTCACGAACCTCGGCACCAGCGCCCCCGACGACGTGCGGGCTTCGATCGATCACCTCGTCGCGCAGTCCATCGAGGGACTCATCGCCGTCGCACCTCAGACCCGCGTGGTGCCGATCCTCGACGAGATGAAGCTTCCTGTGCCCGTACGGATCGTGTCGTCCACGGGGCCCGCGACCCCGACCGCGACCTTCAACGACCAGGTCGCGGGGGCGCGGGCGGCCGTGCGCCACCTCGTCGACCTCGGGCACACCCGCATCCTGCACATCGCCGGCCCCCGCGACTGGCTCGAGGCCGATCACCGTATGCGCGGGTACCTCGCCGAGATGGACGCGCAAGATCTGTCGCCGCGTCCGCCGGTCCTGGGGGACTGGACCGCCCAGTTCGGCTTCGAGGCCGGCTTGGAGTTGCTCCGGACCGAGGATGCCACGGCCGTCTTCGCGGGCAACGATCACATGGCTCTGGGCTTCATGCACGCCGTGCGCGCCATCGGGCGATCCGTCCCGGAGGACATTTCAGTGGTCGGATTCGACGACGTTCCGGAGGCCGCACACCTGTGGCCGCCGCTGACCACCGTGCGCCAGGACTTCGCCGGAATCGGTCAGCGCGCCATGTGGGATCTCCTCACTGATCTGGGTGTTTCCCACGATGACCCGACCATCCCCGAACCGGATCATCTGCGGCTGATCGTGCGCTCGTCGACCGCTCCGCCCAGCCGCTGACACGTCACGGTTTGGCAACGGCTGGTCGACGAACGCACAGGGACTTGACAGCGGCGGCGATACGCGGGGTAGCATCACACACACAATGTGAACGGTCACATGACCGCCCACACAACGCCGACGGGACTCGCTGCGGAGCGACTCCGTCGAGACGAAGACGTTTCGAACGATGCACTGAACCCGCCTCGCCGACCGGCCTCGTTTCGCCCCGACGGCCGCGTGACCGGCGTGCCGTCCGCGCTGCAGCGGTCGGCTTCGTGTGAAGAGACCGTGACATCAAACCCAACGAAGGGAACCAGAGTGAAGAAGCACAGCATGCTCAAGGCGATCGCGGGGGCGGGCGTCCTTGCGCTCGGCATCGGCCTCGCGGGCTGCGCGGGCGACCGTACCGGCAGCGGCGGCGGAGACGCGGCAGAAGCCGGCGGCATCATCGGCGTCGCCATGCCGACGCAGCAGTCGGAGCGGTGGATCGCCGACGGCAACAACGTCAAGTCGCAGCTGGAAGACCTCGGCTACCAGGTCGACCTCCAGTACGCCAACGACGACATCCCCACCCAGGTCTCGCAGATCGAGAACATGATCACCTCGGGCGCCAAGGCCCTGATCATCGCCTCGATCGACGGCACCACCCTCACCGACGTCCTGCAGCAGGCCGCCGACGCGAAGATCCCGGTCATCGCGTACGACCGCCTCATCAACGGCACGAAGAACGTCGACTACTACACGACCTTCGACAACTACAAGGTCGGCGTGCAGCAGGCCACGTCGCTGCTCACGGGCCTGGGCGTCCTGGACGCCTCGGGTGCCGAGACCGGTGCCGCGGGTCCCTTCAACGTCGAGCTGTTCGCCGGTAGCCCCGACGACAACAACGCCACCTTCTTCTGGAAGGGCGCGATGGACACGCTCCAGCCCTACATGGACAAGGGCGTGCTGAAGGTCCCCTCCGGCCAGACCGAGTTCGGCCAGGCCGCGATCCTCCGGTGGCTGCCCGAAACCGCGCAGAAGCGCATGGAGAACATCCTCACCGTCATCGGCGGCACGAAGCTCGACGGCGTTCTCTCGCCCTACGACGGCCTCTCGATCGGCATCATCTCGGCTCTGACCTCGGGCGGCTACGCAGCCAACGCGCTGCCGGTCATCACCGGTCAGGACGCCGAGGTCGGCTCGATCAAGTCGATCATCGCGGGTGAGCAGTACTCGACGATCTTCAAGGACACGCGCGAGCTCGCCAAGCAGGCCGTGACCATGGTCGACGACATCCGCAAGGGCACCGAGCCCGAGGTCAACGACACCGAGACGTACGACAACGGCGAGAAGGTCGTTCCCTCGTACCTGCTCGAGTCCACGATCGTCACGAAGGACAACTACGAGAAGGTCCTCGTCGACAGCGGCTACTACACCGCCGACGACCTCAAGTGATCCCCGCGGGAGGGCTCCGGCCCTCCCGCACCGCCTCCGCCGCGACCGACCTGTTCGGGCGCGGCGGAGGCCCCTGTTCCCTCACCCCTCACCGGCTGCGAGCCGGCCCTGCAAGGAGGACCTCGTGAGCACCATCCTCGAGATGCGCTCGATCACCAAGGAGTTCCCTGGCGTCATCGCCCTGGCGGACGTGTCCCTGACCGTCGACCGCGGCACCGTGCACGCCATCTGCGGCGAGAACGGCGCCGGCAAGTCCACTCTCATGAAGGTGCTCAGCGGCGTCTATCCCGCGGGCGACTACCGCGGCGAGATCGTCTTCGACGGCAAGACCGTCGAGTTCAAGGACATCCGTGACAGCGAAGCGGCCGGCATCGTCATCATCCACCAGGAGCTCGCGCTGAGCCCCTACCTCTCCATCGCGGAGAACATCTTCCTCGGCAACGAGATCACCCACCGCGGCCTCATCGACTGGGATGCCACGAACCGCGAGGCATCCAAGCTCCTCGCCCGCGTGGGTCTGGGCGACAGCCCCGACGTCCCGGTCAACGAGATCGGCGTGGGGAAGCAGCAGCTCGTCGAGATCGCCAAGGCGCTGTCGAAGGACGTCAAGCTCCTCATCCTCGACGAGCCGACGGCCGCCCTGAACGACGACGACTCCGAGCACCTGCTCGACCTGATCCGCCACCTCAAGGGGCAGGGCATCACGTCGATCATCATCAGCCACAAGCTCAACGAGATCCGCGCGATCGCCGACGAGGTCACGATCATCCGCGACGGTCGCACGATCGAGACCCTCGACGTGGCCACCGGCGGCACGAGCGAGGACCGCATCATCCGTGGCATGGTCGGTCGCGAGCTCGAGAACCGCTACCCCGACCGGGACGTCGAGATCGGTGACGAAGTCCTCCGCATCGAGGACTGGACCGTTCACCACCCGACGGATGCCAGTCGCGTCGTCATCCACGAGGCCAACCTGAACGTGCGCGCGGGCGAGGTCGTCGGGATCGCCGGTCTCATGGGCGCGGGCCGCACCGAGCTGGCGATGAGCGTGTTCGGCAAGAGCTTCGGTTCCCGGATCTCCGGCAACGTCTACATCCGCGGGCAGAAGGCGGACACCTCTACGGTCCCCGCCGCGATCCGCAGCGGACTGGCGTACGTCACCGAAGACCGCAAGGGCGCCGGCCTCAACCTCATCGACACGATCAAGCGGAACATCTCGCTCGCCGGAATGCGCAAGCTCACCAAGCGCGGCTGGGTCGACGGTGACGAGGAGTACCTCGTCGCGAACCGGTACCGCAAGTCGATGAACATCAAGGCGCCGACGGTCGACGTCGTGGTCGGGAAGCTCTCCGGCGGCAACCAGCAGAAGGTCGTGCTGTCGCAGTGGCTGTTCTCCGACCCGGAGGTGCTGATCCTCGACGAGCCGACCCGCGGCATCGACGTGGGCGCGAAGTACGAGATCTACACGATCATCAATTCCCTCGCGGCGCAGGGCAAGGGGGTGCTCGTCATCTCCTCGGAGCTGCCTGAGCTGCTCGGCATCTGCGACCGCATCTACACCCTCAGCGAGGGCCACATCACCGGCCAGCTGCCCATCGAAGAAGCCACACCCGAGGCCCTCATGGTGCTCATGACGAAGGAGAAGGAAGCCGACCATGTCAGCGCTTAACACCACGACCCAGACGGGGCCGGCGACGCCGAAGGGACCCGTCGGCGGTGCCGCCGGGGGAACCGGCAACATCGTGCAGTTCTTCACGTCGCGGCTGCGGGAGATCGGCATCTTCATCGCGCTGATCGTGATCGTGCTGCTGTTCCAGGCCCTCACCGGCGGGCGTCTGCTCACCGCGGGCAACGTGTCGAACATCATCGTCCAGAACAGCTACATCCTGATCCTCGCGATCGGCATGGTGATGATCATCATCGCCGGCCACATCGATCTGTCCGTCGGTTCGGTCGCCGCCTTCGTCGGTGCCGTCTCGGGCGTGCTCATCGTGCAGTGGGGTATGCCCTGGTGGCTCGGCATCCTGCTCTCCCTCGTGCTCGGCGCGGTGGTCGGCATGTGGCAGGGCTTCTGGGTCGCGTACGTCGGCATCCCCGCGTTCATCGTGACGCTGGCCGGCATGCTGCTGTTCCGCGGTCTCACGCAGATGACGCTCGGCAACACGCAGATCACGCCGTTCCCGACCGAGTACCGTCAGCTCGGCGGTGGCTACCTGTTCCCGGAGCTCTTCCCCGCGGCGACGTCGCCCGCGGAGTGGATCACGGTCGCCCTCGGCGTCCTCACGCTCGTGCTGTTCGTCTTCTCGCAGGTGCGCCAGCGCGCCAAGCGCGCCGCGCTCGAGCTGCAGAACGAGCCGATGGCGGCGTTCCTGGTCAAGGTCATCGGCGGCGGTGCGCTCATCGCCTACCTCACCTACCTGCTGGGTGTCGCGCCCGGTTCGCGCGGGACGCCGATCGTCCTCGTGGTGCTGGCGATCCTCGTCATCGGGTACTCGACGGTCATGAGCCGCAGCGTCTTCGGCCGTCACATCTACGCGATCGGTGGCAACCGCACCGCCGCGAAGCTGTCGGGCATCAACACGCGCCGCGTCGACTTCCTGCTGTTCGTCAACATGGGCGTGCTCGCGGCCCTCGCCGGCATCGTGTTCACGGGTCGCCTGAACTCGGCCGGCCCCGGCGCGGGAAACCTCTTCGAGCTGGATGCCATCGCCGCCTCGTTCATCGGTGGCGCCGCCGTGCAGGGTGGTGTCGGCCGCGTGGTCGGCGCGATCGCCGGTGGTCTCGTCATGGGTGTGCTCAACAACGGCATGTCGCTCATGGGCATCTCGACCGATGTGCAGCAGTTCATCAAGGGTCTCGTGCTGCTGCTGGCCGTGGCCTTCGACGTGTGGAACAAGAACCGCACCCGCGGTTGATCCACCCCGTCCCCGGACGCCCCGTCGCCTCGTGCGGCGGGGCGTCCGTCGTTTCCCGGGCCGTGTGCCGGGTGGCGCAGCGGGAAGGCGGCATTCGGGAAAACCCGAACGAAGACGCGGGATGCCCGGCTGACCGCGGTGCGGGCGGCGTCCTACCGTGGGACACATGACCACGGCATCCGTCCTTCCTCCTTCGCCGCCGCCGCTGCCCGCGCCCCCGGGCGCGCTGCCGCGGACGTCGGTGCGTATCTCCTCGCCCGGGCACGTCGCCGGCGCGATCGCGCAGCTCGCCGCTCTCGGCATGATCGGCCCGGCCGTCTTCGGCGGGCTCTTCAGCCTGCTCGGCGCGGGCGTCGGCCTGTTATTCGCCGTTCTGATCGGCGTCGTCGTGCTCGCCGGTCTCGTCTACGCGCTGTTCGCGGTCGCCTGGTTCGAACTGGCGCGGGTGGACGGCCTCTACGGTTTCGGCCTCCCCGCCCTGCGCGTGCGACGCAGCCCCAAGCCGGGGTTCGTCGGCGTGCTGCACACCATCTGGCTGCAGGCGATCGACGCGCGGCAGTGGCGGGCGGTGGCGTCCTTCACCGTCTCGACCGTGCTCGGCCTCGTCACGCTCGTCCTCGTCGGCGCGGTCGCCTGGGGGCTCGCCCTCGTCGCCAGCCCGATCTTCGGATGGAGCCACACACGCCTGTTCGGGCTGCTCCCGCTCGATGGCCTGGCCGCCCCGCTCGTCGGGGCGCTGGTCGCCCTCGTCGCCACCGGCGCGCTGGTCGGCCTCGGCCTGCTGCACGGAGTGCTCGTCCGGGCGATCCTCGTCCCCTCCCGTGAAGCGCAGCTCGAGGAGCAGGCGCGCACGTCGGACACGCGCCGCGCCGGCGCCGTCCGAGCGGCCGAAGTAGAGCGCACCCGGATCGAACGCGACCTTCACGACGGCGTCCAACCCCGCCTCGTCTCGATCGGCATGACCCTTGGTCTCGCGCAGACGAAGATCGACGACGACCCGGAGGCGGCCAAGGCGCTCGTCGCCGAGGCGCACGCCTCGACCAAGTCGGCCATCACGGAGCTGCGACAGCTGGCGCGTGGCATCCACGCGTCCGTCCTCGAGGACAGAGGGCTGGATGCCGCCCTGTCGGCGCTCGCCTCACGGTCGCACATCCCCGTGACCATCGACGTGCGCCTTCCTCGACGGTGCAGCCGAGCGGCCGAGGCGGCGGTGTACTTCTCGATCGCCGAAGCGCTCACCAACGCCGCCAAGCACTCGCGCGCCGGCGCCTGCCGCGTCGACGTGCGTGTCCGTGACGACGGGTCGCTGTGGGCGCGCGTCGAGGACGACGGTCTGGGCGGCGCACGCGTCGTCCCCGGCGGCGGGCTCGACGGCATCGTCAACCGCGTCACGGCGGCGGGGGGAACCGCTCGCATCGACAGCCCGCAGGGCGGCCCGACCTCGGTGGAGGTGACGGTACCGTGCGCATCCTGATCTGCGAGGACTCCGTCCTGCTGCGCGAGGGGCTCGTCCGCCTCCTCGCCGACGACGGCCACGAGGTCGTCGCCGCGCTCGCGGACGCGGCCGGGCTCGAGGACGCCGTGGCCGAGACCACCCCCGACCTCTGCATCCTCGACGTGCGGCTCCCGCCGACCTGGACCGACGAGGGCATCCGTGCGGCGATCGCGCTGCGGTCACGGCATCCCGGGCTCGCGGTCCTCGTGCTCTCGCAGTACGTGGAGGAGCGCTACGCCAGCGACCTCATCGCCGACGGTCAGGGCTCGCTCGGCTACCTGTTGAAAGACCGGGTCGCCGACGTGCGTGACTTCCTCGAAGCCGTGGCGCGGATCGCCGAGGGAGCCACCCTGCTCGACCCGGAGGTCGTCGGTCAGCTGCTGGCCCGTCGACGCCGCGATGACCGACTCCAGTCGCTCACCGAGCGCGAGCGCGCGGTGCTCGCCCTGATCGCCGAAGGGCGCTCGAACCAGGCGATCGCGCAGACCCTGTTCGTCTCGCCCGCCAGCGTCGAGAAATACATCACCGCGATCTTCACCAAGCTCGGTCTCGAGCAGGACGAGACGGGCAACCGTCGCGTCATCGCCGCCCTGGTCCACCTGGGCCACGACACCATCGGAGCGTCCTCATGACCGTTCAGACCCCGACCGATCCGAAGCCCGCCGCACCCGCGCGGTCCAAGGGTGCGCTGGCCGTTGCGATCGGCACGATCATCGTGGGCGGCTGCGTCATCCTGGGCACGCTCGTGAGCACGGGCATCAGCGCCGCGTACGACCTTCGCGGCAGCGAAGCGGGACCGCCGCTGCAGCAGAGCGACGTGCAGGGGGTGCGCGACCTGGACGTCGATCTGGCCGGGGGAGCGCTGAGCATCTCCTACGACGACGTCTCCGACGCGGAGCTGAGCGGCGGAGGCGCGGGCGCCTGGACGCTGGAGCGTCGGGGGAACACCCTCCACGTCTCGTCGCCTCGCCGCTCGTTCGCGGACTGGGGCAGCGGCTCGCAGGCGACGCTCACCCTCCCGCAGTCACTGGAGCGCGCCGACCTCGACCTCCGTGTCGAGGTCGCGGGCGGCACCCTCGATCTGACCGGCGACTACGGGAACGTCGACGTTCAGGTCACGGGCGGGGCCGCAACGCTGTCCGGGGGCGCCAGCGCACTCACCCTCAGCGTCTCCGGCGGGTCGATCACCGCCGACGTCGACGGCGCCGACGCGGCGACGTTCGAGGTCACCGGCGGCGACCTCACCGCCGATCTGACGGGGGCGGCTCCCGCGCGCACGAGCGTCGAGGTGACGGCGGGTTCGGCCGACATCGGGCTTCCCGACGAGACCTACCGCCTCACCAGCGAGGGCCCGGGCTCGGTCGACAACTCCCTGCGGACCTCGCCGACCGCGACGCCCCGCGTCGACGTGCAGGCGACGATCGGTTCTGTGACGCTGCGCACGTCCTGACCCGGCGCTGTTGCGTGAGGGGTCAGTTTCTGTCGCCTGGGTCGCCCCCGGGCGACAGAGATTGACCTCTCACGCGCTTGTGCGGGCGGGAGGCGACGATGGCGGCGAGCACCGCCACGATGCCGATGACCTGGCCCGCGCCGAGTGACTCCCCGCCGACCGCGATGCCCAGGAGGACGCCGGTCACCGGGTTGAGCAGTCCGATCACTCCCACCGTTCCCGCCGGCAGGAGCCGCAGTCCGGTGAACCAGCACACGAACGCGAGGGCCGTGGCCACGACCGCGACCCCGGCGTAGGCGGCGACCCCCGTGGCATCCACTCGCGGAGGCGGCCCCTCCACGACGGCCGCCACGGCGGTCAGGGCGATCCCACCGGCGGTGAGCTGCCACGACGTCGTAGCGAGGAGCGGTGTGTCGTCTCGCCACCGTGTCGTGAGGATGGCGCCGAGCGATGACGACGAGAGCGCGATCGCGGATGCCACGACCCCGGCGGGGGAGACGCCGCCGGCGCTGAGCCCCACGATGAGGACCACCCCGGCGATGCCGAGGACCGAGCCGAGGGCCCAGCGTGCCGTCGGGAGCTGCCGCAGGAGAGGCCAGGCGAGACCGGCAAGCACCAACGGCGCGAGCGCCATGATCGACGCCGCAACCGACGAGGGCAGGAGCTGCGCGGCAATGTACACCAGGACGAAGAAGCCGCCGAAGTTCAGGGCGCCGAGAATCGGCGCCTTCCACCACCACGCTGCGCGTGGCATCCGGCGGGCCAAGAGCAGGAGGAGGACGCCGGCGGGCAGAGCGCGCAATGCCGCGCCCCACAGCGGGGCATCGGCGGGGAGCAGGTGCCGCGTGACGACGTACGTCGCGCCCCAGGCGATCGGAGCGACGGCGGTGATGGCGACCGCACGCCAGATAGTTTCCACGGAAGACATTGTAGCTTCCAGGGAAGGTAAAGTGGGCGGCGTGAACGACATGGATCGCGTCGACCGGATCGTGGAGGAATGGCGCGACGAACGGCCCGACCTCGACGTCTCGCCCCTGCAGGTCATCGGTCGGTTGCACCGCGTCGCCGACCGCCTCCGCGAAGAACTGCTTCGCGTCTATCGAGATCACGGGCTCGGGGAGGGCGAGTTCGACATCCTCGCGGCCCTGCGCCGCCGGGGCGAGCCCTACGCCTGTGCGGCGGGCGAGCTCGCGCGCACGACGATGGTGACCACGGGTGCGGTGACGAAACGCGTCGACCGGCTCGTGGCATCCGGTCTGGTCGTCCGTCGGGGGAGCGACGACGACGGACGCGGACGCATCGTCGCTCTGACTCCCGCGGGTGTGCGTGTCATCGACGAGACGTTCGCCGCCCACGTGCGCAACGAACAGCGGCTGCTCGAGTCCCTCAGCCGTGCTCAGCGCGCCGACCTCGAAGCGCTGCTGCGCACGTGGGGCAGGGCGCTGGGGGTCTGATGCAGGCGTGAGGGGTCAGTTTCTGTCGCCTGGACCGCTTCCGGGCGACGAAAACTGACCCCTCACGCGCCCTTCAGGGCCTTCGCCAGCCGCTGGGGCGACACCGGCTCGGCGGTCCCCAGGCGCTGGGCGAACAGACTCACCCGGAACTCCTCGAGCAGCCAGCGCGTCTGCACGAGGTTCGCCGGGGCGTCGGCGGGGAGCGGCATCGTTCCGCCCGCCTCGACGAAACCCGCGGCCGCGCGCTCATACTCCGTCATCCGCTGACGGTCGCGGCCCGGGTTGTCCGACAGCGTCTTCACCCGCTCGAGAGCTCCCGCCAGGTAGCGCGGCAGGTGCGCCAGGCGGGAGAGCCCCGTCCGCGAGATGAAGCCGGGGAAGACGAGGCCCTGCAGCTGCCCCCGCACGTCGTTGAGAGCCCCGAGCAGCGTGATCGACGAGGCATCCTTCATCGCCCGCTCCACGTCTCGCTGCGCCAGCAGGATCCGGGCGACCAGCGATACGGCCTGGAACGTCTGCTCGACCGACGCCGCCGAGAACGCGTCGCGCACGCTCTCGAACTCCGCCCGCGTGCGGACGATCCCGGTGGATGCCGCGCGCTGAAGCACGTCGTCGGCCACCGCGACCCGCGCGTCCTCGATGAGCGCCTTGGCGTTCTGATACGGCGAGGCGGCGAGAGCCAGCTTCTCGTTCGCGGTGAGGTGGTCGAGCACGTACGACGCGGGCGAGGGGACGGCCAGCAGCAGCAGGCGACGGATACCGGCCCGGGTATGCCGTGCGGCGTCCTCGGGGGTGGCCTCCACCCGCAGTGCGACGCTGTCTCCCTCGTCGACGAGGGCGGGGTAGCCGCGCACGACGCCGCCCGCGACGGGAGTGTCGACGACCTCGGTGAGTTCGTCGAGATCCCACGTCGTGAGCTTCGTCCGGGAGGCGAACGCGGGGGATGCCTCGGCGACCCGCGCCGCGGCCTTGGCGTTCGGCCGCGCGATCGTCGACTCGACGCTGGAGCGCGCGCGGTCGGCGAGCCGACGCTGCAGGGCAGCGAGATCGCGGTCGGAGCCGACGGCGCGTCCCCGCGGGTCCACCGCGCGGAACGACATCATGAGATGGCCCGGTACGCGGTCGAGTTCGAAGTCGGCGGCGCTCACGCGTTGATTCGCGACCCGCTGCACCTGCGCCGCCAAAGCGTCGACGAGCGTTGCCTTCGGAAGCCCGTTCGCGTGCTCGGGGCCTTTCTCGGCGAGCTCGGCCGAGAACTTCTCCGCCCAGTCCGCCGCCGGCACGACGTTGCGCCGGATCGTCTTGGGGAGGGCGCGCAGCAGAGCGGTGACCAGCTCGTCGCGCATCCCCGGCACCTGCCAGTCGAATCCGTCCGGGCGCAGTTGCGCGAGGAGCGGCAGCGGCACGACGACCGTGACACCGTCGTCGGGGGCGCCGGGTTCGAAGCGGTAGGCGAGGTTCAGAGTCTGATCGCCCTGCCGCCAGCGTGCCGGGAACGCCCGGTCATCGCCCTGCGCGCGGTCACCGGTGAGGTCGGACTCGCGCAGGTCGAGCAGATGCGGCGTGCGCTGCGAGGCATCCTTCCACCACGTCTCGAACGAGCGGACGTCGGTGACGTCGGCGGGGATGCGCGCGTTGTAGAACGTGAACACCGCTTCGTCGCCGACGAGGATGTCGCGGCGGCGTTCGCGCTCCTCGATCTTCTCGAGCAGGCGGCGCTGCTCCTGGTTGCGGCGGAGGAACGCCGTGAGGCGTTTGTCCAGCACCGACGGGTCCCACTCGCCCTCGACCAGCGCGTGACGCACGAACATCTCGCGCGCGAGGGGGCGGTCGAAACGCGCGAGCTGAACCCGGCGTCGTCCGACGAGCTCGACCCCGAAGAGCGTCACCTTCTCGTAGGCGGCGGCGGAGCCGGCATCCTTCGACCAGTGCGGCTCGCTCAGCGAACGCTTGACGAGCTCGGGGGCGAGGTCCTCGGCCCACGCCGGGTCGACCGCCGCAACGGTGCGGGCGAACAGGCGAGAAGTCTCGACCAGCTCGGCCGCCATGACCGCCGAGGGACGTCTCTTCTTCAGCCCCGACCCGGGGAAGATCGCGAACCGGGCTCCGCGGGCGCCGATGTACTCGCCCTTGCTGGGGCGGCCGTCGCCCGGCGTCTTGCGGTCCTTCGGCGCGGCGATCGTGCGGGGATCCAGGATGCCGAGGTGCGACAGGAGCCCGGACAGGATCGCGCGGTGGATGGCATCCCCCTGCGCGTGCCCCTCGGGGGCGTCTCCGCGCGCCTCTCGTCCCACTCCTGACGGTGCGTGTCCCGAATGTTGCCGTTCGGAGCGGCCCGAACCGGCCATAAGTGGGACATTGTTCTTCGCGCCACCGCGGCCGCCTGCCCCGCGCCCCGCCTCGCCGCGCCCCGCGCCGAGCAGCGACGAGAGCTGGCGGTGAACGTCAACCCACTCGCGCACGCGCACGTAGTTCAGGTGCTCGCTGCGGCACAGTCGCCGGAACGCGCTCGAGCCGAGCTCGGCCTGCTTCTCCTGCAGGTACTCCCACAGGTTCAGCAGCGAGAGGAAGTCGCTGGCCGGGTCGGTGAAGCGCGCGTGGAAGCGGTCGGCCTCCTCGCGCCGCTCCTCGGGACGCTCACGCACGTCCTGGATCGACATCCCCGCCACGATCGCCATGACCTCCGGCAGCACGCCGGCATCGCGCGCCTCGAGGAGCATGCGGGCGAACCGCGGGTCGATCGGCAGCCGGGCGATCTCGCGGCCGATGCCGGTGAGCCGCGGGCCGCGCTCGTCGCCGCGCCCGCTCCGCTGCCGTGACGGGTCGCCGTCGCCGCGGACGTCGCGGTCGCGCGATACATCGGCGCCCCGTGACCCCGGCGCCGGGAGCTTCACGGCGCCGAGCTCGACGAGGAGGTCGAACGCGGCCTTGACACCCCGGGAGTCCGGCGGTGTCAGGAACGGAAACGCCTGGATGTCGCCGAACCCCAGCGAGAGCATCTGCAGGATGACGGAGGCCAGGGACGTCCGCAGGATCTCCGGCTCGGTGTACTCGGGACGGCGGAGGAAGTCCTCCTCCGAGTACAGCCGGATCGCGATGCCCGGCGACGTGCGCCCGGCGCGGCCCGAGCGCTGCTGCGCCGACGCCTGCGACACCGCCTCGATCGGCAGCCGCTGGATCTTCGAGCGATTGCTGTAGCGGGAGATGCGCGCGGTCCCGGTGTCGACGACGTACCGGATGCCGGGCACGGTGAGGCTCGTCTCGGCGACGTTGGTGGCGAGGATGACGCGACGGCGGACCCCCGCGACCGTGGAGCGCTCGAAGACCCGGTGCTGCTCGGCGGCGGAGAGGCGGCCGTAGAGGGGGAGGACCTCGGTCGGCGCGGCATCCTTCTGGTACGCCCCGCGGATGGCGTCCGCGGCATCCCGGATCTCGGCCTCGCCCGGGAAGAACACGAGCACATCGCCCGCGGACTCGCGGTCCAGCTCGCGCAGCGCCGCGACGACGGCGCCCACCTCGTCGACGTCGTCGGCGTCGCGCCCGGGCCGGGCCGAACTCCTGACTTTCGACGGTTTGTGGCCGGCGCTGCCGCGATGCGCGGGGGCCGCGGGCTCCTCGGCATCCGGATTCTCCGGAGTTTCGTCCGCGCCGTCGAGGGGCCGGTATCGAATCTCGACCGGGTAGGTCCGCCCTGACACCTCGATCACCGGCGCGGGCACCGGCTCGCCGCCGGGCTGGGTGGCGGGGGCAGCGAAGTGCCGGGCGAAGCTCTCGGGATCGATCGTCGCCGACGTGACGATCACCTTGAGGTCGGGCCGCTGCGGAAGGATGCGCCGCAGGTACCCGAGCAAGAAGTCGATGTTGAGGGACCGCTCGTGGGCCTCGTCGACGATGATCGTGTCGTACCGGCGCAGCAGACGGTCGCGATGGATCTCGTTGAGCAGGATGCCATCGGTCACGAGCGTCACTCGGGTGTCGGCCGACACCTTGTCGGTGAAGCGCACCTTGTAACCCACGGTGGAGCCGAGGGGGACCTGCATCTCTTCCGCGATGCGCTCGGCGATGGTCCGCGCGGCGATGCGGCGCGGCTGGGTGTGCGCGATCGAGCTGCGTCCCAGCTCGAGACAGATCTTCGGCAGCTGCGTCGTCTTGCCCGAGCCGGTCGCGCCGGCGACGATTACGACCTGGTTGTCGCGGATCGCGCGCGCGATCTCGTCCCGCGCGGCGCTGACGGGCAGCTCGGGCGGGTAGACGATGACGGGTTCGACGGACACAGCCTTCCAGCCTATCGCGATGAGGTCCGGCCGGCGTCCCGACGCCCGGCGTCCGGCGTCCGGCCTCCCGGCGCCCGGCGTCCAGCACCGGGCGGTGCGGCGGGCGGCCCGGTCAGGGCATGGCGGCCTTGGCGACCAGGATGCGGCGGGCGGCGTCATCCACCTTCGCGGCGAACGCCGGATCAGCCTGCGCCCGGGCGAGGACCGCTTGATGCATCTCGGGGTACACCGAGGGGTCGGCCGAGACCAGCAGCAGGTCGATGCCCGCGTCGATCGCGAGGGTCGCCCGGTCCGCGGGCGTCCAGGGCTGCACCTGCTGCGCGGCCGAGAGGTCGTCGACGGTGACGACCCCGTCGAAGCCCACGCTGTTGCGCAGTATTCCCACGACGGTGGGGGAGAAGGCGGCCGGAGCGCTCGGGTCGATGCGGGTGTAGATCGCCGTCGAGACCATCACGAGGGCCGGCCCCTGGCCGAGGACCATCGAATACACCCCGACGTCCGGCCCGTCGGGGGTCACGACGTCGTCGGTGACGTCCGTGCGCGTGTCGGTGTTCCCGCTCACGTGCCCGAGGCCGGGGAAGTGCTTGAACGTCGGGAGGATGCCGCCGTCGCGCATCCCCTGCGCGAACGCTCCGGCCTTCGCCGCGACGGTGGCGCCGTCGTACCCGTACTGACGGTTGAGCTGCCCGATCGGGGGATTGTTCTGCGCGGCGTCCGGACCGTCGACGATGTCGGCGACCGGGGCGAGGTTCATGGTGACGCCGGCCTCGGCGAGCTGGCGTCCCCACACCGCCGCGTTGGTCCGGAGCCCCGCGTCGTCCCACTCACCCTGATCGCGGGCGAACGGGATGCCATCGAATCCGGGCCCCGACAGCACCTGCACGTCGCCGCCCTCCTGGTCGGTCGCCACCCACAGTTCGGGTCGCCCGGCGCCGACGGCGGAGGTGAACCCGGCGACGAGGTCGGCGGTGGCCTGGATGCCGGCATCCGAACGCCCGTGCAGGAAGATGCCGCCGATGTGGTCGTCGCGCACCGCGGCGAGCGTCGTCGGATCGGCGCCGGCGACCGATGTCCCGACCATGAACAGCTGGCCGACCTTGTCGGGCAGGCTCATGCCCGCGAGCGGGTCGGGCGTCGGTGTCGGTGTCGGCGTCGGGCTGGGGGTGGGGGTGGCGACCGCGGTGGCGGTCGCCGTGGGGGTGGGCTCGGGCACGCACCCGCTCAACGCAACGGCGGCGAGCAGGAGCAGGACCATCGACCGCGTGGCGTTCTTCACCCTTCGATGGTCGCTCATCATCCGGCGCGAACGCGCAGCGGGGCCGGGGCTTGACCGCGCCCGCGGCGTGATGCCCGCGTGCTCAGCCGTTGCCGGCCGAACACGTCGCCTGGTTGGCCTTCGACCCCGTGACGTTGCTCGGCAGTTCCACGGGGACGGATCCCGCGCTGGCCGAGGCATCCGGAGCCGGGGTGGTCTCGACCGGGGCGGGTTCGGTGGGCGCGGGCGCCGACGGATCGGCGATCACGCCGCCGTTGGCTCCGGCCTCGCCGGTGAGGACGAGGGGGGCGTTGCTCTCGAGCGCGCCCCACAGCACGGTGGCCGATGCCTCGTCCGGAATCACCCGGTTCGAGTCGTCCGGGTCGTCCACGACGGGATACTGCACGAAGGTGATGTCGTCGAACGGGACATCCTTGAGCGTGTAGGCGAGCTGCGCGATGCGGAGCGGATCGGCCAGGCTCTGGCTCGGGGTGATGTTGTTGACCGCCGTGTTGGCGAGCGTGATGAGAGTCGCCGGGTTCGACAGCACCTCGTCGCTGCGCAGCTTGTTCATCAGTCGAGAGAGGTACTGCTGCTGGTTGCCGATGCGGGCGAGGTCGCTGCCGTCGCCGACGCCGTGGCGGGTGCGCAGGAATGCGAGAGCGTCATACCCGGTGACGACGCGTGGCCCCGCGGGCCAGTCGATGCCCGCGTCGGGGTCGTCGATGCCGTCGCCGCCGATGCACACCTCGACGCCGCCGATCGCGTCGGTGATGTTCACGACGTTGCCGAAACTCACCTTCGCGGCGAAGGGGATCGTCTGACCGCTCAGCTCCGAGATGGTGTTGGCGACGCAGGCGAGACCGCCGTCCTCGTACGCGGTGTTGATCTGTGCCTTGTACGCGCCCTCGAAGAGCGTGCCGTCCGCGGCCGTGCACTCCGGGATCGGGATCAGGAGGTCGCGCGGGAACGAGACGACCGTCACTCGACGCGGATTGGTCGAGACGTGGACGAGCATGTTGACGTCGTTGCGTGCGCCCTCGTTCTCCGGGTCGCTGCAGCGCGCGCCGAAAGCCGCCTTCACCTCGTCGTCGCACTCGTCCGTGCCGACGACGAGAACAGAGAACGGTTCGTCGTAGGAGCTGAGCGCCGGGGGCTGCGCGGGAGCGTCCTTGAGGGGGACGGCTGCCTCCTGCAGACGCTGCGTCAGCGAGAAGGCGAAGAAGCCGCCGACGGCGACGGCCGCCACGACGACGACCGTCAGCACGATCGCGAGGGCCTTGGCTCCGCGGCGCCAGCCCGACACGGGGGCGCGGCGCGCGTGCTGCGCGGGGGGCTGCGTCATCCGGGTAGTCAATCATGCCGCCCCGAGAACGCGGTGAGACACGGGGCGGCCGGACCGCCGACCGCCCCGTGCGCCACTTACTGCCCGCCCTCGGTGAGGGTGACGTCGATCGGCGTGTAGTCGCCGTCCACGGTGACACCCTCGTCCTTCAGCGCCGTCAGCGCGGCCTCGATGTAGTCGTTCGAGTACGCCGATGCCGGGGGCTCGGTGGTGATGAGGTTGAGGCCGTCCTGGTTCTTCGCGGCGAGCGCGCCCTGGACCGTCTTGTCCCACGCGGCCGAGTCGACGAGACCGAAGTCGCCGCCGGCCCAGATGAGCTTGTTGACCTCGTTCATCTGCCACAGCTGGTGGGTCGGGCCCACGGGGAACGCGCTGACCCCGGGTGCGGTCGCGGCCGTGTAGGTGATGTCGGCGGCCTCGGTGGGGTTGTCCCGCGCGAACACCCAGCCCTTGATGACGGCCTTGAGGAAGCGCGTCGCGGCGTCGGCGTAGGCCGGGTCGTCGGCGAGGCGCTTCGTGTCGGCCCAGATGGCGTCCTGGAGCATGGCGCCGGCGGTGTCCTCGTACGAGATGACGTTGATGTCGTCCATCGTGTACAGCTTCCCGGTGGCGGGGTTGACGGTCTCGAGCAGCTGAGCGAGCTCGTTGTACGTCATCGCCTGGGCGGCATCCACGTCCTTGTCCAGGAGCGCGTTCATCGAGAAGTCCTGCGTCGTGATCTGGACCGTGGAGGCATCCAGGCCCTTGTCCGCCATCGCGGCGAAGATCTCCCACTCGTTGCCGAAGCCCCACGAGCCGATGCGCTTTCCTTCGAAGTCGTCGACGCTCGTGATGCCGGAGTCCTTCCACGACACCTGGGTCGTGCCGGACTTCTGGAACACCTGGGCGATGTCGGTGAGCTCGACGCCCTGGTTCTCCATCGTGCCCAGAACCTTGGGCACCCACGCGACGGCGAAGTCGACGTCGCCGGCGACCAGGGCGTCCTGCGGGACGATGTCGCCTCCCGAGGGGACGACCTCGACGTCGTCGAAGCCCTCTTCCTGGAAGTACCCCTTGTCGAGGGCGACGTAGTAGCCGGCGAACTGCGCCTGCGGCAGCCACTGCAGCTGCAGCTTCACCGAGGTCAGGGGCGTGAAGTCCTCGCTCGATTCGGCGGGCGCGCTGGAACCGCCGGCGCAGGCGGAGAGGGCGAGGGATGCCACGGCGATCCCCGCGAACGCGCCGAGGGCGCGACGTGTGCTGTGTGTCATGGGAGTCCTTTCGGGTGCGGGTGGTGCAGGTGTGGAGCGGTGGAACCTGTTCTGTCGAGAGCGGATGGGAAGGATGCCGATCAGGCCGGCGGACGCCCCGCGCCGAGGCGCCGTGCGACGACGCGTTCGAGCAGCGAGGTGACGAGGAAGAAGACGAGACCGATCACGATGCCGCCGCCCACGAACGCCCACGCCAGGGCGGCGCGCCCGGACTTGGCGTACGTGGCGATCGCGGTGCCGATGCCGTCGGACGGGCCCCCGAAGTACTCGGCGACGAGGGCGGAGATCACCGCGAGCGAGGCGGCGACGCGGATGCCGGTGAGCAGGTACGGCAGCGCGGTGGGGAGGGTGAGGAAGCGGAACGTCTGTCCTCCCGTCGCGGCGGTGGCGCGGAACAGGTCGCGCTGCACCGGCCGCGTCTGCCGCAGGCCGCGGAGCGTGTTGACGAAGACGGGCACGAAGGCGGCGATGGCGGCGACCGCCTCGCGGCCGAACTGGCTCGACGCGCCGTACATCGTGTTGAGGATGGGCGTGATCGCGACGATGGGGACTACGGCGAGGGCCGCGACCAACGGAGCGGTCATGCCGTCGACGGGGCGCCACGTCGCGGCCAGGGCGGCGAGGGCGACGGCGACGAGGGTGCCCGCGACGAGCCCGACGAGGGCGTTGGTCCCCGTGATCGTGGCCGCCTCCACGATGAGCGGGAAGCGTTGGATGCCTTCGTCGAGGATGGCGCCCGGGTCGGGGAGCATGCGCGGGGCGCTCCCCGAGGCCACGTAGGCGTACCAGAGCGCGAGGCCGATCAGACCGACGGCGATCGGTGCGGCGACGCGCACCCACGCCGGGAGCCGGGTGGCGGTCATCGTTCGTTCGCCCGCTGCAGGGGAGTGCCGTGCAACGCCTCGCGCACGGCGGTCACCCGCGTGAAGTATTCG
The DNA here is from genome assembly GCF_047238045.1 of Microbacterium canaveralium. Taxonomy (NCBI): domain Bacteria; kingdom Bacillati; phylum Actinomycetota; class Actinomycetes; order Micrococcales; family Microbacteriaceae; genus Microbacterium; species Microbacterium canaveralium. The sequence goes on along the minus strand of NZ_JBDFMA010000003.1, from coordinate 2,150,921 downwards.
GGCGACTCGCGTAGGGCCTCGTCGCGCGGGCGCCCCGGGCGGGTGTCGATCACGTCGGTGATCCGTCCGGGACGCGGGCTCATCACGACGACGCGGTCGGAGAGGAACACCGCCTCAGGGATCGAGTGCGTGACGAAGACCACCGCGGCGCCGGTCTCGGCGGTGATGCGGGCGAGCTCGGTCTGCAGTCTCTCGCGCGTCATCTCGTCGAGGGCGCCGAACGGCTCGTCCATGAGGAGCAACTGCGGGGAGGCCGCGAGCGAACGGGCGATCGCGACGCGCTGCTGCATCCCGCCGGAGAGCTGGTCGGGGTAGCGCCCGACGAAGTCGGACAGTCCGACGAGGTCGGCGAGCTCCGCGACGCGGGCGTCCCGGCGGGCGCGGTTCCAGCGGTGCAGCTCGAGCGGGAGCGCGATGTTCGCCGCGACGGTGCGCCACGGCAGGAGCCCCGCCTGCTGGAACGCGATGCCGTAGTCCTGGTCGATGCGCGCCTGGCGAGCGGGCTTGCCGAAGATCGCGAGGTCGCCGGTGCTGGGCGAGTCGAGGTCGGCGATGAGGCGCAGCAGCGTGGACTTGCCGCACCCCGACGGGCCGATGAGCGAGACGAACTCGCCGGCGGCGACGTCGAGCTCGACGCCGGTGAGCGCGGTCACCTCGCCACCCGTCGAGGGGAACACCTTCCCCACGCCCGTGGCGTGGACAGCGGGTGCGGTCATCGGATCTCCTCTCCGCGACGGAATCGGTGCAGGGTCACACCGATGAGGGCGACGCCCGCGGCGGCGATGAGCCCGATGGCGACGGTTCCGAAGGTGGGTGCCCAGGGGGCGGCCGGGTCGGACGAGGCTTGACCGGCGAGCTGGATGAGCATGCGGCCGATGCCACCGCGCAGTCCGATGGACACTTCGGCGACGACCGCGCCGACGACGGCGGAGGCGGCGGCGAGCCGGAGGGCGGGCAGCAGGTGGGGCACGGCGGCGGGGAGGCGCAGGTGGATCAGCGTCGACCACCAGCCGGCAGCTCCCGCATGGAACAGGTCGAGGTGCAGCGCGTCGGGGGCCGCCAGGCCCCGGAGCATGCCGATGGCGACGGGGAAGAACGCCAGGTACGAGGCGATCAGCGCGACCGAGAACCACTGCGGCCACGGGAACACTCCGGCGCGGTCGATCTGGTTGCCGAGCGCGTTGACGACGGGGGCGAAGGCGATGAGCGGGACGATCTGGCTCACGACGATCCACGGCAGCAGGCCCCACTCGACGAGGCGCCAGCGCTGCATCGCGACGCCCAGGATGCCGCCGACCACCACGCCGATGAGCCACCCCACGGCCGCGAGGCCCAGGGTCGTCCCGGCCGCCTGGAGGACCGAGATGAGGAGCGCCGGGGTGTCGCCGCCGCTCGTGGGGGCGAACATCCGCGCGATCATGTCCCACACGTGCGGCATGGCTCGGTCGTGCGTGCGGGGGAGCAGGATGACGCCGGATCCGGCGGATCCGTCCCCGCCGACGGTGACGCCGTCGGCAGGACCGAGCAGCTTGTACAGCTCCCAGATCGCGATCACGGCCGCGACCCCGGCGACGCCCCACGCCACACGCACGGCGGTGCCCGCGCCGCGACGGCGTCGAGCGCGTGGCATCCCCCCACCGTCGTCGGGGGCGATCGAGGTCACCGACCCCGGGGCGATCGCCTGATCGGTCACCGCTTCGCCGTCACCGGGGGAGTGAGCGCGGGGATCACGGTCTCGCCGTAGACCCGCATCGTCTCCTCCTTGTTGTAGTGCTGGAGGTAGCCGGCGAACTGCGTGACGCCCAGGGCCCGCAGCTTCTCGAGCTTCGCGATGTGCTCCTCGGCGGTGCCGAGGATGCAGAACCGTTCGACGATCTCGTCCGGGACGAAGTCGACGTGGTCGTTGGTGCTCTTGCCGTGGGAGTTGTAGTCGTAGCCCGTCCGGCCGGCGATGTAGTCGGTCAGGGCCGCCGGGACGTCGGAGCCGGCGCCGTACTTCGAGACGATGTCGGCGACGTGGTTGCCGACCATCCCGCCGAACCACCGGCACTGCTCGATCATGTGCGCGCGGCTCTCGGGGGTGTCCTCGCCGATGTACATGGGGGCGGCGACGCAGAACGCGATCTCGTCGGGGTCGCGGCCGACGTTCTCGGCGGCGTGGCGCACCGTCGTGATCATCCATTCGGCGATGTCGAGGTCGGCGAGCTGCAGGATGAACCCGTCCGCCACCTCGCCGGTGAGCTTGAGCGCGAGGGGGCCGTAGGCGGCGACCCACACGTCCAGTTTCGAGCCCCGGCTCCACGGGAACTGGAGGGTCGCGCCGTTGTACTCCACGGCGCGGGAGTTGCCGAGCTCGCGGATGACGTGCACCGACTCGCGCAGCGCCTTCAGCGTCGTCGGGCGTCCGTTGGTGACGCGCACCGCGGAGTCGCCGCGGCCAATGCCGCAGATCGTGCGGTTGCCGTACATCTCGTTGAGCGTGGCGAACGTGGATGCCGTGACGGTCCAGTCGCGGGTGGCGGGGTTCGTGACGAACGGGCCCACCGTCACGCGGCGCGTGGCCGCGAGGATCGCCGAGTGCACGACGTACGGCTCCTGCCACAGCAGGTGCGAGTCGAAGGTCCACACGTGGCTGAAGCCGTGCGCCTCGGCGAGCTGCGCGAGCTGCACCGTGCGGGCGGCGGGCGGGTTGGTCTGGAGGACGACGCCGAAATCCATGGGGTCCCCTCTCACACCAAGTACTGGCTGAGGCCGCGGGCGATGTACCGGCCGTGGCCCTTGTCGCCGACGTACCCGCCGGCGTCCACGACGACCTTGCCGCGTGAGAGCACGGTGTCGACGCGTCCGTCGATCTCGTAGCCCTCCCACGCCGAGTAGTCCATGTTCATGTGGTGGGATCGGCCCTCGCCGATGCCGATCGAGGTGTGCCCGTTCGGGTCGTAGACGACGACGTCGCCGTCCGCGCCCGGCTGGATGACGCCCTTCTTGCCGTACATCCCGAACATGCGCGCCGGAGTCGTGCTCGTCAGCTCCACCCAGCGGGGGAGCGTGATCTGGCCGGTGACGACGCCCTGGTACATCAGGTCCATGCGGTGCTCGACCGAGCCGATGCCGTTGGGGATCTTGGAGAAGTCGCCGAGCCCCATGTCCTTCTGCCCCTTCATGCAGAACGGGCAGTGGTCGGTGGAGACCATCTGGATGTCGTTGGTGCGCAGCGACTGCCACATGTGGTGCTGGTGACCCTCGTGCTTCGATCGCAGTGGCGTCGAGCACACCCACTTCGCGCCCTCGAAGTCTCCCCATTCCTCGCTCGACGCGCCGAGCTGGTCCTCGAGAGAGAGGTAGAGGTACTGCGGGCACGTCTCGCCGAACACGTTCATACCGCGGTCACGGGCCTCGGCGATCTGCTGCACCGCCTGCTTCGCGCTGACGTGCACCACGTACAGCGGCGCACCGGTGAGGTCGGCGAGCATGATCGCGCGGTGCGTGGCCTCTTCCTCGGCCTGCCACGGCCGCGTGGTGCCGTGGAAGTACGGGCTCGTCTCGCCCCGGGCGAGGGCCTGCTGCACGAGGACGTCGATGATCGCGCCGTTCTCGGCGTGCATCATCATCATCGCGCCGTTGTCGGCGCCCTTCTGGAACGCCCGGAGGATCTGCCCGTCATCGGAGAGGAACACGCCCTTGTAGGCCATGAACAGCTTGAAGCTCGTCACGCCCTCCGCGATGAGCTCGTCCATCGCCGTGAGCGAGCTCTCCTGCACGTCGGAGAGGATCTGGTGGAAGCCGTAGTCGATCGCGCACTCCCCGGCGGCCTTCTCGTGCCACGCCTGGTAGCGGTCGAGGATGTTCTCCTCGGGATACTGCACGACGAAGTCGACGATGCTCGTCGTCCCCCCGATCGCGGCGGCGCGCGTGCCGGTCTCGAAGGTGTCGGATGCCTCGGTCCCGCCGAACGGCATCTGCATGTGCGTGTGCGCGTCGATGCCGCCGGGGATGACGTACTTGCCGGTGGCATCCACGACCGTGTCGACGGATGCCGCGAGGTCGTGGCCCAGGAGGGTCGAGCCCGGCTGCAGGACGGCGACGATCGTCTCGCCGTCGATCAGGACGTCCGCGGCGCCCGTGCCGGTGGCGTTGACGACGGTGCCGCCGGTGATGAGGGTCGTTGTCATCTCAGGCCTCCACGATCTCGCCGTAGGTGTCGGGGCGACGGTCGCGGTAGAACTGCCAGTCGTCGCGCATCTGCTGCACGAGGTCGAGGTCGAGGTCGCGGATGAGGATCTCCTCGTGCTCGTCGGAGCCGAGCGCCCCGACGTGGTTGCCCCGCGGGTCGATGACCTGGCTCGTGCCGTAGAAGGTGACGGCCTCGTCGCCGTACTCGTTGTCCTCGCGGCCGACGCGGTTGGGCTGCAGGACGAAGTAGCCGTTCGCGACCGCGGCGCAGGGGCCCTCGACCTCCCACAGGCGGTTCGACAGGCCGGGCTTGGTGGCGTTGGGGTTGAACACCATGTGGGCGCCGTTCAGACCCAGCTCGCGCCATCCCTCGGGGAAGTGGCGGTCGTAGCAGATGTACATGCCCACCTTGCCGACGGCGGTGTCGAAGACGGGGTAGCCCAGGTTGCCCGGCCGGAAGTAGAACTTCTCCCAGAACTTCTCGACGTGCGGGATGTGATTCTTGCGGTACTTCCCGAGCACGGTGCCGTCGGCGTCGACGAGCACGGAGGTGTTGTAGTACACCCCGGTCTGCGCCTCCTCGTAGATGGGGAGGACGGTGACCAGCCCCAGCTCTTTCGCGAGGGCCGCGAACCGCTGCACGATCGGACCGTCCGCGGGCTCGGCGTAGCGGTAGTACTTCTGGTCCTGGGTGATGCCGAAGTAGGGGCCGTAGAACAGTTCCTGGAAGCACAGGACCTCCGCACCCTGCGCCGCGGCATCCCGAGCGAACTGCTCGTGCTTGTCGAGCATGGATGCCTTGTCGCCGGTCCAGGTGGTCTGCGTGATCGCGGCGCGTACCGTCGTCATGGTCCCCTCGTTCCTCCGGGCCGTCGTCGCCCGGTTCTGTTACTGTCGCGCCTGAACATTTCTCCACGATTTCCACGAGTGACACTGCCGTAAATTGGGGGCCCATGATCCCGCCCGACTCCTTCGTCGAGCGCACATCGGCGGGGCTGGCGGCCGAGATCGCGCGTCTCGTCAGCGACGGGACGCTGGCACCGGGGGAGCGTCTGCCCACCGTGCGCGATGTCGCCGCTGCCCTGGGCGTCTCGACGGGCACGGTCGCATCGGCCTGGCGCGCACTCGCCGACGCCGGTGTCGTGTTCTCGCGCGGACGGGCCGGCACCTTCGTCCGCGCCGAACGGCGGGAGTGGCTGAGCCCCCGCGTGCAGGGGATGTCGGCGGACCGCGTGCCCGGCGCGCCCCGCGGCCTCGGGGCGGGGCGCGAGGTGGCGGCGCTGCGCCTCGACCTGTCGCTCGGCACGCCCGACCCCGCGATGCTGCCCTCGATCGAGCGCGCATTGGCGCTCGCCCGCCCGCGCGCCGACACGGGGCGGTATCACGACCTCCCGGTGCTGCCCGACCTCTACGAGGTCTTGCGCGAGCAGTGGCCGGTCCGCGGGGTGGAGGAGCTCACCGTCGTGGACGGCGCGTTGGACGGCATCTCCCGCACGCTCGACCAGGTCGTGCGCTTCGGAGACCGGGTCGCGGTGGAGTCGCCGGGGTTCCCGTACTTCTTCGACCTCATCGAGGCCGCCGGTGCCGTGCCCGTGACGCTCGAGACCGACGCCGACGGGGTCCTTCCCTCGTCGCTCGCCCGCGCCCTCGCGCTCGGTCCGTCGGCGGTCCTCCTGCAGCCGCGCGCGCAGAACCCGACGGGGGTGTCGATGTCGCTCGAGCGCGCGCGGCGGCTCGCCAACGTGCTGTTGAGCGTGCCGGGCGGTACTCGCGTCACGGTGATCGAGGACGACCACTCCGCGCTCATCGCGAGCGCCCCGCCGGTGACGCTCGCGCTGTGGCTGCCGGCGCAGGTCGTGCACGTGCGCGGCTTCTCCAAGTCGCACGGCCCCGACCTGCGCATCGCGGCGCTCGGCGGACCGTCCGCGATCGTCGACCGCATCGTGCGCCGCCGCATGCTCGGTCCCGGGTGGACGTCACGGCTCCTCCAGTCGGTGCTGTACGAGCTGCTCACCGATGCGCGCTCGACCGCTCCGGTCGCGACCGCGCGCCTCATCTACCGCGATCGTCTGGACCGGGTCGCCGCCTCCCTCCGCCGACTCGGAATCGATGTCGGCGATCCCGATGGCATCAATCTCTGGATGCCGGTGCGAGACGAACGCGCGGCGCTCGTCCACGCCGCGGCCGAGGGCATCGGCATCGCCGCGGGGTCGCCGTTCGTGGTCGAGCCCGAGGCGGGGGTGCCGGCGCCTGCGCGCGTGCGGGTGACCGCCGGATCGGTGGTGGAGAACGTCCGTCTCGTCGCCGAGGCGCTCGCGCGTGCGGCGCACGCGGCACCCCTTTCGTGACCACCTCGTCAACCCCGGGCCCGGTGTCGGCGGCTCCTCCTAGGGTGGATCCCATGACCGTTCCCTCTGTCCAGCTCAATGACGGAAACTCCATCCCCCAGCTCGGCTACGGCGTGTTCCTCGTCCCCGCCGACGACGCCGAGCGCGCCGTGTCCGAGGCCCTTGAGGTCGGCTACCGCCACATCGACACCGCCGCGATCTACAAGAACGAAGAGGGCGTCGGCCGCGCCATCGCCGCCAGCGGCATCCCGCGCGAAGAGCTCTTCGTCACCACGAAGCTCTGGAACTCCCGCCACGACGGCGACGACCCGCACGCCGCGATCGACGAGAGCCTCGCGAAGCTCGGCCTCGACAGCGTCGACCTCTACCTCGTGCACTGGCCGACGCCCAAGGCCGACAACTACCTCAACGCGTGGCAGAAGCTGATCGAGATCCGCGAGGCGGGCAAGACGCGCTCGATCGGTGTCTCGAACTTCCTCGTGCCGCACCTCGACCGCATCGTGGCCGAGACCGGTGTGACGCCGGTGGTCAACCAGATCGAGCTGCACCCCGCGCTCAGCCAGCGCGAGATCCGCGCCTGGGGTGCCGAGCACGACATGCACATCGAATCGTGGGGCCCCCTCGGCCAGGGCAAGTACGACCTGTTCGAGATCCCGGCCGTGAAGGACGCCGCCGAGGCGCACGGCAAGTCGCCCGCTCAGGCGGTGCTGCGCTGGCACATCCAGCACGGTCTCATCGTCTTCCCCAAGTCGGTGCGCCGCGAGCGCCTGGAGGAGAACTTCGACCTGTTCGACTTCGAGCTCACCGCCGACGAGATGGCCGCGATCGACGCCATCGACCCGGGCGACGACTCCGGACGCGTCGGCTCGCACCCCGACGACGTCGAGTGACGGGTCAGTGAACTGAACCGCCTCGCGAACGCCTCGAGCCCCTACCTGCGGGCCCACGCCGACAATCCCGTCGCGTGGTTCCCGTGGGGGCCCGAGGCGTTCGCCGTCGCGGCCGAGCGCGACGTGCCGGTGCTCGTCTCGATCGGCTACAGCACCTGCCACTGGTGCCACGTCATGGCGCGCGAGTCGTTCCAGGATGCCGAGACCGCCGCGCTCGTGAACGACGGGTTCGTGGCGATCAAGGTCGACCGCGAAGAGCACCCCGACGTCGACGCGGCATATCTCGACGCCGCCTCCGCCTTCACTCCGCACCTCGGCTGGCCACTGACCGCGTTCGCCACTCCCGAGGGACGCATCTTCTACGCCGGCACCTACTTCCCACCCGAGGCGCGAGGGCAGCTGCCGTCGTTCCGTCAGGTGCTCGCCGCCGTCCGCGAGGCGTGGACCGAGCGGCGCGGAGAAGTGGATGCCACCGGCACTTCCCTCCGCGAGGCTCTGGCCGCCGCGGCCCCGGCCCCGGCCGACGCGGTCCCCGACGCCGCCGCGCTCGCCGCCGCCGTGGCCGACGTCGTCTCCCGCGAAGACGCCGAGTTCGGGGGATTCGCCGCCGGCGCCTCGATCGATTCCCCCAAGTTCCCCAACACCCCCGTGCTGCGGTTGCTGCAGAACCCCGCGCTGGCGTCACTCGTCCCCGACGCGGCGGGCGTGGCGTCACGCGCTTTGGGCGCGATGACGTCCTCCGAACTCCACGACCCGGTCGAGGGCGGATTCTTCCGCTACGCCACGCGTCGCGACTGGAGCGTGCCGCACTACGAGCGCATGCTCACCGACAACGCCGGGCTCATCGAGGTCGCGCTCGCCGCAGGGGACGACGCCACCGCAGCCGAGACCGCGCGGTTCGTCGTCGACGTGCTCCAACTCCCCTCCGGGGGGATCGCCGCCGCGCAGGACTCCGAGTCGATCATCGACGGGCAGCGTTCCGAGGGCGGCTACTACCGCACGACCGATCGCGCGGATCTCACCCCGCCCGCCCTGGATGCCAAGGTCGTCACCGGCTGGAACGGACACGCGATCGCGGCGCTCGCCGCCGCCGGCTCGCGCACCGATCCGCGGTTCGTCGAGGCCGCGCGCTGGGCCGCCGACACCGTGCTCGAGAACAACGTCGCCGACGACGGGACGCTTCGCCGTGCGTCGCTCGACGAGATCCGATCCTCCGCGCCCGCAACGCTCGAAGACTACGGCGGTCTCGCTCGCGGGCTCCTCGCCCTCGGCCGGGTGACCGGCGAGGTCATCTACGCCGAGCGTGCGCGGTCCCTGGTCGACATGTGTCTCGCCGACGACGGCATCCGTCCGCCCGGCGGAGGCGATGCGGTACTGGCGGGGCAGGGCATGCAGCCACAGGGCGTCCCGAGTGACGGCGCGGCGCCGTCGGGTCCGTCGGCTTTCGCCGCCGCGGCCCTCGACCTGTGGCGCCTCGGTGCGGGCGAGCGCTATCGCGCGGCCGCCGAGACGCTCGTCCGCGCCGCCGCGCCCGCGGCACTCGCGGCGCCGCTCGCGTACGGCGCGATCCTCGACGTCGCGCTCGGCGTTGCGACCCCGCCGCGGCAGGTGGTCGTGGTGGGGGAGACGGATGCCGCTCTCGCGGACGCCGCGCGCCGGATCACGGCCGACGTCGTGGCGATCGTGACTCCCGCCCAGGCCGAGGACTTCGCGCGCGCGGGGTTTGCGCTGTTCGAGGGAAAGGTCTCTCGCGGTGGCGAGGAGACGGCTTACGACTGCCGCGCCTTCACGTGCGCGCTGCCCACGACGGATCCCGCGGCGCTGGAGCGCTGACGCACCTCGTCGTAGATGGTCAGGTAGGCGTCGGACGGTCGCGGCGAGTCCGACAGAGCACCGCGTCGTGTCGCGAGAGCGGGCGGCGCGGCGAGCGCGGCGGCCCACGCGTCGGGGTCCCGGTATCGGCGCACCGTCCGGATTCCGCCGCCGTACACCTCCCTCAGCTCGGGGAGTCCGCCCACGTGCGCGGCCACCACGGGGGTGCCCGCTTGCACGCCCTCCGCCGCGACGCGTCCGAACGGCTCCTGCCACTGCGTGGGGACGGCGAGAACGTCGCAGCGGGCGAACAGCGACGCCGCGTCGAGGTATCCGACCTGCCGGAAGGCGCCCTCGGCGTACTCCGCCTCGTACGTCCTCTGCAGCTCGCGGCCATAGGGCGTGGGAGCACCCGCGACGACGAGGGTCGCAGCGGTGCCGGATCGGCGCAGCCGCCGCACCGCCTCGTGGAGTACCCCCACCCCCTTGTCAGCATCGAGGCGTCCGAGGAATCCCACCACGGGCGGCGCGTCCGACGCGCGGCCGACCGCCGCCGGTCGGTGCACCCGGGCAGCGAGGTGCGGACGGTTGCGCACCACCGAGGGTGCGGCGTCTTTTCCCCGCACGCCGGCTGCCGTCATCCGCCCGACGACGTACTCGCTGACTCCGACGATGCGTGTCGGACGGAGGGGAGGCAGGACGAACGGTGACTTGAGAATCCGGCAGCGCAGACTCCGCCGCGAGCAGACCTTGCGGTCGTGCTCGCCGAACGAGGACGTGCAGACGAGGGAGTAATCGCGCAGGGTCTGCACCGAAGGGACATCACGCGCGGCGAGCCAGGCAAGCCACCCGAAACCCGCGATGTTGTTGAAGTGGACGACGTCCGGTCTCCCGCGCCGGATCTCCGCTCTCAGCGCCGCGTATTCGCGCACGCGGACGAGCTCGCCCACGTGCCATAACGCTCGCGCCCACCGGGCCGGATGTCGGCCGTCCACGCGCAAGCGGCGGCGCCAGAGTCGGTGGACCGTGACGCCGCGCCCCTCCCGCGGAGAGTCTGTCGATGAGATCGAGCTGCGCCGGTGCGACCGGGGTGCCAGGCACAGGACGCGCACGTCGTGCCCGGCCGCCGCGAGGTCTTCGGCGAGCTCCTGCACCGACAGTTCCGCCCCGCCGATGACGAACGGCGGGTACGACGTGTTCACGAGCAGCACCTTCACTCTCGTCATTCTGGACACCTCACCGCGTCCGACCGTGGAAGTGTCCGGGCTCTCGCCAGGACGCTCGCCCGCGGCGCGACCAGGTCTCACCCGTGCAGACGCGGTCCGTCCCGCGAGAACGTGCGCTTCTCCGAGCACCCGTAGCGGTGGGCGCTCAGATCCAGGTCGGCATCCAGTTGTGCAGGCGCCAGAACTCGTACGGCACCGGCAGCGCCGTCCAGACGGGGTACCAGAAGGCCGAGAGGATGACACACACGGCGAGGAAGACCACGACCCACGCCTGTCCGCTCGCCCGCGTCATCGACCGGGGACCCCGGGCGAGGTCGCGGAGGGCGAAAGTGAGCCCGAGCACGAGGAAGGGCACCATCGCGACCGTGTAGAACTGGAAGATCGTCCGCTCGGGGTACAGCAGCCACGGCACGTACGTCGCCGCCAGGCCCATGAGCACGAGGCCGTAGCGCCCGTCGCGGAGGAGGACGAATCGCACGAGCAGGTAGATCGCCGCGGCGATCCCGGCCCACCACAGCAGCGGGTTGTCGATGCTCGAGATGGCCTCGGTGCAGCCGCTGGGGAGCTGGCATCCGTTCTGCCCGACCTCGTCCTGGTGCCAGTACATCGAGGTGGGCCGGATCATCAGCGGCCACTGCCACGCGGGACTCGCGTAGGAATGCGGGGTCGACAGCCCGACGTGGAAGGCGTACATCTGCTGGTGGTACGCCCAGAGGTTCTGCAGCGGCAGGGGCACCCACGCCCAGAATCCTGTCGCGGGAGTCGCGTCCATGTTGTGGCGGAAGTAGCCGCCGTCGGTGAACAGCCATCCCGACCAGCTCGCGAGATACACGACGAGGGCGGCGGGGACGAGCTGGACGAACGAGACGAGGCCCTGACGCACGGCATCCATCGGCCACTGCACGATACCCGCGCGGCGACGGGCGAGCGCATCGGTCACGACGACGTAGATGCCGATGCCGGCGATGACGTACAGCCCCGACCACTTCACGGCGGTGGCGGCCCCCGCGGCGACGCCGGCGGCGAGAAGCCAGGGCCGATGCCAGAACACGGGCCCCCAGGTCGTCTCGCCTGGCGCCCGGGCGGACCAGCGGTTCCGCATCGCGCGCCGGTCGAGCGCCACGAACCACAGCGCGAGCACGATGAAGAACGTCAGGAAGATGTCGAGCAGCGAGACGCGGCTGAGGACGATCCCGAGACCGTCGATCGTCATCAGACCGGATGCCACGGAGGCGAAGACGACCGAACCCGTGAGGGTCTTCGCGAGCAGATACACCAGCAGCACCGTGGCGGTTCCGAAGACGACCGCGGAGATCCGCCAGCCCGTCGAGGAATCCGACCCGAACAGCGCCATCCCCGCACCGATGAAGATGCGGCCGAGCGGCGGGTGCACGACGTAGCTGCCGGCGCCGAGGAAGGAGTTCGTGTCGCCCGCGACGAAGCGTTCGTCCGCGCCCTCCGGCCAGGTCGAGGGGAAGCCGAGGAGCCACTGGCTCCACGAGTCTTTGACGTAGTACGTCTCGTCGAAGATCAGCTGGTGCGGGTCGCCGACATTCACCACGCGCAGCACGAAGGCGACGAGCGTGATCAGCGTCGGCGCGAGCCAGCGCCACAGACGAGCGCCGCGGGGATGCGCGAGCAGCGCATCTCGCCATCGATCCAGGCGCGTCCGTTCGTCCGGAGGCATGATCGAGGGGACGGCGGTCACGGCCCCCAGCATAAGGTGGGGCGGTGATCATCCTCGCGGCGACGCCCATCGGCAACCTCGGGGATGCCTCGCGCCGCCTCGTCGAGGCCCTCGAGAACGCGACGGTCGTCGCCGCCGAGGACACCCGCACCACTCAGCGTCTGCTGGCGGGACTGGGAGTCGCCAACCGGCCGCGGTTGCTCGCCCTGCACGACCACAACGAGAAGGAGCGCGCGGCCGAACTGGTCGAACTCGCCCGCGAGAACGACCTGCTGGTGCTCAGCGACGCGGGCATGCCCACCGTCAGCGATCCCGGGTACGGGCTCGTCGCGGCCGCAGCCGCGGCGGGCGTGACCGTGACGGCCCTGCCGGGTCCGAGCGCCGTCGTCACCGCGCTCGCCGTCGCGGGCCTGCCCACCGACCGGTTCGCGTTCGAGGGCTTCCCACGCCGCAAGCCCGGCGATCGGCGCCGGGCCTTCGCCGACCTCGCCGCCGAGACGCGCACCCTGGTGTTCTTCGAGTCGCCGTCGCGGCTGGCATCCACCCTCGACGATCTCGCGGCCGCGTTCGGCGCCGACCGTCCCGCCGCGGTGTGCCGCGAGCTGACGAAGCTGCACGAAGAGGTGCGCCGCGGCACGCTCGCCGAGCTCGCCGCGTGGGCGTCCGAGGGTGTGCGCGGTGAGATCGCGATCGTCGTCGGCGGTGCCTCGGCCCGCGAAGTGGCGTTCCCGGATGCCGTGACCCAGGTGCTCGAGCTCGTGCGCGGCGGCGCGCGCCTCAAAGAGGCGGCGGCGGAGGTCGCGTCGCTCACAGGGCATTCCTCGCGCGAGCTGTACCAGGCCGCTCTCGCGGTCAAGGGCTGACGCGTCACACCGACCGGAGGGCGCACCCGGCCCCCGTAGAATCCTGGGGTGACTTCCGGCCGATCCTTCTACATCACCACGCCGATCTACTACCCGAGCGACGTGCCCCACATCGGCCACGGCTACACGACCGTGGCGGTGGACGCGCTCGCGCGGTGGCACCGGCAGTCCGGTGACGACACCTGGATGCTCACCGGCACCGACGAGCACGGCCAGAAGATGATGCGCGCCGCTGCCGCGAACGGCCACACGCCCCAGGAGTGGGTCGACAAGCTCGTCAGCGAGTCGTGGTTCCCGCTGCTGAAGACGCTCGACGTCGCCAACGACGACTTCATCCGTACGAGCCAGCCGCGCCACGAGGAGCGCGTCGAGAAGTTCGTGCAGGCGCTCTACGATCGCGGCTACATCTACGCCGGAGAATTCGAGGCGCTCTACTGCGTCGGCTGCGAGGAGTTCAAGACCGAGGCGGAGATCGTCGACGGCGAGGGGCCGTTCGAGGGACTGAAGGTCTGTGCGATCCACTCCAAGCCGCTCGAGCTGCTGCAGGAGAAGAACTACTTCTTCAAGCTCAGCGAGTTCCAGGAGCCCCTGCTCGAGCTCTACCGTTCGGTGCCCGACTTCGTCCGCCCCGACTCGGCGCGCAACGAGGTCGTGTCGTTCGTGAAGAACGGTCTCAAGGACCTCTCGATCTCGCGGTCGACGTTCGACTGGGGCATTCAGGTGCCGTGGGACGACTCGCACGTCATCTACGTGTGGGTCGACGCGTTGCTGAACTACGCCACGGCGGTCGGCTACGGGAGCGACCCCGAGGAGTTCGCACGTCGCTGGCCGGCGTACCACGTGGTGGGCAAGGACATCCTGCGCTTCCACGCCGTGATCTGGCCCGCGATGCTCATGGCGGCGGGGCTCGAGGTGCCCCGCGGCGTCTTCGCGCACGGCTGGCTGCTCGTCGGCGGCGAGAAGATGTCGAAGTCCAAGCTCACCGGCATCGCGCCGACCGAGATCACCGACGTCTTCGGTTCCGACGCGTACCGCTTCTACTTCCTCTCCGCGATCGCGTTCGGTCAGGACGGGTCGTTCTCGTGGGAAGACCTCTCGGCCCGCTACCAGGCCGAACTCGCGAACGGCTTCGGCAACCTCGCATCCCGGTCGATCGCGATGATCGAGCGCTACTTCGAGGGCATCGTGCCGCAGGCGGGGGAGTACACCGACGCCGACCGCGCGATCCAGAAGACGGTCGCGGATGCCGCGACGCACGCCGACGCGGCCATCGAGCGGTTCCGCATCGACGAGGCCATCGATGCGATCTGGACGATCGTCGACGCGCTGAACCAATACATCACCGAGAACGAGCCGTGGGCGCTGGCCAAGGACGACGCCCAGCGTGAGCGCCTGGGCACGGTGCTCTACACCGCCGCCGATGGGCTGCGGGCCCTCGCCGTCCTGCTGTCGCCGGTCATGCCGATCTCGACCGAGAAGCTGTGGATCGCGCTCGGCGCCGCCGAGAGCATCGGCCGGCTCACGGATCACCCGCTCCGCGAGGCCGGGGCGTGGGGGGTGCTGCGTCCGGGAACGTCGGTGAACGGGCTGTCGCCGCTGTTCCCGCGCGTCGAACAGGCATGAGTACGCCCGTCGAGCGGCCCCGCGGCACGATGGAGGGCGGCGACCCGAGCCAGTACGTGCGGGAGCGTTCGGTGGACGGCCGTCGTGACGTCAGCTACCCGCCCGCACCCGAGCCGCTCGGCGTCCCGGTCTACGACAACCACACCCATCTCGAGATCGAGGACGGCGAGACCGGGCTCTCGCTCGACGAGCAGCTCGCCCGCGCTGTGGCCGTCGGCGTGCACGGCGTCGTCCAGGCCGGGGGAGACGTCGACTCGTCGCGTTGGTCGGCGTGGGCGGCCCGGCAGCACCCCCGCGTGCTCGCCGCGGTCGCGATCCACCCGAACGAAGCGCCCGCGTACGAAGCAGCCGGAGAGTTGGATGCCGCCATCGCGGTCATCGACGAGCTCGCGGACGAGCCGCGCGTGCGGGCGATCGGCGAGACGGGCCTGGACTTCTTCCGGACGGAGGCGGATGGCATCCCGGCCCAGATCCGTTCGTTCGAGGCGCACATCGCCCTCGCCAAGAAGCACGGCATCGCGATGCAGATCCACGATCGCGACGCCCATGACGCGGTCCTGGAGACGCTTGAACGCGTCGGTGCCCCCGAGAGAACGGTGTTCCACTGCTTCTCGGGCGACGCCGAGATGGCGCGCATCGCCGCCGACCGCGGGTACTACCTCTCGTTCGCGGGCAACGTCACGTTCAAGAACGCGCAGAACCTGCGGGACGCCCTCGCCGTGACCCCGCGCGAGCGCATCCTCGTCGAGACCGACGCGCCCTTCCTCACGCCCGTGCCCTACCGGGGACGTCCGAACGCGCCGTACCTGATCCCGGTGACGCTGCGCTTCCTCGCCGAGGAACTCGGGATGGATGCCGACGAGCTCGGGGCGCAGGTCGCGGCGAACACGCTCGAGGTCTACGGCGAGTTCTGACCCGGCGCCCGTCGCGCACGCTCAGCGATTCGCGTCGGTTCCTTTCGTTTTGGCGGATGCCGCTGACTTTGTGCAGATTGCTGAGGTTACGCCCGCGGCGTTCCCGGCATGACGAAGGCCGACGCCCCGTGGGGCGCCGGCCTTCGTGTCGCTTCAGGCCTTGGTCTTCGGCTTCTTGACGAACAGCGTCTCGGTCTGCTCGAGCTCCATGCCCTTCGTCTCGGGGATCTTCCACAGGACGAACACGAACGACAGCGCGGCGAAGAACGCGTACGCGCCGTACGTGATCGTCAGCGACCAGTCCGCGAGCGCCGGGAAGGTCCAGGACACGAGGAAGTTCGCGAGCCACTGCGCGCCGGCGGCGACGCCCAGCGCCTTGCCGCGGATGCGGCTCGGGAAGATCTCGCCGAGGAGCACCCACACCAGCGGACCCCACGAGGCGCCGAAGCCCACGACGAAGAGGTTGGCGGCCACGAGCGCGATCGGGCCCCAGGCGCCCGGGAGCGAGACGTCCTGACCCGAGCCGATGGCGAACGAGAACGCCAGAGCCATCGCGCCGAGGGAGATCGCCATCAGGGCGGAACCGACCAGCAGGAGGGGCTTCCGCCCGACGCGGTCGACCAGCCAGATCGCGATGAGGGTGACCAGCACGTTGGTGACCGAGGTGATGACGCCGATGAGGAGCGAGTTGCTCTCGTCGAATCCGACCGCCCGCCAGAGGGTCGTGGAGTAGTAGAAGATCACGTTGATGCCGACGAACTGCTGGAACACCGACAGGATGATGCCGATCCAGACGATCGGCTGGAGACCCAGCGCGGGGCCGGCCAGCGACGCGCTCTTGTTCTTGCGGTCGCTCTCGATCCCGCTGACGAGGTCGTTGACGGTCTTCTCGAGGTCGGCCGGCGGAACCAGCCGGGCGAAGATCTCGCGCGCCTCGTCGGTCCGTCCTCGAGCGAGGAGGAAGCGGGGCGATTCGGGCATGGTGAACGCGAGGAAGCCGTAGACGGCGGCCGGGATGACACCGATGAGGAACATCCAGCGCCAGGCATCCAGGCCCCACCAGAGCATGTTGTCGGCGCTGCCGCCGGCAGCGGACACGAGGAGCGCGTTGCTCAGGAGCGCAGCGAAGATGCCGAGCGTGATCGCCAGCTGCTGCAGCGAGGCGAGGCTTCCGCGGATCTGCCGCGGGGCGACCTCGGCGATGTAGGCCGGGGCGACCACCGAGGCGATACCGATCCCCAGGCCGCCCAGCACACGCCAGACGATGAGGTCGGGGACGCTGAAGGTCAGCGCCGAACCGATCGAGGAGATCAGGAAGAGCGCGCTGCCGACCATCATGACCTTGAGGCGTCCGAACCGGTCGGACAGGGCGCCCGCGATGATCGCGCCGATGGCACACCCGATGAGGGCGATCGCGACGACGAATCCGGTGAGGATCGGCTCCTTGGTGTAGTCCGACTCGATCGAGCGGACCGCACCGTTGATCACCGACGAGTCGAACCCGAACAGGAATCCGCCGACCGCCGCGGCGATCGAAAGGACGACGGCCCGCCGCCCGTAGGGGCCTCGGAGGGTATAGGCGTTGGCGGGTATCGACTGCGTCTGGCTCACCCGCCCACGTTACTGCCCCTAGACCCTGGGGGCGCGGCGACTGGCGGCCGCCCTGGCTACAGTGGAACAATGCCCGTTTCCCTCCTCGGTGCCGCCGAGATCCGCCGGCTCGCCGCCGACCTCGACGTCACGCCGACGAAGAAACTGGGCCAGAACTTCGTCGTCGACGCCAACACGGTGCGCAAGATCGTGCAGGCCGCGCGTGTCGAGGCATCCGATCGCGTCGTCGAGATCGGGCCCGGACTCGGGTCGCTGACGCTGGCGATCCTGGAGACGGGGGCCTCGGTGGTCGCCGTCGAGATCGATCACCGACTCGCTGCGCGGCTTCCCGACACCGCCGCCGCCCATAACGTGCCCGCCGAGCGACTCACCGTGATCGACGCCGACGCCCTGCAGGTGAACGAACTCCCGGGTGAGCCCGAGGTGCTCGTCGCGAACCTGCCCTACAACGTCTCGGTTCCCGTGCTGCTGCACTTCCTCGAGACGTTCCCGTTCCTGCAACGCGGCGTCGTCATGGTGCAGGCCGAGGTGGGGGAGCGCCTCGCAGCCCCGCCCGGGTCGAAGGTCTACGGTGCCCCGAGCGTGAAGGCCGCCTGGTACGGCCCGTGGCGCCTGGCCGGCACCGTCTCGCGCCAGGTCTTCTGGCCGGTCCCCAACGTCGACAGCGTGCTCGTCGGTTTTCGGCGGGATGCCGAATCTCGAGGCGACGAGGATCTTCGCCGTCGCACCTTCAGGATCGTGGATGCCGCCTTCCAGCAGCGGCGCAAGATGCTGCGGCAGGCGCTGTCGAGCGTACTGGGTGGGTCGGCCGCCGCGGCGTCGGAAGCGCTGCAGCGCGCGGGCATCGATCCGACGCTCCGCGGCGAGCAACTGTCGATCGATGATTTCGTGCGGATCGCCGCCCTTCCCGACGCCTGACTCCCGCACTTCACTCGGACATCCACGGGTCGGAGCGGCCGCGCGTCCGGGCGAATTCTCGACGTGTTCATCATGCGTTCGTGAAACATGTCTGTAACATTTCAGCCCAACCGGGAGCATCACGCCGGGCAGAGGTCGCACCCGACGACCCGAAGGGAACGAGATGCGCTACGCCGAACATCCGCGTGCAGAACGTGTGCTGTTGCACCTGAGCGACACCCACCTGCGAGCGGGGGGATCGCCGCTGTACGACCGGGTCGACTCGGAAGCACATCTCGCGGAGGCGGTCGCCGCGATCGAGGCATCCGGGGTCCGTCCGGACGGGCTGATCTTCACCGGAGACCTCGCGGACTTCGGTGAGGCCGACGCCTACGAGCGCGTGCGGGCCATCGTCGAGCCCGCCGCCGACCGCCTCGGCGCGCCCGTCATCTGGGTCATGGGCAACCACGACGACCGCGCGACGTTCCGCTCGCACCTCCTCCCCGCGGAGATCGGCGACCCCACGGCGCCGGTCGACCGGGTCGATGAACTCAACGGCCTGCGGGTCGTGACCCTCGACACCTCGGTCCCCGGACACCACCACGGCGAAGTGAGCGCCGCACAGCGCGACTGGCTCGCTGACGTGCTGTCGGTCCCCGCACCCCTCGGCACGATCCTCGCGATGCACCATCCGCCGGTGCCGAGCGTGCTCGATCTCGCCGCGACCGTCGAACTCCGCGACCAGCGGCTCCTCGCCGACGTCCTTCGCGGAAGCGACGTGCGCACGATCCTCGCGGGACACCTGCACTACTCGACGTTCGCGACCTTCGCGGGCATCCCCGTGTCGGTCGCATCCGCCACGTGCTACACGCAGGACCTGATGGTGCCCGTCGGCGGCACGCGGCCGCAGGACGGCGCGCAGGGCTTCAACATCGTGCACGTCTACGACGAGACGATCGTCCACTCGGTCGTGCCCGTGGGTTCTGCGGAAGTCCTGCAGTACGTCGACGCCGCCGAGTCGCAGGAGCGTCTGCGGTCGGCCGGTATCGTCGTGCCGGCCGCGGGGGCACTCAGCGGGCGGGTGTCGCCGCCGACGACGCCGCTGCCGATCCTGCGCTGACGGCATCCCTCTCCCACGGCGCAGCCACGGGGAAGTAGCGCTCGAGGCACGCGCGGAGGGCCGGCACCCGGACCTCCTCGGGGATCTCGGGCACACTGCCGTCGTTGAGGCAGAACATGTCGGTGTCGCGGCCGGTGACGAGGCGTTCCATGCGGCGGAGGGAGTCGAGCTGCGTGGTCTGCACGTAGCGCGTACGCGGCTCGGTCGTGATGACCGCGCGTCCGGTCGCCAGTGCGTAGTAGTGGTAGAGGCTGTTCGTCACGGAGATGTCGGTGGCGGAGCGGAAGCGGCTCGCCGCCGTCCGGGCGTAGTCCTCGGCGAACTCGCGCTCGAGCTCGTACGCGACCGAGCGTCGCAGGGGGGTCGCGCAGTGTTCGAGGTCGAGCGTGATGACGCGGCCGAAGCGCTCCTTGAGCAACGCACGGTTCACTCGCAGGCCGTTGTCGTGTCCCGAACGGTCGACGTGCGCGGGACCGCTGCCGATGCGGATGCCGCTCTCGACGAAGCGGCTGATGCCGGCGCCGCTGAAGAACAGCTCCGGCGTGACGGGACGGCCGAAGAACATGTCGTCGTTGCTGTACAGGAAGTGCTCGGCCAGCCCCGGGATGCGGTGCAGCTGCGCCTCGACGGCGTGCGAGTTGTGCGTGGGCAGCACCGACGGGTCGGCGAAGAACTCCTCGCTGCGTACGATCGTGACCTTCGGGTGGTCCGCGAGCCACTCCGGCGTGGGGGAGTCGGTCGCGATGAAGATGCGGCGCACCCACGGCGCATACATGTGGACGCTGCGCAGCGCGTAGCGCAGCTCGTCGACCTGACGGTAGCGGGCGGCGTTGTCGTCGCCGTCCCCGACGACGTACCCCTTCATGCGAGCCGCGCGCTGGCGCTGGAACTCGCTGGACGATCCGTCCACCCACGAGAAGACCATGTCGACGTCTTCGGTGAACTCGTTCGGGTGCGGGTCGAACATGCCGGCGACCGTCCGCCAGCGACGCCCGTAGCGCTCGATCTCCACGACGTCGAGGTCGGCCGCGGCGAAGGTGCGACGCGTCAGAGCGCTGGGGCGCGGGGCCTCGATGGTCCGTGCGCCGAAGCGCCACAGCTCGAGGCGCGGCGCGAGCGCGGCGCCGTACCGGTACGACCCCTCGACCGAGGTACGGGGACGGAAGACGGCGTAGGCCTCTACCGCGTTGCGGCTGGGGGTCACGCTGTGGGCGGGCACCGGCTCCTCGCCGCGGGCCTTGAGGTAGACGGGACCGAGCTCCGGGTCGCGCAACGCCGCGAGCGCGGCCTCGGCGTGCGCGGTGTCGACGACGAGCTTGGGGCGGCGGTTGGCATCCCGAACCAGCATGACCTCGACGCCCGCGGCCTCGATCGCTGCTGCGACCGTGAGGAGGTCGTCGCGCTCGGCCTCGGTCGGGGTGCGGGTGTCGTCGACGATGTGCAGGATGCCGTCGACCATGCGGATGTCCGTCCGGGAGAGGAGGGCGCGCCAGGGGTCGGTCTCGACAGAAAGGGGGACCATCGATCGCATACTGTGCCTCCTCGGGGGATGTGGGGACGGTTCGTTCACCGTAGGGAGCCGGCGTTACGTCCGCGTTTCGGCGACGGCGCCGAACGGCGGTGAGTGGGGCGCTACTGTCGAAGAGTGACTGAGATCGCCCGTTCCAGACTGGCCGCCGTCGACCCGTCGCTCACGGGCCGGGCGACTTCCGTCCGACGTTCCAGTTTCGCACACGAAGCGACGTTCCGGGTCGAGCGGGCCCGCCCATGAGCGCCCCCTCGACAGCCCCGGTGCGCGTGCGCGCGCCAGGGAAGATCAACGTGTTCCTCGAGGTCGGGGATGTGGGCGACGACGGCTACCACGACGTCGCGACCGCCTATCAGGCCGTCTCGCTCTACGAGGAGATCACCGCCGTTCCCGCCGAGGGTTTCACGATCGAGATCGCCGCGACGTCGACGGTGGACGTCGAGGGCGTTCCCACCGACGAGAGCAATCTCGCCCTTCGCGCCGCACGCATGCTCGCGCGGGTCGCCGGGGTGACCGACGGCGCCCACCTCACGGTGCGCAAGTCCGTGCCGGTGGCGGGGGGGATGGGCGGCGGCTCCGCCGATGCCGCGGCCGCCCTCGTGGCGTGCGACGCGCTCTGGGGTCTCGGGATGCCGACGGCCGACCTGGCGCGTCTCGCTGCGCAGCTGGGCGCAGACGTGCCGTTCGCCCTTCTCGGCGGAACCGCGATCGGCACCGGCCGCGGCGATGAGCTGAGTCCGGCTCTGGCCTCGGGACGCTTCCACTGGGTCCTCGTGCCGAACGACCGCGGCCTGTCGACGCCGGTGGTCTACGGCGAACTCGACGCGCACCGCGCACGCCACGCGGTGGACATCGGTCCCGCGCCGCGTGTTCCCGCCGTCGATCCCGACGTGCTGCACGCGATTCGGCAGGGCGACTCCCGCATGCTCGCGGCGACCGTGCGCAACGACCTCCAGGCCCCCGCCCTGCACCTGCGTCCGGATCTCGCGCGCGTCCTCGAGCGCGGCGAACGCTCGGGCGCGCTGGCGGGACTGGTGTCGGGCTCAGGACCGACTCTCGCGTTCCTGGCCGCCGACGAGACCGCGGCGATCGACCTGCAGGTCACGCTGAGCGCGGACGGATACACTGCGCTGCACGTGCACGGCCCCGTCTCGGGCGCGCGTGTGGTCTGACCGCTCCGCACCATAGCCCAGGTCGTCACACGGGGCAATCTTGCGTTTCGTGTCGGTACCCCTCACTAGCCTCGATCGAGGTGGTCATCCACCGGCGGGCGCCGTGCCCCCGAACGGCCACGAAAGGGGAATTCCCATGAAGGCAGTACTCGACGGCGTGGTGATCGCCGAAGCCGACCGCACCGATCTCGTCTCCATCGAAGGCAACTGGTACTTCCCGCCGAGCGCGATCCGCGAAGGTGCGCTTTCTCAGAGCCCGACCCCGTACACGTGCCCGTGGAAGGGTGCGGCCCAGTACTGGAACATCGCCCTCGACGGCGTCGATCTGACCGACGGGGCGTGGTCCTACCCCGACCTGCGTCCGGGCGCGGTCGACCGAGTGGGGACGGACTTCTCGGGCTACGTGGCCTTCGACCGGAAGGTCGTGGTCTCCGACTGAGTCGGGTACGCGCATGATCGAGTTCTCGACCGTCTCGAAGGTCTTCCCCGGCGGCACCCGCGCCGTCGACGACTTCAGCCTCGTCATCCCGTCGCGCAAGACGACCGTCTTCGTGGGGTCGTCGGGCTGCGGCAAGACCACCCTGCTCCGCATGATCAATCGCATGGTCGAGCCCTCCGCCGGCACGATCGCGATCGACGGCGACGACATCGCCGCGCAGCCGCCCGTGCAGCTGCGCCGACGGATCGGCTACGTCATGCAGAACTCGGGACTGCTGCCGCACTTCACCGTGGCCGAGAACATCGCCACCGTGCCGGTCCTGCAAGGGGAGAACCGCAAGAAAGCCCGTACCCGTGCTCTCGAACTCATGGAGACGGTGGGGCTCGACACCTCGATGGCCGACCGGTACCCGAGCCAGCTCTCGGGTGGTCAGCAGCAGCGCGTCGGCGTCGCGCGCGGCCTCGCCGCCGACCCCAACATCCTGCTCATGGACGAGCCGTTCGGCGCCGTCGACCCCATCGTGCGCGACGAGCTCCAGCAGGAACTCATCCGGCTGCAGAGCGACATCGGCAAGACGATCGTCTTCGTCACCCACGACATCGACGAGGCGTTCCTCCTCGGCGACCAGGTCGTGCTGCTGGAAAAAGGTGCGCACATCGCCCAGGTGGGTGCGCCGAGCGAGATCATCGAGAAGCCCGCGAGCGACTTCGTCGCCAGCTTCATCGGCGCAGTCAAGGGCAAGCGCGCCCTGCACCTGAAGACAACCGATCGCGGCACGGTCGTCGTGGATGCCGAGGGCCGCACGCAGGGTGCTCTCGTGGAGGAGCCGCGCCCGTGACCTGGGTCCTCAACAATCTCGGCCTCATCGGTGAGTTGACGGTGTCGCACCTCCGCCAGAGCCTCATCGCGCTCGTGGCGGGATTCGTCCTCAGCATCCCGCTCGGGTGGATGGCGTGGCGCTACCGACTGGTGCGCAGCAGTGTGATCACGATCACCGGGCTGCTGTACACCATCCCGTCGCTGGCCCTGCTCATCCTGATGCCGGTCGTCACCGGCTGGTATTCGATCGTGAGCGAGACGAACCTGATCGTCGCGCTCGCCATCTACGCCGTGGCCATCCTCGTGCGTGCGGTCGCCGACGGCCTCGACTCGGTCGACGCGGGTGTGCGACAGGCATCGACCGCGCTCGGATACGGGTCGTTCCGCCGCTTCTGGGCGGTCGAGTTCCCGCTCGCCGGGCCGGTGATCCTCGCGGGGCTCCGCGTCGCCTCGGCGAGCACGATCGCCCTGGCGACGGTCGGCATCCTGGTCGGCATCCAGAACATCGGATACCTCTTCACCAACGGTCTGCAGCGCCGGATCATCCCCGAAGTCTTCACGGGGGTGCTCGCCGTCGTGGTCATCGCGCTGGTCATCGACCTGCTGCTCGTCATCGCGGGCCGCCTGCTCATGCCCTGGACGCGCAGCATGAAGACCGTCTCGCGCCAGGCCAACCGGACGTTGGTGAAGGCATGAATCTCCTCGGTGAAGCGATCGCCTGGATCTTCTCCGGCGACCCGGGGACGGGTTTCGACTCCATCCCCGCGGCGATCGGCGTGCAGTTGCTCTACACGCTCGTCTCCGTCGTCGTGGCGGGGGCCATTGCCATCCCGCTCGGGTGGTACATCGGCCACACCGGCAAGGGGCGCGAGACCGCCGTCGCCATCTCCGGCGCGGCGCGGGCTATTCCGTCGTTCGGTCTGCTCATCCTGCTGACGTTGTTGCTCGGCGTGCTTCACAAACCCGAGGCCGCCGTCATCTCCTTCGTCGTCCTGGCGATCCCATCGCTGCTGGCCGGCGCGTACACCGGGTTCGAAGCCATCGACCGTCGCGTCATCGACGCGGGACGTGCCATGGGGATGACCGAGGCGCAGATCCTGTGGCGCATCGAAGTTCCGCTCGGTCTGCCACTCCTGGTCGGCGGCATCCGCGCCGCGACCCTGCAGGTGCTCGCGACCGTCACGATCGCCGCCTACATCGGTCTGGGCGGTCTCGGGCAGTACATCATCGCTGCGATCCCGCTGCGACGGTTCGACATCCTGATCGGTGGCGCCATCCTGGTCGCGGTCCTAGCGCTCGTGATCGACGGCCTGTTCGCCCTCCTCCAGCACCTCGTCGTGCCGCGCGGAATCCGGGCCGCGGGTGCCGCGTCGCCGCGGAGCCGGTCTGCGCGCGAGCGTCGCGCCGAGGCGATCGCGGTCGGAGCGCCCACCGCGCCCGCGACCACTCCATGACCCACCCGAATCCCACCACCAGAAAGAGGAACCCATGTTCACAGCACGAACTCGCAAGGGTCTCGGCGTCCTCGCCGGGCTCGCGGTCGCCTCGCTCGCCCTCGCCGGTTGCGGCGCCTCGAGCGACCCCCTGAGCAACAACGGCGGTGACGCCAGCGCGTCGTCCGACGAGATCGTCGTCGGTTCGCAGGCGTACTTCTCGAACGAGATCATCGCCGAGATCTACGCCCAGGCGCTCGAGAACTCCGGCCTGACGGTCAAGCGTCAGTTCCAGATCGGTCAGCGCGACGCCTACATCCCGCTGCTCGAGGACGGCACCGTCACCGTGTTCCCGGAGTACAGCGGCAACCTGCTGCAGTTCTTCGACAAGGAGACCACGGCCCGCACCGCGGATGAGGTCTACGCCGCTCTGCCCGCCGCGCTTCCCGAGGGCCTCGAGGTGCTCGACCAGTCGACGGCCACCGACCAGGACTCGTACACCGTCACCGCCGCGTTCGCTCAGGCCAACGGCCTCAAGACGATCGCGGACCTCTCGAAGGTCACCACCGGTCTGACCCTCGGCGGTAACGCCGAGCTGGCCGAGCGTCCCTACGGCCCGCAGGGCCTGAAGTCGACCTACGGCGTCGACGTGCAGTTCTCGCCCACCGGCGAGACCACGGTCGACGACCTCGTCGCCGGCACCATCCAGGTCGCGAACGTCTACACCGCGGACCCGCGGATCCAGACCGACGACCTGGTGACCCTGGAAGACCCCGAGGGCCTGTTCCTGGCCTCGAACGTCGTTCCCGTCGTCAACTCGAGCGTCGCTTCGCAGGTGTCCGACGTCCTGAACAAGGTCTCCGCCGCCCTCACCCCCGAGGGTCTCGTGGAACTGAACGTGAAGTCGACCGTCGACCAGCAGTCGTCGGCCGACATCGCGAAGGCCTGGCTCGCCGACAACAACCTCTGAGCCGTCGCCACACCAGCGGGGCCGTCCGGAATCTCCGGGCGGCCCCGCTGCGCGCGTACCGCCCTCCCCCCCGGGGACCGCCGAGACTTCATCGCGCCGACATCTCCCTTGCAGGCTGCAGGGGCTTTGTCGGCGCAATGAAGTCTCGCGGGCCCAGGAAGTCGGCATCCCTTGCCCCTGCGGTGCCCGCCCGGCGGGGTCGGTCGGCGCCGTTCGCTGGGACCGGAACCGCGAGACTGCATGCGGCCGACATCTCCCTTGCAGGCTGCAAGGGCTTTGTCGGCGGGATGAAGTCTCGCGGAGGCCACCGACGCACAGAGGGGCCCGTACGCCCGACGCGGGCGGACCGACCGGCCCGGGCCGCGTAGCCTGGGACGGATATGGCACATCTGCTCGGGGGCGAAGCCCTGCACCTGGAATACCCGACCAAGGTCGTGTTCGACTCCGTCTCGCTCGGCGTGAACGAGGGCGACCGCATCGGCATCGTCGGACGCAACGGCGACGGCAAGTCGAGCCTGCTCGGCATGCTCGCCGGCATCCGTGAGCCCGACGGCGGGCGCGTGACGGTGCGCGGCGGAGTCACGGTCGGCGTCCTCGATCAGCAGGACACGCTCGACGACGACGACACGATCGGGCACGCGGTCGTCGGCGACCGGCCCGAGCACGAGTGGGCGGGTGACGCGCGCACGCGCGACGTCATCGCGGGCCTGCTCGGCGACCTGCCGTGGGACGCCCGCCTCGGCGACCTGTCCGGGGGCCAGCGCCGACGCGTCGCGCTCGCGCGGCTGCTCTCAGGCGACTGGGACGTGCTGTTCCTCGACGAGCCGACCAACCACCTCGACGTCGAGGCGATCACGTGGCTGGCCGGCCACCTCAAGAAGCGGTGGGCGCCCAACGCCGGCGGGCTGCTGGTCGTGACCCACGACCGCTGGTTCCTCGACGAGGTCTGCAACACCACGTGGGAGGTCCACGACCGCCTCGTCGAGCCCTTCGAGGGCGGATACGCGGCGTACATCCTGCAGCGTGTCGAGCGCGATCGTCAGGCGGCCACGATCGAGCAGCGCCGTCAGAACCTCGCCCGCAAGGAGCTGGCCTGGCTGCGCCGCGGGGCCCCCGCCCGCACGTCCAAGCCGAAGTTCCGTATCGACGCGGCGAACGAGCTCATCTCGGACGTGCCCGAGATCCGCGACCGCGTCGCGTTGCAGTCGCTCGCCGTCGCACGCCTCGGCAAGGACGTCGTCGACCTCCTCGACGCCGGCGTGACCTACGGCGAGCACACGGTTCTCCGCGACGTGGAGTGGCGCATCGCGCCGGGGGAGCGCACCGGCATCCTGGGCGTCAACGGCGCCGGCAAGTCGACGCTGCTCGGACTCGTCTCGGGAACCGTCGAGCCGACGACGGGCCGCGTCAAGCGCGGCAAGACCGTCAAGGTCGCGACCCTCACCCAGCGCCTCGACGAGCTCGAGCAGCACATGAACGACCCGGTGCGGGTCGTGATCGCCGGGCTCCGCACGACCTACACGTTCGGTGCGGGCTCCAAGGCGCAGGAGTTGACGCCCGGCCAGCTGCTGGAACGTCTCGGATTCTCCAGCGCCCAGCTCTCGACGCCCGTCAAAGACTTGTCGGGCGGGCAGAAGCGGCGTCTGCAGCTGCTGCTGATCCTCCTGGACCAGCCCAACGTGCTGATTCTCGACGAGCCGACCAACGACCTCGACACCGACATGCTCGCGGCCATGGAAGACCTGCTCGACTCCTGGTCGGGCACGCTCATCGTGGTCTCGCACGACCGGTACTTCCTCGAGCGCGTCACCGATCAGCAGTTCGCGATCCTCGACGCCAAGCTTCGTCACCTCCCCGGCGGGGTCGACGAGTATCTGCGCCTGCGGGCGATCCAGGATGCCGAACCCCAGAAGTCGACGGCCACCGGGGCCGTGGCATCCGCCGGTCTGCAGGGTGCCGACCTTCGGGCCGCGCAGAAGGAGGCCTCCGCCACCGAGCGGAAGATCGAGAAGCTGCAAACGCAGATCGACCGGGCGAAGGCGGCCCTGGCCGACCACGACCAGGCCGATTACGTCGGGCTCGGGAAGGAGATGCAGCGCATCTCCGACTGGGAGTCCGAGCGAGACGAGCTGGAGATGCGCTGGTTCGAGCTCACCGAGGCGATCGGCTGAGCACCGCGTCCGGCGTCAGTGGAAGCCGTACTCGAGGGCCACGATGAACAGCCCGAGCATGGCGGTGGCCAGCGCCCCGAGGATCCGCGCGAAGAAGGGGGCGCGGCGACTCTGGAACGCGTGGTAGCCCAGGATGGCGAGCACGATGAATGCCGCGAGCATGCAGTAGTCCACCGCGTCGGAGATCGTCGCCCCGGCGACATCGCAGATCACCAGCACGAGGATCGACGGCACCGAGGCGTAGAGCATCCCGGCGCCGTGGCGTAGCGCATTCCTCGTCGCCGCGCGGAAGCCGTGCTCGGAGTGCTCGGTGAGCGTGTGCGCGAAGACGTGGGCGATGAAGAAGATGATCAGGCTCGCGATGGAGGTCGCGAGCATGTCGTCGATGCTTTCGGCGTGGTCCTCGGCGATCGTCACGAACGCGGTGAAGACGATCAGGCCGTAGATCGCGGCAGGCGAGCGGAAGCGCACATCGAACCACGCGACGATGCGACGCCAGGTCGAGGTCGGTTGGACCGGGGCGCTCACGCGTCGAACCCCAGACTGAGCTTGCGCAGCAGGGTCGCCAGACGCTCGCGGTCACCGCGGGACAGGCTCTCCAGCAGCAGGGCCTCGGCATCGACGAGGCGGGTGATCGCGGCGTCCACGCGCACGCGACCGTCGTCTGTGAGGGTCACCAGGATGCTCCGTCCGTCGCCGGGGTCGGCTTCGCGTCTGACGAACCGGCGGGCGACGAGCCGGTCGATGCGATTGGTCATGGTTCCGCTGGACACGAGTGTCTGCTGCAGCAACTGCTTCGGGCTGAGCTGGTAGGGCTCGCCGGCGCGGCGGAGGGCCGAGAGCACGTCCCACTCCCACGATTCGATGTCGCTGCGACGAAACGCCTCTTTGCGGGCGATGTCGAGGTGTCGGGAGAGACGCGCGACGCGGGAGAGCACTTCGAGCGGCGAGAAATCGAGGTCGGGTCGTTGGCGCACCCACGCCTCGACGATGCGATCGACTTCGTCGCTGTCCCGGCTCACGACTTCATTATGTCGACAACGTCCCCCCGTCGCGGTCTGGCAGACTTGACCGGTGCCCGCGGGCACGGTCCGCCGTGGTGTAACGGCAGCACGACAGCCTTTGGAGCTGTTAGGTCTAGGTTCGAATCCTGGCGGCGGAGCATGACCTCATCGACCGAGCTCGCCGTCATCGTCCTGGCCGCGGGTCAAGGCACCCGCATGCGATCGCGCATCCCGAAGATCCTGCACGCGGTGGGCGGTCGCCCGCTCGTCGGACACGTGCTCGACACCGCGGCATCCCTCGATCCGTCCCGCATCGTCGTCGTCGTCCGGCACGAGCGCGACCTCGTGGCCGAGACGGTCACCGAGCTCGCCCCGGGTGTCGTCATCGTCGATCAGGACGAGATCCCCGGCACGGGACGTGCGGTCGAGGCCGCGCTCACGGCCCTCGAGGGCTTCGTGGGCGACGTGCTGGTGCTGAGCGGCGACGTCCCGCTGTTGGAGTCGCACACGCTCACCGAGCTCATCGAGACGCACCGGTCCGGCGGCACGGCCGTGACCCTCCTCACCGCTCGCGTCGACGACCCCAGGGGGTACGGTCGCGTGATCCGTGACGACGTCGACGGCGTGCGGCGCATCGTGGAGCAGAAGGATGCCACGGCCGAAGAGGCCGCGGTCACCGAGATCAACGTCGGCGTCTACGTCTTCCAGGCCACGCCGCTGCGCGACCAGCTCGGCCGCGTGGGCACCGCGAACGCCCAGGGGGAGAAGTACCTCACGGACGTCGTCGCGCTGCTGCGCGAGGCGGAACTGGGGGTCGCGGCATCCGTCACGGGCGACGCCGCGGCGGCGCTCGGCGTGAACGACCGCATCCAGCTGTCCGAGGCGGGACGCACGCTCAACGCGCGCACCGTCCGGTACTGGCAGCGCGAGGGCGTCACGGTGATCGACCCGGCCACGACGTGGATCGACGTCACCGCCGTCCTCGCACCGGATGTCACGCTTCTCCCCAACACGCACGTGCGCGGGGCCACGGTGATCGCCGCCGGCGCCACGGTCGGCCCCGACACGAGCCTGGTCGACTGCGAGGTGGGCGAGGATGCCACGATCACCCGCACCGACGCGACGCTCGCGGTCGTCGAAGCCGGCGCCACCGTCGGCCCGTTCGCCTACCTCCGTGCCAACGCACGGGTCGGGGTCAACGGCAAGGTCGGCACGTTCGTCGAGGTGAAGAACTCCTCGATCGGCGAGGGCAGCAAGGTCCCGCACCTGTCGTACATCGGTGACACCGAGATCGGACGCCACGTCAATCTCGGTGCCGGTGCGATCACCGCCAACTACGACGACATCACCAAGCACCGCACCGTGATCGGCGACGAGGTGCACAGCGGCTCGCACAACGTCTTCGTCGCGCCGGTTACGATTGGGGATGGCGCCAAGACCGGTGCCGGCGCGGTGATCCGCAAGGATGTTCCCGCCGGTGCCCTGGCACTCAGCGTTGCACCCCAGCGGAACATCGAGGGGTGGGTCGAGAAGAATCGACCGGGCACCGGTGCGGCGGACGTCGCCGCGCGGGCCCGGGGTGAACAGGAAGCGCGCGATGGCTCGTAAGAAGAACCGTGTAGATCTCGACCGCGACAACGACATCGCCCCCGGGCTCGTCGCAAAGACCAAGAAGCGCCTCGTCGTCGCCTCGGGTCGTTCGCACCCCGACCTGGCATCCGAGGTCGTCCGGCACCTCGGCACCGAGCTCGCCCCGACCGAGCACCGCACCTTCGCGTCGGGTGAGATCTACACGCGCTTCGAGGTCTCGATCCGCGGGTGCGATGTCTTCGTCGTGCAGTCGTTCGGTCCGCCCGTCAACGAGTGGCTCATGGAGCTGTTGATCATGCTCGACGCGCTCAAGCGCGCGTCGGCCAAGCGCATCACGGTCGTCGCCCCGTACTTCCCGTATTCGCGACAGGACAAGAAGGGCCGCGGCCGCGAGCCCATCAGCGCCCGCCTCGTCGCTGATCTGCTCAAGACCGCGGGTGCCGACCGCATCATGAGCGTCGACCTCCACGCGGCGCAGATCCAGGGCTTCTTCGACGGCCCGGTCGACCACCTGTTCGCCAAGCCCGTGCTGCTCGAGCACTTCGAGCAGGGACTCTCGGCAGAAGACCGTGAGACCCTCACCGTCGTGTCGCCCGACATGGGCCGCGTGCGCGTCGCCGACACGTGGTCGGACAGTCTCGGCGCCCCGCTCGCGATCATCCACAAGCGTCGCGACCCGAAGGTCGCCAACCAGGTCTCGGTGCACGAGATCGTCGGTGACGTGAACGGGCGCACGTGTCTCCTCGTGGACGACATGATCGACACCGGCGGCACGATCCAGAAGGCCGCCCAGGCGCTCAAGGCGAGCGGTGCCCGCAAGGTCATCGTGGCTGCCACTCACGCGATCTTCAGCGACCCCGCCACCGAGCGACTGCAGGACCCTGCGATCGACGAGGTCGTGGTCACCGACACCATCCCGTTGCCGCCCGAGCGCCGCTTCGAGCGCCTTACGGTGCTGCCCATCGCGCCGCTGCTGGCGCGCGCGATCCACGAGGTCTTCGAGGACGGCTCGGTCACGAGCATGTTCGGCGGCGACGCCTGAGGTTCATGGTCGGTTCATAGGTTCGGTGAGGGCTGAACCAGGTCCGGTTCGGGATCGTGTCTTCATGGTGAGCACGACCGCTCCGCGAGGCACGACCGAAAGAGGACCCTCATGATCCGCACGACCGCCGTCCCCCGCCCGGTTCGCATCGGCACCGCCCTGTTGGGCGTCGCCGGCATGGTGACCCTCGCCGGCTGCTCCGGGGGGAACACCGACGCCGCCGCGCCGGTCGAGTCGGCGTCCGCGCCGGTCGCGTCGTCCGCCCCGAGCGCGAGCTCTGCGGCCGGCGGCTCGTCGTCCGGCGTGTACGCCGACGGTACTTACGAGGCCACGGGCCAGTACTCCACGCCCGAGAGCGTCGAGACGGTGGACGTGACCGTGACCATCGCCGGCGACACGGTGACCGACGTCGAGGTGACCGGTGACCCGCAGGCCGCGGAGTCGCGCCGTTATCAGAGCGAGTTCATCGGCGGGATCAAGGACGAGGTCGTCGGCAAGAAGGTCGACGAGATCTCGGTCAGCAAGGTCGCAGGATCCTCGCTCACCAGCGGCGGCTTCATGAAGGCCCTCGATTCGATCAAGTCCGAGGCGAAGGCCTGATCCCATGACCGCGGTGACCGCGACCGGTTCGGTGTGGACGTTCGAGGCGATCGGCACCGCCTGGGCGATCGAGACGGAGACCCCGCTGTCTTCGGCGACCCGCGGAGCGGTCGGGGCCGTCGTCGAGGCGTTCGACCGGGAGTGGTCGCGGTTTCGGGACGATTCGCTGGTCTCCGCTCTCGCCGAGGGGCGGGCGGCATCCCTTCACGCCCCCGTGGATACGGATGCCATGCTGGCCCTGTACGACGAGCTCGACGTCGCCACCCGCGGGGCGGTGAACCCGCTCGTCGGGGACGCTCTCGCCCGCCTCGGCTACGACGCGCGGCTGACGCTCGCGCCGTGGGGGACGCCGGAACCCGCTCCGGACTGGCGCGACGTCGTGACGTGGGGGGATGGCATCCTGTCGCTGTCGCGCCCGGCGACGCTCGACGTCGGCGCCCTCGGCAAGGGCGGACTGGTCGATCGCGTGCTCGCGACGGTCCTGGCCGACGTCGACGGCGACGTGATCGTCGACGGCTCGGGCGACCTCGCCGTCCGCGGTGCGCCCGTCCGCATCGGTTTGGAGCACCCGTACGACCCCACTCGCGCGATCGGCGTGGTCGAGGTGCGGGATGCGGCTCTGTGCGCGTCCGCGATCACGCGTCGAGCGTGGGGGGAGGGGCTGCATCACGTGCTCGATGCCCGCACGGGAGCGCCGGTGCGGGCGTACGCGGCGACGTGGGCGATGGCCGACACGGCCATGCGGGCCGACGGTCTGGCCACCGCGCTGTTCTTCGACGGCGGTCCCGAGCTCGCGGCCGCGTGGGGCGCCTCCTGGGTGCGCATGCGCACCGACGGCCGCGTGGAGTGGTCACCCGGATTCGAGGGAGAGATCTTCTGATGAGTGCGACCCTGACCGCGGGATCCACCCGCGTCCGCGGCCTTCTCGGCCGCGTCTCGATGTACCGGCTCGTGCTGGCCTCACTGGGGCTGCTCACGCTCACCGCCCTCGCGTTGGCGTTCGCGGGCCTCGTCGTCCCCGACCCGCTCGAGCTCGTCGTGAGCGCCGTGGTGCTCGCGGCCGCGTGCGTCGTCACCGACCTCGTGGCGCAGAGCGTGCTCCGGATGCCACGGCGTCTGGAGTCTTCGCTCATCACCGCCGCGATCCTCCTCTTCGTGGTGCGCCCGACCGTGGAGCCGCTCGGTCTCGTCGGGCTGGTTCTCGCGGGCGTCGCGGCATCCCTGTCGAAGTACGTGCTCGCTTGGCGGGGCCGGCACATCTTCAACCCCGCCGCCACGGGCGCCGCCGTGCTCACGATCGTGAGCGTGTGGGCCCCCGACCTGGGGGTGTCCGCGTGGTGGGTGGGTTCGCCGTGGCTCGCCGGCGCCGTGCTGGTGCTCGGCGTGCTGCTGCTGGCCCGCACCGACCGGCTCGCCGTCGTCGCTGTGTTCTGGGTGGTGGCTGCCCTCGTGGCGTTCGTCCGCACGACGGTGCAGTTCCAGTCCGCGGGCTTCCCCGTCGATGTTCCCGCCGTCCTGTTGCAGGTGGCGTTCTCGTCGCCGTTCCTGTTCCTCGGCGCGTTCATGCTGTCCGAGCCCCTGACGCTGCCGCCGCGCCGTCGTCAGCAGTTCGTGGTGGCGCTGGTGGTCGGCGTGCTCGCCGGCTGGCCGATCGCCGTCGGTGACATCACCCTCGGCCAGGAGCGGGCGCTGCTGATCGGCAACCTCGTGGCGTTCCTGTTCTGCCTGCGCGCCGCTGTGCGCCTCCGTCTGGAGGGCCGGCGCGACCTGACGCCGACCGTGCGGGAGCTGACGTTCCACGCCGCCCGATCGTTCTCCTTCTCGCCCGGGCAGTACCTCGAGCTCGACGTTCCGCACCGCCGCCCCGACGCCCGCGGCACGCGGCGAGAGTTCTCGATCGCGTCGGCGCCCGAGGATCTGCCCACGGTGCGCATCGCGTTCAAGGACGGCTCCCAGTCGTCGTACAAGCGGGCGTTGGCCGAGGTGCCGATCGGCGGCACGCTCGCCGTCACGGGGGTCTGGGGAGATTTCGTGCTGCCGTCCCGCCCGACCTCACCCGTGCTCCTCGTCGCGGCCGGGATCGGCGTGACGCCGTTCGTGTCGCAGCTGCGCCACCTCGCGGCCACCGGCCAGCGTCGCGACGTCGTGCTCGTGTACGTCGTGTCGGAGGCGAGTGAGTTGGCGTTCCGCGACGACCTTGCGGCCAGCGGCATCCCGGTTGTGGTGTTCTCGCGGGACGAGCCTCGCGATCTACCCGGCGGGTGGACGTGGGCGGGACCCGATCGCGTGGATGCCGGAGCGCTCCTGCGTGCCGTTCCCGACCTGGCCGAGCGCGCCGCGTACGTGTCGGGCCCACCGCGGCTGATCTCGACCCTCGCCCCGGCGCTGGCGAAGGCGAAGTCGCTCACCACGGACGCGTTCGCGGGGTACTGACCTCAGGCCGGGTCGCGCGGCTTCGCCGGCAGACGCACCTCGAACGTCGTGTCTCCCGGGGTGCTCTGCACGGCGATCGTGCCCCCGTGCGCTTCGACGATCGCTTTCGCGATGGAGAGCCCGAGCCCTGTTCCGCCGGTCTTGCGGTCGCGCGAGCGGTCCGCACGGGCGAAGCGTTCGAACAGCTGCGAAGCGACGGAGGGATCGATACCCGGCCCGTCGTCGTGCACCCGGAGCACCGCCTCGTCGTCCTCGCGCGCCACCGCGACCGTCACCTCGGTGCCGGCGGGCGTGTGCGTTCGGGCGTTCGCGAGGAGATTCGCGACGACCTGGTTCAGGCGCGACGCGTCGCCGGCGAGTTCGACCGGCTCGTCGTCGACGTCGATCGACCACGCGTGATCGGGCCCCGCGGGGCGCGCGTCCCCGACCGCCTCGACCGCGAGCCGCGTGAGATCGACCGTTCCATAGACGAGTTCCTGCCCTTCGTCGAGGCGGGCGAGGAGCAGCAGGTCTTCGACGAGGGTCGTCATGCGCAGCGACTGGGCCTGGATGCGCTCCAGCGACTGCTCGGTCGTCTCGACGGCCATCTCGATACGTTGGCGGCTCTCGTCGTCCTGCGCCTGGCGCATCGCCCGCAGCGACAGCTCGGAGAACCCGCGGATGGATGCCAGCGGCGTGCGCAGCTCATGACTGGCATCCGCCACGAATCTCCGCATCATCTCCTCGTTGCGGGCCCGAGCGGCCAACGACGCGTCGACGCGGTCGAGGAGCGAGTTCAGCGCGGCACCGACCTGCCCGATCTCGGTGTGATCGTCGACCTGTTCGTCGGGCACGCGTTCGTCGATGGAGACGTCGCCTTGATCCATCCGGATGGATGCCACGCGCGTCGCCGTCTCGGACACCGACCGCAGGGGGCGCAGGCCCACGCGGATGACGAGTGCGATGATCGCCGCGAGGAGGAAGAGCCCGCCGGCGGTGACGAGCGCCACCGTGGTCAGGATCGCCCCGATCGTCGCGGTCACCTGGCTGAGCGGCAGGCCCAGCACCGCGACCGTGCCGAGCTGGCCGGCCCGGAAGCCGATGCGGTAGTCGCCCAGGCCCGGCAGGTCGACCGTGTCGGAGTCCGGCATGCCCGTCGTCACGGCGTCGGCGACGGCATCGCGGATCTCGTCGACCTGCGGGCCGTCGAGCGCGCGCACCGAGCGGCCGTCGATGTAGGCGCCGGTGTCGCCGGTGCTGGGGCTCCGCAGGACCAGGACGGTGCCGTCGGGGAAGGGGCCGTTCGCGAGGACGTCACTCGCCGTGCTCGTGGCGCCGACCTGGACGTTGTTCACGGCGGCCGACACCTGGGCGGTGAGGTTCGTCTGCAGGACGCCGGTGATGATCGCCCCCGTCGAGACCGCGATCATCACCAGGATGAACGCCACCATGCCGATGACCGCGGCCATGAGCCGCGATTGCAGCGACCACCGGTGGCGCGCCTCGGCCCGGCTCACTGAGGGGCTTTGATCATGTAGCCCACGCCGCGGACGGTGTGGATCAGCGGCTCGTGGCCGGCGTCGATCTTCTTGCGGAGGTACGAGATGTAGAGCTCCACGACGCTGGATCGCCCACCGAAGTCGTAATTCCAGACGCGGTCGAGGATCTGCGCCTTCGAAACGACGCGGCGCTGGTTGCGCATGAGGAAGCGCAGCAGTTCGAACTCGGTCGCGGTCAGTTCGATCTCGGTGCCGGCGCGGACCACCTCGTGACTGTCCTCGTTGAGCGAGAGGTCGCCGACATGGAGGATGGGCTCCGCGTCGCGAGTGGACGCCGTTCCCGCTCGGCGCATGAGACCGCGCAAGCGTGCCACGACCTCTTCGAGGCTGAACGGTTTCGTGACGTAGTCGTCGCCACCCGCGGTCAGCCCCGCGACGCGATCCGCCACCGCGTCCTTGGCGGTCAGGAAGAGGACGGGAACGTCGTTGCCGGAATGCCGCAGTCGTTGGAGAACGGCCATGCCGTCGAGGTCGGGCATCATGATGTCGAGCACCATGGCATCCGGCTCGAAATCGCGCGCCGCCTGCAGGGCGTCGAACCCGGATCCGGCCGTACGGATGTCCCAGCCCTCCATGCGCAGCGCCATCGACAGGAGGTCGGTGAGCATCTGCTCGTCATCGACGACGAGGACGCGCAGAGCGCTGCCGTCCGGGCGGGTGAAGGCGGGGGCGCTGACGGTGGCGGTCATGGATGCCATTCTGCGCCGGAATCTATGAGCTTTCTATGGCGGTGGCTATGCGCTCGCTGTGAAGACGAATCACGCGGGAGATCAGCGCGGCCACGAGGACGCCGATCGTCGCCCCGAGGGTGTTGGCGACCAGATCGCGGACGTCGGCGACCCGGGTGGGGAGGAACAGCAGCTGGGTCGTCTCGATCACGGCGCTCGCGATGAATCCACCGAGGACGCCCTGCCACGGGCGGCCGCCCCACGCCGAGACCAGCAGGCCGAACGGCACGAACATCGTGACGTTCGCGGCGAATTCCACGATGTCGAACGTCACCCACGCGGTAGGCGGCCACCCGGCCAACAGCGCGAGCACGCGGCGGAGAATGCCGGCGGTCTCGGCTCCGTACGGTTCCGGACGCAGCGTCATCCACCACACCGCGAACGCGTACAGCGCCGAAGCGGCGGCGAGCAGTGCCCGCCGCCGCTTCGTCCGGTTCGTCGTCAGTGCGTGTCCTCGGCCTCGATCTCGGTGCGATCGCCCGACCAGAGAGTGTGGAAGGTGCCCTCCTTGTCGACGCGACGGTACGTGTGCGCACCGAAGAAGTCGCGCTGCCCCTGGATGAGGGCGGCGGGGAGGCGGTCGGCGCGCAAGCCGTCGTAATAGGCCAGCGACGAGCTGAACGCCGGTGCGGGGATGCCTGATTCCGCCGCGAGCGCGACGATGGTGCGCCACGCGTCCTGCGCGCGGCCGAGGGCCTCCACGAAGTACGGCGCGGTCAGCAGCACGGGGAGCTCGGCCTCGGCGTCGTAGGCCTCGGCGATGCGGTTGAGGAACTGCGCACGGATGATGCAGCCGCCGCGCCAGATCTTCGACACCGCGCCCAGGTCGATGTTCCAGTCGTACTGCGCGGCACCCGCACGGATCTCGTCGAAGCCCTGGCTGTACGCGACGATCTTCGAGGCGTAGAGGGCAAGACGCACCTGCTCGATGAACGCGTCGGCATCCTCGTCCGTGAGCACGTCGGCGCGCGAGGGTCCGGGAAGGTCGCGCGACACGGAGCGCTGCTCGGGGTGGCTCGAGAGGGAGCGGGCGAACGTCGCCTCGGCGATGCCCGAGACGGGGACGCCGAGATCGAGCGCGGTCTGCACCGTCCAGGCGCCCGTGCCCTTCGCGCCGGCCTGGTCGAGGATGACGTCGACGAGGGGCTTGCCCGTTTCGGCATCCGTCTGCCGCAGAACCTCGGCGGTGATCTCGATGAGGTAGGACTCCAGCTCGCCGCGGTTCCACTCGGCGAAGACGTCGGCGATCTCGGCGGGCGTCTTGCCGGTGGCGCGGCGGATGAGGTCGTACGCCTCCGCGATGAGCTGCATGTCGGCGTATTCGATGCCGTTGTGCACCATCTTCACGAAGTGCCCGGCGCCGTCGTGACCGACGTGCGTCACGCACGCCTCTCCCTCGGCGACCGCGGCGATCGAGGTGAGGATCGGGCCGAGCGTCTGCCACGACTCGTCGGAGCCGCCGGGCATGAGGGACGGTCCCAGCAGGGCGCCCTCCTCGCCGCCGGAGACGCCCATGCCGACGTAGTTGATGCCGGTGTCGCGGACGGCCTTCTCGCGGCGGATCGTGTCGGTGAACAGGGCGTTACCGCCGTCGACGATGATGTCGCCCGGCTCGAAGACCTTCACCAGCTCGTCGATGACGAAGTCGGTGGCGCGTCCCGCCTTGACCATGATGATCGCCGTGCGCGGTTTCGACAGCGACGCGGCGAAGTCCTCGTACGAGAACGACGCGACGAACTCCGCCTCGGGGTGGGCGTCGACGAGGTGCTCGGTCTTGTCGGCGCTGCGGTTGAACACCGCGACGGTGTTGCCCTCGCGGCTGGCGAGGTTGCGAGCGAGGTTGGAGCCCATGACGGCCAGGCCCACGACACCGATGTTCGCTCGCGCGTCGCCTTCGCCCTCGGGGCTCGAAGCGGCGTCGGCGGTGGGGCGGGCGACCTCGTCGGGAGCGGGTGCCCCCTCGTGGTGCTGAGCCGCCTCGTGCGGCGCCTGGTCCTGGTCGGTCGAGGGTCCGGTCGGGGAGGGGGTCGACGTCATTCGTTGCTCCGTGTTCACGTGCGAAAGGAGGGTGGCGGACGGGAGTCACATGCCCCCGCCACTGTATCGGCTCGTTCCGACGCCGATCAGGTGCCGGGGGAGAGGTGCAGTTGCGCGATGACCGTGTCGACCTGTTCCTGCGGGGTCAGATCGAGGTCGATGTGGATCGCGCGCTCGTCGGCATCCGGGATCTCCAGGGTGTCGAACTGCGAGGTGAGAAGCGCGGGCGGCATGAAGTGCCCCTGGCGCCGCAGCAACCGCGCGAGGACGAGCGCGGGGTCACCCAGGAGCAGGACGAACGTCACGTCGTCGCGGCGCAGAACGTCGCGGTAGCTGCGCTTGAGCGCGGAGCAGGTGATGACGCCCGGTCGTCCCGCGGCGAGCTGGCCGTCGATCCACGCCGCGACGCGGTCGAGCCACGGCCAGCGGTCGTCGTCGGTCAGGGCGTGACCGGCCGCCATCTTGGCGACGTTCTCGGCGGGGTGGAGGTCGTCGCCCTCCTGGAAGTCCCAGCCCAGGCGTCCGGCGAGCATTCCGGCGACGGTGGACTTGCCGGTACCGGCCGGACCCATGAAGACGAGCACGGGGGCGGGGGAGGCCATATCGGAATCCTTCCGGTTCTCAGACGAACGCGCTGATGGCGAGCACGCCGGCCAGGCCCGTGACCGAGATGATGCACTCCAGTACCGTCCAGGTCTTGAGCGTCTGCGGGATGTTCAGCCCGAAGTATTCCTTGATGAGCCAGAAGCCGGCGTCGTTGACGTGGCTGAAGAACACCGATCCGGCGCCGATGGCGAGCACGAGGAGCGCCGTCATCGGGGCGTCGAGCGACGTCGTGAGCGGCTGCAGGATGCCGGCGGCGGTGATCGTCGCGACCGTCGCCGATCCGGTCGCCACGCGGATCACCACGGCGACGAGCCACGCGAGGAGCAGCACCGAGACGCTGGAGCCGGCGACGAGGTCGGCGATCACCTTTCCGATGCCCGTGTCGACGAGGACCTGCTTGAACCCGCCACCCGCGCCGACGATGAGCAGGATGCCGGCGATCGGTCCGAGCGAGGACCCGACGACGCCGGTGAGGCGCGCGCGGTCGAAGCCCGCGCCGCGACCGAGGACGACGAAACCGACCAGGACGGCGAGCAACAGCGCGATCACCGGGAGCCCGAGGAAGTCGATGACGACCTTCCAGGCGTCGGTGGAGGAGGGGGCGAGGATGTCGGCGAGAGCCTTCAGGAGCATGAGGACCACGGGGAGCAGGATGCTCGCGAGCGTGGCCGCGAAGGACGGCCGCCGCACGGGCTCCTCACCCTTCTCTTCGGCCGAGACGAACAGCTCGGGCACGGGGACCGGCGCCCATCGTGCCGCGAGCGGGGCGAACAGGGGCCCCGCGATGATGACCGCGGGGATCGCGACGATGACGCCGAAGGCGAGGGTGAGCCCGAGGTTCGCATTCAGAGCGGAGATCGCCGCGAGGGGGCCGGGGTGCGGCGGGACGAGACCGTGCATGGCGGAGAGGCCGGCGAGGGTCGGGATCGCGATCTTCATCAGCGATGCCCCGGAGCGGCGGGCGACGAGGATGATGACGGGCACGAGCAGCACGAGGCCCACCTCGAAGAACATCGGCAAGCCGATGATCGCGCCGATGAGGCCCATGATCCAGGGGAGGCTGCGCGGCGTGGCACGGGCGACGAGGGTGTCGACGATGCGGTCGGCGCCGCCGGAGTCGGCCAGGAGCTTGCCGTAGATCGCGCCGAGGGCGATGAGGATGCCGACCCCGCCCATGGTGGAACCGAATCCACCGGTGAAGCTCGTCACGGCCGTGCCGATGGGCATGCCGGCGACGACACCGGTGGTGAACGCGCCGATCGTCAGGGCGAGGAACGGGTGGAGCTTGCCCCACGTGATGAGCACGACGATGAGGGCGATGCCGATGACGGCGGCGGTGATCAGCTGCCCGGCGGGGGCGCTGGGGGCGGTGGGCTCGCCCGCGGCGAGCACGAGGGCTGTGGGGAGGAGGGGGATGGCCATGAGCGTCCTTGTTCCGGCGGCGGCTGCAATGCCGATGATTATTTGTCGTACATAAAAGCACACAAGTCGCGGTTATGCATGACGAATTCTGGAAGAGCGTGCACTCTCGTCTGGCATCATCGATGCATGACCACCGTTGGTCCCGGCGCGGGGACGCTGCACGACGCTCTCGTCTCGCGCATTGGTGCGGACATCGTGCAGGGGCGCTTGCCCGCGGGCGCGCGCCTCGTGACGAGCGAGCTGTCCGAGGGCTCCTCGCGTGGTGCCGGGCGTGAGGCCGTAAGGGTGCTCGAATCGCTCGGGCTCGTGAGTGTGCGTCGCAAGGCCGGCGTGGTCGTGCGTCCCTCGAGCGAGTGGAACGTCTTCGCGCCCGAGATCATCGATTGGCGGCTGAGTGGCCCCGCGCGCGGATCTCAGCTGCGCGAGCTCAGTGAGCTACGCGGCGCGATCGAGCCGCTCGCGGCTCGGGCCGCCGCCGCGGTCGCGAGTGCAGCCCAGCGCGAGGAACTCGTCGCGGCCGTGCTCGAGATGGCGCGCACGGAGGGGGCCGCCGACGAGGCCGAGTACCTCGCGGCGGACGTGCGGTTCCATCGCACCATCCTGGCCGCGTCGGGCAACACCATGTTCGCGGCGCTCGGCGACGTCGTCGAGGCGGTCCTGACCGGCCGTACGCGACACGAACTCATGCCGCACGACGCCAACCCGCACGCCGTCCGGTGGCACCAGGACGTCGCGTTCGCGATCGCCGCAGGGAGGGCGGACGACGCGGCACGCGCAATGCGGCTCATCGTGCGCGAAGCGGGGGATGCCATGGCATCCGCGGTCGGTACCGACTGACTCGTGCGTGCGGCGGCTCGACGCGTCGTGCCGCTCGCGGCAGACACGCCGCGTGCGTCAGTGCTTCTTGTAGCCCGCGTTGCGGCCCATCGAGAACAGGGCACCGACCGTGCCCACGAGGCCGATCGCCGCGATGCCGCCGACGACCCAGAGCACGACGTGAGAGAAGAAGCCGCTGTCCATGGTGATCCTCCGGGTAGATGGGCTTCTCATCGTACCGTCGCGTCCACGCCGCGAATGACGTTCCGGGTCGTGGAGCGGCCGTCGCGCTGGTAGACTTCCGGGGAACTTCGGCGAGGGATGCGTCGTCGTGCGCCCGGCGGGCGCGCGTGGCATCCGTGATCGACGCGGTGATGCAGGCTTCCGGCTTTCCTCACGCGCTCGCGTTCGAGTCGAATCCAGACCACATACGCGCGGACAAGGTCCGCTCATAAGCTGCGGGACACGTGCCCGCGAGGAGAACAACATGTCGGAAGACAACAAGGTCGTCGCCGAAGTGCGCGAGAACTTCGGCAAGGGCTTCGCCCGCCGTCTGCGCGCTGCGGGCAAGATCCCGGCCGTCATCTACGGTCACGGCACCGAGCCCCAGCACGTCGCGCTGCCCGGCCACCAGGTGTCGCTCCTGATCCGTCGCGCCAACGCGCTGCTCGACCTCGACATCAACGGCAAGAGCCAGCTGACGCTCGTGAAGGACGTCCAGAAGGACCCGGTGCGCCAGATCGTCGAGCACATCGATCTCCTCGTCGTGCGCAAGGGCGAGAAGGTCCAGGTCGACGTGCCTGTCACGGTCGTCGGCGAGCCCTTCCCCGGCACGATCGCGAACCTCGAGAACACCACCGTCTCGCTCGAGGTCGAGGCCACCCACATCCCCCAGAACGTCGAGGTCTCGATCGAGGGCGCCGAGGACGGCACGCAGATCACCGCGGCCGACCTGGTCCTTCCCGCCGGTGCGACCCTCGTGACCGAGCCCGAGACCCTCATCATCGGCGTGTCGGTTCCGCTGGACACGCTCGCCGCCGAAGAGGAGATCGCCGAGGCCGATGCCGAGGTCGCCGAGGAGCAGTCCGAGGAGTCCGAGGCGGCTTCCGGCTCCAACGAGAACTGATCCCATCGGACCGCGCGCGCGGTCCTCTGTCGACGAGGGGGCGTGCGTCACGCCCCCTCGTTTTTTCCTGCCGGGATCCGCTGCGGGTCGCGGAGACGTGAGGGTCCGCGCGGATCCGGAAGGATGGATGCCATGGCGGACACGTGGCTCATCGTCGGGCTCGGCAACCCGGGACCACGGTACGAGGCGACCCGGCACAACATCGGCCAGATGGTGGTCGACGAACTGGCCGGCCGTCGTCGGGAGACCTTCCGCGCGCACAAGGCCAACGCGCGGGTCGTCGAGACGTGGCTTCGCCCGGGCGGGCCGAAGCTGATCCTGGCCAAGCCGAACAGCTTCATGAACGTGTCGGGTGGTCCGGTATCGGGACTCGCGAAGTTCTACGCGGTCGACCCGGAGCGCGTGGTCGTCGTGCACGACGAGCTCGACATTCCCTACGACACGATCAAGCTCAAGACCGGCGGGGGGCACGGCGGTCACAACGGTGTTCGCGACGTGGCGAAGGCCCTCGGAACACCCGAGTTCCCTCGGATCCGGGTCGGCATCGGTCGTCCGGTGGGCCGGCAAGACCCCGCGGACTGGGTGCTCGATCCCTTCGGTGCGAAGGAGCGGGAGACCCTGCCCATCCTCGTGTCCGACGCTGCTGACGCCGTGGAACTGCTGGTCGAGGACGGGCTGCTCGCCGCTCAGCAGCGGTTCCACGCGCCACGCTGAGTCGACGCCGCGACGGGCCGCGCGAAGCCGCCGCGCGCTCGACCGATCATGCCGGCGACGGGGCTGTCATCTGTTCTTCTGACCTCGCCGCCGTCGAATGGCGCGGGACACGGTGACGCACCCGAAGATCGCGGCGGCGACGCCACTGAGGCAGGCCCCCAGACAGCTGTAGTCCCCGACGGATGCCAGGACTGGCTCCGGGTCGCGGCGGAGCAGGCCGGCGAACGCGAAGAGGATCACACTGATCGATCCGAACGTCAGGAAGGGGATGAGCCGCGACGGTCTCGAACGATCGGATCCTGCCGCCGGTTCAGCACGGCGCACCGCTTCCGTCGTGTGTTCGCGGCCGGACACGGTGGGGGGATCCGCCGAACGGAAGTCATGCATGGGGTGTCCTCGCGCGTTGCGCGCCGGTCGGTCCGGCTCCGGGCGACGCTACGGGCCGCGGTGTGGTCGGCGCGGGCTCCGAAGCCGATCTGTGGACAAGTGATGCCGATCGATTCCTGTGGAGGAGGGGTGAGGTGCTCTCGAACCCCGGACCCTCCGAATCCGAACTCTCCGACGCGGCAGAGGATCTCGACCCGTCGAGAGGCGGCACCCGGGCCAACGCGGAGAACCCCGGCCGAGGGGCCGGGGTTCTGCGTCAGGCGCCTCCCGGCGCGCGGCGGGAGTGCTTCACTCCACGTCGGTCAGGACGCGTAAGGTGCCGCCCCGATCGTCGCACCGAGGAGGAAGAAGCCGAAGACGATCCCTCCGCCGATGACCGCGAGGATGATCGCGGCGATGCCCCACCCGCGGCCGCGGTTCTTGACCGCGGCGATGATGCCCTGGATGAAACCCCAGAGCGCGAGCACGCCCCACACCAGGAAGGCCGAGACCGACAGCGCTCCGGCGGCGATGGCGATCTGGTTCGCGGTGGGGGGAAGTGTCTCGGGGTCGATGGTGGCGGTGCCGTTGGAGTATTCCGCAAACTGCGCCAGGCTGCCGCTCTGGATGCCGCCGAGGGTGGCGAGGATGGCCCCGATCACGATGCCCAGGAGCGACACGACGAAGGCGATGAG
Source organism: Microbacterium canaveralium (assembly GCF_047238045.1). Lineage (NCBI taxonomy): Bacteria > Bacillati > Actinomycetota > Actinomycetes > Micrococcales > Microbacteriaceae > Microbacterium > Microbacterium canaveralium. The sequence goes on along the minus strand of NZ_JBDFMA010000003.1, from coordinate 2,106,508 downwards.
GCCGAGCCGGGTCGAGCCTGTCGGACGTGATGTCTCCGCGGGTGTCGGCGCAGCATAGGCGGCGGGCGGTGCGGAGTAGCCGCTCTGCGCTGCCTCGGCGCGCGTCGTCGGGGGAGTGTTGTACGGCTCGGGGGGCGGCGGTGTGCTGCTCACGGTGTCCTCCTGTGGTCGTCGAGGGCACGGGGCGCCCTCGTCATCCACACCCTATGGAGTCGCCGTGTGATTGCTGTATGGGGTGGACGGACCGAGGGGAGAGCCGGTAGGGCCCCTCAGGCGGCAAGTCCGTTGATGCCGGCCGCGCCGGTGACGAGGGCGAGGAAGACCAGCGCTGCGAACGCGAACGGACCGAGTGACCCGAGGACGATGGCGGCGATACCGGAGCCGCGGCCGGCCCCGCGCACCGTGGCCACGATCCCCAGAACGAGGGCCGCGGTGCCGAGAACGGTTCCCGACCAGAAGGCGATCTCACCCATGAGGACGAGATCGCGGACCGGCGACAGGAGGCGCCAGTCGACGGACTGCCCACCGCGTGCGACGTACTCCGCGCCCGCGCCGCGCGCGACCCGGAACGCCGCGAATCCGGCGACGCCCGGCGCCACGACGGCCGCGAGGATCGAGAAGACGAGGGCGATGGCCCCGAGGGGACGCCGTCGCGGTGTCGGGGACGGAGGAGTGAGCATCGTCCCGACCGGGGCTGCCGCGTGCGGCGCCGCGAAGTCGGGCAGGCCGGGCGAGGTCATGAGCCCACTGTACGACGCCGGTCCGAGCCGGCGGGGTCTCGAGGGTCCGTCATCGCGAGCGCACGGCACGGTCCCGGAGTGACGCCCTCGGGAGCCGGTGTCGGTGCCCCCGCGTAGGATGTGTCGAGTGACAGTTCCCGGGATCGTGCGCGCCCTCGAGCAGGCTGACTCGTACCGGGAGGCCGCCTCGGCGGCATCCTCCGATCTGTCTCTCTCCCTCGTCGACGGGCTCGATGCGCCCGTGATCGCGGGTCTTCTCGAGCATCGGCGAAGCGGGGGAGCGCCCGGCGCGGTCCTCGTCATCGCCCCGACCGGCCGACGCGCCGAATCGCTGGGTCCGGCTCTGGATGCCGTGCTCCCGGGCGCGCAGGTCCTGCATTTCCCCGCGTGGGAGACGCTGCCCCACGAACGCCTCAGCCCGAGCCCCGAGACGGTCGGGCGTCGCCTCGACGTGCTGCGCCGCATCGCGGCGTGGGACGGGACGACACCGCTCGTCGTCACCGCGTCGGTCCGCAGCGCCCTGCAGCCGCTGGCCCCGGGCCTCGGCGACGTCGAGCCGGTCCAGCTCCGCGTGGGCGGGCGGGGGAGCGAGCTCGACCAGGTCACCGCGCGTCTGGTCGAACTGGCCTACCATCGCGTCGACATGGTCTCGCGCCGGGGCGAGTTCGCCGTGCGCGGCGGCATCCTGGATGTCTTCCCCCCGGTCGCCGATCACCCGTACCGCGTCGAATTCTTCGGTGACGAGGTCGACCAGATCCGCGCGTTCTCGGTCGCCGACCAGCGTTCGCTTCCGGGCGAGGTGTCCGAGGTCTCGCTGGTGCCGAGTCGCGAGCTCCTCCTGACTCCGGCCGTGCGTGCCCGCGCCGCCGAGCTGCGGGACGGATACCCCGGGCTCCGGCAGCTGCTCGAGAAGATGGCCGAGGGCATTCCCGCCGAGGGGATGGAGTCGCTCATCCCCGTCCTCATCGACGACCTCACCACGATCGTGGACTACCTGCCCGGGGGTGCCGCGGTCGCGCTGGTCGACCCGGAACGCTCGCTGGCACGCGCCACGACCCTCGGTGACACGAACCGGGAGTTCCTCGAGGCGGCCTGGTCAGCGGCCACGGCCGGCGCCGACACCCCGGTCGATCTGGGCGCCGGCGACTTCGTGACCCTGGACGATCTGCACGAGATCGCGAGCGGCCGCGGGGGCGTGTGGTGGCGGCTGAGCGCGTTCGACTCGGGGGCGGCGGATGCCGAGGCCGAGGGCCTCGTCGTCGGTGACGATTCCGCGCACCGTGTGAAGGCCGACCCCGTGCCCTCGTTCCAGGGCAACGTGGAGGGTGCGACGGCCCACGTCGGGGAACTGCTCGCCGACGGGTGGGTCGTCGTGGTCACGGCATCCGGCCCGGGTCTGGTCGACCGCGCGCGCGACGTCCTGGCCGAGCGGGGGATCGCGGCGCGTCGGGTCGACGACGTCCGCACGCCGCCCGAGCCCGGAGTGGCCCACATCGTGTGCGCCTCGCTCGAGCGCGGTTTCGAACTCACCGAGGTCAAGTTCGCCGTCATCACGGAGACAGAGTTCTACGGTCGCGCGGTGGGCGGCGACAACCGCGGCGTCAAGAAGCTCGCCTCGCGTCGACGCAATGTCGTCGACCCCCTGCAGCTCAAGCCCGGCGACGTCGTCGTGCACGCGACCCACGGCATCGGCAAGTTCCTCGAGCTGACGCGCCGCGAGGTCTCCAGTGGCGGCCGCAACGCGGTGAAGACGATCAAGGAGTACCTGGTCCTGGAGTACGCGCCGTCCAAGCGCGGGTACCCGGGCGACAAGCTCTTCGTTCCGACGGATCAGCTCGATCTGCTGTCGAAGTACGTCGGCGGCGAGGCTCCCGTGCTCTCCAAGATGGGCGGGAGCGATTGGGCGGCGGCGAAGGGGCGCGCACGCAAGGCGGTGCGCGACATCGCCGTCGAGCTGGTGAAGCTCTACTCGGCGCGCATGGCCGCGAAGGGCTACGCCTTCGGGCCCGACACTCCGTGGCAGCGCGAGCTGGAGGAGGCGTTCCCGTTCGCCGAAACGTTGGACCAGCTGCAGACGATCGACGAGATCAAGGCCGACATGGAGAAGCCAGTCCCCATGGACCGCCTGCTGTCGGGCGACGTCGGGTTCGGAAAGACCGAGGTGGCGGTGCGCGCCGCCTTCAAGGCGATCCAGGACGGCAAGCAGGTCGCGATGCTCGTTCCGACGACTCTTCTGGTCAAGCAGCACCTCGAGACGTTCGCGGAGCGTTTCGCCGGCTTCCCCGTGACGGTTCGCCCGCTCTCGCGCTTCCAGACCGACAAAGAGGCGAGGGCCACGCTGGCGGGGCTCACCGACGGCACCGTCGACATGGTCATCGGCACGCATCGGATCCTCACCGAGAAGGTCATCTTCAAAGACCTCGGCTTGATGATCATCGACGAGGAGCAGCGTTTCGGCGTCGAGCACAAGGACTCCCTGAAGAAGCTCAAGACCAACGTCGACATCCTCGCCATGAGCGCCACGCCGATCCCTCGGACGCTCGAGATGGCGGTCACCGGCATCCGTGAGATGTCGACTCTGGCGACCCCGCCGGAGGATCGGCATCCGATCCTCTCCTACGTCGGCCCGCGCAATGACAAGCAGATCGCCGCGGCGATCCGGCGCGAGCTGCTGCGTGAGGGGCAGGTCTTCTACGTGCACAACCGGGTGTCGTCGATCCAGCGCGTCGCCGCCCACCTCGCCGAGCTCGTCCCCGAGGCGCGCATCGTCGTGGCCCACGGCCAGATGGGGGAGCACCAGCTCGAGCAGGTCGTCGACGACTTCTGGGAGCGGCGGGCCGACGTGCTCGTCTCGACGACGATCATCGAGACGGGTCTCGACATCGCCAACGCCAACACGATCATCATCGATCGTGCCGACAAGTACGGCCTGTCCCAGCTGCACCAGCTGCGTGGACGCGTCGGACGTGGTCGCGAGCGGGCGTACGCCTATTTCCTCTACGACGAGATGAAGCCCCTCTCCGAGACCGCTGCCGACCGTCTCGAGACGATCGCGGTCAACAACGACCTCGGCAGCGGCATGCAGGTCGCGCTGAAAGACCTCGAGCTGCGCGGGGCGGGCAACCTGCTCGGTGCGGAGCAGGCCGGTCACATCGCGGGCGTGGGCTTCGACCTGTACCTGCGCATGATCGGCGAGGCCGTCGCGACCTTCCGGGGGGAGGACACCGAGGGTCCCACCGAACTGCGTCTCGAGCTCCCCGTCGACGCCCGCCTCCCCGAGACGTACATCGACAGCGAGCGACTGCGGCTCGAGGCGTACCAGAAGCTCTCGGCTGCGGCATCCGCGACCGCCAAGGACGACGCGATCGACCTCGTGGTCGAGGAACTGCGCGACCGGTACGGCGAGCCGCCGGCCGAGGTCGAGGGACTCGTGGCGGTCGCGCGTCTGCGCCGTCGCGCCGCGCAGGCGGGTCTCGCGGACGTGGTGGCGATGGGGTCGAACCTGCGCATCGCGCCGGCGCACCTCGCCGACTCGATGCGGGTGCGTCTGCAGCGGCTGTATCCGAAGGCGAAGCTCGTCGCGAACGGGGATGCCATGGTCGTGCCGCTTCCGCAGGACGCCGACGACGCGAACCTCATCGCGTGGGTGCGCCAGTTGCTCGACGCGCTGTGGCCGCTCCCGGTGGGGAAGGCGTCGGAGACGACGACGGCCTGAGGGGGCGGATGCCCTGATCGACCCGATCGGCGCGCTGCTCGCTAACTGTGGTCGCGCTGTCCACGCGGCGTGGATCTCTCGACCGGATCACGGTCGCACGAGGATGCTTCCCACTTTGTGACCGGAGTCCACGCGGGCGTGCGCCTCCGCGATCCGGTCCAGCGGCAGGGTCGCTTCGATAACGGGAGTCAGGGTTCCGTCGATGATCCCGTCGATGAGGTCGCCGACGAGCTCACGCCCCGCACCCGCGGTGCCGGTGATCACGCGCGCGCGCTTCGTGATCGTCTCGGCGAGCGTCGCCGCGGCCAGGATCACCCGACCGTTCGGCGACAGCAGGGGTGCGGCCGTACCGGGGTGCAGCGCGCCGACGGTATCGAAGACGACGTCATACGGGCCCGGGAGATCGGAAAGCCGCACCGCGGTGCGGTCGACCGTGTGATGCGCTCCGAGACGCGCGAGCAGCGCCTGATTGCCGCTGCCGGCCGTGGCCGTGACCTCCGCGCCGCGGGACCGGGCGATCTGCACCGCGTGATTACCGACGGCGCCGGCGCCGCCGATCACGAGGACGCGTTCACCGGGACGCACCCGCGCGCGGTCGCGGAGGAACCACAGGGCGGTGGTTCCCCCGAACAGCACGGCCGCGGCATCCTCATCGCTGACCTCGTCGGGGATGCGCGCCAATCGCTGCTCGGGGACCGCGGTGTACTCGGCGTGCGCGCCCATGCGCATGTCGGTCATTCCGGACACGCGGTCCCCGATCCGCAGAGCGGTCGTCTTCGGACCCACTTCGATGACGCGGCCCGAGAGCGCGACGCCGAGCACCGCTCGACGGGGACCTCGCAGACCCAGCGCGAGCCGGGCGGGGACGCCGAAGCCGGCGGGAAACCGTGCGCCGCGGATCCGCGCGTCGCCGCTGTTGACGGATGCGGCAGCGACCTCGACGACGACGTCGCTGCCGGTGGCCCGTGGGCGGGGGCGGCGGTCGATGCGGACGACCTCGGGCGGCCCGTAGGCGTCGACGACAGCGGCGTTCATGTCCATGATGGCTCCTGGGTGTCAAAGATTCTTGACACCGAATCGTGCCCGCCCTAGGGTGACAATGTCAAGTTTTCTTTACATGGAGGCCGCGATGTCGTTCGAGGAACGCAACACCTGGGCGGGGCTGATCGCTAGTGTCCCCGGGGTGCTCGTGTACACGGTCTGGATGCTCGTGGCTGCCCGTGACACGGCCGTCGACCGCGTCGACTGGGTGTGGCCGATGGTCTCGACCATCGTCGCGAGCATCGTCGTGGCGATCGCCGTGAGCATCGTGTGGGGGATCGTGCAATCGCGCCGCGATCCCGACACCGACCACCGCTCCGACGTGCGTGATCGGGAGATCGCCACGCAGGGAGACCGCGTCGGCCAGGCCTTCCTCGTGTTCGGCGGTCTGGCGGCACTGGCTCTCTGCGCCGTCCAGGCGCCGCTGTTCTGGATCGCCAACGCCGTCTACGCGGGCTTCGCGCTCTCGGCCATCATCGGCAGCCTCGCGCGCCTCGCCCTGTACTACCGGGGGATGCCGTGATGGCCAAGCCCACGCGGGTGACCAACACCATCCGCGAGCATCGCGAGCGCGCCGGGACGACCCAGGCCGAACTCGCCCGCCGGCTCGGCGTGACGCGCCAGACGGTGATCGCGATCGAGCAGGGGCGATACTCGCCGAGCCTCGAACTGGCGTTCCAGATCGTGGGTGAGTTCCGCGTCCGGCTCGACGACGTGTTCGCCTACGACCCGGAGTGAGCGTGTCCTCGCCCTGCCGCCGAGGACTACGCTGGCGGGCACCGACGGGAAGGACGCCGCCCATGCGCTTCGCTCACCTCGGGGCCGAGCCCCGCATCCACCCCGACGCCGTCGTCGCCCCCACCGCGGTCATCAGCGGTGACGTCACGATCGGCGCGGGATGCCAGGTCCTCCACGGCGCGGTCCTCACGGCCGAGGGCAGTCGGATCGTGCTGGGGGAGAACAGCATCGTGATGGAGAACGCGCTGCTGCGGGCCAGCTCCACGCACGCGGTGCACATCGGCGCGCACTCGCTGATCGGGCCGATGGCGAGCGTCGCGGGAGCGGAGATCGGCGAGGAGGTGTTCCTCGCCACGGGCACCCGCGTCTTCAACGGCGCGGAGATCGGCGACCGCAGCGAGGTGCGCATCAACGCGATCGTGCACCTGCGCACGGTGCTCCCGCCCGAAACCGTGGTGCCGATCGGATGGGTGGCGGTCGGCGACCCCGCACGACTGCTCTCGCCCGACCGTCACGACGAGATCTGGGCCGCGCAAAAGGAGCTCGACTTCCCCGGGTACGTCTTTGGCCTCGACCGCGAGACCCCCGACCTGATGGTGCAGCTCACCGAGCGGTACGGCCGGAGCCTCGCACGTCACGCCGCCGATCGCCGCCTCGATTGACGCGGCGGGCACGCGAGAGCGCCGACGTTCCTTGGCACGCCGGCGCTCTCGGAGGAACCGGAATCAGCCCGTGTTCTGCAGACCCGCGGCCACACCGCTCACCGAGAGCAGCAGAAGGCGCTGGTGCTCGGCATCCGGTGTCGGGTTCTCTGCGGACGCGTCGCGCAGAGCGCGGAGTGCCCGCAGCTGCAGCAGCGACAGGGCGTCGACGTACGGACTGCGCATCTTGACCGCGCGCTGCAGCACGGGCTTGTTGCCGAGCAGCTCGCCACCGGTGATGCGCTCGACCCATGAACGGGTGAGCAGCATCTCGTCCATGACGAGCGCGGCCAGGTCGTCGCGGTCGCCGAGTGCCAGGTAGCGCCGCGCGATGCGCGTGTCGGCCTTGGCGAGGCTCATCGCGACGTTGTCGATCATCGTGCGGAACAGCGGCCACTGCTCGTACGCGTCACGCAGGCGCTGCTCGTCTGCCACGGCGTCGAGCGCGGTCCCCAGACCGAACCATCCGGCGAGGTTGATGCGCGCCTGCGTCCACGAGAACACCCACGGGATCGCGCGGAGGTCTTCGAGCGACTCCACCGACAGGCCGCGTCGGGCCGGACGCGAGCCGAGTGCCAGATGACCGAGCTCCTCCATCGGAGTCACGGTGGCGAACCACGGCGCGAAGCCGGGCGCCTTCACGAGCGCGAAGAACCGCTCGCGTGACGCGACGTCCATCGTGGCGGCCACGTCGGCGAACGCCTCGGCCGCGCCGCGGTTGCGACGCTCGATCGAAGGCGAGGATGCCGTCAGCACCGCCGCCGCGACCTGGTCGATGTGGCGCATCGCGATGTCGGGGTCGCCGTAGCGCGCGAAGATGACCTCGCCCTGCTCGGTGAGCTTGAACCGGCCGTCGACGGAGTGCGGCGGCTGGGCGAGGATCGCCGAGTTGGCGGGTCCACCACCGCGTCCGAGCGCGCCACCGCGGCCGTGGAAGAGCGTCAGCTCGATGCCCTCGGCCTCGGCCCACGTCGAGATCTTCGCCTGCGCCTCGTACAGCGCGAGATTGGCGGCCACGGGGCCGACGTCCTTCGACGAATCGGAGTACCCCAGCATGACCTCGAGGCGGCGACCGGTGGCATCCAGTCGGCTGACGAACGCGGGGTGGGCGACGATCTCGGCGAGGATCCCGGGGGCCGCCTGAAGGTCGGCGAACGTCTCGAACAGCGGGATGACGTCGAGCACCGGGAGTTGCTCGCCCGGGCCCATCGCGTACGACGCGAGCTCGTGAACGTTGGCCAGGTCTTCGGCCGACTGCGTGAACGACACGATGTACCGGCCCGCGGCGCGGGGGCCGAAGCGCTCCTGGACGTAGGCGATCGAGCGGAAGACCTCGAGCACCTCGTCGGCGAGCTCGCTGCGCTCGCCCCCGGCGCGCAGCTCGTCGAGCACCTTGCGGTGGACGGCGGAGTGCTGGCGCACTTCGAGCTCGGTGAGGTGGAAGCCGTACGTCTCGACCTGCCAGACGAGGCGCTGCAGCGAGCCATAGGCCTGCCGCGCCGCGCCGGCGGCGACGAGAGAGTCCTGCACCGTCCGCAGATCGGCGAGGAGATGCTCGGGGTCGCGGTACGCCAGGTCTGCGTTGCGGGTGCGTGTCGCCGCGATCTTCCGGGCGATGAGCAGCAGGATCCGCCGGTGCGGCTCGGCGGGCGAGCGCTCGGCGATCTCCGCGGCGGCATCTTCATCGGCGGCGCGAAGACGGTGCCACAGTGCGAGGAGGGCGTCGCTCGGCGGCGTGGTCTCGGCATCCAGGGTCAGGCCCCGCCCGACACGCTGGGTGGTGCGCTCGAGGCCCAGGAGGACGTGTTCGCTCGCGATCGCCGCCGCTTTGCGGGTGACGGATGCCGTGACGAAGGGGTTGCCGTCGCGGTCGCCGCCGACCCACGAGCCGACGCGCACGAACGGCTTGACGATCGGCGCGCGCGCACCGGCGTTCTCGCCCTGGAGGATGTCGTCGATGCGGCGGTACACGCGCGGCACGGCGGTGTAGAGCGTCTCGTCGAACACGGCCATGACCGATCGCACCTCGTCGACCGGGGAGGGCTTCTCGCGGCGCAGCGGCGCGGTGCGCCACAGCGTGTCGATCTCCTCGAGCATGCGTCGCTCGGTGCGTCGGATCTCGGTGTCGTTGTCGGCGGCGGAGTCGTGCTCGCCCAGCAGCTCCGACAGGCGGCGGATGCTCGTCGAGATCGCGCGGCGACGGGCCTCGGTGGGGTGCGCGGTGAAGACGGGGTGGAACCGCAGCGCCTGCAGGCGCGACAGTGCGGTCTCCTCGCCGACCTCGGCCGACAGCCTGTCGAACGCCGCGGCGATCGTGTCGGGGGTGCCCCCGCGCGACGGCCGGTCGCCGCGCTCGCGGAGGATGCGCACGCGCTGGTGCTCCTCGACGAGGTTGACGAGGTGGAAGTACGCCGTGAACGCGCGCGCCACCTCGTCGGCGCGGGCGATCGAGAAACCGTCGGCGATCGCCGCGGCTCGCTCGAACGCCTCGGGCGTCTCGTCGGTGTAGGCCTGGATCGTCGCGGTCCGGAGCTCTTCGACGTCGTCGTAGAGGCCGGGGGAGCCGCTCTCTCGCAGTACCCGTCCCAGCAGGGATCCGAGGAGGCGCACGTCCGCACGCATCTGCTCGGGAAGCTCTTGGCCGGCTTCGAAGCGGCCCACGAGGTCGATGGCCTCGGTCGGGGTCAGTTCACGCACAGGTTTCAGAGTAGTTGTGTCACGTTGCCTGCAGATCACGCGGGCCGCCTGACGGCCGCGTGCCGTGCCGAACTCCGGAGATTCTGTGACCGCGGATGACTTCGACCGCAACATTTCGCGGATGCCATCCGTCGGCGAATCGAAATCTCCGGAGTTCGGCACGCCCGCCCGCCCCCGCCGCGGGGCATACTCGGCACGAGCGGTGCACGGATGCCGCCGGAGGAGGGACCGTGAGCGACGACGCGCTGCGCGAGGCCGCCGAGACGATGCGCGCGGTGCGCGAACGCTGCGTGTGGACGCAGACGATCGACCACTGCGACCTGGTGCCGTATCTGGTCGAAGAGAGCGCCGAGGTCATCGACGCGGTCGAGTCCGGCACGCGGGCGGACCTGCGGGAGGAGCTCGGCGACCTGCTGTGGCAGGTGCTGTTCCACGCCGAGATCGCCGCGGGCGACCCGGACGATCCGTTCGACATCGACGACGTGGCCCGCGGTCTCACCGAGAAGATGGTGCGCCGGCACCCGCACGTGTTCGGGGACGCCGTGGCATCCACCCCCGAAGAGGTGCTCGTGCACTGGAACGCCGCGAAGGCCGCCGAGAAGCGCGAGCGCACCAGCGTCTTGGACGGCGTCTCCGAGCACATGCCCTCGCTCGCGCTCGCACAGAAGGTGCTGGGCAAGGCCGCCCAGGTCGGCGTCGTCGCGGGCCGCGCGCCTCTCGCCCCCGCCGATGAATCCGAACTCGGCGATGCCCTGCTGGCACTCGTGCAGCTGGCCCGCGAGCACGGCTGGGACGCCGATCGCGCCCTCCGCGAGCGCCTCCGCCGTCTGTCCGCCGAGGTTCGGTCCGCCGAGTAGCCACCGCGAGCGCTCACGATTCGGTCGAGCGCCCGCGTTCCGGGCGTCCGCACCGTGAGCGCTCGGCCGGATCGTGGGCTCTCGGCGCATCGCGCGCGGCCGCCGGCCCGGGCCTGGAACAATGGAACCGTGGCATCCGTGAACCCGCCGCGCGGTATGCGCGACTTCCTCCCCGCTGACAAGGCCCGACGCGAACGCGTGCTCGCCGTCATCCGTGAGCGCTACCGCGCGCACGGCTTCGACGAGATCGAGACGCCCGTCATGGAGGAGTACTCCCGCCTCCACTCGGGGATGGGCGGCGACAACGAGAAGCTCTCGTTCAGCATCCTCAAGCGAGGGATGGATGCCGAGGCGATCCGCGCCGCCGCCGACGACCCGGCCGCGCTCGCCGACCTGGGGCTGCGCTACGACCTCACCGTGCCGCTCGCGCGGTTCTACGCCACGAACCGGGCACAGTTGCCGACGGTGTTCCGCGCGATCCAGATGGCACCCGTGTGGCGCGCCGAACGTCCGCAGAAGGGGCGCTACCGCCAGTTCGTGCAGTGCGACATCGACATCATCGGTGACGCGTCGGCACGCGCCGAGGCCGAGCTGATGACGGCGAGCCTGGACGTGCTCGACGCGCTGGGCCTGGAAGGCGGCATCGTCCGCGTCAACGACCGCCGCGCGCTGGATGCCATGCTCGACGTGTTCGGGTTCGCCGCCGACGAACGACCCGGCGTCCTCATCACGATCGACAAGCTCGACAAGATCGGCCCCTCCGGGGTTGTGGCCGAGCTCCGCGATCGGGGCGCCACCGCCGCGGCGGTCGACGCTTTCGCCGCCTATCTCGACCGTCCGAGCGGCGACGACGCGGGGTTCGATGCGTCGGGGATCCGCGCGGCTCTGCCGGCCGGCATCCCCGACGAGATCGTCGACCACCTCGTGGCGCTCGGTGAGACGGTGGCCGCCGCGCGCGGCGCCGAGGCCCCCCTCCGATTCGACCCGTTCCTGGTGCGCGGCATGGGCTACTACACCGGCACGATCTTCGAGCTCGCGCACCCGAGCGTCGACTATTCGCTCGGCGGCGGCGGCCGATATGACGGCATGATCGGCCGATTCCTCGGCCAGGACGTCCCGGCGGTCGGCTTCTCGATCGGGTTCGAGCGGATCGTCGACCTGCTCCAGGATGCCGACGACGGGGACGAGCGCTCGGTGGTGCTGGTGCACGATCGCGACGTCCCCCTGGCGCACCTGTTGCGGATCAAGGCGGCCCTCGTCGCCGAAGGCGCCCGCGTGCGCCTGGAGCAGCGCCCGAAGAACTTCAAGGCGCTGCTGGAGCGTTCGAGCGCCGACGGCTACACGTCGTTCGCCACCGTCGGCGCAGAGACCACGGTGGAGTCGCTCGAGATGAAGCCGCTCGGCTGATCTCCGCCCCGGCCGTCAGGCGACGGCGCTGATCAACGCCTGCTCGGGATGTTCGGCGGCGAGGCGCTCGAGGCGCGCCGCCGTCGCGGCATCCCGCGGGGCGAACCACACCACCCGGGAACCCAGACTCTCGTCGACCCACACGCTCGACATCTCGAGGTGCAGCTCGCCGACGCGCGGGTTGACGAGGTGCTTGACCGCGTGGCGCTCGCCGCCGACGTCGCCCCGGCTCCACAGCTCGGCGAAACGCGGCGAGGCCCGCTCGAGCTCGGTGATGAAGCTCTGCCACGACGGCTCGTCGTGGTGCCGCCCGTACGCGGACCGAAGTCGGGCAGCCATCCGGCGCTGCGCGTGATCGAGGTTGAGGTGGGCGTTCTGCCACGTCGGGTCCGTGAACAGCAGCACCGCGCAGTTGCGTCGCTCGGTCGGCATGTCGTCGAGGTCGTCGAAAAGGTAGCGGTAGGCCCGGTTGTACGCGCGGATGTCGAAGCGCGATGTCTGCAGCGCGGCCGGGTAGGGCAGGAGCTTCTCGAGGAGGTCGAGGTGGGGCGTGTCGACGCACGCGCGCGCTTCCCGCTCGGGGCGGGGGAGGTCCGCGAGGGCGAAGAGGTGGTCGCGTTCGTCGTCGGTGAGTCGGAGCGCGCGAGCGATCGCGGCCACGACCTGCGCGGATGCCGCGATCGGGCGCCCCTGCTCGAGCCACGTGTACCAGGTCAGTCCGACCCCGGCGAGTTGGGCGACCTCTTCGCGCCGGAGCCCCGCGACGCGCCGCCTCGTGCCGTCGGGGAGGCCGACGTCCGACGGCTGCAGCCGGGCACGGCGGCTGCGGAGGAACGCCGCGAACTCCGCGCGCGCCTCGTCGGATCGGGTCATGACGTCTCCTTCCGACGCGAGCATAGAGGGCGGGAGGGCCGCCGCCCGCGGTGAGGGGAGTGCTTCCACTACCAGGATGAACACTCTCCTGGTACCAGGATGACGCACCCCTCATGCTGGCACCATGACGACCTCCGCATCCCCCGGCACCGGTACCACCCCCGTGCCGTCGGGCGACGCCGCACCCGCGGTCCCGACCTGGCGCTACATCGGATTCCTCCTCGGACCCGGCGTCGGCACATTCGCCTTCAACGCGGTCACCGTCATCCTGCCGACGCTGCGCGACCGCTTCGGCGCGGACGACGTCTCGCTCGAACTCGTCATCGCCGGCTACGGCATCCCGTTCGCCGTTCTGCTGATCCTCGGCGGGCGACTCGGTGACCGTTTCGGTCGTCACCGCATGTACGCGGTCGGCATGGGGCTGTTCCTCGTCTCGGCCGTCGCCTGTGCTCTCGCCCCCTCGGTGCCGACCCTGATCGCGGCGAGGGTCGTGCAGGGGGTGGGCGCGGCGCTGTGCACCCCGCAGGTGCTCGCGACCATTCAGGCCACGTCCGGTGGGGTCGCGCGCACGCGGGCGATCGCCGCCTTCGGGGCGAGCGGTGGCATCGGTGCGGCGGTCGGGCAGGTCGTCGGCGGTGCGCTCGCCGCGACGAGCTTCGGTGTCGTCGACGGGTGGCGCGCCGTGTTCGTCGTCGTGGCTCTCGTCGCCGTCGCGGCGATGGCCCTCGCACCGCTGGCCCCCCGCAGCCGCTCGCACGAGCACGTCGCGATCGACCTCGTCGGCACGGCCGCCTTGGGCATCGGCATCCTCGCCGCCTCGGTGGCGCTGACGTTCGGACCGGCGTGGAACTGGTCGTGGCCCGTGCTCGTCGCTCTCCTCGTCGCCGCGATCGCCCTCGTGGCGATGTGGCGGCACCAGGATGCCGTCGAGCGCAGCGGTCGCATTCCGTTGCTTCCTCCGAGTGTCTTGCGACTTCGCGCGCTGCAGCTCGGCCTGGTGTCGGCGGCGCTGTTCTTCGCCGGGTACTCGGCGCTGCTGTACGTGTTCCCGCGGGCGGTGGAGCAGGGCGGCATGTCATCCCTGCAGGCGGGGCTCGCGCTGCTGCCGTTCGCGGTGGTGTTCGCCGTCGTCTCGCTGACCGTCGCGCGGGTTCAGGCGCGCCTGGGCGATGCGACGCTCGCGTGGGGTGTCGGGCTGCAGGTCGTGGCGCTCGTCGCGATGTCGGTGACCGTGGTGCTGGCCTGGGGGACCGACATCGGGTGGTGGCTGCAGCCGGCGCTCGTGCTCCTCGGCGTGGGCCAGGCCCTCATCTTCTCGCCGCTGACGCAACTCGTCGTCCGCGAGGTCCCGGTGCACGCGGCCGGGCTCTCGGGCGGGATGTTCAGCACGGCGCAGCAGCTGGCCCTCTCCTTCGGCGTCATCGTCATCGGTGGTGTCGTGTCGTTCACCGGCGTCGGCGGCCGTGACGAACTGCTGGCCGGGCTCGCGCTCGACATCGTCCTCGCGGTCGCGGTGCTCGTGCTCGCGCTCGTGCTGCGCGCGCGGGGGCGCCGACGCGTCCAGGGCTGAGCCCGACGCCCGCACGTCTCGGCGGTCGCGCGACCGCGCGTCACCCGCCGTTCACCGGGGAGCGGTGGGATGGGCGTATGCGCAGGCGTCGGCCGATCACGGTGACCGCGGCGTCGTCGGTCGCGGTCGTGGGGGCGGCGGCCGTAGGGATCCGCACGCTCATCGCCCGGCAGGCCGCGATCGCGCGGCGTCGGATCGGCAAGCCCCTGGGGGAGCAGGCTCTGGATGCCGATCGGGTGTGGCGGCGCAAGAAGCATCCGGGTCCGCCGGTCGATCTGCTTCTGCTAGGGGACTCGATCGCGGCGGGCCTCGGGGCCGGTCATCGACGCGATACGCTCGGCGCCCGGCTCGCGAAGGGGATCGCGCGGTCGCAGGGGCGGCCGGTGCGCCTCCGGACGTCCGCGGTGGTCGGTTCTGAGACCTCGGCGCTGACGGGGCAGCTCGCGGCGCTGCCGGACCAGTACCGCGCCGATGTCGCGGTGATCGTCGTCGGAGGCAACGATGTGACGCACCGCATCCCCGCTTCCCGAGCGGCGGGTCAGCTCGAGGGCATCGTACGAGCGCTCCGCGATCGAGGCATCCCCGTCGTCGTCGGCACGTGTCCGGACCTCGGGACCCTCCGGGCGATCCCGCAGCCGCTGCGCGCGCTGGCCGCGCGGTCGTCCCGGCAGCTCGCCGCGGCGCAGGCCGCCGCCGTGCAGCGGGCGGGAGGACGCGTCGTCGCCCTCGCACGGGCGGTGGGACCGGTGTTCGCCGAGCGACCCGACGAGATGTTCAGCGTCGATCGATTCCACCCGAGCGCGCTGGGGTACCGGCGCACGGCCGAGGCCCTCCTGCCCGCCGTCCTCGCCGCGCTCACGACGGCGCGGATCCCGGCCCACGCATAGGTCGTCGGCCCGAACTCCTGAGTTCTGTTCGGCACGCCGGTCAGCGGCGCCGCGGCGCGCGCGGGACCGGGGAGCGGCCACCAGACACTCAGGAGTTGGGCACGCGAGACCGGGCAGAACCGCCGGGATCCCGGCCCACGCATAGGTCGTCGGCCTAGCGTGCTGCCACGCCTCCTCTGCATACGCTCCTGACGACCTGGCACGCCGCGCCCGTCCCGCTCGGCGTGATCGTCGTGGCATCCGTGGCCTATCTCGTCGGCGTCGCGCGCGTGCGCCGTCGTGGCGAACGCTGGCCCGTGATCCGCACGATCGGGTTCTTCGCGCTCGGTCTCGCGCCCTACGCCGTGATCGAGCTGGGTTTCCTGGGGGCGTACTCGTCCGAGCTGCGCTGGGCGTTCTCGACGCGTGTCGCGCTGCTGATCTTCGCCGTCCCCGCCGGGATCGCCGCCGGCCGCCCCCTCGACCTGTACGCCCGAGCGACGGGGGACCGCGGCCGTGCGCGACTGGACCGATTCCTCGCGACGCGCCTCGTGCGGATCACCGGCAACGCGATGGTCGCAACGGTCGTCATCGCCGCGGTGTTCTGCCTCTTCCTCACGCCGGTGGCCGGCATCCTGCGCGTGAACCCCGTGATCGAGGCGTCGCTCGGCGTCCTCGTGCCGCTGGTGGGGCTGTCCATGGTGCTGCCGATGATGGCGCTCGGAGCCGTCCACACCGGCACGTTCATCGCGATCGAGTTCCTGCTCGCGTTCGTCGAGTTGCTGATCGACTCCGTCCCCGGCCTGCTCCTACGGCTGAACGACACCGTGCTGGATCTCGTTCCGGATGCCGCGCAGGCGGTGGCGTGGTGGCCGTCCACGCTGCACGACCAGCATCTCGCCGGTGACCTGATCTGGTTCATCGCCGAGTTCGCGGATGTGCCGATCCTCGTCATCCTCATGATCCGGTGGATGCGCACCGACCGCGCCGAGGCGAAGAGCTTCGACGACCTATCGGACGCGGAGTACGACGAGATGACCCGGGCCCACCTGCACGGACCCCGTTGACCCGCTGGCCGCGCCTCGCCAGGCTGGGGGAGTGCCCACCCACGACGACGTCGACGGCTTCCTGACCGACACCCTGATCGGTGACGACCCGACCCTGGATGCCGCGCTCGCCGCGCAGCACGAGGCGGGCCTCCCCGCGATCGAGGTGTCACCGGTCAGCGCGAAGTTTCTGCATCTGCTCGCGCGGATCAGCGGCGCTCGGCGGGTGCTGGAGATCGGGACGCTCGGCGGCTATTCGACGATCTGGCTCGCGCGGGCGCTGCCCGAGGGCGGCCGGGTCGTGACGATCGAGGCCGAGGAGCACAATGCGGGCGTTGCGCGCGCGAACCTGGAGCGCGCGGGTGTCGCCGACCGCGTGGAGATCCGTGTCGGCCGCGGCACCGACGTCCTCCCGACGCTCGTGGGACAGGAGCCGTTCGACCTCGTCTTCGTGGATGCCGACAAGGAGTCGAATCCCGCCTACCTCGACTGGGCCGCCCGCCTGGGGCGCCCCGGCACGGTGGTGGTGCTCGATAACGTCGTTCGCGCCGGGGCGGTCGCCGACCCGCGCCCGGGGGACACCAAAGTGGCCGGTGCGCGGGCGGGTGTCGTGATGCTGGGCGAGGACCCGCGCTTCGATGCGACCGCGCTGCAGACGCTCGACCGCAAGGGCTGGGACGGCCTCGCGCTGGCCGTTCTGACGGACGCCGTGGCATCCGGAGTCGGCTCGCCGTCGTGATCGTGCCGCACGTTCGTGGCCCCGCGTGCACCCCTGGGGCCCCGCGGCCACGAACGCCGCCCCGACCCGACCACACGCGCGACGACGGCGGTCACTAGACTCGACAACGGACCGACGACGCTCCGCCCTCTTCCACTCAGAACCAACGAGGAGTCCTTCGTGGCACTTATCGAGGCTGTCAACGCGCGCGAGATCCTGGATTCGCGCGGTAACCCGACCGTCGAGGTGGAGGTGCTCCTCGACGACGGCATCGTCCAGCGCGCGGCCGTTCCCTCCGGTGCGTCCACCGGCGCGTTCGAGGCTTACGAGCTGCGCGACGGCGACAAGAGCCGCTACGGCGGCAAGGGCGTCCTGAAGGCCGTCGCCGCGGTCGTCGACGAGCTCGGCCCCGCGATCGAGGGTGTCGAGGCCAGCGAGCAGCGCATCATCGACGAGATCCTCATCGAGACCGACGGCACCGAGAACAAGTCGCGCACCGGCGCCAACGCCATCCTCGGCGTCTCGCTCGCCGTCGCCAAGGCGGCCGCCGACAGCGCAGACCTGCCGCTGTTCCGCTACCTCGGCGGACCCAACGCGCACCTCCTGCCCGTCCCGCTGTTCAACGTCATCAACGGCGGCGAGCACGCCGACAACGGCATCGACTTCCAGGAGTTCTTCCTCGCGCCCATCGGCGCCGAGACCTACGGCGAGTCGCTCCGCTGGGGCACCGAGGTCTACCACGTCCTCAAGGGCGAGCTGAAGTCCGCGGGCTACAACACCGGTCTCGGCGACGAGGGCGGCTTCGCCCCCGACCTGCCCAGCAACCGCGAGGGCCTGGACTTCCTCATCCGCGCGATCGAGAAGGCCGGCTTCACCCCCGGCGCCGACATCGCCGTGGGCCTCGACGTCGCCGCCACCGAGTTCTACAAGGACGGCGTCTACACCGTCGAGGGCAAGGCGTGGAGCGTCGACGAACTCGTCGACTACTTCGCCGACCTCGTCGCCAACTTCCCGATCGTCACGATCGAGGACGCGCTCGCCGAGGACGACTGGGACGGCTGGAAGAAGCTCACCGACGCGATCGGCTCCAAGGTCCAGCTCGTCGGCGACGACCTCTTCGTCACCAACCCCAAGCGTCTCCAGCAGGGCATCGACCTCGGTGTCGCCAACTCGCTCCTTGTGAAGGTCAACCAGATCGGCACGCTGTCCGAGACCCTGGATGCCATCGCCCTCGCGACCCGTTCGGGCTACACGTCGATGCTGTCGCACCGTTCGGGTGAGACCGAGGACACCACGATCGCCGACCTCGCCGTCGCGGTGAACGCCGGCCAGATCAAGACCGGGGCGCCGGCTCGCAGCGAGCGCGTCGCGAAGTACAACCAGCTCCTGCGCATCGAGGAAGACCTCGGCGACGCCGCGGTCTTCGCCGGTCGCTCGGCGTTCCCCCGCTTCAAGGGCTGAAACGCACCCGCGTGAGAAGGGGGGAGCCTTCGGGCTCCCCCCTTCGTCGTTGCCGGGACGGGCGGCCCGAGGGGATGCCGTGAGCCCGGCGCGTCATCCGAAGCGCGGCGCCCCTCGACGTAGAGTCGGATACCGTCCGGCGCCCGCACTCCGGCGTGGATGAGGAAGGAGACGTCGTGGATCGACCGACGCTCCCGTCCTCCCGCGGACGGAACGACACTCCCTCCACCTCGGCGGGGAAGAAGCGCGGACGGACTCGACCCGTGCGGGAGGTCGCTCCGGGCCCGTCGACGGTCGCCTCGCGCGAGCGCGCCCGGCCGCGCCGCGTGGACGCGCGCGCGTGGCTCGGGGGTCTGCGCGTCTCGGGTTTCGTGGTGATCATGCTGGGGCTCGTGGTCCTCGGGACCCTGGTACTCGTCCCCACGGTGGGCACCTACATGGACCAGCGTCAGCAGATCCAGGCGCTCCGCAACGCCGTGGCCCTGAGTCAGAGCGAGGTCGCCGACCTGCAATCGCAGCGCGAACGATGGTCGGATCCCGCGTACATCACGACCCAGGCGCGTGAACGCCTCTACTACACGATGCCCGGCGAGGTGGTCTATCTCATCGACGACGACCTGCCGGCCTCCGCGGCCCCCCAGGAGCAGCAGGACGTCTCGCAGGACGTCGGGCAGACGCGCACCGACTGGATGTCGCAGCTCGTTAGGTCGGTGGCGTCGGCGGGCTCCGCGCAGGTCGCCGTTCCGGCCGTCGACGTTCCCGACCCCGCATCGACTCCCTGATCCACGGCCCACGACGGGCGTGTCGGGACGCCGGGTACCCTGGAACCGATGAGCACCCCGCCCCTGCCCCCCGCCTCCGACGCCGACCTCGACGTGCTGCGCTCGCAGCTGGGTCGTGTGCCGCGCGGCGTCATCGGCATCGCGGCGCGCTGCATCTGCGGCAACCCGACCGTCGTGGCCACCTCCCCCCGCCTCGACGACGGCAGCCCGTTCCCGACCTTCTACTACCTCACCCACCCGGCCGCCACCGCGGCGATGTCGGTGCTCGAGGCGGGACACGTCATGAAGGAGTTCTCCGACCAGCTCGGCGGCGATGACGATCTGCGCGCGGCGTATCAGGCCGCTCACGAGGCGTACCTGCGAGACCGAGCGGTCTACGGCGAGCCCGAGGAGATCGCCGGGATCTCCGCCGGAGGAATGCCGACGCGTGTGAAGTGCCTCCACGCGCTCGCGGGGCATTCGCTCGCCGCCGGTCCCGGCGTGAACCCGATCGGCGACCTGGCTCTCGCTCGGGGGACATGGTCGCCTGAGCGGTGCGAATGCGAGACTCCCGGGGCGGGCGGATGAGACGCGTCGTCGCGGCCGTGGCATCCGTCGTCCTGGGCGTCGTGGTGCTGACAGGGGCGGCGGCGACACCCGCACCACAGGATTCGGCCGACCCGGTGCGCGGTGCCGAGTACTGGCTCGATCAGTACGGCATCACCGAGGCGTGGAAGACCACGCGCGGCGCGGGGCAGAAGATCGCGATCATCGACACGGGTATCGCCCGCGGACCGGTGGAGTTCTCGGGCGTGGTCGCCGGAGGCACCGACGTGTCCGGGGTGGGCGCGGCCGACGGGCGCACGCCGGTCGGTGCCGTCGACTCGAACCACGGCAGTTGGGTCGCCTCGCTGGCCGCGGCACGCGGCACGGGTGACGGTAAGGGAATGATCGGTGTCGCCCCCGAGGCCGAACTGCTCTCGATCTCGGTCGGGTTCGGTGCGGTCACCTCCAAGCCCTTCACCGAGCAGATCGCCGACGCGATGCATTGGGCGGTCGATCAGGGCGCGACCGTCATCAACATGTCGCTGACGACGAACACCCTCGACTGGGATCCCAGCTGGGACGAAGCGTTCCAGTACGCGTTCGATCACGATGTCGTCGTGGTCGTGGCCGCGGGCAACCGGGGGAGTGGCACCTCGCGCGTCGGCGCACCGGCCACGATCCCGGGCGTGCTCGCCGTCGGCGGCGTCGACCCCTCGGGCGCGGCGAGCAATGACGCCTCGACCCAGGGCATCACGATCGGTCTGTCCGCGCCCAGCGAGCGTCTGCTGGGCGTGTCCGCGGACGGCACCCTCGTGCAGTGGAACGGGACGAGCGGGGCTGCGCCGATCGTCTCCGGGATTGCGGCGCTGGTCCGTGCCGCGCATCCGGACCTGGATGCCGACAATGTGCTCAACCGCTTGATCCGCACGGCCAAGCCGGCACCCGGTGCGGGGTCGGGCCAGGACAAGCTGTACGGCTACGGCTTGGTCGATGCCGCGTCCGCCGTCTCCTCGAGCGCGGTGCCCTCCGTGACGTCGAACCCGCTCGGCGACTTGGCGGAATGGGTGCGCCTCTACCGCCGGGCCGACGCTCCCGCCCCGACCGGAGCGCCCACCGCGGCGCCCGTCGAGATCCCGCCCCTGCCGCCGGTCGAATCCGCGCCGCGCGCCTCGTCTCCGCTGCTCCCGACTCGCGACAGCCTGCTGTACGGGACGCTGCCGCTCGCGGGAGCGACCCTCGCCGCTATAATGATCTCGCTCGGCGTCAGTGCTGCTGCCCGGCGTATCCGAGAGGCGCGCACACATCGCGAGCCGAGCCGCACCACAACCCAGGAGTCTCTTCCATCGTGACCAGCACCGTGCCCAAGATCCTCATCGTCGGCGGAGGCTACGCGGGTTTCTACACTGCGTGGAAGCTCGAGAAGCTCCTCGGCCGCAACGAGGCCGAGGTCACCCTCGTCGATCCGCTGCCCTACATGACTTACCAGCCCTTCCTCCCCGAGGTCGCGGCCGGTGAGATCGAGGCCCGCCACGTCGTGGTCGGTCTGCGCCGTCACCTCAAGCGCACCACGGTCATCGCGGGCAAGGTCACCGGGATCGAGCACGCGACCAAGACGGCCACGATCACGCCGATCGTCGGCGACGAGACCTGGACGCAGGAGTACGACCAGATCGTGGTCACCGCCGGTGCCGTCTCGCGTACCTTCCCGATCCCCGGGATCGCCGAGAACGCGATCGGACTCAAGACGATCGAGGAGGCCGTCGCCATCCGCGACCGTCTGACCTCGAACTTCGAGAAGGCGTCCGTGCTCCCCGCCGGCCCGGAACGTGATCGACTGCTGACCGTCGTGGTCGTCGGTGGCGGCTTCGCCGGTATCGAGGTCTTCGCCGAGCTCCGCGCCTACGCGTCGTCGCTGCTCAAGCAGTACCCCACGCTCGCTTTCGACGACACCCACTTCCACCTCATCGAGGCGATGGGCCGCATCATGCCCGAGGTGTCCCAGAAGACGAGCGAATGGGTGCTCGCCGACCTCGCGAAGAAGGGTGCCTTCGTCCACCTCGACACGCAGGTCAAGGGCGCCGTCGACGGCGTCGTCGAGCTCTCCACCGGCGAGCAGTTGCCCACCGACCTCATCATCTGGACCGCCGGTGTCATGGCGAACCCGACCGTCGTGCGCGGCAGCGACCTGCCCGTCGAGGAGCGCGGCCGTATCCGTACGCGTCCCGACCTGCGCGTCGGCACCGACGAGGAGATCGTCGAAGGCGCCTGGGCGGCCGGTGACGTGTCGGCCGTCCCCGACCTGTCCGGCGGTGGCGTCGGCGGCTTCTGCGTCCCCAACGCGCAGCACGCGGTCCGTCAGGGCAAGCTCATGGCGAAGAACATCGTGGCGGTCCTGCGCGGCGAGCAGCCCAAGCAGTACTTCCACAAGAACCTCGGCGCAGTCGCTGGTCTGGGTCTGTACAACGGCGCATTCCAGTCGGGCAAGATCGCCCTGACCGGTCTGCTGGCGTGGTTCGCGCACCGCGGCTACCACGGTCTGGCGATGCCGACGTGGGAGCGCAAGTTCCGCGTCGTCGGCGACTGGGTGCAGAACTTCTTCCACGGCCGCGAGACGGTTTCGCTCGAGGCGGTTCAGAACCCCCGCGCGACGTTCGAGGAGTTCGCGGCGCGTCCCCGCCCCGCCCAGCCCGCGGCCGAGTCGGCCCCGGCCGAGAAGAAGCCCGAGGCCGTCGCCGCCAAGTGATTCCGATCGAAGCCCCCGTACACGGAGTGCGGGGGCTTCGTCGTTTCTCGAGGCTGCGCCCTCTGGCATTACGGTGGAGCGAGGCATCCGCCCCCGTAGCCCAATGGCAGAGGCAGGCGACTTAAAATCGCTCCAGGTGTGGGTTCGAGTCCCACCGGGGGTACGTACTCGACGTGATGGTGCGGCTGCGTGCGTATCGACTGGGAGTCGGCCCCGGGCCCCTGTTGGACGGCGGCCGCGCCGTTAGGATTGTGCCGGCAGTCGTCGAACGGAGAACCCGAATATGTGGGAGTGGCTCGTCCCCGTCATCGTGATCGTGGCGATCTTGGTGATCGCGGGGATCTATCTCTGGGCGACGTACAACGCGCTCGTCTCGCTGAACGTGCGTGTCGATGAAGCGTGGAGCGACATCACCGTCCAGCTCAAGCGTCGGGCCGACCTGTTGCCCAACCTCATCGAGACCGTGAAGGGCTATGCGGCGCACGAGAAGGCCGTGTTCGAGAACGTGACCCGCGCTCGCGCCGAGACGATCTCCGCGCAGAGCCCCGCGGAGGCGGGTGTGGCCGAGGGACACATGCAGCAGGCGCTGAAGTCGCTGTTCGCGGTGGCCGAGGGCTATCCGCAGCTTCAGGCGAGCCAGAACTTCCTGCAGCTGCAGCAGTCGATCGTCGACACCGAAGACAAGATCCAGGCATCGCGTCGGTTCTACAACGGCGGCGTGCGCGAACTGAACACGAAGATCAAGGTCTTCCCCAACAACCTCTTCGCTCGTCAGCTGGGGTTCCAGTCGCGAGAGTTCTTCGAGGTCGTCGACGGCGCCGCGATCTCCGAGCCGCCGCGCGTCCAGTTCTGACGCGCTCGAGACGGCGCCCTCTCAGCCCACCGCGGCCGAGGGGGCGCTTTCGTGTGGGGGCGCCTGGGGGTGCTCGTGCCGTTCGGCGGCGAGGGCGCCGGCGAGGGCGTCGGTGGCATCTCCCCATCGCGAGACGGTGACGTGCTCGAGCCCCTGCCAGGTCGCCGCGGTACGCAGCTCCGCCGCGAGGCGCTCCGCCGCTTCCGCCGGGGCGCCGTGCTCCCACCAGGCCGACTGCACTCGGAGAGCCGAGGCCGCCCGGTCGGCCTTGAGGTCGATGCGGCCGACCACGTCATCGCCGACGATGACGGGCAGCGAGTAGTAGCCGAAGCGCCGCTTCTCGGCCGGCGTGTAGATCTCGATGCGGTAGTCGAAATCGAACAGCCGCTCGGCGCGATCCCGGAACCAGACCACCGGATCGAAGGGCGTGAGTATCGCCGTCGCGTCGACGCGTCGGGGGCGCGCGGCATCCCGGTGGAGCCACGCCCTGGCGGGCCGGCCGGCAGCCTGCCACCCTTCCACCGTCACGGGCTCGAGCTCGCCCGCATCCACCAGGTCGCGAATGGCCGCGAGGACAGCCGGCCGGTCGCGGATACGCCAGTAGTCGGCGAGGTCGGCCGCCGTCGCGACGCCGTATGCCACGGCGGCGCGCCGGACGAGCTCGGCGATCGCCTCGGCACGCGGGACGGGGGAGTCCAGGACGTCGGCGGGCAGGACATGGGATGCCAGCGCGTACCGCCGCTCGAACCCACGGCGCCCCGCGATGGCGACGTCGCCCATGAGCCACAGTCGCTCCAGACCGTTCTTGACGTCGTCCCACCCCCACCAGGATCCGCGCGAGCCTTCCCTGGCGTCGTGCTCGATCTCGGCGGGACGAAGGGGCCCGCGCGCGGCCAGCTCGTCGCGGAGCCACCGCAGCAGTCCGGCGTTGGCGCGGGCCCAGTCGTCGGCGCCATACTTCTCGCGCAGGGCGTCGCGTCGGAACTGGAGGAGCGGCCAATCGGCGACCTCGACGAGGGAGGCCACATGCGCCCACGACTCGACCCAGCGGGGTCGCCGCGAGAAGGCGAGACGGTCGAGGAGCGTCGTGTCGTAGGCCCCGAGCCGCGCGAACAGCGGCATGTAGTGACTGCGCGAGAAGACGTTCACCGAGTCGATCTGCAGGATCCGCATGCGCTGCAGCGTGGCGGTGATCTGGCGGGTGCCCACTGCCGTGGGACGGGGACGGCCGATGCCCTGGGCGGCCAACGCGATGCGGCGCGCGTCAGCGCGCCGAAGGGTCGTGGTCATGCGCGCCAGCGTAGACGGCGCCTCCGACATTCCGGACGTTCATGCCTCGGGCGCGGCGGTAGGCTGGCGGGATGACCGGAACCGATCCCGAGGACCGCGGATCGTTCTTCGACGCCCTCCGGCGGCGCACGGTCTCCAGCGATCTCTCCCCGGCGATTCCGCCGGCGCTCCGGCAGGTCACGGCGTACTCGTGGCGTCTGCTCGTCATCGCCGCGGCGATCGGTGTGGTGGTGTGGCTGGTCATCCAGTTGAAGCTCCTCGTGGTGCCGCTGCTGGTCGCGATCCTCATCACCGCACTCGTGTGGCCGGCTTTCTCATTCCTGCTCCGGCACCGGTGGCCGCGCTGGCTCGCGATCGTCGTCACGGTTCTCGGCACCATCGCCGTCATCTCGGGTCTGCTGTGGCTCGCGGTGTGGCAGATCACGCGAGAGTTCGGTTCGGTCCGCGACCGGACGGTCGACGCCGTCGGGCAGTTCCGGCAATACCTCATCGACGGTCCGCTGCACCTCAGCGCCCAGCAGATCGATGACGGTCTGCAGCAGGCGGGATCCTTCCTGCAGCAGCAGGCAGAGGTGCTGTGGACGGGGGCCCTCGCGATCGGCACCACGATCGGTCACGTCGCCACGGGCCTGTTGCTGACGCTGTTCATCCTGCTCTGTCTCCTCGCCGACGGCGGCGGCATCTGGCGGTGGACGACCCGACTCTTCCCGCGGGTGGCGCGACCGGCCGTCGACGGTTCGGGCCGTGCCGGGTGGCGCACGGTCGTCACGTACGCCCGCACGCAATTGCTCGTCGCGACGATCGACGCGGTCGGCATCGGACTCGGCGCCTTCCTCCTCGGCGTTCCGCTCGCGATCCCGATCGGTGTGCTGGTGTTCCTCGGCGCGTTCGTGCCGTTCGTCGGCGCCGTGGTCACGGGCACCCTCGCGGTGTTCATCGCGCTCGTCTACAACGGCCCGCTCATCGCGCTGTTCATGCTCATCGTCGTGCTCGGCGTCCAGCAGCTCGAGAGTCACGTGCTGCAGCCGATCCTGATGGGCTCGGCGGTCAAGGTGCACCCCCTCGCGGTGGTCCTCGTCGTGGCGGGCGGGGCGATGGTGGGCGGCATCCCCGGCGCACTCTTCGCGGTGCCGCTCGCCGCGTTCGTCAACGTCGTCGCGGTGTACCTCAGCAGCCACGCGTGGCGCGACGACGGTGCTTCCGTCGATTCCGCCGACCTCATCTGGCAGACCGTGCCCCGCGACCGCGGAAGGAGATCATGAACGACACGCCCACCCTGGCCGAGTTCGAGGATGCCGCGCAGACCCTGCGCGGCATCATCACGCGGACGCCGCTCGACCAATCGCTGCACTTGACCGAACTGCTCGGCGTCCCCGTGCACCTCAAGCTCGAGAACCTCCAGCGCACCGGTTCCTTCAAGATCCGCGGCGCGACCTACCGGCTGTCCCGGTTGACGGCGGAGGAGCGCGCGCGCGGTGTCGTCGCGGCCTCGGCGGGCAACCACGCGCAGGGCGTCGCGCTTGCGGCGCAGCAGCTGGGTATCTCCGCGACGATCTTCATGCCCCTCGGTGTCCCCGTCCCCAAACTCCTCGCGACGCGGGGGTACGGTGCCGAGGTCGTCCTCGAGGGCGCGACCGTCGAGACGCCGCTGCGGCTCGCAGCCGAGTTCGCCGAACGCACCGGCGCGGTGCTGATCCACCCGTTCGACCACCGCGACATCATCGTCGGACAGGGCACCCTGGGTCTCGAACTCGTCGAGGACCTGCCCGATCTCGAGACCGTCATCGTCGGCATCGGCGGCGGCGGCCTGGCGGCGGGCATGGCCGCCGCGATCAAGGCACGGGCGGCCGCCGAGGGACGCGAGGTCCGCATCATCGGCGTCCAGGCAGAGAACTCCGCGGCCTACCCGACGTCGCTCGCTGCCGGCCATCCGATCCAGGTGCCGACGACGCCCACGATCGCGGACGGCATCGCCGTCGCGCGTCCCGGCGATCTACCCTTCGAGCTGATCCGCCAGTACGTCGACGAGGTCGTCACCGTCACGGAGGACGACATCGCCCGCGCCCTCCTCGTGCTCCTCGAGCGCGCCAAGCAGGTCGTCGAGCCTGCCGGCGCGGTCGGGGTCGCCGCAATCCTCGCCGGCAAGATCCAAGCCACGGGGACGACGGTCACGGTCCTCTCCGGCGGCAACATCGATCCGCTGCTGCTGCAGCGTGTCGTCGCGCACGGACTGTCGGCATCCGGGCGCTACATGTCGCTGCGCATCCCGCTTCCCGATCGGCCGGGCCAGCTCGCGCGCGTGTCGGAGCTGCTGGCGCAGGTGGGCGCCAACGTCATCGAGGTGCTGCACACGCGGCACGGGCAGGGCCTGCAGATCAGCGAGGTGATCCTGCAGCTGAGCGTGGAGACCCGTGGCGCCGAGCATCGTGCGCTCGTGATCCGCACGCTCGAACAAGCCGGTTTCATCGCGACCGTCGTGCCCAACTGACACCGACCGGCGGTTCGGGGCGCATGACGCACCTTGGGGCGGCATTCTCACGCCCCGAACGCGGTAACGCGACCCGAACGACGTGGCACCGATGGTGCACCCCACGACGCGACGAGCCGCTCACCCGGTCGGGGGAGCGGCTCGCGGCGTCTTCGGGTCACTGACCCGAGTAGGTCTCGACCTTCACGATCTCGACGGAGATCTGCTTGCCGTTGGGGGCGGTGTACGCGCCGCTGTCGCCCTCTTTCATGCCGAGGATCGCGGCCCCGAGGGGGGAGGCCTCGCTGTACACGTCGAGTTCGGAGTCGACGGCGATCTCGCGGTTGCCGAGGAGGAACTTCTCTTCGCCCCCGGCGATGATCGCCGTCACGACGGTGCCGGACTCGACCACGCCGGTGCTCTCGGGGGCTTCGCCGACCTTGGCGTCCTTCAGCAGCTGCTGGAGGGTGCGGATGCGCGCCTCCTGCTTGCCCTGCTCGTCCTTGGCGGCGTGGTAGCCGCCGTTCTCCTTGAGGTCGCCCTCTTCGCGGGCGGATTCGATGCGCTTCGCGATCTCTTCGCGGCCCGTGGTCGAGAGGTGCTCGAGCTCGTGGGCGAGACGGTCGTAGGCATCCTGGGTGAGGAACGTCACCTGAGCGTCGCTGGACACGGTGGTCTCCTTCGTCGATCGGACCGGCGGGGTGGGCGTCGAGAGCGCGTCCGCCGGGACATATGTCGAACGCCCTGGCTTCGAGCCAGGGCGCGTCTTGAAGAAAAAGCCTACGGCACCCAGCAGGAGTTGACAAAACCCGTCGTCGCGAGCGCGAGCGTAGGGATCTCCTCCGAGAACGCCCGGGTGTGATCGTCGGATGCCGGGTACTCCACGACGCGCCAGCCGACGGTGCCGTGATCCTCATCCTGGGCCTCGATCGCGCACGCGACCGGCTGCCCGACGGGTGCGGTGATCTGGAACGAGATCGAGACGTGCTCGGCATCCGTGACCGTGAAGCCGGTGTCGGTGGACGTCACCGACGCGAGGCTGTTGGCGACCGTGGTCCACCCGAGGGCGACCGTCAGACCGAGCGCCACGACGCCGACGATGCTCCACAGCGCGATGCGCCGCCGTGGCGACCGGGTGCAGCCGTAGCGATCGTCGAGCACGGCTTGCGTCGTCATGGTCTCCCCGGGCTTTAGGCTGGACTTCCAGGCTACGCGCTTCCGCCCGGACCGAAGGACTCCATGCTCACCGCGCTCGCGGCCCTCGCGGCCACGCCCACCCCGTCGACTCCTGACGAATCGATCGTGACCCCGGGCCCGCTCGGGTTCGCCGCCGTCGCCTTCATCGGTGTGGCGGTGTTCCTGCTCGTGTGGGACATGCTGCGCCGCATCCGTCGCGGACGGTACCGCGAAGAGGTCAACGCGGAACTGGATGCCGAGGAGCAGGCGAGAGCGGCACAGCGAGCCAGCGAGACCGACGACGAAGACATCGATCCTGACGCTCCCCGCAGCTGAGGACGGCTCGCGGGGACGGTCCCGTCGTCAGCCGCCGTGGTATGCCGGTGCGAGGGCGATCAGCAGGCACGCGGTCCAGTGGCAGAGGAACGCCAGCACCGTGCACACGTGGAAGATCTCGTGGAAGCCGAAGTGGCCGGGCCACGGGTTGGGTCGCTTCAGGGCGTACACGATGGCGCCGGCGGTGTAGAGCACGCCGCCGACCACGACGAGCACCATCATGGCGACGTTCGCGGTGAGGAGGTCACCGATGTACATCACCGCCGCCCAACCGAGGGCGAGATAGAGGGCGACATAGAGCCACCGGGGTGCGTTGATCCAGAACACCCGGAAGAAGATGCCGAGGATCGCGCCGCCCCAGACGATGGACAACAACAGGATCGTCTGCGGGGTCGGGAGCGCGAGGACGGCGAGCGGCGTATACGTTCCCGCGATCAGCAGCAGGATGTTCGCGTGGTCGATGCGCTTGAGCAGGACCCTCGTCTTCGGCTTCCAGTCGAACCGGTGGTAGAGCGCCGAGTTCCCGAACAGCAGCATCGAGGTCGCCATGAACACGGCCGATGCCCACTTCGCCGGAGTGCCCTGCGCGAGGGTGATCAGGACGATCCCGGCGGCGATCGCCACGGGGAACGTACCGGCGTGGATCCATCCGCGCCACGTGGGCTTCAGGTCCGCCTGCGCACCGACGGCCCCGGCCTCCAACAGGGGGAGCTGGGGCATCTCGGGTCCGTCGCCGGCGGGGAAGGATGTCACGCTTCGACCCTACGTCGATCCCCATACCCCGTCGTGTACATGCCGCTTCGGGCGGCTCGCCGGGAGGCGCCTCGCAGCACGACGTGGCGGGCGCGACGCGGTAGCGTGGGCGGGTGGCGCGAGTGTGGAGAAACGAGGGGCGGGGCGTCCTCTACCGGCTGTACATCCAGCGCCTTCGCCGTCAGATGCCGACGACGGTCCCGCATCACGTCGCCATGATGATCGACGGCAATCGGCGGTGGGCCCGGCAGCTCGGTTTCGACAGCGCCGCGCACGGCCATCGCGCCGGGGCGGCCAAGATGCACGAGTTCTTGCGCTGGTGCGACGATCTCGGCATCCGGGTCGTGTCGCTCTACCTGCTGTCCAACGACAACCTCCGCAAGCGCGACTCCCGCGAACTCGAGGACCTCATCGAGATCATCGCGGAACTCGCCCGTGAGCTGTCGCACGAACCCGACTGGCGGGTGCAGCACGTGGGTCGCGCCGACGACCTCCCGCCGGGGCTGGCCGAGGTGCTGCGCGAGGTCACCGAACGCACCCGATCGCACACCGGTCTGCACGTGAATCTCGCCGTGGGATACGGCGGGCGTAGCGAGATCGTCGACGCCGTCCGGAGCATCATCGCCAAGCACGACGAGCGAGGAGGTTCGCTCGAGGAACTCGCGGCGAGCCTCACGCCCGAGCAGATCGGTGAGCATCTCTACACCGGTGGCCAGGCCGATCCCGACCTCGTGATCCGCACGTCGGGGGAGCAGCGGCTCAGCGACTTCCTGCTGTGGCAGTCGGCTCATTCGGAGTTCTATTTCGTCGAGGCCCTCGGGCCCGATCTGCGCGAGGTGGACTTCCTCCGAGCCATCCGCGACTTCACCAAGCGCGACCGGCGATTTGGTCAGTAGCAGCGTTAACGTACTCGTCATTTTTCCGGGCGTGTTCGCGACCCCACGGGCCCGCGCGAGGCCTTACGGTGAGGTCATCGGGCACGGAGCCCGATCGAGTCGGCCTTCGGATCGCGACTCGTGACCCACAGGTCGACTCGTGACAGCCGGGTGAGACACCCGGGTCGGGAGTGGGTTGTGACTGCACGAGCACCGTACGACCAGCGGAACGTCGTCGACAGCAGTGTTTCGGAACCGGATGCCTCAGCCGATCAGGCTCTGCGCACGTACGTTCTGGACACCTCCGTTCTGTTGAGCGATCCGCGGGCGTTCTTCCGCTTCGCCGAGCATTCGGTCGTGATTCCGGTCGTGGTGATCACGGAGCTCGAGGGTAAACGTCACGATCCCGAGATCGGGTACTTCGCCCGGCAGGCGCTGCGACACCTCGACGAGCTGCGCATCGAGCACGGCCGCCTCGACTTCCCGGTTCCTGTGGGTACCGACGGCACGCTGCGGGTCGAACTCAACAACACCGACCCGTCGGTTCTCCCCTCGGGCATGCGCCTCGGTGACAATGACAGCCGCATCCTCGCCGTCGCGATGAACATCGCGCGGGACGGCGCGGAGGTCACGGTCGTCTCGAAGGACCTCCCGATGCGCGTCAAGGCCTCGTCGCTCGGCCTGTCCGCGGAGGAGTACCTCGCCGAACAGGCGATGGACTCCGGCTGGACGGGCATCTCATCGATTGATGTGTCCGGTGACGACCTCAGCGACCTGTACGAGGCGGAGGTCGCCTCCAGTGATGACGTGCGCGGGCTGCCCATCAACACGGGCTTGATCATCCACTCCGAGCGTGGCTCCGCGCTGGGCCGCGTCACCGGCGACGGTGAATACCGGCTCGTCCGCGGCGACCGGGATGCCTTCGGGCTGCATGGTCGTTCCGCGGAACAGCGCATCGCGCTCGACCTCCTGCTCGACCCGGAGGTGGGGATCGTCTCCCTCGGCGGGCGCGCGGGTACGGGCAAGTCGGCGCTCGCGCTCTGCGCCGGCTTGGAGGCCGTCCTCGAGCGGCAGCAGCAGAAGAAGATCATCGTCTTCCGTCCGCTGTTCGCCGTCGGAGGGCAGGAGCTCGGGTACCTGCCCGGTGACCAGGCCGAAAAGATGAACCCGTGGGGTCAGGCCGTTTTCGACACCCTGGGTTCGCTCGTCTCGAGCAACGTGCTGGAAGAAGTGCTCGCACGTGGTCTCCTCGAGGTGATGCCGCTGACTCACATCCGCGGCCGTTCGCTGCACGACGCGTTCGTGATCGTCGACGAGGCGCAGTCCTTGGAGCGGAACGTCCTCCTCACGGTGTTGAGCCGCATCGGCCAGAACTCCCGGGTCGTGCTCACCCACGACGTCGGGCAGCGCGACAACCTCCGCGTCGGGCGGCACGACGGTGTCGCGTCGGTGATCGAGACGCTGAAGGGTCACAGCCTGTTCGGTCACATCACCCTGACGCGGTCGGAACGCTCCGCGATCGCCGCGCTCGTGACCGAATTGCTGGAGGCCGGCGAACTGTCCTGATCGCCGACCCGCCTACCGTTCGTCGGGGAGGTGCAGATGAGAGGTTTCTCATCTGCACCTCCCCGCTTTCTCACGGGGACCGGACAGAGTTATTCCAGAGGCGAGGGAGACCTCGTCACCGCCTCGGCGGTTCCCCCCAATAAATGAAAAAGAGATCGGTTCGCCGCGCAGGTCACCGCCGTTTCGGGTACGTCGGAAGACCGCCGCGAACCTTCTCCCCATCCCCCCGGTTCCCCCCACCGGGGGTTTTTGGGTTTTGGGGGACTACTCCCAGCGGTAGCCCGCCCCGCGGACCGTCACGATGCGTCCTGCTCCGAACTTCGCCCGGAGGTACCGCACGTAGACATCGACCACGTTGGACCCGGGATCGAAGTCGAGACCCCACACTCGGCTCAGGAGTTGCTCGCGGCTCAGCACCTGACCGGCGTGCCGGAGGAACTCCTCCGCCAGCGCGAACTCACGGGCGCTGAGGTCGACCTCGCGTCCGCCGACGGAGGCACGGCGCGTGTGGACGTCGAGGGAGATATCGCCATGCGAGATCGTGATCGTGCCCAGCGACACCGGCTCGCGGAGGCGGGAGCGAACTCGCGCCAGAAGCTCGTCGAACTTGAAGGGCTTGGCGACGTAGTCGTTCGCGCCGGCATCGAGACCGTCCACGGTGTCGCGGGTGCTGGTGCGGGCGGTCAGCATGATGACCGGGATCGAGGCCCCCTGGCCGCGAAGGTTCCTGAGCACCTCGAATCCGTCCATCGACGGCAGGCCCACGTCCAGCAGCAGGAGGTCGGCGTCGCCGGCGAGAGCCATCTCCAGCGCGGCGGCTCCGTCGTCCACGATGACGGTCTGATAGCCGGCGGCCTCCAGACCCTTCGCCACGAACGCCGAGATGCGCTCCTCGTCTTCCGCGATGAGGATGCGGGTCATCCGGTGGCCTCTCTTTGCAGGACGACGTCGCCGGCGCGTACCGGCGTCGGAAGGTCAGTGGGGGCGTGGGTTCCACCGAGCGGGATACGGAGTGTGAGCGTCGCGCCCCCGCCCGGGGTGTCGGCGATGGTGCAGTGCCCGTCGTGCGCCTTGGCGATCGCCTCCACGATCGACAGTCCGAGACCCGACCCCTCGACGCCGCGTCGCGTCGAGACGCGGTCGAAGCGGCGGAAGACGCGGTGCCGAGCGGCCGGGGGGATGCCGGGGCCGTGGTCGCGGACCCAGAAGCTCGCTGCCGCGTCGTCGGTGGCGCTGCCGATCTCGATCGGGCTCCCCGCCGGGGTGTATTTCGCGGCGTTGTCGGCGAGCTGCAGCCACGCCTGGACGAGACGGTCGTGGTCGCCGACGATGCGCCCGCGGCCACGCGCTTCGATGGTCCAGGTGTGCTCGGGGATCGCCGCGACCAGCTCGCCCACACGGTCGGTCAATGCCCCCACGTCGACCACTCCCGCCGAGAGCGAACCGGCCTCGACATCCGCGAGCGCATCGATGTCGTCGACGAGGCGGGACAGCCGGTCGAGCTCGGAGATCCCGAGATCGCGGGTCTCTTCGACATCGTCCGGATCGGAGGGGTTCATGGTCTCGAGGTGGCCGCGGACGATCGTGATCGGGGTCTTCAGCTCGTGACGGACGTCGTCCAGCAACTGGCGCTGGGCGGCGACCGACATGGCGAGGCGGTCGAGCATGGAGTTCACCGACGCGGTCAGATCGGCGATCTCGTCGTTGCCGTCCGCGGAGACGCGCGCGCCCAGGTCGGCGATCGTGATCGCGTCGGTGGTGTCGCGAAGCTTGCGCAGCGGTGAGAACAGCCGACCCGTGACGAACCAGCCGGCCACGCCGACGGCGAGCACGACGATCGCGCCCGCGATGGCATAGGTCGAGGTGGAGAGGGTGACCAGCTCCATGCGCTGGTCGATCGAGATGGCCTGGACGATCGTGGCGTCGCCCTCGGCGACCGCCGCATAGAGGACGGGGCCCACCGCGGTGGAAAGACGGCCGCGCATCTCGCCGCGATCCAGGGCAGCGCTGAGGTCTCGCAGGAAGGCCTCATCGTCGGCGAGGGGCAGCCCGGGAGGGGCGGGAGTGGTCGCGAGGACCGTGGTGCGGCGGAGAGCGAGGGTGCCGTCGGTGCGGCCGGGCACGGCGGCCGCGACCAGGTCGGCCGGGTCTTGACCACTGGTGGACACCGTCGAGACGAAGCCGTCCAACTGCCGCCCCGCATTGGCGAGCACGCGTTCACTCTGCACGAAGAACGTCACTCCGCCGGCGATGATGAGTCCGAGCAGCACGACGCCGAGGATCGCCGCGAGAAGTCGCACGCGCGCGGAGACAGGTCTCACGCGGCGCATCATCCTCTGATTATGGCGGTCCTCGGCGTCAGCGAGGGTTCGGCTCAGCCCGGGTGGGTCATCGACAGCAGGTCGAGCTTGGCGTCGAGGACCTCTTCGGTGATCTCTCCGCGCTCGACGTAGCCGAGGTCGATGACGGCCTCACGGACCGTGATGCCCTTGGCCACGGAGTGCTTGGCGATCTTCGCCGCCGCTTCGTAGCCGATGACCTTGTTCAGCGGCGTGACGATCGACGGAGACATCCCGGCGAATGCCTCCGCGCGGGCGACGTTGGCCTCGAGGCCGTCGATGGTCTTGTCAGCCAGCACGCGCATCGCGTTCGAGAGAAGGCGGATCGACTCCAGAAGCGCCGTACCCATGACGGGGATCGCGACGTTCAGCTCGAACGATCCGGACGCGCCCGCCCACGCGACGGTGGCGTCGTTGCCGATGACCCGTGCGCACACCATGAGGGTTGCTTCGGGAACGACGGGGTTGACCTTCCCCGGCATGATCGAGGAGCCGGGCTGCAGGTCGGGGATGTGGAGCTCGCCCAGGCCCGTGTTGGGGCCCGACCCCATCCATCGGATGTCGTTGTTGATCTTCGTGAGCGAGACGGCGATCGTCCGGAGGGCACCGGATGCCTCGACGAGGCCGTCACGGTTGGCCTGGGCCTCGAAGTGGTCCTGCGCCTCGGTGATGGGCAGCTCGGTCTCGGCAGCGAGCAGCTCGATGACCTTCTGCGGGAACCCGAGCGGCGTGTTGATGCCCGTGCCGACGGCCGTGCCACCGAGGGGGACCTCGCCGACGCGGGGGAGGACGGCCTGCACGCGCTCGATGCCGAGGCGCATCTGACGGGCATAGCCACCGAACTCCTGGCCGAGCGTGACGGGCGTGGCATCCATGAGGTGCGTCCGACCGGACTTCACGATGCCCTTCCACGCCTCGGCCTTGGCCTCGAGAGCGACCGAGAGGTGGTCCAGTGCCGGGATGAGGTCGTCGATCAGGGCCTGGGTCACGGCGATGTGGACCGAGGTCGGGAAGACGTCGTTCGACGACTGCGAGGCGTTGACGTGGTCGTTGGGGTGGACCGTCTCGCCGAGGATGCGGGTGGCCAGAGTGGCGAGGACCTCGTTCATGTTCATGTTCGAGGAGGTGCCGCTGCCGGTCTGGTACGTGTCGACGGGGAAGTGCGCGTCGTAATCGCCCTTGATGACCGCGTCGGCGGCCTGCGCGATCGCGTCCGCGATCCGTGGGTCGAGGGTGCCGAGCTCTTTGTTCGCGAGTGCGGCCGCCTTCTTGATGCGGGCGAGTGCCGCGATCTGGGTCGACTCCAGTCCCGAACCCGAGATGGGGAAGTTCTCCACCGCGCGCTGGGTCTGCGCGGCGTAGAGGGCGTCCTTCGGCACCCGCACCTCGCCCATGGTGTCGTGCTCGATGCGGTACTCGATGTCGGTCACGTCGTCGTTCCTCCGGATCGTTTCGTTCGGTCTCAGGCGGCGCGGGATTCGTCCACGTCGCCCACGCTGACGATGGGGACGGCTTCCCCATCGTCGAGTCGGTAGTTGGCGCCCACGACCGCGACCCGGCCCTCGGCCACGGCCTCGGCGATCAACTCGGAGGCCCGCAGCAGGTCGGCGACGGTGTGGCGCAGGTGCTCGCGGCCCACCAGCTCGGCGTCCACGTGCGCGGTCGCCCGGCCGGCGGCGGCCTCTTCCCGGATCACCCGGCGGACGGCCGGCACGATCGGAGCGATCTGGCGCCAGATGTACGGGGGCAGGTTGGGGGCGTCGACGCCGGTGCTGTCGATCGCGGCCCCGACGGCTCCGCACGCGTCGTGCGCGAGGACCACGATCAACGGCACTTCCAGCACGCCCACCGCGTACTCCAGGCTGCCGATGACGGAGTCGGAGATGACCTGTCCGGCGTTGCGGACGACGAACAGGTCGCCCAACCCCTGGTCGAAGATGATCTCGGCCGCGAGGCGGGAGTCGGAGCAGCCGAACAGCGCCGCGTTGGGGTGCTGCTGGTTCGCGAGCTCGGTGCGCCGCTCGACGTCCTGGCGGGGGTGTGCGGGTTCGCCGGAGACGAAGCGGCGGTTGCCCTCGAGCATCTGATTCCACACGGCACGGGGGGTCAAGCGCTCGCTCACGGGGCCTCTCTCAGTTCTCGGATCTGGGCGGTGACGGATGCCGCGGCGATCGCGGTCGTCTCGGGACTCGCGTCGCCGTAGATCAGCACCTGGTCGGGGCCGGCCGGGGTCGACAGCGCGTACGTGATGTTGCCGGCTCTCTCGGGGTCGCTCGGTCGGTAGACGTCCCACTCGATCCCGTCGATCGTGATCGTCTCACTGCTGCGCGCGCCCCCGAGGATCTGCGCCACCCATTCCTCGCCGGTGTTGAGACCCTGCGCGACGCGCACGAATCCGGACTCGCCGGACCGGACGTAGACCATCGTCCACGCCTCGGTTCCGCCCTGTCCTTCGGTCATGGCCTGGTTCACGCGCCAGCCGTCGGGAAGGGCAGGCGACAGGGCGGGGCGGCCGAGGTCGTCGGACAACTCTGCCGCGAGAGCGGGGACGTCGGGTTGGGGGCGCGGAGCCGGTTCGCCTCGCGGGACGGCCGCGATCACCACGAGCACGACGCCCACGGTCACGAGCAGCGCGGCGAGGAGATTGCGGAACGTCTTGCTCGAGCGGTAGCGGCGCGAGGACTCGGCCTTGCGGGCTGCGGTCTCTTCCGGCGTCTCAGGACGGCCGAGTTCGGCGACGACGCGGGCCATCAGGACTCCTCGCCCTCGCCACGGGCTGCATCCAGCCGACGTTTGGCGCCGAGGAGCCACTCCTCGCAGCGGGCCGAGAGGCGTTCGCCGCGTTCCCAGAGCGCCAGGGACTCTTCCAGCGTGGGAGCCCCCTGCTCGAGTTCGGCGACCACGCGGACGAGCTCGTCGCGGGCCTGCTCGAACGACAGGGACGCCACGTCGGCAGGGGAGCCGGAAGGCGTCGCGGTCATGGCATCCATCTTAGGCGCGCCCGTCGGAGGGGCCGCCGTCGGCGGGGGAGTCGGTGGCGTCGATCGCGCCTGTGGAGGAGGCGCCGAAGGCTCCGTCGGCCACGGTCACGATGACGCGCGTGCCCGCCGGCGCCTGGCCGGCGTCGCGCACGATCCCGCCGCCGGCGACCTGCGCGATGGCGTAGCCGCGCGCGAGCGTGGCCTCCGGCGAGAGCGCCCGCAGGGACGCCCGCAGCTCGCGCGTGCGCCGCTCCTCACTCTGCAGCCGCCGGTCGACGATGTCGCGGCCGCGTGTCGCCAGCATCCACACCTCCTGCGCGCGCGCCGTGAGCATCGAGTGCGGCGCGCGAAGGGCGGGGCGGGACCGGAGCTGTTCGAGCTGGGCGATGTCGTGCAGAACCCGCTGGGTGAGCCGACTCGTCAGGCGCGCGCGCAGCTGCGCGACCAGGGCGCGCTGCTCGCTGACGTCCGGCACGATCCGCTTGGCGGCATCCGTCGGGGTGGAGGCGCGCACATCGGCGACGTCGTCCAGCAGAGGACGATCGTTCTCGTGGCCGATCGCGCTGACGATGGGGGTGGATGCCGCTGCCACCGCCCGCACGAGGCGTTCGTCGCTGAAGCCGAGCAGGGTCTGCGGATCGCCTCCTCCGCGCGCGATGACGATGACGTCCACCTCGGGGTCGGCATCCAGCGCCTTCAGCGCCGCGAGGGTCTCGGGCACGCACCGGTCGCCCTGCACCGCGGCATAGCGTGTCCGGAATCGCACCTGTGGCCAGCGCAGCTCGGCGTTGCGGTGCACGTCCTTCTCGGCATCCGAGTTCTCGCCCGTGATGAGGCCGATGCAGTGGGGGAGGAAAGGCAGCTTCTTCTTGCGCGCGGGATCGAACAGGCCCTCGGACCGCAGCTGCACGCGGAGGCGTTCGAGACGCTCGAGCTGCTCGCCGAGACCGACGTGCCGCATCGCCGACACGGCGAAGGAGAAATCACCTGTGCGCGGGAAGTAATCAGCCTTGACGCACGCGACGACGTGATCGCCGACCTGCAGATCTTTGGGCAGACGGGCGAGCGTGCTCGACCAGATCCGGAACGCGACGGTCGACTCGGTGCCGAGGTCTTTCAAACGGCCGAACACGTTGCCGCCGCGACGGTTGAACGAGGTGATCTCGCCCTCGACCCAGACGGACCCCCACCGTTCGATGAAGCCGCGGATCGTGTCGTTCAGGCGCGAGACCGACGTGGGGGCATCGTTGCGGGATTCGCGCGGATGCACGGAGTCGGCCGGGGGCGCCTGGCCCTCGACGGCTTCGGGTCGGAAGGAGGTCATGCTCTCTCGTGTGGGTCGGTGGTGGGCGGTTCGGCCGTCGTCCAGGGGCGCCCCGGTAGAATCGAGGGGTGAGCACACCTGCCGTCCACCTGCCCGTTCCCCGGATCCCGGGTCGACGCGGGCGGCTCCAGGATATCCCCGTCCACGGACAGAAGAAGGTGCTGTTGGCGGCGCCGCGCGGTTACTGCGCGGGTGTCGACCGCGCCGTGATCGCCGTAGAGAAGGCGCTCGAGCGCTACGGCGCCCCGGTGTACGTGCGCAAGCAGATCGTGCACAACATCCACGTCGTGACCGAGCTCGAGAAGAAGGGTGCGATCTTCGTCGAGGAAGTCGACGAGGTGCCCGAGGGCTCGCACGTGGTGTTCAGCGCGCACGGGGTTTCTCCCGCCGTCGTGTCGGCGGCATCCGATCGGCACCTCCAGGCGATCGACGCCACCTGCCCTCTCGTGACCAAGGTGCATCGCGAGGCCGTCCGGTTCGCCCGCGACGACTTCGAGATCCTGCTCATCGGGCACGAGGGGCACGAAGAGGTCGAGGGCACGGCCGGCGAGGCTCCCGAGCACGTCACCGTCGTCAACTCCCCGGAGCACGCCGACACCGTCGAGGTGCGTGACCCGTCGAAGGTCGTCTGGCTTTCGCAGACCACCCTGTCGGTCGACGAGACGATGGAGACCGTCCGTCGTCTGCGGACGCGGTTCCCCGAGCTGCAGGATCCGCCGTCCGACGACATCTGCTACGCCACGCAGAACCGGCAGGTCGCGATCAAGAAGGTCGCCCGCGATGCGGACCTCGTCATCGTCGTGGGGTCGGCCAACTCCTCGAACAGCGTGCGCCTCGTCGAGGTCGCGCTCGAGCACGGCGCGAAGGCCGCGTACCGCGTCGACTACGTCGACGAGGTGCGTCAGGAGTGGCTCGAGGGCGTCGAGACCGTGGGTGTCACCAGCGGCGCGTCGGTTCCCGAGGTGCTCGTCACCGAAGTGCTGCAGGAGCTCGCCGGAGCGGGCTACCGCGACGTCGAAGAGGTCCGCACGGCCGAGGAAGACCTCATGTTCTCGCTTCCGAAGGAACTGCGTCAGGATGCCGCGGGCAAGCGCGACCAGCGCGCCCTGGGCGGCCGGGGTCGCGCGTGAGCGACGGTGACGCCCGCCCGCGTCCGCAGTTCGGCGAGTACGCCACCCCGGAGGAGCAGCGCGCGCGCATCCAGCGCCCCCAGGTGACCGAGGCGTTGGAGGCGGGGGTTGCCCCGCCGCCCGAGCAGGCCGCCGCTCCCTCGGCTGCCTCGACGCGCGCCCGAGGACCGCTCGCCGATCGCGTCGCCACGTTCGTTCTACTGGTGTACGGCCTCGTGTCGGTCATCTCCACGATCGTCCAACTGCTGGACTTCCCGGGGTACGCCGAGCGTGCGGCACAGCTCCTCGGCGTCGACGCCACCTACACAGCCCTCTCGGCGGGTTACGCGTGGGGCGCCGTGGCATCCGTCGTCTACGGTGTCGGCTACCTGATCACGGCCTGGCTGACCTGGCGGCGCCTGCGCCGCGGACGTATCTCCTTCTGGGTGCCGCTCGTCGGTTTCGTCGGGACCACCCTCGTCGCGGGCATCTGCATCACCATCGCCCTCACCGCGGATCCGGCATTCATGTCGGCTCTCACCGGCGCTGTCACGAACTGAACCTTCGGGCCTGGCATCCCGTGTTCTCTTCGACGACAGGAGGGAACCGGCGATGCGAGACGAGCACGCGCAGCTGACCGCGCTGTACGACGCGCACGCCGCCCCGGTCTGGCGTTACGTCGTGAGCCTCACCGGCGACCACGCGGGGGCCGACGACGTCGTGCAGGAGACGCTGCTGCGCGCGTGGCGGACGCCCCGGGTGATGGCCGACGACCCGTCGCGGCTGCGCTCGTGGATGTTCACCGTGGCCCGCAACATCGTCATCGACGATGCCCGCAGCGCGCGCCGCCGACATGAGTTGCCGGTCGACGAGCTCCCCGAGACGGGCGGTGTCGACGACACGGATGCCATGTTCGATGCGCTCCTCGTGGAGGAGGCGTTGGCGACCCTCACGCCCGACCATCGCGCGGTCATCGTGACGGCCTACTACGGCGGTCGCAGCGTCGCGCAGGCGGCGGAGGAACTGGGGATCCCCGCCGGAACGGTGAAGTCGCGCCTGCACTACGCCGTGCGTGCTCTGCGGCTCGCCCTGCAGGAGAGGGGGGTGACGCGATGATGTCCGAGCACGATCGGTTCGCCACCTGGGACGGCGCCTACGTGCTGGGGGCTCTGTCGGCCGCGGATCGCGCGGAGTACGAAAGGCACCTCGAGGACTGCGGGCTGTGCCGCACCGCGGTGGCCGAGCTCGCTCCCACGGCCGGGTTGCTTTCTCGCCTGTCGCCCGAGCGGGCGCGCGCGATCGACGGTGACGAGCCCGCTCTCCGTGCCGCACCGACCTCTCCTGACCCGGCCCTGCTCGGGCGGGTCGTGCGGACGGCGCGTCGCCGTTGGCGCCGCAGGGCCGCGCTGTGGGTCGGCGCCGTGGCCGCGATCCTCACGGTGATCGCGGTGCCCAGCGTGCTGGCGCTCACGAGCACGCCGACGACCACCGTCGGCACCGTCTACGCGCTCGATGACGTGGCGGGAGCACCCCTGGAGGCCTCGGTGAAACTCACGCCGGTCGCCTGGGGCACGCGCATCGATCTCGTATGCCAGTACACGGGAGAAGTGCTGGACGCACCGCCCGGCGGCTGGCCGTACGCCCTCGCCGTCACCGACGACTCCGGCGCGACGACGATGCTGTCGACCTGGCGCGCAGGCCCCGGCTCGAAGACGGAGTTGAGCGCGGGCACCGATGTCTCGGCATCCCAGATCGACTCCATCGAGATCCGTACGGTCGACGGAGACCGTGTGGTCATGCGGCGGGACTTCAGCAACCCCTAACATCGAGGGATGCCGAGCCTCGTCGCCGTCTGCGCCGTTCACGCCCTGCGCCCTGATTCCGGGTCGGTGGGGGTCACCGCCATCGACAAGCGTGCCCTCGAGGGTGCGGTGCGCGTCGGGCCGCTCGGAGTCCGCGCCGACGTTCAGGCCAGCCGTAAGCATCACGGCGGTCCGGACAAAGCGGTGTACGCCTACGCCCAGGACGACGCGGAGTTCTGGGAGAGCGAGCTCGGGCGGGACATGGCGCCGGGGTGGTTCGGCGAGAACCTGCGCGTGGAGGGCATGGATGTCAACAACGCGCGCATCGGGGAGGTATGGCGGATCGGCGACACCGTCCGGCTGGAGGTGACGATGCCCCGGACCCCCTGCGCGACTTTCGCGCGCTGGGTGGGCGGCGCGGCGGCACGCGGGTGGGTCAAGCGGTTCTCCGACGAGGGGCGCCTGGGCGCCTACCTGCGGGTGCGTCGCGCGGGTGACGTCCGCGCCGGCGATCCGGTCGAGGTCGTCTCTTCACCGCCCGACGCCCCCACGGTGCTGGAGCTGTACCGGGGATAGTTCCCCGGGCTGGCGGGTGCGGCGTGCACGGGTGTGCGTGCCCGCTGCGCCGGTGCCTGCCGCGCCGGTGCGCGCCGTGTGTGCGGGTGTGTCCGGTTCGCCGAGACCGCATCCCGCCGACATCTGCGCCGCAGACTGCAGGGGGAATGTCGGCGGGATGATGTCTCGGCGGTGGGAAGTGGAGCAGCGCCGTGACAGCACGAACGCCCCGGCGGTGCCGGGGCGCTCGTGGGAGAGTGTCAGCCCTGCGACTTACCGAAAGAACCCAGCTGCTTGGTGGCCTCGACGACGCGCACGGCCATCGCCGACTCGGCGACCTTGCCCCACGCGCGCGGGTCGTACTGCTTCTTGTTTCCGACCTCGCCGTCGATCTTCAGGACGCCGTCGTAGTTGGAGAACATGTACCCGGCGATCGACCGCGTGAACGCGTACTGGGTGTCGGTGTCGATGTTCATCTTCACGACGCCGTTGGAGACGGCCAGCGCGATCTCCTCATCGGTGGAGCCGCTGCCGCCGTGGAAGACGAGGTCGAGCGGCTTGGGGCCCGTGCCGAACTTGGCAGCGATGCCCTCCTGGATCTCACCGAGAAGCTCCGGGCGGAGCTTGACGCCGCCGGGCTTGTACACGCCGTGGACGTTGCCGAAGGTGAGGGCGGAGATGTACCGACCGTTCTCGCCCAGGCCGAGACGCTCGACGGCCTTCGTGACGTCGGCGACCGTCGTGTAGAGCGCCTCGTTGGAGCCCTCGTGCGCGACGCCGTCCTCCTCGCCGCCGACCACGCCGACCTCGATCTCGAGGATGGCGTGGATGTTGTTCAGGCGGGGGAGCAGCTCGGCGGCGATGTCGATGTTCTCGTCGAGCGGAACGGCGGAACCGTCCCACATGTGCGACTGGAAGATCGGGTTGCGGCCGGCCTTGACCTCTTCCTCGGATGCCTCGAGGAGGGGGATCACGAACCCGGGCAGAGCGTCCTTCGGGCAGTGGTCGGTGTGCAGGGCGACCGTTACGGGATAGTTCTTGGCGACCTCGGTGACGTACTTGGCGAACGCGAGTGCGCCTGTCGCGCGGGCCTTCACGGTGTGGCCGGCGAAGTAGTCGGCGCCGCCCGTGGTGACCTGAAGAATGCCGTCGGAGCCGGCTTCGGTCAGGCCCTGGAGCAC
Organism: Microbacterium canaveralium; assembly: GCF_047238045.1. Taxonomy (NCBI): domain Bacteria; kingdom Bacillati; phylum Actinomycetota; class Actinomycetes; order Micrococcales; family Microbacteriaceae; genus Microbacterium; species Microbacterium canaveralium. The sequence continues at coordinate 2,063,421 of NZ_JBDFMA010000003.1, read as the reverse complement.
GGCATTGATGGTCTGCGAGCTGGAGACGTTGATCGCGGGGTAGGCGAAGCTGCCGGCCTTGGCGCGGTCGAGCATCTCGGCGTACTGCTCAGGGGTGGCGACGGGCATGGAGGTGCTCCTTGGTCGTGACTGGGACACCGTCACTCTAGCGAAGGCGGTGGATCGTGACCGCGGTGGAGGTCAAGGAACAGGGTGGTTCTCCTCATCCGTAAAGAATCGCGATTCCTTCGTCCCGCGAGCAGTGAAATCCCCCGATTATCACAACCGGCGTGGCTACAGTGGGCCACATGGTGAGCCTGACGTCCGACATGAGTCCCTTGCATCCCGATCGGAACCTGGCTCTCGAGCTGGTGAGGGCGACCGAGGCGGCGGCGATCCGCGCGGTTCCGTTCATCGGTCGTGGCGCCAAAGAGGCCGCCGACGGTGCGGCCGTCGACGCGATGCGCGCGTTCTTCAGCACCGTCAACTTCGACGGCACGATCGTCATCGGTGAGGGCGAGAAGGACAACGCGCCCATGCTGTACAACGGCGAGCGAGTGGGCAACGGCAAGGGGCCCCAGTGCGACGTCGCGGTCGACCCGATCGACGGAACGTCGTTGACGGCCGCCGGACGGCAGAACGCCCTGTCGGTCATCGCGGTGTCCGACCACGGGTCGATGCTCGACGCGTCCAGCGTCTTCTACATGGACAAGCTCGTCACCGGCCCCGCCGGCGTCGGCGTCGTCGACATCCGCCTCCCCATCGGGGAGAACATCCGCCTCCTGGCGAAGGCGCTCGGGAAGCCGGTCGACGAGATCGTCGTGTCGGTCCTCAACCGCCCCCGCCATGAGCAGCTCATCGCCGACATCCGTGAAGCGGGCGCCGGAACGCGCCTCATGAGCGACGGCGACGTCGCGGGCGGTATCAATGCGGCACGCCACAACGCCCGCACCGACATGTGCGTCGGTATCGGCGGCAGCCCGGAAGGGATCGTCACGGCGTGCGCGATCAAGGCTCTCGGCGGACACATCCAGGGCGTGCTCGCGCCGCGTGACGACGACGAGAAGGAGAAGGGTCGCGACGCCGGTCTCCACGTCGACGGCGAGGTGTACGAAGCGGACGGCCTCGTGAGGGGCAAGAACACGATCTTCGTCGCCACGGGTGTGACCGACGGCCAGCTCGTGCAGGGAGTCCGGCGGGACGGCGGCTTCATCTACACCGAAAGCGTCGTGCTGCGCGGGGCATCCGGGACGCTCCGCAGGATCTCGTCCGAGCACCTGACCTCGAAGTGGCTCTGACGCCTCGTCGGCGCGAGAATCCATCGGGCTGGTAAACACGCGGCGGGATGTCACGGGGACGCCAGCCCGCTGAAGCCTCGCGGGTTGTTGCGGCCCCTCGTGCGGCGGCGCACCGGAACGGGCGACAGTTCGCAGGTACAGCCGGGCGTGTCGTTGCGCAAGTGTGACGCGTTCCCGAACGGGCCTCTGGCAGAATCGTGTGCAGTGTCAACGGCGACGCTGTGTTCTTCCGAGACCCGAAGGGGGATCGTTTCATGGCAGCTCCGACGAACTCGACCGCACCTCAGACGGGTGCGCAGGCGGTGATCGCGAGCGCCGTCGACCCCGCGCGACGTCCCGACGTGCTCCTGCGCAAGCGTCGTGCCGAGGGCCACGAGATCAGCGCGTGGTGGATGATCGGAGCCTTCGTCGTCGTCTCCGCCGCCGTGGTGAGCCTGCTCAGTTGGGTGCCGGGCGGTTCTTGAGCCTCGCCGCCGTTCAAGTGTCCTGACGGAGGCCCGCGCGCTCGCGCACGGCACCGAGATCGGCCTGAGTGACGCCGTGCCCTTCCGCGTCGCCCCGAGATGACTCGTCTCCCTCGGAAAGCTCGAGCAGTTCCGGGGCCGTCCACCGGCGCGGTGCGGCCTCGAGCGTTGGAGGCGCCGCCACGGCGTCGAGCTTCGTCTCGTCGATGCCGGGGAACTTCCGCGCCGTGACCAGAACCCGCGACTCGAGCGAGCCCGCGAACTTGTTGTAGCTGTCGACGGTCCGCTCCAGCGCGCGCCGCAGATCGCCGGCGTGTGAGGCCAGCACCCCGACCCGCTCGTAGAGCTCGGTGCCGAGAGCGAACAGGGTGCGTGCCTCATCGGACACGTCATTCTGCGTCCAGGTGAACGCGACGGTCTTCAGAACCGCCCAGAGGTTCACGGGGGAGGCCAGCGCCACGCGGCGGGTGAAGGCGTATTCGAGAAGCGTCGGGTCTTCCTCGAGCGCTGCCGAGAGCAGCGACTCGCTGGGGAGGAAGCAGATGACGAACTCCGGGCTGCTCGGAAGCCCCGCCCAGTAGGTCTTGCGGGCGAGCGCATCGACATGAGCGCGCACGGCCTTCGTGTGCTTCGCCAGCAGAGTGGCGCGCCGAGCCCCCTCGTCGCCCGTGGCGGTCACGGCGATCGCGCTGGCCTGGAGATACGCGTCGAGGGGGACCTTGGCATCCACCGCCAGCGCCTTGCCCCCGGGGAGCCGCACGATCATGTCGGGTCGGCCGGCTCCGGCGTCGGAGGAGATGGACGCCTGCAGATCGAAGTCGACGTAGCGGGTGAGGCCCGCAGCTTCGACGACACGACGAAGCTGCGTCTCGCCCCACACACCGCGCGTGCTTCCCGACCGCATCGCCGATGCCAGTGCTTCGGTCGTCGAGCGCAGCGCTTCGTCGGATTCGCGCGAGAGCCTCAGCTGCTCTCCGAGGGCGGAGTACTGCTCGACACGGTCACGTTCGAGTCCATCGACCTTTCGCTGCATCGCGTCGAGCGTCTCGCGCACGGGGTCGAGAGCGCGCAGCACGGTCTGTTCGCGGCGTTCGCGCTCTTCACGGGCGGCCTGATCGGCGCGCGTCTGCCCGAGGAGATCGCGGTACAGCGTGGTCTGGTGGTCGAGCTGCGACTGGACGCCCGCTCGCGCGGCGTCGGCCGCTGCCACACGTGCAGCGAGATCGACGCGTTCGGCGGCGGCGCGCGAGGTCGTACGGGCGGTGCCGAAGAACCAGCCGGCGGCGGCTCCGACCGCGAGGGCGAGGATCACGAGGATCAGGGCGATGGCATCCATGGGGTCAGTGTGCCGCAGGCCCCCGACATCGGCCGCAGGTGCCCCTCGGATCTCGAGCGTGTCAGGCGACCGCGCGCTCGAGTCGCGTTTCGGGCGTGATCTGAGAAATGCGGACGCCGAGGTGGGCGGCCAGGGCGTGCACGTCTGCGGCTCCCGCTCGGCGGGCGCAGTCGATCGTGATCTCCGCGCAGGCGACCGCGTCGGCCAGGGCGTCGTGATGCGCGAACGGTGAACAGCCCGCCTCCGCGGCGACCAGGGGCAGTCGGTACGAATCCAGCGTGTAGGTCCTTCGCGACATCTGCACGCTGCACATGTAGCGGTACGGAGGACATTCGTCGCCCGTCGCGGCACACGCACGCCGCAGGACGGACATGTCGAAACCCGCGTTGTGGGCGACGAGAACGTCGGCGCCGGCGAACGCGGTCAGCCGCGCGAGCTGGGTGGTCCAGTCGGGAGCGTTCACGACGTCGGACGCACGGATGCCATGGATGCCGACATTGATCGCCGCGAACGTGTTATGGCCGGCAGGCGGCTTGATGAGCCACGCGGCGGTGGCGACGACGCGGCCGTTGCGTACACGGGCGAGGCCCACCGCGCACGCAGACGCACCGCTGGAGTTCGCCGTTTCGAAGTCGATCGCGGTGAAATCCAGTGCCACGGGTCCACCCTGCGACGCGCTCGCCGCGGTGCCGGGGAGGCGCGCCGCGTTCCCGCCGAGTGGCGCTTCGGTCGCGGCGATGTGTTGTGGTGCGCGTTGGGTCGTGCCAGGTGGCGCGACTCGGGGGGAGGGGGCGCGGCGGGTTTCCTCGAGTGGTGCTTCGGTCGCGGCGATGTGTTGTGGTGCGCGTTGGGTCGTGCAAGGTGGCGCGACTCTGGGGGCGGGGGGTGCGGCGGGTTTCCTCGAGTGGTGCTTCGGTCGCGGCGATGTGTTGTGGTGCGCGTTGCGTCGTGCCAGGTGGCGCGACTCGGGGGGAGCGGGGCGTGGTGGTTGCGCCGGCAGGGTGCTTTGGTCGCGGCGATGTGTTGTGGTGCGCGTTGGGTCGTGCAAAGTGGCGCGACTCGGGGGGAGGGGGGCGTGGCGGTTACGCCGACAGGGTGCTTCGGTAGCGGCGATATGTCGTCATCGGCGTTGGGTCGTGCAAAGTTGCGCGAGGTGGCGGCGGCGTAGGGTCGAGGCATGACGGAGAGCCGGAAGTCGACGTCGTTCGGGCAGGCGGCCGCGGCCTACGAGTCGGGGCGACCGCAGTATCCCGCCGAGGCGGTCGCCTGGATGCTTGCGCCGGTACGGGAACCGGGCCGGGCGCTTCGCGTCGCCGACGTGGGGGCGGGCACCGGGAAACTCACCCGCGCCGTCGTCGAGCTCGGTGCCGACGTGGTCGCCATCGACCCGGATGCCGACATGCTCGCGTCGTTGCGCGAGAACGTCCGGGGTGTCCCCACGTTCGTCGGGGCCGCCGAGGGCCTGCCGCTGCCCGACCACGCCCTCGACGCCGTAGTCATGGGTCAGGCATGGCATTGGGTGGATCCGGATGCCGGCTCCCGTGAGATCGGCCGCGTGTTGCGCAGCGGCGGGGTGCTTGGGCTGATCTGGAACATCCGCGATGAGCGCGTCGACTGGGTTCGCCGTTTGACCGCGGCGATGGGCGGCTCCAACGCCGAGGTGCTCCTGGCCACCACCGGCCCGCGCGTCGCCGAGCCCTTCGCCGACCTCGAGCACCGGTCGTGGTCGTGGAGCCGCCGCATCACGCTCCCGCAGCTGCGCGACCTCGTCTTCTCGCGGAGCGACATCATCACAGCGAGCCCGGAGGAACGTGCGCGCATCGATGCGGCGGTCGACGGGGTCGTGGCATCCGTTCCGGAACTCGCCGACGGGGGAGCGGTCGACCTGCCCTACGTCACTCACGCCTTCCGCGCGCACCGTCCCTGACGCCGTGGGAGTGCTGCGCGCCGGGTAACCTGGACTCCCGTGGCTCTTACCATCGGAATCGTCGGCCTTCCCAATGTCGGAAAGTCGACCCTCTTCAACGCCCTGACCAAGAACTCGGTGCTCGCGGCGAACTACCCGTTCGCGACGATCGAGCCCAACGTCGGGGTCGTGAACCTTCCCGATGCGCGGCTGCAGAAGCTCGCCGACGTCTTCGGCAGCGAGCGTCTCGTGCCCGCCGCGGTGTCGTTCGTCGACATCGCCGGGATCGTGCGCGGTGCCAGCGAGGGTGAGGGCCTCGGCAACCAGTTCCTCGCCAACATCCGTGAGGCGGATGCCATCGCCCAGGTCGTCCGCGGGTTCGCCGACGACGACGTGGTCCACGTCGACGGGCAGGTGAACCCCGCCAGCGACATGGAGACCATCAACGCCGAGCTGCAGCTCGCCGACCTCCAGACGCTCGAGAAGGCGATCACGCGGTACGAGAAGGAGGTCAAGGGCAAGAAGCTCGACCCCTCGGTGCTCGAGACGGCCAAAGCGGCGGAGGATGCGCTCCAGCGCGGACAGCTGCTGTCGGCATCCGGTCTGGACCTCTCCCCGATCCGCGAGCTGGGTCTCCTGACCGCCAAGCCCTTCATCTTCGTTTTCAACGTCGACGAGGCCGTGCTCACCGACCAGGCCCGCAAGGACGAGCTCTCCGCGCTCGTCGCGCCCGCGAAGGCCGTGTTCCTGGATGCCAAGATCGAGTCGGAACTGATCGACCTCGACCCCGAGGATGCCGCCGAACTGCTGGCATCCACCGGTCAGGACGAGTCGGGCCTCGACCAGCTCGCCCGCATCGGCTTCGACACGCTCGGGCTCCAGACCTACCTCACCGCGGGTCCGAAGGAAGCGCGCGCCTGGACGATCGGCAAGGGCTGGAAGGCCCCGCAGGCCGCCGGTGTCATCCACACCGACTTCGAGAAGGGCTTCATCAAGGCCGAGGTCATCTCGTTCGCCGACCTCGTCGAGCTCGGCTCGGTTGCCGAGGCGCGCGCGAAGGGCAAGGCGCGCCTCGAGGGCAAGGACTACGTCATGCAGGACGGCGACGTGGTGGAGTTCCGCTTCAACAACTGAGGCCCTCTCAGCGTCCACGGCCCCGCTCGATCTTTCGGATCGAGCGGGGCCTTCGCATTACTCCCGGCCGTCGGCGGCTTCCCGGCCGACAGAATCGGATCGGAAGAATCGGGCGCGAGGGTCCCTGGCGAAACGAGAGTGGACGGCGAAGGGAGTCACATGATCGAGGTCCTCAACCGCCTGGCCGACGAAATCGAGAATCGCCTGGTCGACGAGATCGACATCGACGCGCTCGCCGCGTCGATGGGGACGACGGGCTACCACTCGCGACGGATGTTCTCGGCACTCGCGGGAATGCCGATATCGGAGTACGTGCGTCGGCGGCGGATGACAGTCGCTGCGTCGGACGTGATCGGCGGTGAAGATCTGCTGACGATCGCCGTGCGCTTCGGATATGGATCGGTCGAGGCCTTCGGGAGAGCGTTCCGGTCTGTGCACGGCGTGAGCCACGGCGATGTCCGCCGCGACGGTGGCCCCCTTCGAATCCAACCCACCCTCAGGTTCCGCCTGACCGTTGAAGGGAGCTCCGTCATGGATGCCCGAATCATCGAACGCCCCGCCTTCCGCCTCGTCGGTCACGCCGCGCGTGTACCGCTCATTCACCGGGGCAGCAACCCGCACATTCAGCAGCACATCGCGTCACTGCCGCCCGAGGAACACGGACGACTCAAGCTGCTCAGCGGGACGGATCCGCGGGGGCTCCTCCAGGTCAGTGCCGACATCGATCCCGACTACGCGGAGGGGAGCGAACTGACCTACCTGCACGGTGTCGCCGTTGAGGCGGACGCGCCTGTTGCTGCGGATCTCGACGTCATCGAGGTGGCCGCCGGCGCGTGGGTCGTCTTCCGTACGTCTGGTCCATACCCATCCGCCCTCCAAGAGGCGTACGCGGCATCTGCTGCCGACTGGTTCCCGTCCAACCCATGGCGGCTGCGTCACGGACCGTCGATCGTGGCAATCCTCGATCGTGCAGACGACTTCAGCACGGCGACGAGCGAATTGTGGTTCCCGGTCGAGCGTGCGTGAGCGCCCTCGGGCCCCGGCTTCGCGAAGTGCGAGCTGGGGCCAGAGGTTGCTCGGTGACGTAACGTCGTGGAGTTCCGCTTCAACAACTGACATCTCATGCAGCGGGCGCCACTATGGTCAAGGTGATAGATAGCCCGCCCGAGCGCGCATTCGCCGATTTGGAGCGAATCGTTGACACGGACGGCTGGGCGATCAGACACGTACTCGGGACGCGTCGGCCGCACCGTTCTCTTACACGGTCGGTCTCACTGCGCGAGGGTGGCACGAACTCGTGATCACAGGTCTGCCAGCAGACATTGCTGACGTGTTCATCCGGAATGCGGCGGACGAACTGCCACGCAGCGTGTCCTCCGTCAAGGACTCGACCCACCGGGTCACCGCGCCGCGCCGATCAGGGCCGGCGAGGGAGGCTGTGCTCGGACCCAGCCCACGAGCTCCTCGACCTCGTCGCCGCGCTGGTCGAGCAGCGAGAGTACGATCACTTCCCGGCGATGAGCATCGGCGACGCCGGACTCTAAAGGTCGGAGAAATCATCCGCCGGGAGGTGGATCGAGACGACGGTGTCGCCTTCGAGGATCAGCGAGATGAACTGGCGGCCGACCTCGCCCGGCCGCTCCAGCGACGTCGTCCCCGGCGCGTCGCGGACGTCGAGGCGGAGCTCCGTGGAGTCGAAGCCGTTCACCGCGCCCGCGGCGATGGCATCCGCCCGCGTGGATCCGACTCCGATGCCCTGCGTCGTTCGGATCGGGTGACCGGCGACGGTGGACGCGGACACGAAGACGTGGCTGCCGTTCTCGGAGCCGTCGTTGGGCACACTCAGCTGGAGTCCCGGCCACTTCCAGACCGTCTGCTGAAAGTCATATCCGTTGACGACTTCGCTGGACGACTCCGTCGGTTCGCTTTCGAGCGCGCCCGCCCACGCGTCCTTCGCTCCTCGGGCGTAGGGGAGGGGCGCGGAGCCGCCCTCGACCGTCGCGTCGTCGAGGGTGACGATCAGGGCTGCGGCGCTCGTGGGCGTTGGGGCTGCAGCGGGAGCGGTCGCGCTGGCGGAGGGCGTCGGGGACGGCGTCTGCGCTGCCGACACCGTCGGGGTCGGCGGCGGCGGTGTGCAGGCCGAAAGAGAAAGGGCGAGAGCGAGGGGAACGGCGACGAGGAAGGGGATGCGGCGCACATCACGACCGTACACAGGTCGCCCTCGTGTCACGGGCCGCAGCACCGTTCGAGCCAGGGGCGCGGATGAACCCCTGGCGCCGACCACTTCGCCGGTGTCACCATCGGCCATGACCTTCGCCGTCGTCTCCGTCCACTCTCCCAAACCCGAGTACCGCGCCGCGGTGATCGACTCGATGCAGCGGTACAGCCGGGTGGCGCGCGAACAACCCGGCCTGGAATGGACCGGCGTCATCGACGACGCGAGCGGTCGTCTGGTCGGGATCGCGCTGTGGGAGTCGGAGGACTCCGCCGTCGCCGCCCGGCCCGCGCTGATGGCGGAGGTGGGCGACGACCCGTTCGAGATGTGGGACGAGCGCCCCATCGACGGGCTGCGGGGCGCGGTCGTCTGACGTGCGCACGTCGGGCCCCCGGTCACATGACCGGGGGCCCGACGGCGGGCGTGTCAGCCGCCGATCGGCGTCGGGTTCGTCGGGTTCGGGGGAACGGGCAGCGAACCGTTGATGCGGTTCTGTGCCTGGCACTGGCTCGTGCAGTTCGTCGCTCCGGCTGACAGCTCGATGGCATCCTCGCCGAGCACGCCGCCCAGTCGGCCGCCCGACGTGACGGTCCACTTCGTGACCGTGGCATCCTGATACGTCTTCGTCGCCACCTGCGGGCTGTCCTTGCCGAGGAGCATCTGGTGGGCGTCGGGCCCGGAGGCGACGGCATCCACGCCATTGCCGAAGTTGATCTTGCCGGTGTACTGGTTCACGAAGTAGAACAGGCCGGGGCCGAGCGTGTGGACGAGCTCGACGGGAGCGGTGAACTCCGGCTCCATCTGGAAGATGCCGCCCTGGGCGCCGTCCTTCGCCTGGATCTTCAGCTTGCCTCCGGCGGTGGTGAAGATCGCGACGAGTGTGTCGTCGCGCACCTCGAGGCTCGATAGGCGGGTGCCCGCTCGCTGCGCCGCAGTCAGGGTCGGCACCTTCGACGCGAAGACGACCGTCGGGCTCGTCACCATGCGCTGCGTGTCGGCGGCGCCGGTGAGGGTGTAGTCGTAGACGCCGAGGGTGGCGGGATCGATCGTGAAGCGGTTGTTCTTGCCGCTGACGGTGATCTTGCCCGAGACGGTCACGTCCCTGAGCTTGGCATCCTTGCCCGGTGCGGGGTTGTACGTGGTGCCGTTGACGGTGACGGCGTAGTCGCCACCCGTCGAGGTCGTCTTCGCCTGCGCCGCCGCGGGGAAGAGGAGACCGGATGCCGCGACCAGGGCGGCCGCGAGGACCGCCGTGGTGCGGGTGAGGGTCGAGCTGCTCATGGATGCCTCGTTTCGTCAGTGGGGGGTGAGCTGCTCCCACCGTCGCCCGCGCCCCACGGACCGGGCAATGCGACCTTGGTACTACGACCATGGTCCGATGGTCGGCCGGCGCCGATCCGCGCAGGGTGGAGACCGACAGCCCGTGTCGCAGGTGACAATGGGCGGAAAGGACGGATGCCATGAAGAAGCGGATCCTCATCGGAGCGGGTGCCCTCGCGCTCGCTGCCGCGCCCGCGGCGATCGGGCTGTGGGGCAACGCGTCGTTCGCGGAATCGGTGCCGGTGCCGGTACCCACGTCGATGGTCGTCGCGACGCCGTCGCCCTCGCCCTCGTCCTCGACGTCGCCCTCGCCCGATGATCACGGCGGCGACGTTCCGCGCGATCAGCGCGTCGAGCAGGGCGACGACCGAGACGCACCCTCCGCGGACACCGGGTCCGGCGGATCCGTCGTCGATGACCACGGCGGCGACGTCCCGCGCGATCAGCGGGTCGAGTCCGGGGACGACAGCGGTGGGTCGGTCCCGCGCGATCAGCGCGTCGAGCAGGGCGACGACCGTGCGGTGCAGGGCGGAACGTCGACCGATGACGCGGCGACCGGATCGACCGACGACCGAGGCGGAGACGACAGCGGGAGCCATCACGACGACGCGGCCGACGACAGCGGAAAGCACGGCGGCGAGAGCGGCGGACACGGGGGAGACGACTGAGTGACGCCCGACCCCCTCGATCCGCCGTGGGAGGTGCTCGTCACCGCCCGCACGGCCGCCACGGCGCCGCGTCGGCTGTCGACACGCGCCGTGCTCGTGCGCCTGGCGGCCGGTCTCGCGGCGGTCCTCGTCGCCGTCGCGGCGCTCGCCGGATTCGGCGCGCAGTGGCTCGCGGAGCGCGAGGCCGTCAATGACGCAGCCCAGGTGACGAACGTCCTCGCCGATGCCGTGGTGCGTCCGGTCCTCACCGATGCGCTCGCCCAGGGTGATCCCGCCGCCGTCGCCGCCTTCGACGACACCGTGCGCGCGCAGATCCTCGGCGAGGATGTCATCCGCGTGAAGATCTGGAGCACCGAAGGACAGGTGCTGTACGCCGACGAGCCGCAGCTCATCGGCCGCACCTTCGCCCTGGAGGATGCGCAGCGTGCCGCGCTCGAGACCCCGTCGACGCGGGCGGCGGTGTCGGACCTCTCGGAGGACGAGAACGTGTTCGAGAAGGGCTCGAAGCTGCTGGAGGTCTACCGTCCGATGTGGACGCCGGGCGGTCAGCAGGTGCTGTTCGAGGTGTACTACCCCTACGAGCCCGTCGCGACGCGCTCCGCCGACCTATGGCGCGGCTTCACCGGCGTCACGCTCAGCAGCCTGCTCCTCCTCGTGGTGCTCACGGCGCCGATCGTCTGGACGCTGCTCCGGCAACTGCGCGGAGCCGAGGCCCGGCGTGCCGAGTTGCTGCAGCGGGCCGTGGATGCCTCGGACGCCGAGCGTCGCCGTATTGCCGGGACGCTCCACGACGGCCCGGTGCAAGAGCTCGTCGCCACGAGCTACGGGGCCGAGAGCGCGGCCGTCGAGTCCGACCGCCGTGGCGAGGACGAGGCGGGCGCCCGCATGCGCGACATCGCCGGAGCGGTCCGGGGCAACGTGCGCGTGCTGCGCTCCCTCCTCGTCGACATCTACCCCGAGAGCCTCGGCGCCGCGGGGTTGGCATCCGCTCTCCGCGATCTGGCGGCGACGGCGCGGACGCGAGGCGCCGATGTCGTCCTCGATCTCCGGGCACCTCTCGACGACCTGCCGGAGGAGCGCGAACGCCTGCTCTACCGCGTCGCGCAGGAGGCCTTGCGCAACGCCGTCACGCACGCCGCACCCTGTACCGTGACGATCTCGATCACGCGGGTGGGGGACGACACGGTGCTGTGCGTTCGCGACGACGGGCCCGGCTTCGACCCGACGCTGATGCATCGCCCGCCTGCTGACGGGCACCTCGGAACGCGTGTCCTGCGGGACCTCGCGGCGGAGGCCGGTGCCGAGCTGGCCCTGTCGACCGCCCCCGGGCGCGGAACCCGGTGGCGTCTGCGCCTGCCCGCCCACGACCCCTCCCGGGAGCCCGCATGATCCGCGTCCTCGTCGTCGACGACCACTCACTCGTCCGCGAGGGCCTCTCGTCGGTGCTCGCCGCGGACGGCGACATCGTCGTGGCCGGTACGGCTGCGCACGGCGCCGAGGCGGTCGAGCTCGTCGGCGCGCTCGACATCGACGTCGTCGTGATGGACCTGTCGATGCCGGTGATGGACGGGGTCGCGGCGACGCGCGCGGTGCGCGAGAGGGCTCCCGGCATCCGGGTGCTCGTCCTGACCTCGTTCGGGGATCGTGAACACGTTCGCCGAGCGGTCGCCGCCGGTGCGACCGGCTACCAGCTGAAGGATGCCGAGCCGGCGGAGCTTCGCGCGGCGGTCCGGTCCGTCTACGAGGGACACGCGCCGCTCGACGCGCGGGTCGCCGGAGCGCTCCTCCCCGACACCGCCGAGTCGGGCACCGGGCTCAGCGCCCGGGAGGAGGAGGTGCTGCGCCTCGTGGCCGGGGGGCTCGCGAACAAGCAGGTCGCGACGGCACTGGGCATCTCCGAGCGCACCGTCAAAGCGCACCTCGGCAGCATCTTCCGGCAGCTCGGAGTCGCAGATCGCACGAGTGCCGCGCTCTGGGCCCGCGACAATCTCACCCGCTGACGAACGTCACCCGTGCGGGGGAGCGGCACCGTCGGTCGCGGCGAAGTCGGTCAGGGTGTCGCGGCCGGTTGCGGTGAGAACGGCGAGCCGAGGTCGCCCGGGTGTGTCAGCCGCCACCACAGCGTCGGCTGCTCGAGCGCGCCGACGATCGTGACGTCGGATGAGGCAGTGTTCGGTCCCGCGGTCCACGTGATGCTGCCCACCTTCTCGCCGTCGGCCCAGGTTCGCGGTGTCGCGATGGCGGAGGTCGTCGCGATGGGGGTGTCCGACCACGTGAGCAGGGTGGTCGTCCGGGCCAGCACGACACGGGCGGAGGCGCCCCACGGGGTGGTGATGGTTCCCATCTCGTCTCCTGCGGTACCGACCGTCACGTCGTGGAATCCCGCCCGCACACTCTTCAGAAACGTCGCCACGTCCTGATCGGTGCTGTCGTGCGTGGCTCCGCCGAGTCGGATGCCGGTGATCTGGAGCGGTTGTCCGATACCGACGTCGAGCTGCGAGCTGAAGAGCAGGTTGAACGTGCCCTCGCCGAGGTTGCCCGTCTTCAGACCCCGCACTCCCTCGGTGCCGAGGAGGTCGTTCGTGTTCCTCACCGTTCCGGGGCCGTTCGGGAGGGAGATCGAGGACGTGCCCGCGATCGCGGCGAGAGCGGGATTCGCCTCTGCGATCTTGCCGAGAGCGACGAGGTCGCGCGGTGTCGAGGTGTTGCGGTCGTCGATGCCGGTGGCATCCACGATCCGTGTCGACGAGAGGCCGTTGGCGCTCAGCCACGCCCGCGCCGCGTCGACGTACGCGCCCTCGGACCCGAAGCCCCACCGGGCGATGGCGACGGCGTAATTGCTGGCCGAGGGGAGAAGCATCGTGGCGAGAGAGTCATGGAGCGACAGCCGCAACCCGTCGGGCATCCGGGCGATCGTCGCACCGCGCACGTAGAACTGGTCGTAGAGATCGGTGTCGGCCTCGGTGAACGACACGGTCGGCCCCGGGTCGTTCGCGTCGTTCAAGGGATGCCGATCCAAGACGACGAGCGCGGTGATGAGTTTCGCGATGCTCGCGATCGGCCGGGGGTCGTCGCCGCCGGAGGCGGCCCACGCGCCGTCGGTATCGGCGCCGAGGTACTGCTCTCCGCCCGTCACGCTCACGCGCATCGCTCCGTCGGCGGGGAGGCGCACGGCGGCGGCCTCGCCCGGCGCAGCCGTGGGGAGCTGTGTCGTCAGAGTCGGCGCAGCCAGCGGCGCGGCGGACGCCCACCACACATAGCCGCCGCCTCCGGCGAGCACGACGAGGATCGACACGAGCACGACGATCAGCGCGATGCGCGCCGCCCGCCCCGAGCCGGTCGCCCCGGGCGCGTCGTCCATCAGTTCTTCGAACGACGTCAGATCGTCCGTGCGTTGCGGCGTTCCCCCCATGACATCCCCCCTCATCGAACCTAACCCGTCGGGTCCGCTTCCCCACGCGGGGACGAATTTCAAGCCCCCCGAGGATCCGAAGCGACGCGCCTAGCGTGGAGAACTCGGGAAATCCCCGGCTGAACGAGCGGAAGGAGTCGACATGGGACTCGACGACAAGATCAAGAACGCCGCAGAGGACGTCGCCGGCAAGGCCAAGGAAGCCACGGGCAAGGCCACGGGCAACGAGCGCCTCGAAGCCGAGGGCCACGCCGACCAGACCAAGGCCGATCTCAAGCAGGCCGGCGAGAACGTCAAGGACGCCTTCAAGTAAGCCGTCTCGCGAACGCCCCGACCACGAAGGTCGGGGCGTTCGTCGTTTCGCGGGCGTGGCGATCGGGATAATGGCCGAATGACCGATGCCGCTCCGTCCGTGACCACGACCGTGTCCGGAACCCCCGTCGTCCTCCGCGCCCACGGCTATGAAGCCGCGATCGCGAGCGTCGGCGCCTCCCTCCGTTCCCTGACCCACGAGGGGCGCGATCTCGTCGTCCCGTTCGCCGCCGATGAGGTACGGCCCCATTTCCGCGGCGCCACGCTCGCCCCCTGGCCCAACCGGGTCGTCGACGGCGTTCACCACTTCGGTGGGGGTGAGCACCAGCTCGCGCTCACCGAACCAGCCCGCGGTCACGCGCTGCACGGGCTTCTCGGCTGGGTGGACTGGGACGTCATCGCCACGGACGACGCCACTGTCACCCTCAGCGCGACCGTCCCCGCACAGACCGGTTACCCCTGGTGGGTGGAGGTCTCGACGACCTACCGTCTCGGCCCCGACGGGCTCACTCAGACCGTGCGGGCGACGAACCACTCCCCGACGGCGGCGCCGTGGGGAACGGGTCCGCACCCGTATCTGGTCGCCGGGCCCGGGGCGCTCGACTCCTGGGTCCTCGAGCTCCCGGCCGACACCGTTCTCGAGGTCACGCCGGACCGTCTGTCGCCCGTAGGCGTGGCATCCGTCGCCGTCGACGCCGAGCGTTTCGATTTCCGGGCGCCGCGCGTGCTCGGTGCGGTCGAGATCGACCACGCCTTCACGGACTTGATCCGGGATGCCGAGGGTCGGGCGACCGTGACGCTCACCGACCCTTCGGGCACGGGCGTGGCGATGACGTGGGCTGCCGATTGCGCGTGGGTGCAGATCCACACGGCGGACCGGCCCGAGGCTCCGGCGTCCGCGGCGCACCGTGCGGGACTGGCGGTGGAGCCCATGACCTGCGCCCCCGACGCGTTCAACGACGACGCCTACGACTTCGCGACCGGCCTCATCGCCCTCGATCCCGAGGAGAGCCACGAGGTCGGCTGGACGATCTCTGCCCGCTGACACGAAACGACGCCGCCCCGGTCGATGAACCGGGGCGGCGTCGTTCTGCGGTGGCTCAGACGACCTGCGTGCCACACATCCCGCACACGCCGTCGGCCGAGACCTCGACGAAGCAGTCGGGGCACATGGCGCGCAGGGGACGGTCGGTGACCGCCACGGCCTTCGGCGAGGCGGTGCGGCGCTCGGCGCGCGGCGCGGCAGCGCGCGGCTTCTTCAGCTCGACGGGTGCCGGCGGCGCGGGTGCCGGGGCGGGCTTGTGCTCGGCGCAGTAGAACCGCACGAAGCCGCCGTGGTGCTTCGGGTGGCGGTGCTTGACTGCCCACAGCTCGCTGCGGTCGAACAGCTCACCATCGGCTCCGCACCCGACGCAGCGCGTGGGTTCACCGGGGACGACATCGGCGACGACGACGGGCACGTCGAACGCGATGGCATCCCGCCAGTCCGAGGACGAGACGATCTTCATGGGGGACCCTTCTTGGGCGGTTCGGGCCGCCTCACCCTCCACGGTACGCGCCCTCGCGGCGCCGCGGCGTCGTCGCCGGAGTG
The DNA here is from genome assembly GCF_047238045.1 of Microbacterium canaveralium. Taxonomy (NCBI): domain Bacteria; kingdom Bacillati; phylum Actinomycetota; class Actinomycetes; order Micrococcales; family Microbacteriaceae; genus Microbacterium; species Microbacterium canaveralium. Next base: position 2,047,786 of record NZ_JBDFMA010000003.1, on the reverse strand, counting down.
AACGGGGGCTGGACACCGCGTCAGACCCGCCCGATAGGTTGGGAGGAATTCCCCCCGCGTCGCCTCGGGCGGCGCCGATCGAAGGAGAAGCATGGAAATCGCCGCTCTGGGGGCGATCGGTCTCGTCGTCGTCATCGCTCTCGTCGTCGTCATCGTCGTCATCCTGATCATCGCCGGACTCGTCCGCGGGTGGTACCGCGTCGCGAAGGCCGACGAAGCCCTTGTCATCGTGGGTAAGCGCCAGCGCGCCGCCGACGGCAACTCCTCCCGCATCACGGTCATCACCGGTGGCGGAGCGATCGTGAACCCGCTCACGCAACGCGGCGAGATGATCTCGCTGCGCGCTCGTCAGATCAAGATGGAGCCGACCGCGCAGTCGTCCAACGGCGTCACCGTGAACGTCAGCGGTGTGGCTCTGGTGAAGATCGGGTCGGATCCCGAATCGGTGCGTCGCGCCGCCGAACGTTTCGCTTCCCAGGACAAGGCCATCGAGCAGTTCACGACGGAGCAGCTCGAGGGCGCTTTTCGCGGTGTCGTCGCGACGCTGACGGTCGAAGAGCTCATGCGTGACAGGCAGCGGCTGTCCGACCAGATCGCCGAGGGCATCAAGGCCGACCTGTCGTCGCAGGGCCTCATCCTCGACTCGTTCCAGATCCAGGGCGTCACGGACAGCAACGGGTACATCGCCGCCCTCGGTGCCACGGAGGTCGAGCGCGTCAAGCGCGAGGCCGAGGTCGCACGCATCAACGCCGTGCGCGAGATCCGTGCGCGGCAGATCGCCACCGACGAGGCGAACCTCATCGAGCAGACCGCGCTCGACAAGAACAGTGCCGCCGCGAAGGCCGAGGTCGGTCGAGCCAATGCCGAGGCCGAGCAGGCTGAGGCCCTCACGCGCGCCGAGCGCCGCCAGGCCGTTCTGCAGCAGGAGGCGCAGAACACGCAGGCGCGCCTGGAGTCCGAGGTCGCCCGCGTCGCAGACGCCGACCTGTACCAGCGGCAGAAGGATGCCGACGCCGAGGCGTACGCGCAGATCAAGGCCGCAGAGGCTCGCGCCCAGATCGCCGAGCAGGAGGCTGCGGCGGTGCGTGTGCGAGCCGAGGCCGACGCGCAGGCCGTGCGCCTGGCCGGTGAGGCTCGCGCCGAGGCGATCCGCGCCGAGGCCGAGGCACTATCGCACAACCAGGAGGCGCTGCTGGCGCAGAGGGCGCTGGAGGCGCTCGTGCCGATGATGGCGGAGTTCGCCAAGGGCTACGACCGCGTCGGCAACGTCACCGTGCTCGGGGGCGAAGGCGCGAGCGGTCACCTGGCCGCCGAATCGGCGGCGGGACTGCGCTCGTCCTTCGAGGCGGTGCGGGCAGCGACGGGGATCGACCTCACCGCGATCATCCAGGGTCGCGCCGTGGCCGACGCCTTCGCGGATGCGTCGCGGCGCCCCACGGAGCCTCCGCCCGCGGCCGCCGGTTCCGCCGCGGCGACGGCGCCGACGGCATCCGAGCCCGGAGTCTGACGAGGAGCCGATCGTGCCCGAGGCACCCGAGGTCGAGGCGCTCACGCTGTTCCTGCGTGAGCGTCTCACCGGCCACGTCGTTCGCTCCGTCGAGGTGACCGAGTTCCGCGCGATGAAGACGCGGGCGCGCCCCCTCGACGAGATCGTCGGACGGTCGGTCACCGGTGTCACGCGTTTCGGCAAGCACATCGACGTCGACCTCGAGGGGACGCATCTCTCGGTCGGCTTCGGACGCGCGGGGTGGGCGACGTGGGACGACGGCGCGGCATCCATTTCGCCCGATGGCGGGGCGGCCGTGATCGCGCGCGTGACGTTCGACGACGGCGTGCTCGGCATCACCGACGCGGGCGACTGGTTGTCCGTGCAACTGCACGTCGTCGACGATCCGCTGGACGTGCCCGCCGTGGCGAAACTGGGACCGGATGCCGCCGACCCGACGTTCTCGCGGGAGGATCTCGTCCGCGCTCTCGGGAAGCGGCGTAAGCAGCTGAAGGCGCTGCTGCAGGAGCAGGAGTCCCTCGCCGGGATCGGAAACGCCTACTCGGACGAGATCCTGTACGTCGCGCGATTGTCTCCGCTCGCGCACGCCGCAGCGTTGACCGACGAGGAGGTCACGCGGCTCCACGAGGCGCTGCGCGAGGTCCTCGACGAGGCCGTCGCAGCGCGCACGGGCGTGCCGATCGCGGAGCAGAAGGCGGCGAAGGTCGCCGCGATGCGCGTGCACGGCCGCACCGGCGAGCCCTGCCCGCACGAGCACGGAACGATCGAGGACATCCCGGGCACGAAGGGCGGCGGGCAGTACTGCCCGACCTGTCAGCCCGCGCCCGCCTGAGTGCGACCGATCAAGCGCCGCGGCCGGGGACGGCGTGGGGCCCCGAGCCGCAGCCCGGGGCCCGACTCGACGGCGATGCTCAGGCCGTCTGGCCGGCGTGCGCGCCTTCGGCGAACTCCTCGACGAGCTTCGCGTTGAACGCGGGGAGGTCATCGGGGTTGCGGCTCGACACGAGCCCCTGGTCGACGTGGACTTCCTCGTCGACCCACGTGGCGCCGGCATTGCGGAGGTCGGTCTGGAGCGTCGGGTAGCTCGTGAGCGTGCGGCCCTTCAGCACGTCCGCCTCGGTGAGGATCCATCCGCCGTGGCAGATGACACCGACCGGCTTGTGCTGGTCGAAGAACGCGCGCGCGAAGTGCACGGCATCCTTCACGATCCGGATGTCGTCGGCGTTCTGCACTCCACCCGGCAGCACGAGGGCGTCGAATTCGTCGGCCGTCGCCGACCCGACGGGCAGATCGACCTTCTGTTCGTGGCCGTTCTCGCCGGTGATGCTGCCCTCCGCGGGAGAGACGAGTACCGCCTCGGCTCCGGCAGCGGTGACTGCCTCCCAGGGGCTGGTCAACTCGCTGTCTTCGAAGCCGTCGGTGAGCAGGAAGGCGACGCGCTTGCCGGTGAGGTCCGTCATGAGGACTCCTCTCGATGGTGGTCGGGGATTCCTCCACGGTAAGAACCGATCCGGGCGCGGCAGCGGGGGTTGCGGATGCCGGTAGCCGGGGGTAGCGGAAGCGGTTTCGTCGCGCCCGCGCCGATTGGTGGGCGGAGGCGTAGCATGGAGGGATGTCCGGTGACACCACCCCTGATACCGAGACGCCGTCGAAGCCGCTTCTGACGCTTCTGACCCCTCCGGTCGACGACGACGCCCCCGCTCCCTCGTCCTGCTGCGGCGGCGGATCCTGCTCTCTGTCCTGATCAACGGTCTCACCGTCGTCTCGAACCGACGCCCGGGCAGAAGCCTTCGCTGAGATGTGACGCCCGCGCGTCAGTGCGCCATCGGTGCCGCGCCCTCGATGATGTCGGCGGGCTTGCGAATGAGGAAGGCTCCGACGATCAGCGGCAGCGAGACGATCGCGGCGATCATGAAGGCCATGCGTGCGCCCGCGGCATCGCCTTCGACCCCGCCGCCCGAGGCTGCCGAGACGCCCGCCATGACGGTGACGAGCAGGGCGATGCCCGCCGCGCCGGCGACCTGCTGAACGGTTCCGACGACGGCCGAGCCGTACGAGTAGAACCGCGGGGCGAGCGAACCGAGGGAGGCCGTGAACAGGGGCGTGAACGACAGGGCGAGACCGATCGAGAGCACGGTCTGCGCCACGACCAGCAGCACGAACGACGTGTCGGTGCCGACCGTGGAGTAGAACCACAGCACGACGCTCGTGATGATCGCCCCCGGGATGAGCAGGATCTGGGTGCCGCGACGGTCGTAGATCCGACCGATCAGCGGACCCGCCAGGCCCATCGCGAGAGAACCCGGAAGGACGGCCAGTCCCGTCTCCAGCGCCGTGCGACCCAGGACGTTCTGCAGGTACAACGGCACGAGGGTGATCGCTCCGAAGAACGCGAGCGACATGACGCCCAACTGCACGACCGAGAGTGTGAAGTTCAGCGACCGGAAGACGCGCAGATCCAGCAGCGCGGCATCCTTCCGCTGCAGGCGCACCTGTCGCCACCCGAACAGCGCGAGCGCGATGACGCCGACGGCGAAGGACGCGACGAGGGTCACCGTTGCGACGGCGCCGGCGTCAGCGGCTTCCGTGGAGCCGCCGTGGCCTCCGCCGATCTGGCTGAGTCCGAACACGATGCCGCCGAATCCGAGTGCCGACAGGACGACGGATAGGACGTCGATCGGCGCCTCACGGGTCTCGCCGAGGTTGCGGATCCACCGGGCACCCATGAACAGGGAGACGAGGGCGATCGGCAGAACGATCCCGAAGATCCAGTGCCAGCCGAGGGAGTCGAGGACGAGGCCCGACATCGTCGGCCCGATCGCGGGCGCGAGGGCCATGACGATGCTGACGCGGCCCATCATGCGGCCCCGGTGCTGCGGCGGCACGATCGTCATGAGCGTCGTCATGAGCAGAGGCATCATCATGGCGGTGCCCGACGCCTGGATCACGCGCGCGGCCACCAACAGCTCGAAGCCGGGCGACAGGAACGCCACGAGCGTTCCGAGCGAGAACAGGCTCATCGCCGTGATGAAGACCTGACGGGTCGTGAATCGCTGCAGGAGGAAGCCGGTGACAGGGATGACGACGGCCATCGTGAGCATGAACGCCGTCGTCAACCACTGCGCCGCGACGGCAGTGATGCTCAGGTCGCGGATGAGGTGGGGGATCGCCACGTTCATCGTGGTCTCGTTGAGGATCGCCACGAAAGCGGCAACGAGGAGCAGCCAGATCACCCGGTTCTGCTCGGCCGTCACTCCGGTGTCGGAGGTCGGCGGGGCGGTGGGGGTTCCGGTGGTGGCGGCCATGGCGAGATCCAATCCAGGGAGGGCGTCGTGGCGTCACCGAAGGCGACGAACGTGGAGATCAACGGAGGCGATCGGCCGGGTATTCCCTGCTCGGGGAAAGGAGCGGATGCCGGTCGCGAACGCCGAGTCTATCGGTGGCCTGTGACATCGCTCCGCGCGTCCCGATGTCGGCCGTCGGACGTAGGCTGACCGGCATGAGCATGGGCGGCGCGGGTGGCAGCATGTTCCGCGGCGTCTACGCGGAGAGTCAGCGCCAGCGCAACGCGGAAGCGCCCCGCGTGCCCGACCTGGGCCGCCGTGTGGCCGCCCTCTTCCGGCCCTACCGCGCACGCATCATCGCCACCGTCATCCTCGTCGTCGTGGGTGCCGCCGTGGCCGTCATCCCCCCGCTCCTCGTGCAGCGCATCTTCGACGACGCCCTCTTCCCGGTCGACGGCTCCCCGGTCGACATCGGATTGCTGACCTCCCTCGTCGCCGTCATGATCGGGCTCTTCGTCCTGTCCGGCGGGCTGGGTGTCGCGCAGACCTGGTTCACGGCCACCGTCGGCAATCGCGTCACGGGCGATCTGCGCGTGCGGCTGTTCGAGCACCTGCAGGCGATGGAGCTCGGCTTCTTCACGCGGACGAAGACCGGTGTCATCCAGTCGCGGCTCCAGAACGACGTCGGTGGCGTCTCGGGCGTGCTGACGAACACCGTGACGAGCATTCTCGGCAACTCCGTGACGGTCGTCGCCTCGCTCGTCGCCATGGTCCTCATCGACTGGCGGCTGACGCTCATCGCCGTCGTCATCATGCCCATCCTCGTGCTCGTCCAGCGCCGCGTGGGCCAGGTGCGGGCGCGCATCGCGGCGCAGACACAGGAGTCGCTCTCCGAACTGTCGGCGATCACGCAGGAGACGCTGAGCGTGTCCGGCATCCTGCTGTCGAAATCCTTCAATCGCCAGCGCACCGAGTCCGAGCGCTACGACGCCGAGAATGCCAACCAGGTGCGCCTCCAGGTGCGTCAGGCGATGAGCGGTCAACGGTTCTTCGCCGTGGTCCAGGTCATCATGGCGAGCGTCCCGGCGATCATCTATCTCGTGGCCGGACTCCTCGTGAGCGGTGGCGCGGGGACGCTGACGGCCGGGACGATCGTCGCCTTCACCACGGTGCAGGCGCGTCTGCTGATGCCCCTCATGGGACTCATGCGCGTGGCACTCGACGTGCAGACCTCGTCGGCTCTGTTCGCCCGCATCTTCGAGTACCTCGACCTCACGCCCGCGATCGCGGATTCGCCCGACGCCCTTCCCGTGTCGGCGGCACCGGGCCCCGTCGGCCGCGTCGAGTTCCGTGACGTCGTCTTCCGTTACCCGGATGCTCCCGAGCAGGCTCGACCGACGCTCGACGGTGTCTCCTTCTCCGTCGACCCCGGCCAGCACGTCGCCTTCGTCGGTCCCTCGGGGGCGGGGAAGACGACGATCCTCTACCTCACGCCGCGCATGTACGAGGCGAGCGGAGGCTCGGTGATGTTCTCCGGCGCCGACGTCCGCACCTTGCAGCGGGCGTCGATCATCGACAACATCGGGATCGTCTCGCAAGAGACCTATCTGTTCCACGCCACGGTTCGCGAGAACCTCCGCTACGCCAAACCCGACGCGACGGATGCCGAGATCGAAGCGGCGTGCCGCGCGGCGAACATCCACCACGTCATCTCCGGCTTCGAAGACGGGTACGACACGATCGTGGGCGAACGCGGCTATCGGCTCTCGGGTGGAGAGAAGCAGCGCATCGCGATCGCGCGGGTGCTCTTGAAAGACCCGCCCGTGCTGCTGCTCGATGAAGCGACGAGCGCGCTCGACACCGTGTCGGAGCGCATCGTCCAGGAAGCGTTGGAGACAGCGTCGCACGGTCGTACGACACTCTCGATCGCGCACCGTCTGTCGACCGTGATCGGCGCCGACCGGATCCACGTGGTCGATGCCGGTCGCATCGTCGAATCGGGCACTCACTCCGAACTGCTCATGGCCGGCGGCCTCTACGCGGGTCTGGCCGCCGAACAGCTGGCGGCGTCTTTCGTCCTCACGGAAGAGGAGCGCGACCGAGCCGACCTCGCCCGTCCAGCGCTGACGTCGCGTCGGGGCGATGAACCCCCGGCCTCAGCCGTGCTGACGACCGGCGCGAACGGTCCCGTCGGGGCGATCAGCCCCCGGCCTGAGCCGCGCTGACGACCGGCGCGAGCGCCGCGGCCTCGCCCGCCTCCGTCTACGCCGGCAGTGTCTCGATGAACGCCTCGAGCGCAATCCGGTACGCCGGGTCGGGGTGCGTCTCGGCGATCCGCAGCAACGGCGGCAGGTCGAGCGTGCGGATGAGGCGACCGCGCTCGCTCACGGCGGCGTCGGCGCCCGCCGCCCGCAGCACGGCGATGCCCTCGCCGAGCGCGTCGAGATAGTCGCGCAGCACGCCGATCTCGCTGCGTCTCTGCGTGATGGAGCCGCCGTCCCGACGCTCGCGCCAGTCGACGACGACGTCGGGCACGACGTCGAACGCCGTGGCCAGGGTGTACATGCGCTGAGCGACGACCTGGTCCTCGTAGTACCGCCCCTCGGGAAAGCGCAGGCCGTGGGTGTGCCAGAAGTCGGTCCGGCTGAGCTTCGACCACGCGACGATGTTCCCGGATGCCGCGGGGTGCTCCGCCAGAGTCGTCCCGGTGCGGGCGGGGTCGGTGGCAGCGGCGACCCACGGCTGCACCGAGCCCGCGGTGTACCCGGGGCCGTCGGCATCCGGTCGTAGACGCACGTACGCGCCGACGACGAAGGCGCTGCCCGAAGCCTCGATCGTCGACCACAGGCGCTCCAGCGCGTGGGGGCGGAGGCGGTCGTCGGCGTCGAGGAAGGCCGTGTAGGGCGTTTCGACGCGGTCGAGGCCGCTGTTGCGGGCGGCTCCGAGGCCCCTCGGTTCGCGGTGCTCGACCACGACGAAGCGGGGGTCGGCCGCCGCGGCGTCGGCGAACAGACGGCGGGTGTCGTCGATGGAGCCGTCGTCGACGAGGACGGCGCGCCAGGCGTCGAGCGACTGCGCTCGCAGCGATTGCAGGGCTTCACCGGCGAACCCGGCCACGTCGCGACCGGGAACGATCACGGTGATCGCGGGGGAACTCACCCGCGTGATCCTACGGCGGTCACCGCCTCGGCGACGGCGATTGCCACGGCGTCGAGATTCTGCGTCATATGGTGCGGGAAGGTGAAGCGCACGGCGGTACGGGCGACGTCGGGGTCGATGCCGAGGGCGAGCAAGACGTGGGACGCCTCCTCGCTCCCCGCCGCGCACGCCGAGCCGCTGGACGAGACGATTCCGCGGCGCTCGAGCTCGAGCAGCACGGTCTCGCCGTTCACGCCCGGAAAGACGAAGCTGGCGGTCGCGGGCAGGCGGCGGTCGGGGTGCCCGGTGAGCCGCGCGCCGGGGACGGCAGCGAGCACGCCGCCGATGAACGCGTCGCGGAACCCGGCCGCGCGTTCGGCCTCCGCCGACCGCTCAGCCTCGGCGAGCGACAGCGCCGTCGCGATCGCGACCGCGCCCGCGACGTCGGGGGTGCCCGAGCGGCGCCCTCGTTCCTGCCCGCCCCCGTGCAGGAGGGGCTCCAACGGCAGGCGGCCACGCACGGCCAGGATGCCGGTGCCCTTGGGAGCGCCGATCTTGTGGCCCGCGATCGTGAGGGCGTCGGCCCCGAGCCCGGCGAGCGGAAGCCAGCCGGCCGCCTGGACCGCGTCGAGGTGGAGCGGCACGCCCCGCTCCTGGGTCACGGCTGCGAGGGCCGCGGCATCCTGGACCGTGCCGATCTCGTTGTTCGCGTACCCGACGCTGACGAGCGCGGTGTCGTCGCGCAGGGCAGCGGCGAGGGAGTCGGGGGAGAGGGTTCCGGTCTCGTCGACGGGGGCGTACGTCACCTCGATGCCGTGCAGACGTGCAAGGTAGTCGGCCGAGGCGAGCACGGACTCGTGCTCGATCGCCGTCGTGACGAGGTGTCGTCTGCCGCGGGGGAGGGCGCCGAGGACCAGCCCCTTGATGGCCGTGTTGTTGGACTCGGTGCCGCCGGAGGTGAAGACGATGTCACCCGCCCGCATGCCGAGGATCGCGGCGACGCGCGCGCGAGCATCCTCGAGAGCGGATGCCGCGGCCTCGCCGACCTCGTGGTGGCTCGAGGGGTTGCCGAACCACCGGGTGAGGTACGGCGCCATGGCCTCGACGACCTCGGGGCGCACCGGGGTCGTCGCGGCGTTGTCGAGGTAGAGGCTCACGACGTGTGGATGCGGATGTCGAGGCCGAGGTCGAGCGCGGGGGCCGAGTGCGTGAGCGCCCCGACGGAGATGACGTCGACGCCGGTCTCGGCGATCGCGCGGACGGTGTCGAGCGTCACGCCGCCCGAGGCCTCCACGATCGCGCTCCCGGCGATCTTCTCGACGCCCGCGCGCAGGTCGTCGAGCGAAAAATTGTCGAGCATGATCGTGTCGACGCCCGCGGCCAGGACGGCGTCGATCTGGTCGAGGCGGTCGACCTCTACCTCGACGTGCGTGGTGTGCGGGAGGCGCGCGATCGCACTCTCCAGCGCCTGAGTGAGCGGCAGGCCGCTCGCGGCGAGCACGGCGAGGTGGTTGTCCTTGGCCATGACGGCATCCGAGAGTGAGAACCGGTGATTGTGGCCGCCCCCGTCGCGGACCGCCTGGCGCTCGATGGCTCGGAGCCCCGGCGTCGTCTTGCGCGTGTCGACGATGCGAGCACCCGTGTGCGCGACCGCCGCGACATAGCGACTGGTGAGCGTGGCGATGCCCGACATGCGCTGGACGAAGTTCAACCCGATGCGCTCGGCGGTCAGCACCGCGCGCGCCGGACCGGTCACCACCGCGAGCACCTCGCCGGGCACGAACTCCGCGCCGTCGGCGACGCGAACCGCCACGGCGATGGTCGGATCGGTCAACGTGAAAGCGGCGCGGAACACTTCGGCTCCGCTGAAGACGCCGATCTCGCGGGCGACGAGCTCCGCGCGCGCCGTCGCATCGGCGGGGATGAGGGTCTCGCTCGTGAGATCGCCCCACGGCGCGTCCTCCTCCAGGGCGGCGGAGACGACGCGATCGATCGCGGCTCGGGTCAGCATGCGAGGGCCTCCTGGGGGACGGGAGCGGATGCCGCCGCGGCGGCATCCTCGTCGGAGCGGAAGTGCGCGCCGATCGATGCGGTGCGGGCGAGAGCAGCGGCGACGACGTGCCGCGCGAGAAGGAGCAGCCCGTCGTCCTCCGTGCTCCGAGGACGCGGCTCGGTGTTCCACGCGGCGAGGACGGCCGAGGCGCGCCGCAGACCGGCCGCGTCGCGCACGAGTCCCGCGTGCTGCCACATCAGGTCTTGGAGCGCCTCTCGGGAGAAGGCGGGAGCGTCGGTCGCCGGCGTCAGCCGCGGGAGCGGAACGGCGGCGGGGGAGTCCACCTTCGGCCACGCGGTGTCCGTGGCGGCCGCTTCCCCCGCGCGGGCGCCGAACACGGCACCCTCGAGGAGCGAATTGGATGCCAGGCGGTTGGCGCCGTGGACACCGGTGCGCGCCGTCTCGCCGACCGCGTACAGCCCGGGCACCGTGGTCCGGCCGTCGAGGTCGGTCACGACACCGCCCATCAGGTAGTGCGCCGCGGGGGTCACCGGAATCGGCTCGCGCGACCAGTCGAGTCCGCGCTCGCGGACCGCCGCATCGATCGTGGGGAACCGCCGCGCCAGCCGCTCGGCGCCGAGCACGGTGGCATCCAGCCGGACCGGTCGGTCGCCCTGCGCCGCCATCGCGCGCGCATTGGCGCGGGCGACGACGTCGCGCGGAGCCAGTTCACCGTCGGGGTGGGAATCGAAGGTGAAACGGCGTCCGGCGTCGTCGACGAGGATCGCGCCGTCGCCGCGCACGGCCTCGGAGACGAGGAACGGCTCGCCGGCGGCGAGAGCCGTGGGATGGAACTGCACGAACTCCAGGTCGGCGACGGCGGCTCCCGCTCGAAGGGCCGCGGCGATGCCGTCGCCGGTGGCGGAGACCGGGTTCGTCGTGTGCGCGTAGAGCTGACCGGCGCCGCCCGTGGCGAGGACGACCGCGTCGGCGTGCAGGCGTCGAACGGCACCGCCCGACTCGACGTCGATTCCCACGACGTGTCCGTTCTCGACGACGAGATCGCGCAGGAGCGTGTGCTCCTGCACCTCGACGGCGCTCGCCCGCACCGCGGCCCCGAGCGCGGCTTGGATCGCCGCGCCGGTGGCATCCCCTCCGGCGTGCAGCACCCGGGGCCTGGCGTGCGCCGCCTCGAGACCGCGCGCGAAGTCGCCGTCGGCCGCGCGGTCGAACACCACCCCGCGTCGGACGAGCTCGGCGATGCGATCGGGTCCCTCGCTGACGAGCGTCCGCACGGCGTCGGGGTCGTTGAGATCCATGCCCGCGGTGAGCGTGTCCGCGATGTGCGAGTCGAGCGTGTCCTCTGGCGCGGTCACCGCGGCGATACCCCCCTGCGCCCAGCGGGTGTTGGTGTCGGCCAGGGCGCTCTTGGTCACGACCGTGACTCGGCATCCCTTCTCGGCCGCGTGCAGAGCCGCGGTGAGCCCGGCGATGCCGCTGCCGACCACGATGACGTCGGTCATTTCACGGCACCGTTCGGCTTCGCTGCGAGCATGCGCTCCAGTGCGAGGGTGGCGGGCTCGGCGACGTCGGAGGGAACGGTGATGCGATTGACGACCTCGCCCGCGACGAGCGACTCCAGCACCCACGCGAGGTAACCGGGGTGGATGCGGTACATCGTCGAGCAGGGGCACACCACGGGGTCGAGGCAGAAGATCTCGTGCTGCGGGAACTGCGCGGCCAAGCGCTGGACGAGGTTGATCTCGGTGCCGATGGCGAAGGTGGTGGGCTCCTCGGCCGCGGCGATCGCCTTGCGGATGACGTCGGTGGATCCGGCCTCGTCGGCGGCATCCACGACGTCCATCGGGCACTCGGGGTGCACGATCACGCGCACGCCCGGGTGCTCGGCGCGGGCCTTGTCGATCTGGGCGACGCTGAACCGACGGTGCACCGAGCAGAACCCGTGCCACAGGATCACCTGGCTGTCCTCGAGCTGTTCCGCGGTCGATCCCCCGAGCGGGCGACGCGGGTTCCACATCGGCATCCGGTCCAGCGGCACGCCCATCGCCTTGGCCGTGTTGCGGCCCAGGTGCTGGTCGGGGAAGAACAGCACGCGTCGTCCGCGGGCGAACGCCCACTCGAGAACGGTGCGGGCGTTCGACGACGTGCAGACGATCCCGCCGTGGCGGCCGACGAAGCCTTTGATGGCGGCGCTGGAGTTCATGTACGTCACGGGAATGACGGGGAGGAGGCCGTCGGCATCCGGGGTCTCCAGATCGCCCAGGACATCGGCGAGCTGCTCCCAGGCCTCTTCGACCTGGTCGATGTCGGCCATGTCGGCCATCGAGCAGCCGGCGGCGAGGTTGGGCAGGATGACGGACTGCTCGGGCCGCGACAGCAGGTCGGCGGTCTCGGCCATGAAATGCACGCCGCAGAACACGATCGCCTCGGCTTCGGGGTGCGCCTTCGCGGCGTTCGCGAGCTGGAACGAGTCGCCGACGTAATCGGCGTGCCGGACGACCTCTTCGCGTTGGTAGAAGTGGCCGAGGACGACGACCCTGTCGCCGAGCGTCGCCTTCGCCGCGCGGACCCGCGCGTCGAGCTCGTCGTCGGACGCCTCGCGGTACTCGCGGGGGAGTTCTCCCTGCCGCGGCGCGCCGGTGGGGATGACATCGCCCATCGACGACCCCGGACCGTATCCGGGACGCGTGTCGAAGTCCCACGGCCCGACCGCGAGGTCGGTCGTACAGGTCGCGTCCGTGGACGCGCCGGAGACGATCGCCTGGATGACGTGATCCACGGAGGGGTCGATCGCCGGGCGAGGCTGCAGGGTGAGGGAGGTGAGGGTCATGAGACGGTCCGATCAGTGACGGGACGTGAGCGGGCCGCGGTCGGCGAGTTCAACGTCACGGTTGTAGCGGTACAGACGGGCGGGTCGGTGGCTTCCGGTGCGGAAGCGCTCGGTCGGGATGACGGTGTCGGAGGTGTCGATCTGCCGACGGAAGTTCGCCGGGTCGAGGCGTCGGCCGAGGATCGTCTCGGTGACCTCGCGCAGGTCGGCGAGGGTGAACTCGTCGGGGAGGAGTCCGTGGGCGATGCGGCTGTAGCCGACCTTGTTGCGCAGACGCCACAGCGTGTACTCGACGATGTCGTTGTGATCGAACGCGAGCGCCGGCAGGTGCGTCGCGTCGAACCACTCCACGTTCTCGGGGGCGCCGCCTTCGCGCGCGTGCGCGGCCACCTGGGCGTCGACCTCGTCGGAGCGCAGCAGCGCCCAGTAGACGATCGACACCACGCGTGTGGGGGAGCGGTCGACCGCGCCGAACGCGTAGAGCTGCTCCAGGTAGCTCGGTGTGAGACCCGTCGTCTCCTCCAGGGTGCGTGAGGCCGCGGCATCCAGACTCTCGGCGGGGTCGAGCCATCCGCCGGGGAGGGCCCAGTGCCCGTCGAAGGGGTCGCGCGTGCGGCGGACGAGGGGCAGCGAGAGCACCGGTTCGTCGTGGGCATCGCGGCGCACGCTGAAGATCACGGTCGACACCGCGACGCGTGCCGCGTCGACGGGGGCGGGGGCAGGGGTTCGTGTCATTGTGACCATATCTCCGGCCTCGATCTTAGTGTCATGCTGACACGAAGGTCAAAATGGGACTCTCCCAGGGGCGCCGCGTACGCTGACGGAAGACCCTGGAGGTACGGATGCCGGTTGTCGACATCGTGCTGATCGTGCTCCTCGCACTGGCGCTCATCGTGGGCATCTCGCGAGGATTCCTCGCCACGATCGGCTCCTTCGCCGGCCTCGCGCTCGGCGGGATCGCCGCATTCTGGCTGATCCCGTACGTGGGGCAGTGGGTCACCGAGCCCGCGTGGCGCGGCGCGGCGATCGTCGCCGCGGGTGTCCTGCTCCTCCTTCTCGGTGCGGCCCTGGGCGCAGCCGTCGGCAACACCCTGCGCCGCGGGGCCGACCGCATCAAGCTGCGCGTGCCCGAGCGCATCCTCGGCGGCATCGTCAACCTCGCCGCCGCCGCACTCGCGCTGTCGTTCTTCGCGGGCACCCTGACCACCGCCGGCGTTCCGGTCGTGTCCGCCGCCCTCGCCTCCTCGACCGTCGTCCGCACAATCGACAGCCTCACTCCCGATCCCGTCCGCTCGGCGCTCGCCGAACTGCGGGGCGCCGTGTTCGCCGACGGCATCCCGCGACTCGGACAGCTGATCCAGATCGGGCCCGTCCCCAACGCCCCGGTGATCGCCCTCGACGACCCCGCGCTGACCCAGGCCGCGCAGTCGGTGGCACGGATCACCGGCACGGCCTACGCGTGCGGCATCACGGCGAGCGGCTCCGGGTTCGTCGTCGCCGACGACCGCGTCGTCACCAACGCGCACGTCGTCGCGGGCGTCGACGCGCCGCTCGTGGAGCTCCCCGGCCAGCCCGCGAAAGAAGGACGGGTCATCTATTTCGACCCGACCGACGACCTCGCCGTCATCGCGGTCGACGGATTGGATGCCGCGGCCCTCCCGGTCGTGCCCGCGCTCGCCGTCGGATCCGCGGCGGTGGTGCAGGGGTATCCGTACGGAGGTCCCTTCACCTCGGGGAACGCCCAGGTGGTGTCCGAGGGCACCGTGCCGGTCCCCGACATCTACGGTGACCAGTCCGTTCCTCGCGAGATCTATGCGCTCGACGCGGTCGTGCGCCCCGGCAACTCCGGCGGACCGCTGCTGACCTCCACCGGCGACGTGGCCGGGGTGGTTTTCGCCCGATCCGAGACAGACGACAACGTCGGTTACGCGATGACCTCCGCAGAGCTCGAGCCCGTGCTGTCGCAACTCGGATCGTTGTCGGCACCCGTGGCATCCGGGAGTTGCACGACGCGCTGACCACGATGGGCTGTGTCGACGCGCGGCCTCGGATATGCTGGCGCCCACAAGTCCACACCGGCCCCATGATCGATGCGGGAGAGCTCCGGCGAACGCAGCCGGGCACCGAAGGAGCAAGCCTCCCCGCCAATCTCTCAGGTACGCGTACCGCCTCGATCGGGCCACTCTGGAAAGAGATCCGGGCCGCCAAGGTCGGGTCCGCCGACGGTGAAAGCCCGCGTCCGCACGACGCCCGGGCGAAACTCTCAGGTTCATGACAGAGGGGGAGTTCTCAGGCGTCGACCGGCGTCTGACCGTCCTTGCGAACGGCAGAACTCATGACCGACACCCCCGCTCCACCGCGCTCGTCGCCCCTGCACGATCGGCACGAGGCTCTCGGCGCCTCGTTCACCGACTTCGGTGGCTGGAACATGCCGGTGCGCTACTCGTCCGACCTCGCCGAGCACCGCGCCGTCCGCGAAGGCGCCGGGCTGTTCGACATCTCGCACATGGCCGAGTTCTGGGTGCACGACGGCCGCGCCGCCGAGTTCCTCGACTACGCCTTGGCCGGCCGCGTCTCCGCCATGAAGATCGGTAAGGCCAAGTACTCGCTCGTGCTCGCCGAGTCGGGCGGCATCGTCGACGACGTCATCGTCTACCGCACCGGCGAGCAGTACTACCTCGTGATCGCGAACGCGAGCAACCGCGAGGCGGTCGCCTCCGCGTTCGACCACGCGCGCGCCACTTGGTCGGCGGCGCAGGCGTTCATCGACGGACCGCCGCCCGGCGGCGTATTCGGTGTCGTGTCCGGGGGCGGCGCCCCGCGCATCGAGGACGTGACGGATGCCGTGGCCCTGGTCGCCCTCCAGGGGCCGCGAGCACGCGGCATCCTGGAGTCGGTCGACACCGTCACGATCCTCGGGACGCCTCTCGACGAGCTCGGCTATTACGCCTTCACCGAGGGCACCTTCGACGGCGACTCGCTCTTCGTCGCACGCACGGGATACACCGGTGAGGACGGGTACGAGCTGCTCGTCCCCGTGGAGCGGGCGGGCGACCTCTGGGATGCGCTGATGGAGGCCGGCGCCCCGGCGGGCCTGGTGCCGTGCGGCCTGGCCGCGCGCGACACCCTGCGGCTCGAGGCTGGAATGCCCCTGTACGGCCACGAGCTCTCGCTCGACATCACGCCGACACAGGCGGGCCTCGGTCGCGTCGTCGCCGTCGACAAGCCCGCGTTCATCGGCAGGGACGGGCTGTCGTCCGGGGCCGCCGATGCCCCCGTGCTGGTCGGCCTCGTCTCGGAGGGCAAGCGCGCCGGCCGGGCAGGCTACGCCGTGCTGCACGGAGACGACCACGTCGGCGAGATCACCAGCGGCGCTCTGAGCCCCACCCTCGGCCACCCCATCGCCATGGCCTACGTCTCCCCGGCCGCGGCCGAACCCGGTACCACCCTGACCATCGACGTGCGCGGAACACGAATCCCCGCGACCGTCACCGCCCTTCCCTTCTACCGGAGGAACGCATGACCGACCTGACCGCACTCCGTTACACCTCCGAGCACGAGTGGATCGCCGTCGACGGCGATGTCGCCACCGTGGGGATCACCGACTTCGCCGCCGAGAAGCTCGGCGACGTCGTCTTCGTCGAACTCCCCGCGGCCGATTCCCCGGTCGCCGCGGGCGATGTCTGCGGCGAAATCGAATCCACGAAGTCCGTCGGCGAGCTCTACGCCCCGCTCGATGGCACCGTCGTGGAGATCAACGACGCCGTCGTGGACGACCCCTCGCTCGTCAACGCCGATCCCTTCGGTCAGGGTTGGCTCGTGAAGATCCGCCTGGGCGGCGACCTGCCCGGCGACCTCCTCGACCGCGCCGCGTACGAGGACCTCACCGCATGAGCCTGACCACCGCACCCCGCACGGATGCCATCGCACCCGCCGCCTTCTCCGACCGGCACATCGGCATCGGTGCCCACGACCGCGCCCGCATGCTCGAGGTGGTCGGGTACGACAGCGTCGAGCGGCTCGTTGAGACCGCCGTCCCGGCATCCATCCACGTCCGGCCTCGCGCCACGAGCGACCTGCCTCCGGCCGCGACCGAGGCCGAGGCGCTCGCCGAACTGCGCGAGCTCGCATCGGCGAACCGTTCGGCCCGCCCGATGATCGGCCTCGGGTACTACGACACGTTCACGCCGTCGGTGATTCAGCGCAACGTGCTGGAGAACCCGTCCTGGTACACCGCCTACACGCCGTACCAGCCCGAGATCTCGCAGGGCCGCCTGGAAGCCCTCATCAACTTCCAGACGATGGTGACCGACCTCACGGGCCTCGCCACCGCCAACGCGTCGATGCTCGATGAGTCCACCGCCGTCGTCGAGGGCATGCTCGTCGCTCGTCGAGCCTCGAAGACCAAGACCGACGTCTTCCTGGTCGACGCCGACGCGCTGCCGCAGACCAAGGCGTTGCTCGCGCACCGCGCCGCCGCGGTCGGTATCGAGCTGGTCGAGACCACCTACGACGGCGACATCCCCGAGAGCTTCGGCGCCTTCGTCCAGTACCCGGGTGCCACCGGCCGCGTGTGGGACTTCTCCGACGTCGCCGCGGCCGTGCACCGCCACGGCGGGCTCGTCGTCGCCGCGGCCGACCTGTTGGCGCTGACGCTGCTGCGCTCGCCCGGGACGCTCGGCGCCGACGTCGCGGTGGGCACGACCCAGCGCTTCGGTGTGCCGCTTGGCTTCGGCGGTCCGCACGCCGGATACATGGCCGTACGCGGTGGGCTGGAGCGCCAGCTTCCGGGCCGTCTCGTCGGCGTGTCGGTGGATGCCGCGGGCAACCCCGCCTACCGCCTGTCACTGCAGACGCGGGAGCAGCACATCCGCCGTGAGAAGGCCACGTCCAACATCTGCACCGCGCAGGTCCTGCTGGCCGTCATGGCGGCGATGTACGCGGTGTACCACGGGCCCGATGGGCTGCGGGCGATCGCGACCCGGGTCGCGCGGACGACCGACTCGCTGGCATCCGCCCTCGTCGCCTTCGACCTGCACCTCGCGGCGGAATCGTTCTTCGACACCGTCCGCGTGCACGTTCCCGGGCGCGCACAGGACGTCGTCGACCGCGCCCGCGAGCGCGGCTACCAGGTGCTGTGGGTCGACGACGCGACCGTGGGCGTGTCGGTGGACGAGACGACGACGGACGCCGATGTCGCGGCGATCCTGGAATCGTTCGGTCTGACCGCGGGGGAACTGCCCGAGGGGGAGGCGCTGCGTGGTGTCCCCGAGCGGCTGCACCGCGAGGACGCCTACCTCACCCACCCCGTCTTCCACGCGCACCGCAGTGAGACGGCGATGATGCGGTACCTCAAGACGCTCGCCGACCGCGACTACGCGCTCGACCGCGGGATGATCCCGCTCGGTTCCTGCACGATGAAGCTGAACGCCGCGACCGAGATGGCCGCGGTGTCGTGGCCCGAGTTCGCGCGCGTGCACCCCTTCGCGCCGGAGGCCGATGTGCACGGCTACCTCGAGATGATCGAGCAGCTCGAGCGCTGGCTCGCCGAAGTGACCGGATACGACGCCGTTTCGCTGCAGCCCAACGCGGGATCCCAGGGCGAACTCGCGGGGCTCCTCGCGATCCGCAGCTACCACCACGCGAACGGCGACACCGAGCGCACCGTGTGTCTCATCCCGTCGTCGGCGCACGGCACCAACGCGGCGTCCGCGGTCCTGGCCGGGATGCGGGTCGTCGTCGTCGCCTGTGACGAGGCAGGCAACGTCGACCTGGATGATCTGCGCGCCAAGATCGCGCTGCACGCCGATGCCCTGTCGGCGCTGATGATCACGTACCCCTCGACGCACGGCGTGTACGAGCACGACGTGCTGGAGATCACGCAGGCCGTGCACGATGCCGGCGGGCAGGTGTACGTCGACGGCGCCAACCTCAACGCGCTGCTCGGGTTCGCGCGGTTCGGCGACCTCGGCGGTGACGTGTCGCACCTGAACCTCCACAAGACGTTCGCCATCCCGCACGGTGGCGGTGGGCCGGGCGTCGGTCCGGTGGCGGCGAAGGCGCACCTCGCGCCCTTCCTCCCCTCGCATCCGTTCTCGCAGCGCGCTGACCACGCGGGCGGCGTGTTCGACGGCGGCCCGGTGTCGGCCGCGCCGTACGGGTCGGCCGGCATCCTGCCCATCTCGTGGGCGTACGTGCGCATGATGGGGGCCGAAGGTCTGCGGCAGGCGACGGCAGCGGCCGTGCTCTCGGCGAACTACATCGCCGCGCGTCTGCGCGCCCATTACCCGGTGTTGTACGCCGGTGAGGGCGGTCTGGTGGCGCATGAGTGCATCCTCGACCTGCGACCACTCAAGGAGCAGACAGGGGTCACGGTCGACGACGTCGCGAAGCGCCTCATCGACTACGGCTTCCACGCCCCGACGATGTCGTTCCCGGTCGCCGGCACGCTGATGGTCGAGCCGACCGAGAGCGAGGACCTCGCCGAACTCGATCGGTTCGTGGATGCCATGATCGCGATCAAGAACGAAGCGCTCGCCGTCGCCGCGGGGGAGTGGCCCGCCGACGACAACCCGCTCGTGAACGCTCCCCACACGGCGGAGGCCGCGGTCGCGAACGAGTGGACCCATCCGTATCCCCGAGAGACGGCGGTGTACCCGCAGCGCTCGCTCGTCCGCGGCAAGTACTGGCCGCCCGTCCGCCGTATCGACCAGGCGTACGGCGACCGAAACCTCGTGTGCTCGTGCCCTCCGCCGGAGGCATTCGCGTAGGTCGCACTTCGCGGCCCCGATCCGCCGCCACTTGGTTCGCCGAGACTTCATCGCGCCGACAACTCCCTTGCAGAATGCAGCGGGGTTGTTGGCGCGATGCTGTCTCGCAGGTTGAGGGAGGGCCGGAGGAGCCGAGACAGCGACGAGAGGGAGTCGAGATCGGGGAGAGACTCGGGGACCAGGCCGACGCCGAGGATGATGTCACGCAACGCCGACGGCTCCGCCAGGTCGTCCCAGGACCAGTGCGCGATGGCCCGGGCACCGCGCCGCCGCAGCCGACGGTCGCGTTCCTCGCGGGCGCGAAGCGCGCCGCCCGGATCGCCGAGACGGCCGTCGTACTTGAGGTGCCCGTCCGCCTCACCGGCGGCCTGCGCGGACGGCCACCACATGTCGGTGCGGTCGGCGTCGCCGCCCGGGCCGATCCATTGCTGGAGCTGCGGCGCGGGAAACCCCCACCACTCGATCGCCGCCCGGCTGATCGACTCCAGCGCCGACTCCGCGCGACCGTCCGCACGCGCCAACGCCCATCGCGCGCGCCGTCGTCCGCGGCCGGACGCCCGCTCCTCGTTCACCGCGGCCAGAATCGCCGCGCTCAGTCGTGCGTCTGCGCGCACCGCGGCATCCGCGACGGCCAGTGCGACAGCCGGATGCCGATGCCGTGCGATGTCCACGCAGGTGTCGGCGACGGAGGCGAGGCGGATGCCACCGACCTCCTCGATCACGCGATCGTCGTGAGCGCTCGTGTGGACGCGGGCTCCGCCCACGCGGCGTGACGTCGACCCGCCCCGCGCCAGGACGTGCACCGCGTCGAGCGCCCCCACCACGGGCAGCCCCCAGAGCAACGCCGCAGACTCCCGACACACGATGGCATCCGGATGGGTCATCAGATGCGCGTGCACCCGCGCAAGATCCCGGTCCCACCGGGGGAGCGCACCCCACTCCGCGGCCCCGGCGTAGACGCCCCGCGCGACGGCGACGACGTCGCCGCGTCGGATGCTGCGCGTCGTGTGGGTGAGGGCTGCGGCAGGGAGCAGAGCGATCGGTGAGGGAAGTGGCATCCGGATCATCGCCCCAGCGTCGGTGATCGGGGGTGCTCGCCCGCGGCTTTCCCCAGCTCGCACGTGTCCACGGGCGCGTGTGGAGGAGGGGTGGCCCGGTTGCCTACTGCCTCGAGACTTCGTTGCGCCGACAACTCCCTTGCAGGTCGCCCGCGTGGTGTCGGCGCGATGAAGTCTCGCGGCTGCAAACCGGCGCCGGAGGCCGCCGCCCCGGGAACCCCCAGGGTGCATTCGGTAGGGTGCCCCTGTGCACCTCGGGCAGTACCAGCAGACCTCGATGACCTCGCGACGCCGCCTCTCCCGGCTGGTGGTCGTGTCGATTGCCGCGGTGGCCGTTCTGGCCGGCTGTTCGGCTCCGGAGCCGGCGCCCGCCGAGCCGACGCCCGCCCGCACGAGCCTGACCGTCGGCGTCGTCGGGACGCCCACGAGCTTCAACTCCGCCACCGTCCACGGTGACACCGCGGCCAACCGCGCCATGTCCGCGCTCCTCGACGAGCATCTGGGATCGCTCGACGGGACCCTGCAGGTGGTTCCCAACGACGGGCTGGGGCGGATCACGCGCATCGAGGGCGACCCGCTCACGGTCAGCTATGAACTCTTCCCCGACCGGGTCTGGTCGGACGGCACCCCCATCACCCTCGACGACCTCATGTTCGGCTGGGCGGTCTCCTCGCACTACTTCGACGATGCGAGCTACGACGAGACGGGAGCAGTCGTCTCGGGGACGCGGTACTTCGAGACGGCGAGCCCCGCTGATCCGAACGCCCGGACGTCGCGTCCGACGATGGACCGAGCGGCCGACACGCTCACCCTCACCTATGACGAGCCGTTCGCCGACTGGAACCGGCAGTGGCTCCTCGACAGGCCGGTGCACGTTGTGGCCGCCAAGGCCGGCGTGACCGTCCGCGATCTCATGACCGCGATCCTCACGACCCCCGAGGGGGATGCCTCGGCACCCCAGGCACCGAACCCGGTGTTGGCTGCGGCGGCCGCGGCGTGGAACACCGGTTTCGACGCGGCCGCGGATGGGACGCTCGACCCGGCCGCCGCCGTCTCCGCGGGGCCGTGGACGGTGACGGAGGCCACGACCACGTCGCTCGCGCTCGCGCGCCGCGACGATTACCAGGGCGGCCACTACCCCGCGCTCGAGGGCATCACGGTGCGCTTCTTCCCCGATCGGGCCGCCCAGATCGCGGCCGTCGCGGCGGGCGAGGTGGACATCGCGAACATCGGTGATCCGGATGCCGCGGACGTGAAGACCCTCACCGACGCCGGGGTCACCGTGACCATGGGACCCACCCCGCAGACGCTGCAGCTGCGCTTCGCCGACACCACGCCGGCCGCCCTGCGTCAAGCGGTCAGCCTCTCGCTGGACCGCGATGAGCTGGTCAAGGATGCCGTGGGCGAGGTGAGGACGGATGCGCGTCCCCTGCAGTCCTTCCTCTCGTCGCCCGCAACCGGGTCGACGTATCAGGATTTGAGTTCGGGAAACGGAGCCCCCGGCACGGGGAGCGATCCCGGTGCGGCGCGTTCCGCCCTGGACGACCGGCCGGCCGTTCTCCGCGTGGCTCACGACCCGGCGGATCCGATCTCTACGGTGGTTTTCGAGAGAATGATCACGATGGGCGCGGAGGCGGGCATCGCGGTCCGCGCGGCGGCCGAGAACGAGACCGCGGATGCGACTCTCGCCTGGGTCGGAGAGGACGAAAGCCTGTACCGATCGGCGCGGGACCGTCTCGCGGAGGGCGTGACCACCGTCGAGGCGGAGCAGGCCTTCGACGAGATGATCCGCGACACCGACCCGGTGGACGTTCTCGCCCGCGCCCAGGAGATCGATCGGGCCCTGTTCGCGGCATACGCGGGAGTCCCGCTTCTCGAGCGCACGGGCGCCGTGGCCGTGGGGAAGGGCGTCGGAGGAGTGACCTACACCGCCGAACCCGATGGCATCCCGCCGGCGTTCTGGACCTGGACACCCCCGACGCCGTGACGCACCGCGCCGCGTCTCACGACGTCGGGGTGGGCGAGGGCGTCGGGGGAGCGAAGACCCCGGGCCACCACGCCGCAGCCAGCGGGTAGCCGACGAAGGCGACCACATCGATCAGCGTGTGCGCGATGACCAGCGGCATCACGCGTCCCCACCGCCGGTAGCACCATCCGAACACCAGCCCCATCACGACGTTCCCCAAGGCGGACGGCCAGCCCTGGTACAGGTGGTAACTCCCGCGCAGGAGTGCCGTGGACACGATGATGCCGGTCCACGACCATCCGAGCCGACGCAGTCGGTCGAAGAGGTAGCCGAGGAAGATGACCTCCTCGGTGAGGCCCGCGCGCACGGCGGCGAGCACGAGGAGCGCGATGACCCACCAGGACGAGTCCAAGGGAGCGGGTACGACGGTGATGCTTTGGCCGAGGAGTCGACCGACGGCGTAGACGCCGATTCCAGGCGCCCCGATGAGGACCACGAGGGCCACGGCGCGGAGGGTGTCCGAGCCGAACCGGCGGAAATCCAGACCGATTCTGCGGAGCGCATTGTTGGCGGGCTCCCAGAGGAGGTAGACGGCGACGGCTACCAACGCGAGCGAGAAGAAGATGCCGAGGAACTGGTAGAGCGCGTCCCAGAACGGTTCGTCGCTGCGCGACGGATTCAGCTGCGTTTGTTGCTGGGAGATGGGCGCGCGGGTCGCGGCGCGAATGAAGGCGACGACGGAATAGATCGCGGATTGACCCACGCTGACGAGCAGGATGAGGACGATCTCCCACGTGAGACGTCGGCGGGCGAAGATCTCCTCGCGCGGAAGCGTCGGAGGATATGTCCACAGTGCGGGCCCCCCGGGTGCACCCCGCTTGTCAGATTGCCACATGAAACGCCTCTCGAGTAAAGCCTCTGTAACTTTTTTGGATGAGGTTTGGGGCACCTGGGTAAACATGCCTAGGGTGTTCTCATCCTGCCCGGCTCATCCTGTCGCGCTTTGTCGCGCCGATTCGGTATGGCGCGGGCATTGATTACCCCTTCCCTGGAGGAACTGTGAAGCGCAACAAGATTGCCCTCTCCAGTCTCGCGCTGCTGGGAGCTGTCGGGCTTATGCTCGCCGGCTGCTCGGGCGGAGACAACGGAGGATCGTCGTCGTCCGGCGACGCCACCGCGATCATTCGAACCAACGGATCTGAGCCCCAGAACCCGCTCATCCCGACCAACACGAACGAGGTCGGCGGTGGCAAGATCCTCGACTCGATCTTCGCCGGACTCGTGTACTACGACGCCGAGGGCGCCCCGGTCAACGACATGGCCGAGTCCATCGTGACCAACGACCCGCAGAACCTCACGGTGACCCTGAAGAAGGGTCAGAAGTTCACGGACGGCACCGAGGTCAAGGCCGACAACTTCATCAAGGCCTGGAACTACGGCGCGAAGCTCTCGAACAACCAGCTCAACAGCTACTTCTTCGAGGACATCGTCGGCTTCAGCTACGACGAGGATTCCGAGCTGACGGGCCTGCAGAAGGTCGACGACTACACGTTCACGATCGCGCTCAGCAAGCCGGCCTCCGACTTCGCGCTGCGTCTGGGCTACTCGGCGTTCTTCCCGCTGCCCGACTCGGCTTTCGACGACATGGCGGCGTTCGGTGAGAACCCGGTCGGCAACGGCCCGTACAAGCTCTCCGGCGACGGCGCGTGGCAGCACAACGTGCAGATCGACCTCGTGAAGAACGACGACTACCAGGGCGGCCGCACCGTCGCCAACGGTGGCCTGTCGATCATCTTCTACGCCACGCAGGATGCGGCCTACGCCGACCTGCTCGGCGGCAACGTCGACGTGATCGACGGCATCCCGTCGGCCTCGCTGGCCACGTTCCAGTCCGACCTGGGTGACCGTGCGGTCAACCAGCCGGCTGCCGTGTTCCAGTCGTTCACGATCCCGGAGCGCCTCGCGCACTTCAGCGGTGAGGAAGGCAAGCTGCGCCGCCAGGCGCTGTCGATGGCCATCAACCGCGACGAGATCACCGAGACGATCTTCCAGGGCACCCGCACCCCGGCCAGCGACTTCACGTCGCCGGTCATCGCCGGGTGGTCGGACTCGCTCGAGGGCGCTGACGTCCTGAAGTACGACGCGGACAAGGCGAAGGAACTGTGGGCCCAGGCCGACGCCATCTCGCCGTGGACCGGTACCTTCCAGATCGCCTACAACGCCGACGGTGGACACCAGTCCTGGGTCGACGCCGTGACGAACTCGATCAAGAACACCCTCGGCATCGACGCGTCCGGCGCGCCGTACCCGACGTTCAAGGAAGCCCGCTCGGCCATCACCGACCGCAGCATCCAGACGGCGTTCCGCACCGGTTGGCAGGCCGACTACCCCGGTCTGTACAACTTCCTCGGCCCGCTCTACGCGACCGACGCCTCCTCGAACGACGGTGACTACTCGAACCCCGAGTTCGATCAGCTCCTGTCCGCCGGTATTGCCGAGACCGACCTCGAGGCGCAGAACGCGGACTTCCAGAAGGCTCAGGAGGTTCTCCTGCAGGACCTGCCCGCCATTCCGCTCTGGTACGCCAACGTCGACGGCGGCTACGCCGACGGCGTCCAGAACGTCCAGTTCGGCTGGAACTCGGTTCCGCTGTACTACGAGATCACGAAGTAACCCTTCCGATCTCAACCGCGAGGCGGTGACGGATTCGTCACCGCCTCGCGGCCTGCCAGCCAGGCCTCAAACGACGTGTGATAGAACGGCACGGTGCCTTTCGGCGCCGCCCCCCACTCAACGTCCGCTGAGGCGTTTCCCACGTTCGAAAAGAGAGCGGATGCTCGGCTACATCCTCAGACGTCTGCTGCAGGTCCTCCCCGTGTTCTTCGGGGCGACGCTGCTCATCTATTTCATGGTCTTCGCCATGCCCGGCGACCCGATTCTCGGGCTCTTCGGCGACAAGACCCCCGCACCGCAGGTCGTCGAAGCCCTGCGCGCGCAGTACCACCTGGACCAGCCCTTCATCGTCCAGTACTTCCTCTACATCGCCGGAATCTTCCGCGGCGACCTCGGGACGACGTTCTCCGGCCAGGCCGTGAGCGAAGTCCTCGCACGGACGCTCCCTGTCACGGCGCGACTGGCGATCATGGCGCTTGCGATCGAGCTCGTGCTCGCTGTCGTGGTCGGCACGATCTCCGCAATCCGCAAGGGCAAGCTGTTCGACAACGTGGCGCTCATCGTCGCCCTGTTGTTCGTGGCGCTGCCGATCTTCGTCGCGTGCTTCCTCGCCCAGTACTTCCTTGCCGTTCAGTTGGGCTGGTTCCGTCCGACGGTGGGGTCTCAGAACGACTGGGGAGACCTGTGGTTGCCCGCGATCGTGCTCGGTCTGAGCCTCTTCGCCACGAGCATGCGCCTCATGCGCGGCTCCGTCATTGACACGCTCAACCAGGACTGGGTGCGCACCGCCTACAGCAAGGGCCTGTCGCGTCGTCGCGTCATCCCGGTGCACGTGCTGCGCAACTCGCTCATCCCGGTCATCACGAACTCCGCCACCAACTTCGGCGTGCTTCTGGTGGGCGCCACCGTCACCGAGGGAATCTTCAACATCCCCGGCGTCGGCAACACCCTGTATCAGGCGACGATCCGCGGTGAGGGACCCACGGTGGTGTCCTTCGTCACCGTCTTCGTCATCATCTACGTGCTGGTCAACCTCGTCGTCGACCTCCTGTACGGCCTCCTGGACCCGAGGATCCGCTATGTCAAGTAGTCCCTTCCCCGCGCCGCATTACGTCGCGCCCGCCAAGACCGACACGATCGCGGTAGATGCCGTGCGCGTGTCGGCGCGCAAGAGCAACCTGTGGCTCGACGCCTGGCGTGACCTGCGCCGCCGCCCCACGTTCTGGATCGCCCTGGCGGTCATGGCCGTCGTCATCCTGATGGCGGTGTGGCCGACGCTGTTCACTCAGGTGCCTCCGAACAACGACTGCCAACTCTCCAACAGCAACGGCGGCCCCGCCCCGGGCCACATCCTGGGCTACACGTTCCAGGGGTGCGACACGTTCTCCCGCATCGTGTGGGGTGCCCGCACCTCGCTCTCGGTGGGTCTGCTGGCGACGCTGATCGGAACCGTCATCGGCTTGATCATGGGCTCGCTCGCCGGTTTCTACGGCGGCTGGCTCGACGCCGTGCTGTCCCGTATCGGCGACATCTTCTTCTCGATCCCCTACATCCTCGCGGCGATCGTCGTGATGAGCGTGTTCTCGCAGTTCCGCAACGTCATCACCCTCGCGGTCGCGATCGGCGGTTTCGCCTGGGCGTCCACGGCCCGAGTCGTGCGCGCCGAGGTGCTGCGCGTCCGGCAGGCCGACTTCGTCGCGGCCTCTCAAGCGCTGGGGCAGACCCGGTTCCGGACGCTGCTCACGCACGTCATCCCGAACGCGATCGCCCCGTTGCTCGTGGTGACCACGATCAGCCTCGCTGCCGCGATCGTGGCCGAAGCGACGCTGTCGTTCCTGGGTGTCGGACTCGGCGGCGACACGATGTCGTGGGGTAACGACATCAGTCAGGCGCAGCAGTCGCTGCGGGTGGCGCCGATGGCTCTCATCTGGCCGTCCATCGCCCTGACCGTGACGGTGCTGTCGTTCATTCTGCTGGGCGAGCTCATTCGAGACGCCATCGACCCGAGAGCGAGGGCCCGCCGATGAGCGACGCCACCATGACGCCTCTGCTGTCCGTGCGCGACCTGAAGGTCGCTTTCCAGGGCGAGGGGGGCACCCGCGAGGTGCTCCACGGGGTCAGCCTCGATGTGTTCCCCGGGCAGACCGTCGCCATCGTCGGTGAGTCCGGCTCGGGCAAGTCCACGACGGCGTCCGCAGTCATCGGTCTGCTCCCCGGCACCGGTCAGGTCACCGCGGGCAGCATCACGCTCGACGGTCGCGAGCTCACCGGCCTGTCCCAGAGGCAGTTCGAGTCCGTGCGCGGTCGCGACATCGGATACGTGCCGCAGGACCCGATGTCCAACCTGAACCCGGTGTGGAGCATCGGCTTCCAGGTGAAGGAGGCGATCCGCGCCAACGGCATCGCCACCGGACGCAAGGACGTGGAAGCCCGCGCGATCGAGGTGCTGAAGCAGGCCGGCCTTGCCGACGCCGAGCGCCGTCTGCACCAGTTCCCGCACCAGTTCTCGGGCGGTATGCGGCAGCGCGCGCTCATCGGTATCGGCCTCGCGGCCGACCCGAAGCTCCTGATCGCGGACGAGCCGACGTCGGCTCTCGACGTGACCGTTCAGCGCGTGATCCTCGACCACATGGCATCCCTCACCCGGGAGCGCGGCACGTCCGTGCTGCTCATCACCCACGACCTGGGTCTGGCCGCCGAGCGCGCCGACACCATCGTGGTGATGAACCAGGGCGAGATCGTGGAGTCGGGTCCGAGCCGCGAGATCCTCGAGAACCCTCAGCACCCGTACACGCAGCGCCTCGTCGCCGCGGCGCCCAGCATCGCGTCCCAGCGGATCCAGGCCACCGTGGAAGACCGCGGCATCCTGCGCGAGTCCGACATCGACGCCCCGGCGACGGTGAAGGTCACGGACCTGGTCAAGGAGTACAAGATCCGCCAGGGCGGGTTCCGCAGCGAGCAGTTCCGGGCCGTCGACGGTGTCTCGTTCGAGATCCCGCGCGGCAAGACCCTCGCGCTCGTGGGCGAGTCGGGTTCGGGCAAGTCGACCATCGCGAAGATGGTCCTCAAGCTCGAGGAGCCCACCTCGGGCTCCATCGAGGTGGATGGCGTGAACACCGGCAAGCTGTCGGCGAAGGACACCTTCGCCCTGCGCCGCCGCATGCAGCCGGTGTTCCAGGACCCGTACGGTTCACTCGATCCGCTGCGCAGCATCGGCAACCTCATCGCGGAGCCGCTGAACATCCACAAGGTCGGCGACAACGCCTCGCGCCGCGAGCGCGTGGAGGAGCTCCTCGAGCAGGTCGCCCTGCCCCAGGAGCTGGCATCCCGGTACCCGAACGAGTTGTCGGGCGGTCAGCGGCAGCGTGTCGCGATCGCGCGCGCTTTGGCGCTCAAGCCCGACATCCTCGTGCTCGACGAGGCTGTCTCGGCCCTTGACGTCCTGGTGCAGGCGCAGATCCTGCAGCTGCTGGCAGAGCTCCAGGCC
Source organism: Microbacterium canaveralium (assembly GCF_047238045.1). NCBI lineage: Bacteria > Bacillati > Actinomycetota > Actinomycetes > Micrococcales > Microbacteriaceae > Microbacterium > Microbacterium canaveralium. Next base: position 2,019,059 of record NZ_JBDFMA010000003.1, on the reverse strand, counting down.
GAGCTCGGACTGACCTACCTGTTCATCACGCACGACCTCGCGGTGGTGCGCGTCGCCGCCGACCTGGTGTGCGTCATGGAGCGGGGCAAGCTCGTCGAGCAGGGGACCGTGGACGAGATCTTCGCGCAGCCGTCGCAGGAGTACACGCGCCGCCTGTTGGATGCCATCCCGGGTGCGACGCTGTCCCTCGGCGGCCAGTGACGCGCGACGAGCGCTTCCGGGGCGCGGAGCACCCACGGGTGTTCCGCGCCCCGTCCGCCGTGTTCGGGCTCATCCTCGGCGCGGTCCTGGCCATCGTCCTCCTCGGCGACGCCGCGCTGCGCGCGGGCCTGGGGGAGATGCTCCTGATCGCGCCCTGGCTCCTGCTGGCGTTGTGGGCCGTGTACGCGTTGCTGTTCGCCCCGCACGTGCGCATCGACGCCTCCGGCATCCGGATCCACAACCCCCTGAGAACCGTGGCGATCCCCTGGGCCCGCGTATCCGACATCGCCATGCGGTGGCAGCTGGAGGTGCGCACGGACGAGCCGCGGGTCTACAAGGCGTACGGCGGTCCCGTCGCCGGACGGCCCGGACGCCCGCCGCTGCGACGCGACGGTGAGGGGCGGCACCGCGAACCGCCGGCGATCCGCGATCTCGCGCTGATCCGGGATGTCTGGGAGTCGGCGCGCGAGGGCGCCCCGGCCGGCGCCGTACGGCGCGCGTGGGACATTCCCTCACTCATTTCACTGGGCGTACTGATCGTCTGGGTTACGATCTCTTTGTTCATTTCAGGAGTTGTTCGTTGAGCGCGATGTAGCGCTCGGCGTAGCTCTCTGTGACAAAGCGCTATGTCATCGCATTGTTACGGTCGTGAAAAGTGTGTTCCCCCGGCACCCTTCACGAGAAGAGCTCGACGTAGGGTCGATCCAGATCCCACGCCGGACACGATCAGCAGCGGGGGTCTCGAAGGCGAGAGGATCCCCCCCCCATGATGTACACCTCCGAAGAGCTCCGGACGGGCCCGCACGCGTCATGACGCTGTACGTCCTCCGACGGTTTTTGAATTACGCCGTTCTCAGCCTTCTGGCGACCTGCCTGGCCTACGTGCTGGGGAGCGCCCTCCTGAAGCCCCAGGATCGTTTCTACGGGATGAACCCGCGTCCGCCGCAGGAGTCGATCATCGCGAGCCTCGACGCGCTGGGTGCCAACCCCGACGTGCCGATCATCGTGCGCCTGTGGAACTGGCTGGTGAACCTTTTCACCCAGTTCTCCCTCGGCACGACCATCGGCGGCCAGCAGGTGACCGCCGAGATCGCCGCGCGCGCCGGTACGAGCCTGCGCCTGCTGCTGATCGGTTCGCTGATCGGCGCGGTCGTGGGCGTCCTCATCGGTGTGTGGGGCGCGGTGCGGCAGTACCGGGCGGCCGACCAGGTGACGACCTACGCGTCGTACCTCGTGTTCGCGACCCCGACGTTCGTCATCGGCGTGCTGCTCATGATCGCGGCGACGGGATTCAACAACCTGATCGGCACGCAGGCCATCCGATTCACCGGCGAGTACACGGCCGGAATCGAAGGGTTCTGGCCGGTCGTCGCCGACCGGGCCGTCCACCTGCTGCTGCCCACGATCGCCCTCGTCCTCATCAGCGCGGCGTCGTATTCGCGCTACCAGCGGAGCATGATGCTCGACGTGCTCGGTGCGGACTACATCCGCACGGCACGGGCGAAGGGGTTGCCGCGCACGCAAGCCCTCTTCCGTCACGGCGTGCGCATCGCCCTGATCCCGATGTCCACGTTCTTCGCCTACAGCTTCGGCACGCTCATCGCTGGGTCGACGATGCTCGAGATCGTCTTCTCGTGGCGCGGCATGGGGCAGTTCCAGCTCAACGCCGTGACGCAGCAGGACATCAACGCCGTCGCCGGGTCGACGCTGTTCGTCGCCGTCCTCGTCCTGCTGTCGTCGACCCTGTCCGAAGTGCTCTATGCAGCCCTCGACCCGAGAGTGAGGAGCTGACATGACCATGCAGGAAGAAGCCGTCGACGGCACCCTGGATGCCATCAGCCCGGTGACGCGCACGCGCAAGCCGCTCTCGCGCGGCGCGCTGGTCCGTGCGCGCCTGCGTCGGATGCCCCGGTTCTGGGTCGGCGCAGCCATCCTCGTCTTCATCGTGCTGTGGGCCTTCATCGGGCCGCTGCTGTACCCCTACGACGCAAGTGAGCGCGACTTCCTCAACGTCGGCCTCGGCCCCACGCAGCTGCACTGGTTCGGCACCAACGGCATCGGGCAGGACATCTACGCCCAAACCCTCGTGGGGCTGCAGAAGTCGATCGTCATCGGCGCTCTCGCCGGCATCGGTGCAACGCTCATCGCGGCGGCCGTCGGTTCGGTCGCCGGCTACCTGGGCGGGAAGATCGACGCCGTGATCGGCTGGATCATCCACCTGCTGCTGGTGATCCCCTCGTTCTTCATCCTCGTGCTGCTGAGCCCGTTGACCCGTGGGCTGTCGTGGCTCGCGCTGACGTTCTTCCTCGCCGCTTTCAGCTGGATGATCCTCGCCCAGGTGGTGCGGAACCAGACGCGATCGCTCCGCAACCGGGACTTCGTCCGTGCGGCACGGTACATGGGGATGCCGACGCGACAGATCCTCGCTCGGCACATCATCCCCAACATCGCCTCGCTGCTCATCATCGACGCGACCCTCGGCGTCGTCGCCGCGATCATGGCGGAGACCTCGCTGAGTTACTTCGGCTTCGGTGTGCAGCCGCCCGACGTCTCGCTCGGCACGCTGCTCGCGGCCGGCACCTCGGCCGCGGTGACGCGGCCCTGGCTCTTCGTCTACCCGGCGGGCGTGCTCATCGTGCTGTTGCTGGCCATCAGCCTCATCGGCGACGCGCTGCGCGACGCCATCGACCCCACCTCGGGAGCGAACCGTGACTGACCCCCGTTCCGCGACGCTGTCGCCCACCGCCGGCGGATCCCCGCTGCTGTCGGTGCGCGACCTCAGCGTCACTTTCCCGCAGCGCGACGGCAACGCCGTGCGCGCCGTGCGCGGCATCTCCTACGACGTGCACGAGGGAGAGTTCCTCGGCATCGTGGGGGAGTCCGGCTCGGGCAAGTCGGTGTCGTCGCTGGCCGTGATGGGCTTGCTCCCCTCGAACGCGCGCGTCGAGGGCGACATCCAGTACAACGGCCGTTCCCTGTTGTCGATGAACGACAGGCAGCTCTCCAAGATCCGCGGAGCCGAGCTGGCGATGGTGTTCCAGGACCCGCTCTCCGCACTGACGCCGGTGTACACGGTGGGTGAGCAGATCTCCGAGGGGCTTCGCCTGCACGACCGGTCCCTGTCGGCGCAGGGCGCCCACGCCCGCTCGGTCGAGCTCCTGAAGCTGGTCGGCATCCCGGATGCCGAGCGTCGCGCCCGCGCCTACCCGCACGAGTTCTCCGGCGGAATGCGTCAGCGCGCCATGATCGCCATGGCCATCGCGAACGACCCCCGCGTGATCATCGCCGATGAGCCGACCACGGCCCTCGACGTGACGATTCAGGCGCAGATCCTCGAGGTGCTGCAGAAGGCCCGCGAGGTCACCGGCGCCGCCGTCGTCCTCATCACCCACGACCTCGGCGTTGTCGCCGGTCACGCCGACCGCGTCGCGGTCATGTACGCGGGGAAGCTCGTCGAGCGCGGGTCGGTCGACGAGATCTTCCACGACCCGCACATGCCGTACACGGTGGGCCTGCTGCGTTCGGTACCGAACATGCAGACCGCCGGATCGCACCGTCTGGTGCCCCTCGAAGGTCGTCCGCCGTCCCTGTCCGCCCTCCCGAAGGGGTGCCCGTTCGCGGCGCGGTGCCCGATCGCGATCGACGCGTGCCACGACGTCGAGCCCGAGCTGGTCCCGCACGGGACGGTCGACGACGATCACGTCGCGGCGTGCATCCGCGCCGACGAGATCGCCTCGGGGACCCTCGCGCGGCCCGACATCTTCCCGCGACCCGTGGCTCTGGGGGAGGTACCGCCGCCGCGGGCCGACGTCACACCCGCGGTCGAGGTGACCGACCTCGTGAAGCACTTCCCCCTGATGAAGGGTGCGGTCTTCCCGCGGCGCATCGGCACGGTGCGCGCCGTCGACGGCATCTCCTTCTCGATCCAGCCGGGACGCACCATGGGCCTCGTGGGCGAGTCGGGCTGCGGCAAGACCACGACGATCCTCGAGATCATGGAGATGGTCGCACCCCAGCAGGGCACGATCCGCATCGACGGTGCCGACGTCGGGACGGTCGGCCGTAAAGACAAGGCGGCGCTGCGAAAGAGCATCCAGATCGTCTTCCAGGACCCCATGGGAGCGATCGACCCACGGCTGCCGGTTGGTGAAGTGATCACCGAACCGCTGCTGGTCCAGGGGGTGCCCCGCGCCGAGCGCGACCGCAAGGTCACCGAGCTGCTCGAACTCGTCGGACTCGACCCGGCCATGGCCGACCGCTACCCGCACGAGTTCTCAGGCGGCCAGCGTCAGCGCATCGGCATCGCGCGCGCTCTCGCGACCGACCCGTCCGTCGTTGTGCTCGACGAGCCCGTCTCGGCCCTGGACGTCTCCATCCAGGCCGGTGTCATCAATCTCCTCGAGGACCTCAAGGAACGGCTCGGGCTGTCGTTCCTCTTCGTCGCGCACGACCTCGCGGTCGTCCGGCAGATCGCGGACGACGTCTCCGTGATGTACCTCGGTCGCATCGTGGAGCAGGGCCCGGTCGACGCCGTGTTCGACGACCCGAGGCATCCGTACACGAAGGCCCTGATCTCCGCGGCGCCCATCCCGGATCCGCGCGTCGAGCGTTCGCGCACCCGCATCCTGCTGGACGGCGACTTGCCCAGCCCCACCCAGGAGATATCGGGATGCCGATTCCGCACGCGGTGCCCGCTCTACCGCCTGCTGCCCGACGCCGACCGGCGCCGGTGCGACTCCGACGACCCGAGCCTGCGCCCCTCGGCGCGGTCCCGGGTGGCGTGCCACTACGCCGAACGGTCCGACCTCGTCCTCGAGACAGCGGCCGGATCCCCCCGAACGTCCCCGATCGACGGCACCACGTCGTCGGGGGCCCTCCCCGATCACCACAGAGAGGACTGATCACATGAGAATGCGCAAAGCAAAGGCACTCGGCGCGCTCGCGCTGCTGAGCGCCGCCGCGCTGGCGATCGCCGGCTGCGCCCCGGGCAACACGGCGGCCCCGTCCGCCAACCCCGAGGACCAGAACGCCCTGCCCTCGACCGCGTGGGTTCGTGCCGATGCCGCCGACGTGCAGGATGGCGGCGACCTCAAGCTCGCTGTCTCGGCGCTGCCAGTGAACTGGAACATCTACCAGATCGACGGCAACGAGCGCGACACCAACGACATCTACGCGACGATGAGCGGCGGTCCGATCAAGATCAACGAGTCGGGTGAGCCCGTCGTCGACGAGAACTACGCGTCCTCGGCCGAGCTCGTCAGCGAGGACCCCCAGGTCGTCGAAGTCAAGCTGAACCCGGATGCCGTCTGGGAGGACGGCACGCCCATCACCGTCGCTGACTACCAGGGGATGTGGAAGGCCAACAACGGCTCGAACCCCGACTACGTCGTCACCTCGACCACCGGATGGGATCAGGTCGAGTCGGTGGAGCAGGGCGAGAACGAATTCGACCTGAAGATCACCTTCTCTTCGGTCTTCGCCGACTGGCAGTCGCTGTTGAGCCCCGTGCTCAAGGCGAGCGTCACCGCCGACCCCACCACCTTCAACACCGGCTACACCTCGCAGGCGGTGCCGTCCTCGGGCCCGTTCAAGGTGCGCTCGATCGACTCCACCGCCGGCATCGTGACGCTCGAGCGCAACCCCATGTGGTGGGGCGAGACGCCCAAGCTCGACACGATCGTGTTCCAGGCGGTGAGCCAGGACCAGCAGGGCTCCTCGTTCAGCAACGGTGAGATCGACGCCGTCGAGATCTCGGCCAACGCCGACCTCTACCAGACCGCACAGAACGTGCAGGGCGCCCAGATCCAGGCCTCGAACGGTCTCACGTGGACGCACATCACCATGCGCGCCTCGGACGGACCCCTCGCCGACGTCAACGTCCGCAAGGCCGTGGCATCCATCGTCAACCGCGAGCAGATCGCCAACACCGCGAACTCGCCGGTGGGAGTCCCCGCCATCACGCAGGGCAGCTACATCTTCATGCCCGGTCAGGACGGCTACACCGACGAGGCGCTGCCGTACGACACCGATGCCGGGGCGAAGTTCCTCGAAGACGCCGGCTACACCAAGGACGGCGACTCCTGGGTCAAGGACGGCACGCCGCTGAAGTTCACGGTGACGGTCCCCGCCGACACCGCGACCAACATCCAGCGCGCGGAGCAGATCCAGGCCGACCTCGGTGAGTTCGGCATCCCTGTCGACCTGGTCTCGGTTCCGGTGGGCGGGTACTTCAGCGACTACATCATCCCGGGCGACTTCGAGATGGTGACGTTCTCCTGGGTGGGTACGGCCTACCCGATCTCGTCGTCGCGGTCGCTGTTCACGCCCGTGGACTCCGAGCAGAACTTCACGGGCATCGCAGACGAGCGTCTGGACGGCCTGTGGGAGCAGGCCAACAACGAGCTCGACCCGGCCAAGCGCATCGAGACCGCGCAGGAGATCGACAAGGTGCTGTGGGAGTCGGTGCCGATCATCCCGATCGCGCCGCTGCCCAACGTCTGGGCCGTCAAGGAAGGTCTCGTGAACTGGGGCGCGACCCAGTTCGAGACGATCGACTGGTCCATCGTGGGCTTCGCCAACAGCTGAGTCTCCGCGCTCACGAGGGGCGGCATTCCTGAGGGGATGCCGCCCCTTTCGCGTCGTCTGCCGGGAGTGTCGCGAGCGCCCGGTAGACTGTAGAGGCCCGATTCCGGGCGCAACCCCGAATTTTCCTGGAGACCCTCCATGGCGCACGCCCTTCGTCCTGACCTCCGTAACGTCGCGATCGTCGCGCACGTCGACCACGGCAAGACGACCCTCGTCGACGCCATGCTCCGCCAGACCAACTCGTTCGGCGACCACGCGCACGTCGAAGAACGCGCGATGGACTCGAACGACCTCGAGCGTGAGAAGGGCATCACGATCCTCGCCAAGAACACGGCGATCACGTACAACGGTGCCCACACCAACGTTCCGGTGACGATCAACGTCATCGACACCCCGGGTCACGCCGACTTCGGTGGCGAGGTCGAGCGCGGGCTGTCCATGGTGGACGGCGTCGTGCTGCTGGTCGACGCGTCCGAGGGTCCGCTGCCCCAGACCCGCTTCGTGCTGCGCAAGGCGCTCGAGGCGAAGCTCCCCGTCATCCTCCTGGTCAACAAGACCGACCGCCCCGACGCGCGCATCGCCGAGGTCGAGGAAGAGGCGCACGACCTTCTGCTGGGCCTGGCCTCCGACCTCGTCGACGACGTGCCCGACCTCGACGTCGACGCGCTGCTCGACGTTCCGGTCGTCTACGCCTCGGGCCGCGCGGGTGCCGCGTCGCTCAACCGCCCGGACAACGGCTCGCTGCCCGACAACGACGACCTCGAGCCGCTCTTCGGTGCGATCCTCGAGCACGTCCCGGCCCCGTCCTACGACGACGAGGCGCCCCTGCAGGCGTGGGTGACCAACCTCGACTCCAGCCCGTTCCTCGGCCGCCTCGCGCTGCTGCGCGTCTTCAACGGCACGCTGAAGAAGGGGCAGACGGTCGCGTGGGTGCGTCACGACGGTTCGCACTCGAACGCGCGCATTACGGAGCTGCTCATCACGAAGGCTCTGGACCGTTTCCCCGCCGAGTCCGCCGGTCCCGGTGACATCGTCGCGATCGCCGGTTTCCCCGACATCACGATCGGCGAGACGATCGCCGACCCAGAGGACGTTCGGCCGCTGCCGGCCATCACGGTCGACGACCCGGCGATCTCGATGACGATCGGCACGAACACCTCGCCGCTCATGGGCAAGGTCAAGGGTCACAAGCTCACCGCCCGCATGGTCAAGGATCGCCTCGACCGCGAGCTCATCGGTAACGTCTCGCTGAAGGTCGTCGACATCGGACGCCCGGATGCCTGGGAAGTCCAGGGCCGTGGCGAGCTCGCGCTGGCGATCCTCGTCGAGAACATGCGTCGTGAGGGCTTCGAGCTCACCGTCGGCAAGCCGCAGGTCGTCACCAAGCGCGGCGAGGACGGCAAGCTGAAGGAGCCGTACGAGCACCTCACGATCGATGCCCCCGAGGAGCACCTGGGTGCGATCACGCAGCTCATGGCCGCGCGCAAGGGCCGCATGGACAACATGACGAACCACGGCACCGGCTGGGTGCGCATGGAGTTCGTCGTCCCGTCGCGCGGTCTCATCGGGTTCCGGAGCGAGTTCCTCACGATCACTCGCGGCACCGGTATCGCCAACGCGATCTCCCACGGCTACGACGACTGGGCCGGCTCGATCACGACCCGCCAGAACGGCTCCATCGTGGCCGACCGCATGGGCGTCGTCACGCCGTTCGCGATGATCGCGCTGCAGGAGCGCATGAGCTTCTTCGTGCAGCCGACCGAAGAGGTCTACGAGGGCATGGTCATCGGCGAGAACTCGCGCGCCGACGACATGGACGTCAACATCACCAAGGAGAAGAAGCTGACGAACATGCGTTCGTCGACCTCCGACTCCTTCGAGTCGATGACGCCCCCGCGCATCCTCACGCTGGAGGAGTCGCTCGAGTTCGCCCGCGACGACGAATGCGTCGAGGTCACGCCCGAGAAGGTGCGTATCCGCAAGGTCGTGCTGGATGCGACCGAGCGCGGTCGCGCGGCCTCCCGCGCCAAGCGTCAGGACGCGAACGTCTGACCCTCCGCGTCACACCGACGACCCCTCGCGAAGCACTTTCGTGAGGGGTCGTCCTTTCGCCAGCTCGTCGACGAGTTTGTCGAGCACACGGATGCGATACATCAGCGGGTCCTCGATCTCTTCGACGCGGACGCCGCAGATGACACCGGTGACGTTGACCGACAGGGGATTGAGGCGAGCGGCGGCGAAGAAGTCGCGGAAGCTCGTGGTGCCGTCGACGTGCTGCGCGAGTTCGTGCTCGTCGAATCCGGTGAGCCAGCGCAGCGTGGTGTCGAGGTCGTCACGCGTGCGCCCCTTCCGCTCGACCTTCGCGAGGTAGAGCGGGTACACCGCCGAGAACGCCGTGTCGAAGATGCGGCTCATGCGGGGCAGGATAGTCCCGTTCCGGTCTCGCCGCGACGTCACCGCGATTCGACGACGCAGACCGCGCTCATGCCCGGCGTGAGGGCTTCGAACACGTGCGGTGCGTCGCCGGGGTAGGAGAGGTAGTCGCCGGGATCGAGCTCGTAGGGAGCGTCGGCAGGGCCGACGCGGCCCCGCCCGCTCACCAGGATCACGTGTTCGACGGTGCCGCGCGGATGCGGATCCGACAGGCGGGGGCTCCCCGGTTCGGCGGTGAGCAGGTAGATGTCGCGGCGGGCGTGTGGGGGACTGGCGGACAACAGCACGGCGAGGTAGTCGGACGCCGACGAGGGCACCGCCGTCGCCGCCTCGCCGCGACGGATCAGGGTGGGGGAGGGAACGCCCTCGTCGACGAGGACCGCGAACGGGACCTCGAGGGCGGTGGCCAGCGCCCACAGCGTCTCGACGCTGGGGTTGCCGCCGCCGTTCTCGAGTTGCGACACCGTCGCCTTCGCGACGCCGGCCCGCCGCGCCAGCTCGGAGACGCTCAGGTCGCGGCGCTCGCGTTCGCGTCGGAGGGTCGCCGCGATGCGGTCGCCGAGATCGCTCATGTGTTCATTATGGTCGCCGAACGTTCGACTTGACGAACACCGTGCGACGTTCAAGACTCTGATCATGCGTTCGATCGACCGAACACCCCGCCACGACGCCGCCCGCCAGGGCCTCGCCGTGGCGTTGGCGACCAGCGCCTACGGCATCTCGTTCGGGGCGCTGTCGGTGGCATCCGGTCTCGATGTCTGGCAGACGTGCGTTCTCAGCCTGCTCATGTTCACGGGTGGCTCGCAGTTCGCCTTCGTCGGCGTCCTGGCCGCCGGTGGCATGGCCGCGGCGCCGGCCGCGATCGCCTCGGCGGTGCTGCTCGGTGTGCGCAACGCCGCATACGCGATGAGGATGTCGCCCGTGATCGGCCGCGGACCCTGGCGCCGCGCCCTGGCGACGCCGTTCACGATCGACGAGTCGGTGGCTGTGTCGCTCGCGCAAGCGACGCCGGTCGCCCGGCGAACGGGATTCTGGGTCACGGGAGTGGCGATCTGGGTGGGCTGGAACGTCACGACACTCGCGGGGGCACTGCTGGGCGACGTCCTGGGCGACCCTCGCGCGTGGGGGCTGGATGCCGCGGCGGCCGCCGCCTTCCTCGCCCTGCTGTGGCCGCGCCTTCGCGGACGCCAGCCGATCGCGGTCGCGGTCGGGGCGGCGATCGTCGCCGCGGTGCTGACGCCCTGGGTCATGCCCGGTATCCCCGTCATCGCGGCGGCCGGTGTCGCCGTCGTGCTCGGATGGTTCGACCCGCGAGCCGCCGCCCCCGTCGCGGACGATGAGAAGGGGATGCCATGACCCTGTGGACCGCCGTGCTCGCGGCATCCATTCTCTGTCTCGGCTTGAAGGCGGTGGGGTATCTGCTGCCGCAGGGATGGCTCGATGCTCCGCGCCCGGCGCGCATCGCCGACCTGCTGACCGTCGCACTGCTTTCGGCGCTCGTCGTGGTGCAGGCGCTGGCCACCGGTCCCGCGATCGTCGTCGACGCGAGGCTCCCCGCCGTCGCGGTCGCGGCCGTCCTGCTGTGGCTGCGCGCGCCGTTCCTCGTGGTCGTCGCCGCGGCCGCCGTGACCGCCGCCCTCCTGCGCGCGCTCGGCTGGGCCATATGAGCCCGAACGTAGACTGATCGGGTGGGTTCAGGCATCGTTCGCGTCATCGGCTGGGTCGTGGCGTTCGCCGTCGGTGCCTTCTACGGAACGGCGGCGACGGTGGGACACGCGTTCCGGATCGGCTTCGTCCCCGTCGGACTCATCCTCGGGACGATCGGCTGCGCCGCCCTCCTCATCGCGCTGCGCACGTTGACGCAGGATCGCGTCAACGCGATCGCCGGCGGATTGGGGATCATCGCGGCCACGTACCTGTTCTCGCAGGTCGGTCCCGGCGGCTCCGCGATCGTGGCCGCCGCGACCCCCGACACCGAGTGGATCGCCATCGCCTGGACGTTCGTCGGGCCGATCCTGCTGGCGCTCGTCGCCTTCTGGCCGGACGTCTCGAAGCTGCGCGTTCAGCCCGCCGACGGATCATAGGGGACGGGTGTCCGGCCGGGCCCGGTCGTGGTCACGCGTAGACTGAGCGGGTGACTTACGTGATCGCCCTCCCGTGTGTCGATGTCAAAGATCGCGCGTGCATCGACGAATGCCCGGTCGACTGCATTTACGAGGGTGAGCGCTCGCTCTACATCCACCCCGACGAATGCGTCGACTGCGGTGCCTGCGAGCCCGTGTGCCCCGTCGAGGCGATCTACTACGAGGACGACCTCCCCGAGGAGTGGTCCGACTACTACAAGGCCAACGTCGAGTTCTTCGACGACATCGGCTCGCCGGGCGGTGCGGCAAAGGTCGGCGTGATCGCCAAGGACCACCCCGTCATCTCCGCACTTCCTCCGCAGAGCCACTGAGCCGTGGGCGTCGCCGACCTCGCCGACTACCCCTGGGACGCCGTCGCACCGTATGCGGAACGTGCGCGTCGTCATCCGGCCGGTATCGTCGACCTCTCGATCGGCTCGCCCGTCGACCCGACGCCCGCCGTCGTCGCCGAGGCCCTGGCCGCAGCGACCGACGCGCACGCGTATCCCCAGACCATGGGCACGCCCGCCCTGCGCGAGGCCATCGTCGACTGGTACGCCCGCCGTCGCGGCGTGCCCGGGTTGACCCCGGCGCACGTGCTTCCCACCGTGGGCTCGAAAGAACTCGTCGCTCTCCTGCCGCTCCTGCTCGACCTCGGCCCCGGCGATGCCGTCGTGCACCCGCGTGCCGCGTACCCGACGTACGAGGTGGGCGCCCGTCTCGTGGGTGCCGAGCCCGTGGCATCCGATGATCCGGCCGACTGGCCGGACAACACGCGACTGGTGTGGATCAACTCACCCGGTAACCCCGACGGACGCGTGCTCTCGACGGACGAGCTGGCGGATGCCGTCACCCGGGCTCGCGCGCTGGGCGCCGTGCTCGCCTCCGACGAGTGCTACGCCGAATTGGGCTGGGATTCCCCGTGGGACACCGCGGGCGTGCCCAGCGTCTTGGACCCGGCCGTCGTCGGTGACGATACGACCGGCGTCCTCTCGGTGTACTCCCTGAGCAAGCAGTCGAACCTTGCCGGCTACCGCGCGGCGTTCCTCGCCGGCGATCCCGATCTCGTCGCGCGACTTCTCACCGGCCGAAAGCATCTCGGACTCATGCCGCCCGCGCCGGTCCAACAGGCCATGACGGTGGCGCTGGGGGATGACGCGCACGTCGTCGAACAGCGCGAACGCTACGCACGACGTCGGGCCGTGCTGAAGCCCGCGGTCGAGGCCGCAGGGTTCCGCATCGATCACAGCGAGGGTGGCCTGTACCTGTGGGCGACCGAGGGGCGCGATGCGTGGGAGAGCGTGGGACGGCTCGCCGATCTCGGCATCCTCGTCGGTCCGGGGCACTTCTACGGCAGCCACTATCCCGAGCACGTGCGCTTCTCGCTGACCGCCACCGACGAGCGCATCGCGGCCGCGGCGGAGCGCTTGACTCCGTGAGTGCGCTCGATGTGAGGATCCCTCCATCCGAAGGGGGCATCCTTTGGCGGTGTCATCTGTACGCCGTCGGCCCCGATAGGCTGTAGGAGCACTTCGAGCGGGCCACCCTCCGCCGGATGCCGTGTCGGGAACCGTTCACGCGGGTCCCGCCGAGAAGGCCGCGGGCGCCTCACGCTCCCACGGTTCACACCACATGGGCGACCAGAAATCGCAAGGAGGCGCGGTGAGCGACGCGGGCACGCAGCAGGACAAGGCCACCCTCTCGGTGGGGGACACCACCGCCGAATTCCCGGTTCTGCGAGGTACCGACGGCGTTCCGAGCATCGACATCGCGTCGCTGACGAAGCAGACCGGTCACACCACGCTCGATTACGGCTTCGTCAACACCGCGTCGACCAAGTCGAACATCACGTTCATCGACGGAGATCAGGGCATCCTGCGGTACCGCGGATATCCGATCGAACAGCTGGCCAAGAACAGCACCTACCTCGAGGTCGCCTGGCTCCTGATCTACGGTGAGCTCCCCTCGGCGTCCGAGCTGGCATCGTTCGACGAGCGCATCCGCCGGCACACGCTTCTCCACGAAGACCTCAAGCGCTTCTTCTCCTCCCTCCCGCCCACCGCGCACCCGATGTCGGTGCTGTCGGCGGCGACCGCGGCCCTCTCGACCTACTACGAGTCGGAGTCCGACCCGCACAACCCCGAGCACGTCGAGCTCAACACGATCCGCATGCTCGCCAAGCTCCCCGTGATCGCGGCGTACGCGCACAAGAAGAGCATCGGTCAGGCGTTCCTGTACCCCGATAACTCGCTGAGCTTCGTCGACAACTTCCTCAAGCTGAACTTCGGTGTTCTCAGCGAGATCTATGAAGTCAACCCCGTCATGACGAAGGCTCTCGATCTGCTTCTCATGCTGCACGCGGACCACGAGCAGAACGCCTCCACGTCGACGGTGCGTCTGGTCGGCTCCACGGGCGCCAACCAGTTCGCGTCGATTTCGGCCGGCATCCAGGCTCTTTCCGGCCCGCTGCACGGCGGCGCCAACGAGGCCGTGCTGCAGATGCTCGGACGTATCCGCGACTCGGGCGAGAGCGTCGAGCGTTTTGTCGAGCGCGTGAAGAACAAGGAAGACGGCGTGAAGCTCATGGGCTTCGGGCACCGCGTCTACAAGAACTACGATCCCCGCGCGAAGCTCGTTAAGGGCGCGGCCGACGAGGTGCTCGAAGCCCTCGGCGTCAGCGACCCGCTTCTCGACCTCGCGAAGGAGCTCGAGCAGATCGCCCTGGAGGACGACTACTTCAAGGAGCGTCGCCTCTACCCGAACGTCGACTTCTACACCGGCGTCATCTACAAGGCGATGGGCTTCCCGACCCGCATGTTCACCGTGCTCTTCGCGATCGGTCGACTGCCCGGCTGGCTCGCGCAGTGGCGCGAGGCGATCACCGACCCGCAGACGAAGATCGGCCGCCCGCAGCAGCTGTACACGGGCGCCGCGCAGCGCGACTACCCGGGCGCTGTCTGACCACGTTCACAGAACGCCCCGTCCCTCTCGCGAGGGGCGGGGCGTTCGTCTGCGCGGGGTCGCGCTGCGACCGCGCCTCCGCCCGACGAACGCGCCCCGCGACGAGAAACGCTCGCTGCGCGCGTTTCCCGGTGCGGGAGGCGCTTCCCGAGGGGACAGGCGTGCAACGGCGGGCCGCTCACGCCAGGCCACCCACCCGGCCTCGCGTCGTCGGGCGTGGCCTCAGGCGTGCAGCGCTGCGTTGAGGGTCACACCGACCCCCGCGCGAGCGGATGCCTCCACCGCACCGGTGAGCGAATTGCGGCGGAACAGGATGCCGTCGCGGCCGGAGAGTTCCGCGGCCTTGATCGTCTGGTCGCCGACGCGCACCTTCGTCCCCGCGGTCACGTAGAGGCCCGCCTCGACGACGCAGTCGTCGCCGAGCGAGATGCCGATGCCCGCGTTGGCCCCGAGAAGGGTGCGCGCCCCGATCGAGACGCGGTGCGTGCCGCCGCCGGACAGGGTGCCCATGATCGACGCGCCGCCGCCGATGTCGGAGCCGTCTCCGATGACGACGCCCTGCGACACGCGTCCCTCGATCATGGACGCGCCGAGCGTGCCCGCGTTGAAGTTCACGAAGCCTTCGTGCATCACGGTCGTGCCGGGGGAGAGGTGGGCGCCGAGCCGCACGCGCGAGGCGTCGGCGATGCGCACTCCCGGCGGGGTGACGTAGTCGAGCAGACGCGGGAACTTGTCGAGTCCCTGAACCTGGATGCCGTGGCGAAGCAGCGCGGGACGCAGACGGGTCGCGTCGTCGGGGTGGACCGGCCCGGCGTTCGTCCACGCCACGTTGGGCAGGTGCGCGAAGATTCCATCGAGCGAGATCTCGTTGGGGCGAACGAGTCGGTGCGAGAGCGCGTGCAGCCGCAGGTACGCGTCGGCGGTCGACGCGGGCGCGGCGTCCGCGTCGATCGTGAGCGAGACGACCTCGATCCGTACGGCGCGGCGCTCGTCCGTTCCCGCGAGGGCCTCGAGGCCGTGGTCTGCGCCGGTGTCGGAAGCGCCCGCAGCGGGGGCGGGGAACCATGCGTCGAGCGCCGTGCCGTCCGAGGCGATCGTCGAGAGGCCGGTACCGGTGATCTGTCGTTCGTTGCTCACTCCGACAGGCTAGCGGGGCGCCCTGGGTAGGATCGGACGCATGCCCTCGCTCGACCTGACAGCCTCTTCCGTCGAGATCACGCGAGCCCTCTGCGACATCCCCAGCGTGTCCGATGAGGAGACGCCCTTGGCGGATGCCATCGAGGCGGCGGTGTCCGGCCACCCCCACCTCGAAGTCATCCGCGACGGTGACACGATCGTCGCCCGCACGTCGCTCGGACGCTCGCGTCGCGTGGTGATCGCGGGCCACATCGACACGGTTCCGATCAACGACAACCTCCCCACGCGCGACGTGGAGATCGATGGCGAACCGTTCCTCTGGGGACGAGGCACGGTCGATATGAAGGCCGGCGTCGCCGTCCAGCTGAAGCTCGCCGTCGAACTCACCGCGCCCCCGGTCGACATCACCTGGATGTGGTACGACCACGAAGAGGTCGACTCGTCTCTGAACGGTCTCGGCCGTCTGGCGCGCAACCGACCCGATCTCTTCGCCGGCGACTTCGCGATCCTCGGGGAGCCGAGCAACGGCGAGGTCGAGGGGGGATGCAACGGAACCCTTCGCGCACTGGTGCGGACGACCGGCGTGCGCGCCCACAGCGCCCGATCATGGATCGGCGAGAACGCGATCCACAAGGCTGCTCCGATCCTGGCTCGACTGGCCGAGTACCGGGCGCGCGAGATCGAGGTGGACGGGCTCGTGTATCGCGAGGGGCTGAACGCCGTGCGCATCTCGGGCGGAGTCGCCGGCAACGTGATCCCGGATGCGTGCGAGATCGAAGTCAATTATCGCTTCGCGCCGAGTCGCGACGCTGCCGCCGCCGAGCGCGTCGTGCGCGATGTCTTCACCGGATTCGACGTCGAGATCGTCGACGTCGCCGAGGGAGCGCGTCCCGGACTGGATGCCGAGGTCGCCCGTGACTTCGTCGCAGCCGTGGGTGCGACACCCAAGCCCAAGTACGGGTGGACCGACGTCGCGCGCTTCTCCGCCCTGGGCATCCCGGCCGTCAATTACGGTCCTGGCGACCCGCATCTCGCTCATCACGACGAGGAGCGGGTTCCGCTCGCTCAGATCGACGCCGTCGAGCGCGGCCTCCGGTCCTGGCTGACCGGGTCGTGACCGCCGAGCCCGCGACCACCGAGCGAGCCCGGTCCTGGCGGGGCTGGCCCGTCATGGCCCGCATCGCGGTCATCTACATCGCGGCGCGGCTGGTGACGACAGGCTTCTTCCTGCTCGCCTCCGCTCTTTCCGGCCCGTCCTCGCGCTACGGTGTCGCGCCCTCGCTGGGGCAACTCGCGCTGGGGTGGGATGCGCAGTGGTACTGGTTCGCTGCGGTCTCGGGCTACCCCGCGGCCCTGCCGCTCACACCCCAGGGCGATGTGGCCGAGAACGCGTGGGCGTTCCTGCCGGTGTACCCCTATCTTTCGAACGCGCTGGGGACGGTGCTCGGCTCGTGGGGTGCCGGCGGGGTCGTGATCTCGCTGGTGGCGGGGTTCGGGGCGAGCGTCGTCCTGCATGGGCTCCTGCGCGACCGCATCGGCGACTCGGCGGCGATGTGGGCGGTCGCGTTCTTCACGTGCGGTCCGTTGGCCGCGCTCTTCCAAGTCGGCTACGCCGAGTCGTTGTTCCTGTTCCTGCTGTTCCTCGCGTTGCGGTGCGTGCGGCTCCGGCGGTGGGGATGGCTGTATGTCCTGGTGCCGATCATGGGCTTCACACGCCCCGGCATCCTGGCGTTCGCGCTGTTCCTCGGGCTGTACGGAGTGCACCGTTTCGTGCGGCGCCGTGTCGACGCGTTCCCACTGCGCGAGATGGCACACCTCGTCGGGGTTGCCGCGGTGGCGGTCGTCGCGGGGTTCGCCTGGCAGGTCATCGCGGGAGCGGTGACAGGCGACCCCCGTGCCTACCTCGCTACCGAGTTGGCGTGGCGGCGGAACTGGATACCGGGCGCGAGCGATCAGTTCGTACCGGTCGAGGGGTGGGTCCAGGGCGCGGCCTTCTGGTTCACCCAGTGGGGTCTCGGTCCCGTGGTGGGGTACGTCGCCCTCGTCGTGCTCGTGCTCGGCGTGACGGCGGTGCTCCTGTTCGCCCCGCAGGTGAAGCGCCTGGGCGTCGAACTGCGCCTGTGGTCGGCGAGCTACCTGGTCTATCTGCTGCTGGTCTTCTTTCCGCAGTCGAGCATCTTCCGGCTCCTCGTTCCTTTGTCGCCGCTGTGGGGAGCGCTGGCCATCCCGCCGTCTCGACGGTGGCGCGTCGGCGTGCTCGCCGCCGCTCTCCTGGGTCAGTGGTGGTGGATCTACAACATGTACGGGCTCGGGAACACGTTCTGGCAGATCCCGTGACGACGCGGGACGCACGCCAGAGAGGGCCGCGATCCTCGGCTGCTCCGGGGACCGACTAAACTAGTCCATAGACCAACGACGAAAAGGGGGCCGCGATGGCAGCCATGAAGCCGCGTACCGGTGACGGACCGATGGAGGCCGTGAAGGAGGGCCGGCTGATCATCGTGCGTGTTCCGCTCGAGGGCGGTGGACGCCTGGTGGTGTCGGTCAACGACGCCGAGGCCAAGGAGCTCTATGACGTGCTCGGTGGTGTCGTCGGCGCAGCCTGACGCATGATCGATGAAGGCCGGTCCCTCTGAGGGGCCGGCCTTCGTCGTTCGTGCTCGGGTGATGTCGAGGAGAGCCTCAGGTGAGAGGGGTGACCGTCGTGAGCTGAAGCAGTCCCTCGCCCGTAGTGGATAGTGCGCCGAAGACGGCGGGGGACGTCTGCACTTCCTGGATCAGGGAGCGGTACGCGGTCGTCACGGAGTCTCGACGGACGGGGTCAGCCACCGCACCGCCCGCGAGCACGCGAGGAACGAGCACCGTTCCGCCCGCGCGCACCAGGCGGAGACCGTGTTCGACGTATTCGATGACTCCGTCCGGGTCGGCGTCGATGAGGACGATGTCGTACGACGCCTCGTTCATGCGCGGCAGGACCTCGGCCGCTCGGCCGGTGATGAAGCGGGCGCGCGCCGCGGGAATCCGGGCCTCGGCGAACGCGGCACGCGCGGCTCCGAGGTGCTCCGGCTCGCTGTCGATGGTCGTGAGGGTGGCGCGCGGCGACCCGTGCAGCAGCCACAGGCCGGACACACCGCCGCCCGTGCCCACCTCTACGACGTTGAGCGCGCGGGAGGCAGCCGCGAGGACCGCGATCTGCGCGCCGACGGCCGGGCTGATGGGCGCCGCCCCGAGCTCGAGCGCGTGCGCGCGGGCGCGCGCGATGTGCTCGGGTTCGACCGTCGACTCCTGCACGAACCGCTCGTTCGCCTCGTAACCGCTCACGTGGACCTCCTCCGTCAGGCTAGACGCGAGGGTGGTGCGGACGGCCGAGGCGCGGCGGGTAATCTGAATCCATGTTCTTCGGCCTCACGATCGAGAAGCTTCTGCTGATCGGTGTGATCGCCGCGCTCATCATCGGACCCGAACGGCTGCCCCGGTATGCCGAGGGCCTCGCCCGCCTGACCAAGCGCGCTCGAGAGGCGATGCAGGGCGCGAAGACCCGCATGCGCGACGAGATGGGCCCCGAGTTCGACGAGGTCGACTGGCGCAAGCTCGACCCTCGCCAATACGATCCGAGACGCATCATCCGCGAGGCTCTGCTCGACGATACGCCGACCGCCACGATGCGTGCTGCGGGGGCCGCCGCCCTGGCGACCGAGGCCTCCGCCGACAAGCCGACGTTCGTCTCGGGCGAGAAGCCGCCCTTCGACGACGAGGCGACCTGAGGCTCAGCTCAGTCGGAGGGGCAGCGATCGCCCCGAGAGTCCTCGCGGCCGCACGGCGAGAGCGGCGGCCGCGGCGTCGATCGCGATCGAGGCCGGGTCGTCCGGGTGGGAGATGACGACGGGACGTCCGTCGTCACCTCCGGTGCGCAGGGCCGGGCTCAGAGGGACGGATGCCAGGAGCGGCACTGAATGACCGTCGGTGGATAGCGCGCGGGCGACGGCGTCGCCGCCACCTGAGCCGAAGAGGTCGAGCAGTGTCCCGTCCGGAAGCGCCATCGCCGCCATGTTCTCGATGACGCCGATCGGCGTCTGACCCGTTTGGCGTGCGACGAGTCCCGAGCGGACGGCGACGTCCGCGGCCGCGGCCTGTGGTGTCGTGACGACCAGCACATCGGCGTGGGGGAGGAGCTGACCGACTGAGATCGCGACGTCTCCCGTGCCCGGAGGCATGTCGAGCAACAGGACGTCCAGATCGCCGAAGTACACGTCGGTGAGGAACTGCTGGACGGTGCGGTGGAGCATGGGCCCCCGCCAGGCGACGGCCCCGGCTGCCTCCTCGCCCGGGCGCCGCAGGAACATGCCGATGGAGATGACCTTCACCCCGTAGGCCACGGGCGGGAGGATCAGGTCGTCGAGCCGCGTCGGGGCGGGCGGAAGGCCGTCAGCGTCGACGAGGCCGAGCAGCCCGGGGATCGAGAAGCCGTGGACGTCGGCATCCACGAGTCCGACGCGGAGTCCGAGAGCCGCCAGGGCGACCGCGAGGTTCGCCGTCAGGGTCGATTTGCCCACGCCGCCCTTGCCGCTCGTCACCGCGATGACGCGCGTGAGGGAGTCCGGACCGAACGGCATCTCGCGCTTGGCGCGTCCTCCCCGGAGGCGTTCGGTGAGCACGCGGCGTTCGTCGGGAGACATGACGCCCACCGCGACATCGACGCGGGACACGCCTTCGACGGATGCCGCCGCGGCGCGGACGTCCCTCTCGATTCGATCGGCTGCGGGGCAGCCGACGATCGTGAGCGCGATTCCGACCTCGGCGACGCCGTCGACGACCGCGATGTCGCGTACCATGTCGAGTTCGCCGAGGGGTCGCCGCAGCTCGGGATCGGTGACCGCGGCGACGGCGGTGCGCACGCGGTCGGCGACCGCCGTGCTCACGGGGTGGCCGTCTTCGGTTCGGCGGTGTCGTGATCTTCGAGGCGTTCGAGCGCGGCCTTCAACTCGGCCCGGAGGCTCTCCTTCGTGATCACCTCGTCGGTCAGATCGCGCACCGCCATGCGCAGCGCGACGATCTCGCGAGCCAGGTACTCGGTGTCCGCGAGGTTCCGTTCGGCGCGCTGGCGATCCTGCTCGATCTGAACCCGGTCGCGGTCATCCTGGCGGTTCTGCGCGAGCAGGATGAGGGGCGCCGCGTACGATGCCTGCAACGACAGGACGAGGGTGAGGGCGGTGAACCCGATGGCCGCGGAGTCGAAACGAAGCTCCTCCGGCATGAGCGAGTTCCACCCCATCCACAGCACGCAGAACAGTGTCAGGGAGAGCAGGAACGTCGGCGTCCCCATCGCGCGCGCCACCCACTCCGTGAACCGGCCGAACCGGTCGCGGGAGGGCTGAGGTGTGCGGGGCGCCAGCATCCCGGTGCGACCGCGCGGGGCGTCGAGGGCGGCTTGTCGTTGTGCACGTGCCATCAGCGCCTCCTCGGGGTCTGGGTCGGGATCTGGGGGATGCTCGCGGTCGCGAGCGGTCTGATCGTCGTCTTCGGTCTCGGATCATCGCCGTCGTGTGTGCGCCAGTCGTCGGGCAGCAGGTAGTCCAGGACGTCGTCGACGCTGACGCAGCCGACCAGACGGTGGGCCTGATCGACAACGGGCAGCGAAACCAGGTTGTAGCTCGCGAGTAGTCGCGCCACCTCCGCCGCGGTGGCGTCCGCGGGCACGGGCTCGAGCGTGTCGTCGATGATCGCGCCCAGCCGCTCGTGCGGGGGGTACCGCAGCATGCGCTGGAAGTGCACCGTGCCCAACAGGCGTCCCGTCGGCGTCTCGTACGGAGGGAGGGTGATGAACACGGATGCCGCGAGGGCGGGGTGCAGCTCGTGCCGACGGATGAGCGCGAGCGCTTCGGCGACGGTGGCATCCGCCGACAACACGATCGGCTCGGGCGTCATGAGGCCGCCTGCCGTGTCGGGGCCGTACTGCAGCAGGGCCCGGACGTCGTCGGCCTCGTCCGGCTCCATCAGCTCGAGGAGCTGCTCGGAGCGCGACTCGGGCAGCTGACCCAGGAGGTCGGCCGCGTCGTCGGGCTCCATGGCATCCAGGATGTCGGCGGCGCGCTCGTCACCGAGCTGCTCGAGGATATGGACCTGCTCGTCTTCGGGCATCTCTTCGAGAGCATCGGCGAGGCGGTCGTCGCTGAGTTCTTCCGCGACCTCGATGAGGCGCTCTTCGGGCAGGTCGAGGAGCGTGTTGGCGAGGTCAGCGGGCTTCAGGTCGGAGTAGGTCGCCACGAGCTGTTCGGCCGACTGCGCCTGCCCGGGCTTCTGCTGCTCGCGGACCTCTTTCCACGCGGCGAAGGTCGTCGCGCCTTTGGCGAAGGGCGACGCGCTTGTGCGTGGGCGACGGAGGAAGAGCTGGCCCACGTCCCACTCGCCGAGGCGGTTGCGCTCGATCGCGACATCCTCGATCACGGCGTCGCCGGAGCCGTCGACGAGGTGGACACGCCGGCCCAGCATCTCCGCCATCACGCGGACTTCACCACCGCGCTGGTGGAAGCGACGCACATTGATCAGACCGGTCGTGATGACCTGGCCGGACTGGATGGAGGTCACGCGACCGATGCTGACGAACACATGTCGCCGACCGGGGATCTCGACCACGAGGCCCACGACGCGCGGCGCGGCGGAGGCGCGGTAGATCACCACGACGTCGCGCACTTTCCCCAGTCGGTCTCCCGCGGGATCGAACACCGTGCAGCCCGCCAAGCGGGCGACGAAAACCCTTTGCGTGCTCACCGTCCCAGCGTAGTCCGCGATCTGTCGGCAGCATCCATCGGGGGCATAGGGGTGCGTGACAAGATGGAGAAATGAGCATGTTCGCGGGACCTGTCGGCGCGGGACGGGATGAGGTCGGCGAGACGGTCGCCTCGTTCCCGACGTACGAGAAGGCGCAGAAGGCCGTGTCTTCGCTCATCGCGGGCGAAGTTCCGGCCCGCGACATCGCGATCGTCGGCAGTGGTCTGCGCTCGATCGAGCGGATCACGGGGCGGCTGGGCTACGCCACGGCCGCGCGCTCGGGCGCGTTGAACGGGCTCATGCTCGGTCTGCTGTTCGCTTTCATCTTCGTGCTCGGCACCCCGACCGCGCAGATCTCGGCGTTCATCGGCGTTCTGCTGGTGGGCATGGCTCTCGGCATGCTGCTGAGCCTGGGAACGTATGCGATCGTGCGTCGCCGACGGGACTTCGCGTCGGTGATGCAGGTCACCGCCGACCACTACGACGTCTGTGTCGCCGCGCCGAGCCTCGCCAAGGCACGCGGCGTCCTCGGGCCCGCCGGTGCCGCGCGTACCGTGGTCGCCCGACCGTCGGCCTCGACCGATCCCACCCCGCCCCAGTATGGGGAGCGCGTCCAGAACCCGGGGGCAGCCGCTCCCGCCGTGCCGCCGCGTCCGCCGGTTCCGCAGCGGACCACGGACGACGAGCCTCCCCGCTACGGTGAGCGCATCGCGCCGCCGGCCGTACCTCCCGCAGAGAAGGCACCGTCGGAGCCCGAGGCCCCGTCGGAGTCGGACGTCGAGCCCGCCGCGTCGCCCGAGCCGGAACCCGGTTCATCGCCGGACGCCGCGCCCCCGGTTCAGGCCGATCCGACCCCAGGCGAGCCTCGCGAAGAACGGTGACCGCACAGTCCGTTCGCATCGCCGTCGCGCTGCCGACGGGTGAAACCGATGTGTCCGGCCTGTGGTCCGAAGCTCCGGGGGCCGACGCGACCATCGTGCTCGCGCACGGCGCCGGAGCCGGCATGACCCACCCGTTCCTCGAAGGGCTGTCGGCGGCACTGTCCGATGCACGCTTTTCGGTCCTGCGGTTCGTCTTCCC
Source organism: Microbacterium canaveralium (assembly GCF_047238045.1). Lineage (NCBI taxonomy): Bacteria > Bacillati > Actinomycetota > Actinomycetes > Micrococcales > Microbacteriaceae > Microbacterium > Microbacterium canaveralium. Next base: position 1,995,771 of record NZ_JBDFMA010000003.1, on the reverse strand, counting down.
GTACGTGGAGGCCGGACGACGGATGCCGGGCCCCGCCGCCCACGCCGTCGCCACCTGGACGGGTGTCCAGGCGTGGCTCGCCGCGACCGGCACCGGGTCGTTCATCGCGGCGGGCAAGTCGTACGGGGGACGGATGGCCTCCGTCGCCACCGCCGAGGGAGCGTTGTCTCCTCAGGCCCTCGTGTACCTCGGCTATCCGCTGCACCCGCCGGACCGTCCCGACAAGCCCCGTGCTGAGCACCTTCCGGCGATCGCCGTACCGCAGCTGTTCGTCGAAGGGGAGAACGACCCGTTCATCACGCCGCGCACGCAGTTCGACGACGTCGTCGCGACCTGTCAGGACGCGCGCGTGCACTGGGTCGAGTCGGCGAATCATTCGTTCGAGGTGAAGGGGAAGCGGCGGCCGGCGGACGAGATCGGCGCCGGGCTCGCCGGCGTCGTGGGGGAGTTCGTGCGAGGGCTGTGACGCTCTGGCGTTGCGGAGGGGAGTTCGTCCTCAATTCCACACCGCGAGATCGCCAGAAGCTCAACCGCCCTGCGATCTCCGGGAACGGACTCTTCGACGGTGAGCGACATGCGAGGCGATTCTCGAACCAGTCTCACCTGAGTGAAGCTCACGGGGATATCCAGCGGCTCTTCGCGCCATGGTTCGCCCAGGAGTGACGGAACGGTTCGAACGAAGTCCGCAACGTCGAAGGTCTCGTCAACGAATATTCGCCATTGCCCAGTGAAGAACGCTCCGGGCGTATTCCCGAAGGTCAACGCGTCATCGCACGGATATGGTTCGAACTCGGGAGTCTCCGATATCTCCTTGGGTCCGGGGACGAGGTCTGCCACCTGCTGCAGCACCTCGATCGTTTCGGCCCGGACTTCCGAATACCGAGGCAGTTCGGTCGCGGTGCACCCAACGCAAGTTGCGCTCACGACTCCAATAACGGTCAGAATGCGGACGGACCTCATTGCACCTTGCCTTTCTCGTCGAGAAGTGAACGGACGGTGTCCAGGACGCGACCGTTGATGGATTCGTCGTCGCTCATCAGCGCGGTGTGATGCTCGACGCTGTCGTGGACGATGTTGACGAGCGCCCCGGGGTTGGAGGTGTACGCGAATTCGGCCAGCATCGCGATGTCGGGTCCGGGGAGCCCCGAATCGACGATGTGCACCCCGGGGATCGATTCCGGAGCGACGCTGAACCCGAGAGGTCCGATTCCGATACCGGCGTAGTAGCGATTGATGTCGTCCGCGGCCTGGGTCGCGAAGTAAACCGTCCCGTCGTGTGGTTCGTACGGTCCGATCGCGCCGACGCTGGCGGCGAGGAAACGGGTGTCCACGGTCCCGCCATGTTTCTCCGCCTCGCTTCCGACCCCTCCGCCGTAGGAGTGTTCGTAGCTCATCGTCCAGAGCCCCGGTCGGGTGGCATCCACTCCCCGGATGAATCGGGCATATTCGCCGCCGCGCTCCTCGGCGAATCGATTCCACTCCGGCCCGGCCTCGATGAACGTGCTGAGCTGGGGCATGGGGCCGGTCATGACCGTGAAAGCGACGACGGAGCCGCCCCCTGAGCGCACTTGCCATTCCGCGAACCTGGTCACGGGGTGCTCCGCCATGAACGCGTCCGCGTCGACGTTCGTCCCGGGGACGACGAACAGGGCCGTTTCTGCGGTGGAAGGATCACCGGTCATCTCGATCAATGATCCGTGGTCGGGATCCCACGCGTACAGCAGCGTCGACCCGTCGGCGACTCTCTCGAAATACGCGATCTCGCGATCGAGGCGCGCGCGTTCGCGGCGGCGGTCGAGCACCTGGAGCGCCGTCGGTCGTCCCCGGGGGATCCGGAGATCCTTCAGGGTCTGACGTTCGGTACGGAGCGCGCGAAGATACTCGCGCGCCTGGCTGCGGTGGACGGCCACGCGATCCGCGATCGCCACTCCGTCGAGGTTCCCGAAGAACTTCGGGACGGTGGCGAGGAGAGCCCCGGCGACCTCGGCGTCGAGCGTGTTCCACCACCGCGCGATCCCCGCGGGTGCCGTGCGACCGATGACCACCGACCACTCGGGATGCGCCGACAGCAGCGCTCCGGCGTCGCCCGGGGACGTCGCCAGTCTGTCGAGCAGAGCGAGTCCTGCGGCGTCGGTCGGCGACGACGGCTGCGCAGCTTCGGGGCCTGCCCAGGACGCGAAGACGGGCCAGGGGACATCCGCGATGGCGCGCAGGGCCGCCGCGCAGCGCTGCGTGACCTCGTCGTACCTCGCTGTGAGCACAGCGGCGTCACGATCGATGCTGAGTTGCCACTCTCGGTGCGCGATCTCGTTCATCGCGACGGCGGCGCCATCGGCACCGTTGTCCCAGACGGGAGGCGGCGCTCCGAGCGCCCGCGCGTCGAGAAGGGATCCTCTCTGGAGGGCGAGATCGTCGAGGTCGTCCGCGTATCGTTCGAAAGCGCGGCATGCCGCTTCCATCCCGGCGGCGATCTCGCGCGCGACCGGACGTGTGGTCGTGAGCGATCGGTGCAGCGCGTCGGCCTCGGGCGCGCGGTACGCCTGCGGGGCCAGGTTCCAGAGGACGAGTGCCTCCTGGAAGGACGTCTCGAACCTGTCGGTCTTCTGCCGCAACGCGTCCGCGGCCTCGCGAAGAAGTTCGGCGTCCACCGGTGGCTCGGGCAGCACGATCGCGGCGGTCACGGGCGCCTCCCGGCGAAGACCGTCGGGTCGTAAGGGTTGCCTCCGTCAGCGATGTCGGCACTCGCCGCGCGCGACGCGGTCTCGGTCGCCATCTCGTCGTCCGCGGTGAGGTAGGCCAGCGCCGCGGACTGCAGAGCCACGATCGCCGAGCGCCCTCGTCCAAGGAGGCGCCGCGCGAGGTCGACTCTCGGGTCGGCGACCTCCGTGAATGCGGTGCGCACGACCGCCGCACGAGCGAGGGAGTGGGAGACGGCATCCACTGCTCTGCGCACGGACGCCACGACCTCGTCGAGGTCATCGAAGCAGCCGCGCAGACGTTCAGCGACGCTAAGGAGTTGCGGGGGATCCACCGAGTACGACATGCGCGGGATCGTAAAGAACCCGCGCGGGGCGTGACTTCACCCTGTGGACAACGCTCCAGAAACGGGGGTCACCGCGCGAGCCGGGCGATCCACTCCTCGACCTCATCGGCCGTGCGCGGAATCCCCGCGGACAGATTCACCGGTCCATCGGCCGTCATCACGATGTCGTCCTCGATGCGCACACCGATGCCGCGGTACTCCTCGGGGACGGTGAGGTCATCGATCTGGAAGTAGAGGCCCGGTTCGATGGTGAACACCATTCCCGGTTCGAGGAGGCCGTCGTAGTACATGTCGCGTCGCGCCTGCGCACAGTCGTGGACGTCGATGCCGAGGTGGTGGCTGGTGCCGTGGACCATGTAGCGCCGGTGCTGGCCGCCGCGGTCGGCATCCAGAGCCTCCTCCGCCGTGACCGGGAGAAGGCCCCACTCGGCGACGCGGGCCGCGATGACCTCCATCGCGGCCTCGTGCACGCGACGGAACGGCACGCCGGGACGCGCGGCGGCGAACGCGGCGTCGGCGGCCTCGCGCACCGCCTCGTAGACCCGGCGCTGAACCTCGGTGAATCGACCCGACACGGGCAGCGTCCGCGTGATGTCGGCCGTGTACAGGCTGTCGACCTCGACTCCCGCGTCGATGAGGATGAGGTCGCCCGGTACCACGGCGCCGTCGTTACGGGTCCAGTGCAGGTAGCACGCGTGCGGTCCGGAGGCGGCGATCGTGTCATACCCGACCGCGTTGCCGTCGGCCCGTGCGCGTCGATGGAAGACTCCCTCGACCACGCGCTCGCCCCGGGGGTGCTCGATGATGCGCGGAAGTTCGGCCACGATGTCGTCGAAACCGGATGCCGTGACCTCGACGGCCAACGCGAGCTGGGCGAGCTCGTACTCGTCCTTCACCAGGCGCAGTTCGGAGACGAAGCGCGTGAGCTCGTCGTCCACACCCACGACGCGGTCTTCGTCGGAGGCCACGAACGAGTCGACGTGCGCCGTCGAGAGGCCGAGGTCTGCGGCAACGCCGGCGAGAGCGGGGCGCGGGCCGATCCAGAACTCACCGATCGAGGCATCCGCGTAGAACTCGGGCGTCGTGCGGTCGGCGCGCTCCCGGAAGTAGAGCACGGCCTCGTGGCCGCCCTCGCGCGGCTCGAAGACCAGGACGGAGTCGGGCTCGGAGTCCGCCGCCCATCCCGTGAGGTGGGAGAACGCCGAGTGGGCGCGGAACGGGTAGTCGGTGTCGTTGCTGCGCTGCTTGAGCGACCCCGCCGGCACCACGAGCCGTTGTCCCGGGAAGGCGGCCGACACGCGCTCGCGGCGGCGAGCCGCCCAGGCGGACTGCTCGCGCCGATCGGGGAGCGTCTCGGGGCGCTCGGCCCATCCGGTCGAGATCGTGTCGAGGAAGCCGCGCGGGAACGGGGCCTTGCGGTTCGTCGTGGTCTCGACGGGCTTCTGCTCTTCGGGGGCGATCGTGTCGCGGTCAGCGGGGGAGTCCATTCGTCCAGTCTCGCACCGCCGGCCCTTCACCGCACGGTCAGCCGGTCGTCCGCTCCAACTGCACCACGATGGGGCGGTGGTCGCTGCCCGAGCCGTCGAGCGTCCGCATGACGACGGAGCCCGTCACCGTCCAGTCCGGCGTCGCCATGACGTGGTCGATCGGGGCGCCCAGCGCAGCCGGCACGTCGGTTGGCCAGGTGCCGACCCCGCCGTTGCCGCTCTCGGATGCCGCGTCTCGGCAGCGACCGAGGGTGCCGCCGTCGACGCCGAGGCCCGTCATGTGGTCGAGCGTCGCGTTGAAGTCGCCGGCCAGGATGACGTTGTCGGTCGCGCATTGATCGGCGAGCCACTGCAGGTCCGACTTCCACTCCGTCATGTACTCCTGACGCGGGGCGACGGCGTGGGCGGCCACGATGATCGGGCCGTTGCCCGAGACCGGCATCGCTACGGCGCTGGGCACCGTGGACGTGTTGCTGGATCCGTCGAGCGACGACTCGATGACGCTGTAGTCGCCCAGCTCGGGCCGGATCAGCACCGTTGTCGAGGTGGCATCCCATCCGGTGATCCCGTACTGGCCGTACTCGGCGTGGTGCGCCCACATCGGCTGACCCATGTCGCGCATGAGCTCGGCGACTCGAGCGCCGGTCTCGATCGTCGTCTCGGGCAGGGTGACCACGTCGGCCTTCATGCCGACCGCGAATTGCGCGATGGAATCGGCCGAGGTCGCCGAGCCCGCCGTATTCCACGTCATGACGCGAAGGCTCGTGTCGGTCTTCGCCGGGAGTGCGTCGGTGCCCGTGCCGCGCTGCAGCACCACGGCGCCGTTGACCCCCGCTGCGGCGACGAAGATCACGGCCACCGTGAGGGCCAGAGCGCGCACGGGGCGGAGGAGCGCGAACAGCAGTGCAAGAGCTGCCGCGGCGACGAATCCTGCGGCGACGGGCACGCGGAAGGAGATCACCTGGGCGAGCGGAAACGTCCGTTCGATGCCGAAAACGGTCGGCCAGGTCAGCGCCACGGCCGCCGCAGCGCACACCGTAGCGAACACGATCCCGAACAGCCGACGCACGCACCCGACCCTAGGCGAGGCGCCTGGGAGATCGACGGATGCCGCCACTGCGGCACCTCCACGGCGACCGCGGCCCCGCGGACCCGGGCGGTACGCTCGACGGGTGGAGCACGATCGACGATTCGAAGGGCCGAGTGACCTTCACCTCCACTCGACGCATTCCGACGGCACGGAGTCACCCGCCCTCGTCATGGCTGCGGCACACCGCCACGGTCTGCGGACCGTGGCCCTCACCGACCATGACACGACGTCGGGGTGGGCCGAGGCGGCGGAGGCCGCGTCGTCGCTGGGAATGACCTTCCTCCCGGGGATGGAGCTGTCGGCTCAGCACGAGTGGCGGAGCGTTCACCTCCTGGCCTACCTCGTCGACCCGGATGACGACTCCCTCCGCGCGATGACCGACCGCATCCGGTCGTCGCGTCTGGATCGTGCGCAGATCATGGCCGAGCGGATCTCGCGCGACTTCGACATCGACTGGCACGACATCCTTGAGCAGACCACGGATGGCGCGACGGTCGGGCGACCGCACATCGCGGATGCGCTCGTGGCACGGGGCATCGTCGCCGACCGCACCGAGGCGTTCGCCGGCATCCTGCACCCGAGGAACGAGTACTACGTCTCCCTGTTCGCTCCTGACCCCGTCACCGCGGTGGAGCTCATCGTCGGTGCCGGTGGCGTGCCGGTCATCGCACACCCGGCCGGGAGGGCTCTTCTGCCCCGGCCCGTGCTCGAGGCCATGCTGACGGTGGGGCTCGCGGGGTTCGAACTGCGTCATCGCGAGAATCTTCCGGATGCCACCGCCACCCTCGCGCGACTGGCGGTCGAGCGCGATCTCATCGTGACCGGGTCGAGCGACTACCACGGCCTCGGCAAGCCCAACCTGCCCGGCGAGAACACCACCGACGACGACATGGTGGAGCGTCTGATCGCCGCCGGCACAGGCTCCACACCCGTCTATCCCTGACGACGAACGGCGCCGCCCTTCGGAAAGAGGAGCGGCGCCGTTCGCGTGCTGTCGTCTCAGGCGGTCGGGGCGGTCGTGCCGCCGCCGGATCCGCTGCTGCGGCGGCGGCGACGACGGCGCGGGGCCGCGTTGCCGTCGTGGTGCTCGCTGCCGCCTCCGTCGTGCGTGCCCGCACCCTCCGCTCGCGGCGCCGGGCCGGAACCCTGGTCGCCCGAGCCTCCGCGGCGCCGGCGGCGGCGACGCTCGGCGCCCTCGCCCGTGGCATCCGTTCCGTCGGCGGTGTCGGGCTTCTCGACCTTGGGAGCCTGCGCCTTGGGGGCGGTGACGAGGCGGCCCTTCGTACCCTCGGGGATGTCGAGGTCGGTGTACAGGTGCGGGCTCGACGAGTAGGTCTCGATCGGCTCGGGCTGACCGAACTCGAGCGCGCGGTTGATGAGCGCCCACTTGTGCAGGTCGTCCCAGTCGACGAAGGTCACCGCGATGCCGGTCTTGCCCGCACGGCCGGTGCGACCCGCGCGGTGCAGGTAGGTCTTCTCGTCGTCGGGGATCGTGTGGTTGATGACGTGGGTGACGTCGTTGACGTCGATGCCGCGCGCGGCGACGTCGGTGGCGATGAGCACGTCGCGCTTGCCGGCCTTGAACGCGGCCATGGAGCGCTCGCGCGCTTCCTGGCTCATGTCGCCGTGGACGGCGGCGGCGTTGAAGCCGCGGTCGCCGAGCTCGTCGACGAGCTTCTGGGCGGCGCGTTTCGTGCGCGTGAAGATAACGCTCTTCCCACGGCCCTCTGCCTGCAGGATGCGGGCGATGACCTCGTCCTTGTCGAGCGAGTGCGCGCGGTACACGAGGTGCTTGATGTTGGCCTGCGTGAGACCCTCGTCGGGGTCGTTCGCCCGCATGTGGATCGGGTTCGACATGAACCGGCGGGCGAGCGCCACGATCGGTCCGGGCATGGTCGCCGAGAACAGCTGCGTGTGGCGCACCGGGGGCACCTTCTGGAAGATCTTCTCGATGTCGGCGAGGAAGCCGAGGTCGAGCATCTTGTCGGCCTCGTCGAGAACGACCTCGACGGCGCCCGACAGGTCGAGCAGCCGCTGGTTGCTCAGGTCGATGAGGCGCCCGGGCGTCCCCACGACGATCTGCGCGCCGGCCTTGAGCTGATCGATCTGGCCCTCGTAGGCCTTGCCGCCGTAGATCGCCACGACGCTCGTCGCGCGGTTCTGCGTCAGCATGTCCATGTCTTCGTAGACCTGGACGGCGAGCTCGCGCGTGGGCACCACGATGAGCGCCTTCACCCCCGGCTCGGGGTTCAGCCCGAGGCGCTGGACCACGGGGATGCCGAAACCGAAGGTCTTTCCGGTTCCGGTCTTGGCCTGACCGATGATGTCCTGGCCGGGGAGGCCGAGAGGGATCGTCTGTTCCTGGATCGGGAAGGCATCCACGATGCCCTTGGATGCCAGGGCATCGACGATGTCCTGATCGACGCCGAGCTCGGCGAAAGTCGTCATGAGCGTGCCTGTTCCGGCGGTGAGAGACCGCCTGGGGAGTCGGATCCACGCCCTCCACTCGTCCACAGGCGCGGGGCCCCGATCCATCGCCGGGGCGAGTCCACTCTACCCGGCGCGTGTTTCGGGGGTCCGACGCCTAGGCTGTACAGCGTGTTCGAGTGGTTACGTCGTCGTCGACCGGTCGGTCGCACGCTGCAGTTGCGCTCGCGGGGAGACCTCGGCGACGCCATGCGCGTCGACTTCGCCGAGCTGGCCCCCGATGTCGAGACGTTCCTCGGCCAGGCCGCCTACCTGCAACTCGGATTCTTCGAGACGCTCAGCGAATTGATTGCCTCCACGCCCGAGCTCGCGGAGAAGGAATCCCTCTCCCGCGCTGCGGGGGCCGCCCTCATCAAACATCAGGAGATCGTCGCTCTGATCCGCGAGCGAGGTGCGGATCCGACCCAGCTGATGCTGCCGTTCCGTGAGTCGCTCGACGCGTTCCGTCGCAACACGCACGGCGTGCGACCGCAGGAGACGATGCTCTCGGTCCACATCACGGCAGGCATGCTCGACGACTTCTATCTCGCGCTGTCATCGAGCTACGGCGACACCGGGCGCCGGGTCGCCCGCATCCTGCAGGCGGATGACGACCGGCAGGCGATCGTCGAGATCCTGGGCGCGACGATCGCGAGCGACGACGAATGGCGGTGGCTGCTCGCCCTGTGGGGTCGTCGTCTCGTGGGCGACACGCTCCTCGTGGCACGGGCAGCCCTCACCCACCCGCGACTCGACCTCGCGGAGGAGGCGAAGGTCGAGCCGGTGTTCACGGAACTCATGGGAGCACACGCCCGTCGAATGGATGCCATGGGCCTCGCGGCCTGAGGATCGCCCACGCTCGCGATCGTCTTGCGGGTGCCTCAGATGCCGGCGCGCGACCGCAGAGCGGCGTCGTTGCGCTGACGTACACGCGACAAGGCCGTGATCAGGACCAGCGTCGTGATCGCGGGAGCGATGACCGCGACGATCCACAGGACGGGGGAGTCGGACGCGATGCCGGCCCAGGTCAGGATTGTCCACGAGATCGCCGACGCGGTCGCACCCGCCAGTGGTGCCAGAGCCACCCCGCGCAGATCGCGATGCGGCAACGTGAAGTGGGCGGCGAGTCCGACGACGGCGCCGATGATCAGGCCGAGGAGGATCTGCACGGTGGCCTCAGGCGACGAAGCCGACCCGGCGGGCTTCCTCGGTACCGAGCTCGACGAACGCGAGGTTCGCCGTGGGGACGATGTAGGAGTTGCCCTTGACGTCGGTGAAAGTGACGTGGCTGGCGGACTGGTCGAGCGCCGTGGCGATCGACGACTTCACGGCATCCGGGGCTTCGTTCGTCTCGAAGTTCAGCTCGCGGCCGGTGTTGGTGATGCCGATGCGGATCTCCACGATGCTCCCTTTCCGCCCGGGCATCTCGGTCCACCCGGCGCGATGATCCGACTCTACGACACGGGCGGAGGGGGGTTCCCCGCGCGCGGGCCCGCTTCGCGGACGGCGAACGGGGCGGGTCGTCGAGCCGGTGTCGGAGGCCGCGGCTACCGTGGGACACATGCAGGATCCGGATGCCGTCACCGTCGCCCCGGCGGGTGGTCCGGTGTCGGGCGTCGCGGCGGAGCCGGCACCCGAGGTCGCGCGTGATCGCTGGGCGGCGCGGGCCCTCGAGACGTCCGACCTCGACCCGGAACAACGCGTCGTCGTGGGGTGGGCACCCGAAGCGAGCGGCGCGGTGGTCGGTGCACCCGGTTCAGGCAAGACGTCGACGGTGCTCACGCGGGTGCGGTCCCTCGTCGCCCGGGGCGTCGACCCCGACCACATCCTGGTCCTGACCCCGACGCGTCCTGCGGCGACCGCGCTCCGCGATCCCCTCGCCCTGGCGGTGGGGCGCGCGACCGCCGGCGCTCTCGCTCGATCCTTGGCGTCCTTCGCGTTCCAGGTGGTGCGCGGCGCGGAGGTGCGGCGCGGTGCCGAGCCGCCGCAGTTGCTCACCGGTGGAGACGAAGACCAGATCATCCGTGAACTGCTCGAGGGCGACGCGCTCGATGAGGTCGACGGGCCGTCGCGGTGGCCCGAGTGGCTCGGGCCCTCGATCCGGGCGACGCGCGGATTCCGCGGCGACTTGCGCGCCTTCCTCGCCGAATGCACCGACCTGGGGATCGCGCCCGAAGACCTCCCCGGTCTGGCCGATCGCCACGGCATCCCGGTGTGGGCTGCCGTCGGATCCTTCGCGGCCGAGTACCGCGCCGTTCGCGCCGAGATGCGCGGTGCACACCGCGATGCAGCGGACCTGGCACGCGAGGCGGTGGCGGTGGTCGATGCAGCGGCGGTCGATCGCGAACTCCTGGGCCGCTTCGCATCCATCCGGTGCATCCTCGTCGACGACGCCCAAGAGCTGACCTCCGGCGGTATCGATCTGTTGCGAGCGTGCCGCCAGCGCGGAATCGGCGTGGTCGCCTTCGGTGATCCCGATGTCGGCTCCGGAGCGTTCCGCGGTGCGACGCCGGAGAACTTCGCGCGACTCGCAGCGGAACTGGGAGATCTGGTCGCTCTCGGCGACCCGCATCGAGGCACGTCCGAGCAGATCGATCTCGTTCGTGGCGTGGCCGCGCGCATCGGCGCCGCCGGTGTGGTGGCCCACCGCCGCGCGCCGGTCGGTGCGGCGCCCGAGGGTTCGGTGCGGACCTTCCTGCTGCGCTCGCCCGCGGAAGAAGCAGACGCCATCGCCCGCCTCCTTCGCGAGCGTCATGTCCTCGACGGTGTCCCGTGGGGTGCGTGCGCCGTGATCGCCCACGATTCACGACAGGTGGCCGCGCTGGAAGCAGAACTCGCCGCGCGTGAGGTCCCGGCACGCGCGAGCGGACCGGGGTTGGCGCTCGGTGTGCAGCGGCCGGTCCGAGACCTCGTCGCCCTGGTCGAGCTCGGCATGGCCGACCCCGAGAGCTGGGGCCCGGATGCCGTTCTCGATGCGCTCCTCGGCACGTACGGCGGACTCGATCCGATCGAGCTGCGCCGGTTGCGTGCCGCGCTGCGACAGGAGGAGCTCGCGTCCGGTGGAACGCGCTCAGCCGCGGAACTCGTGGCATCCGGTCTGAGGCATCCGCTCGAGTTCGCGACGATCGATACGCGCGAGGCCCGCCGTGCGGCGCGGCTCGGCGAGACGCTCTCGGCCCTGCGAGCCCAGGCCGACGGGCGGGCGACCGCACACGAGCTCTTGTGGACCGCGTGGGAGCGGAGCGGTCTCGCGCGGTCGTGGCGTGAGGCGTCGCGCGGACACGGTCCGCTCGCGGAACAGGCGAACCGCGATCTCGACGCGATCGTGGCACTGTTCCAGGCCGCCAAGCGGTTCACCGAGCGTGAGCCCGACGGAGAGGCCGCGGGCTTCCTACGGTCGGTGATCGACAGTGATGTCGCCGAAGACCGCATCGAGCAGCCCGCGGTCGTCGACACGGTCCGCGTGCTGACGCCCGCGGCCGCCGCGGGCAACGCCTTCGACACCGTCGTCGTCGCCGGTGTCCAAGAGGGCGTCTGGCCGAACACCCGTCTGCGCGGCGGCCTGCTCGAGACATGGCGCCTGGCCGACGCCGTTCAGTTCCCCGACCTTCCGTCCGCCGGGATGCTGGATCGTCGCCGGGCCGCCATGCACGACGAGCTGCGACTGTTCGTCCGCGCGGTCTCGCGCGCCCATTCCCGACTCATCGTCACCGCGGTGGACGACGACGACACCGGACCCAGCGTGCTGTTCGAGATGCTGCCGACGCCCGAACCGGCGTCGTCGGTTCCCGAACACCCTCTTTCTCTGCGGGGTCTGGTCGCCCGTCACCGGCGTACGCTCACGTCTCCCCGCTCGCCTGCTCGCGAGCGTCGACACGCGGCGGGCCAGCTCGCGCTGCTGGCGGCTGCGGACGTCGCCGGGGCGGCACCGGAGCAGTGGTACGGCGTGGCGGCCCCCAGTTCCACCGCGCCTCTGCGCGACCTCGAACACGAGGACGTCCGTGTGTCGCCGTCCCGTCTGCACGCGCTGGAGCAGTGCGAGCTCGACTGGGTCATCAGCGACCTGGGTGGCGATCGCAGCGGTACCACCGCGGGCATCGGCACGATCATCCACGCGGCGCTCGAAACGGCCGCCGCGGGGACCGAAGAGGCACTGTGGGAGGTCGTGGAAGAGCGTTGGGGCGAACTCGTCTTCGACGCCGCCTGGCGCGAGCGTGCCGAGCGAGTCCGGGCGCGCGAACTCGTCCGACGGCTCGCGGCCTACCTGCGGCGCTTCGACGACGCGGGAGGTCGACTGGTGGGCGCCGAGAGACACTTCGAGGTCCCGATCCCCGTCGCCGATGCGGGGGAGCACGGCGCGCTCCTCAGTGGTGACATCGACCGGGTCGAGATCACGCCGAGCGGCGAGGTCGTCATCGTCGATCTCAAGACCGGAAAGAACGAGCCGCAGACCGACGCCAGAGTCGCCGACAACCCGCAACTGGCCGCGTACCAGCTCGCCTTCTCGTCGGGTGCCATCGAGCAGGTCGCGGGGATGCCGCCCGGCGGGGCGAAGCTCCTCGTCCTGCGCCCGACCGCGGCGACGAAGGACTACGCGGAGCCGCGTCAAGCTCCCTTCGATGAGGCCGCGCGAGCGGAGTTCGTCGAGCGCGTGCAGCGGGCTGTCGACGTCATGCGGGGACACTCCTTCGCCGCGCCCTACGAGGTGCACTGCCGCGACGAGTTCTCGTTCGGGTTGTGTCGCATCCACACGGTCTCCGCGGTGAGCGCGTCGTGACGGCCTCACTCTCGGCCGCGACGATCGCGGCCGCCCTCGGCCAGTTCCCGCCCACGGTGGAGCAGACGGCCGTCATCGAGGCTCCTCTCTCACCCGCGCTCGTCGTCGCGGGGGCGGGGAGCGGAAAGACCGAGACCATGGCCGGACGGGTCGTGTGGCTCGTTGCGAATGGTCTCGTCCGGCGTGACGAAGTGCTCGGGCTGACCTTCACACGCAAGGCGGCTGGCGAGCTGGCCGAGCGGATCCACCGTCGCCTGCACCGGCTGTCCGAGTTCGAGAGCCGCGGCCTGCTTCCGAAGCTCCCCGAGCTGCACGCGAGCGGCCAACTGGCTGTCTTCGCCGAACTCGCACAGGCTGACGGAGCTCGCGGGGACGCGGAAAGGCGGCGGGTCCTCGACGCTCTCGCGCTCGAGGTCGGCGCAGGCCCCGCGGTCGGCGACGAAGACCAGCTGCTGCACCGTCCCACGGTCGCCACGTACAACAGCTTCGCCGACGCGCTCGTGCGCGAGCACGGACTGCGTATCGGCCGCGATTCCGAATCCGCGGTCCTCTCCGAGTCTGCGGCGTGGCTGCTGATGCGGCGGGTCGTCTTCACCTCCGACGACCCTCGGCTGGAGGAGCGGCAGGAGTCCCCACGGACCCTCATCGACGCGGCGCTTCGCATCGCGCGCGACAGCGTCGACAATCTCGTCGACCTCGACCGCCTCGCCGCGTTCCCGGACGATTTCGGCCGCATCGTCGAACGCCCGTCGACCTCGGCGCGCGTGAGCGTGTACAAAGACGTCGCCGACGCGGCATCCCGTGTCTCCGCGCTCGGCATGCTCGCCGGGCTGGCCGCCGCGTACGACCGCGAGAAGGCGCGGCTCGGAGTGATGGACTTCGCCGACCAGGTCGCCGGTGCCCTGCGCATCGTGCGCGAGCACCCGCCGGTCGTCGCGGAGCTGCGATCGCGCTATCGCGTCGTGCTGCTCGACGAGTATCAAGACACTTCCGTCGTCCAGACCGACCTGCTCGCGACCTTGTTCGCGGGCACCGGGGTGATGGCCGTCGGCGACCCCCACCAGGCCATCTACGCGTGGCGCGGAGCGAGTGCGGGCAACCTCGGCGGATTCCCGGCCGCGTTCGCTCCCGACGGCGGATGCCAGACCTTCTCGCTGCTGACGAGCTGGCGGAACAGCGCGCGCGTTCTCACGGCGGCGAACGCGGTGTTGGCCCCGCTCGCCAGCCGATCGCCGGTGGCGGTGGAGGAACTGCGCGCGCGGCCCGGAGCGCCCGACGGCGTTGTGGACGTTCTCTTCGAGCGCGACCTCGATACGGAGGCCGATCGCGTCGCGGAGTGGTTCGCCGGGGTGCGCGGCTCACGGGCGGCCGGGGGGAAGCAGACGACCGGCGCGGTGCTGTTCCGCAGCAAGAAGCACATGGTGCGCTTCGGCGACGCGCTCGGACGCCGTGGCATCCCGCACCGGATCCTCGGGCTCGGTGGGCTGCTGACGACGCCCGAAGTCGTCGACGTCGTGTCGGCGCTGCGAGTCATCAGCGACCCCGAGGCCGGGTCCGCCCTCATCCGGCTGCTGTCGGGTCCGCGGTGGTCGATCGGGCTTGCCGACCTACGCGCTCTCGCCCAGCTCGCGCGCCGGCTGGCCACCCACGACGTGGCGCTGCAGCCACTCTCCCCGGAGGTCGTGGATCGCCTTCGCTCGACTCCGGGCGCCGACCGCGCGTCGCTCGTGGACGCGTTGGACTTCCTCAGCCGGCAGGCGGACGGTCACGGGTGGCTCGCGGACATCACCGCCGAAGGGCGGGAGCGTTTGCGCGAGGCGGGTGCCGTTTTCGCCGGGTTGCGCCGCAACATCGGGGTGCCGATTCCCGAGCTCATCCGTCTGATCGAGACGGAGCTGCGGCTCGACGTGGAGCTGGCGGCGAACGAATCACGCGGGCCGGCACGCATCTCCTCGGCGCAGCTGCGCGCGTTCGTCGATGAGATCCGGGGCTTCCTGGCGGCTGACGAGTCGGGTTCGGTCACGAGCCTCCTCGCCTGGCTGGATCACGCCGAGCAGGCCGATGAATTCGCGCCCCGGACCGAGCCGCCCGAGGACGACGTCGTCCAGCTGCTCACCATCCACGGGTCGAAGGGGCTCGAATGGGATGCGGTGGCGGTGGTGCGTCTCGTCACCGACGAACTGCCCTCGCTCGCCCGCGACACGAAGGGGTGGCTCGGGTTCGGCGTGCTTCCCTCCGAGTTCCGCGGCGACTCCGCGTGGTTACCGATCTTCGGGTGGCGAGGTGCGGAAACACAGCAGGACCTCAAAGCGGCGATCGACGCGTTCGTCGAGGCCAACCGCGCGCGCCAGCTCGACGAAGACCGTCGACTCGCGTACGTCGCGTTCACTCGGGCGCGCGATCACCTCCTCCTCTCCGGGTCGAGTTGGTCCGGGACGAAGCGCTCCCGGACCCCCAGCGTCTTCCTCGACGAGGCGAGCTCGGCGCTGGGGATTCCTCTGGGCGTCGATGATCCCGGCGACGACCCGTACGACGGCGAACGGCGCCTTCTGCACTGGCCGCTCGACCCGCTGGGCGCGCGCCGGACCGCCGTGAGAGCCGCTGCAGAAGAGGTGAGCGCGGCGCGTGCACAACCGGCCGTGTCGCCGGATGCCGACCTCGAGCTGCTCCTCGCCGAACGCGCCGACCGCCTGCGGCCCACCCACTCGCCCGCTCCCACGCGCATCCCCGCGTCGAAGTTTAAAGACTTCGTGGCCGACTACGGAGGCGCGGTGGAAGAGCTGCGACGCCCGCTGCCGGAACGTCCCTACCGGCAGACGCGGCTGGGCACCCTGTTTCACGCCTGGGTCGAGCAACGGTCAGGAATCGTGGGATCGGGAACGGGATTGGACGACGCCGGACTGTGGGACGACGACGAGGGAGCCTCGGCCGCAGACGCGGCGGAGCTCCAGCGGCTGCGCGAGATCTTCGAACGGTCCGAATGGGCACGACTGCAACCCCTCGAGGTCGAGACCGAGATCGACTTCGTCACGACGCGTCTCGACGGGCGCCCCCACGTCGTGATCTGCAAGTTGGATGCCGTCTACCGCCACGGTGACCGGTACGAGATCGTCGACTGGAAGACGGGTCGTCCGCCGACCGACGACGCCGAGCGCCGCTCACGGATGCTGCAACTCGAGCTGTACCGCGAGGCCTACCACGCGAAGCACGGGGTGCCGTTCGACCTCATCGACGTGACCCTGTTCTACGTCGGCGACGAGATCGTGCTCCGCGGGTGACTCCGCGGACCTGACGCGGGTCGGGTCCGAGGCGGCAGGGGTTTCCGCGGGCCGGGCGTTGCTCGGCGGCGAGACGGTGTCGGAACGACGCGCTGTGCCGGCGCCGACGTCACGAGCCGTCGCGCGCGATGCCCCATCGGCGGAGCGCGGCACGGCTGGCGCGCGCGGCCTCCTCTTCGTCGTTGATCGCTTCGTGCAGCGTCGCGGCATCGATGACCTTGCCGGTGGGAGCCGACTCCGTCGAGGCCTCGTCACCCAGGACACTCGCGGATTCCGGTGTCTTGCCGCGCGCTGCATCCGCGCCGGACGCGGGCGTCCACCCGTCGAGGTCGATCGGCGCGGTGGGGCCCGGCTCGGCGTCGTCGGCGTCGCTCACGCCGAACTCCGTGGTGGTGCCGTGCTCCTCGGTGGCCAGCGCCTCCGCGAGCGCGGCGGCGGCGGCTTCCCGGTCGCGCTCGGCCGACAGGTAGAGCGACAGCGCTTCCGGGTCGTAGGCGTCTGTCTGCATCGACGTGTCGATGGCGGTGGCCGCCGTCGGCGGCATCCGCTCGACGAGGGCCATGGCGTCCTCGATGTCGGACCGAGTCGAGGGGACGATGTGGTCTCCGCGGACGCCGTCGGCCAGAGCCTCCAGGAGCGCCACAGCGTCGTCGACGACATCGGCTTCGGCGGCATCGTGCCCGTGGACGAGCCACTTCGCGAATTCCAGCTCGGCATACAGGCGCGCGCGCTCCCGCAGCAGCGGATCCGGCGACCGATCGCCGGCCGCGGCGTACCCGTCGTAGACATCGTCGGTCGCGACGGGCGCGGAGGCGAGCCACCGGAGATCGACGGCGGGGTCACCGACGCTCAGCCCCGACCAGTCCAGAATCCCGCTCACCCGGGGCACACCCTGCGGGTCGTCGACCAGAAGAATGGAGGCGCTCGTCGCACCTCCCAGCACGACGGCCGATTCGAACCGCCACAGCTCCGGCTCCTGGAGAGCGCGTCGCCACCGCATCATCAGACCGTCGGGAACACGTCCGGTCGCGTCGGCACGGTCGAGGAGGCGCGCGACGTCGTCACGGACCTGCTCGGGCGCACGCACGGGAAGACCATCGGTACGCACGATCGACACCGGGAGCGCGTGGACCGCGGCGAGGGCGCCACCGATGGCGGGTGCGTAGCCGGGACCCTTCGGAAGCTCCGCGGGGTCGATGCGGTACCCGTCGATGACATCGACGACGAGCACCCGGTTGGCCCCGGACCCGCTCTCGCCGATCACCTCGGGCGCGGCGAAGGGGAGAAGCGCCCGAACCCCCGACGTGAGCGCCCGCAGCGCGCGGGACTCGGCGGCGAGATCGGCAGCCGTCTCTTCACTGGCCGGCATCCGCACCACGACGGTGCGCCCGTCCTCGAGCGAGATGAGGGCGGAGTCGAAGCGTCCGCCCGCGTTCTCGGTCAGCGGGGCCGCGCTCGTCACACCGATGCGGGGAAGGGCCGCCGTAGCGGACGCGGCTAGAGTGAGGGGCGAGCGTGCCATGCCCCCAGGGTAGGTCGGTCGCTCGCCCGATCCCCCCGCGCCACGCCCTTGAGAGAGGTGTTCGATGCCGCCGACCGTTCCCGCGGTACCCGGTCCCTGGCCCGGAGGGCCGCTCGACCGTGCCGGAGCGGAACGCGATGTCGACGGCCTGCTCGAGACGGTGCGGGAGTCGATGAACACGCGCGTGCTCGTCGTGCACCGCGATGCGGCTCCGGTGTCGGATGGGCGCCTCGTGCTCCTTCCCGTGTCGGCCGTGGACGACGCCCGCGAGTGGGCGTTCCTCGGGCGCGCGACCGATGATGCGGGCCTGCTGCTGGCCGTGGTCGACGAGGAGGCGGATGTCGCTCTGCCCACGGGCGCGCGCTGGGCACCGTTGCGTGCCGTCGGCGGCGACCTCCCCGTTGAGGAAGCGGAGATCCTCGGGACGGCGGTCGCTCTCGCCGGCTGGTTGCGGGATGCCGCGTTCTGTCCCGCCTGTGGCACCCTCACGGTCCTCCGCCAGGCGGGGTGGTCGCGACACTGCCCTCACTGCGGACGAGAGCATTTTCCGCGAACGGATCCGGCGGTCATCGTGCTCGTCTCGTCGGCGGAAGACCCCGATCGCGTGCTCCTCGGCGCAAATGCTGCCTGGGGTGGGAGCAGGTACTCATGCTTCGCGGGATTCGCCGAGGCGGGCGAGTCCCTGGAAGACACCGTGCAGCGCGAAGTGTGCGAAGAGGCGGGCGTGCGGCTCGAAGCCATCCAGTACCGCGGCTCGCAGGTGTGGCCGTACCCTCGCTCACTGATGCTCGGTTTCCGCGCGCGGGCGACCCACGACGACGATGCTCGCGCCGACGGTGAAGAGATCGTCGAGGTGCGCTGGTTCGACCGTGCCGAGATCGGGGCCGCTCTCCGGGGAGAGACCGCCGTGCAGCTCCCGGGAACGGCATCCATCGCTCACCGCCTGATCGACGAGTGGTACCGGGGCCTCGCGTGAGCACGGACCCGCTGAGCGGCCTCGATGATCGTCAGCTCGAGGCTGCGCGCGCGTTGCGCGGTCCGGTCTGCGTGCTCGCGGGTGCCGGGACCGGCAAGACGCGGGTCATCACGCGACGGATCGCCCACGGTGTCGACACGGGCGCGTACTCGCCGCAGAGGGTGATGGCGGTCACGTTCACCGCGAAGGCTGCGGGCGAGATGCGCGGCCGGTTGCGTGCTCTCGGAGTCGCCGGGGTATCGGCGCGCACGTTCCACGCTGCGGCGCTGGCGCAGGTGAACTTCTTCTGGCCGACCCTGGCCGGTGACCAAGCCCCGACGATCATCGACAACAAGGTCCGGATGCTCGCTCACGCCGCTGACGGAGTCGGTCTGCGGCCGGACACGGCGACGCTGCGTGACGTCGCCGCGGAGATCGAATGGCGCAAGGTGACGATGCGCTCGATCGAACGGTATGCCGTGGATCGCCCCGGAGGGATCGGCCGGCTCGACGTGGATCAGGTCGTCGCCCTTCAGCGCGCATACGAGAAGCTCAAGGACGAGCGGCGACAGATGGATTTCGAAGACGTGCTGTTGACGTGCGCGGGCATGATCGAGGCCGAGCCGCGCGTGGCGGCGGCCGTGCGCGAGCAATACCGCCATTTCACGGTCGACGAGTACCAGGACGTCTCGCCGCTGCAGAATCGTCTGCTCGAGCTGTGGCTCGGTGACCGCCGCGACCTGTGCGTCGTCGGGGACGCCAGCCAGACGATCTATTCGTTCACGGGCGCCGACTCGCGGTATCTGCTCGAGTTCGAGCGCACGCACGAGGACGCCCGCGTGGTGCGCCTCGAGCGGAACTACCGGTCGACGGCGGCCGTGTTGGCGGTCGCGAACGATCTCATGCGCGGGAGGGCGGGCGCGCTGGAACTCATCGCCGCGGCGCCGGAAGAATCGCCGATCCCGACGGTGCGCGCGTTCGACGACGAGGAAGCCGAGGCCGAGGGAGTGGCGGCATCCATCGCCGAGGCCGTCCGCGCCGGCACCGATCCACGCGCGATCGCCGTGCTCTACCGCTCGCACGCCCAGTCGGCCGTGCTGCTGAGCGCGCTCGCGAAGCAGTCGATTGCCGCGACGGTGCTCGGCGGCCGGAAGTTCTTCGACCTGCCGGAGGTGCGCCAAGCGCTCATGGCTCTGCGTGCCGCCTCGGTCGCGCCTCTCGAGACCGGATTCCTCGCGACGGTCCGCGACGTCCTGCGTAGCATCGGCCTGACAGACGAACCGCCCGCGGCGGGTGGTGCGTTGCGCGATGCGTGGGAGGCGCGCGCGGCGCTTCTGCGGCTGGCGGAGGAGGCGCCGGAGGGCACCGATCTGCGGACGTTCACCGACGATCTGCAGGCCCGCGCGCGGGATCAGCACGAACCCGCGACACGTACGGTCACCCTGGCGACGCTGCACGCGGCGAAGGGCCTGGAATGGGACCACGTCTACCTCGTGGGGGTGAGTGAAGGATTGCTGCCGATCTCCTACGCCCAGACGTTCGAGGCGGTCGACGAAGAACGGCGTCTGGCTTACGTCGGAGTCACGCGGGCCGCGCGAACACTGTCGGTGAGCTGGTCGCGCGGTCGAGGTCGATCGGAGCGGATGCCGTCGCGTTTCCTTCGAGAGATCGGCAGCGGCAGTCTTCGCTCGGCAGATGCGTACGCCAGGCCCGCTGGAGCGAGTCGGCGCGCAGGTGCAGGGAACGCGTCAGCGGGTCGATCCGGCCGCTGATCAGGTGTCGCGCCGCGCGCGCGGCTTCGGCGGCGAACGCGACGTCGATGGCGGGTCTTGGCCTCGATAGCAGTTGCGCGGCGATCAGCGGCCACGACGGGTCTTCCCGTCGACGACGGGCGTCGAGGCAGCTGAGACACGCGGTGCGTCCGGGAGCGACGATCGGCCCCACGGTCGCGGCAGAACCGCTGAGGACCAGCGGGAGATGCACGATGTCGTGGCGGATGAGGTCGACCGCTCGCCGCGGATCGACGCGGTGCGCCGCGAGGAGGAGCACGCGGGAGCCCTCGGGCGCGGGGCGGGACGCCGGACCGGCCCAATCCAACCGCGGCGTCCGGGCGGGAAGGGCTGCGAGCACGGCGCGCACCGCGGGGGCGGGAAGATCGTCGGCGACCTGCACCACGAGGGCGGGCGTACGCCGTCGATGGACGAGGGCCGCTGAGACGGAAGCGATCAGTTCGTCGGCCTGGGCATCCGTGCCGCCGCGCATGCGGACGAGGGCTCGGAGAGCCGGACGCGAGGTTCCTGCCTCGAGCGCGGACAGAGCGGGGTCGGTCCAGGGTTCCCGAAGCGAGAGAAATGCGCGCGCCGGTGAGCCGAGCTGAACCGTCCCGTCGTCCCGCCAGAGCGGGGGAGTGGCGGGGTCGAGTCGAAGCATGCACCGATGATGACGCGGCACTCGGCCGCCCGCCGTGTTGTCCCCAGGACTCCGTCCCGCATCGAGGCCTGGGGAGGAGCGATCACACGGGGCGTTGGTCCCCGGGTGTCGGGTCGTCGTCGTCGGATTCGGGGCCGCCGTCCGTGGGGGTCGGCGCATCACCCGGTTCTCCGGACGACGCGGACTCGGCGGCGGTCTCCTCGGCGATGAGCTGGGCGAGCGCGTCGTCCATGGCATCCGAGGGGGCCGTCTCGCCGCGGGAGGCCGCGGTGAGACGGGCGACGAGACCGGCCGGGTCGTCGATGTCATCGGCGGAGGGCATGAGGTCGGGGTAATCCCACAGGGCGTCGCGCGCGGCGACGCCGACGGCGTCGGTGACCGCGCGCCACATCGCCGCCGCCTCGCGCATGCGCCGCGGGCGCAGTTCGAGGCCGACCAGGGAACCGAGCGCCTGCTCGGCGGGCCCGCCGACCGCACGGCGACGTCGGACCGCCTCCGCGATGCGCGCCGCGGACGGCAGGCGCGACGTCGCGTCCTCGGTCACCACGTCGACCCACCCTTCGATGGTGGCGAGGAGGTTCTCGAGTCGCGTGAGCGCGGCGGTCTGCTCTTCGGAGCGCTGGGGGAGCAGCGCACCGCTTTCGAGCGCGCTGCGCAGCTCGTCGGGTTGCGATGGGTCGAAGCGTGCCGCGAGTTCCTCGAGCGCATCCGTATCGACGCGGATGCCGTGCGCGAATTCGCGCACCTGCGAGATGACGTGGAGGCGAAGCCAGCGCGCGTGCCGGAACAAGCGCGCATGAGCGAGCTCGCGAGTGGCGAGATAGAGCGCCAGCTGGTCGTCGGGGATCTCGAGATCACGGCCGAAGTCGGCGAAGTTCTGCGGCAGGATGGCCGCGTCGCCTTCGGGCATCACCGGGATGCCGACGTCGCCGCCGCCGACGACCTCGGTCGACAGGCGGCCGACCACGTGGCCGAGCTGCGTGGCGAAGAGAGAACCCCCGACCGTGCGCATGAGGCGACCGGCGCCGGCGATGAGATCCTGCATGTCGTCGGGAGCCTGCTGCCCGAGAGCCTCGGTGAGGGCGTCCGCGATGCTCGTGGCAACGGGCTCGGCGAGCTCCTGCCACACCGGAAGGGTTGCCGCGACCCACGCGCCGCGCGTCACGGCCTTGGCGGGACGCGGGAGGTCGCTGATGGTCGTCGCCTCGCCGAGCCACAGGCCCGCGAGCGAGAACGCGTGATCGAGATCCGTGCGCTGTCCGGTCGAGACGCCGAGGCCGTCCTGGTTGGCGATGTGCAGGGCCTGACGTTCGGCGAGGCTCCAGTCGATGCCGTCTTGAGCGCCGGAGAAGGCGCCCTGCAGCTGGTTCATGACCGCTTGCATCATCGCCGGATCGATCTGCATCCCGGACAGGCGGGACAGCTGCTCGGGGTCGAGGCCCGAGGTGTCTCCCGACATCAGGCGCCGCATGAGCTCCTGGAACTCCTCCTCGGGGTTCCGGTCGTCGTCTGCCACTTCCGCCGCCTTTCAGCCGGGTCAAGGGGAACGGGATCTACGCTAGTCGCACGATTCCTCGCTCCCCTCGGCTCGGCCCCACGCCGCTTACGCCGCGCGCGAACGACCCGGCAAAGGTAGGACCCGTGACCCTGTTCGACGAGAACGTCTCCGTCGTGCCCGCTCCCCGGCAACGGTGGAGTCGGTCGACGGTCTTCGGGGTGTGGTCCCTTGTCGTGGCCACGCTCGTCCTGTTCGCGTTGACCTTCCTGCCGTCCCCCTACGTGATCCAGCAGCCCGGTCCCGTCCTGAACACGCTCGGCACCTCGACCGATGCCGACGGGAACGAGGTGCCCCTCATCACGGTGCCGGACGAGCAGGACACCCCCTCTGCGGGCCAGCTCGACCTCCTGACCGTCCAGATCAACGGCAACCGCGAACGCACCCCCAGCTGGATCGAACTGGCGCAGGCCTGGTTCGACCCGTCCCGGGCGGTCGTCCCGCTGGATCGGATCTTCCCCTCGGGGCAGTCGACAGAGCAGCGCAACAGCGAGAACGCCGCGATGATGACGGACTCGCAGCTCGAGGCCTCCGCGGCCGCTCTGCGTGAGCTCGGATACACCGTGCCGCAGGACATCGTGGTGGGGAGCGTGGACGACACCGGAGCGGCTTCCGGCGTGCTCGACGTGGGCGACGTGATCACCTCCCTCAACGGTGCGTCGGTGGCGAGCGTGAACGATGTCCGCGCCGCGGTCCAGACCGGCGACGGCGCGCCCGTGGCGCTCGGCATCGACCGTGACGGCGAGGAGAGCTCGGTGTCCGTCACTCCGCGGCTCACCGACGTCAGCGGCCAGCAGCAGTGGCTCCTGGGCGTCGGCCTGACCCTGGGCTTCGACCTTCCCGTGGACGTGAAGATCCAGATCAACAACGTCGGCGGACCGAGTGCCGGAATGATGTTCGCGCTCGGCATCATCGACAAGATGTCGCCGGGCGACCTGACGGGCGGTCAGCACATCGCCGGCACCGGCACGATCGACGCCGACGGCAATGTGGGCGGCATCGGCGGCATCCGCCAGAAGCTCTACGGAGCTCGGGATGCCGGCGCGACCTGGTTCCTCGCCCCGCAGGCGAACTGCAACGAGGTGGTGGGGCACGTGCCCGATGGCATCCGGGTGTTCTCCGTATCGACGCTGCGGGACTCGCTCACGGCGCTCGAGACGATCCGTGACGGGGGCGACCTCGATGCCCTCCCGACGTGCGAGGGGACGCCCGCCTCGGGATCGTAGTATCCACGGCTTACCCTCAGAGGCCGACGCCTAGGATGGACGCGTGACCACGACCTCAGCGCCGAACCAGGCCACGCCCCCGAACCGTTCACGACGGATCATCTCGATCACCCTGGCGGTCATCGCCGCGCTGGTCGTGGCGTTCTTCGTCTTCGCGAACCTCTACGCCGACTGGATGTGGTTCTCGCAGCTGGGCTTCACCGAGGTGTTGACCACACAGTGGATCGCACGCACGGTGATGTTCGTGATCGGCTTCCTCGCCATGGCGGTGCCGGTGTGGGGCGTCATCCAATTGGCCTACCGACTGCGCCCCGTCTACGCCCGGCTGAGCTCGCAGCTCGATCGCTACCAGGAGGTCGTGGAACCCCTTCGACGCCTCGCGATGTGGGGCATCCCGATCTTCTTCGGCTTCTTCGCCGGCTTCGCCGCCTCGGCGCAGTGGGAGACGACGTGGCTGTGGTTCAACGGCGTCGCCACCTCGACCACCGACCCGCAGTTCGGTCTCGACACGGGCTTCTACCTGTTCGGCCTGCCGTTCTACACGACCGCGCTGGGATTCGCGTCGGCCGTGGTCCTGGTCTGCCTGCTGCTCACCGCCGTCGTGTCCTATCTCTACGGCTCGGTCCGGGTGGGCCAGCGCGAGCTGCGCATCTCCAAGGCCGCGCGCATCCAGCTCGCCGTCCTCGCCGGCCTGTACCTGCTGCTGCAGGGCGCGAGCCTCTGGCTCGATCGCTTCACGACCCTGATCAACCAGGAAGACCGCATCACCGGTCCGGGATACGTCGGGGTCAACGCTGTGATCCCCGGTCAGACGATCCTCGCGATCGCCGCCGTGATCGTCGCTGCGGCCTTCTTCGTCACGGCCTTCATCGGGCGCTGGCGCTACCCGCTGATCGCGACGGCCCTGTTGGTGGTCTCGGCCATCGTCGTCGGCGCGGCGATCCCGTGGGCGGTGACGACCTTCCAGGTGCGCCCCAACCAGCTCGCGCTCGAGAGCCAGTTCTATCAGCGCAACATCGACAGCACGAAGGCCGCGTACGGCATCGACAACGTCGAGAAAGAGAACTTCGAGGCCGCCACGACCGCCGAGGCGGGGCAGCTGCGCAACGACGCCGCATCGACCGCGCAGTTGCGCATCATGGACCCGGCGATCATCAGCCCGACCGTTCGACAGCTCGAGCAGTACCGCTCGTACTACCAGTTCGGCAGCCCTCTCGACGTCGATCGGTACCAGATCAACGGGCAGAGCCAGGATGCCGTCGTCGCGCTGCGTGAGCTGAACATCAACCAGTTGGGCGACGCCGCCACGTGGCAGAACACCGCGCTGGTGTACACGCACGGGTACGGCATGGTGGCCGCGGCGGGCAACGAGCGCACCGACGACGGCGACCCCGTCTTCCTCGAGCAGGCCATTCCGGGAACGGGCTTCCTGACCGACGAGAACTACGAGCCCCGCATCTACTTCGGTGAGCAGTCCCCTCCGTACTCGATTGTCGGTGGCCCCGAGGGCGGCGAAGACATCGAACTGGACTACCCCATCGGTGCCGACGGCGGCAGTGAGACGCGCACGACGTTCCGCGGTGACGGCGGGCCGAGCGTGGGCAATGTGTTCAACCGCCTGATCTACGCGCTGAAGTTCCAGTCCGAGCAGATCCTCTTCTCCGACTACGTGAACGAGGATTCGCAGATCCTGTACGACCGCTCGCCGAAGGAGCGCGTGCAGAAGGTGGCGCCGTACCTGACGCTCGACAGCGATCCGTATCCCACGGTCGTCGACGGGCGCATCAAGTGGGTCGTCGACGGCTACACGACGAGCGCCAACTACCCCTACTCGTCGAGCGTCTCCCTGTCGCGCGCGATCGCCGACTCCAACACCCCGTCGCCGAACTACGCGCTGGACAACATCAACTACATCCGCAACTCGGTGAAGGCGACCGTGGATGCCTACGACGGCGAGGTGACGCTCTACGCGTGGGACGACCAGGACCCGATTCTGCAGACCTGGCAGAAGGTCTACCCCTCGAGCATCCGCCCGTGGAGCGACATGTCGGCCGACCTGATGAGCCACGTGCGGTACCCGACCGACCTGATGAAGGTGCAGCGCTCGATGCTCGGCGTCTACCACGTCGACGACGCGCGGTCGTTCTTCCAGCAGGACAACCGTTGGACCACCCCGAACGACCCGCAGGACCCGACCAGCCTGCAGCCGCCGTACTACCTGACGATGAAGATGCCCAGTCAGGATGCTCCGACGTACTCGATGTTCACGAGCTTCATCCCGGCATCCCAGGGCGGGCAGGCCCGCAACGTGCTGACCGGTTACCTAGCGGTCGACTCGAACGCGGGCGATCAACAGGGGACGAAACGCTCCGACTACGGCCGATTGCGCATGCTCGTGATCGACGCCGCCACGACCGTTCCCGGACCGGGCCAGGTGCAGAACACCTTCGACTCCGATACGGCCGTCTCGTCGCAGATCAACATCCTTCAGCAGGGGCAGTCGCAGGTGCTGAACGGAAACCTGCTGACCCTCCCGGTCGGTGGCGGCCTGCTGTACGTGCAGCCGGTGTTCGTCCAGTCCTCGGGTGGCACGCAGCTCCCGCAGCTCCGTCGTGTCCTCGTCGCCTTCGGCAACAAGATCGCGTTCGAGAACACCCTGAGCGAGGCTCTCGACGCCCTGTTCGGCGGTGAGTCCGGCGCGACGACCGGCGACGAGTCCGTGACCCCGACCGACCAGACCGGTGAGGGCGACGGTTCGACGTCTCCCTCGGCGCCCGCGGAGAACGCGGGAGATTACGCGGCGGCGCTGGCTGATGCCCAGGCGGCACTCACGGCGAAGCAGGCGGCTCTGACCGCCGGCGACCTCACCGAGTTCGCCCGCCAGGATGCGCTGCTCAACGCGGCCGTGCAGCGCCTCATCCAGCTGCAGGACCAGGGCCAGGGCGGAGGCGCGGCGTCCACGCCGACGCCGGCGCCGACCCCCGCGGGCTGACCCGCCCCTCACGACAGACGCCGGTGCCCTTCGGGGCATCGGCGTCTGTCGTCCCCGGCACGGCGCGCGCCCTGTCCGGTTCGCCC
Source organism: Microbacterium canaveralium (assembly GCF_047238045.1). Classification (NCBI taxonomy): domain Bacteria; kingdom Bacillati; phylum Actinomycetota; class Actinomycetes; order Micrococcales; family Microbacteriaceae; genus Microbacterium; species Microbacterium canaveralium. The sequence goes on along the minus strand of NZ_JBDFMA010000003.1, from coordinate 1,968,864 downwards.
TGCCCCGCCCTCGGCTGCCCCGAATGTCCAAGTCACGCCGATCCCGCCGCCCCGCGGCCGGCGTGTCCTGGACACTCGACGGACTCTGGGCGACCCGAGCCGCTCACGCGGTGAGGAACCACCACCAGATCAGCAGCAGCGTCGTGCCGAACCCCGCGATCTGGTTCAGCCACAGGAAGCGGTTCCACCCGGCGGTGGCGGTGTCCGAGGTCGCATCCGTCACGTTCCGATACGGCCAGCACACGATGAGGTACGGAATCACGAGCAACGCGGCGAGCGGCCCCGGCCATGCCGTGACCAGCATGACGACGCCGGCGAGGGCGTACGCGGCGAGAGAGAAGCGCACCGTCCAGCGCGCCCCCCGCGCGGTCGCGATCGACGAGATGTCCGCGGCGCGGTCGGCCTCGACGTCCTGGACGGCACCGAACGCGTGGGAGGCGATACCCCACAGGGCGAACGCGACGAGCACGGCGATGAGCTGCCACGTCCACTCCGCACCGGCGAGCACGAGCCCGTAGACCGCGGGGGAGAAGAAGTGGATGCTGCTGGTGACCGAGTCGGCGAAGGGCCGTTCCTTCAGCCGCAGCGGGGGAGCGGAGTAGAACACGACGAAGAAGAGGCTCAGCGCGAGCACGAGCCACGACAGCGGTGGACCGGCGATCACGAGGAACACAACGAACGGCAGGCACGACAGCGCGGATGCCCAGAGCGTGATCGGATGCATGCGCTTGGCGAGCACGGCGCCGTGCGTGCCACCCTTGCGGGGGTTGCGCAGGTCGGACTCGTAGTCGAAGACGTCGTTCACCCCGTACATCGCCAGGTTGTACGGCACGAGGAAGAACAGGATGCCGACCACGAGCACCGCATCGACCTGACGCGTCGTCAGCAGGTAGGCGGCGGCGAACGGGAAGGCGGTGTTGATCCAGCTCACCGGGCGCGAGGAGACGAACAGCTCTCGCAGTACGCGTCCGGGGGTGAGGGCGGCGGGGGTGGTCATGTGGGTTCCCTCCGAGCGGAGACGAGCGTGAAGATCGCGGGCACGAGGAAGGCCGCGCAGACGGGGTAGGCGAAGTCCTCGAGCGGGGCCAGACCGATCCGGAGGCCGCTGAGGTGTTCCGCCGGATACGAGAACAGGTCGACCGCGATCATGATGTTGTCGAAGACGGCGGTGAGCAGCACCAGCGCCAGCGCCGTCCACGCCGACGCGCGCATGCGGCGACGGAAGCCGGGGCGGCGCGCGCTGAGGAGAGTCACGACGACGGTCACGACCACGAACGGCAGGAGGATGACGGGATACGTCACGGCGCGGACTCCTCGACGTCGTCGCGGGTCCGGTGCTCGGCATCCCGCTGGCGTCGCGCCCGTTCGAACACCGTCCACAGCACGAGCGCGAGATAGCTGAGGAAGAGGAGGAAGAACAGCTCCTCCAGGGGGAGGTGCGGCGCCAGGTCGATGCCCACGAACAGCGGGCTGTCGCCCTTGACGAACACCCCGGTGAGAATGCCGACGGCATCCCACGCGAGGAAGAACGCCGTTCCCAGGCCCACCGCGAGAGCGGTGCGGCCCGGGGCGGTGCGCAGCGCGAGGCCGTATTTCAGATCGATCGCGATCATCCCGGCCAGCGAGAACAGGATCGCGCCCAGGTAGATCCCGGGCACCTCAGACCGCCGCGCGGGCCGGCTCGTTCAGGGGGCCCGCGGTGCGGTCGCCCGTCATCCGCTTGACCACGAGCTCCGCCGAGATCAGGCACATCGGAAGACCGATACCCGGCAGGACCGATGTCCCGGCGTAGTAGAGGTTCGACACCTTGCGGGAGCGGTTCTTCGGGCGGAAGATCGCGCTCTGTCCCAGCGTGTGCGCGAGGCCGAGCGAGTTGCCGTGCCACGCGTGCAGATCCGTCGCGAAGTCCTCCGGCGCGATGGTCTTGCGCACCACGATGCGCTCGGCGAACTCCGGGATGCCGGCCCACTCGCCGATCTGCGCGATCACGCGGTCGGCGGCGGCCTCGATCCGCGCATCACCCCGACCGTCGACGCCCCCCCGCCCGCTGACCGGGTCGGCGGGAACGGGCACCAGGACGAAGAGGTTCTCGTAGCCCTCCGGGGCGACGGAGTCGTCCGACGCGCTCGGACGGCACACGTAGATCGACGCCGGGTCGGGGATGCGCTTGCTCTCGCCGAAGATCGCGTCGAAGTTGGTGTGCCAGTCGTCCGTGAACAGCAGTGTGTGGTGAGTCAACTGGGGCAGCTCGCCCTTGACGCCGAGCAGGAGCAGAAGCGCACCGGGGCTGGGAACGCGGTCCTTCCACCACTTCTCGGGGTACTGGCGGTCGCCCTCTTCGAGCAGCTGCGTCTCCGTGTGATGCAGGTCGGCCCCCGACACCACGGCATCCGCCGGCACGATCCGTCCATCGGCCAGTCGAACGCCTCGGGCGATGCCGTCGTCGGTGATGATCGCCTCGACCGGAACACCGGTCTCGATCTGGACGCCCCGCTCGCGCGCGAGCCGCTCGATCGCGGCGATGATCTCGGTGAATCCGCCCCGCGGGTAGAGCACACCGTCGCCGAGGTCGAGGTGGCTCATGAGGTGGTACAGGCTCGGAACCTCGAACGGCGAGCCGCCGAGGAACACCGACGGGTACGCGAGGATCTGCTGCAGCCGCGGGTTGGAGAAGTCGCGGGTGACGCGCTTCCACAGGGTCTGCGTCAGGAGGGGGATGAGCGTCGGAAGTCGCTTGACGAGCGCGGGGTCGCGCAGCCCCTGCGTCGACGAGTACGTGTCGTAGAGGAACTTCGAGGTCGACAGTTCGTAGGCGTCCTTCGCCGAGTCGAGGTACGCCTCGACCTTATCGCCCGAGCCGGGCTCGTGCTGCTCGAAGAGCGCCCGCACGGCTTCTCGGCCGGAGACGACGTCGATCGGCTCGCCCTTTCCGGGAGGGCCGTAGACGCGGTAGGCCGGGTCGAGGCGCACGAGGTCGAGTTGCTCAGCGGCGCTGGTGCCGAGCAGGCGGAAGAAGTGGTCGAACACCTCGGGCATGAGGTACCAACTCGGGCCCGTGTCGAACCGAAACCCGTCGCTTTCCCACGATCCGGCGCGACCGCCGAGCTGGTCGCGACCCTCGAACAGGTGCACGTCGTGTCCCTGATCGGCCAGGAGCGCGGCGGTGCCGAGACCGGCGATGCCTCCTCCGACGACGACGATGCGCTGCGAGGTCATGCGTGGGCCCCTTTCGGTGGGCGTCCGAGGAATGCGCGGGCCGCGAGCGTGACCTTGACTCCGTCGGGGACACGGACCCGCGGTGCGCCCGCGGGGGCGAGGCGCAGCCGGCGGGAGAGCTCGGCGAAGAGATCGTGCGCAGCAGTGACGGCCCGACGGCAGTCCGGCGGGAGGAAAGGTACCGTCGCGGCGGCCGCGGCGAGGTCGGCATCGATGCGGTCGAGGACGGCGATGCGCCGGTCATCGCCGGCGGCGCCGTCGAGGTAATCGCGACCGAGGCGCGAGGCATCGTCGTCGAGGTCGCGGAGGAAGTTCACGTCCTGAAAGGCCGCACCGAGGCGCCGGGCCCCGTCGACGAGGTCGGCGGCGGGACGAGCCGGCGCCGACATCCCCGCGTTGAGGAAGACCTGCAGGCACATGAGCCCGACGACCTCGGCCGAGCCGTACACGTAGGCGTCGTGCGACGCATCGTCGTGTGCGGCGGTGTCGAGATCGGTCCGCATGGATGCGAAGAACGGGGCGATGAGATCGTCGCCGATGCCGCATTCTCGGGCGCTCCGGGCGAAGGCGTGGACGATGAGGTTGGCGCTGAAGCCGGAAGCGATGGCCTCCCGGACCTCGCTCTCGAGCGCGTCGAGCGCCGCGCGCTCCTGGGCCGGAGTCAGTCCGGCGTCGTGGGCCGGTCCGTCGACGATCTCGTCGGCCACGCGCACGAGAGCGTAGATGTTGCGCACGTGGGGTCGGGGTCTCGGGCCGAGCAACCGAGTCGCAAGGCCGAACGAGGTGGAGTAGCGGTTGATCACGGCGGCTGCGGCGTCATCGGCCGTGCGGGAGTACAGCTCCAGGCCGGTCGCGGTCGTGCTCACGGCACGCGTCCCTGCACGGCATCCACGAGGTCGTACAGCATCGTCTTGCAGTCGTGGGGGAGCGTGGATGCCGACACGATCGCGCGCGCTTCGTCGAGGGTGCCGCGGATGAGGTCTTCGAGTCGCGAGCGGGCACCGGATTCGCTCAGTGCGCGCTGTGCGGCGCGGATGGCGACCGGACCCGTGTGGGCGAGCGCCAGGGCCTCGCTGACCTCGGGCCAGGACTCGGTCTCGCGCGCAAGCACGATGAGGTGGGTCTTCTTCGCTTCGCGGAGGTCGCAGCCCTCGTCCTTGCCCGACTGTTCGGCGGAGCCGAACGCTCCGATGAGGTCGTCGACGAGCTGGTAGGCCAGTCCGAGCCGCTGACCGAAGCGCTCCATCGCGGCGCGCACGGGGCCGTCCGCCCCGGCGAGCACGGCCCCGGCTTCGAGAGGGGCGGAGAAGGAGTACACCGCGGTCTTGTCGTGCGTGGTGCGAAGGATGGTCTCCGCGTCGACCTCCTCGGCCGACACGGCGTTCTCGACGTCGGCGAGTTCGCCCGCTGCCGAGATCAGGACGGCCTCCTCGACGAGGCCCAGGAGGTCGCTTCGTACCCTCGTCGGCAGCTCGCTCAGGGCGACGAGGCGCCCGGCCTCGTGCAGGAGCAGGTCGCCGGCGAGGATTCCCGCCGCGTCGCCGAGCAGTGCTGCGCCGGTGGCGTCCGCGCCGCGTGTGAGGCCCCTGGTGCGGAACTCGCCGGCGACGTTGGCGACGCCGCGCCGTTCGAGATCGTGGTCGATGACGTCGTCATGCACGACGAACGCGGTGTGCAGGAGTTCGAATGCTGCCGCGACCTGGTAGAGCGCCGCGCGGTGGGTGTCGTCGCCGCGGAGCGTGTCGAACGCGGCTATCACCAGAAGGGGACGGAAGCGTTTTCCGCCCGCCGTGGCGCGGGTGATGGCGGATGCCAATGCCTCGGCGCCCTCGCCGTGCTCCCGCAGGCGCCGTGTCAGGCGCGCCATGACCGCGTCGATCTCGGCGTCGATCTCGGCGCGCGCGGTGGGGGTCGTCGAAAGCGTGATCATGATGCTGCTCGTATGGCGGGGGGTGGAGAGAACAGATGGAGCTGTTGTGCTTGGAGCACGAGCCACGGGCTGAAGGCCCACGGCGTCGCTTCGAGGGCGGCAGCGAGGTCGACGGGATCCACCCAGCGGGCCTCGGCGACCTCGGCGGGGTTCAGACGCGGTTCCTCATCGGTGTGCGCGACGTAGACGGGGCAGATCTCGTGCTCGACGATGCCGCTGGCATCCACGGCCCGATAGCGGAAGAGCGGCAGGGCGAGCTCGACGTTCCGGATCGTGAGCCCCACCTCGAACGCGGCGCGCCGGTGTACGGCCTGGAGAACAGGTTCGGCCGGGGCGGGATGGCCGCAGAACGAATTCGTCCAAACTCCGGGCCACGTCTTCTTGTCGAGTGCTCGACGTGTGACGAGCACCTGGCCGTCCGCATTCACGACGTGGCACGAAAAGGCGAGGTGGAGCGCCGTATCGGTGCCGTGGACGCTCGCCTTGGGGGCGGTTCCGATCTCGTTGCCCCAGTCGTCCAGGAGGACGACATACTCGGTCTCGCTCATCGTGCCTCCTGTTTGCTAGTTTAGCTAGCGATATCAGCCGACTATACCCAGAGCGCAATGGAGGTGTCCACCGTGTCCGTCGTCGATGCCTTCCGTGCTAACAGGCCGGGAGTAGTGCGCGCGATGGAGTCGGTTCGAGCGCTCAGCGACGCCCTCGACCGCATGAACAGCGGCATGAAGGGCGCCATGGACATGAACGCCAGCGACCTCGCCACCCTGCGGATGCTGATCATCCGCGAGCAGCGCGGTGAGATGGTCAGTCCGCACGACGTCGCGGCCCACCTGCGCATCTCCACGGCGTCCACGACGAAGCTCCTGGACCGCCTCGCGGCGGCGGGGCACCTCGAACGTCGGCCGCATCCTTCTGACGGACGCGCTCGGGTCGTGGTGCTCACGCCGAAATCGCGCGCGGAGTTCTTCCGCCACTTCGGTGCCCATCTGACCGCGATGGTCGCCGTGGCGGACAAGTTCACCGACGAGCAACTGACGACGATCGCCGAGTTCGTCGATGGACTCAGCGACGCCATCAGCGCGAACGATTGAGCGCACCGCGCGCGACGCGCATTCCGACGTCGTCGAACGCGGCGCGTGGATTCGCTCCACGGCGGGCAGAAGCGCGGACGATCGCGCGCGCATCGCTCCACCCGCCGCCGCGGAAGACGCGCGCGTCGCTCGTGTCCGGGGCGAACGGGTCCCAGCACCACTCCGAGACGTTGCCGAGCATGTCGAAGAGTCCGTGGAGGTTCGGGAGCCGTCCCCCCACCTCTGCGGGGCCGCGCAGTCCATCCTCTGCCGTCCACGCGATCTCGGTGATCGGGCCGTAAGTCGATCCCGTGGACCCCGCCCGACAGGCGTACTCCCACTCGTCCTCGGTCGGGAGTCGGTACCCGTCGGCGTCGGTGTCCCAGTCGACGCTCTCGCCGTCATACGTGTAGACGGGGTCGAGGCCCTCCCAGTCCGACAGGGCGTTGCAGAAACGCACGGCCCGCAGCCAGCTGACCTGAACGGCCGGCCGGCGCGGATTCTGCGCAGTGATCCCGAGGATCTCGGCCATCTGCTCCTCGGTGACGGGGTAGACCCCGAGGTCGAACGCCTCCACGGTGATCTCGCGACGGTCCGCTCCGCGCTGGTCCCCGCGCAGCACGGTGCCGGCCGGGACGCGGGTCATCTCGACATCGGTCATCGTGGCCAGGGCCCCTCTGCGCCCACGCCAAGGAGAGGGCGGCTGAGGGACAGAGTGGACGGCTGCGGCAGCGCGCGTCCGTGACCGACGGGGAGAGAGGGCATGGTCCCAGTGAATCGGTTGCCGCTGACCCGCGCAGCCGGGTTGACGCGAAGACGCGGCCCGTCGGGCAGCGTGCCGGTGCGCCTGTGGCGTGGGAGCGTCACACGGATACTTCGGAGGGCCCGCGTTGATGAGCGAAGGAAGAGCACGTGTCCCGGCGACGCGCCGCCTGCGGTCTGACGCGGTTCGAGGGCATCAGCGCAACAGGGATTCCTTCGTCCAGGAAAAGGAGAAGGCCCCGAATCCGGAGATTCGGGGCCTTCATTTGTTGCGGGGACAGGATTTGAACCTGCGACCTCTGGGTTATGAGCCCAGCGAGCTACCGAGCTGCTCCACCCCGCGGCACAAGAGATAAACCTAGCACGGGTTTCGGGGTGTGTCGAATCGGCGTTGATTCCGCCCCCGGGGACGCGACAAGATGCCGAGATGCTGACCCCCACCGACGACCCCCGCGATGACCTGCGCGACGGCCGACCCGAGAGCGCCGCGCAGCGCGCCGACCGCAACTGGGCGGACGTTCTGCAGGAGGTTCGCGTGCTGCAGACCGGTACGCAGATTCTCACCGGCTTTCTCCTCGCCCTGGCGTTCCAGCCCGCCTTCGCCGACCTCACTACTCCCCAACGCGTGGGATATCTCGTGCTGGTCGGCCTGTCGGCGCTCACGGCGATCCTCGCGCTCGCGCCGGTCGCTCTGCACAGGGCGGTCTTCCACCGCGGCATGAAGCCGGCCGTCGTGCGTTTCGGGCATCGCGCGCTGATCGCCGCACTCACCGCGGTGGCCGTGCTGCTGACCGGGGTCGTCGCGTTCGTCTTCGACGTGGTCGTCGGGGCCGAGGCGGCCGTGATCGCCGTGGTCGTCCTCGCCGCCGTGATCCTCGTACTGTGGATCGTGGGGCCGGCGTTCCTGCGCCGGGCCAGCGGCGAAAGTCGGACCGGCGATCGCCGGGCCGCCGGCGAGAAGGGACGCGGATGACGCACGACAGCGTGGGTGTGGCGGTGGCGCAGTTCGCCCCGACCGCGTCGAAGCAGACCAACCTGGATGCCATCGCCGACCTCGCCCGCACCGCCGCCGATCGCGGCGCTCGGGTGGTCGTGTTCCCCGAGTATTCGAGCTACTTCGTCGACCCGTTCGATACGTCGCTCGCCGAGAACGCCGAAGACCTGGACGGCCCCTTCACGGTCGGGCTCCAGTCGCTGGCGTCCGATCTCGACGTCATCCTGGTCGCGGGCCTCGTGGAGCGAGCAGACGACGGGCGGCGGGTCCGCAACGCGGTCGTGGCCGTCGGGGGAGCCGGCATCCGGGCCGTGTATCGCAAGCTGCACCTGTACGACGCCTTCGGGCAGCGGGAGTCGGACTGGGTGGCCCCCGGCGAGATCTCCCCGCCCGAGACGTTCGAGGTCGGCGACCTGCGGTTCGGCCTGATGACCTGCTATGACCTGCGCTTCCCGGAGGTATCGAGGACCCTCGCGGACGCGGACGTCGATGTGGCGCTCGTGCCGGCCGAGTGGGTGCGGGGCCCGCTCAAGGAGCACCACTGGACGACGCTCCTCACGGCCCGCGCGATCGAGAACACGTTCTTCGTCGCGGGCGCCGACCACCCGCCGCCCCTCGGTGTCGGCCACTCGGCGGTCATCGATCCGCAGGGCGTGGCGCTCGCCACGATCGGGACGGCGACCGACGTCGCCGTCGCGCACATCGACCCCGGCGCCATCGCCCGCGTCCGGCGCGTGAACCCGGCTCTCGAGTTGCGTCGCTTCCGCGTCACCCCGCGCTAGCCGCGGCGGTCATGCCCGCGACAGCGCCGAGAGCCGCTCCACGGCGTCCGTCAGCACCTCGACGCGCTTGCACGCCGCAAACCGGACGAGCGTCGAGTAGTCGGCACGGTGCTCCGGCGAGGCGAAAGCGGTGAGGGGGATGCCGACCACCCCCGCGCGCGACGGGAGTTCTCGGCAGAACGCGTCGGCGTCCGTGGCGCCGAGCGGGGCGGCATCCACCACCGTGAAGTACGACCCGCCCGGGGCGCCGACGTCGAAGCCCGCGGAACGGAGCCCCGTGCCGAGCAGGTCGGCCTTGGCCTTCATCTCCGCGGCGACCGAGGCGAAGAACGCATCGGGGAGCCGCAGGCCCGTGGCGATCGCCGGCTGGAACGGCGACCCGCCGACGTAGGTGAGAAACTGCTTCACCGCCAGGACCGCCGACACCAGCTCAGCGGGACCGGTCACCCAGCCCGTCTTCCATCCGGTGAGCGAGAAGGTCTTACCCGCCGAGGAGATCGACACTGTGCGCTCAGCGGCGCCGGGGAGCGTCGCGATCGGCACGTGCGGCCCGTCGAAGACGAGGTGCTCGTACACCTCGTCGGTGACGATGATCGCGTCGTGTCGGTGTGCGAGCCGGATGACCTCGTCGAGCACCTCCCGCGTGAACACCGAGCCGGTCGGGTTGTGCGGGTCGTTGACGAGGATCAGGCGGGTCCGGTCGGAGACCGCGGATGCCAGCACCTCGAGGTCGGGCTGGAAGTCGGGCCACCGCAGGGGGACGGGCACCAGCCGGGCGCCCGCGAGGGCGACGCACGCGGCGTACGAGTCGTAGTACGGCTCGAACACCACGACCTCGTCGTCGGGGCCGTCGATGAGGGCGAGCAGGGTCGCGGCCAGCGCTTCGGTCGCGCCCACCGTTACGAGCACCTCGCGCGCGGGATCGAGCTCGATCCCGTAGAACCGGGACTGATGCTCGGCGATGGCCTGCAGAAGGTCGGGGAAGCCGCGGCCCGGCGCGTACTGGTTCACGCCGTCGGAGATCGCCCGTCGGGCGGCTTCGAGAACGGCCTCGGGTCCGTCTTCGTCGGGGAAACCCTGCCCGAGGTTGAGGGCGCCGGTCGAGGCGGCGAGCGCGGTCATCTCCGCGAAGATCGTGGGCACCGCCGTTCCATCGGCGGCGATGAGCCCTGCACCGAGGGCGGTACGGCGCCAGGCGCCGGGGAGGTCGTGCATGAGAGGCCTTCGGGGGAGAGGGGTGCGATGCACCGAGCCGAAACCCTCTCACCGTAACGGAGCGGCGTCGGCCGGCGGTCGCGGATGACGTGCATTCCGTTCCTCCAACACTGATAGAGCCGACTCAACCGCGTCATAGGAAGCGCACAGCATCGGGAGTCATGGTTGATCTCGCCTGGAAGAAGGAGCACCCCATGAGCGACACCACGGACGACCGTCCCGAGGGTACCGAGCACCGCCCCACCACCGACGCGGCCGCGCAGGGCGCGGTCCCCACGTCGCACGAGACCCCTACCGACGCTGCGCCGGCAGCGCCCGCGACCGAATCCACGCCGGCGGTGCCGCCGGTGCCGACCCGGTCGCCCTCCGATGCTGCGGCCGCGTGGCCGCCCCCCGCGCAGGGCCCGACGCCCGCGACCCCGCAGCAGCCCGTCACCCCGCACTACGGCACGCCTCAGCACCCGACCCCGCACGCACACGGGTATGCCGCGGCGCCCACCGGTGCGACCGCCCCGACCGGGCAGGCGTTCGGCCCCGCCGCGGGCGGGACCTACGGCACCCACCCCACGCTGACTCTGCCCGAGTCCGAGGCCACGAAGCCCCGGAAGAAGGGCTCGGGAACGAAGATCGCCGCTCTCCTCGTCGCGGCCGCACTCGTCGGCGGCGGTGCGGGTCTCGGCGGCACCTACGCGGGTCTCGCGCTGTGGGGCGGATCCGACGGCGCTGCGGCTTCCGGTCCCACGGCCATCACCGTCAACGACCCCGGCGACGTCAATGCGACCGCGGCCGTCGCGTCGAAGGTGGTTCCGAGTGTCGTCACGATCAGCGCCAGCGCCGGCTCCTCCGGCGGGACCGGTTCGGGCGTCATCCTGAGCGACGACGGCTATGTGCTGACCAACACGCACGTCGTGACCCTCGACGGACAGACCGGCGACGCGTCGTTGTCGGTCACGACCTCCGATGGGCGAGTCTTCAAGGCGAAGGTCGTGGGGACCGATCCCACGTACGACCTCGCGGTGATCAAGCTCGAGAACGCGTCGAACCTCACCCCCATCGAGTGGGCCGATTCGTCGAAGCTCAACGTCGGGGACAACACGATCGCGATCGGCGCGCCGCTCGGTCTTCCGAACACCGTCACCACCGGCATCGTCAGTGCCCTCAACCGCTCGATCCAGGTCGCATCCTCGGCAGCGCCGAGCGACGGCTCCGACTCCGGTCAGGAAGGCCAGGGCGGTCAGCAGGGCGGCGAGAGCCCGTTCTTCTTCGACTTCGGTCAGGGTCAGCAGGGCAGCGGCCAGGCGACCCAGACGATCAAGATCGCCGTCATCCAGACGGATGCCGCCATCAACCCGGGCAACTCCGGCGGCGCACTCGTCGACGACGAGGGCAAGCTGATCGGAATCAACGTGGCGATCGCCAGCGCCCCCGGCGCTTCGTCGTCGGGCGGACAGTCCGGCAACATCGGCGTCGGCTTCTCCATCCCGTCCGACGTCGCCAAGCGCGTGTCGCAGGAGATCATCGACAACGGGTCCGCGACCCACGGGTTGCTGGGTGCGAGCGTCCAGGATGCCGCCTCGGTCCAGGGGGCGACCACGACCGGCGCCTACGTCGCCGACGTGACCGCGGGCGGCGCCGCCCAGGCCGGCGGTCTGCAGAAGGGCGACGTCATCACCGCGTTCGATGGCATCCCGGTCACCAATTCCGTGGACCTCACCGCCCAGGTGCGCGCGCTCGCCGCCGGCTCGCAGGCGAAGGTGACGTATCTCCGCGGCGGTAAGGAGAGCACCGTCGACGTGACGCTGGGAACCATGCAGCAGAACTGATATTCGACGAAGACGCCGCCCCGCGAGACATTCGCGGGGCGGCGTCTTTCCTTTCCGGCTCTCGCTCAGTCCGGGAGGGGTGCCAGGCGTCCGATGGCCGCGAGCGGGATGCGCACCCAGTCTGGGCGGTTCCGCGTCTCGTAAATGGCCTCGTAGACGGCCTTGTCGAGCTCGAAGGCGGACAGGAGCGCGTCGGATGCCCGGTTCTCGTCCCCGACCGTGTCGAGGTAGCCGCCGAGAAACGCTTGCTGAGCGTCGATGACCCACGCACGGACGGCAGCACCGTCGTCGTCGGCAACCGCGCCGGAGACGTAGTCGAAAGAGCGCAGCATGCCCGCGACGTCGCGCACGGCGAGGTCGGGAGCGCGCCGCTCGGCGATCGGACGGAGCGGCTCGCCCTCGAAGTCGAGCAGCACCCATCCGTTCGCGGCAGTGTGCAGGACCTGACCGAGGTGCAGGTCGCCGTGGACGCGCTGCAGCGGGGGCCACGGGGCCGCGAGCGCTTCCGCGTACACCTCGCCGATGCGCTCGACGTAGCGTCCCAGAGCAGGAACCTCGGCTACCGCGATGGCGAGGCGTCGCTCCCATGCCGCCGCGACGCGGGACCGGACCTCGGCGTCGGGGGCGACCGTGGGGAAGATGTCGGCGAGGGACACGTGCATGCGCGCGACGCTCTCGCCCAGCGCGCGAGCCGGTGCGGAGAAGTCGTCGCCAGCACTGGCGGCCTGAAGTGCCACGCGCCACGCGTCCTCCACCCCGTCGAAGAACTCCTGTGCGAAGGCCAGGGAGCCCGTGACGGATTCTCCGCTCGCCGTGGTCCACGCGCCCTGCACCTCACCGATCGCGGCGGGCACGAACGTGGCGCCGCCGGCCGCGAGGGCCGACTGGAGCTCGACATCGGGGTTGATGCCCACGTTGACCTGACGGAAGAGCTTGCAGATCACCGGGTGAGCGCCCACGGGTCGGAAGATGATCGAGGTGTTGGATTGCTCGCCGCTGAGCACGCGCGCCGGAACGTCCGACACCAGTTCTGAGGAAGGAGCGGTCAGGGGAACGCCGACGAACCCCCCTTCCCCCGAGGATGCCGTGCCACCCACCGACACCAGTCGGAACAAGAGGTCGGTGAAGGCGGGATCCGTGGCGGCATCCGACCACACCCGTCCATCGTCGCCCGGCCCGATGAGGCTCCCCGGCAGGACGACATCGGGGTCGCGTTGCGATACCGGCACCTGGTAAACCGCCGAGGGCGTCACGGCATCGTCCCGCACCAGCAGGACCCGCGTCGCCGGAGTCTCGAGCGGCCAGTCCGCGACGAGCGTCAGCCGAGGATCGCGGCCCTTCGTGCCGTACCAGCGCTGTCGCGGCATCCACGCGGCCAGGAGATCGAGGAGGTCGTCCATGCGGCGAGGCTAACGCGATCCGGTGAGGCCCGCCCAGGTCTTGCGCGCAGGACGAGACGATGACAATGGGTCAGGACGCGGCCGTGTCCTCGTCGTCCCGCTTGCGGCGCGGCAGAGCCTTGCGGGCGACGGAGCCCGTGCGCCGGCCCGCCGACCCCACGGCCCCCGCGATGGCACCACCGACGCGCTGCACACCGCCTGCTGCGCGGCGCTCCAGCTTCGCCGCACCGGGCCGTGGCTCGAGGTCCTGCGGCAGGATCTCCGGCGGGGAACCGAAGGCGCGCCGCGAGGTGACGAGCACCCGTCGTCCGAGGATGTTGTTGCCGGCCCCGCCCACGACGGCACCGACGCCGAAGGGCAGCGCCTTGCCGAGCCACGATGCTCCACCGCGCGCGGCGAACTGTCGCGCGAACGTCGTCTTGAGCCGGTCGACGAGCGGCCCCACGGCGGCACGCGGAAGCGTCTTGGTGACCAGATCGCCCCAATAGCTCGAGCGTGTCGTTCCACGGCCAGCCGCCTGCGCGGCCAGTTGCGACACGAGGTCGACGCCCTCCTTGCCGAGCATCAGGGTCAGCACGAGCGCTCGCGCGCGGTCGGGGTCTTCCACAGCGACGCCGTGCACCTCCGCGACGGACTGAGCGAAGAGCGCGGTGGCCTCGAGGAATCCGACCGTCTCGACACCGCTGAGGGCCAGCGTCACGCCCGTCCCGATACCCGGGACCACGGCTGTCGCGCCCACTGCTGCACCGCCTGTGGTCACCGCCGCCAGATACCGGCGCTCGAGGATGCGCAGGATCTCCGCCGGCGACGCGTCCGGGTGGCGGAGGCGAATGCTGCGCAGGTGCGCGAGCACGGCCGGGCGCTGAACCGTGAGGACGCGGTCGAGCATGCGGATCGTTCGGGGATGCTCTTCGGACCCGGCCGGCGGCAGCCCACCCTTCCAGGGCGAGTCGTCGGGCAGGGAGTGGATGCGATGCACCTTCTCGGCCATGGAACCATCCTGCCTCTCCCGATCGGCGGCGGTGGGGCCTTGACGACCGCCCTCGCAGAGACGATGAGGTTCGGGCGTACTCGCTGTTCGCGGGCCGATCACGACGCCGCGGGCCGGGGCCACCTCCGATTTCCCTCACAACGGACCGTGGGCCTCGGTGGTGTCCGAGGGGGTTGATAGCTTGTAGTGATGACAGCGTCGCTGCCGCAGCCCCCTGAGTCCGCCTCCGCTGGGTCGGAGGACGATGCGGCGAGCGTTGACGCCTCTCCCTCGCCCCCGCCGCGTCCGAGGGCGCCCCGTCGGCCTGCCGCCGGCTCGGCTTCCTCGTCGGCCGGATCGGAGGCCGCTGACGCCGACACGCCGGATGGGAAGAAATCCGCGACGCCGCGCGCCTCGTCTGCCCGTAACGCCGGAGCCGCTTCCGCCGCGCGCAGTCCCCGCACGCCCGCGGCGAAGAAGCCTGCAACGCCGCGGGCGGCATCCGCGAAGAAACCTGCCACGCCCCGGGCCACGTCCGCACGGAAGCCGGCGACCCCGCGCGTCGCGAGCGACGAGGAGGCGGAGACCCCGCGCGCCACTCCCGCTCGCAAGCCCGCGGCGCCTCGCGCGTCGAGGGCCAAGAAGCCGCCGACGGCCGCCGCCGCGAGCCCGTCGCGCGCGACGCCGTCGCCCGTCGTCGATCCCGGTCCTCCGCCGCCGCTGCCCGCCGACCTCATCGTGCCGCCGCGTCCGCCTCTGCCGGCGGACATCGAGCCCGCTGCTCCCGCGGTCGACGCCGGAGTCCCCGCGGTCGATCCGACTCCGGCCGACGTTGCGGTCGAGGAGCCGAGAACCGCGGAGCCCGAGTCCGCCTCCGTGGATGAGCCCGACGTCGATGCGCCGGTTGTCGCGGAATCGGCGGATGACGTCCTGGTCGCCGAAGAGCCGGTCCCCGACGCGCCGGTTTTCGAGCAGCCGGTCGTGGACGAGCCGGTTGCCGCGGAGACAGTCGCGGACGTGCCGGTTGCCATGGAGCCGGCTTCCGACGAGCCTGTCGCGGAAGAGCCGACCGCTGACGAGCCCGAAGCCGACGCGTCTGTTTCGGAGGCAGCGTCTGCCGAGGAGCCGACCGCTGACGATCCGAAGACAGGTGTCACGGTTTTCGACACCGCAGAGCCTCCCCGGGACGAGTCCGCCGAGAGCACCCCGGGGGCAGATCCTGTCGTCTTCGAGCCCGACGCGGAGCGGGCCATGCCTGGAGAATCTGCGGACGGCGACGACGGAAGCGTCGGAGAGGCAGCAGCGGAGCCCGCGGAACGCGAGACGGCCGACGCGCCGGTCGAGGCAACCGCTCCCGCCGAACTCACGGTCGACGAGGCGCTGGAGGATGCGATCGTCGACACGGGGGAGCCCGGAGCCGCCCCGAAGGCCACCGATTCGCATGAGGACGCCGCGCCGACGACGGCGTCGGACGTGCCCGCCCTGCGCTTGCGCAACATCACCAAGAACTTCGGCGAACTCCGCGCCGTCGACGGTGTCGACCTCACCGTCCCCGCAGGCTCTTTCTACGGGCTCGTCGGGCCGAACGGTGCCGGGAAGACCACGACGTTGTCGATCATCGCGGGGCTCCTGCGTTCCGACGGGGGCACGGTGGAGATCAACGGTCTCGACGCGTCCCGCAAGTCGCGTGCGGCCAAGAAGATGATCGGCGTGCTGCCGGATCGCCTCCGAACCTTCGATCGCCTGACGGGTCGGCAGCTGCTGTCGTACTACGGCGCGCTGCGCGGGCTCCCGTCACCGGTGGTCGAGAGCCGTGCCGCGGATCTCGCGCGCGCTTTCGATCTCGTCGACGCCCTTGGTCGTCCCGTGTCCGATTACTCGGCGGGGATGACGAAGAAGGTCATGCTGGCAGGCGCGATGATCCACTCACCGCGACTTCTTGTGCTCGACGAGCCGTTCGAGGCCGTCGATCCCGTCTCCAGCGCCGTGATCCTCGACATCCTGCGCGCCTACGTCGAACACGGTGGAACCGTCATCCTCTCCAGCCACGGGATGGAGCTCGTCGAGCGGGTCTGTTCGCGGGTCGCGGTGATCGTGTCGGGACAGGTCCTGGCCGAGGGGACCGTCGACGAAGTTCGAGGCGAGTCGACACTCGAACAGCGGTTCCTGGAACTCTCCGGGGGACTCGGCGACGTGGAGGGCCTGGAGTGGTTGCACACGTTCTCCGCCTGAGGCTCGCGATGATGATCGGCGCCCTCCGGGGTGACCGCGATCATGTCCTCCGTCGGTCCGTCGGCGTCTTCGTCCTCGTGTCGGTCACGGTGTTCGCCGCCGTGAACGTTCTCGCGCTGGCCGACTCCGGTCGACTGACGACGGCCGTGGTGACGGTGCTCGCGGGGTCCGCGGTGACGCTCGGCTTCGCCGTCGCGCCTCCTGTCACCGCATCGGTCGATCCGCTCGACCCCAGACGATTCGGGGTGGTCGGCCCCGAGCCCCGCCCTCTCGCGGCGGCGCTCCTGCTCGCTGGTTTCCTCAGCGTGCCCGTCTGCGTCGTTCTCGTGCTCTCGATCAGTCTGGCGGTCGTGTGGACGGCTCATGGTGCTGCCGTCGGCGCGAGCATCGTCTCCGTCGTGCTCGGACTCGCGACGTGTGTGCTGCTGGCCCGGGTGAGCATGGCGCTCGGCACGCTCGTGCGCCGCCCCCGGCAGTCGCGCGAACTCCTCGGCGTCTACCTCGTCGCGGTGCTCGTCGTCGTCGTTCCCGTGGGAATCTTCCTCGGATCGCTCGAGTGGCGTGGCGCCGTTCCCCCGCAGCTCGTCTCCGCCGCCGAGGTGCTGGCCTGGACGCCCGTCGGGGCGGCGTGGAGCATCGCCCTGGCACCGTCGGCCAGTGCCGCCACCGGCAGCATCGTCGTCGCGGTCGTGACCGTCCTGCTTCTCGCCGCGGCATGGTTCGCGCTCGTGCGGGTGCTCCTGACGACGACGCCTCGCCCGGTGACCGTTCGTGAACGCGCCGGCCTGGGATGGTTCGCGTTGCTTCCCGGTACCCCCGGCGGCGCCGTCGCCGCCCGCAGCCTGTCCTACTGGTTTCGCGATCGACGCTACGTGGTGAACGTCGTGGTCGTCCCGATCGCCGCGGTGGTCTCGACACTCCCTCTGATCGTCGCCGGCGTTCCGGTGGAGCTCGCCGTCCTGCTCCCCGCGCCGATCATGGCACTGTTCCTGGGGTGGTTGCCGCACAACGACCTCGCATACGACTCCACGGCTCTGTGGATGCATATCGCCAGCGGGGTGCGCGGGCTGCCCGACCGCCTGGGTCGTCTCGTCCCCGTGCTCCTCATCGCCCTGCCGCTTCTTGCCGTCACCGTTCCGCTCGCCATCGCCATCCACGGTCGCTGGGCCTTCGCTCCCGCGCTGGCGGGTGTCTGCGCCGCACTGCTTCTTTCCGGACTGGGGCTTTCGAGCGTCGCCTCCGTGATCGCCCCCTACGCGGTGTCCCGACCCGGCGACAGTCCATTCCAGCAACCTCAGCGCACCGGGTCCGGCGGTGTGGTGGCGCAGGGGCTTGTGATGGTCGGTGCGCTGCTGTGCGCGGCCCCGGCCTTCTGGTTCGCGTGGCAGGCGGTGGCCTCCGACACGGCTGACGCACTCCTCGCCCTGTGGACGGGCTTGGGGATCGGTGCGGCCGTCTTCGTGGCGGGTGTCGGTATCGGGGCCGTGCAGTTCGAGCGACGCGGAACCCGCCTGATGGAGTTCGCCGAGGCCACGTGACGCACCGGCGTCGGGTCCGGTGGTTTCGCCAATCTGTCCTCTTCCTGCGGTCCGCGGCTACACTGGCACATCATGAGCACGCCTCTCGACCGACCGGACAGCGGGGGTCTCGCGACCCTGGATCGCGAGCTCGAAGAGCTCATCCGCGAGGAGAACATCGAGCCCGGTGACCACGAGCGGTTCTCGCACTACGTCAAGAAAGACAAGATTCTCGAGTCCGCGTTGACCGGCAAGCCGGTGCGCGCGCTGTGCGGCAAGAAGTGGACTCCGGGGCGCGACCCCGAAAAGTTCCCCGTGTGCCCGCAGTGCAAAGAGATCTACGAATCCCTGAACGGCTGACCGCGGCCCACTTCAGCTGATCGTGATGCGCGTCGTCGACGACGTCGAGCCGTCATTGCCGTAGATCGTCAAGGTGAACGTGTATTCGCCGGGAGGCACGGGAAACTGTGTCTTGCCGGGATACCACCGCACGTCCTGTGCGTACCCGCCCAGCGTGATCATGAGCGAGCCGCTCAGCGAGCTCGGACCGAGCGGTCCCGATACCCGAACGATGTAGGGGACGACAACGATGCTCGGGTCGGGCGTCGGCCACCACACGAGGTTCTGGTCGTAGAAAGCGGTCACGTAGATCACGATGGGCCCGCGGTTCGAGTTCGTGGCGGGGTCGTATTGCGACTCGTTGATCACGGAGTAGTCGGGCCCGATCCGGACTTTCGATACCGGGACGGTTCGCCCGGACTGTGCCACGGCCGGCACGAAGGTCGAAGCGATCGCGGGTGCGGTCCAGGCCACGGTGCTGAGGATGGCGCGGCGAGACGCGGTGGCGCGCCGCTCCGGCTGGGCATCGTCGGTCATGGAACTCTCCGTTCGGTGCGCTTCTCGCTCCGCGGCCCGCGCAACGCGCACGACGGGGCGAGATTCCTACGTTAAGTACCGAGTAGGCGCGGCACCCTTGCTCGCGACCGACGCTCACCCGCCGATGCCCGTGGTCTCATCCGTCGGGTCTCGGACCGTCGGGGCCGAAGGCCCACCGTTGCCGCGTTCAGGCCTGCGCGTAGTCGGTCGGCAGCGCCGGTTCCGATCGGCTGAGTGCCAGGGCCCGAACGGGCAGTTCCTCACGCACGCGCGCGTGGTGGGCGCGCGCGGTCGACACGCCGTGCGGTCCGAGCGCAGCGGCATCCGGTTCGCCGTCCACCATCAGCGGAACCTGGAGCGCACGGGCGTCCGGGTGCTCCGCGGCGGTGGCGAGTTCCTCGAAACCGTCGCTGACGACGATGAGCTCGGATGTGGCGGTCCCGGCGTCGAGGGTACGGAAGGCCGCCTTCCGACCGCCGTGCGACGCTTTCTGGGCCGACGCCTTCGCCACGGGAACCCATGAGCCGTCGCTGTCGGCGCGGGCGACGAGCTTGAACACGAGCCCGGCCGTCGGGGCACCGGAGCCGGTGACGACCGATGTCCCCACGCCGTAGCTGTCGACGGGTGAGGCGGCCAACGCCGCGATGGCGTATTCGTCCAGATCGCTGGTCACGGTGATCCGCGTGCTCGTGGCCCCCAGTTCATCGAGGAGCGACCGGACCTCTCCCGCGACGATCGGGAGGTCGCCCGAGTCGATCCGAACTCCTCCGAGGTCGGTACCGGCCACCCGGATGGCGGTGCGAACGCCTTCGGCGATGTCGTAGGTGTCGATCAGGAGGGTCGTGTCCGTGCCGAGCGCCTCGATCTGCGACCGGAAGGCGTCTTCCTCGCTGTCGTGCAGCAGGGTCCACGCGTGCGCCGCGGTGCCCATCGTCGGCACGCCCCACCGGCGACCCGCCTCCAGATTGCTGGTCGCGGAGAACCCGGCGATGTATGCGGCCCGGGCTGCCGCCACCGCCGATTCCTCCCCGGCGCGACGCGACCCCATCTCCGCGAGCGGACGATCACCCGCGGCCACGCTCATGCGGGCGGCAGCCGTGGCGACCGCGGAATCGAAGTTCAGCACGCTCAGCGCCAGGGTCTCCAGCACGACGGCCTCGGCGAACGTGCCCTCGATCGTGAGGAGCGGCGAGCCGGGGAAGTAGATCTCACCTTCGCGGTAGCCGGTGATCGACCCCGTGAAGCGGTACCCCTCGAGGAAGTCGAGGGTGGTGGCATCCACGATCCGGTTGTCGCGGAGGAACCGCAGTTCGTCGTCGCCGAAGCGGAAGTCGCGGATGGCGTCGAGCAGGCGTCCCGTGCCCGCGACGACGCCGAACCGCCGCCCGCCGGAGAGGCGTCGGCCGAAGACTTCGAAGACGCAACGCCGGTGCGCGGTCCCGTCGCGGAGCCCCGCGTCGAGCATCGTGAGTTCGTAGCGATCGGTGTGCAGGGCCGTACTGCGGGTCATGGCGCCAGCCTATGCCGCGGCCGGTTGCGGCAGCGCCCCGAGGTACCGGGCGAAACTCCTGAGTTCTCGCCCCATCGGCGGGGCCGCAGGCGTCGAAGCCGGCTTCGCGTAGGCATTCTCAGGAGTTTGGCCCACGAACGGGGGGCGCACCGAGGCCGGGTGCCGCCCGATGGGTAGGCTGGATGCCTATGAACGACGCGCCGATCGGCATCTTCGACTCGGGGGTCGGTGGTCTCACCGTCGCCCGCGCGGTCTCGGCGCAGCTCCCGCGGGAGTCGATCCTGTACATCGGCGACACCGCTCGTTCCCCCTACGGACCGAAGCCGATCGCCGACGTCCGGCGGTACGCGCTCGAGGTGCTCGACACCCTCGTCGAGCAGGGTGTGAAGATGCTCGTGATCGCCTGCAACACGGCATCCGCAGCCATGCTCCGTGACGCGCGCGAGCGCTACGACGTCCCGGTGGTCGAGGTGATCGGACCCGCCGTCCGGACGGCGATGTCGACCACGCGCAACGGCCGTATCGGTGTGATCGGCACGGTCGGGACGATCGGATCGCGCGCGTACCAGGACATGCTCGAGGTCAACGAACGCCTCACGGTCTTCGCGGAGGCAGCGCCGCGGTTCGTCGAGTTCGTCGAGGCGGGGGTCACCGACTCGCCCGAGGTGCTCACCTTGGCCGAGCAGTACCTCGCGCCCCTGCGCCGGGCCGGGGTCGACACGCTCGTCCTCGGGTGCACGCACTACCCGTTCCTCGAAGGTGCCATCAGCTACGTGATGGGGCCCGAGGTGAGCCTGGTCTCCAGCGACAGCGAGACCGCGAAGGACGTGTATCGCCAGCTGGTCTCGGGTGATCTGCTCGCGGGTCCGGATGCCGTTCCCACCCACCGCTACGAGGCCACCGGCGCCTCTGCCGACGAGTTCGTCCGCCTGGCCCACCGTCTGATGGGTCGCGAGATCCGCGATGTTCAGCTGGTCCAGACCGGCGCCATCGACCTGCCGCGCTGACGCGTGGCATCCGTTCCCGTTCCCTGGAGGACCACATGACCCGTAAAGACGGCCGTACCGACGACCAGCTGCGCCCCGTGACGATCGAGCGGGGGTGGTCGGCGCACGCCGAGGGTTCGGCGCTCATCACGTTCGGCGGCACGAAGGTGCTGTGCACGGCGTCGTTCACGAACGGCGTGCCGCGGTGGCTCACCGGCAAGGGCAAGGGGTGGGTCACGGCCGAGTACGCGATGCTGCCGCGCGCCACGAACAGCCGCAACGACCGCGAGAGCATCAAGGGCAAGGTCGGCGGGCGCACCCACGAGATCTCGCGCCTGATCGGCCGCGCCCTCCGCGCCGTCGTCGACACCAAAGCGCTCGGCGAGAACACGATCGTGATCGACTGCGACGTCCTGCAGGCCGACGGCGGCACCCGCACCGCGGCGATCACGGGCGCGTACGTCGCCCTCGCGGATGCCATCGCCTGGGGCCGCGAGAAGAAGTTCATCGCGCAGCGCTCCGAGGTGCTCGTCGACTCGGTGTCGGCCGTGTCGGTCGGGATCATCGACGGGACGCCCATGCTGGATCTCGCGTACGTCGAAGATGTGCGGGCCGAGACCGACATGAACGTCGTCGTCACCGGCCGCGGGCTGTTCGTCGAGGTGCAGGGAACGGCCGAGGGCGCGCCGTTCGACAAGCGCGAACTCGACCAGCTGCTCGAGCTGGGCGTCAACGGATGCGCGCAGCTGCGCGACCTGCAGACCACGGCGCTGAACGGCTGACATGGCGCGCATCGTTCTCGCCACGCACAACCCGCACAAGGTCGAGGAGTTCCAGGCGATCGTCGCGGCCACCCGACCCGACCTCGAGGTCGTGGGCTACGACGGTCCCGAGCCCGTCGAGGACGGAGTGACCTTCGCCGCCAACGCGCTCATCAAGGCCCGCGCCGCCGCCGCGCACACCGGGCTTCCGGCCCTGGCGGACGACTCCGGCGTCGCCGTCGACGTGCTCGGCGGCTCGCCCGGAGTGTTCTCCGCCTACTGGGCCGGCCACAAGAAGGATGCGACGGCCAACCTGGAGCTGCTTCTCGATCAGCTCTCCGACGTGGCCGATCCGCACCGCACGGCGCAGTTCGTTTCCGTGATCGCGCTCGTCCGTCCGGATGGGACCGAGGACACCGTCGAGGGGCGGTGGCCGGGACGCCTCGCGACGGCGCCGGCTGGACCCGATGGTTTCGGATACGACCCGATCTTCGTGCCCGACGGTCAGCCCGCGGGGGCCGAGCGCACGGTCGGCGAGTGGTCGGCTGACGAGAAGAACGCGCATTCTCACCGGGCACGGGCATTCCGCAGCCTCGTGCCGCTCCTTCAGACGCTCTGACGCCGCCGAGAGCGAAAACCGCTCTCATTCCCGACTAGGCGAAAACGCCTCCGCCCGCCGGGACGCGGCTCTAGCCTGGATGCATGCACGATCACGCGCCCGCCGGTGGCATCCGCGATGCCGGGAACCGACGCTTGCTCGCGATCGCGCTGAGCCTCACCGCGACGGTGATGGTCGTGCAGGTCGTCGGGGCGATCCTCACCGGATCGCTCGCGCTCCTGGCCGACGCCGCGCACATGTTCACCGACGCCGCAGCCCTCGTCGTCGCTCTGATCGCAACGGCGATCGCCGCGCGGCCCGCGGATGATCGGCGAACGTTCGGGTACCAGCGTGCGGAGGTGCTCGGGGCGCTCGTGAACGGCATCGTGCTCATCGTGCTGAGCCTGTGGGTCGCGTTCGAGGCGGTGCAGCGGCTGCTCGCGCCGGGTGAGACCGAAGTGCAGGGTGGGCTCATGCTCGTCGTGGCGGTCGTGGGCCTGCTCGCGAACGCCGTCTCGATGTGGCTGCTCGGCCGGGCGCAGAAGCGCAGTATCAATGTCCGGGGCGCGTATCTCGAGGTTCTCGGCGACCTCATCGGCTCGGCCGCGGTCATCGTCGCGGCGATCGTGATCGTCACGACCGGCTTCGTGCAGGCGGATGCGATCGCCTCGCTGTTCATCGCGGTGATGATCGTGCCTCGAGCAATCGGTCTCCTGCGCGAGGTCATGGCCGTGCTCACCGAGTCCGCGCCGACGGGTGTGCAGGTGGCCGAGATCCGGCGTCACCTGCGGGAAGCCGACGGAGTCGTCGACGTCCACGATGTGCACGTGTGGCAGCTGACGCGGGGGGCGCCGGTCTTCAGCGCTCACGTCGTGGTCGAAGAGGCGGCCCTGACGGACGGTCGCGCCGCGCGCATCCTGGGGTCGCTGCAGCACTGTCTCGCCGACCACTTCGACGTTGAGCACTCCACGTTCCAGCTCGAACCCGCCGGTCACGTCGAGCACGACGCGCAGCACGCGTAGCGCTCAGTCCTCGCGCACGATCTCGGCCGGGCTCTTGTCGGGCCGCAGCCCGCGCCATCTCGCCTGACGCAGGATGCCGCCGGGGGTGAACTCCGCGAACTCCACCTCGCCCACCAGCTCGGGTCTGACCCAGAGGGCGTCGCGGGCGTCCGCGGCCGGCACCCCGACGAAGGGATCGGCATCCGTCCGGAGCGGCTCCAGCAGTCCCGAGAGACGCGCGAGCATCTGTTCGCCGAAGCCGGAACCGACGCGCCCGGCGTACTGCAGTCCGTCCGCGGTGGGGACGCCGACCAGCAGCGACCCGATCGTGCCCGAGCGGTTGCCCTTGCCGGGACGGATGCCGCCGACCACGACCTCCTGCGTGCGGGAGTGCTTGACCTTGAGCCACCGGTCGGACCGTTGACCGCGGCGATAGGGGGAGCCGGGGTCTTTGACGACGATGCCTTCGAGACCGAATCGTCCGCTGGCGGCCAGCGCGGCGTCGACGTCGTCGAACACCGGCGGGACGACGATGACGGCCGCCGCCGTCCGCGCGAGCTGCTCGAGAGAGGCGCGGCGTTCGGTGAGGGGCAGCGCGGTGAGATCGCGGCCGTCGGCCTCCAAGACGTCGAAAAGATAGAGCTGCACGGGGGTTCGGGCGGCCTCGCTCGCAATCTCCCGGGTCTGCACGAGGTTCATGCGCTTCTGCAGGAGCGGGAAGCTCGGGCGTCCCTGCGGGTCGAGCGCGACGATCTCGCCGTCGATCACCGTCGGGGCGGAGCCGAGACCCAGGTCGACCGAGGTCAGCTCGGGGTAGGCGGCGGTGAGGTCGTTGCCGTTGCGCGACCGCAGCCGCAGACGGCTCCCATCCCATACACCGATGCCTCGGATTCCGTCCCACTTCATCTCCACCCACGGCGCGCCCCAGCGATCGGCGGAGGCCCGCGCCAGCCCTGCCGTCGAGGAGGTGGCGAGCATGGGTCGCAGGTCTGCGGGCGTGGGAGGAGTGGTCTTGGCGGGGGCGGCGGGCGCGGCATCCGGAAGCGGCACGACGACGTCTCCGTCGCTCTGCGGGCGGCCGTCGGCATCCGTCTTCATGCGGTGCAGCAGCCACTGCGACTTCTCGCCCGACCCCTGGGTGCGGATGAGCGCGACGCGGACGCGGCCGAGCGGTCCGTCGGTGCGTCCGGTGAGGGTCGCGATGACCTCGTCGTCGCGCCACTTCTCGAGCTCGTACGTGCCCGTGTCCCAGACGGTCATGGTGCCGGCGCCGTACTGTCCACGAGGGATCTCTCCCGCGAAGTCGAGGTACTGCATCGGGTGGTCCTCGGTCATGACCGCGAGGCTCTTCTTGCCCGAGGTGGCCGGCACGCCCTTCGGCACGGCCCAGCTCACGAGAACGCCGTTACGTTCGAGCCGCAGATCCCAGTGCAGACGCGAGGCGTGGTGCTCCTGGATGACGAACCGGGGGAGCCCGTCGCCCGCGGACTCCGCGTGCGGGGCGTCGGGCACCGGTTCGGGTGTGCGCCCGGCGGTGCGCTTGGCGATGTAGGCGCGGAGCGGTCCGTCGACGGAGTCGATCGCGGCAAGCGGGTCGCCCGAGCGGTCGAGCACTTCGTGGAACAGCAGGTGCCGGAGGCCCGGGTCGTCGAGCTCCGCCCATGTCCGCGGCGCGGCGACCGTGGGTTCGGCGCGGCCGCGCAACGAGTACGGCGCGATCGTCGTCTTCGAGCCGTTGTTCTGACTCCAGTCGATGAACACCTTGCCCGGGCGCGCGGCCTTCGACATCTGGCTCACCACGAGGTCGGGATGATCCGCTTCGATCGCGCGCGCCAGCTCTTTCGCGACCGCGCTCACGGCATCGCTGGATTGACGGCCCTCGAGGTGCGCGTACAGGTGGATGCCCTTGCTGCCACTGGTGACCGGCAGCGGGTCGAGGCCGATGTCGAGCAGGATGGCGCGCGCCCACCGTGCGACCTCGGCGCACTCGGCCAGACCCACGCCGGGACCGGGATCGAGGTCGAGCACCAGACGGTCGGGGTCCAGCCGGGTTCCGTCCGCGTCGAAGCGCCACTGCGGCACGTGGAGCTCCAGGCTCGCGACCTGCGCGAGGTAGACCAAGGTCGGCACGTCCTCGACCAGGGGGTAGTCCTTCGCCCCCGAGGAATGATCGATCGGATGCCGAGGCACCCACGCCGGCGCGCCGGGTTCCAGCGCCTTCGCGAAGAACGGCTCGCCGGGGTCCGCCGCCGTCCCCACACCGTCGGGCCACCGCTTGCGAGTCACCGGCCGGCCGTGGACGTGGGGGAGCAGCCGGGGAGCGATGCGGCTGTAGTAGTCGATGACCTCGCCCTTGGTGGTCCCCGTCTCCGGGTACAGCACCTTGTCGAGGTTCGACAGGCGCAGACGGCGACCGTCGATCCGCACCGTCTGCTCCGCCATCGCCCCAGCGTAGAGCGGCGGAGGGGGCCGATGCCGCCGGGTTGCACCCAGCGCCCGGGCGAACTTCCTGACTTTCGCGGCTGTGAGGTGCAGTACGCCGTCCAGTGGAGCGCGGTGCCCCCGTTTCTCAGGAGTTTGGTCCGCGGCGCCGAGATGGGAAGAGAGGGGAGGACCCACGAAGGGGCCGCGCAAGGGTCTCGGCATCCGGGGTGCCGGGGGTGTTCACTGGACTCATGCGATCGATCTGGAAAGGCGCGCTGACCTTCGGCCTGGTCAACGTGCCCGTCAAGGTGTACTCGGCCACCGAGGATCACGACGTGCCGCTGCACCAGGTGCACAACAAGGATGGTGGGCGCATCCGGTACCAACGCATCTGCGAGGTCGACGGCGAAGTCGTGCCCTACCAGGACATCGACCGGGCGTACGACGACGGCGAACAGACCGTCGTGCTGACCAAGGACGACCTCGCGTCGCTCCCGAGCGAGCGCAGCCGCGAGATCGAGGTGGTCGAGTTCGTGCCGAGCGACCAGGTCGATCTGCTCACGCTCGACAAGGCCTACTACCTCGAGCCGGATTCCTCCTCGCCGAAGGCCTACGTGCTGCTGCGGAAGACGCTTGAGCAGACCGACCGCACCGCGATCGTGAGGTTCTCCCTGCGCCAGAAGACGCGCCTTGCGGCCTTGCGCACCCGCGGCGACGTGCTCGTGCTGCAGACCTTGCTCTGGGCCGACGAGGTGCGCGCCGCGGAGTTCCCGGCTCTCGACGAGGACGTGCGCATCTCGGCGAAGGAGCTCGAGATGTCGGCATCCCTTGTGGAGAGCTTCTCGAAGGACTTCGATGCGGAGGAGTTCGGCGACGAGTATCAGCGCGAACTGCGCACCCTCATCGACGCGAAGCTCGAACAGGGCGACGCGATCGATACCGCTGCGACCTTCGGGGAACAGGATGCCGAAGACGACGGCGGCGAGGTCATCGACCTGATGGAGGCGCTGCGGGCCAGCGTGGAGCGCAGCCGCGCGGCTCGATCCGGGAAGACCGACGAGCCCGCCAAGAAGAAGGCGGAGCCGAAGAAGAAGGCGTCGAAAGCGTCTTAGCCGCGCTCACCGCGCGGGGTGGTCGCCGTCTTCGAGCGTCTTCGGGTCGAGCACGAGGGCTTCGGACTCGGCCTCCGACACCGTGCCGTGCCCGGCCGCTGCGTCACGCTTGGCTGCGGCACGCTCGCGGAAGTAGTGGATGGCGATGAAGATCGCGGTGCCCGCGACGGCGGCGAGCAGGATGACGTCGATGTATTCGGTGACGATGTCGCGCACGAACGGGATGTAGCCGACCGCGTAGCCCAGCATCGTCAGACCGATGCCCCACAGGATCGCTCCGATGAGGTTGTAGAGCGTGTACTTGCGCCACGGCATGTGGCCGACACCGGCCGCGATGGGGGCGAACGTGCGGACGACGGGCACGAAGCGGGCGAGGATGACGGTGATCCCGCCGAACCGCTCGAAGAAGGCGTTGGTGCGCTCGACGTTCTTGCGGCTGAAGATCCCGGACTCTTTGCGTTCGAAGATCGACGGCCCGGCTTTGTGGCCGATGAAGTACCCGACCTCGCCACCGATGAAGGCCGCGACACCGATGGCGAGTGCGACCCACCAGGCGTTGATGCCGAAGACGCCGTTGGGCGCCGCGGGAGTCGAATGCGACAGCAGCCCGGCCATGATGAGTAGCGTGTCGCCGGGCAGAAGGAAGCCGATCAGCAGACCCGTCTCGGCGAAGATGATGAAGCACACCACCAAGAGCGCCCAGGGCTGGGAGTTGGTGATGATGGCGGCCGGGTCCAGCCAGGGGAGCAGGCCTGCGGAGTGGATCACATCGGTCCCGTCGGGTCAGGAGAAACGGTGTCGTGGAAGGGATATCCGTGCGGAAGGGGGGACTTGAACCCCCACGCCCGAAGGCACAGGAACCTAAATCCTGCGTGTCTGCCGGTTTCACCACTCCCGCGAGTGCCCTCATTCTAGGGCCGGGCGTGCGCCGCTCCATGTGAAGAGGCCGTCAAGAGCTGACGACGGTCCCGCCGAGAACGGTCGCCGCGGTGCGGGTCTCGTGGATGGCATCCTCGGGGCCCGTGAAGGGGTCGCGGTTCGCGATCGCGAGGTCGGCGCGCTCCCCGACGCGGAGCACACCGCTTCCCACGCCGAGGAGCACGGCCGAGCCGCGGGTGTAGGCGTCAATCGCGACCGCGAGGGGGAGCGACTCCCCGGGGCCGAGGGATTCGGCATCCGCCTCTCCCGGTGGGCGGCGGGTGACCGCGACATGGATGCCCTGCCACGGGTCGAACGTGGAAACCGGCCAGTCCGAGCCCATCGCCAGGTCCGCTCCGCTGCGGGAGAGCGAGCCGAAGACGTAGAGCTCGTCGCCGCGGTCGGGACCGATGAGCGGGAGCGTGCTCTGCCGGGCGAGGGCGGTCGCGCACGCCCAGAACGGTTGCGCGTTCGCCGTGACGCCGAGGGCGGCGAAGCGGGGTACGTCGTCGGCGTGGATGAGCTGAATGTGCGCGATGTGGTTGCGCACCGCGCGGCGGTCGGCGGTGGGCACGGCGGCGAAGGCATCGAGGGCGTCGCGCACGGCCGCGTCGCCGATCGCGTGCACGTGCACGGCGATGCCGGCCGCGTTGAGCGCCGCGACCAGGCGTGTCGTGAGTGCCGGGGAGAAGTACCCACGACCGCGGTCCTCGAACCCGCAATAGGGCTCGAGGAGGTGCGCGGTGCGCGTCTCCACGATGCCGTCGAGCATGAGCTTCGCGGTCGCGCTGGGCAGCCCGGCGGCGGTCAATCGCGCAGCACGCTCGACGGTGGCGGCGACGAACGCCTCGATGCCCTCCTCGGTGAGATCGCGCGGCACCCACTGCGCACCGGTCGCCCGACCTTCTAGGCCGCCGGTCGTCAGCAGCCGCAGGTACGCGTCGGTGAAGTCGGGGAACCCGCCGTATGCGCCGAGCGCCGCTTCCTGCCATCCCGTGATCCCCGCGGCGAGCAGGTCGCGCGACAGACGCAGGATGCCACGGGCGACATCCTCCGTCCGGGGCTGAGGGAGCAGCCGGGCGACGAGCTGCGCTGCTCCGTCCCGAAGAGTGCCGCTCGGACGACCCGCGACGTCGCGTTCGATGCGGCCGTCCTCCGGGTCGGGCGTGCGCACGTCGAGACCCGCCCGTTCCAGCGCCGCGGTGTTCGCCCACGCCGCATGATGATCGGCGTCCAGGAGGAGCGCCGGTCGGTCGCCGACGAGCGCGTCGAGGTGGTCGGCGCGGGGGCCAGCGGCAGGGAAGAGGGTCGGGTCCCAGCCGCCGCCGACGACCCAGGCGTCCCCATGCTCCGCCGCGAAGGCGCGGATACGGGTGTCGATCTCGTCGATCGACGCGGCCCCGGCGAGATCGCAGCGCAGCGCATCGACCGCGCCGACGCCCAGGTGGACGTGCGCGTCGACGAACCCCGGCGTGACGAGCCCGCCGCCGGCGTCGAGTTCCTCCGCGCCGGGCCCGACCTCCGCGCGGACGTCAGCGATCTCCCCGATGGCGGCGATGACGCCGTCGCGGATGCCGATGGCCGTGCGACCCGGTATCCGTGCGTCGGGGATGAACGGGACGCCGTTGGCGATCACGAGAGAGCCCATGACCACAGTCTGCCGACCCTCGACGTGACACGCCGGGGGAATGCCAGACGCTCTGCGTGCTTTGGACCTCGGTATGAAGGCGATCGTCTACAGCACCCCCGGTGAGTCCTCCGTCCTATCGCTCGTCGAGCGCGAGATCCCCGAACCCGGCCACGGCGAGGTGCGCGTGCGCGTCGCGGTGTCGGGCGTGAACCCCACGGACTGGAAGGCCCGCGCCTCGGTCGGCCGCCCGCTCGTCGCCGACGAGGTCACCCCGAATCAGGACGGCGCCGGGACGGTGGATGCCATCGGCGACGGCGTCGACGGTCTCGCCGTGGGCGACCGCGTGTGGGTCTACCTCGCGGCGCACCAGCGCGCATTCGGCACTGCGGCCGAGTACGCGGTGATTCCGGCCTCGCGCGCCGTGCCCCTCGCCGACGGGGCGTCGTTCGAGCTGGGAGCCAGTCTCGGCGTTCCCGCGATGACCGCGCACCGCGCGCTGACGGTGCACGAGTTCGGTCCCGCTCGGCTCTCGCCCGGTGCGCTGGCAGGGCGTGCGGTCCTCGTGCAGGGTGGCGCCGGTGCCGTGGGTCACGCCGCCATTCAGCTCGCCGTGTGGGCGGGAGCCACGGTGATCGCCACCGTGAGCAGCGCCGAGAAGGAGAGGCTGGCACGCGCCGCGGGAGCACCGCACGTGCTGCGCTACACCGAGCCCGGCCTCGCCGATCGCATCCGCGAGATCGCGCCCGACGGGATCGATCACGTCGTCGAGGTCGCGATCGCGGAGAACGCCGGCCTCGACGTCGAGGTCATCGCCAATCACGGTTCGGTCGGGTACTACGCCGACAACGGCGGTGACGCGTTCACCGCCGCAGTGCGGGAGAGCTTCGCCAAGAACGTGCGGTGGCAGGGGCTGCTGCTGTACACGGTCGGTGATGAGGCGCTCGTCGCCGCGGCCGAGGACGTGTCGGCCGCGGTGGCAGATGGCGCGCTCCCGGTGGGGGAGGAGGCGGGTCTCCCGCTCACGTGGTTCGCCCTGGACGAGACCGCCGCCGCCCACGACGCGGTCGAGAATGGCACGACGGGAAAGGTGCTCATCCGGGTGTGACCCGGACACGGACCGGGAATCACACCGATTCGGCGGAACGTCGCGTCGCCAGGAAGGCGCTCACGAGGGCCAGCGTGGCAGCCGCGATTGCGAGGGCGAGGGGACTGCCCCACCCGTGCGCGAGGGCCCCCACGACGGCGCCGCAGACGAGGGATGACCACAGGAGCAGCGGACGTTGCCACGCGTGGCGCGATCCGCCGGTCACGGCCGACGCGATGGCCAGTCCGAGGCTCACGAGCGTGCCCGTGGAGTAGGTGATGGCCACGCGCGCGCGGCCGTCGGCGAGGAACAGCGTGTTGAGAGCCCCCATCGCGGCCGCGAGCAGTGCGACGCGCCACAGGGTGGAGTCGCCGCCGAGAGCGAGCGCGGCCGTGGCGGCGACGGCCGCGGTCGAGCCCCCGACGATCCACCCGCGAGGTCGGGCTCGCAGGGCGGTGATCACCCCGCCGGCTGCGACACCGGCGACGAAGGCGGCGATGATGCCCGCGGAGGCCAACGTCACCGAGGCGCCCGGACCGAGCACGTCGACGGCTGCCTGCGTGGAGTTGCCGCTCATGAACGAGACGAACAGTCCGCCGGTGTCGAGGAAGCCGATGGCATCCACGTAGCCGGCGACACCGGCGAGGACGGCCGAGATCGTCAGCGCACCGCGATCGACATCCTTCACGTGACCCTCTCCTCGACGACTGTTCGGGTGTGGGTTCATCGTCCGGTGTGGGCGACCCGGTCGGCAAATCGGCGCGACGGTGTCACCGGGTGCGCGGGACGTATCGCGGTACCCACCGCACGAAGCCGACGGCCCCGGCGACGGCGACCACCCCCATGGCCGCGACGGCGACCGGGAGAGAGATCGCGGCCGTCAGCGCCGAGACGATCACCGGGGCGATCGCGCCACCGCCGTCAGCGAGCGTGCGCCACGAACCGAGGAACGCGGCCGGCTCGGTCGGCGGCGCGATATCGGCGCCCAACGTCAGCAGGATGCCGCTGGACAGGCCGTTGCCCACGCCCAGCACGGCCGCGAACATCGCGTACCACATCGAGGCGCTGTCGAGCTCGTGGGTCACCGACAGCGCGAAGAATCCCGCGCCCATGAGGACCATCGCGGGAAGGGCCGCCCACAGGCGGCCGAACCGATCCATGACCTGTCCACTCGCGTAGAAGAGAGCGAAATCGATCGCGCCCGAGACGCCGACGACAACCGCGATGGTCGAGGCATCCAGACCCAAGGACACACCCCAGAGCGGCAGCACGACCTGACGTGCCGAACGCACCGCCGACAGGGACGCGGCCGCGAGGCCGAGCCGCGACAGCACGTCGCGGTGGCGCCACATCGTCCGCAGCACGCCGGCCCGCTCCACCGTCGGGATGGAGCCTGTGACGGGCTCGCCGGTGTCTTCGGCATCCGGATCGGCCGCGGACGCCACGGCGGGTGGGGCGATCTCTCGCTCGGGGTCCGGACCGAGGAACACGAGGAGGATTGTCGCGACCTGGCACACGGCGAAGAAAGCGATCGATGCGGACTCGTCGCCGAAGATGCCGAGGAGCGCCGCGGAGATGAACGGCCCCACGAACATGCCGAGCCGGAACGTCCCGCCCAGGAGCGACAGCGCTCGCGCTCGGAAGTGCAACGGCACCCGCGTCGTCATGAACGAGTGACGCGCGAGCGCGAAGGATGCCGCGCAGAAACCGATGAGGAACACCGCCGCCGCGAACACCGCCAAGGAATTCGCGAAGACGACGCCGACGAGCCCGCCCAGGATGACGATCCCGGCCACGCCCATCGTGATCCGCTCGCCGAATCGGGCCACCGCCCATCCCGCCGGAATGTTCCCGCACAGCTGGCCGACGACGAGGGCCGACGCGATCAGGGCGGCGAGGGCGACGTCGGCGCCCAGGCGATTCGCGATCACGGGGATCAGCGGGATCACAGCACCCTCACCGAGGGCGAAGAGGAGGGTGGGGCCGTAGATCATGGGCGCGAAGCGCACCAGCACGTTCCGGGGAGAGTCGGCTGTCACCGTCTCCACGATAGGCTTGATCGCAAATGCTCGAACTCGACTTGACCGCCGACATCCAGGCGCTGCGCTCGACCTTCGCCGATATCCAGGCCGTGGTCGACGTCGACGCACTCACCGCTGACATCGAACGCCTGAGCGAAGAGGCCGGCGCCCCCGACCTGTGGGACGACGTCGACAACGCGCAGAAGGTGACCAGTCGGCTCAGCCACCGGCAGGCAGAGCTCAAGCGCATCACCGAAATCGAGCAGCGTCTCGACGACCTCGAGGTGCTCGTGGGTCTCGCGATCGAGATGGATGACGAGGACTCGGCCGAGGAGTCCCGCAAAGAGCTCGCGTCGCTTCGCGAGGTCATCGGCCAGCTCGAGGTGCAGACGCTCCTCGACGGGGAGTACGACGCCCGCTCGGCGGTCGTCACGATCCGCTCCGGCGCGGGTGGCGACGACGCCACCGACTTCGCCGAGATGCTTCTGCGCATGTACCTGCGCTGGGCCGAGCGTCACAAGTACCCCGTGAAGGTCATGGACACCTCGTACGCCGAGGGCGCGGGCATCAAGTCCGCCACGTTCGAGATCGACGTGCCCTACGCGTACGGCACGCTGTCGGTCGAGGCCGGCACGCACCGCCTCGCGCGGATCAGCCCCTTCGGCGGTGCCGACAAGCGCCAGACGAGCTTCGCCGCCGTCGAGGTCATCCCCGTCATGGAGGAGGCCGTCGAGGTCGAGGTGCCCGAAGGTGACATCCGCGTCGACGTCTTCCGGTCCTCGGGCCCCGGCGGTCAGTCGGTCAACACCACCGACTCCGCCGTGCGCATCACCCACATCCCGACGGGCCTCGTCGTCTCGATGCAGAACGAGAAGTCACAGATCCAGAACCGCGCCGCGGCCATGCGCGTCCTCCAGACGCGCCTGCTGCTGCTCAAGCGCGAAGAGGAAGCCGCGAAGAAGAAGGAGCTCGCCGGAACCATCACGGCGAGCTGGGGCGACCAGATGCGGTCGTACTTCCTCTACGGGCAGCAGCTCGTGAAAGACCTGCGCACCGGGTACGAGGTCGGCAACCCCGCCGTCGTGTTCGACGGCGACCTCGACGGTCTCATCGCCGCCGGCATCCGCTGGCGCAAGCGCAAGGACGACGACGACTGATCAATGGATGCCGCAGCCCGCGGCATCCATAGGATCCTCCCGGTTTCGTCCCCCGGCGCGTCCTCTCGGGTTGGACAAATCGCGCGCTTAGGCTCGTCGAGCCATGATCCGGTTCGAGAACGTCACCAAGCGGTATCGCGGCACCACGAGACCAGCGTTGAACGCTGTGGATTTCGAGGTGCAGCGCGGAGAGTTCGTCTTCCTCGTCGGGGCCTCGGGCTCCGGCAAGTCGTCGTGCTTGCAGTTGAT
Organism: Microbacterium canaveralium; assembly: GCF_047238045.1. NCBI lineage: Bacteria > Bacillati > Actinomycetota > Actinomycetes > Micrococcales > Microbacteriaceae > Microbacterium > Microbacterium canaveralium. Next base: position 1,934,626 of record NZ_JBDFMA010000003.1, on the reverse strand, counting down.
CCTCCGGGCGGAGACGCCGAGCGAGGGGAGGGTCGTCGTCCTCGGACGCGACCTGCGCACACTCTCGAATCGGAAGGTTCCGTACTTCCGGCGCCATATCGGGTCGGTGTTCCAGGACTTCCGTCTGCTGCCCAACAAGACCGTTCACCAGAACGTCGCGTTCACTCTGCAGGTCACGGGTGCCTCCCGCGGGTTCATCCAGCAGGCGGTTCCGGAAGTGCTCGCGCTGGTCGGACTCGACGGGAAAGAGAAGCGCCTGCCGCACGAGCTCTCCGGCGGTGAGCAGCAGCGCGTGGCGATCGCCCGCGCCCTGGTGAACCGTCCCCAGGTGCTGCTGGCCGACGAGCCGACGGGAAACCTCGACCCCGGCACGTCGATCGACATCATGCAGCTGCTGGCCCGCATCAACGCCGGTGGCACCACGGTCGTGATGGCCACGCACGAGGCCGGCTTCGTCGACCAGATGCAGCGTCGCGTGATCGAGCTGAGCAACGGCGAGATGGTCCGCGATGAACGACGCGGGGGCTACGGCGACACGTCCGGACTCCCGCGGCTGGCGCCCGAGGTGGAGAAGGGTGCCGCCGCGGTCGCGGCCCTCACCGCGGTGCTCGAGGTGCAACGCGAGGTCGCGCACATCACGGGTGCCATCGAGCCACTGAACCTCGCCGACGCCGCCCGCGCGGTGGCGGAGCAGGCGGAGCGGGTCGCCGACGACGCTTCGTCATCCGCCGCTCCGAGCGAGCCGACGACGAACACGCGCTCGGTGCCGGTGACCACGCCGGACGTCGACGCGCTGGGCCTCGCCGACCGCCTCGGCCTCGCCGACAAGAACGACCGCGACGACGAAGTGGGGCCCACCTCATGAGGCTCGGTCTCATCCTCTCGGAGGCGTTCAGCGGTCTCCGCCGCAATGCCTCGATGGTCATCTCGGTGATCCTGGTCACGTTCGTGTCGCTGACCTTCGTCGGCGCGGCGATGCTCATGCAGATGCAGATCGGCAAGATGCAGTCGTACTGGGCTGATCGTGCGCAGGTGGCCGTGTTCATGTGCGCCACCGTGTCGGATGCCCCGTCCTGCACCGCGGGCACGGCGGCGACCCAGGAGCAGATCGACCAGGTCACGGCGACGCTGGACGGGCCCGCGCTCGCGCCGCTCATCCGCAACTACACATTCTCCACGAGCGAGCAGGTGTTCGAGGATGCTAAGTCGCAGCTGCCGGAAGACATCGCCGGCGTGGTCACGGCCGAACAGTTCAACGCCACCTTCAACATCAATCTCGTCGATCAGAGCCAATCGGATGTCATTTCCGAGGCGTTCAGCAATCAGGCCGGCGTGGAAGAGGTCACCGACCAGATGCAGTATCTGGAACCGCTGTTCCAGACGCTCACCGTGGCGACCTACGTCGCGGTCGGTATCGCGGGGTTGATGCTCGTCGCCGCCGTCCTGCTGATCGCCACGACGATCCGTCTGTCGGCGTTCGCCCGACGGCGCGAACTGGGGATCATGCGACTGGTGGGGGCCTCCAACCGGTTCATCCAGACTCCGTTCGTTCTGGAAGGCGTGCTGGCGGCCCTCATCGGCTCGGCACTTGCGAGCGTCGCGGTGTGGGCGATCGTCGGTGTCGGGGTGAACCAGTATCTGCGCGACCGCATCAGCTTCATCACGTCGTGGGTCGGGTTCTCTGACGTCGCGATCGTGATCCCGGTGATCATCGTGATCGGTGTGCTGTTGGCCGCCTTGAGCGCGAGCTTCGCGATACGCCGCTGGCTGCGTGCCTGATCGCGTAGACTGAGGGGCTCTGTGTGCCCGAGATCATGAGGAGGTGGCACCATGCCTCGTGAGCAGGGTGAGAAGCTCATCGCGTCGAACAAGAAGGCGCGTCACGATTACGCCATAGAGAAGACCTACGAAGCTGGTCTGGTGCTCACGGGCACCGAGGTGAAGTCGCTCCGTCAGGGGCGCGCCAACCTCACCGACGGCTATGCCTACATCGACGGCGGTCAGGCCTACCTCGACGCGGTCCACATTCCCGAGTATTCGCAGGGGCACTGGACCAATCATTCGGCCAAGCGCACGCGCAAGCTCCTGCTGCACAAGGACGAGATCATCAAGCTCTCGCACGCGGTCGCGGCCGGTGGGTACACCCTCGTCCCGTTGCGGCTCTACTTCCTCGACGGCCGCGCGAAGGTCGAGATCGCGGTCGCGAAGGGCAAGCGCGAGTTCGAGAAGCGGCAGACCATCCGCGAGCGGGAAGACAAGCGCGAGGCGGAACGGGCCATGCGCACCCGGAATCGCCTCGGCGACTGACCGTCACTCGGCGACGAAGCGTCCCTCGACGGTCGCGCTGACGACGAGCTCGGGCGGCTGCAGGCTGAACGAGGGGCTCGAGTCGGCCTTCGCGAACATCATGCGCGGTGCCGCGGCATCGGGTCGCGATTCCAGGAGGCCCGCGTCCGCGATCTCCACGGCGGTGACGGATGCCAGGCCCAGCGCCTCGGCGTACGCGGCGGCGCGCTCCACGGCGACTTGAACCGCCGACGCGGCGACCTTCCGTTCCACGCTCACACGCGTCTCGCGGGCGAGACGCCAGTCGACGGCCGTGACCTGGACGTCGTCGGATTCGGCGACCTCGCCGAGCCACCACGACAGCGCACCCGCGTCGGTGAAGGTCGCTGACAGCTCCACGCTCGCGTGGTGAACCAGCGGCAGTTGCACGCCCTCGCTGTTCCACGGTCGGTCCGACCAGACCGAAACCCGTGCGCTCGACCACTCGGAGACCTCGCCCGAGCGCAGGTGCGCGACCAGGCCGTCCTGCACGGATGCCGCCCGCTCCTGCGCGCGCTCGACCACGGGGCCGCGTGCCGGCCCGTCGGTGGCCACGGTGACGCGCACCGCCGCCTCTTCGGCGCGCACGCGCGTCTCGCTGTCGCCCCGGACGGTGATGGTGACCTGGCTCATGCGGCGAGCCTATGCGAGCGTTCGGGAATGCGCTGAGTGTTGCCGCGTTGTAGAATGTGATGCTCGGGTGTCTCGGCATCCGGTTGGTAAGTCAACAGTGTGACGATGGTCGCTCCTTCACGGAGTTCCCGGGGCTGATCGGTTTCGACAGCGCCTGCGAACCCGCGAGAAAGCGGGCCGAGGATGTGGGGTTATCTCGTAAACGCTCCCTGCAAAACAATAAGTGCCAATGCTAAGCGCACTGACTTCGCCCTCGCTGCCTAAGCGAGCCCGATAGTCCGTCAAGCCGTGTGTGACCCCGCCACGGATCTTGGCGTCATTTAGGGGTCTTGCTGCGTGACGGCGTCCGGACGTCACGCGGGACTTTTCCCGGACTGGGCCTGTCGACTTAGGTGTCTGTGACAAAGGTCGGGGCCGAGCAGAACGTCTGCACAGACTGCGCCCGGAGAAAACGCGGAGACCCAGCGTTGGACGGGGGTTCGATTCCCCCCAGCTCCACGAACCATCGTCACCGGAGAAACCCTCGCCCGCACTTCGCGGACGGGGGTTTTTCTATGCCGCCGCGCGCGTGTGCACGTCGCTCTCGCCCGAGGCGTCGTTGAGCTCGAGGTACAAGCGACCCTCGGTGCGCGTCAGCGTGGCGGTGTTGCGACGTTCGATCGCCGCCGCCATCCGCTCCACGAAACCGGCGTCGAACGAGTGCAGCAGTACATCCTCGGCCCGGTGGATCCGCTTGCCCGCCCATGGCGCGGCGACCTTCTCGGGGTCGCGGTGCGTGTAGATCGCGACGCGTTCGGCCTTCATGCTGCCGGTGTGGAGGCGGGCGGCATCCGGCGCTCCGACCTCGATCCAGGCGACGAGCGCACCCGTCAGATCGCGGACCATCACGGCCGGCTCATCGGTGGCCGAAACGCCCTCGCTGAACGTGATGCCCTCCTCGTACTCGAGGCAGTACGCCAGCACGCGCGTGAGCATGTAGGGGTCGGTCTCGGAGGGATGCCGGGCGACGCGCAGCTGCAGCTCGTCGTACACGCCGCGGTCGACGTCGGAGAGTTGCACGGTGAACGTGTGAATGGTCGCGCCGATAGCCACGACGACCGAGCCTACGCGACCGGCTTGCCCGGCACTGCGCGGGAGACCTACCGTCGGAGCATGCCCGATCCCCGCGCGCACCGAATCGATGTCGGACCCTTTCAGCTGGAACCGGATGCCGACTCCTCGAGGTGGCGTGCCGTCGCGTCCGACGGTGAGTCGGTGCCTTCCGCCGGGTGGAGCGACTGGGTCGCACTGGCGCAGCGCGTGCTGCAGATCGACGCGCTCTGGCGCGAGCGCGAAGCGCGGGGCGACGCGTGGGACCAGGGGCACGCGGCATCCGGTGCTCTCGACGCGGAGAATCCCTACCGCTGAGACGGGGGCCAGTCGATCAGCACGAGGCTCTGCTTCGTGTCGGCGACCTTCACCCATCCGTCGCCGAAGAGGTACGTGATGCCGTAGCCGTCGGCGCCGCGCCCGGCGAGCCAGTCCGGGTTCTCGGTCACGTACACCTGGCCGTTGCTGCCCTCCTCGCGCTTCCATCCCGAAGAGAGGAGGTCGGTTTCGGCCTTGTCGGCGGCCGTGCCGTCGATGGACGCCCATCCGAACATCTGCACGCTCGAGGCGGTCGCCGAACCATCGCTCCACTTGCACAGGATGCCGCCGGGCACCTCGGTCGCGCCGACCCGGAAGGGCTCCTGCTGCGGCTTCCATCCGATGCTGGTGAAGTCCGCCGCGGTCGACGAGAGGATGATCGTCTCGCATGTGGGGTCGGCGCTGGCATCCGTGTCGTCGCTCGGCGAGGGCGCGGGTGTCGCTGCGGGGGCGGCATCCGTCGGCGCCGCGGAGGGTGCCGCCTGCGGTGCGGTGTTCGGGGCGCACGCGGTGAGCGCGATGGCGGTCAGGAGCGTGGCGGACGCGGCGGCGAGGATGCGTCGTGTCACGGCGTGTCCTCCTCGTGAAGAAGGGCGAGGAACGCGTCGTGGAGCACGCCGTTCGTCGCGAGCGACGACTCCGCGTCGAGGCGGTCAGAACCGTCGAACGCCGAGAAGGCACCACCGGCTTCGCGAACGATCGGTGCGATGGCCGCGATGTCGTACTCCTTCACGCCGAACTCGGCCACCAGCTCGAGGCGCCCTTCCGCCAGCCACATGTAGGGGAGGGCGTCGCCGTATCCGCGGTCACGCCACACGGCGCGCGCGAGACGCTCGAGGGTCGGGACGAGGTCGACGTCGTCCCACTGCTCGATGCTCTGGAAGCTGATGCTCGCGTGCGCGATGTCGTCGACGCCGGAGACATGGATGCGACGGGGCTCGCCGTCCTGGCCGTTCGTCCATGCGCCCTGTCCTGTTGCGGCCCACCAGCGCCGGCCGAGCGCGGGCTGGCTAACGACCCCGACCTGCGGCACGCCGTCGACGGTGAGGGCGATGAGCGTCGCCCAGACCGGGATGCCGCGCATGTAGTTGTGCGTGCCGTCGATCGGGTCGATGACCCACCGACGGGCGGTGTCGCCCGAGGTGCCGTATTCCTCGCCCAGGATCGCGTCGTCGGGACGCTCGGCATCCAGAATCTCCCGGATCGCGCGCTCGGTCGCCAGGTCTGCCTCGGTGACGTGAGTACGGTCGGGCTTGGTGTCGATGCGCAGGTCGGACGCGTCGAAACGCGCCATCGCCACGGCGTCTGCCGCGTCGGCGAGACGGAGCGCGAGCGCGAGGTCATCGCCCAGCGACGCGGGCGCGGCGGACGGGAGCGGCTCATCGATGGGGGACACGCGTCCAGGATAGACGGCTCGGCTGGCCCGATTTGGTGGGCCTGCGTCACGCCTGGTAACGTAATCCCTCGGTTCGGAACGCTGTTTTCGGGCCAACGGAACGCACCTCTAGCTCAATCGGCAGAGCAACTGACTCTTAATCAGTGGGTTCTGGGTTCGAGTCCCAGGGGGTGCACCACAAGGAAGGCCCGGTTACTGCGTAGAAGCAGTGACCGGGCCTTCCGTCGCGTTCGGGCCGAGCAGCGCTGGGCGGTCCAGCGTCTCGAGTGGCGTGAGGTGCGGTTAGTCAGCGTTTGCCGTGCCGAACGAAGGAACCGTCCGGCAAATCCGCTTCACGCTCGGTGATCGGCGCGTTCGTGTCCTAGTCACGGTGCGGTCCGACGATCCAGAAGGGGCCCGCAGAGCAGCCCGCTGGAATCTCTGCTTCTAGCTCGCTCGGATCGCCAATCTCGTTGCCGGCGAACGTGATGGTGTCGCCGACTCGATACTGATCCACGCCGAACGTGGGAGTTTCCCCGTCCCAAGTAACCTGATCGGACGGGAAGATAGGGACCCTCGAGTTGTCCAGGCGCACGCATCCATCTATCTCCGCGAGCACTCCGTGAGCTTCCCCAGCGCCGCTGCCCCAATCTCGCGAACGCTCGTAAGTGGCGATCTCGGCCTGGCTCGCGAGGTTCTTGTCTGGCGCATCGGTTGGATCTAGGTCGCTCGCGAGCGAGCATGATGTGAGTAGGGCGGCTATTGCCACGAACGGTGCAGCGGCGAGGATCTTTCTCATCACTGGCACCCGGGCGGGTCGATGCACGACGCGATCAGAATGGATGTAGATAACGCTGCACCCAACATCAAGACTGTCTTGCTGATCCGCATCAGATAGTCGCCCCCCGCTCTTATGCCATGTTCCCCCAGGGTCATTCTCTCAGGGGATATGTCAGCTCAATATGGCGCGACGAGCGGCCTCCGCCGTGCTGCCGGCTATCTCGGTGGGCGTCTTGCATCATTCGATGGGTCGTAGGTTCGAGCCGCAGGTGTTGCCCTTGTCGCCGCCCGCCGCACACCAGCCCGGCGTTTCGCAAGGGTGTATCTTCCCCGCCGTTGTCCGGCTCCACTGTGGCGATGAGTTCCGACACCACGAATCACTTCACCTCGAAGGGTGGGGCTCCCGCACCCGAACACCCGGCCAAGCCCGACTCGCCCGACGACCTCGACAAGCGCTCCTGGAAGTACGTCCTGCGTAAGACTCTGCGCGAGTTCCGGTCCGACGGGTGCATCGATATGGCGGCGGCCCTGACCTACTTCTCGGTCCTGTCGGTCTTTCCGGCGCTCATCGCACTCTTCTCGTTGCTCGGTGTCTTCGGGCAGGGCACGGCAGCTGCCGACGCCATTCTCGGGATCATCGAGCAGGCGGCCCCCGGCGAGACGGCGGACACCATCCGCGGGCCGATCGAGCAGATCGCCTCTTCGCCCGCGGCGGGCTTCGCGCTGATCACCGGGATCGTGCTCGCCGTGTGGTCGGCATCCGGGTACGTCAGCGCCTTCAGCCGTGCGATGAACCGCATCTACGAGATCGACGAAGGTCGACCGTTCTGGAAGCTCAAGCCGGTGCAGCTGTTGGTCACGGTGATCGGCATCGTGCTGCTGTTCATCGCGGCGACGATCCTCGTGGTGTCGGGTCCGGTCGCCACCGCCGTCGGTGATGCCCTCGGCGTTGGCGACATCGCCCAGACGCTGTGGTCCATCCTCAAGTGGCCGGTCCTGGCCGTCATCGTCGTGCTGATGGTGGCGATCCTGTACTACGCGACCCCGAACGCGAAGCAGCCGAAGTTCCGCTGGATCAGTATCGGCGCGCTCACCGCCATCATCGTGCTCGCCCTTGCCACCTTCGTCTTCGGTCTCTACGTCGGCAACTTCTCGAACTACGACCGCACGTACGGATCGCTCGCGGGCATCGTCATCTTTTTGTTGTGGCTCTGGATCGCGAACCTCGCGCTCCTGTTCGGCGCCGAGTTCGACGCCGAGATGGAGCGCGCGCGGCAGCTCGAGGCCGGTATCGCCGCCGAGGCGGACATCCAGCTGCCGCCGCGGGACGATCGCACCATCAAGAAGGCGGACGCGAAGGAGACGGCGGATGTCGCCGAGGGTCGGCGCATTCGCGAGGATCACGACCCCGAGAAGTGAGCGACGCGCCGGTGAGACCCGGACGCTGCGCGTTGACCCTCGCGTCCGCGCGGTCAGCGCGGGAGGATGGCGGCATGGCAGACGACGAGATGTGGGACGTCACCGACGTCCAGGGAACGCCCACCGGAACCCTCCACCGACGGGGTGACGGGCCGGTGCCCGCCGGGTCGTTCCACATCGTGGCATCCGTGTGCGTGGTGGCATCCACGGGTCGGGTGCTGGTGAGTCGACGCGCCGAAGGCAAGGACTACCCGCTGGCGTGGGAGTTTCCCGCCGGGAGCGCGCTGCGCGGGGAATCGAGTCGTCGGGGCGCCATCCGAGAGCTCGACGAAGAGGTCGGCATTTCCGTCCTTCCGGACGATCTCGTGCTCGTGGGACGCGTCGTCGAGGAACGCGCGCTCTTTGACCTGTGGACCGTGCATGTCGAGGGCGAGCCGGATGTCGTGGTCGACCCCGACGAGGTGCTCGAGGCTGAGTGGGTCACGCTCGACGAGGTGCGTCGGCGGTGGCAGGCGGGTGCGTTCGCCACGCCGTGGAACGCCCGGTTCGTGCAGCTGTGGGAAGAGCTCGAGGTCGCGGTCCGAGGCGAGCGGTGACCGACCGCACGCACGCGGTCGCGGTCCCCGGCGGGACGCTGCACGTGGGGGAGTGGCATCCGGATGCCGGAAGCCTCCCGTGGCTGCTCGTGCACGGCGTCACGGCGTCGCACCTCGCCTGGTCGTGGGTGGCTCGCGAAGCGGCCGATGTGCGGTTGGTGGCCCCCGACCTGCGCGGCCGGGGCCGCAGTGCGGACGTCGAGGGACCGGTCGGGATGGCGAGGCACGCCGACGACCTCGCGCTCGTCCTGGATGCCACCGGCATCGACCGGGCGGTCGTCGTCGGGCACTCGATGGGCGCTTTCGTCTCGGCGGTGTTCGCCGATCGGCATCCGGATCGCGTCGACCGCGTGATTCTGGTCGACGGCGGACTGCCGCTGGACCTGCCCGAGGGGATGCCGCCCCGCGAAGCGGTTCGGCACGTGCTCGGACCGACCGCGGCGCGCCTGGACATGCGATTCGCCGACCGCGCGGCGTATCGCGACTTCTGGCGGGAGCACCCGGCGTTCGTTGGACGGGAAGACCCCCTGCTCGACACCTACTTCGCCTACGACCTCGTGGGTGTGGAGCCGAAGCTCCGCCCGGCGACGACGTTCGCGACCGTCGAGGCCGACTCGATCGATCAGAACACCGGCGTCGACATCGCCCGCGCGCTCGAACGGATGCCACGACCCACGATGCTGCTCGCCGCCGAGCGCGGCCTCCGCGGCGAGGTGCCACCGCTCTATCCCGACCTCACCGTCGTGCGCGAAGCCTTCCCCTCACTGAAGGATGTCCGCCGAGTACCCGACACCGACCATTACTCGATCGTGATGTCCGACGCGGGCGCACGCGCCGTCGTGAACGCCGCCCGCACGCCGAGCTGACGGCGCCGAGCCTTCGTGACCGGGATGGTTCGTGCCGGCGCCGGTTAGGCTGGGCGGATCTGGCTCCGTAGCGGTGAGGATTCGTGGATGGCGAGAGAGCGCTCCGATCCCGAGCATCTCGTCGACGTCCTCATCGAGATCTGGAAGGGCGTCGACCGAGAAGGTCGCCCGATGCCCTCCGAGCCGCAGTTGGCCGCGCAGACCGGAGCCAGCCGCACCTCGGTCCGCGAGGCACTGATCCGGCTCGAGGAGCGCGGATACATCTACCGGTCGCACGGTGCGCGCACGGTGATCCACTCGCATCTTTTCCAGCTGGGGACGCGCGTCGATCAGCAACGTGACCACCTGGATGCCATTGCACGTGCCGGATATGAACCGTCCGTCCGCGTCCTGTCCGCCGACTACGACGTCGTCGAGCGCTCACCCCACGGTCCGGAGCAGTTCCACGACCTGCCGATCGGTACGCGCGTGCTGCGCACACGGAAGGTGTGGAGCGCGGACGGGCACCCTTACGTGATGGCCGACGACGTCATCCCGGTCACCGACGGACGTTCCACCGCGGAGTGGCAGCCGGATCTCGATCCGTCGATGCCCGTGTTCGACCTGGCCGAGCGCCTCAACGGCGTGGCCGTGGCGTGGGAGACGGTGTGGTTGGGCTCCGCGATGCTCGCCGACGACGAGCGCGAGGCCCTGAGTCTGGAAGCATCCGCGTCCGCTCTCGTCCTCACCTACTGCGGTCTCGGCCCCGCTCGCGAGGTGGCGTATTGGTGCCGTGAGGTGCAGACGCCCGCACCGGCGCATCTGCGCAACGTCCTGGTGCGGCGCGTCACCCGCGGCTGAGGCCGCGGCCGTCTACCCGGCGCATCGGCCCGCGCGTGTGCGGGCCGATGTGCGTTTTCTGGCCGCGCATTTCGCGCGCGTTCCACGTTCGTAAACTTGTCTGAGAAGTATCGCTAACTTGTCCTACAAGTGGAACACTCGGTCTCGACCGCAGACGCGGCTCGCACAGCCGAACGCGACATCGATCCTCGGCGCCTACCCGAAAGGCTCTCCCGTGATTGCAGGTTCCGCGCACCGCCTTCCCCGCCCGCTTCTCGCTCTCACCGCTCTCGCCGTCGCGGGGGCCGCGCTGTCGGGCTGCGCCTCCGGCGCCGCGCCCGCCGCGAGCGCCCCGGCCATCCCGCTCGCGGATGAGGCCAGCATCTTGACCGACGTGTGTCCCGCGACCGTCGTCGTGCAGGCGACGTGGGAGCCGGAGGTCGACCACGGCCCGTTCTACGGACTCGTCGGACCCGATGCCGTGATCGACACCAACAAGAAGAGCGTCACGGGCACGCTCGTCGACGGCGGCAAGAGCACCGGTGTCCAGATCGAGGTGCGATCCGGCGGTTCCGCGATCGGCTACCAGCCCGTGATCTCGCAGATGTACCAGGACACCTCGATCACCCTCGGTAGCATCCCGACCGAAGACCGCGTGGCCGGCGCCGTCGACCAGCCGGCGATCGGTGTGTTCGCCACCCGGCAGCAGAGCCCCCAGATCATCATGTGGGACCCCGAGACCCACCCGGACTGGACGTCGATCGCGGACATCGGCAAGACGGATGCGACGGTCGTCGTCCCCAAGGGAGGCCTCTATGCCCAGGCGCTCGTGGCGAAGGGCGTTCTGAAGCAGTCCCAGCTGTCCGACTCGTACGACGGCAGCCCGGCGCGGTTCGTCAGCGACCCGAGCATCGCCCAGAACGGCTTCGCCACGTCGGAGCCCTACATCTACGAGCACGAGATCGCCCAGTGGGACAAGCCCGTGGAGTTCCAGCTGGTGAAGGATGCCGGATACGACGTGTATCCGGATGCCCTCTCGGTCCGTGCGGCCGACCTCGAGGAGCTCTCGCCGTGCCTCACCAAGCTCGTGCCGATCCTGCAGCGCTCGACTCTGGCATACCTCGCCGACCCGGCACCGACCAACGCCCTCATCGTGAAACTGACGGAGGAGTACGACACGGGCTGGGTGTACTCGGCCGGTGTCGCCGAGGCGGGCGCGGATGTTCTCAAGGACATGCACCTCATGGCCGGGACCGACCCGTCCGTTCCCATCGGGGCCTTTGCGCCCGGCCGCGCGGAGAGCAGCTTCGAGCAGATCACGTCGCTCCTCGGCGCCACGGGTGTCACGATCAAGCCCGGGCTCACGGCGGATGACATCTTCGACAGCGAGTTCATCGACACCTCGATCACCAGCGAGTGAGGTAGAGCGGCGGTGAGGGGGCCCTTCCCCCTCACCGTCGCCGTCAGACTCCCCGCACCGTCTACGAGAGAGCAGACCGACGAATGTCGACCGTGACGCCCGTTCCCCTCATCCTCGACATGGACTTCGGCATCGACGATTCGATGGCGCTGCTGTACCTCGTCGGTTCGGGGCGCGCCGAGATCGTCGCCGTGGGGACGGTGCACGGCAACACCTCCGCGGTCCAGGCGGCGCGCAACGCCCGCCAGCTCCTCCACGTGATGCGGCTGGGGACCGTTCCGGTGGCGCGTGGTGAGGCGGGACCCTGGAACCAGGACGTCCACTATGCCGCAGAGGTCCACGGGAACGACGGCGTCGGTGGGATGGCATCCATCGACGAACCGCCCGGCACGATCGCCGAAGAGTCCGCGGCGGAACAGATCGTGCGGCTCGCGCGGGAGCGTCCGGGAGAGCTCGTGCTGTTGGCGACGGGGCCCCTGTCGAACGTCGGTCGGGCTTTCGAGCTCGAACCGCATCTGGACACCCTCCTGCGCGCGATCGTCGTGATGGGTGGAGCGGTCGCGGTCCCCGGAAACATGACGCCGCACGCGGAGGCCAACATCCGCCACGATCCCGAGGCCGCTGAACGCGTCTTCTGTGCTGCACGGAACCTCATCCTCGTGCCGCTGGACATCACGATGTCGTGCCGCATCACCGACGTCGAGATGCGACGCATCAACGGTGCGCCGTCCTCGCCGTCGACCGACCTGGTGCGGGCGATGCTCCCGCAGTATCTCGACTTCAACGCCCGCGACCTGGGCGTCGTCGGGTTCCCGTTGCACGACCCGACCGCCGCCGTGCTGGCCCTCGACCCGCTCGCCGCCGACTACCTCGAGGCTGCCGTCCAGGTCGAGGTGGAGGGAACCCTCACCCGCGGAATGACCTGTGTCGACCGGCGACCCGCCCCCGTGGCATCCGCCCGCCCGACGGTACGCATCGCGATGCAGCCTCGCCGCTCGCTCGTCGAAGAGTTCGTCCGAACCGCCTTCGAGCACCCGGCCGGGGCAGGATGAGCCCGCTCACCCGTGTCATCGGCGGTTTCAGCCTGGATGCCGTGCGCTTCGCCGATGGCTCCTTCGAGGTCGACCGACCCGGCGGAAACGCCTTCTGGGCGGCGATGGGTGTCGTCCTCGCCGCAGGAGCGGCTGCGGTTCACACCGTGGTGGGCGCGGACTATCCCGCGGGCGCCCTCGAGCGTCTGCGGGACTGCGGTGTCCGGATCGACGGCATCCGACGGCGATCCGACGTCCCGAGTCTCCGCGTGAGCTTCTCGTACGATGCCGACGAGTCCCGGTCGCACCCGGCCGACCCTCGAGCGCTCGAGGATCTGCCGCCCGGCGAGCGCGATCGATTCCTCGACAACACCGGTCAGCCGGAAATCCTGCACGCGACGCTGCCGTCGGGGGAGGATCTCTCATCGATATCGGCGGAAGCCTGGTACCTGGGCCTGCTGCCCACCTCCCGGCTGCACGAGAGCGTGGACGCCGCCCGCGGCAACGGACACCTCCTGTTGGACTGCCCGGACCGCGGTGAACTCGCGCGCGCGGGGACCGCGGCACTCGTGGACGTCCTGCCGTCCGTCGACGTCTTCCTCCCCAGCACATCGGATGCCGCCGTGTTCCTGCCGGACGTCGCGGAGCGCGACCTGCCGTCGATGTTTCATGACTGGGGCGCGGAAACGGTCGTGCTGAAGTGCGGGTCGCGTGGCGCCGTCGTCTCGACCCGCGAGGGACGATGGCGAGTGCCGGTGTTCCGGGATCCGGATGCCTTCGACCCGACGGGGGCCGGAGACGTGTTCGGCGGCGCGTGCGCCTCCGCGATGGCCGACACGGGCGACCTGCTCTCCGCCGTCGTCGCCGGCGCCGCCGCGGCATCGTTCGCCACCGCCGCGCGCACGCCCTTGGACCTGGCGCACGTCGCGCTGAACGAGGTCGACCTGCGTCGCCGATTCATCGCGGCCGGAGTGGAGGAAGCATGAGCAGACGCGTGATCGGCGTCATCGGAAGCGCGGGGGACACCGCGCCGGGAAGCGTGGTCGACATCCTCGATGTCGCGGCGCGCGTCGGCGCGGCCGTCGCGCGCGCCGGGGCAGTGCTCGTCAGCGGCGGAACGACGGGAGTCATGGCCGCGGCGTCGCGCGGCGCGCGCGAGGCCGGCGGGCTCACGATCGGGTTCCTGCCCGAGGCGGACCGTTCGCGCGCGAGCGCGTTCGTCGACATCGCCTTCCCGACGGGCATGGGCACGATCCGCAACCTGCTCACGCCGCGGGTCTGCGACGCCGTGATCATGATCGGCGGGGGAGCGGGCACGCTGAACGAGCTCACCATCGCCTACGACTTCGGCACCCCCGTCGTCGCCGTCGCCGGGACCGGGGGCTGGGCCGATCGCATCCGCTCGGTCCTGCTCGAGGAGCGTTGGCTCGACGAGCGGCGGACGGTCGCCGTGAGCTTCGGGACGACGCCCGAGGATGCCGTCGCCGAGGCTTTGCGGCGTGCGGACGAGCCCCGCCGCTTCACGAGCTTCGCCGTGCATTCGGGGCCGGCCGCCGACTGATGCGGGTCGACGCCCGGGCGCCGCGCCGTCTGCACGCGAACGCGCCCGGTCACGACGGGGAGTCGGACCGGGCGCGTTCACTCGAGTGCGGCTCAGGCCGCGTCGCCCACCAGAACGGCAGCGCCCTCGTCGGCCGCGGTCGGGTGTGCGGCGTCGATGTGCGCGAGCGCGCGGCGTCCGAACAGCACGCAGGCGGCGGCGATCACGACGGAGACCGTGGCCATGATGTACGGCACACCGGCACCTGCGGCGTGCCACAGGAACGCGGCGAGCGGCGGAGCGACGGCGCCGCCGAGGAAGCGGACCGCCGAGTACGCCGATGATGCGACCGAGCGCGGCAGGTCGGTCGCCTCCATCACGGCCTCGGTGAGCGCGGTGTTGACGACGCCGAGCACGAGACCGCCGACGATGATGCAGGTGACGAGCCCCGCGGGCGACCCGACCACGAAAGCGGCGACCAGCAGGTCGACCGCGAGCAGCGGCAGCGCGAGAAGTAGGACCGCGGTCAGCCGCATCCGGCGCAACAAGAGGGGAGCGACCCACACGCTGGTGATCGCTAGGGCGACACCCCAGCCAAAGAACGTCAGACCGATGCCCATCGCGCCGAAGCCCAGCGGGAACGGCGAGAACGCGAGCAGCGTGAAGAACCCGATGTTGTAGAACAGCGCGGTCGCGGCCAGGATCGCCAGCGCGGGGCGTCCCAGCGCCTTGAATGGCGCACTGAACGGGATCGGCGTGCGGGCGGGGGAGGGTCCGCGCAGCAGCACCGCCACCGCGACGAACGCGATCGCCATGAGCACGACGACGCCGAAGAACGGTCCGCGCCAGCTCGCCTCGCCCAGGATGCCGCCGAGCAGTGGTCCCACCGCGATGCCGAGGCCCAAGGCCGCTTCGTACAGCACGATCGCCGCGGAGCTGCCGCCCGATGCCGCGCCGACGATGGTTGCGAGCGCGGTCGAGATGAACAGCGCATTGCCGAGGCCCCAGCCCGCGCGGAAGCCGATGACGGCGTCGACGCTGCCGCTGAGAGCGCAGAACAGCGCGAAGACCACGATCAGGGCGAGCCCGACGAGGAGCGTCGCCTTCGCGCCGATGCGGCTCGAGATCCAGCTCGTGACGAGCATCGCGAGGCCGGTGACCACGAGGTAGCTCGTGAAGAGGAGTTCGGTCTCGACCGGGCTGGCCTGAAGCGACTCCGCGATCGCGGGAAGGATCGGATCGACCAGGCCGATGCCCATGAAGGCCACGACGCAGGCGAACGCGACGGCCCAGACCTGGGCGGGCTGTTTCCAGATGCTCGGTGCCGCGCTCATCGGGCGAGCTCCGGCTGGGGGCGGACTCGGGCGCCCAGGGCGTCGGCGCTCACGCGGACGGCATCCCACTCGGCATCCGTCAGGTGGGCGACGTGCGGGGTGAGGGCGGCGCTCAGCACCTCCAACCACCGGTCGAGCTCTCGCAGTCCCTCGTCGGTGGCGGACACGACGCTCACGCGCGAGTCGTCCGGGTGGATGCCACGGGCCACGAGGCCGGCATCCTCCATCTGGTGCACGAGCCGGGTCATTCCGGGCTGTGAGACGCGGCTGAGGGTGGCGAGGTCGCCGAGGCGCTGAGGTCCGTGGTCACGCAGCAGCGTGAGCGTGCGCCATTGGGCAGCGGGGGCGTCGTTCTTGGTGTCGATGGCCGCGGTACGCGTCAGGGCGTGCACCGCGAGGATCAGTCTCTGGAGATCATCGTCGCGGGTCATTCCCCCGAGTATACCCCTGTTATATAACGTAGGTATGCATCAGCGACCGGCAATGCGGGTCGACAGCTGATGCGCGTGGGCGAGCAGGATGCGACCGAGGTCCGCCAACCGGTCGCCGGCGAAGCGGAACTCGACCCCCGTGAGGCTGAGCGCCCACTGCGGTTCACCGGTGCGCGTGAACACCGCGGCGCCGAGGCCCCAGCTGCCCTCGACGATGAGTCCGGGATTGACCGCGTAGCCGCGCGCCTTCGTGTCCGCCACGCGGGTGCGCAGGCGAGCGGGGGAGTGGCTCGTCCCCCATTGCTGAGCGAGGTCGTCGTGCCGTTCGAGATAGGCATCCACCTCGTCCGGCGGGAGGAAGGCCAGGATCGCCAGGCCCGCGGATGCCACCCCCAGGGGAAAGCGCACCCCCTCCGACAGGACGAATGAGCGGATCGGAAAGCTGCCGTCCTCGCGGACGAGGCACACCGTCTCGTCGCCGCGACGCACGGAGAGGAATGCGCTCTCCTCGGTGCGGACCGCCAGCGAGCGCACGATGTCGCGAGCGAGCGCCGTGACGTCGAACCGGGATGCCGCGACCGTCCCCATCAGGTACAGCTCCGGTCCGGGCAGCCACCGACCGCTCGCCTCATCGCGATCCACGAGGCCTTCCTGCCGCAATGCGGACAGGAGTCGGTGCGCGGTGGGTCGGGTGAGGTCGGCCTGGCGCGCGAGATCACCGACCGATGCCCCCTCGGTGCCCGCGGCCGTCACCAGGCGAAGCAGGTGTGCGGCTCGGGCGATGGCCTGGGTTCCGGGGACGGTGCTGCGCGAGAGGCGGGTCGGCGATGTGTCCACGATGTGGACGCTACGCGGGCGGGCATCCACATCGCAAGAAGCAAGGGGAGCCGCCGGCCGGTGCCGGGCGCAGGATGAGATCACCGATCCCTGCACGAAGGAGTCCGCGTGATCGACAAGACCTGGCCCTCGGCGAGCGATGCTGTCGCCGACATCCCCGACGGAGCGTCCCTCGCGGTCGGCGGCTTCGGCCTCTCCGGAAACCCCATCGCCCTCATTGAGGCCCTGCTCGCACGGGGCACACGCGACCTCTCGGTCGTCTCGAACAACTGCGGCGTGGACGATTGGGGGCTCGGCATCCTGCTCGGCGCGGGTCGGATCCGCAAGATGACGTCGTCCTACGTGGGGGAGAACAAGGAGTTCGAGCGGCAGTTCCTCTCTGGTGAGCTCGAGCTCGAGCTCACACCGCAGGGCACCCTCGCCGAGAAGCTGCGTGCCGGTGGGTCGGGCATCGCGGCGTTCTACACGCAGACGGGCGTCGGAACGCAGGTCGCCGAGGGTGGTCTGCCGCAGCGCTACAACGGCTCGGGCGGTGTCGCCGTGGCGTCCCCCGCCAAGGACGTCCGAACGTTCGACGTGGACGGCCGGCCGCGCGAGTTCGTGCTCGAGGAGGCGATCACGACCGACTTCTCCCTCGTCCATGCGTGGAAGGGCGATCGCCACGGCAACCTCGTCTTCCGCAAGGCCGCGCGCAGCTTCAACCCGCTCGCCGCGATGGCCGGCCGGGTGTGCATCGCGCAGGTCGAGCACCTCGTCGAGCCCGGCGAGATCGATCCCGACGACGTGCATCTCCCCGGCGTCTTCGTCCACCGCCTCGTCGAGGTCGGTCCCGACATCGAGAAGCGCATCGAAAAGCGCACCGTCACCGAAGGAGCCCGCTGACATGGCCCTCACCCGCATCGAGATGGCCGCTCGCGCCGCCCGCGAACTCGCCGACGGCTCGTACGTCAACCTCGGCATCGGCCTGCCGACCCTCGTGCCCAACCATGTGCCCGACGGCGTCACCGTCGTGCTGCAGTCCGAGAACGGCATCCTGGGTGTCGGCCCCTATCCGACGGAGGATGCCGTCGACGCCGACCTCATCAACGCCGGTAAAGAGACCGTGACGACCCTGCCGGGCGCGGCGTTCTTCGACTCGGCGACGAGCTTCGGCATGATCCGCGGCGGCAAGATCGACGCCGCGATCCTCGGCGCGATGCAGGTATCCGCCTCCGGTGACCTGGCGAACTGGATGATCCCGGGGAAGATGGTCAAGGGACCCGGCGGTGCCATGGACCTCGTGCACGGCGCCGCCCGCGTCATCGTCCTGATGGAGCACGTCGCGCGCGACGGTTCACCGAAGATCGTCGATTCCTGTTCGCTGCCGCTCACGGGCCGCGGGGTCGTCGACCGGATCATCACCGACCTGGCCGTGATCGATGTCACTCCCGAGGGGCTGGTCCTCGTCGAGGTCGCCCCGGGCGTCTCGGTCGACGATGTCATCGCCGCGACCGAACCTCCGCTCACCGTCCGCATCCCCGAGGAGCAGATCGCATGACCTCCGCCACCGACGTCGTCATCGTCGCCGCCGCCCGCACGCCCCAGGGGCGCCTCAAGGGACAGCTCGCGCCGCTCACCGCGGTGCAGCTCGGCGCGGCTGCCATCTCGGGCGCCCTCGAACGCGGCGGCATTCCCGCCGAGACCGTGGATGCCGTGCTGGTGGGCCAGGTGCTGCAGGCCGGTGCGGGGCAGAATGCCGCGCGCCAGGCGGCGATCGCGGCGGGCATCGGCTGGGACGTGCACGCAGCGACCATCAACAAGGTGTGCCTCTCCGGGCTCACGGCCATCATCGACGCGTCGCGCATGCTGCGACTCGGCGACGCGACGGTCGTCGTGGCGGCCGGCATGGAGTCGATGACCCGCGCACCGCACCTCCTCATGAACTCGCGCGAGGGTTACGCCTACGGCTCGATCGAGGTGCTCGACCACCTGGCATACGACGGCCTCACCGACTCGTATGACCGCGAGAGCATGGGCGCGTCGACGGAGCGCGCGAACGAACGGTACGAGGTCACGCGCGAGGCGCAGGATGCCGTCGCCGCCCGATCCCACCAGCGTGCCGCGGTGGCACAGGAGGCGGGGGTCTTCGAGGCCGAGATCGTCCCGGTGGCGATCCCGCAACGCAAGGGCGACCCCGTGGTCGTCGTGGCCGACGAGGGCATCCGTCCCGAGACGACGACGGAGATCCTCGGAAAGCTGCGTCCGGCCTTCGCCGAGGGAGGGACGATCACCGCGGGGAACGCCTCGCCGATCTCCGACGGGGCGTCGGCTGTCGTCCTCACGACCCGGGCCGTCGCGGACGAGCACGGCTGGGACGTTCTCGCGGTCGTCGGCGCCTCGGGTCAGGTCGCCGGGCCGGACAACTCGCTGCACGCTCAGCCGGCGCACGCGATCGCCCGAGCTCTCGAGAAGCAGGGGATCTCTGTGTCCGACCTCGACCACGTCGAGATCAACGAGGCGTTCGGTGCCGTGGTCGCCCGGTCGCAGACCGAGCTCGGGCTCTCGGACGACGTGGTCAACCCGCACGGCGGCGGCATCGCGATCGGTCACCCCATCGGAGCCTCCGGCAACAGACTCGTCGTCCACGCCGTGCACGAACTCGTCCGCCGAGGGAGCGGTACGGCGGCTGTCGCCCTGTGCGGCGGGGGCGGCCAGGGCGACGCGCTGATCCTCACGCGCTGAGCGGATGCCGGGCCCCGGGGTTCGGCATCCCCTCCCGCGTCAGCGGGACAGGCGCTTCTTGAGGAGCTTCTGCTGCTTGCGCGCGACCGGGGAGTCTCCGGCGACGTTACGACCACGGCGCGCGCGCCGGGTGTCGACGACGGCGCCGACCGCGAGGGCGAGGGTGATGCCCCAGCTCAGCCAGGCCAGGGCCGTGCGCCACGTGAAGGGCTCGTCGTTGCGCAGTCCGCGCAGCAGCGTGATACCGCCGGTGATGGCGCTGAGGAGACCGGTTCCGAAGATGTACTGGCGCATGCCCCCAACCTAGCGAGCCGCACCGGCCACGTCGCGCCGCCTTGACATCCCCCCGCCCCCGCCCCCGCGCCCCCGCCGCCGCCCCGCCCCCGCCCCGATAAACGCTCTCCGTTCCGAGACATGCTGTGTCGCACCGTGTCTCATCAGAATGGGCGTTTATCGCATTCCGGCACCCCCGCGGCACGCGTTCACCCCACTGTTAGCCTGGGGTGAAGCTACCGAGGAGGACCTGTGTCCCAGGCCGATTTCGTCGTCGTCGCCAATCGTCTACCGGTGGATCGCACCCCCGACGGGGAGGGATGGCGTCGCTCGCCGGGTGGTCTGGTGACCGCGCTCGAACCGGTCATGCGCCGCGCCGAGGGTGCCTGGGTGGGGTGGGCGGGTCAGCCCGACGTGAGCCTCGAGCCCTTCGATTTCGAGGGCACCCACCTCGTGCCGGTCGAGCTGTCCGCGGCGGACGTGCAGCACTACTACGAGGGTTTCTCGAACGACACGATCTGGCCGCTCTACCACGACGTGATCGCGGAGCCGACGTACAAGCGCGCCTGGTGGGACGCGTACGTCCGGGTGAACCGCCGGTTCGCCGAGGCGGCTGCCGCTGTGTCCGCCGACAAGGCGATCGTGTGGGTGCAGGACTACCAGCTGCAGCTCGTGCCGAAGATGCTGCGCGAGTTGCGTCCCGACCTCACGATCGGGTACTTCCACCACATCCCGTTCCCCGCCTATGGCCTCTACGCGCAATTGCCCTGGCGCAAGCAGGTGCTGGAGGGACTCCTCGGCGCCGACGTGATCGGGTTCCAGCGCGTGGCGGACGCCGGCAACTTCGCGCGTGCCGTGCGCCGCCAGTTGCGGTACGAGACCAAGGCCAGCGGGATCTCGGTCCCGGACGGGCAGGGCGGCACTCGCGTGGCTCTCGCGAAGGCGTTCCCCATCTCCATCGACGCCGACTCGTACATCGAGCTCGCGCAGCGTCCCGACATCCAGCAGCGCGCGCGAGAGATCCGCGAGGGTCTCGGCAACCCGCGGAAGATCCTGCTCGGCGTCGACCGTCTCGACTACACCAAGGGCATCCGCCACCGCCTCAAGGCGTGGGGCGAGCTCCTCGAGGATGGTCGGGCGACGGTGGAGGATGCCACTCTCGTCCAGGTGGCGAGCCCGAGCCGCGAGCGCGTCGACGCGTACGTGCAGCTGCGCGACGAGATCGAGATGACGGTGGGGCGCATCAACGGCGACTACGACAGCACAACCCACACGGCGATCCGGTACCTGCACCAGTCGTACCCTCGGGAGGAGATGGTCGCGCTGTTCCTCGCGGCCGACGTCATGCTGGTCACCGCGCTGCGGGACGGCATGAACCTCGTCGCGAAGGAATACGTCGCGAGTCGCATCGACAACCGCGGGGTCCTCGTCCTCAGTGAATTCGCCGGTGCCGCCGACGAGATGGGCAGTGCGCTGCTCATCAACCCGCACGACATCGACGGCCTGAAGGACACGATCATCCGCGCGATCGACATGCCTGCGGCCGAGCAGGGGCGGCGGATGCGAGCACTGCGCAAACGCGTGCGCGACCACGACGTCGAAGACTGGTCGAGGGAATTCCTCGACGCGCTGTCCGCGTTCCACGACCGCGCCTCCTCCGCCAGCGCGAACGCCGAGGTGCAGGCGTCGGTGGACGAGCGACGGGATGACTCATGACCGCCGCCGACGCGGCCATCGAGGCCGTCTCGACGACCCCCGTGCTCCTGGTGGCCCTCGACTTCGACGGGACGCTCGCGCCGCTCGTGGACGACCCCATGACCGCGCGGATGACGCCTCGGGCACGCTCGGCCGTCGACGCCCTCGCCGCACTGCCCGACACGGTGGTCGCCCTCGTCTCCGGCCGATCGCTCGGGCACCTGCGCGAGATCGCCGAGCACGACGACGCCTCGCCGGTGTGGATCGCGGCGTCGCACGGCGCGCAGTTCTGGGTACCCGGAGCCGGCGGGGAGTCCACGCCCGACGACGCGGCTGACCTCGCGCTGCGCGATCGGCTTCAGAGCGCGATCACGGAGGGTGTCGCCCACTTGACCGGTGTCTGGATCGAGCCGAAGGAGTTCGGCGTCGGCGTGCACACCCGGACGGCGGATGCCGACACCGCCCGCGAAGCACGCGCGGTCGCCGATCAGCTGGTCGCGGCGGACGCACCGGAGTGGCGGCGTCGCACCGGTCACGACATCCTCGAGTTCGCGTTCCGCCACGAGGGGAAGGACTCCGCGGTGCAGCACCTCCGGGAGCGCGCGGGCGCGACGGCGGTGATCTTCGCGGGCGACGACGTCACCGACGAGGACGCGCTCCGCACGCTCGGCGCCGGGGACCTCGGCATCCACGTCGGCACCGGTGACACGGCCGCGGCGCTCAAGGTCGCCGACATCGACGGATTGGTCGATGTCTTGGAGGTTGTCGCGCATCAGCGCGTCTCCCGCGCGCAATAGACTGCGAGGATGCCCGCACCGCAGAATTTCACCCCCGCCGGCGAGATCGACATCAAGCCCCGCAGCCGGGTCATCACCGATGGCATCGAAGCCACCACGTCGCGAGGAATGCTCCGCGGCGTTGGCATGGGCGATGACGACTGGGACAAGCCCCAGATCGGCATCGCGTCCAGCTGGAACGAGATCACGCCCTGCAACCTGAGCCTGGATCGCCTCGCCCAGGGCGCCAAGGAAGGCGTGCACTCCGGCGGCGGCTATCCGCTGCAGTTCGGCACCATCTCCGTCTCGGACGGCATTTCGATGGGCCACGAAGGCATGCACTTCTCGCTCGTCTCGCGCGAGGTCATCGCCGACTCCGTCGAGACGGTCATGATGGCCGAGCGCCTCGACGGCTCGGTCCTGCTGGCCGGCTGCGATAAGTCGATCCCGGGCATGCTCATGGCATCCGCCCGTCTCGACCTGTCCAGCGTCTTCCTCTACGCCGGCTCGATCGCCCCCGGATGGGTGAAGCTCTCGGACGGCACCGAGAAGGAGATCACGATCATCGACTCCTTCGAGGGTGTCGGTGCGTGCCTCGCCGGTCGCATGAGCGAGGCCGACCTCAAGCGCATCGAGTGCGCGTTCGCTCCCGGCGAGGGTGCGTGCGGCGGTATGTACACCGCCAACACGATGGCCTCGGTCGCCGAGGCCCTGGGGCTCAGCCTCCCCGGCTCGGCCGCCCCGCCCTCCGCCGATCGGCGCCGCGACTACTTCGCCCACCGCTCGGGCGAGGCCGTCGTGAACCTGCTGCGTCAGGGCATCACGACCCGCGACATCCTGACCAAGGAGGCGTTCGAGAACGCGATCGCCCTCGCGATGGCGCTCGGCGGCTCGACGAACGTCGTCCTGCACCTCCTCGCCATCGCGCGCGAGGCGGAGGTGGACCTCACGCTCCACGACTTCAACCGCATCGGCGACAAGACGCCGCACGTGGCCGACATGAAGCCGTTCGGGCAGTACGTCATGAACGACGTCGACCGCCACGGTGGCATCCCGGTGATCCTGAAGGCGATGCTCGACGAGGGCCTGCTGCACGGGGACGCCCTTACCGTCACGGGCAAGACGCTCGCCGAGAACCTCCGCGATCTCGATCCCGACCCCGTGGACGGCAAGGTCATCCACCGCTTCGACGACCCGATCCACGCGACGGGCGGCATCACGATCCTGCACGGCTCCATGGCGCCGGAAGGTGCGGTCGTGAAGTCCGCCGGCTTCGACGGCAACGTGTTCGAGGGTCCCGCGCGGGTGTTCGAGCGCGAGCGCGCCGCCATGGATGCGCTCGAGGCGGGCGAGATCCACGCCGGCGACGTCGTCGTCATCCGCTACGAGGGTCCCAAGGGTGGCCCCGGCATGCGCGAGATGCTCGCGATCACCGCCGCCATCAAGGGCGCGGGGCTCGGAAAAGATGTACTACTCTTGACGGACGGTCGATTCTCAGGCGGCACAACCGGCCTCTGCATCGGCCACATAGCTCCCGAAGCGGTGGACGCAGGTCCGATCGCCTTCGTGCGCGATGGTGATCTGATACGGGTCGATATCGCCGCTCGCACTCTCGACTTGATCGTCGATGACGCCGAGCTGGGTTCCCGCCGCGACGGCTGGGAGCCACTTCCCCCGCGCTATACCCGTGGCGTTCTGGCCAAGTACTCCAAGCTCGTGCACTCCGCTGCGGAAGGCGCCGTCACGGGCTGACGGCCGTCTCCCTTTCACCCCCCACTGGTTCCGAGGTACCACCATGTCCGCCGAATCCGCCACGGCCGTTCCCCGGCCCCCCGCTCGCACCGCTCCGACGCCCGTGCTCACGGGCGCCCAGGCGGTCGTCCGTTCGCTCGACCTGCTCGGCGTCACCGACGTGTTCGGTCTGCCGGGCGGGGCGATCATGCCCGTCTACGACCCGCTCATGGATGACGAGAACGTCCGCCACATCCTCGTCCGCCACGAGCAGGGCGCCGGCCACGCGGCCGAGGGCTACGCCGCGGCCTCGGGCCGCACCGGTGTCGCGATCGCGACGTCGGGCCCCGGCGCCACGAACCTCGTCACCGCCATCGCCGACGCCTACATGGACTCGGTGCCGCTGGTGTGCATCACCGGTCAGGTCTTCTCGACCCTCATGGGAACGGATGCCTTCCAGGAGGCCGACATCGTCGGCATCACGATGCCGATCACGAAGCACTCCTTCCTGGTGAAAACCGCCGAGGACATCCCCGGTGCGATCGCGGCGGCGTTCGAGATTGCCTCGACGGGCCGCCCCGGCCCGGTGCTGGTGGACATCACCAAGGACGCGCAGCAGAACTCGGCGCCGTTCATCTGGCCGCCGAAGATCGACCTGCCCGGCTACCGTCCCGTCACGAAGGCGCACGGCAAGCAGATCCAGGCCGCGGCCCAGCTGATCGCCCACGCGAAGAAGCCCGTGCTGTACGTCGGCGGCGGAGTCATCCGCGCGAAGGCGTCCGCGGAACTGAAGACGTTCGCCGAAGCGACCGGCGCACCGTTGGTGACCACCCTCATGGCGCGCGGGGCGTTCCCCGACTCGCACGACCAGCACCTGGGCATGCCCGGCATGCACGGGACGGTGCCTGCGGTCCTCGCGCTGCAGGACAGCGACCTCATCGTGTCGCTCGGTGCCCGCTTCGACGACCGTGTGACGGGCAAGGCCTCGCTCTTCGCCCCCAACGCGCAGGTCGTGCACGTCGACATCGACCCCGCCGAGATCTCCAAGATCCGCGCCGCGGACGTCCCGATCGTGGGCGACCTCAAAGAGGTGCTCGTCGACCTGGATGCCGCCTTCCGCCAAGCGGCATCCGAGACCGAGGTCGACTACTCGGAGTGGTGGACCTTCCTCAACGGTCTGCGGGAGGAGTTCCCCCTCGGTTACACGCCGACCACCGACGGTCTGCTGTCGCCGCAGCAGGTGATCCAGCGGATCGGTGAGATGACCGGACCCGAGGCGATCTACGCCGCGGGCGTCGGCCAGCACCAGATGTGGGCGGCGCAGTTCATCAAGTACGAGCGCCCCAACGCGTGGCTCAACTCCGGCGGCGCCGGCACGATGGGTTACTCGGTCCCCGCGGCGATGGGCGCCAAGGTGGCCGAGCCTGACCGCGTGGTGTGGGCGATCGACGGCGACGGCTGCTTCCAGATGACCAACCAGGAACTCGCGACCTGCGTCATCAACGACATCCCGATCAAGGTCGCGATCATCAACAACTCCTCGCTCGGCATGGTGCGCCAGTGGCAGACGCTGTTCTTCGACGGCCGTCACTCGAACACCGACCTGAACACGGGGCACGGGACGCGTCGCATCCCCGACTTCGTCAAGCTCGCCGAGGCCTACGGCTGCCTCGCGATCCGGGTCGAGAAGGAAGAGGAGATCGACGCGGCGATCCAGCTCGCGCTCGACACGAACGACCGGCCCGTCGTGATCGACTTCGTCGTGAGCGCGGATGCCATGGTGTGGCCGATGGTTCCGCAGGGCGTGAGCAACAGCTACGTCCAGTACGCCCGCGATCACTCGCCCGCCTTCGCCGAGCAGGAGGACTGACATGTCGAGGCACGTTCTGAGCCTCCTCGTGGAGGACAAGCCGGGTCTGCTGACCCGCGTCGCCGGTCTCTTCGCCCGCCGCGGCTTCAACATCGAGTCGCTCGCGGTGGGGGTCACCGAGGTGCCGGGGCTGTCCCGCATCACGGTGGTCGTCGACGTCGAGGGTCTGCCCCTCGAACAGGTGACCAAGCAGCTGAACAAGCTCATCAACGTCATCAAGATCGTCGAGCTCGACCCGAGCAGCTCGGTGCAACGTGAGCACGTGCTCGTGAAGGTGCGCGCCGACAACGCCAGCCGCTCCCACGTGCTCGAGGTCGTGAATCTCTTCCGCGCGTCGGTCGTCGACTACGCGCCCGACGCCCTCGTGATCGAGATCACCGGCGACTCGGGCAAGGTCAGTGCATTCCTCAAGGCCATCGAGCCGTTCGGCGTGAAGGAGCTCGCGCAGTCGGGCCTGCTCGCCGTCGGCCGCGGCGGCAAGAGCATCACCGAGCGCGTCCTGCGCGGCTGAACCCCACCACTTCCACACACCCCCGGTCCTGCGTCGCGGGACCTGTATTCAAGGAGAAAGCATCCCCATGGCAGAGATCTTCTACGACGACGACGCCGACCTGTCGATCATCCAGGGCAAGAAGGTTGCGATCGTCGGCTACGGCTCGCAGGGTCACGCGCACGCGCAGAACCTCCGCGACTCGGGCGTCGAGGTCGTCATCGCGCTCAAGGACGGTTCCAAGTCGGCCGCGAAGGCGCAGGAAGACGGCTTCGAGGTCAAGAACGTCACCGACGCGACCGAGTGGGCCGACCTGATCATGATCCTGGCGCCCGACCAGCACCAGCGCTCGATCTACGCCGACTCCATCAAGGACAAGCTCACCGAAGGCAAGACGCTCGCGTTCGCCCACGGCTTCAACATCCGCTTCGGCTACATCGACGCACCCGAGGGCGTTGACGTCATCCTCGTCGCCCCCAAGGCTCCCGGTCACACCGTCCGTCGCGAGTACGTCGCGGGCCGTGGCATCCCGGACATCATCGCGGTCGAGCGCGACGCCTCGGGCTCGGCCTGGGACACCGCGCTGTCGTACGCCAAGGCCATCGGCGGCACCCGCGCCGGCGTCATCAAGACGACCTTCACCGAAGAGACCGAGACCGACCTGTTCGGCGAGCAGTCGGTGCTCTGCGGTGGCATGAGCCACCTGGTGCAGTACGGCTTCGAGACGCTCACCGAGGCCGGCTACCAGCCCGAGATCGCGTACTTCGAGGTGCTGCACGAGCTGAAGCTCATCGTCGACCTGATGTGGGAGGGCGGCATCGCCAAGCAGCGCTGGTCGATCTCCGACACGGCCGAGTACGGTGACTACGTCTCCGGCCCCCGCGTGATCTCGCCCGAGGTCAAGGAGAACATGAAGGCCGTTCTCGCCGACATCCAGTCGGGCGCGTTCGCCGAGCGCTTCATCGCCGACCAGGACAACGGTGCCCCCGAGTTCCTCGCGCTCCGCGAGAAGGAGCAGGGCCACCCGATCGAGGCCACCGGCAAGGAGCTGCGCGGCCTGTTCGCGTGGAAGCAGCAGGACAGCGACTACGTCGAGGGCTCGGCCGCGCGCTGATCCTCTTCCGAACGCCCCGGGCCCATCGTGGTTCCGGGGCGTTCGCCGTTTCGGCGGGGCGCGACCGCGTCGTCTCGGGCCGGCGCTACCGTGGACACGTGAGCACTCCGCGCGACGACGACGCCCTCTCCTGGGACGGTGACGACGACCCGACGCTCGACGTGGGCGAGAAGCGCGCCCCGGAGCGCGTCGCCGAGGCCGAGCCGCTCGACCCCGAGCCCCTTCAGCCGACGCCCGTCGCCGAGCCGCTGCAGCCCACGACCTCGCGCGAGACGCCGGCCGCCCGGCATCCCGAGCCCGAGCCCGACGCGACCGTCGACGGACCCGAAGCGGATGCCGCGCACTCGGCGCCGCTCGGCAACGTGGGCCTCGTCGGCATCGGGATGGTGGCCGCGACCTTCGTCCTCTTCGCGATCGGCTGGCTCGTCGCCGGCTTGAAATTGCGCGGTCTCGGGCTGCCGATCCCCGAGGTGACGGTGCTCGCCCTCACGATCGCGGCGGCGCTCGCGCCGCTGGTCTGGTTCGTCGCGGTGCTCGCCCTCACCCGCGGGTGGCGCACATGGCAGAGGTTCTTGCTGCTGATCCTCGGCATCCTGCTGCTCGTGCCGTGGCCGTTCCTGTCGTTGGGAGCCCTCGCATGAGTACGGACACCCGCGTTTCCCGGCGGCGTCTGCCCACGTGGATCGTCGTCACGATCGCCGGGATCTTCGGCCTCTTCTACGCCTTCGTCGTGTGGAGTTCGGTCGCGCTCCTCATCCAGCAGGCGACCGGCGCGCTCGGGCTCAACGGCCTCGGATGGTTCGTCTACATCCTGCCGATCGTGTTCCCGCTCGTGGCTTTCGGCGTCGCGTTCGGCATCGGCGCGCGGCGCAAGGCGGGGGAGTTCTCGCTGGCGCTGCTCGCCGGGCTGACTCTCTCCGCGGCCTTCTGGCTCGCGGTCGTCGGGTACGGGACGACCTCGTACGGGCTGTACGGCGGCTGACCGCTACGCGCTCTCCGGCGTCTCACCGCCCCGGCGCCCCGGCTGCAAGGTTCCGCGAAACCGCATCGGGCTGACGAGCGCGCGGCATCCTTCCGTGTCTTCGTCAGGCAGATGGAGTCTCGCGAGGGTCTGGGGAACGCCGTCACACGGTCCGGCGAGCATCGAGCACCGCGCTAGGCTGGCAGACGGCCCGCACGGGTCGCGCGCCCGGCTTGCGTCGGAGATGTGCGCCGGTGCGCGCCGGTCCCGTGCACCGTTTCGAAGGACTCATCCGTGACGAAGCCCGTCGTGCTCATCGCCGAAGAACTCTCTCCCGCCACGATCGACGCGCTCGGCCCCGACTTCGACGTGCGCAACGTCGACGGGACCGACCGCCCCGCGCTGCTCTCGGCCCTCGCCGACGCGCACGCGGTGCTGGTGCGTTCGGCCACCAAGATCGACGCCGAGGCCATCGCGGCCGCGCCGGTCCTGAAGGTCGTCGCCCGCGCCGGCGTCGGGCTCGACAACGTCGACATCAAGTCGGCGACGGCCGCCGGAGTCATGGTCGTCAACGCCCCGACGTCGAACATCATCTCGGCCGCCGAGTTGACCGTCGGACACGTCCTGAGCCTCGCCCGCCGTATCCCCGCGGCCCACGCCTCGCTCGCGCGGGGCCTGTGGAAGCGCAGCTCGTTCACGGGCACCGAGCTGTTCGAGAAGACGATCGGCATCATCGGCCTCGGCCGCATCGGCGCACTCATCGCGGCGCGCCTCCAGGCGTTCGACATGCGCGTCATCGCTTACGACCCCTACGTCACGGCGACGCGCGCGCAGCAGCTGGGCGTGCAGCTGGTCTCTCTCGACGAGCTGCTCGATCAGAGCGACTTCGTCACCATCCACATGCCCAAGACCCCCGAGACCACCGGGATGATCGGTGAGGCGCAGCTCCGCCGCATGAAGAAGTCCGCGTACGTCATCAACGTCGCGCGCGGCGGGCTCATCGACGAGGACGCGCTGTACGACGCGCTCACCGCCGGCGAGATCGCCGGTGCCGGCCTCGACGTCTTCTCGACGGAGCCTCCGGCCGAGGACGGCCCGGCCCGGAAGCTGCTCGACCTCCCGAACGTCGTCGTTACCCCGCACCTCGGTGCCAGCACCGAAGAAGCGCAAGAGAAGGCGGGCGTCTCGGTTGCGCGTTCGGTGAAGCTCGCGCTCGAGGGCGATCTCGTCCCGGATGCCGTGAACGTCGCCGGCGGCGCGATCGACCCGTTCGTGCGCCCCGGCATCGCGCTTGTCGAGATGCTCGGCCAGTTCTTCAGCGGCCTCGCCGACAGCGCGCTCTCCAGCCTCGACATCGAGGTGCGTGGCGAGCTCGCCGAGTACGACGTGAGCGTGTACCGTCTCGCCGCGCTCAAGGGCATCTTCAGCCGCATCGTGAGCGAGACGGTGTCGTACGTGAACGCGCCGCTCTTCGCCGAGCAGCGTGGCGTCGAGACGCGCCTGATCGTCGAGTCCGACAGCCCGCTCTACCGGAACATCACGATCCTCCGCGGAACCCTGGCCGACGGCTCGACCCTCGAGGTCGCGGGTACGCTCGCGGGCACCCGCATGGTGCCCAAGGTCGTCGGAATCAACGGCTACGAGATCGAGGTGCCGATCGAGACGCACCACATCGTGATGCGCTACGCCGACCGCCCCGGAATCGTCGCGATCTACGGTCAGAAGCTCGGCGAGGCGGGCATCAACATCGCCGGCCTCCAGGTCGCCCGACCGGATGCCACGGGCCGTGCGCTCTCCGTCCTCACCGTCGACTCGCCTGTGCCCGACGAGATCCTCGACGCGATGCGCGAAGCAGTGAACGCGGATCTGTTCCGACAGATCGAGATCGTCGAGAGCTGAGGTTCGACACGTTCGGGGGAGGGGGTCGCGAAAGCGGCCCCCTTCGTCGTTCCTCGGGGTGAAGAACGCACCGCGGCTGGTGGAATCGGTCGGTTCAGGAGAACGCCGATCCCTGGTGTCGCCACCATCGACACATGACGTCCTTCATGATCGCGCGGTTCGCGCTGGTCGCGGCGGCGGGGGCACTCCTGATCGTGGGAATTGCCGGCGCGCTGCGTGCCGAATGGTGGGGAATTCTGGCGACGATCGGCGCGGTCTTGATCCTGTGGGGCGTCGCGCTCACGGCATCCAAAGACTCCGCGCCCGCTCGCTCCACCTCGCGCGGACGTCAGGTGGTCGCGGCGACGACGGCCGAGATGAGGGCGTCGAGGTCGGCGCCCTCGAGCGCGGGGCCCGGCAGGGCGTTGAGGTCGAGCACGGCGTTGAAGTAGAGGCCGTCACTGACGAGAAGCACCATCTGGAGCGCCGTTTCGTCACGGGTGTGGGGGCGGAGGCTGTCTTCCCACAGCTCACGCACCCGACGCAGGCTCGCGGAGGCCGCGTCGCTGCCGTTCTGGGCGAGGCGGGAGACCGCGAGGATCGTCACGTCGAGGAGTGAACCGGTGTTCTGCGAAGACCGCAGATGCGCGGCCACCACTCCCTCGGAGGATTTCTCGATCTCGTCGACGTCCTGCTGGGCGAGCGTCTCCAGCCGCGTGACGAGTGCTTCCTCAAGCGCGCTCTTCGAGTTGAAGTGATACAGCAGCCCGCCTTTGGAAACGCCCGCGGCGCGCGCAGTGGCATCCATCGTGGCGGCGCGTTCCCCTTCGTCGACGAGGATGCGCGTGAAGGCGTCGAGAACGGCTTCGCGGGCAAGGGGCGGTCGACTCATGGCCTCTCGATCGTAGTGGCGGGTGGTGTGACGATTCTGTTACTATACCGGCTGGACGGTTTAGAAACGGAACTCGGAAGAATGCTTACCTCGTCGTTGCCCACTCAAGAGATCAATGCCCCTCGCGCCGGCTGGCGCGGGTGGTTCGCGCTGGCGGTGCTCATGCTGCCCGTGCTGCTGGTGTCTGTCGACAACACGGTGCTCAGCTTCGCCCTACCGGAGATCGCCCTGTCGTTGCAGCCCTCCAGCATCGAGCAGCTGTGGATCATCGACGTGTACCCGCTCGTGCTCGCCGGTCTCCTGGTGACCATGGGGACGCTCGGCGACCGGTTCGGCCGTCGTCGGCTCCTGCTCATCGGCGCGACGGGCTTCGCCGCGGTATCCGCTCTGTCGGCGTTCGCGCCCACCGCCGCGCTGCTCATCACCGGTCGTGCGCTCATGGGCGTCTTCGGCGCCATGCTGATGCCGTCGACGCTGTCGCTGCTTCGGAGCATCTTCCGTGACCGCGACGAACGCCGACTCGCCATCGCCGTCTGGGCGTCGGGATTCTCCGCGGGCGCGGCGCTGGGACCGATCGTCGGCGGATTCCTCCTCGAGCACTTCAGCTGGGGGTCGGTCTTCCTCATGGCGGTCCCGGTGCTCGTTCCGCTGCTCCTCCTTGCCCCGTTCTTCGTGCCCGAGAGCCGCGACCCCGCGCCGGGGCGGTTCGACCCGCTGAGCGTGCTGCTGTCGCTGGCGACCATGGTGCCGATCGTCTACGGCATCAAG
Organism: Microbacterium canaveralium; assembly: GCF_047238045.1. Classification (NCBI taxonomy): domain Bacteria; kingdom Bacillati; phylum Actinomycetota; class Actinomycetes; order Micrococcales; family Microbacteriaceae; genus Microbacterium; species Microbacterium canaveralium. The sequence continues at coordinate 1,902,644 of NZ_JBDFMA010000003.1, read as the reverse complement.
AAGCTCGCGGTCGACGGACCGACGATGGTCACCCTCGCGCTGTTCGCGGCGGGCATCGTGTTCGGCTGGTTGTTCGTGCGGCGCCAGCGCTCCCTGCCGAGCCCGATGCTCGACATGACGTTGTTCCGTCGGGGTACGTTCTCCGGCGCGATCCTGGTCAACCTGCTCAGCGTCGTCGGACTCGTGGGGTTCCTGTACTTCGTCGCGCAGCACCTGCAGCTGGTCGTGGGGCTCACGCCGATGCTGGCCGGTTTCGCGCTGCTGCCCGGCCTCGTGCTGATGATCGTCGCAGGCCTGGCGGTCGTTCCGGTGGCACAACGATTCGCGCCGCGACGCGTCGTTCCCGCGGCGCTGGCGTTCTCCGTCGTCGCCTACGTGCTCGTCGCCTTCTCGACCTCCGACCTCGTGCTGCTCATCGTCGCCTTCGGGTTGCTCGGCATCGGCATCGGCGCGGCGGAGACCGTCTCGAACGAGCTCATCCTGTCCAGTGCTCCGCCCGCCAAGGCGGGTGCCGCGAGTGCCGTCTCCGAGACGGCGTACGAAGTGGGCGCTGTGCTCGGTACCGCCGTGCTCGGCGGCATCCTGGCCGCGTTCTATCGCACGCAACTCGTGCTGCCCGCTGGGCTGCCGGATGCCGCGGCCGATGCCGCCCGCGAGACGCTCGCCGGCGCCGTTGCGGTGTCGCACACGCTCGATGACGCCGCCCTCGGCGAATCGCTGCGGCTCGCCGCTGCGCACGCGTTCGACTCGGGTGTGGTGGTCACCGCGCTGATCGGTGCGGGACTCATCGTCGTGGCAGCCGTCATCGCGGCCACTACCCTGGGAGGATCCCGCGGCGCGTCGACGAAGTGATGCGCCCTGAGCGCTGAGGAGTGCGATGTCGCGCGTCGTGAAACTGGCCGTCATTCCCGGTGACGGCATCGGTCCCGAGGTCGTCACCGAGGCCGTGAAGGTTCTCGACGCGGTCACCGCCGAGTCTGGGGTGGAGTTCGAGAAGACGCCCTTCTCCCTCGGCGCCGGCCGTTACCTCGAGACCGGCGACACTCTCACCGACGCCGACCTCGCCGCGATCGCCGAGCACGACGCGATTCTCCTCGGCGCCGTCGGGGGAGTGCCCGGCGACCCGCGTCTGAAGGACGCGAACATCGAGCGGGGTCTGCTGCTGAAGCTGCGGTTCGAGCTCGACCACTACGTCAACCTCCGGCCGTCGAAGCTCTACCCGGGGGCGGCGGGTCCGCTCGCGAATCCCGGCGAGATCGACTTCGTCGTCGTCCGCGAGGGCACCGAGGGTCCGTACGTCGGCAACGGCGGCTCGATCCGGCGCGGCACACCGCACGAGGTCGCCAACGAGACGTCGGTGAACACGGCGTACGGTGTCGAGCGCGTCGTCCGGTACGCGTTCGAACTCGCCGAGCGCCGCCGCAAGAACCTCACGCTCGTGCACAAGACCAACGTGCTCGTGCACGCGGGCGGGATGTGGAAGCGCATCGTCGACGCGGTGGCGTCGGAACATCCCGAGGTCGACGTAGACTACCTGCACGTCGATGCGGCCACTATCTTCCTGGTCACGAACCCGAGCCGCTTCGACGTGATCGTCACCGACAACCTCTTCGGCGACATCCTGACTGACCTGGCCGGCGCCGTCACCGGTGGCATCGGCCTCGCCGCATCGGGCAACATCAACCCCGACGGCGCGTTCCCCTCGATGTTCGAGCCCGTCCACGGATCGGCGCCCGACATCGCGGGTACCCAGAAGGCCGATCCCACGGCCGCGATCCTCTCCGTCGCCCTCCTGCTCGACCACCTCGGGCTGCACGACGAAGCCATCCGCGTCACCCGTGCGGTGGAGGACGACATCGCGACCCGGGATGCCACGCGAACCACCGCGCAGATCGGCGACGCCATCGCTGAACGAGTCCGGGCGTAACCTGGACCGATCGGCCCGCGCCGCCACCCGCGCCCCCGACACCGTGCGAAAGAGACCATGACGACAATCGATACCGACCCCGACACCGGACTCGACCCGCTCGAGTTCGCCGTCACCCGCAATCTCGCCGCGAAGAGCCCCGCTCAGCGCGACGAGGTCCTCGCCAACCCGGGCTTCGGGCAGGCCTTCACCGACCACATGGTCGACATCTGCTGGTCGGTCCGCGGCGGTTGGCACCGGCCCCGCGTCTCGCCCTACGGTCCGATTTCGCTGGACCCCGCGGCGGCCGTGCTGCACTACGGCCAGGAGATCTTCGAAGGCATCAAGGCGTACCGTCACGCCGACGGATCGATCCACACCTTCCGTCCCGATCAGAACGGTCGACGCCTGCAGCGTTCAGCGCGCCGCCTGGCGCTGCCGGAACTGCCCGTCCCGTACTTCCTCCAGTCCCTGCGTGAACTCATCGCCGTCGACGGTGCCTGGGTTCCCTCCGGTGCGGACCAGAGCCTGTATCTGCGGCCCTTCATGTTCGCGAAGGAGGCGTTCCTCGGTGTCCGCCCCGCCCACAAGGTCGCGTACTACCTGATCGCCAGCCCCGCGGGTGCGTACTTCAAGGGCGGCGTTCAGCCGGTGTCGATCTGGCTGAGCGAGGACTATTCCCGCGCCGGCAAGGGGGGTACGGGCGCGGCGAAGACCGGTGGCAACTACGCGGCGAGCCTGCTTCCGCAGTCCGAGGCGTACGAGAACGAGTGCGACCAGGTCGTGTTCCTCGACCAGGACCGCAACATCGAGGAGCTCGGCGGTATGAACATCGTGTTCGTCTACAAGGACGGCACGATCGTGACGCCGCAGTCCGACTCGATCCTCGAGGGCATCACGCGCGACTCGCTCCTCCAGCTCGCCCGCGACCGCGGCCACCACGTGGTCGGACGCAACGTGTCCCTCACCGAGTGGCGTGAGGGCGTGGCATCCGGAGACATCGTCGAGGTGTTCGCGTGCGGAACCGCAGCGGTCGTCACCCCGATCGGCACGCTGAAGGGCAAGGACTTCATCGACGAGCAGCCCGCGGGAACGCTGGCGCTGGAGTTGCGCCAGGAGCTGACCGACATCCAGTACGGCCGTGCCGAAGACAAGCACGGCTGGCTGTACCGCCTCGACGCCTGAGCGCTCCGCCCCACCGATAAACGCCGTTCGTTTCCAAACACGCTGTGTCGCAGCGTGTTTCGCGACGAACGGCGTTTGTCGGTGCCGGGGCGCGGCGTGGGCTGCGGAGGACCGGATGCCACGTCGGAGGCCCCCGATAGGCTGGAGGCGTGAAGATCGCTCGGTTCAGCTACCAGGAAACGCTCCGCTACGGGATCATCGACGACGCAGAGCTGGTCGTCCTCGAGGGCGATCCGCTCTTCGCGGGCTTCGGTACGACGGGGGAGCGCATTCCGCTCGCCGACGTCACGTTGCTGGCACCGGTCATTCCGCGCTCGAAGGTCGTGTGCATCGGGAAGAACTACCGCGACCATGCCGCCGAGATGGGCGGTGAGGCCCCGGCCGAGCCCCTGATGTTCCTCAAGCCCAACACCTCGGTCATCGGACCCGACGACGTCATCGTCCGGCCGACGGCCCTCAGCGACCGCACGGACTACGAGGGTGAGGTGGCCGTCGTCATCGGCCGCGTCGCCAAGAACGTGCCGGCCGAGCGCGCCATGGATTACGTGTTCGGTTACACCGTGGCCAACGACGTTACGGCGCGCGACCTGCAGAGCCGCGACGGCCAGTGGACCCGCGCGAAGGGCTTCGACACGTTCTGCCCGCTGGGTCCGGTCATCGAGACCGAGCTCGACACGGATGCCGCCGTCATCACGACGCGGGTCAACGGCGAGGTTCGGCAGAACGGCCCGATGTCCGACATGATCCACTCGGTGCCCGACCTCATCGCCTACGCCTCCGCCGTGTTCACGCTGCTGCCCGGTGATCTGATCCTCACCGGAACACCGGCCGGTATCGGTCCGTTCGAGGCGGGCGACACCGTCGAGGTGGAAGTGAGCGGAATCGGAGTGCTGCGCAACACCGTGCGCGATGCCTGACGTCGCCGCGGGCGCGAGCGCGACGAGTGACGTCGCGCTCGTCCAACGCCGCACCGTGCGCGTGTTGGCCGCGGGACAGGTGCTCACGGGCGTTGCCTTCGGCTCGACACTGTCGCTAGGCGCCCTTCTGGCAGCCGACCTGTCGGGTCAGGAGGCGCTGTCGGGATTCGCGACCGCAGCGGTGACCCTCGGTGCAGCGCTCACCGCGATTCCGCTCGCACGCCTCGCCGCGCGGCGTGGCCGTCGGTTCGCCCTCAGCACGGGCAACGTCGCCGCGCTCGTGGGCATCGCCGTGGTGATCCTCGCCGCCGCGACGCGGGCTTTCCCGATGTTGCTCGTCGGCATCGCGCTCATCGGCGCGGGCAACGCAGGCACGCTGCAGGCACGGTTCGCCGCCACCGATCTCGCGAGCACGAGCCGACGCGGTCGAGATCTCGCGACGGTGGTCTGGGCCACGACGGTCGGCGGGGTCGTCGGGCCACTGCTCCTGGCCCCGGGCGAGGTGCTCGGCGCAGGAATCGGGATGCCGCGCCTCACTGGGGCGTACCTGTTCTCGTTCGCCGCGCAGGCCTGCGCTCTCGCGCTGTACGTCTTGGTGTTGCGCCCCGATCCGCTGCTCCTGGCTCAGCGACAAGCGCGCGCCGCCACCGCCGGCGCGGTCGGTGACACCGTGACCGACCGCCCGCTTCTGGCCCGGTACGCGATGTTCGCGGTCGCCGCGTCGCACGTCACGATGGCATCCGTGATGGCGATGACGCCCGTGCACCTCTCGCACATCGTCGCTCCGGATGCCGTGACCTTCGCAGTCGGCGTGACGATCGCGTTGCACGTGTTCGGCATGTACGGACTGTCGCCGGTATTCGGCATCCTGGCCGACCGTGTCGGTCGCATCCCGGTCGTGCTGCTCGGCCAAGTGCTCCTCGCTGCCGCGCTGGCGGTGGCTGCGGCGCTGTCCTGGTCGCAGGCCGGGGTGCTCGTCGCCCTCGTTTTGCTCGGTCTCGGATGGAGTGCGGCGACGGTCGCCGGCTCGGCGCTGTTGACCGAGGCGACGCCGGTCGACGCCCGCCCGAGGCGACAGGGTCGCAGCGACACGCTCATGACGGCGTGCGCGGCTGTCGGGTCGATCGTCGCGGGACTCATCCTCGGCGGCGCCGGCTACGGCGGGCTGGCCCTGTGGGCCCTGGTGCCGGTCGTCGCGGTGTGCCTCGGCGCCGTCTGGGTCAGAGTGCGAGGCTGAGCGGGGCCGCCCGTTCTTCCCGCAGGGCCGACAGGGCGCGGTCGACATCGTCCTCGTCGTTGAAGACATGGAACGCGACGCGGGCTCGTCCGGCGCGTCCGGAGGCGATGATGCCGGATGCCGTGAGCCGGGCGAGTGCGCAGCCGTCGGCATCCGGCCACGTGACGATCGCCGAGGGGCGGTCGAGTTCGGGAAGATCCATCCCGGCACGGAAGCGGTTCGCCAGCCCGGTCGTGTGGGCGTGAACGGCGGCCGGGTCGGCCGAAGCGAACAACGCGAGTGCCGGCGCGGCACCCACGAACGCCTGCCATGCGGGGGAGACGTCGAATCGCCGCGCGTCCGGGGCGAGCGGCGCACCGATGCCGTAGCACGACGCCCACGGATCGTCGCCGGAGTACCAGCCGGCCTGCACGGGACGAAGCTGCCGCGCGAGGGCGGGGGAGACGGTGAGGAAGGCGACGCCCCGCGGGGCGCACAGCCACTTGTACGCGTGACAGACCGTGGCGTCGAACAGGGTGGCATCCACCGGGAGCCACCCCGCCGCCTGGGTGAGATCGCACAGCGTGCGGGCACCGGTGCGGGCTGCCGCTGCGGCGATGCCGGCGGCGTCGGCGACATCACCGGTCGCGGACTGAACGAGGGAGAAGGCCACCAGCCAGGTGTCCGCCGTCACCTCGTCAGCGAGACGGTCCAGCGGAACGGACCGCAGTCGAACACCGCGGCCGACGTGCGCGAACGGCGCGACGAGCGAGGCAAAATCCCGCTCCGCGCACAGCACCTCGGCTCCATCGGGCACGGCGGCCGCGATCAGGGAGACCGCGACCGAGGTCTGCGCAGCGATCGCGACGTTCGACACGGGTGTGCTGACGAGGCTGGCGTACGAGCGCCGGGCGTCCTCGACCGCACGCGTCGCTGCGGCGACGTCGGGACGACCGGATGCCGCTGCCGCCAGGTCCGCAGTGAGCGCGGCGACCGTGGCGCGCGGTGGCAGACCGACCGTGCAGGCCGCGAGATAGTCGCGACCTCCGGAGAAGTGCGGGGCGAGGGTCATGGACCCAGGATGCCGACGCACCCACGCATTCCACTACGGCAGGTATTGCATGAGAAACATGCGTTCTGATTATGTGTGCGTATGGCAGACGCTCCGCTCGACGACGCGCTCGACGCCCACGCGTTGCGCGTCGTGAAGGCGATCGCCGACACCGGGTCGATCACCGCGGCCGCGAGGGCCCTCGGCTACAGCCAGCCGGCGGTGAGCCAGCAGCTGCGGCGGCTCGAGCGGCGGGCGGGGTTGCCGATCGTCGAGAGGGTGGGTCGAGGCGTGCGCCTGACCGAGGCCGGCTGGGTTCTTGCGCGGCACGCGGCGACGGTGACGACGGCTCTCGACGCGGCAGCGGGCGATCTCGCGGAACTGCGGGGGATGCGCGCCGGTCGCGTGCGCATCGCGGCGTTCCCCTCGGCATCCTCGACGGTCGTCCCTCGGGTGATCGCGGCGCTGTCCGCGCGCCGGCCGGGGGTCGCGCTGAGCTTCGTCGAGGCGGAGCCGCCCGAGGCGATCGCCGCCGTCCGCGAGGATCGCGCCGACATCGCCCTCATCTACAGCTTCCCCGGCGATCGGCGGGAGCGGTTGGAGTCGTCGGCCACGGGACTGTCGGTGCGTGACGTCGGCGGCGACGACACGGTCGTGGTGGTCCCCGCCGACCACCCCGCCGCCGGCGACGACCCCATCGACCTGTCGCTCCTTGCGGGCGAGCGGTGGATCGCCGGCTGTCCCCAGTGCCGCGGACACCTCCTGGAGGCGTGCGGCCGTGCGGGGTTCACCCCCGACATCGCGTTCGAGACTGACAACTACGTCGCCGTCGAGAACCTCGTCGCCCAGGGCGTCGGGGTCGCGATCCTGCCCGGTATGGCCGTGGCATCCCTCCCGCTCGTCGCCGGGATCGCGGTCCCGCGCCTGCCCGCCGCCGAGGCGCGCACACTCCACGTGGTCACCGCGCGCGGCGCCCACCGGGTGCCCGCCGTCGGTGCGGCGCTCCGCATCGTCGATGAGGTGCTTGCCGACCATGCCCGGACCGCGACCGGACACCCCGGCCGGGCGAGTGTCGCCGAGTAGGATCGAGGGGATGTCTGCCACGCCCGATCCCCGCACCACGACCGCCACCGGCGCCGACGTTCGCGTTCGGTTCTGCCCGTCTCCGACGGGGCTGCCGCACGTCGGTCTGATACGCACGGTCCTGTTCAACTGGGCCTACGCCCGTCACAACGGCGGAAAGCTCGTCTTCCGCATCGAAGACACGGATGCCGCGCGCGACAGCGAGGAGAGCTATCAGCAGCTCCTCGAGGCGCTGCGCTGGATGAACATCGACTGGGACGAGGGCGTCGAGGTCGGGGGACCGCACGCCCCGTACCGGCAGTCGCAGCGGCACGAGATCTACCGCGAGGTGCTCGACAAGCTCATCGCCGCCGGTGCCGTGTACGAGAGCTACTCGACCGCAGAGGAGATCGACGCGCGCAACGAGGCCAACGGCCGTGCCAAGCAGCTCGGCTACGACAACTTCGACCGCGACCTCACCGACGAGCAGAAGGCCGCGTTCCGGGCCGAGGGGCGTCAGCCCGCGTGGCGTCTGCGCGTGCCCGATCACGACCTGAGCTACGTCGACCTCATCCGTGGCGAGGTCACCTTCCCCGCCGGCTCGTTCCCCGACTTCGTGCTCGTGCGCGCCGGAGGAGTGCCGCTTTATCCGTTCGTGAATCCCGTCGATGACGCGCTCATGGGTATCACCCATGTCATCCGGGGCGAAGATCTCATGCCCTCCACCGCCCGGCAGCTCGCGCTGTATTCGGCTCTGGTGGATGCCGGTGTCACCACGTTCATCCCGCGCTTCGGTCACATGCCGCTGGTGCTGGGCGAGACGGGCAACAAGAAGCTGTCGAAGCGCGACCCGCAGGCCGATCTGTTCCTGCAGCGCGAGAAGGGCTTCATTCACGAAGGACTTCTCAACTACCTCTCGCTGCTCGGCTGGTCGCTCTCGAGCGACCGTGACGTGTTCTCGCTCGACGAGATGATCGCGGCGTTCGACATCGCCGACGTGAATCCCAACCCGGCGCGCTTCGACCAGAAAAAGGCCGAGGCGATCAACGGCGACCACATCCGGATGTTGGATGCCGACGACTTCGCGGCCCGCATCGTGCCGTACCTCGCTGCCGCCGGGTATGTGGCCGAGGAACCGTCCGCCGAGCACCGCGCGATCATCGCCGCGGCCGCACCGCTCGTGCAGGAGCGCGTGCAGCTCCTCGGCGAGGTGCCCGGGATGCTGGGCTTCCTCTTCGTCGACGAGGTGTCATACGCCGAGGATGCGATGAAGGGCCTGCCCGCCAACGCGGCCGAGGTGCTGGTGGCATCCGTGGGCGCGCTCGAGCTGGTTCCCGAGACGGAGTTCACCGCGGCGGCGGTGCAGGAGGCGCTGTCCGTCGCGCTCGTCGACGAACTGGGCCTGAAGCCCCGTGTGGCATACGGTCCGCCGCGGGTCGCCCTCACGGGCCGCCGCGTGTCGCCGCCGCTGTTCGAGTCCATGGAGCTGCTCGGCAAGGCCGCGACCCTCCACCGTCTCGACGCGCTGGTGAAGCACCTGGGCTGAGCGCGGGGGCCCCGCCGTGCGCCGAGCCCGCGACGCGCGCGAGCGGGCCCCGGTTTGGCGCTCCGGCCCCGGTCACGTAAGCTTGATCCTCGGCACGAACTTCGGTTCAGCGCCTTGGGGTATGGTGTAATTGGCAACACGGCGGTTTCTGGTTCCGTTGTTCTTGGTTCGAGTCCAGGTACCCCAGCACGACAGAAAAGCCCGGCACGATCGCCTCGCGATCACCGGGCTTTCGTCGTTTTCCGGGCTTTCCGTTCGTCGCTGAGGCGAGTGTCGACGAATTCTTCTCGCCGCGACCCGCGACGATCTGCTTTACTGCGGGGAATCACGTGACCTGGGGGCATCGTCGTCTCCTCCGGGTTGTTCGCCCTTACGCCCCGGAGCCACCCCGATGTCAATGCGCCCCCGGCGTCGCCACCTGGCCGCCGTCTCGATCCTCGCCCTGCTTCTGACCGGCTCCGTTGCCGTCCCGGCGTCCGCGCGCACGCCGGACGACATCGTGGTGGCCTCGGGCGAGGGCTGGACGGTGGAGCGGGCGCCGGCCGGGTACACGGTCACGCTTCGTCTGTCGAAGCCGCTGCCGGTGGTCAGCGACGCCCCGACCATCGTCGTCGACGGTGAGCCGCTCGGTATCGCCCGGACTTCCGACGGCGGCCGCACACTGACGATCACGACGCCCGACGATCGCGTGGTCTCCGCGCGTGAGGTCGTGAAGGGGTGGGCCTCCGGCTCGGGTCCCAAGGCGGGCGAGGACGGCGTCGGCGAGGGAGAACGGCGGGCGCCGAGCCCGCGCCGCGACGAGCCGGAGCAGCGCGACACGCTCGTGCCGACGATCCCGGTCGCCGATCCGTCGCAGACCGGTCCCTACGCGGTCCGCGAGGCGGAGTACGACTTCGGCGATCGTGCGGTGGGGCTCGCGGGCTACACCGACACGCGCGGCGAGGTCGCCGGGAAGCTGTACCTCACAACCGCGGTCGGCGCTCGCCCGGTCGTGCTGCTGGAACACGGTCGCCACTCCACGTGCGGCGACGCGACCTCCGGAGAGTCCGGACTTGCCTGGCCCTGTGCGGACGACGAGATGGTCATCCGGTCCTACCTCGGCTACGAGACGACGGCGCGTTCGCTCGCCTCGAACGGCTACAACGTGATCTCGATCTCCGCGAACGCCATCAACGCAACGGATGCCGAACTCACCCTCGATCAGGGGGCTCAGGCTCGTGGCCGGCTTGTTCTCGACACGCTCCAGATGCTCGACCGTCTGGATCGAGGAGCCACCGTGACGTTCGAGGACCAACCGGACGGCGGCGATCCCGTCACCCGGACGTTCGACGACGCGCTCGCCCGAGCGACCGAACGCGCCGACCAGCCCGCCGCACCGTCAGGACTGGCATCCGAGGACCTGGAGGGCCGTTTCGATCTCTCGCGGGTCGGTCTCATGGGCCACTCGCGCGGCGGTGAGGGCGTCGTAACCGCCGCGCAGCTCAACGCGGCCGCGGCGAAGCCGTTCGGCATCCGGTCGGTACTCCCGCTCGCGCCGACCGACTTCGCCCGACGCACGCTCTCCGACGTGACGACGATGGCGGTGCTGCCCTACTGCGACGGCGACGTCGCCGACCAGCAGGGACAGAAGTACATCGACGACTCGCGACGAGCGTTCGGCGACGACGTTCTCCGCTCGGCCGTGTGGGTGATGGGGGCCAACCACAACTTCTTCAGCTCGGTGTGGACGCCGGGGGAGTATCCCGTCGGCGGTTCCGACGACTGGGATGCGGATGACACGACCTCCGCGTGCGCGACGACCGACCCGACGCGCCTGACCGCCGCGGAGCAGTACCAGGTCGGCGCGACACTCATGACGGGCTTCTTCCGCCTGACGCTGGGCGGGGAACTCGCCTACCAGGGCATCGTCGACGGGACCGTCGCTCCATCGACGAACCTCACCCCCTTCGCGGACGTTCGTGTCATCGCGACCCAGCCACGCTCGGCCGGCGATCTCGTCACCGACTTCGCCGGCGGCGGGGCCGCGGTCCTGGTCGATGGGGAAGCGACCGCCGAGGTGTGCGAGGGCGCCATGATCATGGCATCCCGCCCGTCCTGTTCCGAGCGTCGCGACGCTCAGGTCCCGCACTGGAACCCGTCGTTCCTCGCGCCCTACGTGCCTCTGTTCCCCGTGACACGGTTCGAATGGGAGTTCGCCGGGGCCGCCTCGCTGCGCGTCCCGCTTCCGGAAGGGCAGCGGGATGTCCGCGACCGCTCGTCGCTGACGCTCAAGATGGCACCGGGCGACCGCGTCGAGGTCGGGACAGACCTCGCGATCACGCTCGTCGACGGTTCCGGATTCGAGTACTCGACGGTGGTCTCGTCCCTGAACCTCCGAGCCGTCGAACGGATGCCGGCGGGTGCGCCCCCGCTCGACAAGGTGGTCCTGCAGCAGGTCACCTGGCCGCTCGAGGATGTCGTCGGCGTCGACCTCGGCGATCTCCGCGAAGTGCGCCTGGAACCGCAGGTGGGTGTCGACGGCGTTCCGTGGGGCGAGCTCTATCTGTCTGACCTCTCGTTCGACTCGCCCTCCGCGGGAACCCCTGCCATGGTGACACGCTCGGCGGTCAACATGGCTGAGACACGGGTCGAGGAGCAGGCGGAGCCGTGGACCGCAGGGGTCGCCGTCTGGCTCGACCACCCGGCGGACGAGCCGGTGAGCGCGTACGTGGGGATCGGCCCCGGGCCGGGCGGCGACGCACCTCCGGCCGGTCTGGGGGCGGAGCGGGTCACGTTCGCGCCCGGTCAGACCTGCCTGTCGGTTCCGGTGCTGATCGTGGGAAATCAGGACCCGTCCGGTGCGGCCGTGTCGGTCGCCGGCACGGCGGTCACCACGAGTGAAGCCGCCGTTTCCGGAGCGGACGACTTCTCCGGCATCCTGGTCCGCGAGGACGACGGCGTGGCGGGCGACGATCAGCCGGCGCCGCCGTTCGGGGTCCAGGGCGACGTGTGCGCCGAGCTGGCGGCATCGCGCACCCCGGGAGATCTCGACGTCTCGACGGACGAGCCCACCCGCGGCGGATCGCTGAAGCTGACCGCCACCGGGTTCCGGGCAGGAGAGGGCGTGCTCGCCATGCTCGGCGACACGACCCTTCCCCTGGCGATCGCGGATACCGACGGCACCGCCGTGATCGAGACGAGCGTCGCCGCGGACGCGACACTCGGGGCGACGACCGTGCGCGCGGAGGGTGCCGGCTCCGCTCGTGTGCTGCAGGCGACCGTTCGGGTTCAGGCGGCCCCGACGCCGACGCCCACCCCGACGCCCACCCCGACGCCGACGCCCACCCCGACACCTACCACGACCCCGACGCCGACGGCCACGCCGGTTCCGAGCGCGACCCCCACGCCGACCCAGACCTGGACGGCGGTCCCGGCAGTGGTCGGCCCCGACCTTGCGCGGACCGGCATGGACGGCGGTCTCTGGCTGCTGGTGGCGGTCGGGGGCGCGCTCGTGGCGGCATCCGGGGCCGCGGTGGCGGTGGTGAATCGTCGTCGACGCGGGTAGTGAGGATCTCGAGTCGGCCGGGAGTATGCCCCATTCCCGCCGGATCGACCGCGTGGAACACGTCAGTCGGGAGAAGTTCTGAGATCCTCACACATGGACGCGGGGGGTTCCTTCCTTTTCACGGTCGATGCCTCGAGTCCACCCGTGGACGACCGCCCCCCGTGCAGCTGTCAAGCGCCGTCCGGTTTCACGAGCCCGAGGAGCTTCTCGCGCGTCATGTTCGCCCCGAAGGCGGGCGTGCCCGGCTCGAGGCGGCGGCCCGCGTCGAGGTTCTCGAGGATGACGGGGTCGAACCCCAGTGCATCGACCAGCTTCGCCGCCGCGCCCGTGTCGACCGGATCGTCGCCGGCGATGGCGATCGCCTTTCGGCCGGGCGCTGCGGCGGGGCGGGCCTGCTCCTCGAGGTCGTGGTATCCCATGTGGTTGAAGGCCTTCACGACGTGAGCGCCGGCGAGGAACTCGGCGACGGCTTCGCTGGAGGAGATGTCCGGATCGAGGAAGTCGTCCCGCGCGCCGTCGACCTCCCACCAGTGATTCATGGCGTCGATGACGAGCTTTCCGCGCAGCGAGGCGACCGGGATGCTGCGGTACTTCCGCAGCGGAAGCGCGAGGATGATCACGTCCGCCTCACGGGCGGCATCCTCGGGGCTGACGGCGGTGGCACCCGGAACCAGGACCTCGATCGTGAGGGCGATCTGCTCCGGGTCGCCGGAGCCCGCGACGAGCACACGGTATCCGGCGGCGACGGCGAGGCGCGCGAGGACCGTTCCGACTTTCCCGGCGCCGAGAATGCCAAGTGTCGGCCGCGTGCCGGAATCGGTCGCGCTCATCGACGGAACGCCGCGCCGGCGGGTGCCGGTGTCTCGGCGAGGAGCTCGCGCACGCGCGGGATGACGCGCGTCGCGTAGAGCTCAACGGCCCGCAGGCGTGCGCTCATCGGCATCGCGCCGCCGGCGGTGTAGACGAGATCGAAGCGGCCGACGTCGAGCGTCCGGATCGCGTCCGCCATCTTGCGGGCCACGGTCTCGGGTGAGCCGACGTACAGGGAGCCGTGTTCGATGTCGGCGTCGAACTCCGCGCGCTCCAGAGGCGGCCATCCGCGGAGGCCTCCGATCCGGTCGCGGATCTCCTTGTACCCGGGGTAGAACTGCCGCCGCGCTTCCTCGTCCGTTTCGGCGATGAAGCCGGGGGAGTGCATCCCGACCGGATACGCGGTGGTTCCGAATTGGTCGGTCGCGCGCCGGTAGAGGTCGACGTATGGGGCGAAGCGTTCGGGCGCTCCGCCAATGATGGCGAGCATGAGCCGGAAGCCGTAGTGCGCGGTACGGATGACGGACTGCGGCGACCCGCCGACACCGACCCACGTCTTCAGACGGCCGGAGTCGGTCTTGGGGAACACATCGGCATCCGTCAGTGCGGCACGCGTCGTGCCCTCCCACGTGACGGGCTTCTCATCCAACAACTTGTGGAAGAGGTCGATCTTCTCCTCGAAGAGCACCTCGTAGTCGCTGAGGTCGTAACCGAACAGCGGGAAGGATTCGGTGAAGGAGCCGCGGCCCAGAATGACCTCCGCGCGCCCGTCGGACAGAGCGTCGACGGTGGCGAAGCGCTGGAACACGCGTACAGGATCGTCGGAGGACAACACCGTGACACCGGAGGCCAGCCGAATCCTGTCGGTCGCGGTCGCAATTCCGGCGAGGACGGTCTCGGGCGTGCTGATGGCGTACTCGGGACGGTGGTGCTCGCCGAGCGCGATCACGTCGATGCCCAGTTCGTCGGCGAGGATCGCCTCACGGAGGGTGGCCCGAATGGCCTCGCCGTAGGTCACGCGGTTGCCGGCGTCGTCGATCGGCACGTCGCCGAACGTGTCGATGCCGAACTCGAGCTTCGAGAAGTCGGACATAGGGGTTTCTCCTTGTGTGGTTCGTGAGGTCGGGACTCAGGCGTGGACGGCCTTGCCCCCCTTGACGATCTCGGCCGGGGCACGGCCGGTGGGCTTCCAGTCGCCGGGGTCGGCGGCGAGTATCTGCCGTACGCGCGGCGCGACCTGCTCGCCGAAGAGGCGGATGCTGTGCGCGCGGACGTCGCGCGGCATGTGCAGCAGGTCGTACTTCAGGTCGAACCGGGAGAGGTGGTTGGCACGGACGACGGCCGCGATCTTGCGCGCAACGGTGTCGGCCGAGCCCACGTAGAGGGCTCCCGTCGCAATCTCCTCCGCGTAGCGTTCGCGCGTGGGCGGGTAGAAGCCGCGCTCCTTGCTCATCGCGGTCACGACCGGCTCCCAGTACGTCCAGTACAGCTCTTTCGCTTCGTCATCAGTGTCGGCGAGGAGGCCGAGGGAGTGCTGCGCGATGGGCAGTTCGGGATGGCCGTACTTCTCCAGCGCGCGCAGGTACAGCTCCGCGTGCCCGGCGAATCGCTCGGGCCGCCCGCCGATGATCGCCATCATGAGAGGAAGCCCGTGCCGTGCGGCCCGCACGACCGAGTCCGGGCTCCCGCCGATTCCCACCCAGGTCGGAATACCCCCGTCCGGCATCCGGGGATGAAGTCGGACGTCGTTCAGTGCGGGACGGTACCTGCCCGACCAGGTGACGCGATCCTGGCGAAGAAGGCGGACGAAGAGTTCGAGCTTCTCCTCGAAGATCCCCTCGTAATCCGCGATCTCGTATCCGAACAGCGCGAAGGACTCGATCGCTGAGGCCCGCCCCAGCACGATCTCCGTCCGACCGCCCGCGATGCCATCGACGGTCGCGAACTGCTGGTACAGCCGCACGGGGTCCTGCGTCGAGAGCACCGTGACGGACGAGCCGAGGCGGATGGTGGTTGTCGCCTGCGCGGCGGCCGCGAGCAGAACCGGGGTCGCGGAGTCAACCTGTCCCTCACGGTAGTGCTCACCCACGCTGAAGATGTCGAGCCCGACGGATTCGGCGAGCTGCGCCTCCTCGATGAGCAAACGCAGCGTCTCACCGTCGGACAGGACGCGCTCGGCGTCGGTTGCGACCTCTCCGAACGAGTTCAGCCCCAACTGGAGTCGGGCGGGATCGGCGGCAGCCATGCATTTCTCCCCATCAAAGTGATTGATATGTCAATAGTGAACGCCGTCGCGATCGGGGTATTCCCGTGCGGACCGGCGGGAACCGGGTGATGATTGACGCGTCAATCATGCCCCGGTATGATTGATGCGTCAATAAAAGGAGGTGCAGAGGTGACCCGAACGGCACATCGCGCCTTGCCGACCAAGGAGGAGTTGCGCATCTGGCGCGACTACGTCGAGACGGCGGACGCGCTGCGATCGTTGCTCGGCGGTCGGATGCAGTCCGAGTCGGGGCTGTCCTCCGGCGACTACTCGGTGATGCTCGCCCTCAGCGAAGCTCGCGGTCGTCACCTGCGTTCGTCCGAGCTGGCCGAACACATGGGGTGGGAGCGCAGCCGGCTCTCGCACCACCTCGGCCGGATGGAGAAGCGCGGACTCATCCGCCGTGACGCGTTCGCGGACGACAGCCGCGGCGCGGTCGTCTCGCTCACCGACGCGGGGGCGAGCGCCTTCCGCGCGGGATCGGTGCCCCACCTTCGCGCCGTGCGCGAGGTGTTCATCGATGCGTTCGACACCGACGACCTCGCGCGAATCGACGTCCTCACGGCGCGGCTGCGTGAGCACCTCGGCCTGGAGTCCCGTGGCTGACCTCGGGTCGCTACTTTCCGAGAACCCCCGAGATGGGATGCCGCATGGAACATGTCGTTGAGGAGCGTCCCGCGACGGTCGTCGTGATCGGTGGGGGCCAGGCCGGGCTGTCGGCCGCCTACCACCCCGCCCGGGTCGGCTTCGTCAGCGCTCTCGGAACCCCGCACGACCCGACGGCACCAACGTTCGTGGTCCTGGATGCCGAATCCGGGCCGGGCGGGGCGTGGCGGCATCGGTGGGCAACGTTGACCATGGCCACGGTCAATGGCATCTTCGACCTGCCCGGCCAGCCGAAGCCTGTGGTGGACGACTCGACGCCGAGCCGCGAGGCGGTTCCGGCGTACTTCGCGGCATATGAATCGGCGCTGCAGCCGCCGATCCTGCGACCGGTCACCGTATCCACGGTGCGCTACGCCAACGCCGACCCGGACGGCGATCTGCTCGTAGAGTGCAGCGCCGGGGTGTGGCGTACCCGGGCGGTCATCAACGCCACGGGAACGTGGAACAACCCGGTGCTGCCGCACTATCCGGGGCAGGAGACGTTCCGGGGTCGCCAGCTGCACACCCGCGACTATGTGGCTCTCGGCGAGTTCGCGGGTGAGCGTGTCGCGGTCGTCGGGGGCGGGATCTCGGCTCTGCAGCCGCTGGAGGAGATCTCCCGCGTCGCCACGGTGTTCTGGTACACCCGCCGCGAGCCAGTGTTCCGCGACAGCGGCTTCACCCCGGAGGTCGAGGGGCGGGAGACCATCGCGCGGGTCGTCGCGGACGTCGAGGCGGGCAACCCTACCGGCAGCGTCGTGTCCTACACGCAGCTCGCGTGGCTGCCGTACGCCGTCGCCGCGAAGGAACGCGGTGCGCTCGCCCGTCGCCCGATGTTCACGGCCATCGAGCCCGAGGGGGTGCGGGAAGCGGACGGCTCCTTCACCCCCGTGGATGCGATTCTGTGGGCGACCGGGTTCCGGGCCGACCTACGCCATCTGGATCCCCTCGGTCTGCGCAACGAGCGTGGTGGGATCCGCATGGTCGGAACGCAGGTCGCCGATGAGCCGCGTGTGCACCTCATCGGATTCGGCCCGTCTCAGTCCACGGTCGGCGCCAATCGCGCCGGACGCGACGCGGTACGTGTTCTGCGCAAACGCCTCCTGTCGGTCCCTTCGGCTACCTGACCCGCGAATACGGTGCGTTGCTCGCCGCATCGCCGTTCGACCGCGGGTGCGTGTCCGTGAGCCGGGCGGGGAGGTGACGTTCTCTGCCATGCCGTCGCCGGGCGAGCAAGGGGGATGCGCCACTGCCGGGCTCGGTGCATCGTGGCGGGCGTGCCGTCCTCGTGTGTTCCGCCTGCGCTTCGCGGGCCGCGGCGAGGGCGAGCGGAGAGGTAGCGGAACGGCAATGAATGAACGACAGGGCGCGTCGGGAACCGCCGGAATGCGCGCGATGTTCTGGGCGTGGATGGGTATCGTCATCGTCGGGCTCGCTGTGATGATCGTGCTCCCGCTGGCGGGGCGGTGACCGTGGGCCGCTTCCTTCGCGATCAGGGATTGAGCATCGTCTTCCTGGCAATCTTCCTGGCCGCGCTCATCGGCCAATCCTTCGCAGGCTTCGCCAACAACAACGAGGAACTCCAGCTCCACAACCTCGCTCCGATCGGCTACTGGGACTTCGTGACGTCGTCGGACTTCCTCGTTGACGTCGCGGAGAACTGGCAATCGGAGTTCCTCCAGTTCTTCCTCTTCATCCTCGCCACGATCTGGCTCGTGCAGCGAGGATCGCCGGAATCCAAGAATCCGGGAGACGAAGGCGTGGGGACCGATGCGGAGCAGTTGATCGGTTCGCACGCGCGACCCGACTCACCGAGTTGGGCCCGCGTGGGTGGCGCTGCGGGTTGGGTGTACTCGAACTCGCTCCTCCTCGTGATGGGCGCGATATTCCTGCTGTCCTGGTTCGCGCAATCCCTCGGCGGGACGACCGTGGCGAACGAGCAGAACGCGCTGCACGGGATGCCACCCGAGACGTGGCTGCAGTACGTGGCATCCCCGGAGTTCTGGAATCGCACGCTGCAGAACTGGCAGTCGGAATTCCTCGCGGTGGGCGCGATGATTGCGTTCTCGATCTATCTCCGTCAACGCGGATCCAGCGAATCCAAGCCCGTGGGCACGCCGCACCACACGAGCTCGGTGGAATCCGAGTGACAACTAGGGCGTGTTGATCAAGAGGTTTCGCTCCTCGGTGGGTGAGTCTTGAGCGGTGACGCGACAGGAGATCTCTGACGAGGTGTGGGCCGTGATGGAGCCGTTGATGCCGACGGTGTCCGGGAGGTCGAGGCCGTGGGCGGATCATCGGTTGGCTGTCGAGGGGATGGCGTGGAAGTACCGCACCGGGGCTCCGTGGCGGGATGTGCCGGAGCGGTTCGGGAAGTGGAACTCGATCTACAAGCGGTTCAACCGTTGGGCCATGGACGGCACCTGGGAGAAGCTGCTGGCCGAGGTGCAGAAGCGGGCCGACGCCGCGGGGAAGATCGACTGGGTCGTCTCGATCGACTCCACGATCGCTCGTGTGCATCAGCACGGCGCGACCCTGAAGCGGGACACAGGGGGCTCTGCCGAATCACAAGAATCCGTGGTTCGAGCCGCTTGATCACGGGATCGGACGCTCCCGTGGCGGGTTGACGACCAAGCTGCACCTGGTCTGCGACGGTCGCGGCCGGCCGCTGGGGATGATGATCACCGGCGGGAACATCAACGACACCACGATGATGACCGCAGTACTCGAGGACATCCGCGTCCCCCGCGACGGGAAGGGCAGGCCACGGACCCGACCGGACCGGGTGCTCGCCGACAAGGGGTACCCGTCGAAGGCGAACCGGGCCTGGCTCCGCGACCGCGGTATCGCCGCGACCATCCCGGAGCGTGATGACCAGGTCGCGCACCGCCGCAAGAAGCCGGGCCGGCCGATCGACTTCGGCGAACAGCAGAAGGAACGCTACAAGGGCCGCAACGTCGTCGAACGCTGCTTCAACCGGCTCAAGCAGTGGCGCGGCATCGCGATGCGCTCCGACAAACTCCTCCGCAGCTACCGAGCCGCCGTCAGCCTCGCCGCCACGCTCATCTGGATCAAATCAGACTTGATCAACACGGCCTAGCGGGATGCCAGCCGCGGCCCGTCGTACGCGCGCACCGGCGGAACCCTCCCGTCGTACCGCGTGACCGACACCGCTACCCGCGCCCCGCTCGACGCCTGTGTGAGCTGCGAGGTGCCGATGTCCTTCGTCAGCACGTTGACGTTGCCGTTGATGCAGTCGGCGGTCTCCGGCGCGCTGGGGTCGTACCAGGCTCCCGTGTGCATTCTCGCGACGCCGGGCAGGAGGGTGTCGGTGGTCACGACCCCCGCGAGCAGGCTGCCCTGGGCGCTGCGCACGATCGCGATGTCGCCGTCGGTCAGGCCGCGTGCCGTGGCATCCGAGGGGTGCAGTCGGACCGGCTCGCGACCGGCGACCTTCGTCGAACGGCTGGGGGAGGCCATGTCGAGCTGGCTGTGGAGGCGGTGCGACGGCTGAGTACAGAGCAGCTGCAGGTCGTAGGGCGAGCCGGGCTTTTCCGCAGTGTCGATCCAGACCGCGTGCCCCGCGGTGTCGGCGAGCCCGAAACCGTCGAGGGTGTCGGAGAACAGCTCGATGCGTCCGCTGGGGGTATCGAGCGGGTTCGCGACGGGATCGGCGCGGAAGTCGGTGAAGGCGCCATCGCGGTAGTGGTGCTGGGGGAGAGGCGTGCCGCCGTCGCGCCAGAATTCGGCGAACGGGGGAGCGTCCGGGGTATCGGGGCGTTGCCGCCACTCGTCGTAGATCCTCTCCAGCCACTCGCGGCTGTCGAGGCCTTCGGCGTAGTCGGCATCCAGGCGCTTCGCGAGCTCGTCGTAGATCCAGAACTCTTCGCGTGCCTCGCCGACGGGTCCGACCGCACGCGGCATCGCACGAAGGCGCGTGTCGCCCGCGCCGGCCGCCAGGTCGTCGCGCTCGAGTCCGGTGGCGGCGGGCAGGACGATGTCGGCGTGGCGAGCGGTTGGCGTCCAGTGGAATTCGTTGACGACGAGCGTGTCGACGCTCGCCACGGCCCGGCGCAGACGCCGCAGGTCTTGGTGGTGGTGGAAGGGGTTGCCGCCCGCCCAGTAGACGAGCCGGATGTCCGGCAACGCCAGCGTCCCCCCGTCGTACGGGATCGTCGCGTTCGGCCGCAGCAGGAGGTCGCTGATACGCGCGCACGGGATGAAGTCGGGAACGGCATTGGTGCCCTGAGAGAAGGTGGGCAGCGGCACCGGAGCGACTCCGACCCCGTAGTCGCCCATCGAGCCGTACCCGTGCGTGAATCCGCCCCCGGGAAGGCCGATCTGCCCGAGGAAGGCCGCGAACGTCAGTGCGGCGAACACCGCTTGCTCGCCGTGTTCGGCTCGCTGCAGGGAATACGTCACGTTGACGAGCGTGCGTCCCGCGGCCGCCCGCCGAGCGAGATCGCGGATCGTCGGGGCGGGCACGCCGCTGAGGTCCTCGGCCCATTCCGGCGTCTTCTCGACGCCGTCCGTCTCGCCGCTGAGGTAGGCCCGCACGCGATCGGCGCCCACGGTGTGGGTCGCGAGGAACGCGTCATCCGCGAGTCCCTCTGCCACCAGCGTGTGCGTCAGGGCGAGCAGCAGAGCGGTGTCGGCTCCCGGGCGGATGCCGACCCACTCGGCGCCGAGTTCGGCGAGGGCGTCGTCGCGCTGGGCCGAGACGGTGACGATTCGCGTGTCAGCCGCGGCGGAGCGTGCCAGCCGGGAGGCCACGTGGCGATCGTGGCCGCCCGGCACCACCCACGTGTTCGACTGCCGAAGACCTCCGAAAGCGAGCAGGAGGTCGGTGTGCTCGGCGATGTGCCCCCAGGACGGCGGCCGGTTGCGCAGTTCGCGCATGCCGATCGGCCCGATGAGGTGGGGGAGCAGCACGAGGCTGGCGCCCCGGCTGTAGTCGTTGATCGATCGGGTGTATCCGCCGATGGCGTTGAGGAACCGGTGCAACTGGCTCTGCGCGTGATGGAGGCGTCCCGCGCTTCCCCATCCGTAGGAGCCCCCGAAGATGGCACGGTTGCCGTGCGTCGATCGCACCCGCCCCAGCTCTGCGGCGAGGAGGTCGAGAGCCTCGTCCCACTCCACCTCGACGTACTCGTCGTCGGGGTCGCCGCGGCGAGGATCCGGGCCGGGGCCGTTCTCGAGCCACCGGCGACGAATCGCCGGCCGGGTGACTCGCGACGGGTGACGGAGCCCCTCCGCGACTCCGCGGATCGCGGGCGCGGCATCCGGGTCGTCTGCGTAGGGTCGCGTGTCCAGGACGGTACGCCCGTCATCCGACACCTCGACCTCGAACGTGCCCCAATGGGCGCTGCTCTGCTGTGTTCGCGTCACCGCACCATGTTCGCCGACCCGAGTCGGTGCGCGCACTCCGGCTGCAACGGGAGGTCATCGGCATCCGGGATGCGAGGGGTCCCGCGACCGGGACGCGTCAATAGGGCACAGGGTGCCGTGCGGCATCTCGCGGCCGCGCCTGACGGCGCGGGAGAATGGTGCGCGATAGCATCCGAATCGGCATCCGCCTCTTGCCTTGACCCGAGAGAAGGTCCCCGTGGCTCGCTCGTCCCTCGCCCTGGCAGCGCTCGTCGCGGTTGTGCTGGCCACCGCCGGCTGCACGGCCTCCGGCGACGGGGCTCAGCCCGCGGGTGTGTCATCGTCGCCCACCCCGAGTACCGCGGGAGGCTTGCAGGCGTTGCCGCCCACGATCGTGTCACCCGGCGAGCTCGACGGCACCGATGTGGCCGTCGTCGTCGGCACCGCGCTCGTGATCGCGGTCGATGACGGCACCGAGGACCAGTGGACCGGAACGACGACGGACCCGGCGATCGCGGAGTTCTCGGCGGGAGGCTCCGACGAAGGCGCGACCTTCCGCCCCGGGTTCGAGGCGCGCAAGATCGGCTCGACGCAGGCAAAGCTCACCGGTCCGGACGGCCGGGAGATCGCGTTCACGCTTTCGGTCGTCGCTCCGTGAGCGACCCGGGCGGCAGAGGCGCCCGTATCTCTCAGTAGCGCGACAGAACGGCGAGCAGCGGGTCGCCTGCCGGCGGGTCGGCGCGCAGGGTCTTGCGCTCGACCTCGTCCAGGTGGTGGGTCACGTGGTCGGCGGCACGGTCGACGTGCCCCGCGGCGAGGAGCGCGATGAGTTCGTCATGCTCGTCGATCGAGGCTCCCTGGTCGATGTCGCGACCGTAGATCCTCAGGATCAGAGCGGTTCGCGAGATCACCTCGGACATGTAGCGCTCGAGCAGCCCGTTGCCGCTCTCGCGCGCCAGCAGGATGTGGAACTCTCCACCGAATCGCGCGGACGCAGCGCTGCGTCGGTCGGCCCAAGCCTCCCGTTCCGCCTGAACGTGGACACGGAGTCGATCATGGATGCCGTCGTCCCATCGCGCGCCGACGCGGAGCACGGCTTCGCGTTCCAGCGCACGCCGCACGACGAACGCATCACGGGCCTCGTCGAGGGTGGGATGCGCCACCTCCGCCGATCGCCCGTGGGGAGAGGCGACCAGCCCGTCGCGCACGAGGCGCGCGAGCACCGTACGCACGAGGGTCCGGCTGACGCCGTAGTGAGCGGCCAGTGTCTCTTCGCCGAGCTTCGTGCCCGGAGTGAGAGCGCCCTCGATGATGGCGGCCCGGAGCGAGGAGTAGGCGCGTTCCGCACGATCAGCGGGTAATTCGGAGGCGGATCCTGTCTCCACAGTCATGCCGCAACTGTATACGAGGCTTCGATCGCTGTGCGTTTTCATCCACCATGCACTGTGAAACGTGATCGACCCGTCCGCGAAATGTTCGCGACCCGTATACGGAATACAACTGATTCTGTATACAGAAAGGCGGAGGCGATGTACGTCACCCTCACCTCGCAGCAACGGGAGTTGCTCGATCGATCCATTCTCGCCGGTGAGGCGCGGGATGTCCCTGACCTTGTGCGTCTTGCCCTGCGCGAGACAGCCGGCTTCGTCATCTCCCGCCCCCTGCCCGGACCAGCGCCCGCCGAACGCGCCTGGCGCGACGAACTGGCTTTCACACCGGGGGATGAGCGAGTGCTGCGGCAGGAGCATCGCCTGCTGCCGGGGACGGGAAAGGCCTTCGAGGTCCGCGCCGGACAGGTCCTGCGCGTGTCGCAGGTCGATGGCGACCAATGCGCGGACCTCAACGTGTTCGCCCTGCACGACTACCGCGAAGCGATGCACGTCGGACGCACGCGCACCCTGCACGGCATCCACCCGGGCGAGGGCGCGTTCCTGTGGTCGGCACCGCCCCGTGAGCGGGCCATGATGTTCCTCCTCTCCGACCCGGCGGGGCTGAACGACACCTTGTTCCCGCGGTGCAGTGCGGCGATGTACGAGTCCCTGTTCGGCTTCGAGGACCACACGAACTGCGCCGACATGCAGGCCGAAGCGCAGCGCGAATACGGACTGACCCCCGACGACGTGCACGACTCGTTCAACCTGTTCATGGCGACACGCGTGAACGAGGACGGCTCCATCGAGGTGGTCCACCAGCACACGCCGTCTGGGGCGTTCGTGGAGATCCTCGCCCTGATGGACGTTCTCGCGGTTCCGAACGTCTGCGGGAACGACATCTTCCGCACGAGCAACTACTCGCTACGACCCCTGGACGTGACCGTCTCCGACGCCGCCGCGGATGACCTGGCTCGCGTCCCACCCCTGTGGGTGCACCGTTCGCAGCGCACGCCGGCCGACTTCGCCCAGCCCCGGATCCGCACGGAGCGGCGCCTCGAGCGCGACCTTGCATACGAACCGCGGTTCCCGCGGACGCCGGTCACCGTCGAAGACATCGAGATCGATCTCTCCGACTCCGACGCAGCGCTCCTGAGGACCCACGCTCGCCGCGATTTGTACGGCGACGACGATGAGGCGGCGCTGCGCGACATCCTCCTCAGCTGGTGGGTGCAGAGCCATGCATGAGGTCGACGATCTCGACATGCTCACCCCGTACGAGCGGTACAAGCTCATGGCGTCGCTCATCGTCCCGCGACCCATCGCCTGGGTCACGACCCTCGGGCCGACCGGCGTCCCCAACGCCGCACCGTTCTCGATGTTCGCGATGGTCGGCGAGGACCCGCCGCTGCTCATGGTCAGCATCGACCGACTGCCCGGAGGTGAACGCAAGGACACGGCGGTGAATATCGACGCGACGGGGGAGTTCATCGTCCATCTGGTCGACCGCCCGCTGACGGAGGCGATGGATGCCACGAGCGTGCGGCACCCGCCCGGCGTCGACGAGCTCGCCCACCGGGGCATCGTGACCGTGCCCGCGGCATCCGTCTCTCCACCGGTGATCGCCGAAGCCCCGGTCGCCCTCGAGTGCGTGCTGTGGTCGCGCATGGAGATCCCGAGCCGAGAGATCTACTTCGGACGCGTTCAACGCCTGCGCACTCGTCCCGGTCTCGTCGACCGATCACGGATGCGGGTGCGACTGACGGACTACGCCCCCGTCGCCCGCTTCGGCGCGAGCTTCTACACCACCACGACCGACCGCTTCACCCTGACCGGTGACCCTGTCACCGACATCGATTCGCTCTGAGCCCCACCCGATCCAAGGAGAACTCTCATGACCCGGCTCCCTCGTCCCTTGTCCGCCCTTTCCGCCGGCGCCGTCATCGCCGTCGCCCTCACAGGCTGCGCCGCCTCCGGTGGTGCGTCGACTGCGACATCCGCCTCCGACATGCCGATCGGAGGCGTCGATCTCTCCTCGGTATGTCCGGCGACCGTCGTGATCCAGACCGATTGGAACCCGCAGGCGGAGCAGGGTGGGCTGTTCACCCTCCTCGGCTCGGATGCGCGCATCGACGCGGGGAAGAAGAGCGTCTCCGGCCCCTTGATGTCTCAGGGGGAGTGGACCGGTGTCGACGTCGAGATCCGCGCCGGCGGCCCCGCGATCGGCTTCTCGGGGGTACCTGCCCAGATGTACACCGATCCCGACATCCTTCTCGGTTGGGTGAACACCGACGATGCGATCGCGGCATCCGACGCCCTGCCGACGACCGCTGTCATGTCGACGTTCGAGAAGGCGCCGTGGGCCATCATGTGGGACCCGGAGACCTACCCCGACGTGCACTCCATCGCCGACCTCGGTCGGACGTCGGCGACCGTGCGCTACTTCGACGGCACGACGTACATGGACTACCTCACCGGTTCCGGCCTGCTGCGCACCGATCAACTCGACGGGTCGTATGACGGCACGCCGGCGGCCTTCGTGGCCGCGAACGGCACGGCGGCCCAGCAGGGCTTCGCGACCGTGGAGCCGTGGGTGTACGAGAACGCCATGCCCGAGTGGGGTCGCCCCCTGGACTACCAGCTCGTCGCGGACACCGGCTACCCGATCTACGCGGTCGCCCTCGCGGCGAGGAGCGCCGACATCGAGGGGCAGGCGGACTGCCTCGCGAAGCTCGTTCCCGTGGTCCAGCAGGCGAGCGTCGACTACTTCGCGGACCCGACGCGGGCCAACACGATGATCGCGGAGGCGGTGGAGGAGTACGACAACGGGTGGGTCTACCCCCTCGAGGAGGCGGAGAACTCGACCGTGCAGCAGCGTGAGCTTGATCTCGCGGCCAACGGTGCCGACGGCACGTTCGGCTCGTTCGACGCCGAGCGCGTGGCGAAGGTGCAGGCGATCGTGACGCCGATCCTGACGGCGAAGGGCGTGACCATCCGCGACGGGCTGTCGGCGGAGCAGCTGGCCACGAGCCGATTCCTGGATCCCTCGATCGCGCTTCCCTGACCCGCCTCGATTTCCCGCAGACCGCAGTGCGAGCTCGTCTCGTGCCGCGGTCTGCGCGCTCTCGCGGTGTGGGAAGGCCTGTGCGTCGTCGGCGCTCGCGCCCCATTGACCGTTGCTTCGTGTTGTTTCATGTTGTAGTGTGTGGGAATCTTCGAAGGGGATCCCGTGTACGCAATGGAGCGCCAGCAGCTCATCGAACGCGAATTGCGCGAAATCGGACGCGTCAGCGTCGTCGACCTCGCCCGTCGTTTCGACGTCACCACCGAGACCGTTCGACGAGACCTGGATCGCCTCGAACGCACCGGTTCTCTTCGCCGCGTCCACGGCGGTGCCGTCGGCATTGATCGCGCGAGCACCACCGAGGTCTCGCTGTCCGAGCGTCGCCTGCGTCGGGGTGACGCCAAGCGGGCGATCGGCGCGGAGGCGGCGCGTCTTCTCGCACCCGGATTCCGAGGGTCGATCTTCATCGACGCGGGAACGACTCCCGCGGCTGTCGCTGCCGAGCTGCCCGGCGTCCTGGGGGAGAGCTCGCACGAGGTCGAGATCGTCACGCACTCGCTGGAGGCCGCACACCTGCTCGCGGGAGACGAACGCATCGCGCTGACGACGATCGGCGGCAGAGTCCGAGGTGTGACCGCAGCTGCGGTGGGCGCGCACACCGTGCGCTCGATCGGGGAGCTGCGCCCCGACATCGCCTTCGTGGGTACCAACGGCCTCAGCGCGGGATTCGGTCTCAGCACTCCCGACCCCGAAGAGGCGGCGGTGAAGAGCGCGATCATCCGGGCCGCGCGCCGAGTCGTCGTCGTCGCCGACACCGCGAAGTTCGGTGAGGAGCTGCTGGTGCGCTTCGCCCGCCTCGACGAGATCGACGTGCTCGTCACCGACGCCACCCCGCCCGATGCCCTGGCGCAGGCTCTCGCCGACGCCGACGCCGAGGTGCGTGTCGCATGATCGTCACCCTCACCGCCAACCCGTCGGCCGACCGTGCCGTGCAGCTGGCCGGTCCGCTGCTCCCCGGCGAAGTGCAGCGTGCCGAGTCCTCACGCGAGGATGCCGGGGGCAAGGGCGTCAACGTCGCCCGAGTCGTGTCGGCGGCCGGTGCCGCGGCCCGCGCGGTGGTGCCGGTGAACGACCACGATCCCTACCGGCTGCTCCTCGACGACGCGGGGGTCGCCCTCGCGATCGTGCCCGTCGCGGGGCGCGTGCGCGCCAACCTCACGATCACCGACCCGCGCGGAGAGACGACGAAGCTGAACCTGCCCGGCGCCGAGCTCTCCGCCGCCGAGGCCGCAGCCCTCACCGAAGGTGTGGTCGCGGCGGCCGAGAATGCGACATGGCTCGTCCTCGCGGGCTCGCTGCCGCCCGGTGTGCCCCCGACCTTCTACGCCGACATCATCGCCGCCGTTCGGCGTCGCTGGGGCGCGCGTGCTCCCCGCATCGCGGTCGACGCCTCGGGCGCCGCTCTGGGCGCCGTCGTCGAGTCGGCACGCCCCGACCTCATCAAGCCCAACCACGAGGAGCTCGCGGAGCTCGTCGGCGAGGATGCCTCGGACGACGGCGACGTGGTCGTGGAGGCGGCGCGGCGCGCGGCCGCGCTTGTTCCCGGGCGCGTGGCATCCGCCCTCGTGACCCTCGGGGCGGACGGAGCGCTGCTGTTCACCGCCGACGGCGCGTGGCGCGGTCGCGCCCCCAAGATCCGCGTCGCGAGCACGGTCGGGGCGGGCGACAGTTCGCTCGCCGGCTACCTGCTCGCCGACCTCGAGGGGGCTCCGGCTCCCGACCGACTCGCCCGCAGCATCGCGTACGGCGCAGCTGCGGCGACCCTGCCGGGGACGCAGGCCCCGACGCCGGCCGATCTGCCCGCGGGGCCGATCGCCGTGACCGTTTTCTCCACCCTCACCGCAGAATCCTGACCACGAAAGGTCACCAGACAATGTCCGACATCATCACACCGGAGCTCGTCAGCCTCGACGCGCCCCTGGGAGCCGACAAGCAGTCGGTCATCCGTGCTCTGGCCGAGCGCGTCGTCGCGCAGGGCCGCGCAACGAGCGCGCAGGAACTCTTCGACGACGCATGGGCGCGGGAACAGAAGGACGAGACCGGCCTCCCCGGCGGGATCGGCATCCCGCACGCCCGCAGCGCCTCCGTCACCGAGCCGACGCTGGCGTTCGCTCGGCTGACCCCCGGTGTCGACTTCGGCGCGCCCGACGGACCCGCCGACATCGTCTTCCTCATCGCTGCTCCCGAGGGTGCGGACGAGGCGCACCTCGCGGTGCTGTCACAGCTCGCCCGCAGCCTTATGAAGCCCGACTTCACCGGCGGTCTCCGGGACGCGGCGAGCCCGGCCGACGCCGTGCGCATCATCACGGATGCCATCACCCCGGCATCCGTCCCCGCCGAAGCCCCCGCTGCCGCCGCGCCCGCGACGACCCGCGCCGAGGCTCGCACCGCCACCGCCACGAAGACCACGAAGATCGTCGCCGTGACCGCCTGCGCGACGGGAATCGCCCACACGTTCATGGCGGCAGACGCACTGACCACCGCCGGTCTGGAGACCGACGGAGTCGAGCTCGTCGTCGAGCCCCAGGGGTCCAGCGGCTACAAGGCCCTTCCGCAGAGCGTCATCGACGACGCCGACGCCGTGATCTTCGCCGTCGATGTCGACGTCCGCGAGCCGCAGCGTTTCGCCGGCAAGCCAGTCATCCGCGCCGGCGTCAAGCGAGGCATCGAGCAGCCGAAGCAGCTCATCGCCGAAGCCGTCGCCGCGGTCGACAACCCCGATGCGCCGCGCGTCGCGGGATCGGCGGCCGGTGCTGCCGCCAGCGCCCCTGCGGGTCAGCAGTCGGTGGGCCGCCGTATCCAACGGTGGCTGCTGACCGGTGTCAGCTACATGATCCCGTTCGTCGCGGGTGGCGGCCTCCTGATCGCGCTGGGCTTCCTGCTCGGGGGCTATCAGGTCACGCAGAACGCGGCCAACGTCATCATCCAGAACTCGCTGTGGGACCTCCCGACCGACGGCATCACCTCGCCGCTCGGGCCGGTG
This sequence comes from Microbacterium canaveralium, assembly GCF_047238045.1. NCBI lineage: Bacteria > Bacillati > Actinomycetota > Actinomycetes > Micrococcales > Microbacteriaceae > Microbacterium > Microbacterium canaveralium. Next base: position 1,873,652 of record NZ_JBDFMA010000003.1, on the reverse strand, counting down.
GGCCAGTACCTCGGCTCGGTCGCCTTCATGATCGGCGCGACCTCGATGGGCTTCATCGTCGCCGTGCTCGCCGGCTTCATCGCGTACGCGATCGCCGACCGTCCCGGCATCGCCCCCGGCTTCGTCGCCGGCGCTGTGGCGGTGCTCATGAACGCCGGCTTCATCGGCGGAATCATCGGCGGTCTGCTCGCCGGATTCATCGCCTGGTGGCTCGGCCGGTTCGACGCGCCGCGTTGGCTCCGCGGCCTCATGCCGGTGGTGATCGTGCCGTTCCTCGGGTCGATCTTCGCCTCGGGCCTGATGATCCTGTTCCTCGGGCGCCCCATCGCGTGGCTCATGGAGCGGCTGACCGAGGGCCTCACCTCCCTCGCCGCGAGCGGCGCCGGTGCCATCCTCCTGGGTGTCATCCTCGGCCTCATGATGTGCTTCGACCTCGGTGGACCCGTCAACAAGGTCGCCTACGTCTTCGCCACCACGGGCCTCGCAGCCGCGACGCAGACGAACACCACGCCGTACCTGATCATGGCGGCGGTCATGGCCGCCGGCATGGTCCCCCCGCTCGCGATGGCGTTGGCATCCACCGTCCTCGCCCGCCCGCGGTTCACCCCCGTCGAGCGCGAGAACGGCGCCGCCGCCTGGCTCCTGGGTGCATCGTTCATCTCGGAGGGGGCGATCCCGTTCGCCGCGGCCGACCCGCTGCGCGTCATCCCGGCCTCGATGGTGGGTGGTGCCATCACGGGTGGCCTCAGCATGTGGCTGAGCGTGCAGTCGTTCGCTCCGCACGGTGGCATCTTCGTCTTCTTCGCCATCAACCCCTTCTGGGGTTTTGCCCTCGCGATTGCGGCAGGTACCGTCGTGACGGCGCTGATCGTCGTCGCCCTCAAGGGCATCGGTCGCAGCACCAAGGACGCCGCCGTCACCGAGGCCGCTCCTGCTGCCTCCGTCGCCGCCTAAGACCCCGTCGGTTCGAAAGGAATCACCATGGCAGAACGTCAGGCCACCATCGCCAGCAGCTCGGGTCTCCACGCCCGCCCCGCGAAGCTCTTCGTGCAGGCCGTGCAGGAGAAGAAGGTGCCCGTCACCATCTCGGCCGCCGGCGGACCAGACCTCAACGCGGGCAGCATCCTCTCTCTCATGGGGCTCGGTGCCGGCCACGGCACCGTCGTGACGCTGAAGGCCGAGGGCGAGGGTGCCGAGCAGGCGCTCGACGAGCTCGTCGCGCTCCTCGAGACCGACCTCGACGCGCAGTAAGAACTCGCGTCACAGAACGCCGGATGCCACGGGCCCCAGGGCTCGTGGCATCCGGCGTTTCGGTGTGCAGTTGTGTGCAGGTGCCGAACTCCGGAGAAAATGCGGGTGCCGGTCTGCCACGAGTGGCCCGACAGGGCGATGCCGCAAAAACTCCGGAGTTCGGCCCGGTGAGTCGCTCAGATCTCGGTCGAATCCCCGGGTCCGAGGTCGACGAACGTGCCGCCGTTCTGCTCGACGGCCCAGGTGAGGCGGGCGTCGCCCATCTGCTTCCCCGCCACGGAGAGGGTCATGTCGTGGGTGGCGAAGGCACGCGCCGGCTTGACGGCGAGCACGTAGTCGATGGCCTCCGCGATCTTCAGCCACGGTGCGCCCACCGGGGCGGCGAGCAGCTGGACGTGCGCCCCCTTCGGCACCGTGTACGAGTCACCTGGGTAGTAGAACGCGTCGTTCACCAAGACACCGACGTTGTCGACGATCGGCAACGACGAGTGGATCTCCGCGTGCTTCCCGCCGAAGAACTCGAGGTGGAACGGGCCGAGGTCGAGTGTGTCGCCGGGGTGGACGGGGATGACGTCGAACCCCGCCGCCGCCTTCTGCACGCCTTCGGGGCCGTAGATCGGCACGCCCGGGTGGGCCTTCTGCAGCCGTGTGAGGTGCTCGGGGGTCCAGTGGTCGGGATGTTCGTGCGTGATGACGACTCCGACGAGCCCGGTGAGGTCTTCGAGCGGCGACGTGAAGACGCCGGGGTCGATGACGAGGGTGTGGCCGGCCTCGGTGAGAACGAGAGCGGCGTGTTCGTGTTTGGTGACCTGCATGCGTTCGAGTCAACTCTCCGGCGCGGGAGCCTGCAACCGCTGGACGGTGAGCCATCGGGATGCCACAGGGTGAACGTCGCGCATCGGATCCGTCCGCGCCCTTCCCCCGGAACCGCTCGCGCGGTACCGTGGGCCGGACACGCCCGGGATGCGAGTCGTCCGCGGGGCGATTTGTCGTGCGCGGCATGCGTAGTGCATACTTGAACGGTTGCGAAAACGGCCCCATCGTATAGCGGCCTAGTACGCCGCCCTCTCACGGCGGTAACGCGGGTTCGAATCCCGCTGGGGTCACCAACGAAAAATGCCTCGACCGAATGGTCGGGGCATTTTTTTCCTGCCGGAGCTGGACGACGAGCCCATGCCCCACCGCCCGGAGGCCCCGGCTCGCGCGGAGCCGGGGCCGGGCTCGCCCTACGCTTCGTGCGACCCCCGACGCTTCCGCACGATGCGCCGGACGCCCCACACGATCAGCACGGCCACCGCGGCCACCGCGATCCAGGGGAGCAGGAACCCGAGGCCGATCACGACGCCGTTGAGCGTGGCGACGAGGCCGTTCCAGCCGGCGACCAGGCCGTCGCCGAAGCCCGCGGGATCGGCGGTCACGGTGGTCGTGCGTTCGTTCAGCTGGACGCTGAGCGACGACATCGCCACCTGCGACTCGATCGATTTCAGCACCGCCCGGTCGGAGTCGAGCTGCGCCTGGCGCTCGGACAGCGCCGACTCGGCGGCGATGAGGTCGGACACCGACGCGGCCTGCGCCATCAGTTCGGTCAGACGTGCAACGGATGCCTCTCCGGCGGCGACGCGCGCCCGAAGGTCCACCGTCTGCTCGGTCACGTCGGAGCGGTTGACGCTGTTCGCCGTCACGTCGCCGACGGCGGACAGCCCGTCCATCACGGACGACAGCGCCTCGGCCGGGATGCGGACCGTGATCCAGCCCGACGACGCCGCGGGCTGCGAGACGTTCCCCTCCAGTGGGATGATCGGCATCCCGCCGCTGCCCACCTGGGACGACTCCACGTACCCGCCCGCGGCGGCCGCGGCGTCCGTGATCTGCGCGATGGCGGCGCGAACATCGTCGACCTCGACGGTGCTGGAACCGGTGGCGGCGATGTCGCGGCCGGCATCCGCCGTCGAACCCGCGGATGCTGCGGCGTCGCTCACGGCGCCTCCCGCGGTGTCACCGGGAGCGAGCGGCGCGCTCTCGCCTCGTGCCCCCTCGTTGGTCGAGCCGTCGACGATCCCCAGGCCGGGATCCACGGCGCCGCCGGCTTCGCTCACACCCGAGATGGATGAGCCCGAGGTGCCGGTCGAGGTGGTGAGCGCGGGTCCGACGACCGCGGCGACGATGACGACGGCAGCCGCGGCCCCGACGCCCGTCCAGACGTTGCGACGCCGTCGTCGACGTGCGGCGCGCTCGTCGGCGATCCGGGCGAACACGACGGACTCCATGGCATCCACACGGTCGGAGCGGAGCGGGGGAAGAGTGGGCGTGGTCATGGGGTCTCCGTCTCCATCGCGGTGGCGCGCACCCGGGAACGGATGCGGGAGAGGCGGTTGCGCACGGTGCCGTGCGAGACGCCGAGCGACTCCGCGGCGGCCTGGTAGCCGTAGCCCTCGGCGGCGCACAGTCGGAAGATCTCGCGGTCGAGATCGCCGAGGCGTTCGACGGCCGCGAGAATCGCCGTGACCGTCTCGGCTTCGACGACCTGCTTCTCGACGTCGACGAGGGCGGGGATCCGTTCGTCGAGCTCGGCGTTCTCGCCGTGCCGCCGGCGCGACCGGAGGCGGTTCTGCGCCTGAAGACGGCACACTGTCGCGAGCCACGGCAACAGGGATGCGCCCTCCAACCGCAGCTGGGGGATCTTCCGCCAGGCGACGACGAACGTCTCCTGGACGACGTCTTCCGCGTCGCTCTCGTCGTGGACGAGTCCGAACGCGATCCAATACACCGGCCGCACGTAGGCGCGGTACAGCGACCGGAAGGCGTCCTCCGACCCGCCCGCGGCGCGCGCGACGAGCGCCCTGTCGTCGATGACGTCGTCGGTCATGGCATCCGTTCCCTCGATCCGGCACCCGTGCGAGCACTCTCTCACTCAGAGGTGTCCGCTCGCGCGCGATCGTCTCAGGAAGACTCGGTCGGGATGCCGCGCGGCACAGCGGCTCGATAGACTTCAGCGTTTCCCCGAACGAAAGGCCCGTCATGGAGTTGCAGCTGGACCCGGTGTTCCAGACGGTCACACTCGTGGTGCTCGTCCTGATCCTCGCCGCGGACCTGCTCATCATCCTGGCGCGTCCGCACATCCCTTCGCCGAGGGAATCGACGCTGTGGGTCGTGTTCTACGTGGTGCTGGCGCTGGCGTTCTCGGGTGTGCTGGCGATCGTGGCCGGGGGAGAGGTCGCCGGGCAGTTCGTGGCGGGCTGGCTCACCGAGTACAGCCTGTCGATCGACAACCTGTTCGTGTTCGTGCTGATCATGGGCCAGTTCGCGGTGCCGCGGCGGTATCAGCAGGAAGTCCTGATGGTGGGCATCATCATCGCGCTCGTCCTGCGCGGCGCGTTCATCCTCGTCGGCGCGACGATCATCGAGAACTTCAGCCCGATCTTCTACCTGTTCGGCGCGTTCCTGATCTATACCGCGATCCGCCAGGCGTTCCCCGGCGACGATCACGAGGACGACACGCAGCGCGAGAACCTGATCGTCCGCATGCTGCGTCGCGTTCTGCCCATCAGCGACGCCTACGACGGGAAGAAGATCTTCACGCGCATCGACGGCAAGCGCGTGTTCACGCCGATGATCATCGTCTTCGCCGCGATCGGCGTGACCGACCTGCTCTTTGCGATCGACTCGATCCCGGCGATCTTCGGCATCACCCAGAGCCCGTTCATCGTGTTCACCGCCAACCTCTTCGCGCTCATGGGACTGCGGCAGCTGTACTTCCTCCTGGGCGACCTGCTCGAGCGTCTGCGGTTCCTGCATTACGGCATCGCGTTCATCCTCGCGTTCATCGGCGTGAAGCTCATCCTCCACGCGCTGCACGTGAACGAGCTCCCCTTCCTCAACGGCGGCGAGTCGGTCGAGTGGGCGCCGGAGATCTCGACGTGGGTTTCGCTCGTGGTGATCGTGCTGTCGATGGCGGTCGCGACGATCGCGAGCCTGATCGCGTCGCGGCGCGAGCCCGCCGCAGCAGAACCGCACGACGCCGCTGCGCGGGTCGCCGACGAGAAGGGCACTCCTCCCACGGTGGAGCAGCCCGACCGCGACTGAGACCGGTCAGAACGCGCGCAGGTTGGCGCCCAGCCCACCCCGCACGTACTCCTCGCGCAGGATGCCGCGGCGCCGGAGGATCGGGACGAGATCGTCGAGCAACCGGTGCACGGTGACCGGGTGCAGGTCGCCCCACAGCAGGACGCCGTCGTTGCCCCAGTCGCCGAGCTCTTCGATCCGGTCGGCGAACTCGTCCGCTGTGCCCACGAAGCCCGAGCCGTCGTTTAGACGCCCGAGGCGCGCGTGCGCGGCCAGGAGCGCGCGCAACGGCGCCTCGGGTTCGTGTTTCCCGACGAGTCGGCGGATGCTGCCCTCCGAGACGTGCTCGCCGAAGATGCGGCGGTCCAATGGGGCGTCGAGGTCGAGACCGGTGAGGTCGGTCTCGAGATCGCTCGACTGCTTGCGGGCGATGGCGAGCAGGGCGGCGTCGTCCGGATGCGCGGATGCCGCGACGAGGCGGTCGGCCTCCTCCGCCGAGGAGACGAGCACGGGCTGGATCGCGAAGAGGATCTTGATGTCGCTCGGGGCGCGGCCGGCCGCTTCGGCTGCGGCGTGGATGCGTGCCCGATACGCGCGGATGCTCTGCTCGTCGAGAGGGGCGAGGGCGAGCTGCACGTCGGAATTTCGCCCCGCGAACGCGAGTCCGCGGCCGGAGCCGCCGGGGGAGACGATCGCGGGCTCGCCGTCCGTGAACGGAACGGCGTTGAGAGGACCGTCGAAACCGAAGTATTCGCCGCGATGCCGGGTGGGGGCCAGTCGGGTGCCGTCGGCGTACACGCCGGATGCCTCGTCCTCGACGAGGGCACCGTCGCCCCAGCTGCGCCAGAGGTCGCGCAGCCCGTCGACCCACTCTTCCGCCCGGTCGTAGGCCGCATCGTGTCCGAGTTGGGGTGCCGTCGAGAAATGCCGGGCACTGCCCGTATCGGTCACGACGTTCAGACCCAGCCGGTGCCCGCTGAGATGCTGCAGCGTCGCGAACTGGCGCGCCGCGGTGTACGGCAGGGAGGCCGCCGGATTCACCGTGGGAACCACGCCGAGGTGCTGCGTGGCGGCGAAGAGGTACGGCGCCAGGAGCAACGGGTCGTGCTTGGGGCCGCCGAAGGCGTGACGCACCCGCAGGTCGATGGTCTCGGCGCTTCCGAGCGAGGGGGCGTCCTCGATGATGAGCAGGTCGAAGCCCGCCTGCTCGAGCGTGCGGGCGGAGTCCTGGTAGAGCCCCGGCTCGGTCCACCGGTGGTTCCACCGCAGGTACGGGTGCCCCCAGCCGTGCGGGCCGAACCCGCGCGCGAGGAACCAGCCGAAGTGCTGCAGCCGGCTCACAGGACGACGACCTCGTGCTGATCGACGGCATCCGTCAGTTCCTCGTCGAGGGCGAGGGATGCCGTGCCTTCGATCGCCTGGGCGAGGTCGGCGATGATGTCGTCGATGTCCTCGATGCCGATCGAGAGACGGATCGTGCCGGGGAAGACCCCGGCGCGCTCGCGTTCGGCGACGGTGCGCGCCGAGTGGCTCGTGCTCTGCGGGTGCAGCACGAGCGTTCGTACGTCGCCGAGGTGCGTCATGTGCGTGATGAGGCGGACCGACTGGACGACGTGCCGCGCGGCTTCGAGCCCCCCGCGCAGCGTGACGGTGAACACCGAGCCGCTGCCGCGGGTGAGGTAACGCCGCCCGAGCGCGTGGTGCGGGTGGGAGGGGAGACCGACGTAGTCGACTCGCTCGACCTCGGGCTGGGCCTCGAGCCACTGGGCGACCGCGAGGGCGTTCGCGGACTGGCGCTCGACGCGCAGGCTGAGCGTCTCGACGCCGTGACCGATGAGGAAGGCGTTCAGCGGCGACGGCGACGGGCCGAAACGCGGAGCGACGCTCTCGCGCAGGTACTGCCCTCGCGCACGGCGTCCGTACTTCTCGGCGTAGCTCGCTCCGCCGAGCCGGTCGGTGCCGACGAGGTGAGGGAACAGATGACCGGATGCCGCGGCGTCGAAGCGCCCGTCATCGACGATCACCCCGCCCAGGACGGCGCCCTGGCCAGCGAGGAACTTGCTCGCCGAATGCACGACGATGGCGGCGCCGTGTTCGATCGGACGGAGGAGGTAGGGCGTCGTGAACGTGCTGTCGACGACGAGCGGGATCCCGTGCTCCGCACCGATGGCCGCGACGGCGGCGACGTCGAGCACGTCATTGCGGGCGTTGGAGAGGGTCTCGGAGAACAGAGCCTTCGTTCGCGGCGTGATCGCTGCGCGCCAGGCATCGAGGTCGGAGGTGTCGACGAACGTCGGTTGGATGCCGAGGCGCGAGAAGTTGTCGAGCAGCAGCCCGCGCGTGCCCTCGTAGATGTGCTCGGACACGACGATGTGGTCACCGGCATCCAGGAGTCCCAGGAGTGCCACGGTGACGGCGGCCTGGCCGCTCGAGACGAGGATCGCCTGGTCGCCGCCCTCGAGGGAGGCGATGCGCTCCTCGACGGCCTGCACGGTGGGGTTGCCGGTCCGGGTGTAGCCGAAGCCGCTGCCGGTGGCGAAGTGCGCGGCGGATTCGTCGAGGTCGGAGAACGTGAAGCCCGCGGTCAGGTAGATCGGCGTGGCTCGAGGCGAAGCCGGCGCGACAGATGCCCCCACGTGCACCTGACGGGTCGAGAACCCGGTGTCATCCTGCGTGCCCATTCGGCACTCTCCTTCCTGCGGCGTGGCGACAGGCTCGCACGCGGAGGCGCTCCGCGCCCAAACGTGCGGCGCCGTGTTACGCGGAGAGCGCGCGTTTGCCCGGTGGTATCGTGACGAGGTGCGGATCTTCGGCCTCCTCCTTAGCGGCCGCGACGAGACCTTGTTCTAGGCCTTTCTCGTCGCGGAGTTCGTCGCGGGGCCTCACATCCCATTCGAGGAGAAACGCAAGTCTCATGAGCACGACATCGATCGACGGCATCCACATTCCGGATCGTCCGCGCACCCTGGCCGAGAAGGTCTGGGACGACCATCTGGTGGTCAAGGGCGAGAACGGCCAGCCCGACCTCATCTACATCGACCTCCACCTCGTTCACGAGGTCACCAGCCCCCAGGCGTTCGACGGTCTGCGTGCCGAGGGTCGCCCGGTGCGCCGCCTCGACCTGACGATCGCGACGGAGGACCACAACACCCCGACGCTCGACATCGACAAGCCGATCGCCGATCTCACCAGCCGCACCCAGATCGAAACGTTGCGCCGCAACGCCGAGGAGTTCGGCGTGCGCATCCACTCATTGGGCGACAAGGAGCAGGGGATCGTCCACGTCGTGGGACCGCAACTGGGTCTCACCATGCCGGGCATCACCGTCGTCTGCGGCGACAGCCACACCTCGACGCACGGCGCGTTCGGCGCGATGGCGTTCGGGATCGGCACGAGCGAGGTCGAGCACGTGCTGGCGACGCAGACGCTGCCGCTCAAGCCGTTCAAGACCATGGCCATTACCGTCGAGGGCGACCTCAAGCCGGGCGTCACGGCGAAGGACATCATCCTCGCGATCATCGCCAAGATCGGTGCGAACGGCGGCCAGGGTTACGTGCTGGAGTTCCGCGGCAGCGCGATCCGCTCTCTGTCGATGGAGGGGCGCATGACGATGTGCAACATGTCCATCGAGGCCGGCGCCCGCGCGGGCATGATCGCCCCCGACGAGACGACCTTCGCGTACGTCAAGGACAAGCCCCACGCTCCCCAGGGACAGGACTGGGACGACGCCGTCGCCTACTGGCGCACGCTCCCCAGCGACGAGGGCGCCGTCTACGACGCCGAGGTCTTCCTCGATGCGAACGAGCTCGAGCCGTTCGTCACATGGGGGACCAACCCCGGTCAGGGCGTGTCGCTCTCCGACGTGGTGCCGACGCCCGCCGAGATCAGCGACCCGAACGAGCGCGCGGCCGCCGAGCGGGCTCTGGAGTACATGGATCTGCAGGCCGGCACGCCGATGAAGGACATCCCCGTGGATGCCGTCTTCATGGGCTCGTGCACCAACAGCCGGATCGAAGACCTCCGTGCCTTCGCGTCGGTCATCCGCGGCCGTTCGAAGGCCGAGAACGTGCGCGTCATGGTCGTCCCCGGGTCGGCGCGCGTTCGTCTGGAGGCCGAGGCCGAGGGGCTCGACAAGGTCTTCACCGAGTTCGGCGCCGAGTGGCGTTTCGCGGGCTGCTCGATGTGCCTCGGGATGAACCCCGACCAGCTCGCCCCCGGCGAGCGCTGCGCCTCGACGTCGAACCGCAACTTCGAGGGGCGCCAGGGCAAGGGCGGCCGTACGCACCTGGTGTCGCCGCTCGTCGCCGCCGCGACGGCGGTTCGAGGCACGCTCTCGAGCCCCGCCGACCTGGAGCCGCTGCCCGCGGAGACCGTCACGACCGGGGCGGAGGCCTGACATGGAGAAGTTCTCGGTCCACACCGGTGTGGTGGCCCCGCTGAAGCGCTCGGCCGTCGACACCGACCAGATCATCCCCGCCGTGTACCTCAAGCGCGTCACCAAGACGGGCTTCGAAGATGCGCTGTTCGCCAACTGGCGGCAGGACCCCGAGTTCGTCCTGAATCAGGACGCCTTCCGCTCGGCATCCATCCTCGTCGCGGGCCCGGATTTCGGTACCGGCTCGAGCCGCGAGCACGCTGTCTGGGCTCTGCGCGACTACGGCTTCCGCGTGGTTCTGAGCCCGAAGTTCGCGGACATCTTCCGCGGCAACTCGGGCAATCAGGGCCTGGTCACGGGGGTCATCAGCGAAGAGGACGTCGAGCGCATCTGGCGGGCCGTGGAGGCGCAGCCCGGCGTCGAGATGACCGTCGATCTGGAGGCGCGAACCGCCACACTCGGCGACCTCCGAGTCTCGTTCGACATCGACGATTACACTAGGTGGCGGCTTCTCGAAGGGCTCGACGACATCGGGCTCAGCCTGCGCAACGAAGACAAGATCGCGCAGTTCGAGGCGCGCCGCGAGGCATGGCGGCCGCGGACCCTCCCGGTCCGCTAAGCCCGGTCGGCCCGATCGGGCCGTCCCGCCGCCCCTCGTCCACGAAGTGAGGTCTACCCCCCTATGAGCACACTCGTCACCGACTCCGGAGACCCCGTCACCGCGCAGCCGGGCTGGGATCAGGCCGAAACCCTCGCCATCCGCGGGGGGCGTCCCCTGCGGGGCACGGTCGAGGTCAAGGGGGCCAAGAACCTCGTGACCAAGGCGATGGTGGCGGCGCTCCTCGGCGACACCACGAGCACCCTCCGCGACGTGCCGAGCATCAGCGACGTCAAGGTCGTGCGTTCGCTCCTCGAGGTGCACGGCGTGACCGTCACCGAAGGCGACGAGGAGGGCACGCTCCACCTCGACCCCTCGGGCGCGGTGGCCGCGCACTTCGAGGAGATCGACGCGCACGCCGGCGCGTCGCGCATCCCGATCCTGTTCTGCGGTCCGCTGCTGCATCTGCTCGGCGAAGCGCTCATCCCCGACCTCGGTGGATGCCGCATCGGCGATCGACCGATCAACTTCCACATGGACGCGCTGCGCGCCTTCGGTGCAGTGGTCGACAAGAGCTACGAGGGCATCCGCATCACGGCGCCGAACGGTCTGCACGGCGCGGACATCACGCTGCCGTACCCCAGCGTCGGCGCGACGGAGCAGGTACTGCTGACCGCTGTCCGCGCCAAGGGCGTGACGGAACTCCGCAACGCCGCGATCGAGCCCGAGATCATGGACCTCATCGCGGTGCTGCAGAAGATGGGCGCGATCATCTCGTACGAGCCCAACCGCGTGATCTTCATCGAGGGCGTCGACCGCCTGGTCGGGTACGACCACCGCGCGATCTTCGACCGCAACGAGGCAGCTTCGTGGGCGTGCGCCGCCCTCGCCACCGACGGTGAGATCTTCGCCAAGGGCGCCCGCCAGCAGGACATGCTGACGTTCCTCAACGTCTTCCGCAAGGCCGGCGGCTGGTTTGACGTCCGCGAGGACGGCATCCTCTTCCGCCGCGGGGGCGACCTCAAGCCCGTCATGGTCGAGACCGACGTGCACCCCGGCTTCATGACCGACTGGCAGCAGCCGCTGATCGTGGCGCTGACGCAGGCCCACGGCACCTCGACCGTGCACGAGACGGTCTACGAGAACCGCCTCGGCTTCACCCAGGCGCTGAACAAGATGGGCGCCGACATCGTCGTGCACCCCCAGGGCATCGCGAGCCCTGACCGCCGCGTTCCGCGCCGCGATCTCGAGCAGGCCGCCGTCATCAACGGCCCGACGCCGTTGCACGGTGCCGACGTCGAGGTGCCCGACCTCCGGGGCGGATACAGCTACGTGATCGCCGCGCTGGCGGCCGAGGGCGAGTCGACGGTGCGCAACATCGGCATCATCCGCCGCGGATACGAGAAGTTCCTCGAGAAGCTCACCGCTCTCGACGCCGACTTCGACGTCGTGGGCTGAGCCGTGACGGCGTCCCCGGAGAAGAGCCGACCGAGCGCCTTCTGGCCCCTCGCCGCCGTCGTCGTCCCCCTCGTGGGGCTGTTCGCCCGTATCGAGCTGCGCGGAGTCGAGAACCTGCCGCACGAGGGCGCCTACGTCCTCGCGCCCAACCACAACTCCGAGTTCGACCCGCTCATCGTCGCCGTGGCGGTCTGGCGCGGCGGCCGCGCGCCGCGCTTCCTGGCGAAGGAGAGTCTGTTCAAGGTTCCCGTGCTGGGTTCGGCGCTCCGCGCGACGGGCATGGTGCCGGTGCCCCGGACGTCCGCGAGCGCGAACCAGTCCATCAAGGCCGCGCAGGACATCGCCCGCGACGGCCGCGGCATCATCGTGTACCCCGAGGGCACGCTGACCCGCGATCCCGAGCTGTGGCCGATGCGCGGCAAGTCGGGCGCGGTTCGTCTCGCGCTCGGTGGCGATCTGCCGCTCATCCCGATGGCACAGTGGGGCGTGCAGCAGATCCTTCCCCGCTACGGCAAGCTCCGGTTCCCGCGCCGCTCGCACGTGATTGTGGAATTCGGCCCGGCGATGGACGTCGCCGAGTACCGCGCGACCGCCACCCAGCCGGCGACTCTCACGCGAGCGACCGACGCCCTCATGGCCCGGATCGCCGAGATGCTGTCCGGCCTGCGGGGTCTCCCCGCGCCGGCCGAGCGCTGGAACCCGTCGCAGCACGGACAGAACGAGACGGGCCGCCTTGAGTCGTAAGAGCGAGGCGCCCGCGCCGAAGGTCGCCGTCGTCGGGGCCGGCAGCTGGGGCACGACGTTCGGCAAGATCCTCGCCGACGGCGGCGCCTCCGTGGTCATGTGGGCTCGGCGTCCCGAACTCGCGGCCGAGATCACCGAGTCCAAGCGCAACAGCCGGTACCTCTCGGGTATCAACCTGCCGCGCACGATGACCGCGACGACGAGTCTCGCCGAGGCACTCGACGGTGCCGAGCAGATCTACCTCTCGATCCCGAGCCAAGCCCTGCGCGACAACCTCGCGGCGGTCAAGCCTCTCGTCGACCACACCGATGCGCCGATCGTGTCGCTCATGAAGGGCGTCGAAAAGGCCTCGGGGCTTCGCATGAGCCAGGTCATCGAGCAGGTGCTGTCGTGCGACCCCGCGCGGATCGCCGTGGCATCCGGTCCCAATCTCGCTCTCGAAATCGCCCGAGAGCAACCGACCGCGGCCGTCATCAGCTCGCTCAGCCCCGAGACCGCCGAGGCGGTCGCCCGTCGCGCCCGCAACCGCTACTTCCGGTCGTTCGTGAACACCGATGTCATCGGCACCGAGTTCGGAGGCGTGCTCAAGAATCTCATCGCGGTGGCGATCGGCATCGTCGACGGGGTCGGCTACGGCGAGAACACGAAAGCGTCGATCATCACGCGCGGTCTGGTCGAGATGACCGACTTCGCCGTCGCGCAGGGGGCCCAGCCCGAGACGCTGCAGGGTCTGGCCGGTCTCGGCGACCTCATCGCCACGTGTCAGTCGCCCCTCAGCCGCAACAACACGGCGGGGCGCCTGCTCGGGCAGGGGTACAGCTACCAGGACGTGGTGAAGCAGATGCAGCAGACCGCGGAGGGCTTGGCATCCGTCGCCCCCGTCCTGCAGCTGGCGCGCGAGGTCGGCGTCGACATGCCGATCGTGCGGCAGGTGAAGATGGTGCTCGACGGCACAATGAATCCGCGCGACATCGCGCCCCATCTCACGACCGACGACGACCAGCCGCAGGGCGAGAGGACGCAGAATGACCAAACCGGCGGTGGTGGTGCTCTTCGGCGGGCGCTCCAGCGAGCATTCGATCAGTTCCGCCACGGCGGGCGGGGTGCTGCGGGCGATCGACCGTGAGCGGTTCCGGGTGATTCCGGTCGGGATCACCCGCGACGGCGCTTTCGTGCTCGAAGAGGACGATCCCGACAAGTTCGCGCTGCGTCCCGAGGCGCTGCCCGAGGTGGTCGACAACGGCACGCGGGTGCGACTGCCCGACTCGGTCCTCTCGCGCGAGTGGACGGTCACGGATGCCGACGGTGAGCGGTCTCTGGGTGACATCGATGTCGTGCTTCCGATCCTGCACGGGCGGTTCGGGGAGGACGGCACGATCCAGGGACTCCTCGAGCTGCTGGGTATCCCATACGCCGGTGGCGGCGTCCTGATGTCGGCGATCGGTATGAACAAGAACGTCACGAAGCGCGTGCTGCGTTCGGCCGGTGTGCCCGTCGTGCCGTGGGTGGCCGTGACGCGCGCCGACCTGGCGCGGGATCGAGCCCTGTGGGAGCGACGCATCCGATCCCTCGACCTGCCCGTGTTCGTCAAGCCCAACGAGGCGGGATCGAGCGTCGGTGTGACGAAGGTCTCCCGCTGGGAAGACCTGGATGCCGCCCTCGACACGGCTTTCGCCGAGGATCGTCTGGTGCTGGTCGAACAGGCCATCGTCGGACGTGAGCTGGAGTGCGGCGTCCTCCCCGGCCGCGACGGCGGTCCGGTGCGGGTGAGCGTCGCCGGTGAGATCGTCGTCACCGGTCGCGAGTTCTACGATTTCGAGGCCAAGTACCTGAACGTCCCCGGGGTGGACCTCGTGTGCCCCGCCGAGTTGCAGGACGGCGAGCTCGCCGAGATGCAGCGCATCGCGGCGCAGGCGTTCGAGGCGCTCGGCGGCGAGGGCCTAGCGCGCGTCGACTTCTTCTACACGGGCACCGAGTTCTACGTGAACGAGGTGAACACGATGCCGGGGTTCACCCCGATCTCGATGTTCCCGACGTGCTGGATCGCCTCCGGGCTGTCGTATCCCGACCTGATCAGCGACGTCCTCGACGCGGCGCTCGCGCGCGACTGAGATGTCGCGCGGGCGCGGGCGTCGTCAGGGCGTCGGGGTCGGCGCGGGGGTCGCGTCCGACGGCGACGAGCAGACGGCACCGGTCGCGGGCAGGTACTCGCGGATCAGCGGCGCCAAGGCCTGGGCCACGTCGGCGCTGCTGGCCGCGGCGTAGTCGAGGTAGACCTGCACGGCGGGCTGGCGCCCGAACGTCGTCAGCGTGTAGCGATTCTGGTCGGCCTGCGATTCGTCGACGAGCCAATCGACGCCGTCGAACGGCCGGCAGGGGAGCGTCGAGGGCCCGGGCGCTTCCAGCCCGCAGGTGAGCAGGATGGCGGCCGGATCGCCCCACGCGCCGGTCGCCTGAGCGTCGGTCCATCGCCGTTCCTGGCCCGAGATGGTCTTGGGCAGGCGCGAGACGACCTGGGCGCACGCGGGGTCGTTCGCGCCCTTGGCGGCCTCCATCGACACCGTCGTGCTGCACGCCGCGAGACCCGGCAGCAGAGCGAGGACGGCGATCAGCGCGAGGGAACGACGGGAGCGGGGCACCCCTCCAGGCTAATAGCGTGGGAGGGTGACAGACGCCGAGACCACCGTGGGGGAGCTGTCCGAGGGGCAGGTGCTCCGCGGCATCCTGGAACGACTCCCCGTTTCCTCCGCCCCGGTAGGGCCGGGCGATGATGCGGCGGTGCTCGCGGTTCCCGACGGACGCGTGGTCGCCACCACGGACACGCTGGTGCATGGCCCGGATTTCCGCCTCGCGTGGTCATCGGCGGTCGATCTCGGGTACAAGTCCGCCGCGGTCAACCTCTCCGATGTCGCCGCCATGGGCGCCCGGCCCATCGCGCTCCTCGTGGCGCTGGCGATGCCGGATGACACTCCGCTGTCGTTCGTCCACGGTCTCGCCGACGGTCTCGCGCGGGCTTGTGCCGAGCTGGCACCGGGGTGTGCGGTGGAGGGCGGCGACCTCACCGTCTCGGACACGCTGACGATCGCGGTGACGGCCCTGGGAAGCCTCGACGGCCGCGATCCGGTCCTGCGCTCGGGTGCCCGGCCGGGGGACGCGGTGCACGTCATCGGCGACCTCGGCGTCGCGGCACGCGGTCTGGACGTTCTCTTCTCCCGCTTCGTCGACACGGCGGGAGCGCCGATCCCGGTGACGCCGGAGGCACGGGCGGCGCTGAGTCGCGAGGACGCGGAAGCCCTCGATCGTCAGTTGCGCCCGCGGCCCCCTATCGGCGCCGCGCTGGCCGCTGCTGACGCGGGCGCCACCGCGATGATGGACGTCTCGGACGGACTGGCCCTGGATGCCGAGCGCCTCGCCGACGCGTCCGGCGTGACGATCGCCTTCGACTCCGACGCTCTCGGCGACGACCCCGTGTCGACGCTGGCCGGGGGAGAGGATCACGGCTTTCTCGTGACCTTCCCCGGGGGGACGGTCGGTCTCGGTCGCCGTGTCGGCACGGTCGCCGAGCGCGGCGAGGTCGCGATCACGGTGGATGGTCGACCGTGGACGGGACGGACGGGCTGGGACCCCTACCGGGACTGGGACGCGGGTCGCGGCTGACCGCGGCGCTCAGGCGAGCGGGCGGCCCCACCACAGCGTCGTGTCGCCGTACGTGCGGTCCCGATCGGCCTCCAGCCCGGCGGCCGCCCAATCCGGCGCGGCGGAGCGCTTCGCCCGCTCGACGATGATCGTGGCATCCGGGCTGAGCCGGGGAGCGAGCCCGGCGAGGATCCGCGCGACCTCGTCATCCGAGACGTCGTAGGGCGGATCGAGGAACACGAGGTCCCACTCGGCCACGGAGGCCTCGACGTACGTCGCCGCGTTCGCGCGGTGCACCCGGGCGGTGCCCGTGACGCCGGCGGCGCGCACCCGCTCCGCGTTCTTGCGGATGAGGGTCGCCGCCGGAGCGGAGAGCTCGACGAGGTCGGCGGACACGGCGCCGCGGCTGAGGCTCTCGAGCCCGAGCGCGCCCGAGCCTGCGTAGAGGTCGAGGACGCGCGCCCCGTCGACGAGGTCGGCGGAGTCGAGGGCGCCGAAGAGCGATTCGCGCACACGGTCGCTCGTGGGACGCGTGCCCTTCGGGGGGACGTCGAGGACCGTGCCGCCGGCGCGGCCGGAGATGATGCGTGTCACCGTCTCACCCTACAAACCGCGTGTCCGGGGCCGTGCCTAGACTCGGAGCATGCCCGGTCTCACGCTGTCGTCCCGACTCGACGGAGCCGTCGGCGGGAAGACCGCCACCGCCTTCGAGCGCGCGTTCGGCATGAAGACCGTCGGCGAGTTGCTCGAGCACTACCCGCGCCGGTATGCCAAGCGCGGTGAGCTCACCCCGATCTCGACGCTGCCGATCGGCGAGCCGGTCACCATCGTGGCCGAGGTCGTGAGTGCGACGGAGCGGCGGATGCAGAACCGTCGCGGATCACTGCTCGAGGTCATCATCAGCGATGGCGACGGGCGGATGTCCCTGACGTTCTTCAACCAGTCGTGGCGGCTCAAAGACCTCACGCCGGGTCGGCGCGGCATCTTCTCGGGCAAGGTGGGGGAGTACCGGGGGCAGACGCAGTTGACGCACCCCGACTACTCGCTGTTCGACGATCTCGAAGAGGCCCGCGCCGAGGCCGAGGTGAACTCCAAGCGGCCCATCCCGATCTATCCGGCCACGAGCACCGTGCCCAGCCCGCTCGTGCAGAAGACGATCGCCCTCGTCCTCGACGGTCTCGGTGCCATCGACGACCCGCTCCCCGAGAGTCTCCGGGAGCGTCACGGGCTCGTCAGCGCACGGACGGCGCTCGAGCACATCCACCGCCCGTACCACGATGACGAGATCCCTCCCGCGGTGGCGACCCTGCGCATGCAGGAGGCGTTCGTGCTGCAGACGGCGCTGTTGCAGCAGCGGCAGTTCGTTCGCGCGCTGTCGGCGACGAAGCGGCCCGCGGCCCCGGGCGGACTCCTCGAGCGTTTCGACGCGGGCCTGCCGTTCGCGCTGACTCCCGACCAGGAGAGCGTGGGTGCCCGCATCGCCGAGGATCTCGTCGGCGACTGGCCCATGAACCGTCTGGTGCAGGGCGAGGTGGGTTCGGGGAAGACGCTGGTGGCGCTGCGCGCGATGCTCCAGGTCGCCGAGTCCGGCGGGCAGTCCGCCCTGATCGCGCCGACCGAGGTGCTCGCCGCCCAGCACGTGCGGTCGATCGCCAAGATGCTCGGCCCGCAGCTCGCGCCCGAGCTCATGCCGACCCTGCTCACCGGGCAGCTCCCAGCTGCCGAGCGTCGTCGCGCGGCGCTCCGCGTGGCATCCGGTCAGGCGCGGATCGTCGTCGGCACGCATGCGCTGCTCAGCTCGACCACCACGTTCGCCGATCTCGGATTCGTCGTCGTCGACGAGCAGCACCGCTTCGGTGTCGACCAGCGCGAGGCGCTCCGCGCCAAGGGCGAGTCGCCGCACACCCTGGTCCTCACCGCGACGCCGATCCCTCGCACCGTCGCGATGACGGTGTTCGGCGACCTCGATGTCTCGACCATCCGCACGATGCCCGCGGGGCGGGCCGGCATCCAGACGTTCGTCGCGCCGCTCGCCGAGAAGCCGGGGTGGTTCGCGCGGGTGTGGGACCGCGTCGCCGAGGAGGTGGCGAAGACGCACCAGGTGTTCGTCGTGTGCGCCGCGATCGACGCCGAGAAGCTGACCTCCGACGAGGTCGGTGACGAACCGGCCGACGGAGCCGACACGCGCACCCGGTGGGGCGTCGTGCAGGTGCGGGCTCTGCTCGACACGCTGCCGGCGTTCGCCGACATCCGCGTCGAGATCCTGCACGGCAAGATGCACGCCGATGAGAAGGATGCCGTGATGCAGGCGTTCGCGCGCGGCGACATCGACGTGCTCGTGGCGACGACGGTGATCGAGGTGGGCGTCGACGTCCCGAACGCTTCGACCATGGTGATCCTCGAGGCCGACCGGTTCGGCGTCTCGCAGCTCCACCAGCTGCGCGGTCGCGTGGGCCGCGGCGGACTTCCGGGCCTGTGCCTGCTCGTGACCGAGGCCGCACCGGGGACGTCGTCACGCTCTCGCGTCGAGGCCGTGGCTCGCACGCTCGACGGGTTCGAGCTCGCCGAGGTCGATCTCGAGCTCCGCGGTGAGGGGGACGTGCTCGGGGGAGCACAGTCGGGCGTGCGGTCGTCGCTGCGTCTTCTGCGGGTGGTCACGGACGCCGATCTCATCGTCGAAGCCCGCGCCGCCGCCGAGACGGTGCTCGCCGACGACCCCGCGCTCGTGCGCCATCCCGGACTCGCCGCCGCTCTCGAGCGACGCGTCGGTGTCGAGGAGCGCGCAGCCCTGGCCAAGTCGTGATCGGTAGGCTGGCGGAATGAGTCCGCGGATCGCCGTCGTACCCGGTTCCTTCGACCCGCCGACGCGGGGTCACCTCGACGTGATCCGCCGCGCGGCGGGTCTGTTCGACCAGCTCCACGTGCTCGTCGTCCACAACCCGGGCAAGGAGGCGATGCTCCCGATCGCCCAGCGCCAGGCGCTGCTCGAGCAGTCGATCCAGGAAGAGGGCATCGAGGGCGACGTCATCGTCGCCGCGTGGAGCATGGGTCTTCTCGTCGACTACGCCACCGATGTGGGCGCGCAGGTGCTGGTCAAAGGCATCCGGTCGCAGGTCGACGTCGCGTACGAGACCCCGATGGCGATCGTGAACCGCGACCTCGCCCACGTCGAGACGGTGTTCCTGCTTCCCGACCCGTCGCACGCGCTCGTCTCGAGCTCGCTCGTTCGTCAGGTCGCCGCTCTCGGCGGCGACGTCTCGCCCTACGTTCCCGCGCCCGTCGCGCGGTTCCTCGACACCGGCGCGCGCGGCCTCTGACGTCTCGCGCCGCACGGCCCCTGCCCAGGGGCACCCGGGTAGCATGGACGACCGTGAGAACCCACCGCCCCGGACCCTTCCAGCTCCCCGTCCGCGACATCGAGCGCCACCCGGGCGAGATGCGCGAGCACGAGCTCGACATCCCCGCCCCGGAGAAATGGGGCGAGGGTCTCGTGTCCATCGCCGCCGCGGAGATCCTCGAGATCGACGTCCGCCTGGAGTCGGTTCACGAGGGCATCCTCGTCTCGGGAACGGTCGACACCACCGCCACGGGCGTGTGCGGACGGTGCCTCACCGACATCACCGAGCCTGTCGAAGTCGAGTTCCAGGAACTTTTCGCGTATCCTGGGGATGAAGCGAACGACTTCGAAGTTCAAGACGACCACGTGGATCTTGAAAATCTGGTCCGGGATGCCATCGTCCTCTCGCTTCCGTTCCAGCCGGTGTGTCAGCCGGATTGCCTCGGGCTCGACCCGGTCACGGGTGAGAAGCTGACGGAGAGCGCCGGCGACACGGAGCAGACGCCCGCCGATCCCCGGTGGGCCGCGCTCCAGCAGTACACCCCAGACGACGGCGATGCGCTCCGCGCCGCCCCCAAGACAGAGAAGAGCTAGCCATGGCAGGTAACCCCCCGAAGCGGAAGGTCTCCCGCTCCAACACCCGCTCGCGTCGCGCGCAGTGGAAGGCCGAAGCCCCCGCGCTGGTCAAGACCATCGAGAACGGCAAGGTCGTCTACAGCCGCCCCCACCAGGCGAAGGTCGTCACCGACTCGCAGGGCACCGAGCTCTTCCTCGAGTACAAGGGCCGCAAGGTCGCCGACGTCTGATCAACGTCCGGTGACGCGTAACGCTGCGCTCATCGAGAAGCTCGGGGTCGACATCGACCCCGAGCTTCTTTCTCTTGCGCTGACCCATCGCTCGTTCGCCTACGAGAACGGCGCCATCCCGCACAACGAGCGGCTCGAGTTCCTCGGCGACTCGGTGCTCGGCCAGGCGGTCACGGTGCGCCTGTACACCCGGCATCCGGATCTCGACGAGGGCAGTCTCGCCAAGCGCCGCGCGAGCGTGGTGTCGACCGTGGCCCTCGCCGAGGTCGCGAGGAGAATCGGACTGGGTGATCACGTGCGTCTCGGCCGCGGTGAGATCCTCACCGGTGGTCGTGACAAGGACTCGATCCTGGCCGACACCATGGAAGCCGTGATCGGGGCGACGTACCTCTCCGCCGGCCCGGATGCCGCAACGGGCCTCGTGCTGCGTCTCGTCGAGCCGCTGCTGACCGACCCCGATCGATACGGGGCGGCGATGGATCCGAAGACGAGCCTGCAGGAGATCGCCGCTCGCCACTCACTCGCGGCGCCGGTGTATTCGATCGAGGCCGCCGGTCCCGACCACGACCGTCGCTTCACCGCGACCGTCACCGTCGGCGACGTCGTCACGCACGGCACCGGGTCGAGCAAGAAGCAGGCCGAGATGGCCGCCGCACTCGACGCGTGGCGGGAGCTCAACGCCCGTGCCTGAGCTGCCCGAGGTCGAGGTCGTGCGAGCGGGCCTCGAACCCGCGGTCTCCGGCGCACTCATCGCTTCGGTGGACGTGCGCGATGCGCGTGCGCTCACCCGGCATTCCGGCACGCCGGAGCACTTCGAGGCCGAGCTCACCGGCCGGCGGATCGATTCGGCGGTGCGGCGCGGCAAGTTCCTGTGGATGCCGGTGGGCGCGGACGAGGCCATCGTCACGCATCTCGGCATGAGCGGGCAGATGCTCTTGCGCGTGCCCGGCGCGCCGGAGGAGCGGCACGAGCGGATCCGCATCGAGCTCGAGCATCCGGTACACGGTCCGCTGTCGGTCGTGTTCGCCGATCAGCGCACGTTCGGCTCGCTCGCGCTCGACGAGCTCGTGGTCACACCGGATGGCGCGGCCGGCGGCCGCGGATCGTCCCTGCCGCTCGTTCCGACCCAGGTCGCACACATCGCCCGCGATCCGCTCGACCCGGCGTTCGACGACGCACGGTTCCGCGCTCGGCTGGCGCGCACGTCGTCGGGCATCAAGCGTGTGCTCCTCGACCAGACCGTGGCGAGCGGCATCGGCAACATCTACGCCGACGAGTCGCTGTGGGCCGCACGCATCCACCCCGAGACCGTGGCATCCGATCTTCCGACCCGTTCGGTGAACCGGCTGCTGGCCGAGGTCCGGGCGGTGCTGGAGAAGGCTCTCGCCGAGGGCGGCACGAGCTTCGACGCCCAGTACGTCAACGTCAACGGGCAGGCCGGGTACTTCGCGCACTCGCTCAACGCGTACGGCCGCACGGGTCAGCCGTGTCCGCGCTGCGGCCGACCGATCGTGCGAGTGTCGTTCATGAACCGCTCGAGCCACTTCTGCCCGAGGTGTCAGCGGCTGCGCTGACCGTGCCTGGTCGCGCCACGTGGCTGCGCCACCTGGCCGCGCCACCTGGCCGCGAGACAGCATCCCGCCGACAACCCGCCCGCACGCTGCAAGGGAGACGTCGGCGGAATGACGTCTCGGCGTTTCGGAAGCCGCGGGTGCTTGACCTCAAGCGCTGGAAGTGTGCTCAGCTGGGGGTATGTCAGCGCTCACCATCCAGCAGGCCGCTCGCCGCACCGGGCTCAGCGAACCCACCCTCCGGTACTACGAAGAAGTCGGGCTCATCGGCCCCATCTCCCGCGACCCGAGCAGCGGTCACCGCCGGTATGGGGAGAAGGACCTCGACGACCTGCAGGTGCTCGCGTGTCTCCGGGCGATGGGCGTAGGGATCGAGGACATGCGCACGTACCAGGCGAATCGTGCGCGGGGCAACGCCGCTGCCGCGCAGCAGCGCGACATCCTTCTCCGTCACGCCGAACGCGTGGAGCTCGAGATCGCGACGCTGAACGTGCACCTGCAGTACCTGCGCCGCAAGTCCGCGCTGTGGGACGCCCGCGATCGGGGGGACGCCGAGGCGGAGGCCGAAGCGCAGGTGCGTGTTCACGAGATCTACCCCGAGCTGGAGACGCTCATCCGCGCTTGACTTCATGCGCTTGAGGCCTGGTCGACTCTCGGTATGAACACTTCTCACCACACCGTGCTGGTCACCGGGGCCTCCGGCTATCTCGGAACCCGGGTCGTCGCCGATCTCCTCCGTCAGGGCGCCACCGTTCGCGCCGCCGTCCGTTCCCTCGACGCCGAACCTGCGCTCCGCGAGGCCGTACGACGGGCCGGGGTCGACGACGCCGGCCTCGACCTCACCGTCGCCTCCCTCACCGACGACGTCGGATGGGATGCCGCGGTCTCGGGCGTCGCGGGCGTCTACCACCTCGCATCCCCGATGACCCACGCCACCGAGGACGCCGACCTCGTGGTCACTCCCGCCCGCGACGGCGCGTTGCGTGTCCTTCGCGCGGCACGGGACGCCGGCGTCGAGCGTGTCGTGCTGACCTCGTCGTTCGCGGCCGTCGGCTACTCGCCCAAGCCCGTGAACGCCAAGGGCGTCCGCGAGTTCGACGAGCGCGACTGGACGGATCCCGCGGCTCCCGAACTCCCCGCGTACCCACGTTCGAAGGCCGTCGCCGAGCGCGCCGCATGGGAGTTCATCGAGCGGGAGGGGGACGGACTCGAGCTCGTCGTCCTCAACCCGACCTGGATCGCCGGACCCACGCTGACCGCCGACCCGCGGTCATCGTTGCAGGCATTCCTCGCGATGCTCGGCGGCCGAATGCCTCTCGCCCCGCGCCAGCGTTTCGGCATCGCCGACGTCCGCGACGTCTCCGCGGCGCACCTGTCGGCGATGACGACCCCGAATGCCGCCGGCAAACGGTACCTGCTGCTCGCCGACGGACCGACGATCTCGTGGCTGGGAGTGGCATCCGTTCTGCGCGCGCACCTGGGTGAGCTCGCCGCGGCGGCTCCGACCGAGGAAGTGCCCGGCGACGAGCTGCCCCCTCTCGTCATTCACAACGAGCGGGCGAAGGCGGAGCTCGGCTTCGCACCACGTCCGGCCGAGACCACCATCATCGAGACGCTCGACGACATGCGCGAGCGCGGAATGCTCGGCCACGGGATCTGAGATCGAAGTCCCGGGGTGCCGGCGACCCGCGCCGGCACCCCGGCTCAGTCGAGGATCTTCTGCCACGCCCCTTCGTACGACATCGGCACGAAGCCGATCGTCTCGTTGATCGACAGCATCGGCCGGTTCTCCTCGGCATTCCACGTCATCACGCGCGGTGACTCGGGCACGGCCGCGCGCCAGGCGAGCAGCCCGGCGCACTTCACGAGCATTCCGAGTCGGTGCCCTCGATGGGCCGCGACGACGAGGGTGTCCTCCTGATTGGTCACCGCCGTCCGGTCCTTCCCGATGACGAGTTCGTTGAATGCGGCCAGCTCGCCCGAGTCGACGTGTTGCGCGACGGTGACGAGCAAGTGGCGGTCGGAGTCGGTGTACACCCGTTCCCAGTCCGCGACGCGGGCGGCATCCCACACCTCTTCGTCATGATCGAGGCCCGCCGAGGGCGCGTCGGTGATCATGCGTGACTTCATGTAGGCGAAGCCGTCGACGAACTCGGGCGGCGTGGGGAGCGTCCACTGGATGACGCGATAGCCGGATGCCGCGGCCTCCGCATCCGCCAGCAGACGGGTGAGGTGTGGCTCGGCACCCTCGAGGTCGAGCTGGCTCTGTCGCACGATCTGCTCCAGGGAGTACCCGGCCGCGAGGTAGAAGCGCGCGGCGCGATCGAGGGGGATGCGACCGAAGCCCGTCGGCGCGTCGAGCTGGGGACCGTCGGCCGCGGGGTGTTCTGCCCACGACTGCAGGATCGTCCGGCCGTGCTCGCGGGCGGTCCGCTCGATGAGGTCGTGCGCCGCGCGGCCGATGCCCCGACCCCACGCGCGGCGGAGAAGTTCGATGAGCCAGAAGCCGGTGCGGGCGCCGTCCTCCTGCGGGAGATCGAGGCCGACGCGGCCGACGACCTCGCCCTTCCAGACCGCGATCCACACGAGGCGGATCTGAGAAGCGGTCGGACGGTAGACGGGCAGCAGTTCGTCGGCGGGCATCGCGCGATCGTCGTGGCCGGCGATCTCGGCGTACACGAGGTTCCGCACGCGCGACATCTCGAGGAAGTCCGCGGCGTCGGCGGCATCGATGGATGCCGGAATGTGAAGGGGGCGCAGCTCGAGGCCGGCCGGAAGGGTGGTCATGAGGGATCTTTCGAGGGAGAGAGTCGGGCGAGAAGGCGGGCGGGGCCGGGGTGAGCGGCCCCGCCCGTTCACAGCGGCGGACGCAGGTGGAGCGCCTTGCGCTGCCAATCGGCCTCGCGGAGCGCCCGCTCATGGGCGTTCCGGCGAGCCTGGTCGGCTGCCGAGGCCGCTTGGGCTGCGCGCTGGACGGCCTGATCGGCGCGCGCGGCGGCGCGCACGAGCAACCAGAGGCCGAGGCGGAGAGAGAGTCGGTCGATCGGACCGAGACGGCGCTGGGCCGAGGTCTCGACGACGGGGAGCGAGAGCGCGGATACCGTGTGCTGCGGCGCGCGCGTGAGCGATGAGTTCATGCGGAGGCTCCGATGAGGAAGAACGAGCAGAGAGGCCACGGTCGGCGAGGGCCGACGGGAGGCGGTGAGGGGTCTCAGAAGACCCGGGCGCATGGCATCCGATGAGCGGATGCCAGGGCGGGAGCGGAGACGATCGAACGTCTCAACGCGGCGACGTCACGCCTGACGGACAGGCATGCCGACGGCGGTGGTCACTCCGCGCAGCGGTGCAGACAGCACGGGGGCGGCGGTGAAGCCGGTGGCGAGAGAGCCGGTGGTGTTGCGAATCATGGGGTGACCTCCTTTCGACGTCGGTTGCGACCCCCGACGCTAGCGAAGGCGTTCAGCAAATGTCAAGCGGAGATCCAGAAACGACGGACCGTCGGGCGCGTCGAGCCGGGGTTCCATCGGCCTGCCACCGCGGAATTCCGCAGGCTGTCGGGTAGCGTGAGGCGGAAGTCCACCGGGTCGGGAAGGCGCATCCGCATGCACCTCAAGAGCGTCACGCTGAAGGGATTCAAGTCCTTCGCGCAGTCGACGACGTTCGCGTTGGAGCCCGGGGTCACGTGCATCGTCGGTCCGAACGGCTCGGGCAAGTCCAACGTCGTGGACGCGCTCGCCTGGGTCATGGGGGAGCAGGGCGCGAAGACTCTTCGCGGCGGCAAGATGGAGGACGTCATCTTCGCCGGCACGTCCACGCGCGGACCCCTCGGTCGCGCGGAGGTGCAACTCACGATCGACAATGCCGACGGGGCGTTGCCGATCGAGTACAGCGAGGTCACGATCAGTCGCACGCTGTTCCGCAACGGGGCGAGCGAGTACGCGATCAACGGTCAGACCTGCCGTTTGCTCGACGTGCAGGAACTTCTCAGCGACTCCGGCCTCGGCCGGGAGATGCACGTGATCATCGGGCAGGGGCGCCTCGACACCGTGCTGCAGGCCTCCGCCGAGGAGCGGCGCGGCTTCATCGAGGAAGCCGCCGGAATCCTCAAGCACCGCCGCCGAAAAGAGAAGACGGTGCGCAAGCTCGAGGCGATGGAGACCAACCTCACGCGCTTGAGCGACCTCGCGGGTGAGCTGCGCCGGCAGTTGAAGCCGCTCGGCAAGCAGGCCGAGATCGCGCGGGAGGCGGCCACGATCGCCGCCGTCGTCCGCGACGCGAAAGCGCGCCTGTTCGCCGACGAACTCGTGCAGCTCCGACGCGAACTCGCTGACGCGGCAGCGGCTGAGAGCGAGCGGCACACCGAACGATTGATGCTTCAGGACCAGGCGGACGGCATCCGTGCCAAGGTCGAGCGACTCGAGGAGGAGCAGCGTTCCGAAGCTGTCGACCGCGCGCGGAGCGTGACGTTCTCCCTCGAACAGGTGCAGGAGCGCCTGCGCGGGCTGTACTCCCTCGCCGGTCAGCGACTCACGCTGCTCGCGGATGATGACGGCGAGGCATCCGCGGCCGCTCCCACCGTCACCCAGGCGATGATCGACGACGTGCGCGCCGAGATCGACGACATCGCAGACGGGCTCGGCGATGCTCAGGATGCCGCGGCCCACGCGGCCCGGACGGTGACTCGCGCGCGCGCAGAGCTCGACGCGCTCGACGCCGACATCGCCGCGCAGAGCGCGCTCGTCTCCGAGCACGACATGAAGCTCACGGCGCTGCGCGGATCCGCGGAGGCGGCGGCGTCGGGCCTGGCCGCCGTGCGCGGTGCCGTCGACCGTCAGCAGCGCGCTCTGGATGCCGCGCGCGAACGACTCGCGGAGGCCGAAGAGGCTCGCTCGGCGCTCGACCCCGACGTGACGCCGGAGGAGTCGGCCGCGGAGCATGCATCCGCCTACGAGCGGGCACAACGCGAGACCAACGACACCGAGACCGAGGTGACGGGTCTTCGCGAGCGGCTGCACGCCGCCGAGCGCGAGAGGGACGCCCTCACGGCCCAGACGACCGCGCTCGGACGCGCCCTCGACGTCCGCAACGCCGCCGCGGACCTCGCCGCGAGCGGAGCCGCCGGCATCCGCGGGCTCGTCGGCGACGCCGTCAAGGTCACGGCGGGGTACGAGCCGGCCATCGCCGCGGCGCTCGGTTCCCTCGCGGAAGGGTTGCTCGTCGACGATGGTGCCGCGGCGTTCGCCGCGGCCCGCGCCGCGCGCGAGGGCGACCTCGGCGTGGTCGAGATCGCGGTCGCCGATGCCCCCGACGGATCCGTCGGCTTCGAGGTCGACGGGGGCGTGCGTGCCGTGGACGTCGTCACCGCTCCCGCGGGGGTTCTCGGCATCCTGTCGGGGGTCGTGATCGTCGACGACCTCGCCGCCGCCGAGGCGGCGCGCCCGGCGCTGGAGGCGGCGCCGGTGGGCAGCGTCGTGGTCACGCGGGACGGTGCGGTCCTGACCGCCCGGACTCTGCGTGCCGGCTCCGGGGGCGGTCGCTCGCGGCTCGAACTGGCCGCCGAGCGGGATGCCGCGACGGATCGGCTCGCCGAGGTCACCGTCATCGCCGACTCGCTGCGGGAGGCCCTGTCCGAAGCGCAGCAGAGACTCACCGATGCTCGCGCGCGCACGAAGGAGGCGCTCACGACCCTCCGCGCCCACGACGCCGCCCTCGCCGCGCACGCCGAGAAGCTCAACCGCGTCACGGTCCGTCACGAGGCGGCGGTCGCGGAGTGCGAGCGGGTGGAGGTCGGCCTCGCGCAGGCGCAGGCCGCGGTCGCGGATGCGGAGGAGAAAGCGCGCGTCGCCGACGAGACCCTCGCGCGGGCTCTCGAGGTGCCTCGGCCGCTCCTCGACGCCTCGGCCCGTGAGGGGATGCTCGCCGATCTCGAGACGGCCCGCGAGGGCGAGATGCGCGCGCGGCTCGACATCGAGACCCTGCGGGAACGGGTGCGGGCCGGGGAAGCCCGCATCGTGCAACTGGAGCAGCAGCGCGAACGCGAGCGCGCCGCCGCGGACGCCGCGGCGCGCCGCGCCGTGATCCGCCGCGCACAGCGCGAGATCGCCGCGGAGGTGGCGGGAGCCCTTCCGCCGCTGCTCGACTCGATCGACCGGTCGGTCAGCCAGGCGCGCGTCGAGCTTGCCTCCGCAGAATCGGCCCGCTCCGCGGTGACGGCCGACCTGACCCGGGCGCGCAGTGAGGAGACGGCGGTTCGCGAGCGCCTCGCGCGCCTCACCGAGAGCGTCCACGTCCTCGAACTGCAGATGCATGAGAAGCGGCTCCACGTCACGAGCCTGCTCGAACGCGTGCAGTCCGAGCTGTCGCTCAACGAAGACATTCTCGTTTCGGAATATGGTCCTGATCAGCTCATCCCTGCCGCCGAGGGCGTGGAAGCCGAAGTGTTCGACCGCGCCGCGCAGAAACGCCGACTGCAGGATGCCGAGCGGAAGCTGGGTCAGCTGGGGCGGGTGAATCCGCTCGCGCTCGAGGAGTTCGCGGCGCTCGAACAGCGCCATGCGTTCCTGACCGAGCAGCTCGCGGACCTGCAGCAGACCCGCGCGGATCTGCAGACGATCATCGCCGAGCTCGACGAGCGCATGCAGACGATCTTCACGGCCGCTTTCGAGGACACTCGCGCGGCGTTCGGCGAGATCTTCCCGATCCTCTTCCCGGGCGGCGCGGGAAGTATTTCTCTCACCGACCCGGACAACCCGCTGACCACGGGCATCGAGGTCGCCGTTCGCCCGGTCGGGAAGAAGATCGAACGGCTCTCGCTGCTGTCGGGCGGCGAGCGGTCGCTCGCGGCGGTCGCGTTCCTCACCGCGATCTTCACGGCTCGTCCAAGCCCCTTCTACATCCTCGATGAGGTCGAAGCGGCCCTCGACGACGCGAACCTCGGCCGGCTGCTGGGCGTCTTCGAGAAGCTGCGCGAGAGCAGCCAGCTCATCGTCATCACCCACCAGAAGCGCACCATGGAGATCGCCGATGCGCTGTACGGCGTGTCGATGCGTCAGGACGGTGTGTCAGCCGTCGTCGGACAGCGCGTTGGCGATCGCGCCCGCGCGGGGGCGGAACCGGCCCCCGTAAGCTGAAGGAATGGCTGAGAACTCCTGGTCGCTCGGTCGCGCGCTGCGCGGACTGTTCGTCAAACCCACCATCGACGAGACCACGTGGGACGACCTCGAGACCGCTCTGCTGACCGCCGACTTCGGTCCGGACGTCACCGAGCGGCTGATCGACGAGCTGCGGGAGAAGGTCGATCGCTATCGGACCACGGATCCGCGCGACCTCCAGCGCATGCTGCGCGAGACCCTCGAAGAGCATTTCGCGAAGTTCGACACCACCCTGCGCTTGACCGAGCGTCCGGCCGTCGTTCTCGTGGTCGGCGTCAACGGCGTGGGTAAGACGACGACGATCGGCAAGTTCGCCAAGTTCCTCCAGCGCTACGGCCGGACTGTCGTCGTCGGCGCGGCCGACACCTTCCGCGCCGCGGCCGTCGATCAGCTCGCGACGTGGGCCGAGCGCGGGGGAGCCACGATCGTCCGCCCGCAGCACGAGGGCCAGGATCCGGCATCCGTCGCCTTCCAGACCGTCGCCCACGCGAAGGAGACGGGCACCGAGATCGTCTTGGTCGACACCGCCGGGCGTCTGCACACCAAGGGCGGCCTGATGGACGAGCTCGGCAAGATCAAGCGCGTCATCGAGAAGCAGGCACCGATCAGCGAGGTGCTCCTGGTGTTGGATGCCACCACCGGCCAGAACGGCCTGATGCAGGCGCAAGCCTTCCTCGACAGCGCGGGAGTGACGGGTCTCGTGCTGACAAAGCTCGACGGTTCGGCCAAGGGCGGTTTCGTCCTGGCGGTGCAGGAACGCACCGGCATCCCGGTCAAGCTGCTCGGACAGGGCGAGGGGATCAACGACCTCACCGGCTTCACGCCCCATGTGTTCGCGGCTTCGCTCGTCGACTGACCCCCTTACCGCACTTCGCCCTTCTGGCGGGTCGCCTTTCGCGAGGCGGGTCTGGCTGGTTTCATGGGGGAATGGCGATCGAGCACGACTTCTTCGGACTCCTCGAGTCGGGACCCGACGGGTCGATCTTCTGGTCGGAGAACGTCGAGTTCGGCGATCAGAGCGTCACCGTCGACCTGACCGCTCCCGACCAGGACGACGTGTCGATCGACGCGCTCGACGTCGCCGCGGCGATGATCTCGTCGCTGGAGACGATCGACCTCGCGGCGCGCAACGCCATGGTCAACGAACTCGACGACCGCACCAGTGAGGTGACGGAGTACATCCTCCAGCAGCAGGCGACTCTCGGCGAGGAGCTCGACGATCTGCTGAGCGATCCCTCCGGTGACACCCACATCGACGTCATCAAGTCGTTGCAGCTGATGAGCATGACGATCCTGGCGGACGAGCACGGGGGCAGCGATCCTTTCGCCGTCCTCGAGT
Source organism: Microbacterium canaveralium (assembly GCF_047238045.1). Lineage (NCBI taxonomy): Bacteria > Bacillati > Actinomycetota > Actinomycetes > Micrococcales > Microbacteriaceae > Microbacterium > Microbacterium canaveralium. Next base: position 1,843,324 of record NZ_JBDFMA010000003.1, on the reverse strand, counting down.
ACGCGCTCGATCCCGACTCCACCGACGACGTTCTCCTGGTGAACCTCGCCTCCGACGGGCAGGTGCAGTCGGTCACCAGCGCCGACTGACCCCGTGCAGACGTTCCTGCCGTACCCGTCGTTCATCGATTCCGCGGAAGCTCTCGACGGGCGTCGTCTCGGCAAGCAGCGCGTCGAGACGTTCCAACTGCTGCGAGCGCTCACCGTCCCTGATCACGGCTGGCGCCACCACCCGGCGGCGAAGATGTGGGACGGACACCTGCCGGCGCTCGTCTCGTACGGCCTCGTCATGACCGACGCGTGGATTGCGCAGGGGCGCGCCGACACCGTGCGGCAGAAGATCCTCGCCTTCGCGCCCGAGGTCGACGGTCAGGCCCAGGACGCCCTGGACCTGCCGCCGTGGCTCGGTGACGAAGCGTTCCACCTCGCGCACCGGTCGAACCTCGTCCGAAAGGATGCCGAGTTCTACCGGCCCCGTTTCGGGGACATCCCCGACGACCTGCCGTACATCTGGCCGGTCTGACCCGCGCCGGCGGTCAGTGCCCGTGGAATGCGGGGATGACCAGGTAGATGCCGTAGAGCACCGCGGCAGCGAAGCCGGCGAAGCACGCGAATCCGCCGATCGTCGCCGCCACCGGGCGGGGGCGGGTGCGCTCGGTCACGACCGCGTCGGCTCCCTCGGGGTCGCCGTCGGCCACAACTTGGATATCGGGTGCCCCCACCGCCAGCAGGCGAATGCCCGCGGTGTAGAGCCCCACGATGACCAGGGTCGCGATGAGGCCGACGACGAACACGAGCCCGATCGAACCCCAGTCGACGCCGAGCCATCCGGCGGACGCCGACGCCGCGTGTCGGATGCCGTTCATGCGCGTGCCTCCTGCTTGCTCTCATCCGAGCGGCCGGGGCCGTCGGCGTCCAGGGACTCATCGTTGACGTTCTCGGCCGACACGGGCTTGCGGCGGGCCAGCAGGAAGAGCCCCGCGCACGCGCCGAGCCCCAGGAGCAGCACCGCGACGAGACCGAGTGTGCCGGCGCCGGCCGCCCACGCGGCGAGTCCGCCGACCAGGGCCGCGGCGGGGAGGGTCACGATCCACGCGAACGCGATCCGGGCGACGACGTTCCAGTGCACGGAGGCGAGGCGCTTGCCCAGCCCCGAGCCGACGACGGCACCGGAGGTCACCTGGGTGGTCGAGAGCGGGAAGCCCAGAGTGGAGGAGATGAGAATGGTGGATGCCGCACTCGTCTCGGCCGCGAAGCCTTGAGGGGGCTTCACATCGGTGATGCGCTTGCCGACCGTCCGCATGATCCGCCACCCGCCGAGGTAGGTGCCGAGCGCGATCGCGAGACCCGCGCCGAGGATGACCCAGAACGGGGGCGCGGTCCCTGCCTCCTGATATCCCGCGACGATGAGCGTCAGGGTGATGACGCCCATCGTCTTCTGCGCGTCGTTCGTCCCGTGCGCGAGGGAAACGAGCGAGGCGGAGACCGTCTGCCCGTGCCGGAAGGCGGTGGTCGAACCAGCGACCCTGGCCATCCGCGTGACGCGGTAGACGAGGTAGGTGGCGAGGAGGGCGACCGATCCGGCGATGAACGGCGACAGCAGCGCCGGCAGGACGATCTTGGAGAGGACCCCGCCCCATTCGACCGCGCTGAATCCGGCGCCGATCACGGCGGCACCGATGAGCCCGCCGAACAGTGCGTGCGTCGAGCTGGACGGCAGCCCGAGCCACCAGGTGAGGAGGTTCCACAGCACCGCGCCCATGAGCCCCGCGAAGATCATCGGGACGGTGATGTTCGGCAGGCCCTGATCGTCCTGGGCGAGGATGCCCTCGGACACGGTCTTGGCCACAGCGGTGGAGAGGAACGCTCCGACGAGGTTGAGCACGGCGGAGATGAGGACGGCGACCTTGGGCTTGAGTGCGCCGGTGGCGACCGACGTCGCCATGGCGTTGGCGGTGTCGTGGAAGCCGTTGGTGAAGTCGAAGAAGAAGGAAAGGGCGACGACGAGGAGGACGGGAATCAGGACGGCGAGGTCCACCGGGAGGCTCCGTTCGAGTAGGTGTTTCCCACGTGCGGTCGGATGACCGGGCGTCACGCTAGACCTCGAAGACGAACGGAAAGGGAGCTTCCCTCGCGGGGGTGGACGGGTCTACTCTGCGCCGTTCACACCGCCTGCGCGAAGCCCGCGTCGGCCGCGGCGATGTCCTTCGCGAGGTGCGCGAGGTGAGGCGGGATCTCGCGGCCCTTCGAGACCATCGACTGCGCCCACAGGCGTCCGGCGCGGTAGGAGGACCGCACCAGCGGACCGGCAAGCACCCCGAGGAACCCGATGCGCTCAGCCTCCTCCTTGAACTCGACGAATTCGGCGGGCTTGACCCAGCGCTGCACCGGAAGGTGCCGCGGGGTCGGACGCAGGTACTGCGTGATGGTGATGATGTCCGTTCCGGCCTCGTGCAGATCGTGGAGCGCCTGCACCACCTCTTCCGGCTCCTCGCCCATGCCGAGGATGAGGTTCGACTTCGTGATGAGCCCAGCGTCCCGCGCCGCGGTCAGCACCCCGAGCGACCGCTCGTACCGGAACGCGGGGCGGATGCGCTTGAAGATGCGCGGCACCGTCTCGACGTTGTGCGCGAACACCTCCGGCCGCGACGAGAAGACCTCGTCGAGCAGAGCTGTGTTGCCGGAGAAGTCGGTCGCGAGGATCTCGACACCCGTTCCCGGGTTCTCCGCGTGGATGCGCCGCACCGTCTCCGCGTGCAGCCAGGCGCCCTCGTCGGGCAGGTCGTCGCGGGCGACGCCGGTGACCGTGGCGTAGCGCAGCTGCATCCGCGACACGCTCTCCGCGACGCGGCGCGGCTCGTCGGTGTCGTAGTCCGCGGGCTTGCCCGTGTCGATCTGGCAGAAGTCGCAGCGCCGCGTGCACTGCGAGCCGCCGATGAGGAACGTCGCCTCGCGGTCCTCCCAGCACTCGAAGATGTTCGGGCACCCGGCCTCCTGGCACACCGTGTGCAGCTCCTCGGTCTTCACGAGATTCTGCAGCGCCGTGTATTCGGGCCCGAGGCGTGCCTTCGTCTTGATCCACTCGGGCTTGCGCTCGATCGGGGTCTGCGCGTTGCGCACCTCGAGGCGGAGGAGCTTGCGGCCGTTCGGAGCCGTGGATGCCGCGCCCCCGGCGCTGCCCGTTCCGCAGGCGCTCACGCGGCCACCGCCGAGTACTCGGCGCGGAAGACGGATTCCACACTGGCGATGATGTCGGCGGGGGAGACCTCGGCGCCGACGACCTCGCTGACCGTGGTGACGCCGGCATCCGTGATCCCGCAGGGAACGATGCCCCGGAATCCGGCCAGAGTGTTGTCGCAGTTGACCGCGAACCCGTGCATGGTGACACCTTTCTCGACGCGCACGCCGATCGCCGCGACCTTGTCGACCCCGAGCGGGCGACGCACCCAGACGCCGCTGCGCCCCTCGACGCGGAAGCCCTCGACACCGTGCGCGGCGAGGGCGGAAATGAGCAGACCCTCGAGGCGTCGTACGTGAGCGACGACGTCGAGCGGCTCGGGAAGCCGGACGATCGGGTAGCCCACGAGCTGCCCCGGGCCGTGCCAGGTGATCTTGCCGCCGCGATCGACGTCGATCACGGGGGTGCCGTCCGTGGGGCGTTCGTGCGCCTCCGTGCGCTTGCCCGCGGTGTAGACCGGTTCGTGCTCGAGCAGAAGCAACGTGTCGGGCCGCGTCCCCGCGACGACGTCGGCGTGCACCACGCGCTGCAGAGCCCAGCCGTCCAGATACGGCACGTAGTCGGGGCCGAGCCCCGCGCGAAGAATCTCGAGCATCACCGCTCCCGGTTGTTGGATTGCGTCCAAGAATACACATGTGCACGCCCGTAGGCTGTCGTCATGGCCACCGAATCGCGAACGGGACGCCCCCGCGCGTCGTCACGCGAGGTGCTGTCGGAGGCCGCGTGCGAACTGTTCTTGGAGAAGGGCTACGACGCCACCTCGGTGTCGGACATCACGCGCCGCGCCGGCGTGAGCCGATCGAGCTTCTTCAACTACTTCTCGGCCAAGAGCGACGTGCTCTGGTCGGGCTTCGACGAGCGCGTCGACGCGGCGGTCGCCGACCTCCGCGACGGGGGTGCGGTGCACGACGTACTCCTGGGGATCGGTGACGGGCTCGCACCCGACGCCCTGGCCCTGGCCATCGTGAACGCGGATGCCATGGGCATCGCCGCCGAGCTCGATCGCGACCGTGCGATCCGTCAGTTCCGGCTGCAGCGCGAGACGGCGGCGCGGCTTGTGCGCGACGGTACGGCGCCGCTTCCCGCTCAGGTGCGCGGAGCGGCGCTGTCGGCCGCCGTGCTCGCGGCGGTCTGGGCGTGGGCCGACCACACAGCAGGTCGTGCGCTGACCGAGACGCTGTCGGAGGCCCTGGCGGCGGCCTGAGCGCGTGGCATCCGTCGTCTCCACCGCGATCTGCGCACGCTCAGTCCGATCGCCCTCATCGGACTGCGCCCCGGCGAATCACGGAGGTTGCGCGACGGCCCAGCCGCAGCGGCGGCGGTAACCGGGACGGCCGCGTAAACTCTTTCCATCATGGCGACTTTCGGCACGCTCTCCGACCGGCTCACAGAGACCTTCCGCAATCTGCGCAAGAAGGGGCAGCTCACCCCCGCCGACATCGACGGGACGGTCCGTGAGATCCGGCGTGCCCTGCTCGACGCCGACGTCGCGCTGCCGGTGGTCAAGGAGTTCACCGCCGCCGTCCGCGAGCGCGCGCTGGGTGATGAGGTCAACCGCGCCCTGAACCCCGCGCAGCAGGTCGTGCAGATCGTCAACGACGAGCTCATCGGCATCCTGGGTGGTCAGCAGCGTCGCCTGCAGTTCGCCAAGAACCCGCCGACGGTCATCATGCTCGCGGGCCTCCAGGGGTCGGGTAAGACGACGTTCGCTGGCAAGCTCGCGAAGATGCTCGAGAAGGACGGACACACGCCACTTCTCGTCGCCTGTGACCTCCAGCGCCCCAACGCCGTGAACCAGCTCCAGGTCGTCGCCGAGCGCGCGGGAGCCGCTATCTACGCCCCCGAGCCGGGCAACGGCGTCGGAGACCCGGTGAAGGTCGCCCGCGATGGCGTCGCGTACGCCACGCGTCAGCAGTACGACACCGTCATCATCGACACCGCCGGGCGACTCGGCGTCGACGCCGAGCTGATGAAGCAGGCGGCCGACATCCGTACGGCGACGCAGCCCGACGAGGTGCTGTTCGTCATCGACGCGATGATCGGTCAGGATGCCGTGAACACGGCGAAGGCCTTCCAGGACGGCGTCGACTTCACCGGCGTGGTGTTGTCGAAGCTCGACGGTGACGCCCGCGGTGGCGCCGCGCTCTCGGTCGCATCCGTGACAGGGCGTCCGATCATCTTCGCGTCCACGGGTGAGGGTCTCGACGACGTCGAGCCGTTCCACCCCGACCGCATGGCCTCGCGCATCCTCGATCTCGGTGACATCCTCACGCTGATCGAGCAGGCGCAGCAGGCTTTCGACGAGGCCGAGGCGATGAAGGTCGCCGAGAAGCTCGCGACGGAGACCTTCACGCTCGAGGACTTCCTCGAGCAGATGCAGCAGATGAAGAAGATGGGCTCCATGAAGAAGATGCTCGGGATGCTCCCGGGCATGGGGTCCATGAAGCAGCAGCTCGAGGACTTCGACGAGCGCGAGATCGACCGCACCGAGGCGATCATCCGCTCCATGACCGTCGCCGAGCGTCGCAATCCCAAGATCCTCAACGGCTCGCGCCGCCTGCGCATCGCGCGTGGTTCCGGAATGACCGTCACCGATGTCAATCAGCTCGTGCAACGTTTCGAGCAGGCCGCCAAGATGATGAAGACCGTCGCGCGCGGCGGAGTGCCCAACATCCCCGGAATGGGTTCGATCGGCGGCAAGCCGGGCGCCTCCTCCAAGCGCGGGAAGCAGCAGAAGGCGAAGGGCTCGCGCTCGGGCAACCCTGCCAAGCGGGCGGCGGAGAACGCCGGCATCGCCGCTGCGGCTCCCGCGACCGGCTCCGGCTTCGGTCTGGGCGGGCAGAAGGCGCCGAGCGAGGCCGACCTCGCCGAACTGCAGAAGCTCCTCGGCCGAGGCTGACACCCGCGGCCGCCGAGCGGTCGCTCCGGCCCCGCCGACGAGCGGCCGTCAGGAGAGGACGCCGGCGTCCTCGAGAGCGGAGAACACCGTCTGCTCGATGGCTCTCTCGCCCCGCGCGGTCGGGTGGACGTCGTCGTCCTGCATCCACTCGGGGTGACCGACGAGCGGCTGGCCGATGTCGATGAACGTCCCCCCGACCGAATCGACGGCATCCCGGAGAGCGTCCGAGGTCGTCGCCGTGTCGTCCGGGACCGCCGGATCGTCGTTCCAGATCGTGCTGAGTCCGACGATGCGCGCGTCGGGAGCGGCGTCGCGCAACTGGTTCACGGTGTCGTTTGTGTCGGTACGGATGTCGTCGGCATCCTGCCAGAAGTCGTTGCTCGAGCTCTGCACGAGGATCAGTTCGGGTTGCAGTGCCGCGATCGCGGGGGAGAAGCCGGCGTAAGACGTGCCGCATTCGCCCGAGACCACGAACCCCATGCCGCCGCACGCGAGATTCGTCACGGACACGTCATCACGCTGAGCGAGGAGTTGGGGCCACGCCTCGTCGCGCTCGAGGCCGGATCCGGCCATCAGCGAGTCGCCGAGAGTTACGATCCGCAGCGGTGCCGACGACCGCTGCGGCGCGGCGGCTGTGACGGACGGCGACGGAAAGGTCACTGCCGCGACGCGGTCGGGCGATTCCCCGGAAGGCTCGGGCGCACACGCGGTCATCGTGGCGAGGCCGCTCACGGCTGCGGCCGCGAGCAGGAGCGTCGAGGCACGGCGCCGAGGGGTCATGGCGCGATCCTACGGCCGCGAACTTATGAGTCCGCGCCGAGGGGTCATGGGGTCACGCTCGCAGGGCGGCGAGGTGCTCGCGGAGCGTCGGACCACCACGGAACTCCCGGATGAGGTGCTGGACGACCGCGCGGAGGTCACCATCCGCCGCCTCGGCAACGGCGATCTGGCGAGCGGAACTTCCCCCGGTGGCGAGGATCGTCTCCAGGCCCGCGAACTCACGCGCGCACTTCAGTTCGACGGCGATGTCGGCGAGCTCCTCCATCGTCGTCCTCAGGTGCTCGCGCACCGGCAGCTGGGTGCCGTCGCGATCCACGATCACGCGGGCGTCCAGGCCGTACCGGGCGGACCGCCACTTGTTCTCGCGGGCGAACCACGGCGGGATGCCGGGGAGCTCGCCGCCCTCATCGAGGATGCGCGAGAAGCGCTCCACGAGGGTCTGCGCGAGCGCGGCCACGGCGGCGAGCTCCGGCAGAGTCGACATGCCGTCGCACGCGCGGATCTCGATCGTTCCCCAGCGGGGCGCCGGCCGGATGTCCCAGCGCACCTCGCTGGCATCCGCCATCACGCCCGTGCGGACCATGTCGTCGAGATAGTGCTCGAAGTCCGTCCACTCCTTCAGCTGCCAGGGGAGGCCCGCGGTGGGGAGCTGTTGGAACACCAGTGCGCGGTTGCTGGCGTAGCCGGTTCGCTCGCCCGCCCAGAACGGGCTGGATGCCGACAGCGCCTGCAGGTGCGGGAGGAACACCGTCAGCGCATTGACGATGGGGATCACCTTGTCGACGTCGTCGACGCCCACGTGGACGTGGATGCCCCAGATCATCATGTTCCGGCCCCACCACTGGGTGCGCTCGATGAGGGTGTGATACCGCGTCTTGTCGGTGACCTGCTGGTCGTACCACTGCGCGAAGGGGTGGCTGCCGGCGCACAGCAACTCGATGCCGCGGGGTTCGGTCTGCTCGCGCAGCGCGCCGATGGCATCCGCGATGTCGTCGACCGCCTCCGCCACGGTGTGTCCCACACCGCTCGTGACCTCGACCGTGTTCGTGAGCAACTCGCCGGTCACGGTGAATCGCTCGTGTGCGGTGGCCTCTTCGACGAGCTCCAGGATCTCGGGAGCACGCGGTACCAGGTCGCCCGTCTCGCGGTCGGCGAGCATGAGTTCCCATTCGAGTCCCACCGAGGAACGGGCGGACGGGGCGAACGGCAGCGTCATGTGGTCAGTCTGACATGACGACACGTGCGTCGTCGGGTTCGCTACCCACCGTGTCATCTGGCAGAATAGAGGGTCGGACCAGGTGCTCGACCCTCTATCCAGCACCGGTCCTCCTCTTTGAGCTTCCGCCGGGTGTGCACCCCACGCTCCAGGCGACCGGTTCGTTCATTTCCCACCACAGGAGAAATCGTGGCTGTCAAGATCCGACTCAAGCGTCTCGGCAAGATCCGTGCGCCCTACTACCGCATCGTTGTCGCCGACTCGCGCACCAAGCGCGACGGTCGTGTGATCGAGGAGATCGGCAAGTACCACCCGACCGAGGAGCCCTCGTTCATCGAGGTCGACTCGGAGCGCGCCCAGTACTGGCTCGGCGTCGGCGCTCAGCCGACCGAGCAGGTGCGTGCCATCCTCAAGCTCACGGGCGACTGGGGCACGTTCAAGGGCGAGAAGGACGCGAAGTCCACCGTCAAGGTCCGTGAGCCGAAGGCCGCCTTCGAGGCCGACTCCTCGAAGAAGTCGGTCGTGAAGCCCAAGGCCGAGAAGAAGGCCGACGAGGCCCCGGCCGCCGAGGCGCCCGAAGCCTCCGCCGCCGAGACCTCGGCAGAGTAAGTCCCGTGCTGTCCGCCGCGCTCGAACACGTCGTCAAGGGGATCGTCGATCACCCGGACGCCGTGACCATCCGTTCCTCCACCTCGCCGCGTGGCGAGGTGCTGGAGGTTCGCGTGCACCCCGATGATCGGGGTCGCGTGATCGGGCGCGGCGGTCGCACCGCCAAGGCGCTGCGTACGCTCATCACGGCCCTCGCCGACGGGCAGCGCGTCCGCGTCGACGTCGCCGACGACTGATGTCGGACGGCGACGCCGCGGGTGCTCAGCCCGCCAAGACCCAGCTCCGCGTGGGCCGCCTGGTCAAGGCCCACGGCCTCAAGGGCGCGTTCAAGCTCGAGCTGTACACCGATGACCCCGAGGGACGCTTCGTCCCCGGCAACACCTTCACCCTCCAGGTTCCCGAGACCTCCCCGTGGCACGGCCGCGAGTTGAAGGTCCGCGAGTTCCGGTGGATGAACTCCCACCCCGTCGCCTTCTTCGAGGGCGTGGACGATCGCACGGTCGCGGAAGAGCTGGTGAAAGCCATCCTCTGGATCGATCAGGACACCGAGTCGCCGACCCAGGAGGATGACGCCTGGTACGACCATCAGCTCGTGGGCCTCGATGTCGTGCGTGACGGCGCGGTGATCGGTCGCGTCGTGCGGGTCGATCACTTCCCCGCGCAAGACCTGCTGATCGTGCGCCCGACGGGTCGCGGCGAGGACGCCGACGTTCTCGTTCCGTTCGTGAGCGCCATCGTGCCCGAGGTCGATATCGACGGCGGTCGCGTGGTCGTCACGCCCCCTGCCGGCCTCTTCGAAGAGCTGCCCGGCGAGGACGACACACCGCGCGAAGAAACGGCCTCCGAAGACACCGATGCCTCCGGTGGCGAACCGGAGGGTGACGCTGCCGCCGACTCCCGCGAGGACTGACGTGCGCATCGACGTCGTCTCGATCTTCCCGACGATCTTCGACGCCCTCGAGGTGTCTCTCCTGGGCAAGGCTCGCCAGAGCGGGTTGCTCGACGTGCGCGTGCACGATCTCCGCGACTACACGCACGACCGTCACCGCACGGTCGACGACACCCCGTACGGCGGTGGTGCGGGGATGGTCATGAAGCCCGAGCCGTGGGGCGAGGCTCTCGACGACGTGACGCGCGATGCCGAGGCAACCCCGGTCATCGTTTTCCCGTCGCCCGCGGGGGAGCGCTTCACGCAGAAGATCGCCCGCGAGCTCTCGACCGAGGAGCACCTCGTCTTCGGGTGCGGCCGCTACGAGGGCATCGACGAACGCGTGTTCGACTACGCGGCGGGCCTCGGTCGCGTGCGTCTGCTCAGCCTCGGGGACTACGTGCTCAACGGCGGCGAGGTCGCCGTGATGGCGATGGTCGAGGCCATCGGCCGATTGATCCCCGGTGTCGTGGGCAACCCCGAGAGCCTAGTGGAGGAGTCCCACGAAGACGGCCTGCTGGAGTATCCGTCGTTCACCAAGCCCGCTTCGTGGCGCGGCCTCGACGTTCCGCCGGTGCTCCTGAGCGGCAACCACGGCGCGGTGGCGACCTGGCGCCGCGAGCAACAGCTCGAGCGCACCCGCGAACGCCGACCGGACCTCCTCACCGACTGAGCGCGTGTCGGAGCTGTGGCATCCGGTTCGGGATGCCACAATCCCGGTGATCAGTCGACGCCGAGGAATGAGCGATCGGTGAGCACGATCGGGCCGTCCGCTGTGATGGCGACGGTGTGCTCGGAGTGCGATCCGCGCGAGCCGTCGGCGCTGCGCAGCGTCCAGCCGTCGGGATCGGTGATGAGCTCGTCGGTGGTCTGCAGGAACCAGGGCTCGAGCGCCAGCACGAGGCCGTCGCGTAGCGGATAGCCGCGCCCGGCCTTGCCGTCGTTGGCGACGTGGGGGTCGCCGTGCATCGTGCGGCCGACACCGTGACCGCCGAAATCGGTGTTGATGCTGAGCCCTTCGGCGTGGGCGACGGCGGCGATGGCGGCCGAGATGTCGCCGATTCGGTGGCCGACGGTCGCGGCGTCGATCGCCGCGGCGAGGGCGCGCTGCGTGGTGTCGATGAGGGCGAGGTCCTCGTCGCGGGGGGTGCCCACGACGAACGACACGGCCGAGTCGGCGACCCAGCCGTCGACGGACGCCGCGAAGTCGAGCGACACGAGGTCTCCGTCGCGAAGCGCGTAGTCGTGCGGGAGACCGTGGAGCACGGCGTCGTTGATCGAGGTGCACAGGACCTTGCCGAAGGGACTCGCACCGAACGAGGGGTGGTAGTCGATGTAGCAGGACTCGGCACCGGCGGCACGGATCATGTCGTGCGCACGGCGGTCGAGGTGGAGCAGGTTGGTGCCGACCTTCGTCTCGTCGCGCAGCGTCGCCAGGACTTCCGCGACGAATCGGCCGGCCGGGCGCATGGCGTCGATCTCGGCCGGGGTGCGCAGTTCGATCATCGGTGGTTCCCTTTCCTCGAACCTCCATTCTCGCCGATCGTCGCCGTGCGAGTTCAAAGCGACCGCACAACTGCCGCCCCTACCATCGGTCCATGGTGCTTCGCCGACTGTTTCTGCGCTGGCTCTTCCCCGCCGCCTTCGTGCTGCCCCTGTGGTTGTTCGTCGGATGGATCGTGTTCAGCGGCGGGAGCGGGTGGGCGCTCCTGTGGCTGTTGATCGCCGCGCCGGCGGTGTTCGTGACGCAGACCCTCGTGGCACTCATCGTCCGAGGTCGCGGGAGCGTCCGCACCGACCGTGCCGCGTCGTGGCGCGATGTCATCGGTGTGGGTGTGTGGCAGGTCGTCGTCGTGGCGCTCGGCCTGTACGACTCGCGGACGTTCTTCCCCCTGCTCGTCCTCAGCGTCGTCGGAGCGTTCGTACTTCTGTGGTCGTCGCTGGCACAGCTGTGGAGCGAAGCCCGCGGCGGGATCACGCTTCTGCACACCGCCGACGGCACCGGCTTCATCCCGCCCACGCGCGAACAGCCGCGGCCGAAGGTCGGGGGAGAGGTCATCGTGATCGAGGAGAAGCCCGCGTCGCGCTGAGCCGGTTTGGTCGGTGCTGCGGTCCGTGGCAGAATAGGCGTTTGTGCCCTGACCGGCTCTGCCTCAGGGGAGTCCGCCGCATCTGCGGCTTCGGGCACGCCTCACTTTTCCCATTCTTATCGTGCGATCGACCTGTGGCGGTCGCAGGAAGTGACGATCATGCAGATCCTCGACTCCGTCGACGCGGCTTCGCTCCGCTCCGACATTCCCGTCTTCGGCCCCGGCGACACCGTCAAGGTGCACGTCAACATCACCGAGGGCAACCGCTCGCGTATCCAGGTGTTCCAGGGCGTCGTCATCGGCCGCTCCGGCGACGGTGTGCGCGAGACCTTCTGTGTCCGCAAGGTCAGCTTCCAGGTCGGTGTCGAGCGCACCTTCCCCGTGCACAGCCCCGTGATCGACCACATCGAGGTCGTCACCCGTGGTGACGTGCGCCGCGCGAAGCTCTACTACCTGCGCAACCTGCGTGGCAAGAAGGCCAAGATCAAGGAGAAGCGCGACCGCTGAGTCCCGCTTCACGAGCGCCCCGCGATCCGTCGCGGGGCGTTCTCCGTTTCCGGGGCGCGTCGGTGCGGTGGGCTCTGAAACGCGAGACTTCATTGCGCCGACATCTCCCTTGCGGATTGCGCGGCGGATGTCGGCGCAATGAAGTCTCGGCGAAGACAGCGCGGCGCCGATGAACAGGCATCCGGATGCCGATGAGCCGAGCATTCATAGCCGTTCGAGGCCGTGAGACGTTCGGTGGCCGGGGCGGAATGTGCGAGGCTTGTCCCCGCGGTCTTCCGGTGTTCGGTGAGCCCGGCGAAGGATCAACATGAGCGACGAAACCGCATCCCCTCCGGCTTCGACCCCGACCACTCGGCGGCGACGCGGAGGTCTGACGTTCCTCCGGGACGTCGTGATCATCCTGGTGATCGCGCTGGCGGTGTCGTTCCTCGTCAAGACGTTCGTGGTCCGATCGTTCTACATCCCCTCGGCGTCGATGAATGACACGCTTCTGGTGAACGACCGCATCCTCGTCGACGAGCTCACACCCAAATTCGGCGAGTACTCGCGGGGAGATGTCGTGGTGTTCCGCGACCCCGGCGGATGGCTCCCGTCGACGCCGAGTCCGCAGCGTCCGCCGATCGTCGAAGCAACCGATTGGCTTCTCTCGCTCGTCGGGCTCTCGGCGCCGGACAGCGACGACCACCTCATCAAGCGCGTCATCGGCACACCGGGTGACCACGTGGTGTGCTGCAACGCGCTGGGTCAGACCGAGGTCAACCGCGTCCCGCTGGTCGAGCCGTACGTCAAGCTGGCGCCGGGTGCCACGGCGCCCGCGCCGGTGCCGTACGACATCACCGTGCCCCAGGGGTCGCTGTGGGTGCTCGGCGACAATCGCAACAGCTCCAAGGACTCGCGCTACAACCAGGACCAACCGGGCAAGGGCTTCGTACCGATCGACAACGTCGTGGGACGCGCGTTCCTCATCACGTGGCCGTTCGGCCGTTTCGGTGCGATCGATTTCCACCACGAGGTGTTCGCGGGGGTGCCGTCACCGGAGACGGCGCCATGATCGAGCCCACCCTCACGTTGGAGCGGCGTCTGCTCAAGGAGCACGCGCTGATCATCGCGTGCGACGAGGTCGGACGCGGGGCCCTCGCGGGTCCGGTGGCGGTCGGAGCGGCCGTCATCGACCCGACCCGATCGCGCAAGCGCGTCCCCGCGGGGCTGCGCGATTCGAAGCTCGTGCCCGAGGCGCGCCGTCCCGATGTCGCCGCGCGGGCCGCAGCGTTCGTTCAGCACAGCGCGGTGGGTTGGGCGAGCTCCGCGGAGATCGACGAGATCGGGATCATCCGCGCGCTGGGGCTCGCCGCCGTGCGGGCGATCGCGGATCTCCGTGCGCACGGCGTCGTGCCGGAAGAGGCGCTCGTGATCCTCGACGGCAACCACGACTACATCACCCCGGCGGGCGAAGCCGGCCTGCGCGTGAAGCCGATCATCAAGGCCGATCGGGATTGCGCGAGTGCGGCCGCGGCATCCGTCATCGCCAAGGTCGCGCGTGATGCGGTGATGACCGGTCTGCATGACGAACTGCCGGCCTACGGGTGGGCGCGAAACAAGGGCTACGCGAGCCTCGACCACCGCGAGGCGATCGGCGTGCACGGCATGAGCGTGCACCACCGGCACTCGTGGGCGATCGCCCCCGCGCCGACGCTGTTCTGAGTCCTGAAGGTCGCGGCTGTCGGCCGGGTCCACCGGTACGGCGTCACGCGCCTAGGATGGAGAGACCATGGATGACGACGTCTTCGAGGATTACGACCGCGAACTCGAACTGGCCCTGTACCGCGAGTACCGTGACGTGGTCTCGCAGTTCCAGTATGTAATCGAGACCGAACGCCGGTTCTATCTCGCCAACGACGTCAACGTCGTCCGCCGCGACACCGAGCACGACTTCTACTTCGAGATCTCGATGACCGACGTGTGGGTGTGGGACATCTACCGCGCCGATCGGTTCGTGAAGTCGGTGCGCGTGCTGACGTTCAAGGACGTCAACGTCGAAGAGCTTTCGCGCCGCGACTTCCAGCTTCCCGAAGAGCTCTCGCTCGACAACTGACGGTTCCTCCCCAACCGATGGGTCTCGTCGGTTGTCCCCGAAGAGGGCTTCAGGCCCCGCGGGAGGGCGATCACGGATGCCACGCTCTCGGGCATGGCAGCGAAAGACGACTTCGGGCGAGCCGGTGAAGAACGGGCCGCCCACTACCTGACCGCGAACGGCTTTCGCGTCCTGGACCGCAACTGGCGGTGTCCGCAGGGCGAGATCGACATCGTCGCCGAGAGCGCGGGAACGCTCGTCGTGGTCGAGGTGAAGACGCGCACGAGCGAAGCATTCGGGCACCCGTTCGAAGCGATCGATCGCCGCAAGGCGGCGCGCTTGTGGCGGCTGGCGATGGCGTGGATCGCCGCCCATCCCGATGCCGCCCGGGGCCAGAGCCTTCGCGTGGACGCGATCGCGCTGATCGGTCCCGATCCGCGGACCGCTCGACTCGAACACCTCGAGGACGCGCTGTGACCGTCGCGCGTACGTGGGCGGTGGCCCTGACCGGAATGCGGGGAGATCTCGTCGAGGTCGAAGCCGATCTGTCTCCGCAGACACCCGAGTTCGCGATCATCGGGTTACCGGACAAAGCCCTCGGGGAGGCTGGTCGGCGCGTGCGCAACGCGTGTACGAACCGTGGCCTCGAATTGCCCAAGCGTCGGCTCACCGTGAACCTGTCGCCCGCGAGCCTGCCGAAACGCGGCTCTGCCTTCGATGTGGCGATCGCGGTCGCCGCGCTCGCGACGACCGGAATGATGGATGCCGCGCGCGTCGCCGACACCGTCCACATCGGCGAGCTGGGACTCGATGGGCGTCTCCGACCGGTTCCGGGAGTGCTGCCCTCGGTGCTCGCAGCGCACCACGCCGGGCGAACGCGAGTCGTCGTGCCGGCGGCGAACGCGGCGGAGGCGGCGCTGGTGGAGGGCATCGAGGTGAGGGCGGCGACGTGTCTCGCGGAGGTCGTGCGCTGGCACGGTGGCGTGAGCGAGGCGCCGGATCTGTCCCCGGTCCTCGCCGACGAGGCGCCGCCTATGCGAGACGAGTCGCTCGACCTGGCTGACATCCTCGGACAACCGGATGCCGTGGACGCCCTCATCGTCGCGGCGGCGGGCGGGCACCACCTCTTGATGAGCGGGCCTCCCGGTGCAGGCAAGACGATGCTGGCGCGCCGCTTGCCCGGTATCCTGCCCGATCTCGACGATGACGCCGCACTGTCGGTCGCGTCGGTGCGTTCGCTGTCGGGTGAGGTCGTGACCCGTCTGAGCCGGACGCCGCCGTTCGAGAGCCCTCACCACGGTGCGAGTGCCGCCGCGCTGATCGGCGGCGGATCGGGCGTGGTGCGGCCGGGGGCGATCGCCCGCGCGAGCGAGGGCGTGTTGTTCCTCGACGAGGGCGGGGAGTTCCCGGCATCCGTTCTGGACGCGCTGCGCCAACCGCTGGAGAGCGGTGTGATCCAGCTCCACCGGTCGGGTGTGTCCGCGACGTTCCCGGCGCGATTCCAGCTCGTCGTCGCGACAAACCCGTGCCCGTGCGGCCAGTTCGGCGTGCTCGGTGGGGTTTGCGAGTGTGCGCCGCAGGCGGTTCGGCGATACACGCGGCGCCTCTCTGGCCCGCTCCTCGACCGCATCGACCTCGATCTTCGGTTGCAGCGGGTGTCGGACGCCCGGCGTTCGAGCGCGGGCACAACCATGACGACGGCTGCGGCGCGGGCGATCGTCGCGAGCGCCCGGGAGCGGGCGGCGCAGCGGTGGTCGGAGACTCCGTGGCGACGCAACGCCGACGTGCCAGGAACGTGGTTGCGCGGGAACGCCGCACCCGAGCCCGACGTTCTCCGGCCGCTCGACACGGCGCTCCGGCGCGGCACACTCACTCTCCGCGGCTACGACCGCCTGCTTCGAGTCGCATGGACCGTAGCCGATATCGCAGGACACGACCGTCTGCGCAGCGACGACGTGGGACGCGCGCTCTTCCTGCGGCAGGGGAACATGGCATGACGAGCCCCGATCTGTCGACGGATGCCGCCGCCGCGGCGCTGGCCGGGATCGGCCGGGAGCCGGATATCGATGTGCGCGACGCCCACGCCCGCGTGTGGTGGTCGGTCCTGGCGGAACCGGGTGACGGCGCCGCGGGTGACCTCGTATCGCGCTTCGGGGCGGAGGACGCCCTGCGCATCGCACTGTCGGATGCCGATGACGAGTGGAGCTCGGCCCGCGCGAGGTGGATGCCGCGCGCGGATCCCGGCTCGATCCGTCACGCTCTTGATACCGCCCGCCGAGCCGGTGCGACCCTCCTCATTCCTTCCGACTCGCGGTGGCCGCACCGGTTGGACGACCTCGGTGCGCATACACCGCACGTCCTGTGGGTCCGGGGCGACCTCGAGTGGCTCGAAGCTTCGCCGACCGTGGCGATCGTGGGCGCGCGAGCGGCGACACCGTACGGCGAGGCCGTCGCCGCGGACCTGGCAGCGGAGCTCGCGGCCTCGGGAGTCATCGTGGTGTCCGGGGCGGCGTACGGCATCGACGGTGCCGCCCACAGGGCCGCGCTCACGACCGACGGTCGTACCGTCGCCTTCCTCGCCGGTGGGGTCGATCGCGCGTATCCCCGCGGGCACGAGGCCCTTCTCTCGCGCATCGCGGCCTCGGGAGCGGTGATCAGCGAAACGCCTTGCGGTGCGGCGCCGACGAAGTGGCGCTTCCTGTCTCGGAACAGGCTCATCGCTGCCCTCGCGGACGCGGTGGTCATCGTCGAGGCCGGACACCGCAGCGGCTCGTTGAACACCGCGGCGCATGCCGCTCAGCTCGGCCGGGCTCTGGGGGCCGTTCCCGGGCCGGTGACGAGCGCGGCCTCCGCGGGAAGCCACCGGGTACTGCGGGAGTTCGACGGCGTTTGCGTGACCTCCGCAGCGGACGTGCGCGAGATGCTGGGTGACGCGGTGACGCACGGCCGGCAGGAGGGGACACGCACCGACGACACGACGCGATTGCTCGACGCGCTGTCCGCGCGGGTCGGGCGCGACACGGAGGACGTCGCACGCCGCGCTGGCTTCGCGTACGCCGATGCCCAGGCGCTGCTGGGGCTCGCCGAGCTCGAGGGACGCGTCGCGCGTGGTGCGGATGGGCTGTGGCGATCGGCGCGGCGGAGCGAATGACCTGGGCGATTCAGACCCGGGGTGGCGCGATCGGTGCGCTCGAAGCCCGCGGGGGAAGGCGGACACCGCAGGGCGAGAGACGGTCGGGTGAGCGCGCGCGTCCTACGAGCGCGCTCCCGCCCGAGAGAGCATGCTTGATCCGTGCGCGTTTCCGAAGCGATCGAGGGCTACCTGGCCCACCTCGGAAGCGTGCGCCGCCTGTCAGCCGCGACCGTGCGCGCCTACCGATCCGACCTCGCGGATCTCGTTCGTGCCTCGGGCGATCCCGACGTCCGCGAGATCGACGTCGAAACCCTTCGGGAGTGGCAGTGGGATGCCACCACCACCGGGCTCAGCAAGGCGACCGCCGCGCGCCGGACCTCGACGGCGAAGGGGTTCTTCGCCTGGGCGCAAGAGGAGGGCCTCACCGATGGGGACCCGGGGCAACGCCTCGTCGCGCCGAAACGGGGGCGGACGCTACCGACGGTCGCGACGGCCCCCGCCCTGGACGCGCTGCTGACCGAAGCGGAGGCCGCGGCGAGGGACGGCGACCCCGTCGCCCTGCGCGATCACGCGCTCCTCGAGCTCCTCTACGGCACGGGAGCCCGCGTGTCCGAGATCTGCGGCCTCGACGTCGACGACATCGACCACGAGCGTCGGACCCTCCGCCTCCGCGGAAAGGGAGATAAGGAGCGCGTCGTCCCCTACGGCGCCCCCGCGGCCCGCGCGCTCGACGCTTACCTGGTACGGGGGCGCCCGGCACTGTCGGCCCGCGGAGAGGATGCCGGGGCCGCGGTCTTCCTCGGAGCGCGAGGCAGCCGCCTGGGTCCCCGCGCCGTGCACGCCCTCGTCTCGCGGATCGTCGCGCCCGCGGTCGGGGCCGAGTCGCTCGGTCCCCACGCCCTCCGCCATTCGGCGGCCACGCATCTGCTCGACGGCGGCGCCGACCTGCGCTCCGTGCAGGAGATCCTCGGCCACGCGAGCCTCGGAACGACGCAGATATACACGCACGTCTCGGCCGAACGCCTCCGCGAGGCGTACCGGCTGGCCCACCCCCGCGCCTGACCGCAGCGCGGACCGACTCGGGGCGACTTCCGCAGGCCTGGCGCTTGGCCGGTGATGCGCCGGGCCGTAGCGTGGCACCGTGGACCACCGTGCTCGACTCGTCGCCGCGGCGGTCGGCGCGCTCGTCATCGCCGTCCAACTCGCGGGGTGCGGGCTCGCGCCGCAGCCCGGCGTGACGCGTTTGCCTCCCGCGGCATCCGCCCCCTCCGTCGCCCCCTCGACGCCGAGCCCCCTGCCTACGGCAACGCTGCCCCCGGCGACGGTGACGCCGTCCGTCACCCCGCCCCCGTCGACTCCGAGGGCAGCGAGCACGCCCGCCCCCGCCCCGGGTGATGGGCCCGTCATGGCCTGCGGTGACGGCGGCACCGCGGCGATCACGGGTGCCGAGCGCTCGGTGCGCGTCGAGGGCACGTGTGCGCAGCTCACCGTGTCGGGCTCCGCCATCACCGTGGATGCCGCGTCCGCATCGATCCAGGCCTTGACGATGTCCGGTGACCGGATCCGAGTCACCGGTGCCGCCGTCGACAGCGCCACCATCCAGGGCAACGACACCGCGCTTACCGTCACCGGCGCCCTCGGCCGTCTCGATCTCAGCGGTGACAGGGGGAGCGTGACCGTCGGAGCTGCCCTGGGGTCCCTGCTGCTCCGCGGCCAGGACAACACGGTGACGGCGGGCGGCGGTATCGGCCAAAGCACCGTCGAGGGACGCGGAAACCGGGTCGGCTGAGTCGTCGCCGAAAGTCTCCGACGCCAGTCCCGCGGCTCAACAGCACGGCAGAAGGACCGCGCGGGGCACGCCGCCGAGCAACCGCAGCGGGTTGATGTAGTCGCCCTTCCACCGCACTCCGAAATGCACCGCCCCGGCCGGGGTGTGACCCCCGACGGCCACCGCGCCGACCGGATCTCCTCGCGCGACCGTGTCGCCCACGCGGAGCGTCGTCGTCACCGGCTCGAACGTGGTGACCAGCCCGTCACCGTGGTCGATCGTGACGACGGGCCGCCCCGCCACCATCCCGGCGAACGCCACCGTCCCGCGGGCGGGGGCGCGAACGCGATCCACGCCGCCGAGATCCACGCCCCGATGACCCGCGGCGTACCGGTGCAACGGAGCTTCGAACGGGCGGATGACCTGCACGGCGTCCACCGGCCACACCCAGCCCCGCTGAGCGAGCGGATCCTCCTCGGCGGCGCGCGCCGGCGGTCCGTACGCAACGACAGCAAGCGCCACGAGAACAGCGACCACCAGGTACGGCCACTCGTCCCGTTGATTCCTCATGGCATCCAGGCTGCCCCGCGCGATCACTTCCGCGTGGGTGAGGTCCGGCGTTCCGTGTACGGCCCGAGAACCGGGCCTCGTGGGGAGGAGCCGTCCTGTATGCTGGAGATCGCATCTCGTGTATCGGGATGACTCCGCGTGCCCACAGCGCAGCGCACTGGTCTCCGGATCAGCGCATCGCGCGGCATCCACACCCCACGGTCCTCCGCTCCGGCGGAAAGGCGGGTGTGCGCCGGGCACCAGGCTCGCCGCTCGATCGAACGGCGCGAACAACCGCAACCACGGCGCGCAAGCGCCCAGAACAGGAGTACGACCATGGCCGTCGTCACCATCCGCCAGCTGCTCGACAGCGGCGTGCACTTCGGACACCAGACCCGCCGGTGGAACCCGAAGGTCAAGCGCTTCATCCTGACCGAGCGCTCCGGCATCCACATCATCGACCTCCAGCAGTCGCTGTCGTACATCGACAAGGCCTACGAGTTCGTCAAGGAGACCGTCGCGCACGGCGGCACCATCCTCTTCGTCGGCACCAAGAAGCAGGCACAGGAAGTCCTCGCCGAGCAGGCGACCCGCGTGGGCCAGCCCTACGTCAACCAGCGCTGGCTCGGTGGCCTCCTCACCAACTTCCAGACGGTGTCGAAGCGCCTCGCCCGCATGAAGGAACTCGAGGAGCTCGACTACGAGAACCCGGCCGAGAGCGGCTTCACCAAGAAGGAGCTCCTGCTCAAGAAGCGCGAGCTCGACAAGCTGCACAAGTCGCTCGGTGGTATCCGCAACCTGCAGAAGACCCCCTCGGCGATCTGGGTCGTCGACGCCAAGCGCGAGCACCTCGCCATCGACGAGGCCAAGAAGCTCGGCATCCCCGTCATCGGCATCCTCGACACCAACGCCGACCCCGACGAGTTCCAGTACCCGATCCCCGGCAACGACGACGCGATCCGCTCCGTGAGCCTGCTCACGCGCATCATCGCCGACGCTGCCGCCGAGGGCCTGATCCAGCGTCACCAGCCCGCCGGTGAGGAAGAGGCCGCCGAGCCGCTCGCCGAGTGGGAGCGCGAGCTGCTCGAGACCCCCGAGGCCACCGAGACCGGTGCCGAGGCCGTCGAGGCTGCGACCGAGTCGGCCGACGACGCCGCCGGCGCCGAGGCCCACGACGAGGCCGTCGCCGACGCTTCGGGCGAAGAGGCCTCCGAGGTCGCCGCCGCCGAGGCCGCCGACAGCAAGTAAGCGCGCCGCCGCACACCGCGGCGTCACCCGCACAGGCTACGATCCGGCGGGGTCGTGACCGCGCCCCCGGGCGCGCACGGCCCCGCCGAGCTCACATCAGAACGCACAACGACAAGGAGACCGCCACACCATGGCAAACTTCACGATCGCCGACATCAAGGCCCTGCGCGAGCAGCTCGGCACGGGCATGGTCGACACCAAGAAGGCGCTCGAAGAGGCCGACGGCGACGTCGAAAAGGCCGTCGAGATCCTGCGCCTCAAGGGCGCGAAGGGCAACGCCAAGCGCGCCGACCGCTCCACGAGCGAGGGCCTTGTCACCGCCCGTGAGACCGAGGGGGCCGTCACGCTCCTCGAGCTCGCTTGCGAGACCGACTTCGTCGCGAAGAACGACCGCTTCATCGCGCTGGCCGACAAGGTCGTCGCCGCGGCTGCCGCCGCCGGTGCCGACTCGGTCGAGGCCGCCCTCGCCGCTGACGCCGACGGCCAGACCGTCGAGCAGCTCATCTCGGACGAGGCCGCCATCATCGGCGAGAAGGTCGAGCTCCGTCGCGTCCGCACCATCCGCGGCGAGAAGTTCGAGGTCTACCTGCACAAGACCAGCAAGGACCTCCCGCCCCAGGTCGGCGTCGTCCTCGCCTACACCGGCGACGACGCGGAGACGGCTCGCAGCATCGCGCAGCACATCTCGTTCGCCAACCCCACGTTCCTCTCCCGCGACGACGTGCCCGAGGCCGACGTCGACAAGGAGCGCGAGATCGTCACGGAGATCTCCCGCAATGAGGGCAAGCCCGAGGCCGCTCTCCCGAAGATCGTCGAGGGCCGCGTGAACGCGTTCTTCAAGCAGGTCGCCCTGCTCGACCAGGACTACGCGAAGGACAACAAGCTGTCCGTCGCGAAGGTCGCCTCCGACGCCGGTCTCACGCTGACCGACTTCGCCCGTTTCAAGGTCGGCGCGTAAGCACCGATGACAAGGGCCCGGGATGCCATGGCATCCCGGGCCTTTTCCCTGCGCGCGTGGCGTATCGGTCGCGTCGGCGGGGGAGATAGTTTGAACCAGACGAGAGGACATGACACGTGATCGATGAAGCGACCCGGCGCCGCCGCGTTCTGCTCAAACTGTCCGGTGAGGCCTTCGGCGGAGGACAGCTCGGGGTAAACCCCGACGTCGTCAGCCAGATCGCCCGCGAGATCGCCGAGGCGGTGGATCGCGTCGAGATCGCGATCGTCGTCGGCGGAGGCAACTTCTTCCGCGGTGCGGAGCTGAGCCAGCGCGGCATGGACCGCGGACGGGCCGACTACATGGGAATGCTCGGCACCGTGATGAACTCGCTGGCCCTTCAGGACTTCCTCGAGCAGGCGGGGGCCGCCACGCGCGTGCAGTCCGCCATCTCGATGACCCAGGTCGCCGAGCCCTACATCCCCCGCCGCGCGCAGCGGCACATGGAGAAGGGCCGCGTCGTCATCTTCGGCGCCGGCGCCGGCCTTCCGTACTTCTCCACCGACACCGTGGCCGCACAGCGCGCGCTCGAAATCGGTGCGTCGGAGGTGCTCGTCGCCAAGAACGGCGTCGACGGCGTCTACACCGCCGACCCCCGGGTGGATGCCAGTGCCACCAAGCTCGACCACCTCACGTACGGTGACGCCCTGCAGAAGGGCCTCAAGGTCGTGGACTCGACCGCGTTCAGCCTCTGCATGGACAACGGTATGGACATGCGAGTGTTCGGCATGGAGCCCGCGGGCAACGTCACCCGGGCCCTGCTGGGTGAGCCAATCGGCACTCTCGTCACTTCGTGACGCGCGGCGCGGGCCCGGGTGCCGGGCCCCCGCGCGATTAGACTGAGTCGTCAGCCCCAACGAATGGAGTCACCGTGATCGCCGATGTCCTGGCCGATGCCGGAGCCCGCATGGACCGCGCCGTCGAGGCCGCGAAGGAAGACTTCGCCACCGTCCGCACCGGGCGCGCCAACCCCCAGATGTTCCAGAAGGTCCTGGTCGATTACTACGGCTCGCCGACGCCGCTGGCGCAGCTCGCCTCGTTGAACAACCCCGAGGCTCGCACGCTCGTGATCAACCCCTATGACAAGTCGGCGCTCAAGGCCATCGAGCAGGCGATCCGCGACATGCCCAACCTGGGTGTGAACCCGACGAACGACGGCACCATCGTCCGCGTCACGATGCCGGAGCTGACCGAGGACCGTCGCAAGGAGTACGTCAAGCTCGTCCGCGGCAAGGGCGAGGACGCCAAGGTCCAGGTGCGTAATCTCCGCCGCAAGGCGAAGGACGACCTGGACGCGCTCAAGAGCGATGTCGGCGAAGACGAGCTCGTGCGCGCCGAGAAGGAGCTCGACGGTGTCACGCGCTCACACGTCGACGCCATCGACGAGGCGCTCAAGCGCAAAGAGGCCGAGCTGCTCGAGGTCTGATCCATGCCCGAGGCCCCCGATGCCGACGAGAACGCGTCGGCCGTTCCGCCCTCCCGACGGAAGGGTGATTCGGTCCGGCGTGCGCCGGCCACCGGCGAGACGGTGACCGCGATCGAGTCCCAGTTGCGCGCGATGCGCACGGATGCCGAGCACCACATCGCGCACGCCCGCGCGGAATTCGATCAAGCCAAAGAGCGCATCCGTCAGCGCACCGGAAGAGATCTGATCGTCGCGATCCTCATCGGCGTCGCGATCGGCGTCGTCGTGGTGGCATCCCTGATCTTCGTCAAGTGGCTGTTCGCCTTCTTCGCGCTCGGCGCGATGGTGCTCGCGGTCTTCGAGTTCTCCCGCGCCCTGCAGGTGTCGGGCCGGCGGGTCGATGTCATCCCACAGCTCGGGGCGGGAACTCTGCTTCTGGCAAGCGGATTCCTCGCCGGGCTCTGGATGCACTGGGTGGCCACGCTCGTCGCCATCGCCCTGGTGATCGTCTGGCGTCTCGTGGCACAGCTCTTCGCGAACGATGGCCGCCCCCACAACGAGGTTCTGGCCGATGTGCTCGTCGCCGCCTTCGTGCAGTTGTACGTTCCGTTCCTCACGAGCATGGCGCTCATCCTCCTGGCCGAGGACGGCGGTGAGTGGTGGGTGCTCGCCTTCCTCGTGCTCGCGGTCGTCGCCGACACGGGCGCCTACGTGTCGGGCCTGACGTTCGGCCGCGGCGGCCGACACCCCATGGCCCCGCGCATCAGCCCCAAGAAGACCTGGGAGGGTTTCGCGGGAGCCTGCGTCGCCGCTCTTGCGGCGGGAGCGCTTCTCGCCGTCTTCATGCTGCAGGTGCCCTGGTGGACGGGTCTCATCTTCGGCGCCGTCGTCCTCCTCACGGCCACCATCGGCGACCTCGGCGAGTCGATGCTCAAGCGCGATCTGGGGATCAAGGACATGAGTTCGTGGCTCCCCGGCCACGGCGGCGTCCTCGATCGCCTGGACTCGATCCTTCCGTCCGCCACGGCAGCGTTGGCGCTGTACTACCTCCTCTCGCCCCTGGGAGTGTCATGACCGAGACCGAGGCCCCGCGGTCGACCCGCTCGACGCCGTTCCCCGACGCCCCCGGGCGGAGGAAGGGTTATGAGAAGCGCGCCGTCGACACCTTCCTCGAGAAGGCTCGTGACGCCTTCGAGGCGAACGAGCCCGGCGCCCTCCGGTCGACGGAGGTTCGCTCGGCATCCTTCCCCCTCGTTCGGGGCGGCTACGCCATCGGTCCGGTGGATGCCGCGCTCGGGCGCGTGGAGGACGCGTTCGCGGCCCGGGAGCGGGAGTACGCCCTCTCTCGCCTGGGTGCTCGCGCCTGGGTGGCGGAAACGCGTGACACCGCGCAGGTGGTCCTGGATCGCCTGTCGCGTCCGCGGGGCTCGAGATTCGACCGCGTCGGCCTCGCACACTACGGATACCGCATCGAGGAGGTCGACATCGTCGCCGATCGCATCGCGCGGTACCTCGCGGCCGGTGATCCGGTCACGGCCGAGCAGGTGCGCTCCGTGGCGTTCCGCCCGCAGCGCAACGGTTATCGCGAGGTCCAGGTCGATGCGGTGCTCGACGCCGTCGTCGAGGTCATGCTCGCGGTGGGTTGACGCTCGAGTGACAGCCCCGCGGACGCATCGGTAGACTCGTGCCCACTGTGACTTCCGGAACCGACCTCCAGCGCCCGACGTCTCGGCGTGCAGCCCGTCGTGGCCACGTCGTGGTCGATGTGGTGCACCCGGCTCCGTCCACGCGTTCCGCGCAGCGGTGGTCGCGCCGGCGGGGCGTCGTCACGGTCTTCGCGGCCTGTGCAGCCCTCGCCTTCACCGGCGCCTACGTGGGTCCGATGGGCGGCGCCATCCTGCGCGCTCAGGCCGACGAGCCCAAGACCGTGACGCTTTATGCCGAGGGGCTGGACGACGCGCAGCAGGTCTCGACCGGTGGCGAGAAGCAGGCCCCCTCGCTGGATCGGTCGAGCTACAACGTCTACGTCAAGCCGAAGCCCACTCCGACTCCGACGCCCAAGACGACCTCATCGTCGTCCGGGTCCAACGCCTCGACGGGCGGAAGCGTCGGTCCGTTGTTCTACTCCGGTGGGGGCGCGCCGAGCGAATGGATGGCGGCGGCGGGGATCTCCGAGGCCGACATGGGGTACGTGGATTACATCGTCAGCCGTGAGAGCGGGTGGAACCCCAACGCCACCAACCGGTCGTCGGGGGCGTGCGGACTCGTCCAGGCCCTTCCGTGCGGCAAGGTCCCGGGTAACGGTTACGACCCCGTCGACAACCTCCGATGGGCGACCGGGTACGCCACGGGTCGGTACGGCAGCTGGGCTGGCGCATACGCGTTTTGGACCAGCAACCACTGGTGGTGACGCGGGGATGCCCCGTTCTCGCAAGCGTCGGCCGTCGCACGACCGGTCCGACGCCTCCCTCGACCGTCTGATCGCCGGCTGGAAGCGCACCGAGGTCAAGCGCGGCGTGGAATGGACCGTCCAGCCGCTGTCAGCGGCGCAAGCCCAGAAGTCCTATGTCTGCCCGGGGTGCGGCCGCGCGGTCGAGGCGGGCGTCGCGCACGTCGTCGTGTGGCGTAGCGACGGCGTGTTGGGCGACTCCGCCGATCTCGCCGCCCGGCGCCACTGGCACACCCACTGTTGGAGGATCGCCTGATGGAGATACGCGGACCCGTCCTGCTGCCGGCTCGACGCGAAGAGATCGAGTTGTCGACCGTCGATGGCCTGACGCTCGTCGGAGAACTGGCCGTGCCGGAAGACCGAGAGCCGGTCGCCACGCTCGTGACGTTGCATCCGCTCCCCACCGCGGGCGGGTTCATGGACTCGCACATTCTGCGGAAGGCTGCCGGGCGCCTCCCCGCTCTGGCGGATGTCGCGGTGCTGAGGTTCAACACCCGCGGCACGACCTCGCCGCGCGGGACGAGCGAGGGTGCGTTCGACGGGGGAGCGGCCGAGATCTTCGATGTCGCTGCCGCGGTCGATTTCGTCCGCGAGCGCGGGCTGCCCCGTCCGTGGCTCGTGGGCTGGTCGTTCGGGACCGAGCTGGCACTGAAGTACGGCCGGGATCATGACATCGAGGGCGTCATCCTCCTGTCGCCGCCCCTGCACCGTGCGACCGCCCGCGACGTCGCGGCCTGGGGCGATGATCCTCGGCGCATGGTCGTCCTCGTGCCGGAGTTCGACGACTACCTCCGCCCCGACGAAGCACGCGAGCGGTTCGCTTCCGTGCCGCACGCCCGGCTCATCGCCGTCGAGGGCGGCAAGCACCTGTGGGTCGGCGAGAACCAGACACGCCGCGTGCTGACCGAGATCGTCGCCGCGGTGAACCCGGATGCCCTGCCGCTCCCGACGGAGTGGGTTGGTCCGGTCGAGGGCTGAGGTCAGCGCTCGTTCTGCCGCGGGATGATGACCTCGCGGTAGATGATCAGGATGCTGGCCGCCACGGGGATCGCGATGAGCGCGCCGAGGAGATTCAGGAGTGCGCCGCCGGCCAAGGCCGAGATCACCACGACCGAGCCGGGCACCGACACCGCGCGGTTCATGATGCGCGGAGAGATCACGTACGCCTCGATCTGCATGTAGACGAGGTAGTAGATCGCGGCGGCGAAGATCGCCCACGTCGGGGTCCCGAGGCCCGGAATGAGGCACGTCAGCACGATGATCGTCGATCCCGTGAGCGTGCCGACGAGCGGGATCAGCGAGAAGAAGAAGGCGATGACCGCGAGCACGGCGGGGAAAGGAGCCCCGATGATCGAGAGGAAGATCGCGCTGAGGATGCCATTGATCACGCCCAGGCTGACCTGGCCCATGACGTAGTAGCCGACCGAATCGGTGATCTTCTCGGACAGCTCGATGAACCGTGCACGCTTGGAGGCGGGGACGAGTTGGTAGACCGCGGACTTCAGCGACGGCGTCGAGGCGGTGAAGTAGATGGTCAGGATCAGGACGATGAAGGCGCCGCCGACTCCGGCCGCGACAGCGCCGCCGATGGTCAGCAGACTGTTGCCGACCATTGTCGAGATGGATCCGACGTCGAGGGTGGAGAACCAGTGCTGCACGCCGGCCCAGACCTCGTCGATCCGCAGCCACGGGAAGGTCTGAGTGACCCACTGCTGCACGCCGGTGACGATCTCGTTCCATCGGCCGGGCTGCAGGAGTGCCTCGATCTGTCCGACCAGTTGCGTGATCTGGCTCACGATGATCGGCACGACCATGAGGATGATTCCGGCGAAGATGCCGAGGACGCCGAGAATCGTCAGGAGCACCGCCGCCCATCGGGGGAGCCCTCGACGCTCGAGGAAGGACACGACGGGGTCGAGCCCCAGCGAGAGGAACAGTGCCGTCCCCACGTAGAGGAGGATCGTGGACAGGTTCGCGACGCTCCCGATGACCAGGAGTCCCACCCCGACGCCGAGGGTCGCCAGCAGCGCGACCCGGAACGGATTGTGGATCTTCATCCTCAGTGACTCCTGCCTCCGGCGGGCGAGCGTGCCCGTGTCGAAAGAATACTGAGCGTGGAACAGAACCAGGGTCCGCCAGGCCTCGCCGCGAACTTTCAGCCGGCCTCGGCTAGTCTGAAACGTCGATTCTTCGGTGACCGCCCGAGTCGCCGGTGGGGATGGTGTGAAGCGTGAGATTCGTCTGGGCCGTGGTGGCGTTCGTCATCGCCGCCGCCATGATCGGTGCGGGCATCGCCCAACGCACCGTGTTCCAGGGCCCGTCGGAGGCGACCGAGTCCGTCCAAACCGACGGCTCGACGGCGTACACGCTGATCGACGGCGCGGTTCTCGGCAAGCTTCCCGGCGCGCAGGCGCTTCGCGTCGAGGGCGACGGTGACGTCTTCGTCTCCTACGGCCGGACGACCGACATGCAAGCCTGGCTCGCCGATGTCCCGTACACCGCCGTGACCCTCGGGCAGGACGACGCGGTACAGACGGCATCCGTCGCCGCCTCCACGACCGCACCGGAGTCCGAGGCGACGGCCGCCCGCACACCCGTGGGATCCGACCTCTGGCTCGACGAATACCAGCAGACGGGGTCACTCAGCACGACCCTGCAACTCCCCGCCGACATGAGCGTCCTCGTCGCCAGCGACGGAACCGCGCCGGCGCCGTCCGACATCTCGGTCACCTGGCCCATCGACAACTCGACGCCGTGGGCAGGGCCCCTGATCGCCGGGGGAGCGGTCGCGCTCCTCGCGGGGATCGTGCTGTACCTCCTCGGCATCCTGCACGTCCGTCGCTCGCGTCGACCGCGGCGTAAGGGTCTGCCCCTGCCGGTGACCGAACCGATCTCGATCGCCGACGCCGACGCAGCCGCCGCCGACAAGGGGGTGGTCAGCACCTCTCGCCGGAGTCGTGGCGCGCTCGGCCCCGGTCGTCGCACGCTGATCGCCGTTCCCGCCCTGGGTGTCGCTGCCGCACTCTTCGCCGGGTGCTCGGCGGACGCGTGGCCCCAGCTCGCCGCCAGCGAGAGCCCCAGCCCCACGCCGACGGTCATCGTCCCCGAGGGACAGTTCCCGCCCGCCGTGACCCAGAACCAGGCCGAGAAGATCGTCTCGCGGATCGCGACGACGGTGGGTCAGGCCGATGCGGCTCTCGACGCCGCCGCCGCCGAGACCCGGCTGACGGGGCCCGCGTTGGCCGAGCGGAAGACCAACTACACGCTGCGTGCGGCTCTGCCCGATCGTCCTGCCCTGCCCGCGATCCCCGCCGAGCCGGTGCAGATCATCCTCCCGCAGACGACGGGCACCTGGCCCCGGACCGTCATGACGGTGGTCGAGACCGCGGATGCCACGTCCCCCACGACCTCGATCATGATGATGACGCAGGACGACCCGTGGTCGGAGTACCGGGTGTCGTACATCGGCAACCTCGAGGCATCCACGAACCTGCCCGAGCTGGCCGCCCCTTATGTCGGTGCGACGCAGGTGCCGCCGGACTCGTCGTTCCTCGTGATGGCACCCGACCAGGTGGCCGAGGCGTACGCCGATCTCATCAACAACGGTCAGAACAGCGCGTCGTGGGCGGCCTTCGACACGGCGAACGATCTGCTGCTTCCCGCGATCGACCAGAACAAGAAGAACCGCACGGACGAGTTGAACCAGACAGGCAAGGACACGGCAGAGATCACCTTCTCGGCCTCGGCCGGGCCCGCGGCGCCGATCGCTCTGGCAACTCTCGACACGGGCGCGATCGTCGCGGTCAACGTCTACGAGAGCGATACCGCCAAGCCCACCAACCCGGATGCCGTCATCAAGCTGGACAATAATCCCGCGGTGAAGGCCCTCACCGGCGTCGATCAGTCGGCGACCGGATTCACCACCACCTATACCGACCAGATCTTCTTCTACGTGCCGAGCCAGGGGTCGGACGACAAGATCCGGCTGCTCGGCTACCGTTCCAGCCTCCTCGAAGCGAAGGTGTCTCCGTGAGCACTCCCACCCCCGGCTCCGTCCTGCGCGGTGCCGTCGATCTGTCATCGCTCCGCAACCGGCCTCAGCCTCCGGCGGCCGCGGCCGCAGGTTCGGCACCCGCCGGCCCCGGCGCGCCGACGTCCACGCTGGTGTTCGATGTCACGGACGCGTCCTTCCCCCAGGTCCTCGAGCTCTCGCGCAGCGTGCCCGTGGTCGTCGACCTGTGGGCGGAGTGGTGCGCCCCGTGCAAGCAGCTCAGCCCCATCCTCGAGAAGGTCGTCGTCGAGCTCGCCGGCAAGGTCGTGCTCGCCAAGGTCGACGTCGACGCCAACCCTCAGCTCGCGCAGGGTTTCCGAGCCCAGTCCATCCCGATGGTCGTCGCCCTCGTCGCGGGTCAGCCGGTGCCGCTGTTCACCGGTGCCGTTCCTGAGCAGCAGGTGCGCGAGGTCTTCGGACAGCTCCTCCAGCTCGCGGCGCAGCACGGCGTCACCGGGACGGTTCCGGTCGACGGTGCCGACACCGACGCCGAGGAACCCGCCGAGCAGCCTCTCCCACCGCTCCACGCCGAGGCGTTCGCCGCCATCGAAGAGGGTGATTACCCGCGCGCGATCGCCGCGTACGAACGCGCCCTCGCGGAGAACCCCCGGGATGCCGACGCGCGCGCCGGGCTCGGCCAGGTGCGGCTGCTCGACCGCGTGCAAGGGGTCGACCTGCAGGCGGCCCGGGCCGCCGCGGCGGCGGCTCCCGCCGATGTCGACGCCCAGTTCGTCGTGGCCGACCTCGACATCGCCGGCGGTCACGTCGAGGACGCCTTCGAGCGGCTACTCGACCTCTTCGCGTCGCTGCCGACCGATGAGCGTGCCCCGGTCCGCGAGCGCCTCCTGGAGCTCTTCGGCCTCATCGGGGACGAAGACGCTCGCGTCATCCGGGCGCGTTCGCGGCTGGCATCCCTTCTGTTCTGAGCGCGCCGCGACTTCCGGCCCGCGCATGACGAAGGCCCCGTCTTCCGACGGGGCCTTCGTGGTTCACGCGCTCGACGGCTCAGCCGGCGCGGTGGTGCAACCACAGAACGCCGAGCGGCGGAACCGTCAGCACGGCGCTCCCGCGGCCGTCGGTCGTCACCGCGCCGAGGTTGCCCTGCCCGGAGCCACCGAACGCTTCGGCGTCGCTGTTGAGCACCTCGGTCCAGGTGCCGGCCTCGGGCAGGTCGAGCGGAAAGTCGCCCAGGGGCACGCCCGAGAAGTTGCACACGACGGCGATCGTGTTGCCGTGGTGGTCGCGGCGCGCGAACGCCAGGACGTTCGGGTTCCATGCCGGTGCGCCCAGGCGTGAAAACGCGGCCCCGTCGTGGTCGCGGGACCACAGCGGCGCGTGCTCGCGGTACACGCGGTTCAGCTCGCCCACGAAGGAGTGCAGCTGCGCGTGCGAGGGCTGATCGAGCATCCACCAATCGAGGCCGCGCGACTCGGACCACTCGGACATCTGCCCGAACTCCTGGCCCATGAACAGCAGCTGCTTGCCGGGATGACCCCACATGTAGGCGAGGAACGCGCGCATGTTCGCAAGCTTCTGCCAGTGGTCGCCCGGCATCCGACCGAAGAGGCTGCCCTTCCCGTGCACGACCTCGTCGTGGCTGATCGGCAGGATGAAGTTCTCGCTGAACGCGTAGACGAACGAGAACGAGAGTTCGCCCTCGTGATGCGAGCGGTACATCGGATCCCGCCCGATGTACTGCAGCGAGTCGTTCATCCAGCCCATGTTCCACTTGAACCCGAAGCCGAGGCCCGCGTGGCTGGTGGGGGCGGTGACACCGGGGAAGCTCGTGGACTCCTCGGCGATCATCGCGATGCCGGGGTAGCGCTTGTAAGCGGTCGCGTTGACCTCCTGGAGGAACCGGATCGCCTCGAGGTTCTCGCGCCCGCCGAACTGGTTCGGGGCCCACTCTCCGTCGTTGCGGGAGTAATCGAGATACAGCATGGATGCCACGGCATCCACGCGCAGACCGTCGACGTGGAACTCCTCGAACCAGTACAGCGCGTTCGCGACGAGGAAGTTGCGTACCTCGTTGCGCCCGTAGTCAAAGATCAGCGTGCCCCAGTCCTTGTGCTCGCCTCGGCGGGGGTCGGGGTGCTCGTAGAGCGCCTCGCCGTCGAACTTCGCCAGGGCGAAGTCGTCCTTGGGGAAGTGACCGGGAACCCAGTCCATGATCACGCCGATGCCGGCCTGGTGCAGCCGGTCGATCAGGTAGCGCAGATCGTCGGGGTCGCCGAATCTGCTCGTCGGGGCGTAGTAGCCCGACACCTGATAGCCCCACGAGCCGCCGAACGGGTGCTCGGCCAGCGGCAGGAACTCCACGTGCGTGAAGCCCTGGGCGCCGACGTAGTCGATGATCTCGTCGGCCGCCGCCCGGTAGGACAATCCGGGCCGCCACGAACCGAGGTGGAGTTCGTAGATCGACATCGGCCGGTCGATCGGCGCGGTGTGCGAGCGCTCGTCGATCCAGACGTCGTCGTCCCAGCGATAGTCGGATGCCGTCACCACCGAGGCCGTGGCGGGCGGCAGCTCGGCGAGGCGCGCCATCGGGTCGGCCTTCTGGATCCACGCGCCCGCGCGCGTGAGGATCTCGAACTTGTAGCGCGCTCCGACACCGACCTCGGGGAGGAACAGCTCCCAGACGCCACTGCCGCCCATCGACCGCAGCGCGCTGCCCGTGCCGTCCCACCCGTTGAAGTCGCCGATCACGCGCACCGCGCGAGCGTCCGGCGCCCACACGGTGAACGCCGTGCCGGGGGAGCCGTCGAGATCACGCACGTGCGCTCCGAGCACTCGCCACAGTTCCTCGTGGCGTCCCTCCGAGATCAGATGCAGGTCGAGCTCGCCGATCGACGGCGCGTGGCGATACGGATCGTCCGCGAGGTGGTCGCCGCCGCCGTCGTAGGTCGCTCGGACCCGGTAATCGCCGGGAGCCTCAGGGTGGAGGCCTTCCCAGATGCCCGCACGCAGGTGCTCGAGCTCGACCTTCGTGCCGTCGTCGAGCTCGGCGACCACCTCACGGGCGAGTGGCCGGCGCGTGCGGATGAGCCACCCGTCCGTGGTCTCGTGCACGCCGAGGATGCTGTGCGGATCGTGGTGGGCGCCGTGGGCGACGGCATCCAGGAGCTCGGGGGGAAGCGAGGTCATCGGGACTCCTTCACGTGCAGGATGTGCACGGGTTCGGCGAATGCGTCCAGGCGCACGAAGTTGTGGTCGGTCCACGTCCAGACGGCACCGGTGATGAGGTCTTCGACCTCGAAGGGCGTGCCGGGCTCGATACCCCAGATGGTGGTGTCGAGGTGGACGGTCGTCTCGCGCGCGGAGTGCGGATCGACGTTGGCCACGACGATGAGGGTGTCCGCCGCGCCCGTCGGCGACAGCGCCGCATCGAGGTGCTTGGCGTAGACGAGGATGGCGTCGTCGTCGCTCCACTGGACGTGGAGGTTCCGCAGTTGGCGCAGGGCCGGGTGGTCACGGCGGATGCCGTTGAGTCGGCGCAGGTACGGGGCGAGGGAGTCGCCGGACGCCTCGGCACCGGACCAGTCACGGAACTTGTACTCGTACTTCTCGTTGTCGATGTTCTCTTCCGACCCCGGGCGCGCGACGTTCTCGTACAGCTCGTAGCCGGCGTAGACGCCGTACGTCGGTGCCGCGGTCGCCGCGAGGGCGGCGCGGATCTTGTAGGCCGGCCGTCCGCCGAACTGCAGGTACTCGGTGAGGATGTCGGGGGTGTTCACGAAGAGGTTCGGCCGCAGGAAGTCGGCCGTGTCGTGCGCGAGCCCGTCGAAGAACTCCTCGAGCTCCTGCTTGGTGTTGCGCCACGTGAAGTACGTGTAGCTCTGCTGGAAGCCGGCCATCGCGAGCCCCTGCAGCGGAGCCGGGCGCGTGAACGCCTCGGCGAGGAACACGACGTCGGGGTCTTCGGCGCTCACGGTCGCGATCAGCCACTCCCAGAACTGCAGCGGCTTGGTGTGCGGGTTGTCGACGCGGAAGATGCGAACGCCCTGGGCGATCCAGTGCCGCACGATGCGGAGTACCTCGGCGCGGATGCCTACGGGGTCGTTGTCGAAGTTGACCGGGTAGATGTCCTGGTACTTCTTCGGCGGGTTCTCGGCGAACGCGATGGACCCGTCGGGGAGCGTCGTGAACCACTCGGGATGCTCGGCGACCCAGGGGTGGTCGGGCGAGGCCTGCAACGCGAGGTCGAGCGCGACCTCGATGCCGTTCTCGCCGGCGGCCGCGACGAACGCGCGGAAGTCCTCGAGCGTGCCGAGGTCGGGGTGGACGGTGTCGTGTCCGCCGGCCGGCCCGCCGATGGCCCAGGGGGAGCCGGGGTCGCCGGGAGAGGTCACGAGGGTGTTGTTGGGCCCCTTGCGGTTCTGCTCGCCGATCGGGTGGATGGGCGGCAGGTACAGGACGTCGAAGCCCATCCCCGCGACGCCCGGCAGTCGATCCACGGCCGTGCGGAACGTCCCACTGATCACGGAACCATCTTCGCCACGGGTCGCACCCTCGGAACGGGGGAAGAATTCGTACCACGCGCCGACGCCCGCGCGTTCGCGCTCCACCAGGAGTTCGGCATCCTTCCCGGCCGAGACGAGACCCATCAGCGGGCGAGCGTCGAAGACGGCCGCGATCTCCGGGTCGCGCACGACCTGCAGCGCGACGTCATCGTGCGTGTCGGGGTCGCGGAGGGTCCGTGCCGCGGCGTACAGGAGATCTTTGTCGGCGGCAGGGCGCTTCTTCTCACCGCGCGCGCGATCGAAGAGCAGCGCACCCATCTCGCGCATCAGCGCGGAGTCGACGCCCGCGGCGATCTTCACGTCGGCGGCGTGTTCCCACGTGGCGAACTCGTCGGCGAACGCCTCGAAGCGGAACCTCCACACGCCCTGCTCGAGCGGCGCGATGAGGGTCGACCACCGGTCGAAGCCGTCGTTCAGCGGCGAGAGCCGGTGCAGCGATTCGTCGCCGGAGGGGGAGAAGAGTCGTACCTGCACGCCGATCCGGTCGTGTCCCTCGCGGAACGCGGTGACGGTGAAGGGAACGGCTTCGCCGACGTAGGCGGACGGACGGAATCGGCCGCCTGGCACGGACGGATGCGGGAGCGCCAGCGGAAGCCGCGGCGTGACCACACCCTTCGAGGGCGTCGGGGTGATCGGACGTACGGGGATCGAGGAGGCGCTGCGCCAAGCGGGAACGGGCATCGGTGTCGTCGTCGTGGTGGCCACGTTCCGAACCTATCGTGGGGCGCCGACGTTCCCGCAGGGCTTGCCCCAGGCCTTGACAGAGGGGACCGATTCCCCGACGCTGCGTCAGATCGGGATGTCGACGCGGAACAGACGCATCGATGTCCCGACGAAGGGCACGACATCACCGGGCGAGAGGCGAGGGGTGTCGTCCGAGGGCGTCTCGTCGGCGCTCGACCACAGCGAGACGTACTCGACGTCCTCCGCGAGGTCGGGCAGCGTGACCTCGACGGGACTCTCGTTCCCGTGCACGACGAGCAGGATGCGGTTGAGTTCCTCGTTCTCGGGCGTCGAGGTCGCGAGGTACTGGAGCGTGCGGTGCGAGGGATCGGTCCAGCGCTCGCTCGACATGGTCTCGCCGTGCTCGTCGAACCAGTCCATGAGCGAGGCGGAGGGGATGTGTTCCCCGAGACGCGCGAAACGGACGGGACGCAGAGCGGGGTTCTCCCGGCGGAGGCGGAGGAGACGCTGGGTGTGCGCGAACAGATCCTCCTGCCACGGCGCGAGGTCCCACGCGAGCCACGTGAGCGGGGAGTCGTGGCAATACGCGTTGTTGTTGCCGCGCTGCGTGCGTCCCATCTCGTCGCCCGCGGTGATCATGGGCACCCCGGCGGACAGAAGGAGCGTCCCCAGAAGATTGCGCATCGCCTTCCGGCGCGTCGCGAGGATGCGCGGGTCGTCGGTCCGGCCTTCGGCGCCGTGGTTGTACGAGCGATTGGTGTCGGCCCCGTCGCGGTTCTGTTCGCCGTTGCCGAGGTTGTGCTTGACGTCGTACGAGACGAGGTCGCGCAGAGTGAACCCGTCGTGGGCGGTGACGAAGTTGACGCTCGCGAGCGGACCGCGTTCTTCCGAGAACGTGTTCGACGACCCTGCAAGACGTGTGGCGAACCCTCCGATGCCCACCGGCGCGGTGCTGGCGCGGCGGGCGTAGTCGATGTCGCTGAGCCAGAAATTGCGGACGCGGTCGCGATAGCGGTCGTTCCACTCGAGCCACCCGTCGCCGAAGCTGCCGGTCTGCCAGCCGCCCATGCCGACGTCCCACGGCTCGGCGATCAGCTTCGTGCCCGCGAGCACCTCGTCGTCGCGGATGGCCTTCAGGAGCGGATGGTCGGGGGTGAAGGAGTGGTTCTCGTCGCGGCCGAGCGTGACGGCGAGGTCGAATCGGAAGCCATCGATCTGCACGTCCTCAGCCCAGTAGCGAAGAGAGTCGAGCACGAGGCGGGCGGCGGCATCCGTCGACGTGTTCACCGCGTTGCCGCACCCGGTCTCGTCGATATAGACGCCCTCGTCGGTCTGGCGGTAGTACGAGCGGTTGTCGATTCCGCGGAAGCTCGAGCGGGGGCCACCGATGCCCTCTTCCGCGGTGTGGTTGTACACGACGTCGAGGATGACCTCCAGACCCGCCTCGTGCAGGAGTCGCACCATGCCCTTGAACTCCCGCAGCACGGCCTCGGGGCCCTCCGCGCGGCTCGCGGAGGTCGCGTACGCGGCGTGCGGCGTGAAGAAGTTGAGGGAGTTGTAGCCCCAATAGTTGGTCAGTCCCAGGTGCAGCAGACGCGGCTCGGTCGCGAACGCGTGCACCGGCAGCAGCTCGACGCTCGTGATCCCGAGCGACAGGAAGTGCTCGATCATCGCCGGGTGGGCGAGGCCCGCGTACGTGCCGTGCAGGGCCGGGGGAACCCGGGGATGCCGCTTGGTCAGCCCCTTCACATGACCCTCGTAGATCACCGTGCGGTCCAAGGGGACGCGCGGCTTGGCGACTCCGCCCCAGTCGAAGCCGCCGTCGACGACGACGGAGCGCCAGTCGCCGAAGCCGCCGGACACGAGACCCCGCGCGTAGGGGTCGAGGAGCAACGTCTGCGGGTTGAACGTGTTGCCGGGCGCGTGGGGTCCGCCCACGCGCACTGCGTAACGTGCGCCGGGTCGCAGCAGAGGGCTGGTCGCCTCGAACACCCCGCCACCGACGGGGGTCATCGGCACGGTCTCGACGGCCCAGTCGAGATCGACGTCGTCGAAGACGACGAGGTGCATCGCGTCGGCGTGCGCCGACCACACCCGGAGCGTGCCCCCGTCCTGACCGGGCCGGACGCCGAGGTCGTTCAACGACGGGGCGAGGAGCGCAGAGGGAGCAGACAGGGCCGCTTCGGGTGGGACCATGCGTCCTAGGGTAGTGAAGGACTCGGATGGGAAGCGGGAGGGTGAATGTCGGTCTATCTCGACCACGCCGCCACGACCCCGCTGCGGCCGGAGGCGCGCGACGCGTGGCTCTCCGCGCATGAGGTGCTGGGCAATCCCTCGTCGATCCACGGGGCCGGTCAGGCGGCACGGCGGCTGTTGGAGGACGCCCGGGAGCAGCTCGCCGAGATCCTCGGATGCCAGCCCATCGAGGTCGTGCTGACCTCGGGTGGCACCGAGGCGACGAACCTCGCGCTCAAGGGCATGTGGTGGTCGCGGGTGCCGTCCACCGACGCGATCGTCCTGCCGGACGGCGAGCATCACGCGACCCTCGACACGGTGGCCTGGCTTACCGGGGAGGCCGGCGCGAGCGTCCGACCCGTGCGGTTGGACGGGATCGGCCGCATCCCCGTCACCGACTTCGCCGTCGCGCTGCCGGGGGCGGCCCTGGCCACCGCGCTCGTGGCGAACAACGAGGTCGGAACGGTGCAGGACGCCGCGGGTCTCGCGCGCGCCGCCGCCGATGCCGGTGTGACCCTGCACCTGGACGCCGTCTCGGCGCTCGGGCAGGTGGCCGTCGACTTCGCGCGGTGGCGCGGGCCCGGGTCCGACCCCGGTGGCCTCGTCGCGCTGTCCGTGTCGGCGCACAAGGTGGGCGGTCCT
Source organism: Microbacterium canaveralium (assembly GCF_047238045.1). Lineage (NCBI taxonomy): Bacteria > Bacillati > Actinomycetota > Actinomycetes > Micrococcales > Microbacteriaceae > Microbacterium > Microbacterium canaveralium. Next base: position 1,805,306 of record NZ_JBDFMA010000003.1, on the reverse strand, counting down.
GTCGGAGTGGGTGCCGCGGTCGTCTCCCGCCACGCGCGACTCACCCCGCTGCTGCACGGCGGCGGGCAGCAGCGCGGACTCCGCGCCGGGACGCAGGACGCCGCGGGGGCAGCCGCGTTCGCCGCCGCCGCTGCCGCGACCGAGGCGGAACGCGAGCGCGAGTCGGTGCGGCTGGAGGCGCTCCGCCGGCGCCTGGTGCACGGCATCCAGGAGGCCATCCCGGCCGCGCGTCTCCTCGGCGACCCGGACGACCGACTGCCGGGAAACGCGCACGTGCTCTTCCCGGGGGCGGCGGGGGAGACGCTGCTGTTCCTTCTCGACATGGCCGGCATCTCGGTGTCGACCGGGTCCGCGTGTCAGGCGGGCGTCGCCGAGCCCTCTCACGTCGTCCTCGCCCTGGGCCTCGACGATCGCGCCGCACGCTCGGTCCTCCGCCTCACGCTCGGGCGCACGTCGACGGACGACGACGTGGATGCCGTCCTCGCGGCGCTCCCGTCCGCGTACGAGCGGGCCGTGGCATCCGGCGCCCGTTCAGCGGGCGGTTCGTAGACTGGGACGATGCGAGTTCTGGCGGCGATGAGCGGTGGCGTGGACTCCGCGGTGGCTGCGGCCCGCGCGGTCGAGGCGGGGCACGACGTCGTGGGTGTGCACCTGGCGCTCTCGCGCGCCGGGGGAACCCTCCGAGCAGGAAGCCGGGGGTGCTGCACGATCGAGGACGCGATGGACGCCCGACGCGCCGCCGACAAGCTCGGCATCCCGTTCTACGTGTGGGACTTCTCGGAGCGGTTCCGCGACGACGTCATCGAGGACTTCGTCTCCGAGTACCGCGCCGGACGCACCCCGAACCCGTGCATGCGCTGCAACGAGAAGATCAAGTTCGCGGCGCTGCTCGAGCGGGCCCTCGAGCTCGGTTTCGACGCGGTGTGCACGGGCCACTACGCGACGCTCGTCGAGACGCCCGGCGGGCGCGAACTCCACCGGGCCTCGGATGCCGCGAAGGACCAGTCGTACGTGCTCGGCGTCCTGACCGCCGCGCAACTCGCGCACACGTACTTCCCGCTCGGATCGACCCCGTCGAAGGCCGTCGTGCGCGCCGAGGCCGAGGAACGCGGTCTCTCCGTGGCGCAGAAGCCCGACAGCCACGACATCTGCTTCATCCCCGACGGCGACACGCGCGGGTGGCTGGCGGATCGCGTGGGCGCCGAGCAGGGCGAGATCCTCGACCGCTCCGGCGCGGTCGTGGGACGCCACGAGGGAGCGCACGCGTTCACCGTCGGGCAGCGCCGCGGGTTGCAGCTCGGCGTCCCCGCGCCCGACGGCAAGCCGCGATTCGTGCTCGAGGTGCGGCCCGTGAACAACACCGTCGTCGTGGGCCCGAAAGAGGCGCTGGCGTGCGCCGAGATCTCCGGTGACCGCTTCACGTGGGCCGGACGTGCGCCGGAGGCAACGGAATTCGGATGCCACGTGCAGATCCGCGCCCACGCCGACCCGGTGCCCGCGATCGCGGTGCTCGAGGACGGCGTGCTCACGGTGCGTCCCGACGAGCCGTTCGACGGCGTCGCGCCCGGCCAGACGGCGGTGCTGTACGACGGCACGCGGGTGATCGGACAGTTCACGATCGCGCGCACGGTGTCCGCCGTCCCCGCCGAGGTGTGACCCGCTTCCTCGGTCAGCTGCGGTCTCGTCGCGGCTCAGGGCCGCGGAGGAGATTCGGAGACGGGAGGACCACGGCCCCGGGATCGCCCCTCCGCCCCGGGAAACTCCTCCCGTGCCCGTGTGCGCCACAACCCCCGCCGGCGATGTCGGGAGCCGTCCCTAAGCTGGAGGCGTGACCGAGCACGACCAGCTTCCCGACCTGACCCTCGACGAGGCGCGCGGCGAGGCGGCCGACCTGACGCAGCGCATCGTCGACGCCCGCGACGCCTACTACGGGCGGGATGCCGAGCTCGTCGACGACGCGACGTACGACGGCTGGATGCATCGGCTCGAGACCATCGAGCGGCTGTATCCCGAGCTCCAGGGTCAGGACAGCCCCACTCTCTCGGTGGGTGCGGCTGAGGCGACCGACCTCGTCACCATCGAGCACGCCGAGCGGATGCTGAGCCTCGACAACGTGTTCTCCCCGGACGAGCTGCGCGACTGGGCGATCAAGACCGAAGCGTCCGCCGGGCGACCGGTGAAGTGGCTCAGCGAGCTCAAGATCGACGGGCTCGCCATCAGCCTGCGGTACGAGAACGGCGTGCTGACCTCCGCCGCAACGCGCGGCGACGGGCGCGTCGGCGAGATCGTGACCGACAACGCGCTCCGCGTCGCGGGCATCCCGCGGGAGCTCACGGGCGTCGGGCATCCCACCCTCGTCGAGGTGCGTGGCGAGGTCTTCATCCCCGTGGCGGCGTTCGAGAACCTCAACCGACTCCAGGGCGAGTATCGCGAGCGGGCTGTGGCCGAGGCGCGCGAGCGCGCGACCGCACGGCGCGGCGGGGCGAAGGCGTTCGACGAAGAGAAGGCCGAGCAGGCGGCGGCGCGTCGTTTCCCGGCGTTCGCCAACCCGCGCAACGCCGCGAGCGGCGGCTTGCGACAGCAGATCGAGAAGAAGACCGGGCTCGAGCTCGAGGCGGGTCTCGCGCGGATCGCCTCGCTCGCCCTGTACGTCCACGGCATCGGCGCCTGGCCCGACCCGCCCGTCGCCGCCCAGAGCGAGATCTACGACCTCCTGAAGTCGTGGGGGCTTCCGACCTCGCCGTACAGCCGGGTCGAGTCCACCGTCGAGGGGGTGCTCGACTTCGTCGCGCACTACGGCGAGCACCGGCACGATGTCGAGCACGAGATCGACGGCGTCGTCGTGAAGGTCGACGAACTGGCGTTGCACGACGAGCTCGGCGCGACGAGCCGCGCACCGCGCTGGGCGATCGCGTACAAGTACCCGCCCGAGCAGGTCAACACGAAGCTGCTCGACATCGTGGTGTCCGTCGGCCGCACGGGTCGGGCGACGCCGTTCGCCGTCATGGAGCCTGCGCGGGTGGCCGGCAGCGTCGTGCGGCAGGCCACGCTCCACAACCAGGACGTCGTCAAGGTCAAGGGCGTACTGATCGGCGACACCGTCGTGCTGCGCAAGGCCGGCGACGTCATCCCCGAGGTGCTCGGCCCGGTGGTCGAGCTGCGCGACGGTACGGAACGCGCCTTCGTCATGCCGGCGGACTGCCCCGAGTGCGGGACGCCTCTGCGCCCGGCGAAAGAGGGTGACATCGATCTGCGGTGCCCGAACGCGCGATCCTGCCCCGCGCAGGTCCGTGGCCGCGTGGAGCACATCGGTTCGCGGGGGGCCCTCGACATCGAGGCGCTCGGCGAGGTCACGGCTGCGGCACTGACCCAGCCCGACGTTCCGGCCGAGCCGCCGCTCGACACCGAGGCCGGTCTGTTCGACCTCACCGTCGAGCAGCTCGTGCCGATCGAGGTCGTCGTGCGCGACGCCGAGACCGGCGAACGCAAGATCGACGAGAGAACCGGCGAGGAGGTTCGGCGGGCGCCGTTCCAGAAGCTCGGCGCCGCGACCTACCCGCCTGGAACGGAAGACCTCGATCCGGCCGAGCGGCGACGTCGCGGCATCCGGAAGGACTACCGCGAGGCACTGCCCTCCGAGCAGGCCGTCAAGCTCGTCGCAGAGCTCGAGAAGGCGAAGACGAAAGACCTCTGGCGTCTGCTCGTCTCGCTCAACATCCGCCATGTGGGTCCCGTCGCCGCGCGTGCCCTGGCGCAGTGGTTCGGGTCCCTGGATGCCATCCGTGCCGCCTCCCGCGAGGAGCTTGCGGCCGTCGAGGGCGTCGGCGGCATCATCGCCGACGCCGTGATCGACTGGTTCGACGTCGACTGGCACCGCGAGATCGTGGACCGTTGGACCTCCGCGGGCGTGCGCTTCTCGATCCCCGGTCATCCCGGCCCCGGAGCGGCAGCCGCCGCGGGCGGAGTCCTCGCCGGACTCACCGTCGTCGCCACCGGCTCCCTCGAGGGCTACACCCGCGAGGGCGCTCAGGAGGCGATCATCCAGGCGGGTGGCAAGGCGGCGTCGAGCGTGTCGAAGAAGACGGACTTCGTCGCCGCAGGCCCCGGCGCGGGCTCCAAGCTGGCGAAGGCGGAGGAGCTCGGCATCCGGATCCTGGATGCCGCCGGCTTCCACCTCCTCGTGACCCAGGGTCCCGCCGCGCTCGAGACCGCCACGGCACCCTCGGAGGAGTGACCCGCCGCTTTGGGTCAGTCCGCGAGTAGACGTTCCTTGACCTGACGGCGCAGCACCTTGCCGATGAGCGACTTCGGCAGTTCGTCGACGACCACGACGCGACGCGGCACCTTGTACGGCGTCAGGATGCCGCGCGCGAAGGTGCGCACCTCTTCGGGGTCGAGGGTCGAATCGGGGGAGGCGACGACGGCGGCGACGACCTCTTCGCCGGAGTGCTCGCTCGGCAGCCCCACCACGGCGACGTCGGCGATCCCCGGGTGCTGGCGCAGGACGTTCTCCACCTCGGTGGGGGCCACGTTGAACCCGCCCGTGATGATGAGCTCCTTGATGCGGTCGACGATGCGGACGAATCCGCCCTCGTCGATCGTGACGATGTCGCCGGTGCGGAACCATCCGTCGACGAAGACCGCCTCGGTCTCCTCGGGCTTGCCGTAGTAGCCCGAGAACACCTGCGGCCCGCGCACGACGAGTTCGCCGCGCGCGCCCGGCTCGACGTCGGTGTGCGGATCGTCGGGATCGACGACGCGGCACTCGGTGCCCGGCAGCGGCAGTCCCACGGTGCCCGGCACGCGGTTCTCGGCCACGGGGTTGGCCATGAGGACGGGCGAGCATTCGCTGAGGCCGTAGCCCTCCACGAGGTAGCCGCCGGTCGCCTTCTCGAACGGCACCACCAGGTCGTGCGGGAGAGCCATCGCACCCGAGATCGCGATGTCGGTGCCCGCGAGCGACACGCCCTGCGCCTCGGCGGCGGCGAGGAGTCGCTCGGCGATCGGTGGGACGAGCGGCAGGAAGGTCGCGGGATGCCGCTTCGTCACGGCGAGGACGAGATCGGGGTCGAACTTCGGGAAGAGCACCAAGCGCGCCCCCATCGACATCGCGAAGGTGAGGCACAGCGTCAGCCCGTACGCGTGGAACATCGGCAGGACGGCGTAGACGACGCAGCCCTCGCCGCGCACGATCGACGGCACCCATGCACGCGACTGGGCGGCGTTGGCCAGCAGGTTGGCGTGCGAGAGCATCGCCCCCTTGGGTGTGCCCGTCGTGCCGCTGGTGTACTGGATGATCGCCAGATCGCCGGTCGCCGGGCGCGGGTGGGACTCCGGGAGAGGGTCGTGGCGGACGAGCTGCGTCCAGGGGGTGGCATCCGAGGTCTTCTCGGTGAGCGCTGCGCGTGCCTCCCGCGCCTTGGCGACGGGGAGGCGCAGGGCCACCTGCATACGCAGCGGCATGGCGTGTGTGACATCGACCGAGACGAGCGTCGTGACGCGGAGGTCGGCGGGGAACTCCTGCACGGTCTTCACGACCTTGCTCCACACGACCGCGTGCTTCGCGCCGTGATCCTCGAACTGCTTGCGCAGCTCGCGCGGCGTGTAGAGCGGGTTGTGCTCGACGACGACCGCGCCGAGGCGCAGCACGGCGTAGAAGGCCACGATGTGCTGGGGGCAGTTCGGCAGGACGATCGCGACGGGGTCGCCGGCCCGCACGCCGTGCGCGGCCAGCGCCGCGGCGACACGCGTGACCTCGGCCGAGAGGTCGGCGTACGTGGTGGTCCGGCCGAAGAACTCCAGCGCCGGCGCATCCGGGTAGTCGCGCGTCGAGGCATCGAGGATGTCCACGAGCGACCCCGACTGCGGATCGAGGTCTTCCGGCACTCCGGCGGCGTAGCTGGCGGTCCAGGGGCGAGGCGGGTCGAAGCTCGTCACGGTTCCAGCGTAGGCCGGGCCCGGTCCCGGTGCGCGGTGCCCGCGAACTAGACTTGCGGAGTGTCTGAAATCACCCCTGATCTCGTGCGCCATCTCGGTGTGCTCGCTCGGATCCAGTTGAGCGACGACGAGGTGCAGCGCCTCACCGGGCAGCTGGATGCCATCGTCGACAACATCGCGAAGGTGTCCGAGGTGGCAACGCCCGACGTCGCCGCCACGAGCCACCCGATCCCGCTGCAGAACGTCTTCCGCCCCGATGTCGTGCAGCAGCAGCTCACCCTCGAGCAGGTGCTGCAGAACGCGCCGGACCAGGCCGACGGCCGGTTCCGCGTGACCGCGATCCTGGGGGAGGAGCAGTGACCGACCTCACGCGCCTGAGCGCCGCCGACCTCGCCGCCGCGCTCACCGCGAAAGAGGTGTCGAGCGTCGAGGCGACGCAGGCGCACCTCGATCGCATCACCGCCGTCGACGGCGACGTGCACGCCTTCCTCCACGTCAGCGACCACGCCCTCGACGTCGCGGCCGACATCGACCGCCGCCGCGCCGCGGGTGAACAGCTCGGCAAGCTCGCCGGTGTGCCGCTCGCCGTGAAGGACGTCCTCGTCACGACCGATATGCCGTCCACGAGCGGATCCAAGATCCTCGAGGGCTACATGTCGCCGTACGACGCGACCGTCGTGGCGCGCGCTCGCGCGGCCGGTCTCGTGCCCCTCGGTAAGACCAACATGGACGAGTTCGCCATGGGGTCCTCCACGGAATTCTCCGCCTACGGCCCGACCCGGAACCCCTGGGACCTCGACCGGATCCCCGGCGGTTCGGGTGGCGGTTCGGCCGCGGCCGTGGCCGCGTTCGAGGCGCCGTTGGCCCTGGGCTCCGACACGGGCGGGTCGATCCGTCAGCCCGCTCACGTCACCGGCACGGTCGGCGTGAAGCCCACGTACGGCGGAGTCAGCCGCTACGGCGCGATCGCGCTGGCATCCAGCCTCGACCAGGTCGGTCCCGTGACCCGCACCGTGCTCGACGCCGGTCTTCTGCACGACGTCATCGGCGGACACGACCCGCACGACTCGACGTCGCTCTCCGACGCGTGGCCGTCGTTCGCGGCCGCCGCGCGCGAGGGTGCGTCGGGTGCCGTGCTGAAGGGCCTCAAGGTCGGGGTCATCCGCGAGCTCGACGACCGCGGATTCCAGAAGGGCGTCTCGGACTCGTTCCGCGCGGCGCTCTCGGCGATGGAGGCGCAGGGTGCGGAGATCGTCGAGATCAGCGCGCCGCACTTCGAGTACGGCGTCGCGGCGTACTACCTGATCCTCCCCGCGGAGGCATCCAGCAACCTCGCCAAGTTCGACTCGGTGCGCTTCGGTCTGCGCGTCACCCCTGAGGGAACCCCGACGGTCGAGAACGTCATGGCCGCCACCCGCGACGCCGGGTTCGGTCCCGAGGTCAAGCGCCGCATCATCCTCGGCACGTACGCCCTGTCGGCCGGGTACTACGACGCCTACTACGGCAGCGCGCAGAAGGTCCGCACGCTCATCCAGCAGGACTTCGACGCGGCGTTCGCCGACGTGGACGTCATCGCCACGCCGTCGGCACCGACGACCGCCTTCCGCCTCGGCGAGAAGATCGATGACCCGCTGCAGATGTATCTCAACGACGTCACCACGATCCCGGCGAACCTCGCCGGTGTCCCGGGCATCTCGATCCCGAGCGGCTTGGCCGAGGAGGACGGGCTGCCGGTCGGCATCCAGTTCCTCGCTCCCGCCCGCGAGGACGCGCGTCTGTATCGTGTCGGCGCGGCCCTCGAGGCGCTGCTCGTCGACCAGTGGGGCGGTCCGTTGCTGGACCGGGCCCCTTCCCTCACGAACGGAGCGACGCGCTGATGGCCAAGGATGCGCTGATGGACTTCGACGAGGCGCTCGAGATGTTCGAGCCGGTCCTCGGGTTCGAGGTCCACGTCGAACTGAACACCGCGACGAAGATGTTCTCCGCCGCGCCCAACCCGGCGAACGAGGCGAACCACGGCGCCGAGCCGAACACGCTCGTCGCCCCGGTCGACATGGGCCTGCCGGGTGCACTGCCGGTCGTGAACGCCGAGGCGATCCGCTCGTCGATCAGCCTGGGCCTTGCCCTCGGCTGCTCGATCGCGCCGTCGAGCCGGTTCGCGCGGAAGAACTACTTCTACCCCGACCTCGGCAAGAACTACCAGATCTCGCAGTACGACGAACCGATCGCGTTCGAGGGTTCCGTCGAGGTCGAGCTCGAGGACGGCACGATCGTCACGGTGCCGATCGAGCGCGCGCACATGGAAGAGGATGCCGGCAAGCTCACGCACATGGGTGGGGCCACCGGTCGCATCCAGGGCGCGGAGTACTCCCTCGTCGACTACAACCGCGCGGGGGTGCCGCTGGTCGAGATCGTGACCAAGCCGATCGTCGGCGCGGAGCACTCGGCCCCCGCACTGGCGAAGGCGTACGTCGCGACGATCCGCGACATCGTGCGCGCCCTCGGCATCTCGGAGGCACGTCTCGAGCGCGGCAACCTCCGCTGCGATGCGAACGTGTCGCTGCGCCCGCGGGGGCAGGAGAAGCTGGGCACCCGCACCGAGACGAAGAACGTCAACTCGATGCGGTCGGTCGAGCGCGCGGTGCGGTACGAGATCCAGCGGCAGGCCGCGATCCTCGCCGCGGGCGGCACGATCACGCAGGAGACGCGCCACTGGCACGAGGACACCGGGCGCACGTCGCCCGGGCGTCCGAAGTCGGATGCCGATGACTACCGGTACTTCCCCGAGCCGGATCTGCTGCCGGTCGTTCCGGCGCCGGAGCTGATCGAGGAGTTGCGCGCGGCTCTGCCCGAGCCGCCCGCCGCCCGCCGTCGCCGTCTCAAGGCCGACTGGGGCTTCGCCGACATCGACTTCCAGGGCGTCGTGAACGCCGGGCTGCTCGACGAGGTCGAAGCCACCGTCGCCGCGGGTGCAACTCCCGCCGCCGCCCGCAAGTGGTGGTTGAGCGAGATCAGCCGCATCGCGAACGCCGAGGAACGCGAGCCCGCCGAGCTCGTCAGCCCCGAGAACGTGGCCGCGTTGCAGAAGCTGGTCGACGCCGGAACGCTGACCGACAAGCTCGCGCGCCAGGTGCTCGAGGGGGTCATCGCCGGTGAAGGCACTCCGCAGGAGGTCGTCGACGCCCGCGGGCTCGCCGTCGTGTCGGACGACGGTGCGCTCATTGCCGCCATCGACGACGCCCTCGCCGCTCAGCCCGACGTGCTCGCGAAGATCCGCGACGGCAAGGTCCAAGCCGCCGGCGCCGTCATCGGCGCCGTCATGAAGGCCATGAAGGGTCAGGCCGACGCCGCGCGTGTGCGCGAGCTCGTGCTGGAACGCGCCGCCGCGCAGTAAGAACCCCCGGATGCCACGGCTCCACCGGTCCGCGCGACCGGGGCCGTGGCATCCGTCGTTCGCCGGGGTGTTGCGGTGGGTGCGCAAGCTCAGAGATTCGCCGTGGGTCAGTCGGGTTTGAGGGCTTCCGGCTGAGGTAGTGCAGATCGCTGAGGCCGCGCGGATCGCTGAGGCTGTGCACGGCTGTCGGGCCGGCGCTGCCGGGTGGGTTAGGCCGTTGCATAGGCTCAGCGATTCGCCGCGGGTCAGTCGGGTTCGGGCACTTTCGACTGAGGTTGCGCGAATCGCTGAGGTTGCGAGCGACCGACACCCGCCCGGCCGCAATGTCGGAGGCCCGGGGGAGAATGGATGCCATGGGACGCGGGGACGGCACGGGGCGCATCGTCTCGCCGCCCGACGCCGACGACACGGGAGCGGGCATCCTGCACGTCGACATGGATGCGTTCTTCGCGTCGGTGGCCGTGCTCGATGACCCCTTGCTCGCGGGCAAGCCCCTCATCATCGGCGGGTCCGAGGGGCGCGGCGTCGTCTCGAGCGCGTCGTACGAGGCACGTCGGTACGGCGTGAAGTCGGCCATGCCGGTGGCGGTCGCGCTTCGCCTGTGCCCGAACGCGATCGTGGTGAACCCGCCGTATTCGCGATACACCGAGATGTCGCGGCAGGTCATGGCGATCTTCGACGAGATCACGCCGCTCGTGGAACCGCTCTCGATCGACGAGGCGTTCCTCGACGTGCGCGGCGCGAGGCGACTGTGGGGGAGCCCGGGGAAGATCGCGCGCGACCTCCGTGCCCGCGTCAAAGAGCGCACGGGCCTGACGTGCAGCGTCGGCGTGGCCGCGACGAAGCACGTGGCGAAGATGGCATCCACGATCTCCAAACCCGACGGCCTGCTCATCGTCGCCGAGGCCGACACCGAGGCGTTCCTGCGTCCGCGATCCGTCCGCGCCCTCTGGGGCGTCGGGCCGAAGGCGGCCGAGTCGCTGGAGTCGCGAGGGATCCGGCTCATCTCCGACGTGCTCGACACGCCCCGTCCGGTGCTCGAGCAGGTGCTGGGCCAGGCGATGGGCGAGCGCATCTGGCACCTCGCGCGCGGGATCGACGCTCGCGAGGTGCACACGAGCCGGGTCGAGAAGAGCGTCGGCCACGAAGAGACCTTCCACACCGACATCTCCGACACCCGGACGCTGCACGTCGAGCTGCGGCGGCTCGCCGACCGCGTCGGTGCGCGCTTGCGCAGTCAGGAGTTCGAGGCATCCACGATCTCGATCAAGGTGCGCTTCAGCGACTTCACGACGCTGAGTCGTTCGCGGACGCTGCCCGAACCCACGTCGGTCGGCCAACGGATCGGCGATGCCGCGATCGAGCTGTTCGACGGAATCGACCGCCGACAAGCGGTGCGGCTCGTCGGTGTGCGCGGCGAGAAGCTCCGGCCGATGTCAGCGGCCGCGACGCTGTGGGACGACGACGCGGAGTGGCGGCGCGTCGAGGGGGCTCTCGACGGTGCCACCGCGCGGTTCGGACGCGGCGCCGTGACCCGCGGCTCGCTCCTCGGTCCCGCCCGCGGCGGCGGCGCGCTGCCGACGAACCCCCGTCCCTCGTACGAGCACTGACACGGCCCGCCCGCGGGCGCAACGCCCCTGGGCGCGACCGTCGCGGCCGGGTACGGTGGGCCCATGCCCAACATCGCATTGGAACTCGGCAAGCAGGCCACCAGCTTCGGCGTCACGTCCGCCTACGGGGAGCAGCAGGACGTCGACGGCGTCCGCATCGTCCCCGTCGCCCTGATCTGGGCCGGATTCGGCGGAGGCTCCGACGAGAACGGCAACGAGGGCGGCGGCGGTGGCGGGTACACGCTGCCGTTGGGCGCGTACATCCGCCGTGGCGACGACCTGCGTTTCGACCCGAACCTGGTGTCGTTGCTCGCCGTCGGCATCCCGTTCGTGTGGGTGGCCGGTCGCGCCCTCAGCCGTGTCATCCGCGCCCTCAAGAAGTAGCGGCGATCCCCTCGACGCCGCCCTGACCGCTGCGGTCGGGGCGGTGTTCTCGCGGGTGCGGGCGGTCGGCGCGTCCAACCCGGTGGTGCTGATCGACGGCCGCAGTGGGGCGGGGAAGAGCTCGCTCGCGCGGCGACTGGTGACCGCGTGGCCGGGGCGCGGTCGTGTGCAGCTCGTCGCGCTGGACGACCTCTATCCGGGATGGGGCGGTCTCGCCGAGGGTGCCGACTACGCGCGGGAGTCGATCCTTCTGCCGCACGCGAAGGGCGCCATCGGTGTCTGGCAGCGCTGGGACTGGGAGGCGGGGGAGCGCGCGGAGGCGCACGCCGTCGACCCGTCGCTGCCGCTCGTCGTCGAGGGCTCGGGGCTCCTCACTCCCGCCGCGGCGTCGCTCGCCGACGTCCGGGTGTGGGTGGATGCGCCCGACATCGCCCGTAAGGACCGGGCGCTGCGCCGCGACGGCGACACGTACCGTCCGCATTGGGATCGCTGGGCGGCCCAGGAGTCCGCTCACCTCCGGGAGCACGAGCCGCAGGCCCTGGCATCCCTGGTCGTCTTCCTGCCGTGATCAGCGGCGGCGGAACGGTCTGACCGGATCAGCGGCCGGACGGATCGTCGAGCTCACGGTCGAGAGCGGTGACGAGGCCGTCCAGACGGTAGCCGATCCAGTCGTAGATGCCGAAGCGCGCGTCACCGGGACGATGGTCGTCGTCGTCCTGGATGCCGAGTCGCGTGGCCAGCACGAGGCGAACCGCCGAGAGGGTCCGCATCCACGCGCGCGCCTCGGTCTCGCCGAGGGCCACCGTGATCGTCGTGTCCGGGTCGCTCCCGGGGTCGAGGTCGCCGCCGTCCATGCCGAGCGTGTGGAGTACCGTCCGTGCGTCGTCGGCGCGGCGGTCGAGCATGTCGGCGCCCGTGAGCCTCCGGAACTCGCGGCTCGCCTCCTCGTCGTCGGGATAGGCGTCGGGGAGCAGACGGATCACGGCCGGGTCGTCGTCGCGGCCGGCATCGACGACGAGATCGCGGAACTGCCCGACGATGCCCGCCAGGTGCAGCGCCTCGAGCCCGCTGATCTCCATCACGACGATGCGGTCGTTCATCGCTCGTCCTTTCGCACGGTGGCCCAGAGTCCGTAGTCGTGCATCGCCTGCGCGTGCACTTCCATGAGCTCGCGAGGGCCGCGCGCGACGACGGCGTGGCCGTCGTGGTGCACCGAGAGCATCAGCCGGTGCGCCGTGTCCGCGTCGAACCCGAAGTACGTGCGGAACACGTGGACGACGTAGCTCATCAGGTTCACGGGATCGTTCCACACGACGGTCTGCCACGACGTCGGGGGAGCGACCTCGATCTCGGTGACCTCGTCGAGGTCGGGGGCGGCGATGCCTGCCATCACGCCCATCCGAGTTCGTGCAGCCGCGCATCGTCGATCCCGTAGAAGTGCGCGATCTCGTGCACGAGCGTCGTGTGGATCTCGTCACGCAGTTCGTCTTCGTCGGCGCATGCGGCCAGGTGCGGCTCGCGGTACACGATGATCCGGTCGGGGAGCTCGCCCACCCCGTACCGGTCGCGCTCGGTCAACGCCCAGCCGTCGTAGAGACCGAGGAGGTCGAGCGACCCGTCCTCGGGGCGGTCTTCGACCACGAAGACGACGTTGTCGAGTCCTTCGACCATGTCATCGGGGAGACGGTCGAGCTCGGCGACGACGAGAGCCTCGAACGCCTCGGCGTCGAGATCGAGAGTCGCGTGCTCTCCGACGTCCTCGTGCATGGGGTCTCCCGATCGTGCGGACGATGGCGGCGGATGCCGATTCGCCCCGCCCGGTCGATTCTATGAGCCGCCGAGGGGCGCCGGCCGGAACGACGAAGGCCCGCCGGGAGCGGGCCTTCGATGTGGGGTGGCTAACGGGACTTGAACCCGCGACCCCCGCGACCACAACGCGGTGCTCTACCAACTGAGCTATAGCCACCATGCGTCCGCCGCAGCGGACAACTGAACGATTATGTCATACGTCTCGCGCGAACGACGAAACGACCGACGATGCGGCGCCCTTCGCCTCGTCGCTGGTCGGGCCGGGCTCGGGCACGAAAACGGCCTTGCGGTAGTACGCCAATTCGCGGATCGACTCGAGGATGTCGGCAAGAGCGCGGTGCCCGCCGTTCTTCGCGGGAGCGTTGAAATACGCACGGGGGTACCACCGACGCGACAGCTCCTTGATGCTCGACACGTCGACGTTGCGGTAGTGCAGCCACCGATCGACGCGCGGCATGTACTTCGCGAGGAACATGCGGTCGGTCCCGATGGTGTTTCCGGCGAGGGGCGCCTTGCCCTCGAGGGGAGCGAAACGCTGGATGTACTCGAGCGCCTGGAACTCGGCATCCGCGAGGCTCACACCGTGGGGGATCTCGTCGAGCAGTCCAGACGAGCGATGCATCTCGGTGACGAACTCGCCCATGTTCTCCAGCGCCGACGCGTCGGGCTTGATGACGACCTGGAAGCCAGGATCGAGGACGTTCAGCTCGAAATCGGTGACGACGATCGCGATCTCGACGAGCTCGTCGACCGCGAGGTCGAGTCCCGTCATCTCGCAGTCGATCCAGACGAGCCGGTCGTTCTCAGAGGCGCTTACCATCCCGTCATCCTACTGACGGGGTCGGACGTGGAGTCGGTCCCCCAGGCACGATTCGAACGTGCGACCGGCGGATTAGAAGGCCGCTGCTCTATCCACTGAGCTACTGGGGGTCCGCACCAGGATATCGGTGACCGCTCTCCGCGTGGTCGACCCCCTAGCGGCGTCGTTGGCGCGGGCGTAGTGTCCGGCCAGATCGAACGAAAGGAGCACCATGTCCGATACGACGACACGGCGCCTGTGGGTCGCCTACGGTCCGGGCGGCGTCGTCGGCACCATCCAGAAAGATGCCGAGGGCTACGCCGTACACATGACGGGCAAGGACGAGCGGCTCGGTGTCTACCCGACCATGGCCATCGCGAAGAACGCCCTGCACTCGCACCTGAAGCCCGGGAGCGACCGCCCCGAGTTCCGGGAGCACTGAGTTCCACACCGCGCCGCGGGCGATGATGCCGTGCGGCGCGGCGGCCTCACACCCGGGCCGGGCGGCGAAGACGCCGCTGCGGCTCGGGTGCCGCCAAGAGCGGCAGCGCGACGTGGACGAGCGGACCGATGCCGAGCGCGAACACGACCGTCCCGATCCCGACGGTTCCGCCCAGCAGCCAACCGGCGACGAGCACGGTGCCCTCGACGGCGAGACGGCACACCCAGATCGGCCAGCCGAGGCGTGCGTGGAGTCCGGTCATGAGACCGTCGCGCGGGCCCGGGCCGAAGTGCGCGCCGATGTAGAGACCGGATGCCACGGCCACAGTGACCACGCCGCCCACGAGCAATGCCACCTGCCAGACCAGGTCGCCGGGGTGGGGCAGGACAGTCAGCGAGAGCTGGATGCTCGTCCCGACGAGCAGGATGTTCGCCACCGTGCCGAACCCCGGTCGCTGGCGCAGGGGGATCCAGAGCAGCAGGACCCCGAGTCCGACGATGTTCGTGATCCATCCGACGCCGATGCCCGTCACGCGCGAAAGACCTTCGGCGAAGACCGTCCACGGGTCGACGCCGAGGCCTGCCGCGATGGTGAGGGCGCAACCGAAGCCGTAGAGGGCGAGGCCGATGAGGAGACGGAGGATCCGGGAGGTCACGGAGGAGATCCAATCACGCGATTGGGTCTATGCAAGGGGTCCAATTTGACTATTCTGGCCCCATGGACTCCCGCATCTCCGCTCGTGCTCTCGCCGAGGCGCTCGGCGGCTGGCGTGGCCGCGGACCCGCGTACGAATCGCTGGCCGACGGCATCCGGTTGCTGTGTCTGGACAACCGCATCGCGCCGCGGACGGCGCTGCCGGCAGAGCGTGAACTCGCCGCGGCGTTGGGCCTCAGCCGCACCACCGTGGCTGCGACCTACCGCAGCCTGCGCGACTCGGGACACATCGAGAGCCTGCGCGGAAGCGGCAGCGTCACGTTGCCTCTGCGGCGGACCGATCCCGGCGCCGACGACCGGCGCGACGGCGTGATCGACCTGCAGCAGGCGAGTCCCGCCGCGTGGCCCGGCTTGCCGGCCGTGTTCGCGGAGGTCGCGCAGGATGCCGCGGCCCTCCTCTCTCGGACGGGCTACGACGTTGTCGGTCAGGTCGGTCTGCGCGAGGCGATCGCGCAGCACTATCGCGACCGCGGGCTCCCGACCGGTGCGGATGAGGTCCTCGTGACGACGGGGGCGCAGAGCGCGCTGCACCTGATCGCGTCGGTGCTGTTGTCGCGCGCTGATCGCGTGCTGATCGAGACGCCGACGTACTCGCACGGAGCGGACGCTTTCCGCGCGGCCGGGGCCCGCCTCGTGGGCGTTCCCGTCACCCCTGATACGGGATGGGACCTCGACCGCGCCGCGCAGACGTTCGCGCGGGTGCTTCCGGCGCTCGCGTACCTCATGCCCGAGTTCCACAACCCGACCGGTCGCACGATGAGTCGCGCGGAAGTGAACGCGTTCGTCGACGGATCGCAGAGGGCCGGTACGATCCTCATCCTGGACGAGACGACCGCCGGACTCGACATCGACCGACAGACCGAGTCGACCGCGTTCCCCGACGCGGACCGTATCGTTCGCGTCGGATCCCTCGGCAAGACGGTGTGGGGCGGCCTGCGTGTCGGGTGGGTGCGTGCTCAAGCCGACATCATCCGACGCCTTGCCAGTGGACGCCCGGTGCACGATCTCGGAACTCCCGAGTTCGAGCAGGCCGTGGCCGCTCGGGTCATCGGCCGGCTCGACGAGATCAGCGCACAGCGCGCCGACCTGCTGCGCGCGGGCCGCGATGCCGTGACACGCGCCCTCGTCGAGACCTTCCCCGAGTGGGACATTCCGACCGTGCACGGGGGAGTGTCGCTGTGGGTCGGTATCGGCGAGCCCGTGAGCACTCCGCTCGTCATGAACGCGCGTGCGCGTGGCCTGCTTCTCTCGGCCGGTTCGCGCTTCGCGGTGGATGGCGGGCACGACCGTCGTCTTCGCATCCCGTTCACCGCCGCGCCCCACACCTTGGAGCGAGCCGTCGACATCTTGCGAGCGGCGTGGGACGACGTGCGCGGCACGCCCGTGGGTGCCGCGCTCGACGATCTCGCGGCGGTGGTCTGAACCGACGATGGCCGCTCGCCGGGTCTGAGCCGACCGCGGCCGGTCGCCGGCGGCTTCACAGCGCGTAGCGCAGTGGGGCGGCGTCGTCGCGCGTCGTGCAGCCCGAGCGGGGTCATCGCGTGTAGCGCAGGCACTCCAACGCGTCGGCGGACGACCAGAACTCGCCGAGACGGCGGAAGCGTCCGCTCGCCGCGTGGAATCGTTCGGCGGCGTAGCGCCAGCCTCCGTCGGCGGCGATCGCGCGCACGTGTCCGACGACGACGCCGCGCGGGTCGGCGATGCGCCACAGACCCGCTGCGACGTGCGTCGCCGCGCCCCACCCAGCCGGGCGCGGTGCCGGTGCGAGGTCGTTCCAGAGTGCGGTGGTCATGCGCCCACGGTACGAGGGACCTCCGACATTGGTTCGGTACCGGTCCTCCCCACGGCCTCGCCCGCCCGATCTCTCCACGGAACGGTCCGAGACGCCCGCGCGGCGGCGAAGAATCCGGACATTCTTACGGTGGCTCCGGCGCCCGTCGGGCACACGGGTGCCGGAGCCCACATCGAGAGAGGACACATCATGAGCGACCACATCACCCTCGTCGGCAACATCGTCGGAGATCCGGAGGAGCGCGCGACCCGTGGCGGCGATCCGATCGCCGCCTTCCGGCTGGCGGTCAGCGAGCGGCGCTTCGACCGTGAGCGCGGCCAGTGGATCGACGGCCACACGAACTACTACGCCGTCTCCGTCTTCGGCGAGCTGGGCCGCAACGCCCTGGCATCGCTCCACAAAGGGGAGCGCGTCATCGTCGCCGGCCGACTACGGCTGCGGGAGTGGGAGACGGACGCGAAGCGTGGCGTGAGCGCCGATGTCACCGCCGACGCGGTCGGGCACGACCTGCGCTGGGGTGTCTCGGCCTTCCGTCGGCCCGAACGGTCTCCGGGCGACGGAGCGACGACGCCGGAGGGACGATCGGCTGCCGAGACCGCGAGCGACGCGGACGCCTGGGCGGTCCCCGGCGAGGAGCCGGCAGGGCTCGGAGACACGTCTTCGGTGACGGAGGCGCGCGGCGGCGGCTCGGACTCCACGCTCGTCGAGGTGGGCGACGCGACACCGTTCTGAGCGGCACGGGCAGTGCGCGGGCGGTCCGTAGACTCGAGCGGGTGATCCGCCTGAATCCCCGTCCGGTCGCTGCGCTGGCGTTGGCCGCGGTCGTCGCCCTCGCGGGGTGCACGGCGAACGAACCCCCGCCGCCCGAGACGGCGCCTTCGGCGACGACGTCGGGCTCCGCGGAAACTGCCCCTGCTCCGTCTCCGACGATCGCTCCGACCCTCGAGTCGAACGGCTCCGCCACCGACAACCTGCCGCTCTTCACCCGAGTCACCCGTGACGTGTGGGGCGGCCCGGCACAGGCCTCGGGCCGCGCCTACGTCGACGCGCTCGTGGCCGCGGGCTTCGACAAGACGGCGATGCAGGTCACCCCCGACCAGACGACGATCGGCAACCCGGCCGAGAGCATCGAGTTCTCGGTGCGGTGGGGCGAGGAGTGCCTCGTCGGCCAGGTCGGTCCCGCGATCGGCGATCCCGTCGCCGCTGTTCTGCCCGGTCTGTCGACCGGGGGATGCCTGATCGGTCAGACCCGCGCCATCGACTGGTGATCGTTCGGCCGAGTGCGTCGGCGGGGCACCGCTCAGGGTGGCGTTGCTAGGCTGGAGACGACTTCCGCGCACCCGGGCGCAGCGCAGACATTCGACTCCGCGACCCGGGAGGGCGCGGCCCTCATCCTCAATCGAAGGTGGTACGTCCTCGATGGCCGAATACATCTATTCCATGGTCCGCGCCCGCAAGGCCGTGGGCGACAAGCTGATCCTCGACGACGTCACGATGTCGTTCCTACCCGGCGCCAAGATCGGCATGGTCGGCCCGAACGGGGCCGGTAAGTCCACGATCCTGAAGATCATGGCGGGCCTCGACACGCCGTCCAACGGCGAGGCCCGGCTGAGTCCCGGATTCACCGTCGGCATCCTCATGCAGGAGCCCGAACTCGACGACAGCAAGACCGTGCTGGAGAACATCCAGGACGGAGTCGCGATCAAGCCGAAGCTCGACCGCTTCAACGAGATCTCGGCGCTCATGGCCGACCCCGACGCCGACTTCGACGCGCTGCTGGCCGAGATGGGCACCCTGCAGGAAGAGATCGACGCCGCCGACGGGTGGGACCTCGACTCTCAGCTCGAGCAGGCGATGGACGCCCTGCGCACCCCGCCGGCCGACGCGTCGGTCGTGCCGCTGTCCGGTGGTGAGCGCCGCCGCGTCGCCCTCGCGAAGCTGCTGCTGCAGAAGCCCGACCTGCTGCTGCTCGACGAGCCCACCAACCACCTCGACGCCGAGAGCGTGCTCTGGCTCGAGCAGCACCTCAAGGCCTACAAGGGCGCCGTCATCGCCATCACCCACGACCGGTACTTCCTCGACAACGTCGCGGAGTGGATCGCCGAGGTCGACCGCGGTCACCTCTACCCCTACGAGGGCAACTACTCGACCTACCTCGAGAAGAAGGGCCAGCGTCTCGACGTCCAGGGCAAGAAGGACGCCAAGCTCGCCAAGCGCCTCAAGGAAGAGCTCGAGTGGGTGCGGTCCAACGCCAAGGGCCGCCAGGTGAAGTCGAAGGCGCGTCTGGCGCGCTACGAGGAGATGGCCGCCGAGGCAGAGCGCACGCGCAAGCTCGACTTCGACGAGATCCAGATCCCCGCCGGCCCTCGTCTCGGCAGCATCGTGATCGACGCGAAGAAGCTCGAGAAGAGCTTTGGCGACCGCTCTCTCATCAGCAACCTGAGCTTCAACCTGCCCCCCAACGGCATCGTCGGCGTCATCGGCCCCAACGGTGTCGGAAAGACCACGCTGTTCAAGACGATCGTCGGTCTCGAGCCCCTCGATGGCGGCACGCTGAAGATCGGCGAGACGGTCAAGATCAGCTACGTCGACCAGTCGCGCGCGAACATCGACCCGGAGAAGACGTTGTGGGAGGTCGTGTCCGACGGGCTCGACATCATCACGGTCGGTAAGACCGAGATCCCCTCGCGGGCCTACGTGTCGAAGTTCGGTTTCAAGGGACCCGACCAGCAGAAGAAGGCCGGCGTGCTTTCCGGTGGTGAGCGCAACCGTCTGAACCTCGCGCTGACGTTGAAGGAGGGCGGCAACCTGCTCCTCCTCGACGAGCCGACCAACGACCTCGATGTCGAGACCCTGAGCTCGCTCGAGAACGCTCTGCTCGAGTTCCCCGGCTGCGCGGTGGTCATCACGCACGACCGGTGGTTCCTCGACCGCATCGCCACGCACATCCTCGCCTACGAGGGCACCGACGAGCACCCCGACCAGTGGCACTGGTTCGAGGGCAACTTCGAGGCCTACGAGGCGAACAAGGTCGAGCGTCTCGGCGCCGATGCGGCGAACCCCTCCCGCTCGACCTACCGCAAGCTCACGCGTGACTGACCTGACGCCCTCCTCGGGCTCGGCTCCGGCCGGGCCCGAGCGGCTCCACATCCCCATCCACTTGCGGTGGGGAGATCTCGATGCACTCGGGCACGTCAACAACACGTCGATGTTGAAGCTGCTGGAAGAGGCACGACTCCGCGCGTTCTGGCGCGGGGACGAAGCCGGGGACGCCCTGCCGACCGCCGTGTTCGACATGAGCGTGCTGGAGAGCGGGGGAGAGCGAGCGACCCTCATCGCGCGGCAGGAGATCGAGTACCTCCGCCCGGTGCCGTACAGTCAGCGACCGCTCGACGTGCGCCTGTGGATCGGTGCGATGGGCGGCTCCAGCGCCGACATCTGCTTCGAGGTCTTCAGCCCGATCAGCGACGACGCGCCCGTTCTCTATGCCCGCGCCACCGCGGTGGTCGTGCTCGTCGACACGGCCAGCGGCCGCCCCATCCGGTGGAGCGAGACCGAGCGATCCGCCTGGGGCCCGTACGTGGGCGACCCCATCGAGTACCGCCGGCGCGGCACCGCGCGCTGACCGGCTATTCGCCCGGCACCCGCACCATGATCTCCTGGGCGACGCTCGCCAGCAGCGTCCCCTCGCGCGTGTAGATGCGCCCGGTGGAGAGTCCGCGGCCGCCGCGGGCGTTCGGCGACTCCTGCACGTAGAGCAGCCAGTCGTCGACGCGCCCCGGCCGGTGCCACCACATCGCGTGGTCCAAGCTCGCCACCCGGAGGCCCGGTACGCTCCATGGGACTCCGTGACCGCGCAGGATCGTCTCCTGGATCGTCAGATCGCTCAGGTACGCCAGCGCGGCGCGGTGCACCGCCGGGTCGTCGGGGAGCTCGCGTCGCGTGCGCATCCACACGGCCTGACGCGGCACGTGCGGGCCCTCGACCGACGTGTACACGGGCGACGGCACATGCAGGACATCCACCGGTCGTTCCGAGAAGAGCTTGCGGCTGACCGGGTGCAGCTGGCTGTCGTCGAACGGCGGAAGGTCCTCCGGGAACGGGATGCCGACGGGCATCGGTTCGGCGTGTTCGAGGCCCGGCCCCTCGTCCTGGAACGAGGCGATCATCGAGAAGATCGGCACGCCGGCCTGGAAAGCCTGCGTGCGCCGAGTCGAGAACGACCGCCCGTCGTGGATCCGGTCGACCGAGAACGTGATGCCGGCAGCGGGGTCGCCCGGCCGAAGAAAGTATCCGTGCATCGAATGCACGGTGCGCTCGGGCGGAAGGGTGCGCGACGCGGCGACGATCGACTGCGCCAGCACCTGGCCGCCATACACACGACCCGACGGCATCGGCTGCGAGACACCGGTGAAGATGTCCTCGGTGGTCCGTGCTCCCGCGTCGCGGAGGTCGAGCACCGCGAGCAGCGAGGCCACGGGGTCGATGGCGTCGGTCACGCTCACTCCCGTCTCGCGCAGAGGTCTGCGTCGCTTGATAGTTTAGGGCGGGTGTCCGCCCGCCTGATGTTCCCCGATCCGCAGGCGGCAGCCGACCTGCTCACGTTCGCGTCCCGATCCGTTCGGCTCGGTGACGGCTCCGTCCGGCTCCGCGCAGACGGCGGCGTCCTCGTCACGACCGCGGCTCCGCTGGCGCCCCGCGGGCTCCTGGATGCCACGCCCACCGTGCTCGGTCTGCGGGTGTCACCCGTCGACCCGGAGCTGCAGTGCGACCTGGTGGTCGAGGCATCCGCTCTCTCGATCGCCCCCGACGATGCCTCAGCGGTCGTGCTGCCCGAGATCGCGAGCGCGCCGGCCTGGGCCGGTGTCTCCCCGCCTCGTGGCGGCTGGCTGCAGTCCGACGCCCTCGACAGCGCCGTCCTGGCGGCGCGCGCGCAGTACGGGATCGCTGCGGTCGCCGATGCCCTGCCCGCCGACCCGGGCGAGGATGTCGTGCGAACGGTGCGCGCTCAGGTGTGGGGTCAACCGGACGATGCCCTCGGGGGTTTGCCGCTGGGTACGGCGTTCGCGGCCTACGCGCTGGGGTTCATCGCCGGGGCCGAGGAGGCCGCGGTCCGTACGAGCGGCGTGTGGACGCGCGTGACGCTGACCCGCGGACACGTGCTCGTCCGCGGGCCGGTGCGCTCCGGGCTCACGGCGGTGCGGGCCACGGGTCGCTGATCCAGCGGCCTCATAGCCACCGGCGCTACCGTCGGTTCTACGCAAGGGGAGTATTCCTCGACGACGTCCTCGTCATCACGAGCCCACGGTTGGGCTCCGGGCACGTCGGTTCCTCGGAACGGAAGAGACCTTGACGTCGCGGCCACGTGCCGCCCGTCGAGAGGTGTCCCCATGTCCAAGATCTCCCGCCTGTTCGATCTCGCCGCCCGCGCCGTCGACAAGACCGGCTCTTCGCGGCCCTCGTCCCGCAGCGGATCGGCCGCGGGAACGGACTGGCGTGACCTCGTCCGGACGGCCGCGGATGCTGTCACGGGCGACCGCCGTTCGTCGCAGACCCCCGCCGCACCTGCTCGGGTCACGCGCGCGGATGCGGTACCCGGCGCTGCGGGGGCGACGGAGACCGGTCATCGGTACGCTCCGCCGACCGTCTCCGCGGCCGCGCTCCCCCCGGAAGACCGCGCCGCCATCGCCCGCTACGACTACCTCCTTCGCACCGCCGACCCCGACCAGGTGGAGCGGCTCCATCGCGAGGCGTTCGAACGCCTCACCCCGGCGCAACGCGCCCACGTGCGCGGTCGGATGGATGCCGAATTCGCACCGCACGACCGGCCGCGCAGCGACGCCCCCGCCGACCTCGCCCGCGCGGCGGGCCGCGCCGAGGCACAGCGCCCCGGCGGCATGTCGGCTCTGCTCGCCCGGACCGGCCGCGGCGGACTCGTCGGAGCGGGCGTCCTCGGTGCCGGAGGGCTCCTCGCCGTCGTCGCCGGCGGGGCGGTCGCGAGTGCGGTGGCGGCGCCGCTGATCGCTCAGGCGGTGGGGGCGGGCGTCGACTTCTCGGGAATCGCTGCAGGCGTCGACCTGGAGGCGATGGCATCCGGGGTCGAAGTCCCTGCTCTCGCCGAGGGGCTCGGAGCCGAGGCGATCGGTGAGGCCGCCGGTGGCGCGCAGGAGGCGATCTCAGGCGCAGGTGAGGGTCTCAGCGGCCTGGGAGAACGGATCTCCGGGTTCGAGCTCCCGGGTCTGGGCGATATCTTCGACCGCTGACGCCTCGCTCGCGGGGGCTGCGCTTGCTCGCGCCGCTCTCCGCAAGCGAACGCACCGCCGAAACAGTGCGCCGCCGTCGATCAGCCGACCGGCGCTCCGCCCTCCCCGCGCGGGGCTTCCGCCGCGCGGACGGGGAGTCCCGTAGCGGGGCGCCCGCCCTCGACGGGTCCGATACCGCGCGGCTCGAACGTGTTGACCATCGCGTGGGCGGCGCGCTCCAGGTAGTCCCACATGGGTGCTTCGAGGGCCGGAGGAAGCGCGATCTCGTCGACGGCCGCCCGCATGTGCCGCAGCCACCGGTCGCGCGCGTCGGGGTTCACGTGGAAGGGATTGTGCCGCATGCGCAGGCGCGGGTGCCCGCGGTTCTCGCTGTACGTGGTCGGCCCACCCCAGTACTGCGCGAGGAACAGCGTGAGACGCTCGGCCGCAGGCCCGAGGTCTTCTTCGGGATACATCGGCTTGAGGACGTCGTCGTGGGCGACCCCGCGGTAGAACGCGTCGACCAGGCGCCGGAACGTGTCCATCCCGCCGGCCTGTTCGTAGAAGCTGATCGGTTCGCTCACGCGGAGGCTCCGTCGTCGTCGGCCCGCACGGCGGGGGGAGTGGGCTTGTGCACGCTGTCGTCGGCTGCGGGCGGGGCGTCTGCGGGCGGGGCGTCTGCGGGCGGGGCGTCTGCGGGCGGCGCGGGAGTCTCGGCCTTCGCGACCGGCTTCGCCTTCTTCGCACGGGCCTTCTCGGCCGCAATCTCGGTGGCTACGGCATCCGCGTCGAGCACCGTGTCCGACACGGCCAGCCTCTTCCGCCGCGGTCGCCAGACGGGCCGCTCGGTCGCGGTGGTGACGGGGGTCGGTTTCGTCTTCGGCGGGTGGGCCCCGCGCACGCTCTGAGCGCCTTCGGCTCCGGTCAGCACGATGGAGTTCAGCTGAGGCAGCGTGAGCCCCATGTCGTCGATCGCTCGCTTCAGGCGGACCCGGAGTTCGCGCGCCACGTCGTCCTTCGCGCTCGAGCGGGTCTTCATGACCAGGCGGATGACCAGGGCGTCCCCGCTGATCGACTCCAAGCCCCAGATCTCGGGCTGCTCGATGATGCGCGAGCGCCACTTCTGCTCCTTGGCGAGCGCCTTGGCGGCACCGAGCATGGCCTTCTCGACGTCGTCGATGTCGGCATCCACCGGCACCGCCAGGTCGATGATGACGCGCGACCAGCCCTGCGACATGTTGCCGATGCGAGTGATCTCGCCGTTGCGGACGTACCAGAGCGTGCCGTTGACGTCACGCACATGCGTGATGCGGACGCTCACGAACTCCACGATGCCGGTGGCGAGCCCCAGATCGACGACGTCGCCGATGCCGATCTGGTCCTCCGCAACGATGAAGATCCCGTTCAGGACGTCCTTGACGATGTTCTGCGCGCCGAAGCCGAGTCCGGCACCGATCGCGGCCGTGAGGAGGGTGAGGGATGCCAGGGCGTTGGGCGCCACGATGCCCGCGATCCACACGAGCGCGACGATCACGAGCACGACGTTGACGATGTTCTGCAGGATCGTGCCGAGGGTTCGTGTGCGCTGCACGAGCCGGACAGCCGCGAGCGGAGACCGGTCGAGGGCTTGCGTGTCGTCGACGCGGGCGTTCTTCTTGGCGCCGTTGACGATGCGGTCGACGACACGGCGGATGATGACGCGAAGGACCCAGGCGGCGACGATGACGCCGATGATGATCCCGACGATCCGGAGAATGACGCCGCCGAATTCCAGCAGGCGCTCCCCGAGCCACGCCCAGGTGGAAGGGTCCGTCAGACCGTTGGGCGTGGGGCTGGGTTCCGGTGTGCTGGCGAGTACAGGCATCCCCTTCATGCTAACGACGGATGCCTCGGTGCCACCTGGGCACCGAGGCATCCGTCGACCCCCTCGGGTCAGGCGTCGCGGCGCTGGAGCAGGACCATCCCCGCCCCCACGAGCCCGACCACCCACGCGGCGAGGGTGAGGGCCGGGACCAGAACGTCACCCGTAGGGATCGCCGTGAGGTCGGATCCGGCGGCGACCGGGAGGTACCGGCCGAGGTCGACCACCCACTGCCACGACGCGCCGCCCAGGGCGAACAGGTTCACCGCGATCGGGGCGACGAACAGCACCCCCACGGTGGCGGCGATCGCGCCGGCGCCATTGCGGATGAGGAGCCCGAAGCCCATGCCGATGAGCGCGTACGCGACCATCGCAGCGATCCCGAACACCAGAGGAAGCACGGCTCGGGCCGGGTCCGACCAGACGATGGCGACCGATGAGGTGGGCACCGTGACCGCGAGGCAGACGAGGTACGTGACCGCGGTCGCCGCGCCCACGACGAGCGCGATCGCGACGCTCTTGGCGAGGGCCACCTGAACACGACGAGGATTCGCGGTGAGGGTGGAGCGGATCATGCCGGTGGCGTATTCGCCGGTGACCGCGATGGCACCGAGGACGCCGGCGACGAGCATCGTGAACTGTGCCGAGACCACGACACCCAGGATCGGGTCGCCACCGTCCGACGCCGAGCCGAAGAGCCACGCGATGGCCACGGACAGGGCGGCCGCGATCGCGAGCGACCACCACGTCGAGCGGAGCGTCGTCAGCTTGAGCAGTTCGGCGCGGAGCGTCCGGAGAAATGTCGGACCGGTCGTGGCATCCGTGAACGTCGTGCGCCGAGGCGCGGTGAGGGCGGTCATACGAGTTCCTTCGTCTTGTACTCGATCGCGTCATCGGTGAGGGCGAGGTAGGCGTCCTCGAGCGAGCCGCTGCGCGGGGTCAGTTCATGGAGGGGGATGCCGTGGCGGGCGGCGATGTCGCCGACAACGGCCGCGGAGGCGCCGACGACGTGGGCGAGCCCCGGCTCGGCGAGCGTCGTCGCGACTCCTTCCGGCACCAGCACCTCGACGAGCCGCGTGAGCTCGGGGGAGCGGACGAGCACGGCCTCGGTGGTCCACGACCGCACGAGTTCACCCAAGGGCGCATCGGCGAGGACGCGTCCGCGCCCGAGCACGATCACGTGGTCGGCGGTCAGAGCCATCTCGCTCATCAGGTGGCTGGAGAGCAGGACCGTGCGGCCCTCGGCCGCGATGTGGCGAACGAACTCGCGCACCCACCGCACGCCCTCGGGGTCGAGACCGTTGACCGGCTCGTCGAGGATCAGCGTGTGCGGATCGCCCAGAAGCGCCGCGGCGATTCCGAGGCGCTGGCCCATGCCGAGCGAGAAGCCCCCCGCTCTCTTGTCGGCAACGGAGGCGATGCCGGTGAGCTCGATGACCTCGTCGACACGTCGCGGCCCGATCCCGTGGATCGCGGCCATGACGCGCAGGTGGTTGCGTGCCGAGCGTCCGGTGTGCACGGCCTTGGCGTCGAGGAGGACGCCCACCTCGGTGAGAGGGGCGCGGAGCCGGTCGTACGGCGTGCCGTTGACGGTGACGCTGCCCGCGCTCGGGCGGTCGAGTCCGACGATCATGCGCATCGTGGTGGACTTGCCCGCGCCGTTGGGGCCGAGGAACCCGGTGACGCGCCCCGGAGGAACGGTGAACGAGACATCGGATACGGCGGTGCGGGTACCGAATCTCTTGGTGAGGTGGTCTGCGACGATCATGCTTCCACGCTAGGAAGCACGGGCCGTCGGCGCGTCCGTCCGCGGGTGGATCCCGCGGGTGGGGGAGTACATCGCAAGAGGTACGCCCCCTCCCACCGAAGCGGGAGAGGGCGTCCGTCGAGGCCGTTGCCCTACTGCGCGTCGCGCTCCTGCACCGCGAGAGCGCGCTCGACACCCGCGAGGTTCTCGCTCACGAGGCGACGAAGCGCCGGAGCGGCGTCCTTGTGCGCCGAGAGCCAGGCGCGCGTGGCGTCGCGCAGCTGCGTGTTCGCCAGTGCGGCGGGGTACAGCCCCACGATCAGGTACTGCGCGATCTGGTAGCTGCGGCTCTCCCAGATCGGCAGCAACATGTCGAAGTACGGCTGGACGAACTCCGCGAGCACGTCGACCGTCGCGGGGTGCGTGAACCCGAGCGCGGCCGAACGCACGATGGTGTTCGGCGCGTCGGCGCTGTCGATCAGCGAGCTCCAGGCCTCCTGCTTGGCCTCGACCGTGGGCAGCGCGGCCTTGGCCTGCGCCGCGAACTCGCCACCCTTCGCAGTGTTGTCGGCGGCGCGGGCCGCGTCGATGTCGTCCGCCGTGACTGCACCGCCCGCAGCGAGGGCCACGAGCAGCTGCCACGACAGGTCGGTGTCGATCTCGAGCCCGTCGAGCACCGTCTCACCGTCGCGCAGTGAGCGGACCGTCTCGACGTGTGCCGGCGTGGCCGCCGCCGAGGCGAACGCGGTGACGAACTGCAGCTGGCTGTCGCTGCCCGCTTCCGCGGACTGGGCGAGCTCCCACAGGCCGTCCGCGACACGCTCACGGGCGGTCGCGCGCGTGGCGGGGGCGACGTAGCTGTTCGCGGCGAGCTGGAGCTGCGCGAGCGTCGTGCGCACGGTCGTCGACTCGGTCTCGGAACCGATGTTGCGTAGCACCAGGTCGATGTAGTCGGTCGCCGAGGCTTCGGCATCCCGGGTCTGATCCCACGCGGCGCCCCACACGAGCGAGCGCGCGAGCGGGTCGGCGATGTCCTTCAGGTGCGCGATGGCCGTGGCGAGCGAGCGCTCATCGAGACGGATCTTCGCGTAGGCGAGGTCGTCGTCGTTCAGCAGCACGAGGTCGGGACGACGGATGCCACGCAGTTCCGGTACCTCGGTGCGGTCGCCGTCGACGTCGAGCTCGACGCGGTGCACCCGCTCGAGACGGCCGGACGTGGAGAGCGAGTAGAAGCCGACGCCGAGACGGTGCGGACGGATGGTCGGGTAGTCCGACGGGGCGGTCTGGACGATCGCGAAGCGCGTGAGCGATCCGTGGTCGTCCTGCTCGATGAGCGGCGACAGCGTGTTGACGCCCGCCGTCTCGAGCCACTTCTTGGCCCAGTCGCCCAGGTCGCGGCCGCTCGTGGTCTCCAGCTCGGTGAGCAGATCGCCGACCTCGGTGTTGGACCACTGGTGCTTCTGGAAGTACGCCGCGACGCCCGCGAAGAACTGCTCGATGCCGACCCACGCGGCGAGCTGCTTGAGGACCGACCCGCCCTTGGCGTAGGTGATGCCGTCGAAGTTCACCTGCACGTCTTCGAGGTCGTTGATCTCGGCGACGACGGGGTGCGTCGAGGGCAGCTGGTCCTGGCGGTAGGCCCAGGTCTTCTCCATCGCGTTGAAGGTCGTCCAGGCCGCCTCCCACTCGGTGGCCTCGGCTGTCGCGATGGTGGAGGCCCACTCGGCGAACGACTCGTTCAGCCAGAGGTCGTTCCACCACTTCATGGTGACGAGGTCGCCGAACCACATGTGCGCCAGCTCGTGCAGGATCGTCACGACGCGACGCTCCTTCACGGCATCCGTGACCTTGCTGCGGAACACGTACGTCTCGGTGAACGTCACGGCGCCGGCGTTCTCCATCGCGCCCGCGTTGAACTCGGGCACGAAGAGCTGGTCGTACTTCGCGAAGGGATAGGGGAAGCCGAACTTCTCCTCGTAGTACGCGAAGCCCTGACGGGTCTTGTCGAAGACGTAGTCGGCATCCAGGTACTGCCACAGGCTCTTGCGGGCGTACACGCCGAGCGGGATGACGCGGCCGTCAGCGCTCGTGAGCTCGGAGAACGTCGACTCGTAGGGGCCCGCGATGAGGGCGGTGATGTACGACGAGATGCGCGGCGTCGCGGGGAAGCTCCACTCGGCGACGCCGTCTCCGACCTCGCGCGGTTCGGGTGTGGGGGAGTTGGAGACGACCTTCCAGGCGGCGGGGGCCGTCACCGTGAAGGTGAACTCGGCCTTGAGGTCGGGCTGCTCGAAGACGGTGAACACGCGACGCGAATCGGGCACCTCGAACTGCGTGTAGAGGTAGACCTCGCCGTCGACGGGGTCGACGAAGCGGTGCAGGCCCTCGCCGGTGTTCGTGTACTCGCAGTCCGCATCGACGACGAGTTCGTTCTCGGCGGCGAGGCCGTCCAGCGCGATGCGCGAGTCGGCGAAGACCTCGGCCGGGTCGAGGCTGCGGCCGTTGAGGGTGACCGTGTTGACCGTGCGCGCGATGAGGTCGATGAACGTCGATGCCCCCTCGGTCGCGGTGAAGCGGACGGTGGTGACCGAACCGAACACCTCGTCGCCACGAGTGAGGTCGAGCCGCACGTCGTATTCGTGCGTGTCGACGATCGCGCGGCGCTCCTGCGCTTCGATGCGGGTGAGGTTCTCTCCTGGCACTGGCGTTCTCCCGAGGATGTGGGTGGATCGTCGCGGATGGCACTGCTGGCGCCGACGACAACCGTATAAGCCTAGTGTCGAGATACCCCAGGGCCGGGCTGATGAGGTTGGTGGGAGGATGTCGGGGTGAGTACGACCGACACGGACACCACCCCCGAAACCGTCCTTTACGCGTCTCCTGCCGCGGCATCCGGACCCAAGTGGGTCGAGACGCCCGTGGCCTACGACGCCATCCTCCTCGCCGGCTTCGGCGGGCCCGAGGGGCAGGACGACGTGATCCCGTTCCTGCGCAACGTCACGCGCGGGCGTGGCATCCCCGATGAGCGCCTCGAAGAGGTCGCCCATCACTACCGCCATTTCGGCGGTGTGAGCCCGATCAACGCGCAGAACCGCGCGCTGAAGGCCGCTCTCGAGGCGGAGATCGCGCGCCGCGGACTGAACCTCCCCGTCTACTGGGGCAACCGCAACTGGGCGCCCTACCTCGAGGAGGCCGTCACCGAGGCGGCGGACGCCGGCGACACGACTCTCCTCGCCATCGCGACCAGCGCGTACAGCTCGTTCTCCAGCTGCCGCCAGTACCGCGAGGACTACGCCCGCGTGCTCGAGGCCACCGGGCTCGGCGAGACGGTCACGATCGACAAGGTGCGGCAGTTCTTCGACCACCCCGGCTTCGTCTCCGCCTTCGTCGAGGGCGTCAAGGATGCCGTGTCCTCCTACGTTGCGGACGGCATCGCGCCGGAGAAGATCCGCGTGCTCTTCTCCACCCACTCGATCCCGACCGCTGACGCCCAGCGGTCCGGCCCCCGTGACGTCGACTTCGGCGAGGGTGGCGCCTACGAGGCGCAGCACAAGGCTGTCGCCGCGTACGTCATGGCCGAGGTCGCGGCGGCCGTCGCCGACGTCGAGTGGGAACTCGTGTACCAGTCGCGTTCCGGCCCCGCATCGCAGCCGTGGCTCGAGCCCGACGTCAACGACGTGATCGCCGAGCTCCCCGGCCGCGGGGCGGAGGCCGTTGTCATCGTCCCGCTCGGATTCGTCAGCGACCACATGGAAGTGCTGTGGGACCTCGACACCGAGGCGATGGAGGCGGCCGAGGAGGCCGGCATCCGCGCCGTCCGCACGCCCACTCCGGGCGTCGACCCCGCGTACGTCTCCGGCCTCGTCGACCTGGTCGAGGAGCGCCTCGCCGGCACGCCGAAGTCCGAGCGTCCGCACGTGACCGACCTCGGCCCCTGGTACGACGTCTGCCGCCCGGGGTGCTGCGAGAACGTCCGCGCCGGGTTCAAGCCCGTCGCCGCGGGACTGCGGCCCTGACGATGCCTCGACGCCGCTCGCTCCGACTCGGGGTGGGCGGCGTCGTCGTGTGCGCCCACGGTGTCGGCGGCTCTCTTTAGGATGGGCCCATGCGCATTCACATCGGCACCGATCACGCCGGTCTCGAGTTCTCCACCCAGCTGCAGCACCACCT
The DNA here is from genome assembly GCF_047238045.1 of Microbacterium canaveralium. NCBI lineage: Bacteria > Bacillati > Actinomycetota > Actinomycetes > Micrococcales > Microbacteriaceae > Microbacterium > Microbacterium canaveralium. Next base: position 1,774,405 of record NZ_JBDFMA010000003.1, on the reverse strand, counting down.
CGCCTCCCAGGGCCACGAGGTCGTCGATCACGGCCCCATCGAGTACGACCCGCTCGACGACTACCCGGCGTTCTGCATCCGCGCCGCTCAGGCGGTCGTGCGCGATCAGGCCGACGGCGTCGAGACGCTCGGCGTCGTCTTCGGCGGCTCGGGCAACGGCGAGCAGATCGCGGCCAACAAGGTGCTCGGGGTCCGTGCCGCCCTCGTCTGGAACATCGCGACCGCCGAGCTGGCGCGCCAGCACAACGACGCGAACGTGATCGCCATCGGCGCCCGCCAGCACACGTTCGACGAGGCCGCGTCGTTCATCGACCGGTTCATCGAGACCCCGTTCTCGGGCGAAGAGCGCCACGCCCGCCGCATCGCGCAGCTGGCCGCGTACGAGCAGGACGGCATCCTGCTGCCCGATCCGCGCGAGTCGGAGACGAAGCCCGACGTGCTCGACGCGAGCGACTCGTTCGACCCCGAGGCAGGCTGATGCCCGAAGGGCATTCCGTCCACCGCATCGCTCGGCAGTTCGACCGCAACATCGTGGGGCGCACGGTCGCGGCATCCAGTCCTCAGGGCCGGTTCGCCGAGGGCGCGTCCGTCATCGACGGCCGGGAGGCGGTCGAGGTCCGCGCCGTCGGCAAGCAGATGTTCCTGCGGTTCGACCCCGACGTGTGGCTGCGCGTGCACCTCGGCATGTACGGCGCGTGGGACTTCGCCGGAGATGTGGCGATCGACGCGACCATCGCGTCCGCGAACGGCCGCATGGGCCACACCAACCAGCGCGGCACCGTCCTGGATGAGCCGATCCTGGATGCCGCCGGCGAGAACTCCCTCACCTCGATCGGGGCTCCCCGGCGTGCCCGCGTCCGGATGTCGGAGCAGACGACCGGCCTCGAGGAGCAGACGGAGTGGCCACCGCCGGTCGTCGGTGCGGTGCGACTGCGTCTGCTGACCGAGACGACGTGCGCCGATCTCCGCGGCCCCACCGCGTGCCAACTCCAGACTCCCGATGAGGTTGCGGCGACGATCGCGAAACTCGGGCCCGATCCCCTCGTCGACGACATCGTCGAGGGGGAGGAGCGGTTCGTCGCGACGGTGCAGCGCAAGCCCACCGCGATCGGTCTGCTGCTGATGGATCAGGCCGTGGTCAGCGGGATCGGCAACGTCTACCGGGCCGAGATCCTGTTCCGCGCCCGCCAGAACCCGCACACCCCCGGCCGTGAGGTGCCCGAGGAGACGGTCCGTGAGATGTGGCGCGACTGGGTGCGGCTGCTCGCGATCGGCGTCGAGACCGGGCAGATGATGACGATGGACGACCTCGACCCCGAGGCCTACCGGCAAGCCATGGCGCACCGCGACGACCGGCACTGGGTCTATCACCGCGCCGGGCTGCCCTGCCGGGTCTGCGGCACGACGGTGCTGGTCGAGGAAGCGGCGGGACGCAAGCTGTACTGGTGCCCGAAGTGCCAGGCCTGAGCGCTCTAGGCTGATCCGGTGCGGCAGAATCCGAGTTTCGCGATGACCGATGTCGGCGAGATCCGACGCCTCATCGAGAGTCACCCGTGGGTCACGCTGGTCTCGACCGGTGCCGACGGCCTGGTGGCGTCCCACTACGCCGTCCTCCTCGACGACGACCGCGACGACCTCACGATCCTGGGACACGTGGGAAAGCCCGACGACGCGATCCTCGGTCTCGGTGACCGTGAGCTGCTCATCGTCGTGCAAGGGCCGCACGGCTACATCTCGCCCCGGTGGTACGGCGATGTCCCGGCGGTGCCGACGTGGAACTTCGTCTCCGCCCACCTCAGTGGCATCCCGGAGCTGCTGACACCGGACGAGAACCTGCGGGTGCTCGACCGGCTGGTGGAGCGTTTCGAGGGCGCGGAGGGTCGTGGGCTGTACCGTGCGCCGAACGATCCCGCGTTCGTGGACCGGCTCGCCGCGGGCACCGTCGGGTTCCGTCTCACCCCGACCCGCGTGGTGGCGAAGCGGAAGCTCAGTCAGAACCGCCCGGCCGAGGTCGTCGACACCATCATCGAAGGGCTTGGCGAGGGGCCGTTTTCAAACCCGGCCCTCGCCGCAGAGATGCGCCGCGCCGCCGATGCGCGCCCGCGCGCATGATCGGCGAGACCGCGGGCTTCGTTCGGGCGGTGCGTGTCGCCGGGCCCGGCCGTGCCTTCCTCCCGACCCCCGACGAGCCCGTCGATCTCGTGCTCGCGGCCGGGCGCATCCTCGACATCGCGCCGACGGGCAACCTTCGCCCGCGCGGGGTCGTCGTCGACGGCGACGGAGGCTGGCTGCTTCCGGGGTTGTGGGACCACCACGTGCACGTCGTGCAGTGGGCGCTCACGACCGATCGTGTCCCTCTGGGTGACGCGGGCTCGGCGCGGGAGGCGGCCACCATCATCGGGTCGTCGCCGGCCGGTGACGGAGGTCGCCGTGTCGGCGTCGGCTTCCGTGACGGCCTGTGGCCCGATGAGCCGACGCTCACACTCTTGGATGCCACCACCGGCGAGATCCCGACGTACCTCGTGAACGCCGACGTGCACAGTGTGTGGATGAACTCCGCGGCCTTCCGCCGCGAGGGATATCTGCCACCGGCATCCGGTGTTCTGCGCGAAGAGGACGCGTTCGAGATCTCGCGACGGATCAACGCCGTCGACCCCGACCTCGCCGACCGTGCCGTCGAGCGGATGGCGCGCGCGGCCGCCGCTCGCGGGCTCGTCGGCCTGGTCGACCTCGACATGACGTGGAACGACGAGCCGTGGCAGCGGCGCGTGGCGCGCGGCTTCGACACCCTCCGGGTGTCGTACGGCACGTATCCGCGGCATCTCGACCGTGCGATCGCGGAGGGGCTGCGCACGGGCGACCCCGTCCGCGGGGCGACGGACGACCTCGTGCGCGTCGGTCCGCTGAAAGCCATCACCGACGGCTCGTTGGGGACACGGACCGCCGCGTGCGCCCACCACTACCCGGGCGAGGTCCACAACCACGGTCTGCTGACCATCCCGCCCGACGACCTCGTCGACCTCATGACACGCGCGACCGCGGCCGGTCTGGAGTGCGCGATCCATGCGATCGGCGACGTCGCGAATGCCCACGCCCTCGACGCGTACGCCCGTACCGGTGCGGTCGGCACCATCGAGCACGCTCAGCTCGTGGCCCACGCCGACATCCCACGGTTCGCGAGACTCGGCGTGGCGGCGAGTGTGCAGCCCGAGCACGCGCTCGACGACCGCGATATGACGGATGCGATCTGGGCCGAGCAATCGGCTCAGCCGTACCCGTTGCGGGCGCTGGCCGACAGCGGCGCCAACCTGCGCTTCGGCTCCGACGCTCCTGTGGCGGGACTGGATCCGTGGGCGGCGATCGCCTCAGCCGTGTTCCGCACGCGCGATGGCCGCGACGCGTGGCAGCCGTACCAGCGGGTCGACATCGACACCGCGATCGCGGCATCCACCGCCGGCGGCTCGACGGCCCCGGCCGAGATCACGCCGGGTGCCCCCGCGGATCTGGTGCTCGTGGATGCCGACCCGCGGACGGCCGACGAGCGTGCTCTGCGCGCGATGTCGGTTCGCACAACGCTGCTCGCCGGACGCGTGACGCACGCGTCCTGATCCCTGATCCGCGCGACGTGCCCTCACGCGAAGCGAAAGGGGGCGACGCCGAAGCGTCGCCCCCTTTCGAAGAGAGACTCAGGCCGCGAGGTGCGCGAAGAGGAACCAGCGATCCTTGTCGAGGCCGCGCTTGATCTCGATCGCGACATCCTGGCTCGACAGGTCGGTCTCGTCGAGACCGTCGATCGCGGTCTGGATGTCGACGAGCACGGCGTCGATGTCGGCGATCACGGCGCGGATGACGACGTCCGACTGCGCGAAACCGGCGGGGACCGCGGTCTCCTTGGCCTTGGCGGCGACGGTCGAGAGGCGCGAGTCGATCGGCAGGCCGAGGGCGACGATGCGCTCCGCGGCGAGGTCCGCCCAGTCCTGCGCGTGGGCGACGACCGTGTCGAGCAGCTCGTGCACGCCGATGAAGTTCGACCCGCGGACGTGCCAGTGCGCCTGCTTGCCGTTGACGACGAGGGCCTCGAGACCGAGGACGACGGGCGAGAGGAACTGGGCGGTGCTGGAGGCCATGGTCGAGTCGACGGTGGTGGCGGCGGGCGTCTGAACGGTGCTCATGAGATCTCCTGAGGGTCGTACCGAAGTCGTGATGACAGCAACGCTACTCACCCCAGAACATTCCGCAAGCAAGATGAGGCTGGGCTAAATCCCTGGTGGGAAGGCAATCCTCACCTCAGTCGACCGATAGTCTCGGCGCATGAAGATCTCAGCGGATGCCACGGTCCTCGCCCTTCCCGACGCGACGCCGGAGGTCCACGAGACGGCGTTCGTGGCATCCGGTGCCCGCATCATCGGCGCGGTGACCCTGAGCGCGGGGTCGAGCGTCTGGTACAACGCCGTGGTCCGCGGCGACGCGGCGGCGATCGTGCTGGGCCCGCGAAGCAACCTGCAGGACAACGTCTCGGTCCACGTCGACCGTGGCCGCCCGGTGACGATCGGCGCCGATGTCTCGGTGGGGCACAACGCGGTCGTGCACGGCTGCACGATCGGCGATGGTTCGCTCATCGGAATGGGAAGCGTCGTGCTCTCGGGCGCCGACATCGGGCCCGGATGCCTCGTCGCCGGGGGAGCGGTCGTCCTCGAGGGCGCCGTGATCCCCGAGGGATCGCTCGTCGCCGGCGTCCCCGCGAAGGTGCGACGCGCGCTGACGCCCGAGGAGCGGGAGGGCATCCTCCGCAACGCGCAAACGTACCTCGGGCACTCGGAGCGGCACGCCGCGGCGATTCAGCTCTGACTCACCGCACGATGACGCGCGGCACCACCCGCACCAGGACGACCATCCCGAGGAGCTCGACGAGCGTCTGCGTGACGACGGCGGCGGAGGCGAGGGCAAACGGCTCGGGGAGGGCCAGCGCGAGCGGCAGGACCACGAGGGAGTTGCGCGTCGACCCCGAGAACACGACAGCGCGGGCCGAGCCGGCGTCCTGCCGGAACAGTCGGGAGACGAGGATGCCGAGCACCGGCGCGACGACGAGGAACGCGACGTAGACCGGCACGACGCCGAGCAGCGCGACCGCGTGGGCGCGGACCCTGTCGATCTGCGCACCGACGACCACGACCAGGGTCAGGGCGAGGAGTGGAACCATGGCGGCATCCATCGTTCGTTCGACGACGCGGGCTGCGGCGAACCGGCGGCCCGACCGCTGCATGAGCGCCGCCAGGCCGAGCGGTAGCGCGATGAACGCGACGAATGCCAGAACGAAGGGGCCGACGTCGATCGTGGCCACGACCTCGCTCCCGGCGAACAGACCGAGGAAGACGGGCAGCAGCGCGCACTGCGCGAGCATGAGCACCGGGGACACGGCCAACAACCGGGATGCCTCACCACCGGCCAATCGGGTGAACACGATGACGTAGTCGATGCACGGCGTGAGGAGAACCAGGAGGACTCCCACGAGCAGAGCCCGGTCGTGGGCGACGAACCGCGACAGACCGAAGACCAACAGGGGCACGAGGACGAAGTTCAGGGCCAGCACCGCGCCGAGGAATCGCAGGTCGCGGACCGCGCGACCGATCGAGGCGAAGGGAACCGAGAGGAACGTCGCGAACAGCAGCAGGATCAGGAACGGGGTGACGAGCGCCTCCAGCACCGGTGTCGTTCCCGGCGCGACGAGACCGGCCACGGCACCCGCGAGCATCGCCCCGAGGTACACCGGGATCTGCCAGCGGTTCGCCCAGGCGATCATTCCTGCGAGCCTACGGTCCGGCAACCCCCTGCACCGTCGGCAGCCCGCGCGTAGCGTGGCGCCATGCACATCGAGACGCTCGAACCCGGTGAGATCTTCGTCTTCGGCTCCAACGCATCGGGAGCTCACGGCGGCGGTGCGGCGCGGTTCGCTCTCGACCGCTTCGGTGCCGTGTGGGGTCAGTCCGAGGGGCTGCAGGGCCAGTCGTACGGGATCGACACCATGTCGGGGTTGGCGGTGTTCGAGGACCAGGCCAGACGTTTCGTCGCTTTCGCGGCGGAGCATCCGGAGCTGCGGTTCCTCGTCACGGAGGTGGGCTGCGGCATCGCCGGATACCGACCACAGCAGGTGGCCGGGTTCTTCGCGGGAGCGGGGGAGAACGTCGTGCTGCCGGACTCGTTCCGCGCGGTCTTGGGGGACGACTCAGCGCTCAGCTGAAAGACGAAATGGAGGGGATGACGGGAATCGAACCCGCACCATCAGTTTGGAAGACTGAGGCTCTACCATTGAGCTACATCCCCGCGGCGGCGCACCGCAGCGTCGACAACTCTACTTCACGACAGACCCAGTCATGAACACGGGTGGCACCAGAACAGGGGATTCGCCGACGACAGGGCGATCCTCGCCCGAAACGGTCTGTTCTCGTGGCATCCCCTGTTTTCGAGCACCGGGGCGCGGCATCCATCAAGGGACTCGGGCCGGAGTCTCGACATGTGCGAGGCTCTCGCACCGGCCCCCGCACGTCGATCGACTAGACTTTCAGGGGTCGTTTCGTCGAACGCGTCATGCGCGTCGCCCCGGGGCGTAGCTCAGCTTGGTAGAGCGCCCGCTTTGGGAGCGGGAGGCCGCAGGTTCAAATCCTGTCGCCCCGACGCAACGGCCCCACAGACCACAGGCCTAGCCGGCCCCCGCGTGCGCGCGGGCCACACGAGGAGAACACACCGCATGGTCAACAGCACCGTCGAGAAGCTCAGCCCGACCCGGGTCAAACTCCACATCACGGTCTCGCCCGAAGAGCTCAAGCCGAGCATCGCCCACGCCTACGAGCACATCGCTCAGGACGTGCAGATCCCCGGCTTCCGCAAGGGCAAGGTGCCCGCGCCGATCATCGACCAGCGCATCGGTCGCGGCGCCGTCATCGAGCACGCCGTCAACGAGGGTCTCGACGGGTTCTACCGCCAGGCCGTCGAAGACCAGGAGCTGCGTGTCATCGGCCGCCCCAGCGCCGAGATCGTCGAGCTCCCCGAGCTCAAGGACTACTCGGGCGACCTCATCGTCGACGTCGAGGTCGACGTCCGCCCCGAGTTCGACCTTCCCGCGTACGACACGATCACCGTGACCGTCGACGCCCTCGAGGCCGATGAGGCCGCGGTGGATGCCGAGCTCGACCGACTCCGCGCCCGCTTCGGCACGCTCGTCACCGTCGACCGTCCCGCCGCGACGGGCGACTTCGTCGAGCTCGACCTGGTCGCCACCATCGACGGCGCCGAGATCGACCGCGCCGAGGGCGTGTCGTACGAGGTCGGCTCCGGCGAACTGCTCGAGGGCATCGACGAGGCCATCGAATCGCTGACCGCCGACGAGCAGACCACCTTCCGCTCCAAGCTCGTCGGTGGCGACCACGCCGGTGAAGAGGCCGAGGTCTCGGTCACGATCACGGCCGTCAAGGAGCGCGAGCTCCCCGACGCCGACGACGACTTCGCGCAGATGGCATCCGAGTTCGACACCCTCGAAGAGCTGCGCGCCTCGCTCGCCGAGCGCGTCTCGGAGCAGTCGGTCTTCACGCAGGGTGCCGCCGCGCGCGACAAGTTCGTCGAGGCGCTCATCGAGGCCGTCGACATCCCGGTGCCGCCGCAGCTCATCGAGGACGAGGTCCACACGCACCTCGAGGGCGAGAACCGCCTCGAGGACGACGTGCACCGCGCCGAGGTCACCGAGGCGAGCGAGAAGCAGTTCCGCACCCAGATGATCCTCGACAAGATCGCCGAGGATGCCAATGTCCAGGTCTCGCAGGACGAACTGACGCAGTACCTGATCCAGTCGGCCGCCCAGTACGGCATGGCCCCGCAGGACTTCGTCAACGCGCTGCAGCAGGGCAACCAGCTCCCCGCGATGGTCGGCGAGGTCGCCCGGAACAAGGCGCTCGCGATCGCGCTCGGCAAGGTCACCGTCGTCGACACGGACGGCAAGCCCGTCGACCTGACCGGCTTCGTCGCCGTCGAGGGCGAAGAGCCCACCGACGCCGAGGACGAGGTCGTCGAGGAGGCGCAGGAGATCGCCGACGCCGCAGCCGACGCGGACGCCGTCGTCGAGGCCGAAGAGGCCGCCGCCGAGGAGGCCCCCAAGAAGGCCCCCGCCAAGAAGCGCGCCCCGGCCAAGAAGAAGGCCGCCGACAGCGAGTAACACCGTTCGAGGACAGGGGGTGGATGCCACGGCATCCGCCCCCTGTTTTCGTCACCGCCTGTTCCGCCGAGTGACTGCGGCAAGAAGGCGCCGCGCCGACACAGGGGAGAACACTCGTGGACGACTGGCAGGACCGCATCGACGGCGTGTGGAGCGACGACACCCTGAGCGAGGCCGAGGTCGTCGAGCGGATCGACGCGCTGGCCACCGAACGTCCTGAGGACGACCCCGTCGCCCTGTTCGAGCGGGCCGGCGCCCGCGACTCGGCCGGCCTCGAGGCCGAGGCCGAGGTGCTCTACCGTCGTGCCCTCGACCGAGGCCTGGACGAGGAGCGCCGGACGCGTGCGACGATCCAGCTGGCGAGCACCATCCGCAATCTCGGCAAGATCGACGAGGCGCTCGCCCTGCTGCGCGCCGAGTACGAGCGCCAGCCCCGCGGACCTCTGCACGACGCCGCAGCGGCGTTCTACGCGCTCGCGCTCGTGTCGGCGGGGGAGGCCGAGCGGGCGGCATCCATCGCGCTGGAAACGCTCGCCCCGCACCTTCCGCTCTACACCCGCTCCGTGACCGGATACGCCCGCGAGATCGCGGACGGACACGCCTGATCCGCCCGCGGCGAACACGGCGACCCGCCCCGAATCCCGCCGGTAGATTCGTTGCAGATCACCGGAAGAGGAGCACAAATGCCCGAACCCCTTATGGCAACGAGCGTCTTCGACAGGCTGCTCAAGGACCGCATCATCTGGCTCGGTTCGGAGGTGCGTGACGAGAACGCCAACGAGATCTGCGCCAAGATCCTGCTGCTCGCGGCAGAGGACTCGCAGAAGGACATCTACCTCTACATCAACTCGCCCGGCGGCTCGATCACGGCCGGCATGGCGATCTACGACACGATGCAGTTCGTGCCGAACGACATCGTCACGGTCGGTATCGGCATGGCCGCGTCGATGGGCCAGCTGCTCCTGACCAGCGGCACCAAGGGCAAGCGCTACATCACGCCGAACGCCCGCGTGCTGCTGCACCAGCCGCACGGTGGCTTCGGCGGAACCGCGAGCGACATCCAGACGCAGGCGCAGCTGATTCTCGACATGAAGAAGCGTCTCGCCGAGATCACCGCCGCGCAGACCGGCAAGAGCGTCGAGCAGATCAACGCCGACGGCGACCGCGACCGCTGGTTCACGGCGCAGGAAGCGCTCGAGTACGGCTTCGTCGACCACATGCGTGAGCACGCCACCGACGTCGCCGGTGGCGGCGGGACCGCGGCCTGAGGCCGAGGGCGAGAGGAAAGGACACCGTAATGCACACTCCCACCTTCGGCGGCGGCGCCGCGCAGATGCCGAACAGCCGCTACATCCTGCCCCAGTTCGAGGAGCGGACGGCCTACGGCTACAAGCGTCAGGACCCGTACAACAAGCTCTTCGAGGACCGCGTCATCTTCCTGGGCGTCCAGGTCGACGACGCTTCGGCCGATGACGTCATGGCCCAGCTGCTCGTGCTCGAGTCGCAGGACCCCGACCGCGACATCATCATGTACATCAACTCGCCCGGTGGCTCGTTCACGGCCATGACCGCGATCTACGACACGATGCAGTACGTGTCACCGCAGATCCAGACGGTCGTGCTCGGTCAGGCCGCCTCGGCGGCGTCGGTGCTGCTCGCGGCCGGCGCCCCCGGCAAGCGTCTGGCTCTGCCGAACGCCCGCATCCTGATCCACCAGCCCGCCGTCGGCGAGTCGGGTCACGGACAGGCGTCCGACATCGAGATCCAGGCCGCCGAGATCATGCGCATGCGCACGTGGCTCGAAGAGACCATGGCGCGGCACACCGGCCAGGACGTCGCGAAGGTCAACAAGGACATCGACCGCGACAAGATCCTCTCGGCCCAGGAGGCGATGGAGTACGGCATCGTCGACCAGGTGCTGACGACTCGCAAGCGCGTCCCGGCGGCTCTGACTGCCTGAGCGCCTCCCTCGATGCCCCGCCGGAATACCACCGGCGGGGCATCGTCGTTCCCGGTGGGGCACTCGGCCCCTCCGCCCCGTGAGCCACCAGGAGTCGTCGCTCGGGACGTGCCGGAGGTGACGATTCGGGGCGACTCGCGTGGGACGGCGGCATTGTCCGCCGTCGGCGATCACAATCGCGGCACCTCGCACAAATGCCCTCGAATGTCCCGAGCAGAGGTTAGGCTCAAAGTCACTCGGGCGAGTGGCCGGGGATGAGGAGGCACGAGCATGGCACGCATCGGAGAAAGCGCCGATCTGTTCAAATGCTCCTTCTGCGGCAAGAGTCAGAAGCAGGTGCAGCAGCTGATCGCCGGTCCCGGCGTCTACATCTGCGACGAGTGCGTCGAGCTCTGCAACGAGATCATCGAAGAGCGCATGGCCGAATCGTCCTCGGGCGAGGTCGCCGACTTCGATCTGCCGAAGCCGCGTGAGATCTTCGGCTTCCTCGAGGAGTACGTCGTCGGTCAGGAGCCCGCCAAGCGCGCCCTCGCCGTGGCCGTCTACAACCACTACAAGCGCGTGCGTGCCCACGGCACCCTGCAGCCGGCCGAGCAGCGCGCCGAAGAGATCGACATCGCCAAGAGCAACATCCTGCTCCTCGGCCCGACCGGATGCGGCAAGACGTACCTGGCGCAGACGCTCGCGAAGCGTCTCAACGTGCCGTTCGCGGTGGCGGATGCCACGGCCCTCACGGAAGCCGGATACGTCGGCGAAGACGTCGAGAACATCCTGCTGAAGCTCTTGCAGGCCGCCGACTTCGACGTCAAGCGTGCCGAGACCGGGATCATCTACATCGACGAGGTCGACAAGATCGCGCGGAAGGCCGAAAATCCCTCGATCACGCGCGACGTGTCCGGCGAGGGTGTGCAGCAAGCCCTGCTGAAGATCCTCGAGGGCACCGTCGCGTCGGTTCCGCCGCAGGGCGGCCGCAAGCACCCGCACCAGGAGTTCATCCAGATCGACACGACGAACGTCCTGTTCATCGTGGCCGGGGCCTTCGCGGGTCTGGAGGAGATCATCTCGGCGCGCGTGGGCAAGCACGGCGTCGGTTTCGGCGCTCCGCTCCACCGCAAGGAGGACGCGCCCGACCTCTTCAGCGAGGTGCTCCCGGAAGACCTGCACAAGTTCGGCCTCATCCCCGAGTTCATCGGTCGCCTCCCGGTCGTGGCATCCGTCTCGCCGCTCGATCAGGATGCCCTGATGGAGATCCTCACGGCTCCGCGCAACGCTCTGGTGAAGCAGTACCAGCGCATGTTCGAGATCGACGGGGTCCAGCTCGAGTTCGAGGAAGAGGCCCTGCGCGCGATCGCCGACCTCGCCGTGGCCCGCAAGACCGGTGCCCGCGGGCTCCGGGCGATCCTGGAGGACGTGCTGGGTCCGGTCATGTTCGACGTGCCGTCTGCGGACGACGTCGCGAAGGTCGTCATCACTCGCGCATCCGTCGAAGACGGAGTTCCCGCGACGGTGGTGTTGGCGCAGAAGCGCAAGAGCGCCTGACGCGGACGCCGTCGACGCTCGACGCTCTCCGGGTGCCGGTGCTCCCACCGACACCCGCACCCCCGTCAGACCATGAGGCCGCGACGTTCGAGCAGCGGCTGGATCTCGGCATCCCGGCCGCGGAAGTCGCGGTAGGCCGCGAGCGGATCGCCCGATCCGCCGACACCCAGGAGACGCTGGCGGAAGCGGTCGCCGTTCTCGCGTGTCAGGCCGCCGTTCTCGCGGAACCACTCGACGGTGTCGGCGTCGAGGACCTCGCTCCAGATGTACGAGTAGTACCCGGCGCTGTATCCGCCCGAGAAGACGTGCGCGAAGTACGTGGAGGCGTACCGGGTCGGGACCGCGGGGTTGTCGAGCCCGATGTCGGCGAGAGCCGCCGCCTCGAACGCGGACACGTCGATGTCCCGCGCCGCATCGTCGACCGACAACCCGTGCCAGGCCTGGTCGATCCAGGATGCCGCGAGGTACTCGCTCGTGGCGAAGCCCTGGTTGAAGGCCTCCGAGGTGTGGAGCCGTTCGACGACGTCCGCGGGCAGCGGCTCGCCCGTCTCGTGGTGCCGCGCGTAGTGGGCGAGGATCTCGGGCCAGAAAATCCACATCTCGTTCACCTGGCTGGGGAACTCCACGAAGTCGCGGTGCACCGCCGTGCCGGCGAAATGCGGGTAGGTGACGGTGGCGAACAGACCGTGCAGGGCGTGCCCGAACTCGTGGAAGAGCGTCGTGACCTCGTCGAGCGTCAGGAGGGTCGGCGTGCCCGGCGCGGGCTTGTTGACGTTGAGGTTGTTCACGACGACCGGCGCCGTGCCCCGAAGGCGCGATTGCGTGACGATCGAGTTCATCCACGCGCCGCCGCGCTTGGAATCACGGGTGTAGAGGTCGAGGAGGAACAGCCCGAGCTCGCTGCCGTCGGCGTTGTGAACCTCGAAGACACGCACGTCGGGGTGATATCCCTGCAGGTCGTGGCGTTCGGCGATGTGGATGCCGTACAGCTGCTCGGCGGCCGAGAACACCCCGTCCCGCAGCACGCGCTCGGCCTCGAACCACGGGCGCAGGGCGGCACGATCGAGGTCGTACTGCTCGGCACGGACCTTCTCGGTGTAGAACGCCCAGTCGTGCGCCTCGATCCGGATGCCGTCGCCATCGGCGATGCGCTGCAACGCCTCCTGCTCGGCACGGGCGTTCGCCGCCGCGGGCACCGCGAGCCGGCGCAGCAGGTCGTGCACCGCGTCCGGGGATCCGGCGGTCTGATCCGCGAGGACCGCGGCCGCATGCGACGGATAGCCGAGGAGCGCCGCGCGCTCGGCCCGCAAGCGGACGATCTCCCGCAGCGTCGCACGATTGTCGTGGGCGTTGCCGCGGGTGCCGCGAGCGCGGGACGCCTCCAGGAGGCGGCGACGGCTCTCGCGGTTCGTGATCGAAGCGAGGTACGGGTGGCCCGTGTACAGCGTGAGGGTGACGACGTAGCGGCCTTCGAGTCCGCGCTCGGTCGCGGCCTGCGCGGCCGCCGAAAGCTCGCCGTCGCTCAGCCCGTCCAGCTCTGTGGCGTCGTCGAACACGACGGCCAGGTCGTTGGTGTCGGCAAGGAGGTTCTTCTCGAACGTCGTGGTGAGGGTCGAGAGACGCTGGTTGAGATCGGTCAGGCGCTGCTTCTGGGAGTCGTCGAGGCCCGCACCCGCGAGGGACATCTCGCGGTGGCGCCGTTCCACGAGGTACCGGCTCTCGGCATCCAGGTCGAGGGTGTCGAGCGCGTCGTGCACGGCCGTCACGCGCGCGAAGAGCGCCGCGTCGAGCTGGATCGCGTCGCCGTGTGCGGACATGAGGGGCGCCAGCTCCTCCTCGACGGCCTGCACCTCAGCCGTTCCGTCGGCGGACGCGACGGTGTAGAAGGTGCGGGCGACCCGGTCGAGCAGGGCGCCGCTGCGCTCGAGGGCCACCAGCGTGTTCTCGAACGTCGGCGCGTCGGTCTGCGCGGTGATCGCGTCGACCTCGGCCCGCTGCGCCGCGAACGCGGCATGGAAGGCCGGAAGGTAATGCTCGACCCGGATGCTGCCGTACGGCGGCAGATCGTAGGGGAGCGGCGTCGGAGCGAGGAGGGGATTGGTCACGGCATCCGTCATCGTTCCAGCCTAAGTGCTCTCGGACGTGGATGCAGAGAGAACGTTGCAAACAACTGTCTGCAAAGGTATCTTTGCAACATGACGGAAGAACGAACGCAGGAAGGGCGGGTCCTGGATGCCGGGGCGCTCCGCGCGCTGGCGCATCCCCTCCGCGTCCGACTCTTCGACATCCTCAGCCAGTACGGTCCTCAGACGGCGAGCAGTCTCGCCGAGCTCACGGGGGAGTCGACCGGGGCGACGAGCTACCATCTTCGTGCGCTGGCGCGCCACGATCTCATCCGTGAGGTCGCGGGTCGCGGGACCGCGCGCGAAAGATGGTGGGAGCGGCCCGCGGGGAGCGTGACGCTGACCAATCCCGAGATGCAGAACACGCCGTCCGGGCGCGCGGTCATGGAGGTCGTGCAATCCGAGACGCTCGCCCTGCGGCATCAGCAGCTCATGCACTTCGTGGCGCACGGCTGGGACGAACCGGAGGAGTGGCGTGAGGCGTCGGTCATCACGACCGCGACGGCGAGGCTCACGCCTGCACAGTCCGCCGAGCTCATCGCCCGTGTGCAGGCACTCATCGACGAGACCGTGAAGCGCTACCGGAACCAGACCGGCGACGACGTGCGCGCCGTCACGATGCGCGCGGACGTCTTCCCCCTTCCGATCGAGAAGGGCAGCGCATGAGCGCCACCACGACGTCTGCCGTCGCGCAACCGGTCCGCCCGACACGCGCAGAAGCGGCACTCCTCGCGCTGGCCCACGCGATGTCGAGGTTCGCCGAGGAGCGCATGCGCCACCGTGCCCTCCGAGCCGAGGCGGAGCCTGCGCTGAGAACGGCACGGCGGGCATCGCGGGAGATGAGCGACGACGTGTGGCGCTACCTCACGCCCCGCTGAGACCTCAGGCGAACTCGTCGTCGGTGTCGTAGCGCACGGTGACCTCGCCCGAGGCATCCTGCGAGACGATCACGCCGGTGTCGAGCTCGGCGACCGGCCGACCCTCGAGGAAGGTCAGCGTCCATCGCGGAGCGGGGGCGCTGAGTCCATCGGGGTTCAGCGCCGCCTCGACGGCCGCGATCTGCGCGTGCAGAACGGCGGGCACGGCGGCCGGGGGCTGCTCGCGGGCGGTCCAGCGGGTTCCGAGTTGCATCAGTCCTCCTGCGGTGCGAACACGATGTCGGTGACGGTGGTGGTGTCGGCCTCGACGAAGGTGATCGTCTCGATCCGGCCCACGGCGCGGAGATCGCCCTCGGCCAGGCGCAATGCCGCCACGTGCGGGCTGTGGATCGTGAGGGAGAGGACCGGCGTCTTCTGCGAGGCCTTCACCTCGGTCTTCGCGCGTCGGATGCCGATGAGTGCCTCACCCACGGCGGTCAGCACGACGGCGTCGCCCTCGATGCCGAGTGGCTCGGGCCACGCGGCGGTGTGTACCGACCCCTCCTCGAACCACGACCAGGTCTCTTCGGTGGCGAACGACAACACCGGAGCGAACAGGCGGACGAGCGTCGACAGGGCCGTGCGCAGCGCGAGGGCGGCCGACGCCTGACCGACATCGGAGCGGTCGTAGGCGCGCTCCTTGACGAGCTCGAGGTAGTCGTCGCAGAAGGTCCAGAAGAACGACTCGGTGATCTCGAGGGCACGGGCGTGGTCGTACGACTCCAGCGCCGCCGTCGCGTCGGTGACCACGCGGTCGAGGGTGGCGAGCATCGAGGCATCCAGCGCGTGGGTGACCTCGGCCCCCTCGGGCACCGGGAACGACAGCACGAACTTCGCCGCGTTCAACAGCTTGATCGCCAGGCGCCGACCGATCTTGATCTGCGTCGGGTTCTGCGGGTCGAAGGCCGCGTCGGTGCCGAGGCGGCTGGACGCCGCCCAGTACCGCACGGCGTCGGAGCCGTGCTGCTGCAGCACGTCGGCCGGTGTGACGACGTTGCCCTTGGACTTCGACATCTTCTTGCGGTCGGGGTCGACGATGAAGCCCGAGATGGCGGCATCCGTCCACGGCACCCGGCCGTCTTCGAGAGCGCTGCGCAGCATCGTCGAGAACAGCCACGTGCGGATGATGTCCTGGCCCTGCGGACGAAGATCGAACGGGGCGACGAGGTTCCACAGCTCCTCGTCGCGCTGCCAGCCACCGGCCAGCTGCGGCGTGAGAGAGGACGTCGCCCACGTGTCGAGGATGTCGCGCTCGGCGTCGAAGCCGCCCGCGACGCCGCGCTGGTCCTCGGTGTAGCCCGGGGGCACGTCCGTCGTGGGGTCGACGGGAAGCGCCGCGAGGTCGGGGGTCAGCACGCGGGAGTAGTCGCGCTCCCCGTTCTCGTCGAGGCCGTACCAGACCGGGATCGGCACGCCGAAGAACCGCTGGCGCGACACGAGCCAGTCGCCGGTGAGCCCGTTGGTCCAGTTCTCGAAGCGCACGCGCATGAAGTCGGGATGCCACGACATCTCCCGCCCGAGGGCGATGAGACGCTCGCGCAGCTCGGCGTCGCGCGCGCCGTTACGGATGTACCACTGGCGGGTCGAGACGATCTCGAGCGGACGGTCGCCCTTCTCGAAGAACTTCACCGGGTGCGTGAAGGGCTTCGGGTCGCCCTCCATCTCACCCGACTCCTGGAGGAGTTCGACGATGCGCTTCTTGGCGCTGAACACGGTCTTGCCCGCGAGCTCGGCGTACGCCGCCTTCGCGGCATCCGTCACGATGACATCCGGGGCCTCGGCGACGATACGGCCGTCCTTGCCGATGATCGTGCGGTTGGGGAGGTCGAGCTCACGCCACCAGATGATGTCGGTGACGTCGCCGAACGTACAGATCATGGCGATGCCCGAGCCCTTGTCCTGCTGCGCGAGCGGGTGGGCGAGCACCGGCACCTCGACGTCGAAGAGCGGCGTGCGCACGGTCGAGCCGAAGAGGGGCTGATACCGCTCGTCGGCGGGGTTGGCCACCAGCGCCACGCACGCGGCAAGCAGCTCGGGGCGGGTGGTCTCGATGAACACGTCGCCGGAGCCGTCCGTCTTGTGG
The DNA here is from genome assembly GCF_047238045.1 of Microbacterium canaveralium. Taxonomy (NCBI): domain Bacteria; kingdom Bacillati; phylum Actinomycetota; class Actinomycetes; order Micrococcales; family Microbacteriaceae; genus Microbacterium; species Microbacterium canaveralium. Next base: position 1,757,580 of record NZ_JBDFMA010000003.1, on the reverse strand, counting down.
AAGCCCAGACGGTGGTACGCGGCGGGCTGCTCGCGGTCTTCGAGCTCGGCCTGCGCGATCGCCGAGCGGAAGTCGACGTCCCACAGCGTGGGGGCGAGGGCCTGATACGCCTCGCCGCGCTCGACGTTGCGCAGGAACGCCAGCTGGCTGGTGCGCATCGCGTCGTCCGAGATCGTGCGGTACGTCTGGCCCCAGTCGACGCTGAGTCCGAGGTCGCGCCACAGCGCCTCGAACGCCTTCTCGTCCTCGACGGTCAGCAGCTCGCACAGCTCGATGAAGTTGCGGCGGCTGATGGGAACCTGATCGGCTGCCTTGCTGCTCTTGTTGTCGCCACCCGCGATCGGGGGCGTGAAGTCGGGGTCGTACGGCAGCGAGGGGTCGCAGCGAACGCCGTAGTAGTTCTGGACGCGACGCTCGGTGGGCAAGCCGTTGTCATCCCAGCCGATGGGGTAGAACACCGTCTTGCCCCGCATGCGCTCGAACCGCACCTTGACGTCGGTGTGCGTGTAGCTGAAGACGTGCCCGATGTGCAGGCTTCCGGATGCCGTCGGGGGAGGGGTGTCGACGGAGAAGACACCGGCGCGGCCCACCTCGGCCGCACGGGCCCGGTCGAAGACGTACGTGCCGCGTTCGGTCCACGCGGCATCCCACTTCTGCTCGAGGCCCTCCAGGGCGGGCTTGTCCGGGATCTGCGACATGGGTACTCCTCAAGCGATATGTGCGGCACCGTGTGTGCGTGCCTGACTGTGGGATGCCGATCGAGTCTACCGGGAGGTCAGCCGGCCCTCGCGGCACGCGACGGCGCTGCTGCGGGCTGCGGATGCGGGGGTGACGGAGGCACGCTCCGGGTGCGGCGATGCAGAAGCTCGGTGATTCGCACTCGATCAGCCACAGAGCCCTCACACCCTCGGCGCCCCTCAGAACCTCAGCGATCCGCACAACCTCAGCCCGAATCCCGGATGCCGACTGAGATTGCGCGAATCACTGAGCGACCGCCGCGCCCCGCAACCGCTCAGCCCACTGAACCTCCGCCGAAGACCGCACGACGGCGCGCGGCGGTGAGTGGGCGGCGACCGCTCAGACCGTCTCGGCCACCGGGCGGCGCCGCACGGCGATCCAGGCCGCCACGAGAGTGACGGCCGAGAGGATCGCGAGGACGACCCCAGGATGCCACCACGCGAAGCCCGTGGCGTTTCCGAGCGCGACGGTGGCGAGGGGGATGAACCCGGAGATCGTCGCCGCGACGGCGTACGCGATCGAGAGCGCGGAGTAACGGAAGTGGGCGGGGAAGAGGTCGTTCATGAGACCGCCCAGGGCCGCCCACGACATGGTCGGCAGGATGCCGCCGACGATCATCGTGGCGACGAGGATCGGGAAGGTCGCGAACTGCAGCAGGAAGTACATCGGGAACGTGATGAGGAGCGTGCCGAGCGCGCCCCACGCCACCACCTTGGCCGAGCCGATGCGGTTGGCCCACGCGCCGAACAGCGGGATCGTGACCAGCTGGAGGAGCGCACCGATCGTCGTGGCGACGAGCAGGTCCTGGAAGCTGAAGCCGAGGCGTTCGACGCCGTAGTTGATCGTGTAGGTGTTCATCAGGGAGTAGGAACCGATGCCGAGCAGCGCCGCTCCGATGGCCACGACGACCACGGTCGGCTGCGCGCGGAACATCGCGAGGAACGGGACGCGGTCGCGGCGACCGGTCGCCACGACGTTCTCGAACACGGGCGTCTCGTCGATCGACCAGCGGAGGTAGAGCGAGACCAGCAGCAGGGGGAGGGCGAGCAGGAACGGGATGCGCCAGCCCCAGGCGGCGAGCTGATCGGCCGGGAGTGCGAAGGTCATCACGATGAACACGACCGCGGAGAGGATCGATCCGACCGGCGAGCCCAGCTGCGGGATCGCGGCGTAGAACGCGCGCTTCACCGGGCTGGAGTGCTCGGTCGCGAGAAGGATCGAGCCACCCCACTCTCCGCCCAGCGAAAGGCCCTGCGCGATACGCAGCACCAGCAGCAGCACGGCCCCGAACCAGCCGGCCTGGGCGTACGTCGGTAGAACGCCGATGAGGCCCGTCGCGACGCCCATGATGCCCACGGTCCACAGGAGCGTGGTGCGACGGCCGAGCCGGTCGCCCATGTGACCGAAGATGATGGCACCGATCGGCCGCACGACGAAGGCGAGCGCGATCGTCGAGAACGCGGCGAAGGTCGCGCCGATGCCGCCGAGCGGATCGAAGAAGAGCGGTCCCACGAAGAACGCGGCGAAGTAGGCGTAGACGTAGAAGTCGAAGGATTCGAGCGAGGTGCCGATCATCGACGCCCACGCGACGCGGCGTGCGGGTGCGGAGGAGGTCGGTCGGGGGACGGGGGGAGCAGAGGTCACGGGGATAGATCTTGGCACGAGTCCAGAAACTCCCGCGTTCGCTCCGGCATTCCCGCGCCCGGACCCTGGTTTGTCGGAGACGAGCCCGCCGACCCGAGCGCGTCGGCGTAGAATGGGTGTATCAGCACCGATCCGGCTATCACCGGGGAGCTCTCGGAAGAACGGGGTCACCGCCCCCAGTAGAACCGAGCGGGTCAGGCCCGTCACAGCCGCAGTGAGAGCGGCGCCCACCCCGGTGGGCGCAATGCGGGGTGGTACCGCGGTCCGAACGGATCGTCCCTGCAGGTGGATCGCGACCTGCGGAGAGACATGACCTACCCACGCCCCTCATCCTTCGGACCGGCGGCCGACGCCGCGGCATCCGTTGTCCCCAGCCCCCGCTTCCCCGAGATCGAGCGCGACACGCTCGCCTTCTGGGATGCCGACGACACGTTCCGCGCGTCGATCGAGCAGCGCGAGGGCGCCGAGGAATGGGTGTTCTACGACGGCCCGCCCTTCGCCAACGGCCTGCCGCACTACGGGCACCTCCTCACCGGCTACGCGAAGGACCTCTTCCCGCGCTTCCAGACGATGCGGGGCAAGAAGGTCGACCGCGTCTTCGGGTGGGACACGCACGGCCTTCCCGCCGAGCTCGAGGCGATGAAGCAGCTCGGCATCACCGAGAAGGACGAGATCGAGCGCATGGGTGTCGCCGTGTTCAACGGCAAGGCCCGCGAATCGGTGCTCGAGTACACGCGCGACTGGCAGGACTACGTCACCCGCCAGGCGCGCTGGGTCGACTTCGAGCGCGGCTACAAGACGCTCGACACGTCGTACATGGAGAGCGTCCTGTGGGCGTTCAAGACCCTGCACGACAAGGGCCTCGCGTACGAGGGTTACCGCGTGCTGCCGTACTGCTGGCGCGACGAGACGCCGCTGTCGAGCCACGAACTGCGCATGGACGACGACGTCTACAAGATGCGCCAGGACCCGTCGGTCACCGTGACGTTCCCGCTCGTCGGTGCGAAGGCCGAAGCCCTCGGCCTCACCGGTGTACGTGCACTCGCGTGGACGACGACGCCGTGGACCCTGCCGACCAACCTCGCCCTCGCGGTGGGTCCCGGCATCCGCTATGCCGTGATCGAGGGCGGACCCCACGGTGCGGCCGACGTGCACCGCGCGCCCGACGGCACGCCCGACGAGGCGATCGAGGCCACCGCGCACCGCTACCTCCTGGCCGAAGACCTGCTGCCCGGCTACGCGAAGGACCTCGGGTACGAGACCCCGGATGCCGCGCGCCAGGCCGTGCAGACGACGATCCTGGGCTCCGAGCTCGAGGGCGTGTCATACGACCGCCTGTTCGACTACTACGCGGACGCCGAGACCTGGGGGACGGGCAACGCCTGGAAGATCCTCGTCGACGACTACGTCACCGTCAGCGACGGCACCGGAATCGTGCACCAGGCCCCCGCATATGGTGAGGATGACAAGCGCCTCGCGGATGCCGCGGGCCTACCCACGATCATCTCGCTCGACGACGGCGGCCGGTTCCTGTCGACCGTCACCGACGTGGCCGGCGAGCTGTGGATGGATGCCAACCGGCCGCTCATCCGCCTGCTGAAGCAGGAGGGGCGCCTTCTCCGCGAGGCGTCGTACGAGCACTCGTACCCGCACTGCTGGCGCTGCCGGAACCCCCTGATCTACAAGGCGGTGTCGAGCTGGTTCGTGCGCGTCACCGACGTGAAGGACCGCCTGCTCGAAAACAACGAGCAGATCACCTGGGTGCCCGAGAACGTCAAGGAGGGCCAGTTCGGCAAGTGGCTCGAGGGCGCGCGCGACTGGTCGATCAGCCGGAACCGGTATTGGGGATCGCCGATCCCGGTGTGGAAGAGCGACGACCCGAACTACCCGCGCGTCGACGTCTACGGCTCGCTCGCCGAGATCGAGGCCGACTTCGGCCGCCTGCCGCGCAACGCGGATGACGAAGTGGACCTCCACCGTCCCTACATCGACGACCTCACGCGCCCGAACCCCGACGACCCGACCGGTCGCTCGACGATGCGTCGCATCGAGGACGTGCTGGACGTGTGGTTCGACTCCGGCTCCATGCCGTTCGCGCAGGTGCACTACCCGTTCGAGAACCACGAGTGGTTCGACGAGCACTCGCCGGCCGACTTCATCGTCGAGTACATCGGGCAGACCCGCGGCTGGTTCTACGTCATGCACGTGCTATCGACGGCGCTGTTCGATCGCCCCGCTTTCACGGGCGTCTCGTGCCACGGCATCGTCCTCGGCAACGACGGACAGAAGATGTCCAAGTCGTTGCGCAACTACCCCGACGTGAACGAGGTCTTCGACCGCGACGGCTCGGATGCCATGCGCTGGTTCCTCATGTCGAGTTCGGTGCTGCGGGGAGGCAACCTCGTCGTGACCGAGGAAGGCATCCGCTCCGGCGTCCGCGAGTTCCTGCTGCCGCTGTGGAACGCGTGGTACTTCTTCGCGACCTACGCCAACGCGTCCGGCGACGGGTACACGGCCGAATGGCGCACGGACTCGACCGACGTGCTCGACCGCTACATCCTCGCCCTCACCGGCGATCTCGTTCGCGACGTCGCGGCCGACCTCGAGGGGCTCGACTCCACGACTGCGGCCGAGCGCCTTCGCGACTTCGCCGAGGTCCTGACGAACTGGTACATCCGGCGCTCGCGCGACCGGTTCTGGGTGGGCGTGACCGAAGACCCGACGAGTCGTGAAGCCTTCGACACGCTCTACACGGTGCTCGAAACGCTCACGCGCGTCGCCGCCCCGCTCCTGCCCCTCGTGACCGAGCGCGTGTGGCAGGGACTCACCGGCGGTCGCAGCGTGCACCTGCAGGACTGGCCGGATGCCGGGGCCTTCCCGGCCGCGGCCGACATCCGGACCGCGATGGACACCGTCCGCGAGGTCTCGAGCGTCGCCAACGCCCTCCGCAAGCGCGAGGGCAAGCGCGTGCGCCTGCCGCTGCCGCGTCTGACGGTGGTGACCCCGGATGCCGCCGGGCTGGCGCAGTTCGACGACATCCTCCGCGACGAGCTCAACGTGAAGAGCGTCGAGCAGATCCCGCTCGAGGACGACACGGCCGCCGCCTACGGCATCACCCACCGCCTGTCGGTGAACGCCCGGGCCGCCGGTCCCCGCCTCGGCAAGCAGGTGCAGCAGGCGATCCAGGCCGCCCGCGCCGGCGACTGGAGCGAGGCCGACGGCCGCGTGGTCGCCGGCGGCATCCCGCTGGAGCCGACCGAGTACGACCTCGTCGTCGAGACCGCTGGACGGCCCGCCGGGGAGGCTCTCGCGGTGCTGTCGTCGGGCGGTTTCGTGCTGCTCGACACCGTCACGACGCCCGAGCTCGAGGCCGAGGGCCTGGCGCGCGACATGATCCGCGCGATCCAGGACACCCGTAAGGCCGCGGGCTTCGACGTGAGCGACCGCATCTCGCTCGCATTGACGTTCGACGACGACGCGGACGCGCGCGCCGTCGCCCAGGCGTTCGACCTCGCGGGCGTGGCATCCGAGACCCTCGCCGAAGGCGTCCTACTCGCCACCCGCAACGAGCGCCTCATCGAGCGCGGCACGGTCCTCGCGCCCGAGTTCGAGGCCATCGTCGCGGCGAAGACGTACGCCAACGCCGGGGCGGTCACCGTGGCCGTCGCCCGCATCTCGACCGGAGGCACCGCATGAGCGACCGTTCCCGCGCCGATGCCGTCTACGCCGCGCTCCTCGAGCGCCAGGGCGAGCAGTGGGTGCAGCCGCGCGTCGAGCGCACGCGCCGGCTGCTCGAACTGCTCGACGACCCGCAGCGCACCTACCGCGTCATCCACGTGACCGGCACGAACGGCAAGACGTCCACGAGCCGCATCATCGAGACCCTGCTCCGGGCTCTCGGGCTGCGGACCGGCCTGTTCACCAGCCCGCATCTCGAACGCTTCACCGAGCGCATCCTCATCGACGGAGAGCCGGTGGCCGACGCCGCGATCGCGGACGCGTGGGACGAGATCCAGCCTTTCGTGCAGATCGTGGATGCCGAGCTCGAGGCGTCCGGCGACGCGCCGCTGACCTTCTTCGAGCTGCTGACCGCGCTGGCGTTCGTCGCGTGCGCGGATGCCCCGATCGACGTCCTCGTGCTGGAGGTCGGCATGGGCGGGGAGTGGGACTCGACGAACACCGCCGACGGCGACGTCGCGGTCTTCACGCCGATCGACATCGACCACACCGACCGCCTGGGCTCGACCATCGCCGCGATCGCGTCCGTCAAGGCCGGCATCATCAAGGAGGGCGCGGCGGTCGTCTCTGCCGCGCAGCCGGAGGAGGCGCGGCGGGCCATCGTCGCCCGCGCCGAGAAGATGCACGCCTCGGTCGCGTTCGCCGGAGAGGGCTTCGCGCTCGAGACGCAGACGCTCGCCGTGGGCGGTCAGCTCCTCACCGTCCGCGGCATCGCCGGCACCTACTCCGAGCTGTACCTGCCGCTCTACGGCGCCCACCAGGGGGCCAACGCGGCGCTGGCGATCGCTGCCGTGGAATCCCTGATCGGCGGTGGCACCCAGCCGCTCGCCTCCGACGTCGTGACCGACGGCCTCGGCGCCGCGACCTCCCCGGGCCGTCTGCAGCTGCTCGGCACGGCGCCGACCGTGCTCGTCGACGCCGCCCACAACCCGCACGGGGCCCGTGCGCTCGTCGCGGCTCTCGACGAGGCGTTCGACATCGACGAATGGGGGGCCGTCGTCGGCATCCTGTCCGGCAAGGACACCGCGGGCATCGTCTCGACGCTCGCCCCCGCCGTCGCCCGCATCTTCGCGACCGCACCGGACAGTGAGCGGGCCGCCGACCCCGACACGATCGCCGACGTCGCCGATTCCGCCGACGTCCCCGTCACCGTGCACCGCACCCTCGAGGACGCGGCCGACGCGGCACGCGAGTGGGCCGCAGAGTCCGACCGGCGTGCCGTTGTGATCGCCGGCTCGGTCGTGCTCGCCGGCGAAGCGATCCGCCTGTCCGAGCTCGAGGACTGGAAGGCGGGGTGGCAGGCATGAGCCCCCGCGAGCGTCGCCCCCGTCGCGTCCGCGGCGCCCAGGAGTCGCTCGGGGCGGTCGTTCTCGGCTTCGAGTCGATCGTCGTCTTCCTCGGTGGTCTCGTCGTGTACGGCCTCAAGGCGCTCCCGTGGGGCATCGAGCCGTGGTGGGGGATCGTCGGGGGAGCGCTCATGGCCGCGGCCATGGTCGCGATCTCGGGTCTGCTGCGGCACCGATGGGCCATCGTCGTCGGCTGGGCGCTCCAGGTGATCCTCGCTCTCGGCGGCATCCTCGTTCCGGCCCTCGCTGTCGTCGCTCTCATTTTCGGTGGCATGTGGGCGTATGCGACGATCAAGGGAGCGGCGCTGGACCGGCAGAACGCACGACGCGCCGCCGACCCCGACCTCTCGAACGGAGAATGACCCATGGCCACCGAAGAGACCCTCGTCCTGGTCAAGCCCGATGGCGTCGCCCGCGGCCTGACCGGCGCGATCCTTTCGCGCATCGAGGCGAAGGGCTACGCCCTCGTCGACATCCGCCTCGTCGAGCCCGACCGTGAGCGGCTCGCCGAGCACTACGCCGAACACGAGGGCAAGCCGTTCTACGAGCCGCTGCTGGAGTTCATGCTCTCCGGCCCGTCGGTCGCGATCCGCCTCGCGGGCAACCGTGTGATCGAGGGCTTCCGCTCACTCGCCGGCACCACCGACCCCACGACCGCGGCCCCCGGCACGATCCGCGGCGACTTCGGTCGCGACTGGGGCCTGAAGGTTCAGCAGAACCTCGTGCACGGCAGTGACAGCCCCGAGTCGGCCGCGCGCGAGCTCTCCATCTGGTTCGACTGATCCCGGATGCCACGACGGCCGCCGTTCCCGCGAGGGACGGCGGCCGTCGTCGTGTGCGGTGGCGGCTGCGGGGCGCCGACTCCGCGATCCGCACAATCTCAGCGGCATCCGCCCCGAACCCGCTCACATTCCGCAAATCGCTGAGGCTATGTCGAGCGCGGGCTGCGTCAGATCTGCGACAGCACGTCCAGACGCAGCTGCGCGATGACCGCGACGACGACGTAGGCGCCGAACGCCATGAGCGGCACCCACGCCATGAGCGACGACGCGATCTCTCGCACCTTCGGCCCGACGGGGAAGATGCCTTCGCGCAGCAGATGGAGCGTGACCACGAAGAACGTCGGGATCGTCACCGACCACGTGACCATGCACCACGGGCACAGGGTGCCGAGCACGAAGATGCTCTGCGAGATGAGCCAGATGACGAACGTCAGCGCGCCGGCGATGCCGAGCCAGAACAGGATCCAGAACCAGCGCGCGAAGCGGGCGCCCGCGAGGATCGCGAAGCCCACGACGATCGGGGCGATCCACGCCGCGAGACCGATGATGGGGTTCGGAAAGCCGAACACGCTGCCCTGCCACGACTTGAGGTTCGCGGTGCACTGCACCAGAACGCTGAAGTCACAGGATGCCGCGGCGCCACCGTCCATGAGCTGGTGGAACCGCTCCATCGTGAGCGAGAACGCCGCCCACCATCCGACCGCTCCGGCGATGATCAACCACACCGCGAGGACGACGGGCCGACGCGGGGTGACGCTTTCACTCATGTTCGCGATTCTTCCACCGTCGTCCGATGCGGCGCCTGTGGGATGCCTCGCCGTCGAGATGCCGCTCCGTTCGGCCGCCGACATAAACGCCCCGGCTCCGCGGAAACGCCGTTACCGGGCGTTTCTGCCGAGCCCGAGCGTTGATGCGAGCGAGAACGGGGAATGACTCGCGCCGCACCTGTGAGCGAATCGCGCCGACCGTGCGATAATGGAGTTTCGATGAGCCGCGGCCGCGCCGCAGGCGAATCACCAGAAGACTTCGGGCGATGACCGCCCTTCGCAGCACGAGCCGCAGGCCTGCTGCAGACCGAGTGAGTTCGCGGCCCCGCCGGGTGCGGCGCCGCACGAGATTTCGCCGGGCGACGCGCGGTGTCGCCCGCTAGGGAGTACGCCCGATATGGCCGACGCAACAGAACAGCCCCCCGCCGAGACTTCGGCGATCGACACCCCCGCCGAAGATGTCCAGGACGACATCTCGGCGGCCGACGCTCCTTCGACGGACAGCGATCCCGACGACGAGGCCGCGGTCGAGGACGCCGAGACCGCAGCGGCGGTCGACGCCGGCGAGCCTGCCGTCCTCGAAGCGGATGCCGCCGACTCCGCCGCGGTGACGGCGACGGACGCCGTGGAGCCCGAGGCCGAAGAGACCCCCGCGGTCACGGAGCCCGAGCCCGAGGCATCCACGCAGCCCGAAGCGCAGGCCGAGCCCGAGACTCCCGTGCAGACTCAGCCCGAAGCGCCGGCCGAGCCCGAGGCTCCCGTGCAGACTCAGCCCGAAGCGCAGGCCGAGCCCGAGGCTCCGACCGAGCCGACGACACCCGCCATCCCCACGGCGGTGTCGCTCGGTCTGCTCCCCGAGGTGTTCGTCTCGGCCGTGTCGACGCAGCTGCACTTCTACGCCCCCGAGCTCCCGCCCCTGGCGACCCGCGACGACGTCGACGACCGTGAGGACGACGGCCCGGCCGAACGCACCTCCGTCAACGCCCGCCGCCGCAATCGTCGCCGCGGCGCAGCCCCCGCCGGTGCCGACGAGCAGCCCGAGGCCCCGGCCGCACCGGTCCGTCAGCGCGCGGTCGAGCTCATCACCGAGCCGCAGCGCATCAAGGGCTCCACGCGCCTCGAGGCCAAGAAGCAGCGCCGCCGCGACGGTCGTGAGGCCGGTCGTCGACGCCCCGTCGTGACCGAGGCCGAGTTCCTCGCTCGCCGCGAGGCCGTGGACCGCGTGATGGTCGTGCGGTCGAAGGGCGGTCGCATCCAGATCGGCGTGCTGGAAGACAACGTGCTCGTCGAGCACTACGTCGCCCGCAACCAGGATGCCTCCCTCATCGGCAACGTCTACCTCGGTCGCGTGCAGAACGTCCTCCCGAGCATGGAGGCGGCGTTCGTCGACATCGGGCGTGGACGCAACGCCGTGCTCTACTCCGGCGAGGTCGACTGGGACGGTGTCGAGACCGGCAACCAGCCCCGCCGCATCGAGCTGGCGCTGAAGTCGGGCGACCGCGTACTCGTGCAGGTCACAAAGGATCCGGTCGGCCACAAGGGTGCGCGTCTGACGAGCCAGATCTCCCTGCCCGGCCGTTACCTCGTGTACGTGCCCGGCGGCGCCATGAACGGCATCTCGCGCAAGCTCCCCGACACCGAGCGTGCGCGCCTGAAGAAGATCCTCAAAGAGGTGCTTCCCGAGTCGTCCGGCGTCATCGTGCGCACCGCCGCCGAGGGCGCGACCGAGGATCAGCTGACGCGCGACGTGCAGCGCCTGACCGCGCAGTGGGAGCACATCAGCACCCAGGTGAAGACCATCCAGGCTCCGGCGCTGCTGCACTCCGAGCCCGACCTGCTGGTGAAGATCGTGCGCGACGTCTTCAACGAAGACTTCACGCGCATGCTCATCCAGGGCGACGAAGCGCTGACGACCATCTCGAACTACCTTGCCGGCGTCGCTCCCGATCTGCTCGACCGCGTCGAGAAGTACGAGGGCGAGCAGGACCCGTTCGACGCGTTCCGGATCACCGAGCAGATCGAGAAGGCGCTCGACCGGAAGGTGTGGCTCCCTTCGGGTGGGTCGCTCGTGATCGACCGGACCGAGGCGATGACGGTCGTCGACGTCAACACCGGCAAGTTCGTCGGTTCCGGCGGAAACCTGGAAGAGACGGTCACGAAGAACAACCTCGAGGCGGCGGAAGAGATCGTCCGCCAACTGCGGTTGCGCGACATCGGCGGCATCATCGTCGTCGACTTCATCGACATGGTGCTCGAGTCCAACCGCGACCTCGTGCTGCGTCGACTGATCGAGTGCCTGAGCCGCGACCGGACCAAGCACCAGGTCGCCGAGGTGACCTCGCTCGGTCTCGTGCAGATGACACGCAAGAAGCTGGGTCTGGGCCTGCTCGAGACGTTCAGCGAGGCGTGCGAGGTGTGCGCCGGCCGCGGCGTGATCGTCCACCACGACCCGGTCGTCAAGCACCGTTCCGCTCCCGTCGCGAACGGCAACGGCAACGGAAACGCCAATGGCAACCGCCGCGGAGGCAGCCGCGGGGGCAACGGAGCCCCGACGAACAACGGCGCGAACACCGCCGCACCCGCAGCGCCCACGGGCGGCACGCATGTGATCACCGAGGGCGTGAAGTCGGCACTCGCTCAGATCGCGGCATCCACGATCCACCCCACCGTCGATGATCCCGCGGTCGAAGCGGCCGTGGTGGCGTCCGTCGAGGCGGCCCTGGAGGCCAAGGCCGAGGCGCCCGCCCGCGAGAAGCGCCCCCGTAAGAAGCGTGAGCCGCGCGCCCCGCGCACCGAGAAGGACGCACTGCTCGAGTCTGTGCTCGAGGCGCTCCCCGAGCCGAAGGCGCCGGGTCAGGGCCGCTCACGCCGCCGTGTGACCACCGCGGCGCTCACCGGCACGCCGGTCAGCGCCCAGCCGGCCGAAGAGGCCTGAGCCCCCACGTCCGCGCGTGAGGGGTCAAGATTCGTCGCTTCCGACCTCGGTCGGGCGACAGATCTTGACCCCTCACGAGCCTGTGGCGCGCCTCTCGCGGGCGGTGATCCGCAGGCCCGAGGCGCGGAGGCGGCGCACGAGTTCGCGTCCGCCGACGTGCTCGGCGCCGGCAGCGACGAGGTCGGCGTGGCGCTCGTCCGGAACGTCGTAGTGGTCGAGGTCGAAGGCTCGACGGGGGATGCCGGCTGCCGCGGCGAACGCGTGCAGCTCGGCGAGGTCCGAGTCGCTCACCAGGTGCGCCCAGAGCCGACCGTGCGCCGGCCACTGCGGGTCGTCGATGAGAATCGCCACCCGGCGATCCTATGGCCGACACGCGTCCCCGATGCTTTTGCCGGAATCCGCCGGGTGAGCTAAACTCGTCCTTTGGTGCGTCGTGTCCGCGCGATTGACGCGAGACCCCGCCGGCTCAGGTCGGCTGGATCGCACCGAGACTCAGGGCTTCAAGTCCTCCCGATGTCATCAGACAACCGGAGCCGTGCGCTCCCGAATGAAACAGGTGTGAAGTGGTTTACGCAGTTGTGCGCGCCGGCGGCCGGCAGGAAAAGGTCGAGGTCGGCACCATCGTCGTGCTCGACCGCCAGGCGGCGAAGGTCGGCGAGAGCATCCAGCTGCCCGCCGTCCTGTTCGTCGACGGCGAGACGGTCACGACCGACGCCGACAAGCTCGCGAAGGTCTCGGTCACGGCCGAGGTCCTCGGTGAGGAGCGCGGTCCGAAGATCGTGATCCAGAAGTTCAAGAACAAGACCGGCTACAAGAAGCGCCAGGGCCACCGTCAGGACCTCACGCGCGTCAAGATCACCGGCATCAAGTAAGAGCCAGGAGACGCAGAGATGGCACACAAAAAGGGCGCAAGCTCCACCCGCAACGGTCGTGACTCCAACGCACAGCGCCTCGGCGTGAAGCGCTTCGGCGGCCAGACCGTCCTCGCCGGCGAGATCCTCGTCCGCCAGCGCGGCACGCACTTCCACCCCGGCGCCAACGTCGGCCGCGGTGGCGACGACACGCTGTTCGCCCTCGCCGCCGGCTCGGTCCAGTTCGGTCAGAAGGGCGGCCGCAAGGTCGTCAACATCGTCGCCGCTGCCGCGGAGTAATTCCGCAGCTCACGGCGTTCCCGAGGGGGTGGGCACTGTGCCCGCCCCCTCGTCGTTTTTCTACGCCGGCCCCGCCGGCACCCTCCGGGAGGAGTTCTCATGGTCACCTTCGTCGACCGCGTCACCCTGCACCTGCGTGCGGGCAAGGGCGGCAACGGCTGCGTGTCGGTGCGCCGCGAGAAGTTCAAGCCGCTCGCCGGCCCCGACGGCGGTAACGGCGGGCACGGCGGCGACGTCGTGCTCGTCGCCGACCCGCAGGTGACGACGCTGCTGTCGTACCACCACTCGCCGCACCGCTCCGCGGGCAACGGCGGCTTCGGCATGGGCGACCACCGATCCGGTGCCGCGGGCGAGGAGCAGGAGCTCCCCGTGCCGCTCGGCACGGTGGTGAAGGATCCCGACGGCACCGTCCTCGTCGACATGCTCACCCCCGGGATGCGCTTCGTGGTCGCTCCCGGCGGCCTCGGCGGTCTCGGCAACGCCGCCCTCGCCTCGCCCAAGCGCAAGGCCCCCGGTTTCGCCCTGCTCGGCACGCCGGGCTGGGAGGGCGATGTCGTCCTCGAGTTGAAGACCGTCGCCGATGTCGCACTGGTGGGCTTCCCGTCCGCCGGCAAGTCGAGCCTGATCGCGGCGGTCTCCGCCGCCCGCCCGAAGATCGCCGACTACCCCTTCACAACGCTGCACCCGAACCTCGGGGTCGTCCAGGCCGGCGACGTGCGCTTCACGATCGCCGATGTCCCCGGTCTCATCGAGGGCGCGAGCGAGGGCCGCGGACTCGGTCTCGAGTTCCTGCGCCACGTCGAACGCTGCACCGCGCTCGTGCACGTGCTGGACTGCGCGACTCTCGACCCCGGCCGCGACCCGCTCACCGACCTGGATGTCATCCTCGCCGAGCTGGCCGCGTACCCCGTTCCCGAGGGGCAGCTGCCGTTGCTCGAGCGCCCGCAGATCGTCGCGCTCAACAAGGTCGACGTGCCGGAGGCCCGCGATCTCGCCGATCTCGTGCGCCCCGACCTCGAGGCCCGCGGGTTCCGCGTGTTTGAGATCTCCACGGTCAGCCGTGCGGGACTCCGCGAGCTCACGTTCGCCCTCGGCGAGGTCGTCGAGCAGCACCGCGTGGCCACGATCGACGACGCTCCCGCCGAACGGATCGTGATCCGCCCGCTCGGCTCGGAGAAGGACTTCACCATCAAGGTGGAGGGCGGCACGTACGGTCCCCTCTATCGCATCCTGGGCGACAAGCCCGTCAAGTGGGTGCAGCAGACCGACTTCCAGAACGAAGAGGCCGTGGGATACCTCGCCGATCGCCTCGCGCGCCTCGGCGTCGAGGACGAATTGTTCCGCGCTGGCGCTGTCGCCGGCGCGACCGTCGTGATCGGCCCCGGCGACGGCATCGTGTTCGACTGGGAGCCGACGCTCTCGTCGGCGGCGGAGCTCATGACGGCTCCGCGAGGCACCGACCCTCGCCTCCTGCAGAGCAATCGCCGGACGAGCAACGAGCGTCGCGAGCGCTACCACGAGCGCATGGATGCCAAGGCAGAGGCCCGAGCGGAGCTCGAGGCCGAGCGTCTCGCCGCCCGGGCGGGAGACGACGAGGGCGAGCGGTGACCGCGCGCGTCCGGGGCGACCTGCCCGCCGCGTCGCGCGTCGTCGTGAAGGTCGGCTCCTCGTCGATCAGCGGCGACGGCGCGTTCCGGATCGACCTCATCGTCGACGCCTTGGCCCGCGCGCGGCAGGGTGGGATCGAGGTCGTGCTGGTGTCCTCGGGCGCCATCGCGACGGCGCTGCCCCTGCTCGACCTGCAGGGACGCCCCAACGACCTCGCGACGCAGCAGGCCGCTGCCGCCGTGGGGCAGAACGTGCTCATGTGGCGCTATCAGACCTCGCTCGACCGCTTCGGACTGCTCGCCGGCCAGGTGCTCCTCACCGCGGGCGATCTCGAGAACGCGACGCCGCGCTCGAACGCCCGTCGGGCGATGGAGCGTCTGCTGGGGCTCGGCATCCTGCCCATCGTCAACGAGAACGACACCGTCGCCACGCATGAGATCCGCTTCGGAGACAACGATCGGTTGGCCGCCCTCGTGGCGCAGCTGATCGGCGCCGATGCGCTCGTGCTGCTCAGCGACATCGAGTGCCTTTACACGGCACCCCCGAGCGAGCCGGGCGCGCGTCCCATCACCGACGTGTCGTGGGGCGACGACCTCTCGCAGTACACGTTCGGGTCGGTCACCGTGAACGGCGTCGGCACGGGCGGAGCAGCGACGAAGGCCTCGGCCGCCAAGCTCGCGTCCGCGGCCGGAGTGGGGGTCCTCGTCACGAGCGCCGACCTCGTGTCGGAGGCGCTCACCGGTGCCCCCGTGGGCACCTGGTTCGCCCCGAACCCTGATCCTGTCACCCTTGCCACGGGACCCGTGGGAGCGGTGCGGGCGGCGATAGACTGACGCGATGACCCTCACCGCCGTTTCGGTCGACGAACGCCTGCGCCTGGCGAAGGATGCCGCGCGCCAGGTCGGGCTCCTCGATTCCGCGACGAAGACCGCGATGCTGCGAGCGATCGCCGACGCGATCGATGCGTCCGCCGACGACATCGTCGCGGCCAACGCCGACGACCTCGCCCGGGGCCGAGACGCGAAGATCGGCGAGGCCCTGCTCGACCGCCTCCGGCTCGACGCGGGCCGGGTCGCCGCCCTTTCCACCGCCGTGCGCGACGTGGCCGAGCTACCCGATCCGGTGGGTCGCGTCCTCGACCGACGCACCCTTCCGAACGGCCTCGCACTCGAGAAGGTCGCGGTCCCGTTCGGCGTCGTGGGCTCGATCTACGAGGCACGGCCGAACGTGACGGTCGACATCGCCGCGCTCGCCCTGCGATCCGGCAACGCGGTGGTCCTCCGGGGCGGCTCCGCTGCCCAGAGCTCGAACGCGGCTCTGGTCGACGTCATGCGCGGCGCCCTGCAGAGTCAGGGCATCTCGCCCGAGGCGATCCAGACCGTCGACGACTTCGGTCGTGAGGGCGCCCGAGCGCTCATGAACGCTCGCGGGCTCGTCGATGTCCTCGTGCCGCGGGGGAGTGCCGCCCTCATCGAGACCGTCGTCACCGAGTCGACCGTGCCGGTCATCGAGACCGGTGCCGGCGTCGTCCACGTGTATCTGGATGCCACGGCACGCGCCGACTGGGCCCGTGACATCGTGCTGAACGCGAAGACGCAGCGTCCGAGCGTCTGCAACGCGGTCGAGACCGTCCTCGTGCACCGGGACGCCGCCGACCGGCTGCTGCCCGATCTGCTCGGTTCGCTTTCCGCCGCGGGAGTCCGTGTCCACGGCGACGAGACCGCGGCCGCCTACGACCCGCGCGTCGTGGCCGCCACTGACGACGATTGGGCGACGGAGTACCTCAGCCTCGACCTCGCGGTCCGCGTCGTCGATGACCTCGACACGGCGCTCGATCACATCCGCCGCTACTCCACACATCACACCGAGTCGATCATCACCGACGACGAGGCTTCAGCCGCCCGCTTCCTCGCGGAGGTCGACTCGGCCGTCGTGCTCGTGAACGCGTCGACCCGGTTCACCGATGGCGGCGAGTTCGGGTTCGGTGCGGAGGTCGGGATCTCGACGCAAAAACTGCACGCCCGCGGCCCGATGGGCCTCGCCGAACTCACCAGCACCAAGTGGCTGGGGCGCGGCGACGGACAGGTCCGGGCCTGACCGCTAAAATGATGGTGCGCGTCGCGCAGATTTCTTGAACGGAGCACTGATGACTTTCGCCTCGCTGATCGCCCTCGCCGCCGAAGAGGGCGCCCACCACGGTGGTAACGCGCAGGCCGAGACGTGGTGGATCGGCGCCCTGGCCCTCGTCGCGTTCATCGCGCTGAGCCTGGTCACGCTGTCGTACCGCAACGTGTCGAACCGTCACGCGCACAAGGCCGCCGCATACACCGAGAAGCACGGGACGCCCACCCCCGAGGCGCACGGCCACTGAGGCCCACCGTATGTCGGTGACGCGCGCCCCTCGAATCGGGGTCATGGGTGGGACATTCGATCCCATCCATCACGGTCACCTGGTCGCGGCGAGCGAGGTCGCACAGTCCTTCGACCTCGACGAGGTCGTCTTCGTGCCGACGGGGCGTCCGTGGCAGAAGGCCGACGTCACCGAGAGCGAGCACCGCTACCTCATGACGGTCATCGCGACCGCGTCTAATCCGCAGTTCACGGTGAGCCGCGTCGACATCGATCGCGCCGGCCCGACCTACACGATCGACACGCTGCGCGACCTGAAGCGCGAACGTCCCGGTGCCGATCTCTTCTTCATCACCGGGGCGGACGCCGTTGCGCAGATCCTGGGGTGGCGCAATCATCGGGAGCTGTGGGACCTCGCCCACTTCGTGGCCGTGTCCCGTCCTGGACACGTCCTGTCGACTGAGGGACTCCCCACCGACGACGTCAGCCAGCTCGAGATCCCGGCGTTGGCCATTTCGTCCACAGACTGCCGCGCCCGCGTGCGCCGAGGACACCCCGTGTGGTACCTCGTGCCCGACGGCGTCGTGCAGTACATCGCGAAGCATCACCTCTACCGGAGCCCTGCATGAGCACATCCGAGAATCCCGAGACCCCGCCGCTGACCCGGCGTCAGCTGCGCGAACTCCGCAACACCGGCGCGACGCCGATCATCACGCCGCAGCCCGAGGTCCCGTCCGACGTCGCCGGTGAGCCGTCGCCCGTGGAACAGCCCCCCACGCCCGCCGACGTCGCGTCGGCGGATGGGCCCGCGACCGACGCCGCGGCGCCTGAGCGCACCGTGGAGGATCCGGCCACGGAAACAGAGCAGGCGCCCGAACCCCCCGCGAAGAAGGGGGGTGTGCTGGGCGGGCTCTTCGGCCGCAAGGCCGACAAGTCCGAGGATGGCGAGCCGGTGGATGTACCGGCACCGGTCGACGAGCCGTCGCCCGCTCCTGACGAGCCCGAAGCTCCTGCCGCCGCCGCCGTCGAGCCGCCGATCGTTCCGGCATCCTTTCCGCCGTCCGACGGGGGCGATCTGGGTGTGACCGGACTCACGCGACGGCAGGCGCGCGCTCAGGAGCGCATCCGCACCGCCTCGGTGCCGATCATCGCGCCCGACCTCCAGCCGGCAATCCCCGCGCCGCGCGCCGAGGCGGAGGAAGCGCCTCGTGTGCAGACGGCAACGCCGGTCGCTCAGGAGTCCGAAGAGCCGTCACCGACCGATGCCGCGCCCTCGTCGGAGACCCATGACGGCGAGAAGACCAGTGGCCTTCAGGCGATTTTCCGCCCGGCGGCGCCCAATGAGGCTGCCGACACCGGCGACGCCGCCACGAACGACGCTTCCGTTTCGACGATCGATCCGGCGTTCGGCTCGGGTCTCCTCAGCGGTCAGACGCCGGAGATCTCGCTCCCCCCGTCCTTCGATCAGCTGATCTCCCGGAGCCCCGCCACAGGTTCCGTATCCACCCCGAACGCGCTCATCCTCTCGCAGACACCGGCCGGGGTGCCGCTGGTCGGTCCGATCACCTCGACCGGCGAAGTGCTCATCACGGGCACCTTCGAACTCCCCGAGGGCCTTGGCTCGGCCGGTCACGCCCCCGGAACCACGGATGGTCGCGACGTCGACGCCGTTCTCCTCGACGGAGAGCTGCCGCCGGCCTCGTCGCCCACCCCCATCGCGGCCAGCGCCGCCATCAGTACCGTCAAGCAACCCGGTGAGATCATTCGCCCCCCGGCGCCCGAGAAGGGCAGCAAGCTCGTCGTCGGTCTCATCATCACCACGGGCGCCCTCGCCGTCGCGGTCGCCGTCGCGCTGGTCCTCGCCTTCACGACAGGAGTCTTCGGATGACAGCCAGCCCCAACGGAATCGAGATGGCGCGCATCGCCGCCATCGCCGCCGACTCGAAGGCCGGTGAGGATCTCGTCGCGCTCGACGTCTCCGAGCCGCTCCCGCTCGTCGACATCTTCCTGCTCGTGACGGGGCGCAACGAGCGCAACGTCGCCGCGATCGCGGACGAGGTCGAGGAGAAGCTCCTCGAGGCCGGGCACAAGCGCCTACGCCGCGAAGGACGCCAAGAGTCGCGTTGGGTGTTGCTGGACTTCGGCGACCTCGTCGTCCACGTGTTCCACGAACAGGAGCGCGTGTACTACGGCCTCGAGCGCCTGTGGAAGGACTGCCCGGTCGTGCCGCTCGAGCTGCCGGCTCCGGCCTCCGCCGACTGACGCGATCGCGACGAAGGGCCGCCCCGTGAGGGGCGGCCCTTCGTCGTTCCCCGCTCAGACCAGGCTCAGACCAGGGCGGGGGAGAGCTCGGCGCGTAGGATCGCGGCGCCCGCGCTGAGGGCGCTGAGCTTGGCGAGCGCCACCTCGCGTGGCAGCGGAGCCATCCCGCAGTTCGAACTCGCGATGAGCTTGTCGGCATCCACGAACTCCAGAGCCCGCCGGAGCGTGTCGGCGACTTCTTCCGGGCGCTCGATCTCGTTCGACGCCACGTCGACGGCACCGAGCATGACCCGCTTGCCGCGGAGCAGCTCGATGACATCGAGCGGGATGCGGGAATTGTGGGACTCCAGTGAGATCGTGTCGATGCTCGAGGCCTGGAGGAGCGGGAACGAGTGCTCGTACTGGCGCCATTCCGGACCGAGCGTCGCCTTCCAGTCCGTGTTGGCCTTGATGCCGTAGCCGTAGCAGATGTGCACCACCGTCTCGGCGCGCAGGCCCTCGATGGCGCGCTCGAGTGTCGCGATTCCCCAGTCACGCACGTCGTCGAAGAAGACGTTGAAGGCGGGCTCGTCGAACTGGATGACGTCGACCCCGGCAGCCTCGAGCTCCTTGGCCTCCTGATTCAGGATTCCGGCGAACTCCCACGCGAGCTTCTCGCGGCTCCCGTAGTAGTGGTCGGAGAGCGTGTCGATCATCGTCATCGGTCCGGGCAGCGCCCACTTGATCGGCTGATCGGTCTGTCTGCGGAGGAAGGCGGCATCCTGGACGAAGACCGGCCTCTCCCGCGCGACCGGCCCGACGACGGTCGGGACGCTCGCGTCGTAGCGGATGCGGATGCGGACCGTCTCGCGGTTCTCGAAGTCGACGCCGGTGAGATGCTCGATGAAGGTCGTGACGAAGTGCTGGCGCGTCTGCTCACCGTCGCTGATGATGTCGATCCCGCGTCGCTGCTGCTCGTGGACGGCGGCGCGAAGGGCGTCGTGCTTTCCCTCGACGAGAGCGTCCCCCTCGAGCGCCCAGGGCGACCACAGCTTCTCGGGTTCGGCCAGCCACGAGGGCTTGGGGAGGCTGCCGACGGCGGCGGTGGGAATCAGGACGTTCATGCGTGCGGGGCTCCGGCGGGTCAGTGGATGAGGGCGGGGGAGAGGCCGGCCCAGCGGGCGAGCAGCTCGCCGTGGGGCTTCACGAAGTGCTCCTCCGTGTACTTTCCCTGGGTCACGGCCAGGCGGGAGCGCTCCTCACGGTCGTAGTCGACGCGTGTGCGCGAAAAGTCGCTGCTCTCGAGGGTCGGGCGGAACACGTGGGCTGCGGCGGAGTTGGCGTTGTAGATCTCGGGGCGGTAGATCTTCTGGAACGTCTCCATCGTGCTGATCGTCCCGATGAGCTGCAGGTTCGTGTAGTCGTTGAGCAGATCGCCGCGGAAGTAAAACGCGAGCGGCGCCGAGCTGCCCTCGGGCAGGAAGTAGCGGACCTGGAGGCCCATCTTGCCGAAGTACTCGTCGGTGAGGGAGTAGTCGTCCTGCACGTACTCGACCCCGAGAACCGGATGCCTGTTGTCGGTGCGTCGGTAGGTCTTGCTCGTCGAGACACTGATGCAGATCACCGGTGACACCGCGAAATGCCGCTGGTACTCGGGCGACTCCAGGAAATGCTGGAAGAGCTTTCCGTGCAGCGCTCCGAAGTCGTCCGGCACCGTGAAGCCGCCCGCTGCGGCGCTTGCGGCCGGGAGCAACACGCTGAAGTCGAAGTCGCGCAGGTACGACGAGAAGTTGTTCCCGACGATGCCGTGATGCCGCGCGCCGGTGGTCCGATCGACGATCACGAGGTCGAGGACCTCGAGGAGCGGGAAACGCTGGTCGTCACCGGATGCCGCGAACTCGAGGTCGACCGACACGATGTCGATCTCCAGCGTGTAGCGGTCACCGTCAGGGTTGTCCCACCGCGCGAGGTCGTTGAACCGGCGGTCGATCATCGTGAGGGCGTTGCGGAGGTTCTCCTGGCGATCCTCGCCTCGGGCCAGGTTCGCAAAGTTCGTGGTGGCGCGCGAACTCTCGGACGGCGAGTAGTTCTCGTCGAATCGGGTGGTCGAGATCTGGAACGTGAAGTCGGTGGACATCGCCAGATGCTCCTCTCGCGCATGGGGAGACCGCCGCGCGGTCATCGGTGGTTCCATGGTGCTCGCGTTCGGCATCCATCGGGTAATCCGACGCGACTATCCGCTCGTATAGTCTTTGCCTATGGCTCGTCGACCGAGCGGCGTGACGCTGCAGCAGCTCCAGTCGTTCATCGAGGTCGCCGCCGAAGGCTCGATCTCCGCTGCCGCGGACCTGCTCTACGTGTCCCAGCCGACGATGTCCGCGGCGATGAAGGATCTCGAGGCGCGCGTCGGGCGGTCGCTCCTCGTCCGCTCCGCGCGTGGCATCACGCTCACCTCGGACGGCGTCGAGTTCCTCGGGTACGCCCGGCAGGTCGTCGAACAGGTCGCCCTGCTCGAACAGCGCTACCTCGATCGGCCGCCCTCGCGCCGACTCCTCGGGGTGTCTGCGCAGCATTACTCCTTCGCCGTTGACGCGTTCGTGCGGATGGTGAAGGCGAGCGGGGCCGAGCAGTACGAGTTCTCGCTGCGCGAGACGCGGACGTGGGACATCATCGAGGATGTCCGGACGCTGCGGAGCGAACTCGGCATCCTCTATCGCAACGATTTCAACCGGGATGTGATCGACAAGCTGCTGCGCGACTCGGGGCTGTCGTTCCACCCGCTGTTCCTTGCCGACCCGCACATCTTCGTGTCGCGCAAGAACCCGCTGGCGGCGCGGAAGCGCGTGACCCTCGAGGACCTCGAAGGGCTGCCGCGCCTGACGTTCGACCAGGGGACGAACAACTCGTTCTATTTCGCCGAGGAGATCCTCTCGACCCGGTCGAGCACGCAGGAGATCCGCGTGTCCGACCGCGCGACGATCTTCAACCTCATGATCGGCCTCGGGGGCTACACGATCTCGACCGGCATCATCAGCGACGACCTCGACCCCGAGATCGTCGCCGTGCCCCTCGAGGTCGACGAGCGCATCGAGATCGGGTGGATCGCCCACTCGGCGATCCCACTGACCGAACAGGCGCGGCGCTACCTCGACGAGGTGCGGGCGGTCGTCCGGGAGTTCGACGTGGTGCTGCTCGGGTGAGGCGGAAACGCAAGATGCCCCGCGAATCCTTCGCGGGGCATCTGTTTCGGTGGACCTGAGGGGACTCGAACCCCTGACCCCCTGCATGCCATGCAGGTGCGCTACCAGCTGCGCCACAGGCCCGTTTTCTGTTGTTCGCCCCTCTCGAGGCAACTCCATGAGCTTACTACACGGATTCGGGAGGCAAGAAATCGGCTCCACCGGGCGTGTCGTTCCCTCCCGTGACGGCGCTCACGAGCGCCGCACGCAGGGCCTGCGAACGGAGACTCACCGCCCGCTGACGCGCGACGTACTGCGCCTTGCCGTCGGGCGTCTCGATCGCGACGGGAGAGTAGCCCCAGTCGGCGAGGTCGTAGGGCGACGCCTCCATATCGAGGATCCGGATGTCACGGGCGAGCTCGAACGCGTCGAGCAGAATCTCGCCGGGCACGAGCGGCCCGAGCTTCACCGCCCACTTGTACACGTCCATGCCCGCGTGCAGGCAGCCCGGCTGTTCGACGTCGGCCTGCGAGTCGCGCGTGAGCGGCGCCTTGTTGCGCGGAACCGCGTCGGGGGTGAAGAACCGGAACGCATCGAAGTGCGTGCACTTGAGGTCGTGCGACTCGACCACGGCATCCGTTCCGTCGGATCCGAGACGCAGCGGCACCGCGTGCCGCACCTCATCGGTGCGATAGGCCATGGCCCACTCGTGCAGGCCGAAGCATCCGAACTGCGCCGGGCGAGCGGCGGTGGCGCGCAGCAGGTTCACCACGCCGCGGTACAGCGAGCCGCGTTCGCGGCGGAAGTCGTCGGCATCCACCTCGACGCCGTCGGCGACGGGGCGGTACCAGCGCCAAGTTGCGCGCTCGTCGGCGTCGGCGAGAACAACCCCGGGACCGGGATGCCACCGGCGCAGGATTGCGGGCTTGTACGAGTAGTAGGTGAAGAGGAAGTCCTCGACCGGATGCTTCTCGCCCCGCGCCGCGCGGGCACGATGAGCGGCCGTGAGCGCGTCGGCCCGCTCGGCGTGGGCCTCCGCCCGCGCGATCCACTCGGATCGCGACAGCGCGGTCGTCTCCAGGAGCGCCGTCATGCCACGGGCTCGATGAGCTCGGGCGAGTCATTGCGGACGTTTCCGACCGCCGGCGACACGACATGATCGTCGAGAGTTTCGGCGACGTCGGGGGCCGCGTCGATCGCGGCATCCAGGATGTCGCCGACGTTCTCGGTCGTCGGGTCGAGCCACGCGTCGGCGAAGTCGGGGTCCATGAACAGCGGCATCCGGTCGTGGATGGATCCCAGTCGCCCGATCGAGTCGCGCGTGAGGATCGTGCAGCTCAGCACCCAGCGCGCCGGATCGTCGTCGGCCTTCGCGGGATCCTTCCACCACTCGTAGAGGCCCGCGAAGAACAGCGGCGAGCCGTCGGCGGGGTGGATGTAGTGCGGGGTCTTGCCCGCCTCCGTCGTCTTCCACTCGTAGTACCCCGAGGCGGGGATGACGGCGCGGCGCTTGATGAGGGCGTTCCGGAACATCGGCTTGTCTTCGACCTCTTCGGACCGCGCGTTGAACGCCCGCGCGCCGATCTTGACGTCTCTCGCCCACCCCGGGACGAGACCCCAGCGCGCCACCTCGAGTCGCCGCACCGGCGGTTCGGTCTTCACCGAGTCGAGGACGATGGCCACGGATGCCGTGGGCGCGATGTTGTACGACGGAGGAGGGAGCTCATCGGTCTCGACGTCGACGCGCAGCACCCCCACGAGCTCGGATGCCACATTGGCCACGACGAATCGACCGCACATGCCTCCACCGTACGCGGGACCTCCGACACGCGGGTCGCGCTCGGTCGCTCGCCGCGACCGCGGTTACCGCGACCGCGGTTACCGCGAGACTTCATCCGCCCGACATCTCCCTTGCGGACTGCAAGGGAGATGTCAGCGCGATGAAGTCTCGGCGAAAAGGGGGAGCGCAAACCCCCACCGACACGGCCGTCCGAGTCAGGCGTCGCGGGAGATGACGCCGGCGTCTTCGAGGCGTTCGAGCAGCCCGGCTCCGTCGGACTCGGTGACCCACGGGACGTCGGCGGCCGAATGGTCGTCGACGACCGTGCGACCACCGGCGAGCACCGCCTCCGCGGGGAGCAGACGGCGGATGGCGACGGCGGCGACGCTGTCGGGGTGCTCGATGGCGAACTGCGTGTAGATCGCGTCATCGTGCTGACCGTCGTCACCCACCAGCAACCACTTCACGTTCGGGAACTCGCCGGCGAGCCGTCGGAGGTTGCTCTCCTTGTGGTCGCGGCCGCTGCGGAACCAACGGTCGTGGGTCGGGCCCCAGTCGGTGAGCAGGAACGAACCCGACGGGAAAAGGTGTCGGCGCATGAAACGCGTGAGCGTCGGAGCGACGTTCCAGGCGCCGGTCGACAGGTAGATGACCGGCGTCCCGGGGTGCTCACGCGACAGTCGCTCCAACATGACCGCCATTCCCGGCACGGGCTGGCGAGCGTGCTCGTCGACGACGAAGGAGTTCCATGCCGCGAGCAGCGGGCGGGGAAGGGCGGTGACCATGACGGTGTCGTCGATGTCGCTGACGACGCCGAACCGCACGTCGGAACCCACGATGAAGACGCGCGTCTCCGTCGGCGCGCTGCCCTCGACGGTCGTCGTCACCGTCTGCCAGCCGGGCGGCAGGGTCGCCGGCAGCTTCGCGTCGATGACTCCACCACGATCGGCGATGACCTTGTGCGCGAC
Source organism: Microbacterium canaveralium (assembly GCF_047238045.1). NCBI lineage: Bacteria > Bacillati > Actinomycetota > Actinomycetes > Micrococcales > Microbacteriaceae > Microbacterium > Microbacterium canaveralium. The sequence goes on along the minus strand of NZ_JBDFMA010000003.1, from coordinate 1,732,354 downwards.
CCCCTCGATCGTGACGGTGACCTGGGCGAATCCGACGGGCACGGCCGCGAAGCTGCGCCAGCCGCGCAGGCTGGCGAAATCGCCGGTCGAGGTGCGCTTGCCCGGGGGAGTGATCAGCACGCGCCCGAGGACGCGGACCCACTCCTCCGTGCCGTATCCGGGGAACCCGGTCACCGTGGGGCGCAGACCGCGGGCCCGCGCTCGACGCTCACGCCAGGCGTGGAAGCGGTACTCCAGGCGGGCGAACCAGAGCACTTTGGCGCGAGGGGAACGAGGCATCCCCCTCAGTCTTTCACGTCGTCGCCCGCCGGTTCGAGGGTGTCGTGTTCTTCGGCGAGGTGGCGGCGCTCGATGCGCTCGAGCACCTTCTTGCCGACGTACACCAGGATCAGGAAGACGACGATGATCCCGACGAAGACGTATCCGGCGTAGTGGATCTGGTCGGCGAGCTCGCGGTACGTGCCCGCGGCGGTGGCGGCGACCGTGATGTAGAGGCTCGCCCAGACGATGCACGCGGGGGCCGTCCACGCCAGGAAGCGCCGATAGCGGTAGCCGGCCATCCCGACCGTGAGCGGCACCAGGGAGTGCAGCACCGGAAGGAAGCGCGACAGGAAGATCGCGGGGCCGCCGCGGCGGCGGAGATAGCGGTCGGCGCGTTCCCAGTTGCGGTCGCCGAGTTTCTGCCCGAGGCGCGAGGCGCGGATGCGCGGCCCGAAGTACCGGCCGAGCCAGAATCCGAGGCTCTCGCCGACGAGGGACCCGATCACGACGGCCACGCCGAGCAGAACCCCGTCGAGCGGTGAGGAAATCGCGGTCCCCGAGACGATCACGACGGTGTCGCCGGGAACGATCAGACCGACGAGCACGCTCGTCTCGAGCATCATCGCGAGTCCGGCCACGAGCGTGCGCACCACGGGATCGACGTTCTGGACGACGTCGAGCAGCCACGTGAGGATCTCGTTCACCTCGCTCAGCCTAGGGCCGTCGACGCGCCCTAGCCTGGGAGCGTGCCGCGCTCTGTCTCCACGGTCGCCCTGCCGCGCTGGCAGGAGCCCGACGATGTCTTCGCCGCGCTGTTCACGGACGCCCCGCACGCCTTCTGGCTCGACGCCGGCGCCGACGCCGAGACCGGCTGGACCTACCTCGGGACGGGTCACCGCGCCGCGGCGGACGCACCCTTGGCGAGGGATGCCACGACCGCCGCTCCCGTCCCCGACGACGCGCCCGCGTTCCGCGGCGGATGGGTGGGCTGGATCTCCTACGAGGGTGTCCCCGCGTGGCTGCGCGTCGATGCGCTGCTCGCGTTCGATCACGCCGCGAGGCGGGTCTGGGCCGTCTCCGCGACGGGCTCCGCCGAGTCCCTCGCGGCAGCCGCGGCCGACGTGCCGACTGCCCCGGCCCCGCCCGAAGCGCCGCCGCGGGGGATGGCATCCGCCCGCCACACACCGGGGGAGTACGCCGCGCTCATCGCCGCCTGCCGAGAGCGGATCGCCGATGGCGACGCGTACCAGCTCTGCCTCACCACGCGATTCACCCTCCCGGGACCCACCGACGCTCTCGCGGCCTTCCGTCGGCTCCGCCGGGGTGCCTCGTCGCATCACGCCGGCTTCCTCCGCATCGGCGACACAGCGCTCGTGAGCGCGTCGCCCGAGCGCTTCCTCGAGGTCCGTCACGGCCGCGTGCACACGCACCCGATCAAGGGCACGCGCCCCCGGCATCCGGATCCCGCTCGTGACACGGCCCTCGCCGAAGACCTGCGGACGGATGCCAAAGAACGCGCCGAAAACGTCATGATCGTCGACCTCATGCGCAACGACCTCTCGCGCGTGTGCGAACCGTCGTCGGTCGGTGTGGACCGTCTGCTCGAGGTCGAGACGTACCCCACGGTGCACCAGCTCGTGAGCGAGGTGTCGGGGACCCTGCGGGCCGGAACGACGATCCGCGACCTGCTCGACGCCGCCTTCCCCGCCGGGAGCATGACGGGTGCCCCCAAGGCGTCGGCCATGGAGATCCTGGCGAGCCTGGAGAGCGCCCCGCGCGGCGTCTACTCGGGCGCGTTCGGGTGGATCGGCGACGACGGCGCGGCTGATATCGCGATGGTCATCCGCAGCATCGTCGTGGAACCGGATGCCACCTGGGTCGGCGCCGGCGGAGGGATCACGTGGCGGTCGGTGGCGGCATCCGAGGTGGCCGAGGTGGGGATCAAGGCGCGTGCTCCGCTGGCGGCGGTGGGCGCCGTCGTCCCTCCCGGATGGTGAGGGTCCGGGGCCGCCGGAAGGTGCCGCGCGTGGTCCGGTAGCCTGGACGTTGGCCCTCGTGGCCTCCCGACTTTCACGATTGGTCTCACCCGTGTCACAGAACCCCTCTTCCGCGCCGTCCGCCGACGGAGGCTTCGACCCTCACGAGATCCAGGCGAAGTGGCAGCAGGCGTGGGCCGAGAAAGACCCGTTCCGTGCCGGTGGTGACGCCGACACCCGCCCGCGCAAGTACGTGCTCGCGATGTTCCCGTACCCCTCGGGCGACCTCCACATGGGGCACGCCGAGAACTACCTCTACTCCGACATCGTCGCCCGTTTCTGGCGCCACCGCGGGTACAACGTGCTCAACCCGATCGGGTGGGACTCGTTCGGCCTGCCCGCCGAGAACGCCGCGATCAAGCGTGGCGCCGACCCGGTCGAGTGGACCTACGCGAACATCGCACAGCAGAAGGAGAGCCTGAAGGACTACGGCGTCTCGTTCGACTGGAGCCGCGTGCTGCACACGAGCGACCCCGAGTACTACCGCTGGAACCAGTGGCTGTTCCAGAAGCTGTACGAGAAGGGGCTGGCGTACCGTAAGGACGCCCTGGTCAACTGGGACCCTGTGGACCAGACCGTGCTCGCGAACGAGCAGGTGCTGCCGGACGGCACGAGCGAGCGCAGCGGCGCCGTCGTGGTGAAGAAGAAGCTGACGCAGTGGTTCCTGCGCATCACCGACTACGCCGACCGCCTGCTCGACGACCTCAACCAGCTCGAGGGCTTCTGGCCGAGCAAGGTCATCCAGATGCAGCGCAACTGGATCGGCCGTTCGATCGGCGCCGACATCGAGTTCGAGATCGAGGGTCGCGACGAGAAGATCACGGTCTTCTCCACCCGCCCCGACACCCTGCACGGCGCGACGTTCTTCGTCGTGGCCCCCGAGTCCGACCTCGCGGCCGAGCTCGCGGCATCCGCCGACATCGAGGTGCGGCAGAAGTTCCAGGCCTACCTCGCCGAGGTGCAGCGCGCGACCGACATCGAACGGCAGGCCACCGACCGTCCGAAGACCGGCGTGTTCCTGGGCCACTACGCGATCAACCCGATCAACGGCGAAAGGCTGCCGATCTGGGCAGCCGACTACGTGCTGGCCGACTACGGTCACGGCGCCGTCATGGCGGTTCCCGCCCACGACCAGCGCGACCTCGACTTCGCGAGGGCGTTCGACCTGCCGGTGAAGGTCGTCGTCGACACCAACGCCCCCGTCACGGGCGCCATCCCCGTCATCGAGGTCGACGAGGACGGAGTTCCGATCGATCCGCTGGGCGACGTCGACGACCTCGACCCCGTCAAGACCGGCATCGCGCTGACCGGCGAGGGCCGCATGATCAACTCGGGATCGCTCAACGGCCTGTCCAAGCGCAACGCGATCGCGCGGATGATCGACGAGCTCCAGACGAGGGGCGTCGGACGGGCGGCCAAGACCTACCGCCTCCGTGACTGGCTTATCTCGCGCCAGCGCTACTGGGGGACGCCCATCCCGATGCTGCACGCCGAGGACGGCACGATCGTGCCCGTCCCCGAGGACGAGCTGCCCGTCGTGCTGCCCTCGGTCGAGGGTCTCGATCTCAAGCCCAAGGGGTCGTCGCCGCTGGGGGCCGCGACGGAGTGGGTGGAGGTCACCGACCCCGAGACGGGGCAGACGATGCTGCGCGACCCCGACACGATGGACACGTTCGTCGACAGCTCGTGGTACTTCCTGCGATTCCTTTCGCCGAACGACCCGAACGAGGCGTTCTCCCTCGGGGAAGCCCGCAAGTGGGGCCCCGTCGACTTCTACATCGGCGGTGTCGAGCACGCGATCCTGCACCTGCTGTACGCCCGGTTCATCACGAAGGCCCTGTTCGACATGGGCCTGGTGGAGTTCACCGAGCCGTTCTCGAGCCTGATCAACCAGGGCATGGTCATCCTCGACGGCTCGAAGATGTCGAAGAGCAAGGGAAACCTCGTTCTCTTCCAGGAGGAGCTCGACGCCCACGGCGCCGACGCGCTGCGTGTGGCACTGGCGTTCGCCGGCCCCGTCGAGGACGACAAGGACTGGAACGACGTCTCGACCACGGGTGCGGCGAAGTTCCTCGCCCGCGCCCTGCGCATCGCGCACGACGTCGACAGCGAGACCGACGTGGTGTGGGCGGAGGGCGACACGGCGCTGCGCCGCGTGACGCACCGCCTCCTGGCCGAGGCGCCGAACCTCGTCGAACAGACGAAGTTCAACGTCGTCGTCGCGCGCCTCATGGAGCTGGTCAACGCCACGCGTAAGGCGATCGACGGTTCGGCCGGCGCGAGCGACCCCGCCGTCCGCGAGGCGGCCGAGGTCATCGCGATGACCCTCGACCTGTTCGCCCCGCACACCGCGGAAGAGATGTGGCAGACGCTCGGCTACAACGGTTTCGTCGGTCTCGCGACCTGGCGTCAGGCCGACCCGACGCTGCTCGTCGAAGACACCGTGACCGCGGTGGTGCAGATCGACGGCAAGGTGCGTGGCACGCTCGAGGTCTCGGCCAAGATCGGTGCCGACGACCTCGAGGCCGCCGCCCGCGCCGACGAGAAGGTGCGCCGAGCCCTCGGTGACCGCGAGATCGTGCGCGCGGTCGTGCGTCCGCCGAAGGTGGTCAGCTTCTCGACGAAGTAGTTCGTCGTTCCGGATGCCACGTCCCCGGCGCTCTGCGGAGCGAGGGGGCGTGGCATCCGTCGTTCACCGGCGGACGAGCGCGTCCCCGCCACGCGCGGCCGGCACCGCCGCGAGGACGGCAGCGACCGGCGGACCGAGCCGCGCCCGCGCGTTGACCCCGCGAGCGGCGTCGTCGGCGAGGGCGGCGAGGGTTGCGCGCCAGACGTTCGCGTTCATCGCCACAGGCTCAGCCGGTCCTCCCCACGGAGGGGATCGTTTCAGCTGTGCACCGTTGGGGCGTTGTGGCCCGCGCGACCTGCTCGCCCTTCCGTAGCGTCCTCGCGTGACCACGGCTCCGAATCCCGACACCGCCGTTGCGCGCCTCGATCCGCGCCGACGCCTCGGCGTCGGCGCGATCATCGTGTTGGTGCTGGCCGCGTTCGCGGTGACCGTCGGGATCGGCATCTTCCGCGGAGCGACCGGCGCCGAGACCGTGACGACGTCGCCGACACCGAGCGGACGTGTGAGCGCCGCTCCCGGCGCGGGGGTGTACGTGCACGTCGCCGGCGCCGTGCGTGCGGCCGGCCTCTATCGGCTCGAGGTCGGAGATCGAGTCGCGGATGCCATCGCCCGCGCGGGCGGGTTCGCCGAGGATGCCGCCCGCGACGGGGTGAACCTCGCCCGCGAGGTGACCGATGGGGAACAGATCGTGGTGCCGGTCGTGGGCGCTGAGCCCGCGACCGCGGGCCCGGGCGCGACCGTCGGCGGGGGAGCGGCGTCCGGCCCCCTCGACCTCAACACTGCGACGAGGGAGCAACTCGACGCGCTCCCTCGGATCGGTCCGGCGCTGGCGGACCGCATCCTCGCGTGGCGGGAGCAGAACGGCCGCTTCACGAGCGTCGACGACCTCGGGTCGGTTCCCGGCATCGGTGACAAGATGCTCGCGAGCCTTCGCGACCTGGTGCGCGTGTGAGCGAGCGACAGGGGCTCCGCCGACGCGCGTGGCGCCCGGTCGCCGTCGCTGCCGCGACCTGGATCGGCGCTGCCGTCGCAACGGCCGTGCCGATGGCGTGGATGGGGGTGGCCGGTCTCGCCGTCGCCGTCGGGATCGCGGCGGCCGCGTTCGCCCGCTTCCGCCATCCCGCCGTGCTGGTTGCGACGGTCGCACTGGCTTCCGCGGCCGCGGCGGGAGGCACCGTCGCCTCGCTCGCGCCGACCCGTGAGGCGATCGACCATCTGGCGGTGAACGGGGGTCGCCATCTCCACGTGACGGCGACCGTGACAGGCCACGTGTCGGGGAGCGCTGACGGCGGCGCGTGGTTCGATGCGACCGTGTCAGCGGTCTCGGCGGGCGACACGACCGTACGCGGGGTGATCCCCGCCCGGATCGGTGTGGACATCGAAGGCCGCGAGCGCCTCTCCGTGGTGGGGCAGGGGAGCGAGGTGGTGCTCGCCGGCCGCGCGATCCCGGCAGACCCCGCCGAACGGGCTGTTCTGGTGCTGCGGGCGACCGACGTGGAGCGCGCGCCGCCACCCGAGGGGGTGTGGGCCGTGTTCGAAGACCTGCGGGATGGACTCGTCGCATCCACACGCGGGCTGCCGCAGCCGGGTGCCGGGTTGATCCCGGGGTTGGCCGTGGGTGATACGTCGAGCCTCGACGCCGCGACCGAAGAGGCGATGAACGCGTCCTCGCTGTCGCACCTCACGGCGGTGTCCGGGGCCAATTGTGCCCTCGTGGTTGGTGCAGCGTTCGCGCTTCTCGCGGCGTGCGGTGCTCGGCGATGGGTCCGCGTCGTGGGCGCGCTGCTCGTGCTCACCGGGTTCGTCATCCTCGTCACACCGGAACCGAGTGTCGTGCGTGCCGCGGCGATGAGTGCGATCGGCATCCTGGCCCTCGGCTTCGGCAGACCGCTCGTTGGTATCGCGATACTGTCCGCAGCGGTGACCGGGCTGCTCATCGCGGATCCCTGGTTGTGCCGCTCCCTGGGCTTCGCGCTCTCGGCCGCCGCCACCGCGGCGTTGCTCGTCCTCGCCCGGCCGCTCGCCGACGGACTCGCGCGCGGGATGCCGAGACCCCTCGCTCTCGCCCTGGCGGTGCCGACATCGGCGCAGCTCGTGTGCGGTCCGCTCATCGTGTTGATCGATCCGCATGTGCCTCTGCTCGGTATCGCCGCCAACCTGCTCGCTGACCCCGCCGCGGCGCCGGCGACGATTGCGGGGGCGCTCGCGTGCGTCGCACCCTTCCCCTGGCTACGCGACGGGCTCACAGCACTGGCGTGGATTCCGGCCGCCTGGATCGCCGGCGTCGCGCAGACGACGGCCTCCTTCGCGGCGCAGAATCTCCCCTGGCCGGACGGTCTCCCGGGCGCGGGCCTTCTCGCCGTGATGGGCGCTGCGATCGCGGTAGCGATAGCCCGTCCGAGCCGGGTGCCACGGCTGACCGCCATCGCGACGCTCTTCGTCGCCGGCGCGGTCGGTGCGATCGGTGGAACGAGCACGATCCGCACGTTCGCCGGCCCGCTCACCGTGCCGACCGGGTGGCAGGTGGCGATGTGCGACGTCGGGCAGGGGGATGCAACGCTGTGGCGGTCCGGGTCCTCTGTCGCGCTCGTCGACACCGGACCGGAACCCGAACCCCTCGCCGAGTGCCTCCGCACCTTCGGGATCGATCGCCTCGACCTCGTGGTCCTGACGCACTTCGATAAGGACCACGTCGGCGGCTCGGCCGCGATCCTGGGTCGCGCCGATGCCGTCGTGCACGGTCCGACCGGAGAGCCCGCCGACGAGCGACTGCTGGAGCGATACGCGGCCGGCGGCGCCCGGCTGATCGCCGCCGCAGTCGGGATGACGGGGGAGCTCGGCGACACCCGCTGGCAAGCTCTCGGCCCGCTGCCCGGGATGGAACCGGGCAACGACGCCAGCGTCGCGATCGACGTCACCGGTCCGGGATTTCCGCACACCGTGATGCTCGGCGATCTCGGAGCCGAACCTCAAGCCGCCCTCCTGCGCCGCATCGACGTTCCACGCGTCGAGGTCGTCAAGGTCTCTCATCACGGCAGCGCCGACCAGGACCCGGAACTGTACCGCCGACTCCACGCCGACCTGGGACTCATCGGCGTCGGTGCGGACAACAGTTACGGCCATCCGACGGCTCGTCTGCTCGACATCCTGCAGCAGAACGGAACCGTGGCCGCCCGCACCGACCTCGACGGCGTCCTCGCGGTGTGGCACGACGGCGAAGGGCGACTGACGCTGTGGCGGCAGAGGGCGCCGTGAGTCCGGCTGTCCGCTGCGCCACCCGTCGCCGCTGCGGTGCGACCTCAGATCTCGATCACGAGACGCGCGATGAGTTCGTCCCGCAGATCGAAGCGATATCGGAGCACGACGGTGCCGCCGGGGAAGTCACCGTCCAGCCGCACCTGCACGTCCGCGCGGTCGCCGTCGAGCACCCGCTGGCCGAGGCGGGTGCTCGTGTACGTGAACTCCGTCGACGAGGACGCGATCCACCGCGAGATCTCGTCGATCCCTCGATAGGTGCCGCCGTCGTCGAGGACGACCGCGTCCGGTGTGAAAGCATCAGCGGCCTCCGAGTGGCGCTGCTGGTCGCGAGCATCGAGATAGGCGAGCACCGGGGCGGGGAGGACGTTCGGATCGTACGGCGCGAAATCGGTCATGGTCATTCCTCTTCGTGAATCATTCGGGGGTCAGATGGTTCGCAGGGTGCCGCCGTCGATGACGATGTCGGCACCGATGACGTTGGCCGCGGCATCCGAGACAAGGAAAGCGATCGCTGCTGCGATCTCATCCGGCGTTGCGAAGCGCCCGGAGGGAACGCCGCCGAGGGCGGAGACCAGCGAGTCCCACGCGGCGTCTTCGTCGCCGTCATACTTCGCGGCGAGACGCCGAACGAGCGCATCGGCTCCCTCGGTCTGGATGCCGCCCGGCGAGACCGTGTTCACCCGGACCCCAAGGGGTGCCAGCTGGCCCGCGAGGCCCTTGCTGTAGGCGCGCAGCGCCGCCTTCGCCGCGGCGTAGGCCAGAGTCCCGTCCCACAGCGGCATCCGTGCCTGGATCGAGGACACATGCACCACCGCTCCGCGTCCGGACGCGACCATGGCGGGGAGGAGCTCACGGTCCAGACGCACCGCGGAGAGCAGGTTCAGGTCGATCTCTCGCGCCCAGTCGGCCTCACCGAGAGCACCGAACCCACCCGAGGGGGAGTGGGATCCGCCCGCGACGTGGACGAGGACGTCGGGGGTTCCCTCCTCGAGGACCGTGCGCGCCGCCTCGCGGACCGCGTGAGCGTCGGTCACGTCCGCGGACACGAAGCGGACGTCGTCCATCACGACGGGCGTGCGACCGATCGCGGTGACCTGCATCCCGGCATCCTGCAGGCGACGAACCACCGCCGCACCGGTGCCCCTCGTGCCTCCGCTGACGACGGCCCGTCGCAGAGCAGGTCCGGGATCGGAGTCCGACCGAGTTACTTCTGAATTGACAGTCACCATGGCTGCTAGAGTAGCAGTCGCTACCGCACCCCATCCGCGTCACCGGAGGAACCCCTCATGTCCGCACGCATCCGGGTCGAAGACCGCGAGTGCCCACTGTCGACGGCGATGTCGTACGTGGGCGAGTGGTGGACCATGCTGATCCTCCACGACTGCTTCGACGGGTACACCCGCTTCGATGAGTTCGAGGCGAACATCGGCCTCTCGTCGAGCATGCTCACCAAGCGGCTCAAGCTGCTCGTCGAGAACGGCATCCTTACGACGCGCGTGTACCAGGAGCGCCCCGTTCGGCACGAGTACGTGCTCACCGACTTCGGCCGATCGCTTCGGCCGATCCTCGTCGCGATGGCGGCATGGCGGAACGCGCAGCTGGCGCCCGCCGACCGCGCCATGGTCCTCGTCGACGTCACCACGGGCGAGGAGGTGGAGCCGGCGACGATCGATCCCCACACCGGCCTGTCCGTTTCGGATCCGCGATTCGCCTTCCGCGCCGGACCGGCCGCGGGTCCGCAGATGCGGGCACGTTACGCCGCACCGAAGACACTCGCCTCCACGGAGGCGAACGGCTGACCGCGTCCACCGATCCTCGGCATCCATGTCCGACCCGGTCGGTAGGCTGGGGGAGTGACCCCGGCACCCCGACGCTCCGCCCCCGCGAAGGCGAAGTCGGCCATTCCGCAGATCGGCTGGCGTACCCCGCAGCCCGCGCCGATCGTGCTGGTCTCCGGGCCTGAAGAGGTCTGCGCCGAGCGCGCGACCGCCGGCATCCGTGAGTTCCTGAAGAGCGAAGACCCGAGCCTCGAGGTCACCGACGTCCGCGCCGACGACTACACCGCGGGCACCCTGCTCGGCGTTACGTCACCGTCGCTGTTCGGCGAGCCCCGCCTCGTCCGCGTCGGTGGTGTCGAGAAGTGCTCCGACACCTTCCTCAGCGAAGCCCTCGCCTACCTCGAGCATCCGCAGGAGGGCGCGACGGTCGTCCTCCGCCACACCGGCGCGAGCGTCCGCGGAAAGAAGCTCCTGGATGCCATCCGCGCCGGCCAGGGGAACGGCATCGAGATCGCCTGCCCCGCCGTCAAGCGCGACTCCGACCGCTTCGACTTCGCCGTGGGCGAGTTCAAGGCCGCACAGAAGCGCATCGCCCCGGTCGCGCTGCGGTCCCTCGTCTCGGCGTTCGCCGACGACCTCACCGAGCTCGCGGCCGCGTGCCAGCAGCTCATCGCCGACGTCCCGGGCGACATCGACGAGCGCACGGTCGAGCGCTACTACGGCGGCCGCGTCGAGACGTCCGCCTTCACGGTCGCCGACACGGCGATCGCGGGCCACTACGGCCAGGCCTTGCTCGCGCTGCGTCACGCCCTGGCATCCGGTGCCGACCCCGTCCCGCTCGTCGCCGCCGTGGCAATGAAGCTGCGGACGATGGCGCGCGTGGCAGGCAACCGCGAGTCGTCGTCAGCGCTGGCTCAACGGCTGGGCATGAAGGACTGGCAGGTCGACCGTGCCCGCCGCGACCTCGTCGGCTGGAGCGCCTCGACCCTGGGCATGGCGATCCATGCCACGGCCCGGGCGGACGCCGAGGTCAAGGGCGCCTCGCGCGACGCCGTCTTCGCGCTCGAGCGGATGATCACCATCATCGCCACCCGCCAGCCCTACGGCCGCTGACCTCGCGACCGCCGCATGACGCCGGCCGAGGCGCTCGAACGCCTCGGACACGCTGCCCGGGCGTCGTCGCCGCGATCGGCCTTGCGCCTCCCTCGTCTCCGCGCGAGAGTCCTGGAGCGGAGGAGATTCGGGGCGTGGAGGACCAAAGCCTCGCACGCATCCTCCGCCCGCGGAATCTCCTCCGCTCCGGAACGCGTCCGCCGGCGGAATGCGCCGCCGCGCCGCCGCGCCGCGATCCTGCGCCCCCCGGAAACGACGAAGCCCGCCCCGCGATGCGGGACGGGCTGTCGAAGGGATGCGGCTCAGAGAGCGGCGACCTGCTTCGCGATGGCCGACTTGCGGTTCGCGGCCTGGTTCTGGTGGATGACACCCTTGCTCACGGCCTTGTCGAGCTTCTTACCGGCGACGACGAGGGCCTTCTCGGCGGCTTCCTTGTCACCGGCGAGGACGGCCTCGCGAGTGCGACGCACGTGCGTCTTCAGCTCGCTCTTGACGGCCTTGTTGCGCTCGCGCGCCTTCTCGTTGGTCTTGTTGCGCTTGATCTGCGACTTGATGTTCGCCACGTTCGACGGTCTTTCGTTTGAGTGAGTATGGAAATGCCGGGCGAGCGGTAGAGGGGCGCTGCACCGGCGGTCGTGGAGGTCGGGAAAAACCCCACACGCAAGCCAAGGACCGAGTCTATCAGGTCGAGGCTTCCACCGTGGTGAGCGCCACGTCCAGCACCGCGTTGAACACGCGCGGCCGCATCGCCGTCACGAGATGCGTCGTCCGCGGCACGACGATGAGCTCGGCGTCGCGCGCGACCGAGGTGAACAGCTTCTCGTTCACCCGCAGCTGATCCCACTGCCCGTTGACGAACCACATCGGCACGGCGATGCGCCGGAGCGCCGCGAGCAGGTCGAGCACCGACAGGCTGCGCAACGCCGTGTCCTGCGCGTCGAAGGCGTACCCGCCCGCGCCGAAGTCTTCGCGGGTCTCGGGCGGCAGCGTGCGCTCGAGCACGTAGTTCGTCACGCGCATGCCGCGGTCGGGAAAGGCATTCAGCCGCCGCGCGAAGAAGCGGTACGCGGCGAGTCCCGCACCCCGGGGGATCGACGTGCAGGATGCCGCGACGAACGCCGCGACCGGCGGCGGATCCTCGCGGCCGACGTACTCGATCGACAGGAGGCCGCCCATGGAGTGCCCGACGAGCAGCACGGGACCGCGGGTCGCGGCATCCCGAACCGCCCGATCGATGGTCGCGAACGCCTCATTGAGGGTGAACGTCTCGCCACGGCGCGTCCCGTGCCCCGGCAGATCCACCGCCGTGACGGGGTTCCCGCGCTGCCGCAGATGCTCGACCTGGGCGCGCCACATCGTCGCGGACGTGCGGATGCCGTGCACCAACACGACCTGGACCGTCATGGCATCCACCCTACGAACGCCGCCTGTGCACCCACCCGGGACGGCGATGTCGGCCGCCGCCCGTAGAATCGACGGAACATGTCACCGCGCGCCCTGAAGCCCCTCGAGCCGTCCGCCACGCCGCCGGCGCAGATCCGCAACTTCTGCATCATCGCCCACATCGACCACGGCAAGTCGACGTTGGCCGACCGCATGCTGCAGATCACCGGCGTCGTCGCCGACCGCGACATGCGTGCGCAGTACCTCGACCGCATGGACATCGAGCGCGAGCGCGGCATCACGATCAAGTCACAGGCTGTGCGGATGCCGTGGGCCGTCGGGGGCGAGACGTTCGCGCTCAACATGATCGACACGCCCGGTCACGTCGACTTCACGTACGAGGTCAGCCGATCGCTCGCCGCCTGCGAGGGCGCGATCCTCCTCGTCGACGCCGCGCAGGGCATTGAGGCGCAAACGCTCGCGAACCTCTACCTCGCGCTCGAGAACGATCTGACGATCATCCCGGTGCTGAACAAGATCGACCTTCCGGCGGCCGACCCCGACAAGTACGCGGCCGAACTCGCGGGTCTCATCGGCGGCAAGCCGGAAGACGTCCTCCGCGTGAGCGGCAAGACGGGTATGGGCGTCGAAGACCTGCTCGACCTCATCGTCGAGAAGATCCCGGCCCCGGTGGGCAAGGCCGACGCTCCCGCCCGCGCCATGATCTTCGACTCCGTCTACGACGCGTACCGCGGTGTCGTGACGTACGTCCGCATGGTCGACGGCGCGCTGTCGCCGCGCGAGCGGATTCAGATGATGTCGACCACCGCGACGCACGAACTGCTCGAGATCGGCGTCTCAAGCCCCGAGCCGGTGCCGACGAAAGGTCTCGGCGTCGGCGAGGTCGGTTACCTCATCACCGGCGTTAAGGACGTCCGGCAGTCCAAGGTCGGCGACACGATCACCAACCACCGCAAGCCCGCCACCGAAGCCCTTGCCGGGTACACCGACCCGAAGCCCATGGTCTTCTCGGGCATCTACCCGATCGACGGCAGCGACTACGCCGAGCTGCGCGAGGCCCTCGACAAGCTCAAGCTCTCGGATGCCTCACTGCAGTACGAGCCCGAGACCTCGGTCGCCCTGGGCTTCGGCTTCCGCGCCGGCTTCCTGGGGCTGCTGCACCTCGAGATCATCACCGAGCGCCTCTCGCGCGAGTTCGGCCTCGACCTCATCACCACCGCCCCGTCGGTGACCTACGAGGTCACCACCGACACCGGTGAGACCGTGTCGGTCACCAACCCGAGCGAGTACCCCGACGGGCGCGTCGCAGAGGTGTCCGAGCCGATCGTCAAGGTCGGCATCCTGCTGCCGAAGGACTACGTCGGCACGGTCATGGAGCTGTGCCAGTCGCGCCGCGGAACGCTCCTCGGCATGGACTACCTCAGTGAAGACCGCGTCGAGCTGCGCTACAACATGCCCCTCGGCGAGATCGTCTTCGACTTCTTCGACCACCTCAAGAGCCGTACTCAGGGCTACGCGAGCCTCGACTACGAGCCCGCCGGCCAGCAGACCGCCGATCTGGTGAAGGTCGATATCCTGCTGCAGGGCGAGAAGGTGGATGCCTTCAGCTCGATCGTCCACCGCGAAAAGGCGTACAGCTACGGCACGATGATGACCGAGCGCCTGCGCAAGCTCATCCCGCGCCAGCAGTTCGAGGTACCCATCCAGGCCGCGATCGGCGCGCGGATCATCGCGCGCGAGAACATCCGCGCGATCCGCAAGGACGTCCTCGCCAAGTGCTACGGCGGTGACATCACCCGCAAGCGCAAGCTGCTCGAGAAGCAGAAAGAGGGCAAGAAGCGCATGAAGATGGTGGGCCGGGTCGAGGTGCCGCAGGAGGCGTTCATCGCCGCCCTTTCCGGCGACGTCGAGACCAAGAAGTAACGACGCCCACCGTCCTCCCATCCGCGCAGAGGAGACTGAAAACTATGCGCCGGCAGAACTTCACCGACAACACCGTCGACTACGCGGCCGTCGGCGCCACTCAGGCGCACGACCTCATGCAGTACCCGCCCGAACATTCGGTTCCCGCCGAGGACTCCTGGCGAATCGGCAGCGGCGAGGAGCGGTTCACCGCCGCCGGCGAACTGCTGCTGTCGTGGGCACCGTTGCGCTCGGAGGAGCTGAGCATCAGCGACGTGCGTCCGGCGACCGACGGGGGATACTCCGGTGTCGGCTTCGACGCCGAGGGTGCCCCGATTGCTCCGAGCCGCGTCGCCTCGGAGCAGCGATTCGCCGCCGACGGCACGCCGTTCGTCAGCCCCGGGTCGAGTGTGCGTCTGCACGGCAAGGTCGACGGTCACCGCGCCGACGCGCATCTGCGCGTGATCTCGGTGTTCGAAGAACCTCGCCGCGTCGGCTTCATCCTCGGCACGGTCGGTCATTCGATCGTCAGCGGCGAGGAACTGTTCGCCGTCGAATGGCGCGACAACGACGAGGTGTGGTTCGTGGTCCGGGCGTTCGACAGACCCACCGCCCCGTCGTACCGGGTGTTCATCGGACTCGTGAACCGGCGCCGCCGTGCGCTCTTCCAGCGCTACCTCCGGGCGATCTCGCCGCTCTACACATCCTGATGGGCGGACCACTGCCGCTCGGCGATGCGGCGCCCGTCGACGGGCGCCTGCCCGAAGACCTGCCGATCGACCCGACGGCCGATTTCGGCGTCTACCTGCACGTCCCGTTCTGCCGGGTCCGCTGCGGCTACTGCGACTTCAACACGTACACCTCGAGCGAATTGCGCGGTGCGCGGCAGGAAGACTTCGCCGACACGCTCGCGGCCGAAGTGCGCCTGGCCGGGACGGTCATGGATGCCGCGGGCGCCCGGCGGGCGGCATCCACCGTCTTCTTCGGGGGCGGCACCCCGACCTTGCTGCCGCCGGGCGACCTCGCGCGGATGCTCGACGCGGTGCGCGACGAGTTCGGCATCCGAGACGGCGCAGAGGTGACGGTCGAAGCCAATCCCGACACCGTGGACGACCGCGTCGCGGCGACGCTCGCCGAGGCCGGTGTGACCCGCCTGTCGATCGGGATGCAGTCCGCCCAGCCGCACGTGCTCGCCGTGCTCGACCGCACGCACGATCCTCGCAACGTCGCCACGGCGGTGGCGTCGGCGCGAACCGCCGGACTCGACGTCTCGCTCGACCTGATCTACGGGGCACCGGGGGAGTCGCTCGACGACTGGCGCGCGTCGCTCGAGACGGCGATCGCTCTGCGCCCGGACCACATCTCCGCGTACGCGCTGATCGTGGAGGACGGCACGAAGCTCGCGCGACAGATCCGCTCCGGGGTCGTCGCCGAGCCCTCCGACGACCTTCAGGCCGACATGTACGAGTTGGCCGACGATCTGCTCGCCGGCGCCGGGTACGACTGGTACGAGGTGTCCAACTGGGCGACCGACGGCGCGCACCGCTCGCGCCACAACCTCGCCTACTGGCGCGGCACCGATTGGTGGGGTTTCGGACCCGGCGCGCACAGCCATGTCGCGGGCCTCCGCTGGTGGAACGTCAAACATCCCGCGGCCTACGCGCAGCGTCTGGCGGCGGCCGAGTCGCCCGCGGCGGCCCGGGAACGTCCGGATGACACCGCGCGACGCCTCGAGTCCGTCCTGCTCCGCAGCCGCATCCGCGACGGTCTGCCGGTATCCGAACTGCTCGGCGAGGGCCGGAAGGCCGTGGCATCCCTCATCGCCGATGGCCTCGTCGACGGAGCGGATGCCGTCCGCGGGCGCATCGTGCTGACCCGCCGGGGTCGGCTGCTCGCCGACGCCGTCGTCCGGGCCCTCACCGCCTGAGCGCGCTTCCGACTCACCGCCGGGCGGGTGTTCTAGAATTGGCACTCAGGAGTCCGGAGTGCCAGAAGGAGGGAGCCCGCCATGGTGTCCGAACGCGGCTTGCAGGTGCTCCGCGCCATCGTCCAGGACTACGTCGACACGCGCGAACCCGTCGGCAGCAAGGCTATCGTCGAGAGGCACGCCTTCGGGGTCTCCGCGGCGACGATCCGCAACGACATGGCACAGCTCGAAGACGAAGACCTGATCATCGCGCCGCACACCTCCTCCGGGCGGGTGCCGACCGACAAGGGGTACCGCGTCTTCGTCGACCACCTGGCCGAGTTGAGGCCGTTGTCGACGGCCCAGCGCAGCGCGATCACTTCGTTCCTCGACGAGGCCGGTGACCTCGACGATCTCCTGGCGCGCACGGTCCGGGCGCTCACGCAGCTGACCGGTCAGGTCGCGATCGTGCAGTACCCCTCGTTCGCCCGGGCGAACCTCTCCCACGTGGAACTCGTGGCCCTCGGCGGCCCTCGCGTGCTCGTCATCCTCGTGACCGACACGGGGCGTGTCTCGCAACGCATCGCGCTCGTGCCCGTCGAGCCGACGGAGGGCGACATCGTGCAGCTGCGCGCCCGCGTGGGCGCCCTCTTGGTCGGCCGGAGCGTCGCGGACTGCGCGCAGGCGGTAGCCGCCGCCACCGTCGACGGCCCCCGGCCCGGCATCGCCGTCGACCTCATCTCCGACGCCGTCCTCCGGGTGGTGGGCGAAGAGCTCGACGAGTTCCGCCAGGACCGCCTCGTCATGGCGGGCGCGGCGACCCTCGCCAAACGCGAGTCCGACTTCCGCGGCAGCATCTATCCGCTCCTCGAGGCGATCGAGGAGCAGGTGACCCTGCTGCGGCTCATGAGCGAGATGGTCGCCGACGAGCAGGGCCTGTCGGCCAGCATCGGCCGCGAGAACGAACCGTTCGGTCTCGTCGAGGCATCCGTTCTCGCCAGCCGGTACGACGGTACCGCCGGCGGTGCGCGGGTGGGCCTTCTGGGTCCGACGCGTATGGACTACTCCTCCAACCTCGCGGCGGTCCGCGCCGTCGCGCACTATCTGACCCGGATGCTCGAAGACGACGACAACGCTCGTTGACGAGACCCGCACCGAATCTGATCGACCCCGCGTGAGCGGGCAGGAAGGCGATTGTGGCTGACCACTACGAGGTCCTCGGCGTCGCGCGCGACGCCAGCCCCGACGACATCAAGCGCGCGTACCGGCGTCTGGCGCGCGAGCTCCACCCCGACGTCAACCCGGGCGCGGACGCGTCCGAGCGCTTCAAGCTCGTCACCCACGCCTACGACGTGCTGAGCGACCCCGAGCAGCGGCGCCGCTACGACATGGGCGGCGACCAGAGCCCATTCGGCGGTGGGGGAGCGGCGGGCTTCGGGGGCTTCAGCGACATCTTCGAGACGTTCTTCGGCGGAGCGCAGGGCGGCGGTGGCCGCGGCCCCCGACCCCGGTCGCGTCGGGAGCGCGGGCAGGACGCGCTCGTGCGCGTCTCGCTGCAGCTCGGCGACGTCGTGTTCGGCGTGCACCGCGACCTCGAGGTCGACACGGCCGTCCTCTGCGAGACGTGTCAGGGCGCGTGCACGCAGCCGGGCACGAGCGAAGTCACCTGCGACATCTGTCACGGCTCCGGTCACGTGCAGCGCACGGTCCGCAGCCTCCTCGGCAACGTCGTGACCAGCCAGCCCTGCAGCGTGTGCCAGGGGTACGGAACGACGATCCCGTACCCGTGCGGAACGTGCCAGGGCCAGGGTCGTGTCCGTGCCCGCCGTACCGTGTCGGTCGACATCCCCGCGGGCGTCGAGACGGGTCTGCGCCTCCAGCTCCCCGGGTCGGGCGAGGTCGGCCCCGCGGGCGGCCCCAACGGCGACCTGTACCTCGAGATCACCGTCGAATCGCACGACTCGTTCAGCCGCGAGGGCGACGACCTCGTCGCGACCCTCGAGGTGTCGATGCCGGATGCCATCCTCGGCGCGACCACGACGATCGAGTCGCTCGACGGCAGCGTCGACCTCGAGGTGCGGCCGGGCGTGCAGTCCGGTGACGTGCTGACGATCAAGGGCCGCGGCATCACGCCGCTGCGGGGCAGTCAGCGCGGTGATCTCAAGGTGGGCGTGCACGTGGTAACCCCGACGCGACTCGATCACAAGGAACGCGCGCTCATCGAGGAATTCGCCAAGCGCACGAAGGCCCCTGCGCCCCGGCTGGCCGAACACCAGCAGGGGATGTTCTCGAAGTTCCGCGACCGCTTCCGGCACTGATCGTGGCGCTGCATTTCGTGACCGACGACGCGTCGGCCGCCGGCGTCGGCGACGTCGTGGTGCTGACCGGTCCGGAGGCGCATCACGCGGCTGCGGTTCGCCGTGTCCGCGTCGACGAGGCCGTCACCCTCGGCGACGGTCACGGAGTCTGGCTCGAGGGCCTCGTGACGGCCGCCGCCCCGAAGCAGGTCGACGTGCGGATCACCGCCCGCGCCGAGCTTCCCGGCCCCTCGCCGCGGATCGTCCTGGTGCAGGCCCTCGCGAAGGGGGACCGCGACGAGCTCGCGGTGCAGGCGGCGACCGAGCTGGGGGTCGATGCGATCGTCCCGTGGCAGGCCGCGCGCAGTGTCTCGCGGTGGGATGCCAAGGCCGAGAAGGGCCTCACCCGCTGGCGCACGATCGTGCGCGAGGCCGCGAAGCAGGCCCATCGCGCATGGATCCCCGAGGTCGAGGGGGTGGCACGCCTCGCCGATCTCGTGTCTCGCGCGAACGGGGCGCGCGTGCTGGTGCTCGAGCCCTCCGCCGAGGAGCGCCTCGCGGCTGTGGCATCCGACCCGTCCGATGATCGCGACGTCGTCCTCGTCGTCGGCCCCGAGGGCGGGATCGCGCCGGACGAGCTCGAGGCACTGCACGATGCCGGGGCGCGCCTCGTCCGCCTCGGCGACACGGTCCTGCGCACCTCGACCGCGGGAGCTGCGGCGATCTCGGTGCTCTCCGCCGCGACGGGGCGTTGGTAGCCCCTCCCGACCGGCCTTTCGGCAGCGCCTGACCGCAGATCGCAGGACGCGCGCCCGACCCCCTGTCTGACCCCGTCGATAGACTGGATGCCATGACCGAGCCGTCGATCTTCACGCGCATCCTCCAAGGCGAGATCCCCGCCGAGATCGTCGCCGAGACCGAGAACGCCTTCGCGATCCGCGACATCGCGCCGCAGGCGCCGGTGCATCTGCTCGTGATCCCCAAGACCGAGCAGTACCGCAACGTCGTCGAGCTTGCCGCGGGAGACCCCGATCTCCTCACCGAGATCGTGGGCCTGGCCAACTCCGTCGCCGCCGAGCACGCGGACGGCGATTTCCGCCTCGTCTTCAACACCGGCGCCGGTGCCGGTCAGACCGTCTTCCATGTACACGCCCACGTTCTCGCGGGCGGACTGAACGAAAAGAGCACGGGTGGCTGATTCCCCCGAAGAACCCGTCGTCGAGCGTCTGTACGCCGACGGCGTGGCCATGGTCCAGCTTCTGGGCCCCCAAGACCGCCTGCTGCGCGTGGTCGAGAAGGAGCACCCCGACGTCGACGTCCACGTGCGCGGCAACGAGATCACTCTCTCCGGCGGCGCGTCCGCCGTGGCCGCGGCGAAAGGCCTCGTCGAGGAACTGCTCACGATGACGCGCAACGGGCAGGGTCTCGATCCGGCCGATGTGTCGAGCTCGAACCGCATCCTGCGTTCGGACGGCGGCCCTCGTCCGTCCGAGGTGCTCGGCGAAGCGATCCTGTCGTCCCGCGGCAAGGTCATCCGGCCCAAGACCCTCGGGCAAAAGGCCTATGTCGATGCGATCGAGGAGAACACGATCGTGTTCGGCATCGGTCCGGCCGGTACCGGAAAGACGTACCTCGCGATGGCCAAGGCCGTGCAGGCACTGCAGCGCAAAGAGGTCAGCCGCATCATCCTCACGCGTCCGGCCGTCGAAGCGGGGGAGCGGTTGGGATTCCTCCCCGGCAGCCTGACCGACAAGATCGACCCGTACCTGCGCCCCCTCTACGACGCGCTCAACGAGATGATGGACCCCGACATCGTCCCGAAGCTCATGGCGACGGGCACGATCGAGGTCGCCCCGCTGGCCTACATGCGCGGGCGCACCCTGAACGACTCGTTCGTCGTGCTCGACGAGGCGCAGAACACCACGCCCGAGCAGATGAAGATGTTCCTCACGCGTCTCGGCTTCGGCACGCGCATGGTGGTCACCGGCGACATCACGCAGATCGACCTGCCGCAGGGCGCGTCGGGGCTTCGCCTGGTCACTCGCGTCCTCGGCGACATCGATGACATCCACTTCTCGTATCTCACGAGCGACGATGTCGTGCGGCACACCCTGGTGGGCCGTATCGTCGATGCGTACAGCGAGTACGACGAGAAGCGTCTCGTGGCCCGCCGCGAACGCGACGAGGCCTCCGAACTCTCGAACCGTGCCGAACGCCGCGGCGCGGCCCGTCCTGCGGGTCCGCGCGATCACCTCCCGAGACGAAACCGCTCATGACGATCGAAATCAACAACGAATCCGGCCACGAGGTCGACGAGCAGGTCCTCCTGCGACTGATGGAGTACAACCTCGCCGAGTTGCACGTGAGCGCGGATGCCGACGTCGCCATCGTGCTCGTCGACGAGGGTGCCATGGAGTCCCTCCACGTGCAGTGGATGGACGAGCCCGGTCCGACCGACGTCCTGAGCTTCCCGATGGACGAGCTGCGCCCCGGGACCGAGGACTCGCCCACCCCGGCGGGCCTGCTGGGTGACATCGTGCTGTGCCCGGCCGTCGCCGAGACGCAGGCCGTCGCCGCGAAGCACTCGACGCAGGACGAGCTGATCCTGCTCACCACGCATGGCCTCCTCCACCTCCTCGGCTTCGACCACGCCGAGCCCGACGAGGAGCGCGAGATGTTCGGTCTGCAGCGCGAGCTCATCACCGGTTTCCAGGCCGTCGAGCGTCGCCGCCGCGCATGACCGCGGTCGTCCTCCTCGTCCTCGCGCTCCTCCTCGTCGCCTTCGGCGGCTTCATGGCCGCGTCCGAGGCGGCGCTGGGCGTCACCTCGCGCGCCGATCTGGCCGAGCTGGGCACGAGCGGCCGCAACGCCCGCTCGCTCCAGCGCATCGCCGACGACCCCAGCGCCCACATCACGGCCGTGACGTTCATCCGCGTGCTCGCCGAGACCAGCGCCGCGGTCCTGGTGGCGGCGGCGTTCATGCTGCTGTTCGACAACATCTGGCTGGCGCTCATCGCCGCGGCGGTCCTCATGACCGGCATCTCGTTCGTCCTCGTGGGGGCGAGTCCCCGGTCGGTGGGCCGGCAGCACGCGACGGGCCTCCTCCGCGGCGGGGCTCCGGTGATCAGCGGCATGCGCATCCTGCTCGGACCGCTCGCCCACGGACTGGTCGCGGTAGGCGACCGCATCACCCCCGGCGTCGCCCGGTCGACGTCGTTCGCGTCCGAGGAGCAGCTCCTCAGCATCATCGACGAGGCCGCCGAGAACGAACTCATCGAACAGGACGACCGCGAGCTCATCCACTCCGTGTTCGACTTCACCGACCGCTACGTGCGCGAGGTGATGGTCCCCCGGACCGACATGGTGACCGTGGATGCCGCAGCCACGACCCGCGAAGCCCTCGCGCTGTTCCTCGACAAGGGCGTGTCGCGCGTGCCCCTCGCCGACGACGATGCCGACGACATCGTCGGCATGCTGTATCTGAAAGACCTCGTGCAGTTCGGGTTCCGCGAGGAGGAGGGGTGGCGCGACGCGCCGATCCGCCGAATCGCGCGTCCCGCGGTCTTCGTGCCGGAGTCGATGAAGGCCGAGACCCTGCTTCAGCAGATGAAGAGGGATGCCGTGCACGTGTGCCTCGCGATCGACGAGTACGGCGGCGTCTCGGGGCTCGTGACGCTCGAAGACCTGATCGAGGAACTGGTCGGTGACATCTCCGACGAATACGACGCCCCCTCGACGGAGGTCGTACCGCTCGACGACGGCCGATTCCGCGTGAGCGCGCGTCTCGGCCTCGACGAGGTCGGCGACCTGTTCGGTCTCGAACTGGATGACGAGGACGTCGACTCCATCGGGGGCCTGCTGGGCAAGGCGCTGGGTCGCATCCCGCAACCCGGAGCCACGGCAGAGCACTCCGGCCTCGTGATGACCGGGGGAGCGTCGCGCGGGCGCAACCGCGGCATCGCGACCGTGATCGTGGAGCGGGCCGCGAACGACGACGAAGACGACGAGTCGGCGCCCGCGGGCACCGGCCGCGAGAGGAACGACAGATGAGCGACAACCGATCCGGCTTCGTGACCTTCGTCGGCCGCCCGAACGTGGGGAAGTCCACGCTCACGAACGCTCTCGTGGGCGAGAAGGTCGCCATCACGAGCGACAAGCCGCAGACGACACGCCGCGCGATCCGCGGCATCGTCAACCGGCCCGCCGGTCAGCTCGTCGTCGTCGACACTCCCGGCATCCATCGTCCGCGCACGCTGCTCGGGCAGCGACTGAACGACCTGGTCGAGCAAGTGCTCGGTGACGTCGATGTGATCGCGTTCTGCGTGCCCGCCAACGAGAAGGTCGGTCCCGGTGACCGCCGCATCGCGGAGTCGCTCTCGGGCTATCCTCGTGCGAAGAAGGTCGCACTGGTCACCAAGACCGATGCGGCCGCGCGCGAGCAGATCACGGAGCGCCTGATCGAGGTCGACGCGCTGCGCGAGGACTGGGCGGCCGTGATCCCGCTGTCCGCGGTCACCCGCGAGCAGCTCGACGTGCTCAGCGATGAACTCCTCGCGCTCATGCCCGAGGGTCCCGCGCTGTACCCCGACGACGTGGCGACCGACGAGTCGCTCGAGGACCGGATCGCCGAGATCATCCGCGAGGCGGCCCTCGCGGGCGTCCGCGACGAGCTGCCGCACTCGATCGCGGTCACCGTCGATGACGTGGCGGCGCGTGAAGACAGTGATCTGACCGACGTGTACGCGAACATCGTCGTCGAGCGCGACAGCCAGAAGGCGATCATCATCGGCCACAAGGGCTCGCGCCTCGCCGACGTGGGCGCACGCGCACGCAAGGGCATCGAGCCCCTCGTCGGCGGCCGGGTGTATCTGTCCCTGCACGTGCGCGTGGCCAAGGAATGGCAGCGCGACCCCAAACAGCTCGGGCGACTCGGTTTCTGAGCCGGCCGACCGCGACGAGAGGACGACGATCATGGCCAAGCAGTGGCGCGCACATCAGCCCGGTCCGGTCGAGGACTGGACGTTCGACGACGTCGAGGTACCGGCCCCGGGCCCCGGAGAAGTGACGATCCGCGTCCACGCGGCCGGGATCAACCCCGCGGATGCCAAGCACGTCGCCGCCGCACGACCGGGTGCCTCGTTCCCGACGCCCATCGGCTACGAGCTGTCGGGCGAGGTCACGGCGGTGGGCCCCGACGCCCTCGGCGGGACGGGACCGCTCTCGGTGGGGGACGAGGTCGTCGCGTTCCGTGTCCAGGGGGCGTACGCCACCGACGTCACGGTCCCCGCGCGCGACGTGTTCGCCAAGCCCGCGACGCTGTCGCACGCCGAGGCGGCGAACCTGCTCCTGGCCGGCACCACCGCCGCCGAGATGATCCAGGTCACGCGTGCAACGGCCGGCGAGACCGTCCTGCTGCACGCCGCCTCCGGCGCCGTCGGCGTGAGCCTGCTGCAGCAGGCCCGCGAGCTCGGCATCCGGGTGATCGGCACCGTCGGCCCGGATGGCGAGGAGTCCGCCGCGCGCGTGCGTCGGTTCGGCGGCATCCCCGTCGCCTACGGGGATGGCCTGCGCGAACGTGCCATCGAGGCGGCCGGCGGTGAACCGATCGTCGCCGCGTGGGACGCGGCCGGAACCGATGAGGCGATCGACGTCTCGCTCGCGCTCGTCGCCGAGCGCGACCGCATCGTCACGATCGTGGCGCCGCAGCGCGCGGAATCCGACGGGTTCCTCTGGATCGCCGGGGCCCGACCCGAAAGCACCCGCTTCCGCGACATCGCTCGCGCGCACATCCTGGAGCTCGCGGCATCCGGGGTGCTCGAGGTCCCCATCGCTCGCACGTTCCCTCTCGCCGACGCGGTCGAAGCGGTGCAGTTCGTGATGGACGGCCACCCGGGCGGCAAGGTCGCGCTGCTTCCGTGAGCGATTCGCCGTTCGTGCTGCCCCCGGCTCCGGCCCGTCTGGACGTCGTGCGCGAGCGCGTCCGACTGCGCCCCGTCGTCGACTCCGACCTCGGCGCGATGGTCACGTACCGCGGCGATCCCGCGGTGTGCCGTTTCCTGCCGTTCGAGCCGCAGAGCGCCGACGACATCCGCGAGCGCATCGGCCACCTCTTCGGCGGGACGAGCCTCGAGGGGGAGCGCGGAGGCGTCGTCCTCGCGGTGGAGCGGGTGGAGGACGCCACGGTGATCGGCGATCTGGTGCTGTTTCACCTGGATGCCGACGCCGGCTCCGCCGAGATCGGCTGGGTCGTGAGCCCCGTCGCCGCCGGACGCGGCCTCGCGACGGAAGCCGTTCGCGCACTGATCGACACGGCGTTCTCGGTGTACGGGCTGCGCCGCCTCGTCGCCCGCATCGACGCCGACAACGCCCGCTCGGTCGCCCTCGCCGAACGCCTCGGGATGCGTCGGGAAGCGCACCTGATCGAGAACGAATGGTTCAAGGGTCGATGGAGCGACGAGGTCGACTACGCCATCCTCGCGCGCGAATGGATGCCGGGGGAGTGAGCCGCGGCTCGTGCGAGTGCTAACATCGCAGAATGCGCTTCCGTGGCCTGCTTCTTCTTAGCTGCCGCGACGAGTCCTCGTTCTAAGGGCCTTCCTCGTCGCGGAGCTCGTCGTCGGCCCCTCCAGACAGACAAGAGAAGCGACCCCGTCATGAAGAACACGCAGAAGCCCACGTCCGCTCCGGTCCACAAGTACCGTCCGTTCCACGAGCAGATCCGCGTCGATCTGCCCGACCGCACGTGGCCGAGCACGCGCATCGAGACCGCACCCCGCTGGTGCGCGGTCGACCTGCGCGACGGCAACCAGGCCCTCATCGACCCGATGAGCCCCGAGCGCAAGCGGGTCATGTTCGACCTGCTCGTGCAGATGGGCTACAAGGAGATCGAGGTCGGGTTCCCGAGCGCCAGCCAGACCGATTTCGACTTCGTCCGTCAGCTGATCGAGGAAGACCTCATCCCCGACGACGTGACGATCCAGGTCCTGACCCAGGCCCGTGAGCACCTCATCTCCCGCACCTACGAGGCGATCGCCGGCGCCAAGCAGGCCATCGTCCACCTGTACAACTCCACGTCCGTGCTCCAGCGCGAGGTCGTCTTCCGCACCGACCAGCAGGGCATCGTCGACATCGCGCTCGAGGGCGCGCGCCTGTGCAAGAAGTTCGAGGCGACGATTCCCGAGACGCAGGTCTACTACGAGTACTCGCCCGAGAGCTACACCGGCACCGAGCTGGAATTCGCGCTGCGCATCTGCAACGAGGTGCTGGAGGTCTTCCAGCCGACGCCCGAGCGCAAGGTCATCCTGAACCTGCCCGCCACCGTCGAGATGGCGACGCCCAACGTCTACGCCGACTCGATCGAGTGGATGTCGCGGAACCTGAACCACCGCGAGAACGTCATCCTGTCGCTGCACCCCCACAACGACCGCGGCACCGCGGTCGCGGCGGCGGAGCTCGGCTACATGGCCGGCGCCGACCGCATCGAGGGCTGCCTGTTCGGCAACGGCGAGCGGACCGGCAACGTCGACCTCGTCGCGCTGGGCGTGAACCTGCTGACGCAGGGCATCGACCCCCAGATCGACTTCAGCGACATCGACCAGGTCAAGCGCACTGTCGAGTACTGCAACCAGCTGCCCGTGCCCGAGCGCAGCCCGTGGGCGGGAGACCTGGTCTTCACCGCCTTCAGCGGATCGCATCAGGATGCCATCAAGAAGGGCTTCGAAGCGATGGAGGCCCGCGCGGAGGCCGAGGGCAAGACCATCGACGAGATCGAGTGGGCGGTGCCGTACCTGCCGATCGATCCGAAGGACCTCGGACGTTCCTACGAGGCCGTCATCCGCGTCAACTCGCAGTCGGGCAAGGGTGGCGTGGCCTACCTGCTGAAGGCCGACCACGCGCTCGACCTGCCCCGCAAGCTGCAGATCGAGTTCTCCGGCGTCGTGCAGGCCCGCACCGACGCCGAGGGCGGCGAGGTCTCGAGCGCGCAGATCTGGGACATCTTCACCGACGAGTACCTGCCCACCACCGACGACGATCAGCGCTGGGGCCGCTTCGAGCTCCTCTCGACGCGGTCGTCGAGCGACATGTCGGGCGATGTCTCGCTCGAGGTGACGCTGCGCGACGGTGAGTCGATCCAGGCGGCTTCGGCGGTCGGCAACGGCCCCGTGGCGGCGTTCCTCGAGATCGTTCGGGCGCAGGGCTTCGAGGTCACGCTGTACGACTACGTCGAGCACGCGCTCAGCTCCGGCGGCGACGCGCAGGCCGCGGCCTACGTCGAGCTGCAGGTCGACGATCAGCGCCTGTGGGGTGTCGGGATCGACAACGACATCTCCACCGCGTCGCTCAAGGCGATCGTGTCCGGCGTCAACCGCGCCATCCGCACGCGTCAGCGCTCCGGCGCCCTCGCCGGCGTCTGAGCCCCCGGCCGTGGCCTACGCCCACGGACACCACGAGAGCGTGCTGCGTTCCCACGCCGCACGGACCGTCGCCGATTCGGCGGCCTACCTGGTGTCCTCGCTGTTCGCCGGCGCCCGCGTCCTCGACGTGGGCGCCGGCCCCGGCACCATCACCGTCGACATCGCCGACCGGGTCTCCCCGGGACTCGTCGTCGGGATGGATGCCGCGCCCGACGTCATCGAGATCGCGCGCGCCGCGGTGGGGGACCGCACGAACGTCGAGTTCCGCGTCGGCGACGCGTACGCGCTGGACCTTCCGGACGGCTCGTTCGACATCGTCCACGCGCATCAGACCCTCCAGCACCTGGCTCGCCCGGTGGACGCGCTGCGGGAGTTCCGACGTGTCGCCGGACCCCACGGCCTCGTCGCGGCGCGCGACGTCGACTACGGCGGCGTGATCTGGCATCCGCGGATCCCCGCTCTCGACGAGTGGCTCGTGCTCTATGACGCGGTGCACCGCGGGGTGTCGGGCGAGCCGAACGCCGGACGCGTGCTCAAGGCGTGGGCGCGCGAGGCGGGCTTCACGCGCATCGACGCGAGCGCGAGCGTGTGGGTGTTCGACACGCCGGAGAAGCGCGCCTGGTGGGGCGGGATGTGGGCGGACCGCATCCTGGCTTCGGCGTTCGCCGGGCACGCGCTGCGCCTGGGTCTCGCCGACCACGCCTTGCTTCAGCGCATCTCCGACGCGTGGCGCGAGTGGGCCGAGCATCCCGACGGCTGGTTCCTGATGCCCCACGGCGAGATCCTGGCCCGCTCCTGACTCGCCTGAGGGGGTCACTTTCTGTCGCCTGGGCGCGCTCGAAGCGACAGAAAGTGACCCCTCGCGCGTCCGGTCACCAGGAGACCGGGGTGCCGGTTCGATCCAGGAAGCGGAGGCCGGGCGTGCCGCGCTGCTCCTCGACGGTGTCGATAAGGGGCGGAATCGCCTCGTCGATCTCGAGGCCCGCGCCGGCACCACCCATGTCGGTGCGGATCCAACCGGGGGCGAGGAGCAGCAGGGCGCGCGCGTCGTCCGCGTGACGGGCGGCGAAACTGCGCATGAGCTGGTTCAACGCCGCCTTCGAGGCGCGGTAGACCTCGAATCCCCCTGAGGTGTTGTTCGTGATGCTGCCCTGGCCCGACGACAGGACCGCGATCGTTCCCGTCTCAGCGACCAGCGGGTGCAGCCTCTCGACGACACGCATCGCCCCGAGCGCATTGGTGGCGAGAGTCCGGGCGAAGTCGTCGTCGTCGATGTCGGCGGCCGCCTGGGTTCGAGGCGCGAGCGAGATTCCGGCGACAACGAACAGCAGGTCGAAGGTGCGGCCGCGCAGACGGCTCGCCAGAGCGGCGATCTGAGCGCCGTCGGCGATGTCCACGTGCTCGAACTCGACGCGGTCGGACGCGGCATCCCGCACCGCCCGGAGCGGTTCAGGAACATCGCCGCGCACGGTCGCGACGACGTGTGCGCCGCGATCGACGTAAGCCCGGGCGATCGCGAGGCCGAGACCGCGCGAGGCACCGACCACGAGAACCGACCGGTGGAACAGGGGCGTGTGTGTCATGGCATCCTCCACTCAACAAGCGATGAGTGGAACTCTACGCCTTCGCTCATCAGTTGTAGAGTGAACACATGAACGTCTCAGGATCACGCGCCGAGAAGCGGGCGGCGACGGCGGAACGCATTCTCCGGGCGGCCCGCGACGAGTTCGGCGACCGCGGGATGGAGGGCGCGACGATCCGGGGGATCGCGGCGCGCGCAGGCATCGACCCGTCCCTGGTGCTCCAGCACTACGGCTCGAAGGCCGCACTGTTCGCGCTCGCGGTCGAACCGGTGGCCGACCTCGGCGACAGGGACGTCGAGTCCCACCTCAGCGACGTGCTCGACGTGCGCCTCCGCGTACTCGATCCCGCCACACGAGCCCTGTTGCGATCGATGCTGACGTCGCCGGACGCGGCTCAGGCTCTGCGCGCCCACCTCGAAAACCGTGCAGAGGCACTCGCCGACGGTCGTGGTGACGAGGGGCGGACGCGCGCCGCGATTCTGGTCTCGAGCATCCTGGGGGTCACCATCGCACGCCACTTCCTCGACCTTCCCGCGCTCCGCGATGTCGACGGCGATCAGGCCGCGCACATCCTCGGCGCGCTGCTCGAACCGCGCGCGTGAGAGGTCACTATCGGTCATCTGCGGGCCTCCGAAGCGACAGAGCGTGGCCCCTCACACGTCCGGGTCGTCGATCCGGATGATCGGGATGCCCGTCGTCTCGACCGCGACCTTGCGGCGGTGGAGCTTGCGCTGCTCGGGCAGCGAGAGATCGAACAGCACGGCGAGGATGCGGATCACCGTCGTGACCACGACACCGATCACCGCCGCGACGGGCAGAGGCACACCGAAAGCCGCGGCCGTCGCGAGCACCGCGCATCCACCACCGGCCGCGACCGCGTAGAGCGAACCGACGTGCATGATGGCGACCGGAAGCCCCATCAGCACGTCGCGCAACACGCTCCCACCCGCCGCCGCCACGACGCCGACGAACACCGCGGGCACCGCGGGAAGACCGAGCGCGAGCGCCTTCGACGTGCCGAACGCTCCGAACAGGCCGATCACGACGGCGTCGAGCATGATGATCGCGCGGTTCAGGCGCTGGAAGATCCCCGACAGCAACATGCCCACGAGCGATGCGGCGATCGCCGTGAGCAGATACCAGTTGTTCTGCAGGGTCGCGGGGGTCAGCCCGAGAAGGAGATCGCGGATGAGTCCGCCGCCCATCCCGAGCAGGATGCCGATGATCGCCACGCCGAGGAGATCGAGGCGGCGCTGTCCCTGGAAGCCGGAGGCGAAGAGCGCGCCCTGCACTCCGCCCAGGGCCACGGCGGTGAGGTCGGCCCACAGCGGGATGATGAAGACGGGCGGGTTCACGGCATCCATTCTCCCGCCCCGCCGGCGCAGGCCCGCGCGCGGCGCACCGCCGACTCCCGGGGTCGCGGGACGATAATGGACTGTGCCCACCTACCGCGACGAAGTCGTGGTCCTGCGTACCCACAAACTCGGGGAGGCGGACCGCATCGTCACCCTCCTCAGCCGTCGCCACGGCAAGATCCGCGCGGTGGCGAAGGGCGTCCGGCGCACCTCATCGCGGTTCGGGTCGCGGCTCGAGCCGTTCATGGTCGCCGACGTGCAGCTCTACCAGGGCCGTACCCTCGACATCGTCCAGCAGGCCGAGTCCCTCGGGGCGTACGGTGCCGAGATCGCGCAGCATTACGACCGCTACACCACCGCCAGTGCGATGGTCGAGACGGCAGACCGACTGAACGAGGCCGAGGCGACCCCGCAGCAGTATCTGCTCCTGGTCGGGGGACTCCGCGCCCTCGCGCGCGGCGATCACGCCGCGCGCAGCGTGCTCGACTCCTACCTTCTGCGCGCGATGGCGCTGTCGGGGTGGGCGCCCGGCCTGGGCGAGTGCGCGCGCTGCGGCACGGTGGGCGACCACGCCTACTTCCTCGCCCAGCTCGGCGGTGTCGTGTGCTCCGCGTGCGCGCCGGCGGGTTCGCCGCGCGTCGCCCGCGAGACCGTCGACCTGATGCGCGCGTTGATCGCGGGGGAGTGGGACGTCGTGGATGCCGCCCCCGACCGCACCACGGCCTCCGCCTCCGGTCTCGTCGCGGCCTACACCCAATTCCATCTGGAGCGGGGTATCCGCTCCCTCTCGCACCTGGAATCGAGTCGATGACCCCGAAGCCGTACACGCACCGCGACGCCGTCCCGTACCGCCCGCTCGACTGGACGGGGGAGTACCCCCCGACCTTCCCCAAGGGTTCGGTACCCGAACACGTCGCGATCGTCATGGACGGCAACGGCCGGTGGGCCAACCGGCGGGGCTTGACCCGCATCGAGGGGCACCGCGAAGGCGAGGCCGCCCTCCTCGACGTCGCTGCCGGAGCCATCCAGGCGGGCGTGAAGCACCTGTCCGTGTACGCCTTCTCCACCGAGAACTGGTCGCGCTCGCCCGACGAGGTGCGCTTCCTCATGGGTTTCAACCGCGAGGTCCTCCACCGCCGCCGCGACCAATTGAACGAGTGGAACGTGCGCATCCGCTGGGCCGGCCGCAGGCCGCGCCTGTGGGGTTCGGTCATCAACGAGCTGCAGGCGGCCGAGCGACTCACCGCGGGCAACGATGGCCTCACCCTGACGATGTGCGTCAACTACGGCGGACGAGTCGAGATCGTGGACGCGGTCCGCCGGATCGGCGAGGAGATCGCCGCCGGGAGGCTCAAGCCGTCGGCCGTCACCGAGAAGCTGATCCGCCGGAACCTGTACCAGCCCGACATGCCCGACGTGGATCTGTTCGTGCGTTCGAGCGGCGAGCAGCGCACCTCGAACTTCCTCTTGTGGGAGTCTGCGTACGCCGAGATGGTGTTCCTCGACACCCTGTGGCCCGACTTCCGTCGCACGCACCTGTGGGACGCGATCGGCCTGTACCTCTCCCGCGATCGACGGTTCGGCGGCGCCGTCGACACACCCGACACGAAGTGAATGCCGCTTTCGGAATAAGCCCGTCACCCGAAAGGTTTCTCACGACATGACGGATGCCATCAAGATCGACGTGTGGAGCGACATCGCCTGCCCCTGGTGCTTCATCGGGAAGCGCAACCTCGAGAACGGCCTCGCCGCCACCGCCGATGACGACGACGCGCCCGTCGTCGAGATCGAGTACCACTCGTTCGAACTCTCGCCCGACACTCCCGTCGACTTCGTCGGCGGCGAGGTGGACTACCTGTCGCAGCACAAGGGCATCTCGCCCTCGCAGGCGCGGGAGATGCTCGACCGCGTGACCGGTGTCGCCGCGGAGGCGGGTCTCGAGTACCGCTTCGACATCCTGCAGCACACCAACACCGTGAAGGCGCACGAGCTCCTCCACTTCGCCAAGGAGCAGGGTCGCCAGCTCGACCTGTCCGAGCGCCTCATGGCGGCGTACTTCCTCGAGGGCAAGCACGTCGGCCGCGACGACGACCTCATCGAGCTCGCGGTCGAGATCGGCCTGGACGCCGAGCTCGCCCGTGAGGCGCTCACGTCCGGTCGCTTCCGCGACGCGGTGCGCGCCGACCAGGCACAGGCGCAGGCCTACGGCATCAGCGGCGTGCCGTTCTTCGTGATCGACGGCAAGTACGGCGTCAGCGGCGCGCAGCCGGTCGAGGCCTTCACGCAGATCGCCCGTCAGGTGTGGGGCGAGCGTCGCGCGGCGGCCAGCGAGCCGGAGACCGCGCAGGCGTGACCCCTCCTCCCCAGACCGCCCCGCGCCCGCCGCGACACCGCACGGGCGCGGGGTCTGGGAGAATGGAACGATGACCACGGCATTGGCCCCGGCGCGTGCGCTGCGCATCGGCCCCATCGAACTCGACGCGCCCGTCGTGCTCGCGCCCATGGCCGGCATCACCAATACGGCGTTCCGACGGCTGTGCCGTGAATACGGCGCCGGGCTCTATGTCAGCGAGATGATCACGACGCGTGCGCTCGTCGAACGCAACGACACGACGATGCGCTTGATCCGCCACCACGAGTCGGAGACGCCCCGCTCGATCCAGCTGTACGGCGTTGACCCGGCGACCGTCGAGGCCGCCGTGCAGATGATCGTCGCGGAAGACCACGCCGACCACATCGACCTCAATTTCGGCTGCCCCGTGCCGAAGGTGACGCGGCGCGGCGGCGGGGCCGCGCTGCCGTGGAAGCTCACTCTCTTCCGCGAGATCGTCGAGCGCGCGGTGCGCGCCGCGGGTGACCTCCCACTCACGATCAAGATGCGCAAGGGCATCGACGCCGACCATCTCACCTACCTCGAGGCCGGCCGCATCGCGGAGGGTGCGGGTGTCGCCTCGATCGCGCTGCACGCGCGCACGGCATCCGAGTTCTACTCCGGGACCGCCGACTGGAGCGCGATCACGAAGCTCAAAGAGACGGTCACGAGCGTTCCGGTCCTCGGTAACGGCGACATCTGGTCGGCGTCGGATGCGGTCCGCATGATGGACGAGACCGGCTGCGACGGCGTCGTGGTCGGCCGCGGCTGCCTCGGCCGCCCGTGGCTGTTCGGAGACCTGGCGCGCGCTCTCGGCCGCCCCGGTGCCGCGTCGGGTGAACCCGTCGATGCGACGCTCGGATTCGTCGCGCGCGCGTTCCGTCGGCACGCGGAGTTGCTGGTCGAGTTCTTCGAGGACGAGGGTCGCGGATGCCGTGACATCCGCAAGCACGTCGCCTGGTACTTCAAGGGGTACCCGGTCGGCGGTGAGCTGCGCGCCAGCCTCGCCACCGCCTCGACTCTGGAAGAGATCGACGACCTGCTCTCCACGCTGGACCTCGACGCGCCTTACCCCGGCGAGGCCGCCGAGGGCCAGCGAGGTCGCGCCGGCACGCCCAAGCGCCCGGCCCTGCCCGACGGCTGGCTCGACTCCCGCGAGATCGGCGACGCCGCGGGTCGTGCCCTCGCAGATGCGGAGCTCCACCACAGTGGCGGTTGAAACCGCGTCGGGCCTCGCTCGACCCTCCGGGTACGACGACGTCGACGCCGCCCGGTTCTACGAAGAGCAGCACCGTTCGCTGCGCGACGACTTCGCGCGCGATCGTGCCCGCGTGCTGCACTCGGCGGCGCTGCGGCGCCTCGCCGCCAAGACCCAGGTGCTGAGCCCCGCGAGCCCCGCCGACTTCGCGCGCAACCGCCTGACTCACTCGCTCGAGGTCGCGCAGGTCGGTCGCGAGCTCGCCACGGCGCTCGAGCTCTCGCCCGATGTCGTCGACACCGCATGCCTGAGCCACGACCTCGGCCATCCGCCCTTCGGCCACAACGGCGAACGGGCGCTCAACGAGTGGGCCGAGGACATCGGCGGCTTCGAGGGCAATGCCCAGACGCTCCGCATCCTCACGCGCCTCGAGCCAAAGGTCATCAGCCCCGACGGCCACTCCTTCGGTCTCAACCTCACGCGGGCGAGCCTGGATGCCACGTGCAAGTACCCGTGGACCGCGGACGCGCCGCTTCCCGACCCGGGCGGCCGTCTGAAGTTCGGCGTCTACCCGGACGACGAACCCGTCTTCCACTGGATGCGCGGGGGCGCCCCCGGCCGCGTGCGGTGCATCGAGGCCGAGGTCATGGACCTCTCCGACGACATCGCCTACTCCGTGCACGACTTCGAGGACGCGGTCGTCAATCGATACATCGACCCCGCCGCCCTGGCATCCCCGGCGGGCTACGAGTCGCTCCTCACCGCGATCCAGACGTGGGTCGGCTACGACTTCTCGCGCGACGAACTCGCCGATGCCCTGTACCGCCTCATGCGGTTGCCCGAATGGATCGACGCGTTCGACGGCTCGCGCCCCGCGCTCGCCCGGCTGAAGAACCTGACCTCCGACCTCATCGGACGTTTCGCACGCGCCGCCACGACGGCGACCCGTGACGCGTACGCCGTCCGCGATCTCACGCGGTATCGCGCGCATGTCGTCGTCCCGCGCGTCGTCGAGGCCGAGATGGCCGTCCTCAAGGGCATCATCGGCGCGACCGTCGTGTCGATCGACGGCCGCAAGGCGCTCTACCGTGAGCAGCGCCGCGTGCTGAAGCGACTGGCATCCGCCCTGTGGGAGAACCCGGGGTCACTCGACACCCTGCACGGACCCGACTTCGAGAACGCCCCCGACGACGTCGCCCGTCGACGCGTCGTCGTCGACCAGGTCGCGAGCCTCACGGACCAGCTCGCGATCGCCTGGTACGGGCGTCTGGTGGGCGATGTCGATGCCGCCGAGCTCGGCGTCTGGGCGCCCGGCGCCCGACCGCCGCGGGGAGCGGATGCCTGATGGCGGGGCGCATCCGGCAGGCCGACATCGACGAGGTCAAGGCGCGGGTCAACATCGCCGACGTCGTCGGTGAGCGCGTCGCGCTGAAGCCCGCCGGCGTCGGCTCGATGAAGGGGCTGTGTCCTTTCCACGACGAGCGCAGCCCGAGCTTCCATGTGCGCCCGCAGGTCGGCTACTACCACTGCTTCGGGTGCGGCGAATCCGGCGACGTCTATTCGTTCCTCCGCGCCATGGACCACGTGTCCTTCACCGAGGCGGTCGAGCGGATGGCCGCACGCGTCGGATACACGCTCCACTACGAGGACGGTGGAGCCGCACCAGAGACGACGGGGCGATCCCGCCTCTACGCCGCCAACGCGGCCGCGGCCGAGTACTACCGCGGGCAGTTGATGTCGCCCGAGGCCGACACGGCTCGCCGCTTCCTCGGCGACCGCGGATTCGACGCGGGAGCCGCCGCACACTTCGGCGTGGGCTATGCGCCGAAGGGCTGGTCCTCGCTCATGGACCACTTGCTCGCCCAGAAGTTCTCGCGCGACGAGCTCGTGCAGGCAGGGCTGGTGTCGCAGGGGCAGCGCGGCGTCTACGACCGCTTCCGCGGGCGCGTCGTCTGGCCGATCCGCGACGTCACCGGGCAGGTGATCGGGTTCGGCGCCCGGAAGCTGTACGACGACGATCAAGGACCGAAGTACCTCAACACCCCCGAGACGCCGATCTACAAGAAGGCGCAGGTGCTCTACGGCCTCGATCTGGCCAAGCGCGACATCTCACGCGAGCACCGGGTCGTCGTCGTCGAGGGGTATACCGACGTCATGGCCTGCCACCTCGCCGGCATCACGACCGCGATCGCGTCGTGCGGCACCGCGTTCGGCAGCGACCACATCACGGTGCTGCGGCGCGTGATGGGCGACGACAGTGCCTCGGGTGAGGTGGTCTTCACCTTCGACCCGGATGCCGCGGGCCAGAAGGCGGCGCTCCGCGCCTTCGCGGAAGAGAAGCGTTTCGCCGCCCAGACGTACGTGGCCGTCGCCCCCGGGGGCCTCGATCCGTGCGATCTGCGGCTCCAGCGCGGCGACGGCGCGGTGCGCGCGCTGATGGACAACAAAGCACCGATGTTCGAGTTCGTCATCGACCAGCGCCTCAAGGATTACGACCTCTCCAGCGTGGAGGGGCGCGCCGGCGCGCTGCGAGCTGCAGCTCCGATCGTGTCCGACATCCGCGACCCCGCCCTTCGCCCCGGGTACGTGCGCGTACTGGCGCGGCGCCTGGGACTCGACATCCCCGAAGTCCAGAGCGCCGTCGAGCGTGCCGCCCGTGGTGCCGACAGAGCCGAGAAGCGCGAGGCGCAGCGCGGAGGAGGCACCGAGGCTCCGGCGCCCGTCGCCGTGTCGGTCACGCTGGCGTCTCTGCCGAACACCCGCGACGTCGCCCTCGAGCGCGGGGCGATGATGGCCTTCCTGCAGTACGGCCACCGGATCGAACCCGACCTGTTCGTCCGCGCGCTGCAGACACCCTTCGGCCACCCCGCCCTCGAAGCGGTGCGCAGCACCCTGGCATCCACCGATCTGTCTCAACCGGGATGGGCCGTCACTGCGGTCGAGGCGGTCCGCGAACCGTTCCGTACGCTCGGCGTCGAACTGCTGACGGCGGATTTCCCGGCGCGGAACGAGGAAGGTGCGGTCGCGGCCGCCAACGACCTCGCGCGGCGCGTCCTCCTGCGCGAGCTCGATCGGCAGAAGGCCGAACTCGTCCGAGGAATCCAGCGCGTGCAGCCGGGTTCCGAAGAGGCGCGCCAGCTGGGTCTGCGGCTTCGCGAGCTGGACGCCGATCGCCAGCGGCTGACCGAGTCCTGAAACGTCGCGGTGGCATCGGCGCCGCCGGTCAGGGAGGATGTTCACATGCCCCGGTCCCTCGACACCGCCGTCGCCGTCCGCGCCGATGACCTCTCGCTCGCCCGAAGCGGCGTCCGCGTCATCGACGGCGTGACCCTCACCCTGGCGGCGGCACACACCCTCGTGGTCATGGGACCGACGGGATCGGGGAAGAGCTCGTTGGCGTCGCTCCTGGCGGGACGGCCCGACGAAGGACTCGCCGTCGTCGGGGGAGACGCCCGCGTTCACGGCATCTCGGCGCGGCATCCCGGGCGCGCCGTTCGCGAGTGGACCTTCCACACCGGATATCTCCCGCAGGGGGCGGGGGCGAACCTGCCGGCGCGTCTCACGGTGTCCGAGGTCATCTCCGAACCGATCACGGCACGCGATCGCCGCGTCAACGCGCGTGCCCTGGCGGTGCGCGTCGCGACCCTGCTCGACGAGATGGAACTGCCGCTCGGGGCCGCACCGAAATACCCCTACGAGCTGAGCGCGGGCATGCGGCAGCGCGTCGCGCTCGCGCGCGCCCTCATCCTCGAGCCGCGCCTCTTCGTCGCCGACGACCTCTACGCCAACCTCGATGTCGAGGTGCGTCAGGCGGTGCGGACGGCGATCGTTCGCCGTCGAGACGAGCGCGGAATGTCCGCCCTCATCGTCACGAACGACTCCGATGCCCCCCGAGACCTGGATGCCGATGTTCTCGTGCTGCGCGCCGGTCATGTCGTCGCCTACGGCCACGGAACCGACGACCTGCAGTGGACGCCGGGCGGCGCGCCCGACCGACGGATTTCGGCCGGCTGATTTTCTCGCGACGCCGCGGTGCTGTTAGTATCGTCTGGTTGCCCGCCGCCAGGTGGGCATGATCCTCGGTAGCTCAATTGGCAGAGCAATCGGCTGTTAACCGATAGGTTCTTGGTTCGAGTCCAAGCCGGGGAGCGAGAGACCCGCGTTGATCTAGCGCGGCTCTCACCTTAGGCCCGGGCTTCCACCCCGGGCCTTTCTTTTCGCCTTTCGCCGGTGAGCTCGACGTCGAGCAGCACGGCGAAAGGGGGCGCCCGCCTGAGCGGTCGCCCCCTTCCGTGTTGCCTGACCCGGGGGGAAGGTCAGGTGCGCTGCCGTCGCCGATGGATGACGAGCCCCGCGCCGCCGAGCACCATCAGAGCGCCCAGAACCACGGCACCCAGCGACGTCGCGCCGCCCGTGGTCGCCAGTTCGTCCGCCGAGCCGCGGGAGGGCGGCACGGGTCCGGATGCCGAACCGGGGGCCGGAACGGTGCCGGGATCTGTAGCCGGGTCCGTACCGGGGTCCGTGCCGGGGTCAGTTCCCGGGTCGGTGCCCGGATCCGTGCCCGGATCCGTTCCGGGGTCCGTGCCCGGATCCGTTCCGGGGTCCGTGCCGGGGTCCGTGCCCGGATCCGTGACCTCAGCCGCCAGCTCGGCCACGCCCCAGCGGGCGGTGCTCTGATACCCGGTGCCGGTGGGGTCGGCCCAGGTCTTCACCGAGAACCGCCCGTCGGGGCGACCATCGTTGACCTGGAAGTCGATGCCGTGCACGGTCTCGAGGCCGCCCAGAGGCACGTTGCTCTGCCCGCCCGACTGCCCCACCAGATCGATCGCGACCTCGACGCGGTACCCCGTGTCGGTGCGCGCGGTGGCACTCGACGACACCCGCGCCTGCTGGACGGCGGTGTTGCCCGAGCCGAACGACAGCACGTTGTCCGCCGAGATGCGGATCTGGGTGTCGTTCGGACCGTAGGTGCCCGCCTTGGCGTTCCCCAGGTCCAGGAAGAGCTCGACGCTGTCCTGCTGCCACGGATCGCTCCCCGACAGATCGATGACCGGGTCGGTCACGTCGAACAGAGCGTAGAGCGTGTTGCCCTGCCAGAGCGTGCGCACCTCGGCGCTCGCCCCCTCGTCCGACCCCTCCACCGTGCGACCGGTGGTCGCCACCGCGGCGTCGGCGTAAGCGGCATCCCCCTGCCCGTCCACTGTCGGCGCCGCGAGCTCCGGCACCTGCAGGAACGAGAGCGGTTCGAGGAAGGAGAGCCGGCCGGTGGCGCCGGGGGAGTTCCACCCTCCGACGACCTCGCCTCCGCGCAGGAGACGCACGTCGAAGTCGGCGCCCTGTCCGGCCTCCACGCCCGAGTGCGGCAGGTGGGCCAGAGTGAAGGTCACCCCGTCGACGACTTCCTGCGCGCCCGCGACCGAGCCGGAGACACCCGGGGCGAAGAAGTACTCCTGACCCCCGTAGGTGAAGGCCACCCGATCGGGCGTCGCCGCCGACCGGACGATCACCGCGAGGTGGTCGTCGTTCCAGCGCGCCTGCCACCCGCCCGCATCCGCCGTCAGCGGGTGGAACGGGAGGTTGCGCCATTCCGGCGCGTCCGTGAACCCGGCACCGGGCTGCACGTCGCCCTCGAACACATTTGCGGTCGTGACCAGCGGCGGGAGTCCCGCGCTGTCGTCGATCGCACCGTAGTACGCGGGCTTCGGCTGGAGTCCGCCCGTGAACGGCAGCGGCTGCTGTTCGGCACGCCACGAGCGCGTGTCAGTGAGACCCCACACCGTGGCGGAGAAGATCTTCTCCGCTGCCGGTGCCGCGGCCTGGTACTCCCGCAGGAGGGCGAACACGTCGCGGTAGAAGTAGCCCTGCCGGACCCGGTTGGGGTCGTCGGCGGGGTTGATCGTCACGTCGAGCTCGGTGACCGCCTGCAGGAGACCCAGTCCTTCGAACCGTTCCAGTGCACCGCGCAGCGCCGAGATCGGCGTGTTGATCGAGGTGTGGAACTGGTGGCCCACGCCGTCGATCGGCACATCCGCGTCGAGCAGTCGCCGGACGAGAGCCTCGTACTGTGCGCCCTTGGCGTCGATCTCGGTGTTGTAGTCGTTGATGAAGAGCTTGACCGGACGATCCGTGCCCGGCGCCGCATACTCATCGTTGAACGCCTCGTCCGCGTATCGGAAAGCGAGCCGGATGAACTCCTCTCCCAACACCTGATACCACCGGCTGGTGCGCAGACCGTCCGGCGTCGCCTGATCCGAGATCACCTCGTTGACCACGTCCCACGCGACGAGCGGGTTCGTGTCGGACCCGTACAGTCCGTAGTCGTCCGCGATGGATGCCGCCACCCGGAAGATGTGCGTCCGCAGACGTTCGCGCAGCTGCTCCTTATCGGCATCCGAAGTCGTGAGCTCACGACCCGCGTCGTCCTGGAAGAACCACGCCGGGGTC
The DNA here is from genome assembly GCF_047238045.1 of Microbacterium canaveralium. Classification (NCBI taxonomy): domain Bacteria; kingdom Bacillati; phylum Actinomycetota; class Actinomycetes; order Micrococcales; family Microbacteriaceae; genus Microbacterium; species Microbacterium canaveralium. Next base: position 1,692,405 of record NZ_JBDFMA010000003.1, on the reverse strand, counting down.
TGCGAGTGCCAGACCAGGACGTGCCCGTACAGCCGCAGATCCTCCGCCTGCGCGTAGTCGAGCAGGGCGGTCGCCTCGGGGTTGCGCGCGAACTGCCCCGGACCGGTGTACCAGGCCTCGACCTTCATGTGGTTCTCGGGAGTGATCTGGTCGTAGTGGTGCAGCAGGAGCTGTGACGCGGCACCGGTCGTCTCGCGGGAGTCGATCGCGACGCCCAGGGGGAAGTCCACCGTCTCCTTCAGCCCGGTGAGGTCCGTGTCGACCTGCGCGGCCTCCGGGACCGAGATCCGGACCTGATCCACGAGGAAGGTCGAGGTGTTGCCACTGTTGTAGCGAGCCTCGAAGTAGATCTCGGCGTCCGAGTCGTAGGTCGGCACCGTGAACTCGCCGCGCACGGTCGTCCACCCGGTGGCGGTCGCGTTCTCGATCTGGAGCAGGTTCGAGAAGTTCGGCGTGCCGCCGGAGACGGTCCGTGCCGACAGGGTGAGCCCCTGGCCGGTGGTCGATCCGGGCGCGAAGCGCACGGCCGCGCTCACGGCGTAGGTCTCGCCCGGCTCGAGGAGACCCGCGATGTCATGCTGCACGCCGTCACCCTCGTGGGTGCGCTGCCCGACCTGAACCGCCGAGACGGTTTCGTCGGCACCGCCGTCGACGACGGTGATCTCCGGGTCCGACGTGTCCGATCCCGCGCGAGCCGACCAGCCGTCGAGGTCACCGGAATCGAAGTCGGACTCGATGAGGACGTCCCCGGGCTGCGGATCGCCCTCGCCACCACCGGGCTGCGCGGCGGGCGCCCCCACCGGAAGGGAGAACGTCCAGCCGTCGGCCAGCCGCTCGGGCACGACCGTGCGCACCGCGGCGAGCGACCCGCTGCGGTCACCTCCGCCGTCGTGCACGAGCACGACCTGGCCGGCCTTGGTCGCGGCACGCAGGTTCGTCGTAAGGGTCGGGACGTCCTGCGTCTCCGAGTCGTTGATCGTGTTGGTCACGGCGAGAGGCTGCATCCCGAGCGACACGGCCGCGGCAGGGGTGTTGCCCCACGAACCGTTCGGCGCGCGGAAGAACGGCACGGGAAAGTCGTCGTCCCCCAACGCCGTCCGAATGAGGGAGAGGTTCTCCGCCATGCGTGCGGACGCCTGCGCCTGCGTCAGCGAGCCCATGTCGTCGTAGGTGGTCGAGTGGTTGCAGAGCACGTGCCCCTCGGCGACGATGCGCCGGAGGATGTCGGCACCACCGGGGGCGGTGATGTTCTGGCCGATGACGCAGAACACCGCCGTGATGTCGTTCTCGGCGAGGAAGTCGAGCAGCGCGGGGGTGGTTCCGGGGTTCGGCCCGTCATCGAAGGTGAGCGCGGCGACGTTCCCGGTCCCCTGCGCGGCGGAGACGGGCGTCGCCGTGGGGTTGACGGCACCGCCCGGTGCGACGTCGGGCGCTTCGCCGCCCCCGGGGGCGGCCTCGGAGGTCACGAGGATGTCGTCGACGTAGTAGGTGAACGCGGGCGTGCCGGCGATGTCGGAGGTGCCGATGTACGCCTGCAGCCCCGAGACGTCACCGGCCTCGGCGGTGTAGCTGCCGGAGATCGTCGTCCACCCCGATGCGGTCACCGTGGTGTTGCCGATCCAGGTGTACGCCGGCTTCATGACCAGGCGGGCGCTCGTGTCGGGGGTGCCGGGAGCCAACCGCACCCGGAGCGAGAAATCGTAGGTGGCGCCGGCCTCGTAGATGCCGGTCGGACTCTGGATGCCGACGTAATCAGCGTCGCGTCCGGCGACCTCGAGCACCTTCCCGCCGTCGAGGTCGATGACGCGCAGGGTGTCATCGGTCCCGCCGCTGCGGGTCCAGGTGCCGGTGGTGCCGTCTTCGAAGTCGACTGAGCTGACGGTGGTCGGGGCGGCGGCCGCGGGGGCGGCACCGCCGAGCATGAGGGCTCCCACGGCGGCGAGGGAGACCAGGGGGGATATGCGTCTGTGCACGAGCGCTCCTTTGCGCGTTTGGTTGTGGCAGACAACATATGCGCGCGGACCACGGTCTCGTATCGCCAGGTTACGCAAACGTTACGAAACCACGGCGAAAGTTCCGTGGGCGCGCTCCCACGGCCTCGCGGACCTTCCGGAGGCGGTCAGCGCGGCGGCGCGGTGCTGCCGCGAACGACGAGATGCGTCGCGAGATCCATGCGGGGGACCACCTCGGGGGCGCTGCGCGTGGCGGCATCCAGGACCATCCGCGTCGCTTCCGCCCCCATCCGCCGCAGCGGTTGATGCACGGTCGTCAGGGCGGGGCTGACCCACCGCGCGGGAGCGATGTCGTCGTACCCGACGACGGAGAGATCGTCGGGGAGTCGCATTCCCCGCTCGCGCGCCGCGTCGTAGACCCCCAGCGCCTGCAGATCGTTCCCGGCGAAGATCGCGGTGGGCGCGTCGTCCATCGACAAGAGCTCGCGCGCGGCGTCGCGCCCGCCCTCGACGTAGAAGGTGCCGAAGCGCACCCATCGCGGGTCGACGTCCAGACCCGCGCTCGCCATCGCGGACCGATACCCGTCCACGCGGGCGAGCGAGCAGAGCATGTCCTTCGGCCCGCTGATCGCTGCGATCCGCCGGTGTCCGAGTTCGATGAGATGCCGCGTGGCGGCGAGACCGCCCGACCAGTTCGCCGAACCCACCGAGGGGATGTCCGCCGGCGGGTCGCCCGCGGAGTCCACGATCACGAGGGGGATGCCACGGGTGGCCAGGCGCAACCGCTGACGGCCGACGAGCGCGGAGGCGACCAGGACGATGCCGGCAGGACGACGTCGGAGGGCGCCCTCCAGCCAATCCTCGCCGAGGGAGTGCGCGCCACCGCTCTCTGTGACGACGACCGCGAGTCCCCGCTCTTTCGCGACCTCCTCGACGCCGGCGATGATCTCCATCGACCAACTCGCCTCGAACTCGTGGAAGACGAGTTCGATGAGATCCCCGCGGGGCTTCTCGCCGACGGCACGGCGCGAATAGCCGCGCGCGGTCAGCAACTCCTCGACGCGGGCACGCGTGGCGGCGGAGATGTCGCCGTGGCCGTTGAGCACCTTGGAGATCGTCGCGACGGACACTTCCGCCTCGGCGGCGATGTCGGCGAGACGGACGCGAGACCCTCCGGTTGCGGCGCTCATGCGGCGATTCTACGGCCTGTTCGCGAAAGTTTCGGTGCTTCACACGCCGTCCGCGCGCCCTTCCGAGAGTCGCGCGCTCGCCCGTCCCCTTTGCACATCGGGGACCCGCGAGGGGCCGGACGGTGTCCGATGCGACCGATCACTGCGAGGGTGGGGGAGTGAACCCGCCCTCGGACCCCCGCCGGTACGACCTCGAAGCGCTGCGCGCACGTGTGCGCGACGAACGCGGCGGGAGGGTGGACGACAGCATCCCGCAGCTGGCCGAGGCCGATCCGGACCTGGTCGCCATCGCGCTCGTGCTGCCCGACGGCACGGCGCGGACGAGCACCGGCTGCGATGTGACGTTCAGTCTCCAGTCGGCGGTCAAACCGTTCCTCTTCGCCCTTGCGCTCCTCGACACCGACGGCGAGGCGCTGGACCGCGTCGGCATCGAGCCGACCGGCGAGGCCTTCGACGCACTGAAGCTCGAGAGCGACACCGGGCGTCCGCCGAACCCGATGGTGAACGCCGGTGCGCTGCTGACGGCCTCTCTCGTCGACGGCTCGGACGCGGAGGCGCGAGCCGACCGCATCGCCCGGGGGCTCTCCGCCTTCGCCGGACGGACCCTTGACGTCGACGATGACGTCGCCCACAACGAGCACCTGCTCGGCGATCGCAATCACGCGCTCGCCCACCTCATGCGGGCCGAGGGCACACTCACGCCGAGCGCCGACGACGCGGTCGCCGTGTACGCCCGCGCGTGCGCGACCCTCGTCGACACAGAGACCCTCGCGGTCATGGGCGCCACGCTCGCCTTCGGTGGGCTCAACCCGCGCACGGGCGAGCGCGTCGTCCCGCGTCGTGTGGCTCGTGACGTCGTTTCCGTGATGGCGACGTGCGGCGTCTACGACGGATCGGGTCGGTGGATGCGAGCGGTCGGCATCCCGGCGAAATCGAGCGTGTCCGGCGCGATCGTCCTGTCGGCCCCGGGACGACTCGGCGCCGCGACCGTGAGCCCGCCGCTCGATGAGCAGGGCACGAGCGTCCGCGGGCGCATCATGAGCGAGGCGCTGAGTGACGACCTCGCCATCCACAGCTTCGAGGTCGGCTGAGCGGCGACTCCCGCACGACACGCGCTCTTTCCACGATCCCGAAGGGCACACTGGGAGCGGTTCCATTAAGCTCTCTGTGGTCGTCTTGCGCGACCCGAGAGGAAGCCCCGCCCGTGCCCGTCGTTCCCCGCCGTACCCGCCTCGACCTCCAGGGGCTTCGGGCGTTGGCCGTTCTCGGCGTCGTGGCGAGCCATCTCACGGGATGGCCGACCGGCGGTTTCGCGGGGGTCGACGTGTTCTTCGTCGTGTCGGGGTTCCTCGTCACCGGCATCCTGCTCCGTGATCTCGCGGCCACCGGGACGATCGATCTGCGCGCCTTCTTCGCTCGACGCATCCGGCGGCTGCTCCCGGCCGCACTGCTCGTGCTGTCGACCGTCGTGGCACTGGGGTTCGCCCTCTTCCACCAGACCCGCGCGGAACAGACGCTCGGTGACGCCCTGTCCGCGCTGGGGCTCGTGTCGAACTGGCGGTTCGGTCTCCAGGGGCGCGACTACTTCTCCTCCACCGACGTCTCGCCGCTGCAGCATTTCTGGTCGCTGTCCATCGAAGAGCAGTTCTCGCTCGTGTGGCCGCTGCTGCTCCTCGTCGTGATCGCGCTGCTCCCGCGCACCTCCCGCCGGGGCGTCGGGGGGCGTTGGCTCGTCGGCGGGGTGGCGATCGTCCTCGTCGCCGCCTCCGCCGTCGCCGCTGTGCAGTTGACCGCGAGCGACCCGACCGGCGCGTACTTCTCGACCCTCGCCCGCGTGGGGGAGCTCGGCGTCGGAGCCGCCCTCGCTGCGCTCGCGCCCGTCCTGGGACGGCTGCCGGCGACATTGCGTGTCCTGCTCGCCTGGGCCGGCGTCGGCGCCGTCGTCGCCGCGTTCGTCGTCATCGACCCCACGTCGCCGTTCCCGGCACCGTGGGCTGCCCTGCCGGTGACGGGCGCCGCCCTGGTCGTCGCCGCCGGTATCGGGGGAGACCCGCGCCATCGGCATCTCTTCCCGTTGACGAACCCCCTCAGCGTGGCCGTCGGCAACGTCTCGTACTCGCTCTACCTCTGGCACCTCCCCGTGATCGTGTTCGCGGGCGTCCTTCTGCCCGCCGGACCCGCGTGGATGCCGATCGTGCTCCTCGCCACGGTCGTGCTGACGGTCGCCACCTACCTGGGCCTCGAGCAGCCCATCCACCGGTCGCCGTGGCTCGAGCGCCATCGCCCCGCCGCGGAGGAGAACCCGGCCGCTTCCGAACCCGTCTCTGTCGCGCCGGAGCCGGCACCGGTCGCTCGGCCGGCGGCGCTGGCATCCCGACCTGCCGGATGGGTGCCCGGCCAGCGCTACTACCCGGGCGCGCGTCCACGGCCGGCGGAGGACGTGACCCCGGCGCTGCCGGAGCCGGAACACGTGACCTCGGCGCTGCCAGAGCCCGCGCCGGTCCCCGCCGCCGCGCTCGACCACGCGAGCGCCACCGCGCCCGATCCGCAGCCCGAGCCCGCCGCCGAGACGGCTCCGCCTTCGCGTCCGCTCACCTGGGCCGCGTGGCGCGAGCGCTTCTCGGCCCGCATCGGGCTGGCCGCCGCCGTGCTCACCATCGGGGCGGGAGCAACGGTGCTGTCCGTCTTCGTGACCTACGGTGCGCCGGTCCTGCAGCTGCCCGGCATCACAACCGTCGCCGCGCCCGACCCGGCCGAAGTCGCCGACGCGCTGCCCACGCTGCAGGCGCAGCTCGCCGCGGCCGTGAGCGCCGACGCCTGGCCGGAACTGCATCCAGGACTCGACGAGGTCATCCGCGAGTCGTCCTCCGACAACCGTGCCCACGACTGCTTCACGCCGGATGCCACGCCCGACCCCGGACGCTGCACGTTCGGCGACCCGTCGGCATCCCACCATCTCTATCTCGTCGGTGACTCCAGTGCGATGGCGTACGCGCCGACGATCGCGGCCCTCGCCGAGCAGAGCGGGGGAGCGTGGCGCGCGACGACGGTCGGAATGTACGGATGCCGCTTCACCGACGTCATGATCGAGACCCGTGATCCGGCGGTCGCAGCCAACTGCGCGGCGCGCAAGGAGCAGGTGCGGGCGATGGTCGCGGCCGACCCGGCCGATCTCGTGATCGTGTCCAACGCGTTCACGCTCGGGACGGCGGTGGGCGGAGCGTCGCTCGACGCCGCGCAACTGGCCACGGCGACGTTCGCCGAGGTCGGGGCCTGGGCACCACCCGGCCGCACGGTCTTCCTGTCACCGCCGCCCCACGGCGCCGACCTCGACCGGTGCTATTCCCCCGTGACCGGGCCGTCCGCGTGCCTCGCCGCCGTGGACGACGTGTGGACCCAGATGGAGTCGGCCACCGAGGCCGAAGCCGCGGCCACGGGGAACAACGCGATCAGCGCGCTGCCGTTCACGTGCTGGCAGAACGTCTGCCCGGCTTTCGCCGGAGACACCCCCGTGCGGTACGACGAGACGCATCTGACGCCGGCGTTCGCCGAGCGTCTCGCGCCCATCCTTCAGCAGGAGCTGCAGGCACGCGGACTGTACTGAAGCCCGTCACGCGTCGATGTCGTCGACGCCCGGCATCCAGGATGCGCCGGGCTTCCCCCACTTGCGCTTCTTCGCGATCTTCGCGACGGCGCGGCTGTCTTCCTCGTCCAGACGGTCGACGTACAACACGCCGTCGAGGTGATCGAACTCGTGCTGCAGGATGCGAGCACGCCACCCCGAGACCTCGATGCGCACCGGCGCTCCGTCGAGGTCGACGCCGGTCAGCAGCGCCGCATCGGATCGACGCAGCGGGAACCGCTCGCCGGGGAACGACAGGCATCCTTCCGACTCCTCATCGGGGTCGGGGTAGCCCGGTTCGAGCGGACGGATCCACAGCTCGGGGTTGATGACGACACCGCGCCACGGCTCGCCCTCGTCGTCCTCGTACGAGTACGTGAAGATCCGCAGGCCAACGCCGACCTGGGGGGCGGCAAGGCCCACGCCGGGAGCGGCATCCATCGTCTCGAACATGTCGGCGACGAGGGTGCGGATGTCGTCGGTGATCTCGTCGACAGGGGAAGCGGGGGCGTGCAGCACGGGATCGCCCATGATGCGGATAGCGAGAACGGCCACGTCACCAGCCTATGCGGCGATGCGGCGGCTATCGTCGGAGGGTGATTCCGCTCGATGTCTCCCTCACCGACGGTATCGATCAGCTCGTAGGCGTCTTCCGCGATCCCCGCATTCTGCTCGGTATCCCGTTGGCGCTGCTGGGCGCGGTTTTCATGTCGTTCGGCGCGCAGTATCAGCACCGGGGCGTGCAGAAGGTGGAGCGCCTGTCCGGCAAGACGACGGGCGGACTGTCGCGTTCGCAGATGACGTCGCTGCTCACGCGCCCGTCGTGGGTCGCCGGCACGGTCATGCTCGGTCTCGCGATCGTGTGTCAGCTCGCGGCACTGTCCGTCGCGCCGCTCATCCTCGTGCAGCCCCTGGGCGCGATCGCGCTCGTGATCACGACGATCCTCAACGCCCGCGTCACCCACCACAAACCCACGCGGCAGTCGCTCATCGCGATCGCCGCCTGTGTCGGCGGCATCTTCATCTTCGTCACGATCGCGGCGTTCTTCGCCACCGAGCACGTCGTCACCTCGCGCGAGCTGCTGATCATCCTCGGCATCCTGGCCGTGGTCGTCGTCGTGTTCGGGGTGTTCTGGTTCCTCGTGCGGCGTCGCGCGCAGGCGCTGTTCTACATCATGGCCGCGGGCGTGATCTACGGTTTCGTCGCGACGTTGGCGAAGGTCATCATCAGCCGCATCCAGGCCGGCAACTTCGAGTGGCTGACGTTGCTGTGCGTCGTGGCGCTGCTGGCCGCGGTCGCCGTGGGGGCCTACTTCGTGCAGACCGCGTACTCGGTCGGTCCGCCCGACCTCGTGATCGCCGGTCTCACCGTGATCGACCCGATCGTCGCCGTGCTCATCGGCCTCTCGGTGCTCGGTGAGGCGTCGACGGCCCCCGCGTGGGCGCTGATCGGCTTCGTCATCGCCGGCGCGATCGCCACGTGGGGCGTCATCCAGCTGACCCGCCACCACCCGCAGCTGACGGCCGACGGCAAGCCGAAGAAGCCGCGCGTCCACTGACCCGAGTCCGTCCCGCGCTCACGATCGGTCGAAGGCACACGTTCGGGTCGACGACACACGTCGGGGACGGCCCGGGCGTGCGCTTTCGGCCGGATCGTGTGTCCTCGGCGCTCGAAGCACGGCCGCACGGCCGGGGAGGGATGCCGGTAGGCTCGGGAACCGCGAGGGGCGGTGGCCAAGCTGGTCAAGGCAGCGGGCTCATAACCCGACGATCGTGGGTTCAAGTCCCACCCGCCCTACTCCCGCGGCCCAGCCGCAGAGGCCCGAACGAGCGACGGGGGCCCGGCACCTTTCGGCGCCGAGCCCCCGTTTCGGTTCGAACGGATCAAGCCGCGGTGATCGCGGCGCGGATCTCGGCGGCCGCGGCGGCGACGTCGTCCGCGCTGTAGATCGCGCTGCCGGCGACGGCGATCCGGGCGCCGGACTCCTGCACGGCGCGCACGGTGCCGGCGGTGATGCCTCCGGCGACCGAGAACGCGACACCGGATGCCTCGCCGTCGCGCAGCAGCGTCTCGAACGTGAAGCCGTCCTCGGCCTGCTCATCGAGTCCCGCGTGCATCTCGACGAACTCGACGCCGAGCGCGGTGACCTCCTTCGCACGAGCGGCCTTGTCGGGCACCCCGATGAGGTCGACGACGACGCCCTTGCCGTGCGCCTTCGCGGCCTTCACGGCACCGGCGATCGTGCTGTCACCGGCGACGCCGAGCACGGTCACCAGGTCGGCTCCGGCCTGGAAGGCCATGTCTGCCTCGAGCTCGCCGGCATCCATCGTCTTGAGATCGGCGAAGACGATCTTGTCGGGGTGAGCCTGCTTGACCGCGGTGATCGCCGAGAGGCCGGCGCTCTTGATCAGCGGGGTGCCGAGCTCGAGGACGTCGACGTAGGGTGCGGCCTTGCCCGCGAGGTCGAGCGCGTGCTCGGTGGTCAGGGTGTCCATGGCGAATTGGAGCTGCATGGGGGATGTCCTTTCAGTGGGGTGTGCCGCCGGGTCTCCGGCGCGGGTCATTCGAGATTCGCGTGGCGGGGCCACAGGTCGTCGGCGGATCGACCGCTGCGCTGCCACAGGGCATGGAAGACGGCGTCGCCGAGGAGCGCGACCGCCTGCTCGAAGAGGCTTCCGGCGTACTGGACGGATGCCGTGCCGGACCGATCCGTCTTCGTCGCCGCCGGGATGACGACGGTGGTGTCCGCGAGGTCGGACAGCGGCGACGAATCGGTGGTCGACACGGCGAGCACGCGCGCTCCGGCCTCGGCCGCGGTCCGCGCTGCCTGCACGATGCCCCCGGTCGTGCCCGAACCGCTCGCCACGAGGAGGAGGTCACCGCGGCGAATCGCCGGGGTCGTGACCTCGCCGACGACGTGCACGGTGAGTCCCAGGTGCATGAGGCGCATGGCCGTCGAGCGCAGTGCCAACCCGGATCGGCCGGCGCCGTGCACGAACACCCGGTCGGCATCGCTCAGGAGCAGGAGCGCGCTCTCGAACGGCACGGGATCGGCGTGGCGGAGAGCCGACACGACGTCCTGCAGTTCGCTGCCGATGGTGCCGAGGGCGTCCGCGATCGTGGTGGGGGGCATGGCTCGATGCTCGTCGTGATCCGCGGCATCCGCTGCTGCCCGGCCAGGCGGCATCCCCATCCGATCGGGTGGGACCGCTCTTTCGGGTAGGACGAGTAGGTTCGAGCGCATGGCGACAGACGGAGAGATCCACGCGAGCCGCACGGCCGCGTCCGAGCACGCCCGCACCGTCGCGGACCAGGCCGACCGTCACGCCCTGACGCTCGAGTCGATCCTCGCGGCACTCCGCTCCGGGCGTCTGTCGGACGCGGCCGCCCGCGCCGAAGCCGTCGAGATCGCCTCCGCCGCCCTCATCGAGCTGCGCACCGCGACCGACCGGCAGCGCAGCACCCTGCTCGAGCCGGTGACCGGTGCGTTCTCGCGCCTGCGCGCCGATCTGCGGCCCCTCGTGCGGTTCGGCGACCTCGACGTGCAGTTCGTCGAACCGCCCACCACCGGTCGCGCACTCCCCGGCGACGTCGCGCACAGCGCGCGGGCGATCGTGCGCACCGCCGTGCTGGCGCTCGTCGACGACGGCGAGGCGCGCCGCGTTCGCATCCAGTGGGACTGCGACGGGCGGAATCTCCTCATGCAGCTGCGCGACGACGGAGCCGGCACCCTCGGCGCGCACGACGACGCCGTACGTCCGATCGCGGAGCGAGTCGTCGCCCTCGAGGGGAACCTCGCGATCGCGTCCACACCGGGATGGGGTTCCACCCTCGACATCTCGCTCCCGCTGGACCCGTCGCCGCGCTCGGCCGAAGCGGCGGCCGACTCCGACCTCACGCAACGCGAACGCGACGTCCTGCGGCTCGTGGCGACCGGCGTGGGCAATCGCGAGATCGCCGAAGGACTCGGCATCAGCGTGAACACCGTCAAGTTCCACGTCGCGAACCTCCTCCGGAAGCACGGCGCCCGCACGCGCGCAGAGCTGGCCGCGGCCGGCGCGCGGGGCTGAGGCGCGGCCGGCGCCCGCCGCCGAGATCACCGCCCTTCGCCGACATGACCCGCCATTCCAGACGAGGGCGGGTCATCTCGGGAAACGCGAGTGATCTCGCGTCCGACGTCCGGGCGGGGGGCGCACGACGGGAACACGCCGCGGGCCAGGAACGTTCTCGTCGAGGGCACCCGCGATGGGTGGGGCCGGACCCGAGCGGAGTGACCATGAGCTACCCCGACTACCCCGACGACGGCGCGCAGCCGATCTGTCCGTCGTGCGGCATCACGATGCACCCGCTCATCGACGAGGGCATCGACGCCGACGAGTGCCGGGAGTGCGGCTTCCGGCTCGCGTGGGATCGGGCGGATGACGGGGATGCCGCTGACCGCTGGGACGACTGAGACCCGGTGTCGGTGGTCGCCGCTACCGTCTTCGCGTGGCGGAGCGAGTCGAAGCGTGGTGGGCCCGGCGGCAGTGGTCGAAGGGTGCTGACGTGCCGTACGCGGTCGGGGCATACCGCGAGGCGTGGGCCGCATTCCCGGCGCTGATCCGTCAGTACCACCCCGACCTCAATGCGGGGATCGCGCTGAGTCAAGTGCCGCCCGCCGCGGACGTGCTGCTGCTGTGGCAGTGCGACTCCGGGCATCGGTTCGCGGCCACACCGACCGAGCAGCGGCTCCGGCCGGGCCGCGAGCGGCGGCGCAGCGCGTGGTGTCCGGAGTGCAGCGAACTCGCCGCGCCGACCCGGGTCGTGGCGTTGCCGATGCGCGAGTCCGTCGACGACCCCTCACCGCCGAAAGCCGCCGTGCTGCGCGCGCGACGGCCGCGCAAGGCCCCGCCGGTGTGCGAGAAGACACCGGAGCTACCCCCCGGTGACGCGTTCGTCTCGGTCTGCGCCCCCCGACCGGCTTCCGCGGTCGAAGACCGCCTCCGCGCAGACCTGTTCGGTCGCTTCGCCCTCACCGAGGGGGTGAACGCGGTCCGCGCGGCCCGGCCGTTCTTCCAGCACCTCGAGATCTGGCCCGACCTCGTGCTCCCCGAGCTGCGCATCGCCGTCGAGTACGACTCGATCGGGCGGCACGGGCTCGAGCACGTCGGCCGACGCGAGCAGGCCGACCGCCGCAAAGACCGCGCCCTCCGCGCCATCGGCTGGGAGGTCGTCCGCCTGCGCACCGGCAGGCTCGAGCCCCTCGGCCCCCACGATCTGCAGCTCACGGCCTGGAACCGCGGAGCGCTCGACCGGCTGGTCGAGACGTTCCGCGGCATCCGGGGTCCGCTGCTCGTCGACGCGTATCTGCGGTGAGGGGCACGGAGCGCTCAGCGCGCGGCGTCCGCCACCTGTCCCGCCCCGGGCAGGATCCGCGTGAGCAGGTCATCGAGGGTCACGACGCCGAGCAGCCGCTCGCCGTCCACCACCGTCGCCAGCTGCACGCGGCCACGGCGCATGCGGCCGAGAGCGTCGTACGCCGAGGTGTCCGGGGCAAGGACGAGCGCATCGCGCGCGATCGCCGCCGCGGGCGTCGTGGGGGCTGCGTCGAGCGTGTCGCGGACGTGCGCGACACGCGCCGAGGCACCGGCTCCGACGAGGATCCGGAGGTGCGTGGATGCCGCGGCCGCCGCCTGCACGTCGGCCGCCGTGGCATCCGCCGGAACCGCCGTCGGCGTCCGGTCGGTGCGGACGATATCGCCGACCGTGACCGTGCCCATCTCGATGGCCTGGGCGATGGGCCCCGAGTACTGCTCGTCGAGGGTGCCCGCGCGCCGCGAGTGCGCGACGAGCTCGCGGATCGTGTCGGCGTCCTGCCCGCCGGCCGCCGCCTTGTCCACCGGCTCGACGCCGGACGCGCGCACGAGACGGTTCGCGATGCGGTTGATCCACAGAAGGAACGGGCGCAGCGGCCACGTCATCGCGCGGGCCAGGATGCCGGTGGCCTTCGCCGCCGTCTCGGGGTGCGCGATCGCCCACGACTTCGGTGCCATCTCGCCGATGACGAGGTGCAGGAACGTCACGACGATCAGCGCCAGCAGGAAGGCGATCACGTCGGCGAGCACGGCGGGCAGACCCCACTGCGCGAGGACGGGCGCCAGGGCGTAGTCGATCGCCGGCTTCGTGATCGCGCCGAGCAGGAACGTGCAGGCCGTGATTCCGAGCTGCGCGAACGCGAGCATGACCGTCAGCTCATTGACTCCTCGCAGGGCCGCACGCGCGGAGGCGCTGGTCGCCGCCTCCTCTTCCAGCCGGTGACGGCGGGCGGCGAGCAGCGCGAACTCGACGATCACGAAGAACGCGCTCGCGACGATGAGCGCCGCGGTGATCAGGGTGACGACCCACCAGCTCATCGGGCCACCTCCTCATCGGCGGCTTCGACCGGGTCGACATCCCGGTCCCTCTCGCGCAGACGCACGACGAGCTGCGACGGGACGTGCCGGTCGACCTCGATGACCTCGATGTCGAGCCAGCGATCCACGTGCATTCCCTGGACCACCTCGCCGGCCCGTTCGGGCAGGTCGACCCGGACGACCGCGCCGACGACGGGGAGGTCGCCGTGGGTGTCGATCACGAGGCCGGCGGCGGTCTCGACGTCGCCGTCCGCGAGGTCGTACCCGATCAGTCGTTCCAGTTCGTCGAGGTGCAGGTCACCGGGAACGGTCCACGCGGCCTCGCCCATGGAGGCCACCTCGTCGACCTCGACGTCGTGCTCATCGGACAGCTCGCCGATCACTTCCTCCGTGAGATCTTCGATCGTGAGGATGCCATCGAAGTTGCCGTACTCGTCCACCACGCACGCGAGCTCGTTGCGGCTGCGGCGCATGCGGTCGAGGGCGACGGGCAGAAGCATCGACGTCGGAAGGACGACGGCCGGACGCATGACCGACGACACCGGGGTATCGGCATCCGGCTTCTCGCGGAGGACGTCGATGAGCTCGACGACTCCCACGGGGGAGTCTTCGTCACCGATCACGGGGTAGCGCGTGTGCCCGGTGGCCATGAGCGTCCGCACCTCGCCGACGGTGGTGTCGGGACGGACCGAGTCGACGTGCGACCGGGGGATCATGGCGTGTTCGACGTCCCGCCGGGGGAAGTCGAGGATGCGGTCGATGATCATCGAGAGGTCGTCGGGCAGGTCGCCGCTCGCGCGGGATTCCTCGACGATCGCTTCCAGATCGCGCGCGGTCGCGCTCTCGTCGACGTCTTCCAGCGGCTCGATGCGCGCCAGGCGCAGCAGCGCGTTGGCGGCGACGTCGAACACGGTGATCAGCCAGCCGAAGGCGAGCAGGTAGATGCGGGTGGGCACCGCGAGCGCCCGGGCGAGCGGCTCGGGGTTCGCGATGGCGAGGTTCTTCGGGTATAGCTCACCGAAGATCATCGTCACGATGGTCGCGAGCAGGAGCGCCGCAACCGTCCCGATCGCGATCGACACGCCGGGGTCGACGCCCGCGCCGCCGAGCAGGGTCCCGATCGAGGCCCCGATGAGCGGCTCGGCCACGTAGCCGATCAGAAGGCCCGTGACGGTGATGCCCAGCTGCGCGCCCGACAGCATGAACGACGTGCGCTGCGTGATCGCGAGCACACGCTTCGCCTGCACGTCGCCCTTCTCGGCGCGCGCCGCCAAGCGCGCCCGATCGACGGACATGTACGCGAACTCCTGTGCGACGAAGAAGCCGCAGGCGGCGATGATCGCCAGCGTCACGACGACGCCGACGAGCAGCGTCAGGACAGCAGCGAGCATCGGATCTCACCCCCTCTCGAAACGAGGGGGCTCGAAGATCGGCCCTCCTGGTCGGGGGAGGTGCGGGGAAGGCTCACGGGGGATTCTCTCTCGTGGGTCGTCGATGGTGAGGAGAACCGTATCCGCCGTCGCTTGGAAAGCGCTGAGGCCGTTCCCGAACGCTTCGAGATGGCACAATGGTTGTCCCCGCATTGCCTCGCTTCCCGGCGTGGTCCCGCCCTTTGCTCAACCGGTACGCTTCGGCGCGCCAGAAAAGGACCTGCCGTGGGACGCCTCATTTATCGCGACCGTGCGACGTTCGACATCGATGACCGACTGCTCGCGCACCTGCGCATCGTGATCATGAACAAGCTGCGCCGCAACGAGGGCTTCATGCTCCAACTGCCCGTGAACGAGGGGGTGCGTCAGGCCAGTCTGTGGATCCACGCCTCGAACGCGCTCGTGCTGCAGTTCTACGGCGGACGGGAACCGGCGATCGACCGCGAGCTCGTCGATCAGATGATGCACGACGCCAGCGGCGCCGACGGCTTGACGCTGACCGGGTCGGGCGTCGCCTCGCCTCAGACCACGCCCGTCCGTCCCACACCCGCGCGCCCGGGACGCTGAGCCGGGCGGATCGCGGACCGCGGGAGCCGGAGCGCGAACAGTGCTCCGCTCTCGGCGGGCACGCACGCCACGTCGCCCCCGTGCGCCCGGGCGATGCCGCGCGCGATCGGCAGGCCGAGTCCGACGCCACCGGAACCTCCGCGGGACGGGTCGAGCCGGACGAGGCGATCAAAGATCCGCTCGCGCTCCCTCGCGGCGACACCGGGACCGTCGTCGTGCACGCGCACCTCGATGTCGTTCCCGGACGAGTGGATGCCGAGCACCACACGTCCGCGTCCCGCGGTGACGCGCGCGGCGTTCTCGACGAGGTTCGACAGCACCTGCGCGATTCGATCCCGATCGATCGCCACCGAGACCGCCGCACCCGGGAGATCCGTTCGCACCGTCAGCTCAGGATGGACGAGACGCGCCCGGTCGACCTCGGCGGCCACGACGTCACGCAGATCGGTGTCCGCGAGCGACAGCTCGAGACCCCGATCGACGCGGGCCATGAGGAGCAGATCGTCGACGAGCCGCGACGCGCGCGTCGCCTCGCGCACCACGTGACCGGCGAGCATCTCGCGCTCCGGGCCGTCGAGTTCAGCGCGCACGAGGGTGTCGGCGGCGGCCCGGATGCCGGCGACCGGCGTTCGGAGTTCGTGTGCGGCATCGGAAAGAAACGCTCGCAGGCGCTCCTCCGCGGCCCGCGCCGCGACTTCGGCACCGACCACGTCGTCGAGCATGTCGTCCAGGGCCGTGGCGACGCGTCCGATCTCGGTGTCGGGATGAGTCGGCCGGAGGCGCCGATCTCGCTCTCCGGCTCCGATCGCGCGCGCGACGTCGGACACCTCGTCGAGCGGACGCAGTGTCGCGCGCACCACGAGGATGACCGCGCCCGCCGCGAGAAGCAGCACGACGACGGACGCGCCCGCCATGATCCAGCGCACCTGTGCGAGCGTTTCGCCGACGCCCGCGGCGGACGCGGTGAGCGTCAGCGTCGATCCGTCACTGAGTGTCGACCGCAGGGTCACGAGGTCGGCGTCGCCGCTGAGCTCGGAGGCCGTGACCGTCACGGCGCCCGGCGTCGCCGTCGCCGGGGTCTCGTTGCCGCGCGGACCACCCGGCGGGCCCGCCGGACCCCCGCGAAGCTGCTCGGGACTCGGACCCGCGACGACCGAATCGCCGCCGGCCTCGTCGATGCGCACCGCCAACCCTTGAGCCGAGAGGCGATCGGCGAGCTCCGTGGCATCCACGATCCCCACCAGCGACGCGGTCGCGGCCGTGCGGTCCCGGAGGCGGTCCTCGATCTGCCCGCGTAGGCGAGCGCCGAGGGCCACATCGACGATGACGGCGAGCACGACCAGCAGCAGCGCCACCAGGGTCAGCACCGAGACGATCGTCCGCCGCCGCAGCGACCCCGATCGCAGCGCCCGCGTCCCGCTCATGCGCGCTCGCTCAACCGGTAGCCGAGCCCTCGCACGGTATGGACCAGGCGTTCCCCGTGCGCCTCCATCTTGCGACGCAGCGCGCTCATGTGCACCTCGACCAGGTTGACGTCGTAGTCCTCGTACCCCCATACCTGCGTGAGGATCTGCGTCTTCGACAGCGTCCGCCCCCGGCTCTCGACGAGCAGGCACAGCAGACGGAACTCTGTCGCCGTGAGATCGAGCAGCGCTCCCGCCCGGTGCGCGGTGGCGGCATCGGCATCCACGACGAGGTCCGCGACGGCGACGGTCTGCGGGAGCCGCCCGCGTCGGCGGAGCACGGCGCTCGCGCGCGCCACGAGCTCCGCCATCGTGAACGGCTTCACCACGTAGTCGTCCGCGCCCTCGGCGAACCCGCGCAGCCGATCGTCCACCTCGTCCCGCGCGGTGAGCATGATCACGGCGGTGTCACCCGCCGCACGGATCACCGGGAGCAGACGGATGCCACTCGGCCCGGGCATCATCCAGTCCAGCACCACCAGGTCGGGACGGAACCGGTCGAGGCGATCCGGGAGGTCGGTTCCGTCGGGCGCGCCCTCGGCGACGAACCCGTCCGCGCGCAGCGCGAGGACGACGGCGAGACGGATGGTCTCGTCGTCGTCGAGGACGAGGACGCGTGCGGGGGCGGACATCCGGCCGACGATACGAGCGCACACTGGATGCCGCTTATGCGAACGGTAGGTGTTCGCCCGCGTCCCGACCGCTTCAGGCCGGCTTCAGTTCCGGTTCCGAGGCTGATCTGCAGACGCCGACGACACTCGCCGGCACGAGAGGAACCCATGTCCGAGGACGAAAACCCCACCCTGCCCCTGCCCCGACACGACGAGTCGAACCCGGAACCGCCTCGTCGGTCGTGGGTACGCCCGGCCGTGATCACCGCCGCGGTGGTCGCCGCGCTCGGACTGACCGGGGGCACGGCGGCGCTGGCCGCGCAGTCGAACACAGCCACCACTGTGGCCGCCGCGACGAACGCCCCGAGCGCCGACGGCGCCTCCACGGGTCCGGGCACCATCGCCCCGAGCGCCGCCCCGACCGACGCGCCGACGCCCCCGAGTGACGGCACCGCGCCGACGCCCCCGACGGACGGGACGGCTCCGGCCGCACCAGAGAACGGGCCGACGTCGGCGGACTGCGGCCCGGGCGGAGCACCGGCGCACCCCGGGGGCCCCAACGCGGATGGGCACACACCGCCCGCCCCGCCCGCCGACGGCACCGCGCCCACGCCGCCCACCCCCGGCGAAGCGCCCACTCCGCCCACCGACGGCGCCGCGCCCACCCCGCCCACCCCCGGCGAAGCGCCCACGCCGGGTGCCACTCCGCCCGCGTCGACCGGCAGCTGAGCCCGCGCAAGCCGCGCCGCGCCGACCGCGTCCAGCACGCGGTCAGCGCGGTGCGGCACGATCGATGCATGGCGAAGCAGGGGAACGGAGGTCGCCGCGTCACCCCGTCGGCCAACGCCCGCTCCCGAACGCCCCGGCCACGCCCCGCGGAAGCCCGATCCGCAACCAGGCGCCCCGCCGCTCGCCGCCCTCGACGCACCCCCGCCCGCGCGCGCCAGCTTCGCCGCCGGCGGATCGTCTTCGGCATCCTCGCCACCGTCGTGGTCGGGCTGATCGTGACGGCGACCGTCCCGCTCGTACACCTCGTCTCCGAGTGGAACGTCGAGACCCGGAAGGCGTCCATCGATCTCGCCGAATTCGACCCCGGGTTCCTCATCGACGACGCGGACTTCTACGACGGGAACGCGATGGATGCCGACGCCATCCAGCGCTTCCTCGACGACCAGATCGACGAGTGCGCTAACGACTCCTGCCTCAACGTGCTTCGCGCAGAGCTTCCAGCGCGCGAGGCCATCGTGTCGAAGGACACCGGCGAGACGATCTGCGAGGCGTACGACGGCGGCGAGCTCACGGCGGCGCAGATCATCGACCGCGTGCAGCGCGCCTGCGGCATCTCCGCGAAAGTGCTGCTGGTGACGCTGCAGAAGGAGCAGAGCCTCGTGTCGGGTCGTGCGGCCCGAGCCCCGTCGTCCGAGGCCCTGGGGGCCGCGATGGGCGCGCGGTGTCCCGACGACGCCCCCTGCGATCCCGGTCGAGCCGGCTTCGCCGCGCAGATCGCGCAGGGCGCGACCGACCTCAAGGCGTACCGGGCGTCGCAGTTCATGCGGCAGCCCGGCACCCATTACATCGCGTACTCGCCGAACCCCGACTGCGGCGGAACCGACATCGAGATCCGCAACCACGCCACCGCCGCCCTGTACAACTACACGCCCTACCAGCCGAACGCCGCGGCGATCGCGGCTCGATGGGACACGGGGGACTCCTGTTCCTCCTACGGCAACCGCAATTTCGCGCTGTATTGGAAGCTCTGGTTCTCGTGAGGAATCACAGTGTTGTGATTTCGTTATGAAGCGGAGATAATGACCGAGACAACCGAACAGCCGCCACCGCTCTCGCGCAGGTCGTAGGGGAAGACGTACCTGACGAAGGAGAGACCATGGCGACCACGTCTTCGCGCGGAGTGATCCTCATCCACTCGGCGCCGCGCGCGTTGTGCCCCCACCTGGAGTGGGCGGTAGGACGCGCTCTCGGCCGTGCGGTCAACTTCGACTGGGCGGATCAGCCGGTGCTCACCGGAAGCCGACGCGCCGAGTTCTACTGGGAGGGACCGGTCGGGACCGGCGCCGCCCTCGCGAGTGCGATCCGCGGCTGGGAGCACCTCCGCTTCGAAGTCAGCGAGGACCCCACGCCCCGCAGCGACGGCGGGCGCTGGATGCACACCCCGGGGCTCGGTATCCACTACGCCCAGACGGACTCGGCCGGCAACATCCTCATCGGCGAGGAGCGCGTGCGCTACGCGATGGATATCGCCGCCGGGGACGCTTTCGAACTTCAGCGCGAGCTCCACGTCGCCCTGGGCTCCGCCTGGGACGAAGAGCTCGAACCCTTCCGCCACGCCGGCGAAGACCAGCACGTGGTCTGGTTGCACAAGGTCGGCTGAGAGATGTCGGGTGGGGGAGGCGCCACTACCGGAGGCCGGTGAACAATCCCGGCACCGGGACCGCGTATCCCCTCCCGATGACACACCGAACGCCCCCGTCATCCCCGTAGCAGTCGGGGGATGCCGGGGGCGTTCGGCCGTGGTCAGACGGAAGCGATCGCGACGACGGCGTTGTGACCGCCGAAGCCGAACGAGTTGCTGATGGCGAGCTGGTCGCCGGACCCGAGCTCGACGGGCGAACCCGAGATGGCGAACGGCACCTCCGGGTCTTGCTCGGTGAGGTTGATGGTGGGCGGGGCGACGCGGTTCTGCAGCGCCAGCACCGTGAAGATGGCCTCGAGGGCGCCGGTGCCTCCGAGGAGGTGACCCGTGGATGCCTTCGTCGCCGACACCGGGATCTCGTCGACGCGGGCACCGAACACGGCGCGCAGCGCCTGGTACTCGTTCGGGTCACCGACGGGGGTCGAGGTGGCGTGGGCGTTGATGTGGGTGACGTCGTCGACCGACACACCTGCCATGTCGAGCGCGAGGCGGACGGCACGGGCGGCACCGCGACCCTCGGGGTCGTTGGCGGTGATGTGGTACGAGTCGGCCGTCACGCCGCCGCCGACGATCGACGCGTAGATCTTCGCGCCGCGGGCCTTCGCGTGCTCCTCGGTCTCGAGGATCAGAACGCCGGCACCCTCGCCCATGACGAACCCGTCACGGTCGATGCTGCCGGGGCGCGACGCGGTCTCGGGGGAGTCGTTGCGCTTGGACAACGCCTGCATCGACGCGAACGATGCGATCGTGATCGGGTGGATCGCCGATTCGGTACCGCCGGCGATCACGACGTCGGCGAGCCCGTCGCGGATGTGCTGCACGGCGTTCACGATCGACTCGGTGCTCGACGCACACGCCGACGCCACGGTCCGGGCGAAGGCGCGGGCATTGAAGTGCAGCGAGAGGTTGCCGGCTGCGGCGTTGGGCATGAGCATCGGCACCGTCATCGGCATGACGCGTCGCGGACCCTTTTCGCGCAGGGTGTCCCACGCGTCGAGGAGCGTCCACACGCCACCGATGCCGGTCGCGAAGTCGACGCCGAGCCGGTCGGGATCGATGTCGGGGCTGCCCGCGTCCTCCCACGCCTCCTTGGCCGCGACCATCGCGAGCTGCGATGACGGGTCGAGGCGCTTGGCGACGGGACGCTCGAGGACGGTCTCGGGCCGCACGAGCGCCTCAGCCGCGAACGTGACGGGCAGCTGGTACTCCTCGACCCAGTCGTGCTCGAGGGTGCGCGCGCCGGAGGCACCGGACAGCAGTGCGTCCCAGCTCTCGGGGGCCGTCCCGCCGATGGGCGAGGTGGCACCGATACCGGTGACGACGATGCGGGATGTGCTCATGGTGTGATCCTTGGTGCGGCCGGGAAGGGTCGTGACCGGTGGGGGCCGGAGCCCCCACCGGGAGGGTCAGGACTGGTTCGACGTGATGAACGTGACGGCGTCACCGACGGTCTTGAGGTTCTTGACCTCGTCGTCGGGGATGGTCACGCCGAACTTCTCTTCGGCGTTGACGACGATCGTCATCATCGAGATCGAGTCGATGTCGAGGTCGTCAGTGAACGACTTCTCGAGGGCGACCTCGTCGGCCGAGATGCCGGTCTCGTCGGTGATGAGCTCGGCAAGGCCGGCCAGAACCTCGTCGTTGGTGAATGCCATGATTTCTCCTGTTGTTGGGGGCGGGCCCGGGGAGTCGTCCCGAGCCCCGATCAGTCTAGGGTTCGACGCTCGCGCGTCAGGGGAGGACGACGACCTGCGCGCCGAAGACGAGACCGGCACCGAAACCGATCTGCAGAGCGAGGCCGCCACTGAGCTCGGGGTGCTCCTCGAGCAGGCGGTGGGTGGCGAGCGGGATCGACGCGGCCGAGGTGTTTCCGGTGGTCTCGATGTCGCGACCGATCACCACGGTCTCGGGCAGACCCAGCTGCTTGGCGAACTCGTCGATGATGCGCATGTTCGCCTGGTGCGGCACGAACGCGGCCAGGTCGGAGGGCTGGATGCCGGCGGCCTCGATGGCCTGCCGAGCGACCTTCACCATCTCCCAGACGGCCCACCGGAACACGGTGGGTCCTTCCTGGCGGAGGGTCGGCCACGGGGCGACGCCGTCGCGGAACTCGGTGAGCGTGTGGTTCATGCCCACCGCGTCGGCCTTCGAGCCGTCCGAGCCCCAGATGGTGGGACCGATGCCGGGGGTGTCGCTCGGGCCGATGACGACGGCACCGGCACCGTCTCCCAGGAGGAACGAGATGCTGCGGTCGGTCGGGTCGACGACGTCGCTGAGCTTCTCGGCACCCACCACGACGACGAGTTTCGCGAGCCCGCCACGGATGAGGGCGTCGGCCTGGGCAACCCCGTAGGCGAAGCCGGCGCACGCGGCGTTCACGTCGTAGGCGGCGGCGGGGTTGGCTCCGATGCGATCGGCGACGATCGCCGACGCCGAGGGAGTCTGCTTGGGATTGCTGATCGTCGCGACGATGACGGCGTCGATCTCGCTCGGGGCGACCCCGGACTTCTCGACCGCTTCGCGGGCGGCGTCGGATGCCAGGTCGATGGCATCCGTGTCCTTGTCGGCGCGAACACGCGTCACGATTCCGGTGCGCTGGCGGATCCACTCGTCGCTGGAGTCGATCGGACCCACCAGATCGTCGTTGGGGACGTAGTTCTCGCCGCGGGCGGCTCCGTACGAGTAGATGCGCGTGTGGGCGGGGCCCTGGAGCTGACGGAGGGTGGGGGTGCTCATGCCTGCTCTCCCTTCAGGAGTGCGACGGCCGCGTCGAGGTCGTCCGGAGTCTTGACTGCCACGGTCGGGGTGCCGCGCAGAGCGCGCTTCGCCAGGCCCGTGAGGGCGCCGGCCGGCGCGAGTTCAATGATGCCGGTCACGCCGTGCTCGGCGAAAGACGCCATGCTGCGGTCCCAGCGCACCGGGGACGCGACCTGGGAGACCACGAGGTCGACGGCGCGGCGGCCGTCGTTGACGACCGAGCCGTCCGAGTTGGTCCATAGCGTCGTCTGCGGCGGGGAGGCCGGAACGTCGGCCGCGGCCACGCGAAGCGTCTCGACGGCGGGCTCCATGAACCGCGTGTGGAAGGCACCGGCCACCTGCAACGGAATCACGCGCGATCCGCGTGGGGCCTCGGCGGCGAGCTCGGCGAGGGCCGACAGCTCACCGGCTGCGACGATCTGGCCGCCGCCGTTGTAGTTGGCGGGCGTCAGCCCCAGCTCCGCCAGGCGGTCGAGTACCGTCTGCTCGTCACCGCCGACCACGGCGCTCATGCCGGTCTCGACGGTCGCCGCGGCCTCGGCCATCGCGCGACCGCGGATTCCGACGAGCCGCAGCGCGTCGGCCTCGGACAGGACACCGGATGCCGCCAGCGCGGCGAACTCGCCCACCGAGTGTCCCGCGACGCCGTCGGCACCCTGGCCGGCGCGGTCGCGCAGAACGCTCCACGACACCAGGCTCGCGGCCACGATCAACGGCTGCGCGACGCTCGTGTCGCGGATCCGGTCGGCGTCCCAGTCCGTGCCGGCGGCGAGGAGGTCGACACCGGCGTGCTCGGAAGCTTCGGCAAGACGCTCACGCGTCCCGTCGATCTCGAGCCAGGGCGAGAGGAACCCGGGGGTTTGAGAGCCCTGACCGGGGAAGACGGCGATGATCACCGTCCCATCCTGCCAAGGATCCGGCGGGTCGTTCTGGAGATATCGGCACAAGAAATCGGCGTGTCTTTGTGCGCGCCGTGCATCAGCGCGTGATCGGTGCGCGCCGACTGGCCGATCCTCGTCGGCGCGTGGCATCCGATCCCATGGATCCGAGGATCAACGCCGTCTGCAGGATCAGCGCCTCGCGGGGGCCCGTGGCATCCCACCCGATCACCTCGGAGACGCGCTTCAGGCGGTAGCGCACGGTGTTCGGGTGCACGTAGAGCTCGCGCGCCGTCGCTTCGAGCGACCGCCCGTTGTCGAGGTAACTCCACAGTGTCGCGACGAGGTCGGCGCTGTGCGCGTGGAGGGGACGGTACACGCGGTCGACGAGCGTCTGCTTGGCCACCGCATCACCCGCCAGGGCGCGCTCGGGCAGCAGATCATCGGCCTCGACCGGTCGCGGGGCGTGACGCCATGCGCGCGCGACCGCGAACCCGGCGAGGGCGGCTCGGGCGCTCTGCCCGGCGTCGACGAGCGCCGCGACAGGAGGACCGAGAACCAGGTGACCGGAGCCGAAGCTCGGTTCGAGACGCTTCGCGATCTCGGTGAACGGCAACTCGCCGGAGTCCTCGCGGCCGCGCACCGGCAAGTCCGCCCGTCCCACGACGAGCACGAGGCGGGACCCCTGTACCCCGATGAGCACGTCCACACCGAGCTTCCGCGAGGTGCGCCGGACGTGATCGACATCGAGCTGCGGGGGAGTCGTGCCCACGAGCACCGCGACCTCGCCGTGGCCGTGCCAGCCGAGGGCGGCGATGCGGCTGGGCAGTTCGTCGTCGGCCTCACCGGTGAGGATCGAGTCCACGACGAGGGCTTCGAGCCGCGCGTCCCACAGACCGCGGGCCTCGGCAGCGCGCGCGTAGACATCCGCGGCAGCGAACGCCACTTCGCGCGAATACGACAGCATCGCCTCGCGGACGCGCTCGCTCCGGCCCGCGACGCGCTCTTCCATCACCTCGACGGTGACGCGGACGAGCTGCAGGGTCTGCGTCAGGCTGACGCTGCGCAGCAGCTCGCGGGGAGCCGCAGCGAAGATGTCGGCGGCGATCGCCGGGGTGGACGCGGGCTCCTCGAACCACTGGAGGAACGAGGTGATGCCCGCCTGAGCCACCAGCCCGACCGCGGAGCGGCGGGCCGGCGGCATCTCGGCGTACCAGGGCAGCGTCTCTTCGAGCCGCTGAATCGTCGCGGTCGCGAGATCGCCCGAGATCCGGCGCAGCCACACCAGGGTCTCGGCTTTCTCCTCGGCGGCCCGGGAGGTGGCGGTGCTCCCGCTCCCTCCCGAACCGTCGATGGCCGCGGAGTCCGTCACGCGATCAGGCCTCGCCGCCGGCGTTCCCGCTCGTGCCGGCGTTGACGTCGTACAGGCGGTACTTCTCGATGGCCTGGGCGACCACTGCGCGGTCCACCTTGCCCTCGTCCGCGAGACCCTGGAGGGTGCGGACCACGAGCGACGGGCCGTCGATCTTGAAGAAGCGACGCGCGGCGGCACGGGTGTCGGAGAAACCGAACCCGTCGGCACCGAGCGTCAGGTACCGCTGCGGCACCCACTGACGGATCTGGTCCTGGACGGCGTGCATCCAGTCGCTGACCGCGACGACGGGACCCTCGGCATCCCGGAGCTTCTCGGTCAGGTAGGCCGTACGGGGCGCCTCGTCGGGGTGCAGGTAGTTGTGCTCGTCGGCGGCGAGGCCGTCGCGACGCAGCTCGGTCCACGACGTCACCGACCACACGTCGGCGACGACGCCCCAGTCGTCCTTCAGCAGGCGCTGGGCCTCGTGCGCCCACGGCACACCGACGCCGGAAGCGAGCAGCTGCGCGCGAGGACCCTCGCCCTCACCCACCGACACGCGGTGGATGCCGCGGACGATCCCGTCCACGTCGACGCCCTCGGGCTCGGCCGGCTGGACCAGCGGCTCGTTGTAGACCGTGATGTAGTACATGACGTTCGGGTCGGAGTGCTCGCCGCCGTACATCCGCTCGATGCCCGAGCGGACGATGTGCGCGATCTCGTACCCATACGCGGGGTCGTACGACACCGTGGCGGGGTTCGTGGATGCCAGCAGCTGCGAGTGTCCGTCGGCGTGCTGGAGACCCTCACCCGTCAGGGTCGTGCGGCCGGCGGTCGCGCCGATGATGAAACCGCGCGCCATCTGGTCGCCCGCCGCCCACTGGGCGTCGCCCGTGCGCTGGAAGCCGAACATCGAGTAGAAGACGTAGACCGGGATCAGCGGCTCGCCGTGCGTGGCGTACGACGTGCCGGCTGCGGTGAACGCCGCGACGGCGCCCGCCTCGTTGATGCCGACGTGGATGATCTGCCCCTCGGGGCTCTCCTTGTAGGCCAGGAGCAGCTCGCGGTCGACGGAGGTGTAGTGCTGACCCTTGGGGTTGTAGATCTTCGCCGTCGGGAAGTAGGCATCCATACCGAAGGTACGGGCCTCGTCGGGGATGATCGGCACGATGCGGTGTCCGAAGCCCTTGACACGCAGAAGGTCCTTGAGCAGACGCACGAACGCCATGGTCGTGGCGACCTCCTGCGTGCCCGAGCCCTTCTTGGGCAGCGCGTAGGCCTGGTCACCGGGGAGCTCGAGACCCACGTGCGTCGTGCGACGCTCGGGCAGGAAGCCGCCGAGCGCACGGCGGCGCTCGAGCATGTACTTGATGGTCTCGTCGTTCTCGCCGGGGTTGTAGTACGGCGGCTGGTACGGGTTCTCTTCGAGCTGCGCGTCGGTCACCGGGATGTCCATCGCGTCGCGGAAGGCCTTGAGGTCGTCCAGCGTCAGCTTCTTCATCTGGTGCGTGGCGTTGCGGCCCTCGAAGTGGGGGCCGAGGCCGTAGCCCTTGATCGTCTTGGCGAGGATGACGGTCGGCTGGCCCTTGTGCTCCTTGGCCGCCTTGAACGCCGCGAAGACCTTGCGGTAGTCGTGGCCGCCGCGCTTGAGGCCCCAGATCTGCTCGTCGGTGTAGTCCTTGACGAGTTCGAGGGCGCGCGGGTCGCGACCGAAGAAGTGCTCGCGGACGTACGCACCGTTCTCGGCCTTGTACGTCTGGTAGTCGCCGTCGGGCGTCGAATTCATGAGATTCAGCAGCGCGCCCTCGGTGTCGCGGGCGAGCAGGTCGTCCCACTCGCGGCCCCAGACGACCTTGATGACGTTCCATCCGGCACCGCGGAAGAAGCTCTCGAGCTCCTGGATGATCTTGCCGTTGCCGCGCACGGGGCCGTCGAGGCGCTGCAGGTTGCAGTTGACGACGAACGTCAGGTTGTCGAGGCCCTCGTTCGCGGCCACCTGGAGCTGACCGCGGCTCTCGACCTCGTCCATTTCGCCGTCGCCGAGGTAGGCCCAGACGTGCGAGTCGGCGACGTCCTTGATGCCGCGGTTGCTGAGGTACTTGTTCGACATCGCCTGGTAGATCGCGTTGATCGGGCCCAGACCCATCGACACCGTCGGGAACTGCCAGAACTCCGGCATGAGACGGGGGTGCGGGTAGGAGGGGATGCCGTTGGGGGCGGCCGACTTCTCCTGGCGGAAGCCGTCGAGCTGCGCCTCGGTCAGGCGACCCTCGAGGAAGGCGCGGGCGTACGTGCCGGGGGAGGCGTGGCCCTGGATGAAGATCTGGTCGCCGCCGGACGGGTCGTCGAGGCCTCGGAAGAAGTGGTTGAAGCCGACCTCGTACAGCGCGGCCGACGACGCGTACGTCGAGATGTGGCCGCCGACGCCGATGCCGGGGCGCTGCGCACGGTGCACGGTGACCGCGGCGTTCCAGCGGATCCACTTGCGGTAGCGGCGCTCGAGCTCTTCGTCACCGGGGAATTCCGGCTCGTTGGACTGCGCGATCGTGTTGATGTAGTCGGTGGTCGGCACCATCGGCACGCCGAGATGCAGATCCTTCGAGCCCTTGAGCAGGCTCAGCATGATCTCGCGCCCGCGGCCGGGCCCCTTCGCCTGGACCAGCTGA
Source organism: Microbacterium canaveralium (assembly GCF_047238045.1). Taxonomy (NCBI): domain Bacteria; kingdom Bacillati; phylum Actinomycetota; class Actinomycetes; order Micrococcales; family Microbacteriaceae; genus Microbacterium; species Microbacterium canaveralium. Next base: position 1,665,094 of record NZ_JBDFMA010000003.1, on the reverse strand, counting down.
CGCAGGGATTCCTGCCATTCAGCGGTCTCTTCCGGGTCGCTGTCCTGCGGCCCCTGCGAATACGGATCCTGATCGTGAACAGTCACGGAAGACCTTTCGTCGTCTGGCAGGTCATGCCAGAGAATCGCCATACGTGTGCGGCAACCCTTGTCTGCTCCGCACAATTCACCGTCGTCCAGCCTAGTCAGTCGGGACCCCTCCGGATGCGCATACGGAGGCGAGGGCGAATGGATGCCTCGGCGACGAGGCATCCGCCCCTTCCGGCCGCGCCGAGACCGCCGAGAACGACGGCGGGTCTAGCCTGAGCGCGTGACGTCGACTGAGCACGAGGGCTTCCGCACCCGCCCCGAACACCGGTGGCCCGTGCTCATCGCACTCGGCGTAGGAACGGGGCTGTACGCGGTCCTGCCGAGCGATGTGTCCGGCGCCCTGCGGTACATCGTCGTGGGCGCCGGCATTCTGTGCGCGATTCCGATGGTCATCACCAACCCCCGGCGGCTGAGCCGCGAGACCTGGGTGGGGCGCGGATTCGCGCTCGGATTCGTCGCGGTGCTGCTCGCCGCGAACCAGGTGACGTTCTTCCTGCTCGTTCAGCAACTCCTGAACGGGGAGAGCGGCGGAGCGGTCGTGCTCCTCGGGGCCGCACAGGTCTGGGCCATCAACGTGATCGGATACGCCGTCGTCTACTGAGAGATGGACCGCGGCGGACCCGTGGCCCGTCGCCGCGATCCCCGCGACGAGCTGCCGCCCGCGGACTTCCAATTCCCGCAGGATTCCGACGGGGACGCGGTCAGCGAAGTGAAGCGTCGATCATCGAACACCGGCGATTGGGCGCCGGGATATATCGACTACCTGTACTTCTCGGCATCGAATGCGATGGCATTCAGCCCCACCGACGTCATGCCGCTGAGCGTCCGCGCGAAGCTCTTCATGATGGTGCAGGCGATCACGGGATTCGTGCTGCTCGCGCTGGTGATCGCGCGGAGTGTGAACGTCCTGAGCTGATCTTGGAAGCCGGCGTCGCCTCTCCGTCGGCTCAGGTCCTCGGAGTGGCCGCGAGCGTCCCGAGCAACGTCAGAGCGTCTGCGGACTCGGAGCCCGGCGTCGCGGAGTAGACGACGAGCTCCTGCCCTGGCGCAGCCTTCACGTCGAAGGCGTTCATGTGCAAAGTCAGCTCCCCCACCTGGGAGTGGCGGAGCCTCTTGGTCTCGAGTCGCTTGCCGCGCGCGTCGTGGAGACTCCAGAGGTCGGCGAACTCGGGGCTGCGTGTCAACAGGGTGTTCAGGACCTCGACGACGCGCGGGTCGTTCGGTGCGGCGCCGTGAAGAACTCGAAAACCCGCGACCGTATTCGCGGCCGCGTCTGACCAGTCGATGTAGAAGGTGCGGGCGGCCGGGTCGCGGAATAGCTTCGCGAGCAGATTCGGTCCGTAGTGGAAGCCCTCGAACAGGGCGTGGGCGAGGCGATTACCGGCGAGCACGTCGTAGGCCCGTCCCAGCACGATCGCGGGGTTGTCCGGCCACATGTCCATCAGGCTCAGCAGCCCGGGCGCGACGCGCTCCTGGTCCAAGCCGCGACTGGCCACGGGTATCAGACCGGCGATGCGGAACAGGTGCAGCCGTGCATCGTCGTCGAGGCGCAGAGCCCTGCTGAGAGTTTCCACGACCTGCAGCGAGGGACGACGTTCGCGCCCTTGCTCCAGCCGGGTGTAGTAGTCGACGCTGAGGCCGGCCAACGTGGCGATCTCCTCGCGGCGCAGGCCGGGCACTCGCCGACGGCCGTGCGTGGCGAAGCCGATCGCCTCGGGACGCAGCTGCCCACGGCGTGCGGTGAGGTACTCGCCGAGTCGGTTGTCGGGCATACCGCGATTGTACGAATGGTGTCGACGCGCAGGCAGGGTGCGGTGCTCCCAGGCTCGCCGCGGCCTTCTCCGCTGGTGGGACACCCGCGAGGCTCGTGGCCATGACAGGAAACACCGCACACAGCGTCACCACATCCGCAACGAAGGCCGCCACGTCGAAAGTCGTACTTGTCACGGGGGCGAGCAGCGGTATCGGCGAGGGCATCTCTCGCCGCCTCGCCGCCGAGGGGCACCGGGTGATCCTCACGGCGCGACGAACGGAGCGGCTGAAAGGCATCGCCGACGAGCTCTCTCGCGAGGGCCACGCCGCGGAAGCGCGCGCGCTGGACGTGACCGACCGGGATGCGTTCGCTGCGCTCATCGCCGACATCGTCGCAACCCACGGCAGCCTCGATGTGCTCGTCGGCAACGCCGGGGTCATGCTGCTCTCGCGCATGGACGCACTGCTCGTCGACGAATGGGACCGCATGCTCGACGTCAACGTGCGCGGGCTCTACAACGGAATCGCCGGAGTGCTGCCACACTTCCGCACACAAGAGTCGGGGCACGTGGTCACGATCGCGTCGGTCGGAGCTCACGAGGTGGTCGGGACCTCGGCGATCTACTCCGCCACGAAATACGCCGCATGGGCACTCACGGAGGGACTTCGGCAGGAGTCAGCCCCGTACATCCGTGTCACCACGATCTCTCCCGGTGTCGTCGAGACCGAACTCGCCGATCACATCACGGACCCTCACGCGGCCGACCTCATGGTCGACTACCGCGCGGCGGCCATCTCACCCGACGCCATCGCTCGAGCCGTGAAGTTCGCGATCGAACAGCCGGTCGATGTCGACGTGAACGAGATCATCGTCCGGCCCACGCGGCAGCGCTGAGCCCCAGGTCGTAGACGCGAGACGGGAACGGTGGGCCCTGCCGGGATCGAACCGACGACATCCACGGTGTAAACGTGGCGCTCTACCAGCTGAGCTAAAGGCCCTGGAAGCCTCGAGTCTATCGAGGTCGGCGGCCTGTGCCGTCGCGCAACTCGAGGTACCACGACGGCAAGAGCCCGCGCGGCAACCAGAACATGGCGATCAGGGCGATCACGAGAAAGAGCGCGGCCACGACACTGAGCGAGGAGAACAGCGGCCGCAGGGACGACACCGCCACCGCGCAGGCACCCAACGTGAATGCGATCCCCAGATACAGCCAGGCGAATCCCATCGTGCTGCCGTAGCCCCGGCGGACGGCGATCCACCCTTTCCACCGGCCCGTGTAAGCGAGCACACCCATGATCACAAAAGCCGGGCCCAACAGTGCGGCGAAGACGTTCACGGCATCCCTCGGGTCGGTCGAAAGCTCCACGTTAACCGGAACACGGCTGTCGTACCCCCGGGGTAGCGTAAAGCCTGTGAACGCCGACCCCGCCGACCAGCGCAAACTCCTCGATCTCGCCGACCTGGACGCCCGGATCCGGCGCGACGAGCACGTCAAGGGCAACCCGCCGCAGGCCGCGAAGGTGCGCGAGCTGATCGCGCAGCGTTCGTCGCTCTCGCAAGAGCTCGGCAACCGCGCCAACGTCCGTGACGACCTCAAGGCCGAGCTGGCCCGGGTCGAGTCCGACGTCGCGGTCGTCGAGGCTCGTGTCAAGCGCGACACCGAGCGTCTGGCGGCCTCGACCAACGCCAAGCAGGCGCAGGGATTCGAGGCGGAGCTGACGTCGCTCGCTCGCCGCAAGAGCGACCTCGAAGACGCCGAGATCGCCCTCATGGAGCAGCTCGAAGCCGCCGACGCGGCCGTCGCCGAGCAGGAGGCGATCATCGCCGACACCAACGCCCAGGGCGCTGAGCTCAGCGCCGAGGCGAAGCGGGTCGTCGCCGAGGCCACCGACCGGCTCGAGGCCGCGCGTCGCGATCGCGAGGCCGTCGCCGGTGCCGTGCCCGCCGACCTTCTCGCCCTGTACGAGCGCCTGGCCTCCCGTGGCAACGGCGCCGGACTCCTGCGCGCCGGCGCATGTGAGGCGTGCCGCATGGTCCTCCCGCCGAGCGACCTCGCCGAGGTCCGCCGCGCGCAGACCGACGAGGTCGTGTTCTGCCCCGAGTGCGGCGCGATCCTCGTCCGCACCGAAGAATCGCGGTGACCCGCCCTGGCGTCCTCCTCGACTGAGGTCGTCGTCGGGCGCACGGTATCCGGAGCCATCGCTTTGAGCGACCTGGATGCCGACGGCTCCGTCGCCCATACCGTCACCGTCGCGCGAGACGACCTGCCCGCCGCGATCCGCACCCGCGAGGCCGGGGGAGACGTTCGCTGGGTGTGGAGCGACACCCCCACGTGGTACGGGTCGGTGCTGGCATCCGGGGTCCGGGTGGCGCGGGCGTGGGACCTGCGCCTCGTGCACGCGTTGCTGCGTGATGCCGAGGCCGTCGCCGACGACCACGGCCTACGCGCGCACGGGGAATGGGATGCCGCTGCTTCGGCCACCGACGACACCGACACGCTGTTCTCACTCGGCGCGGCGAGCGACGGCCCGCCCGGCGACGTGGAGGCAGCCGCGGCCGAGTACCGCCGCCAGCGCGCCGCGATCGCCGGCGCCCGCACGCCCGGAGCGCTCCGACTCCTCGCCGCGGCCGAGTCGGCCGGGGCTCTGATCGCGGAGGAACTCCACGCCGCCGGACTGCCCTGGAGCGTCCCGACGCACGAGCGCATGCTCGAGGAACAGCTCGGCACACGGGTCGCGGGCGGTCTTCCCACGCGGGTCGAGCGGGCTGCGGCAGCCGTGCGCGATGCCCTCGGCGACCCGTCCGTCTCGCTCGACTCCCAGCCGCGCCTGCTGCGCGCGCTGCACCGCGCGGGGCTCCTTGTCGAGTCGACGAACCGGTGGGAGCTCGCCGAGCACGACCACCCCGCCGTCGCGCCGCTCATCGCGTACAAGAAGCTCATGCGCCTCTACACCGCGAACGGCTGGGCATGGATCGACGAGTGGGTGCGCGACGCACGATTCCGTCCCGTCTATGTCTCCGCCGGTGTCGTGACCGGCCGCTGGGCGTCGTCGGGCGGGGGAGCACTGCAGATCCCGCGGCAGCTCCGCACGGCCGTCCGGGCCGACCCCGGCTGGACGCTCGTGACGGCCGACGTCGCACAGCTGGAGCCGCGCGTGCTCGCGGCGATGGCCCGCGACACGGCGCTGGCGGAGGCGGCATCCGGTCGCGATCTGTACGCCGGAATCGTGGATGCCGGAGCCGTCGGCACCCGCGCCCAGGCCAAGGTCGCGATGCTCGGCGCCATGTACGGCGCAACCAGCGGCGAGAGCGGACGTCTCGTTCCGCGCCTGCGGCGCACGTTCCCTCGCGCGATGGCCCTCGTCGACGATGCCGCGCGCGTCGGCGAGGAGGGCGGCCGCGTGCAGACGTGGCTCGGGCGCACCTCACCGCCCGCCGGCGAGCTGTGGCGCGCGGTTCAGTCGCAGGCGAGCGACGCCGAGGCATCCGGAGTCGACGAGACCCGTGCGCGCCGCGCCGCCCGCGACCGCGGCCGCTTCACCCGGAACTTCGTCGTCCAGGGCACGGCCGCCGAATGGGCTCTCGCGTGGCTCGCCGACCTCCGCACCCGCCTCTCCGCCCTCGATCCGGTGGATGCCACCCGCTCCGCGCCGGCGTCCGGTCCGGCGTTCGCGCGCGTGCCGCACCTGGCGTTCTTCCTGCACGACGAGATCGTGGTGCACACTCCGATCGAGCACGCAGACGCCGTCGCCAACGCGGTGCGGGAGTCCGCGGCATCCGCCGGTCGCCTGCTGTTCGGAACGTTTCCCATCGACTTCCCCCTCGATCTGCGGATCGGCGAGACGGCCGAGAAGGAGTGAGCTGCCCCCGTAGACTCGACAATGCGAATGGGTCGGCTGGACGGTCGCGTCACGGGTTCGCCCGTGCCGAGGAACGTCCGGGCTCCACAGGGCAGGACGGTGGGTAACACCCACCCGGAGCAATCCGCGAGACAGTGCCACAGAGAGCAGACCGCCCGCGCTTCACGGCGCGGGTAAGGGTGAAAGGGTGGTGTAAGAGACCACCGGGGTCGTGGTGACACGACCCGCAAGGTAAACCTCGTCCGGAGCAAGGCCAGACAGGGGATGACGACGCGGCTCGCCGAGTCCCCGGGTAGGCCGCTGGAGCGGCACGGCAACGTGTCGCCGAGAGAGATGACCGTCCACGGGGCTCACGCCCCCGGACAGAACCCGGCGTACAGGCCGACCCATTCGCCCTGCCGCTTCACGCTCACAAAGCGACGCGGCCCGGATCGAGCTCTCTCGCTCGATCGCGGACCGCGTCAGGACGTCGGTCAGGTGCTCACTTCACCGCAGGAAGCGCCTCCACCACCGGAACCGCCAGCGACGCCGCACCGATGATGCCCGCGTTGTTACGGTGCTTCGCCGGAAGGATGGGTGCCCGCAGCTTCAGGAGGGGAATGAACTCCTCCGAGTGCTTCGACACCCCGCCGCCGACGACGATCAGGTCGGGGCTGAAGAGGAACTCGACGTAGTCGTAGTACCACTGCAGACGCTTCGCCCACTTCTCCCACGACAGCTCCTCGCGCTCCATGGCCGAGTACGCGGCGTAGCCCTCGGCATCCCTCTTGTGCTCGGCGCGCTGCAGGTGGCCGAGCTCGCTGTTGGGGATGAGAACACCGTCGTAGATCATGGCGGAGCCGATGCCTGTGCCGAGCGTCGTGAGGATCACGAGACCGTTCACGCCCTTCGCGGCGCCGTAGCGGACCTCGGCGATGCCGGCGACATCGGCGTCGTTCGCGAAGTGGATGTCACGAGACAGGCCGTGCTCGAAGAACTTCTCGGCCTCGAAGCCGATCCACGACGAAGAGACGTTGGCGGCCGACAGCGTTCGACCGTTCTTCACGATGGCGGGGAACGCCACGCCGAGCGGCAGGTCGTCCGGCGCTTCCAGTGTCTGGAGCACCTCTTTCACCGCCTCGAGCACATCGGCGGGCTCCGCGCCCTTCGGGGTGGAGACCTTCACCCGATCGCTGATGAGCTCACCGGCATCCAGGTCGACGATTCCCGCCTTGATCCCGGTACCGCCGATGTCCACTCCGACCGCACGCGACGCATTCGTTGCCATACCCTCCAGCCTAGCCAGGCTGGGGGCCCGGATCAGTAGGATCGGGAGAGCGCCCGCCAGACGTCCGCTGCGGAGCGAGATCACGCAAGGAGCGATCGTGAGCGACGAGAATCAGAAGTACTGGTACAACCTCGAAACCGGTCAGGTCGAGCAGGGGTACGAGTCGCCGGCGATCGACCGTGCGGGTCCGTTCGACACCGCCGAGGAAGCGGCACGCGCCCCCCAGCTGCTGCAGGAACGCTCGAAGAAGTGGGCCGAAGACGAGGCCCGCGACTCCGACTGGGGATCCGGCTCCGGCCGCTGACCCCTCCCGACCGAGACGAGGATGACGATGGACAAGCAGCGCGATTTCGTCCTGCGGACGATCGAGGAACGCGGCGTGAAGTTCGTACGCCTGTGGTTCACCGACGTGGTCGGAACCTTGAAGTCGGTGGCGATCGCCCCGGCCGAGGTGGAAGGGGCGTTCAGCGAGGGCCTGGGCTTCGACGGTTCGGCCATCGAGGGTCTGACGCGGTCGTACGAGTCCGACTTGCTGGCGCTCCCCGACCCCACGACGTTCCAGATCCTGCCGTGGCGCGGCGAGATCGACCCGACCGCGCGCATGTTCTGCGACATCACGACGCCCGACGGTCAGCCCGCGGTGGCCGACCCGCGGCACGTGCTCAAGCGCACGCTCGCCAAGGCCGCCGACGCGGGGTTCACCTTCTACACGCACCCCGAGATCGAGTTCTACCTGCTGAAGTCGTCTCAGCTCGGCCCCGACGGGCGCCCCGAGCCGGTCGACTCCGCCGGGTACTTCGACAACGTCCCCGGCGGGACGGCGCACGACTTCCGTCGCCGTTCGGTGCGCATGCTCGAAGACCTCGGGATCTCGGTGGAGTTCAGCCACCACGAGGGCGGCCCGGGCCAGAACGAGATCGACCTGCGCTACGCCGACGCGCTCACCACGGCCGACAACATCATGACCTTCCGCACGGTGGTGAAGGAGGTCGCGATCGAGCAGGGCGTGTACGCCACGTTCATGCCGAAGCCGCTCAGCGGTCAGCCCGGTAGCGGCATGCACACGCACATGTCGCTGTTCGAGGGCGACATGAACGCCTTCTACGAAGAGGGCGGCCAGTACCAGCTGTCCAAGGTGGGTCGCCAATTCATCGCGGGTCTGCTGCGTCACGCGAGCGAGATCTCCGCCGTGACCAACCAGTTCGTCAACTCGTACAAGCGCCTCTGGGGCGGCGACGAGGCACCGAGCTTCATCTGCTGGGGCCACAACAACCGCTCGGCGCTCGTGCGCGTCCCGCTGTACAAGCCGAACAAGGGCCAGTCGACGCGTGTCGAGTACCGCGCGCTCGACTCGGCGGCGAACCCGTACCTGTCGTACGCGCTCATGCTCGCCGCGGGACTCAAGGGCATCGATGAGGGCTACGAGCTGCCCGCCGAGGCCGAAGACAACGTGTGGTCGCTCACGGACTCCGAGCGCCGCGCCCTCGGCTACGCACCGCTTCCGGCGAGCCTCGACCAGGCGCTCGGATTCCTCGAGGAGTCCGAGCTCGTCGCCGAGACGCTGGGGGAGCAGGTCTTCAAGTACGTGCTCCTGAACAAGCGTCGCGAGTGGCAGCAGTACCGCGCGCAGGTCACGCCCTTCGAGCTTCAGAGCAATCTCGAGGCGCTCTGACCCCGCCGTGGTGATCTCGGGCGATCGATCGACGGCGCTCACCGCCCTGGCCCGCACCGGCTTCTCGCGTCTCGCGGAAGCCGATGCGGGTCTGGGCGAGCTCGAACAGCTCACGGGCGCCGGGCGCGTGGATGCCATGGACCTGGCGCACCGCGTCGCCGACCCGGACCGCGCGCTCTCGGCCCTCGTGCAGATCGCACGACGCGATGCCGGGGCCGTCCGCGCCGCCGCGAACGACCCGGGCACGTGGCGCGCCCTGTGGGACATCGTCGGCGCGTCCGACGGCTTCGCGGAGTTCTACCTCCGGCATCCGGACGAGATCGCCCACCTCGCCGGCGCAGGTCTGACCGTGCCCGACGAGCAGTCCATGCGCGCCGAGCTGCTGGCATCCGTCGGCGACGAGGACGGTTTCGCCGCGGACGCCTCGGATGCGGCGTGGGTCGCGCTGCGCGTGCGATACCGCCGGTTGCTCGCCCGCATCGCCGCATACGACCTCGGGCAGGACGACCCCGCGGGCGCGATCGACATGGTCTCGGCGGCCCTCGCCGACCTCGCGGGCGCCGCCCTCGAGGCGTCGCTGAGCGTGGCCCGCGCGCGCGTGACGGGCACGGGCCCCGGCACGTTCCCTCGCGCCCAGGTGGCGGCGACGCGGTTCGCCATCATCGCGATGGGGAAGACCGGCGCCCGCGAGCTCAACTACGTCAGCGACGTCGACGTGATCTTCGTCGGCGGCACGTCGGACGAGGAAGTCGTCACCGAGGCGCGCGCGATCGACATCGGCACGCGGCTCGCGGTGCAGACGATGCGCGGGATCTCCGGCCCCGAGATCGAACCCCCGCTGTGGGAGGTCGACCCGAACCTGCGCCCCGAGGGCAAGCAGGGGGCTCTCGTCCGCAGCCTCAGCGCCCACCGCCAGTATTACGACCGGTGGGCCAAGAGCTGGGAGTTCCAGGCTCTCCTGAAGGCGCGGGCGATCGCGGGCGACGCCGCCCTCGGCGCGGAGTACATCGCCGCGGTGCAGCCTCTGGTGTGGCACAGCGCCGCGCGTGAGAACTTCGTCGAGGGCGTGCAGCGCATGCGCGAGCGCGTCACCGAGAACATCCCCGGATCGGAGGTGAACCGGCAGGTCAAGCTCGGGCCCGGTGGCATCCGCGACGTCGAGTTCACCGTGCAGCTGCTTCAGCTCGTCCACGGGCTCACCGACGAACGCATCCGCCAGCGCGGAACGCTCGAGGCTCTCGACGCGCTCGTCGCCGAGGGATACATCGGGCGCAGCGAAGCCGAGGCGTTCGGCCGCGACTACCGGCTGCTGCGCCTGATCGAGCACCGGCTCCAGCTCCGTGGCTTGCGCCGCACGGCGCTGCTTCCCGAGAAGGAGGACGACCTCCGTGTTCTCGCGCGCGCGACCGGGCTCGCGGACTCCGCCGCGGGCGTGCAGTCGGCGTGGGAGAACATCAAGCGCGAGGTCCGTGACATCCACGTCCGCCTCTTCTACCGTCCGCTGCTCTCGGCGGTCGCTTCGCTGCCCGAAGGCGAGCGTTCGCTCTCGACCGAGCAGGCCCGCGACCGTCTCGCCGCCATCGGCTTCCGTGACCCGGCGGGTGCCCTGCGTCACATCGCGGCACTCACGAGCGGCCTCAGCCGGAAGGCGACGATCCAGCGGCACCTGATGCCGATCATGATCCGGTGGTTCGCCGATGGCGTCGATCCCGATTACGGCCTGCTGGTGTTCCGGCGCATCAGCGAGCGGCTCGGCAACACCCCGTGGTTCCTGCGGATGTTGCGCGACTCCGCGGGCGCCGCGGAAAGCCTCACGCGCGTGCTGTCGGGATCGCGGTACATCGGCGAACTCATGGAGTGGATCCCCGAGTCGGTCGCGTGGCTCGATGACGACGCTCTGCTCCGCCCCCGCTCGGGCGCGGCGCTTCAGGAAGAGGCGCGCGCGATCCAGACGCGCTGGGACGACATCGAGGATGCCATGCGCTCGGTGCGCGCGCTCCGACGCCGCGAAATGCTCCGCGTCGCGATGGCCGCCGTCCTCGAGGTCGTGTCGATCGAAGAGCTCTCCGATGCTCTCACCACGATCACCGAGGTGACGATTCAGGCGACACTGCGGGCCGTCCGCCGCGAAGTCGTTCCGCCGGAGGACAACGCCCTCGACTTCTCGGTCATTGCGATGGGACGCTTCGGCGGCCGCGAGATCGGGTTCGGCTCGGATGCCGACGTGATGTACGTCTACCGCGCGAACGGTGTCGATCCGCAGCGCGCGAGCGCGCTGGCATTGAAGATCGTCGCGGGCCTGCGCGAGCACTCCGAGGACCACCGCCTCCCGCTCGACCTCGACGCGGAGCTGCGTCCCGAGGGCCGCAGCGGCCCCCTCGCCCGCTCGCTCGACGCCTACGCCGAGTACTACCGCCGGTGGTCGCTGTCGTGGGAGGCGCAGGCGCTGCTCCGCGCCCGCGGTGTCGCGGGAAGCGTCAAGCTCATCGCGGACTTCATCGCCCTCGCCGACGACGTGCGCTACCCCGCCACCGCCGACCCGAACGGATTGCGCGAGATCCGCCGCATCAAGGCCCGCGTCGAGAACGAGCGCCTGCCGCAGGGCGCGGATCCCGCGCGGCACCTCAAGCTCGGTCCCGGATCGATCAGCGACGTTGAGTGGCTCGTGCAGATCCTGCAGCTGCAGCACGCGCGGGCGATCCCGGCGCTGCGGACCACGTCGACCCTCGGCGCGTTGCAGGTCGCCGTCGAGGCCGGCCTCATCGCTCCCGACGCCGCCGCGAAGCTCGCGGCATCCTGGCATCTCGCGAGTCGCTTGCGCTCGGCGAACACGCTGCTGTCAGGGCAGACGAGCGACGTGCTCCCCTCCGATCGAGCGCGGCTCGATGGCATCGGGCGGATCCTCGAGTACCCGCCGCGCTCGGCCACACAGGTCGAGGAGGACTATCTCGGCGCCACGCGGCGCGCGCGTCGCGTGTTCGAGAAGCTCTTCTACGGGTGACCCGGCTCAGGATGCCATCAGTCGTTCCCGCACCTCGCGGCGCAGCACCTTGCCGATGAGGGAACGCGGCAGGTCGTCGACGACGACCACGCGGCGAGGGACCTTGTACGCCGCGAGCCGCGACTTGCAGTAGTCGCGGATCGCCTCGGGCTCGATCTGCACGCCGTCGCGGACGACGATCGCGGCCGCGACGTCCTCCCCACCGCGGGGCTTCGGCAGAGCGACGACCGCGGCACCCTCGATGTCGGGGTGCGACACCAGGACGTCTTCGACCTCGCTCGGTGAGACGTTGAAGCCGCCGGTGATGATGATCTCCTTGAGCCGGTCGACGATCGTGACGAAGCCGTCGGCCGAGACCGAGGCGATGTCGCCGGTGCGAAGCCAGCCTCCGTCGAGCAGCGTCGCTGCGGTGTCGGAGGGACGGTTCCAGTAGCCCTCGAACACCTGGGGTCCGCGCAGCAGCAGTTCGCCGACCTCGCCGAGCGGGAGGTCCGTCTCGGGGTCTTCGGGGTCGACCACCCGGATGTCGGTGCTGGGGAAGGGCACGCCGACCGTGCCGGGACGGCGGGACGGCCCGATGGGGTTGCCCAGCGCGACGGGCGAGGACTCGGTCATGCCGTAGCCCTCGACGAGCAGACCGCCGGTCGCCGCCTCCCACCGGTCGACGGTGGCGTCGGGCAGACTCATCGCCCCGGAGATGGCGAAACGCACGGTCGACAGGTCGACGGTGCCGCGGGTGGCGGCGCGCGCGAGCTGGTCGTAGATCGGGGGGACGGCCGGGAGGAAGGTCGGCGGGCTCTTCTTCGCCGCGGATGCCACGAGATCGAGGTCGTACTTGGGGAAGAGCACGAGCCTCGCGCCGATGCTCATCGCGAACGTCAGGCACAGCGTGAGGCCGTACGCGTGGAAGAGGGGGAGGACGCCGTAGAACGTCTCTTCACCGTCGTGGAGTCCCGGCACCCACGCGCGCCCCTGCATCGCGTTGGCCCGCAGGTTGGCGTGGGTGAGGACCGCCCCCTTCGGGGTCCCGGTGGTGCCGCTGGTGTACTGCAGCAGGGCGATGTCGCCGAGCAGGGGCCCCTGGTGCTTGCGCGACAGCTTCCCGTGGGTGAGCAGCTTCTCCCACGGCGTCGGGCGCTTCGACGTCGGCGCGGCGGTGAGCTGCGCCCGCGACTCTCGCGCCTTCTTCACGGGCAGCCGCAGCGCCAGGCGGGTTCCGAGAGGCATCGCCCGGGTGATGTCGACGCTCACGATGTGCTGGAGCGCGAGGTCGGAGGGGAAGTCGGCGACCATGTCGGCGACCTTGTCCCACACGATCGCGAAAGTCGCACCGTGGTCCTCGAACTGGTGCCGCAGCTCACGAGCGGTGTAGAGCGGGTTGTGCTCGATGACGATCGCGCCGAGCCGCAACGCCGCGTAGAACGCCACGACATGCTGGGGGCAGTTGGGCAGAACGAGCGCGACACGGTCGCCGGCCTTCACCCCCAGGCGGCGCAGCCCCTCGGCCGCGCGCGTGATGTGGTCGCCGAGCTCGCGATACGTGGTCTGCGCGCCGAAGAACTCCAGCGCGACGCCCTTGCCGTAGCGGTCGACGGAGGCGGCGATCATCTCGGGCAGAGTCTGCGACGGCTCGTCGATGTCGTGCGGCACGCCCTCGGCGTAGGAGCTGAGCCAGGGACGCGACGCGTACGGGGAGGGCATGGCATCCATCCTCCCGTGCCCGGCCGATGCCGTGGTGACGCGCCGCCTGTGGGGATGCCGGGAGCTTTCCCCGCCCGCACCCCTTCCGCGATGCTTTCGCGACGCGGGGGAGCGGCCTACTCTGTCGGCATGTGCCGCAACATCGTTCCCCTCCACAACTTCGAGCCGCCGGCATCCGATGACGAGTGCCACGACGCCGCGTTGCAGTTCGTGCGCAAGATCAGCGGCACGACGAAGCCCTCGCGCGCGAACCAAGAGGTGTTCGAGCGCGCCGTCGACGAGATCGCGGCCGCGACTCGACGATTGCTCGACGATCTCGTCACGGCGGCGCCACCGAAGACGCGCGAGGTCGAGGCGGCGAAGCGCCAGGCGCGCTCGGCCGAACGCTACGAGGCGATTCGCGTGTTCCAGGAGCAGAAGCGCGCGGCGCGCTCGGCGTCCTGAGCCAGCTCAGCCCTCCTGGAATGGGTCGAACAGGGGAGTGGCATCCGGGCTCTCCAGATCCGGGATGCCACTGTCGTCCGGCACCGCGGTCAACGGCCCGCGCAGTTGCTCGAGGAGCGCCGCAGCGTCACCCGGCTCGCACGTAGAAGTCGCGCGGAGTTCCAGCACGTCGACCGTGCCCCCGGCAGGATCCGCCGGGATCATGTCGACGTCCAGACGCGACACCTTCGCCTCGGGCTTTCCCGCGACGATCACGATGTTGTCGATGCCCTCCCCGTAGGTGGGTGCCGGCTCGACCTGCCACCCGTTCTCCGACATCCAGGTACGGAGCTGTTCCATCCTCTGCGGTCCCTGACCATCGAACGAAAAGCCCTCGGGGAGCTTGCGTCGCAGGAAGAACTGGTAGCCGCCCTCGCACTGATCGGGAACGTCGCCATACTCTCCGACACGCCAGTCCCCGTCGAAGATCTGCTTCTGCACAGCGGCGACGGCCGCCTTGTATTCGAGGTTCACCGCCTTCGCATCGTCGAAGCCCACGGTGCTGCTGGGCGCCGGACTCGGCGTCTCATTCGGGGACATCTGCGGACCTCCACATCCGGACAGAACGGTCGCGGTGACCACGGCGCTCGCGACGAGTACGGGGAGGGTTCCCCACCTGCGTTGGGTCATCGGCTCGCTCCTGTCGTGTCGAGTGCCTCGCGCAAGCCAACCACGAAGTGCTTGAACGACTCGGCAGACGGGTCGAGGTACCCCGTCTGTTCGGTGGGCTCGTAGAGCGGGATGGGTGACCCGTCCCCGCCCACGCCCCACCCGACGAACTCGTCCTTCGTGCTGTTGTGGGCATCGTGGCTGTCGGTCGATTCGCCGTACTCGCCCCGAGGTGATCCGTAATCAGCGACGACACCGCCGTTCGACCCGAACGACTGAACCCCCGGCACGTCCCGCGGGTCCTCCGCGTGCAGGCTGCCGAGCCAGTCCTTGCGTCCCCACGCGGCGATGCTGTCATCGTCGGCGTGCGTGGCCGACACCGTCGTCTCGCCCGAGCGGATCTGCTCCGCGAGCTCGTCGCCCGTCTGCGCGGTGATCCCCGCCGAACCGAAGAACCACACGTGCGATACCAGTCCGGGATTGTCGGCGACGGCCTGACCGGTCATCGTCGTGCCGAGCGAATGCGCGCCCGTGTTGAGCTGCGCGCCGGGGTTCACCGCGTGCAGGCCTCGGAGCGTCTCGGACAGACGCGCGGCTCCTGCATCGGGCCGATCGATGCCGCCGACGCTGAGGGCGCCGCCGGAATCCCAGTCCATGACCAGCACGACAGCCGTGGTGCTGCTCTGACCGGTTCGCTCCAGCTCACTCGAAAGCGCCGACTGCAGGTCTGCACTGCCGCGTGCCCACTCCTGCAGCGAACCGAGATCCGTCCGGATGCCATGCGTCAGGGTCGTCACCTGATCGGCGGTGTCGACGTCCCCGAACGCGATGTTGGCGCGCGGAGACCCCTCGGTATCGATGAAGAAGCTCAACAACGTCGGCAGGGAACCGTCGTCCGAACGCTTCTCCACGACCGAACGCAATTGGTCGAGCTTGCTGCGGGTCTCGTCGTCGAGGTCGTCCCGCGCCAGGACGTCGGCGAGACCCGCGCGGTTGAAGATGCCGCGCTGATCGGCGGGGATGCCGTTGAGGTTCCCGACGACGAGCGGAGCCAAGGCGAGCAGCTGCCCGAGCGGACCGCCATTCCATTCGCCGTTCGGTGCCGCGGCGGAGGCGGCCGCGAGATCGGTGAACAAATCGCCGGCGCGCTCCGGTTCGACGAACGCGACGGATTGCACGAAGTCGGGGTGGGCGTCGAGCCACCGCTGCGCGTCGTCGGTGTCTGCCGTGGAGAGCCAGTCGATGCGGCGTTCGGCCGCCCGCCCGAGGTCGTACGTCAACTGCTCCGAGAGCGAACGACTCACCGACGCGGCGGACGGTGCGCCCGGGTACGCGGACTCCGAGAATCCCCAGAACAGCTGTGCGACCCGCACGGGCTCACCGCCGGCACCGAGCACCTCCGTTCCGCCCGAAACGTTGCGCAGGCGCGATGCGAGCCGGTCCTCGGCATCCTCCACGTCCCGGCGGAAGCGGTCGATATCGGAGCGAAGGGTGTCGAGTGCGCTCTCGGCGGAGTTCAGCGTCGTGGACGCGTTCAGGCGGGCGAGCGACGCGTCCGCCGCAACCGAGGCATCCACGTCGGATCCCCGCGTCGAACGATAGGTGGCGTTCGCGCGAGCCGAGGCGTCCGCCGCAGAATCGTAGGCGGCGACCACGGACGGGATCCGGGATGCCAACTCCTCACGGCGCTGCTTCAGATCGGGGAACTCCGATGACCCGGCATCCCACAGCGCGTTGCGCGCCTCGACCAGCGCCTCGAAGAAGCCCCGCGCATCGGAGGCAGGGCGGTCGAGCATGCGCGGCACCGCTTCCGCACCGGTGACATGGAAGACCTCGGTGTCGCCCAGGACACTCCACCGCTGTTGCACATCGGCCATCGACGTCTGCGTCGCATTCGCGACGGAGACGAGTCGGTCGCCGAGACCCGTGAGCACGGCGGGGTCGACCACCTGGGGCAGATCATCGACGCTCGGAGTGCTCATCAGTACCCCTGCCCGTAAGACACCGACGAATCGATGCCCCACTCGTCCAGCGCACGCGACTCCGCCTCCGCCGTCGTGACGGACATGTCCACGTCACCGGTGACGACGGCGGTCGTGGCCTCGCTCACGGCCGACGCCGCGCCGGCCACCACGTGGGCGAGCTTCCCCGGAACATACCGCCGTTCGTCGAGCAGGTCGCTCCAGGCACTCGCGAGGGAATGCCGGCCGTCGACGGTGAGACTCAGACCTTCGAGTGCAAGGGCATCCATGTCGTCGATCGCCTGCGCGATCCCCGCACCAGCGTCGTCCACGCCCGCCAGCACGCCGATCACGCGGTCGGGATCCACCCGGTAGTCGCTCACGATGGCCCCCTTCATCGGATTTTCACTATGCCGGATCCCGTCCGAACCACCAGGGGCACTCCCGTTGACGGGCAAAATCCTCTACAGTGCCGCCCCGCGAACGTCGAAGCCCGCCCCCGCGAAACGGCGGGGACGGGCTTCGTCGTGGATGATCCGGCGATCAGACCCCGAAGTACAGCTCGTACTCGAAGGGGTGCGGGCGCTGAGCGATCGGCTGGATCTCGTTCTCGATCTTGTACTCGATCCAGGTCTCGATGAGCTCTTCCGTGAAGACGCCGCCGGCGAGCAGGAACTCGTGGTCGGCGCGGAGCGCCTCGAGCGAGTCGAGCAGCGAGTTCGGCACCTGCGGGATGTTCTTGGCCTCCTCGGGGGGGAGCTCGTAGAGGTCCTTGTCGACGGGCTCGTGCGGCTCGATGCGGTTCTTGATGCCGTCGATACCGGCCATCAGCTGCGCAGCGAAGGCGAGGTACGGGTTGCCCGAGGCATCCGGAGCACGGAACTCGATGCGCTTGGCCTTCGGGTTGGTACCCGTGATCGGGATACGGATGGCCGCCGAGCGGTTACCGGCCGAGTACACCAGGTTGACGGGAGCCTCGAAGCCCTTCACCAGACGGTGGTAGCTGTTGAGCGTCGGGTTGGTGAACGCGAGCACCGCGGGCGCGTGGGCCAGGATGCCACCGATGTACCACCGAGCGATGTCGGAGAGACCGCCGTAGCCGGCCTCGTCGTAGAACAGCGGCTTGCCGTCGTTCCACAGCGACTGGTGCGTGTGCATGCCCGAACCGTTGTCGCCGAAGAGGGGCTTGGGCATGAAGGTCGCGACCTTGCCCCACTCGAGGGCGGTGTTCTTGACGATGTACTTGAACTTCAGGATGTCGTCAGCCGCGTGCACCATGGTGTCGAAGCGGTAGTTGATCTCGGCCTGTCCACCGGTGCCCACCTCGTGGTGTGCACGCTCGAGGATGAGACCGGCGTCGATCAGCTTCAGGCTGATGTCGTCACGCAGGTCGGCCTGCTTGTCGACGGGCGAGACGGGGAAGTAGCCGCCCTTGTAGGGCGTCTTGTTGGCGAGGTTTCCGCCCTCTTCCACGCGACCGGTGTTCCAGGCACCCTCTTCGGAGTCCACCGAGTAGAAGCTCGAGTTCTGCTTCACTTCGTAGCGGACGTCGTCGAAGATGTAGAACTCGGCTTCGGGAGCGAAGAAGGCCGTGTCGGCGATGCCGGTGGAGGCGAGGAACTTCTCCGCCTTCTTGGCGACCTGACGCGGGTCCTTCGAGTAGATCTCGCCGTTGCGCGGGTTGTAGATGTCGAAGACCATGATGAGCGTCTTCGCCTCGCGGAACGGGTCGAGGTACGCCGTCGTCACGTCGGGAATGAGCTGCATGTCCGACTCGTGGATGTTCGCGAACCCGCGGATCGACGAGCCATCGAACAGCTGTCCGACGGTGAAGAACTCCTCGTCGACGGTCGACGCGGGAATGTTGAAGTGCTGCTGCACACCAGGAAGGTCCGTGAAACGGATGTCGAGGAACTTGACGTCCTCGTCCTGGATGAACTTCAGCACCTCGGACGAATCTTTGAACATGAAGACTCCAGAGGTAGAACATTCGGGATCGGCCGACCTCGGCCAGCCTCCCTGACCCTATCCAGAACCGGTGTCTCGGCGATATCTCGGATGTTTCGGGCGTGTTACACCGCCCCGATTACGCTGGAGGTGTGACCGCCCCCGCAGACAACGACTATCCGGGCCAGCGGCTCGGGTTTCCTCGCGAAGGACGCGGCTCCATCGCCCGTCCCGGACGGCGTGTCGCCGCCCTGCTCGTCGATGTCGCGTGCGCCGGATTGATCGGGTACGCCTTCTTCTCCGCGCCCGATCCCGTAACCGGCGTCCCGTTCGCGAACCCGGTGGCGACGAACATCATCTTCTTCCTCGTCCAGATCGTCTTCATTCCGCTCATCGGTGGAAGCCCGGGGCATCGGCTGCTCGGCATGCGCCTCGAGCGGGCGTCCGGGGGCTGGGTCGGGCTGTGGCGGCCGATCGTCCGCACGCTGCTGCTCGGGCTCATCATTCCCGCCGTGGTGTGGGATGCCGATCAGCGCGGGTTGCACGACAAGGCCGCCGGCACGGTTCTCGTCCGCAGCTGAAACGAAGACGGCCCCGCGGGTGCGGGGCCGTTCATCGTGGTCAGCGGGGGCGCGGAGCCCGCATCTTGGTCGGGTCGACGCCCTTCGGGATCGGGAGGGACGACAGCCCCTGCGACACGGACGACACGCGCTTGATGACGGCGGCCTGCGTGGTGCGGTTCACCTTCTTCGGGAGGGACTTGATCGCGGACGCCAAGTCCTTGATCTGCACGTCGTCCTCACCGTGCCCGACGTAGAGCACCGTCACGGGCACGCCCGCGGCGACCCGCTGCACACGTGCGCGTTCCTCGTTCACGAGGCGCGAGAGACGCGTCCGCGAACCCTCGCCGATCAGGACGACACCGCCGCGACCGATGGCACGATAGACCGCCTCCTGCGTGCGCGGGTTGACACCGATCGGCGTCTCGGAGGCCTGCCAGTTGCGCCCCAGCGACGAGGAGAGCACCTGACCGGTCGCACCCGGCATTCCATCGATCTTCCGGTACATCGCACTCGTCGACAACCGCGTCATGGCGATCATGCCGACCAGGATGCCGGCGAGGAGCCCCGTGACACCCCACAGAACGATGCTCCACGCGGCGGATCCGGGGATGAGGAAGCCGACGAGGACACCGAGGGCGGTGCCCACGAGCACGATGCCCGCCAACGCGAAGGGCAGCCAGCGGTACTCCTTCTGCGTGAAGGTGTAGAGGGTGCGAAGCTGGGAGAAGAATCCCGGACGCTTCTCGGGGGTGGAGGTGCGAGCGGCCATGCCGTCGATTCTATCTTCGCCCCCGGCACGCCTCCTCCCCATCGGCGCGGATCGCAGTCCCGTCCCCCGAATGCGTCGCCTTCGCCCACGCCCGTTGCGTCGGCACGCGAGCATCGGACCATGCACTGGACTCCGCTCGACACCACCATCGACAGCGTCGCGGGCTATCTGCACCGTCGGCGTCGCAGTGCCTTCGCCCTGACGACCGGCGAGGCCGCCACACTCGCGATCGGCGTCGTGCGCGGCTGTGCCGCGGCGCCTTCTCGTGCGGCCGGAGGGGAGTGGCGCCTGACGGCGGAAGGGCGTCCCGTTCTCGAGGATCATCCGGGTGGTGCCGACATCGTGACGGCTACGGTCGCCGTCTTGGACGAGCTGGTCTCGCTCGTGGACGCCGATGTCCGACCCGGGTTCGCGCGACTTCGCGACGGCGTGCTGACCGACCCTCCGCCGGCGTGGGACATCTCGGTGAGACGGCTGCTCTCGGTCGTCGAGCCTCGACCCCTCGTCCTCGGGCCGCTGACCCCTGTCGCCGACGAGGAACTGTCTCGTGGCGCCCATGAAGATTCGCGTGAAGGTGCCGAGACGCTCCTCGATCGTCTTCGTGACGCGGTGCGCCGTGTCTCGCCGCGAGCCCTCCTCGTCGGCGTCGGCGTCACGGTGGCTCTCGTGGTCGGGGCCACGGTGATATCCCAGCCCGCGGCGCCGGCGGACGCGCGGAACGGGAGCGGTGCATCTCTGTCGTCACCGAGCGCGGGCCGATCGCCCGGTGCCGACGAGACGGTGATGCCCATCGCGCCAGGTGGAGTCGCCACGGCCGGTCCCGAGCCGGCGCCGGAAGGCCCCGAAGCGGCCCGGATCAGCACGCCGCCGAGCGAGACGTCGGTCCCGCCGGACGGGGACGTGAGAACCGCTGCCCTGGCTCTCCTCCGCACCCTCGCCTCCTGCGCGGACGACGACTGCTCTTCCGCACTGTGGGAGTCGCGGCCCCCGGAAGCGCTCGCGCCTCTGGATCCGACGGGCGCCGAACTCGACGTGATCGACGACTTCGGCGGTGTGGCCGTCGTTCGCCTGACCGGCGACGAGCAGACGCAGTACGTCACTCTCGTTCGGCACAACGACCGATGGCTGGTCCGTTCCCTCGAAGAGGTCGCGGACCAGCCATCATGAGGCGGCCGAAGGGGAGATCAGATCCCGAGATCGCCTTCGAACTGCGCAGCCTCGAGGCGGGTCTTCACGGCTCCCAGGAAACGAGCCGCATCGGCACCATCGATGATCCGGTGGTCGTACGACAGCGCGAGGTAGACGTACGAGCGGACCGAGATCGCATCCTTGCCGTCGACCGACACGACGCCAGGCTTCTTCACCACCGCGCCGAGGCCGAGGATGGCCGACTGCGGCAGGAAGACGATCGGCGTGTCGAACAGCGCGCCACGCGAGCCGGTGTTGGTCAGCGTGAACGTGCCGCCGGCGAGCTCGTCGGGCTTCAGCTTGTTGTCGCGCGTGCGGGCCGCCAGGTCGGCGATCTCGCGGGCGAGCTGTGCGATGTTCTTCTCACCGGCGTTCTTCACGACGGGCGTGAGCAAGCCACGCTCCGTGTCGACGGCGATCGCGACGTTCTCGTGCGCGGGGTAGACGATCTCGTCGCCCTCGACCGTGGAGTTCACGATCGGGTACGTCTTGAGTGCCTCGACGGCGGCCAGGGCGAAGAACGGGAGGAACGACAGCTTGTCGCCCGTCTTCTGCTGGAACTCGCCCTTCACACGATCGCGAAGCGCCGCGACCTTCGTCACGTCGACCTCGACCACCGTGGTGAGCTGCGCCGTGGCCTGCATCGAAGCGACGGCACGCTCGGCGATGACCTTGCGCAGACGCGACATCTTCTGAGTGGTCCCGCGCAGCGGCGAAACCTCCACCGGCGCGGCGGGAGCAGCTGCGGCCGGAGCGGCCGGCGCCGCGGCGGGAGCGCTCTTCGCGGCCTCGGCGGCCTTGAGGACGTCCTCCTTGCGGATGCGTCCACCCACGCCGCTGCCGGTCACCGTGGCGAGGTCGACGCCCTGCTGCTGCGCGAGGCGGCGGACGAGCGGCGTGACGTAGGTGATCTCGTCGCCGCTGGAGGCGGGCGCCGAGGGCTGTGCGGCCGGCTGCGGTGCGGCAGCGGGCTCGGCGGCCGGAGCGGGAGCAGGCTCAGCGGGCTTCTCCTCGGCGGGGGCAGCGGGCTGCTCCTGCACCTCGGACGGCTGAGGCTGCTGGAGGGGCTTTTCCTCGATGGCGGGCGCGGGCTGTGCCTGAGCGGGCGCGGCCGCACCGCTGCCGATGCGAGCGAGAGCGGACCCGACGGCGACCGTCTCGTCCTCCTGGACGAGGATCTCCTGCAGCGTGCCGGCCACGGGCGACGGGATCTCGGTGTCGACCTTGTCGGTCGAGATCTCGAGAAGGGGCTCGTCGACGGCGACGTCGTCGCCGACGGCCTTGAGCCAGCGGGTGATGGTGCCCTCGGTGACGCTCTCGCCCAGCTCGGGCAGCGTGACCTCGGTGGCGTCGCTCGAGGCCGCGGGGGCGGCGGCGGGCTGCTCGGTGGGCGCGGGCGCGGCGGGGGCTGCTTCCGCGGCGGGAGCCTCTTCCGCGGGGGCGGGGGTCTCCTCAGTGGGGGCGGCCGCCGGAGCGTCGTCGGCAGGCGCGGAACCCGAGCCGTCGCCGATCTTGGCGAGGATGGCGCCGACTTCGACGGTCTCGTCCTCCTGGACGAGGATCTCCTCGATCACGCCCGAGACGGGCGAGGGGATCTCGGTGTCGACCTTGTCGGTCGAGATCTCCAAGAGACCTTCGTCCTCCTGGACGGTGTCACCGACCTGCTTGAGCCAGCGGGTGACCGTTCCCTCGGTCACGCTCTCGCCGAGAGCGGGGAGGACGACGGAAGTGCTCATGGATATGTCTCCTTCGTACCGGATGCGGTGTCTAGCTTAGTGACGGCTGGGGGATCAGAGTGCGTGCAGAGGCTTGCCGGCCAGTGCGAGGTAGGCCTCGCCGAGGGCTTCGCTCTGCGTCGGGTGGGCGTGGATGAACGGAGCGATGTCCTCGGGGTGGGCTTCCCACCCCACGGCGAGCTGCGCCTCGGTGATGAGTTCACCGACGCGGTCGCCCACGAGATGCGTGCCCAGGATCGGACCGTCGACGCGGCGGACCACCTTCACGATGCCCGCTGTGCCGATGATCTCGCTGCGCCCGTTGCCGGCGAGGTTGTATTCGTACGCGCGGACGGCGTCGGCGCCGAACCGCTCACGCGCCTGCTCCTCGGTCAATCCGACGGAGGCGACCTCGGGATGCGAATACGCGACGCGCGGCACGTCGACGTCCGGCACCAGGACCGGGGAAAGACCCGCGATCTCCTCGGCGACGAAGATGCCCTGCTGGAATCCGCGATGGGCCAGCTGCAGCCCGGGAACGATGTCGCCCACGGCCCACACGTGCGGGGTCGCCGTGCGCAAGCGGTCGTCGGTTCGAACGAATCCGCGGTCGAGGGTCACGCCGGACTCTTCGAAGCCCATCCCCGCCGTCGCGGGTCCGCGCCCGACGGCCACGAGAACGTAGTCGGCATCGAGCGACGTTCCGTCGTCGAGGACGACGGTCGCGCCGGAATCCGTCTGGCTGACCGAGGAGAATCGACGGCCCAGCTGGAACCCGATGCCGCGCTTGCGGAATGCCCGCTCGAGCGCCTTGCTGGAGGAGACGTCCTCCGCCGGCAGCAGGTGCGGAAGCGCCTCGACAATCGTGACCTCGACGCCGAACGACCGCCAGACGCTGGCGAACTCCACGCCGATGACGCCCCCGCCGAGAACCACGACACGGTCGGGCACGACATCCAGATCCAGCGCCTGTTCGCTGGTGAGGACTCTCCCGCCGATCTCGAGGCCGGGGAGCGTACGGCTGTACGACCCGGTCGCGAGGATCACGTCGGACCCCCGGTAGAGATCCTCGCCCACCCGGACCGCGGGTCCGGTCTCCAGGGCACCCTCGCCCCGGACGACTCGGATGCCGCGGGTGGAGATCAGGCCTTCCAGTCCCTTGAACTTCTTCACGACGATGCCCTCGCGGTAGGCGCGGACTCGCGCAGGGTCGATCCCGTCGAAGGACGCCCGCACGCCGATGTCGGACGCTCCCCGGGCGGCATCGGCGACCTCGGCCGCGTGCAGGAGAGCCTTTGTGGGGATGCATCCGCGATGCAGACACGTGCCGCCGAGCTTGTCCTTCTCGACCAGGACGACATCCTTTCCGAGTTCGGCCAAACGCAACGCGGCGGCATAGCCACCGCTGCCGCCACCGAGAACGACGACGTCGGCGGTGTACTCGGTCACCGCGCGCCGCCCGCCGAGATGAGATCGATGAGCGAACGAACCGTCGCGCCGGTCACGCCCTTGTCGGTCACCCCGAACGGAGCGCCCTTGTTCATGCCCACACCCGCGATGTCCAAATGCACCCATGGGATGCGCGGCGCGTCCGGCTCTTCCGAAACGCGCCCGACGAAATGCCGGAGGAAGAGGCCTGCGAAGAGCGAGCCACCCGCGGGGTCGCCGATCTTCGCGTTCTGCAGATCGGCGATGGGGGAGTCCAGCTCATCGACCATGTGCGCGGGGAGCGGCAGCTGCCAGGCGAGCTCACCGACGCGGTCAGCGGCCGCCAGGTATTGGGCCACGGACTCGTCGTCGCCCATGACGCCCGTGTGGCGGTTGCCGAGCGCGACCGTGATCGCACCCGTGAGGGTCGCGACGTCGACGATGAGATCGGGGTTCTCACGGCTCGCGGCGACGAGACCGTCCGCGAGAACGAGACGGCCTTCCGCGTCCGTGTTCAGAACCTCGACGGTCGTTCCGTCGAGCATTCGCAACACGTCGCCCGGACGCGTCGCGCGCCCCGACGGCATGTTGTCAGCGATGCACAGCCACGCGCTGACGTGGACCGGGAGCCGCAATTCCGCCGCGGCACGCAGCACCGCGAGAACGGTCGCCGCACCGGCCATGTCGTACTTCATGCCGACCATGGATGCCGCGGGCTTGAGGGAAAGTCCACCCGTGTCGAACGTGATGCCCTTGCCGACGAGGGCGACGTGTCGTTCGGCGTCGTCGGGGGAGTACTCCAGGTGGACCAGACGGGGCGGCCGGTCGGACCCCTGGCCGACACCCAGGATGCCGCCGTAGCCGCCCTCGCTCAGCGCGGACTCGCCGAGCACCTCCACCGTGACGGGAAGCCCGTCGACCGCGGCCACCGCGGCATCGGCGAAGTCGGCGGGACCGAGCCACTCGGCCGGCGTGGTCACGAGATCCTTCACCAGCGCCACCGCACCGGCGACAGCGCCCACCGCGGCCTGCTCGCCCTCGCCGGGCACGGCAGACGTGTGGACCGTCACCCGCGAGGCGCGGATCTTGGGTGCCTCGGTCTTGTAGCCGGCGAAACGGTATCCGCCCAGAGCGGCACCCTCCGCGAGGGGCGCCCACGACGCCTCGACGAGCGGCTCGACCGCGACGTGCTCGAAACCGGTGAGCTGTCGCAGACCGATGGCGGCGGCGTCACGCAGAGCTGCGTCATCCGGATCCGCGCCGGCACCGACCACGGCGACGGGAAGCGCCACACCGGGGACGTGCACGCGCTGGAACGAGCCCGCGGCACCGGTGAAACCGATCGCGGAGAGAGAAGCGTTGAGGCCGTCCCAGCCGTTCGGGTCGGGCGCGGCGCCATCGGACTTCGCGACCACCAGCAAGATCGCGTCGGCTCCAGACTCGAGCGCGGGGACATCGGTGTGCGTCACGGAGGGAAAAGGCATGCCTCCCATCCTAGGTTCGCGGGTGTTCGCTAGAAGCGGGACGCACCGCCGCCACGGTGTCCGCAGCGGCTCGTAGAGTGGAGATATGCCGTATCCCGCACCGCTGTACGATCGCGCTCCCGCCGCGCCGCCGGTGCCGTCCGGTCTGCCGCTCGTCATCGCACTGACCGGCTTCACCGATGCCGGTGGCGCGGTGACTCGGTTGGTGGAGTACTTCCGCGACGATCTCGAACCGCATCCCGTGGTGGCGTTCGACAACGACGTCCTCTTGGACTACCGCGCGCGCCGCCCGCTCATCACGTTCGTCGAAGACCACCTCACCGATTACCGGCCGCCGCGGCTCGAGCTGTCTCTCGCACACGACTCGCTCGGCCATCCCTTCCTGTTGCTCGCCGGGTACGAGCCCGACTTCCTGTGGGAGGCGTTCGCGGAGAGCGTCCTCGAACTGAGCGCCGGTCTCCAGGTGTCCTCGATCACCTGGGTGCACGCCATCCCGATGCCCGTCCCGCACACGCGCCCGATCGGCACGACGGTCAGCGGAACACGGTCCGACCTCGCCGAGGCCCACTCCGTCTGGCGACCGCACACCCAGGTGCCCTCGACGGTCGGACATCTCCTCGAGTACCGGTTTGCCGAGGCGGGGGCGAAGGTCGCGGGTTTCGCGCTGCTCGTCCCGCACTACCTCGGCGACACCGAATACCCCGCGGCCGCGTTGGCGGCCCTCGACAGCCTCACCGTCGCGACCGGCCTGGTGTTTTCGGGGGAGGTCCTCCGCGAAGAGAATCGCGAGTTCCTCGGCAAGGTCACCGAACAGGTCGAGGGCAGCGATGAACTCACGCGCATGCTGCAGGGACTGGAAGAGCGTTACGACTCCTACATGGCGGGCTCGACACGCGCGACACCGATCATCCACACGGGCGATCTCCCGAGTGCCGACGAATTGGCGGCGGAGCTCGAGCGGTTCCTCGCGTCCCGGCCCGGTGATGACGACCGCCGCGGTCGTCTGGGCTGACACCGTTCCGCGCGCGGAACCGCAGGGAACGGAATACGTCAGCCGCGCGAGTCGTTGTCTAGGCATAGATGCCTGGTGCGCGTCAAGTCCCGCGCCGGGAATGTGAGACAATAAAGAACCTGACCCATTGTCGGCCGAACCTGGAGCCCGCTCCACCGGAACGGACTTGACAAGGGTCTTACTAGTGTCCGAGAACGACCGGCGGCCGTGCAACGTACGTTCCCGGTGAAAGGCGAAACGTGGCAGGCACGAACACTCAGACCCGCTCCCGCAGTGAGAAGGACACCGACCCCGACACTGCGGAAGAGACCACGACCGCGTCGAAGAAGACCGCGGCCAAGAAGGCCCCCGCCAAGGGCAAGGCGACGCCCGCGAAGGCGAAGTCGAAGGCCAAGGCTGACGACGACCTCGAAGAGGATGACATCGAGGAAGACATCGACGAAGAGATCGAGGTCACCGAGGATTCCGACGAGGTCGATGACGACGCCGACGGCGACGATGCGGCCAAGCCGGTCGCGAAGAAGACCGACGACAGCGATGACGACGACGACGATGAAACTCCGGCTGCTCCCGCCGAAGCCCTCCCCACCGGGGCGATCGTCATCTCGTCGAGTGATGAGGACGACGTCCCCGTCTACTCGGCGCAGATCACCGGGGCAACCGCCGACCCGGTCAAGGACTACCTGAAGCAGATCGGTAAGGTCCCCCTCCTCAACGCGGCCGAAGAGGTCGAGCTCGCCATGCGTATCGAGGCCGGGCTGTTCGCCGAAGAGAAGCTGTCGAACATGTCGGCGGCCGAGAAGACCAGCCAGCTGGGTCTCGACCTCCAGTGGGTCGCCCGCGACGGTCAGCGAGCCAAGAGCCACCTGCTCGGTGCGAACCTGCGTCTGGTCGTGTCGCTCGCCAAGCGCTACACCGGTCGGGGCATGCAGTTCCTCGACCTCATCCAGGAGGGCAACCTCGGCCTCATCCGCGCGGTCGAGAAGTTCGACTACACCAAGGGATTCAAGTTCTCCACGTACGCCACGTGGTGGATCCGTCAGGCGATCACGCGCGCCATGGCCGACCAGGCCCGCACGATCCGCATCCCCGTGCACATGGTCGAGGTCATCAACAAGCTCGCTCGTGTCCAGCGTCAGATGCTCCAGGATCTCGGTCGCGAGCCCACTCCGGAAGAGCTCAGCCGCGAACTCGACATGACCCCGGAAAAGGTCATCGAGGTGCAGAAGTACGGCCGCGAGCCCATTTCGCTCCACACCCCGCTCGGCGAGGACGGCGACAGCGAGTTCGGTGACCTGATCGAGGACACCGAGGCGGTCGTCCCGGCCGACGCGGTCGGCTTCACGATGCTCCAGCGCCAGCTGGAGTCGCTTCTCGACTCGCTCAGCGAGCGTGAGGCGGGCGTCATCCGCATGCGCTTCGGCCTCGGCGACGGGCAGCCCAAGACGCTCGACCAGATCGGAGACACGTTCGGCGTGACGCGTGAGCGCATCCGTCAGATCGAGTCCAAGACGATGGCCAAGCTCCGGCACCCCAGCCGGTCGCAGTCGTTGCGGGACTACCTCGAATGAGCGGTCAGGCGAACGCCGGCAAGGCACTCACTGTTTCAGTCGAGGGGACCACGTACGCCCGCATCCCGATCCGTACGCGGGTCGTGATGCCGGGCGACGACCTCGACGCCTTCATCCTCGAGTACGCGAAGGATGCCGTGCAGCCGGGCGACCTGCTGTTCGTCACCGAGAAGATCGTGGCCATCACGCAGGGTCGCTCTTTCAAGCTCGACAGCATCAAGCCCCGCAAGCTCGCGCTGTTCCTGTCGAAGTACGTGACCCGGACGCCGTACGGCATCGGTCTCGGCATGCCCGAGACGATGGAGATGGCGCTGCGCGAGTGCGGCACGCCGCGCATCCTTCTGGCTGCGGCCGTGTCGGCCGTCACGAAGGCGTTCGGGCGCAAGGGCGACTTCTACCGCATCGCGGGGGACAAGGCGCGCGCGATCGACGGCCCCACCAAGGGCACGATCCCGCCGTACAACCAGGCCGTCGTGCTCGGGCCCGACCGGCCGCGGGAAGTCGCTCAGCGCCTCAGGGCGCTGCTCGGCATCGACCTGGACGTCGCCGTGGTCGACATCAACGACCTGGGGGGGAACATCCTCGGTTCGACGATGGACAAGGCGGGGGAGAAGCGTCTCGTCGCGATCCTCAAGGACAACCCGCTCGGCCAGGGACACGAGTCCACGCCGTTGGGTATCGTCCGCGCCGCGGCCTGACGCTCACTCGATGAACCTGCTACGCGCGAGCGGTCTCATCGCCGCGGGCACGCTGGTCTCGCGTCTGACGGGTCTGGTGCGCACCATCGTCCTGGTCGCCGCGATCAGCTCGGTGGGAGCCTCGGCAGACGCGTTCTACGTCGCCAACCAGCTGCCGAACACCGTCCTCACGCTGATCTCGACGGGGCTTCTGACCGGCGTCATCGTCCCACGCGTGGTCGCGGTGAGCGCGCAGCCGGACGGCGCTCGCACTTTCCTGCCGAAGCTCATCACCGCCGGGGCATCGATCCTGCTGCTCACCACCGCGGTCGCCATGGCCCTCGCTCCGGTGCTGGTCGCAGTGATGGCCAGCGGCTACGACTCCACCCAGCGCGAGTTGACGGTCGCCTTCGCCTACTGGTGCCTGCCGCAGATCTTCTTCTACGGCATGTTCGCGCTCATCGGCGAGAGTCTGAACGCCCGCCGCATCTTCACGCCCTACGCCTGGGCACCGGTCGTGAACAACATCGTCTCGATCGCCGGCTTCGGTCTGTTCATCGTTCTCTTCGGGTTCCACCGGAACGAGGTCGGCTGGTGGACGCCGTCGGCGATCGCCCTCGTGGGCGGCACCGCGACACTCGGCATCATCGCGCAGACGGTCGTCCTGGCAATCTCCTGGCGTCGGTCCGGCATCCCGCTGCGTCCTGACTTCCGCTGGCGGGGCGTCGGCTTCGGCAGCATGGGGAGCCTGGCCACCTGGACGTTCGGAATGGTCGTCGTGACCCTTCTCGCGGGTCTCGTGCAGGTAAACATCATGAGCGCCGCATCGGGGGAGGATGCCTCCGTCGCCGTCTGGGGCAACGCATGGCTGATCTACATGGTGCCGTACGCTCTGGTCGTCCTCTCGATCGGGACGCCGTACTTCACGCGCATCAGCGAGCACGCCGCGGCGGGACGCGGGAACGACGTCCGCGCGGACATCACCGCGGCCATCCGCACGCTCGGCCTCTTCGTGGTGATCTCGGCCGCCGCCCTCATCGCGGCCGCCGCCCCGGCGTCCCGCATCTTCACCAGCAGCGCCGACGACGCACTCCTGGCCGCTCCGGTTCTGGTCGCGTTCCTCATCGGCCTCATTCCGATGGCCGTGCTGTTCATCATCCAGCGGACGTTCTACGCGTACGGCGACACCCGGACACCGTTCTTCTTCACGCTCGCGCAGGGCGCTCTCGTCGTCGTCCTGACGCTCGTGGCCGGCATGGCCCCCAAGGAGTACCTCACGGCCACCGTGGCGTCCGTGCAGACGCTGTGCGGCATCCTCGAGCTCGTCCTCGCCATCTGGCTCCTGCGCCGCAAGATCGGTCCGCTCGGGCTCCGGAAGGCGGTGACCTCACTGTCGATCTTCCTCGCCGCGGCGCTGCCATCGGCCCTCGCCGGCTGGGGCATCTACGTGTGGTCCGGCGGGAACGACGGATGGATGCTCGACAACCTGTTCCTCGGCGCAGCCGGAACGGCGCTCATCTGCGCCGTGGCCGGGGCGATCTACCTGGGGATCCTCGCGGCTCTCCGCACGCCCGAACTGACTTCGGCCGTCTCCCTCGTCCGCGCGCGCTTCGGTCGCGGCTGACCGCGGCGTCCGCTCGCGGTCGGGCGCGGGATCACCGGCGTCGTTCGAGGATGCCCGGGCCGATGGCGTCGCGGTAGCGATGGAGCAGACCGGTCCGGATGCCGGACACGCTCGGCTTCATCTGGAAGACGCTGGAGTTGTGGTTGGCCTCGATGAGGGCGGGGCCCGAGGGTGTGATCGCGACGTCCCAGCCGACGTAGGGCACGGTCGGCAGGCGTCGCGACGCCTCCTCGACCATCGCGACCGCTTCGGCGAAGAGCGGTACGTGGAATCCGGCGATCTCCACACCCGTCACGGGATGCCGGGAGAAGACGTTGGAGTTCTTGTCGACCCCCGCCCACTGCGCCACGCCGTCGTCGTCGACCATGGTGAACATCCCGCCGCCGGCGAAGTTGTCGACGACCCCGCCGTTGCCGATCCGCAGCACCGAGGCGATCAGGTGGAAGCTGCCGTCCTGGCGTCGGTAGGTGATGAGGCGGAGCGTGTTGACGCTGCCCGGGTACAGACGCGCCATCTCCTCGTGCTGGGGGAGGATCTCCTCGACCAACGCGCGGCCCTCGGCGACGAGGGTCTCGCGCCAGGCGGCGACGTCGGAGATCTCGTCGGCGGCGAACGTCGTGATACCGCGACCTCCCTCGCCGAGAGCGGGCTTGACCAGCACACGCGGATGCCTCGCGAGGAAGTCCGTCAGCTCTTGATCGGTCGCCGTGGACGCGTCGATCCATTCGCGGCCGATCATGTCGGCGAAGTCGCGGTAGAACCGCGGCTTGTCACCGAGCAGCGCCGCCGAGTCGGGACCGTTGAGCGTGTTGTTCAGACGGATGGCCTTGGGGTGCGTCATCCAGGTGCGCCGCTCTCGGCCGTTCAGGAGCCGGATGTCCCAGACCGCGTAGTCGCGGAAGCCCATCTCGTACCGCACGGATGACCAGAGCATGTCGGCGATGATGACGGGCAGAGGTGCGCGGGAGACCTTCTTGACCTGGCCGGCGAACTCCGTGACATTGCCCAGGCTCAGGCGTCGAGCTCGCTGCAGCAGGTAGCGGACGCGCAGAGAACTCTGTGACACCTCGACACGCTAACACAGCGTCCCCACGGCCTCCGGAGCGCGGCCGGACGCGGGGGAAGGCGTGACCGGCCTCGTATGATGGGTACTTCGGACGCGCTGCCGACGGACGTCGACCGGCGGCGTCGGACCTCCGACCGAGAAAGCGATCAGCCTGCCGATGGACATCTCCCCGAAGGCGCGCGCCGCCTACTTCCTCAAGCGTGCCGCCGCATTCCGCCCCGCGCGAGTCTGGACCTTCGCCCGCCAGATCGGCCAGGAGCAGGGCAAGTGGGCGCCGCTGGTGCTGGTGGACATGCTGTGGTGGGCCGCGTTCCACGACACGGCGTACATCGACTACTACGAGGCCGACTTCGCGCTGCTGAATCGCCGGGAGCGCAAGACCTTCATGACCTCGCTCATCCAGCACCACCTGGCCACCGCGGTCAACGACCGCGAGGTCGCGAAGACGCTGGAGAACAAGCTCAACTTCAACCGCGCGTTCGAGGAATTCCTGGGCCGCGAGTGGCTGCAGCTCGACACGACCGACACCGCCGCGCTCCAGGACTTCGCCGCTCGGCACCCAGTGATCATCGCCAAGGTTCCCGTCAGCCGTGAGGGGAAGGGCGTCTTCCGTTACGACACCGCGGAGGTCACGGACTGGGAGGCCTTCCGCGCGGAGCTCATCGAGAAGGGGCAGATCCTCATCGAGCAGCCGATCGTGCAGCACCCCTACCTCGCCGCGTACTGCGCGGGAACGGTGAACACCACCCGCATCACGACCTATTTCGACGGCGAAACCGTCCACCCCATGGTCATGGTCCAGAAGTTCGGGCGTGGCGCGGTGAGCGACCAGTTCACGTGGGGCGGCTTCTTCACGATGCTCGACGACGACGGCCACTCGGTGGGACCCGGGCACACCGGCAAGCACAAGAGCAGCTACGAGGTGCATCCCGAGTCGCAGCAGTCGATCGTGGACTTCCAGGTGCCGCTGTGGGACCAGGCCCTCGCACTGGTCGACAAGGCCGCCCGGCGGATCCCCCAGGTGCCCTACGTCGGATGGGATGTCGCGGTGGGCCCCGACGGTCCCGTCCTCATCGAGGGCAACTGGATTCCGGGACTCTACGAGACGCGCGTCAGCACGACGGGCATTCGCGAGGGGTCGCGGCCCCGTCACGAACGACTGATGGGCGCCGCGCTCCACCGCTGATGACTCCCGACACCGCGATGCCCGCGACTCCCGATGTCGCCGGGGGAGTCACCCCGGTGGCTCACCTGTCGGAGCGGAACCTCCGCGCGAATGCCGGGCTCGCGCCGATCGCCCCCGCGGACGATGTGCTCACGGCCGACGCGTGGGGGCACGGCGCCGAGTGGGTGGCATCCGTTTTGTCGTCACTGGGTGTCGACGCACGGGATCTCGACGCGGCGACCCTCTTCGGTCTGCCCGGCGGCGACCTCCGTGCACGACCGGTTCTGTCCCTCCGCGGACAGGTGCTCGGGACGAAGCCGCTCCTCCGGGGGGAGGGCGTCTCGTACGGCTACACGCATCGCGCTCCGCGCGACACGACCGTGGCCCTCGTGACCGGCGGGTACGCGCAGGGCGTCGTCCGCTCGCTCGGCAACGTGGCCGACGTCGTCATCGACGGGCACCGTCATCGGATCGTCGGCCGTGTCGCCATGGACGTCTGCGTCGTCGACGTCGGCGAGACCCGTCCCGCTCGGGGGACGGACGTGGTGTTCTTCGGCGACCCCGACCACGGTTATCCGTCTCTGGCGGAGTGGACGGATGCCACCGGCTGGAGTGCCGGAGAAATCGTGGCGTCCGTGGGGTCCCACGCCGTTCGGGCGGTCCACGCATGAGCGCCGAGTACCTCGTCGATCTCGACGTCTTCTCCCGCAACCTCGCGCGCGTGCGGGAGGCCATCGCTCCCGCGCAGCACATGCTGGTGGTCAAGGATGACGCGTACGCGCACGGCATCCCCGAGATCGTCCGGCGCGCGAGCGCCGAGGGTGTGTCGTGGTTCGGCGCCTTCGATGTCGAGACCGGCCGCGCCGTGCGCGCAGCCGTCGGTCCGCAAGCCCGCATCTTCGTCTGGCTGCTCGGCGGTCCCGACGACCTCATCGCCGGGATCGCCGCAGACCTCGACCTCGGCATCGGCGACGAAGAGCTCCTGAACGACCTGGCGCGGATCCCCGCGGGTCCGTCGCCGGCGCGCGTGCACCTCAAGATCGACACGGGCCTGCACCGCAACGGCATCCGACCCGAACGATGGAGTGCCGCGCTCGGTCTGCTCTCGACCCTCGTCGACGCGGGAGCGGCGCAGTTCGAAGGCGTCTGGTCGCACATCTCGGAAGCGTCGGATGCCGACGACGACGACGCCCGCGAGATCTTCCTCGCCGCCCGCACCGCCGCCGTCGACGCGGGCCTGACGCCGCGGTTCTCGCACCTGGCCGCCAGCGCGGCCGGGTTCGCCCGTGCCCCGTTCCGCGAGGACCTCGTCCGTGTCGGAGCGTTCTCCTACGGCATCCGCCCCGCCGGTGGCCCGGGGGAAGCGGAGCTCGGGATCGAGCCGATCTCGACGCTGGTCGCCTCGGTCGTCGCGGTCGAGGGTGACGCTGTGCGCGTGGACCTCGGCCACCTCCACGGCCTGCCGTCGACACTGCAGGGGCGATTCTCCGTCGCGACCCCTGCCGGGCCTCGTCGCGTGCGCCGCATCGACGCGGTCGCGATGACCGTCGACGGATGGCCGGATGCCTCCGTCGGTGACACCGCGATCGTGTTCGGGCGCGGGGGAGTGGCATCCGCGACCGACCTGGCCGAACTCATCGACACGATCGGTGAGGAGATCGCGCTCCGGGTCTCGCCGGTCGTGCCCCGTCGCTATACGACGAACGGGCCCCGTTCCGCTCGCTGAGAGCGGCTCGGGGCCCGTTCGGACGAAAGATCATTCGGTGGCGTTGAGACGCGCGGTCTCGTCGTGCCACGACGTGGCGATGCTGCGGAGCTTCTCTTCGTACTTGCGTCCGTGGTGGGCGCAGAAGAGCAGTTCGCTGCCGTTCACCTCGGCGGCGATGTAGGCCTGCGCTCCGCAGGAGTCACAGCGATCAGCCGCCGTCAGACGGTGGTCGAGGACGACGGACGCGTCGGGTGCAGTCGTAGTGGTCATCTCGGGTGCCCTCCTCGGTGGCTCGTTGGGCGAGTCTGTCAATAGAACCACGCGGATGTTTCCCCCATGCCGCGCGCGCATAACATTTCGCTGTGCGCGTACGTCGGCCCCGCCGGACCGTGTGTCTGCAAGTCGATGTCGGAGCCCGCGATTACGCTGGGAGATCGTGACGTCCGAGTATTCCGCCCATCATCTCCAGGTCCTCGAAGGACTCGAGGCGGTGCGCAAGCGCCCGGGCATGTACATCGGGTCCACCGACTCCCGCGGCCTCATGCACTGCTTGTGGGAGATCATCGACAACTCCGTCGACGAGGCCCTCGGCGGTTTCGGGTCGCGCATCGACATCGTGCTCCACGGCGACGGCAGTGTCGAGGTGCGCGACCGCGCCCGCGGCATCCCCGTCGACGTCGAGCCCCGCACCGGGCTCACCGGTGTCGAGGTCGTCTTCACGAAGCTGCACGCCGGTGGCAAGTTCGGTGGCGGCTCGTACGCGGCCTCGGGCGGCCTGCACGGCGTCGGCGCCTCCGTGGTCAATGCCCTGTCCGAGCGCCTCGACGTCGAGGTCGACCGCGGGGGCAAGACCTACGCGATGTCCTTCCACCGCGGCGAGCCCGGCGTCTTCGCGGGGCCCGGTCCCGACTCGACGTTCACGCCGTTCGAGCGCAGCAGCGAGCTGCGCGTCGTGGGCAAGGCCGCCCGCGGCGTCACGGGTACGCGGATCCGCTACTGGGCCGATCGGCAGATCTTCACCAAGGACGCGGCCTTCGGGTTCGACGAGCTCGTGCAGCGCGCGCGGCAGACCGCGTTCCTCGTGCCCGGGCTCGAGCTCGTCATCGCCGATGAACGGGGCGACGAGCCCGTCGAGACGAGCTACCGATTCGACGGCGGCATCTCCGAGTTCGCCGACTTCCTCGCGCCCGACTCCGCCATCACCGACACGTGGCGCCTGACCGGCACCGGCACGTTCGCCGAGACGGTTCCCGTCCTGCAGCCCGGCGGATCGATGATTCCGACCGAGGTGCAGCGCGAGTGCGAGGTCGACATCGCTGTGCGCTGGGGCACCGGCTACGACACCACGACACGGTCGTTCGTCAACATCATCGCCACCCCCAAGGGCGGCACGCACCAACAGGGCTTCGAGCAGGGCCTGATGAAGATCCTGCGCACTCAGGTCGAACAGAACGCTCGGAAGCTCAAGGTCGGCAACGACAAGATCGAGAAGGATGACATCCTCGCCGGCCTCACCGCCGTCCTCACTGTTCGCCTGCCCGAGCCGCAGTTCGAGGGGCAGACGAAGGAGGTGCTCGGAACACCCGCCGTGCGCCAGATCGTCACGCAGGTCGTGTCCAAAGCCCTGACGGAACGGTTCACCTCCGCCAAGCGCGACGACAAGGCGCAGACCGCGCTGCTGCTCGAGAAGGTCGTCTCCGAGATGAAGGCGCGGATCTCCGCGCGCACGCACAAAGAGACGCAGCGTCGCAAGAATGCGCTGGAGTCGTCCTCGCTGCCCTCCAAGCTCGTCGACTGCCGCTCGAACGACGTCGCCGACTCCGAGCTGTTCATCGTCGAGGGCAACTCGGCGCTCGGCACCGCCCGCGACGCGCGCAACAGCGCATATCAGGCACTCCTCCCCATCCGCGGCAAGATCCTCAACACGCAGAAGGCGTCCATCAGCGACATGCTGTCCAACGCCGAATGCGCCTCGATCATCCAGGTCATCGGGGCCGGCTCCGGTCGCTCGTTCGACCTCGACGCTGCCCGCTACGGCAAGATCATCCTGATGAGCGACGCCGACGTCGATGGCGCTCACATCCGCACGCTGCTGCTGACGCTGTTCTTCCGCTACATGCGGCCTCTCGTCGAGGCCGGGCGCGTCTTCGCCGCCGTGCCGCCGCTCCACCGGGTGATCGTGATGAACCCCGGCTCGAAGCCGAACGAGACGATCTACACCTACAGCGAGCAAGAGTTGCACGGCCTGCTGGCCAAGCTCAAGAAGGCGAACAAGCGCTGGCAGGAGCCCATCCAGCGGTACAAGGGACTCGGCGAGATGGATGCCGACCAGCTCGCGACCACCACGATGGACCGCGCGGGCCGAACCCTCCGCCGCGTGCAGGTGCGCGACATCGAGGAGGCGGCCAAGGTCTTCGACCTGCTCATGGGCAGCGACGTCGCCCCGCGCCGCGAGTTCATCGTCGACTCCAGCGACCGCCTCGCGCGCGAGCGCATCGACGTCTGAGTCCCCGGGCCGAACCGGCGCGCACCGGCCGGTTCGGCGCCGTGGAGCTCAGCGGATCGCGGTGCCGATCGCGCCGACGACCGCGTCGAGCGGCTGCCCCGACGCATCGCGTTTGGCTCCCGGTTCCGGAAGAGAGCGCACCGACCCGTCGGAGCCGACGGCCCGCGGGTCGGACCCGACCCACGCGAGCGTCAGCGCGTCTTCGCCACGGAGCAACCGCTGAGCGCGGACGCCTCCGGTCGCGCGCCCCTTGGCCGGGAACTCCGCGAACGCCGAGACCTTGGCGCTTCCGGCATCCGTTCCCGCCAGCGCGGTGGTCGAGCCGGCGATCGTGACGACGACCGCGTCGAACGCCGAGCCACCGACCACGGCGAAGGCGATCACGTGCGCACCGTCGGACAAGCGGATGCCGGCCATGCCCCCGGCCGAGCGCCCCTGGGGCCGCACGGACGACGCATCGAAGCGGAGGAGTTGCGCGTCGTCGGCGATGAACACGAGCTCCGCCGCATCGGAGGCCGGGGCCGCCCCGACCACCCGGTCGCCGTCGCGGAGGGCGATGATCTCGATCTCGGGCTTCGTGCCGAGCTCGCTCGCCGCGACGCGCTTCACGATCCCCTGGGTCGTGCCGAGCGCGATGGGGGCACCGTCGGTCAACGGCACGAGCGCGACCACCTGCTCGCCCTTGCCGAGGGTGAGGTACTGCTCGACCTTGGTTCCCGCGGACAGCTGCACCGCGTTCCCCGGCACGGACGGCAGGTCGACGGGGGAGAAGCGGACGAGACGCCCGGCCGAGGTCACGGCGCCGATGTCTCCACGCGTCGTCGTGTCCACCGAGGAGCGGATCGCGTCGTGCTTGGCGCGTCGCGTCGGAGCGACGACCCCGCCGCCCGGCGCATCGACGGTGAGCTCGGCGCGCACCATGCGGCCGGTCGCCGAGAGAAAGACGCGGCAGGGCGCATCCGCGATCTGCAGATCAGCGGCCGCGGCGGCCTTGGCCGACCGGGGCTGCACGGGACCACCGTTGAGGAGCATCGTGCGGCGGGGCGTGCCGTAGGCCTCGGCCGCGGCCTCGAGCTCGGTCGCGACCTGGGCGCGCAACAGGACCTCGCTGCCGAGCAACTCGACGAGCTGGTCGATCTCGGCCTTGAGCTGGTCGCGCTCCGCCTCGAGCTCGATGCGGGAGAACTTCGTGAGGCGTCGCAGGCGCAGTTCGAGGATGTACTCCGCCTGCGGGTGCGACAGGTCGAAGACCTCCTGCAGACGCATCCGTGCCTGCTCGCCGTCGTCGGACGAACGGATGACCTGGATGACCTCGTCGATGTCGAGGATCGCGATGAGCAGACCCTCGACGAGGTGGAGACGCTCGCGTCTGCGGGCCAAGCGGTACTCGCTGCGCCGCGTGATGACGCGGATGCGGTGGTCGAGGTACACGCGCAGCATCTCGCGCAGACCGAGCGTCTGGGGCTGTCCGTCGACGAGCGCGACGTTGTTGATCCCGAAGGAGTCCTCGAGCGGAGTCAGTCGGTAGAGGTGCTCGAGCACCGCCTGGGGGTCGAAGCCCGTCTTGATGCCGATGACCAGACGCAGCCCGTGTTGACGGTCGCTGAGGTCGGTGACGTCGGCGATGCCGGCGAGCTTCTTCGACTGGACGGCATCCTTGATCTTCTCGATCACCCGCTCGGGGCCGACGAGGTAGGGGAGTTCGGTGATGACGATGCCGGTGCGGCGGGGTCCCAGCGACTCGATCGACGCCTTCGCGCGCGTCCGGAACGACCCGCGGCCGTTCGTGTACGCGTCCTTGATGCCGTCCAGACCGACGATGATGCCGCCCGACGGCAGGTCGGGGCCGGGGACGAACTCCATGAGCTCCTCGACCGTGGCATCCGGGTTCCGCAGGAGATGCGTCGCCGCCCCGACGACCTCGATCAGGTTGTGCGGCGCCATGTTGGTGGCCATGCCGACCGCGATGCCGGTCGCGCCGTTGACCAGCAGGTTCGGGAAGGCGGCCGGCAGCACATCGGGCTGCTGGAACTGTCCGTCGTAGTTCGGCACGAAGTCGACGACGTCCTCGTCGAGGTTCTCCGTGAGGGCGAGGGCGGGCGGCGCCAGTCGCGCCTCGGTGTAGCGGGGGGCGGCCGGGCCGTCGTCGAGCGAGCCGAAGTTGCCGTGCCCGTCGATCAGCGGCACACGGAGCGAGAAGTGCTGCGCGAGACGTACCAGGGCGTCGTAGATCGGGGCATCGCCGTGGGGGTGGAGCTTTCCCATCACCTCACCGACGACGCGTGCGCTCTTCACGTGCCCGCGATCGGGACGCAGGCCCATCTCGGCCATCTGGTACAGGATGCGACGCTGCACCGGCTTGAGCCCATCGCGCGCATCGGGCAGTGCGCGCGAGTAGATCACGGAGTACGCGTACTCGAGGAACGACCCCTGCATCTCGGCCGAGACATCGACGTCTTCGATGCGCTCGCGTGCGGGGGAAGCGGCGGAGGAACGGGAATCGGGCATAGGTGCGGCCTCGGGTCGGGCGGGCGTCGATCTCGACGGGGGCGGAATGTCGTGTGGAAGACTGGCCCCGATGTCTATCAGCCTACCGGCGGGCCCGCCGCGCGCCCGGAGCCTCACCGGTGTGGTGAGCCAGGCGATCTCGGCCCTCGACGGTCGGTCCGAGTGGTTTGCGCCGGCCCGGAGCGCCGTCGTGTTCGTCGTCGACGGGCTCGGGTCGCACAACCTCGCGGAGCGCCGCGGTCATGCCCGGTTCCTCGGTTCCGCCGGGACGCGCCGCGATGTGGCCCGCACGGTCTTCCCCTCGACGACCGCCGCCGCTCTGACGAGCATGCTGACCGGCACCGACCCGGGGGAGCACGGGATCGTCGGTTACCGCACGCGCATCCCCGGCACCGACGTCGCGGCGAACCAGCTGCACGGCTGGGAGACCGACGGCCTCGACCCGCACACGTGGCAGCGCAGCCGCCCGCTCTTCGAGATCGAAGCGGAACGCGGGCGCCCGTGCTTCGTCGTCTCCCGTCCCGACTACACCGGCACCGGGTTCACGGAGGCGACGCTGCGGGGCGCGGAGTTCGTCTCCGCCACGGACGTGCGTGAACGCGCCGCGATCGCGGCCGACCTCGCGGGTCGGCATCCGGGCGCTCTCGTCTACCTCTACGCACCCGACCTCGACACCGCGGGGCACCGCGACGGGTGGGAGTCCGAGCGCTGGATCGACGCCCTGGAGCGCGTCGATATCGCCGCGCGCGATCTCGCCGGCGCGATCGGTCCCGGCACCGGCGTGATCGTCACGGCCGACCACGGCATGGTCGACGTGCCCGCCCGGAAGCACGTGCTGCTCACGCACGGCGACCCGCTCGTCGAGGGCGTCGACATCGTCGGCGGCGAACCGCGCATGCTGCACCTGTACACCGCGGACGGCGAACGGGATGCCGTTGCCTCACGCTGGCGCGAGCGGGAGCAGGCGCGGGCCTGGGTACTGACACGCGACGAGGCGATCGCCGCCGGGCTGTTCGGTCGCGTGGATCCCGCCGTGCACGACCGCATCGGAGACGTCCTCGTCGCTGCGCGCGGACGTTTCGCGTACTACGACGACCGCGAGACCGACAAGCGCCCGCAACGCATGGTCGGTCAGCACGGGTCGCTCACCGACGAGGAACGCACCGTCCCCCTGCTGCGCCTCGGCGCCTTCGCCTGACGACGAGCGGATCAGCTCTCGTCGGTGCGCGCCCCGAACACGATCTCGTCCCACGACGGCATCGACGGCCGCCCCTTCGCCCGGCGACCGGAGTCGGAGGATGCCGGGGGAGCGGTGGTCCGCTCGGGTTCGACGTCGGGCTCGTCGGCGCGGTATTCGGGCTCCAGCGCGTCGAAGAGCGCCACGGGCGCACTGGGTACGCGCGGCTCGGGTTCCCGCACCTCTGCGGCACCGGGCAGCGGTTCACGCTGACCGCGGCGGCGGCGCAGCGCCTCCAGGAGGTCGGCGGTCTCGGACGAGGTCACCGGAGCGTCGGGGGCGCGCTTGATGGCCGCCGCCTGCACGGCTGCGGCGACCGGACCCGTGGCCTCCACCCCGGGTTCGTCCTCGATGTCGAGTCGACGCGGACCGAATGCGCCGCTGTCGAACCGCGAGTCGTCTTTGGGAAGCGGGGTGTCCAGCGCGCGCAGGCGGGGAATGAGTCCCTCGGGCAACGAACCTTGGCGTGAGAGTTGGATCGCGTCCGAGTTCTGCGGCGACAGGGTGCTGCGGCGGGGGTCGAAGCCCCATCGGGCGTCGTGATCGATGCCGTTGGCGACGAACTCCAGCTTGACCATCCAGCCGGAGGAGTCCTTCCAGCTGGTCCAGCGCTCGGACGACGCACCGGCCTCGCTGAGCTTCGCGCGGACGGCGGCACCGAAGGTGATCGGCGCGTCGTGCTCGAGCGCGCCCCCGAGGAGCACGGGCACGGCCAGCGCCTGCGCGACGACGTGCTCTCGCTCGGCCAGGACGGGGCCTTCGAAGCGCTGGACGTCTTCCACGCGGGCGTTCAGCAGGGTCGCGACCTCGCGGGCCGAGAGTCCTGCGCGGATGTGCGCCTGGATGTCACGGGGGCTGGCACGGGGCGCGCGCTCGTCGTCGTGCTCGCGCCCACGGCGCGCACGACGCGCCTCGGCGCGCAGCACCTCGTCGAGCGGCAGGGCGAATCGTTCGCCCGCTTCGGTCGCGACGACGAGGACGTCATCCTCGGTTCCGATGACTTTGAGCTGTTCCATACGAAACACCCCTCCGATCTGCGGTCGAGCCCCATGCTGACACGGCCGTGGCGCCGGAGGCGGGAATAACGCGGGCGCGCCGCGAGTTTGACGCCTCGCAGCCCGCACCATCCCAGACAAGCGCATTTGCTAATCGGGGTCGGGTCATGCAAACTATGGCCGCCCGTTCGGGCGATGCACCACGAAAAACCGGAAGTAGAGACCTTCACGCATGGCCACCGATTACGACGCACCGCGCAAGACCGAGGACGACAGCGAGTCGATCGAGGCCCTCAAGGAGCGCGTGCCCGACAAGACGTCGGGGTCGATCGACAACGAGGATGCCGACAACCCCTCGGGCTTCGAACTGCCCGGAGCCGATCTGTCGGACATCGAGCTCGATGTCGTCGTGCTTCCCCCCCAGGAGGACGAGTTCACTTGCATGAACTGCTTCCTGGTGAAGCACCGTTCCCAGATCGCCGAAGAGAGCGGCTCCGGCTTCATCTGCCTGGAGTGCGCAGCCTGACCTGAGCGCGCTGGATCGCCGCCACGAGGCGATCCGGCGTCCGGGTGGAGACCACCCACAGGGGAGTCGGATCATCGGGATCGGTCACGGGCACCGTGACGATCCCGTCGATCCCTCCCCGGATGACATGCCAGGCCCGATGGTCGAGACCACTCCCACGGGCCGTCCGCGCTTCGTCCGCCACCACGCCTGCCGGCGTCCCGAGATACTCCACCGGGATGTGCGCGCGGCC
The DNA here is from genome assembly GCF_047238045.1 of Microbacterium canaveralium. Taxonomy (NCBI): domain Bacteria; kingdom Bacillati; phylum Actinomycetota; class Actinomycetes; order Micrococcales; family Microbacteriaceae; genus Microbacterium; species Microbacterium canaveralium. Next base: position 1,622,777 of record NZ_JBDFMA010000003.1, on the reverse strand, counting down.
CGCCCGCAACTCTCCGTCGCGCAGTTCGATCACGGGGGAGAGTGCGACGAGGGCAGCCACGATCCCCACCGAGACCAACAGGCCCACGACGAGGGCGACGGTCGTGTCGATGGGAGAGAAGACCAGGGCCGCCATCGGCCCGCAGACCGCCGCGGCGACGAGCGCCCACAGCGATGGGCTCAGGCGTTCGCGGTACTCGATTCCGGTGCGGATGCCGCACCCCCTCTTCTGCATTACCCTCGTGGGGTGACCGAAACGGTGGACGTCCTCATTGTCGCATCCGAGATTCCGGTCTTCGCCCACCCCGGCGACGCCGGAGCCGACCTCGTCGCCGCCGAGGCGGTTCGTCTCGAGCCCGGTCGGCGTGCGCTCGTCCCGACCGGCGTGCGCATCGCCCTGCCCGAGGGGTACGCCGCCTTCGTCGTCCCCCGCAGCGGACTGGCGGCGAAGCACGGGATCACCATCGTCAATTCGCCCGGCACGATCGACGCGGGCTACCGCGGCGAGATCAAAGTGGCGCTGCTGAACACCGACCTCGACGAGGCCTACGAGATCGCGGTCGGAGACCGCATCGCGCAACTCATCGTCATGCCCGTCCCACCCGTGCGCTTCATCCCCGTCGACGAGCTCCCCGCCAGCGTGCGAGGAGAAGGCGGCTTCGGATCCAGCGGCTACCAGACCCCCTCAGGGAGCACCCGATGACCGACGACTCCGAGCCGCAGATCGAGGCCGCGCCACCCGCCAAGAGCGGGCCCGTCGACCGCGAGACCGCCGGACCCTTCGACGAGTCCGAGGCGAACGCGGTGCGCCCGTACATCGACCTGGGCGGAATCAAGATCCTCCCGCGTGAGGGCCTGAACCTGAGGCTCGAGGTCGAAGAGCAGACCAAGCGCATCGTCGCCGTGGGCTTGGATTACGCCGAGTCCACCCTCCAGGTGCAGCCGTTCGCGGCGCCGCGCTCGAGTGGCCTGTGGGCCGAGACCCGCGACCAGATCCGCCAGCAGATCAAGCAGCAGGGCGGTCGTGTCGAGGAACGCGAAGGACCGCTCGGTCCCGAGCTGCTCGCCGAGGTTCCGGTCGTGGCCGGACCCGACGGCGCCACCAAGCGGCTCGCCCGCTTCGTCGGGGTGGACGGCCCGCGCTGGTTCCTTCGCGGCGTCATCGGCGGCGCCGCGACGTCGGACGTCGACGCGGCGACGGCGGTGGAAGACCTCTTCCGTTCGATCGTCGTCGTGCGCGGCGGGTCGCCGATGCCCCCGCGTGATCTGATCCCGCTCCGGATGCCGGGCACCCCCGCCACGACATGAGCGACTCCGCACGCCCGGATGACGCCGACCGCGTCCCGCTCGAGCCGCCGTCCGCGGCCGACAGCGTCTCGGCCGCGCTGGGGAGCGCCGCGCGTCGCGCGGGGCTCGACCCGTCGAAGCACTCCTCGACCGGCGCGGCCGTGTGGGCGGCGATGGGCGGCGTGCGCGGCATCCTGGAATCCGTCCTGCCCTCCCTTGCATTCGTCATCCTGTTCACCGTCACGACCGATCCCGAGTCGCGGCAGGGGAATCTGCCGCTGAGCCTCGGCGTCTCGGTCGGCCTGGCGCTCGTCTTCACGATCGTGCGCCTGCTGACGAAATCGCCGCCGAGCGCGGCGATCGGAGGGCTCGTCGCCACCGTCGCAGCCGCGCTCCTCGCCCTGTTCACGGGCCGCGGTCAAGACAACTTCGTCTTCGGGTTTTTCACCAACGGTGCGTACGGGACCGCTTTTCTGGTGTCCGTCCTCGTCGGGTGGCCGCTGATCGGCTTGGCCGCCGGCTACCTTCTCGGCGAGGGGACCGCCTGGCGCACCGACAAGCGCAAGCGACGCGTGTACTCGCTGCTGTCGCTCGGGTGGGCGGCCTTGTTCATCGCCCGCCTCGCGGTGCAGCTCCCGCTCTACTTCGCCGGCGACGTGACGGCCCTCGGCACGCTCAAGATCATCATGGGGTTGCCCCTGTTCGCCCCGATGGTCGCCGTGACGTGGCTCGCCGTCCGCGCTCTCTCGCCGCGCCGCGAGTCCTGATATATTTATCTTGATATCAAGATAAATCTCCCTCCCTCGCGGTTAGGTCGGCCTTCCTGGCATCCTCCCCATCGCGAGGGGAAGATGGGAGAGGGCGGGCCGACGCCTGCGCATACGCCGACGAAGGAGACGATCGTGTCCACGGTTGACAGCTTCGGTGCCAAGAGCACCCTGACGGTCGGCAGCACCGACTACGAGATCTTCCGCATCGACACCGTCGCCGGGTACGAGAAGCTCCCGTTCAGCCTCAAGGTGCTGCTCGAGAACCTGCTCCGCACCGAGGACGGGGCCAACGTCACCGCGGAGCAGATCCGTGCCCTCGGCTCCTGGAACCCGGATGCCGAGCCCGACACCGAGATCCAGTTCACGCCCGCACGCGTCGTGATGCAGGACTTCACCGGCGTCCCCTGCATCGTCGACCTCGCCACCATGCGCGAGGCCGTGACGGCCCTCGGCGGAGACCCCAACCGCATCAACCCGCTCTCGCCCGCCGAGATGGTCATCGACCACTCGGTCATCGCCGACCTCTTCGGCAGCGAGAACGCGCTCGAGCGCAACGTCGAGATCGAGTACGAGCGCAACGGTGAGCGTTACCAGTTCCTCCGCTGGGGCCAGACGGCCTTCGACGACTTCAAGGTCGTCCCGCCGGGAACCGGCATCGTCCACCAGGTCAACATCGAGCACCTCGCCAAGGTGGTCTACGACCGCACGGTCGACGGCGTCCTGCGCGCCTACCCCGACACCTGCGTCGGCACCGACTCGCACACCACGATGGTCAACGGCCTTGGCGTGCTGGGCTGGGGCGTCGGTGGCATCGAGGCCGAGGCGGCGATGCTCGGTCAGCCCGTGTCGATGCTCATCCCGCGCGTCGTCGGCTTCAAGCTCAGCGGCGAGATCCCGGCGGGCGTCACGGCGACCGACGTCGTCCTCACCATCACCGACATGCTGCGCAAGCACGGCGTCGTGGGCAAGTTCGTCGAGTTCTTCGGCGAGGGCGTGGCATCCGTGCCGCTGGCCAACCGCGCGACGATCGGCAACATGAGCCCCGAGTTCGGCTCGACGGCCGCGATGTTCCCCATCGACGACGTCACGCTCGAGTATCTCCGTCTCACCGGTCGCGACGAGCAGACCGTCGCCCTCGTCGAGGCGTACGCCAAGGAGCAGAAGCTCTGGCACGACCCGGCCCGCGAGCTCGTCTTCAGCGAGTACATGGAGCTCGACCTCTCGACGGTCGTCCCCTCGATCGCCGGTCCGAAGCGTCCGCAGGACCGCATCCTTCTGTCCGAGGCCAAGTCGCAGTTCGAGAAGGACATCCTCAACTACGCCGCCGTGACGTCGGATTCCATCGTCGACCTCGAGAGCGACCAGTCGTTCCCGGCCTCCGACCCGGGCCCCGTGCCGGGCGACGAGCACACCCACACCGGTGAGGTGCTCATCTCGTCGGGTCACCCCGTCAACGCGTCGAAGCCGGTCAAGGTCACCACGCCGGAGGGGCAGTCGTACCTGCTCGACAACGGTGCGGTCACCCTCGCGGCGATCACGTCGTGCACCAACACCTCGAACCCGTCGGTCATGATCGCGGCGGGTCTCCTCGCGAAGAACGCCGTCGACAAGGGCCTCAAGCGCAAGCCGTGGGTCAAGACCACGCTCGGCCCCGGCTCGAAGGTCGTCACCGACTACTACGAGAAGTCGGGTCTCGACAAGGCGCTCGAGGGCCTGGACTTCTACACCGTCGGCTACGGCTGCACGATCTGCATCGGCAACTCCGGCCCCCTCATCGAGGAAGTCTCCGAGGCGATCAACGAGAACGACCTCGCCGTCACGGCTGTCCTCTCGGGCAACCGCAACTTCGAGGGACGCATCAGCCCCGACGTGAAGATGAACTACCTGGCATCCCCGCCGCTGGTGGTCGCCTATGCACTGGCCGGGTCGATGAACTTCGACTTCGAGACCGACGCCCTGGGCAAGGACCAGAACGGTAACGACGTCTTCCTCAAGGACATCTGGCCGGCCCCCGACCAGGTGCAGACGATCATCGACGCGTCGATCTCGCGCGAGCAGTTCATCCAGCAGTACGCCACCGTGTTCGAGGGGGACGAGCGCTGGAAGAACCTCCCGACCCCGACCGGTCCGATCTTCGAGTGGGATGCCGACTCCACCTACGTGCGCAAGGCCCCTTACTTCGACGGCATGTCGATGGAGCCCTCGCCGGTCACCGACATCTCCGGTGCGCGCGTGATGGCGACGCTCGGAGACTCGGTCACCACCGACCACATCTCCCCGGCCGGAAACATCAAGGCGGGCACGCCCGCCGCGCAGTACCTCATCGAGCACGGCGTCGCGCAGAAGGACTTCAACTCCTACGGCTCGCGTCGCGGGAACCACGAGGTCATGATCCGCGGCACGTTCGCGAACATCCGCCTGAAGAACGAGCTCACGGCCGCGGTCAACGACGGCACGGTCGTCGAGGGCGGCTACACCCGTGACTTCACTCAGCCCGGCGGACCGCAGTCGTACATCTTCGACGCGAGCCAGAACTACCAGGCGCAGGGCACCCCGCTGGTCATCTTCGGTGGCAAGGAGTACGGCTCGGGCTCGTCGCGCGACTGGGCGGCGAAGGGCACGAACCTGCTCGGCGTGAAGGCTGTCATCACCGAGAGCTTCGAGCGCATCCACCGCTCGAACCTCATCGGCATGGGCGTCGTCCCGCTGCAGTTCCCCGCCGGCGAGAGCTGGAAGTCGCTGGGCCTCGATGGCACCGAGATCGTCTCGATCGAGGGCCTCGAGCAGCTCAACGAGGGCGTGACCCCCAAGACGGTGAAGGTCACCGCCGAACCGAGCGAGTTCTCGCCCGAGGGCAAGCAGACCGTGACGTTCGACGCCGTGGTCCGTATCGACACCCCCGGTGAGGCCGACTACTACCGCAACGGCGGCATCCTGCAGTACGTGCTGCGCTCGCTGGTCTGATCCCGCATCCTCCGCGCCCCGGGAGCCTCGGCTTCCGGGGCGCGGTCGCGTTTCCCGACACCCTGAATCGCTCGCTGGCAAGCCTTTGCCGGGCCCCGTCCGGGTGCCGAGACTAGAATCGACAGACGCGCGGACCTCCGCGCGCACCGCACGAGAGGAGTCAGATGGCTCTCCTACCCGGCATCCACGGTCCGCGTGACCTCGACGGTCTCACTCCCGATCAGCTGCGGCAGCTCGCCGCCGAGATCCGCTCGTTCCTCGTCGAGAACGTCGCCCGCACGGGCGGCCACCTCGGCCCCAACCTGGGCGTCGTCGAGCTGACGATCGCTCTGCACCGCGTCTTCGACTCCCCGGCCGACCCGATCATCTTCGACACCGGGCACCAGTCGTACGTGCACAAGATCCTCACCGGACGCCAGGACTTCGCGCAGTTGCGTTCCCGCGGCGGCCTGGCCGGCTACCCGCAGCGCTCCGAAAGCGAGCACGACATCGTCGAGTCGTCGCACGCGTCGAGCTCGCTCAGCTGGGCCGACGGCGTTTCGCGGGCGTTCTCACGCACCGGCCGCCGAGACCGCCACGTCGTCGCCGTCGTGGGCGACGGTGCCCTCACGGGAGGTATGACGTGGGAGGCGCTGAACAACATCAGCGACGACAACGACCGCAACCTCGTCATCGTCGTCAACGACAACGGCCGGTCGTACGCCCCGACCATCGGCGGCATGGCCCGCTACCTCAACCGCGTGCGCACGAACGAGGCGTATCGGCACCTGCATCAGAGCTCCGACACGCTGTTCCGTCGCCTGGGGCCGGCGGCGCGGGCGGTCTACCGCGGCGTTCGCGGCGGCACGCACGGCTTCCTGTCGCGCTTCACGAACAACGAGGCGCTGTACAGCAACCTCGACATCAAGTACCTCGGACCCATCGACGGTCATGACTTCGAGTCGCTCATCGAGACGCTCGAGTTGGCGAAATCGTATGGAGCCCCCGTGATCGTGCACGCGATCACCGACAAGGGCAGCGGCTACGCCCCGGCGCTCAGCGACGAGGCCGACCAGTTCCACGCGGTCGGCAAGATCGACCCCATCACGGGCGAAGCGCTGAGCTCGAGTGGGGGCCCGCAGTGGACGGACGTCTTCGCGGACGAGCTCACCGCCGTGGGCGCGGAGCGCGACGATGTCATCGCCATGACGGCCGCGATGCTGCGACCCACCGGCTTGCAGGCCTTCGCGGAGCGTTTCCCCGAGCGCGTGTACGACGTCGGCATCGCCGAGCAGCACGCGGTCGCCTCGGCCGCGGGCCTCGCCTTCGGCGGGCTGCACCCGGTCGTCGCGATCTACGCGACGTTCATGAACCGCGCGTTCGACCAGGTCATGATGGATGTCGCCCTGCACAAGGCCGGCGTCACGTTCGTGCTCGACCGCGCCGGTGTCACCGGCCCCGACGGGCCGAGCCATCACGGCATCTGGGACCTCGCGATGCTGCAGCTCGTGCCCGGCATCCGGATCGCCGCTCCGCGCGACGCGACGCGCTTGCGCGAGGAGTTCCGCGAAGCGGTCGCGGTCGGCGACGCCCCCACGGTCGTGCGGTATCCGAAGGGCGGTGTGCCCGCGGATCTCGAGGCGATCGAACGTCTGCCCGACGGCGTCGACGTTCTGGCCCGCGGTTCGTCGGACGACGTGCTCCTCGTGGGCATCGGCCCGATGGTCCATCTCGCCATGGAGGTTGCGGAACGCCTTCGCGCGCAGGGGATCGGAGCCACGGTCGTCGACCCCCGGTGGGCGATCCCCGTGCAGCCGTCGATCATCGACCTCGCGCGCGAGCACCGGCTCGTGATCACCATCGAGGACGGCATCCGCGTCGGCGGCGTCGGCACTCGCGTCCGTCAGGTTCTGCGCGAGGCCGGGGTCGACACGGCCGTGGACGAGCTCGGCATCCCGGACGAATTCATCGACCACGCCACGCGCGAGCAGATCCTCGAGGATGCCGGGCTCACGGCATCCAAGATCGCTCATGACGTGGTGGCCCAGGTGCTCGGAACGCGGGTTCCCATGGCGCGGCAGACGCCCACCGGCTCGATCCCGACGCTGGAGGAGTGGGAGAAGTCCCGCCCGTAAGCCCCGCCACGCTCGACAGCGGCGCCGCCCCCTCAGGGGACGGCGCCGCTGTGGTGTTTCACCCGCCGATGCCGCGGATGGGCGGGTGGTGGAACGTGTCGCCGAAGGCGCGCTCCGACGCTCCCTCCCGGTCGAGGTAGGGCGACGCGCCGCCGTCGATGAACGGCCAGCCGGCGCCCAGGATGAGACACAGGTCGATGTCCTGCACCTCGGGCACGACGCCCTCGTCGAGCATGATCTTGATCTCCTGCGCGAGACCGTCCTGCACGCGGGCGAGGATCGTCTCGGGGGCGACGGGCGTCTTGCCGGTGACGAGCACCTTCTGCGCGGCCTTCGTCCAGCCCGTGACCCGGCCGCCCTTGTCCTTCTCGACGACCTCGGGAAGGGCGGCGAGCTCGTGGAAGTTCTCCGACGCGAAGAAGCGGTCGGGGAAGGCTCCCGCCATCGTGTCCTGCACGTGTGCGGCGACCTTCCACCCGACGAGGTCGATGAGCTGGAACGGCCCCATCGGCAGACCGAGCGGAGCGAACGCCTTCTCGACCACCGTGATCGGAGTGCCCTCGTAGACGGCGCGCGCGGCCTCGCCCATGACCTTGGCCAGCAGACGGTTGACGACGAATCCGGGGGCGTCGGCGGTGAGCACGGCGTTCTTGCCGAGGCCCTTGGCCACGACGAACGCGGTCGACAGGGCGGCGTCGGAGGTGGCATCCGTCTTCACGACCTCGATGAGCGGCATGACCGCGACCGGGTTGAAGAAGTGGAAGCCGACGAGCCGCTCGGGGTGCTCCAGTGCCGAACCGATCTCGGCGACCGACAGCGAGGAGGTGTTGGTCGCGAGGATCGTGTCGTCCGAGACGATCTTCTCGATCGCCGAGAACACCTCTTGCTTGACCCCCACTTCCTCGAACACGGCCTCGATGACGAAGTCGCAGTCGGCGAACTCACCGCGGTCGGTCGTGCCGTGCACGAGGGCGCGCAGCTGGTTGGCGGTGTCGGAGTCGAGCCGGCCCTTCGCCTCGAGCTTCCCGATCTCCTCACGGATGGAGGCCACGCCCTTGTCGACGCGCCCCTGGTCGAGGTCGGTGATGACGACGGGGACCCGCAGCTTCCGGACGAAGAGCAGCGCGAACTGCGACGCCATGAGCCCCGCACCGATCACACCGACTTTCGTGACCTTCTTCGCCAGCGCCTTGTCGGGCGCGCCGACCGGACGCTTCGCGCGCTTCTGCACGAGGTCGAAGGCATACATGGATGCCGCGAACTGATCGCCCGTGATGAGGTCGGCGAGAGCCTCGTCCTCGCGGGCGAACCCCTCCGCCTTGGTGCCGCCCTTGGCCTTCTCGAGCAGGTCGAGTGCAACGTAGGGGGAGCGGGGGACCGTGCCGATCTTCGACTCGAGCATGCCGCGCGCGACCTTGATGGCGATGGGCCACTTGGTGAGACGTTCGATCTTGCCGGGCTCGTTCTTCCGCTCGACCTTCACGCGCCCGGTGAGCACGCCGTCCGCCCAGCGCAGCGAGTCCTCGAGGTAGGACGCCGCGGGGAAGATGGCATCCATGATCCCGAGGTCGTAGGCCTGCTGGGGCTTGAGCATCCGGTTCTGCTTGAGCGGGTTGGACACCACGACCTCGAGCGCGTTCTCGATGCCGATGAGGTTCGGCAGCAGGTAGGCGCCGCCCCAGCCGGGGATGATGCCCAGGAACACCTCGGGCAACGCGATCGCGGCGGCCGAGGCGTCGACCGTGCGGTAGGTCGAGTTCAGCGCGATCTCCAGGCCGCCGCCGAGGGCGAGACCGTTGACGAACGCGAACGAGGGAACCCCGAGGTCGGAGAGCGACCCGAGCACCTGGTGACCGCGCTGCGCGATGAGGCGCGCGATGTCTTTCGACGGAAGCTTCGCCACGTCGGACAGGTCGGCACCGGCGGCGAGGATGTACTGCTTGCCGGTGATCGCCACGGCGTGGATCTCGCCCGCCGCCGCCCGCTGCTTCAGGGTCTCGAGCGTCTGTCCGAGCTCTGCGAGGGTCGCCGGGCCCAGCGTGTTCGGCCGGGTGTGGTCGCGCCCGTTGTCGAGGGTGACGAGGGCGACGACGTTGCCCGAGGGCAGACGCACGTCGCGGACGGGGGAGTGGGTGACGACCTCGTCGCCGGTGAGGGCGTCGAGGGGCGAGAAGTCGATCGCGGAGTAGTCGGTCACTTGCGCTTCTTCTTTCCGTCGAAGAACGGGTTCTCCCAGATCACGGAGCCGCCCTGGCCGAGGCCGACGCACATGGCGGTGAGGCCGTAGCGCACGTCGGGGCGCTCGGCGAAGTGCGCGGCGAGCTGGATCATGAGGCGGACGCCGGATGCCGCGAGCGGGTGGCCGAGAGCGATCGCGCCGCCCCAGGGGTTCACGCGCGGGTCGTCGTCGGCGATGCCGAAGTGGTCCAGCAGCGAGATGACCTGGATCGCGAACGCCTCGTTCAGCTCGAACAGGCCGATGTCGTCGATCGTCAGGCCGGCCTTCTTCAGCGCCTTCTCGGTCGACGGGATCGGGCCGATGCCCATGATCTCGGGCTGCACACCGGCGAACGCGAACGAGACCATCCGCATCTTCGGCGTGAGGCCGAGCTCCTTCACCGCGTCCGAGCCGGCGAGCAGGCTGATCGTCGCTCCATCGGTGAGGGGCGACGACGTGCCGGCCGTGACGCGACCGTGCGGCCGGAAGGGGGTCTTGAGGGATGCCAGACCTTCGAGGGTCGTCTCGGGTCGGCGCCCCTCGTCCTCGGTGGCGAGGCCCCAGGCGCCCTCGGCATCCTTGACGGCCACCGGAATGAGGTCGGGCTGGATCTTGCCGGCCTCGTAAGCCGCCTGCACCTTGTGCTGGCTGGCCATGCCGAAACGGTCCGCCCGCTCCTTCGTCAAGTGCGGGAAGCGGTCGTGGATGCGCTCGGCGGTCACGCCCATGTTCAGCGCGCCCGGGTCGACCAGCTTCTCGGCGACGAAGCGCGGGTTCGGGTCGGCGTTCGCGCCGATGGGGTGGTGCCCCATGTGCTCGACGCCGCCCGCGAGGGCGAGGTCGTACATTCCGACGCCGATCGAGGCGCCCATCGTGGTGACGCTCGTCATCGCTCCCGCGCACATGCGCTCGATGGCGAGGCCGGGCACGGTCATCGGCAGCCCGGCGAGGATCGCCGCCGTGCGTCCGAGCGTGAGGCCCTGGTCACCGGTCTGCGACGTCGCGGCGATCGCCACGTCGTCGATCCGGTCCTTCGGCACATCGCCGTTGCGCTCCATCAACCCGATGATCGCCTTGACGACAAGGTCGTCCGCGCGGGTGTTCCAGTACATGCCCTTCTCGCCGGCGCGCCCGAACGGGGTTCGCACACCATCGACGAAGAAGACGTCTGACATCTCGGCCACTCTGCCTCCATACATTGGGATGCAGCCAGCCTAGGAAAGCCTCCGCGACGCGAAGAATCGGTTGTCCGAACCTACGAATCCGTCTCCGCGACGTCCGCAGGCTCGTTGACGGAAGCTACAAAGCTATCGGCGATGACCTGTGCAGTCTGCTCAATCTGCCACGGGCGCGCTCCGAGCTCCGCGAGGGCGGCGGAGATGGCGTCGGCCGTGATCTCGGCCGGGGGAGTCCACGCGACACGCCGGAGGGTCTCGGGGGTGAGCAGGTTCTCGGTCGGCATCCGGAGCTCCTCCGCGCGTGCCTCCACCGCGGGACGCGCGGCCTTGAGACGACGATCGGCCTCGGGGTTGCGGTCGACCCACGCGCGCGGCGGGGGCAGAGTGTCGCTCGGCACACGATCCGGCGGAAGGTCGGTGGTCTCGCGCCCGGCGACGATCGCGTTCCACCAGCGATCGAGCTGCGTCCGGCTCGCCCGCCCGTTGAACTCCTTGACCCCCGCGAGGGCCTGCTTGCTCGACGGGTCCGCGAGGACGGCCGCCACCAGGGCGCGGTCGGGCACGAGCCGACCCGGCGCGACGTCCTGCTCGCGGGCGTAGTCCTCGCGCGCCTGCCACAGCGAGCGCGCCACGGCCAGCGAGCGGCGGCCGCGCACGGTGTGAAGGCCGCTGAGGCGACGCCAGGGGTCCTCGCGCGGCGGCTTCGGGAGCCGCTCGAGCACGGCCTGGAATTCCTGTCGCGCGAACTCGGTCTTCTGCTGCTCGTCGAGTTCGGCGGCCAGCTTGTCCCGCACGTCGACCAGGTGCTCGACGTCGAGCGCCGCGTACTCCAACCACGACGCGGGCAGCGGGCGCGTGGACCAGTCGGCGGCGGAGTGGGCCTTGGCGAGCGTGATGCCGAGCGTCTCCTCGACCACGGCACCGAGGCCGACACGCTCGTGTCCGAGCAAACGAGCACCGAGCTCGGTGTCAAATATCTCGGGGGGTTCGAGCCCCCGCTCGCGCAGCGACGGAAGATCCTGGCTCGCCGCGTGGAATACCCACTGCACGTCGCCGATGGCCGCCTGCAGCGGCGAGAAGTCATCGATCGTCGACGGGTCGAACAGGAACACCCCGGCGCCACGACGGAACGCCTGGATCAGGTAGGCCCGCTGCGAGTACCGGAATCCCGACGCACGTTCGACGTCGACGGCGACGGGACCGACCCCGGATGCCAGCGACTGCGACGCCGCGGCCAGGCCTTCGGCATCCTCGATGACGGTGTACTCAACCACGCGGGGGCCTCCGGGCTCCGAGGACCGCGACACCCTCGGACCCCGGGGGGAGTCCGGCGAGCATGCAGACCAATTCGGCCCACGCCTCCAGGTGCGGGCGAAACGGACCGCGCGGCGACCACGACGCGCGGAGTTCGATCTGTGACCCTTCACCCTGCGCCGCGAGCGCACCGAATCCGGTCGACAGCGTCTTGGTCGCCGTCCCCGATTCGGAGTGTCGTTCGGCACCCCGCGAATCCAACGCGTCGATGAGCCAAGACCACGCGACCTCGGCGAGGAGCGGGTCGACCCCGATCTCGGGCTCGAGCGGCGCCTGCGCGAAGCAGACGACGCGCCACGCGCCACCCCACTGCTCCGGCTCCTCCGGGTCGTGCAGCAGGATGAAGCGTCCCGTCCCGAAGAGCGAGTCGGTCGCGTGCGCCTCCGGGCGCACATCGCCCGCGAGCGCCAACGACTGCGGGGCCAGCCCCGCAGGAGACGGGATCTCGCGCACCACGAAGTCGTCGCGGAACGGCGTCGCGCGCAACTCGTCGGTCGCCCGGGCGAAAGGGGTCGCCGCCTCGGGTGAGCGGGGGTCAGTCACGGCCACAGACTAGAGTGAGGCCTCGATGAACGCTCCCAGGCGCGCCGCGAGGCGCCGTGCCCCGCATCCCGCGGCCGCACCGTTGCGGGTCGCCATCGCCGCGTTGACCACCGCCCTGGGGCTGAGCGCCACCGCCCTCGGCGCGGTGTCGCTGCGCATGGCCCGTACGGTCGTCACCCCCGCCGGGCGCATCCCCGACGTCCACCTCCGCTCGCTCGATGCCGCCGCGCAGACCGTGACCCTCGATCGCACCGACGACACGGCGCTGCCCGGCCGATACGGGCTGTTCACCACGGGGACGCTCGATTACCTGCGCCTGGGGTCGGTCGTGAAGGACGACGGCACCAGCGTCACGCGGAAGCTCCTCACGCACGTCGCCGCCGATGCCCATCTGGCCCCGATGGCGGCCTTCAGCGGCTGGTACTACGACAAGCCCGACGATCTGCAGATCCCGTACCGCCACGCGCTGATCGGCACGCCGGTCGGCCCGTGCCCGGCGTGGGAGTTCCCCTCCGCCGTCGACACCGACGTGTGGGTCATCCAGGTGCACGGCCGTGGTACCACCCGGGCGGAGACGCTCCGCGCCGTCCCCGTGTTCCACGACCTCGGCATCACCAGCCTCGTCGTGTCGTACCGCAACGACGGCGACGCACCGCGGAGCCGCACGGGCACGTATGCACTGGGCGCGACCGAATGGCGGGACGTGGATGCCGCGATCGGATACGCACGGCGCCAGGGTGCGCGCCGCATCCTCTTGATGGGGTGGTCGATGGGAGGGGCGATCTGCCTGCAGACCGAGTTCTCCTCGCCCCATCGCGATGTGATCGCCGGCCTGATCCTCGAGTCGCCCGTCGCCGACTGGCGGACCGTCCTGCGCTACCAGGGGCGGCTCCTGCGCCTCCCGACCCCCGTGCTGGCGTTCGCTCAGCGCATCCTGGGCTCCGACTGGGGCGCCGTCCTCACCGGCGCCGGGTCGGCCATCCCCCTCGACCGACTCGACGCCGTCGCGCGGGCCTCTGAGCTCCGGCATCCCGTGCTCGTCCTCCACAGCGACGACGACGGATTCGTCCCGAGCGATGCCTCACACGCCCTGGCCGCGGCCCGCCCGGACCTCGTCACGATGGAGACGTTCGCCGTCGCGCGCCACACCAAGCTCTGGAACTACGACGAGACGCGGTGGACGCGCACCATCAAGGACTGGGTCCGGTCGCACGGATTCGCGGTGGCGGAGTAAAACGGATGCCGTGCGTCAGGCGCCGCTCTTCGCGCGCACCTGACGCTTCGCGCGCATGAGCATTCCGGTCATGCCGGCGATGCGCAGCGGGCTCACCGCGCGCGTCAGCCCGATGCTCTGGGGGTAGTCGTCCGGTACCGCGAGCACCTCCTCGGCGGTGAGTCCGGTCAGCCCCTGCGCGAGGATGCTCGCGAACCCGCGGGTCGTGGGCGCCTCGGCCGGCGCTGTTGCGTGCATGGCCACTCGTCCCGCGTCGTCCACGTCGACCACGATGTACACCGGCGACTGGCACTCGGCGACGCGCTCGCACATCTCCGGGTGATCCGCATATCGCTCCGGAACATCGGGGAGCTCCTGCGAGAACTCCAGCAGGAGCTGCAGGCGGTCGGGCTCGTCGAGCTCGAGGAACTCGTCACGGATCTCGGCGAGACGGGCGGGGAGGGTGTTTTCGGACATCACCGCTAGTTTCCCACGCCCGCACCGCGTCGGCTCAGCGCCCGGGAACCTCGCCCGGTTCGGCGCCCGACACGATCGGCACGCGCACCGCGCTGCCCCACTCGGTCCAGGAGCCGTCGTAGTTGCGCACGTCCTCGAACCCGAGGAGGTGCTTGAGCACGAACCACGTGTGACTGGAACGCTCACCGATGCGGCAGTACGCGACGATCTTGTCGCCGTCCTTCAGCCCCGCGCCGTCTCGGTAGATGGCATCCAGTTCTTCGCGCGACTTGAAGCCACCGTCCTCGGCGACGGCCTTGGCCCACGGCACGCTCTGCGCGCTGGGGATGTGACCGGCGCGCAGCGCGCCCTCTTCCGGGTAGGCGGGGGCGGACGTGCGCTCGCCCGAGTACTCCTCGGGGGAGCGGACGTCGATCAGCGGATTGCCGAGGTGCGCGAGGACATCGTCCTTGTAGGCGCGGATGAGAGCGTCGTCCCGCTCGACGATCGGGTACTCGACCGGCTCGCGAGTGGTCGGCTCGGTGGTGATCTGACGACCCTCGGCGATCCACTTGTCACGACCGCCGTCGAGCAGACGCACGTCCTCGTGCCCGAACAGCGAGAAGACCCACAGGGCGTATGCGGCCCACCAGTTGTTCTTGTCGCCGTAGATGACGACGGTGTCGTCGCGCGCGATGCCCTTGCGGCTCAGGAGCTTCGCGAACCCCTCGCCGTCGACGTAGTCACGCACGACCGGGTCGTTGAGCTCGGTGTGCCAGTCGACCTTGACCGCGCCGGGGATGTGTCCCGTTTCGTAGAGGAGCACGTCCTCGTCGGATTCCACGACGACCAGACCCGGCTGGCCGAGGCGTTCCTGCAGCCAGTCGCCGGTCACGAGACGGCCGGGTTCGGCATACGCGGCGAACTTGGGGGAGGTGGTGTCGAACTCGACGGTCACGATGTCTCCTCGGTCGGGGTGGGGAAGCGGGCGGCGTAGGGTGGACACCGCACCTTCGACCCTAGGACCGCCGCGTCGAAGCAGGCACCTCTCCGTAAGACTGCGACACAGGACGGCCATGACCTCAACGCCCGCGACGACCGGCGTCGTGCACCTCATCGGCCGCGAGCCGGCCATCTCCGGCGCCGAGATGGTGAGTGCGCTCGTCCCGCCGCCGCAGTTCGACGGCGCGACGTTCGAGTCCTACCGGGCGGATGCCGCATACCCGTCGCAGCAGGAGGCGAAAGAGCTGCTCGAAGCGTTCGCCGGACGCACGAGCACGCCGACGAAGAAGGGCGGGTTCTTCCGCCGTGCCGAGAAGACGCCCCCGGTGAAGCCGGGCGTGTACCTGGACGGCGGATTCGGCGTCGGCAAGACGCACCTCCTGGCCTCGATCTACCACGCCATGCCCGCCCGTCGGAAGTACTTCGGCTCGTTCATCGAGTACACGGCGCTCGTGGGAGTCCTCGGTTACGCCAAGGCGGTCGAACTCTTCCGCGGCTCCGACCTCCTGTGCATCGACGAGTTCGAACTCGACGACCCGGGCGACACGATGGTGATGACCCGGTTGCTCGGCGAGCTCGTGGCATCCGGAACCCGGCTCGCGGCGACCTCAAACACCCCGCCGAACGCGCTGGGCGAAGGGCGCTTCGCGGCGCAGGACTTCCTGCGCGAGATCCAGTCGATGGCCGACAGCTTCCGAACCATCCGCATCGACGGCACCGACTTCCGCCAGCGTGCGATCGACGGCGAGGCACGCGTGCTCTCGGACGCCGACTACGCGGATGCCATCCAGGATGCCGCCGCACACGGCGTCGCGACCGACGACGCGTTCACCGACCTCGTGGCGCACCTCGCCCGCGTGCACCCGTCCCGGTTCATCCGCCTCATCGACGGCATCGACACCATCGGGCTGCGCGACGTGCAGGTTCTGCACGACCAGTCGGCGGCGCTGCGCCTCGTGGCGTTCGTCGACCGCGCCTACGACGCGCAGATCCCGATCCGCGCCACAGGGGTGCCGCTGAACGCCGTCTTCTCCGACGAAATGCTCGCGGGCGGGTATCGGAAGAAGTACCTCCGCGCCGTGTCGCGCCTGGTGGCGCTGACGCACTCCTGAGGAGTTCTTCACCGGCTTCGCGGCCGCGCGAAACGCAATGTTTACATGACCCCCACGGCTGTAACGTGCGTGAAACACGAGTCGAACCGCGATGGAACCGGGGCTGGGAACACTGAGGGGACCCGACGCTACACCTGCGTCCCTGCAGAGAGGTTCCCTCCGAGATGGATCAAGGCAACACCGCATTCATCCTGCTAGCAGCGGCACTCGTGCTGCTCATGACGCCAGGACTGGCGTTCTTCTACGGCGGACTCGTCAAGGCCAAGAGCGTCATCAGCATGATGATGATGAGCTTCGGCGCCCTCGGACTCATCGGAGTCCTGTGGGTGCTGTACGGCTACGCGATCGCTTTCCCCACCACGGAAGCGGGCACCACCCAGGTTCCGTGGACCATCGACTTCACCGAGGTCGGCCTGTCCGGCATCCTCGAGACGCCTGAAGGCGCCGCTTACCCGCCGTTGGCCTTCGTCGCCTTCCAGGCCACGTTCGCCATCATCACGGTCGCCCTGGTCTCGGGCGCGATCGCCGACCGCGCCAAGTTCGGCTCGTGGATGGTCTTCGCCTTCGTCTGGGCGACGATCGTCTACTTCCCGGTCGCCAGCTGGGTCTTCAACTTCGGCCTGGCCGACGACGGATCCTTCGCATACGGCGGGTGGATCACGCACGGGCTGCAAGACGTGTTCGGTGTCGGGGCGATCGACTTCGCCGGTGGTACCGCGGTCCACATCAACGCCGGTGCCGCTGCCCTCGCCCTCGCGCTCGTCCTCGGCAAGCGCGTCGGCTTCCAGAAGGGCGCGCACGTCCCCCACAACCCGCCGTTCGTGCTCCTCGGTGCCGGTCTGCTGTGGTTCGGGTGGTTCGGCTTCAACGCGGGCTCCGAGCTCGCCGCGGACAACACGGCCTCCCTCGCCTTCGTCAACACGATCGCTGCTCCGGCCGCTGCGCTCCTGAGCTGGCTGATCGTCGAGAAGATCAAGGACGGCAAGCCTACGTCGGTCGGTGCCGCCTCCGGTGCCGTCGCGGGTCTCGTCGCGATCACCCCCGCCTGCGGCTCGCTGACGCCCTTCTGGGCCATCGTGCTCGGCCTGCTCGCCGGTGCGGTCTGCGCCCTGGCGATCGAGCTGAAGTTCAAGCTCGGTTTCGACGACTCGCTCGACGTGGTCGGCATCCACCTCGTCGGTGGTCTGCTCGGAACCCTGTACCTGGGCTTCTTCGCCAACGGCACGGGCCTCATCTACAGCGGTGAGTTCACGCAGCTGCTGGTTCAGGCCATCGCCGCCTTCGCGGTCCTGATCTACTCGTTCGTGCTGGCCTACGTCATCGGCTTCGCGATCGAGAAGACCATGGGCTTCCGCGTCAAGAACGAGGACGAGATCGCCGGCATCGACACCGTCGTGCACGGCGAAGAGGGCTACGTCCTCAGCGACGCGCGCTGACACTCGCTCCCTCTGACGGGGCGTCACGGATTCGTCCGTGGCGCCCCGTTCTTCGTGCGCGGGAGTCGGCGGAGCGGTGTCTAGGGTGTGGGTATGGGAACCGCCTCGCGCCTCGTCTCCGCCCTCCTGCGCGCCTTTCGGCCCTCGTCGGCGCCACAACGGCGTGAGGCTGCTTCCACGCCGCTGACGCCCGGGGCGGGCGCGGGAGAGACGGCGACGGTGGAAGTCGATCCGCCTCGACGACTCACCCTCACCTACGCCCCCGAGCGCGACAGCAAGCCGGACGGCGGCGAGATCGTGTGGACGTGGGTGCCGTATGAGGAGCGCGACGGGCGCGGCAAGGACCGTCCGGTGCTCATCATCGGTCGGGCGGATGCCACCCGCTCGTACGCGGTCCGCCTCACGAGCAAGCCGCACGCCGGCGATCGCGACTACCTCGCGCTCGGCGCGGGGGAGTGGGATCCCCAGAACCGCCCGTCGTGGGTCGATATCGAGCAGGTCTACCTCGTGCACGACGCCGGCATGCGTCGCGAGGCCGCTGCTCTGGACCGCCGCCGCTTCGACGCCGTGGCATCCGCGCTTCACGCCCGGTACGGCTGGGTGCAGGGCTGACCCAGCCGTCGGCGTGGCCGGTGTCGCGCGGGTCGTCTTGCGGTGTGAGAGGTGGTCGGTATCCGCGAGACTGCATCCCGCCGACAACTCGCCGACAGCGTGCCGCACCGATGTCGGCGCGATGATGTTTCGCGCAGGGGTACGGGCCCTTAGGCGTGAAGGCGCGTTCCGGGCATAGGCCGTGTGTCGGTCTGCTCCATAGCGCGAGCATAGGCGACGAGGCGACCGTGGAGCGGGCGAACCGGGAAAGACGAAACCCCCGGTGAACCGGGGGTGTGGTGGTGGGCGATGCCGGACTCGAACCGACGACCTCTTCCGTGTGAAGGAAGCGCGCTACCAACTGCGCCAATCGCCCTCGTCCCGAACGGGACTTCATTACCTTACCCGATCCGCGGGCGCCGTTCCGACCGCCGGGATGGACACGCGCGGGTCGCGTCTGGTTTTGCGAGGGCGCGGGAATCGGGTAATGTCTTACGAGTGCTCGGGGCAAGCCCCGGGAACGAAATGCGGATGTAGCGCAGTTGGTAGCGCACAACCTTGCCAAGGTTGGGGTCGCGAGTTCGAGTCTCGTCATCCGCTCGAGTGTGAAGATCGCCGTCAGGTTTTCCGACGGGGGATCACGACACGTGGGTCGAACCACACACGGTGGCGTGGCCGAGCGGCTAGGCACCGGCCTGCAAAGCCGTTTACACGGGTTCGAATCCCGTCGCCACCTCGCTTACAACTGAACAGCCTTCATAGGCGCGATTGGCGCAGCGGTAGCGCGCTTCCCTGACACGGAAGAGGTCACTGGTTCGATCCCAGTATCGCGCACCACCTGAAACCCCCGGCTCGCCGGGGGTTTTCGCTTTCCCGCCTCGTATTGGCAGCGGCACCGATGCGGGACTACCGTTCGTCCTCGCCCGCGCGCTGACGTGCCCGACGCGTCGCAGGGAGCGGTGCGACGACCGAATCCGCTTCCGACTCGGCATCCGCCGACGCGCTGAGACGCTGCCGCAATTTCGCGGACTGCTCGTCGGCGGGTGCGATCGGGATACGCGAGCCGCCGGAAGTGTCGGATCGGGGGATGTACCAGGTCAACGGGAGTTCGCGCATACCGAACCACCCCCGTCGGGAGCGCACGATGGTGAATCCTCGGTCACGCAGCGCTTCCGCCTGGTCGGGAGTCATCGTGGTCGGGGGGATGCGCACCCAGCCCGTGCGGAAGTCGTAGGCGTGGGTCGCGATGTGGTGGCGAGACATGCGAACCTCCTCTCTTGGCAGAGTCGCACGCGCGACCGAGAGCCTCGATGCACGATGTGTTCCAGTCGTGTGAACAATGCTCAACGTTTCGTATGAACGCAGATCGATCCTCTGAATACGAAGACGCAAGCCCCGCGGTCCATTGGCGTACCCGCGGTACGGTCACGCCATGCCCGTTCCCGACACGCTGTGGCGTGAGATCGCCTCGTCACCGTTCGTTTCTCTCAGCACGTACCGCCGCGACGGCAGCGCGGTGGCGACACCCGTCTGGATCGCGCGCGACGGTGACGAGTTGATCGTCACCACCGAACGCAAGACCGGCAAGGTCAAGCGCCTGCGCAACGACGACCGCGTCACCCTCCGGCCGTGTTCCCGGATGGGGACAGTCGCCCAGGATGCCATCACCGTCCAGGGCAGGGCGCGGATCGCCAGCCCGAGCACCGAAGACGACCGCGCCAACTCCGCGTTGCGGCGTAAATACGGGTGGCAGTTCCGCGCCATCATCGGATTCGAGGCGCTCGTGCGTCGCGTCCAGCGCCGCGCGGGAGAGCGCGTCATCCTCCGCATCTCGCGCGCCGATTGAGGCGCTAGCCCCGATCCGGTACTCGCACAAGTGGGCTTGCGTTTTGCGGCGAACCACGAGATGTTTCAGCAAAGAGCGGTGGCATCCCCCTTCGGCCGCGTCCCACATTTCTCGCCAGAAATGCGCGGTCATCGGAGTGCCATTCCGGAGGTTCGCGTGGGCAAATTCATCTACGACGGTGACATCAAGGTCGAGTTCGAGGACCGCCTCCTTGCACACCTGCAGGCGGTGATCATGGCGAAGGTGCGGCGCGGCGAGAGCTTCCCCTTCACGTGGAAGGACGACATCAGCATCGGCGGCGGCCGCACCACGGTGTACGTGCACCCGAATGTGTCATTGGTCTTCAAATATCACGGCAGCCGAAACCCACAGCTCTCGAGCTCGTGGTTGCACGCCCTGACCTACAACGCGAACTCCGGTCGCGGACTCTACGTGATTCCTGAGCCTGACGAATCGACGCCGCGCGAGCCACAGCAGCGCGCAGAAATGGTGTTCAGCGAAGTCCCGAACGATCAGGCGCCCGTGGCGATCCGCTCGTAATCCGGGAATGACGAAAGTGATCGAACGGTTCGCCACAGAATGAGCGACTGGACGACCGCAAAGCCGTACTTCGAGACCCGGGCGGTGGCACATCTCGCGACGTTGATGCGCGACGGCTCCCCGCACACGGTTCCCGTCTGGGTCGGTGTGGAGGGCGAACGCCTCGCGATCTTCATGGAGGCCGGCACTCTCAAAGACCGCAACATCTCCCGTGATCCGCGCGTCGCGATCTCGGTGACCGGCGCCGACGACCCGTACGCCATGGCGTTCGTGCGCGGCGAAGCCGTCGAGAGGATCGCCGGAGACCGCGCCCTTCCCTACGTCGACCGCATCTCGACGCTCTACACGGGCGAACCGTACGAGCTCCGCGAGGGCCTCGCGGTCTGGCTCATCGACCCGCGGAAGTCGTGGGCTCGCGCGTACGAAAGCTGAGTCACAGCGCGAGCGGCAGAACGGCCAGCACCAGGATCACCGGAGCGATCACCGCACCGAGAACGACGAACCGACTCCAGCGCACCTCGACCCCGGCCGCGACGAGCCGGTCGTGCCAAAGCAGCGTCGCGAGCGACGCCCACGGCGTCACGATGGGCCCGGCGTTCACGCCGATGAGGAGAGCCGCCAGGCGCACGGGAGACCCCGCCACCGACTCCATCGCGAGGTAGGCCGGAAGGTTGTTGATCCCGTTGGCCGCGAGTGCGCCGACGCCCGCGACCTGCCACAGCGAAACGAGGTCGTCGCCCGAACCGGCGAGCACCGACGTGATGCGCCCGATCCCGAGGGCTTCCAACGCACCGACGGCGAGAAACAGCCCGCCGGCGAACACCAGCAGCGACCACGGAACGAGGCGGATGCCGAGAGCCCGAGGAGCACGCCACGCGAAAACCCCCATCAGGACGACCGCGGCGGCGAGGGCCGGCATCCACGGGTCGAGTCCGATGACCAGGAGTGGCAGCAGTGCCACGGTGACCACGGCGGACACCCTCAGCAGCACTCGGTCGGCGACGGCCGGGGGCGTGGCATCCGCGTACCTCTTCGGGAGCCTCCGCAGGAACACGGCCGTGAGCACCACGACCGAGACCGCGATGGCGATGAGCGCCGACGGCCCGAGCAGCGAGAGGAACGCCACGGGGTCGTGGCCGCCGAGAGCATCGGACGCGAGCAGGTTCGTCAGGTTCGACACCGGCAGCACGAGCGACGCGGTGTTGGCGAGCACGACGGTGACGAACGCGAACGGGAGCGGGTCGAGCTTGCGAGCCACCGCCATCGCGACGACGACGGGCGTCAGCAGCACCGCGGTGGTATCCAGCGACAGGAAGGCCGTCGCCACCGTGGCCAACGCCACGACGAGCGCCCACAGCCACACCGTCCGTCCTCGCGCCAACCGGGCGAGGCGCGCGGCGACGACGTCGAAGAGCCCCGCCTTGGATGCCAGCTCCGCCACCACCGTGACCGCGACGACGAACAACAGGATGGGCCAGACACGGTCGGCTACGGCGAGAGCCTGGTCGGCGGGGAAGATGCCGACGAGGAGAGCGATGATGCCGAGGATCCACAGCACGCCGCCGATGATGGCCAGAGTCACCGCTCCACTATGGGGCACGCGGTGTGCCGTCGAGGCCACGCCCGGCGGGTAGCCTGGAATCGACCCATCCAGGAGACCGCCTTGACTGATGCCGCCCTGCCGTCGGAGCAGACCTATCCCGCCGACGGCTTCGCCCTCTTCCCCGACCGTTCGGTCGTCGCCCTGCGCGTGAACGGTGAGCTCAAAGACCTCGCCACGACGGTCCACGTCCACGATGAGATCGAGCCGGTCATGATCGACAGCCCCGAGGGCCTGTCGATCCTGCGGCACTCGACGGCGCACGTGCTGGCGCAGGCCGTCCAGCGTGTCAAGCCGCAGGCCAACCTCGGCATCGGACCGCCGGTCACCGACGGGTTCTACTACGACTTCCAGGTGGACGACCCCTTCACTCCCGAAGACCTCAAGGTCATCAAGAAGGAGATGGAGCGGATCGTCCGCGAGAACCAGCGTTTCGTCCGCCGCGTCGTGACGGACGACGAGGCCCGCGCAGAACTCGCCGACGAGCCGTTCAAGCTCGAGCTGATCGGCCTGAAGGGCGGCTCCGCCGAGGCCGCCGAGGGGGCGAACGTCGAGGTCGGCGCGGGCGAGCTCACCATCTACGACAACGTCAACCGCGACGGCGAGACGGTCTGGAAAGACCTGTGTCGCGGTCCGCACGTCCCCGGTACGCGCCTCATCGGCAACGGCTGGGACCTCACCCGCATCGCCGGCGCCTATTGGCGCGGTAGCGAGAAGAACCCGCAGCTGCAGCGCATCTACGGCACCGCGTGGGCGACCAAGGACGACCTGCGCGCCTACCAGCACCGCCTGGAGGAGGCCGCGAAGCGCGACCACCGCAAGCTCGGCAAAGAGCTCGACCTGTTCTCGTTCCCCGACGAGATCGGCCCCGGCCTGAGCGTGTTCCACCCCAAGGGCGGAATCATCCGGTACGAGATCGAGCGCTACATGCGTGAGCGCCTGCTCGCCAGCGGCTACCAGGTCGTGAACACGCCGCACATCACCAAGGGCGATCTGTTCATCACGAGCGGCCACCTGCAGTGGTACGCCGACGGCATGTACCCGCCGATGGTGCTCGACGAGGTCGTGGATGCCGACGGGCACGTGTCGCGCGAGGGCCAGGAGTACTACCTCAAGCCCATGAACTGCCCGTTCCACAACCTGATCTTCCGCTCGCGCGGACGGAGCTACCGTGAGCTGCCGCTTCGATTGAGCGAGTTCGGTTCGGTCTACCGCTACGAGAAGAGCGGAACGCTCTCCGGCCTCACCCGCGTCCGCGGCCTGACCCAGGACGACACGCACATCTACGTCACGGCCGACCAGGTCAAGGACGAGCTGACCCACAGCCTCGACTTCGTGCTGCAGACGCTGCGCGACTACGGCCTCCACGACTTCTACCTCGAGCTCTCGACGAAGGAGGAGGGGAACCCCAAGTTCATCGGCGACGACGCGCTGTGGGCCGAGGCAACCGAGACGCTGCGCGAGGTGGCCGAGGCTTCCGGTCTCGAGCTGGTGCCCGACCCGGGTGGGGCGGCGTTCTACGGCCCGAAGATCTCGGTGCAGGCCCGCGACGCCATCGGCCGCACGTGGCAGATGTCGACGATCCAGCTGGACTTCAACCAGCCCGAGCGTTTCGAGCTGGAGTACACCGGCCCCGACGGCGAGAAGCACCGCCCGGTGATGATCCACCGCGCGCTCTTCGGCTCGGTGGAGCGCTTCTTCGCGATCCTGCTCGAGCACTATGCCGGAGCGTTCCCGGTGTGGCTCTCGCCTGTGCAGGTCGTGGCCGTGCCGGTTGCCGCGGAGTACGGCGAGTACCTCGACGGCATCGTGGCCGAGCTGCGCACGAAGGGCGTGCGCGCCGAAGTCGACCACAGCGACGACCGCATGCAGAAGAAGATCCGCACGCACACCACGCAGAAGGTGCCGCTCCAGCTCATCGCCGGCGAGGCCGACCGCGCGGGGGGCACGGTGTCGTTCCGGTTCCGCGACGGCACCCAGCTCAACGGCATCCGGGTCGATGAGGCCATCGCCCGCATAACCGGCGCCATCTCGACCCGGGCACTCGTGGACACCGCCGAGGATCTCGCGTGACGACCGAACCGGATGCCTCCGCGGTCGGCGATGCGGAGATCATCGCCGCCTCGGAGCTTCCCGGCGTGCCGGACGAGTTCCAGCGCCTGTGGACACCGCACCGGATGGCCTACATCCAAGCCGGGCGTGAACCGATGGAGCAGAACTGTCCGTTCTGCGCCGCTCCCGGCAAGTCCGACGAGGACGGTCTGATCGTCGCCCGCGGAAAGAGCGCCTACGTGCTGCTCAACCTCTTCCCGTACAACTCCGGGCACCTGCTGGTCTGCCCGTACCGTCATATCGCGACGTACGACCAGGCGACCGACGAAGAGGTCGCCGAGATCGGCGCGCTGACACAGCGCGGCATGCGGGTGCTCCGAGCCGTCTCCCGCTGCGACGGCTTCAACCTGGGCATGAACCAGGGCGCCATCGCGGGAGCCGGCGTCGACGGGCACCTGCACCAGCACATCGTTCCGCGCTGGGCATCGGACGCCAACTTCTTCCCGATCATCGCCAAGACCAAGGCGCTGCCGCAGTTGCTCGGAGACGTGCGCCGCACCGTCGCCGAAGCCTGGAACGCCTGAGGACGCGACCGCAAGCCCACGCGGGGCCGCCGACTCCCGACGCTACGGTGGGGTGATGAAGGCTCGCCTCCGTCCCCTCGTCCTGACGCTCATCGTCGCGACCGCGCTCGGCACCACCACCGGATGCCTCCGACTGCCCAGCCCGCTGGGACCCGACGGGATGAGCGCGCCTCTGACGGCCCCCGGCGAGTCGACGGACCCGACGCCGTTCCCGGGCGAGTCCGCGAGCCCCGACGCGGGCGATGATGTCGGCGACGCGTTCGCCGAGCGCGAGAAGTTCTTCGAAGAGCAGCAGCTGCCCCTCGACGGCACGCCGCTCGTGGCCGTCACCCCCGAACAGAAGGAGTTCATCGCCGAGCAGAAGGCCTACGTCGAGGAGCAGGGCGTGGCCTGGACCGCTGAGGATGAGAGCCTCTCGCTCGCCCTCGCCGCCGACGCGTGCGAGACCGCGATCCTCAACAACCACGCCATCGACGCGGATCTCCTCCGCACCCACGTGGCTACGTCCCCCCTGTTCGCCCAGCTCGTGCCCGCGGACCTGCAGGGCGACGACCGCACCTACGCCGAGGCGCCGATCGCGAGCGTTATGGTCTTCGGGGCGACCTTCCTGTGCCCCGACGACGGCGACGCCTGGATCAGCGCGTACACCGAGGTCTACGGCGGCTGACGCCGGGACCGGTCAGCGCACCTGCCGCACCGAGAACTGCAGGCGCGGATGGGCGTACGCCTCCTGCGACTCGACGAGAAGCAGTTCGCGCGAGCCCGACTCGAACGTGTTCGAGAGCAGGTCAAAGACGCTGGATGCCGTGCGCGCAAGGGCATCGGCGGCATCGCCGGTCCGACGGTAGTGGGCGGTGAACAGCGCCGCCGTGACATCGCCCGACCCGTTGGCCTTCATCGGGATGAGGGGGGTCTGCACGATCCATGCGCCGTCGTCGTCGACGACCAGCATCTCGATCGTGTCGGGCTCGCGGTCGGGTCGTTCCACACTCGTCACGAGCACGGTCCGGGGGCCGCGGGCGCGCGCGAGATCGGCCGATTCGAGAGTGGATTCGATGCTCCCGGGGTCCGTGCCGGTGAGGAACCCGAGCTCGAACTGGTTGGGCGTGATGATGTCGGCGACGGGGATCACCCGCTCGCGCAGAAGATCGGGGATCGCCGGGGCGACGAAACAGCCCGACTTGGCGTTGCCCATGACCGGGTCGCAGGCGTAGACGGCATCCGGGTTCGCCTTCTTCACCCGCGCGACCGCGTCGATGATGACGTCGGCGATGCCCTCGCCGCCCTGGTAGCCCGACAGCACCACGTCGATCTCGCCGAGGACCCCGCGCTCTTCGATCCCCGTGATGACCTCGGCGACGTCGGCGGGGGAGATGAGCGGTCCGCGCCACGCGCCGTAGCCGGTGTGGTTGGAGAAGTTGACCGTGTACACCGGCAGCACCTCGACGCCGATGCGCTGCAGAGGGAAGACGGCGGCGGAGTTTCCGACGTGGCCGTAGGCGACGGCGGACTGGATCGAGAGGACCTTCATCCTTCGATCCTCCCACCCCGAACGGAGGGCCGGAGCGCGGCCACCGCGCTCGCCAGGTCGTCCGCGAGCGCCGCCGCTTCGTCGTCGTCGAGGTGATGAACCGTCAGCCGCAGATAGTCTCCGGCGCTGTCGGGGGAGAGGAAGAAGTGATCACCATCACGCACGAGCCATCCCCGCCGCATGAGGTCCTCGCGGACGAGCGCGGCGGGGGCGGGAAGCGGCACCCAGAGGTTCAGGCCGTCTCCGACGGTGAGGGGCAGTCCCCGCGCGGCCAGCGCCCCCGCGAAGGCGTCGTTGCGTTCGGCGTAGTGTTCCGCGGCGCGATCGATCCCCGTGCGTACCTCCGGGTCGGTCACGAGAGCGAGCGTGAGTCGCTGCAGGATGTGGCTCACCCACGTGGTGCCGGGCGTCAGCCGCAGCGCGAGCCGCTCGGCGGTTTCGTCATCGGATGCCACGACGGCGAGGCACATGTCGGGCCCGAGGAACTTCGACACCGACCGGATGCGGGCCCACCGCTGCTGCGTCTCGCCGATGATCGAGCGCAGGGGAGCGCGCGACAGCAGCGAGAAGTGGTCGTCCTCGATCACGAGCACGTACGGGTGGTCGGCGAGCACGTCCCGCAGCTGCGCGGCCCGCGTCTCGGTGAGGCTCGCACCGGTCGGATTGTGGGCGCGCGGGGTGCAGATGACGGCGCGAACGCCGTCGGCGAGAGCGGCCCGGAGCCCTTCGACCGTCATCCCCTCGGCATCCACCGCCACCGGCACCGCGCGATACCCGCCCTGTCGCACGGTGTGCAGGGCCGAGAGGAAACACGGATCCTCCAGGGCGACGGCGTCGTCGCGCTGGAGCGCCTGGGCGAGGAGTCGTTCGATCGCATCACTGGCCCCGCTCGTGACCGTGATGCGCCAGTCACGGTCGGGAAGGCCCTCGGCCATCCATTCGCGCGCCCACGCCTCGAGTCCCGGATCGACGACCGGCTCGCCGTACAGCACAGGACGGCCCGAGCGAGCGAGCGCGGCGGCGGGATCGGGGATGAGCGCGGGATCGGGGTTGCCGGTGCCGACGTCGCGGAGGACGGTTCCCGCCGCGTACCCCTCCTGCGCCACCGGGGCGCGCCCGGCGACACGCGTGCCGCCGCGTCCCCGGGCGACCACGAGCCCGGCTTGGGCGAGCATCCGGTACGCGGAGACCACGGTGTTGCGATTCACTCCGAGGTCGGCCGCCAGCGAGCGGACCGGCGGGAGGGCGTCTCCCGGCTGAAGCTGCCCCCGCTCGATGCGTTCGCGCAGATCGACGGAGATCTCGGATGCCGAGCGCCCGGTGATGTCGACGGTCATGCGTCCCCTCTCGCTTCATCCAGCGTATGTCCTGCGCCGTGCTACGGTTTGGCCTAAGCCAAAACAAGCGCCCCGGAGCGCGAAGGGAATCGACAATGACCGACACCGGAACCTCCCGCGTCAAGCGCGGACTCGCCGAAATGCTCAAGGGCGGCGTGATCATGGACGTCGTCACCGCGGACCAGGCCCGCATCGCCGAGGATGCCGGCGCCGTTGCCGTCATGGCCCTCGAGCGCGTTCCCGCCGACATCCGCGCGCAGGGCGGCGTCGCCCGCATGAGCGACCCCGACCTGATCGACGACATCATCGCTTCGGTGTCCATCCCCGTGATGGCCAAGGCCCGCATCGGACACTTCGTCGAGGCGCAGGTGCTGCAGGAACTCGGCGTCGACTACATCGACGAGTCCGAGGTGCTCTCACCCGCCGACTACGTCAACCACATCGACAAGTGGAACTTCACCGTGCCGTTCGTGTGCGGCGCGACCAACCTCGGCGAAGCACTCCGCCGGATCACCGAGGGTGCCGCGATGATCCGCTCCAAGGGCGAGGCCGGAACCGGCGACGTCTCCGAAGCGACCAAGCACATCCGCACCATCACGGGCGAGATCAACGCGCTCCGGGCCAAGACCAAGGACGAGCTGTACGTCGCAGCGAAGGAGCTGCAGGCCCCGTACGAACTCGTCGCCGAGATCGCCGAGACCGGGACGCTCCCCGTCGTCCTCTTCACCGCGGGCGGCGTGGCGACCCCGGCCGACGCGGCGATGATGATGCAGCTGGGCGCCGACGGCGTCTTCGTCGGCTCGGGCATCTTCAAGTCGGGTAACCCCGCGCAGCGTGCCGCCGCGATCGTGAAGGCGACCACGTTCCACGACGACCCCAAGATCGTGGCCGAGGCCTCGCGCGGTCTCGGCGAGGCCATGGTCGGCATCAACGTCGCCGACCTCCCGGCCCCGCACCGCCTGGCCGAGCGTGGCTGGTAACACCCCTCGCGTCGGCGTCCTCGCCCTCCAGGGCGACGTCCGCGAGCACCTGCGCGTGCTCGCGGACCTGGGCGCCGACGCTCGGCCCGTCCGGCGGGCGTCCGAACTCGCGGAGGTCGACGGCCTCGTCCTCCCGGGCGGCGAGTCCAGCGTCATCGACAAGCTCGCGCGGGCGTTCGACCTCTTCGACCCCGTGCGCGCGGCGATCGCCGCGGGGCTGCCCGTGCTCGGCACGTGCGCGGGGCTCATCCTCCTCGCCGACCGAATCGACGGCGCGATCGCGGGCCAGCGCACTTTCGGCGGACTCGACGTCCTTGTCCAGCGCAACGCCTTCGGCTCCCAGACGCAGTCGTTCGAGACCGACCTCCCCGTGCCCGTCCTCGGGGATCCGCCCGTGCACGCCGTGTTCATCCGCGCGCCCGTGGTGGTCGAGACGGGCCCGGATGCCACCGCGCTCGCTTCGCTGCCCGACGGACGCGTCGTGGCGGTCGAGCAGGGCAACCTCCTCGGCATCGCCTTCCACCCGGAGTCGACGGGCGAGACGCGCTTCCATGCGCGGTTCCTCGGCCGCGTCCGCAGCCGCGCCGGGATGACGGCGCCCTCGTTCTAGACTGGAACCCATGTCCGGACACTCCAAATGGGCCACGACCAAGCACAAGAAGGCGGTCGTCGACGCCCGCCGCGCCAAGTCGTGGGCCAAGCTCATCAAGAACATCGAGGTCGCCGCCAAGCTCGGTGGGGCGGACCTCCAGGGCAACCCGACGCTCTTCGACGCGGTGCTCAAGGCCAAGAAGACCTCGGTCCCCAAAGACAACATCGACCGCGCCATCAAGCGCGGTGCCGGTATCGGCGGCGAGGCCGTCGAGTACGCGTCGATCATGTACGAGGGATACGGGCCCAACGGCGTCGCGTTCCTCATCGAATGTCTGACCGACAACAAGAACCGCGCCGCAGCCGAGGTTCGTACCGCGCTGAGCCGCAACGGCGGCACACTCGCCGACCCTGGCAGCGTGGCGTACAACTTCAGCCGTAAGGGTGTCATCGTCGTTCCCTCCGAGGGCACGACCGAGGACGACGTCATGCTCGCGGTCCTCGAGGCCGGCGCGGAAGAGGTCGAGCCCCACGGCGACGGCTTCGGCGTCATCACCGAGGCGAGCGACCTGGTCACCGTCCGTTCGGCACTGCAAGAGGCCGGCATCGAATACGACTCCGCCGATGTGGAGTTCGTCCCCTCGCTCAAGGTCGAGGTCGACGCCGACACCGCCCGCAAGGTCTTCCGCCTCATCGACGCGCTCGAAGACAGCGACGACGTCCAGAACGTCTACACGAACTTCGACATGAGCCCCGAGGTGCAGGCCGAGCTCGAGAACGACGAGTAAGGGCGCGCCCTGCTCGACTCCACGACCCCTGCGCCTAGCGTGGGGGTCGTGTCTCGTTCTCTGCGCGTCCTCGGCATCGACCCCGGTCTGACGCGCTGCGGCATCGGGGTCGTCGACGTCGCGCCCGATCGTTCCGCTTCGCTCGTGCACGTCGGCGTCGTGCGTTCGGCCGTGACCGATCCGATCGAGAAGCGTCTCGCGACGATCGCCGCCGGCATCCGGGAGGTGCTCGCCGCGCACGAGCCCCAGGTGGTCGCCGTCGAGCGCGTGTTCGCGCAGAACAACCGCCACTCGGTGATGGGCACCGCTCAGGCGAGCGGCATCGCTCTCTTGCTCGCCGCCGAGCACGGCATCCCGGCAGCCACCCACACCCCCAGCGAGGTCAAGGCCGCCATCACCGGCTACGGATCCGCCGACAAGCTGCAGGTCCAGACGATGGTGGCGCGCGTGCTCCGCCTCGACGCCCTGCCGCAGCCGGCGGACGCCGCCGACGCGCTCGCCCTGGCCCTGTGCCACGCGTGGCGCGGGGGAGCGGCGACGGCCGCGACCGGCGGCGACCTCACTCCCGCACAGAAGGCCTGGCGGGATGCCGAGAAGCGTCAGCCGTCCACAGCGACGCGTGTCGCTCGAACAAAGGTCCGAACCGGCGCGTAGGCTCGTCGCATGATCTCTTCGCTGCAGGGTGTCGCCGCGCACGTCGGCGACGACGCGCTCGTCGTGGTCGTCGGGGGAGTGGGGCTCTCCGTGGCCGTCACGCCGCAGGTCGCTCGCGCGACCCACGTCGGCGATCAGGTGCACCTGCACACGCACCTGGTCGTGCGCGAAGACGCCCTGTCGCTCTTCGGTTTCGAGACGCGCGAAGAACTGACCGTGTTCACGCAGCTGATCGGCGTCACGGGCGTCGGCCCGAAGTCCGCGCTGGGGGTGCTGTCGTATCTGACGGTGCCGCAGATCGCGCAGGCCGTCACCGATGACGACGACGCCCCCTTCAAGCGCGTGTCCGGGATCGGCCCGAAGACGGCGAAACTCATCGTCGTGCAGCTCGCCGGCAAGCTCGCCGTGCCCACGGCTCAGGCACCCGCCGCGGTGGCCGCGCACGGGCAGGTGCCGCTGCAGGTCACGCAAGCCCTCATCGGGCTCGGGTGGAGCGAGCGCGTCGCCGCCGAGGCCGTGGCATCCGTCGCCGAGGACGCCGCCGAGGCCGACCGCGCGTCGGTGCAGGCGCTGCTGCGTCTGACGCTCGCGATGCTGGGGCCCGCGCGCAAGGAACCCGTCGGTGGCTGACGTCGTGCGCGACGCCGGTTCGCCCGACGACGAGACTGAGCTCGCGATCGAGGGTGCGCTGCGCCCGACCTCGCTGAGCGAGTTCGTCGGGCAGCAGAAGGTGCGCGGCCAGCTGCAGCTTCTGCTCGATGCGGCGCGCATCCAGCAGCGCTCGCCCGACCACATCCTGCTTTCGGGTCCACCCGGTCTCGGCAAGACGACGCTCGCGATGATCGTCGCGCACGAGAGCGGCCGCCCGCTGCGACTGTCCAGCGGTCCGGCCATCCAGCACGCCGGAGACCTCGCGGCCCTGCTGTCATCGCTCACGCCCGGCGAGGTGCTCTTCATCGACGAGATCCACCGGATGGCGCGCTCGGCCGAAGAGATGCTGTACCTCGCGATGGAAGACTTCCGCATCGACATCATGGTCGGCAAGGGCGCCGGGGCGACCAGCATCCCGCTCGATCTCGCCCCGTTCACGCTCGTCGGCGCGACCACCCGCGCGGGACTCCTCCCCAACCCTCTCCGCGACCGGTTCGGATTCACCGCCCACCTGGAGTACTACGAGCCGGAAGAGCTCGAACGCGTCGTCTCGCGCTCGGCATCCATGCTCGACGTCGGACTACCGGGTACCGCCCGCTCCGAGATCGCGCGTCGCTCCCGCGGCACCCCGCGCATCGCCAACCGGCTGCTCCGACGCGTCCGCGACTACCTCGTCGTGTACGGCCCGTCGACGGGGACGGATGCCGGCGACGCCGACGTTCGCACCGTTGACGCGGCGCTCGACCTCTACGACGTGGATGCCATCGGCCTCGACCGCCTCGACCGGGCGGTGCTCGACGCGCTCGTGCGACGCTTCCGAGGCGGCCCGGTCGGGCTCAGCACCCTCGCGGTCGCCGTCGGCGAAGAGCCCGAGACGATCGAGTCGGTCGTCGAGCCCTATCTCGTGCGCATCGGCTTCATGGGACGCACCCCCCGCGGACGCGTCGCCACCCCCGAGGCGTACGACCACCTCGGCGCTCCGCACCCCGACGGACTGCTCCGGTTCAGTCAAGGGGGATGACCTATACTCGGCGAGGGATTCCCCGACCCCCTTAGGCAGTGCCGCACGGCTCGCCTGAATCGAAAGGTGCACCGCCTCCATGGATTTCGCGAACTTCTTCGCCAACTACGGCCTGATCATCCTGCTGATCGGCCTGCTGGTCTTCATGTTCTGGAGCTCGCGTCGCCGCATGCAGAAGCAGAAGCTCGAGCAGGAGGAGAAGGCCCGTCAGACCGTTCCGGGCTCCGAGGTGCTGCTGCAGGGTGGCTTGTACGGAACGATCGTCGAGTATGACGGTGAAGACCTCGACAAGCCCGCTCAGGTGGAGATCGCACCGGGCGTGGTCATCAAGGTCCACAGCCAGGCCGTGCTGCGCATCGTGAACCCGGCTCAGGGCTTCGTGACCGAAGACGACTTCATCGAGGCCGAGGAGTCCGAGGCCGAGTACGTCGCGGGCGTCGCCGACGGCGACATCAGCTCGATCAGCGACGACCACCGCGCGGCCCGCCAGGCCGAGACCGAGCGCGACGACAAGGACCGTCCGCAGGTCTGACCCTCCGCCCCTTCCGTTCACCGCCGCACAGAAAGCCGACTCCGTGGCGCCCTCGACTCCCGTCCGCCACGCCTGGCGCGTGCTGACCGGACTGCTCGCCATCACCGGCGTGCTGTTCGGCATCAACGCGCTGGGCGTGTACGCCTTCCAGGCCAGCTCCTGGACCCCCGACCTCGCCCTCGACCTGCAGGGCGGGACGCAGATCATCCTGGCCGCCCAGACCACAGACGGCGCGAACCCTGACGCCGACCAGCTGCAGCAGGCGGTGTCGATCATCCGGCAGCGCGTCGACGCCTCGGGCGTGGGCGAAGCCGACGTGGCCACCGAGGGCGGCCGCAACATCGTCGTGCAGATCCCCGGGCAGGCCGACGAGGCCACGCGTGAGCGCATTCAGAGTTCCGCTCAGCTGCAGTTGCGCGCGGTGCTGTACACGGGATCGCCGGCGACGTCGTTCGTCGGTCAGGACGGGCAGAACACGCCGTACCCGACGCCCGACCCGTCGCTGCCGTCGACGCCCACCGCCTCCCCGACCAACGGCAGCGACCTGTCCTGGGTGACTCCGGCCCTGCAGGCGCAGTTCCTCTCGTACGACTGCGCCAACCCCACGAACAACCCCGCGCAGGCGCCCGCCGACCAGCCGCTGATCACGTGCAGCGACGACGGATCGGTCAAGTACATCCTCGGCCCCGTCGAGCTCGACGGCACCGACATCAGCAACGCCACGAACGGTCAGGAACAGAACACCGGCCAGTGGGCGGTCAACCTCGTCTTCAACGACCAGGGCACGCAGAAGTTCTCCGAGATCAGCCAGCGCCTGTACGGTGCTCAGGCGCCGCTCAACCAGTTCGCCTTCGTCCTCGACGGCTCGGTGCTGTCGGCTCCCTCGATGAACGGCATCATCGTCGACGGCCGCCCCAGCATCACGGGCAGCTTCACGCAGGAGACGTCGAAGGCCCTCGCCGACCAGCTCAAGTACGGCGCCCTGCCGCTGAGCTTCACGGTCGTCAGCTCCGACACGGTGTCGGCGACCCTCGGTTCGCAGCAGCTGCAGGTCGGCTTCATCGCCGGTCTCATCGGCCTCGGCCTCGTCGCGATCTACTCGCTCATCGTGTACCGCGCGCTGGGAACCGTGATCATCGCGTCGCTGGGCGTCATGGCGGTGCTCACGTACGTGACCCTGTGCATCCTGGCCTGGCGTATGGGCTTCCGCCTGTCCCTCGCCGGTGTCGCGGGCCTCATCGTCACCATCGGCTTCACCGCGGACTCGTTCATCGTCTACTTCGAACGCATCCGTGACGAGCTGCGCGACGGGAAGTCGATCACCGCGGCCGTCGAGGACGGCTGGTCGCGAGCGAAGCGCACGATCTACATCTCGAAGTCGATCAACATCCTCGCCGCCATCGTGCTGTACATCCTGGCGGATGCCACGGTGAAGGGCTTCGCGTTCACGCTCGGCCTGACGACCGCGATCGACATCCTGATCTTCATCCTGTTCACGCACCCGGTCATGCAACTGTTGGCGCGCACGCGCTTCTTCGGTTCGGGCCACCCGCTCTCGGGCATGGATCCCGAGGCGCTCGGTGCCGTCTACCGCGGCCGCGCGCAGTTCCGCGCCCCGGCGGCGACCGCCGTCTCGGGCCGCGCCAACCGTTCCCGCGGAGAGGCGCAGCGGCGCCAGACGATCGCCGAGCGCAAGCGCGCCGAGCTCGCCGCCGCACAGAGCAATACGCGCCCCACGAAGGAGGGAGACGACTGATGCGCTCCATGTCGCAGCTCGGCAACGATCTGTACTCGGGGAAGACCTCGTTCCCGTTCGTCCAGCGTCGGCGCCTGTGGTTCATCATCGCCGCCGTCCTCGTCATCGGTGCGGCACTCGTGCCGCTCTTCCGCCCCGTCCAGTTCTCGATCGAGTTCACCGGCGGGTCGCAGTTCACGGTCTCGAATCCCACCTCCTTCGACCAAGCCATCGCGACGGATGCCGTCACCTCGGTCGTCCCGGGCACCACGACGCGCGTCTCCACGATCAGCGATCAGGCCGTGCGCGTGCAGACCGATCAGCTCGACGATCAGCAGACACAGGCCGTGTCCAACGCCCTCGCCGAAGGATACGGAGTGCCGTCGAGCGAGATCACGAACTCGTTCATCGGACCCACGTGGGGTGCGGACGTCACTCGTCAGTCCCTGTGGGGCCTGTCGATCTTCCTCGCGCTGACGTTCGTCATCCTGGCCCTGTACTTCCGCACGTGGAAGATGTCGGTGGCCGCGATCATCGGTCTCGTCGACGTCCTCGTGATCACGATCGGCGTCTACGCCATCTTCGGTTTCGAGATCTCGCCCGCGGCCGTCATCGGCTTCCTCACGATCCTGTCGTACGCGCTGTACGACACGACCGTCGTGTTCGACAAGGTGCGCGAGAACACCCGCCAGGACGGCGAGCTGTCGGGCCGGACGTTCGCCGAGTCGGTCAACCTCGCGGCGAACCAGACGCTCATCCGCTCGATCAACACCACCGTGGTCGCGATCCTGCCGGTCGGCGCGATCCTGTTCATCGGTGTTCCGCTGGGCGCTCGCACCCTCAGCGACATCTCGCTGTCGATCTTCGTCGGCACGATCGTCGCGGCCTACTCGACTCTGTTCGTCGCGGTCCCGCTGTACGCGCTGCTGCGCGAGCGCGAGCCCGCCATCGCGGCGCGCGACACCCGCGTGCGCTCCGCCCGCGAGAAGGCCGGTGTCCCCGCCTGACGGGCGGGCACCGGCCTCACGCGGCGTAGGATGGGAAGACTGACCGCAGCACCGGGGGGAGGGGATCGATGACCGAGACCACGTCCCCCGCGCCGCCGCCGTCATCCCTTCGGCGACTGGTTCCGCGCATCTTCTCGCGCGCGGCCCGGCGTGACGACGTCGACAAGCTGTTGCGGACGGTGCGCACGCACCACCCCAAGGGCGACCTCGGCATCATCGAGCGCGCGTACGCCGTGGCCGACAAGGCCCACGAGGGTCAGAAGCGTCAGAGCGGCGAGCCATACATCACGCATCCGCTCGCGGTCGCCCAGATCCTCGCCGAGCTCGGCCTCGGCCCCAAGGCCATCGCCGCGGCGCTGCTGCACGACACCGTCGAAGACACCGACTACCCGCTCGACCAGCTCGCCGCCGATTTCGGCGACGAGGTCGCGATGCTCGTCGACGGCGTCACGAAGCTCGACAAGGTCAAGTACGGCGAGAGCGCCCAGGCCGAGACCGTCCGCAAGATGATCGTGGCGATGTCGCGCGACATCCGTGTGCTCCTCATCAAGCTCGCCGACCGGCTGCACAACGCGCGCACGTGGGGATTCGTCCCTCCGCACAAGGCCGCCAAGAAGGCGACCGAGACGCTCGAGATCTACGCGCCGCTGGCCCACCGTCTCGGTATCCAAGCGATCAAGAGCGAGCTCGAAGACCTCTCCTTCGCGGTGCTGCACCCCAAGCTCTACGCCGAGATCGAGAGCCTGGTGCGCCAGCGCACGCCGCAGCGCGAGCAGTACGTGCAGACGGTGATCGACGCGATCGACGCAGACCTGCGCGAACTGCGGGTGCGCGGCCGGGTCATGGGCCGTCCGAAGCAGCTGTACTCGGTGTACCAGAAGATGGTCGTGCGGGGCCGCGAGTTCGACGACATCTACGACCTCATCGGCATCCGCATTCTCGTCGGCACGGTGCGCGACTGCTACGCGGTGCTCGGCGCGATCCACGCCCGATGGACGCCGCTGCCCGGCCGGTTCAAGGACTACATCGCCACGCCGAAGTTCAACCTCTACCAGTCGCTGCACACGACCGTGATCGGTCCGAGCGGGCGGACGGTCGAGATCCAGATCCGCACGCACGAGATGCACCAGCAGGCCGAGTTCGGTGTCGCGGCGCACTGGAAGTACAAAGAGCGGATGGCCGGCGGTAAGACCGATGCCAAGGCCTCCGACACCGACATGGCGTGGATCGCCCGTATCTCCGACTGGCAGGCGGAGACCGCCGACCCGGGCGAGTTCCTCGATTCTCTGCGCTTCGAGATCGGCGCGAAAGAGGTCTACGTCTTCACGCCGAAGGGGCGCGTCATCGGTCTGCCGAAGGGCGCCACGCCGGTCGACTTCGCGTACGCCGTCCACACCGAGATCGGCCACCGCACGATGGGCGCGAAGGTCAACGGCCGGCTCGTGCCGCTGGAGACCGAGTTGCAGTCGGGCGACGTCGTCGAGGTCTTCACCTCCAAGAACCCCGACGCCGGGCCGAGTCAGGACTGGCTCGGGTTCGTCAAGAGCACGCGCGCACGCAACAAGATCCGCGGCTGGTTCACGAAGGAACGCCGCGAAGAGGCGATCGAGCAGGGCAAGGACTCCATCGCGCGCGCGAT
Organism: Microbacterium canaveralium; assembly: GCF_047238045.1. NCBI lineage: Bacteria > Bacillati > Actinomycetota > Actinomycetes > Micrococcales > Microbacteriaceae > Microbacterium > Microbacterium canaveralium. Next base: position 1,585,492 of record NZ_JBDFMA010000003.1, on the reverse strand, counting down.
GCGCCGCCAGAATCTTCCCCTGCAGCGCCTCATGAACCAGGACTCGTTCACCGAGGTCGCACGCGGGTTCCACTACGAGGACGTGTCCGCGCTGTACGCAGCCGTAGGCGAGGGCCACGTTTCGACGCAGTCGGTCATCGAGAAGGTCACGGCCCTCGTCAGCGCCGACGACACCTCGACCGGCCCGATCGACCTGCCGCAGGTCGGGCGCAGTCGCGCACCGCGCGGCGGCGACTCGGGCGTGCTGGTGCGGGGCGCCCCCGACATCCTGGTCAAGCTCGCGAAGTGCTGCACGCCCGTGCCGGGCGACGAGATCGTCGGCTTCGTCACCCGCGGCAGCGGCGTGTCCGTGCATCGCTCCGACTGCACGAACGTCAAGTCGCTCCGCGAAGATCCCGAGCGGCTCATCGACGTCGAGTGGGCACCGACCACGAAGAGCGTCTTCCTCGTCCAGATCCAGGTCGAGGCGCTCGACAGGTCGGGGCTGCTGAGCGACGTGACGCGCGTCCTGAGCGAGCACCACGTCAACATCCTGTCGGCCACGGTGTCCACGACGAACGACCGCCTGGCGCTCAGCAAGTTCGTGTTCGAGATGGGCGACACCGTCCACCTCGACCGCGTCCTCAACGCCGTGCGGCGCATCGACGCCGTCTACGACGTGTACCGCGTCACCTCCTCCTGAGCAGCTGCGCTCACGGGCTGCCGACGGAGGCGAGAACCTCGTCGGCGCGCCGACCGTAGGGGAATCGGGGATGCCGGGCGATCCAGGCCCGTGCGTCGGCGACGAGCTCGGGGCTCGCGACACCCCAGGAGGACGCGGCGGCGATGTCGTCGGCATCCGCTGATCGGGCAAGGTCGACGAGCGTCCGACCGGGACTCGTGACCTGCACTCCGGCGATCGTGACGACGTCGCCCGGCGGTACGCGCACATCGTGCGAGATCACGCCCGCCCACCGGACCGGCCGTGTCCTCTCGGCGGACGCCCGCTGGACGTGGTGGCGCGTCGGCTCGAGAACGATGCCCCCGTGAACCCACGCGGCGCTTGCTCGAACGGCTGCCCAACGATCGCCGAGGAGAGGGGCCAGGCTCCGCGCGCGCATCCACGTCGTCTCGACCGCATCCGCCGGCATGAAGCCCTCACCGATCGGTGTGAGGAGCCCGTCGAGGCACGCAGCGGTCAGCTCGGTCAGGGAGAGTCGTTCTCCGGGGAAGTACAGAAAGGGAGAGACCATCCCGACAGTGTGCCGGGATGGTCTCTCGCTCGGCGTCTACGGACGCCGGACTGTGGAGAACGTTCAGCCGCCCAGAGCGCGCAGCCACGTGCGCCGAGCCTCGAGAGCCTCCGACGCCTGGGCAGCGGCGCGCTTGTCACCCTTGGCCTCGGCCGCGGCCAGCTCGGCCTCGAGCTTCTCGATCGCATCGGTGAGCTGACGCGTCATGTCGTTCGCACGCGCCTTCTGCTCGGGATCGTTGCGCTTCCAGTCGGCGTCCTCACGGGCGCGGACGCTCTGCTCGATCTTGCGGAGCTCGTCGTCGAGCACGCGCTCCTTGTCACGCGGGAAGATGCGTCCGATCTCGTCCCACTGCCGCTGGATCGCGGTCAGCTTCTGACGAGCGGTCGCCAGGTTCTTCTCGTCGACGATCGGCGCCGCCTCTTCGAGGAGGGCACGCTTCTGCTCGATCTTCTCCTTCGATGCCTCGGCGTCCGCCGTCTCGCGCTCGATCCGCGCGCTGTAGAGCGCGTCGCCCGCGGCCTTGAATCGAGCCCAGAGCGCGTCGTCGACCTTGCGGCCGGCTCGTCCCGACGCCTTCCACTCGTCGAGCAGGTCGCGGTACGCGGGGATGCCGTCCTCGCCGCGCGGAGCGAGCGCCTCGGCTCGCTCGACCAGCCGCGTCTTGACGTCGCGCGCCGACTTGTGCGTCTCGTCGAGGGCCGAGAAGAACTCTCGGCGGTGCCGGTCGACGGTCGCGCGCGCGTCGCGGAAGCGGCGCCACAACTGCTGAGCGGTCGACTTCGGCAGACGCGGACCGTTCTGCTGGTGGGCCTGCCAGCGGTCGAAGAGGGCCGTCATGTCGGCCGTCATCTGCTTCCACTGAACGGACTGCGGGTCACGCGCGGCGAGAGCCTCGGCCTGCTCCACGATCTCGGTGCGCTCGCGTACCGCGTCCTCGACGGCCTCCTTGGCCGCGGCGGCCTCGGTCTCACTGGCCTCGGCGAGTTCGGCGGTCAGCGCATCGAGGCGCGCGAGCAGAGCCGCGAGGTCGCCGACCGCGGCGGCGCCGTCGACCTTGGCGCGAACGGTCGCGGCGGTGGAGCGCAGGTCGGAGGCGGAGGCGCCGCCCCGGCGGTGGCGCACCTCGAGGAGGGTCACCTCACCCGCCAGATCGGCGAACTTGCGGGTGTAGTAGGCGAGAGCCTCGTCGGGCGTGCCGTCGGGGTACTGCCCGACGACGCGCCACTCCTCACCCTCGCGGACGGATACCGTCCCGTCCTCGTCCACGCGACCCCACGGTGCGACCGGTGCGGCAACGCGCGCGCCCGGTCGCGGTCCGGGGCGAGGGCCCGGAGCGGGCGTCGCCTTCGGAGCCACCTGGTTCGGCGCCTCGTCGGCGACAGGGGAGTCGCCCTCGGCCTCCTCGGTCGCGGGAGCATCCTCGGTCGCGGGAGCGTCCTCGGTCACGGGAGCATCCTCGGTCGCCGCGATCTCGTCGGCGGCGGCTGCCTCCGTCTCGGGCTCGTCTGTCGCAGGGATCGCGTCATCCGACACGGTCTCGGTCACCGTCTCATCGGTGGGGGACTCGATGGTCTGGTCGGACGTCTCGGCGTCGTCGGCGACGGCGGGAGTGGTGTCGGTGGGGTCGGAGGAGGGAACGGAAGTCACGGGAAGCACCTCATCGCGGCAGGGCCGCCTGGGGGAGAAGGACCCTCCGAGCCTAGTACGACGGATGCCGTCGCCACAGGATCAGGGGGTCGGCGCCACCGTGGGGTCGAGCAGAGGGGCGCTGGGCTGCGGAGTGGGAGTGTCGGCGACCGTGGGCTCCGGCGTCGGCGCGCCGGGCCCGCTGACGAAGTACACCGTCTGCAGGCCGACGGCGCCGGCGATCACCACGAGCCCGACGATCAGCGCGAGGACGTTGTCGCGCGTCCGACGCTTCGTCTGCCGACGATGCAGTTCCTGGCGGGCCTGATACGCCCGGGCGCGCTCGCGCTGTTCGCGGCTCTGCCGATCCTTGCCACCCGTTGCCACATCGACCTCTCTTCACCGCCTGCGGACCGCCCCGATCCTACGCATCGTCGCGATGAGCCCACAAAGAAGCCCGATCCCGTGTCGGCGGTCGCGATTAGCCTGGGTCGGTGACCTCTGCTTCCGCCCTCTTCCAGGGCCAGACCCCGCTCGCGGTGCGCATGCGCCCGACGAGTCTCGACGAGGTCGCCGGCCAGGGTCATCTGCTGCGCCCCGGCTCGCCCCTCGTGACGCTCGCGGGCGCCGACTCCTCGGCATCCGGGTCGGCGGTGTCGGTCATCCTGTGGGGACCGCCGGGCACGGGCAAGACCACGCTCGCGCAGGCCATCGCGCGTTCCTCGGGGCGACGGTTCGTGGAGCTCTCCGCGATCACCGCGGGGGTGAAGGACGTCCGCGAGGTCATGCAGGAGGCACTCACCCAGCGCGACCTGTACGGGCAGTCGACGATCCTGTTCCTCGACGAGATCCACCGCTTCACGAAGGCCCAGCAGGACGCGTTGCTTCCCGGGGTCGAGAACGGCTGGGTGGTGCTCATCGCCGCCACCACTGAGAACCCGTCGTTCTCCGTCATCTCCCCTCTGCTGTCCAGGTCGCTGCTCCTCACCCTCCGCCCTCTCGGAGACGACGACCTCGGCGCCCTCGTCGATCGCGCTGTCACCGACCCGCGCGGCCTCGGCGACGCCGTCGTCCTCAGCGACGACGCACGATCCGCGCTCGTGCGCCTCGCCTCCGGTGACGCCCGGCGCGCGCTGACCGCGCTCGAGGCCGCGGCCTCCGTCGCGGCCGACGACGCCAGCCGCGCGGCACCCGGCGACGAGGAAGACGACGACCGCGACCCCTCGGATGCCGCCGACCCGCGCCCGGTGATCACCGGCGACCACATCGCGCAGGCCGTCGACCGTGCGTTGCTGCGCTACGACCGTCAGGGCGACGAGCACTACGACGTCATCAGCGCGTTCATCAAGTCGGTGCGCGGATCCGACGTCGACGCCGCCATCCACTACCTCGCGCGCATGATCGAAGCGGGGGAGGACCCCCGCTTCATCGCGCGGCGCCTCGTGATCTCGGCCGCGGAAGACATCGGGCTCGCCGACCCGCAGGCACTGCAGATCGCGGTCGCGGCCGCCGACGCCGTGGCCTTCATCGGTATGCCCGAGGGACGCATACCCCTGGCCGAAGCCACGGTGTACCTCGCGACGACGGCGAAGTCGAACGCCGCGTACAACGCGATCAACGCCGCGATCGCCGACGTCCGCGCGGGCGGGTTCGGGCGCGTCCCGCTGCACCTCCGCGATGCGCACTATCCCGGCGCCAAGCGGCTCGGGCACGGCAAGGGGTACAAATACGCCCACGACAGCGAGATTGGCATCGTCGCGCAGCAGTATCTGCCCGACGAGCTGCGGGGGAAGCAGTACTACCAGCCCACCTCCCACGGCGCGGAACGAGACGTCTCCGCGCGGCTGGAGAAGATCCGCCGCATCCTCGACGGCGGCTGAAACGGCCGCGCAGGCGCCTCTGATAACATGAACCGGCTCGAAACAGGGTTTTCGGGCATCCCCTCCTTCCTGTGATCACCTTCCGGTGCGCCCCGGCGTGCGTTCCGGATCGGGCGGAAGGGGGCGATACGTCCGTGAGCCGCGAAAGGCGCGGCCACGTCATCGGAAGGAGTACTTCGTGGCAACGAAGTCTCAGGACCGCCGCAAGGTCCGTCTGTCGCGCGCCCTCGGCGTCGCGCTCACCCCCAAGGCCGCCCGCTACCTCGAGAAGCGTCCCTACGCTCCCGGCGAGCACGGCCGCACCAAGCGCAAGGCTGACAGCGACTACGCCGTCCGTCTTCGCGAGAAGCAGCGTCTGCGCGAGCAGTACGGCATCCGCGAGAAGCAGCTGCGCATCGCGTTCAACGAGGCCCGCCGCACCGACGGCCTGACCGGTGAGAACCTGGTCGAGCTCCTCGAGATGCGTCTGGACGCCCTGGTCGTTCGTTCGGGCTTCGCCCGCACCACGGCTCAGGCACGCCAGCTCGTCGTGCACCGCCACATCCTGGTCGACGGCCAGCTCGTGGACCGCCCGTCCTTCCGCGTGAAGCCGGGTCAGCTCGTGCACGTCAAGCCCAAGAGCGAGGGCCTCGAGCCCTTCCAGGTCGCGGCCGCCGGCGGACACGCCGAGGTCCTGCCCCCCGTTCCGGGCTACCTCGAGGTCGACCTCTCGACGCTGCAGGCACGTCTCGTGCGTCGCCCGAAGCGTGCCGAGGTGCCCGTCACGTGTGACGTGCAGCTCGTCGTCGAGTACTACGCCGCTCGCTGAGTCCCGCACTCACGAGCCGAAGGGCGTCGGGTTCTCCCGGCGCCCTTCGTCGTTCCCGGTCGCGGTCCCGGGGCGGATGGCATCCATCGTCCGGACGCGCGCTCGCGCGACCCTGTCGCCTACGATGAAGGGATGCCGCGCCCGCGGCGCTCGCTCGAGGAAGAAGTGGTGAACGTGAGAAGCCTCGTCTGGTTCGTATTGGGCATCGCCGGAGGCTTCGTGGCCGCGCACCTGGTCAACAAGGACCCCCGCGGTCAGGAGCTGCTGGCCCAGGTCGACGCCCGGATCGGCGAGTTCGCCGACCGCATGAGCGAGGCCTACCACGAGCAGGAGACGCGCCTGTCCGACGTCCTCGACGACGCCAAGACCGTGGCGGCCAGCGCCGCCGACACGGCGGCCGACGCGGCCGCGACCGTCGCCGCGGCCGCCAAGAACGCCGCCCCCACCGACTGACCTCCCGGCATCCCGCCCCCTTCACCGGGGCGGATCCGCACGCCCACGGAAAGACCCGACATGAAAACCGCCGAGATCGCTCAGCGCTTCCTCGACTACTTCGAGAAGAAGAACCACACCATCGTGCCGTCGGCCTCGCTCGTCACCGACGACCCGGCCCTGCTGTTCACCGTGGCCGGCATGGTTCCGTTCATCCCGTACCTCAGCGGTGTCGTTCCTCCTCCCTACCCCCGCGCGGCCGACGTCCAGAAGTGCATCCGCACGAACGACATCGAGGAGGTCGGGAAGACCCCTCGCCACGGCACCTTCTTCCAGATGCTGGGCAACTGGTCGTTCGGCGACTACTTCAAGGAAGACGCGATCCGCTACGCGTGGGAGTTGCTGACCACCCCGGATGCCGAGGGCGGCCTGGGCTTCGACCCGAAGGACCTGTGGGTCACGGTCTACGAAGAGGACGACGAGGCCCACGACCTCTGGCGTAGCCTCACCGATCTGCCCGAGGAGCGCATCCAGCGCCTCGGCAAGGACACGAACTACTGGTCGACGGGGCTTCCGGGGCCCGCCGGCCCGTGCTCCGAGATCTTCTTCGACCGTGGCCCGGCGTACGGCATCGACGGGGGACCGGCCACCGACGACGACCGCTACGTGGAGATCTGGAACCTCGTGTTCATGCAGTACGAGATCACGAACGTGCGATCGAAGTACGACTTCGACATCGTCGGCGAGCTGCCGGCGAAGAACATCGACACCGGCATGGGCCTGGAGCGCATCGCGTTCATCAAGCAGGGCGTCGACAACATGTACGAGACCGACCAGGTGCGTCCCGTCCTCGACCTGGCGGCAAAGCTCGCGGGCAAGGCGTACGGCGCCGAATCGCACGAGGACGACGTGCGGCTGCGCATCGTCGCCGACCACGTGCGTTCCTCGCTCATGCTGCTCGCCGACGGCGTCACGCCGTCGAACGAGGGTCGCGGCTACATCCTGCGCCGCATCATGCGACGCGCCATCCGTTCGATGCGCCTTCTCGGCGTCGAGGGCCCGACCTTCCCGGAGCTGTTCGCCGCGTCGCGCGACGCGATGAAGGAGTCGTACCCCGAGGTCGCGTCCGACTACGCGCGTCTGTCCGCGTACGCGATCGCTGAGGAGCAGACCTTCCTCCGCACGCTCGCCGCGGGGTCGGCGATCCTCGACCAGTCCGTGGCGGATGCCAAGCACGGCGGGGCCACGACGCTGTCCGGCTCCGAGGCCTTCCTGCTGCACGACACGTACGGCTTCCCGATCGACCTCACGCTCGAGATCGCCGAAGAAGCGGGCCTCACCGTCGACCGCGGCGCGTTCGACACCCTCATGCAGGAGCAGCGCGCGCGGGCGAAGGCCGACGCCCGCTCCCGCAAGGGCGCGATCGCCGATCAGAGCGTGTACCGCGAGTTCCGCGCGCTCGGTGAGACGGTGTTCACCGGCTACACCGACCTGGAGACCGAGTCGAAGGTGCTCGGCATCCTGATCGACGGGCGCAGCACCGATCGCGCGTCGCAGGGACAGATCGCCGAGGTCGTGCTCGCCGAGACGGCGCTCTACGCCGAGTCCGGCGGCCAGGTCGCCGACAAGGGTGTCATCGTCGGCCCGGGCTACGAGCTCGAGGTACTCGACGTGCAGCGTCCCGTTCCGGGCCTGATCAGCCACACCGTCGAGGTCACGAGCGGCGAGGTTTCGATCGACGCCCCCGCAACGACCGTGGTCGATGCTCTGAACCGCCATTCGGCGCAGCAGGCGCACTCGGCGACGCACCTCGTGCACGCGGCGATCCGCGACACCCTCGGCAAGTCCGCGACGCAGACCGGTTCGCTCAATCGCGCGGGCTACATGCGCTTCGACTTCAGCTGGGGTGCGGCGCTGTCGCCCGAGACCCGCACCGAGATCGAGGACATCGCCAACAACGCGGTGCGCGACAACCTCGAGGTCACCACGCGCGTCCTGTCGCTGGACGAGGCGAAGGCCGCGGGCGCCATGGCGCTGTTCGGCGAGAAGTACGGCGACACCGTGCGGATGGTCGACATCGGCGGCCCGTGGTCGCGAGAGCTCTGCGGTGGCACGCACGTCGCCCGCAGCGCGGAGATCGGTCTGGTCAATCTCGTCGGCGAATCGTCGGTCGGTGCGTCCAACCGCCGGGTCGAGGCGCTCGTGGGCCTGGACGCCTTCCGCGACCTGGCCGCCGAACGCGCAATCGTGTCGCAGCTGACGACGTCGCTGAAGACCCCGCGCGAGCAGCTCACGACCCGGATCGCCGAGCTCGCCGCGAGCCTGAAGGCCGCCGAGAAGAAGATCGCCGCGTTCGAGGCGCGGGCGCTCTCCGACCGTCTGCCGCAGCTCGCGGAGTCCGCGGTCGCCGTGGGCACCGTCCGCGTCGTCGCGCAGTCCCTCGGTGAGGGCGCGTCGTCCGACGACGTGCGCTCCCTCGCGCTGCAGGTCCGCGACCGACTCGGTTCCGACCCCGCCGTCGTCGCCCTCGGGAGTGTCGCCGGAGGCCGTGCGACGGTCGTCGTCGTCACGAACGACGCCGCCCGCGAACGCGGTCTCGCCGCCGGAGCCCTGGCCAAGGCCGCTGCGGGCGTCCTCGGCGGTGGGGGCGGCGGTCGTCCCGACGTCGCGCAGGGCGGCGGAACGGATGCCGCGGCCCTTCCGCAGGCGCTCGAGGGCATCGTCACGGACGTCCGGGCGACCACGGCGTGACGGAGTTCCGCCGAGGCATCCGGCTGGGCATCGACGTGGGACGCGCGCGCGTCGGCGTCGCCCGGTCGGATCCCGACGGTCTTCTCGCGGTGCCCGTCGAGACCGTCCCGCGCAAGGGCGAGCCCGTACGCCGGATCGTCGCCCTCGCGGCCGAATACGACGCGTTCGAGGTCCTCGTCGGTCTTCCGCTGAATCTCCGCGGCGAGGACACACCCTCCACCACCGATGCGCGCGGCTTCGCCGCCGAGCTGGCCGCGGCGTTGACCGTACCGGTCCGCCTCGTCGACGAGAGACTCAGCACCGTCTCGGCGCACGACGTCCTCCGGCAGGCAGGCCGCTCCCAGCGGGATTCTCGTAGCATTGTGGACCAAGTCGCCGCTGTGGTGCTGCTGCAGCAGGCGCTCGACGTCGAGCGACGGTCCGGCGACCCGGTCGGACCCGCTGTAGCACCGGGACAGGAGCCCGCCTGACATGCCCGAGAACGACCCCACCGACCCCTTCGCCGACCTCTACCGTCGTCTGCCCGACCCGCGTACGGGGACGTCGGATGCCGCGTCTCGCGGCGACGACAGGGCCGCGGCCCCGTCTCCCGACGCGCCCGCACCTCCCTCGCGCCGTGCCGCTCGTGAGGCCCGACGCACACAAACCGGCCCGACCGCCGCCGGCACGCCGGAATCCGCGAACGGCACCGCCGCCGAGTCGCCCGCGGCCACCGCCGCACTCCCCGCCGCCCGGCCCGAGTCCGCGCAGACGCCGACGTCCGCGCCGGAACCACAGCACGCATCCGCTCCGCGGGCCGCCGCCCCGTCTGAACCGGCCGCGCGGGTATCCGAGCCCCGTCCCGCCGCCCGAGTCGAGTCTCCGCGCGAGGAAGCGCCGGTGCTCGTCGGCGCCGGCGCCCACGCCGCCGGACGATCCGGAGACGGTCGCGCACCGGCATCCGGCTCTCTGGAAGACCTCTTCACCGGACACGCCACCACCGATGCGGTGCGCGGCGCCACCCGCCCGCCACGGCGCCGCCGTCGGACGGGCGCCTGGATCGCGCTCGCTATCGTGCTCATCCTCATCGGCGGTCTGGTGGGCGGTGGCTTCGCCCTGTGGAACGCCTACGGGGAGCGCGTCCAGGCGTTCTTCGGCACCGGGGAGCCCACGGACTACGCCGAGGGAATGGCCACGGGCGAAGCCCGCGTCACGATCGTGTCCGGCGACACCGGCGAGTCCGTCTCGCCGAAGCTGTTCGAGGCCGGCGTGACCAAGCAGTCGGACTCGCTGTACTCCTACATGGTCAAGAACTCCGTGGCCTTCACCTTCCAACCCGGTGTCTACAAGCTGCAGCAGCAGATGTCCTCCGCCGCGGTGATCGCGGCTCTCCGCGACCCCGCGAACCGCCTGAACCACACGGTGCAGCTCCGGGAGGGGCTGACGCTCACGCAGTCGCTCGATGCCATGTCGGAGCAGCTGAGCATTCCGCGCGCCGACTTCGATGCGGCCACCGCCGATCCGTCGCAGTACGGCGTGCCGGCATCCACGCTCGAGGGCTGGATCTTCCCCGCGACGTACGACTTCGACGACGGTGTCACCGCGACCGATGTCATCCAGCGCATGGTGCAGCGCACGGTGCAGTCCCTCGACCAGGCGGGGGTCCCCGAATCCGATCGCGAGCGCATCCTCATCGTCGCCTCCATCATCGAGCGCGAGGCGCGCAACCCCGACGACTTCTACAAGGTCTCGCGCGTGATCGAGAACCGCCTGCAGCCCGACAACGACGAAACTCACGGCCTGTTGCAGATGGACTCGACGGCTCAGTACGGCGTGGGGGAGATCGGTGCCGGAAGTTCGTCGTCATCGGAGAACGCCCTCACCAGCGACAACCCCTGGAACACCTATATCCACCCGGGACTGCCGATCGGGCCGATCTCCAATCCCGGCGACCTCGCCATCGACGCGGCCATGCACCCCGTCGACGGCACGTGGTACTACTTCACGACGGTGAACCTGGCCACGGGCGAGACCGTGTTCTCGACCACGTACGCCGACCAGCTCAAGGCGGTCGACCAGTTCCAGCAGTGGTGCCGCGACAACCCCGACGGCGGATGCTGACTCCGGCCCGGCTCGCCGTCTGGGGGGACCCGATCGACCACTCGCGGTCGCCGGCGCTGCACGCGGCGGCGTACCGCGAGCTGGGTCTGCCGTGGGAGTACGGGCGACGCCAGGTCGCCGAGGCCGAATTCGTCGGGGCGCTGGACGAGCTGGATGCCACGTGGCGCGGCCTCTCGCTCACGATGCCGCTGAAGAAGGTCGCCGCACGTGCCGCGGTCTCCCTCGACGACGCGGCACGGCTCACCGGCGCGGTCAACACGCTCCTGCTGACGGAGGACGGCCCGCGCGGGTTCAACACCGACGTCGGAGGGCTGGCGCGCGCGCTGCGTGAGGCGGGCATCGAACGGGCCGAGCGCGCGCGCATCCTCGGCGCCGGCGCCACCGCCACGTCGGCGCTGCTGTCGCTGGCGGAGCTCGGTGTGGAGCGCGTCGAGGTCGTCGCGCGGCGACCCGGCCCCGTGCTCGTCCTGCGCGATCTGGGAGCGAGCATCGGCGTGGATGTCGTCGGAGCCCCGTTCGCCGCCGCCGCCGATCCCGCGGAGGTCGCGGTGACCGTCGGAGCTCTGCCCGGGAACGTCGATGTGGGCGACGGCATCCGTCCCTACGCCGAACGCGGTGGACTGCTCCTCGATGTCGTCTACGGGGGCTGGCCGACCAGCCTCGCCCGCGCGTGGCACGACGCGGGGAACGAGGCGATCAACGGCCTCCCGATGCTGCTGCATCAGGCCCTTCTTCAGGTGCGCGTGTTCGTCGGTGGCGACGCCGCTCTCCCGCTCGAGCACGAGGACGCCGTGCTCGCCTCGATGCGCGCCGCGATCGTGGGAGGATAGGGGCATGCTTCGCGTGCTCACGGCCGGGGAATCCCACGGCCCCGAACTGGTCGCCCTCATGGAGGGGATGCCGGCCGGTGTCCCGATTTCTCCCGCGCAGATCCGCGCGGATCTGGCTCGTCGCAAGCTCGGCTACGGCCGCGGCTCACGGATGAAGTTCGAGGAAGACGAGCTGACGCTCTCCACCGGCATCGTGCACGGTTTCACGATCGGCAGCCCCATCGCGCTGCGCATCGGCAACACCGAATGGCCGAAGTGGGTCGAGGTCATGAGCCCCGAGCCGGTCGAACTCTCCGACCGCTCGCGCGGTCGCGGCGCCGCGCTCACGCGCCCGCGCCCGGGCCACGCCGACCTCGTCGGCATGCAGAAGTACGGCTTCGACGAGGCACGGCCGATTCTCGAGCGCGCGTCGGCACGTGAGACCGCCGCACGCGTCGCCCTCGGCGCCGTCGCGCGCGCGTTCCTCGCCGAGCTGGGCATCCGGCTCGTCAGCCACACGCTGTCGATCGGTCCGGTGCGCGTGCCCGAGGACGCCGCGCTGCCGACGCCCGACGACGTCGACCTCCTCGACGCCGATCCGCTGCGCTGCTTCGACCCTGAGACCTCCGCCGCGATGGTCGCCGAGGTCGACGACGCGAAGAAGGCCGGAGACACCCTCGGCGGCATCGTCGAGGTGCTCGCCTACGGCCTGCCCCCGGGGCTGGGATCGCACGTCCAGTGGGACCGTCGACTGGATGCCAAGCTCGCCCAGGCCCTCATGAGCATCCAGGCGATCAAGGGGGTTGAGGTCGGCGACGGCTTCCTCACCACGACGCGCCGCGGGTCGCAGGCCCACGACGAGCTGTTCGCCACCGAGGACGGCATCACCCGCTCGTCCGACCGCGCCGGTGGCACCGAGGGCGGCATGTCGACGGGCACCGTGCTGCGGGTGCGGGCGGGCATGAAGCCCATCGCGACGATCCCGCACGCGCTGCGCACGGTCGACGTCGCGACGGGCGACACGGCCGCCGCGCACCACCAGCGCTCCGACGTCTGCGCCGTGCCCGCGGCCGGTGTCGTCGCCGAGGCGATGGTCGCGATCACCCTCGCCGACGCCGTCCTCGACAAGTTCGGTGGCGACAACGTCGCCGAGACGCGCCGCAACCTCGAGTCGTACCTCGCGCACCTGCCCGAGACGCTGCGCACCACCGACGCCTCCGACGCGGCGTTGCTCGCGCATGACCTCGGCTGAGGCCGGCACCGGCGCACTCGTGCTCATCGGACCGATGGGGGCGGGCAAGACCAGCGTCGGTCGGCGCGTCGCACGCGCCCTCGGCGAGATGTTCAGCGACACGGACAAGATCGTCGTGCGCGACCACGGACCCATCCGCGATCTGTTCCTCGCGCACGGCGAGGCGCACTTCCGTGCGGTCGAGCGCGACGCCGTCGCCGAGGCGCTCGATCGTGGCGGTGTCGTCGCGCTCGGCGGGGGAGCCGTGCTCGACCCCGTGACGCGCGAGCGCCTGACCCATCATCGCGTCGTGCTGTTGACCGTGGCGCCGCACGTCGTGGCATCCCGGATCCATGGCGATGAGCGGCCGCTCCTGGGCGGCGAAGACCCGGCGGAGCGCTGGCTCCGCATCTACGAAGAACGGCGACCGATCTACGAAGCGGCCGCCGATATCGCCTTCGACACGTCGTCGGGCCCTCTCGCCGGCGTGGTCGACGACATCGTGGCCTGGGCGCGACGCGTCCCGGCCCAGGAGACCCCATGACCGACACCACCACCGTCTCCGTCGCCGGCGACCCCGGCTACGACATCACGATCGGGCGAGGCCTGCTCGCGACCCTGGGCGAGAGACTGCCCGCGAACGCGCAGAAGGTGCTCATCGTGCACCCGCCGACCCTGGCGGCGCAGGCCGAGGCTCTGCGCGCGCAGCTCGTCGGCGACCGGCAGGTACTGCTCGCCGAGATCCCGGATGCCGAAGCGGGCAAGCGCGTCGAGGTGGCGGCGTTCTGCTGGCAGGTCATGGGCCAGGCCGACTTCACCCGCACGGATGCCGTCATCGGCTTCGGCGGGGGAGCCGTCACCGACCTCGCGGGGTTCGTCGGCGCGACGTGGCTCCGCGGCGTCGCGCTCGTGCAGGTGCCGACGACGGTGCTGGGCATGGTGGACGCCGCCGTCGGCGGCAAGACCGGCATCAACACCGCCGAGGGCAAAAACCTGGTGGGCGCGTTCTGGCCGCCGGTCGCGGTGGTCTGCGACCTTGATCTGCTCGACACCCTGTCGAAGAACGAAGCGACGGCCGGTTTCGCCGAAGTGGTCAAGGCGGGATTCATCTGGCATCCCGAGATCCTGGATCTCATCGAGGCCGACCCCGAGAACATCGTCGACCCCCGCGGCGACGCGTTCCGCCGGTGCATCGAGCTCGCGATCGACATGAAGGCGCGCGTCGTCGGCGAAGACCTGCGCGAGGCGGGCCTGCGCGAGGTGCTGAACTACGGTCACACGCTCGGCCACGCGATCGAGCACGCCGAGCGGTACCGGTGGCGCCACGGCGCCGCGATCTCGGTCGGCATGGTGTTCGCCGCGGAGCTCTCGCGCCTGGCCGGGCGCCTGTCCGACGACGTCGCCCAGCGCCACCGCGACGTGCTCGAGTCGCTGGGCCTGCCCACGACCTATCGCGCCGGCGCCTGGCAGACGCTGAAGGCCACGATGCAGCGCGACAAGAAGAGCCGCGGCAGCATGCTGCGCTTCATCGTGCTCGACGATCTGGCGCGTCCAACGGTGCTGCAGGCCCCCGACGAGTCGCTGCTGTTCGCGGCGTACCAGGAGGTCGGCGCGTAGTCTCCGCTCACGCGAACGGCCCCGCCTCCCTCGGGAGACGGGGCCGTCGACGTTCCGGGGTCAGACGTTCGCGGGGACGCGCTCCTCGGCCACCAGGCCGAGACGCGCCGTGGGAACGTTCTTCGTCTCGCGGGCGGTGAGGGCGCTGAGCGCGGCGATGATCGCGATGACCGCGGTGAACACGCTGATCACGATCCAGCCGTTCTCGCCGCTCCCACCGAGGGCCGCGACGATGCTGGGTGCGAAGCCGGCCATGAGGAAGCCGAGCTGCGTGCCGATCGCCATGCCCGAGAAGCGGACCCGCGTCGAGAACATCTCGCCGTAGAACGAGGGCCAGACCGCGTTGGCCGCGGCGTACCCGAACGAGAACGTGAGGATCGCGAGGGCGAACGTGACGAGGGTGTTCCCGGCGCCCATCGACAGGATGTAGAAGGGCATGAAGACCGCCGACGACAGCGCCCCGTAGACGAACACGGGCTTGCGGCCGATCCGATCGGCGAGCTGACCGAACAGGGGCTGCGTGCCGAGGGCAACGATGTTGGCCACCACCACGAGCCACAGGGTCACGCTCGCGTCGAGCCCCTGCTCCTTGCCGTATGCGATCGCGAGGGTGCCGAACACGGTCGAGACGGCGGCGATGAACGCGCAGCAGATCACGCGCAGCACGTCGCGCCAGTGGTCGCGCAGCAGCGGGACGAGAGGCATCCGGGCGATCTGTCCGGTCGCCTTGGCCTCTTCGAACTCGGGGGTCTCGTGCAGGCTCCGTCGGATGAAGAACGCCACGATGACCACGACCGCGCTCAGCCAGAACGGCACGCGCCAGCCCCAGCTGAATTTGATGTCGTCGGGGAGGGCGACGACGGGGATGAAGACGAGCGCCGCGAGGATCTGCCCACCCTGCGTTCCCGTCAGGGTCCAGGACGTGAAGAACGAGCGGCGATTCTCGGGCGCGTGCTCGAGAGTGAGCGAGGACGCGCCCGCCTGCTCGCCGGCCGCGGAGAGGCCCTGCATCAGGCGGCAGACCACGAGCAGGGCCGGAGCAAACCACCCGATCTGCGCGAAGCCGGGGAGGCATCCGATGATGAACGTCGACAGGCCCATCAACAGGAGCGTGAACATCAGCACCTTCTGACGGCCGATGCGGTCGCCGAAGTGACCCAGGATGACAGCGCCGACGGGGCGCGCGACGTATGCGAACCCGAAGGTCGCGAACGACATCACCAGCGCCGCCTGATCACCCGACGGGAAGAACACCGTCGGGAAGATCAGCGCGGCCGCCGAGCCGAACAGGAAGAAGTCGTAGTACTCCACGGCGCTGCCCATGAAGCTCGCGGCGGCGGCCTTCACGGGAGTCTTCCGCGTCGTTGCGGTGGTGGTCATGGACGTGTGCTCCTTAGCGGGCGAGGACGTCGCCGGCGGCGACGAGGTCGAGGAAGTGCGCGGTCATGCGGTCGGGGTCGGGTCGCGTCCCGGTGATGAGGGCGAAGGCGTCGACGGCCTGGTGGACCGCCATGCGTCCGCCGCTCAGGGTGCGGCAGCCACGTTCGCGCGCCGCGATCAGCAGCTCGGTGTCGAGCGGCCGGTAGACGATGTCGGCGACCCAGAGGTCGGGTCGCAGCAGGTCGGCATCCAGGGGGAGTCCGGGGTGCTCCGCCATGCCGATCGGTGTGCAGTGCACGAGTCCGTCGGCTCCGGCGAGGACCGCGGCGAGATCGGCGGGGGCGGCGGCTGCGACGACGGCGGCCGGATGCCGCGCCGCCAGGTCGTCGGCGAGTGCCCCCGCGCGCTGCGTGTCGAGGTCGACCACGGTGAGGTGCGCCGTGCCCGAACGCAGCAGCGCGTCGGCGACGGCCGACCCGGCCCCGCCTGCGCCGAGCTGGACGACGCGGTCGGTGGCGGCATCCGGAAGCCCCTCGCCGAATGCCGCGGCGAAGCCGGTCGTGTCGGTGTTGTAGCCGATGCGTCCGGCGGGCGTGAACAGCACCGTGTTCACGGCGCCGAGCGCTGCGGCTACGGGGTCGATCCGATCGAGATGGGCCAGGACGCTCTGCTTGCACGGGTGCGTGACGTTGACGGCGTCGTAGCCGAGGCGTTCGGCCCACGCGAGGACGTCGCCGATGCGCTCGGGCTCGATGCCGAGGGTGGGGAGGTCGATCGGCCGGTAGACGTAGGTCAGACCGAGCGCCCGCGCCTCGGCCATGTGCATCGGCGGGGTGAGCGAGGGCAGGACCCCCGCGCCGATGAGGCCTACGAGGTAGGGGTGCGAGTCGATCACGGTACTCCTTCGTCTCCGGATCCCGGTCGGCGACGCTCTCGCGTTATGTACTAACCGGTACGTTCACAGAAAAGCACGACGAGCGACGCGTGTCAACAACGCGCGTCGACGCGCGTCAGGCCGCGGGGGCGGTGAGCCACCCGACGACGACGTCGCCGATGACCGTCCGCAGGTGGGCACGACGAGCGGGCTCCGCGAGATCCACGTCGAAGAGGTGGCCGAACGTGTAGCGGTTGGCGACCTGGAAGACGCAGTAGGCGCTGATGACCAGGTGCACGTCGATCGCTTCGACGTCCTCGCGGAAGAGTCCGGCGGCGCGACCGCGCTGGAGGATCTCGTCCAGAACGTCCTGCGCGGGCTTCGACGCCTCGCGCAGACCGTCGATCTGACGGATGAACTCGCCGCGGTGGATGTTCTCGATCGCGACGAGCCGGATGAACGCGTCGTGCTGCACGTGGTGATCGAACGTGACCTCGGCGAGCGCGCGCACAGCTTGGACGGGGTCGGAGTGGTCGACGTCGATGCCGCGTTCGGCCTCACGGATGCCGCGGTACGCCTCTTCGAGGACCGCCCGGTACAGGCCTTCTTTGCCGCCGAAGTAGTAGTAGATCATGCGCTTCGTCGTGCGCGTGCGGGCCGCGATCTCGTCGACACGGGCGCCGGAGTAGCCGTCTTCGGCGAAGACCTCGGTGGCGACGGCGAGGAGCTCGGCGCGGGTGCGCTCGGCGTCTCGGCGGACCTCGGGCATCGGCCCAGACTAGTGGACGGGCTATGTACCGGATGGTACATTCGGCGCCCATGAAGACCTCGATCGCGACCGTAGGCGTCAGCGGGACTCTCGTCGACAAGCTGCACGCCTGCGCCGACGCCGGTTTCGACGGCGTGGAGATCTTCGAGCCCGACCTCCTGGCGGCTCCCGAGAGCCCCGAGGAGATCGCCGCCCTGGCCGCGCGTCTCGGGCTGAGCCTCGACCTGTACCAGCCCCTGCGCGACGTCGAGGGCGTCGACGAGGAGACGTTCAGCGGCGTGCTCCGACGAGCCGAGGCGAAGTTCCGCCTCATGCGCCGCCTGGGCATGGATCTCGTGCTGTGCTGCAGCAACGTCGCGTCGGCGACGATCGACGACGACGACGTCTCGGCCGGCCAGCTCCGGCGCCTCGGCGACCTCGCCGAGCGATATGGCATCCGGATCGCCTTCGAGGCGCTCGCGTGGGGCCGCTTCGTCGACGACTACCGTCGCGCGTGGCGCATCGTCGAGAAGGCCGACCACCCCGCCGTGGGGATCTGTCTCGACTCGTTCCACATGCTCTCGCGGGGCCACGACCCCGCAGGCATCGCGGACATCCCCGGTGACCGGATCTTCTTCGTGCAGCTCGCCGACGCGCCGCTGCTGACCCTGGACGTGCTGTCGTGGAGCCGCCACCACCGGCTCTTCCCCGGCGAGGGAGGCTTCGACCTCGCCGACTTCACCGCTCGCGTGGTGGCGGCGGGATACACGGGCCCGTGGTCGCTGGAGGTCTTCAACGACACGTTCCGGCAGACCGACCCCCGACGCACGGCTCTGCACGCGCGGCGGTCCCTCCGGTGGCTCGAGGACGCGGTCGCCCGGATCGCCCCGGATGCCGTCGCCGAGCGCCCCGACATCGAGATGCTGCCCGATTCGGCGGCGCCGTCCGAGGTCGACTTCGTCGAGATCCTCGCCGAGGACACGTCCGACGTGGAGGAGCTGCTCGCTCAGCTCGGCTTCACCCCGCGCGGTCGCCACCGCACGAAGCCCGTCACGCTCTGGACCGCGGGGGAGGCCCGAGTCATCCTCAACGAGCAGCACGCCCGCGGCCGCGTGCCGCAACTCGCCGCGATCGGTTTCGAGGTCGACGACGCCGAGGCGGTCGACCTGCGCATGCACGACCTGCGGGTGCCGCGGGCGTACCGGCGCACCTACGCCAGGGAAGAACGGCTCGACGGCGCGGTGGCGCCCGACGGCACCGAGGTCTACTGGGCGCAGGCGGCCGATGAGGGCGACCCCGCGTGGGTGAGCGAGTTCGAGCACGGCGAACCGCCGCGCGAGAGCCCGATCCTCGGTGTCGACCACATCAGCCTGACTCAGCCGTGGCAGGTGGTGGAGGAGTCGACCCTGTTCTACACCGCCGGGTTCGCCCTGACCCTCGACAGCCGTACCGACGTTCCAGGACCCCAAGGGCTGGTCGAGAGCCGCGTGCTCACCGCCCCCAACGGAGCGATCCGCATCCCGCTGAACGTGGCGCCGCCGATCCTCACGGAGCGGGGGAGCGAGAAAGGATCCGTTCTGCCGCAGCACGCCGCGTTCCGCTGCACCGACGTGCGCGCACTCGCTCGCGCGTCTCGCGCTCGCGGGTTCCGTGCCCTGACCATGCCGGCGAACTACTACGACGACATCGCCGCCCGCTTCGACCTGCCGGACGGTTTCGTCGAGGAGCTGCGCGACCTGCACCTCGCCTACGACCGGGATGCCGAGGGCGAGTACCTGCACTTCTACACACGGACCATCGGCGAGGTGTTCCTCGAGTTCGTCGAGCGCATCGGCGGGTACAGCGGCTTCGCGGCCGGCACGGCGCCGGTGCGACTGACCGCGCAGCGGGGGCGCTGATAGCGTGCCTGGGGTGAGCACGCCACGCCGCCTCCTCCTCGTCAACGGTCCGAACCTCAACCTGCTCGGGACGCGCCAGCCCGAGATCTACGGACGCGACACCCTCGCCGACGTCGAGCGCGTCACGGCCGAAGCCGCCGGTCGCCACGGGCTCGAGCTCCGCGCGATCCAGAGCAATCACGAGGGTGTGCTCCTCGACGCCATCCACGCCGCCCGCCTCGACTGCGCCGGCATCGTGATCAACGCCGGGGGGCTCACGCACACGTCCGTCGCGCTCCGTGACGCTCTGGCATCCGTGGCGCTTCCCGTCGCCGAGGTGCACATCTCCAACATCAAGGAGCGCGAGAGCTTCCGGCACTTCTCCTACATCGAGGAGGTCGCGGTGGTCCACGTCATCGGGGAGGGCGTTCCCGGGTATGCGCGCGCCGTCGACCTGCTCGTCGACGTCATCAGCGGCCGCGCCGACGGCTGAGCGACCCATCGCGTAGACTGGATCGCTGGGCGAGCGCCGACGCGACGCCCCACCGACTCACGAAACGGAACATCGAAGCTCATGGCATCCACCGCAGACATCAAGAACGGCGTCGTCCTGAACATCGACGGTCAGCTCTGGAGCATCGTGGAGTTCCAGCACGTCAAGCCCGGCAAGGGCGGCGCGTTCGTCCGCACGAAGATGAAGAACGTCATGTCGGGCAAGGTCGTCGACAAGACGTTCAACGCCGGCGCCAAGATCGACATCGAGAACGTCGATCGCCGCGACTTCACCTACCTCTACAACGACGGCGAAGGCTTCGTCTTCATGGACGTGGCCGACTACGACCAGATCACCGTAGGCGCCGCGACGGTCGGTGACGCCGCGAACTTCCTGCTCGAGAACCAGCAGGTGCAGATCGCGCTGAACAACGGCAACCCGCTCTACATCGAGCTTCCCTCGTCCGTCGTGCTCGAGGTCACCTACACCGAGCCCGGCCTGCAGGGCGACCGCTCGTCGGCCGGCACCAAGCCCGCCACCGTCGAGACCGGCTACGAGATGCAGGTCCCGCTGTTCCTCGAGACCGGCACCAAGATCAAGGTCGACACTCGCACCGGCGAGTACCTCGGCCGCATCAGCTGACCTTGAGCGCCCGTACCAAGGCGCGCAAGCGCGCCCTCGACATCCTCTTCCAGGCCGACGTTCGCGGTGAGGAACTCCCCGTCATGCTGGCCGTCGAGGCCAAGCGTGCAGCGTCCGAGCCCGATCGTCAGGCGTCGTGGCTCTACGCCCGCGACATCGTGGACGGCGTCATCGACAACCGCGACGTGATCGACGAGCAGATCACGACGTTCGCGAAGGACTGGTCGCTCCAGCGCATGCCCGCCGTCGACCGTGCCCTCCTGCGGATCGGGACGTGGGAGATCCTGTACAACGACGAGGTGCCGACCGCGGTCGCGATCGACGAAGCGGTCGAGCTCGCGAAGGAGTTTTCGACCGACGACTCCGGCTCGTTCGTGCACGGCGTCCTCGCCCGGATCGCCCGCTCGTCCTGAGTTCCGCCGACGTGTTCCGACGCGGCTCGCGTTCCTCGCGGGTCGCGTGGTGGCGTGTGCCGACGCGCACGGGCAACCGGCGGGCGTCGCGACCTCCTCATCCGCCGATAAACGCGGTCCGTGACGAGAAACGCGAGGGCAGCCCGTTTCTCGTCACGGACCGCGTTTATCGAGGCTCACACCTCCTCGTGACCCCGACACCGGATCGGGGCGGAAGCCCGGCGATGTCGGACCTTCGCGGCAGGATCGCGGCATGAGCGACTGGCGCGGCCTCCTGCCCGACGCCGAGCGTCCCGGCTTCGAGCCTCTCGCCCTGGGCGTCGAGCTGCGCCAGCGCGAGGCATACGACCCGGCGCGGTGGGAGGCACGGTCGATCGATCCGGTCACGCCCCGCATGCTCGCGCGGCGGCAGGAAGACCTGCAGCTCGTCGCGCGACCGCTCGTGCGCGGCGCGCGCGAGACGTGGATCCGGGCGGATGCCACGTGGGACACGGTCCGTCGATCCACCGGCCGCTTCGATCCCGCCCACGTCGGGTGGTTCGCCGAACTCCACGCCCTCGCACAGGCGATGCGCACGACGGGTCCGTTCGTCGCGGCCAGCGACACCGTCGGCCTCGACGCGATCACCTCGCCGCTGCTGTGGCCGCACCTTCGCGCGGCGAGGGACCTCGGCATCCCTCTCGTGTCGATGCATCCGCAGCAGAGCGTCCGGCTCGCGGAGGAGGCGACCGCGCGCGTGTCCGTCGAGCCCGGCGACGGCGGCGCGCTCCGCCTCGCGGCCGCGATCGAGATCGAGGGACAGGCGATGGATGCCGGTTCCGTGCGGCCGCTCGGAACGGCGGGGGTGTTCACGTTCGAGATCGACCGCGATCCGGTGCCGCTCGTCCTCGCCCCTGTCGCCCTGCCGTCGCCCCTGCCGTCGCTGCTGGCCGACGGACCCGTCGTCGTGCCGACCGAGGACGCGGGGGAGTTCCTCGCCGACACGTACCCGAGGCTCGCGCGTCGAGTGCCGCTTGCCGTCGCCCCGGGTGTCCCCGCTCCGCCGCCTCCACTGCCCGTTCTCGAGGTGACCGCGTCGTACCTCGACGAGGAGGCCGTCGAGTACGCGCTGGACTGGGTCTACCCGGGCGGCATCCGCGCCGCCTACGGCACCCCGGCGGACGGCGAGCGCGACGCCCACGCCGAGACCGAGATCGCGGGCCGGGTCGAGGCGACCTGGACCGAGCGGGTCGACCTGCCCCTGCGGGCACGGGCGATGCTCCGTGACGCGGACGCGGCGGTCTTCGCGACGCGGCTGCTGCCCGCCCTCGACCTCCTCGCCGACGTCCGGGTGGTCACGCGCGGAACCGTCCCGGGGTTCCGCGAGCTGCGCGGAGATCCGTCGCTGACGATCACCGCCGTGCCGTCTCCCGACCGCGACTGGTTCGATCTCGGCATCGTGGTGGTCATCGACGGGCGCACGATCCCCTTCGGCACGCTCTTCACCGCGCTCTCGCGCGGGCGCACACGGATCAAGCTCTCGGACGGGGCGTGGTTCTCGCTCGCCCATCCGTCGCTGCAGCGCCTCCGGGATCTGCTCGAAGAAGCAGCCGAACTCGACGAATGGGAGACGGGCCCGCGCATCCCGCGACGGCACCTCGCATTGTGGAGCGACTTCGAGGACCTCGCGGATGAATCCGCCGCCGCGGTCGAGTGGCGCGACCTCGCGCGGGCGCTGCGCGACGTCTCCGAGGTGCCCGCCGTCGCCACGCCGCCGGGGTTCCTCGCGGAGCTGCGGCCGTATCAGCGCGACGGCCTGTCGTGGCTCGCGCTCCTGCACGCGCACAAGCTGGGCGGCATCCTGGCCGACGACATGGGCCTGGGCAAGACGGTGCAGATCCTCGCGCTCATCGCGCACGCGCGGGCGGCGGGCGAACGTCGGCCGTGGCTCGTGATCGCGCCCACGTCCGTGCTCCCGACGTGGAGCGCCGAGGCCGCGCGGTTCGCGCCCGGGTTGCGCGTCGTGACCGTCGAGGCCACCGCCGTGCGTCGAACGCGCACGATCGCTCAGCTCGCCGGGGGAGCCGACATCGTCGTCGCCCCGTACGGCGTGGTCCGGACGGATGACGCCGAGTTCGCCGTGCCCGAATGGGCAGGCGTGGTGCTCGACGAGGCGCAGTTCGTGAAGAACCCCGCGACCCGCATCCACCGTGCCGTGGCCGCGCTGCGGGCCGATTCGGTGTTCGCGGTCACCGGCACGCCGATCGAGAACGGACTCGACGATCTGTGGGCGCTCCTGGCGCTGACCGCCCCGGGCCTGTATCCCTCGGCGCGACGCTTCCGCGAGGAGTACGTCCGCGCGATCGAGCAGCTCCCCTCCGACGCCCCCACCGAACTCTCCGCCGCCGCGGCCGCCGAACACCGCCGCGGCAGTCTGGCGCGCCTGCGCTCGCGCGTCCGTCCCTTCCTGCTGCGCCGCACGAAGGACGTCGTCGCCGCCGACCTGCCGCCCAAGCAAGAGCAGACGATCGCGGTGCCGCTCGCCCCCGCGCACCGCGAGCTGTACGACCGCGTGCTGCAGCGCGAGCGTCAGAAAGTACTCGGGCTCCTCGACGATCTCGACCGTCAGCGCTTCATCGTCTTCCGCTCGATCACGCTCCTTCGCATGCTCGCGCTCGCCCCCGCCCTGGTCGACGAGCGCGACGCGCCCCTCGGATCGGCCAAGCTCGACGTGCTGCTCGAGCGGCTCGTCGAGGTGGCATCCGAGGGTCATCGCGCCCTCGTCTTCAGCCAGTTCACGTCGTTCCTCGATCTGGCGGCGGAACGCCTGGATGCCGCCGGCCTCGCCTACGCCCACCTCGACGGGTCGACCACCCGGCGCGGCGAGGTCGTGGAGGGATTCCGCGGAGGAGACGCCCCGGTGTTCCTCATCAGCCTCAAGGCGGGCGGTTTCGGGCTGACGCTCGTGGAGGCCGAGTACGTCTTCCTGCTCGACCCGTGGTGGAACCCCGCCGCCGAGACGCAGGCGATCGACCGCACCCACCGCATCGGGCAGACGAACAGCGTCTTCGTGTATCGCCTCATCGCGGCGGGAACCGTGGAAGAGAAGGTTCTCGAGCTCCAGCAGCGCAAGGCGGCCCTCTCGCGGGCGGTGCTCGACGACGGCGAAGCGTTCGCGAACGCGCTGGATGCCGATGACATCCGAGGAATCCTCGCTGGGTGATCGGTTGACGCGGCGCGCGGCCCGGGCGAGCGCGCGACCGGCCCGCGGGTAGACTCGACGGGTTCTCACGGACAGGAGCGACATGAAGATCACCGGCCTCGGCCACGCGGGAATGTTCATCGAGACCGCGGGCGGCAGCATCCTCTGCGACCCCGTGATCGGTCCGAGCTTCTTCGGCTCGTGGTTCCCGTTCCCCGACAATCGCGCGCTCGACTGGGAGCGCTTCGGCCAGGCCGACTTCCTCTACATCTCGCACCGCCACCGCGATCACTTCGACCCGGCGATGCTCGAGCGCTACGTCTCGAAAGACATCAAGGTCCTGCTGCCCGAGTATCCGACCGACGACCTCGAGAACGACCTCCTGGCCCTCGGCTACACCAACCTCGTCCGCACCGAGGCGGGTGTCCCGCTCCAGTTCGGCGACCTGAAGCTCATGATCACCCCGCTCCGCGCCCCCTCCGACGGCCCCATCGGCGACTCGTCGCTGTCGGTCGATGACGGCACGGCATCCATCCTGAACCAGAACGACTCGCACCCCCTCGACCTCGCGAAGCTGATGTCGTTCGGCACGCCCGACGCCTACTTCACCCAGGTCTCCGGCGCGATCTGGTGGCCCATGGTCTACGACCTGCCCCAGGACTCCAAGCAGCACTTCGCCCAGCTCAAGCGCGACGCGCAGAACAAGCGGGCGATGCACTACATCGAGAAGGTCGACGCGGCGCACGTCTTCCCCATGGCGGGCCCGCCGATGTTCCTGCGCGAAGCGCTGTTCCGGTACAACGGCACGGGTCTCGACGACGACTCGATCTTCACCGACCAGCGCGAGTTCCTCGCCTACATGAAAGAGCAGCGGCCCGATCAGAAGGGCTACCTGTTCCTCCCCGGCACCGAAGTCGAGGTCCAGGGTTCCGACGTGACGGTGACCCAGACGCTGTACAGCGACGCCGAGATCGACCGCATCTTCGGCGACAAGTGGGACTACCTCGCCGAGCAGCGCGACAGCCGGCAGGCCGAGATCGAGGCGGAAGAGGCATCCCGGGCCGAGATCATCCCGCCGGACGAGATGCTCGCGGCTCTGAAGGCGTGGTGGGAGCCGCTGCTGCGCCGCGCGCGCACGATCCGCAACGGCGTCGGTGGCATGGTCCGGTTCCGCATCGGCGAGCTCGACATGGTCGTGGACTTCCCGAAGGCGAAGCTCCGCGAGTACGCCGGCGAGGAGTGCATCTACTGGTACACGATCCCCGCCGACCTCGTCTCGACGAACATCCGCGACCACGAGATCGACTGGTCGAACTCGATCTTCCTGTCCATGCAGTTCGAGGTGGGCCGTTCGGGCAAGTTCAACGAGTTCCTCACGACGTTCCTCAAGTGCCTGTCGCGCGACCGCATCGAGTACGTCGAGAACTGGTATGCCGAGCAGTCCGATCAGACCGAGGATGCCGAGATCGACGGCTGGACCGTGCAGCGTCGCTGCCCGCATCTGCGCGCCGACCTCACCATGACCGGCAAGATCGAGGACGGCATCCTCACGTGTTCGCTGCACGACTGGAAGTGGGACCTCGCCTCGGGCCGCTGCCTGACGACGACCGGTCACCCGATCCGCTCGACGCCGTCGGGACTGGCGAAGGAGAAGGCCGCCGAGATCGCCGCGGGCTGAATCACCGCACGAGCGGAGGAGAATTCGTCGCGGGAGGACCGCATCCGCGGCTTCCATCCTCCGCCCGCCGAATCTCCTCCCTCGGCGGTGGCTCACCTCCTGCACAGCCCGGCGCACCCGGCATCCGTTCTCCACACCCGCTACACTCGAACCGGAACCACAGCAACCTTTAACCCCGTCCCGTGAGGCGGAGAAGGGAGCAGCGGATGAGTACGCGCACCGTCATGCACGATGCCGATATCGCCCGCGCTTTGACGCGAATCTCCCACGAGATCCTGGAGTCCAACAAAGGACCGGAAGGACTCGTCCTCCTCGGGATCCCGACGCGCGGTGTCACCCTCGCCGATCGCATCGCCCCGCTGATCAGCGAGTTCGGGGGAGCGGCCGTGCCGGTCGGCGCCCTCGACGTGACGATGTACCGCGACGATCTGCACCGCAATCCCACGCGGGCACCGCAGGCGACGCGTATCCCCGCGGGCGGGATCGACGGCAAGGTCGTCGTGCTCGTGGACGACGTGCTGTTCTCGGGCCGCAGCATCCGGGCCGCCCTCGATGCTCTGCAGGACATCGGGCGCCCCGCCGCCGTGCGGCTGGCGACCCTCATCGACCGCGGCCACCGCGAGCTGCCCATCCGCCCCGACTTCGTGGGCAAGAACCTCCCGTCGGCCCGGGACGAGCGCGTGAACGTGCGTCTTGCCGAGGTCGACGGCATCGAGGAGGTGACGATCGAGTCATGAGGCACCTCCTCGACACCCAGCACCTCACGCGCCCCAAGGCGCTCGAGATCCTCGACGTCGCCGAAGACATGGCCGACACCCAGCGCCGCGAGGTCAAGAAGCTCCCGACGCTCCGCGGCAAGACGGTGGTGAACCTCTTCTTCGAGGACTCCACCCGCACCCGCATCTCGTTCGAGGCGGCCGCGAAGCGCCTGAGCGCGGACGTCATCAACTTCTCGGCGAAGGGCTCGAGCGTCAGCAAGGGCGAATCGCTGCAGGACACCGCCCAGACCCTGCAGGCGATGGGGGCGGATGCCGTCGTCATCCGCCACGGAGCCTCCGGCGCCCCGCGGACCCTCGCCACCAGCGGTTGGATCACCGCCGGGGTCGTCAACGCCGGTGACGGCACCCACGAGCACCCCACGCAGGCGCTCCTCGACGCGTTCACGATCCGCAAGCGCCTGTTCGGCGACGACAGCCGCGGCCGCGGGCTCGACGGCATCCGGGTCACGATCGTCGGTGACGTGCTGCACTCCCGCGTGGCCCGGTCGAACGTGTGGCTCCTGCACACCCTCGGCGCCCACGTCACCCTCGTCGCGCCGCCGACGCTCGTCCCGCAGGACGTGAGCGGGTGGCCGGTCGAGGTCGACTACGACCTCGACCACGCGATCGCCGAGGGTCCCGACGCCCTGATGATGCTTCGCATCCAGCTCGAGCGGATGAGTGCCGCGTATTTCCCTACTGAACGGGAGTATTCCCGACGGTACGGACTCGACGCGCGGCGCCTGGACGCGCTGCCGGACGGTAGCATCGTTCTACACCCCGGCCCGATGAATCGCGGTCTGGAGATCTCCGCCGAAGCCGCCGACTCGCCGCGCTCGACGGTTCTCGAGCAAGTCGCGAACGGCGTCTCCGTGCGCATGGCCGTGCTGTACCTGCTGCTGGCGGGCGCGCGGACCGACTCCGAGAAAGAGGACCTTCGATGAGCCACGCCCCCTCCCACACCCTGCTGGTGCGCGGTGCGCGGATCGAGGGACGGGATGCCACCGACCTCCTCGTGCGCGACGGCATCATCGCCGAGACCGGTACGGGGCTCTCGCACGCCGGAGCCACGGTCGTGGATGCCGACGGGCTCATCGCCCTGCCCGGACTCGTCGACCTGCACGTGCACCTGCGCGAGCCCGGCTACGAAGCGTCCGAGACGGTGGAGACGGGATCGCGCGCGGCGGCGGCGGGTGGCTTCACCACCGTCTTCGCCATGCCGAACACCTCGCCCGTCGCCGACACCGCGGGCGTCGTCGAGCAGGAGCTCGCCCTCGGCGAGGCCGCCGGCTACGTCCACGTGCAGCCCATCGGTGCCGTGACGGTCGGGCAGAAGGGCGAGCGTCTCGCCGAGCTCGGCGCCATGGCCGACTCCCGCGCCCGCGTGCGGGTGTTCAGCGACGACGGCTTCTGCGTCTTCGACCCGCTCATCATGCGGCGAGCGCTCGAGTACGTGAAGGCGTTCGACGGCGTGATCGCGCAGCACGCGCAGGATCCGCGTCTCACCGAGGGCGCGCAGATGAACGAGGGCGCCGTTTCGGCGGAACTGGGGCTCACCGGGTGGCCCGCCGTCGCGGAGGAGTCGATCATCGCGCGTGACGTGCTACTCGCCGAGCACGTCGGTTCGCGTCTGCACGTGTGCCACCTGTCCACGGCCGGGTCGGTCGACATCATCCGGTGGGCCAAGAAGCGCGGCGTGAACGTGACCGCCGAGGTGACGCCGCACCACCTGCTGCTGACCGACGAGCTGGTGCGCGACTACGACGCGCGGTTCAAGGTCAACCCGCCGCTGCGTCGCGAAGAGGACGTCCTCGCCGTGCGCGAGGGCCTGGCCGACGGCACGATCGACATCGTGGCCACCGACCACGCCCCGCATCCCGCCGAGGCGAAGTCGTGCGAGTGGGCCGCTGCCGCGAACGGCATGGTGGGCCTGGAGAGCGCGCTGCGCGTCGTCCACCAGGCCATGGTCGAGACCGGGCTGCTGGAGTGGACCGACGTCGCCCGTGTGATGTCCCGTACCCCGGCGCGCATCGGTCGTCTCGACGGCCACGGCACGCCGGTGGCCGCGGGCGGATCCGCGAGCTTCACGCTGTACGACCCGCGCCCGGCGCGAACGTTCGGTATCGACGACCTCCGCGGTCGCAGCAAGAACTCGCCGTACCTGGGTCGCGAGCTGCCCGGAGAGGTCCGCTGGACCGTGAACGCCGGCATCCCCACCGTCGTCGACGGCGCCGTGCTGGACGCCCCGGGGGTGCTCGCGTGACGCGCGAGGGCGCCCTGCTGGTCATGGCCGGTGTCGCCGTCGCGGTGCTGTTCGTGCTGGCCGTGGCCTGGCTTCGACGAACGCGGCGCGATGCGCGCTACTCCGCCCCGGTGGGAGAGCTCCCCGACGGCGCCGTGGAGACGGGCGTGTTCCCCGGCCTGTACGTCGCGACCACGCGTCACGGCGAGCCCCTCGAACGCCTCGCGATCCGTGGCCTCGGGTTCCGCTCCCGCGTGGACGTCACGGTCACTTCGGCCGGGATCGCCCTCGACCTGCCGGGCCAGCCCCGCATCGCGCTCACCCGTGACCGCCTCGTCGACGCGGCTCAGGCGACGGTCGCGATCGACCGCGTGGTCGAGCGCGACGGCTTGACGCGCGTCAGCTGGCGCATCGACGACGACACCGTCGTCGACACCTACCTCCGACCCCAGGATGCCTCGGCCCGATCCCTCGCCGACGCCATCCGTCCGCTCATCTCGACAGGAAGCGACGAATGACCGCCCTGATCTCCCCTCCGCGCATCTCGCGCGAACCCGCCGTCCTGGTGCTGGAAGACGGCACCCGTTACCCCGGCCGCGCCTACGGTGCGCGCGGCGAGACCTTCGGCGAGGTCGTGTTCGCCACCGGCATGACCGGGTACCAGGAGACCCTCACCGACCCCTCGTACGCGGGCCAGATCGTGCTGCAGACCGCCCCGCACATCGGCAACACCGGTGTCAACGACGAAGACCCCGAGTCCCGTCGCATCTGGGTCGCCGGATACGTGGTGCGCGACCCCTCCCGCGTCGTCTCGAACTGGCGCGCCAACCGCTCGCTCGATGACGCCCTCGTCGAGGACGGGATCGTCGGCATCTCCGGCATCGACACGCGCGCGCTCACGCGTCGCATCCGCTCCTCGGGCAGCATGCGCGGCGGCGTCTTCTCGGGCGACGCGGTGAGCCTCGATGAGGACGAGCAGCTGCGTCGCGTCCTCGCCGCCCCCGGGATGGCCGGGCGCAACCTGTCGGCCGAGGTGTCGGTCACCGAGGTCGAGGTCACCCGTGCGACCGCCGAGCGCATCGGCAACCTCGCCGTGCT
Source organism: Microbacterium canaveralium (assembly GCF_047238045.1). Classification (NCBI taxonomy): domain Bacteria; kingdom Bacillati; phylum Actinomycetota; class Actinomycetes; order Micrococcales; family Microbacteriaceae; genus Microbacterium; species Microbacterium canaveralium. Next base: position 1,555,619 of record NZ_JBDFMA010000003.1, on the reverse strand, counting down.
CGACCTCGGTGTCAAGCAGTCCACGATCGACAACCTCGCCGGCCGCGGGTTCGACGTGCACGTCTTCCCGCAGTCCGCGACGATCGAGGAGATCCGCGCGATCGAGCCGGTCGCGGCGTTCTACTCCAACGGCCCGGGCGACCCGGCCGCGAGCGACCAGCACGTCGAGCTGCTCCGCGCGGTGCTCGACGACGGGCTGCCGTTCTTCGGCATCTGCTTCGGCAACCAGCTGCTGGGCCGTGCCCTCGGCTTCGGCACCTACAAGCTGCCGTTCGGTCACCGTGGAATCAACCAGCCGGTGCTCGACAAGACCACGGGCCGCGTCGAGATCACGTCGCAGAACCACGGTTTCGCCGTCGAGGCGCCGCTGGACGCCGTCATCGACAGCCCGCACGGCTACGGCCGGGTCGAGGTGAGCCACATCGGTCTCAACGACAACGTGGTCGAGGGCCTGCGCGCCCTCGACATCCCGGCATTCAGCGTGCAGTACCACCCCGAGGCCGCCGCCGGCCCGCACGATGCCAACTATCTGTTCGACCGCTTCCGCGACATGGTGCTCGCGACCCAGGAGACGAAGAAGAATGCCTAAGCGCGACGACATCCACTCCGTCCTCGTCATCGGCTCCGGCCCGATCGTCATCGGTCAGGCCTGCGAGTTCGACTACTCCGGAACCCAGGCCTGCCGCGTCCTGCGCGAAGAAGGCGTGCGCGTGATCCTGGTCAACTCCAACCCGGCGACGATCATGACCGATCCCGACTTCGCCGACGCGACCTACATCGAGCCCATCACCCCCGAGGTGATCGAGACGATCATCGCGAAGGAGAAGCCGGATGCCATCCTCCCCACCCTCGGTGGGCAGACGGCTCTGAACGCGGCGATCCAGCTGCACAAGCGCGGCATCCTCGAGAAGTATGACGTCGAGCTCATCGGTGCCGACTTCGAGGCGATCAACAAGGGCGAGGACCGCCAGATCTTCAAGGAGCTGGTCATCGAGGCGGGCGCCGACGTCGCGGCATCCGTCATCTGCCACTCCATGGAGGAGCTCCTCGCCGGTGCCGAGCAGCTCGGCTACCCGTTGGTCGTGCGTCCCTCCTTCACGATGGGCGGGCTCGGCTCCGGCTTCGCGTACGACGAGGCCGACCTGCGGCGCATCGGCGGGGCGGGTCTGCACGACTCGCCCACGCACGAGGTGCTGCTCGAGGAGTCGATCCTCGGGTGGAAGGAGTACGAGCTCGAGCTCATGCGCGACACGGCCGACAACACGGTCGTCGTCTGCTCGATCGAGAACGTCGATCCCGTGGGCGTGCACACCGGCGACTCGATCACGGTCGCGCCGGCCCTGACGCTCACCGACCGCGAGTACCAGAGGCTGCGCGACATCGGCATCGACATCATCCGCGCCGTGGGCGTCGACACCGGCGGCTGCAACATCCAGTTCGCCGTCGACCCGAAGTCCGGGCGCATCATCGTCATCGAGATGAACCCGCGCGTCTCTCGTTCGTCGGCCCTGGCGTCGAAGGCGACGGGCTTCCCGATCGCCAAGATCGCCGCGAAGCTCGCGATCGGCTACCGCCTCGACGAGATCCCGAACGACATCACCAAGGTCACTCCGGCGAGCTTCGAGCCGACGCTCGACTACGTCGTGGTGAAGGTGCCCCGCTTCAACTTCGAGAAGTTCCCCGCCGCCGACACGACGCTCACGACCACCATGAAGTCCGTCGGCGAGGCCATGGCGATCGGCCGCAACTACAGCACGGCCCTGCAGAAGGCGCTGCGCTCGCTCGAGAAGCGCGGGTCGAGCTTCCACTGGGGCGAGGAGTCCCGGTCGGTCGACGAGCTCCTCGAGATCTCGAAGACCCCCACCGACGGCCGCATCGTCGTTCTGCAGCAGGCGCTGCGCTTCGGCGCCACGCCCGAGCAGGCCTTCGACGCCACCGCCATCGACCCGTGGTTCATCGACCAGATCGTCCTCATCAACGAGGTCGCCGAGATGATCCGCGAGGCCGGCGAGCTGGATGCCGAGACCCTGCGCCTCGCCAAGGAGCACGGCTTCAGCGACGCCCAGATCGCGCAGATCCGGGGCCTCGACGAGGCCGAGGTGCGCGGCATCCGGTACGCCCTGGATGTGCGTCCGGTGTACAAGACCGTGGACACGTGCGCGGGGGAGTTCCCGGCGCTCACGCCGTACCACTACTCCAGCTACGACTGGGAGACCGAGGTCACGCCGTCCGACCGCACGAAGGTCGTCATCATCGGCTCGGGCCCGAACCGCATCGGTCAGGGCGTCGAGTTCGACTACTCCTGCGTGCACGCCTCGTTCGCGCTGTCGGAGGCCGGCTACGAGACCGTCATGGTCAACTGCAACCCCGAGACCGTGTCGACCGACTACGACACTTCCGACCGGCTGTACTTCGAGCCGCTGACCCTGGAGGACGTGCTCGAGGTCCTCCACGCGGAAAGTCGGTCCGGCACGATCCTCGGCGTCGTCTGCCAGCTCGGCGGCCAGACGCCCCTGGGCCTCGCGAAGGGCATCGAAGCCGCCGGCTACACGATCCTCGGCACGAGCCCCGAGGCCATCGACCTCGCCGAGGAGCGCGAGCTGTTCTCGCGTCTGCTCGACGAGGCCGGTCTCGTCGCGCCGCGCAGCGGCACCGCGATCGACGTCGAGGGCGCCGTGACGGTCGCCGAGGAGATCGGGTACCCGGTCCTCGTGCGCCCGAGCTTCGTGCTCGGCGGTCGGGGCATGGAGATCGTGTACTCCACCGAGGCCCTGCGGGACTACTTCGTGCGCGTGGCCGACCAGGCCATCATCGGCCCCGGGCTGCCGCTGCTGGTCGACCGCTTCCTCGACGACGCGATCGAACTCGACGTCGACGCGCTGTACGACGGCACCGACCTGTACATCGGCGGCGTCATGGAGCACCTCGAGGAGGCCGGCATCCACTCCGGCGACTCGTCGTGCACGCTGCCGCCCGTGAGCCTCGGACGCACCGAGGTCGACCGGGTCCGCGAGGCGACCCTCGCGATCGCGAAGGGCGTCGGCGTCCGGGGTCTGCTCAACGTGCAGTTCGCGATCTCGGCCGGCGTGCTCTACGTCATCGAGGCGAACCCGCGCGCGAGCCGCACCGTGCCGTTCGTGTCGAAGGCGCTCGGCATCCCGCTCGCGAAGGCCGCCAGCCGCATCATGGCCGGCTCCACCGTCGCCGAGCTCATCGCCGAGGGGCTGCTGCCCGAGAGCGACGGATCGCGCGTGCCGCTGGATGCTCCCGTGGCCGTGAAGGAGGCCGTGCTGCCGTTCAAGCGGTTCCGCACCGCCGACGGACGCACCGTCGACTCCGTGCTCGGTCCGGAGATGCGCTCGACCGGTGAGGTCATGGGCATCGACCGCGACTTCCCGACCGCGTTCGCGAAGTCGCAGGAGGCCGCGTACGGCGGCATGCCCACCTCGGGCACGGTGTTCATCTCGGTCGCCGACGCCGACAAGCGCGCGGTGATCCTGCCGGCCCACCGGCTGCAGGAGCTCGGCTTCGAGCTCATGGCCACCGAGGGCACGGCGGAGATCCTCGCCCGCAACGGCATCCGCGTCCAGGTCGTCGAGAAGTACTCCGAGACGCAGGGCTCCGGCCAGCGGAACGTGGTCGACCTCATCAACGCCGGCGAGATCGACATGATCGTCAACACGCCGAGCGGGGGCACGGCGCGTGCCGACGGGTACGAGATCCGCGCCGCGGCCGTCGCCGCCGACAAGGCGCTGTTCACCACGATGGCCGTGCTCGGCGCGGCGGTGAGCGCGCTCGGCGCGATGAAGAACGGGTTCGACGTCCGCAGCCTCCAGGAATACGCGGTCGACCGCGCGGGCCGCCTGTGAGCGAGACGTTCGGTCAGCGGCTGGCCGCTGCCCTCGAGACCCACGGCGCCCTGTGCGTCGGCATCGACCCCCACGCCGCGCTGCTGTCGGCGTGGGGGCTGGATGCCACCGCCGACGGCGCACGCGAGTTCGGTCTGCGCGTGGTCGACGCCGCCGCGGGTCGCGTCGGCGTGGTCAAGCCGCAGGTGGCGTTCTACGAGCGCTACGGATCGAAAGGCTTCGCCGCCCTCGAGGACGTCATGGCCGCCGCCCGCGCGGCGGGCCTCCTCGTCATCGCCGACGCCAAGCGGGGAGACATCGGCACCACCATGGAGGGCTACGCCTCGGCCTGGCTCGAGCCCGGTTCACCCCTGGAGGCGGATGCCGTGACCCTGACGCCGTACCTCGGCGCGGACTCGCTGCGCGAAACGCTCGCGGTCGCCCTGCGGGCGCGCAAGGGCGCGTTCGTCCTCGCCGCCACGAGCAACCCCGAAGCCCGCGCCGTGCAGAGTGCCATCGTCGACGACGCTCTGGCCGTCGGCGACCACGAGCACGTCGCCGCGCGCGTGGCGCACGACGTCAACGAGGCGAACCTCGGGCTTCCCGGGGCGCTCGGGTCGATCGGCGTCGTCGTCGGGGCGACGGTGGATCGCGCAGCGTTCGGCCTCGGTGACATCACGCTCGCCGGGATGCCGATCCTCGCTCCCGGCTTCGGGGCGCAGGGGGCCGACCCCGCCGACCTCGGCCGCCTGTTCGGCTACGTCGCCAAGGCGGTGGTGGCCAACGAGAGCCGCAGCGTCCTGGCCGTCGGTCCGGCGCGGCTCGCCGACCGGATCACGGCACGCGCCGACCTGTACCGGGAGGCGCTCAATGACTGATCCCCGCCGTCCCCCCGAGGTAGATCGGGCTGCAGCCTCCCGCCGGGCGGTCGCCGCCCGCCGGGAGCGCGCCGCCCTCAAGCGCGACGTCTCCACGCGCGTCATCACCCCGCAGGAACTCCTCCGTCGCGGCCTCGCCGACCCCCTGTCCGCGGCCGGGGCGATGCGCGTGACCGAGTTCCTCACCGCCATCCCCGCGATCGGGGAGAGCAAGCGCGACCGCATTCTCGTCTCGCTGGGCATCTCCCCGGTGAAGCGCCTCGGGGGCCTCGGATCGCGGCAGCGCGACGCCCTGCGCGCGTACCTCGACGCACGGTGGCCGGAGCCCGGGCCGCGCGAGGGACGCAGCCGCCTCGTGGTGTTGGCCGGCCCGACAGCCGTCGGCAAGGGCACGGTCGCCGCGTACATCAAGGAGCACTTCCCCGAGATCCACCTCTCGGTCTCGGCGACCACTCGCGCTCCGCGCCCGGGGGAGGTCGACGGCGAGCACTACTTCTTCGTCGACGACGCCGAATTCGACCGGTTGGTCGACGAGGGGGAGCTGCTGGAGTGGGCGACGGTGCACAACACCCACCGCTACGGCACGCCGCGCGAGCCGATCGAACGCGTCCTCGCCGACGGCGGCACCGCGCTGCTGGAGATCGATCTGCAGGGCGCGCGACAGGTGCGCGCGGCCGATCCGTCGGCGACGCTCGTGTTCCTTCTGCCGCCGAGCTGGGACGAACTCGTCCAGCGTTTGGTCGGCCGCGGGACCGAGGATGCCGAGGAACGCGCCCGCCGCCTGCGCACCGCGCGCACCGAGCTGGCGGCCCAGAACGAGTTCGACTACCGGGTCGTCAACGACGAGGTCTCGCGCGCCGCGGCCGAGGTCGTGGCCCTCGCCGCACGACGCCCCGGCGTCGGATAGAATACGAGGATGCTTCGGCGCCGACGGGCGCCGCATCCACCCCATCCCGCCGAACCAGGAGGTTCCCCATGGCCGGACGTGACAAGGGCATCATCGACCCGCCCATCGACGCGCTGCTCGACAAGGTCGACTCGAAGTACCAGCTCGTGATCTACGCGTCCAAGCGCGCGCGCCAGATCAACGACTACTACTCCGACCTGCACGAGGGCAACCTCTTCGACAACGTGGGGCCGCTCGTCGACTCCACCGTCGAGGACAAGCCGCTCACCATCGCACTGCACGAGATCCACGAGGACAAGCTGCGCCTTCGCGCCGCCGAGTGATCCGTTCACAGATGTGACGATGCCCCGGGCGGCTGTCCGCCGTCCGGGGCATACTTGTGCTCGTCCCCAGCCCGAAACCCACCGGGAGTCGTCTTGACCGACCTGCGCCTGTTCACGTCCGAGTCCGTCACGGAAGGACACCCCGACAAGATCTGCGACCAGATCTCCGACAGCATCCTGGATGCGATCCTCAGCGAGGATCCGACGGGGCGCGTCGCCGTCGAGACCCTCGTGACCACGGGGCTCGTGCACGTCGCGGGTGAGGTGTCGACGAGTGCCTACGTCGAGATCCCGGCGATCGTCCGCGATGTCGTCAACCGGATCGGATACACCTCCAGCGACACCGGCTTCGACGGCGAGTCGTGCGGCGTGAGCGTCTCGATCGGCGCGCAGTCGTCCGACATCGCCGCTGGCGTCAACAAGGCGTTCGAGCAGCGCGAGCGCGGCTCGATCGATCCGCGCGACCTGCAGGGTGCCGGTGACCAGGGCATCATGTTCGGCTTCGCCACGAACGAGACGCCGCAGCTCATGCCGATGGCGGTGTGGACGGCGCATCGCATCGCCGAGCGACTGACATCCGTCCGGAAAGACGGCACGCTGCCGTTCCTCCGCCCCGACGGCAAGACGCAGGTCACCCTCGGCTACGACGGTCACACGCCGCGGACGGTCGACTCCGTCGTGCTGTCGACGCAGCACCACCCCGACATCTCGCAGGAAGAGCTGCGCGCGCTCGTGCAGGCGGAGGTCATCGACCCTGTGCTCCGCGACACCGGACTCGAACTCCCCGACGTCCAGTACTACATCAACCCCGCCGGGCCCTTCGTGATCGGCGGCCCCAAGGGCGACGCGGGCCTGACCGGCCGCAAGATCATCATCGACACGTACGGCGGCGCCTCGCGTCACGGCGGCGGAGCCTTCAGCGGCAAAGACCCGTCCAAGGTCGACCGCTCGGCCGCGTACGCGATGCGTTGGGTCGCGAAGAACGCCGTCGCCGCCGGTCTCGCCGACCGCCTCGAGGTGCAGGTGGCGTACGCCATCGGCAAGGCGAACCCCGTCGGCCTGTACGTCGAGTCGTTCGGCACCGCGCACGTGGCCGACGAGACGATCGTCACCGCCATCCGCGAGGTGTTCGACCTCCGCCCCAAGGCAATCATCGACCAGCTCGACCTGCTCCGGCCGATCTACGCGCAGACGGCGGCGTATGGGCACTTCGGCCGCGAGCTGCCCGATTTCACGTGGGAGCGCACCGACCGCGTCGACGAGCTGCGCGCCGCCGCCGGTCTCTGACATGGGGGCGCGCGCGTGAGCGCCCGCCGGGTCGCTCGGGTGCAGCTGGACTCCCCGGTTCCCCAGCTCGACCGCCTGTTCGACTACGCCGTCCCGCACCCGCTGGTGGCGGACGTCGCACCCGGCGTGCGGGTGAAGGTCCCGCTGCGGTCGGCGGGGCGGATGACGGATGCCTTCGTCGTCGAGGTCGTGGCCGACGACGGCACCGAGCGTCCGTTGTCGTCGGTGGAGAGCGTCGTGTCGACGATGCCTGTCCTTCCTGAGCGCCTGTACCGGCTGGCGCGCAAGGTCGCCGACCGCGCCGCCGGGTCGGTGAGCGACGTGCTGCGTCTCGCGGTGCCCAAGCGCATGGTGCGAGCCGAGAAGGCCTGGCTCGCCGCCCCTCCGCCCGAGACACCCTCGGTCTCGGCCGACGCGCTCGCGCGCGCCGACACGCTGCTCGCACCCTACGTGGGCCTCATCGACGCCATCGACGGCGGCGAGCGCCTCGCCGTCGACGCGCCTCCGCACCCCACGGGCGATCTGCCCCGCGGGGCGTGGGCGGATCTGCTCGCCGCCGCGGCGGCGCACACGCTCGCACGGGGGAGGAGCGCCGTGCTCGTGGTCCCCGACTACCGCGACCAGGCGCAACTCATGGCGGCGCTGAACGACCTGGTACCGCCTGAGGCGATCGTGCGCGATGACGCCGATCAGTCCGGCCCGGTCCGCTACGGGCAGTACCTCCGTACGCTCGCCCCGGTTCCGGTGATCGTCGTGGGCCGACGTTCAGCGGTGTACGCGCCCGCCCACGACACGGGCCTCGTGGCGCTGTGGGACGACGGTGACACGCTGCTCGCCGAGCCGCTGGCCCCGGGAGTGCACGCACGCGACGCGGCGCTGGTGCGACAGGAACTGGAGGGTTCGGCGCTCGTCTTCGCGGGCCACACTCGCTCCACCGACGTCCAGCGTCTGGTCGAGGTGGGCTACGTCCGCGAGTCGGCGCCGGCGCGGCGCCAGAGTCCCCGCGTCGTGCTCAGCGCGACGCGCGAGGGGGAGTCGCGGACCGCGCGCGTGCCGTCGTCGGCGTTCGCGGCGGCGCGCGAGGCGTTGGCGCACGGCCCCGTTCTCGTGCAGGTCGCGCGTCCCGGATATGCGCCGTCGCTCGTGTGTGCGGACTGCCGCCGGCCGGCCCGGTGCGCGCACTGCGCGGGGCCCCTGCGCGCCGCGCGGCCGGGCGCCGTTCCGGTGTGCGCGTGGTGCGGACGCAGCGCCCACGCCTGGACCTGCGGGCACTGCGGTTCGGTGAAGCTGCGCATGGCGTCCTCGGGCAGCGAACGGACGGCCGATGAGCTGGGCCGCGCCTTCCCGAACACGCGCGTGATCATCGCCGACGGCGCGCACCCGGTCGCCGAAGTGGATGCCACTCCCGCCCTGGTCATCGCGACGCGCGGGGCCGAGCCTCTCGCGCGCGGCGGGTATCGCGCGGTGATCCTCCTGGACGGCGACCGCATGCTGCAGAACGAGGCGCTGCGCGTGGGCGAGCACTGCCTGCGCTGGTGGTCGAACGCCGCCGCCCTCGCGGCCCCCGGCGCTCCCGTGCATCTCGTGGGCGTCGCGGGCCCGGTGGCGCGAGCGCTCGCGACGTGGACGCAGCCCGCGTACGCGCGCGCCGAGTTGGTCGACCGCGCACCGCTGCGGATGCCGCCGGCCGTCCGCGTCGCGAGCGTCGAGGGACACGCCCGGAGCGTCGACACCCTCCTGACGGAACTCCGCGAGGCCGTTCCCGACCTCGATGCGCTCGCCGTCCTCGGTCCCGTCGACACCTCCACGGTCCCCGACGCCGCCACGTCCCGCGCACTCGTGCGGTTCGACTACGCCCACGGGCGGGCCGTCGCGGACGCCCTTCGCGCGAGCGTCATCGCCGATGCCCTCCGCGCCCGCAAGTCGACCAAGGACAAGGGCCCGAGACCCCGGAATACACTCAGAGTGCGACTCGACCTCCCCGAGCCCGACCTCTGAGCGCCGCCGCCCGGTCCCACCCACCCGCATCCGAAGCGTGAGGAGAACCATGCGCCTCGTCTTCGCCGGCACCCCCGCCGTCGCCGTCCCCTCCCTCCGTGCCCTGGCGGACGGTCCGCACGAGATCGCCGCCGTCGTCACGCGGTCCGACGCGCCACTCGGCCGTAAGCGCGTGCTGACGCCGTCGCCCGTGGCCCAGGCGGCCGAAGAGCTCGCGTTGCCCGTCATCAAGGCCGACCGGCTGGATGCCGATGCCACCGCCCGCATCACCGCGCTCGAGCCGGATCTGGGTGTCATCGTCGCGTACGGCGGTCTCGTCCGCGAGCCGCTGCTGTCGGCCCCGGCACACGGCTGGATCAATCTGCACTTCTCGCTCCTGCCGCGCTGGCGCGGAGCCGCTCCGGTGCAGCGCGCCCTCATCGCCGGTGACCGTGAGACGGGTGCGAGCGTGTTCCAGCTCGTCGCCGAACTGGATGCCGGCGACGTCTTCGCCGAGGAACGCTACGAGGTGCCGTGGAACGCGACCGCGGGCGATCTCCTCGAGGCCCTGTCCGAGGTGGGGGCGCCGCTCCTCGCTCGCGTCGTAGACGGCATCGCCGACGGCTCGGCGGTCGCGGTCCCGCAGAGCGGCGCACCGACCCTGGCGCCCAAGCTGTCCCTCGAGGACGGGGCCCTCGACTTCCGGCAGGATGCCGAGACCCTCCGCGCACGGATCGCCGGGGTCACCCCCGAGCCCGGCGCCCACACGACCCTGGACGGCGCGCGGGTGAAGGTGCTGCGGGTTGCGGCGAGCGCGGCGGATCCGATCCCGCCGGGTCGGGTCGTGGCATCCGGCAAGGACATTCTCGTCGGCACGGCGACCTCCCCGCTGCGGCTCGACACCGTGCAGCCCGCGGGCAAAGGGGCGATGTCCGCGGGCGATTGGTTCCGCGGCCTCCGGAGCGAGAACCCGGTGCTGGGCTCGTGAGCGTCCAGGGCGCCCGCGCGGTCGCGTATGACGTTCTGCGGGCGGTGACCACCGACGAGGCCTACGCGAACCTTGCGCTGCCGCATGCGATCGAGCGGGCGAAGCTGGATGCCAAGGACGCCGGTCTCGCGACCGAACTGACGTACGGCACGCTGCGGCGACGCGGGACGTACGACGCGATCATCGCGGCCGCAGCCGATCGCACGGTGGATCGTATCGATCCGCCGGTGCTCGACGCCCTCCGCCTCGGCGTGCACCAGCTCCTGTCGACGCGCGTGGCCTCGCACGCCGCGGTGAACGAGTCCGTCGAGCTCGCGCGCCGCCACGGCGGCGGACGCGGGGCGGCGGGGTTCGCGAACGCGGTGCTTCGGCGCGTGTCGCGCGAGACCCCCGGGCACTGGATGGAGCGCATCACGGCCACGGCCCGCAGCGACGACGAGCGTCTGGGCCTCACGAGCGCGCACCCCGTGTGGATCGTCCGCGCCTTCCGCCGCGCCCTCGCGGCCGAGGGACGCAGTGACGAGCTCGACGCTCTCCTCACCGCCGACAACGACGCCCCGCGCGTCGCGATGGTCGCCCTCCCCGGACTGGCGGAGATCCCCGACGACGCTCGCCCCGCCCGCTTCGCCCCCACGGCCTTCACGACACGGGGCGGTGATCCGGAAGCGCTCATCCGCGCCTCGGGAGGGCGCATCCGGGTCCAAGACGAGGGGTCGCAGCTCGCCGCCCTCGCGCTCAGTCGCGTGCGACCCGTCGAACCGGGGGAGCGGTGGCTCGACCTGTGCGCGGGTCCCGGCGGCAAGACCGCGTTGCTCGCGGCGGAAGCACTCGCGGGCGGGGCTCAGCTCGACGCCAACGAGATCTCGCCGCATCGTGCCGCGCTCGTGCGCCGGGCCGTGGCATCCGTCCCGCTCGCCGTCGAGGTGACCGAGGAGGACGGGCGTGACCGCGCCGCCCGCGCGGCGGGGGAGTACGACCGCATCCTCGTCGACGCGCCGTGCACGGGCATCGGGGCCCTGCGCCGTCGCCCCGAGGCGCGGTGGCGAAAGACCCCTGCGGATGTGCCCGACCTGACGGCGCTGCAGCTCGAGCTCGTGCGCGCGGGGCTCGGGGCGCTGAAGCCCGGTGGTGTGCTGGCGTACGTGACGTGCTCGCCGCACCTGGCCGAGACCTCCGGGGTGCTCGCCGAGGTGCGCCGCGAGTTCGGCGACGCCGTCGAAGAGGTCGACGCTCGAGCGGTCGTTCGCGACATCGCCGGCTCCGACATCGACTTGCCGCCGCAGGCCGACGGTTCCCTCCGCGCCCAGCTCTGGCCGCATCGCCACGGCACCGACGCGATGTCGATCGCCCTCCTGCGTCGAGTTACCTGACGCGTGAGGGGTCACATTCTGTCGCCTGAGCGGCCCCGAAGCGACAGATTCTGACCCCTCACGCGAGGGGGCGACGGGTGCGGCGCCGATAATGGAGCCGTGCCCCGCATCAATCCGAGCATCCTCGCCGCCGACTTCGTGAACATGCAGGCGGAGCTCGCCCGCATCTCGGGGGCCGATTTCGTGCACGTCGACGTGATGGACAACCACTTCGTGCCGAACCTCACCTTCGGTCCGCAGATGGTCGGCCGCATCCAGGAGACGAGCCCCGTGCCGTTGGACGTGCACCTGATGATCGACGACCCCGACCGCTGGGCTCCGGAGTACGCGGAGCTGGGCGCGGCATCCGTCACCTTCCACCTCGAGGCCGCGGCGTCGCCCGTCGCGCTCGCGCGCACTCTCCGCTCGATCGGCGCGCGCGCCGGCGTGGCCGTGAAGCCGGCGACGCCCGTGGAGAACCTGTTCGAGGTGCTCAACGAGTTCGACCAAATCCTCGTCATGACGGTGGAGCCCGGCTTCGGTGGCCAGTCGTTCATGCCGGAGACCATGCCGAAGCTCCGCACCCTCGCCGACGAGGCCCGCCGTCGCGGGTCGAACGTCTGGCTGCAGGTCGACGGCGGCATCGGCGAGTCCACGATCGCCCAGGCCGCCGAGGCCGGGGCAGACACGTTCGTCGCCGGCTCCGCGGTCTTCGGTGCCGACGACCCCGACCGCGCCATCCAATCTCTGCGCACTTCCGCCGCCCGCCACCGCCACTGAGCCCCCCTCCTCCCGCGATAAACGCCGATCCTCCTGAGACACGCGGGGTCGCGCCGTTCCTCGCAACAGATGCCGTTTATCGACGATGCTGCGCTTCCCGCGACGGCCCCACCCCCGCCGAGCCGATACCCTGGAAGCGTGAAGACCTTCGACGACCTGTTCGCCGAGCTCAGTGCCAAGGCCGTCGAGCGCCCCGCCGGCTCCGGTACGGTGGCCCAGCTCGATGCCGGAGTGCACGCCATCGGCAAGAAGATCGTCGAGGAAGCCGCCGAAGTGTGGATGGCCGCCGAGTACGAGTCCGACGAGGCCGCTGCGGAAGAGATCTCGCAGCTGCTCTACCACCTCCAGACGCTCATGCTCGCGAAGGGCCTGTCGCTCGAAGACGTCTATCGACATCTCTGAGCCCGCGCCGCGCCCTTTTCCTTCACCTCACACGAAAGCCCCTGTCATGCTGCGAATCGCCGTGCCGAACAAGGGGTCGCTCGCCGAGACCGCCGCCGAGATGCTCTCGGAGGCCGGGTACACCGGACGTCGCGACTCGAAAGACCTGTACACCGTCGACCCCGTGAACGAGGTCGAGTTCTTCTACCTCCGTCCGCGTGACATCGCGACCTACGTCGGCTCGGGCGCCCTCGACGTCGGCATCACCGGCCGCGACCTGCTGCTGGACGCCCGCATGCCCGGCGCCCGCGAGGTCGAGTCGCTCGGCTTCGCCGGGTCGACGTTCCGCTTCGCGGGTCGCCCCGGCCGCTTCACCGACGTCGAAGACCTGCAGGGCCTGCGCGTCGCGACCGCCTACCCGGGTCTCGTCGATGCGTTCCTCGACGAGCGCGGCGTGGCCGTCGACATCGTGCCGCTGGACGGCGCGGTCGAGTCCGCGGTGCAGCTGGGCGTGGCGGATGCCGTGGCCGACGTCGTCTCGACCGGGACGACGCTGCGGCAGGCGGGGCTCGAGATCTTCGGCCCCGTGCTGCTCGAGAGCGACGCCGTGCTCATCGCCGGTCCGAACGAGGTCGCGGGCACCGACACGCTGCTGCGGCGCCTCCGCGGCGTCCTCGCCGCGCGGAAGTACGTGCTGATCGACTACGACCTCCCCACCGCGCTCATCGAGCAGGCGATCGCCGTGGCGCCCGGCCTCGAATCACCCACGATCTCGCCGCTGCGCGACCCGGAGTGGGTCGCCGTGCGTGTGATGAGCCCCCGCCGCGACGTGAACCGCGTCATGGACGAGCTGTACGCGATCGGCGCGCGGGCGATCCTGGTGACCGAGATCCTGGCCGCGAGGCTCTGATGACGCTCGCCCGCCGCGTCATCCCGTGCCTCGACGTCGCCGCCGGTCGCGTCGTCAAGGGCGTGAACTTCCTCGACCTGCGCGACATGGGCGACCCCGTCGAACTCGCGAAGCTCTACTTCGACCAGGGCGCCGATGAGATCACGTTCCTCGACGTCACCGCGACCGTCGACGAGCGCGCCACGACGTACGACGTCGTGCGCCGCACCGCGGAGCAGGTGTTCATCCCGCTGACGGTGGGCGGGGGAGTGCGCTCCGCCGAGGACGTCGCCCGACTGCTCTCCGTCGGGGCCGACAAGATCGGTGTGAACTCCGCCGCGATCGCGCGCCCGGGCGTGATCGACGAGATCGCCGACCGCTTCGGCGCGCAGGTGATCGTGCTCTCGCTCGACGTCAAGCGCGCGGCATCCACCCCCTCCGGTTTCGTCGTGACGACCCACGGCGGCCGCACCGAGACGACGCTCGACGCCCTCGAGTGGGCCCGCGAGGCCGTCGAGCGCGGAGCCGGCGAACTGCTCGTCAACTCGATCGACGCCGACGGGACGAAGCAGGGCTTCGACCTCGAGCTCGTCCGGCTCATGCGCCAGGTCGCCGCGGTTCCGGTGATCGCCTCGGGCGGCGCCGGTGCGCTCGAGCACTTCGCCCCCGCCGTCGAGGCGGGCGCCGACGCCGTGCTCGCGGCATCCGTGTTCCACTCCGGCCAGCTCACGGTCGGCCAGGTCAAAGACGCGATGGCCGCCGAAGGAATCGAGGTGCGCCGATGAACGTCGAAGCATTCGAACGCGTGAAGTACGACGCCCAGGGACTCGCGACCGCGGTGGTCCAGCAGTTCGACTCCCGCGAAGTGCTCATGGTCGGGTGGATGGATGCCGAGGCCCTGCGCCGCACCCTCACCACCGGACGCGTGACCTTCTGGTCGCGCTCCCGCCAGGAGTACTGGCGCAAGGGCGACACGTCGGGCCACATCCAGATCGTCAAGGGCGCGCGCCTCGACTGCGACGGTGACACGCTCCTCATCGAGGTCGACCAGGTGGGCGCCGCATGCCACACCGGCGACCACACGTGCTTCGACTCCACCGATCTCGAACCCGTCGTCGGGCAGCCCTGATGCGTCGAGCCCGTTCTCTCGCCGTCGTCGGGATGCTCCTGGCCGGAGCCCTCGGCGTCATCTCGTCGACCCAGACGTGGATCGACGTGACCCTCGCCGACGGAGCGCAGCAGACCTTGGCGGTTCCCGGTTCGGATGCCGTGCCGGTGCTCACCCCGCTGAGCCTCGCCGCCCTCGCGCTCGGGGCTGCGCTGTCGATCGTCGGCCGCGTCCTGCGGTACGTGCTCGGCGTGATCGCCCTCGCGATCGCGGGCGTCGTCGGCGTCGCGACGGCGCAGGTGCTTTTCACGCTGCCCGTGTCGGCGACGGCGGCAACGGTCAGCGACGCGACCGGAATCTCGGGGGTGGATGCCATCTCCGACCTCGTGTCGTCGATGTCACTGACCCCCTGGCCCGCCATCACGCTGCTGGCTGAGGTGATCCTCGCCGCCGCGGCGCTGTTCACTCTCGTCACGGCTCGACGGTGGCAGGGGAGTGCGGGGCGCAAGTACCGGACGTCCGGCGACGCGTCGACGGACGCCTCCCGGCCGCACGACGCGATCGATTCGTGGGACGACCTCTCCCGCGGCGCCGACCCCACCACCTGAGCCGCGGCTTCGGTCGACGTCGAGACGACGGCGCGGGCCGAACCCGTCCGTTTCGATAGACTCGATCGACGCTGTTCCCCGCGCCCGCGCGCGACTCGAAGGAGAACCATGAGCAACCCCATCGGCGACCCGGGCCACGGACACTCGCCCGCTGCCTGGACGGCCGTGATCATCATGCTGGTGGCCATCACGCTGGGCACGCTGTTCTTCTGGTTCGATCTCCCGGTTCTCGTGTGGGCCTCGGTCGGTCTGCTCATCGTGGGCGCGATCGTCGGGTGGGCCATGTCGAAGGCCGGTTACGGCGCCACTGGCGACAAGTACCAGTCGAAGGCGCACTGACCGTGCTGGCCGATCTCACGGCCGGAGCGGTGGAAGACGCCGAGCAGCGCGCACAGGCGCGTCCGCTCGCGACGGTGGAGCGCGACGCTCTCGCGCAGACGCCCGCGCGCGACGCGCTCGCGATGCTCGCCCCCGCCGAACGCGTGAAGATTATCGCCGAGGTCAAGCGTGCGAGCCCCTCGCGCGGCGACCTCGCGACGATTCCCGACCCCGCCCGTCAGGCTCGGCTGTACGAAGAAGGTGGCGCCTCCGCGATCTCGGTGCTGACCGAGGGCCGTAAGTTCAAGGGCACCCTGGCCGACCTCGAGGCGGTCCGCGCCGCGGTGTCGGTGCCGGTTCTGCGCAAAGACTTCCTCGCGACGCCCTACCAGGTGCTGGAGGCCCGAGCGTCGGGCGCCGATCTGGTGCTGCTGATCGTGGCGGCGCTCGACCAGAAGACGCTGACCGAGCTCTACGGACTCGCGACCGACCTGGGCATGGCAGCGCTCGTCGAGACGCACTCCGAGGAGGAGCTCGAACGTGCCGCCGACCTGGGTGCGAAGCTCATCGGCGTCAACGCGCGCAACCTCTCCACCTTCGAACTCGACCGCGACCTGTTCGGCTCGCTCGCCGACCGCTTCCCCGCGGACGCGGTGAAGATCGCCGAATCCGCCGTGCTCGCCCCCGCCGACGTCGCCCACTATCGCGCGGCGGGCGCCGACGTCGTCCTCGTCGGTGAAGCACTCGTCACCGGCGACCCCGTGGCGACGCTCCGCGCATTCCTCCAGGAGACTGCATGACCACCGTGAGCCTGCGCGACCAGAAGGGGCCGTTCTTCGGCGACTTCGGCGGCCGCTACATGCCCGAATCCCTCATCGCCGCGATCGACGAGCTCACCGCGGAGTGGGAGTCGGCGATGGCCGACCCGGCGTTCCTCACCGAGCTGACAGCGCTGCTGCACGACTACGCCGGCCGACCGTCCGTGCTCACCGAGGTCCCGCGCTTCGCCGAGCACGCGGGCGGCGCGCGCGTCTTCCTCAAGCGTGAAGACCTCAACCACACGGGCTCGCACAAGATCAACAACGTCCTCGGTCAGGCGCTCCTCACCAAGCGCCTCGGCAAGACCCGTGTCATCGCCGAGACCGGCGCCGGACAACATGGCGTGGCCACCGCGACCGCCGCCGCGCTGTTCGGCCTGGACTGCGTGGTCTACATGGGCGAGGTCGACACCGAACGCCAGGCCCTCAACGTCGCCCGCATGCGCCTCCTCGGCGCCGAAGTCGTACCGGTCACGACCGGCTCGCGCACCCTGAAGGATGCCATCAACGAGGCGTACCGCGACTGGGTTTCCACCGTCGAGACGACGAACTACATCTTCGGCACCGCCGCGGGCCCCCATCCCTTCCCGGCGATGGTGCGCGACTTCCAGAAGGTCATCGGCGAAGAGACGCGCGCCGAGTTCCTCGAGCGCCTCGGACGCCTGCCCGACGCTGTGTTCGCGTGCGTCGGCGGCGGGTCGAACGCGATCGGCATGTTCGACGCGTTCCTCGACGACGAGGGCGTCGCCCTGTACGGCGTCGAGGCAGCCGGCGACGGCGTCGACACCCCGAAGCACGCGGCGTCGATCGAGCGCGGTCGTCCCGGCGTACTGCACGGCGCCCGAACGTTTGTGCTGCAGGACGAAGACGGCCAGACCACCGAGTCCCACTCGATCTCGGCGGGTCTCGACTACCCCGGCGTCGGCCCCGAACACGCGTGGCTCGCCGACATCGGCCGCGCGCAGTACATCCCGGCGACGGACGACGAAGCCATGCAGGCCCTGCGTCTCCTGTCGCGCACCGAGGGGATCATCCCCGCGATCGAGTCCGCCCACGCCCTGGCCGGCGCACTCCGCATCGGTAAGGAGCTGGGCCCGGATGCCATCATCGCGGTGAACCTCTCCGGCCGCGGTGACAAGGACATGGACACCGCCGCCCGCTACTTCGACCTCTACGACGCCGAGCACGCCGCCGACGCACCGAGCGGTTCGCCCCAGACGCACGCGGCCGAAAAGGTCGCCGACGCTTCCGGGTCACCGGTCGACGTGACACCGGCCCAGGACGCCGCGAGCGGTGCGGGGGTCGAGCTGTGACCTCGCGCGTCTCGGCGGCGATCGACGCTGCGCACGCGGCCGGGCGCGGTGCCCTGGTCGGATACCTCCCCGCGGGATTCCCCGACGTGGCGACGAGCATCGAGGCCGCGGTCGCTCTCGCCGAATCGGGCGTCGACGTCATCGAACTGGGTCCGCCCTACAGCGACCCCGTGATGGACGGCCTGGTCATTCAGGAGGCCACGCAGACGGCGTTGGCCAACGGCTTCCGCATGCGCGACCTGTTCACGATCATCCGTGAGGTCACGGCCCGCACCGACGTCCCGGTGCTCGTGATGACGTACTGGAACCTCGTCGAGCAGTACGGCGTCGACCGCTACGCCGATGACCTGATCGCCGCCGGCGGCGCGGGTCTCATCACGCCCGACATCACGCCCGACGCCGCGTCGGCGTGGATCGCGGTGAGCGAGCGCACGGGCGTAGACCGGGTCTTCCTCGCCGCCCCCACGTCCACCGACGAGCGTCTCGAGATGATCGTCGGAGCATCGACGGGCTTCGTCTACACGGTGTCGACGATGGGCATCACGGGGGAGCGGGCACAGCTGGATGCCGCGGCCCGCGGCCTCGTGGAGCGTCTCCGCTCCCACGGCGCGGCGCACGCGTGCGTGGGCATCGGCATCTCCAACGCCGAGCAGGTCGCCGGTGTCATCGAGTACGCCGACGGCGCGATCGTCGGCACGGCGCTCGTGAAGGCGTTGCGCGACGGCGGAGTCGATGCCCTCCGCTCCCTCGCGAAGGAGCTGTCTGCGGGCACCGCACGTCGCGCCTAGACTCGTCTGCATGACGTTCGCCCTCTCGAGCGCCGCCTCCGGCGTGCTCGCCAGCATCCCGAGCCCCTCGATCTCGTACATCGATCTCGGACCCCTGCGCATCCACTTCTATGCCCTGTGCATCGTCGCGGGCATCATCGTGGCCGTGTTCCTGACGAACGCGCGCCTGACCCGTCGCGGGGCCGAGAAGTGGGTCGTCATCGACATCTGCCTGCTGGCGGTACCCATCGCGATCGTCTTCGCGCGGATCTATCACGTCGTCACCCACCTGGGCTTCTATTTCGGCCCCGGGTCCAACCCTTGGAACCCGTTCCAGCCCGGCTCGGTCTGGGCTATCTGGGAAGGCGGCATCGCGATCTACGGCGCCCTGATCGGCGGTGCCATCGGCGCGTACCTCGGCTGCAGGTGGACCGGCATCCGCTTCTGGACCTTCGCCGACGCGCTGGCCCCGGGCCTCATCATCGCGCAGGCGATGGGGCGCTTCGGCAACTGGTTCAACCAGGAGCTGTTCGGCCAGCCGACCGACCTCCCGTGGGGTCTGGAGATCGCTCCGGGCAACTCCGCGATCCCCGTCGGACTGCCAGCCGGCACTCTTTTCCAGCCGACTTTCCTCTACGAAGTGATCTGGAACCTTCTCGGCGCCGCGGTGATCCTGTGGGTCGGCAAGCGCTTCGCCCTCCAGTGGGGCAAGCAGTTCGCCGTGTACCTCGTCTGGTACAGCGCGGGCCGTATCGTCTGGGAATCCATCCGGATCGACCCCAGCGACATCATCCTGGGCCTGCGCACCAACGTCTGGGCTGCGATCTTCGGTGTCGTGCTCGGCATCGTGATCTTCATCGTGCAGACGCGTCGCCACCACGGCCTCGAGCCCTCTCCGTACCAGCCGGGGCGCGAATCGAAGGCTCCCGGGGCTGTAGACTCGACCGACCCCACTGACTTCGTCGACGTGAGCGAGCCGCCCGCGACGAACGACACCGTCGGCACCAGCGCCACAAGCAGCCCCGCCACGAAGTAACTTTCTGGGCCGACGTCGTCCCATCCGCAGCATCAACATGAGGACGGTTGGTATGGCTTCGAGCTCCCGTTCCGGCGCCGTCGGTGGCGCTTTCCCCGCCCGGCAGGGCATGTACGACCCGGCGTTCGAGAAGGACGCCTGTGGTCTCGCCATGGTCGCCACGCTTCGCGGCGAGCCCGGACACGACATCATCGACCTGGCGCTGACGGCTCTGCGCAACCTCGAGCACCGCGGTGCCATCGGGTCGGATGCCGGCACCGGCGACGGCGCGGGCATCCTGACGCAGATGCCCGACGCCTTCCTCCGTGCGGTCGTGGACTTCGACCTGCCGCCGGTGGGGGAGTACGCCGCCGGTCTCGTCTTCCTGCCGGTCGGTCACGAGGAGCGCGCGGCGCAGAAGGCGGGCATCGAGAAGCTCGCCCAGGCGGAGAACCTCACGGTCCTCGGCTGGCGCGAGGTGCCTACCGAGCCCGAGAACCTCGGCAAGCTCGCGTTCGAAGCACGCCCCGCCTTCGAGCAGCTGTTCGTCTCGCACCCCGCGGGGGGCGACCAGCCTGCACTGTCGGGCATCGCCCTCGACCGCCGCGTGTACCGGCTTCGCAAGCGTGCCCGCCACGAGCTCGACGCTTACTTCGTCTCGCTGTCCAGCCGGACCCTCGGCTACAAGGGCATGGTCACGACGCTGCAGCTCGAGCCCTTCTACCCCGACCTGCAGGACGAGCGCTTCGCCTCCGAGCTCGCGGTCGTGCACTCGCGGTACTCGACGAACACGTTCCCGTCGTGGCCGCTCGCGCAGCCGCTGCGCATGCTCGCGCACAACGGCGAGATCAACACGGTCAAGGGGAACCGCAACTGGATGCGCGCGCGTCAGTCGCAGCTCGAGTCCGAGCTGATCGGCGACGTGCGTCCGCTGCTGCCCATCTGCACGGAGGGCGCGAGCGACTCGGCATCCTTCGACGAGGTGCTGGAGCTGCTGACGCTGACCGGTCGCAGCCTTCCGCACGCGATCATGATGATGGTGCCCGAGGCCTACGAGAAGCAGGCCACGATCGACCCCGACCTGCGCGCGTTCTACGACTACCACTCGATGCAGATGGAGCCGTGGGACGGCCCGGCGGCCCTCATCTTCACCGACGGCACGCTCGTGGGCGCCACGCTCGACCGCAACGGCCTGCGCCCCGGCCGCTGGACCGAGACCACGGACGGACTCGTCGTCATCGGTTCCGAGACCGGTGTCCTGGACTTCGCACCCGACCGCATCAAGCGGCGCGGGCGCCTCCAGCCGGGTCGCATGTTCCTCGTCGACACGGCCGAGGGTCGCATCGTCGAGGACGAGGAGATCAAGAAGCAGCTCGCGACGCTCGAGCCGTGGCAGAAGTGGCTGGATGCCGGACGCGTGCGCCTGTCCGAGCTCCCCGAGCGCGAGCACATCGTGCACCCGATCGCGTCGATCACCCGCCGCCAGCGGACTTTCGGCTACACCGAAGAGGAAGTCCGGATCCTGCTGACCCCGATGGGCCAGAACGGCACCGAGCCCCTCGGCGCCATGGGCAGCGACGCACCGGTCGCCGTGCTCAGCGACCGTCCGCGCCTGCTGTTCGACTACTTCACGCAGCAGTTCGCCCAGGTCACGAACCCGCCGCTGGACTCGATCCGCGAAGAGGTCGTCACATCGCTGTCGCTGGGACTCGGTCCCGAGCGCAACCTCCTCGACTGGGGTCCCGAGCACACGCGTACCGTGACGCTGGACTTCCCGGTGATCGACAACGACGAGCTCGCGAAGATCCAGCACATCGACACAGCCCTGCCGGGACGCTCGTCGGTGACGATCCGCGGCCTCTACCGGGTCGAGGCCGGCCACAAGGGCATGCAGAAGCGCATCGCGCAGATGTGCTCCGAGGTCGACCACGCCATCGAGGACGGCGCCGAGTTCATCGTGCTCAGCGACCGCGACTCGAACAAGGACCTGGCTCCGATCCCGTCGCTGCTCATGCTCGCGGCCGTGCACCACCACCTCATCCGCAACGAGACCCGTATGAAGGTCGGGCTCGTGGTCGAGGCCGGCGACGTGCGGGAGGTCCACCACGTGGCGACCCTCATCGGGTACGGCGCGTCGGCGGTCAACCCGTACCTCGCCATGGAGACGGTGGAGTACCTCGTCCGCGCCGGTTTCATCACCGGTGTCACGCCCGAGAAGGCCGTGAAGAACCTGATCTACGCGCTCGGCAAGGGCGTGCTGAAGATCATGTCGAAGATGGGCATCTCGACCGTGTCGTCGTACGCGGGTGCGCAGGTGTTCGAGGCCGTCGGCCTTTCGCGCGAGTTCGTCGACGCGTACTTCACCGGTACCGAGAGCAAGCTGGGCGGCGTCGGACTCGACGTGATCGCGGCCGAGAACGCCGCGCGTCACGAGTACGCCTACCCCGAGGATGCCGCTGCCCGCGCACACGAGCGCCTGTGGACCGGCGGCGAGTACCAGTGGCGCCGCGACGGCGCACCGCACCTGTTCAACCCCGACACGGTGTTCCGCCTGCAGCACGCCACGCGCGAGCGCCGGTACGACATCTTCCGCGAGTACACCAAGCTCATCGACGACCAGGCCCACGAGCTGAAGACGCTGCGCGGCCTGTTCTCGCTGCGCACCGGCCAGCGGCCGCCCGTGCCGATCGACGAGGTCGAGCCGGTCTCGGCGATCGTGAAGCGCTTCTCGACGGGGGCGATGAGCTACGGCTCGATCTCCCAGGAGGCGCACGAGACGCTGGCGATCGCGATGAATCGCATCGGCGGCAAGTCGAACACGGGCGAGGGCGGAGAAGACGTCGATCGTCTGCTCGACCCCGAGCGCCGCAGCGCGATCAAGCAGGTGGCGTCTGGTCGATTCGGTGTGACCAGCCTCTACCTCACCGAGGCCGACGACATCCAGATCAAGCTCGCCCAGGGCGCCAAGCCCGGCGAGGGCGGGCAGCTGCCGCCGACGAAGGTGTACCCGTGGGTCGCCCGCACCCGCCACGCGACCGCGGGCGTCGGACTCATCTCTCCGCCGCCGCACCACGACATCTACTCGATCGAAGACCTCAAGCAGCTCATCTTCGACCTCAAGCGCGCCAACCCCGCGGCTCGCATCCACACCAAGCTCGTGAGCCAGTCGGGCATCGGCGCGGTCGCGGCGGGCGTGGCGAAGGCCCTGAGTGACGTCATCCTCGTCTCCGGACAGGACGGCGGCACGGGCGCGAGCCCGATGAACTCTCTCAAGCACGCGGGCACGCCGTGGGAGCTGGGCCTGGCCGAGACGCAGCAGACGCTCATGCTCAACGGCATGCGCGACCGCGTCGTGGTGCAGGTCGACGGTCAGATGAAGACCGGGCGCGATGTCATCATCGGTGCGCTCCTGGGTGCCGAGGAGTTCGGATTCGCCACGGCGCCGCTCGTCGTCTCGGGCTGCATCATGATGCGTGTCTGCCACCTCGACACGTGTCCGGTCGGCGTCGCGACGCAGAACCCGGTCCTCCGCCAGCGCTTCACGGGCAAGGCCGAGTACGTCGTGAACTTCATGGAGTTCATCGCGCAGGAGGTGCGCGAGTATCTCGCCGCCCTCGGCTACCGCTCGATCGACGAGATCGTCGGCCGCGCCGAGCTTCTCGACGTCAACGGCGCCGTGGAGCACTGGAAGGCACGGGGTCTGAACCTCGCCCCGATCCTCGAGGGTCCGCGGTTCGCCGACGACGAGCCGCGTCGCCACGGCCGCAATCAGAACCACGAGCTCGACGAGCACTTCGACGTGCAGCTCATCGAGCGCGCGCAGGACGTCGTCGCCCACGGCGGTCAGATCACGATCGAGCTGCCCGTGCGCAACACCGCACGCGCGGTGGGGACGATGCTCGGCCACCACGTCACCAAGGCGCACGGCGAGCACGGTCTCCCCGACGGCGCGATCGACGTGCGGCTCACCGGATCGGCCGGGCAGTCCTTCGGCGCGTTCATGCCCTCCGGCATCACGCTGCGCCTCGAGGGCGACTCGAACGACTACGTCGGCAAGGGCCTGTCGGGCGGCAAGATCGTCGTGCGCCCGCCCCGCGGTTCGTCTTTCGAGGCCTCCGAGAACGTCATCGCCGGAAACGTCATCGGCTACGGCGCCACGCAGGGGCAGATGTTCCTGAACGGCGTCGTGGGGGAGCGGTTCCTCGTCCGCAACTCGGGCGCGACCGCCGTCGTCGAGGGCGTCGGCGATCACGCGCTGGAGTACATGACCGGCGGATTGGCCGTCATCCTCGGCGCGACCGGCCGCAACCTCGGCGCCGGCATGTCCGGCGGACAGGCCTACGTGTACAAGCTCGACACCGACCTGGTGAACCGTGAGGCCGTGGCATCCGGTGAGCTCGAACTCGGCCCCCTCGGATCGGGGGATGCCGAGATCCTGCGCGACCTGCTCGAGAAGCACGTCGCGGAAACCGATTCCACGCTCGCCCGTCGTCTGCTCGCGGACTTCGAGGCCGAGGTGGAGAACTTCGTCCGGGTGCTGCCGCGCGACTACGCCGCGGTGATGCAGACCCGCCAGGAGGCCGTCGCCGAGGGGCTCGACCCCGACGGCGAGGTCGTCTGGACGCGCATTCTGGAGGTGACGGGTGGCTGACCCGAAGGGCTTTCTCAAGACCACGCAGCGGGAGCTTCCGCCGCGTCGTCCCGTTCCCGTGCGGATCATGGACTGGAAAGAGGTGTACGAGCCGGGTGACCAGGCCGTCATCCGCCGCCAGGCCGGTCGTTGCATGGACTGCGGCATCCCGTTCTGCCACAAGGGCTGCCCGCTGGGCAACCTCATCCCGGAGTGGAACGACCTCACGTGGCGCGGCGAGGGCCGTGCCGCGATCGAGCGCCTGCACGCGACGAACAACTTCCCGGAGTTCACGGGTCGGCTGTGCCCCGCGCCCTGCGAGAGCTCGTGCGTGCTCGGCATCAACCAGCCGGCCGTGACCATCAAGCAGGTCGAGGTCTCGATCATCGACGAGGCGTTCTCCAACGGCTGGGTCGAGCCCGAGCCGCCGGAGCGCCTCACCGGCAAGACCGTCGCGGTCGTCGGCTCCGGTCCCGCCGGACTCGCCGCCGCTCAGCAGCTCACGCGCGCCGGACACACGGTGGCCGTGTACGAGCGTGACGACCGCATCGGCGGACTCCTCCGGTACGGCATCCCGGACTTCAAGATGGAGAAGCGCCACCTCGAGCTGCGGCTGCGTCAGATGCAGGCCGAGGGCACCCGCTTCCGCGCGGGCGTCGAGATCGGCACCGACATCTCGTGGAGCGACCTGCGTGCCCGCTACGACGCCGTCGTGGTGGCCACGGGCTCCACCGTTCCGCGCGACCTGTCGATCCCCGGCCGCGACCTCGACGGCGTGCACTTCGCCATGGAGTACCTCGTCGAGGGAAACAAGGTCGTCGCGGGCGACCAGGTTCCGCAGCAGATCACCGCGCACGGCAAGCACGTCGTCGTCATCGGCGGTGGCGACACGGGTGCGGACTGCATCGGCACCGCCCACCGCCAGGGTGCGCTGAGCGTCACCAACCTGGCGATCGGCAAGCAGCCGCCCTCCGAGCGTCCGATGGACCAGCCCTGGCCCATGATGCCGAACCTGTTCGAGATGGCCTCCGCACACGAGGAGGGCGGGGAGCGCACGTTCCTCGCCTCGACGGTGGAGTTCCTCGGCAACGACGCGGGCGAGGTGCGCGCTCTGCGCGTCGCCGAGACCGAGTACGTCGACGGACGCCGTGTGCCCAAGAGCGGCACCGAGCGCGAGATCCCCGCCGACCTGGTGCTCATCGCGATGGGCTTCACCGGTCCCGAGCGGGAGAACCTCGAGCAGCAGCTGGGCGCGCAGTTCACCTCTCGCGGGAACGTCGAGCGCGACGCCACCTACGCCACGACCGCGCCCGGCGTGTTCGTCGCGGGCGATGCCGGTCGCGGCCAGTCGCTGATCGTCTGGGCCATCGCCGAGGGTCGTGCCGCGGCGTCCGAGGTCGACACGTTCCTCATGGGCGAGACGGTGCTCCCCGCACCCGTGCGCCCGACCGATGTCGCCATCGGCCTCCTGCCCGCCTAAGCTGGCAAGGGCCGATCGGCCACTTCCCGAATATCCTCACGGAGCTTGAAAACGGATGAGACGCGCCAAGATCGTCGCAACCCTCGGCCCCGCCACGTCGTCGTATGAAATGGTTCGCGCCATCATCGACGCCGGGGTGGACGTCGCCCGACTGAACCTGAGCCACGGAGACTATTCCGTGCACGACGCCAACTTCGCCAATGTGCGCAAGGCGGCCGAAGACGCGGGCCGCCCGGTCGCCGCGCTCGTCGACCTGCAGGGTCCCAAGATCCGCCTCGGCAAGTTCGAGAACGGTCCCCACGATCTCGCCCCCGGCGACATCTTCAAGATCACGATCGAGGACATCCTCGGCACGAAGGAGATCGTCGGCACCACCTTCAAGGGGCTGCCGCAGGACGTGCGTCCCGGCGACTTCCTCCTCATCGACGACGGCAAGGTCCGGGTCGAGGTCGTCGAGACCGACGGCACCGTCGTGACCACCAAGGTCATCGTCGGCGGACCGGTGTCCAACAACAAGGGCATCAACCTTCCCGGCGTGGCCGTGAACGTCCCCGCCCTGAGCGAGAAGGACGAGGCCGACCTGCGCTGGGGCCTGCGCGCGGGAGCCGACCTCATCGCCCTGTCGTTCGTCCGGGATGCCACGGACATCGAGCGCGTGCACGAGATCATGGGCGAAGAGGGACGCTACATCCCCGTCATCGCCAAGATCGAGAAGCCGCAAGCGGTCGACAACCTCGAAGAGATCATCGACGCGTTCGACGGCATCATGGTCGCCCGCGGCGACCTGGGTGTGGAGCTCCCGCTCGAGGCTGTGCCGATCGTGCAGAAGCGCGCGGTCGAGCTGTCGCGCCGCATGGCGAAGCCCGTCATCGTGGCCACCCAGATGCTCGAATCGATGATCACGAACCCCGTGCCCACGCGCGCCGAGACCAGCGACGTCGCCAACGCGGTGCTCGACGGTGCCGACGCCGTGATGCTCTCGGGCGAGACGAGCGTGGGCGCGTACCCGGTCGTCGTCGTCGAGACGATGGCCCGTATCGTGCAGTCCACCGAGGAGCACGGCCTGGAGCGGATCGCTCCGCTGACGAACAAGCCGCGCACCCAGGGTGGCGCGATCACGCTCGCCGCCGTCGAGGTGGCCGACTTCGTCGAGGCCAAGTACCTGTGCGTGTTCACCGAGTCCGGTGACTCGGCCCGCCGCATGTCGCGCCTGCGTTCCACGATCCCGATGATCGCGTTCACGCCCGAGCCCGGCATCCGCCGCCGTCTCGCGCTGACGTGGGGCGTGCGCTCGACGCTCGTCGAGCACGTGTCGCACACCGACAAGATGTTCCTCCAGGTGGACGACCACCTCCTGTCGAACGACCTCGCGAAGGTCGGCGACAAGGTCGTCGTGATCTCCGGTTCCCCTCCCGGAATCGCCGGTTCCACGAACGACCTGCGCGTGCACCGCGTGGGCGACGCACTGCACGGCGCAGCTCCGGGCTACAAGGACAACTGACCCTCGGGCGACGCGCGCCGGTTCCGCCGGCGCGCGTCGCCTCCTCCCCGCCAGGTAGGTTGGGGAAGCGAAACACCGGCCGGTGTGGCGGAATGGCAGACGCGGGGCACTCAAAATGCTCTGTCCGAAAGGGCGTGTGGGTTCGAATCCCACCACCGGCACGATGACGGGTCGGCTCCTTCGCGGGGTCGACCCGATATCCTTTTTCCCCGCGGTGCCGGACAGCACCGCACTCCGAGGTCGCCGTACCGGTGCTCCTCGCAGACTCAGCCATAGGATGGAACCGTGACAGATCACGAAGCCGCGCCGGTGAGCGCGCCCACCGCCCCCCGTCGCGTCGTCGTGGCGGAAGACGAGTCGCTCATCCGCCTCGACATCGTCGAAATCCTGCGCGACAACGGCTTCGACGTCGTCGGCGAAGCCGGTGACGGCGAGACCGCCGTCCAGCTGGCCACCGAGCTGCGCCCCGATCTGGTGATCATGGACGTGAAGATGCCGCAGCTCGACGGCATCAGCGCGGCCGAGAAGCTGAGCAAGAACCACATCGCCCCGGTGGTGTTGCTGACGGCGTTCAGCCAGAAGGAGCTCGTGGAGCGCGCGAGCGAGGCCGGCGCGCTGGCCTACGTGGTGAAGCCGTTCACGCCCAACGATCTGCTTCCGGCGATCGAGATCGCCCTGGCCCGGTACGAGCAGATCATCACGCTCGAGGCCGAGGTCGCCGACATGGTCGAGCGCTTCGAGACGCGCAAGCTCGTCGACCGCGCGAAGGGCCTGCTGAACGAGAAGATGGGCCTGTCCGAGCCCGAGGCGTTCCGCTGGATCCAGAAGGCGTCCATGGACCGCCGCCTCACGATGCAGGACGTGGCGAAGGCCATCATCGAGCAGCTGGCCCCGAAGAAGGGCTGACGCTCGCAGATCAACGAGAAATGGATGCCACCGCGGTGGCATCCATTTCTGTTTCCGGCCTCAAGAGGCCGGCGCGTCCTTGATCATGTTCGTGATGCGGATCGTCGAACAGCGGCGACCCTGCTCGTCGGTGACGGCGATTTCATGGACGGTGAGCGAGCGGCCGAGGTGGATCGGGGTGCAGACGCCGGTCACGACGCCCGAGGTCGCGGAGCGGGTGTGGGTGGCGTTGATGTCGATGCCCACGGCGAGCCGTCCGGCTCCGGCGTGCAGGTTGGCCGCCATCGAGCCGAGCGACTCACCGAGAACGACGTACGCGCCGCCGTGGAGGAGACCGACGGGCTGAGTGTTGCCCTCGACGGGCATCGTGGCGACGCAGCGCTCGATCGAGAACTCGACCCACTCGATGCCCATCTTCTCGGCGAGGGCGCCCATGCCGCGCTGCTTCGCCCAGTCGAGTCCGGACGTGGTGTCGGGTGTCGTGGAGGTCATCGTCGCCTTCCGAGGGCCGCGGCCGGGGGAGTGTCCGTGGTTCTCGTTACGCTGGACGAGTGACGGATGCCGAAAAGCCTACTCTCCTCGTCGTCGACGGCCACTCGCTGGCCTACCGGGCGTTCTACGCTCTCCCCGTCGACAACTTCTCCACGAAGGACGGTCAGCACACGAACGGCATCTACGGCTTCCTGTCGATGTTCGTCAACCTCGTGAAGGCCGAGAAGCCCACGCATCTCGCGGTCGCCTTCGACACCTCGAGGCAGTCCTTCCGTACGAAGGAGTACAGCGAGTACAAGGCCAATCGCAGCGAGTCCCCGGCCGAGTTCAAGGGACAGATCCCGCTCCTGCAGGACTGCCTCCGCGCCCTGAACGTCCCCGTGCTGACGAAGGAAGAGGTCGAGGCTGACGACATCCTGGCGACCCTCGCGACCGAGGCGTCCGCCGAGGGGTTCTCCGTGCTCGTGTGCTCGGGTGACCGCGACACGATCCAGCTGGTCAACGACGACATCACGCTGCTGTACCCGAACGTGCAGGGCGTGTCGCAGCTCAAGCGCTACGACACCGAAGCCGTCATCGAAAAGTACGGTCTCCCGCCCGCGCAGTACCCCGAGATCGCGGCACTCGTCGGCGAGACGAGCGACAACCTCCCGGGCGTGCCCAAGGTGGGGGAGAAGACCGCCGTGAAGTGGCTGACGCAGTGGGGTTCGCTCGAGGCGCTGCTCGAGAACGCCGACAAGGTGACCGGCGTCGCGGGCAACAACCTGCGCGAGCACCTCGACGACGTCACGCGCAACCGTGCGTTGAACCGTCTGCTGCGCGACGTCGACCTGCCCCTCGGGCCCGCCGATCTGGCCGTGCAGCCCATCGACACCCAGGCCGTGCGCGACATCTTCGCCCGCCTCGAGTTCCGAACCCTCCTGCCGCGCGTCTTCGATGCGTTCGGCGCCGATCCCGCCGCGGGGGCCGAGCCGGCCCTGCCGACGGCCACCGCGCCGGTTCCGGCCGTTCTCGACGCGGAGGGCATCGCCGCCTGGGCGACCTCGGCCTCCGGTACCGTCGGCGTCACGGTGGATCTAGCCGGACAGAGGCCATCGCGGATCGGCCTGGCAACCGCGGACTCCGCGGCCGAGGCCGACTGGACCGACGCTGTGCGCGACGCTCTTGCCGGGTGGCTGGCATCCGATGCCCCGAAGACCTTCGCCGGCGCGAAGCCCCAGCTGAAGGCCCTCGCCCGCCACGGCGTCGAGGTCGGAGGGATCGCCGACGACGTGATCCTCGCGGGGTGGCTCGTGCGGCCGAGTTTCCCCGACAAGACCCTGGCCGACCTCGTCGACCGCTACCTCGGTGAGAAGCTTCCCGAGGCCGATCCGACGCAGCTCGTACCCGAGACCGAGGGTGCCACCCCCGGCCAGCTGTCGTGGTACGTGCGTCGGGTGTCGGATGCCCAGCGCGAGGAGTTGCCGGGCCGCGTGGCCGAGGTGCTCGACACCATCGAACTGCCCACGCTCAGCGCCCTGGCCGACATGGAGCTGGCCGGTGTCGCCGTCTCGCATGAGAAGCTGGCGCGATTCTCCGGCGAGTTGGCTGCACGGGCCGACGAGCTCGCGCAGCAGGCGTATGCCTCGATCGGCCACGAGGTCAACCTGGGCTCCCCGAAGCAGCTGCAGGAAGTGCTCTTCGACGAACTGCAACTGCCGAAGACCCGCAAGACCAAGAGCGGATACACCACGGATGCCGCGGCGCTGGCCGACCTGCAAGAGAACGCGCACCACCCCTTCCTCGACCTCCTGCTGCGTCACCGCGAAGCGACCAAGCTCAAGCAGATCATCGACGCCCTCGACGCGGCGATCGGCGCCGACGGCCGCGTCCACACGACGTACGTGCAGACCGGCAGCCAGACCGGACGCCTCTCCAGCACCGACCCGAACCTGCAGAACATCCCGATCCGCACCGAGGAGAGCCGTCGCATCCGCGCCGCGTTCGAGGTCGGCGAGGGGTACGAGACGCTCCTGACCGCCGACTACTCGCAGATCGAGATGCGCATCATGGCCCACCTCTCCGGTGACCCCGGGCTCATCGAGGCGTTCAACTCCGGCGAAGACCTGCACCGATTCGTCGGCTCCCGCGTGTTCGGGGTCGAGCCGTCGGAGGTCACGCCGGCCATGCGCACCAAGGTCAAGGCCATGTCGTACGGTCTCGTCTACGGGCTGTCGGCGTTCGGGCTGTCGAAGCAGCTACGGATCGAGCAGTCCGAGGCCAAGCAGCTCATGCTGGAGTACTTCGCCCGGTTCGGCGCCGTGCGCGACTACCTGCGCGGGTCGGTCGAGCAGGCCCGGCAAGACGGGTACACCGAGACGATCTTCGGGCGCCGGCGGCCGTTCCCCGACCTCACGAGCATGAACCGTGTGCTGCGCGAAAACGCCGAGCGCGCCGCGCTCAACGCCCCGATCCAGGGCAGCGCCGCCGACATCATGAAGATCGCGCTGTTCCGCATCCGCGAGGAACTGGCATCCACGGGTCTGCGCTCGCGTGTGCTGCTGCAGATCCACGACGAACTCGTCGTCGAGGTCGCGCCGGGGGAGTGGGACGCGGCGGAGAACATCGTCCGAGCCCGGATGGCCGACGCCGCCGACCTTTCCGTGCCCCTCGACGTGCAGATCGGTCGCGGCGGCGATTGGGACGAGGCCGGGCACTGACCCCGGCCTCGGGGTGGCGGTCGGCACCCCGGGTGGTCAGGCCACCGGCCCATGCCTAGGCTCGACCTATGACTGATGCACAACGCACTCCCACGGCGATCGACACGATCGCCGACGCGTGGGTGGACACCCTGGCCGAGCGCGTGCCGACGCTCGCGACCTACATCGGACGCACGGAATACAACGACCGTTTCGGCGACTACAGTCCGGAGGGCGCCAACGAGCTCGCCGATCAAGCCCGGGCGACCAAAGCAGCCCTCGACAACGCCACTCCCGTCGACGCGATCGACGAGGTCACGAGAATGGACCTCGGTCGCGAGCTCGACCTGCACCTCGAACTCCACGCCGCGAACACGCACCTGCGCGACGTGAACGTGATCGCCTCGCCCGCTCAAGACCTGCGGCAGGCGTTCGACCTCATGCCGACCGCGACGATCGACGACTGGTCGACGATCTCGACGCGTCTGAAGGCCCTGCCCGCGGCGATCGACGGGTACATCGCGACGTTGCGCGAAGGCATCGCTCGGGGTGTGGTCCCCGCACGGCGTCAGGTGACGGAGGTCGCGACCCAGATCGCGCGCTACACCGCCGACACCGGCTTCTTCGCCGAGTTCGTGGGGGACGCGGGCCCCGACGAGGGGCAGTTGCCCGCGTCGCTCGCGCGCGACCTCGATCAGAACGCCGGTGCCGCGCGCGTCGCCTACGACGCGCTGGCATCCTTCCTTTCGTCCGAGCTGGCCCCCGTCGCGGGCGAGACCGACGGCGTGGGCCGCGAGCTCTACGCCCTGCACTCGCGTCAGTTCCTCGGCGCCACCATCGACCTCGACGAGACGTACGACTGGGGTGTCGAAGAGCTCGCGCGCATGGTGGCCGAGCAGGAGTCGATCGCGAACGAGATCCTCCCCGGCGCCAGCGTCGAAGAGGCGGTGGCGTTCCTCGAGAAGGATGAGTCGCGGAAGCTGCACGGCACCGCGGCCCTCCAGGAGTGGATGCAGCGCACGAGCGACCAGGCGGTGGAAGAGCTGGGGCGCACCCACTTCGACATCGCCGACCCGATCCGCCGCCTCGAGTGCATGATCGCCCCCACGAAGGAGGGCGGCATCTACTACACCGGTCCCACTGACGACTTCTCGCGCCCGGGCCGCATGTGGTGGTCGGTGCCGGAGGGCGTCGACAGCTTCGACACGTGGCGCGAGCTGACCACGGTCTATCACGAGGGCGTTCCGGGTCACCACCTCCAGATCGCTCAGGCCGTCTACAACCGGGGTCAGCTGAACTCGTGGCGGCGTCTGCTCGCCGGAACCAGCGGACACGCCGAGGGCTGGGCGCTGTACGCCGAACGCCTCATGGAGCAGCTCGGCTACCTCGACGACCCCGCCGATCGCCTCGGCATGCTCGACGGGCAGCGCATGCGCGCAGCGCGCGTCGTGCTCGACATCGGCGTCCACCTCGGCAAGCCACGGCTGGACGGCGAGGGCGTCTGGGATCACGACTACGCGCTCGCGTTCATGCTGCGCAACGTCAACATGCCCGAGGAGTTCGTCCGGTTCGAGGTCAACCGCTACCTCGGTTGGCCGGGACAGGCTCCGTCGTACAAGGTCGGCCAGCGCATCTGGGAGCAGGTGCGCGACGAGGCTCGCGAGAGAGAAGGCGCCGACTTCTCGATGAAGGCGTTCCACACGAAGGCGCTGGGAATCGGCGGCGTCGGACTCGACACACTGCGGGCTGCTCTGGCATCCGCGTGAATCGAGATCGGGGCGTTTCCCCGAGGAGACGCCCCGATTCTCGGGAATACCGCCGGGGGGCATAAAGTTCATTCATCCGAATGCAAGGAGACGCCATGAACGATCGCCCGCTCGAGCTCGGACTCGACACCTTCGGAGACATTTCCCGCGGACCCGACGGGAGCCTGCAGTCCGACGCCCAGACGATCCGCAACGTCGTCGACCAGGCCGTGCTCGCCGACGAGGTCGGGCTGTCGTTCTTCGGCGTGGGGGAGCACCACCGCAAGGACTTCGCGGTCACGAGCCCCGAGATCGTCCTCGCCGCCGCCGCAGCCCGCACGAAGAACATTCATCTCGGCACGGCGGTCACCGTTCTCTCGTCGGATGACCCGGTGCGGGTCTTCGAGCGCTTCTCCACCCTGGATGCCGTGTCGAACGGCCGCGCCGAGGTCATCCTCGGCCGCGGATCGTTCATCGAGTCGTTCCCGCTGTTCGGATACGACCTGCGCGACTACGAGCAGCTCTTCGAGGAGAAGCTCGAGCTGTTCTCGCTGCTCCTCGACGAGAAGCCGGTGACGTGGTCGGGACGCACGCGCGCCGCCCTCGAGGACGCCGACGTGTACCCGAAGACCGAGAACGGGCTGAAGGCGTGGGTCGGCGTCGGCGGATCGCCGGAGTCGGTGGTTCGCGCTGCGCGGTACGGCTACGGCCTCGTCCTCGCGATCATCGGTGGCTCGTCCGCGCGATTCCGTCCCTTCGCCGACCTGTACCGTCGGTCGCTCGAAGAATTCGGCAAGCCGCAGATGCCGATCTCGGTGCACTCGCCCGGGCACATCGCCGCTACAGATCAGCAGGCGTGGGAAGAGGCGTACGAGGGCGTCGCCGCGCTCAACAACACGATCGGCCGCGAGCGCGGGTGGCCCGAGTACAACCGCCTGCGGTTCCAGCACGACGTCGGCCCCGAGGGATCGATGTACATCGGTTCGCCCGAGACCGTCGCCCGCAAGATCGCCGCGACCGTTCGGGCGCTGGGCAACACGCGTTTCCAGCTGAAGTTCGCCAGCGGATCGATCTCGCACGACCGGCTCCTGTCGAGCATCGAGCTGTACGGCACGCGCGTCCTCCCGCTCGTGCACGAGATGCTCGCCGAGACCGAGACGGCCGGCATCCGGTGACCACCTCGACCGACGTCGCGGCCATCGCGGAACGCCTCGACGCTCTCCCGTTCACCCGCCGCCACGCGCGGGTGCTCGGCGGATCGGGGATCGGCTGGGCCCTGGATGCCATGGACGTCGGGCTCATCTCGTTCATCATCGCCGCGCTCGCGGCGCAGTGGCAGCTCGCGCCGTCCGAGACGTCATGGATCGCGTCGGCCGGTTTTGCCGGGATGGCGATCGGCGCGAGCCTGGGCGGGCTGCTCGCCGACCGGTTCGGCCGGCGCCGCGTCTTCGCGATCACGCTCCTCGTCTATGGCGTGGCGACGGGAGCGAGCGCGCTCGTCGGCGGGCTCGTGGCTCTCCTGATCCTCCGCTTTATCGTCGGGCTCGGCCTCGGTGCGGAGCTGCCCGTCGCGTCGACCTACGTGAGCGAGTTCGCTCCGGCCCGGATGCGCGGCCGCGTCATCGTCTTCCTCGAGGCGTTCTGGGCGATCGGCTGGACGGCATCCGCCGTGATCGGCTACCTCGTCGTCCCCTCGTCGGTCGACGGCTGGCGCTGGGCGTTCGCGCTCGGCGCGATCCCCGCCGCGTACGCGCTGCTCGTGCGCTGGGGGCTGCCCGAGTCGCCGCGCTGGCTGTCGAGCCGGGGGAGGGATGCCGAGGCTTCGGCGATCGTACGCGACTTCGAGGCGGCTGCCGGTCGGGTGTCGTTCACCCCCGCTCCGACCGAGACCGGCCCGACGCATGCCGCGCCTCGCGCCCGGGTATCCGCGCTGTGGGCGGCACCGCTCCGCGGCCGGACCGCGGCGCTGTGGGTGCTGTGGTTCTGCGTGAACTTCTCGTACTACGGGGCGTTCATCTGGATCCCGACGATCCTCGTGTCGCAGGGGTACGACCTGGTGCGGTCCTTCGGCTTCACGCTCATCATCACGCTCGCTCAGCTGCCCGGGTACGCCGTCGCGGCGTGGCTCATCGAGGCGTGGGGGCGCCGGGCGACGCTGGCGACGTTCCTCTCCGGGTCGGTGGTGGCCGCGGTGTTGTTCGGCACGGCATCCGGTGAGGTCGCCGTGATCGCCGCGGGGATGGCGCTGTCGTTCTTCAACCTCGGCGCGTGGGGCGCGCTGTACGCCGCCACCCCCGAGACCTACCCGACGCCGTTGCGCGCAACGGGCGCGGGCTGGGCCGCAGGCGTGGGCCGCATCGCCTCCATCGTCGCGCCGCTGACCGTTCCGCCGCTGCTGGGTCTCGGCGGTGCGCCGCTGCTGTTCGTGGTGTTCGCGGCGTTCTTCGCCGTCGCGGTCGTGGCCGCGCTGTTCCTCCGCGAGGAGCGGGGTCGGGCGCTGGCCGAGGGCTGAGCTGGGGCGCGCGTGCCCGCTGCCCGGTTTGGGGCCCCGCGCCGCGCCTCGGCCCCCGCGCGTAGGCTGAGCGGATGGCATCCGTGCGCTTCGTCGCCATCGGCGATTCGTTCACCGAAGGCGTCGGCGACGAGCTGCCCGACGGCACCGTCCGGGGGTGGGCCGATCTCGCGGCGCAGGGGTGGGCGGATGCCATCGGCGAACCGATCCAGTACGCGAACCTCGCGATCCGCGGGAAGCTCGTGCAGCCCATCGTCGATGAGCAGCTGGAGCCGGCGCTGGCCCTCAAGCCGACCCACCTCTCATTCAACGGCGGCGGCAACGACATGCTGCGACCCCGCACCGGCATCGAGCGGATCGTCGACGTCTTCGATCACGTGCTGCGCCGCTGTGATGAGGAGGGTGTGCAGCTGATCGTGCTGTCCGGCGCGAACCCGTCCGCGGGGCTGCCGCTCGGCCGGGTCGTCCAGACGCGGGGCGATCGTCTGTCCCATGCGGTCGAAGCGCGGCTGCGGAGCCGCCCCGACGTCACCACGGCATACAACTGGTTCGACCGCGAGCTCGCCGGTGGGGACTTCTGGTCCGTCGACCGTCTGCACATGAACGCCCGCGGTCATCACCGTGTCGCCGCCCGCGTGCTGGAATCGGTGGGCGCTACGGCGCCGGCCGAGTGGTGGCACCTTCCGGAGATCCCTGAGATCCAGCGACTGAAGGGCACGGCGTACTACCGCGAGCACGTCGCACCGTGGGTGCGCCGACGCCTGACGGGGACCTCGTCGGGCGACGGACGCGCAGCGAAATTCGAAGGCGGCTGGACGAAATTGACTCCGCTGCCGGAACGGGATCAGGCCTCGGACGTCCCGCCCACCGCGTAGACGAGCTCTACGAACTGGCCCGCGCGCTTCGCGTCCACCAGCGTCAGCCGGTCGGCACCGAGCACTCGGGGGAGGAGCGGCTTCCCCGAGCCGAGGGTCACCGGCGCGACGGAGAGACGGATCTCGTCGAGCACCCCCGCGTCGATGAACTGTCCGGCGAGGTCGCCGCCGCCGACGATCCACACGTCGCCGCCGGCAGCGGCATCCCGGATCGACTCCCACTGCGCCTGGACACCGCCGGACACCAGACGGATGTCGGCCCCCGGCACGGGCGGCAGCGAGCGCGATGAGAAGACGAAGGTCGGCCGCGTGCCGTAGAACCCCGCCCACTTCTCCGGCTCGTCGAGGAGCCGCTCGTGGCGGAGAAGCCATTCGTATGTCGCCGAACCCATCACGAGCGCGCCGACCCCGGAGAGGAAACCGCCGAACGCCGCCTCCGCCTCGTCGCTGCCGGGAACGGCGAAGAGCCAGTCGAGCGCGTCGTCGGTGGTCGCGAGATATCCGTCGAGGGTCGTAGCGGTATGGAAGATCGTGCGCGTCATGCCCCGCACGGTACCGGTGACGTCCGACACCGCAGGACTCCGGGAGTTGCGAATCGCATCTAACTCAACCACTATTGAGGCGATGTCCTCCGCCCCTCTCGAACTCCGCGCCGCGCGGCATGCCGCGCTGGCGGAACCCGCACGGCTGCGCGTCGTCGACCTGCTCGCGCTCGGCGACCTGTCGCCGCACGAGCTGGGGGAGCGGCTCGGGATGGCATCCAATCTCCTCGCGCACCACCTCAAGGCCCTCGACGCGGCGGGACTGATCGAGCGCCGGCGGTCGGAGGGCGACGGCCGCCGCAGCTACGTGCGTCTCGTCGCGGACGCCCTGCCCGCGGAGGGGCGCGACGTGGCCCTCCGCGCTCCGCGGGTCGTGTTCGTGTGCACCGCGAACTCCGCGCGCTCGCAACTCGCCGAGCACCTCTGGCGAGCGCGCACGTCGATGGAGACCGCCTCTGCCGGGACCATGCCCGCAGACGGCGTCGCCGCGGGCGCGGTCGCCGTCGCCGCCGTGCACGGACTCGACCTGTCCGGGGCCACCCCGAAGACTCTGGATCAGGTCGAACGACCCGA
Organism: Microbacterium canaveralium; assembly: GCF_047238045.1. NCBI lineage: Bacteria > Bacillati > Actinomycetota > Actinomycetes > Micrococcales > Microbacteriaceae > Microbacterium > Microbacterium canaveralium. The sequence goes on along the minus strand of NZ_JBDFMA010000003.1, from coordinate 1,518,131 downwards.
CGACCTGCGCATCACGGTATGTGATCGCGCGCGAGAGACGCTGGCATCCGCCGATCTGCACTGGTCGATCCCCGACCCCGTCCGCGTCGGCACGCCCGACGCGTTCGAGGCCGCCTTCGACGAGATCTCCCACCGCATCGACGCCCTGCTGCCGCACGTGCGCGCCGCCTGATCCCGAGAGAGAATCCCATGTCCCGTCCCACCGTCCTGTTCGTCTGCGTCCACAACGCCGGTCGATCACAGATGGCCGCCGGCTACCTGCAGCACCTCGCGGGCGACCGCATCGACGTTCTTTCGGCCGGCTCCGAGCCCAAGGATCAGATCAACCCCGTCGCGATCGACGTCATGGCGGAGGAGGGCATCGACATCGCGGGGAACACCCCGAAGATCCTCACGGTGGATGCCGTCCGCGAGTCCGACGTCGTCATCACGATGGGGTGCGGCGACGCGTGCCCGATCTTCCCCGGCAAGCGATACGAGGACTGGCAGCTCGATGACCCGGCGGGACAGGATGCCGACGCGGTCCGCCGGATCCGAGACGACATCCGGGGCCGGGTCGAGGCCTTGATCGGAGAACTCGCGACCGCGTGATGCGCGCGAAACGGCAGGGCGCTACGCTCCCGTCATGACCGCGCCCGCGCCGCCGCGCACCAATACGCTGGCCCTCGTTGGCTTCATCGCCGCCTTCATCGTCCCGATCGCGGGCCTCGTGCTCGGCATCATCGCCCGGAACCAGCTGAAGCGCCCGGGCAACGTCGAGACCGGCACGGGGCTCGCGCGGTGGGCCATGATTCTCGGTGCCCTGGGATCGGCCGCGACGCTGGTTTTCTTCCTCGTCTGGCTCGGGCTCTTCGTCAGCCTAATCACCGGGCACGCCGCCTGACGCGACAGAACCGGGACGGGCGTATGTTCGTGCCATGACCCGCATCGCACTCGTCACCGGTACCTCCAGCGGCATCGGTCTGCACACGGCCATCGGCCTCGCGCGGGCCGGCCTCTCCGTCGTCGCGACCGTCCGCGACACCTCCCGCGCCGATGCGCTCCGCGAGGCAGCCGACACCGCGGGCGTCACCCTCGACATCCGCGCGCTCGACGTCACCGACGCCGATGCCGCCGCGGCGCTCATCGCCGACCTGGGCGTCGTCGACGTTCTGGTCAACAATGCCGGCCGCGGAGCCGTTGGAACCCTCGAACAGCTCTCGGATGCCGACCTCCAGGCGCAGCTCGACACGAACTACCTCTCGGTCGCCCGCCTCACGCGCCTGGTACTTCCCGGCATGCGCGAGCGCGGTCACGGTCGCATCGTGACGGTGACGAGCGTCGGGGGAGCGGTGGGGCAGCCGTTCGCCGACGCGTACTGCGGCGCGAAGTTCGCGGTGGAGGGCATGATGCAGTCGCTCGCGCCGGTCGTCGCGCCCTTCGGCATCGATGTCGCGATCGTCGAGCCGGCCGCGGTCGCGTCGTCGTTCACGGCATCCGTGGATCGCTACGAGGGCGGCCCGTACCAGGCGCAGCTCGACGCTTACATCCAGCGCACGACCGCGTCGTTCGCTCAGGCACAGTCCGCGGAGGATGCCGCGAGAACGGTGATCGAGGCGGCCACCACCGAGTCGCCGAAGTTCCGGTGGCAGACTTCGGAGGCCGCCGTCCGGTTCGCCGGACTCTCGCTCGGCGACCTCGACGGGTCACGGGTCATCGGCGTGACGTCGGAGTGGATCCGCTAGAGCTGCGCGATCAGCAGGAGTCCCACGACGATTTCGAGCAGCACCCCGACGGCCAAAAGGCAGGGGAGTGCGGGGCGCGACGTCGTCGCGCCGAGTCCGAGCGCGATGAAGCCCGTGATTCCCCAGATCACCGAGGAAAACCAGAAGACCGCGATCGGCAGGAGGACCGCCATGCTCGACGCGCCCGACACCGTCGCGTTGAGACCGAAGGTCCACAGCAGCACGAGTGTCAGGGCTGTCAGCGAAATGGTCGACAGCACGATCGATGTCGTACGGCGACGGTCGCGGGGGAGTCGGGGGGAACTCATCGCGTCAGCGTACCGGTGACGGGGGAGAGGCGTTCGATCGATCACGGCCCTCTCGCCGCGAGGAGCAGCCCACCACGTCGGCGGGGGAGGCACCCGTCACCTCTTGTCTTGATCGAGATAGGCACTGGCCGCCTCGAGGATGTGGCCGAGCTGGGCCCGGACCGCGATGAGCTCGTCGATCTGCGCGGAGAGTCGTGCGTACTCCTCGCGCATGACGGCGACGGAAGCCGCCGTCGTGTGCTCGGACGGTGCGTCGACGCACGGCAGCAGCTCCGTGATCTTCGAACTCGTCAGGCCCGCCGAATAGAGCTGCTGGAGCAACCGCACCCTGCCGACGGCGCCGGCCTCATAGACACGTTGGCCGCCGCGAGTGCGTTCGGAGTGCAGGAGCCCCTGTTCCTCGTAGTAGCGGAGCGCCCGGACGCTGACACCGGCGGACGCGGCGACTTCACCGATCTTCACCTTGTCCTCCTTCGATTTGAACCTGACGCTGACGTCAGGTCATAGCGTAGGCCTCGAACGCGGACCCACGGGGTCCGATCCCCTCGACACCCACCGACGTCTCGGAGACCTCATGCGCGCAGCACGCTTCCACGAATACGGCACCCCCGAGGTGCTCTCCATCGAAGACGCGGCCGAGCCGCACGCCGGCCCCGGTGCGGTGCGGATCCGAGTCCTCGCCGCCAGTGTGAACCCGATCGACGTCCTGCTGCGCGGCGGTGTCCTCCGGGCCGCATTGCCCCTGGCCCTCCCCGCGATTCCCGGCCGGGATGCCGTCGGAGTCGTCGACGAGGTGGGGCCCGGCGCCACCGGCACGAACGTCGGCGACGTCGTCTTCGGCCTCGGTGGCGTGAGCGACACGACCGCGGAGTTCGCCGTGCTGACCGCATGGAGCGACGTCCCTGAGAACTGGACCGTGGAGCAGTCGGCCGCGGCGGGTCTCGCGTCGGCCACAGCGGCGCGTGCGGTATTCGCGCTCGGCGACCTCGACGGACGCACGCTGCTCGTGGAGGGCGCCGGGGGAGCGGTCGGGAGCGCGGCCGCGGCGTTCGCCCGCGCGGCGGGAGCGCGGGTGGTCGGCACCGCACGGCCGGCGAAGCACGATCAGTTGGCGGCGGCGGGAGTGGAACCGACGTCATACGGCCCCGGCCTGGCAGACCGTGTGCGAGCCCTCGCACCGCAGGGCGTGGACGCCGCGATCCATGCCGCGCCGTCTCCGTCGCTTGCCGATCTGCTCGAGATCGTGGGCGACACGACGCGCGTGGTCACGGTCGTCGACGCGCAGGGCGCAGCGCGCCTGGGCGTTCGACACGTGAACGCGGCGAACGAATCGGCACTTCTCGAGTACGCCGCGGACCTGGGCCGCCGGGGCCTTTACCTTCCCCGCGTCGACCGCGTCGTGCCGCTCGCCTCCATCCAGGAGGCGCATGCCCTGGCCGAGAGCGGGAGCGGGAAGATCGTCGTGTCCCTGACGTGATCCGCGGACCCGCGGTCTCCGCACGGCGCACTTCAGGGCGCCGCAGCGGCCACCCATTCCTCGACGACCACGCCCGAATCGAACGGTCGCAATGACACCCGTTCGAACGCACGAATCCCGTCGCCGCGTCCGGAGAAGAGGGGTATTCCGACGCCGACCACGATCGGGTTGCGCTTGATGACGAGCCGGTCGATCCGGGGGAGAAGCGTCCCGGCGAGCTCTCCTCCGCCGCACAGCCAGATGTCGAGACCCGGCTCGCGCTTGAGGCGCTCGACCTCGCCGCCCGGATCGCTCGTGAGGGTGATCCGCGGGTCGTGCGAACGATTCTGACGGCTCGCGACGATCTGCCGGAGATGCGGGTACGGACTCGGGATGCCGGCATCCAGGGCCGGTCGCAGGGTGTTCCACCCCATGATGACGGTGTCGAATTTCGTGAGCGGTCGACGGATGCCGAGGGCATCGCGCGCGTGGACGGGGAGAGCATCCGCATATTCGTCGAACAGGACGGAGGAGTGGTCCCCCTCGACGAGGAAGGCGTCGAACCTCCCTCGGGCGTCGGCGATGAAACCGTCGATGCTGGCGGCGACGTAGTACACGAGTTCGCGCATGATCTCCCTCTTTCACGACATCTGTCGTGATCAAAGTACAACATCTGTCGTGGTTTGCCCTATCATTTCCTCATGGCTCGTAATGCAGACCGGCGGAACTCGCTGATGGATGCCGGCATCCGGGTGCTCGCCGAGGCCGGAGCGCGCGGCCTGACGCACCGAGCCGTCGATGTCGCGGCGGGCGTGCCGACGGGCACGACGTCGAACTATTTCGCCGGCCGCGACGATCTGATCGCCGCACTCGTGGAACGCATCGAGGAGCGATTGACGCCCGACTCGGATGCCGTCGATTCTCCGCCGGAGCGCCCACGGGATCGACACCTCGTGGAGGAGTTCGTGCGCGATGTGGCGCGACGACTGACGGGGGAGCCGCACGTAGCGCTCGCACTGTTCGAATTGCGGCTCGAAGCGACTCGACGACCGACGGTAGCCGCAACACTGAGTGAGTGGCGGCAGCGCGCGTTCGAAGCGGACGTGAGGTTCCACGCCGCGCAGGGCCTGCCTGGTGGACGCACCGAGATCGCCTTGCTGCATCACGCGATCGACGGCCTCATGCTCGACCGCCTGACGATCCCGCTCGACACCGGCGTCTCCACGGAGGAGGCCGTCGCCGCCCTGGTGGATCGCATCCTGCGGACCGCCGACGTCTGACCGCTGGCCATCCGGGGAGAGGGTGCTCTCATTCAAACTGACATAATGTGCATTATCGGCTATATCTGTTCCGCGTAGCTGCGCTGTCGCCCGCCACGTCGTTCGTCGCCTCCCGTCGCACGGCTAGGCTCACATTGATGGAATCGCGACGTCGCCCGCGCGGCGCGTGGGCCTGCCCGCCGGGTGCACCGGCGTGAGCGGCATCCTCACGGGCTTCGCCGTCATTGGACTGGCCGTGATCGTCGGATACGTCATCGCCCGCATCGATCTCCTCGGCGAGCACGCCCGACCGGTGCTGAGCCGCCTGACGTACTTCGTCCTTTCGCCGTTCCTGCTGTTCGTCGTCCTGGCCCGCGCGGATGTGAAGACGTTGTTCTCCGCGCTGCTGCCGGTATCGATGATCACGGCCGCCATCATCATCGCCGGCTACGCCCTGATCTCCCGGTTCCTGCTGCGCCGCCCGACCGCCGAGACGGTCATCGGCTCCCTGTCGGCCGGTCAGGTGAACAGCAACAACATCGGCATCCCGATTTCGCTCTACATGCTGGGCGACGCGGCGTATTCGGCTCCCGTGATCCTTTTCCAGCTCCTCGTGCTCATGCCGATCGCGCTCGCGATTCTGGATGCCGCGACCTCGGGCTCCCGCTCCCCCCGCCGTATCCTCACCCAGACGGCCAAGAACCCCATGCTCACCGGATCGGCGCTGGGCGTGCTCGTCGCCGTCCTCGGCATCCATCTGCCGCCGATCGTGATGGATCCCCTGGCGTTCTTCGCCGCGGCGTGCGTTCCCATCCTGCTCATGTCGTACGGCATGTCCTTGTACGGTCAGCGCGTGCTCACCGAGCCCGGACGCCGCATCGATGTCGTCATCGCATCCGCGCTGAAGCTCGTCATCATGCCGGCCATCGCCTGGGGTGTGGCGATCGCCTTCCGCCTGCCCGCCGAGCAGGTCTTCATCGTCGTGACGCTCGCCGCGCTGCCGACGGCGCAGAACGTTTTCAACTTCGCGCAGCGCTACGGCGTCGGCGAGATCCTCTCTCGCGACGTGGTGTTCATCTCGACCATCGGGTGTCTTCCGGTGCTCTTCGGAGTCGCTCTGTTACTGGGGTAAAGCCGCTCCCCCACACCGATTCCGGCAGGGTCTATCGTGAGGGTCGAAGCGTTCAGCATTCACTCAGGAAAGGCTCGCCATGACCACCACTACTTCGTCCAGTACGCCCGCCGTGCGGGCCGTGCGCACGGCCCTGGCCGTCAGCGGTGCGGTCTCGCTCATCGTCGGTCTGCTCATCCTCCTGTGGCCCGGGCGCACCGCCCAGGTCGCCGTGGGGATCATTGCCGTCTACGTCATCGTGGCCGGCCTGGTGAACATCGGTATCGGCATCTTCTTCCGCTCCGGCTGGGCGCGGATCGGCTATATCGTCCTCGGCGTCCTGTTCATCCTCGCGGGGATCTTCTCGTTCGCGAACCTCCCGGCCACCACGGCGTGGTTCGGCGTCTTCGTCGGTACCCTCGTCGGCATCCTGTGGATCATCGAGGGCGTGGTCTCGCTCACGACGTTGAGCCACGGATCGGGACGCGGCTGGACGATCTTCTTCGCGATCATCAGCATCCTCGCCGGCGTCGTCCTGCTGTTCTCGCCGCTGCTGGGCGCGGTCACGCTCTTCATTCTGCTCGGCGCCTCGCTCCTCGTCCTCGGAGTGTTCCAGATCGTGCGCGCGATCCAGTTCGGCAAGACCGCCTGAGACACCGAACAACGAGAAGGGGCCCGGATGCCATGGCATCCGGGCCCCTTTTCCCTTCACAGGGCGAGAGCTTCGCTCACTCGTCGCCGAAGGAGTCCGTGTCTCCGACCAGGCGGGTGTTGTCGGCGGGCACCGGGTCGAGGGCTGCGCGGGCGACCTCGGCCGCGAACTCCGCGACGTTGTAGAGCTTGCCGGCATCCTCGCGACGGGCCGCGATCGCGCCCGGGTTCGCACGTTCGAGCAGCGTCGCCGTGATGGTGCCCTCGATCATGTCGCCCGAGACGACCGTGAAGCCGATACCGCGCTCCTCGAGAGCAGGGATGTGCTCGCGCAGGGCGTCCTCACCGGCGCGCTTGGAGAGAGCGACGGGCTCGTACTCCGGCATCGTCGGGGTCGTGCGGATGAAGTGCGCCTGGTGGCTCGTGACGAACACGACCCGCGCGCCCTCGCGGAGCAGGGGCAACGCGGTCTCGAGGACGTTCACCTGCGCATCGCGGTTGAGCTTCAGCGCGTAGTCCTCGGCCATCCCCGACTCCATGCCGCCCGAGGCGTTGAGGACGAGAACGTCGAGCCCACCGAACGTCCGCTCCACCTCGTCGAACATCGCCTGCACCGACGCCGGATCGGTGAGGTCGGCGCCCACGACGAGCGCCTCGATGCCCAGCTCGCGCAGCTGCGCGGCGAGCTTCTCGGCCCGCGGCGCCTTGTTGCGGAAGTTGATCACGACGTTCGCGCCGGCCTCGGCGAAGTAGCGGACCGTGTCGGCGCCGATGCCGCGCGACGAGCCGGTGACGAGGGCGGTCTTGCCGCTCAAAGAGCCGGACGGGAGGGTCTGGGACACGGGAACTCCTGACAAGTCGAGATCGGGTGCCGCCCACCGACGGCGGCGCGGACGACAATGCACCAGCCTACCGACCGGGATGCCGCGGCCCGCGTTCGGGCTGATCTGAGCGCCGCGGGAGATCCGACCCTCCGCCGTCAGCCGCGTGCTACGTTCAGGAAAAGGAGGTGCGACATGGACGTTCTCTCCACCATCGACACGTGGGCGTGGATCATCTGGCTCGTGGTGATTCTGCTCTTCCTCGTCATCGAGATGCTCACGGTCGAGCTGACATTCCTGATGCTGGCCATCGGCGGCATTGTCGGCCTCGTCACCGATCTCGGCGGCGCCCCACCCTGGGCGCAGGTCATCGTCGCGGCCGTGGCCGCGATCGCGTTGGTGGTTTTCCTGCGCCCACGGCTGCTCCGACGGCTGCAGCGGAGCGCGGACGCCCGTCCGTCCAACGTCGAAGCGTTGCTCGGCCTCGAGGGGTTCGTCCTCGCGACCGTCTCGCGAGTCTCGGGCCAGGTCAAACTCTCCAACGGGGACGTGTGGACGGCACGCACCGACAGCGATGACATCCGTCTCGATCCCGGCACGCGCGTCGAGGTCGCCCGCATCGACGGCGCCACCGCCGTCGTCCGCGCTCGAAAGCAGGAGGCCGCACGATGAGCGCTGAGAATCTGATCCCCCTCACCATCGGGTGGGTGCTGGCGGTCGCCGTCGCGATCTTCGTGATCGTCGCGATCTTCCGTGCCATCCGTATCATTCCGCAGGCCCGCGCCGGCGTCGTGGAGCGGCTCGGGAAGTACCACAAGACCCTTCTGCCGGGGCTCAACATCGTCGTGCCATTCATCGATCGCGTGCGACCGCTCATCGACATGCGCGAGCAGGTGGTGTCGTTCCCACCCCAGCCGGTCATCACCGAGGACAACCTGGTCGTCTCGATCGACACGGTCGTGTACTTCCAGGTCACCGATGCCCGCGCCGCGACGTACGAGATCGCCAACTATCTCGGTGCGGTCGAGCAGCTCACCACGACGACGCTCCGCAACGTGGTCGGCGGTCTGAACCTCGAGCAGGCGCTGACCAGTCGCGACAACATCAACGGGCAGCTCCGCGTTGTGCTCGACGAGGCGACGGGCAAGTGGGGCATCCGCGTGGGGCGCGTCGAGCTGAAGGCCATCGATCCGCCGGTCTCGATCCAGGACTCGATGGAGAAGCAGATGCGCGCGGAGCGCGACCGACGCGCCGCGATCCTGACCGCCGAGGGCTCCAAGCAATCCCAGATCCTCGAGGCGGAGGGACGCCGCCAGGCTTCCATCCTCCAGGCCGAGGGCGACAAGCAGGCCTCCGTCCTGCGTGCGGAGGGCGAGGCCCGGGCCATCCAGCAGGTCTTCTCGGCGATTCACGAGGGTCGGCCCGACGACAAGCTGCTCGCCTACCAGTATCTGCAGATGCTGCCCAAAATCAGCGACAGCGCCTCTAGCAAGCTGTGGATCATCCCGAGCGAGTTCACCGAGGCCCTCAAGGGCATCTCCGGCGCGTTCGGGGCTCGCACGGCAGAGTCGTCCGACGGCCGAGACCCCGCGTCCGCCGACGAGCGCGGCCACGCCGCCCCCGCCGGTTCATGACCCGGCATCCCTACCTCTCCCCCGAGCCCCCGCGCGTGCTGGCTCACCGCGGGTTGGTGACCCCGGCGGATGCCGCCCAGGGCGTCGTCGAGAACTCGTTCGCTGCCGTGGCCGCCGCCCACGCCGCGGGGATCGACTACGTCGAATCCGACTGCCACCTCACCGCCGACGGCGCCGTCATCCTCTTCCACGACGACGACCTGTCTCGGGTGACCGGCGACCCCCGCAAGATCGCCGACGTGCGGCTTCCGGAGCTCGAGGAGCTCATGGCCGACCGCGGCGGGCTCGTCACCCTGCCCCAGGCCCTCGGCGCCTTCCCCGACGTCCGGTTCAACCTCGACGTCAAGGCCGAGGCCGCGGCCGAGCCCGTCGGACGGCTCGTGGCCCCGCATGCCGAGCGCGTTCTCGTCACCAGCTTCTCGGATGATCGGCGCCGAGTCGCACTGGCGGCCGCTCGTTCCGCGGGTGCGGCCCTCCGCCCGGCCACGTCCCCCGGTTCCTCGACGGTTGCGCGTCTCGTCGCCGCGCTCGCGGTGGGCCTTCGCGGGACCGCGCGCCGTCTTCTCGCCGACGTCGATGCACTGCAGATCCCGGAACGCCAGGGCCCGGTGCGCGTGCTCACCCCTCGCCTAGTGCGAGCCGCCCACGCCGCCGGCGTCGAGGTCCACGTGTGGACGGTCAACGAGCCGGCCGACATGGAACGCCTCCTCGATCTCGGTGTCGACGGTGTCGTCACCGACCGTGCCGATGCGGCTCTCGCCGTCGTGAACGGACGCTGAACAGCCGGTGGCCTGAGCATCGTCTGTGAATCTCGCCGCGAGGCGCTCCGTTCGAATAAAGCGCACAGGTGCGGCCGTTATACATGGGGACCGACGAGAGGACCACACAATGGCAGATCGCAGTCTTCGAGGCATCCGACTCGGCGCACAGAGCCTTCAGAGCGAAGACGGGGTCGTGTTCCACGACCGGGCCCAGCACACCTACGTCTGCAACACCTGCGGACGCGAGACGGTGCTGACCTTCGCCGCCGACGCCGAGGTACCGCCGGCATGGGAGTGCCGCACCTGCGGCGCTGAGGCGCTGCTCCGTATCGGCGAGGGCACCGCCACCGTCGACCACAGCGACGACAAGGCACCGCGCACGCACTGGGACATGCTCCTGGAGCGTCGCACCATCCCCGAGCTCGAGGAGCTCCTCGAGGAGCGCCTCGCGTTCCTCCGCGCCCGTCGCGGCGGGGACCAGAAGATCAGCGCCTAGACGCGGATCACGGATTCAGACGCCGGTTCCTTCGGGAGCCGGCGTCTTGTTCGTGCGCCCGCGGAACACGAGCACCGCACCGGCCGCCGCGAGACCGGCCAGGCTGCCCCACCCCAGCACGATCTTCAGGGCGGGTCCGATCACGACGGCCGGGGTGAGACCCGTGCGCAACGGCACGTCGGTGAGCATGTGGCCGGCGACGTCGACCGGGAGCTGATCGAGGGTCGCACCGTCGGGTGCGATGACCTGACTGGTACCCACGGTCGACAGGTTCACCACCGACCTTCCGGTCTCGATCGCCCGCATGCGAGCGAACGCCAGCTGCTGCAGGTTCTCGTCGGTCCCGCGGAAGTCGGCGTTGTTGGTCTGGAACAGGTAGACCTCCGCGCCCTGATCCGCGCCGTCCCACACCACGTCGTCGTAGATCACGTCGAAGCAGATCGCCAGCCCCGCCACCACGCCGTCGAGGTCGACCACCGGGCTCGCCGTCCCGGGGGTGTACTCGCGGCCGATGAGCCCGATGAGGTCGGGCGCGAACGGCTCCCAGAACGCCCGGTCGGGCACGTACTCGCCGAAGGGCACGGGATGCCTCTTGTCGTAGATCTGCGACGGCCCTCCGTCCGCGGTCCACACGAGCGCCGAGTTGTACAGGTTCGGCCCGCGTTCCGTCACCGCTGAGACGAGCAGCGGCGCGTCCACGCGACGCGAGAGCTCATCGAGCACGGCCGCCGTTCCCTGGTTACGCGTGGGGTCGGAGTCGACCCCGCCCTCGGGCCAGAGCAGGACGTCCATCTTCTCCCCGAAGAGCGGGGCGGATGCCGCGAGCTGAGCGTTCAACACCGCGTTGCGCGACCTCTGATCGAAGTAGCCCGCCGGACCGTTCCCCTGGACCGCGCCGACACGCATCGAGCCGGCGTCCGTGGTGGGGAACTGCGGCAGCGCGACGAGAGCCAGGAGCACCAGGATCGCCGGGACGGCGGCGAGCGGTCGACGCCATCTCGCCCGCCGCACGTACTCGATCGCCATGGCGCAGAAGAGCACGACGAGGAAACTCAGCCCCGACATCCCGACCCACGACGCCACCTCGGCGAAGGGACCGTTGACCTGCGAGACGCCGATCCGCCCCCAGGGGAAGCCACCGTAGGGCCATGAGCCCACGATCTGCTCCCGCAACGTCCACAGACCCGCCACCAGCGCGGGAAGAAGCATCAGCCGCCCCATTGCGCCCGAGGCGATGCGGGGCAACCACCGGTACGCCAGAGCGATCGGAACGGCGAACAGGGCCGTAAGGAGCGCCTCGAGCACCGACAGCGCGATCCAGGGGATGGGTCCCAGATAGCGCGCGGTGAAAAGCAGGTTCACGGAGAAGAACGCCGCACCGAAGAGGAATCCGACGAGCGCCGCCGACCAGACCCGCCGACCCGCGAGGGCGACGAGCGCCATGACGACCGCCGGGAACGCCATCGGCCACAACGCCGGCGCCGGGTAGGCCGTGACGAGGAGCAGACCCGCGGCCGTCGACAGTGGAGCGGCGAACGCCAGACGGACGATCGGTCGCGGCGGATCGGCGAGAGGCACCCGTCCAGCCTATGCGGCCCGCGCTGTGGCGATCCCGACTATGCCGAGGTGTAGGCGACGATGCCGCGACGAACCGAATCCAGCGCCGTCCGCGCCGTCTTCGCGAGCTTCGGCTCGGCCACCAGCGAGATCTGGTCGAGCAGGTCGATGGTCTGCTTCGCCCAGCGCACGAAGTCGCCCGCCGCCATGTCGGCGAGGGTCAGCACACTGTCCAGGGGCAACCCGCGCGCCCACCCGTGCATCGCCGGAGCGAGCCCGGAGGCGGGCGACTCGGAGCCCGGCAACCGGTGGTCGCGTTCGAGGTCGTCGAGCTCTTGCCAGAGCGTCTGCGTGGCATCCAGGGCCGCACGGAAGGGGCCTCGCGGCAGTCCTCGCTCCCCCGGCCCCGCCTCGTCTCGGCGCGGCTCGTACACGAGGCAGCACGCGAGGGCGGCGAGCGAGGGCGCGTCGAGCGCGTTCCACAGTCCCTGGCGGAGCGACTCGGCCACGAGGAGATCGCGCTCGCCGTAGATGCGGCGCATCGTTCGCCCGGCCGGGGTCAGCGTCGTCGTCCCGTCGTCCTCGATGTCGACGTACTCGAGCGCGGCGAGCACGTCGACGACGCGGTCGAACACGCGTGCCACGGTGCCGGTGCGCTGATCGATCTGATGCCGCGTCTTGTCGGTGGAGCGTTTGAGCTTCCAGTACCGCTCGGCCCAGCGGGCGTGCGCCTCACGATCGGGGCACGAGTTGCAGGGATGCCGCTGCATGCGGCGTCGCAGCGACTGGATCTGCTGTTGCCGCTCGTCGCGGAGGCGCCGGGGTGCGGTCGCGTCGCGGCGGTTGATCTTCTCGAGATCGGAGAGTTCACGGCGGATCGTGGAGTACTCGCGGAAGTCGCCGCGGTCGCAGGTCATCGCCTTCTCGTACCCCGCGAGGGACTCCTCTGCCTCTTTGACCTGGCGCGCGAGACCGACGACCGAGCGGTCGGCCTGGAACTGCGCGAACGAGGACTCGAGGATCTCTCGCGCCCGGGCCCGGCCGAACCGGTCGATGAGGTTGACGGCCATGTTGTACGTCGGCCGGAAGCTGGAGTTCAGCGGATACGTACGACGGGAGGCGAGCGCCGCGACGGACTGCGGTTCGAGCCCCTCGGTCCACTGGACGACGGCGTGCCCCTCAACGTCGATCCCGCGGCGCCCGGCGCGACCGGTGAGCTGCGTGTACTCGCCCGACGTGATCGCGACGCGCGCCTCACCGTTGAACTTCTCGAGCTTCTCGAGCACGACCGTGCGAGCCGGCATGTTGATGCCGAGGGCGAGCGTCTCGGTCGCGAAGACGACCTTCACGAGCTTGCGGCGGAAGAGCTCTTCCACGACCTCTTTGAACGCGGGGAGGAGTCCGGCGTGGTGGGCGGCGATCCCGCGCTCGAGGTTCTCCCGCCACTCCCAGTAATGCAGGACCGCGAGGTCCTCGTCCTTGAGGGTGAAGGTCAGCTCGTCGACGACCCGGCGGATCTCGCCGCGCTCTTCGGGAGAGGTGAGGCGCACGTCCGCGCGTCGAAGCTGTTGCACCGCAGCGTCGCATCCGGCGCGACTGAAGATGAAGAAGATCGCCGGGAGGAGGTGGTTGCGTCGTAGCAGGTCCACGACCTGCGGCCGGTCGATCCGTTCGATCCTCGGCGCGTGCGCGGCCCGTAGGGGGCGTTGGCCACCGCGCGGCTGACGCTTCCCGCCCGCGTGTCGTCCGGAGCGGTACTCCTGCGCGCGGCGATTGCTCTCGAACGTCGAGGCGTGACCACCGCGGATGCGCAGGAGCTCCTGATTCACCTGCGCGGTGGCGACACCGGCACGATCGTCGAACAGCGGCAGCAGGTCACCGCGCACGAGAACGTGCTGCTCGAGGGGCACCGGGCGCGTCTCGGACACGATCACCTCGGTGTCGCCGCGCACGGTGTCGAGCCAGTCGCCGAACTCCTCGGCGTTCGACACCGTCGCCGAGAGGGAGACGAGCCGCACGGAGCGCGGAAGGTGGATGATGACCTCCTCCCACACCGCCCCGCGGAAGCGGTCGGCGAGATAGTGCACCTCGTCCATCACGACGAACCGCAGGCCGCGCAGGGCGGGAGAATCCGCGTACAGCATGTTGCGCAGCACTTCGGTGGTCATCACGACGATGCGCGCGGAGGCATTGATGTTGGTGTCGCCGGTGAGGAGACCCACCTCGTCGTCGCCGTAGACCTCTTGCAACTCGTGGAACTTCTGGTTCGACAGCGCCTTGATCGGCGTGGTGTAGAAGGCTTTGTCTCCGGGTTCGAGCATCGCCAGGTGGATGGCGAACTCCCCCACGATCGTCTTGCCTGCGCCCGTGGGTGCGGCGACGAGCACGCTCCGCCCGTCCTCCAGGGCCTGGCATCCCGCGATCTGGAACGGGTCGAGGTCGAACCGCTGCGACTCGGCGAAATCGGCGGTGATCGGGTGCTGTGCGCGGGCCGAAGCCCGGGCGAAACGGTCGGCTGCGCTCAGTCCACTCACGCAGTCGATCCTGGCAGCCCCGCCGTTGCATTGCGACGGGCCTTGCGGCGATCGAAGAGCATGGATACGCCGGCGGCGGCGAAGAACAGAACGATCAGGATGCCGGCCAACATCAGCATGCTGACGACGTCGGCGGCCGGAGTGGCCAGCGCGGCGAACACGGAGGCGACGAGGATCGCGACGCGCCACCCCTTCAGAATCGCTTTGCCCGACATGACCCCCGCGACGTTGAGCGCGACGAGAAACACGGGCAGGACGAAGGCGACGCCGATGACGATCATCAACTTGAAGACGAAGTCGTAATACTCGGACGCGTTGTAGAAGTTGACGGCCCCGTCCGGCGTGAAGCCCCACATGAGCTCGATCACGTGCGGGACGACGAGCGTCCCGACCCAGCACCCGAGGAAGAACAGCGGCACCGCAGTGGCGATGAAGCCCACCGTGTACCGGATCTCTTTTCGCGTCAGGCCCGGCATGACGAACGCCCAGATCTGCCACAACCAGATCGGGGCTGACACGAAGATGCCGATCGAGAAGGCGATCCGCATGCGGAGGTCAAATGCAGAGGTGACGTTGGTGAAATTGAGAGCGGCGAAGTCGTCGCCGCGTTTTTCGGTGATGTCGCGAATCGGTCCCGTGATCCAGTCGATGACCGGGTCGGTGATGACGAAGGCCACGATCATCCCGACGACCAGGGCGGCGGCCGCGATCATCAGGCGCTTGCGCAGTTCGACGAGGTGCGCGCCGATGGACATGCGCTTGTCGCGCTGCGGCCCCTCGGGCACCTCGAGCCGCGGCGGTCCTGCCGTCACCACGTGTTACGCGGTCGTATCGCTGGGCTTGCGAGGCTCTGCCGCAACAGAGGGGGCGGCGCCGGACTCGGTCGGACGCGCGGCGTTGGCCGGACCTTCTGCGACCTCGTCGTCGCGCTTCATTTCCTTCATCTCGCTGCGGAAGACTCGGGCGGACTGACCCACGCTCTTCGCCAGCGCGGGAAGCTTCGTCGCACCGAACAGCAGAAGGATCACGGCGAGCAGGATCAGCAGGTGCCACCCGTTGAGATTGCCGAGCATGAGTACTCCTCGATTCGTTCGGACTGGCCTTCAGTGTAACCCTGTGGACCTGGCAACGGCGGGAGAAGGTCCCATGTTCACCCGGTGGGCGACGAGACTGATCCGTACTGAGCCAATCCCGCCGCGGCCCACGCCGCCGCCGCCTGCCGCGCGCCCGACGGCTCGAGGAGTTCGA
This sequence comes from Microbacterium canaveralium, assembly GCF_047238045.1. NCBI lineage: Bacteria > Bacillati > Actinomycetota > Actinomycetes > Micrococcales > Microbacteriaceae > Microbacterium > Microbacterium canaveralium. Next base: position 1,502,571 of record NZ_JBDFMA010000003.1, on the reverse strand, counting down.
CTTCGCCGCCGCGGCGGGCGGCAAGGCGCTTGAGGCTCTGCTCGTCCGCGAGCTGCAACGAAGCGACCGCGATCTCTCCCTCTCCATCGATCGTCGCCCGCTCGAGGTAGTCGGACAGGAGCGGCGCGACCGCGCGGGGGAAGCGGAAGCGAGCAACCACCTCGTCGGCGGCCGGGGCGAACAGATCGGGGACCGGGTCGGCGCGGTGGACCGCGACGATGTCGGTCAGTTCGGCATCGCTCACCCGTTCGAGGTGGAAGGTGCGCACGGCCTTGCGCGTGTGGCACCAGCCCTGCAGGTACCACTGTCCGCCCGCGATGTGCACCTTGATCGGGTCGACCGTCCGGACGGTGGGGGCGGCCCCAGGGGCGCGGTAGGTGAACGACACGGCGACGTTGCGACGCAGGGCCCGGTCGACGACGTCGCGGACTCCGTCGACCGGCCCCGGGGCGACGATCACGGGCGGCGGCGCCGACGATGCGCCGGCCGCGAGCTTGGCGAGGAGCCCCGAGACGAGCGCGCTGTCGCCGACGCCGGGAAGCGTCCGGGTCAGCTGGAGCCCGGCGAGGAGGGCCGCGGCCTCGCGCGCGGTGAGACGCGGCGAGCGTTCGAGCCCCACGGTGTTCGTGATGGAGATGATGTCGTCGCGGTCGAGAAGATCCCAGTCGATGTCGAAGAGCTCGTTCGGCAGCTGCCAGTACCCGCCCTCTCCGGGCAGGCCGATGACGGTGAGACGCTCGACCATGGCCCGCATCTGATCGGCCGTGACGTCGAAGTCGGCGGCGGCCTCCGCGATCGACACCTCTCCCTTGCCCACGATGTACGGCACGAGCTGGAGGAGGAGGGCAGCGCGGTCGAGGGCGGGGAGAGCGCGGTCCGCGTTCATGCCGCACCTCCGTGCAGGTCGAGGGTCGCCTTCAGACGTCGGATGACCTGATCGCGCAGGTCGTCGGGAGCGACCACGCGCACCTCCGGTCCATACGAGGCGAGCTCGTCCGCGAACACGTGCAGATCGACGTAGGGCACGACGATGCCCTGACGTGCAGGCTCGGCCCGCCGCGACAGACGGAGCGCGGCCTCGGTCCCGGGGTGCACCTCGAGAAGGGCTCGCTGGCGCCGGGCGACGGCTTCGAGACCCGCGAGGGCCCGCTCCCCCGCATCCGCGCGCAGCGCCTCGTCGAAGCGCTCGCGCGTGACCGTGACGTCACCGACGATGCGCGAGAGCAGGAACGTGCGCTCGGCATCCATCGTCACGTCGAATCCGAACACGTGCCACCGCGCCTCGTACTCCAGCAGGGCGAGCGGGCGGATGCGACGTTCCCGAGCGCGCGGGTCGCCGGGACGCAGATAGCTGAACGTCACGACGCGGCACTGCTCGATCGCGCGTTGCAACGTCGGGAAAGCGGCGTCCCGCGCTCGGATGCGCGGCGAGTACCCGATGATCGGCTCGTCGACGGCAATGCCGAGCGCCCTGATCTTGCGCAGTCCGCTGCGCGCGTCGGCGGAGAGCGACTCGGTGCCCCACACGCTCCCGGCGATGTTGAGCAGGGCCACCTCGGCCGGGCTGAACGAGATGTCTTCGGGCAGGACGTACTCGGCGGTGGGCACGCGGTACCGCGCCTCGCGGAGATCGTCGGGGTCGGCGCGGTCGCCGATCGTCTCGATCGGAACCCCGAGGCCGCGCAGATTCTCCTTGTCGCGCTCGAACATCTTCTCGAGCGCGTCCTTCGACGCCCCGGCTTCGTACTGCTCGCGATACCCGGCCACCGACGACAGGATGGTGTCCTTCGTCAGGCCCTGCTCGGTCGCCATGAGGGCGACGACGAGGTTGACCAGACGCTCCTCGGGAGCGGGTCGGGACGAGGTGGCGGACACCCGCCCATCCTAGGCGCGGGCTGGACTCAGCCGTCGACGCCGAGGATGTCGAAGACGTAGACGAGCGCCGTGTCGGCGGGCGCGCGGAACGCCTGCTGGTCGTCGGCGGTCTGATCGGCGGGCACGACCACGAGGACCTGTGAACCGACCGTCTGCCCCTCGAGCGCCGAGGCGATCTCGGCGGGCATCTTGGACGGGGCCGCGGCGATGGGCGCCTTCCCCCACGTGGAGGCGAACTGCTCGCGATCGTTCCAGGCGACGCCGAGCACGTGCACGCGCGCGGTGGCGTCCGCCGTCAGCTCGGGGCCGTCGCCCTTCTTCAGGGTCTGGACAGAGACCGCGGTCGGAGCGTCGCCGTCGGGGATGGTGACACCGGGCTGACCGCTGGGCGCGCGCACGACCGTCGGGAGGCCGAACCCGGCGGTGAACTGGTCGGCCCCGTCGGCGGCGGGCAGGTAGACGCGCTCGACGTCCGCCACGACGACGGCGGAACCCCCCTGCGGGATGCCGAGGCCTTGCGCGGCCTGCTCCCCCACGCTGTCGTACGGCATCGACACGACGAGGCGCGACCCCTCGGTCGAGCACAGCATGGCCGACGAGAAGTCGGGGAAGGTCTGATCCCATCCCGACAGCGGCTGCGCGTTCGTGAGGTTGCCGTCGTAGCGCGATCCCACGATGCGCTCACCCGTGACGCCGTTGTAGACGGTCAGGTCGAGCAGCACGAGCTGATCGGGCTGCGTGATGCGCTCACCGTCGCCGCTGACCACGGTGTCGACCGAGCGGGACTCGGGCAGGAACGGCGACCGCACCTGGACATCGGGCTGCGTGCCGACCTCTCCGGAGACCGTGACGGCGTCTGCCGCGCGGGGATCGGAGGTGGGCGCCGCGCAAGCGGAGCCGGAGGCGCCGGTGGATGCCGAGCATCCGACGAGGCCGATTCCGGCCAGGGCGGTCACGGCGACGAGGGCGGGGAGTCTGCGCACCGGATCAGTTTAGGCGCTCGCGTCGGATGCCTCCGTCGCCGTGTCCGCCTCGCCGTCGCGTCGGCGCACACCGTCGGCGGCCTTCTGCGCCTCTCGCACGCGCTTGCGCAGGTTCTTGTCGGTGATCTCACGGTCGCCGACGGCACCGGGGGTCCACAGCTCGACGTCCTCATCGCCGTAGCTCGACTTCGACGCACGGCGCTTGACCTCGGGCGGCACCGCTCCGGGCGCCAGTCGGCGTGCGGTGAGCAGGAACCCGGTGTGCGCCACCATCCGGTGATCAGGGCGCACGGCCAGACCCTCCACGTGCCAGCCGCGCACCATCGTCTCGGAGGCATCCGGGTCGGTGAAGAGCCCCGTCGCGCGGATGTACTCCGCGACCCGGCTCAGCTGCGTCGCCGTGGCGACGTAGCAGAGCACGACTCCGCCGGGAGTGAGCGCGTCCGCCGCGGCGTCGATGCACTCCCAGGGTGCGAGCATGTCGAGGACGACGCGGTCGACGGATGCCGGGGCGACGGCATCCGGGAGGTTCTCGACGAGGTCGCCCACGACGACCTCCCACGTCGCCGGGGTCGCACCCAGGAAGGTCTCGACGTTCGCGCGGGCGACGTCGGCGAACTCTTCGCGGCGCTCGAACGACACCAGGCGCCCGCTCGGTCCGATCGCCCGAAGGAGCCAGAGCGAGAGCGCGCCCGAACCGACGCCGGCCTCCACCACGGTGGCGCCGGGGAAGATGTCGGCCTGCGAGAGGATCTGCGCCGCGTCCTTGGGGTAGACGATCGCGGCGCCTCGGGGCATCGACATCACGAAGTCGCGCAGGAGCGGCCGCAGAGCGAGGTAGTCGTGGCCCGAGCTGTTCGTGACGACGCTGCCGTCGGGCTGACCGACGAGGAGTTCGTGCTTGAGCACGCCGTTGTGGGTGTGCAGCTCGCCGTTCTCCCGCAGGGTGATGGTGTGCATCCGTCCCTTGGGACCGGTCAGCTGCACGCGATCGCCGACACGGAAGGGTCCGCTCAGGTGCGGGGTCTCGCTCATCGGGTCTCCTGGGGGGTGGTCGCTGGTGCGTGAGTGGAATGAAGGGCCGTGAGGTCCGCGGCGCCGCGGCCCTCGAGCGTCGGCCACAACGCGTGTGCGCCGACCTCGTCGAGCGAGACCATCAGCGGGATGCCGAGCGTCACCGCACCGCTGGCGATCGCCGAGCGCAGCCCGTTCGGTGAATCCTCGATCGCGACGGTGTCGGAGATGGCCACCCCCAGCGCGTCCGCGGCCTGGAGGTACGGGTCGGGATGGGGCTTGGGTCGGGTGACGTCGTCGCCGGCGACGACGACGTCGAAGGCCGGGAAATCGATCAGATCGACGACCGACAGTGCCATTCGACGCATCGACATCGTCACCAACGCCGTCTTGACTCCGGCGCTCCGCAGGTCGGCGAGCAGCTCGCGCGCACCGGGACGGAACGGTACGCCCTCCACGGCGAGCTGGCGCAGGACCTCGTCGGTGAGGTAGGCGATGATCTCGTCTACGCCCCACGGGACGCCCGCGTTCTGCAGCAACCGGGCCGAATCCTCCAGCGCGAGACCCACCATGCCCAACGCCTGTGCGTGCGACCACGTGCCGCCGAATCGCTCCACGAGAGGGGTCTCGGCAGCCATCCAGAACGGCTCGGTGTCGACCAGAGTGCCGTCCATGTCCCACAGGACGGCGGCGAGGGCGGGGGAAGTCATCGTTCCATCGTATCCAGCGGGCCCCGCGGGCCGAGCGCTCCCCCGGTCGCATGCGCCTATCCTGGATATCCAGCCCCGCAGGGGCAGAGGAGGTTGCGTGGACGCACTGGGTCGCCGGATCATCGTCGCCGCTTTCGACGGCTGGAACGATGCCGGGGAGGCGGCCTCGGCCGCGGCAGCGATGCTGCGGACGGGCAGCGACTACGAGGTGGTCCATTCCGTGGATCCGGAGCTGTACTTCGACTATCAGTACACGCGGCCCCAGATCGGTGTGGATGCCGAGGGTCACCGCACGCTCACGTGGCCCGAGGCGACGCTCCTTCGCCCCGCGCGCCGCACCGATGACCCCGAGATCTGGCTGCTCGTCGGCGTGGAGCCCGCGCGCGCCTGGCAGGCGTTCGCCGCCGAGTTCATCGACGTCGCCCTGCGCGAGGACGTCACCGGGTTCGTCGCCCTCGGCTCGATGATGTCGGACGTGCCGCACACCCGACCGATCTCCGTCTTCGCCGGCAGCGACAACGACGGCGTGCGCCAGTCGCTCGGACTCGAGCGAAGCCTGTACGAGGGCCCGGTCGGCATCCTCAGCGCCCTCGGTGACGCCGCCGAGCGCGCCGGCATCCCCACCGCCAGCCTGTGGGCGAGCGTGCCGCACTACGTCGCGGGCCACACGCCGTCCCCCAAGGCCACGCTCGCGCTCCTCGACCGTCTGGAGTCGGTGTCCGGCATCCCCGTGCCCCGTGGCGAGCTCGCCGCCGAAGCCGTCGCCTGGGAGGCGTCGATCGACGCCGCAGCGGCAGACGACGACGAGATGCGCGAGTACATCCACCAGCTCGAGCAGACGCGCGACACGTGGGACTCGCCCGAGGCGTCGGGGGATGCCATCGCCCAAGAGTTCGAGCGCTACCTCCGGCGGGGCGGCGACGGCCCGACCAAGCCCGGACGCGACGAGCCGCCTCGCCGCTGAGCGGAAACGACGACGGCGCCGTCCCTCATCGGGGGCGGCGCCGTCGGTCTTCGCGTCGGAGACTATCCGGCGATGATCGCCGACTCCGCCGGCACGACCCCGGTCAGCAGCAGGACGATGACGATGACGCCCAGCACGACGCGGTAGATCACGAACGGCAGGAAGCTGCCGCGCTTGAGGTACTGCATGAGGAACGCGATCACGAGGTAGCCCGCGACGAAGGCGATGACGGTCGCGATGCCCGTCTCGCCGAGCGTGTACGGGCCGGTGCCCTCGTCGAAACTCTTGTACAGCTCGAAGAACCCGCTCGCGAACACCGCGGGCACGGCGAGCAGGAACGAGTACTCGGCCACCGCGGTGCGCTTGTAACCGAGCGCGCGGCCGAGGGTCGTGGTCGCTCCCGAGCGTGACACGCCCGGGACGAGGGCGAGAGCCTGGGCGAAGCCGTAGGCGAAGCCATGCGGGTACGTCAGGTCATCGAGCTCGTAGCGTCGCTTGCCGTAGTGATCGGCGAGGCCGAGCAGGACGCCGAAGACGATCAGCACGATCGCGGTGATCCACAGGCTGCGGAAGTTGTCGCGGATGAGGCTCTGCAGCAGCACGCCGAGCACCGCGATCGGGATGGTTCCGATGATGATCAGCCACCCCATCCGCGCGTCGGGGTCGTTGCGTGGCACCTTGCCGGTGAGCGACTGGAACCACCGCGAGATGACGCGGCCGATCTTCTTGCGGAAGTAGATCACCACCGCCAGTTCCGTGCCGATCTGGGTGATCGCGGTGAACGTGGCGCCAGGATCGGTCTGCGACGGCAGGAACTCGCCGACGATGCGCAGATGCGCGCTGGAGGAGATCGGGAGGAACTCGGTCAGGCCCTGGACGAGCCCGAGGATGATGACCTCGAAAATGTGCATGGAGTCCTTCAGTACGTCCGGATGAGGTCGGCGAGAACTCGACGACCGAACTCGAGCGCGTCCACGGGGACGCGCTCATCCACACCGTGGAACATCCCGGTGAAGTCGAGATCGGACGGGAGTCGCAACGGCGCGAACCCGTAACCGGAGATTCCGAGGGAGGCGAGAGCCTTGTTGTCGGTGCCGCCGCCCATGAGGTACGGGATGACCGGCACGCCCGGGTCGTGCCGCGACAGCTGTCCGACCATGGCATCCACGAGGTCACCCGAGAACGGGACCTCCAGGCCGATGTCCTGGTGGACGATCTCGACCTCGATGTCGGGCCCCACGATGCGGCGGATGTCGGCCAGCGCCGCCTCTTCGGTGCCGGGGAGGACGCGCACGTCGATGAGCGCTTCCGCCCGGTCGGGGATGACGTTGTGCTTGTAGCCGGCGGTGAGCCCCGTCGGGTTCGTCGTCGTGCGAAGCGTCGAACGGAGGAACCCGGATGCGGCGCCCGTGCGCTGTGCCAGCGCGTCGGGGTCGCCCGCGTCGTCGCCCGTGAGCTCGGCGAGGCCGGCAAGGAGCTGCGTGGTGGTGTCGGTGAGGCGGACCGGCCAGCGCGTGCGACCGAGCGCGGCGACGGCTTCGGCCACGGCGGTGACGGCGTTGTCGGGGTGCAGGGCGCTGCCGTGACCGGCGCGGCCGCGAGCCACGAGCCTGATCCACAGCAGCGCCTTCTCGCCCACCTGCAGGAGGTACGCGCGTCGGTCGTCGACCGTGATCGAGTACCCGCCCACCTCGCTGATCGCCTCGGTCGCCCCCGCGAACCACTCGGGACGGTCGCGGACGACGAGCGCCGAGCCCTCGACGCCGCCGTTCTCCTCGTCCGCGAAGAACGTCACGATGATGTCGCGCTCGGGCTGCTCCCCCGCGCGCAGGACGTCGGCCACGGCGGTGAGGATCATGGCATCCATGTCCTTCATGTCGACGGCGCCGCGGCCCCACAGGATGCCGTCGCGGATCTCGCCCGCGAACGGGTCGACGCTCCAGTCCTCCGCGACCGCGGGGACGACGTCGAGGTGCCCGTGGAGGATGAGTGCCGGCTTGTCGGGGTTTCGCCCGGGCACGCGCGCACAGACATTGGTGCGGCGGTCGATCGGCTCGTAGTAGTCGACGTCGAGGCCGAGGGCTTCGAGGGAGGCGCCGACGTACTCCGCGGCCTCGCGCTCGCCGCGGGACCTGCCGCCACCGAAGTTCGTCGTGTCGAAGCGGATGAGGTCGGCGGCCACGCGGGCGACCTCGGGCGGGTCGGCGTCGTGCTCGGACATGCGCACTACGGTACCGGGCGCGTGCCCCTTCCCCCGTCCACGCCACCTCAGGACGCGCCCGGGGTGCGACGCTGGTTCGTAGGCTGTCCTCCTGGCGTGGTAATGTCGTTCTTCGTTGCGAAAGCGACAGACACCCAATGCGCGGGTGGCGGAATAGGTAGACGCGCTAGCTTGAGGTGCTAGTGCCCGTATAGGGCGTGGGGGTTCAAGTCCCCCCTCGCGCACAAAGAGAAGAAGGCCCCGGATTCGTCCGGGGCCTTCTTCTTTTCCGGTGCTGCGCACCACCCGTGACACCGGCGAAACGCCGATGTGACATCACGGCTCTAGCGTCGAGGCATCCCGGAAGGATGGATGCCACATGTACCGGTTCCACGTTCCCACGATCGACATCTCGCCCTGGGTCGCCCCCGGTCCCGAAGCCGCCCGCGCCGCCGTCGTCGCGGCCGTCGACCACGCCTGCCGCACCGTCGGGTTCATGCAGATCGTGGGTCACGGCATCCCGAATGTCGTCGTCGACGACCTCGAAGCCGGGATCGACGAGTTCTTCGCACTGCCCCTGGAGGCCAAGAAGCAGTACGTGCGACCTTCGTCTGAGAACCGCGGCTACACGCCGCCCAAGAGCGAGTCGCTGAGCTACAGCCTGGGGGTCGACCCGGTGACCCGCATGAACGACTTCTTCGAGGCGTTCAACGTCGGGACGTCGTGGCGGGAGTATCCCGGGACGACGGCGACGGCCGCGGACTACGCCGAGAACACCTGGCCCGACGCAGCCCCGCTGTTCCGCGGGGCGGTCGAGACCTACTACGGCGAGGCACGGCGGGTCGCTCACACCCTGACGCAGATCTTCGCCGCGGCCCTGCGCGTGCCCGACGATTACTTCGATTCGCTCACCGACCACTCGATCGACGTGCTGCGGATGAACAACTACGCGCTGCCGCCGGGGTCGATCGAGCTCGGCGCCGAGCTGACGGGCATGGGCGAGCACACCGACTTCGGCCTGGTCACCGTGCTGTGGGCTGACCAGGTGGCGGGGCTCCAGGTGCTGGGGCTGGACGGATCGTGGAACGACGTCATGCCCGCGGACGGGGCGCTGCTGGTGAACATCGGAGACGTCGCCGCGCGGCTCACGAACGACAAGTGGCTTTCGACGCTGCACCGGGTCAAGCCGCCCGTGATCGACGGGACGATCGAGCGACGCCGGTCGGCGGCCTTCTTCCACGACGGCAACGCCGATGCGGTGGTGGGGGTGCTCCCCCACTTCGCGACCGCCGAGTTCCCCGCACTGTACGAGCCGGTGACGGTCGCGCAGCACATCACCGCAAAGCTCGCCGGCTCCCGCGCCGGTCGCAAGAACATCAGCGCCGTGCGCGAAGCCGCGCGCGTACACGCGAGCCGCGGCTGACCCGCGCTCCCCCGCCGCCGCGCGCCCCCAGCCCAAGCGATAAACGCGATCTGCGGCGAAACACGCCGCGAGAGCGCGTTTCTCGGCACAAATCGCGTTTCTCGATGGATGCCGCAGACTCAGGCCGCAGACTCAGGCCGCCGACACCCCGAACAACAGGCCCAGGACGTACGTCACGGCGGCGGCGCCGAAACCGATCGCAAGTTGGCGCAGGCCGCGCTTGAGCGGCGAGGCGCCGGAGAGAAGACCGACCATCGCGCCCGTCCCCAGCAGAGCGATGCCCACGAGCGCCAGCGCCACGGCCACGGCGCCGACGCCGCTCAGACCGAAGATCCACGGCAGGACCGGGATGATCGCGCCGGAGGCGAAGAACAGGAAGCTCGACAGCGCCGCGCCCCAGGCGCTCCCGACGACCTCGTGCGAGAACTCCCCCGGCGCCGCGGCGACCGGAGCGGTGCCCGCCTGGGCCGCGGAGACGACATCGCGCGCCTTCACGAGGGCCTCGTCGGCATCCATCCCGCGGGTGCGATAGACGAGCGCGAGCTCGTTGGCATCCAGGTCGAGGTGAGGGAGCGCGGCATCGGCGAAGTCGTTCTCCTCGGTCGCCTCGAGCAGCTCGCGCTGCGACCGGACCGAGACGAACTCCCCGGCGCCCATCGACAGCGCGCCGGCGAGCAGACCCGCGATACCGCTGAAGAGCACGAAGCTCGGCGCAACGCCCGTGGCACCGACGCCCATCACGAGCGCGAGGTTCGACACGAGTCCGTCGTTCGCGCCGAACACCGCGGCACGGAACGTACCCGACAGGCGGCGGCGTCCGCGGGCGGCCAGACCGCGCACGACCTCGTGGTGCACCTGCTCGTCGGCGGCCATCTGCGCAGTGGCGTAGGGCTCGTCGGCGTACGGCGAGCGGGCTTCGGCGTTCTGGGCCAGTGCGAGGACGAAGATCGAGCCGAACCGGCGCGCCATCCAGGCGAGCAGCGTGGTGCCCAGACCGGGTCGGGGAAGTCGCTGCGGCGTGTCGCCGAGCAGGTCGAGCCAGTGCTGCTCGTGGCGGCCCTCGGCCTCGGCGAGCGCGAGCAGGATCTCGCGTTCCTCGCCGGCGCGTCGGCTCGCGAGGTCGCGGTACACGCGGGCCTCGGCGCGCTCGTCGACGAGGTAGCGCGCCCAGCGGCGGCGGTCGCGGGCGGTGGGTGTGGCGGCGATCGTCACGGTTCTCCTTCGGGTCGCCCCCACGTTAGAGGGAGGGATTCCCTCCCCGGGCGCGCGGGCGGAGACTGACAGCATTTCGGGTCTCCGAAGCCCGGAAAGACGCGGATGCCACTACCCCGGTGCCAGCATTTCGGGCCCGCGAAACCGTCCCGAATGAGGCTCAGGAACGGACGCGCTTGCGCAGCACCTCGATGCGGGCCTGCAGCTGCGCGACGGTGGCGTGGGAAACGGCGGGGCCTCCGCAGATGCGGCGGAGCTCGGCGTGCACGAGACCGTGCGCTTCGCCCGTCTGCCGGGCGTAGAGCCCGACGAGGCTGTTGAGGAGCTGCCGCTGCTCTTTGAGGGTGCGGTGCAGCGGCTGCGGCAGGCCGCCCTCGTCGACGCTGGGCGGCTCCTGGCCGCTGGCCTTCTCCTTCGCCTCGCGCGAGGAGCGGTGCCGCGACTGACGCGACGCGCGCGTCATGAGCACCTCGTGCACCTGCTCGGGTTCGAGGAGCCCCGGGATGCCGAGGAACTCCTCCTCCTCGACCGTGCCGGGGACGGCGAGCTGGCCGAACTCCTGCCCGTCGAACAGCACGCGGTCGAAGTGGGCGAGCGAGCCGAGGGCCTGATACTCGAACTCCTGCTCGAGCGCGTCGGAGGCTTTGTCCTCGCGCTCGGCGGCATCCATCATGTCTTCTTCGGCGTTCCACTGGTCGTCCGCGTCGCTGTCGCGGTCGAGGGCGTGGTCGCGCTGGGCCTCCATCTCTCCGGCGAGCGCCAGGAGCTGCGGCACGTTGGGGAGGAAGACGCTCGCGGTCTCTCCTCGCCGACGGGCGCGGACGAAGCGGCCGATGGCCTGCGCGAAGAAGAGCGGCGTGGAGGCGCTCGTGGCGTACACGCCGACGGCGAGGCGCGGGACGTCGACGCCCTCGGACACCATGCGGACCGCGACCATCCAGCGGCTCGTGCCCTTCGAGAACGTCTCGATGCGGCCCGAGGCCTCGGCCTCGTCGGAAAGGACGACGGTGACCTTCTCGCCGCTGATGTCCTCGAGGATCGTGGCGTAGGCGCGCGCGGCGGTCTGGTCGGTGGCGATGACGAGGCCGCCGGCATCCGGGACCGTTTCTCGCACCTCTGTCAGGCGCCGGTCGGCCGAGCGCAGCACCGCGGGGATCCAGTCGCCGTTGGGGTCGAGCGCGGTGCGCCAGGCCTGCGAGGTGATGTCCTTGGTGTTGTCCTGCCCGAGCTGCGCCTCCATCTCTTCGCCCGCTTTGGTGCGCCAGCGCATCTGCCCGGCGTAGACGAGGAAGAAGACGGGGCGCACGACCCCGTCGTCGAGCGCGCGACGATAGCCGTAGGCGTAGTCGGTGCGCGAGAGGCGGATGCCCTTGTCGTTCGGGTGGTACTCCACGAACGGGATCGGCGCGGTGTCGCTGCGGAACGGCGTCCCCGACAGCAGGAGACGCCGGGTCGCCCGCCCGTACGCCTCGCGGAGCGCGTCGCCCCAGCTGAGGGCGTCGCCGCCGTGGTGGACCTCGTCGAGGATCACCAGGGTTCTGGCATCCATCGTCAGGCGCTGATGGACCTCGGCCTTGACCGCGACCTGCGCGTACGTGACCGCGACGCCGTGATACTGCCGCGAGGGGGTGGCGTGCCGGTTGGAGAAGTACGGATCGAGACGGATGCCGACGCGCGCTCCCGCCTCGGCCCACTGGGTCTTGAGGTGCTCGGTGGGGGCCACGACGACGATGCGATCGACGACGCGGCGGCGCATGAGTTCGGAGGCGAGGCGCAGGGCGAACGTGGTCTTACCGGCGCCGGGGGTGGCGGCGGCGAGGAAGTCCCGCGGGCCCTTGCCGACGCCGTCGGGACCGTCGGAGCCGAAGTACTGGTCGAGCGCCTCGGCCTGCCAGGCGCGCAGGCGCTGGGCGGTTCCCCACGGGGCGCGCTGCGGGAACGAGGGCGAGAGGTGCTCGGCGGCGAAGGAGCCGAAGTGGTGCTCGTCGCTGCCCTCGGGCGCCTCGGCGAAGGAGAGCTCCGGAGCAGTCGCGTCGGCGGTGTGCGGGAGGGCCGAAGTGCGGGCTTCTTCTTCCAGCATCGAACCTCCATCCCTCGCGAGCGCGAACATCCACGATAGGCGACGGCGCGGGGGTCACGCGCCGGCCTGGGGACGGTTCCGCGACCCCATCAGCGATAAACGCTCTGCGTTGGCAGAAACGCTCCGGCGCGGCGTTTCTGCCCAGCCGGAGCGTTTATCGAGGGGGTCGGCCCAGCGCCCGGGAGAGGGGGAGCAGCAGGACCCTTGTCCTGTCGGAGGCCGGGGTTAGCCTAGGATCGGAGGTTTCGATGACACTCGATGCGCACTCGCCCGCCACCCCGTCTCCGTCCGACAACCCCGGCCCGCACCCCTGGCGCCGGTTCGTCGCCCTCGGCGACTCGTTCACCGAAGGCATCGGCGACCCGCTGCCCGACGGCGGTCACCGCGGGTGGGCCGACCGCGTCGCCGAGGTGCTGGCATCCCAGGTCGACGACTTCGCGTACGCCAACCTCGCGGTGCGCGGGAAGCTCATCGGGCAGATCGTCGCCGACCAGATCGAACCGGCGCTCGCTCTGAAGCCGGATCTCATCACGTTCTCCGCCGGAGGCAATGACGTCATCCGCCCCGGCACCGACCCCGACCTCGTCTCGCAGCAGTTCGAGGACGCGGTCGTCCGGCTGCGCAGCGACGGCGCGACACTCGTCGTGTTCACCGGGATCGACACCGAGTTCACGCCGGTGTTCCGTGGCATCCGGGGCAAGGTCGCGATCTACAACGAGAACATCCGTTCCATCGCCGATCGCTACGACTGCATCGTCGCCAACCAGTGGGGCCTGAAAGAGGTCCAGGACATGCGCTTCTTCGACGACGACCGACTGCACTACAACGCCCTCGGTCATCACGAGGTGGCGCGCATGGTGCTGCGCGCGCTCAACGTGCCCAACGACCTGCAGCCGATGCAGCCCGATGCACTGACCGCCACGACCTGGCGCGCCGCACGCGAGAAAGACCTCGTGTGGGCGCGGTCGTACCTCATGCCGTGGGTGCTGCGGCGTCTGCGCCACCAGTCGTCGGGCGACGACATCCTGCCCAAGCGCCCCGAGCCGCTGCCGGTGACGACGCTCGCCCCGGGCCGGGATGCCGCGGCCTCACGCGAGACGCAGGTCTGAGGTCAGCGCAGCGCGCGGCCGAGCTCCCAGAGCGCGACCGCGCTCGCCGCGGCGACGTTGAGCGAGTCCACTCCCCCGGCCATCGGGATCGTGACGACCGTGTCGGCGGCCTGCAACGCACCACGGCTGAGGCCGTCGCCCTCGGCACCGAGCAGTAGCGCGACGCGCTCGTGCCCGGCCGAGGCGAACGCGTCGAGCGGAACGGCGTCATCGGCGAGCGCGAGGGCCGCGAGGTGCAGCCCCGCGTCCTGCAGCAGCGGCTTCGCCTCGGGCCACTCCGGCAGCCGCGTCCACGGCACCTGGAACACGGTCCCCATGCTGACCCGGACGCTCCGGCGGTACAGCGGGTCCGCGCAGCGCGGGGTCACGAGCACCGCGTCCGCGCCCAGGGCGGCCGCCGACCGGAACGCCGCCCCGACGTTGGTGTGATCGACGATGTCCTCGAGCACCACGACGAGCCGCGCCCCCGCGACGACGCCGGCGACGGACCCGAGGACGGGGCGATGCATGGATGCCAGCAGCCCGCGGTGCACGGTGTACCCGGTGACGCGCTCGGCCACCTCGGAGGGGACGACGTAGACCTCGGCATCCGGTCCGACGAGGGCGAGGGCGTCGTCGAGGAACTTCTCCTGCACGAGCACGGAGCGCGGGCTGTGTCCGGCGCGGAGCGCACGGTCCAGCACCTTGGACGACTCCGCGATGTACAGGCCCCCCGCGGGTTCGCTGACGCGCCGCAGCGACACGTCCGTCAGGTCGCGATAGTCGGCGAGCCGCGGGTCGGTCGCGGAGTCGATCGGGGTCACGGGCATCGTCCCACTCTGCCAGGGCAAGGATCGTCCCGCGCCCCGAACGGCTCGAACCGCCCCGGACGACGGCGTGCGCGGGCGGTCCTAGACTCGACACGACGGAGGTGGGCATGACGGACACGACGAGGGATGCCGAGACGGTGGCATCCATCGATCGAGCCGTCGAAGTGCTTGCCGGTCGCCGCATCGCCGTCCTGACGGGCGCCGGGGTGTCGACCGATTCCGGGATCCCCGACTACCGCGGCAAAGGGGCACCGACACGCACCCCGATGACGGCACAGCAGTTCCTGGCGAACGCCGACGCGCGCCGGCGGTACTGGGTCGGCAGCCATCTCGGGTGGAAGGCGTTCGCGGCCGCCACGCCGAACGACGGGCATCGCGCCCTCGCGACGCTCGAGAACGCCGGCGTCTCCAACGGGGTCATCACGCAGAACGTCGACGGCCTTCACGTGCGCGCCGGGAGCCACCGCGTCGTCGAGCTGCACGGCACGATGCGCCGTGTCGGGTGCCTGCACTGCGGGCAGGTGTTCGACCGTCGCGACCTCGCGGCACGCGTCGAGGCGGACAACCCCTGGATCACCGTGCCCGCGAACGTTGAGCTCGGGCCCGACGGCGACGTCACGCCGGCCTCGGCGGAGGGCTTCATCGTCCCGGTGTGCACCGTCTGCGGAGGCACTCTCAAACCCGATGTCGTCTTCTTCGGCGAGTACATCCCGGTCGAGAAGTTCCGCGAAGCCGAACAACTGGTGCACGCGAGCGATGCGCTCGTGGTGGCGGGTTCGTCCCTCGTCGTGAATTCCGGTATCCGTCTCGTCGAGCGGGCTCGCCGTCGACGGCTCCCCGTCGTCATCATCAACCGCGGTGCGACCCGCGCCGACCAGCGCGCGGCCGTCAAGATCGACGCCGGCACGAGCGACGTGCTGACGACCTTCGCGGAGCGGTTGCCGGAGCTGCGGTAAGGCACAGGGCGCGCCCGCGTCCCGCGCGACGTGCGCGTTGTCGCCGCGGACCGCACGGCGGGCAGCCTCGCACCGGGCGGCTCCCCGCTCCTACGCCCGCGGGTAGGCTCGAAGCGTGACGATCCTCACCCTCGTGCGCCACGGCGAGACCGACTGGAACGCCCGTGGCCGCGTCCAGGGCTCGACCGACATCCCCCTGAACGACACGGGCCGCGCCCAGGCCCGTGAGGTCGCCGCGACGCTCGCCGCCGACCTCGCCGGACGCGACGTCGTCGTCGTCTCGAGCGACCTCTCCCGGGCCGCCGAGACCGCCGACACGATCGCGGACGCGCTCGGCACGATCGTCACCCGCCGACTCCCGGGCCTGCGCGAGCGTTCGTACGGCGACGCCGAGGGCATGGATGCCGCCACGTTCTCCGACGCGTACGGACCGTGGCACGCAGCCCAGGTTCCCGGCGCCGAGGCGTGGCCGGTCGTGCGTGAGCGCGCCCTCGCCGCGATCGCCGAGGTCGTCGCCGAAACGCCGGAGGGCGTGGATGTCATCGCGGTCGCGCACGGCGCGTTAATCCGCGAGGTCATCATGCATGCCACCGACGGCGAGTTTCCCCGCGTGGGCGAACGGCTCCCGAACTGCTCCGCGACCGTGTTCCGCCTCGACGGCGAAGCGTGGGAGATGCTGGCCTACGCCGGCGTCGCGAACTGAGCATCGGGCCCCGGACCCGCGCATCGCGGCGGGATTCCGACGCGCGAAGCACGCTCGGCACGCAGGGCGCTCAACGCCTGCCACGCTGATTCAGCATTGTGCACATCGTGAGAGCTCGGCATCCTGCTAATGTTCCGAAGCATGACCAAGCTCGACGCGGTCGACCTCGACCTCCTCCGCGCCCTGTCCCACGAACCGCGTGCGACGGTGGTTGCGCTCGCTGAAAAGTTGGGGCTCTCCCGCAACACGGTCCAGGCGCGCATGAGCCGCCTGGAGAAGGGCGGGGTCTTCCTCTCGTACGAGCGCACGCTGTCGGCCGAGGCGTTGGGGTTCCCCATCGAGGCGTTCCTGCAGGTGACGGTGCGCCAGGCCGAGCTGCCGACGATCCGTGAGGCTCTCGCCCGGGTGCCCGAGGTGCTGCAGGCCCACGGATTGAGCGGCCAAGTCGACCTCCTCGTGCGCGTCGCCTGTCGCGACACCCAGCACCTGTTCGACACGGACGCGCGCATCCTCTCGATCGAGGGCGTCGAACGCACCGAGACATCTCTCGTGATGGGCGAGGTCATCGGCTACCGCGTGAGCCCGCTGATGGACTTGGCGCGCGAGCAGCTCTGAGCCGAGCGCCGCCCGTCACCCATCGGCCACGCACGGCACCAGGTGCGGCCCGCGACCCCCGAGGGTGACAGCAGCCCGCGCTCTTAGGGCGACGGCACCACCGGAATGCTCGCGGTCTCGGTCCGCTGCTCGACCGGGTCACTGGCATCCAGCCGCACGAGCACCACTCCCGCGAGGAGCACCGCTCCCCCGATGAATTGCACGGGCGCCGGCGTCTCGCCGAGCAGGAGCCACGCGAAACCGAGCGCGAAGAGCACCTCGCTGAGCCCCACGAACGACGCAACGCGCGAACCGATGAGCGGCACGGCGATCACGCCGAGCGCGTACCCGAGGGTCGTCGCGACTGCGCCGACCCACAGCAGGGGCAGGATGCCGTGCACCTCGAGCCCCAGCACCTGCACCGTGATCGCGGGAGCGGCGAAGGGGAGCACCCCGGTGGCCACCAGGACGGCCATGACGAGGGTGCCGGTGAGCAGACCACCGGCCGCGAGCGCGAGAGGCGGAAGCTCATCGCCCGCGCGTGCCGCGATGACGAAGTACGCCGCCGCACAGACGGCGGCGCACAGGGCGAAGAGCGTTCCCAGCAGATCGAAGCGCGCCCCGCTGATGTCCACGACCAGCACGAGACCCGCCATCGCCACGACGGAACCGATGATGACGAGCCTGGACGGCGCCCGGCGCGTCCGCACCCACACCGCCACCACGAGCAGAACCGGCGCGATGTACTGGATCAGCAGCGCGACAGCGACCGGCATCCGCTGAAGCGCGGCGAAGTAGAACACCTGGCATCCGGCCACGGCCGTCAGACCGAACGAGACGATGATCAGCCCGTGGCGGCGAAGGAACCCGCGCTGACGGCGGATCGCGCGGATGAGGGCCGGCGACAGGATCAGGGATGCCAAGGCCATCCGCACGAGCAGGACGGCGCCGAGCGACCACCCGCCCTCCAGCAGCGGCTTGACGAAGGGGCCGCTGGAGGAGAACGCCAAGGCGGACGCGACGGCGATCGCGAGGCCGGTGACGGCGCCGGACCCGCGGTGGGTCGGGCGAGGGAGGGCGACGGAGGAAGTGGTCATGCAAAGCCCGCTGTCAGGAGTCAAATACGTTTACACTCGTGACAGTAGAGCCTTCGCCTGTCAGGAGTCAACATGGTCTTCATCCGTGACACCGAACTCGTCCTTCGCGCCACGGTCGAGCTGGTCAACACGCTCCCCCACACCGACACCACCGGCGAAGACACGCTCGTCTCGCCCGAGCAGCTGGAGGACTTCGCCACCCGGCACGGCTACACGGGTTCGCGCACGCACGACGATCGAGAGCTCGCCGCGGTCCGCGGCATCCGCAACCGGATCTACGAGCTGTGGACGGTCGACCGCGACGGGGGCGTCCCCCTCGTGAACGCGATGCTCCGCGACGGCCGCGCCCTCCCGCAGCTCGTGCGCCACGACGGATTCGACTGGCACATCCACGCGTCCGACCCCTCGGACGCGCTCGCTCAGCGCATCCTCGTCGAGGCGGCGATGGCGTTCGTCGACGTCATCCGCGCCGACGAGTACGCGCGCGTTCGCGTGTGCGATGCCGACGACTGCCGCGGCGTGTACGTCGACTTCTCGAAGAACGGCTCGAAGCGGTACTGCGATTCGGGCAACTGCGGCAATCGCATGAACGTCAACGCCTACCGGCGCCGCAAGGCGGATCAGCCGGCCTGAGAATCCTCGGTTCCGAGGAACCCGCGGATCGCGGATGCCGCGACGGCCGGGGTCTCGTAGTGGATCAGATGACCGACGGCCGGGATCTCGACCAGCTCGGCATCCGGGAACAGGGTTGCGAGGTGGCGTTCGGCCTCGATGGGGGTGATGTCGTCCTTCTCGGCGGCGACGAGGAGGGTCGGCTGCGCTATGCGCGGAGCGAACTCGCGCACGTCGTGCGACACGCTCGTGACGAACGCGTCGTGCAGGACGTCGCGGTCGGCGAAACGCGAGAAGTACGCGTCGTGCTGCTCGTGGATGAACCGGCGCAGATCGGGCTCGCGGGTCTTGGCCATCGCGATGCTCATGACCCGGACGATGACACCGTTGCGCAGCAGCGCATCCCCCAGCGCGCGCGGAAGACGCGCGCCGGCGAGGTAGTAGAACACCGCGAGGCGCGTAAGTAGCCCACGGGGCCCCTCGAGCGCCGGGGCGCCGATCGGGTTCACCAGGATGAGCCGCGGCGTCGCGAGACCGCCGGCGACCGCCGCGGACGCGACGATCGAGCCGAACGAGTGACCGAGGACGATCGCCCCCGGCGCCACCGGCTCCACGAACGCGCGCAACCAGTCCGCGTACGCGTCGAGGTCGTGCGTGCGTCCCGGCAACGGAGCGGTCTCGCCGAAACCCGGCAGATCGGGCGAGATGACCCGGATGCCGGGCAGGTGCGCCACGACCGGCTCGAGCCCGTGGTGCTCGCCGCGGAAGCCGTGCACCGCCACGATCGTCGTCGCGGCGTCCTCGTCGCCGTAGGTCCAGTACGCCGTCGTCCCGCCGAGGATCTCGGCCGTCCGCCGCTCGACCGCGATCTCGGCCAGGAGCGGGGCGTAGGGGTTCGGCATCCGTCGATTCTACGAGGTGGGGCGCGCGCTCCGGGGCGTCGGGGCGGGGCGCGGGCGGTCCGGCGTGGGCGTGGTCTTCCGTCCCGGGGACGCCGGGCCGGGGGCGCGGGAGGTCCGGCGTGGGGGCCGTTGCGGAGCGCCTCGCGCGCCGTGTCGGAACCCCGCCCTAGCGTGAGCGCATGACCACGTGGCAGGCCGAGCCGCTCCCCTTGTTCCAGACCCCGGAGTGGGCGCGCGTCGTCGGCGTGTTCGACCTCGAGACCACCGGCGTCGACGTCAGGAACGATCGGATCGTGACCGCGCACGTGGGCGTGCTCGACGCCGACGGCCACATCATCGACGCCCGTGACTGGCTCGCCGACCCCGGCGTCGAGATCCCCGCGGGCGCCGCCGCGATCCACGGCGTGACCACCGCTCAGGCCCGCGCCGAAGGGGCGCGGGCCGCTTCCGTCGTGTCCGAGGTCGTCGAGGCGCTGCGGGCCTTGTTCGACGCCGGGATCCCCGTCGTGGCGTACAACGCTCCGTTCGACTTCTCGCTGCTGAAGTACGAGGCCCTACGCCACGGCATCCTGCCGATCGATGCTCCGTCACCGGTGATCGACCCGCTCGTCGTCGACAAGACCTACGACCGCTACCGGCGCGGCAAGCGCACGCTCACACACGTCGCTGCACACTACGCCGTGCCGCTCGAGTCCGCGCACGAAGCCTGCGCCGACGCCGTCGCCGCGGGACGCCTCGCCCTCGCCCTCGCCGAGCGCTACGCCGCGTGGCTGCCGCCGACTCTCGACGAACTGCACACGCGACAGATCGCGTGGGCGCGGGCGCAGGCGGCGAGCCTCACGGAGTACTTCGTGAAGATCGGACGGTTGGATGCCGAGGCTCCCCCGCTCGACGGGGCGTGGCCGATCCGCTGAACCGCGACGTCGGGCTGCGATGTCGGAGGCCCTCGGTAGCGTTCGATCATGGAGTTACCCGCACCCGCACACGATCGGTCGCCCGCGGCCGACGCGTGGGCGGGGGTGCCTCGGCCGGGCGACGACATCCTGCAAGCCGACGCGGACTCCGCGTGGGCGATCGCCCTCGGTCTGGTCAACGAAGACGACGACGACGACGGCGCTTTCTCCACATCCCGGGCGCTGCTCATCGACCGTCTCGAAGAGTCGGCGACCGCCCGGCACCGCGCGACGGCTGCGGAGTACGACCTGATCCGACGCGTGCTGCAGGACGCCCTCGATGACCCCGATCCTTGGGTCGGCCCCGACCCCACGCTGGACGGCCTCTGGTGCGACCCTCGCGGGCGCTCCGTCGCCGCCGTCCGACGCGACCGGCTCGACATGGCCGAACGCGCCGCGGTGGCCGAGATCGCGGTCCGTCTGCGACTCGCGGAGCAGACGGTACGCACCCGCGCGGCCCACGCTGCGATCCTTGGCGAACGCTGCCCGAGGGTCTGGGGAGCGTTCGCCGAGGGGCTCGTGTCGGAACGTCACGCGATCGAGACCGCGCGGCTCTCCGTGAGCCTCCCCGCAGACCCCGCATCGTGGGCGGCGTTTGACACGGGCGCGCGCGACCGGGCGCTCCGGCTCTCCCCTGCCCGCTTCGCAACGTCGGCGCGAGCTCTGCGCGAGCGCGTGCACGCCGAATCCCTCCAGACTCGCCACGAGCGCGCCCGCGAAGACCGGGGCGTCTGGATGACTGCCGAGCTCGATGGCATGGCAACGCTCACCGCGTTCCTCCCCGTTGATCGCGCCGCCGCCGCAATGACCCACCTCGACCGGGCCGCGCGCCACCTCGCCACCGCCGAGAGCGAGGACCGCACGCTCGCGCAGCTCCGCGCCGACGCCTTCGCCGATCTCCTCACCGGAGCGGGGGCTGGGGTCGATGCCGCGGCAACCCCCGCCGACCCCGCCCGTGCACGCCGCAGCGGACCCGTCTCTCGTCCCGGTGTCGTCGTCACGATCCCGGCTCTCACTCTGCTCGGCGCGGACGACACCCCGCCGACCCTCGACGGCTACGGGCCGATCGACCTCGACACGGCACGGCGGCTCGCCGGAGAGGCGACGTCGTGGGTCCGCGTGCTCACCCACCCCGTCACCGGGGCTCCCCTCGCTCTCGACCGCACGACGTACCGGGTGCCCACGGCCCTGCGACGGTGGCTCGGCATCACGTCGCCGACCTGCGCGTTCCCCGGATGCGGCCGGCCGACACGAGACTGCGACCTCGACCATCTCCGCGCGTGGAGCGAGGGCGGTGCCACCGACGACGACAACCTCGATCCCGAATGCCGCCACCATCACCGCCTCCGCCACGAGACCCGCTGGGCCGCCGGTCGCGACCCCGACACCGGCGCCCTCGTCTGGACCAGCCCACTCGGCGCCCACATCGACGCCGATCCGCCACCGTTTTAGATCGCCGCGGGAAGGGCTGGAGCGGTCACCGACCGCGGTCGTCGTTCACGGCCCGCTCGCTCGCGCGCTTCCACCGCTCCAGGTGGTACATCCACCCGTCTTCGTGCTCCGCGGGCAACGTTGGCGAGCTCGTCGCGCGGACGAACCCGGATTCGACGAGCGTGACCGACGTGGCCCCCGACCGCCGGGCGAGGCGGATGTCCACGTCGAGAGGCAGACTCCACCGCGGCTCGATCCACCGGAATGCGAGACCGTGCGGTGGCAGGCAGCGGGTAACCGTGCCGGTCGCGCTCATCCGGTGCCCATCCTCCGTCCAGGTTTCGCTGAGCGAGGCTCCGACGGCTGCGGTGAACCGCATCTCGGGCCACCACGAGTCCCGTTCTACGGTCAAGACTCGCCAGGCAACCTCCACGGGTGCATCGATGTCGGCGCGAACGGTCACCGAGTCAGAATGCATCCACCCACGCTATCGAGCACGCGGACCTCGGGAGGTCTGCGAGGTCTCGCGATCGCGCAACGCTACGCTCCCCCGTATGGATCCCGCCCGCGACTCCGACGCCCCCGAGCCGGCACCCGACTCCGCGCCGAACGACGGCGCCGATGTTCACCCGGTGCGCCGCGCCCGTCTCTCCGACGCCGAGGCGATCGCCCGCGTGCACGCGGCATCCTGGCGCGAAACGTACGGCAAGTTCGTCGAGGACCCCGACACCAGCCCGTGGTTCCGCGTCGACCGCCGGATCGCCATGTGGCAGGCCACTCTGCGGGAGGACTCCCACACCACGGCCGTGGCGGAAGGCGAGGGGGGCATCGTCGGATTCGCCTCGACGACACCGACGGCGGAACCGGATGCCGTCCGTCCCGAGGAACTCACGATGATCTACGTGCTCCGCAGCGCCCACGGCTCGGGTGCCGGGCAGGCGCTGCTCGACGCCGTGCTCGCCGACCGCCCGGCCTCGCTCTGGGTCGCCGCCGACAATCCGCGCGCGCACGCCTTCTACCTGCGGAACGGCTTCCGCCCGGACGGCGCCGAGTCCTCGTTCGGCCCGATCCCGCGCACGGTGCGCCTGGTCCGGTGAGAATCAGTCGCGCGGCGACGACACCCACGAGAAATGACGGAAGCCCCCGTCACGAAGGACGAGGGCTTCCGGCGAGAACCGCCGCGACTCAGCGCGCGCCGAAGTTCTTGAAGCGCTGGTTGAACTTCTCGACGCGACCGGCCGAGTCCATGATGCGCTGCTTACCCGTGTAGAAGGGGTGCGAGGCCGACGAGATTTCCACGTCGATGACGGGGTACTCGACACCGTCGAGCTCGATCGTCTTGTCGCTCGTCACCGTCGAACGGGTGAGGAACGTCTCGCCCGAGCCGAGGTCGCGGAACACGACGGCGCGGTAGTCCGGGTGGAGGTCAGTCTTCATGGGAGGTCCTTTGAGAAGTGGTGCCCTGGATTCTGCCAGGACGGTCAAAGTCTGCGGCGCCGGAGGCACCAAAGGACGAGTCTACCAGGCCCGAGGCCCGATCACGACGTCGGCCGTGCGACCCTCAGGACGATGCGCGCGCCGCGTAGCGGCCGGCATCCTGGGTCAGCGTGATCTGCACCCCGAAGGTCGCGGACAGGTTCTCGGCCGTGAGCGCCTCGGACAGGGGCCCGGATGCCACGACCTCGCCGTCCCGCAGCAGCAGGACGTGCGTGAACCCGACGGGAATCTCCTCGACGTGATGCGTGACCATGATCATCGCGGGCGTGGTCGGGGCCTGCGCGTACCCGGAGAGCAGCGCCAGCAGCTCTTCGCGCGCGCCGAGGTCGAGGCTCGCGGTCGGCTCGTCGAGGAGAAGGAGCTCGGGGTCGGTCATCACGGCGCGCGCGATCTGCACGCGCTTCTGCTCGCCGTCGGACAGCGTCCCGAAAGTGCGGTCGGCGAGGTGGTCGAGACGCCACTCCGCGAGGACGCGCAGCGCGCGACGCTCGTCGATGTCGTCGTACTCCTCGCGCCAGCGACCCGTCACCGAGTAGGCGGCCGTCAGCACGACGTCGAGCACCGTCTCCTCGGGCGGCACGCGACGCGCCATCGCCGACGAGGCGAAACCGATGCGCGGACGTAGTTCGAACACGTCGGTGCGGCCGAGACGCTCGCCGAGGATCGTGACCGCACCCGACGTGGGGTGCAGGAGCGTGTCGGCGAGCTGCAGCACCGTGGTCTTGCCGGCGCCGTTCGGACCGAGGACGACCCAGCGTTCATCGTCCGAAACCGACCAGTCGAGGTGGGAGACGATATCCCGGGCGTTCCGGCGGACGACGACGTCGGAGAACTCCAGAACCTGCGGCATGCGTCCAGCCTAACGGCCGGAGACGCCGATGCCCGGCACCAGCGCACCCCTCGGCGCGAGGTTTACCGACCCGCGACCTCGGCGTACAGCGCCGCTGTCGTCTGGGCGATCGCGGCCCAGCTGAAGTCCTCGATCGCGCGGCGACGCCCGGCCTCGCCGTACTCCGCCGCTCGCGTGGCATCCGTCACCACTTCGGTGAGCACCCGGGCGAGGTCGTCGACGAAGCGCTCGGGATCGACGGGCGTGCCGGTGCCGTCCTGCACCTGCTCGATGGGCACGAGACGTCCGGTGACGCCGTCGACGACGACCTCGGGGATGCCGCCCGTCGCGGTACCGACGACGGCCGCGCCGCACGCCATGGCCTCGAGGTTGACGATGCCGAGCGGCTCGTACACCGAGGGGCACACGAACGTCGTCGCGGAGGTCAGGATCGCGCACAGCTCGTGGCGCGGCAGCAGTCGGTCGATCCACACCACGCCCTCACGCGTGGCCTGGAGTCCGCGGACCAGCTCCTCGACCTCGGCGAGGATCTGCGGGGTGTCGGGCGCGCCGGCGCAGAGCACCAGCTGCACGTCGGGGGGCAGCTGCTCGGCCGCGCGGAGCAGGTACGGCAGCCCCTTCTGACGCGTGATGCGCCCGACGAACACCACCGAGGGCCGCGAGGGATCGATGCCGACCGAGGCGAGGAATGCGTCGTCCGTCACCGGATGCCACGCCTCGGTGTCGATGCCGTTGTAGATGACCCGCACCTTGTCGGGGTCGAGCGTCGGGTAACTGCGCAGGATGTCGGCGCGCATCCCCTCGCTCACCGCGACGACGGCCGCGGCCCCCTCGTAGGCAGTCTTCTCGATGTAGCTGGACACGGCGTAGCCGCCCCCGAGCTGCTCGGCCTTCCAGGGGCGCAGCGGCTCGAGGCTGTGTGCGGTCACCACGTGAGGGATGCCGTGCAGCAACGAGGCGAGGTGTCCGGCGAAGTTCGCGTACCAGGTGTGAGAGTGCACGACATCGGCGCCGGCGACGTCGGACACGATCTCGAGATCGGTGCCCAGCGTCTGGATCGCCCCGTTGGCGGATGCCAGTTCGCTCGGCACGGCGTACGACGTCGTGTCGGCCTCGTCGCGCGGCGCCCCGAAGGCCCGCACCTGCACTTCGGTGCCCTCCGCGCGGAGCGCACGGACCAGCTCGGTCGCGTGGACACCCGCTCCCCCGTAGATCTCCGGCGGGTACTCCTTGGTGACGACATCGACGCGCATGAGACGAACCGTAGCGCAGCGCAACCCCCGCCGCGTGCCGGTTCCCGCGATCGCACTCGACCCCTAGTGTTGTGCCATGCCTGCAGCGCCGAAGGTCTTCGGAATCATCCTCGCCGGCGGCGAGGGCAAACGACTCATGCCCTTGACGGCCGACCGCGCCAAACCCGCCGTGCCGTTCGGGGGTCAGTACCGCCTGATCGACTTCGCGATCTCGAATCTCATCAATTCGGGACTGCGTCAGCTCGTCGTGCTGACCCAGTACAAGTCGCACAGCCTCGATCGCCACATCTCGCAGACGTGGCGCATGTCGCCGATGCTCGGCTCGTACGTGGCATCCGTCCCCGCACAGCAGCGACTGGGCAAGCGGTGGTTCTCCGGATCGGCCGACGCGATCCTGCAGTCGATGAACCTCATCCGCGACGAGAAGCCCGACATCGTCGTCGTGATCGGCGCCGATCACGTCTACCGCATGGACTTCGCGCAGATGCTCGACGCGCACATCGCCTCGGACGCGCGGGCCACCGTCGCCGGCATCCGTCAGCCGATCTCGCTGGCGAACCAGTTCGGCGTCATCGACACCGACCCCAGCGGTCCCACGATGATCCGCGCGTTCCTCGAGAAGCCGCAGAACCCCACCGGGCTCGCCGACGCTCCGCACGAGGTGCTCGCGTCGATGGGCAACTACATCTTCGACGCGGACGCGCTCGTCGAGGCCGTCGCGCACGACGGTGAACTGCCGACCTCCGCCCACGACATGGGCGGCGACATCGTGCCGTACTTCGTCAATCGCGGAGAGGCTGCGGTCTACGACTTCCAGCGCAACGACGTGCCCGGGTCGACCCCGCGCGACCGGTCGTACTGGCGGGACGTGGGCACGATCGAGTCGTTCTACGACGCGCACATGGACCTGATCTCGACCCTCCCCATCTTCAACCTCTACAACACCGACTGGCCGATCTTCTCGCAGACCTTCAACGCTCCCCCGGCGAAGTTCGTCCGCGACTCGGTCGGGCGCATCGGCAACGCGATCGACTCGATCGTCTCGCTCGGATCGGTGCTCTCGGGCACGCACCTCGAGCGCAGCGTCGTGGGTCCGTGGGCGCTCGCCGGCGGCGGCTCGACGATCACCGACTCGGTCCTGTTCGACGGCGTGCAGGTCGGTGCGGGTGCCCGCATCCACCGCGCGATCCTCGACAAGAACGTGACCCTCGCTCCCGGAGCGACGATTGGCGTCGACCGTGAACGCGACCTCGCGCGGGGCTTCACCGTCACCGAGACGGGTATCACCGTGGTCGGGAAGGACGTCCGCGTCGACGCCTGAGCCCGGATGCCGGCCAGACCCGGATGCCGAAAGGGGCGGTGACCAGTGCGGTCACCGCCCCTTCTGGCATCCGTAGGCCGTCAGTGCATCGTCATGCCACCGGTGACGTTGATGCCCTGCCCGGTCATGTACGACGAGAGGTCGCTCGCGAGGAAGAGCGCCGCCCCCGCGACGTCCTGCGGCGTTCCCGTGCGACCGAGCGGAACCTGGGAGCGGTCCTCCGCCTCGATGTCCGCCACCGTCAGGCCGCGAAGTTCGGCTCCCTCGCGACGCTCCCGCTGCTTCATGCGCGTCTCGATGATGCCGGGGCAGATGGCGTTGACGCGGATCTGCTCCCGCGCGAGCTCGGTCGCGAGAGTCTTGGTGAGCCCGAGCACGGCGTGCTTCGACGCGACGTACGCGGACATGCCGCGATACCCGTTCTTCGCCGCCTGCGACGCGATGAGGACGATGCTGCCCGGACGCTCGGCGCGACGAAGACCCCGCGCGACGTGCTTCGCGACGAGAAACGATCCCTTCGCGTTGACGTCGAGGTTCAGATCCCACTCGGCCTCGGTCGTGTCGACCCCGAAAGCCATCGTCGACGTGCCCGCCGCGTGGACGAGCACCTCGATCGGTCCGAGCTCGCCCTCGACCTCGGCCACGACGCGTTCGACGGCGGCTTCATCGGTCACGTCGAGCGCGACACGGGCGCCTTCGGCCGTTCGCTGAAGGGCACCGGAGGGGTAGGCGGTGTCCGCGCGGACGACGACCGCCCCCTCCTCAGCGAACGCGGCGGCGACGCCGTCGCCGATGCCGTTCGCTCCTCCGGTGACGAGGATCACTCGGCCGCGGAGCTCGGCGAACATCAGACCCCGACGCGGGCGAAAGCGTCGCGGCTGATGCCCTGGGACAGCACGAGCTTCGACCACTCGCGCGCCGTGTGAAGGCTGTGGTCGCGGTAGTTGCCGCAGCTGAACGCGTCGACTCCCGGCACGTCCTCCCACTCGACGTCCTCGGCGATCGCGCGCAGCGAGTCGGTGACGGCCGTGACGACGTCCCCCAGGTCTGGCTCGCCCCACATGATCAGGTGGAAGCCGGTGCGGCAGCCGAACGGCGAGATGTCGATGACGCCGCCGATGCGGTCGCGCAGGAGGCTCGCGAGCAGGTGCTCGATCGTGTGGATGCCGGCGGTGGGGATCTCGCCCTCGTTGGGCTGCACCAGGCGCACGTCGAAGTTCGAGATGACATCGCCGTGCGGACCCGATTCGGTGCCGATGAGGCGGATGTAGGGGGCGAGAACGGCGGTGTGATCGAGCGTAAAGCTTTCGACGTCGGCCATGGTGTGGTCCTTTCGGCTGCGGGCACGGACTTTTTGAGCTTACGCGCGCCGCTGCCGCCCCTGCCGAGTGCGTCGCCACGTGACGCGCTAGGGTCGAGGCCGTGCCCGAGCCCGTCCGTTTCCTCGTCGTCCTGGATGCCGATTCCACCCTCATCCGCAACGAGGTGATCGAATTGCTCGCCGACGAAGCGGGCCGCGGCGCCGAGGTGGCCGCCGCGACCGAGGCGGCGATGCGCGGCGAGGTGGACTTCGCCACGAGCCTGCGGACGCGGGTCGCGGCGCTCGCCGGAGTGCCGGTCGAGGCGTTCGCCCGCGCCATCGCGCGCATCGAACCGACTCCCGGAGTCCGCGAGCTCATCGACACGGTCCACGCGCGCGGCGGCCTCGTCGGCGTGGTCTCTGGCGGGTTCCACGAAGTGCTCGATACCGTCGCGCCCGACCTCGGCGTCGACGTGTGGCGCGCCAATCGGCTCGCCGTCGCCGACGGGGCGCTCACGGGCGAGGTCGACGGACCGATCGTGGATGCCACGGCAAAGGCCGACACCCTGCGCGAGTGGGCGTCCGACCAGGGCGTGCCGATGGCCCTGACGTTCGCGATCGGCGACGGCGCCAACGACCTGCGCATGATGGAGGCAGCCGGACTCGGCCTCGCCTTCAACGCCAAGCCCGCGGTCCGCGCGAACGCCGACCTCGTGATCGGTCGCGTCGACCTGGCCGAGGTCGTTCCGCTGCTGCCGCGCTAGCATCCGCTCCGCCCTCCCGCGATGTCGGAAGCCGCGCGTAGGGTCTCGCCATGGACGTGATTCTGGTTCCGGGCCTGTGGCTCGATGCATCGTCGTGGGATGCCGTGACACCGGCGCTCACCGAGGCGGGGCACACCGTGCACCCGCTCACCCTCCCGGCTGACCCCGATGCCCGCATCGGCGATTGGGTCGAGGCGGTCGTCGCCGAGATCGATGGCGCGGCGGATCCGGTCGTGCTCGTCGGTCACTCCGGCGGCGGCAACGTCGTCTGGGGAGCCGCCGATGCCCGACCCGACCGCGTCCGTCGCGTCGTGTTCGTGGACACGATGCCACCGCCCCCCGGGGCGATGATCTCGGAGTTCCCCATCCGCGACGGTGTGGTGCCGTTCCCGGGGTGGGACTTCTTCGATGAGCCCGACATCGCCGATCTCGACGACGAGACGCGACAGCGTGTCGCCGAGCGCGCCGTCGACGTGCCGGGCGCCGTCCCCACCGACCCGCTGCCGCTGTCGGACGACCGTCGCTACGACGTTCCCGTCACCGTGCTCTCCGGGCAGCTGGATGCCACGACCCTCGCGCACGCGCTGGCGGAGTGGGGTGCGTGGGCCGACGAGTTCTCCGCAATCCGCGACACGGAGGTCATCACGCTCGGCTCGGGGCACTGGCCGCAGTTCTCACAACCCGAGACGTTCGCGGCGAACCTGCGGGGCGCGGTGCGCTGAGCCCGGGATCTCCTCGACCGGCGCAGACGCCGCGCCGGCGCTACGGGAGGCAGGTTCTTTCAGTGGCCCATGCCGAGGCCACCGTCGACCGGGATGACAGCCCCCGAGATGTAGGCGGCGTCGTCGCCGGCGAGCCAGGTGACGACTCCCGCGACTTCGTCGGCCGAGGCGAAGCGGCCCGCGGGGATGTTCTTCTTGTACTCCGCCTGGGTGTCCGCGGGGAGTTCCGCGGTCATGTCGGTCTCGATGAAACCGGGCGCCACGACGTTCGCGGTGATCCCCCGTCCGCCGAGCTCGCGCGTGAGCGATCGGGCGAAGCCGACGAGAGCGCTCTTGGACGCCGAGTAGTTGATCTGGCCCGCCGACCCGTACAGACCGACGACGCTCGAGATGAGGATGACGCGGCCCCACCGTGCCTTCAACATCCCCTTCGAGGCGCGCTTGACCACGCGGAACGCCCCGCCGAGGTTCGTGGAGACGACGCTGTCGAAGTCGTCCTCGCTCATGCGCAGCAGCAGGGTGTCCTTGGTGATGCCCGCGTTGGCCACCACGACACCGATCGGGCCGAGCTCGGCCTCGATCTGGCTGAAGGCGGCATCCACTGCCGCGGCATCCGTGACGTCCGCGCGAACCGTGAGCGCGCCCTCCGGACCTTCGCCCGAACGGGCGGTGACCGCGACCCGCCACCCCTCGGCGACGAAACGCTCGGCGATGGCGCGACCGATGCCCCGATTGCCTCCGGTAACGACGACGATGCGGTCCTGCGACATATGAGACTCCTGCGGTGCGAGGGACGGAACCGGCCCAGCCTAGCCAGGAGCCCGCGTCCCTCGGGGGTGTCGGCGTTTGACACGGCCGATGCCCGCTGGAAGCCTGGGGGCGAGCACGACGAAAGGGACTCCTTGTGAGCGACAACCAGACTCCCGCATCGCCCGACGGGCACGACACGCCGACGACGCCCGGCGCACCCGACGGCTCGCACGCTGCCCCTCCGGTCCCGCCCGTCCCGCCCGTCCCGGACGCGCCGGCGTATGCCCCGCCCGCCTACAGCGCACCCGCGGGTCCTGGTTCCGACGCTCCCGCCGCTGCGCCGGCTGCTCCCGCGTACGACGCGCCGCCGGTGCCCCGCTATGACGCGCCCCCCGCGCCGCCGTACGGCGCTCCCGCCTACGGCCAGAACCCCGCCGCGCCGACATACGGCGCGGCTCCGTACGGCGCCGAACAATACGGTGCCGCGCAGTACGCGGCATCCGCCTACTCGACCGTGCGCACCAACGTGCTCTCGATCATCTCGCTCGTCGCGTCCATCGCGGGATTCCTCTGGATCCTGCCGGTCATCGGACCGATCGCGGCGGTGGTCACGGGACACATCTCGCTCGGGCAGATCAAGCGAACCGGCGAGAAGGGACGCGGAATGGCGCTCGCCGGCACCATCGTGGGCTGGGTCGGCATCGGCGCCATCGTGCTGTTCGTGATCGGACTGCTCGTGAGCATCGGAATCGCGGCGAGCCAGTCATCTCGATACGGCGCCTAAACGGATCCCGCCCGGGCGGGACGGGCGTACCCTGGGTTCACCGTGAAGACATCGTCTCGTGCCCAATCAGCGACGTCGCTCCCGCAGGCTCCGCGGGACGACGCCGGATCCCGTTTCACCAAGTACATGGTGATGATGGGGATCCGCATCGCGTGCTTCGTGGCGATGGCGGTCGTGACCCCCTACGGGTGGTACACGTTCGTCTTCGCGGCCGGGGCCATCTTCCTCCCGTATCTGGCCGTGATCGTCGCGAACGTCGGGCAGGATGCCGAGGTGCCCGACGCCGTGAACCCCGAGCGCATGATCGAGACGGCCGCGTCCGCTCCCCCCGCCCCCGCCGCTGAGGCTCCGACCGTCATCCGTATCGCCGAGACCCCCCGTCTCGAGCAGCCGCGCGACGAGCGGTCGTGACCGGCGACACCGTCCACTGCTCCCGAGCCGGCTGCCGCGCGCAGGCGGAGTGGGCGATCCACTGGCGCAATCCCCGCATCCACACCGCGGAGCGACGCAAGACCTGGGTCGCGTGCCCAGAGCACGTGGGTTACCTGCGGGAGTTCCTGAGGGCACGCGATTTCCCCGTCGAGGTCGCCGCCCTGGCCAGCGGACGCGCATGAGCACGGGGCTGCTCCGACCGACGTACCCTGGATGACGTGGCCGGGTCTGTCGAAGTGAGCGCGCGCGGCGCACGGCAGTCCGTTCGTGCGCGTTCGACGGCCG
Organism: Microbacterium canaveralium; assembly: GCF_047238045.1. Taxonomy (NCBI): domain Bacteria; kingdom Bacillati; phylum Actinomycetota; class Actinomycetes; order Micrococcales; family Microbacteriaceae; genus Microbacterium; species Microbacterium canaveralium. Next base: position 1,470,986 of record NZ_JBDFMA010000003.1, on the reverse strand, counting down.
TGCACCCCGGGAGCGCTCGCAGCGGAGACGGGTCATGAGCGCGCGAGAGATGCCCACGGCCGCGCGTTGGACCATGTACGTCGGTATCGCGATCGTCTTCGCGATCGCCTGCGGGTTCCTGTCGAACTGGCAGTTCTCCCGCAACGCCGAGCGCAGCGAACAGCTGCAGCTCGTCACCGACAACTACGACGCCGCGCCCGTCCCCCTCGCCGAGCTGCTCGCTCCGGGCGCGCGAATGAACCCGGCCGACGAGTGGCGTCCCGTACGCATGCAGGGTCAGTACCTCTCGGACGAGCAGCTGCTCGTCCGCAACCGTGCGCACGGAGGGTCGGCCGCCTTCGAGCAGCTCGTCCCGTTCCGTCTCGACGACGGGCGGACGTTCCTCGTCGATCGCGGCTGGCTCCCGCCCGGGAATCGTCAAGCGGATCCGGACGAGATCCCGGCGCCCCCGTCGGGCACGGTCACCGTCGAGGTGCGACTGCGGCCCGAGGAAGCCGCACCGACCTCGGGGCGCACCGCCGAGCCCGGGCAGGTACCGACGATCAACCTCGGTCTCGTCGCCGAGCAGACGGGGCCGATCGAGCAGGGCGCCTACGGGCTGCTCATGTCGGAGTCCCCGGCGCCGGCCACCGCACCCTCTCCCGTCGACCCGCCGAGCAACGACCCCGGCCCCTACCTGTCGTACGCGGTGCAGTGGATCCTGTTCGCCGTGATGGGCTTCGGCTTCATCACGTATGTGATCGTCAGCGAACGGAAGCTCCGTCGCGAGGAGGAGGCGGAGGAGGACGAGGACGACCTCGTGCCGACGCCGGAACCCGAGAAGGCCTCGACGGAGCGTCGCCGGGTCGACCCCGTCGCTCTCCACCGCTCCCGCAAGCGTCCGAAGGATCGCGACGCGGACGACGAAGACGCCCTGCTCGACGCGCGCTGACCGTGCCGGGGCACCCCCGTCGGCGCGCGGTGACCGTGGCGCGCTGACCGTGCCGGGACGCCGCGGCAGCGGCATCCGATCCGGTGAGCGGAGGAGCTACGCCAGCGTCACGAGGTCCGCGTAGTCGCGGCCCCAGATGTCTTCGACGCCATCCGGCAGAATCAACACGCGCTCGGGGTTCAGCGCCTCGACAGCCCCTTCGTCGTGCGACACGAGCACGACCGCGCCCTCGTAGTGGGCGAGGGCGCCGAGGATCTCTTCGCGGGAGGCGGGGTCGAGGTTGTTCGTCGGCTCATCCAGCAGCAGCATGTTGGCCGACGACACCACGAGCGTCGCGAGCGACAGACGCGTCTTCTCGCCACCGGAGAGCACCCCGGCGGGCTTGAGCACGTCGTCGCCGACGAAGAGGAACGATCCGAGGACCTTGCGCGCTTCGGTGGCCGTGATGTCGGGGGCGGCCGACATCATGTTGTCGAGAACCGACCGGTTGACGTCGAGGTTCTCGTGCTCCTGGGCGTAGTAGCCGATCTTCAGTCCGTGTCCGGGCTCGAGCTGCCCGGTATCCGGCTTGTCGACACCGGCGAGGATGCGCAGGAGCGTCGTCTTGCCCGCACCGTTCAGACCCAGGATGACGACGCGCGAGCCGCGGTCGATCGCGAGGTCGACGTCGGTGAAGATCTCGAGCGAGCCGTACGACTTCGAGAGACCGGATGCCATGAGCGGGGTCTTGCCGCACGGCGCCGGCTTGGGGAACCGGAGCTTCGCGACGCGCTCGTCCTGACGCACGTCATCCAGACCCGACAGCATCTTCTCGGCGCGCGCGACCATCTGGTGCGCGGCCGCGGCCTTGGAGGCCTTCGCCCCGAACCGGGCGGCCTGCTGCTGCAGCGCCGTGGCCTTCTTCTCGACGTTGGCGCGCTCCTTCTTGCGGCGCTCCTCGTCGGCCACGCGCTGGCGCAGGTAGTTCTTCCAGTTCATGTTGTAGACGTCGATGACCTGGCGGTTCGCATCGAGGTAGAACACGCGGTTCACCGTTTCGCCCACGAGCTCGACATCGTGCGAGATGACGATGAGTCCGCCCTTGTACCCCTTGAGGAACTCGCGCAGCCACACGACGCTGTCGGCGTCGAGGTGGTTGGTGGGCTCGTCGAGGATCATCGTCTGGGCGTCCGAGAACAGGATGCGAGCCAGCTCGATGCGACGGCGCTGACCGCCCGAGAGCGTCTTGAGTGGTTGGTCGAGGATCCGGTCGGGGAGAGAGAGGTTGTGGGCGATGGATGCCGCCTCGGCCTCCGCCGCATATCCGCCCTGGGCCTCGAATTGCTCGGTGAGGTTGCCGTACTTCTTCATCGCCTTCGCGGCGACGGCGGGGTCGTCGCTGGCCATCGCAAGCGACGCCTCCTGCATCCCGAGGGCGAGCGTGCCGAGGCCGCGGGCGTCGAGGATGCGCGTACGCGCGAGCATCTCGGGATCACCGGAGCGCGGATCCTGCGGCAGGTAGCCCAGCTCGCCGATGCGGTCGACGCCACCCGCCGAGGGCAGCAGATCGCCGGCGAGGACCTTCGTCAACGTGGTCTTGCCCGCGCCGTTGCGGCCGACGAGTCCGATCTTGTCGCCGTCCGAGACGCGGAACGACACCTCCGACATCAGCACGCGCGCGCCGACGCGGATCTCGAGATCGTGCACGGCGAGCACAGCAGACGTCCGTTCGTTGAAGGAGAGGGAGGGGCGGCCGAGGTGGCCAGCCACCCAGTATACGTCGCCGGGCGATTACCTCGCCGTCGAGAGGTTCCGGCCCAGGTGATGGCATCCCGGTTTGCGGTCGCCGACGGGGCGTGATCTAAACTAAGCCTATCCTTACCTAACCCGCAGGAGGTCCTCTGTGTCCCGATACCGCGCGCTGGCTGCTCTCGCCGCCGCCACGGCCCTCGTCCTCACCGGCTGCGCCGGCACCTCCGCCGCTCCCGGCGCCTCGGAGGCCTCCACGACGGCGGACGGGGCATTCCCCCTCACGATCGGGAACGTCTTCGGTGAGACCACGATCGACGCCAAGCCCGAGCGCGTCGTCACGGTGGACTGGGGCAACCAGGACGTCGCGCTGGCACTCGGCATCGTCCCGGTCGCCATGCCGAAGGTGACCTACGGCGACGAAGACGGCGACGGCCTCCTGCCCTGGACCAAGGACAAGCTCGCCGAGCTCGGGGCCGAGACCCCCACGCTCATGGACGAGACGAACGGCTACGACTACGAGGCGATCGCCGACGCGCAGCCCGATGTCATCCTCGCCGCCTACTCGGGCATGACCCAGGAGCAGTACGACACCCTGAGCAAGATCGCGCCGGTCGTGACCTACCAGAGCGTCGCCTGGGGCACCACCTGGCAGGACATGACCGTGCTCGACGGCACGGCCCTCGGACTGAAGGACGAGGCGGAGAAGCTCGTGTCCGACAAGGAGCAGCACATCGCTGACGAAGCGGCGAAGTACCCCGCCCTCGCGGGCAAGAAGTCGCTCCTGACCTACTTCGACCCGACGAACCTGTCGACCCTCGGTTTCTACAACACGCTCGACCCCCGCATGGGATACCTGGAGGAGCTCGGGCTCGCCCCGTCGTCGTACGTCGCCTCGCAGTCGGCGGCTTCCGAGACCTTCTGGTTCACGCCCAGCACCGAGCAGATCGAGAACTTCACCGACGTCGAGATGATGGTCGCGTACGGCGCCGACGGCATGATCAGCGCCATGCAGGCCGACCCGCTCCTGTCGAAGATCCCCGCGGTGGCCAAGGGCGCGATCGCCGTCATCGAGAGCGGCTCGACGCTCTCGTCCGCCATCACCCCGACGCCGCTGAACATCGGCACGAGCTACGGCGACGAGTACATCGGTCTCGTCGGAGCAGCAGCCGAGAAGGCCTCGTCCTGATGCAGATCGCCCACCCGTCGGCGCGATGACCGTTCTCGCTCCGACCTCGACCGCCCCCGGTGACGCCCGCCCGCGTCGCTGGGGGCGGCGACGGGTCGTGGGGGTGGCGGCCCTCGTTCTCGTGCTCATCGCCGCCGCCGTGCTGTCCGTCACCTTCGGCGCACGCGATGTATCCCCCGCGGACGTGTGGAACGGACTCACCGGCTCCACCGACACGGCCTCCGCGGCCGCGGTGGCCAAGCGGGTACCGCGGACGGTGCTGGCCATCCTCGTCGGCGCGGCGCTCGCCGTCTCCGGCGCCGTGCTGCAGGGGGCGACGCGCAACCCGCTCGCCGATCCGCAGATCCTCGGCATCAACGGCGGCGCCGGGCTCGCGATCGTCGTCGGCATCGCCTTCCTCGGTCTCAGCTCGGCCACGTCGTACATCTGGGTCGGCATGATCGGAGCCGGGGCGGCCGCGGTCCTGGTCTACGCCGTCGGCTGGCTCGGTCGCGGCGGCGCGACGCCGCTGCGGCTCGCGCTCGCCGGCGCCGTCACCGCGGTCGCCTTCAGCTCCCTCACGAGCGCGATCCTGCTGCCGCGCGTCAACGTCATGAACGAGTTCCGGTTCTGGCAGATCGGCGGCGTGGGCGGTGCAACCCCCGAGACGATCCTCCAGGTGGCGCCCTTCCTCCTCGTCGGGCTCGTGATCTGTCTCGCGAGCGCCTCCGCGCTCAACACCCTGGCTCTCGGCGACGAACTCGCCACGGGCCTGGGGGCCCGAGTGCGTACCGCCCGCCTCGCGTCATCGGCCGGCGCCGTGATCCTCTGCGGCGCCGCGACCGCGGTCGCCGGTCCCATCGGCTTCGTGGGCCTCATCGTCCCGCACATGATCCGGCTCGTCGTCGGGGTGGACCACCGGTGGCTCCTGCCCGTCTCCGCTCTCGGTGGGGCCGTTCTCCTCACGCTCGCCGACGTCATCGGCCGCGTCGTGGCCCGCCCCGAGGAAATCGAGGTCGGCATCGTCACGGCCCTCGTGGGTGCCCCCTTCTTCATCGCGCTCGTACGCCAACAGAGGATGCGGGCACTGTGAGCGCGATCACGACCTCGCCCGTCCTGGCATCCGTCACCGCCGGTCGGCACCGCCGCCGCCGGCGCTGGGTGACCGTCACCGCTGTCCTGGCGGTCCTCGTCGTCGTCGCGTTCGCCCTGTCGCTGATGTTGGGCCAGACGAACTACTCCCCCGCCGAGGTCTGGGGCGTCCTCACCGGCCAACGCGTCCCGGGTGCGTCGTTCACGGTGGGCGAACTGCGCCTCCCCCGCGCCACCACGGCACTGTTCACCGGCCTGTGCTTCGGCATGGGCGGCGTGGTCTTCCAGACGATGCTGCGCAACGCGCTCGCGAGCCCCGACGTCATCGGGATCAACACCGGAGCCAGCGCCGCCGCCGTCATCGGCATCGTCGTGCTGGGCCTGGGCGAGACCGCGGTGTCGTTCCTCGCGATGGCCGCCGCCCTCGCCGCCGCGCTCGCGATCTACCTCCTCGCCTACCGCGAGGGCGGATCGGGCGCGCGGCTGATCCTCGTCGGCATCGGGGTCGCCGCGATGTGCCAGGCCGTCGTGTCGTACGTGATCGCGCGGGCCGCCGAGTACGACCTCCCCGCCGCGATGCGCTGGATCACCGGCAATCTCAACGATGCGACGTGGGACCGCGCCCTGCCCGTCGTGTGCGCGGTCGTGGTGCTCGGCCCGGTGCTCCTCGTTCTCGCCCGCCGCCTGGAGATCCTACGGATGGGCGACGACACCGCGGCCGCCCTCGGCCTGCCCGTCGAACGCAGCCGCCTTCTGCTCATCGTCGCGGCTGTGGGCCTCCTCGCGTTCGGAACCGCCGCGGCGGGTCCCATCGCGTTCGTGTCGTTCCTGGCCGGCCCCATCGCCGTGCGGATCCTGGGCCCGGTCGGCTCCCCCGTCCTGCCCGCGGGACTCGTCGGAGCCCTTCTCGTCCTCGTCGCCGACTTCTGCGCGCAGTACGCGTTCGGCACGCGGCTTCCCGTCGGCGTCATCACCGGCGTGCTCGGTGCGCCCTATCTCATCTACCTGCTCGTCCGCAGCAGTCGATCCGGAGGAACCACGCTATGACCATCGAGCGCACTCTCAGCGCCGAAGGAGTCACCCTCGGCTACGGCGACCGCGTCATCGTGGAGACACTCGATCTGCAGCTCCCCCCGGGACGCGTGACGACGATCGTCGGCGCGAACGCGTGCGGCAAGTCCACGCTGCTGAAGTCCATGGCGCGTCTCCTCGCACCGACGACCGGTCAGGTGCTCCTGGACGGCAAGGCCATCCACCGGATGCCGACGAAGCAGGTCGCGCGTGTCCTGGGCCTGCTCCCCCAGTCGCCCGTCGCCCCCGACGGCATCGCCGTGTCCGACCTCGTCAGCCGGGGGCGGCATCCGCACCAGGGAGCACTCGCCCGGTGGACGCGGGCCGACGACGACGCCGTCGCACGCGCCCTGGAGGCCACCGACACCGCGCATCTCGCCGACCGCCACGTCGACGAGCTCAGCGGCGGCCAGCGCCAGCGCGTGTGGATTGCGATGGCGCTCGCGCAGGAGACGGACGTCCTCCTCCTCGACGAGCCCACGACGTTCCTCGACATCAGCCACCAGATCGACGTGCTCGACCTGCTGACCGACCTCAATCGCCAGCGCGGCACGACCGTCGCGATGGTGCTGCACGACCTGAACCTGGCCGCCCGGTACGCCGACCACCTCGTCGCGATGGCCGGCGGCCGCGTCATCGCCGCGGGCGACCCGGGCGAGGTCTTGACCGAAGACATCGTGCGCGAGGTTTTCGGCCTCGACAGCCGAGTCGTCCCCGATCCGCTGACCGGGCGCCCCATGGTCATCCCGATCGGGCGCCACCACACGGTGGTGGAGCCGGAGCAGGCCGGGGGCTGACACCCCGCCGCTCGGGCGAGCGGGACGCCTCAGGCCGTCCGCTCGACCTGGCCGGTGCGCCAGTAGCCCATGAAGGCCACCCGCTTGCGGTCGACCCCGCAGCCCTGGACGAGCAGACGCCGCAGGGTCTTGACGGTCTGCGACTCCCCGGCGATCCACGCGTAGAACTCACCCTCGGTGTCGTCGGGGCTGTCCCACAGCAGTTCCACGTCGACGTCGATGTCGTCCAGTTCCTGCGGCCGCGGAGCCGCGGCCCGCGCGAGCACGTCCCCGGACGCCGCGGTCCACTCTTCGACGGCCTCGATCAGGACCTCACCGTGCGGGAGGTCTCCGCGGGACAGCCAGCGTACGCGCGCGTCGCCGGCGGCGACGGGGAGGGCGTCGCCCTCCGTCGGCACTTCGATGAAGGCATCCACGATGAAGCCCTCTCCGAGGCCCTCCAGGATCGCGCAGATCGCCGGCGCAGCGGTCTCGTCGCCGGCCAACAGCAGACGCTGCGCGGTCCCCGGGTGGAAGTCGATGCCCTGCGCGGACTCCGGGCTGCGCGCGTCCGGACCGACCACGATGATCCGATCGCCGATGGCGGCCATCTCGGCCCACGCGCCCGCGGGACCGGCGTCATGGTGCAGGACGAAGTCGATGTCGAGCTCGCGCGCCGCGGGATCGATCCGGCGCACGGTGTAGGTGCGGAACGGCATCCGCTCGTCGTCGGGGAGGTCACGCCAGCGCGTGTACCACTCCCCGTTGTCGATCGCGACGGGATCCGTCTGGCCGATGTCGCACAGCGTGCCATCCGACCCCGGCAGGACGATCTTCACGCGCTGGTCGCGGCGATCAGTGCCGAAGATCTCGAAATCGGGCGACGTGAACGTGATCCGCGCGAAGTGCGGCGACAGCCGGCGGGCCTCCTTCACCACGGCGACGTACGGGCGGTAGGCGGGACGCGTGGCTGTCTTCACCCGATAAGGATATCCTTACCTATCCTTGGATGCCACGTCGCGCCGCCCGGAAAAGGTCACCGCCGAACTACCCGACGAGGGCACCGATGCGCTGGACGGCCTCGCGTAGCACGTCGGGATCGCAGCCCACGTTGATGCGCACGTGCCCCACACCCTCGGCGCCGAACAGGGGTCCGTGATGCAGCGCGACCTTCGCCTCGCGACGGATGTACGGCGCGGGGTTGTCGCCCCACCCGTACGCGGAGACATCGACCCACGCGAGGAACCCCGCCTCAGGCAGCCGGTACCGCGCGAGCGGGAGGTGCTCGACCAGCAGATCGGCGAGCAGGCGGCGATTGTCGTCGAGGGCGACCAGCAGCTGCTCGAGCCACGCGTCGCTCTCCGGGGCGAAGGCCGCGCGATTGGCGATGATGCCGAAGAGACCCGCACGCCACTCGACCTCCCACGGCAATGCGCGCACGACCGCGGCGGTCTCGTCGGATCCCGTGACGATCACCGCACACTTCAGCCCGGCGAGGTTGTAGGTCTTGCTCGCGCTCGTCACCACGTAGCCGACTTCAGCCGCCTCGGCAGCGGCATCCAGGAACGGGGTGAACACCGACGGCGCGTGGGTGAGCGGAGCGTGGATCTCGTCGCTGACGACCGACGCGCCGTAGTGCGCGGCCAGGCGGGCCAGCTCTGCGAGCGACTCGCGCGTGTGCACGGTGCCCGTCGGGTTGTGGGGGTTGCAGAGCAGGACGGCTTTCGCTCCGGATGCCAGTGCCTCGGCGATCCCCTCGAGGTCGAGCTCCCACCGCTCCCCCGTGTCGACGAGCGGAACCCGCTCGACGACCGCGCCCGCCTCCTCGACCGTGTCGTAGAAGGGCGGGTAGACCGGCGGCGTCACGACGACGCGGTCCCCGGGCGAGGTCACCGCGCGCAGCACCTCGACGACGCCCATCATGACGTCCCCGGTCCAGCGGATGCGACCCGAGTCGGGACGCCACCCCCAACGGCGATCGGCGAAGTCGGCGAAGTCGCGGTCGATCCCCGGTCGCGGCGGCGTGTACCCGGTGTCGCCGATCTCGACGGCACGGGCGAGCGCCGCGGTGATGGCCGGCGCAAGCGGGAAATCCGTCTCGGCGACGAACATCGGAATGACGTCGTCCCCGTACGATCGCCATTTCGTGCTCGATCGCTGACGCAGCAGCTCGAGCGGCAGGGCCTTCAAAGGGGGGACACTCACGCTGTCGACCCTAACCAGCACGCCTCGGATGCCACATGCCCGCCGTCAGACGGGGAAACAGAATGGCCCGTCTCGCCGAAGCGGGACGGGCCATTCGCACGGGTTCAGATCGCGAAGCCGAGGGCGCGCATCATGTCGCGGCCGTCGTCGGTGATCCGCTCGGGGCCCCACGGCGGCATCCACACCCAGTTGATGCGGAAACGATCCACGACGCTGTCGAGGGCCTGCGCGGTCTGCTCCTCGAGCACGTCGGTCAGGGGGCACCCCGCCGAGGTGAGGGTCATGTGGATGACGAGCGCGTCGTTCTCGTCATCCCACGCGAGGTCGTAGATCAGACCGAGGTCGACGACGTTGATCCCCAGTTCGGGGTCCATGACGTCTTTGAGGGCCTCGGTGACCTCGTCGTACTTCTCGGGAGCGAGTGTTGCGGTCATGTAACGATCCTACGCGTCCACCGGGGCACCGGCGTCGAGGAAACGGTCGTAACCCTCTTCCTCGAGTCGGTCGGCGAGCTCGGGGCCGCCCTCCTCGACGATCCGGCCCTTGACGACGACGTGCACGTAGTCGGGGCGGATGTAGCGGAGGATGCGGGTGTAGTGCGTGATCAGCAGGACGCCGAGGTCGGTGTTCTCCTTGGCGCGGTTCACGCCCTCGGACACGATCTTCAGCGCGTCGACGTCGAGACCCGAGTCGGTCTCGTCGAGCACCGCGATCTTCGGCTTGAGCAGCTCGAGCTGGAGGATCTCGTGGCGCTTCTTCTCGCCGCCCGAGAAGCCCTCGTTGACATTGCGCTGGGCGAACTTGGCATCCATCCGCAGGTTCTCCATGGCGCCCTTGACGTCCTTGGTCCACGTGCGGATCGCCGGCGCCTCGCCGTCGATGGCCGTCTTCGCGGTGCGCAGGAAGTTCGTCACGGTGACGCCGGGGATCTCGACGGGGTACTGCATCGCGAGGAAGAGGCCCGCGCGCGCACGCTCGTCGACGCTCATCTCGAGCACGTCCTCACCGTCGAGCGTGATCGAGCCGCTCGTGACGGTGTACTTCGGGTGACCGGCGATGGTGTAGGCCAGGGTCGACTTGCCGGAGCCGTTGGGGCCCATGATGGCGTGGGTCTCGCCGGTGCGCAGCGTCAGCGTCACACCGTTGAGGATCGGGGTCGTGCCGGCATCCGTCTCGACCGTCACGTGGAGGTCGCGGATCTCGAGGACAGACATGATGTTCCTTACTCGGTAGTTCGGGGAGTCGTGGGGGACGCGACCGTCAGGCCGTCGCCTTGGTGACGGCGGGATCGATGAGCACGTCGTCACCGTCGATCACGACCTCGTACACGGGAACCGGCTCGTAGGCCGGGAGATTGAGGGGGCGCCCGGTCTTCAGCGAGAACGCGGAGCCGTGTGCCCAGCACTCGAGCGTCTCGCCCTCGACGAAGCCGTCGGACAGCGAGATGTCGCCGTGCGTGCAGACGTCGCCGATGGCGTGGACCTCGCCATTGCCGTCGAGCACCACGGCGATCGCGACGCCGTCGACCTCGACCCGGCGGGCCTCGTCCTGGACGAGCTCACTGAGCCCGCACACGCGCGACGCGCTCACGCCGCCGCCCCTTCGGCCAACTCTCGCTCGATCGCCTCGATGAGCTCGGTCTCGAGCTCCGGGATGCCGATGCGCTGGACGATCTCGGTGAGGAACCCGAGCACGACCAGACGGCGGGCCTCGTCCTCCGCGATGCCGCGGGCCTGCAGGTAGAACAGCTGCTCGTCGTCGAAGCGACCCGTCGCGCTGGCGTGACCCGCGCCCTGGATGTCGCCGGTCTCGATCTCGAGGTTCGGGATCGAGTCGGCGCGCGCGCCGTCGGTGAGCACGAGGTTGCGGTTGGCCTCGTAGGAGTCGGTGCCCGTGGCGTCGTGTCCGATGAGCACGTCGCCGATCCACACGCTCCGGGCGTTCTCGCCCTGGAGCGCACCCTTGTAGAGCACGTCGCCGACGGTGTGCGGACCCTTGTGGTGCAGGTACACCTGCGACTCGAGGTGCTGACCGGCATCCGCGAACGACAGGCCGTAGAGGCGTCCCTCGCTGCCCGCGCCCGAGAGTTCGACCGACGGGTTCACGCGGACGACGCCACCACCGAAGCTCACCACGACGTGCGTGAGCTTGGCGTCGCGGTCGACGCGCGCCTGGTGGGAGGACGCGTGGAGCGCGTCGTCGTCCCACTTCTGCACCGACACGACCGTGAGGTCGGCGCCGTCGCGCACGAGGATCTCGACGTTCTGCGCGTGGTGCGCGCTGCCCTCGTGACGAAGCACGACGGTGCCGCGCGAGTTCGGCTGCGCCTCGATGACGACATGGGCGTGCGCGAGGCCGCCCGTGCCGGTCAGCCGCACGACGATGGGCTCGTCGAGCTCGACGTTCGCCGGGATGCGAAGCAGCGGCGCCTCGGGCTCGTGTGTCCACGCGAGAGCGGCGGTGAGGTCCTCGGGGCGGAAGCGCTCGCCCCGCGGGGCGTCGCCCACGCGCAGTCGCTGTTGCACCACCTCGGCCGGGGCGCTGACCTCCACGCGCATGACGCCCTCGACGCCCGCCTCGTCGACGAACAGCGGAGCCAGGCGGCCAACGGGGGTCAGCTTCCAGTTGACCTCGCGGCCGCTGGGAACGCCGAAGTCGCCGGGGTCGAACGAGGTCGGGCGCTCCGACCGGGTCTGGACGGGAACCACGGATGCCACCAGGGCGGCAGGGTCGATGTGACCCTCCGCGGCGCCGACGGGGGTCTGGGTCGCAGTCGTCATCAGCCGACGGATCCTTCCATGCCCATCTCGATGAGCTTGTTCAGTTCGAGGGCGTACTCCATGGGCAGCTCGCGCGCGATCGGCTCGATGAAGCCGCGCACGATCATCGCCATCGCCTCGTCCTCGGGAAGGCCGCGGGACTGTAGATAGAACAACTGCTCCTCGCTGACCTTCGAGACCGTGGCCTCGTGACCGAGCTGCACGTCGTCGACGCGGATGTCGATCGCGGGGTACGTGTCCGAGCGCGAGATCGTGTCGACGAGCAACGCGTCGCAGCGCACGGTGTTCGCGGAGTGGTGCGCATTGGCATCCACTCGGACCTCGCCGCGGTAACCGGCGCGACCTCCGCCGCGCGCGATCGACTTGGAGACGATCGACGACTGCGTGTACGGCGCCATGTGGATCATCTTCGCGCCGGCGTCCTGGTGCTGTCCGGGACCGGCGAAAGCGACCGAGAGGGTCTCGCCCTTGGCGTGCTCGCCCATGAGGTAGATGGACGGGTACTTCATCGTCACCTTGGAGCCGATGTTGCCGTCGACCCACTCCATGGTCGCGCCCTCGTGGGCGACGGCGCGCTTGGTGACGAGGTTGTAGACGTTGTTCGACCAGTTCTGGATCGTCGTGTAGCGCACGCGGGCGTTCTTCTTCACGATGATCTCGACGACGGCCGAGTGCAGCGAGTCGCTCTTGTAGATCGGGGCCGTGCAGCCCTCGATGTAGTGCACGTAGCTGTCTTCGTCGGCGATGATCAGGGTCCGCTCGAACTGACCCATGTTCTCGGTGTTGATGCGGAAGTACGCCTGCAGGGGGATCTCGACGTGCACGCCCTTCGGCACGTACACGAAGGAGCCGCCCGACCAGACGGCCGTGTTCAGCGCCGCGAACTTGTTGTCGCCGGCGGGGATGACGGTGCCGAAGTACTCCTCGAAGAACTCGGGGTGCTCGCGCAGAGCCGTGTCGGTGTCCATGAAGATGACACCCTGCTGCTCGAGGTCTTCGCGGATCTGGTGGTAGACAACCTCGGACTCGTACTGCGCAGCGACGCCGGCGACGAGACGCTGACGCTCGGCCTCGGGGATGCCGAGCTTCTCGTACGTGTTGCGGATCTCCTCGGGGAGGTCCTCCCACGACTGCGCCTGCTTCTCGGTCGAGCGCACGAAGTACTTGATGTTGTCGAAGTCGATCTCCGATAGGTCGGCGCCCCACGTGGGCATGGGCTTACGGCCGAAGAGCTGGTAGCCCTTCAGACGCGTCTTCAGCATCCACTCGGGCTCGGACTTCAGGGCGGAGATGCCGCGCACGACGTCTTCGTTGATGCCGCGCTGCGCGAGCGCGCCTGCGGCATCCGTGTCGTGCCAGCCGAACTCGTATTGCCCCAGGCTTTCGAGCTCTGGTCGGTCGATGAGTACATCGGACATGGTGGTCACTCTCCTTCTCGGGCCTCAACGGTGTCATCCGCCCCGACATTCCAGGAGGAACTCCGGTCGGAGTCACAGGAAGGTCGCTGGTAGGCCCGCTCGAAGGCGCTGGCTGCGCGCCTAGACTGTCAGGGGTGCGGGACGCGCGAGCGCTGCACCCGAAGACCCTTCGATTCTACAGGCAACACCCGCTCCCGGCACGGCGCTGACCCGCCGCCGCGGCTCGAGAGCCTCGCCGCCAGGAGGCTGCGCGCATGTCCACCGCTTCGTCCCCCCGCGTCCTCCGTCGCATCGTCGATGGGCTGCCGACCCAGGTCGACCGCCGAGTCCGCGTGTTCGCGTGGCTGTCGTTCGTGGCCGAAGTGCTCATCATCGGCACCGGCGGGGCGGTACGTCTGACCGGCTCGGGACTCGGGTGCCCCACGTGGCCGCGCTGCACCCCGGACTCGCTCGTGAACACGCCCGAGATGGGCATCCACGGCATCATCGAGTTCGGCAACCGGACGCTCACGGGGGTCGTCGGCATCCTGGCCCTTGTCGTCGTCGTGCTCATGTGGCGCATGCGGAGGCAGCGCCGCGGGATGTTCGTGCTGGCCCTCGTGGTGCTGGGCGGCATCGTCGCGCAGGCCGTCGTCGGCGGCATCACGGTGCTCACCGGTCTGAACCCGTTCATCGTCGGGTTCCACTACATCGCGTCCGTCGTCCTCGTCACCGTGTGCGCGGCGTTCCTGACACTCATGTACCTTCCGGCCGGTCCGCGCGAGCGTGCCGTCCCCGCGTGGTTCGCGGGTCTGGTCCATGCCACGACCGGCGTCCTCGCCCTCACCGTCGTCTTCGGCGTGCTCACCACCGGCGCCGGACCGCACTCGGGAGATGCCGCAGCGGTGCAGCGCAACGGATTCGACGCCGAGATCCTCGAGCACGTGCACGCCTGGCCCGGCTACGCCCTGTTCGCCCTCACCCTCGTGATCGTCGTCATCGCGTGGCGGCTGCGCCTCCCCGTGCGGCGTTGGGCGACCGCGCTGCTCGCGGTCGAACTCGTCCAGATCGCCGTGGGCCTCTACCAGGCGCGCAACGGCCTGCCCGAGCTCGCCGTCGGCATCCACATGGTGCTGGCAGCATTGGCCGCCGCGACCATGACGGTCGTCGTCCTCCGGCTGAAGGCACCCGTCGCCGCCACGCGCACCGACGCACGGGACGCGGTCGGCGCCGCGCAGCGCTGACCTTAGCGCGTTCATAGCCGATTCATCGAGCGCACAGAGCGGGCGCACCGGTGCGTGGGAGACTGTGGACCCTCCGGTGCCGACCGTGCCCGGAATCTAAGGAGTTCATTCCATGCAGACCCGCCCCCGCCTGGTGACCAGCATCCCGTTCTGGGCTCTTCTGGTCCTCTCCCTGGCCGCAGTGTTCGGCGGACTCGTCATCGTCTTCCGCCAGATCGACGCGATGCAAGCGGTGCTGAACGACCCGAACGCGACGGTCGTCACTGTCTACGTCGCGCAGTCCTGGGCGATCGTCGGAGCCGCCGTCCTCGGTGCCGGTGCTCTCGGCCTCGTCGCGACGCTCGCCGTGGCCACCGTGGTGTCCACGCGTCCGCGCCCCGACGTGTCGGTCGAGACGATCGACTGGACCGACGACGACGAGAGCGCCCCCTTCGCCGCCGCTCCCACCGTGGCCGCCGTTGCGACGACCGCTCCGGCCGCTCCCCTCGTGCTCGAGGACGCAGACGTCGAGACCCCGTCCGACGCCCCCGCTCCAGCAGAAGCAGCCGCGGCGGGCCACGACGCCCCGAAGCTGGACACGGGCGACGACACCCCTCGCGCCTGACCACCGCCACCACCCCGAAGACGCCCGCTCCCCGATTCGGGGGCGGGCGTCTTCGTGCGTCCGTGCACCCGCGCGCCTTCGTGTGCCAGCGCTTCCGCGCATTCTCGTTCGTCGGCGCACCGGGGTCGCTTCGTGCGTCGGTGCATGGGCTCCGACGCACGGGCTCCGAGAATGACCGCCCCGTCCCACGGAACAGGGGGCGAATGGCCCTCGGGCCCGGATGATCAGAAGGGCAGCAGCGGGTCGACCGCGATCGCGACGAACAGCAGCGTCAGATACGTGATCGACGCGTGGAACACGCGCATGGGTCGGGGCTCGCCACCCTGCACGGCGCGCGAGTACAAGCGGTGCGATTCGTACACGAACCAGCCGCCGAAGACCAGCGCGGAAACGCTGTAGACCAGGCCCATGGATGCCACCGGGATCAGCAGCAGCGAGCACGCCACCGTCGCCCACGCGTACAGGATGACCTGCAGCCCGACCTGCGATCCACTGCGGGTGGCGCCGAGCATCGGCACGTCCACCTCGTCGTACTGGTCGGCGTACTTCATCGACAGCGGCCAGTAGTGGGGCGGAGTCCACAGGAACACCAGCGCGAACAGGATGAAGGGCGCCCACGAGAGCGATCCCGTCACCGCCGACCAGCCGATGAGCACGGGGAAGCATCCGGCGATCCCGCCCCACACGATGTTCTGCTCGGTGCGGCGCTTGAGGATCATCGTGTAGATCACGACGTAGAAGAAGATGGCCGCGGCCGACAGTCCCGCCGCGAGCGGGTTGGTGAACACCCACAACCACACGGTGGAGAACACGGCGAGGGTCCAGGCGAACGTGAGTGCGCCGCGGGGCGACACCTCGCCGGTGACCAGCGGACGGTTCTCGGTGCGCTGCATGTGCGCGTCGATGTCGCGGTCGAGGTACATGTTGAACGCGGCGGCCGAACCGGCGCTCAGCGACCCGCCGATGACGGTGGCGAAGATGAGCCAGAGGTCGGGGAGTCCGCGCGCGGCGAGGATCATGACCGGAACGGTCGTGACCAGGAGCAGTTCGAGCACCCGCGGCTTGGTCAGCGCGACGTAAGCGCGGAGGGTGCGTCCGACGGAGCGGCGATCGGTCGTCGCAGTGACGTGCGACGTCGTCGAGATGTCCATCGTCCCCCGGGGTAGAGCGAGCGTATCCCCACGATTCTATGGCATCCCGTACACACACCCGGCCGCCTGTCGACCCCCGCGGGAACAGTCCCGGCCCTTCGTGCGTTCTCGCTATGCTGGCGATGAACGCGCGCCCCGCGCCGACCACCCCACCCCACTCCCGCCCCTACGGCGTCGAGTGCGGCGTCGGATCGTGACCCCGGGCGCAAAGTGACGAGAAAGGCACCGTGTTGTCGGACTTCGAATGGGACGAGATCGATCGGCGCGCGGTGGACACCGCACGCGTTCTGGCGGCGGATGCCGTCGAGAAGGTGGGTAACGGCCACCCCGGTACGGCCATGTCTCTCGCACCCGCGGCCTACCTGCTGTATCAGCGCGTCCTGCGCCACGACCCGGCCGACACGCACTGGCCCGGCCGCGACCGCTTCATCCTCTCGGTGGGGCACTCCTCCCTCACCCAGTACGTCCAGCTCTACCTCGGCGGTTTCGGCCTCGAGATGAAGGACCTCGAGGCGCTCCGCACGTGGGGCTCCCTGACCCCCGGTCACCCCGAGTACGGCCACACCGACGGCGTCGAGATCACGACCGGACCGCTCGGTCAGGGCCTCGCCTCCTCCGTCGGCTTCGCCTACGCCGCCCGGTACGAGCGCGGCCTGTTCGACCCGGAGTCCCCCGCCGGTGAGAGCCCCTT
The DNA here is from genome assembly GCF_047238045.1 of Microbacterium canaveralium. Taxonomy (NCBI): domain Bacteria; kingdom Bacillati; phylum Actinomycetota; class Actinomycetes; order Micrococcales; family Microbacteriaceae; genus Microbacterium; species Microbacterium canaveralium. Next base: position 1,454,148 of record NZ_JBDFMA010000003.1, on the reverse strand, counting down.
CGACCACTTCGTCTACGTGATCGCCGGCGACGGCGACATGCAGGAGGGCGTCACGAGCGAGGCCTCCTCGCTCGCCGGCCACCAGGAGCTCGGCAACCTCATCGCGATCTACGACTCGAACCAGATCTCGATCGAGGACGACACGAACGTCGCCTTCACCGAAGACGTGCAGAAGCGCTACGAGGCCTACGGCTGGCACGTGCAGACCGTCGACTGGAAGAAGACGGGCCAGTACGTCGAGGACGTCGCCGAGTTGCTCGCGGCCATCGAGGCCGCGAAGGGCGAGACGAGCAAGCCGTCGCTCATCATCCTCAAGACGATCATCGGCTGGCCCTCCCCCGGCAAGCAGAACTCCGGCAAGATCCACGGTTCGGCGCTGGGAGCTGACGAGCTGCGTGCCACGAAGGAGGTGCTGGGATTCGACCCCGAGCAGCACTTCGCCATCGCGGACGACGTGCTCGCGCACACTCGCGAGCTGGTGAAGCGCGGCGAAGCCGAGAAGGCCGCCTGGCAGGAGAAGTTCGACGCCTGGGCCGCTGCCCACCCCGAGCGCAAGCAGCTGTGGGACCGCCTGCAGGCTCGCGAGCTGCCCGAGGGCATCGCGGACGCGCTGCCCGCGTTCGAGGCCGGCAAGGACGTCTCCACGCGCGCCGCCTCCGGCACGGTCATCAACGCCCTCGCCGCCGAGCTCCCCGAGCTGTGGGGCGGTTCGGCCGACCTCGCCGAGTCGAACCTGACCACGATCAAGGATGCCAAGTCCTTCATCCCCACCTCGTGGTCGACGCACGAATGGTCGGGCGACCCCTACGGCCGCGTGCTGCACTTCGGCATCCGCGAGCACGCGATGGGCGCGATCCTCAACGGCATCGTGCTGCACGGTCCGACGCGTCCCTTCGGCGGCACGTTCCTCATCTTCAGCGACTACATGCGCCCGCCGGTGCGTCTGGCCGCGCTGATGAACATCCCGACGATCTTCGTGTGGACGCACGACTCGGTCGCCCTCGGTGAGGACGGCCCGACCCACCAGCCGATCGAGCAGCTCGCGACCCTCCGGGCGATCCCGAACTTCGCTCTGGTCCGCCCCGCGGATGCCAACGAGACCTCGGTCGTGTGGCTCGAGATGCTCCGCCGCACGGCGGGTCCCGCCGGTATCGCGCTCACGCGCCAGAACATCCCCGTGTTCCCCCGCGGTGCCGGTGAGGCCTCGGGCGACGAGTTCGCCTCGGCCGCGAATGCGGTCAAGGGCGCTTACGTCCTGGCGGAGGCGGCGAGCGGCGAGCCGGACGTCATCCTCATCGCCACCGGTTCCGAGGTGCAGCTCGCCGTCCAGGCGCGCGAGACCCTCGCCGCCGAGGGCGTGCAGGCCCGCGTCGTGTCGGCGCCGTCGCTGGAGTGGTTCGCCGAGCAGGACGAGGCGTACCGCGAGTCGGTCCTGCCGTCGTCCGTGAAGGCGCGCGTGTCCGTCGAGGCGGGTTCCGCCCTGTCGTGGCACGGCATCGTCGGCGACGCCGGCCGTTCCGTCTCGATCGAGCACTTCGGTGCGTCGGCCGACTACAAGACCCTGTTCCAGAAGTTCGGTATCACCGCCGAGGCCGTCGTCGAGGCCGCCCGCGAGTCGATCGCCGCTGCGAAGTAATCCGAGGAGAACGAGAACAATGAGCACTCCCACCGAACAGCTTTCCGCTCAGGGCGTCAGCATCTGGCTGGACGACCTGTCGCGTCAGCGCATCCAGACCGGCAACCTCGCCGAGCTCATCGAGAAGCGCAACGTGTCCGGCGTCACCACGAACCCGACGATCTTCGCCGGCGCGCTCTCGAAGGGCGAGGCCTACGAGGGTCAGGTCCGTGAGCTCGCCGGCCACGGCGCGGGCGTCGACGAGGCGATCTTCTCGATCACCACCGACGACGTGCGCGACGCATGCGACATCTTCCTGCCCGTCTTCGAGGCCACCGGCGGCGTCGACGGCCGCGTGTCGATCGAGGTCTCCCCCGACCTCGCCCACGACACCGACGCGACCGTCGCCCAGGCCAAGGATCTGTCGGCGCGGGTGGACCGCCCGAACGTCCTCATCAAGATCCCCGCGACCAAGGCGGGCCTGCCCGCGATCACCGAGGTCATCGGTGCGGGCATCTCGGTCAACGTCACTCTGATCTTCAGCCTCGAGCGGTACGCCGAGGTCATCGATGCGTACCTCGCCGGTGTCGAGAAGGCCCGTGAGGCCGGACACGACATCTCCACCCTGCAGTCGGTGGCGTCGTTCTTCGTGTCCCGCGTGGACACCGAGGTCGACAAGCGTCTCGCGGCGATCGGCACCGACGAGGCCGCCGCGCTGAAGGGCAAGGCCGGTATCGCCAACGCGCGTCTGGCCTACGAGCTGTACGAGCAGAAGTTCGCGGAGGACCGCGCCAAGGAGCTCCTCGCCGCGGGCGCGACCGTGCAGCGCCCGCTGTGGGCCTCGACCGGCGTAAAGGACCCCGCGCTGCCCGACACGCTGTACGTCACCGAGCTCGTCGCCCCCGGCACCGTGAACACGATGCCCGAGAAGACGCTCGAGGCAACGTTCGACCACGCCGTGATCACCGGCGACACCATCACCGGCGCATACGGCGAGGCCCACGAGGTCTTCGACCAGCTCGCCGCCGCGGGCGTCGACTTCGCCGACGTCACGCAGGTGCTCGAGGACGAAGGCGTGGAGAAGTTCATCGCGTCCTGGCACGAACTGCAGGAGACCGTCGCCACCGCGCTCGAGGCCGGAAGCGCCCAGGCGGCGAAGTGACTTTCGCCGTCAAGGTCACCGGCCACGTCAAGGCGGTCGTCGACTCCGAGTTGCCTGGCCTGGTCGGTTCGCTCGTCGCGTCCGGCATCACGGCGGGAGACCCCACGCTGTGGGGTCCCGCAGCCGAGGACGAGGCATCCCGTCGACTCGGGTGGGTGCAGGCGGTCTCCGTCTCGCGCCCCCTCGTGCCGGAGATCACGGCCCTGCGCGGCGCCCTCGTCGCGCAGGGCGTGACCCGTGTCGTCCTCGCCGGGATGGGGGGTTCGTCTCTCGCTCCCGAGGTGATCGCGCGCGACGCGGGCGTCCCTCTCGTCATCCTGGATTCCACCGCCCCCGGGCAGGTGCTCGCCGCGATCGACGGTGACGCCGAAGCCGGTGGCCTGCGCGAGACGGTGCTCGTCGTCTCGAGCAAGTCTGGTTCCACGATCGAGACCGACTCGGCCAAGCGTGCGTTCGAGGCCGCGTTCCGCGACCTCGGCATCGACCCCGCGGAGCGGATCGTGGTCGTGACGGACCCCGGCTCTCCGCTCGAGCAGTCGGCTCACGCGGACGGGTACCGCGTCTTCACCGCCGACCCGACGGTCGGCGGACGATACTCCGCGCTGACCGCTTTCGGGCTGGTGCCCGCGGGTCTCGCCGGCGTGGATCTCGACGATCTCCTGGACGAAGCGGATGCCACACTTCTCGAGGTCGCGATCGACTCCCCCGAGAACCCGGCGCTCGTCCTGGCCGCGGCCATCGCGGGCGGCGGCGACCAGCGCCGTGACAAGCTCGGCCTCGTCACCGACGGGAGCCACCTGCCGGGTCTCCCGGACTGGATCGAGCAGCTGATCGCGGAGTCAACGGGCAAAGACGGGACCGGCATCCTGCCCGTCGTCCTGCTTCCCGTGTCCCCCGAGCTGGAGACGAAGCCGGCCGACCTGCAGGTTGTCCGTCTCGTCGACCACGCCGACGCCTTCCATCTGTTCGACCGCCACGAGGGCGATGTCCTCGTGAGCGGCTCGCTGGGAGCCCAGTTCGTCGTGTGGGAGTACGCCACGGCCATCGCCGGGCGACTGCTCGGAATCGATCCGTTCGACCAGCCCGACGTGGAGTCGGCGAAGGCCGCGGCCCGCGGCCTGCTGGACGCCCGGCCTGAGCCGACGGCTCCGGCCTTCGTGCTCGACGGCGTCGAGGTGCGCGTGTCGGACCCCGCGTTGGCATCCGGGGGCACGCTCGCGAGCGTTCTCGACGCGCTGTGGGCTTCGGTTCCGGCCGACGGCTACGTCAGCATCCAGGCGTACGTGAACCGGATCGACCTGCCCCAGCTCGCGGGACTGCGCGAACTGGTGGCGGCGGATTCCGGTCGTCCCACGACTTTCGGGTGGGGACCCCGGTTCCTGCACTCGACCGGTCAGTACCACAAGGGAGGGCCCGCGAACGGCGTCTTCCTCCAGATCACCGAACGCACCGATGTCGACCTCGAGATTCCCGGTCGACCGTTCACGTTCGGTGAGCTCATCCACGCACAGGCCGCGGGCGACGCGAGCGTGCTGGCGGACGGTCACGGCCGTCCCGTCGTCACGCTCACGCTCACCGACCCGCAGGTCGAGGTGCTTTCACTCTTCGAGGCGGCGCAGTAAAAGCATGGTCGTAGAGATCACACCCGGTCACAATCCCCTTCGCGATCCCGAGGATCGCCGACTCAGCCGCATCGCGGGGCCCAGCGCCCTGGTCATCTTCGGCGTGACGGGTGACCTGTCGCGCAAGAAGCTGATGCCCGCGGTATACGACCTCGCCAACCGCGGTCTTCTGCCCCCCGGCTTCGCATTGGTGGGGTTCGCCCGCCGCGACTGGGAAGACCAGGACTTCGCCAAGGTCGTCCACGAGTCGGTGAAGCAGTACGCCCGAACCGAGTTCCGCGAGGAGACGTGGCAGGAACTGCTGGAAGGCATCCGCTTCGTCCAGGGCGAGTTCGACGACCCCGAGGCGTTCCAGCGTCTGCGCGAGACCGTCGACAAGCTCGACACCGAGCGCGGCACCATGGGCAATCACGCGTACTACCTGTCGATCCCGCCGAAGGCCTTCCCGCTGGTCACCACGCAGCTCAAGGCCTCGGGACTCGTCGGCGAGACCGCGGACGACACCACCGGCTGGCGGCGCGTGGTGATCGAGAAGCCGTTCGGGCACGACCTGGCCTCGGCTCGCGAGCTGAACGAGGTCGTCGAGAGCGCCTTCCCGGCCGACTCGATCTTCCGGATCGACCACTATCTCGGTAAAGAGACCGTCCAGAACATCCTGGCGCTGCGGTTCGCCAACGAGCTGTACGAGCCGATCTGGAACCGCAACTACGTGGACCACGTGCAGATCACGATGGCCGAGGACATCGGCGTCGGCGGTCGCGCGGGGTATTACGACGGGATCGGCGCGGCCCGCGACGTCATCCAGAACCACCTCCTGCAGCTGCTGGCCCTCACCGCGATGGAAGAGCCCATCAGCTTCAACGCGGCCGACCTGCGAGCCGAGAAGGAAAAGGTGCTCGCGGCGGTCCGTCTGCCCGAGAATCTCGCCGAGGCGACCGCCCGCGGGCAGTACGCCGGCGGATGGCAGGGCGGTGAGAAGGTGCTCGGCTTCCTCGAAGAGGACGGCATGAACCCGGAGTCCGTGACGGAGACCTACGCCGCGGTCAAGCTCGAGATCAACACGCGCCGCTGGTCGGGCGTCCCCTTCTACGTCCGCAGCGGAAAGCGTCTCGGACGCCGCGTCACCGAGGTGGCCGTGGTGTTCAAGCGCGCCCCGCAGCAGCTGTTCTCTCGCAGCCAGACGCAGGAGCTGGGGCAGAACGCCCTCGTCATCCGCGTGCAGCCCGACGAGGGCGTCACCATCCGCTTCGGATCCAAGGTCCCCGGTGACGGTACCCAGGTGCGCGACGTCACCATGGACTTCGGATACGGCCACGCCTTCACCGAAGCGAGCCCCGAAGCCTACGAGCGACTCATCCTCGATGTGCTGCTCGGCGACCCGCCGCTGTTCCCGCGGCACGAAGAGGTCGAACTCAGCTGGAAGATCCTCGACCCGATCGAGGAGTTCTGGGCCGCCCAGGGCGGACCGCTCGAACAGTACTCTCCCGGGTCATGGGGGCCGGCATCCGCCGACGAACTCCTCGCCCGCGATGGCCGCACCTGGAGGCGTCCGTGATCATCGATCTGCCCGACACCACCGTCAGCGCGATCTCGAAGAAGCTCGTCAGCGTCCGGGAGGAGGGCGGTGCCGTCGCTCTCGGGCGCGTGCTGACCCTCATCATCGTCACGCACCACGGCGCCGAGGAAGAGGTCATCGAGGCCGCCAACGACGCCTCCCGCGAGCACCCGATGCGCGTCATCGCCGTGCTGTTCGGCGACGACGATGAAGAGCCTCGCCTGGACGCCGAGATCCGCGTGGGCGGCGACGCCGGCGCGAGCGAGGTCGTGGTCCTGCGAGCCCACGGAGCGGCCGCGTCCAACGCCGAGAGTCTCGTCACGGGTCTCCTGCTCCCGGACGCGCCCGTCGTCGCCTGGTGGCCCGCCGAGGCCCCCACCGACCCCTCCCTGTCGGAGATCGGCCGGATCGCTCAGCGCCGCATCACCGATGCCAAGTCGCAGCCCGACCCCACCGCGTGGGTCGCGCACCTCGGCGAACACTACGCCCCGGGCGACACCGACTTCGCGTGGACCCGCGTCACGCGCTGGCGGGAACAGCTCGCCGCCGTACTGGACCAGCCGCCCTACGAGCCGGTCACCTCGATCGAGGTCTCCGGCTCGAGCGACTCGCCGTCCACGGCGCTGCTCGCGGCGTGGCTGGGCCTCAAGCTCGAGGCGCCGGTCACGTACAGCTACCTCCCGGAGGCCGAATGGGCCGGCGGCATCAAGTCGGTGCGCCTCACCCGCGCGAGCGGAGACACCCTCCTCGAGCGCCCCACGCCGGGTGTCGCGATCCTCACGCAGCCCGGCCAGCCGACGCACGAGCTCGACTTCCCACGTCGGACGCTTCGCGAGTGCCTCGCCGAGGAGCTCCGTCGCCTCGACCCCGATGTGCTGTACGGCCGCGTCCTGACGCAGTGCACGGAGCTGCTGCACACCCTCGACGAGCGGGGCGACCGATGACCGAGAACGGCTCCGCCAAACAGGTCATCATCAAGAAGGATGCCGATACCCTCGCGGACTACGTCGCGACCCGGTTCGTGAACCGCATCGTGAAGCGCGTCGCCGAGGGCAAACGCATGCACGTCTGCCTGACCGGCGGCACGATGGGCGGTGCGGTCCTGCGCTCGGCCGCCCGCGACCCGCGCGTCGACGAGATCGACTGGTCGCTCGTGCACTTCTGGTTCGGTGACGAGCGGTTCGTGAGCCGGGACTCGGACGATCGCAACGAAAAGCAGGCGCGTGTCGCCTTCCTCGACGGTCTCGACATCCCGGCCGAGAACATCCACTCGGCCGCCTCGACCGACGACGGCCTCGATCTGGACGCCGCGGCGATCGCCTACGCCGATGAGCTCGCGCAGTTCGCGCCGTCCGACCGGAGTGAGACGGGCCCGTGGCCGTCGTTCGACATCTGCTTCCTCGGTGTCGGTCCCGACGCGCACATCGCCTCGCTCTTCCCTGACCGGCCGGAGATCTCCGTCACCGATCGGGCGACGGTGCCGGTGCGCGACTCCCCCAAGCCTCCGCCGGAGCGCATCTCGCTCACCCGCCCGGTCATCAACTCGTCCAAGCGCGTGTGGATGGTCATCGCGGGCGCCGACAAGGCCGCCGCTCTCGGCCTCGCCCTCGCCGGCGCGAGCTACCAGAGCGTTCCTGCCGCCGGGGCGAAGGGCCGTCGTCGCACGGCGTTCTTCGTCGACGAGGCCGCCGCTGACCAGGTGCCGCCGCAGCTCATCGATCGCGAGTACTGAGCCCGCACGACGAAAGAGACCGGATGCCATCGGCATCCGGTCTCTTTCTCGTTCGGTCTCTACTGGCCGCGGCGCTCGCGCAGCTGCTGAAGCGCATCGTCGAGGAGCGACGCCGCTTCCTCGTCGGTCCGGCGTTCCTTCACGTACGCAAGGTGCGTCTTGTAGGGCTCGGTCTTCGCGAGCGCCGGCGGATTGTTCTTGTCGCGCCCCGCCGGAAGGCCAGAGTGCGGCGAATCGATGGTCTCGGGGATCTCGTCGTCGGGAATGCCCGCCGCGAAGTAGCGGACGGTCTCGTTGCCGAGCGCATCCCAGTACGACACCGCTACCCGATCGGCGTGGAAACCGTGGTCCTGTTCTCCCATCGGGCCCGCGCCGACGCGCGTGCCGCGGATGGCGTTACCGCCAGTGGCCATGTCAGAGCTCCGCGAACTTGGTCAGGAGACCGAGGCCGACGATGGTGATGAACCACACCAGCGCGAGCACGATCGTGAATCGGTTGAGGTTGCGTTCGGCGAGGCCGGACGAGCCCATCGCGGAGCTCATGCCGCCGCCGAACATGTCGGACAGACCGCCGCCGCGTCCCTTGTGGAGCAGGATGAGCAGGGTCAGCAGGAGGCTGGTCACGCCCAGGAAAACCTGCAGGACGAACTCGAGAATCTGCACTGTCGAAAGCCTTTCGCGAGCGGCCAGGGACGGCCGCACAAGCGTCAAGTATACGGGGAGCGGGGCCGGACACGCGGATGCCCGCGGCGCAGGGCCGCGGGCATCCGCGTCGGTCAGACTCCGACGTGCTTCTGGTACCGGATGATCGCGGCGAACTCGTCGACGACGAGGCTCGCACCGCCCACCAGGGCACCGTCCACGTCGGGCTCACGCATGAATCCGGCGATGTTGCCCGACTTCACCGAGCCGCCGTAGAGGATGCGCGTGCGAGCCGCCGCGTCCGCACCGAGCTTGTCGGCGACGACGGCGCGGAGCTTGGCCGCGACCTCCTGTGCCTGATCGGGCGTCGCGGCCTGGCCCGAGCCGATGGCCCAGACCGGCTCGTACGCCACGACGATGTCGGCATCGGATGCCACGCCCTCGAGCGCGACCTCGAGCTGCCCCACGGGGACGGCGCTCGCACCGAACTTCTCGAGGTCTTCCGAGGTCTCACCGACGCAGATCACCGGAACGAGACCGTGGCGCAGGGCCGCGGCGGTCTTGGCCGCCACGACCTCGTCGGACTCGTGGTGGAACTGCCGACGCTCGGAATGCCCGATGATGACGTAGCGGGCGTCGAGCTTCGCGAGGAACTGCCCCGAGATCTCGCCGGTGTAGGCACCGGAATCGTGGGCCGAAAGGTCCTGCCCGCCGAGGGCGAACTCGATCTTGTCGGCGTCCAGGAGCGTCTGCACGGTACGCAGGTCGGTGAACGGCGGGAAGACCGCCACCTCGACGCTGCCGTTCTCGTGCTTCGCTTCCTTCAGCGTCCAGTGCAGCTTCTGGACGAACGCGACCGCCTGCAGGTGGTCGAGGTTCATCTTCCAGTTGCCGGCGATGAGAGGGGTTCTGTTCACTGCCATCCGAGGACCTCCAGTCCGGGGAGCTTCTTGCCTTCGAGGAACTCCAGGCTGGCGCCGCCACCGGTGGAGATGTGGCCGAACTGGTCGTCGGTGAAGCCGAGCTGGCGGACGGCCGCGGCCGAGTCACCGCCGCCCACGACGCTCAGGCCGTCCACCTCGGTCAGGGCCTGCGCGACCGTCTTGGTGCCAGCGGCGAAGGCCGCCATCTCGAACACGCCCATGGGGCCGTTCCAGAACACCGTGCGCGAGTCGCGAATGGCCTCGGCGAAGAGGTCCGCCGTGCGCGGACCGATGTCGAGGCCGAGACCCGAGGCACCGAACGGGGTCTCCTCGAGAGCAACGGCATCCGCCACGACATGCTCGGCGTCGGCCGAGAAGGACGCCGCGACGACGGCATCCACGGGGAGGACGATCTCGACGCCGCGCTCCTTCGCCGAGGCGAGGTAGCCCTTCACGGTGTCGATCTGGTCCTTCTCGAGCAGGCTCGATCCGACCTTGTTGCCCTCCGCGGCCAGGAACGTGAACATCATTCCGCCGCCGACCAGGAGCTTGTCGACCCGGGGCAGCAGGTGCTCGATGACACCGAGCTTGTCACTGACCTTCGATCCGCCGAGGACGACCGTGTAGGGCCGTTCGGGGTTCTCGGTCAGACGGTCCAGGACCTCGAGCTCTTTCTGGATGAGCAGGCCCGCCGCCGACGGCACGATCTGGGCGAGGTCGTAGACGCTCGCCTGCTTGCGGTGCACGACACCGAAGCCGTCGGACACGAGAGCGTCGCCGAGCTCGGCGAGTTGACGGGCGAAACCCTGGCGCTCGGCCTCGTCCTTCGAGGTCTCCCCCGCGTTGAACCGGAGGTTCTCGATGACGGCGACGTCTCCGTCCTCGAGCGAGGCGACGGCCTCACGGGCGGACTCGCCGACGGTGTCGCGCGCGAACGCGACCGGCTGGCCGAGGAGCTCGGACAGGCGCTGCGCGACCGGCTCGAGGGAGTACTTCGGGTCGGGAGACCCGTCGGGGCGCCCGAGGTGCGAGCACACGACGACGCGGGCGCCGGCGTTGATCAGGGCGTTGAGAGTCGGCAGCGACGCGCGCACGCGGCCATCGTCCGTGATGACGCCGTCCTTGAGGGGGACGTTGAGGTCACAACGGACGATGACGCGCGTGCCGGCCAGCGACCCCAGCGATTCGAGGGTGCGCAGAGCCATGGAGGGTCAGAGACGCTCGGCGACGTACTCGGTCAGGTCGACGAGGCGGTTGGAGTAACCCCACTCGTTGTCGTACCACGACGAGACCTTGACGAGGTTGCCCGAGACGTTGGTCAGCTCGGCGTCGAAGATCGACGAGTGCGGGTTGCCCTGGATGTCGCTCGAGACGATCGGGTCCTCGGTGTAGGCGAGGATTCCGGCGAGACGTCCCTCGGCGGCGGCCTTCTTGTAGACCTCGTTGACCTGGTCGACGGTCAGACCCTCGGTGGGCGTGACGATCGTGAGGTCGACGATCGAGCCGGTGGGAACCGGGACGCGGTACGACGAGCCGGAGAGCTTGCCGTTGAGCTCGGGAAGCACGAGGCCGATGGCCTTGGCGGCACCGGTCGAGGCGGGGACGATGTTGATCGCCGCGCCGCGCGCACGACGCAGGTCGCTGTGCGGGCCGTCCTGCAGGTTCTGGTCGGCGGTGTAGGCGTGCGCCGTCATCATGAAGCCGCGCTCGATGCCGAACGCGTCTTCGAAGACCTTGGCCAGGGGCGCGAGGCAGTTCGTGGTGCACGAGGCGTTCGAGATGATGACGTCGGTCTCGGGGTTGTACGTCTCTTCGTTCACACCCATGACGATGGTGGCGTCGTCGCCCGTGGCCGGAGCGGAGATGAGCACCTTCTTGGCGCCGCCGGCGACGTGCTTCTTCGCGTCCTCGGCCTTGGTGAAGCGGCCGGTCGACTCGATGACGATGTCGACGCCCAGCTCGCCCCAGGGGAGGTTGGCGGGGTCGCGCTCTTCGAAGACCTTGATGGTCTTGTCGCCGACGGTGATGGAGTCTTCGGTGTACGAGACCTCTTCGGCCAGGACGCCTCCGACGGAGTCGTACTTGAGGAGGTGGGCCAGGGTCTTGTTGTCGGTGAGGTCGTTCACCGCCACGATTTCCAGGTCTGCACCCTGCGCGAGAGCCGCGCGGAGGTAGTTGCGTCCGATTCGGCCGAAGCCGTTGATTCCGATCTTGACGGTCACGGAATTTCTCCTGAATCAGTTGTGCGCGAGAAGCGCGTGATTGCGGTATTCGCTGGCGGACAACGGCGTCCCGGCGGGGTGTCCCGCCGGGACGCCCACGCCGTTTACGACAGTACCAGCAGACCCGCGGTCTTCTCACGGGCGGCGGCGAAGCGCTGCTGCGCATCGGCCCAGTTGGCGATGTTCCAGAACGCCTTCACGTAGTCGGCGCGGACGTTCTTGTAGTCGAGGTAGTACGCGTGCTCCCAGACATCGAGGAGCAGGAGCGGGACCGTGCCGGCCACGATCTGGCCCTGCTGGTCGAAGAACTGCTGGATGAGGAGGTTCTCACCGATCGAATCCCAGAAGAGGCCCGCCCAGCCCGACCCCTGCACGCCGAGGGCGGCGGCGGTGAACTGACCGCGGAAGGCGTCGAACGAACCGAACTGGTCGTCGATGGCTGCCTCGAGGTCGCCGGTCGGCTTGTCGCCGCCGTTCGGGGAGAGGTTCGTCCAGAAGATGGAGTGGTTGGTGTGACCGCCCAGGTTGAAGGCGAGATCCTTCTGCAGACGGTTGATGTTCGCGAAATCGCCCTTCTCGCGCGCCTCCGCGAGCAGGTCGAGCGTGGTGTTCGCGCCGTTCACGTACGTCTGGTGGTGCTTGCTGTGGTGCAGCTCCATGATCGTCGCGCTGATGTGGGGCTCCAGCGCGGCGTAGTCGTAGGGCAGTTCGGGCAGCGTGTACTTCGCCATGTTCTCAACTTCCGAATCGGCGCTGCACCGAAACCTCGGCGCAGCGAGGGTGACGTCTTCATCCTACTGAGCGGCAACGCACCGACCCCGGGGTTGCTTCCCCGAATGACGGAGAGTATTCGCCCGGGCGGGTCGCAGAACGACGAACGGATGCCGAGGGCTCGGCATCCGTCGGTCCGTCGCGACGGGGGTCCGTCGCGTCGGGGTCAGTCCTCGGCGCCGACGGGGACCGCGGACTCGGTGCCGGGGATCCCCTCCGCCTCGGCCTTCTTGTCGGCCATGGCGAGGAGACGGCGGATGCGACCGGCCACGGCGTCCTTGGTGAGGGGCGGGTCGGCGTGGTGGCCGAGCTCGTCGAGACTCGCGTCACGGTGCGCGAGGCGCAGCTCGCCGGCCTGCTGCAGATGCGCGGGAACCTCGTCGCCCAGAATCTCGAGCGCGCGCTCGACGCGCGCGCAGGCGGCAACCGCGGCCTGTGCCGAGCGGCGCAGATTGGCGTCGTCGAAGTTGACCAGGCGGTTCACGCCCGCGCGCACTTCGCGCCGTTGCCGCATCTGGTCCCACTCGCTGGCCGTGCGACGAGCGCCCATCTCGTGCAGCGCGTTACGGATCGCCTCGCCGTCGCGCACGACCACGCGCGGAACCCCCCGGACCTCGCGCGCCTTGGCGGGGATGCCGATGCGGTGCCCCGCACCGACGAGCGCCATCGCGGCCTCGGACGAGGGGCAGGAGATCTCGAGCGCCGCGGAACGGCCCGGGTCGCTGAGCGAACCGCTCGCGAGGAAGGCGCCCCGCCAGATGGCGCTGAGATCGGGCCGCGACCCCGTCGTGAGCTTGTTGGGGAGGCCGCGGACGGGGCGCCGACGCTGGTCGAGCAATCCGGTCTGACGTGCGAGCGTCTCGCCGGCCTCGATGACACGGACGGCGAAGTGACCGCCGGCGCGGCCACCGGACCCCTGGACGTGGTGCAGTTCCGGCCGCACACCGTAAAGCTCCATCAGATCGCGGGCGACGCGACGAGCGAGGACATCGGAGTCCAGCTCCGCCTCGACGGCAACGCGGTTGGCGATGGAGTGCAGACCGCCCGAGAAGCGAAGGATCGCCGTGAGCTCGGCGACCCGGGCCGTCGGACGCGGGTCGCGTACGGTGATCAGCTCGGCCTTCACGTCGGCGGTCAGCGGCACGGTTCTCCTCGGTTCAGGACGATGGGGGCAACGCTCGCGACGGCGTGGGTGACACTGTCGAGGCGGCGGGGACGAGGGTACAGCCTACTCGCGGCCGAGGTCTCGGTGAGTCACCCGGACCGCGACGCCGGGGAGCTCACTGATGCGCGCCGCCAGCTCACGCACCATCACGACGGAGCGGTGCTTGCCTCCGGTGCAGCCGACGGCGACGACGGAATGGCGCTTGTTCTCCCGCTCGTAGCCGGCGAGCACGGGCCGTAGCGCGGCAGCGTAGGAATCGAGGAATTCGGTCGCGCCTTCCTGCTCGAGCACGTACTGCCGTACCGACGGGTCTTCACCGGTCAGCGGTCGCAGCTGCTCGTTCCAGAAGGGGTTCGGCAGGAACCGCATGTCCGCGACCAGGTCGACGTCGGTGGGCAGCCCGTACTTGAACCCGAAGCTCATGAGCGTGACCGTGTGACGGGCAGCACCCTCTTCACCGAAGAGTTCCACCGTTCGCAGCGAGAGCTGGTGCACGTTGTACGTGGAGGTGTCGATGACGACGTCCGCCGCCTCGCGAAGAGGCGTCAGGCGCTCGCGCTCCCGCCGGATGCCATCGAGGATCGTGCCGTCCCCCTGGAGGGGATGCGGACGGCGGACGGCCTCGAACCGGCGCACGAGCACCGCATCCGAGGCATCCAGGAAGACCACGCGCACCTGGCCGTCGGCCTGCAGGGCCCGCATCGCCTCGGGAAGGTCGCCGAAAATCGAGCGTCCTCGGACGTCCACGACCACCGCGACCCTCGGCACAGCCCCGCCGGCGCGCTCCGTCAGATCCAGGAGCGGGCGCAGCATGCGCGGCGGGAGGTTGTCGACGACGTACCAGTCGAGATCCTCGAGGGCGTTGGCAACGGTGGATCGGCCGGCACCCGACATCCCCGTGACGATCAGCACCTCGCCGGGCGCACCCCGTGACGCCTGCATGATTCGCCCTTTCGTCGGGTCCAGCCTATCGAGACAACCGCGCGTGGATCGCCTCGGCGAGGGTCGGACCGATGCCGGGAAGCGCCGTGATCTCTTCGGGCGACGCATTCTTGAGGGCCGTCACCGAGCCGAAGTGTCGCAGCAGCGCCTTGATGCGGGCGTCGCCGAGACCCGGCACCTCGGTCAGGACGCTGGAGATGTCCCGCTTCCGGCGCTTTCGCTGGTGGGTGATGGCGAACCTGTGCGCCTCGTCGCGCAGCCGCTGCAGCAGGTACAGCGCCTCCGACGTCCGCGGCAGGATCACCGGGTAGTCCTCCCCCGGCAGCCACACCTCTTCCAGCCGCTTCGCAATGCCGCACAGCGCGATCTCCTCGTGCCCGGCATCCGCCAGTGCGCGCGCGGCGGCGGCCACCTGCGGCTGCCCGCCGTCGACCACGAGCAGCTGCGGTCGGTAGGCGAACCGGGGGCGTTTGCGCGTGGTCACGACCTCACCGTCGGCGGTCGCCTCGGGGCTCTCGGCATCCGCGATGATCGCTCCGCCGAGCGTTTCGCGCTCGTCGTCCTCGGGTCGGTCGAGATACGCCAGCCGACGCGTGAGCACCTGGTAGAGCGAGTCGGTGTCGTCGGTGGTCTCGGCGACGCCGAACGACCGGTATTGGTCTTTGCGCGGCAGGCCGTCCTCGAACACGACCATGGATGCCACGACGTTGGTGCCCGCGAGGTGCGAGACGTCGTAGCACTCGATGCGCAGCGGCGCTTCGGCCAGCCCCAGGGCCTCCTGGAGATCGGTGAGCGCCTGCGATCGCGCGACGTAATCGCTTGTGCGACGCGTCTTGTGGAGCATGAGCGCCTGCTGCGCGTTGAGCGTCGCTGTCTTGAGGAGGTCGGCCTTGGGTCCGCGCTGCGCGACCTGCAGGGAAACGGGTCGACCTCGGCGCTCGCGCAACCATGCCTCGAGCTGCTCGGCGTCGTCGGGCAGCTCGGGCACCAGCACCTGGCGAGGGATGTCGGCGGCGGTGGCGTCACCATACGTCCGCTGCAGCACCTGGTCGACCAGATCGGGCCCGGAGATGTCGATCTCCTTCTCGATCGTGGTGGCGCGGACACCGCGGACGCGGCCTCCGCGCACGACGAAGTGCTGCACCGTCGCGGCGAGCTCGTCCTCGGCGATGCCGAAGAGATCGGCATCCGTGTCCGCGGGGAGGACGAGGGCGCTCTTGCCGAGGACCGCGTCGATGGCCTGCAGCTTGTCGCGGTACCGGGCGGCAGCCTCGTAGTCCATGGCTGCCGAGGCTTCCATCATCCGAGCCGTGAGCGCCTTGGTGAAGCGCTGATCGCCGCCGGACATAAAGGCGACGAAGTCGTCGACGATCGCCCGATGCTCTTCGATGGTCACCTTCATCGAGCAGGGTCCACCGCAGCGTCCGATCTGTCCCGGGAAGCAGGGTCTGCCCGATTGCATGGCCTTCTTGTAGGACGCGTCGCTGCACGTGCGGATCGGGAAGACCTTGATCATCAGGTCGATCGTGTCGTGGACGGCCCACACCTTCGGATAGGGCCCGAAGTACTTGGCCCCCCGGATCTTCGAATTACGCGTGACGATGACCCGCGGCGCCTCGTCGGCGAGAGTGATCGCCATGAAGGGGTACGACTTGTCGTCGCGGTAGCGGACGTTGAACGGCGGATCGAACTCTTTGATCCACATGTACTCCAGCTGCAGCGAATCGACATCGCTGGGCACGACCGTCCATTCGACCGACGCCGCCGTCGTGACCATGCGCCGCGTGCGTTCGTGCAGCGAGTACAGGGGAGCGAAATAGTTCGACAGGCGCGCCCGAAGGTTCTTCGCCTTGCCGACGTAAAGCACCCGCCCCTCCGCATCGCGGAAGCGGTACACCCCCGGATTGGTGGGGATCTCCCCCGCTTTGGGTCGGTAGGGCAGCTGCGACACCCGTTCCCGGGATGCCACGGCTCAGGCCCCCGCGCGGGCCAGTTCCGGCTCGCGCTCGGCGGTGTTGCGCTGCGCGCCGGTGCGACCCGTCTCGAGGAGTTCGGCCAGGAACGCCCCCGTGTGGCTCTCGGGGACGGTCGCCACCTGTTCGGGCGTGCCGGTCGCGACGATCGTGCCGCCACCGGCGCCGCCCTCGGGGCCGAGGTCGATGACCCAGTCCGAGCTCTTGATGACGTCGAGATTGTGCTCGATGACGATCACGGTGTTGCCCTTGTCGACGAGACCGTTGAGCACCTTCAGCAGCAGCGAGACGTCTTCGAAGTGCAGCCCCGTCGTCGGCTCGTCGAGCACGTAGATCGAACGGCCGTTGCTGCGACGCTGGAGCTCGGTCGCGAGCTTCACACGCTGGGCCTCACCGCCCGAGAGCGTCGTGGCCGACTGTCCCAGTCGCACGTAGCCGAGCCCCACGTCGACGAGCGTCTTGAGATACCGGTGGATCGCCTGGATCGGCTCGAAGAACTCGGCGGCCTCGGAGATCGGCATCTCGAGCACCTCCGCGATGTTCTTGCCCTTGTAGTGCACCGAGAGCGTGTCGCGGTTGTACCGCTTGCCGTGACAGACCTCGCAGTCGACGTAGACGTCGGGGAGGAAGTTCATCTCGATCTTGAGCGTGCCATCGCCCGAGCAGGCCTCGCAGCGGCCGCCCTTGACGTTGAAGCTGAAGCGCCCGGCCTGGTAGCCGCGCACCTTGGCTTCGGGCGTCTCACTGAAGAGCGTCCGGATCCGGTCGAAGACACCCGTGTACGTCGCGGGGTTAGAGCGCGGGGTGCGGCCGATCGGAGCCTGGTCGACGTGCACGACCTTGTCGAGGTTGTCGAGGCCCGTCACGCGCGTGTGCTTGCCGGGCACGCGCCGGGCACCGTTCAGCTTCGAGGCGAGGACTTCGTACAGGATGCCGTTCACCAGCGTCGACTTGCCCGAGCCGCTGACGCCGGTCACCGACGTCAGCACGCCGAGCGGGAAGTCCACCGTGACGTTCTGCAGGTTGTTCTCGCGGGCGCCAACGACCGTGACCTGGCGCTTCTTGTCGATCTTGCGGCGCTTCTTGGGCGCTTCGATCGACCGGCGCCCCGAGAGGTACGCGCCGGTGAGCGAATGATCGTCGTCGAGGAGCTGGGCGAGCGGCCCGGAGTGCACCACGTTGCCGCCGTCGACTCCGGCCCGCGGGCCGATGTCGACGACCCAGTCGGCCGCGTGAATGGTCTCTTCGTCGTGCTCGACGACGATCAGGGTGTTCCCGAGGTCGCGGAGGGTTTCGAGTGTCTGAATCAGCCGACGGTTGTCACGCTGGTGCAGACCGATCGATGGCTCGTCGAGAACGTAGAGGACACCCGTGAGACCCGAACCGATCTGGGTCGCCAAGCGGATGCGCTGTGCCTCACCGCCCGAGAGCGTGCCGGCGGCGCGACCGAGGCTGAGGTAGTTCAACCCGACCTGCAGCAAGAAGTCGAGACGCGCACGGATCTCACGGAGCACTGCGGCGGCGATCGTCGCCTCGCGCTCGGTGAGGGTGAGCTTCGAGAAGAACTCCCGCGCGTCCGACAGGCTCATGCGAGACGCGGCCGCGATCGACGTTCCGTCCACCAGCACGGCCAACACCTCGGGCTTGAGCCGGTCGCCGTCGCAGACGGCGCACGGCACCTCGCGCAGGTACTCGGACCAGCGCTGACGCTGTGCGTCCGACTCCGCTTGGAGGTACTGCCGCTCGATGTACGGGACGACGCCCTCGAAGCCCGACGAGTACCGCATCTCCCGGCCGTAGCGGTTCTTCCACTTGACGGTGACCTTGTAGTTCTCGCCGCGGAGGACGGCGTCCTGCACCTCTTTCGGCAGGTCGCGCCACGGGGTGTCGAGCGAGAAGTCCAGGTCACGCGCGAGCCCCTCGAGGAGGCGCTCGTAGTACTGGAAAAGTCCCTTGCCCTGCGTCGTCCACGGCAGGATCGCGCCGTCACGGATCGAGAGTTCCTCGTCGCCCAGCATGAGGTCGACGTCGACCGACATGCGCGTCCCCAGGCCCGAGCACACCGGGCACGCGCCGAAGGGGGCGTTGAACGAGAAGGTCCGCGGCTCGATCTCGGTCAGCTGCAGCGGATGGCCATTCGGGCAGGCGAGCTTCTCGGAGAACGACTGCCAGGCGTCATCCCCCTCCTCATCGACGAAGTTCACCTGCATGATTCCGCCGGCGAGCCCGAGAGCGGTCTCGACCGAGTCGGTGATGCGGCTCAGGATGTCGCCGGATGCCACGAGTCGGTCGACAACGACAGCGATGTCGTGCTTGTAGCTCTTCTTCAGCACCGGTGGCTCGGCGAGCTGCACGAGCTCGCCGTCGACGACGGCACGCGCGTATCCCTTCGCGCTGAGCTCCTTGAAGAGGTCGACGAACTCGCCCTTCTTCTGGGTCACGACGGGAGCCACGATCTGGTAGCGCGTGCGGTCGGGCAGCTCCATCAGCTGGTCGGCGATCTGCTGCACCGTCTGACGCTGGATGCGGGCACCGCACTCGGGACAGTGCGGCACACCGATGCGCGCCCACAGCAGGCGCATGTAGTCGTGGATCTCGGTGATCGTGCCGACCGTCGACCGCGGGTTGCGGTTCGTCGACTTCTGGTCGATCGAGACCGCGGGGCTCAGGCCCTCGATGAAATCGACGTCGGGACGGTCGACCTGCCCGAGGAACTGACGGGCATAGGCGCTCAGCGACTCGACGTAACGACGCTGACCCTCGGCGAAGATCGTGTCGAATGCCAGGCTCGACTTTCCCGAGCCCGAAAGGCCGGTGAACACCACGAGCGAGTCGCGCGGAATGTCGAGATCGACGTTCTTCAGATTGTGGACGCGGGCACCGCGAACACTGAGCTTTCCGCTGGGGTTTCCGTGGGACGAGACAGGAACGATGGGCACCGTTCAAGTCTAGGTTCCCCCTCCGACATCGGTCTCGGGTTCGCCGCCGGCGCACGGATGTGCGAGGGTACGCGCCCGGTCACGGTGCTCAGTCGGCGGGATCGAACCGCGCGGCGAAGGGGGCGAGCCCGTCTCGGAGTGCCACGAGTGCGGGTTCATCGATTCCGACCCGCTCCATGATCTTCCCCGGCACCTCGAGGGCGCGCTCGCGCAGCGCGCGACCCTCATCGGTGAGGTCGATATCGAGGACGCGTTCGTCGTCGGCACGCCGAGCGCGCTGCACTCGCCCCTGCGCCTCGAGTCGCTTTACAAGGGGGGAGAGCGTCGCCGGCTCCATCGCGAGTTCGCCGGCGAGGGCGCTCAGTGACCGCGGCGAACGTTCCCACAACGCGAGCATCACGAGGTACTGCGGATGCGTCAGCCCGAGAGGCTCGAGCACGGGGCGGTACAGCGACACGACGTTGCGCGCCGCCGTGACCAGGGCGAAGCAGACCTGATTCTCCAACCGCAACGGGTCGTTCACGTGCCGCCTCCTCTATTACTTAGTACACTAATGATCATGGCACAAAAGGACGCCGACCGACCCCCGCTCCGTGAACGTGTGCGGGCCGCCGGCGGCTGGTACCAGTACATCAACACACGGCTGATCCGCGTCGCCGGCCCCGCGTCCGTGGGACCGTACGAGACGACGCCCGAGCCCGTTCGCACGGCCCGACCCTGCCCGCTGTGCGGGCACCCGATGTCGGAGCACAGCGTGGATCGCTCAGGGCCCAAGCCTCTTCTGCACTGCCCCTGATAGCGGCGAACCCCTGTGCGGCGACCCGTCCCCGCGCCGCCGGGCTCCGAAGCGTTGAACATCAGGCCGACGACCCGTCACCGCGCCGAGGAACTCCCGACGCTCAACCTCAGCCCGACGACCCGTCCCCGCGCCGGCCGCTTTCGCCGCCCGGCGGCTGTTCCCGGTGGTGCGCCTCCGCCCTCCATCACTCCAGGCGCGGGCGGCCGTCCTCGTCGAGGGGCCAGCCGGGGTTGACCGCGATCTCCCACGGATGGCCGTCCGGATCGACGAACACCCCCGAATAGCCGCCCCATTCCGTCGCGGCACCCGGACGACCCAGGGTCGCGCCCGCGCTGACCGCCTCGGCGAGGAGAGCGTCGACCTCGTCGGACCCACGGACGTTGTGCGCCAGAGTTACACCACCCCATCCGCCGCCGTCCGCAACGGCGGAGTCCGCAGCGAGGTTGTCTCGGGACCACAGCGCGAGCACCATTCCGCCGAGATCGAAGAAGGCGACCTCCCCCTCGACAGACGTCGGATGGCGATGCCATCCCAGACTCTCGTAGAAGTCGATCGACCGCGAAAGGTCGGACACCCCGAGGGTGATCAACGAGACCCTCTGCTCCATCGCGGTTCCCTTCGATCAGGCGTGGCCCGCGCGCTCCATGGCCCGCAACTCTTTCTTGAGGTCTTGCACCTCGTCGCGGAGTCGCCCGGCGAGTTCGAACTTCAGCTCGCTCGCCGCCGCGAGCATCTGCTGCGTGAGGTCGGCGATCGTGGATTCGAGCTGGTCCGCTCCCTCCGCCGCGATGCCGGTACGTCGCAACTGCGGGGTCGGCGACTTGCCCTTGCCAGCTTTGTCATTACGGGAAAGCAGACTCCGGGTATCGGATGCCTCTCGGGCCAGGACCTCGGTGATGTCGGCGATCTTCTTCCGGAGCGGTTGGGGGTCGATGCCGTGC
Source organism: Microbacterium canaveralium (assembly GCF_047238045.1). Classification (NCBI taxonomy): domain Bacteria; kingdom Bacillati; phylum Actinomycetota; class Actinomycetes; order Micrococcales; family Microbacteriaceae; genus Microbacterium; species Microbacterium canaveralium. The sequence goes on along the minus strand of NZ_JBDFMA010000003.1, from coordinate 1,433,145 downwards.
GCAGTGTTGTAAGCGATCTGCTTCTCACGACGACGCTCGGTCTCGTCGATCGCATTCCGCATCGAATCGGTGATCTTGTCGGCGTACATGTGCACCTCGCCCGAGACGTTGCGAGCGGCGCGGCCGATCGTCTGGATGAGAGACGTGCCGCTGCGGAGGAATCCCTCTTTATCGGCATCCAGGATCGCGACGAGCGACACCTCGGGAAGGTCGAGACCCTCACGCAGGAGGTTGATGCCGACGAGCACGTCGTAGACGCCCGCGCGCAGTTCGGTGAGGAGCTCCACGCGTCGCAGGGTGTCGACATCGGAGTGCAGGTACCGGACCCGCACGCCGTGCTCGCCGAGGAAGTCCGTGAGCTCTTCGGCCATCTTCTTCGTCAGCGTCGTGACGAGCACGCGCTCGTCACGATCGACGCGGACGCGGATCTGCTCTAGCAGATCGTCGATCTGTCCCTTCGACGGCTTCACCACGATCTCAGGGTCGATCAGACCCGTCGGGCGGATGATCTGCTCGACGATGCCGTCGGCGATGCCCATCTCGTAGCGACCGGGCGTTGCCGACAGATAGACCGTCTGCCCGATGCGGTTCTTGAATTCGTCCCACCGCAGCGGGCGGTTGTCCATCGCGCTGGGCAGGCGGAAGCCGTGCTCGACGAGCGTGCGCTTACGCGAGGCGTCACCCTCGTACATCGCGCCGATCTGCGGAACCGTCACGTGCGACTCGTCGATGACGAGAAGGAAATCGTCGGGGAAGAAGTCGAGCAGCGTGTGCGGGGGGTCGCCGGCCATGCGCCCGTCGAGGTGGCGCGAGTAGTTCTCGATGCCCGAACAGAACCCGAGCTGCTGCAGCATCTCGAGATCGAACGTCGTGCGCATCCGGAGTCGCTGGGCCTCGAGGAGCTTGTTCTGCGACTCGAGCTCCTTCAGCCGTTCGGCCAGCTCATGCTCGATCGTGCCGATCGCGCGCTGGACGGTGTCGGTTCCCGCGACGTAGTGGGAGGCGGGGAAGATCGGCACGGACTCCATCTTCTGCACCACGTCGCCGGTCAGCGGGTGCAGCATGTACAACGCCTCGATCTCGTCGCCGAACATCTCGATCCGGATCGCGTATTCCTCATAGACGGGAATGATCTCGATCGTGTCGCCGCGCACCCGGAAGTTGCCGCGCGAGAAATCGACGTCGTTGCGGTTGTACTGCATCGAGATGAACTTGCGGATCAGGGCGTCGCGGTCGTACCGCTCCCCCACCTGCAGAGCCACCATGGCGCGCAGATACTCTTCGGGCGCACCGAGACCGTAGATGCACGAGACCGTCGAGACGACCACGACGTCGCGGCGGGACAGGAGCGAGTTCGTCGTCGAGTGGCGCAGGCGCTCCACCTCGGCGTTGATCGAGGAGTCCTTCTCGATGAAGGTGTCCGTCTGTGGGACGTACGCCTCGGGCTGGTAGTAGTCGTAGTACGAGACGAAGTACTCGACCGCGTTGTTCGGCATGAGCTCGCGGAACTCGTTGGCCAGCTGTGCGGCGAGGGTCTTGTTGTGCGCGAGGACGAGCGTGGGACGCTGCACGGCCTCGACGAGCCAGGCCGTGGTCGCCGACTTGCCCGTACCGGTGGCGCCGAGCAGCACGACGTCGGTCTCTCCCGCGTTGATGCGCGCGGCGAGGTCGGCGATCGCCTGCGGCTGATCACCTGACGGGGAGTATTCGCTGATGACCTCGAACGGACGGACGGAACGCGTGGCCTGCATGATTCCAGCGTAGGCGGGGCCTCCGACATCGGGGCCAGGAGGGCGTTCGCCGTGCGCGAGCGGGCGTCACCGACCCGTGAGACGCTCCCACAGCTCGTCGACCTGCCGCCGAGTGGCATCCAGGTCGCCCGTCGTGTCGATCACGACGTCGGCGAGCGCGAGCCTCTCGTCATCTCCGGCCTGCGCGGCGATGCGCGCGCGGGCGTCCGCTTCGACGAAACCCCGCTGCTCGATCAGCCGCTGCACTCGCTGCTCGGCGGGCGCGTGCGCGACGACGACGAGATCCCACTCCCCCGTTCCCCGGGCTTCTGCGAGCAGCGGCACGTCGTACACCACGACCGCGTCGGGAGCGTCGGCGAAGGCTGCACGAAACCGCCGGTGCGACTCGTCGCGTACCGCAGGATGGACGATCGCGTTCAAGGCCGCCAGCCGGTCCGGATGACCGAAGACACGGGCGCCCAGGGCGGGACGGTCGAGTGAGCCGTCCGGCCGCAGCACGTCGTCGCCGAACTCGGCGACGATCGCATCCAGCACCGGCGAGCCGGGCGACTGGACCTCACGGACGATGGCATCGGCATCCACGACGACGGCTCCGCGCTCAGCGAGCATCCGGGAGATCGTGGACTTGCCCGACGCGATTCCGCCGGTCAGCGCGAGGAGGGTCACCCCTCGAGGATGCCACAGCCACCGCAGCCCCGAACCCCGCTCCCGCGACGGTGGTCTACGATTTGTTGAGGGCCGCAGTCGCGCCTCCCGACCGGTTGGCGAGAGTGTCATCATGCCGAATCCGAACGTCGTGGTCGTCATCGAAGACGACGTCGATATCCGCTCACTCCTCACCGCGATCCTCGAACCCGCGGGGTTCGTCGTGCACACCGCCGTCGACGGGCTGTCGGGCATCGACGCGGTGCGTCGCACCGACCCGGCCGTGACGACTCTCGACGTCAGCATGCCAGGGCTCGACGGATTCGAGACCGCGCGTCGCATCCGCGCATTCAGCGACACGCGCATCCTGATGGTGAGTGCTCGAGTGGATGCCACGGAGGAGCGACTCGCGCGCGAGGCGGGCGCGGACGACTACCTCACCAAGCCGTTCCGACCGCGCGAGCTGCGCGCCCGGGTTCAGGCCCTCGTCGAACCGGGTCCTCCCGAGGACGAGTAACCGGCCCGGCTCAGTCTCCGGGGAGACCGAACGGCTGCTCGCCGGTCAACGCCGCGCGGCTTGCCCTCGAGTCGGCGCGGTCGATCAGCGTCGGTCCGTCCGCCCCGTCCGTCGAGGCCAGAGCCACGCCGATTCCCACCACCGGGACCACCGAGGTGCCCAGGTCGGACAGATCGGCGACCAGGCGCTCGTGCAGCGCACGGACCAGCCGGTGGTGGTCCGTGGCGAGCGCGGTGGAGAACGCGATCGAGAGACCCGAGGCATCCGCCTCACCGACGAGAGCCATAGTGGGCGCGTGCCTGCGGACGGATGCCCGGAAGGCGCGCGCCATCTCCTCCGCCTCCTCGGGGCCGAAGGCGGTCGCGACGCGGCGGAGGTCGTCCACGCGAACACCGATGACGCAGAGGTCTTCTCCTGCGGCGCGGGCACGCGCCACGAGGATCGTCAGGACCGCACCGAACGACTCACGCAGCAGCACTCCGTTCCGGTCGACGACGAGCTGTCTCGTCTCGGGGTTCCCGCGCAGCGCGGATTCGTTCGTCCGCAGCACCGAGGTGACCACGACGGCGGCGACGACCAGCGCCATCGTCAGCAAGGCGGACACGCTCGTACCGAAATACGTGAGAAAGACCGTGCTGTCCGGCCCCTGGGCCAGGAAGACGATGGTGCGGACGAAGAACCAGACGGCCTCGATCCCCAGCACCACACTCAGCCCGGCAGAGCTCCACCGCCGGCTGATCGCCCCGCGCCGCGTCTCGATGGCACCGAGCAGCGCGAAGAGCGCGTTGGCGAGGAAGAGCGGAATGGCTCCCGCCCAGTCCCCCGCCCAGGCCCCCTCGACGAGGGCCACGACCACGACGACCACCAGGGCTGCGGACGTCATGACGGCGGGGATCCGCAGCGAGCGCCCGTTGAAGGCGGCGCTTCCCAGCCAGAAGAACGCCGTCGCCGCGACGAACGCGCCGTTGCCGAGCGCGACGGCGACGAACGCCCCCGGTACAGCGATCCACACCAGGTAGCAGACCGCGGAGAACACGCCCGAGAGGTAGGCGGCAGCCCACAGCCGACCCGGCAGCGCGTCCCGCAGCATGAGGGTGTCCAGCAGGTACATCACCGCGGACACCAGGATGACGAGCGACGAGGCCGTCTGCAGACTCAGGACGTCGAAGACCATGACGCCGTTCCTTCCCTCTGAGGTAGACGCACGGTGAAAACCGACCCCGATCCGGGCTCGGTCTCCATCGTGATGTCGCCGCCGTGTGCGCGCACGATGTCGCGGCTGATGGCCAGTCCCAGGCCGCTGCCGTGCACGCTGGAATTGCGAACGGCGTCGGCGCGGAAGAACCGCTCGAAGATGCGCCCCTGCTCGCTCGGGGAGATGCCGGGGCCGTCGTCCGCGACCGTGATCAGAACGGTGTCGTCCTCGCGCCTCACCGACACCACGACCACTCCCCCGCGGTTGTTGTACTTCACCGCGTTGGTCAGCAGATTGTCCACGACCTGCCGCAAGCGGTGCGCATCGACGAGGGCCGGGCACGAGCGCACACCGGACGCATCGATTCGGATGCCGTGCGCCGCCGCCCGCGGGGCCACCGACGTCACCGCGCTCTCCACGATCTCGGCGACATCCGTGGGCGCAGGGTGCAGGGCGAAACCGACGCCGTGCCGCGAGGCCGCCGACATCGCCAGGATGTCGGCAACCAATTCCCGCAAGCGCGTGGCGTTGCGCTCCGCGACCTCGAGCTGCTCGCGGGTCACGGTGTCGAGGTTCTCGTCGTCGAGCGCGAGTTCGAGATAGCCGATGATCGAGGTGAGCGGCGTGCGGAGCTCGTGCGAGACGCTGGCCACGAGATCCTCACGTGCCCGCAGCGCCAGCTCCTCGGCCGTGACATCCCGCGAGACGACGACACTGCCACCGTCTCTGCCGTCGCGGGACGGGAGGTGCCGCGCGGTGACGTTCAAGGCGCGACGGTCTGCTCCTGGCATCCCGTACCACACGAGCGCACCCTCGAACACCTCGCCGGCACGGGCTCGCGCCAGCGGCGTCGCGATGGGGTCGAGCGGTGTGATGCCGTCGGCGCTGAACGCGGGAGAAGGTCCGAGCGGGTCGGCCCTGGCTTGAAGACGGGCGTGCGCCTCGTTGCTGACGGCGAATTCTCCTTCGGCGGTGATACGGATGACACCGAAGTCCACCGCATCCAGCACCTCGGTCACGAGGTCCTCCTGGCGCCGTGCGTGTTCGAGCGACCGGCGTAGTTCGGCGGACTGCTTCTCGAGCAGCGCGCGTTGCGCTCGGGTACGCCGCGCGGCGAAGTGCGACATCGTAGCCAGCGCGGCGAGGGTGAACGGCAGCACGAACGTCGACGCCGCGACGAGTTGGCTCTCGTCGATCGCCTGGTACGCGATGATGGCCGAGACCGCCGCCGTCACACCGACGACGCCGCGGACCCCGAAGATCGAACCGATCCACATGGAGGGGAAAGCCCAGAGCAGACCGATGCCGGCGACGGGGGCGCTGTCGCGCATCAACCCGATCGCGGCGACGTCGACCACAGGCGCGACCAGCAGGATCCACGACGGCATACGGTCGCGCGGCAGAAGCACGACGAGTGCGGCACAGGCAAAGATGATGCCCGCTCCCGCCACGAAGAGCGTGACGTTCTGGATCTGCCCGAGCAACAAAGTGACCGCGACCGCGAGAACGGTCGCCGATGCCTGCAGCAGCTGGCTGGTCAGCAGGCTGCGGTGAAGGCCGAGCCGCTCGCTCGGCGACGGGCCGGACATGGCCTCGACCCTAGCGCGGGAGGGCCCCGCACGGACGGTCCCCGCACGCGCCACGCCGCGAGATCACGGCATCCCGCGTCCGGGTGGTCCACCGGCGTCCCCGGGGTCAGAACCCGAAGTCTCCCCCGAAATCGCCACCAAAATCTCCGCCGACGTCGTCGAATCCGCCCACGTCCGCCGCACCGGAATCGTCGATGGATGCCGCGTCACCGCCGTCGGCGGCCACCCCGTCCTGGTATCCCTCCGCGTACCCCGGGTCGAACAGCGATCCGACGAGCGCGGAGCCGATGACGTAGCCGCCGATCGTTCCCAGCATCGATGCGCCGAGCATCGATCCGAAGCCCCCGCCACCCATGCCCCCGCCGAACGAGCGGCCGCCGAACGTTCGCTCCATGAAGCCGGGCCGCGTGTACTCGGCCCGCGTCGCGGCGCGTGCGAGCGATGTCGGGTCGTCGCCGAGCGGTCGCTCCGAGGCGGGGAGTCCTGACGACATCTCCTGGAGCACCTGCTGACGCTGGCTCGGGGTCAGTCGGGCGAACGCCTCCGCGTGGACCTGTTCCACCGTTTCGGGTGGGGCCGTTCGCAGCAGGTAACGGTAGCGCTCGAGCGCCTGCGCATCGTCGCTCGAGGGCGCGGACGCCGACCCGGAGCTTCCCGGCGGCGGCGGGGCGTAACGGCCCTCCGCGTCCCGGTACCCCCCGGCTGACGTGCGGGGCACGGATGGGGTAGGGGCGTGACGCTCGTCGTCGCGGCCGCCGAAGAGTCGATCGAGGAAGCCCATGGGTGCCCTCCCGGTGTGTGGTGACCTCACGGTAAGGCCGCCGCCTTTGAGTCCCCTGTGTCGCGGGGGCCCGCTCACCCTCGCCGAGCGATGGCCTCGCTCATCCAGCGTGCGTGAAGGCTCCACGGATCGACTACCCCTTCGCGCAGCGCCGCGACGTGCGCAGCGAGAGCGTCACGGTGCTGGAACCACTCGGACTCCCCCAGGCGGTCGGCGGCGAATTGCGAATGACGACGCCGTTCGAGCCCCCGATCGCCGCGTTCGAAGGCCAACAACTCCTCGTGACGGATTGCTCGTAGTCGTTGCCGCGGCTGCGCACTGGTGCCGATCTTCACGCGGTCGCGAAACCTCAGGTAGTAGACGACGTCCACGCGCGGCGGAGGGAGTTCTCCGTCGATCGGGTCGCCGTGCCGCCACTCGCATACGGCGCACAACCACCCGCTCGGCCACCGCACACCCAGCCGTGAACCGCACAAGGTACACGGGGCCGGCAAGACGTCGGTGACGCCGTCACGGGATGCCGCCCACTCCGCGGCGACGGCCAGGTGCTCGCCGCACAGGGCGAACGGGGCCTCGGGTGAGGCGACATCCCCGCATCCGGGGATGAGGCACGAAGGCGATTCGCTCATGGTCGGAGCGTATGCGTGCCCCCCGACATCGGGCGCGTCAGTCCTCCGTGACGTCCGGAGCACGCATGCGCAGGAACAGGCCCGCGTACGGTCCCAGTTCGAGGGCGAAGCTCTGCAGCTCGTCCACGCGTCCGACGACCTCCCCCGTCGCCGCGTCGACGGCCGTACTCTGCGGCACCAACCACTCCGAGCGCACGGTCCCCTCGATGGTCTCGCCCGAGAAGTTCAGCACCGTGATCTGAAGCGGAGCATCGTCGACACGACGGTCGCCGCCGTCCAGCCGGTGCACCATCACGAGCATGCTGGGATGCCCGACCTGCGGGATGTCCACCTGGGAGGCGATGGCGATCTCGTTCTCACGACGGATCCGCAGGATGTCCCGCAGTCCGGAGAGGAAGGAGTCGGGGTCGGCCTGCTGGTGTCCGAGCGAGCCGTAGAGGGAGCGTGCCCGCGGAATGCCCGAGGCGGAAGTGGCGGCGTCGGGGGCGACGTCGAGGAGATCGTGCGCACCACGTTCGATCCAACGAGTGTCGCCGGAGGCGATGAGGTGGCGTACCTCGTCGGCGGGAAGCGTGAGGGAGCCGGTGAGGTCCCACCCCGACAGCGCGAAGACACCGGGCTGCCAGGAGTTGTACTTCGCCAGAAGCAGGTGCGCGTCCCGGATGGCCGGAACGTCGGCCTCGGTGATCTCGTCCAACGTCGCCTTGCCCTGAGTGGCGGCGATGAGCGACGCCGTCGTGCAGGCGATTCCGTTCTGGGTGAACACCAGGTTGTAGTCCGCGTCGACGGTGAGCGCTTGGGTCAGCTCCGCCCGCACCGTCTCCGCGATCTCCCCTCCGGTCGACTCGCCGTGCCGGAACGGGTACAGCGTGTCGCGGTGCGCCGTGGCCCAGTGCACCAGTTCGTACGTCAGCTCGTCATGGTTCTGCATGCCGTGCACGAGTTGGGCGGGCTCGACCCCGGTCTCGAGCGCGGTGTTCAGCGCGAGCCGGAGGAATTCCGTGTTCGCCGTCGCCAGCGCATGGTGGTAACCGGGACGAGTCACGAAGTCGTACGACAGGTCGGCCCCGACGGCGCTCGTGTCTCGGATGTCCTCCATCGTGAGATTCAGTTCCTGGAACGTGAAACCGCCGACCTTGCGCACCATCCCGGCGATGATGTGGTTCGCCGCGTGCGACAGCGGGTGGCCCTCCGACCAGGCAGGCAGACCCTCGGCGCTCTTCTCCACGCCGAGGAAGCCGTTGGCATCCAGTCGCAAAGCACTCGTGCCGAGGTCGCCCAGCGAGTGCAGCGCATCCCCGATCACCAGACGCATCCCCGCGAACGTCGGGTCGAGCCAGTTGATCGAGGGCTGCCCCTCCTTGAAGTAATGCAGGTAGACCCACCGGCGCTCGAGTCCGTCGGTGCCGACGACGGGCGCCGTCGCGCTCCAGTTCGTTTCCTTGACGCCGGGGGTGTAGAAGATCACACGCTGGAGTTCGCCGATGATGTATCCCCGCGCACTGAGTTCGCGCTCGGTCTCCGCGTCGAGGTTGACCGAATCGCGTCCGGACGGAACCTCCGGCAGAAGGCCCCAGTCCTCACGCGGGATCTCCACCATGTGGTAGATCCCCGGGTAGTCCTTGTACGCCATCTCCGCGAGCCGGAAATCGGCACCCTTACCGGTGTGACCGGGGACGATGTCGTCGATCACGCTGCCCCCGTGGGCGTCCGCGACATCCGCCATCCGCCGGAAGGCGTTCTCGTCGCCGAACTCGGGGTCGATCTGCGTGCTGATGCGATCGAAGTGACCGTCGACGCTCGGCGTCTCCTGCCATCCGCTGATGCCGCCCGCGCGTTTGACGGGACCCGTGTGGATGCCGTTGATCCCCACCCACTCGAAGGCCTCCCACAGAGCCTCGTCGCCGAGGGCATCGAGGAAGGACTCCCCCGGTCGGGCCATGAGCGAGATCGGGTACGCGGTGAACCAGACGTCGGTGGACTCGATCGCGCGGCGGGCATCGGGTCGTGCGTAGGGGTTGCGCCACATCGACGGCTGTCCCGACAGCTGACGGCTCAGGACGTCGGCGTCCTTGAGCATCGATTGGCGGACGAGCCACTCCACGTAGGACGGATTTCCGCCGTTCGCGTTCCTCGGGTCGGTGAGGAACCGCCGGAGCGTGCCGCCTCGGAACTGATCGCGGGGGCGGAGGCGCCGTGGACGAGCCGGGTAGCGCTGTTCGTCGTAGCTGATCTCGGCCACCGGCTCGGTGGTCTCATCCCCCAGCCCCGCGTCGATACCGTCCTCCGGCGTCCGTGTTGTCGTCAGCTCATCGGCGTCGTCCACCCGCGACCTCCTCATGTCGTCGTAACGACGCTAGTCGTCACCGGCGACATCGTGGTGAGGGATTGACCGCGAGCGTTCGGCGGCTCGCTTCACGCGAACCGGCCGGGCCGCAGCACGGACGCCGCCAACGCGGCCGACACGGCGCACATCGCTATCACGACGGCCAGGAACGTCCCCCATCCGAGCGCGGCGAACACGACACCCAGGAGCCACCCGAACAAGCTCGATCCTCCGTAGTACCCCAGGTAGTACAACGACGAGGCCTGAGCCCGGGCCTCCGGATCAGCGGCCACAGGAGTCCACCCGGACGCGACAGCGTGAGCCCCGAAGAACCCGGCGGTGAAGACGACCAGACCCGCAATGACGACGATGGTCACCGGCACCGCCAGGAGAGCGGCCCCGCCGGCCATGGCCATGATCGCCCCGAGCAGGACCGGATAGCGCCCCCGACGAACCGCGAGGGCCCCGGCGCGAGGAGACGAGACGGTTCCCGCCAGGTAGGCGAGAAACAGCAACGTCACGACCCCGGGCGCCAGGGAGAACGGGGGCTCGGTCAGGTGAAACCCCAGATAGTTGTAGACGGCGACGAACGCTCCCATGAGAAGAAAGCCCTGCGCGTAGAGCGTGAGTTGCGCGGGTGAACGAAGGTTCACGAACAAACGGGAGGCGATGGACGGCCCAGACCTCGCTCTCCCCCGCCCCGGGACGAACACGCGCGCCCGAGGAACGAGCCCGAGGAAGATCGCGGACGCGACCGCGCAGAGGGCGATGACGGATGCCACGCCCCATCGCCAGTCCGAGAACTCCCCGACGAACCCTGACACGACACGACCACTCAGCCCACCGACGGTCGTTCCGGCGATGTACGACCCCGCAGCGGCCGCGACATACCGCGCGTCGACCTCCTCGCTGAGGTAGGCGAGCGCCACAGCGGGAACTGCTCCCAGAGCGGCGCCCTCGAGCAGGCGCAGCAAGAGAAGCACGGAAATGTCTCCCGAGAAGGGTGCGACAGCGCCGAAGAGCGTTGCCAGGACGATACCCACGCCCATCGCCGGCACCCGGCCGATCCTGTCCGCGACCAAGGACCACGGGAGAACCGCGATCGCGAGCCCCAAGGTCGAGGCGGAGACCGTCAAGGCCGCGGTCGCAGGGTCCGCAGAGGTGCCCAGGGTGATCTGCGGCAATAAGGCCTGGGTGGCGTACAGCTGCGCAAAGGTGGCCACCCCGCCGAAGAAGAGTCCGACGAGCAGACGTCGGTACTCGCGACTGCCCGGGACGTGTCCTGAGAAGCCGCTCACGCTGCGACCCTACCTCGACCGTCCGCGGGCATAAACACAAAAACGGCGCCGATCACTTCCCGAGCTGGGCAATGATCGACGCCGCGATGACGAAGATGTCCGTATATGCGAAATGGCCACCCAGCGTTGGGTGGCCATTTCGTCTTAGAAGAAGTCCGGCGGTGTCCTACTCTCCCACAGGGTCCCCCCTGCAGTACCATCGGCGCTGAGAGGCTTAGCTTCCGGGTTCGGAATGTAACCGGGCGTTTCCCTCTCGCTATGGCCGCCGAAACACTATTGATGTTTCAAAAACCAACAACGAATGTCATTGTTGTGTTCCCGACCGTACATCGAGAACCACTCAGTGGACGCAAGCACCAAAAACGGTGTGTTATCAAGTCATCGGCTTATTAGTACCGGTCAGCTTCACGTATTACTACGCTTCCACATCCGGCCTATCAACCCAGTAGTCTGGCTGGGAGCCTCTCACCATAAATGGTATGGAAGTCTCATCTTGAGGCCGGCTTCCCGCTTAGATGCTTTCAGCGGTTATCCATCCCGAACGTAGCTAATCAGCGGTGCTCCTGGCGGAACAACTGACACACCAGAGGTTCGTCCAACCCGGTCCTCTCGTACTAGGGTCAGATCCTCTCAAACTTCCTACGCGCGCAGCGGATAGGGACCGAACTGTCTCACGACGTTCTAAACCCAGCTCGCGTACCGCTTTAATGGGCGAACAGCCCAACCCTTGGGACCTACTCCAGCCCCAGGATGCGACGAGCCGACATCGAGGTGCCAAACCATGCCGTCGATATGGACTCTTGGGCAAGATCAGCCTGTTATCCCCGAGGTACCTTTTATCCGTTGAGCGACAGCGCTTCCACAAGCCACTGCCGGATCACTAGTCCCGACTTTCGTCCCTGCTCGACCTGTCAGTCTCACAGTCAAGCTCCCTTGTGCACTTACACTCGCCACCTGATTGCCAACCAGGTTGAGGGAACCTTTGGGCGCCTCCGTTACATTTTGGGAGGCAACCGCCCCAGTTAAACTACCCACCAGGCACTGTCCCTGAACCGGATCACGGTCCTAAGTTAGATATCCAGAGTGACCAGAGTGGTATTTCAACAATGACTCCACGAACACTGGCGTGTCCGCTTCACAGTCTCCCACCTATCCTACACAAGCCACACCGAACACCAATACCAAGCTGTAGTAAAGGTCACGGGGTCTTTCCGTCCTGCTGCGCGTAACGAGCATCTTTACTCGTAATGCAATTTCGCCGAGTTCGCGGTTGAGACAGTTGGGAAGTCGTTACGCCATTCGTGCAGGTCGGAACTTACCCGACAAGGAATTTCGCTACCTTAGGATGGTTATAGTTACCACCGCCGTTTACTGGGGCTTAAATTCTCAGCTTCGCCTTGCGGCTAACCGGTCCTCTTAACCTTCCAGCACCGGGCAGGCGTCAGTCCGTATACATCGTCTTGCGACTTGGCACGGACCTGTGTTTTTAGTAAACAGTCGCTACCCACTAGTCTCTGCGGCCACCACACCCTTTCGGAGCAAGTCCTAATAAGTGGATGGCCCCCCTTCTCCCGAAGTTACGGGGGCATTTTGCCGAGTTCCTTAACCACGATTCTCTCGATCTCCTTGGTATTCTCTACCTGACCACCTGAGTCGGTTTGGGGTACGGGCGGCTAGAACCTCGCGTCGATGCTTTTCTCGGCAGCATAGGATCACCCACTTTTTATCCGCATCGTGTCTCAGCCTATGCGAGTGACGGATTTGCCTATCACTCGGCCTACGCACTTGCACCAGGACTACCATCGCCTGGCTTGGGCTACCTTCCTGCGTCACACCTGTTAATACGCTAGCCGCACCAGCATGGGGTCGAGCGTTCACACAGACAACCATCACCCCGAAGGGATCCGGAAAATTCTGAGCTAGGACTCTTAGCACCACTGGATTAGCTTGGGCGGTTCTTCGCCGGTACGGGAATATCAACCCGTTGTCCATCGACTACGCCTGTCGGCCTCGCCTTAGGTCCCGACTTACCCAGGGAAGATTAGCTTGACCCTGGAACCCTTGGTCTTTCGGAGGACGTGTTTCTCACACGTCTTTCGCTACTCATGCCTGCATTCTCACTCGTGTCGCGTCCACGGCTGGGTCACCCCGCCGCTTCACTCGCGACACGACGCTCTCCTACCCATCAACACGGCTGGACCACGAAGGCCTACCAAAAATGTCAATGCCACAACTTCGGTGGCGTGCTTGAGCCCCGTTACATTGTCGGCGCGGAATCACTTGACCAGTGAGCTATTACGCACTCTTTCAAGGGTGGCTGCTTCTAAGCCAACCTCCTGGTTGTCTAAGCAACTCCACATCCTTTCCCACTTAGCACGCGCTTAGGGACCTTAGATGGTGGTCTGGGTTGTTTCCCTCTCGACTATGAAGCTTATCCCCCACAGTCTCACTGCTGCGCTCTCACTTACCGGCATTCGGAGTTTGGCTGACGTCAGTAACCTTGTAGGGCCCATCGGCCATCCAGTAGCTCTACCTCCGGCAAGAAACACGCAACGCTGCACCTAAATGCATTTCGGAGAGAACCAGCTATCACGAAGTTTGATTGGCCTTTCACCCCTATCCACAGCTCATCCCCTCAGTTTTCAACCTAAGTGGGTTCGGTCCTCCACGACGTCTTACCGTCGCTTCAACCTGGCCATGGATAGATCACTTCGCTTCGGGTCTAGGACACGCGACTGAATCGCCCTATTCAGACTCGCTTTCGCTACGGCTACCCCACACGGGTTAACCTCGCCACGTATCGCTAACTCGCAGGCTCATTCTTCAAAAGGCACGCTGTCACCCCTACTAAGGAGGCTCCAACGGTTTGTAAGCAAACGGTTTCAGGTACTATTTCACTCCCCTCCCGGGGTACTTTTCACCTTTCCCTCACGGTACTTGTCCGCTATCGGTCATCTGGGAGTATTTAGGCTTATCAGGTGGTCCTGACAGATTCACACGGGATTTCTCGGGCCCCGTGCTACTTGGGATACTCTTCACGCCAAGAACAGGCATTTCGACTACGGGGTTCGCACCCTCTATGACCGGCCATTCAAAACCGTTCGTCTATACCCTCTTGTCACGTCGACTGCTCGGCAGAACAATCAGAAAAGTCCCACAACCCCCAACATGCAACACCTGCCGGCTATCACACACGCTAGGTTTAGCCTCTTCCGGTTTCGCTCGCCACTACTCACGGAATCGCTTTTGCTTTCTCTTCCTGTGGGTACTGAGATGTTTCACTTCCCCACGTTCCCTCTACCCGCCCTATATATTCAGGCGGGAGTCACCAGGTACGCACGCGCCCTGGCGGGGTTTCCCCATTCGGACACCCTCGGATCAAAACTCGCTTATCAGTTCCCCGAGGCTTATCGCAGATTGCTACGTCCTTCTTCGGCTCCAGATGCCAAGGCATCCACCGTTTGCTCTTAAAGACTTGAAATCACATGAGTTGAATCGTCAAAAAATTGACTAATGATCTTTAAGATCATCTACACCACACAACCCCAAAAGGCTGCATGGAAGATGCTCGCGTCCACTGTGTAGTTCTCAAAGTACGGGCGGTACCCTCCCCCCGACATGCCACGACCGTGACACCAGGAAAAGGCCCTAGAGGAACAGCCACCAACCACAAGCCCAAAGACCCGCAATCAGCGCCCGGCCCCTCAGGACCCAACAGCGTGCATGTGACAAAAACTCCGACCCAGACCGTTCCAGTGGAAAACCACGTACTAAACCCGAAACCATCATCTCCGCCACCAAGTCAAACGTTCCACCCATGAGCTAACCGGCAGACACATTCGGTCTGATCCGGCGCCTGAACAACCCCACTACAGGGCGTCAGATGCTCCTTAGAAAGGAGGTGATCCAGCCGCACCTTCCGGTACGGCTACCTTGTTACGACTTAGTCCTAATTACCGATCCCACCTTCGACGGCTCCCTCCACAAGGGTTGGGCCACCGGCTTCAGGTGTTACCGACTTTCATGACTTGACGGGCGGTGTGTACAAGACCCGGGAACGTATTCACCGCAGCGTTGCTGATCTGCGATTACTAGCGACTCCGACTTCATGAGGTCGAGTTGCAGACCTCAATCCGAACTGGGACCGGCTTTTTGGGATTCGCTCCACCTCACGGTATTGCAGCCCTTTGTACCGGCCATTGTAGCATGCGTGAAGCCCAAGACATAAGGGGCATGATGATTTGACGTCATCCCCACCTTCCTCCGAGTTGACCCCGGCAGTATCCCATGAGTTCCCACCATTACGTGCTGGCAACATAGAACGAGGGTTGCGCTCGTTGCGGGACTTAACCCAACATCTCACGACACGAGCTGACGACAACCATGCACCACCTGTTCACCAGTGTCCAAAGAGTCCCGTATTTCTACGGTGTTCTGGTGTATGTCAAGCCTTGGTAAGGTTCTTCGCGTTGCATCGAATTAATCCGCATGCTCCGCCGCTTGTGCGGGTCCCCGTCAATTCCTTTGAGTTTTAGCCTTGCGGCCGTACTCCCCAGGCGGGGAACTTAATGCGTTAGCTGCGTCACGGAAACCGTGGAATGGTCCCCACAACTAGTTCCCAACGTTTACGGGGTGGACTACCAGGGTATCTAAGCCTGTTTGCTCCCCACCCTTTCGCTCCTCAGCGTCAGTTACGGCCCAGAGATCTGCCTTCGCCATCGGTGTTCCTCCTGATATCTGCGCATTCCACCGCTACACCAGGAATTCCAATCTCCCCTACCGCACTCTAGTCTGCCCGTACCCACTGCAGGCCCGAGGTTGAGCCTCGGGATTTCACAGCAGACGCGACAAACCGCCTACGAGCTCTTTACGCCCAATAATTCCGGATAACGCTTGCGCCCTACGTATTACCGCGGCTGCTGGCACGTAGTTAGCCGGCGCTTTTTCTGCAGGTACCGTCACTCTCGCTTCTTCCCTGCTAAAAGAGGTTTACAACCCGAAGGCCGTCATCCCTCACGCGGCGTTGCTGCATCAGGCTTCCGCCCATTGTGCAATATTCCCCACTGCTGCCTCCCGTAGGAGTCTGGGCCGTGTCTCAGTCCCAGTGTGGCCGGTCACCCTCTCAGGCCGGCTACCCGTCGACGCCTTGGTGAGCCATTACCTCACCAACAAGCTGATAGGCCGCGAGCCCATCCCAGACCGAAAAATCTTTCCAACCCCCACCATGCGATGAGAGCTCATATCCAGTATTAGACACCGTTTCCAGCGCTTATCCCAGAGTCCAGGGCAGGTTGCTCACGTGTTACTCACCCGTTCGCCACTGATCCACCAAGCAAGCTTGGCTTCACCGTTCGACTTGCATGTGTTAAGCACGCCGCCAGCGTTCATCCTGAGCCAGGATCAAACTCTCCGTAAAAGAAAAATGCCCACCCAACCGGAATAAGGTCGGGACAGACGAGTTCAATCTGACCAAACAGGAAGTCAAAACTGACTATCCAGATGCCAACCCCAAAGGGTTGGACTTTGATCCAAAGGAATTACTCGCAATCCGCCGAAACGGACCAACGAGGAATAAATTGGCATTTGACAAGTGCACGCTGTTGAGTTCTCAAGGAACGGACGCACCCACAGAACCAGCCCAAAAGACCGTAACCATGAGGCAACTCACTACCTTATTCGACCTCCGCCCTGCCTCACACAGTGGGACCCGTCAAGGGATCAGCGTCGTGGAAGCCGGTCGAAGACCAGAACCAAAACTCTACACCATGCGGAGTAGGTCTTGGGTCTTGTTCGCCGCTTGAGAGGACGCGGGGCCTTTCGGCCGCTCCGCTCTCCCCTGTGGGGCGAACAAGTAATAAGTTACGCGGATCCCACCCACTCGTCCAATCCACACCACACCCCGGGCGTGTCGCACCCCCGAAACCGCGGAAAAGCGCGGAATCGGCACGTTTGGCCCGCAGCGGGCGGTCTGCGGTCAGGGAGGGTCAGATCAGTGAGGGGATCGACGGCACCGAGGCGGCGGCATCCACCGATCCCCCGGTGAACTCGATGCCGCCGAAGAAGATCGCACCGATCACCAGGACGTACACGAACGCGATCGCGAGGAAGAGCACGGCGGAGCCGGCGAGGGCGAGGAGCAAAGGAAGTCGAGAAGCCATGGGTCCATTGTCGCGAACCGTCCCAGCCGAAGCCGGGGCTTGCGCCGGAACGACCGAAGGCCGATACCTCCGAGGAGGTACCGGCCTTCGGTGAGGGCGAGAGGATCAGCGACCGCTGAGCTTCTCCCGCAGAGCCGCGAGGGACTCGTCGTCGGCGAGGGTGCCCTGGACGGGCGACTCCGACGAGAACGAACCACCAAAGGAACCAGCGTCCGTCGGGTTGGCCGCCTCGGCCTCGAGGGCCTTGGCGACAGCGGCCTTGTGAGCCTCCCAGCGACCCTGGGCCGCGGCGTACTCCTGCTCCCACTGCTCGCGCTGAGTGTCGAAGCCCTCGAGCCATGCACCGGACTCGGGGTCGAAGCCCTCGGGGTACTTGTACTCGCCACGCTCGTCGTACTCGGTGACCATGCCATACAGGGCCGGGTCGAACTCGGTGCCGTTGGGGTCGACCGACTCGTTGGCCTGCTTCAGCGACAGCGAGATGCGACGACGCTCGAGGTCGATGTCGATGATCTTGACGAAGACCTCTTCGCCGACCGACACGACCTGCTCGGCGAGCTCAACGTGCTTGCCCGAGAGCTCCGAGATGTGCACGAGGCCCTCGATGCCGTCGGCAACGCGAACAAACGCACCGAAGGGAACGAGCTTGGTGACCTTGCCCGGAGCGATCTGGCCGATCGCGTGGGTACGGGCGAACACCTGCCACGGGTCTTCCTGCGTCGCCTTGAGCGACAGGGAGACACGCTCGCGGTCGAGGTCGACCTCGAGGATCTCGACGGTGACCTCCTGGCCCACCTCGACGACCTCGGAGGCGTGCTCGATGTGCTTCCAGGAGAGCTCGGAGACGTGGACGAGACCGTCGACGCCACCCAGGTCGACGAACGCACCGAAGTTGACGATCGACGAGACCGTGCCCTTGCGGACCTGCCCCTTGTGGAGGTTGTTGAGGAACGTGGTGCGCGACTCGGACTGCGTCTGCTCGAGCAGGGCACGGCGCGAGAGCACGACGTTGTTGCGGTTCTTGTCGAGCTCGAGGATCTTCGCCTCGATCTCCTGACCGAGGTACGGCGTCAGGTCACGGACGCGGCGCAGCTCGATGAGCGACGCCGGCAGGAAGCCGCGGAGGCCGATGTCGACGATGAGGCCACCCTTGACGACCTCGATCACGGAGCCGGTGACGACACCGTCGTTCTCCTTGATCTTCTCGACGTCGCCCCATGCACGCTCGTACTGGGCGCGCTTCTTGGACAGGATGAGACGGCCTTCCTTGTCCTCCTTCTGGAGAACGAGGGCCTCGACGTGATCGCCGACGTTGACGACCTCGTTGGGGTCGACGTCGTGCTTGATCGAAAGCTCGCGCGAGGGGATGACACCCTCGGTCTTGTAACCGACGTCGAGGAGCACCTCGTCGCGGTCGATCTTCACCACGGTGCCCTCGATGAGGTCGCCGTCGTTGAAGAACTTCAGGGTCTTCTCGACCGCGGCCAGGAAGTCTTCAGCAGAGCCGATGTCGTTGATCGCGACCTGCTTGATGGCCGGGGCGGTCGTTGCGGTAGTCATGTAGTGGGTTGTCCTAGTTGGATTGGTGTCGGGCTTCGACTCTTTCGACGCGACCCGGGTGGATCACGTCGGCCGACGCGTTCGCCGCCCGGAGGCGAGCGGATGCGACGAGCCGAAGCGAAGCGGAGTGTTTTCGTGCGATGCCACAGGGCCCAGGGCCCAGGCGTGCGGAACGAGCCACACAAGTGACGCTCAAGGCTATCAGAATCCAGCCCCGAGAGGTCGGGCCGAGCTGCCCGCCTCCGACACTCAGTCCCCTGCGCGCAGACCGAGCGCGGGCAAGACGATGGAGTCGATGATCGAGAGCAGGAACGCCCGCGTGACCGGCTTGCGCTCGATGAGCATGCGCTGCGCGATCATGGCGGAGCCGACAGAGGCGACGAGGTCGGCGTCGACGGCATCCGACACCTCTCCCCGCGCGATCGCGCGCTGGATCAGGAGACGATTGGCCTCGCGGCGCGGGGCCACCAGCGCCTGTTCGGCGACATCGGCGAGTTCGGGCGACCGCGACAGCATCGAGACGATGCCCGCCATCACCTGCATCTTGCGCTGGGCGTCGGCGATCGAAGGCTCCTTGATCATCGCGACGAGGTCTCCGCGCAGCGTGCCGGTGTCGGGCAGGGCGGAGAGGTCGTAGGCGCCCCGCTTCATGCACGCGACCGCGTCGATCACGAGCTCGGACTTCGATGGCCAGCGTCGGTAGAGCGTCGCCTTGCCGGCGCGCGCCCGGGTCGCGACCTCATCGATCGTCATTCGCTCGAAACCCGTCTCGGCGAGCACATCGAGCGCCGCTTCGAGGATCTCCGGGTCTCGGCTGAGGTCGCGTTTGCGACCGAGCCGGGGAGCCTCGGTGGCGGTCTGTTCCGGGGCCGTCGTCATCGAGCGTCCTTCCGTTCGGATGCCTTGAGCCTACGTCATTACGAGACACAGTGTTTCAGGAACATTTCATTTCCGAAACTCTGACGTTCCGTATATGTTGTGCGCATGACCTCCACCTCCGCCGCGCCGACCGCTGGGTCGGCTTCCGCGACTCCGTCCCGCCGACGTTGGCTGACACTCGCCATCGTCGGCATCGCCCAGCTGATGGTCGTCCTCGATGCGACCGTCGTGAACATCGCCCTTCCGTCCGCCCAGGCCGACCTCGGCTTCTCCGACGGCGACCGCCAGTGGGTCGTCACGGCCTACTCCCTCGCCTTCGGCTCGCTCCTGCTCCTCGGCGGCCGGCTCTCCGACCTCTTCGGGCGCAAGCGCACCTTCATCGTCGGCCTCATCGGATTCGCCGCAGCCTCCGCGCTCGGCGGGGCCGCGCCCGACTTCGGCGTGCTCGTCGCGGCCCGCGCCTTGCAGGGCGTCTTCAGCGCGCTGCTCGCGCCGACCGCACTCGCCGTTCTGACGACGACCTTCACCATCCCGAAGGAGCGTGCCCGTGCGTTCGGCGTCTTCGGCGCGATCGCCGGCGCCGGTGGCGCCGTCGGGCTGCTTCTCGGCGGCTTCCTCACCGAGGCCCTCGACTGGCGCTGGAACCTCTACATCAACGTGGCGTTCGCGATCGTCGCGATCATCGGCACCCTCGTCTTCGTCGGCCGCGTCGAGAGCGACGGCCCGCGGCCGCGCCTCGACCTCCCCGGCACCGTCCTGGTGTCGGCCGGTCTGTTCGGCGTCGTCTACGGATTCGCCAACGCGGAGACCGAGGGATGGGACTCGCCGCTGAGCTGGGTACCGCTCGCGGCGGCCGCGGTCCTTCTGACCGGGTTCGTGCTGTGGCAGCGCCGGGCGTCCCACCCGCTCCTCCCCCTCGTCATCCTGGTCGATCGCAACCGGTCGGCCGCGTACCTGTCGATCCTCATCGCGGGCGCGAGCATGTTCGGCATCTTCCTGTTCGTCACCTACTTCCTGCAGGCGACACTGAAGTTCAGTCCCATTCAGACCGGGCTGGCATTCCTCCCGATGGTGGCGATGCTCGTCGTCGCCGCGCAGCTGTCGACGAATCTCCTCTTCCCCCGCCTCGGCGCAAAGGTCATGGTTCCCATCGGCATGCTCCTCGGCGCGATCGGCATGCTCCTTCTCACGCGTTTGACCGTGGACAGCGTCTACGTGAGCGACGTCCTGCCCGGCTTGGTGCTCCTCGGCCTCGCGATGGGCTCGATCATGCCCGCCTCCATGCAGACGGCGACGCTGGGCGTGGACCGCCACTTCGCCGGCGTGGCATCCGCCATGGTCAACACGAGCCAGCAGGTCGGCGGATCCATCGGCACAGCCCTGCTCAACACGATCGCCGCCACCGCGACGACGACCTACCTGACCGACCACCTGGCGGACGGACCCGCTGCCCTCGGCCCCGCCGCCGTCGCCGGGTACACGACCGCGTTCACCTGGGGCGCGGCCTTCTTCGCGGGTGGGGCGGTGCTCGCCGCGGTCCTGTTCCGTCGTCGTTCCCGCGCGACGCTGGCCGCTTCGGAATCCGACGGCGTGCCCGCAGAACCCGTCGTCGTCGGCTGAGAGAGCGGGGTCGGGGCGCGGGAGAACCGCCCCGACCCCGCTGCCGTAAGAGCCGCAGATCAGCCATTTTCCGACCCCCGGAAAGCGCAGTCCACCCAGGTTCCGTCCAGACTGCCGTGCCAGGCTCCCCGTTTCGTGCCCGCTCTTCGCGGGTCGGACGTGCGAAACCCGCGCCGTCCCCGTGACACGAAACCGGTTTTATGCGCTCTGATGCAACGCCCTCATCCAACCGCCGCGACCGTCGCCTGGCCTCCCGCCGAGCACGTCGCAGACCCGCTCTGACCGCCGGCGTCCTCGCCGTCGGAGTGATCGCGACCGCCGCCCTTACGGGCACCGCGCCGCTGGCATCCGCCGCCTCGTCGACCGATCTCGCGTCGGCATCGTTCCGCCTCGCGTCCTACAGCACGCCCACGGCGAATGCCGCCCCCGAAGCCCTCGCCGCTCGCGCGGCCGTCGCCGCCGCCGACACCACCGCGCAGGCCGCCACCGGCGTGCAGAACGACATCGCGGCATCCGGGCTCGACATCGGCCAGCCCGCCACGATCGACACGGCCGCGCTCAGCGCCGCGACCCAGCGACTGACCGAGGCCGAGTCGCTTCCCGCGACGTTCCTGCCCGAGTTCACCGACCAGGTGACCACGGCCGCCTCCGCCGTCGACCAGCGCGTCGCGCAGCTGCGTGGCAGCCTCGACGCCGCTGTGGCGAAGAAGCAGGCCGAGGAAGCCGCGGAGAAGGCGCGCGAGGAGGCCGAAGCCGCCGCCAAGGCGAAGGCCGAGGAAGAGGCCGCCGCGGCACGGGCGACCTCGTCGTCGTCCAGTGGTTCGTCGTCATCCTCGTCTGCCTCGGCGCCGATCGCGGCTCCCTCGACCGGTGGAGGCTCCGGCGACAACAGCCCGGGCGGCGCGCAGGCGACCGCCCGCGGCATGCTGGCCGGCTACGGCTGGGGCGACGACCAGTTCTCCTGCCTCGTTTCGCTGTGGAACCGCGAATCGGGGTGGAACGTCCACGCGTACAACGCCGGTAGCGGCGCCTACGGCATCCCGCAGGCTCTGCCCGGCAGCAAGATGGGGTCCGCCGGCGCCGACTGGCAGTCGAACGCCGCGACGCAGATCTCGTGGGGTCTCGGGTACATCTCGGGTCGCTACGGCAGCCCGTGCGGCGCTTGGGGTCACTCGCAGTCGTCCGGATGGTACTGATCCGCGACGAACCGTGAAGCGCCGCACCGGAGAGATCCGGTGCGGCGCTTCCGTCTTTCGCGGCGGCGAGCCGCGGCGGGCGGCGCCCAGGACCGCTCCTCCCCAACGAGTGGGCCGTGGAAAAGGCCTGGTGGGTGCCGCGACGGCATGGCTAGGGTGGCCGGATGACTCCCCCCGGAACCGGTATGCCCCTTCGCGATTACCGCATCCACCGATACGTGAACGCCTTCTGCCCGCTGTGTCACGAAGAGGATCCGGAGCGTCCGCTGGACCAGGTGCAGCGCTTGTCCGGGTGGCTCGCCGACCGCGACGGAACCGTCTGGCTGGAACGCGGGTGCGCCACTCACGGGCTCGTGCGGACGCTGTACGACGAGTCGGCGGAGATCCTGACCTATCTCGAGCAGTGGACGGCACCGACCAAGGTGCACACGCCGGACGCTATCGGCAACTTCGCGCCCGTGCCGGCGGCGTACGAGAACGGCCTTCCGGCGATGCAGACGCAGCACACGTGCATCCTGCTCGAAGACCTCGCGGACCATTGCAACCTTCGCTGTCCGACATGCTTCGCCGAGTCCGGTCCTGCTGCGTCGGCCGTCGCCCCGTTGGCGGAGGTGCTCGCGTCGGTAGACGCCCGACTCGAGAGAGAGCGCGACCGGATCGACGTCCTCATGCTCTCCGGCGGCGAGCCGACGCTCTATCCGTGGTTGGAGCAGCTGCTCGAGCACCTGGTCGCCCGGCCGGTGGTTCGCATCCTGATCAACTCGAACGGGCTGCGTATTGCTCAGGATGACGCGTTCGTCGACGTGTTGAAGAAGCACCGGCAACGGGTCGAGATCTACCTGCAGTACGACGGCGAATCAGCGGAGTCGTCGAGCTACCACCGCGGTGCGGACATCCGCCGATTCAAGGAGCGCGCCCTGGAGCGGCTCTCGGCTGCGGGGGTCTTCACGACTCTCACGATGACCGCGACGCTCGGCGTCAACGACGACGAGATCGGAGCCGTCATCCGGCGCGCGCAGAACACCCCGTACGTGGGCGGCGTCACCATCCAGCCGGTCTTCGGGTCCGGGCGAGGGTCGGGCATCGATCCGAACGAACGGTTGACCCACACGGGCGTCCTCGCCCGCCTCGGACCGCAGACCGACGACGACATCACCTGGCGCGATCTGACCGCTCTGCCCTGCAGTCATCCGCACTGCTGCTCCGTGGGGTACTTCCTCAAGGACGACTCCGGCGAGTGGAAGTCGCTCGTGGGACTCATCGGCCACGATCGGCTGAAGGAGTTCCTCGACCTCTCCCCCGACCTCATTGCGAACCGCATCGCCGATTCGAACGTGAACAAGGCGATCCGAGAAGTGGTGAAGACATCGCTCCTCGACCTGCTCAGCGAGCAGTCCTCGCTGTCGCACCCGTCGATGGCATCCATCTGGGGCGATATCTGTCGAAACTGCGACCTGGGCATCGGAACGCTCGCGACGCTGGCCGCCTCCAAGCTCCCCGGCCAGCACGCGCGCCTGCGCGCCATGCTGGGCGAGCGGGTGCTGCGCGTCACCGTCAAACCGTTCATGGACATGAACACGATGATCGAAGAGCGGTTGACCCAGTGCTGTGTGCACGTGGGGACGGTCAATGCGACGACCGATGCCCACCAGTGCGCGCCCTTCTGTGCCGTACAGGCGTGGGCCCCGCTGTCGCGCACGCGCCTCTCGACGGCGACGGGTCGGCGATCCCTGCCGGTGGCGGCGCGATGAGCGCCCGGGAGTTCGCACACCTCAATCAACGGGACCCGTCGGTGGCGGATCCGCCGGGCGACTTCGATCCGCTGCGGCTGTGCGTGTTCACGACGATCGCGGTGCTCGCCGCGCTGTTCGGCCCCCTCGCGGTCGCCCTCTTCGCGGGCGTGGCCATCGGCGGCTATCGCGCCGCCCGCCGCGGGGGTCTCCTCCGCTCACGCTGCAAGCTCGGCGACACCCGCGTGGTGCTGGCGTACCTCTGGGTCGTCGAGGTTCTCGCGGTGATCTGCATCCCGCTGTGGGTGCTGATGTGGATCCGGGTCTGGAGCTGACCGTGTTCCCCACGCTCACCGATCTCGCCCCGTGGCTGCCGCCGTGGGACACCCATTCCACGCTGGTCACGATCGCGCTCGCCGCCGCGGGAATCGTCTTCCTGATCGAGAAGCGTCGGCGTAAGGCCGACGATCCCCGGGTCGTGTACCTGGTGCTCGGTGCCCTGCTCGGTGCCGCGGTGTTCTCGCGCCTGGGCACGTGGGCACAGCATCTCGATCCGAGCCAGAACCTGAGTCTGCTCGACCAGCTCGCGCGTGGAAACGCATCGATGCTGTCGGCGTTGGTAGGCGCGTGGGCCGGTGTCCACGTCGCGAAGCGCATCGTGCGCTACCCGCACCGCAGCGGCGATCTCTTCGCTCCCGCCGTCGCCCTCGCGCTCGCGATCGGCCGGATCGGATGCTTCCTGACCGAGAAGCCCGGGACGCCGACAGGGGGAGATTGGGGCATCGTCCTCGACCCCGCCGCGGCCGCACGGGTCGGCGCGCCCGCGGGCGTCGCGCTGCATCCGAGCTTCGTCTACGAGATCGCCTTCCACGTGGCGGCGTTCTGCCTGCTGTGGTTCTGGCTGCGGCACCGACCGATCGCCGCGGGCGAGACGCTCACGCTCTTCATCGCCGCGTACGCGGTGTTCCGGTTCGGTGTCGAGTTCGTCCGCGGCAACGACGTGGCGTGGGCGGGACTCACGCGCCCGCAGCTCTTCCTGGCCGTGTCGATCCCCCTGCTCCTCGCACGCCTCGCTTGGATGGCGCGGCGCGGCGACTTCACCTCCGGCTCCCCTCGCACAGAAAGGCACGTGGATGCCTCAGCCACCTGACGCTCCTGACGACGACGCCGAGGTGCCGCCGGACGGCAGGGCGCAACCCGACGGACCTGGAGCACCGGAGGGGCACGGGGCGGGGAGCGGGGCCGAGGCTGCGGCCGGGACCGCAGCTGGGGCCGGGCCCGAGGCTGCGGCCGGGCCCGCGCACCCGGTCGAGCCCGCGGATCCGGCCGGATTCGCTCCACCGGACGAGACCGAGATCCGCATCCCCGCGCCGCCCCGGGACACGGCACCGCCGGAAGCGACCGCGTCTGCGCCGGGGTCGGGTCTCTCCGCACCGCCACCGCCGGGTTCTCGCGGTCCGGGAGTCGGCGCCGGCGTCGGCCTCGGGTGCCTGGCACACGTCATCGGCTTCCCGGTGATGCTCGGGTCGTTGCTGAGTGCGATGGGCATCTGGGGTGCTCTTTGGCCGTTCTACCTCATCGCGATCGCGGCCATCGTGGGGATGTTCTTCGACGCCACCCGCAGAGTATCGACGGGCGTGTTGATCGTCAGTGCGGCGTCGTGGCTCGTGCTTCTCGGACCATGCGTCGCCCTGGTCGGCGGGGGCTGACCGTCAGCGCCCGCTGCGGCGAGCGACCACCCCGGCGAGAAGTGCGTGAGCAAGAGGCCCGACCGAGAGCACCATCAGCACGGTGCCGAAGGCCGCCTGCTCCGCCTGCAGCAGGATGCCGCCGATCAGCAACCCCGTGAACAGCACGGCAGACACGACGCGACGGACCATGCGCTCGAGGTCACGCAGTCGGCGCTCGACGCGAGGCACCTGCGCCGAGACACCGCCCTCCTCCACGCGCGAGATGAGCGCGTCGAGACGCCGCGGAAGGCGAGCCGCCACACCCGCCACCGAGGCGGCTTCGCGCGCCAGCGCCTGGACGGTGTTGCCGCCCTCCTCGCGGATGAGCCGCTGCGCATAGGGTTCGACGGCGTCCCAGATGTTGAAAGCGGGGTCCAGTGCACTGCACATGCCGCTGGTGAGCGACATCGCCCGCACGATCAGGAGGAAGTTCTCGGGCAGCTGGAACGGCAGCGCCCGGACCACGTCGCCGAACTCGACCGCGAAGGCTCGGAACTCCCGGGGGTCCACCTCCTGCAGCTCGGCGAATCCCATCCCGCCGAAGCGGGAGAACAATTGCGTCATCGCGCGCTCGAGCTGCACGGTGTCGGCCGAAGGCAGCAGCACCCCGATGTCGCGGATGCCATCGACGAGCCCCTTGCCGTCACGGGAGGCGGCCGCGATCAGTACACGTCGGAGCCCGCGCCGCAGGTTCGGCGGAACCTCGCCCATCATTCCGAAGTCGATGAAGGTGAACCGCCACGCCGGGAAGTCGGCATCCATCGCCTCGGGCATCGGAGTCACGAACACGTTGCCCGGGTGCGGGTCGGCGTGGAAGAACCCGTCGTCGAACAGCTGGTCGAACATGACCGCGGCGAAACGTGCGGCGACCTCGGACGGATCGATCCCCGCCGCACGGAGGGCATCGACGTCGTTGATCTTGATGGCCGTGACGTCTTGCAAGGTGAGCACGCGCCGCGTGGTGCGCTCCCACACGACCTCGGGCACGGCGACTCCGCCTTCGCCGCCGAAGTCCTCGGCGAAGCGCTCGGAGTTCGTGGCCTCATGGAGGTAGTCGATCTCTTCGAGGCTCGTCGCGGCGAACTCCTCGACGAGCGCCGGCATGTCGACACGGTCGCGAACGAGAGCGACCCGGCTCAACCAGACACCGACCTTGCGCAGGGCGCGCAGGTCGACGTCGACGATCCTGTCGATTCCGGGGCGCTGGATCTTGAGCACCACGTCGCGTAGACCCGTGTCTGCGGCGAGATCGTCGGTCAGGACCGCACGGTGCGCCTGTCCGAGCGACGCGGCCGCGAGCGGGCGCTCGTCGACGGACGCGAACGCTCGCTCGAGTGGCATCCCGAGCTCTTCTTCCGCGCGCGCCCGCATCTGCGCGAACGGGACCGAGGGGACCTCGTCCTGAAGGCCCTCGAGCTCTTTCGTGATGACCGGCGGCAGGACGTCGAGGCGCGACGACATGAACTGCCCCACCTTGATCATCAGACCGCCGAGATCGATGGCCAGAGCGTGAAAGCGTCGAGCGATGAGCTGAAGTCGCCGGGTCCGGCCACGAGCGGAGATGCGCTCGAGGCCGAACCGCGGCAGGAACAGCTCGTACCACCAGGCTTGGACCAGGTAGCGCGCGGCGAACCGCGTGATGCGCCGATAGCGGGCGCGCAGGAGGGCGTCGTCAGTCATCGGATCTCCGGGATGCCGATGACCCGGCGATTGCCGTCGGGCTCGGGCACCCTCAGCTCTGGGCGAGGATGGAGTAGAGCTTACGGCGGGCGTCGTCGAGGACCTCGACAGCCGCCGCGACCTGCTCCTTGTTGCCCGTACGCGCCACCTGAGCCGCCGCCTGCGCGAGCTCGACACCGGCCTTGGGGAGAGCGGTCATACGTCCGCTGTCGCGCGTGGTGGCCGACTCCCAGGGCGCGGAGCGCTCGGTGGTCTCCTCGCCTGCGGCAGCGCGTCCTTCCTCGGTGAGTGAGTAGGTCTTGCGACCGCCCGACTCCTCGGCCTGAACGAGGCCCTCGTCGGTGAGCAGCTGCAGGGTCGGGTAGACCGAACCGGGGCTCGGCTTCCACGAGCCGCCGCTACGCTCCTCGATCTCGCGGATGATCTGGTAGCCGTGCATCGGCTGCTCGAGCAGGAGCGAAAGCACCGCGGAACGCACGTCGCCCTTGTTCATGCGCGTCGCGCCGGACGTCTTCTGCTCGAACTGCGCGCGCAGCTGCTCGACCGCGTCCATGATGTTCGACATCGGCCAGCCCTGGCCGGCGGCACCTCCGCGGGCGCCGAATGCATCTCCTAGGAACGAACCACTCATGATGACCTCCCGAAATGCGGACCCCGAACGGGTCCAGCGATATACAACGATATATCGCTGAGGAGGACTCAGGCTGAGAGTTTCCGCTCAGTACCAGTTGGTCGCCTGCGAGTGGCCCCACGCGCTGCACGGCGTGCCGTAGCCGCGGAAAATGTAATCGAGCCCCCAGGCGATCTGGGTTGCGGCGTTGGTCTGCCAGTCGTCACCGAACGTCGCCATCTTGCTCCCCGGGAGCGACTGCGGGATCCCGGTCGCGCCACTGGGGTTATAGGCCTGGTAGTCCCAGCCGGACTCCTTGGTCCACAGCGACTCCAGGCACGAGAACTGATCGGAGCCCCACCCGTACTTCTCCGCCGCGAGGGTGGCCGCGAACTCCTTGGCACCCGCCGGCGTGTTGACGCGCGCCAGCGCCTCGGCGGCCTCTTTCTGGCGCTGCGCCTCGGCAGCCGCAGCCGCCTCTGCTTGCCTCTTCGCTTCGGCCGCCGCGTCGGCTGCGGCCTTGGCGGCCACGGCGTCGTTCAGACTGCCGCGGAGCACGGCGACCCGCTCGGAAACGCGCTCGGCCTCGCTGGCCGCGTTCTGACTGAGCGCGGGAACGAGCACGACCGGCAGCAGGTCGGAGGACGACAGCCGGTCGACAGCCGTCTGCAACGCGGACGTGTCAACCGATGTGTCGCCGACCGAGAGCGAGAGGCCCGCCGTGGCGATGTCGGACTCCACGGTTGCGGCGTCGGAGAGGGTCGTCTGCGCGCGCGTGAGCGCGGCATCGGCGTCGCCGACGACCGCCTCGAGAGTCGGGGACGTGGTGACCGCCTGCACCGAGCGGAACGCGGGCGCGGCGAAGGTGGATGCCGCAGCATCCGGCAGTGAGATCGGAGACGCCGCGGCTACTCCCGTCGTGACGACGATGCCCAGGGCGACACCGGCGCACGTGGCGGCGGTGGCAAGGGTGCGGCGGGCGCGGCGGACATGGGCGAGCTTGAGGTCGGAACGCAGCAAAACGGAGGGAATCTTTCGTCATCAGCGCGTTTCGTCGGGTACGAACGCGGGAACCGTGCCGTCGGGTCGACACGAGTCCCCGAGTGTGGGTGGCGCTTCTGAGCGTTATCTCTCCGTTACCTGAAAGGGTCGTGAGTGCGGCGGCCACGATGGGGCGGTCGTCGCGGGGCGGCACGGCTGGCGATAACGACCGCGGCGCGCGAAACGCACCCTCCGTCGCATAGGTGCCTGACCAGGGGTTTATCTACCGCCAGCAGCCAACGCCCCTTCGGCGACATCCGTCTCGGACGGACCCCCTCGCGGGGACGAACGTCGAACGGGTCGATCCGGCGAGAAAAATCTCGCGAATCGACCCGTTCGCAGCGTTTACGGGACCTGGTCCCGACTCAAGGCGCCGAAACCGTCAGGATCGGTGCGCCCGGTAGTAGTTCAGAAGCGCTGCCGTCGAGGCATCCTGGGCCGCGAGAGCGTCGTTGTCGCCCTCGATCGCGGGCGCGATCTGCAGCGCGAGCTGCTTGCCCAACTCAACGCCCCACTGATCGAAGGAGTTGATGCCCCATACCGTGCCCTGGGTGAAGGTGATGTGCTCGTACACCGCGATGAGCTGGCCGAGCACGGCGGGCGTCAGAGCCGGGGCGAAGATCGACGTGGTCGGCCGGTTGCCGGGGAAGGTGCGGGCGGCCACGAGTGCGCCGGTGGTTCCCTCCCCCTCGACCTCCTCGGCCGTCTTCCCGAACGCCAGCGCCTTGGTCTGGGCGAGGAAGTTCGCCAGAAACAGTCCGTGCACGTCACGGCCGTCATCGGCGAGGGGATAGGCCGGGTTCACAAAGGCGATGAAGTCGGCGGGGATGAGCCGCGTGCCCTGGTGGATGAGCTGGTAGAAGGCGTGCTGGCCGTTCGTGCCCGGCTCGCCCCAGAAGATCTCGCCCGTGTCGGTCGTGACCGGCGAGCCGTCCCAGCGGACGGACTTGCCGTTGGACTCCATCGTGAGCTGTTGCAGGTAGGCGGCGAAGCGGCTGAGCTGCTGCGCGTACGGCAGAACCGCGTGCGACTGGGCACCGAGGAAGTTGGTGTACCAGACGTTGAGGAGGCCCATGAGGACCGGGACGTTCTGCTCGACGGGCGTCGTCGCGACGTGCACGTCGACGGTGTGGAAGCCGCTCAGCAGGTCGCGGAACGCCGCCGGCCCGAAGGCGATCATGAGGGAGAGCCCGATCGCGGAGTCGACAGAGTACCGACCGCCGACCCAGTCCCAGAAGCCGAACGCGTTCGCCGGGTCGATGCCGAACGCCTCCACCTTGTCGAGCGCGGTGGACACCGCGACGAAGTGGTGCGCGACAGCGTCGACACGAGCCGCGTCGGAGTCGTCGATCGCGCCCGTACCCGCAAGACCCGCCCAGAGCCAATCGCGCGCGAGGCGCGCGTTGGTGAGCGTCTCGAGCGTCGTGAAGGTCTTCGACGCGACGATGAACAGCGTCGTCTCCGGGTCGAGGTCGGCCGTCTTCTCGGCGATGTCGGTCGGGTCGATGTTGCTCACGAAACGGGCCTGGATGCCGGCATCCGCCAGCGGCTTGAGAGCCTCGTAGACCATCACCGGGCCGAGGTCGGACCCCCCGATGCCGATGTTGACGACGTGCGTGACCTTCTTGCCGGTCACACCCTGCCACTCGCCGCTGCGCATACGCTCGGCGAACTCCGCCATCGCGGAAAGCACGGCCTGGACGTCGTGGTCGACGTCCTGCCCGTCGACGTGGAGCGGAGGCGTGGCACCCGCCGGGCGCCGTAGTGCGGTGTGCAGGACCGCACGATCCTCGGAGGTGTTGAGGTGGACGCCGCTCAGCATCTCGGCGAATCGTTCGCGCACGCCCGTCTCGTCGGCGAGCGCGACGAGCGCTTCGAGGATCTCGGACGTGACGAGGTTCTTGGAGAGGTCGACGTGCAGATCACCCACGGTGCGCGTGAGGCTATCGACGCGGCCGGGATCGGCGGCGAACCATCCGCGCAGATCGGGGTCGAAGCTCTCGCGCAAGGCCGTAAGGCGAGTCCAGGCGGAGGTGGTGGTGGGATCAACGGGCGCAGTCACGAACACCACGCTAGCGACCCGCGGGCACCCGGGAGCGCGGGATGACGAACGGAAGGGAAAACGCTAGGGAATGGTCGCCCGGGGAGGAGCCGTCCCCGGGGTCGCGCCGACTGGCGGCAGCGCGATCTCGCGCGTCCCATCCCACGGTTCCGTCCATCCGAGGCGGTCGAACATGCCGCTCAGCAGCATCGCCGTGAAGCCCCACACCACGTGGGCTCCGGCCGCGTGCGGGACGACGAATGCCGGCCCCCGCCATTCGCGGCCGTCCCGGCGCATCGTGGTGACCCCACGGCGCGCCGGGTCGAGGAGGTCGGCGACAGGAGCCCGGAACACCGCCGCCGATTCGGCGGCATCCACCGCTCGTACCGGCGTCGGCCGCTCCCACCACGCGATGACGGGGGTCACGACGTGGCGCGAATAGGCAAGCGGTACGCGCGGCAGGGTCCCGATGACGTCGACCCCCGCGGGATCGAGTCCGGTCTCCTCCCGCGCCTCGCGGAGCGCGGCGGCGATGGGGCCGTCATCGCCGGGATCCACGCGCCCGCCGGGGAAGGCGACCTGCCCGGGATGCGCGCGCAGGGTGTCGGCGCGGGAGAGGAGGAGCACGTCGAGGTCGGACGGGACCGCGCGCGAGGTGTGGGAGCTCGGAATGGCATCCAGGGTTCCGAAAAGGATGAGCACCGCCGCGTCGCGCGCGTCGCCCTCGACCGGGAGCGCGCGCAGATCCGCGAACATCTCGCCCGCTGCGGCGTCGACGAGAACCTGGAGGTCGTCGCGAGGGGAAGGCATGGATCGAGGGTAGTCCGGGGTGACCGCAGCCGGTCAGCCTGCCCGAGACGGAACCCCGCGTGTGAGGATGATCGCGGGAGGTGCCCGATGACCGAAAGACTCCACGCCGTGACACTCGTCGTCGACATGCCCATCACCAAGATCGACGCACTCGATGTCATTGCGTTCGCGGCCGACGGCGGGGTCGACGATGCCCGCACCTCGCATCCGCGCGTCTGGCTCGCCCCGCACGCGTGGGCGGAAGTGGAGATCCCGAAGTTCGCCGACCCGCCGCCGTTCGCCATCGACGTGTACTCCGACGTCTCAGGAGAGGTCGCCTTGGCGCAAGCGCGGCGACTCCACGCCGCCCTGGAGCGTCTCGGGTGGACCGTCGAGCCGCCGCGCGCGGGCGTGCGGTGACGGACCCGCGATGAGCGTCCACCCAGACGGCGCCAAGAATTCGGCATCCTGGGTCATCCCGGAGGAAACGGACAGTTTCTCAGCGTGCCAGACCCACCAGTTCGGCGCTGCGATCCCATAGCAGACGCGCCAACGCCGGGTCATCGGCCCGTCGATGCGTCCTGGCGGGCTTGTTGTTCGCGTAGAAGCCGCCGGGCTGCCAGTCGACGCCGGGCTTGCCGAGCGCGAGCCAGGTGAGGCGGGCGCCGCCGACGTCGGTCGAGGTCATGAAGCGTTCGGCGAGCGGGCCCCCGTAGAGGAACTGCCACGATCCGCTGCCGGTGGAGCCGAAACTCGAGGCGATCACGCCGGGGTGGTACGCGACGGCTGCGAGTCCCGCGTCGCCGAAGCGTCGGTTCAGCTCTTTCGTGAAGAGGACGTTCGCGAGCTTGGCGTTGCCGTACGCGCGCGACGCGGAGTAGCGGCGCTCCCCCTGCAGGTCGTCGACGTCGAAGCGCGAGAAGAGTCGGGCGGCGGCGCTGGAGGTCTGGATGACCGACGCACGCGACTCGAGGAGCGTCTCGCGCAGCATGTTCGTCAGGAGAAACGGAGCGAGGTGGTTCACCTGGAAAGTGACCTCGAACCCGTCGCCTGTGAGCTTGCGGTCACCGAAGATGCCGCCCGCGTTGTTCGCGAGGACGTCGATGCGGGGATACTCGGCGCGCAGGGACTCCGCGAGTTCGCGCACCTGCGCCAGGTCGGAGAAGTCGGCGGTGAACGACCGGACCCCGAGCGCGTCCGCGACGCGCCGCGTCTTGTCGGGATTGCGGCCCACGACCACGACCTCCTCGCCGATCTCGTGCAGCTGGCGTGCCGCGGCCGCGCCGATTCCGTCGCTGGCTCCGGTGATCACGATGGTGCGGGGCATGGATCCTCCTGGGTGTGGACCCGCAACGCTAGCGATGTCACCGATGAGAGACCCGGGGGTTGCCCCCCGGCATCCGGGACCTCCGTGAACTCACAGCCCGCTCCCAGCCCCGCGGGACCAAATCCGCGGGGTCGCGCGTTCTCCTCAGTGATGCCCGCAGCGGGCATCGCAGGCGAAAGGATCACACCGTGACCACGGAGTACCGCAAGACGTCGGAGGCGCTGGGACGTCTCACCGACCGCCAGTTCGCCGTGACGCAGGACGACGCGACCGAGCCGCCGTTCCGCAACGAGTACTGGGACAACCACGAGCAGGGCATCTACGTCGACGTCGTTTCGGGGCAGCCGCTGTTCTCCTCGACCGACAAGTTCGACAGCGGGTCGGGCTGGCCGAGTTTCACCAAGCCCATCGACGACGCCGCCGTCGTGGAGAAGACCGACCGGACGCTCTGGATGAAGCGCACCGAGGTGCGCTCCAGCGGAGCCGACAGCCACCTGGGCCACGTCTTCGACGACGGCCCCCGCCAGGCCGGCGGACTGAGATACTGCATGAACTCGGCCGCGCTCCGGTTCGTTCCCGTCAACGAGCTCGAGACCCAGGGCTACGGCGCGTACCTGGCCCTCTTCCGCGAGAGCCGCGCGTCGTGAACCTTCTCTCCCTCTTCTCTCACCGCGATCGCAAAAGGAGCGACACCATGACCAGCGGACCCACCGACACCGGCGAGATCACCCGCCGCCCCGGCACCGAGACCGCCGTCCTCGCGGGCGGCTGCTTCTGGGGCGTCGAAGACCTCATCCGTCGCCAGCCCGGCGTGCTCGACACGCGCGTCGGCTACACCGGCGGACAGAACGACCACGCGACGTACCGCAACCACCCCGGCCACGCCGAGGCGGTCGAGATCGTCTTCGACCCGACGAAGACGTCGTATCGCGACATCCTGGCGTTCTTCTTCCAGATCCACGACCCGTCGACCCTGAACCGCCAGGGCAACGACATCGGCACGAGCTACCGCTCCGCGATCTTCCCGCTCTCCCCCGAGCAGGAGCAGGTCGCCCGCGACACCATCGCCGACGTCGACGCGTCGGGCATCTGGCCCGCCAAGGTCGTCACCACGATCGAGCCTGAGGCCCCCTTCTGGGAGGCCGAGCCCGAGCACCAGGACTACCTGATCCGCATCCCCAACGGGTACACGTGCCACTTCGTGCGCCCCGGCTGGGTACTGCCCAAGCGCGAGGACGCGAACGCGTAAGTCTGTGAACGAGGGCCCGGATGCCATGGCATCCGGGCCCTTCGTCGTGCCGGCCGCGCGGCCGGACGGTTGATACGGTGGCGGCACCATGGACATCCGTCTGGACCCCGCGTCGTCGACGCCGCCGTTCGCGCAGGTGCGCGCGCAGATCATCGCGTTGATCGACGCGGGCGACCTGCCCACCGGCACGCGTCTGCCGCCGGTTCGCACGCTCGCCACCGACCTCGGGTTGGCCGCCAACACCGTGGCACGCGTCTACAAAGAACTCGAGGAAGCGCGGTTCGTCGAGACCCGCGGCCGTGCGGGCACCTTCGTGTCGGCCGGAATGGATGCCACGCGCGCACGCGCCGCCGAGGCCGCGGCGGCATTCGCGCGCGCGATGCGCGACCTCGCCGTCGCGCCGTCGGACGCGTTGGATCTCGCGCGGGCGGCGCTGGGGAACGAGATGACCTCCGCCTCCCGAAATGACGAGTGATTCCGGCGGGATGCCGGTCACGTCGCTCAACAGCGGTCATCTCGGCGCGTAGCACCGACGCGCGCAACCCCCGCTGATCGGCGGGCGCGGCTACCTACGCTCGACCCATGAGCGAATACGACGTCGTGGTGATCGGGGCAGGACTGGCGGGGCTCCGGTGCGCGACACGGCTGGCCGAGGCCGGGCGCGACGTCGTCGTCATCGAGGCCGAGGACGCAGTCGGCGGACGCGAACGCACGGACGTTGTCGACGGTTTCCGGCTCGACCGCGGATTCCACGTGCTCAACCCGGCGTACCCGGCTGTGCGGCGCTGGGTCGACCTCGGCGCCCTGGCGTTGCGTTCCTTCCCCGTGGCGCTCGGTGTCCGGCTCGACGACGGAGTGGCACGGATCGCTCATCCCCTGCGCCATCCCACCACGATCCCGAGGTCGCTGGCGAGCGGGCTCGTGCGCCCCGCCGACCTCGTGCCTCTCGCCCGGTGGGCGCTTCCGGCCCTCACGCGGCCGCGCACCGTGAAGCACGGACCCGATCGCCGTCTCGCCGAGGCGTGGGACCGGGCGGGTGTGCGCGGACCGGTGCGCGAGAGTGTCCTGGAACCGTTCCTCGCGGGCGTTCTCGCCGACGACCGGCAGGAGTCGTCCGACACCTTCGTGCGGCTCCTCGTCCGCAGCTTCGCCCTCGGCGCGCCCGGGGTGCCGGCCGCGGGGATCGGCGCCCTTCCCGCGCAGTTGGCGGACACCGCGCGGCGCGCCGGAGCCGGCATCCAGCTGTCCCGCCGGGTCACCGCCACCCGGCCGCACGGGAGCGGCTGGCGTGTCGAGATCGAGGACGCGGATGCCATCGACGCCCGCGCCGTCGTGGTGGCGACGGGGCTGAACCCCGCGCTGGACGTGCCGTTGCCCCGCCCCCGAGGGCTGCAGACGTGGTGGTTCGCCACCGACGAACGCCACAACGACGATGCCGCGTTGCGCGTGGACGGTCTGCGTCGAGGACCGATCGTCCACACGGCGATCGTGACCAACACCGCGCCCACGTATGCGCCGCGCGGCCAGCACCTCGTCGAGGCGACGATCGTGCTGCCCACCACCGCGACGGAGGCGGACGTCCGACAGCACCTCGCCGAACTGTGGGGCGTGGACACGCGCCCGTGGCGGTTGCTCCGTCGCGACGACATCGCGGCCGCCCTCCCCGCCCAAGACCCGCCGCTCCACCTCCGCCGGCCCGTGCGGCTCGGCGACGGCCGGTACGTCGCGGGCGACCACCGCGACACCGCATCGATCCAGGGCGCTCTCGTGTCGGGGCAGCGGGCCGCCGAGGCCGTGCTGCAGGATCTGCAGCACTGAACCGGCGGGACGCACCCGTCAAGATGGGAGCATGCGGATCACCGGCGCACTCCTCCTGTCTGTCGCGGCGGCGCTGTCCGGCCTTGTCGGCGTCCTGATGCTCGGCGCATCCGGGTTGACCTTGGCCGGCCCCGGGATCACCGTCATCCCGTACTCGGACTCGGACGATTCCGAGCGCGCCATCGGCCTAGCCATGGGCGCCCTGGGACTCGGGATCTGGATCATCGGGCTCATCGGCGCGGCGCTCGTCGGACTCCGCGGCTCGAGGTCCGGCCGTGGCCGCCGAGTCATCGTGGGCATCACGCTGGCGATCGCTGCTGCCGTCGTCCTGGCCGGCCTGGTCGCCGTCCTCTCAGTCGCCGCTCCCGCGAGCGAGTACCCGCAGCCGGAGTGGGGCCGTGCCTGAGCGCGAGACCGAGGAGCAACGGCGCGGCCGGCTGGCACTGTGGAGCTGGCAGGATCGGCAATTGCGAGCGTCCAGACCGCCGCGACTGGACGACGGTCGGCGGCTCATCCGCGTCTTCCCGGAGTGGTTTGTGGAACTGCCCCTCTGGGAGAACTTCAGCGATGCCTACCCGGCGACACGGGAGACGTTCCCCCTCTCGGATGATCTCCTCGACGCTCTGACGGCGTGGAACGACGAGTGGCAGGATCGTCAGCCGGAGGATCCGCTCCCGGACGAGGATCGCTGGATCGCGGACGGCCTCGCGCTCGTGCACCGACTGCGGACCGAACTCGCGGGCGTCGCGGAGATCCGCGCCGAGTTCGGCCACTGACGCTCCTCGACGCGACACCCCGCCGATTCGCGTGCTCAGTGCACAGATGCCCTCGCCGTGCATTCCCGCGACGGGGCTGGGAATGGACACGTCCCTGGGGGACACTGGAGAACATGGAGTTCGGCGGAACCGTGCCCATGGACGCTCCCGATCCGGGCATCGCGTCCGACGCCCGGCTGCGCGCCGTTTCGTTCCCGGTGTTCCAGCTCCGGCCGCAGCGCTCGCTCACTCGCGTCCCGATCACAGGGTTCACCGAGTCAGGCGGGATGAACGGCCTGGGCGAGCTGTCCGTGCAGTTCACCTACACGCTGTGGCGGTATCCCGACGATCGCTCCGACCCGCGGAACGAGGTCGAGCTGGATGACCGGACCCGACGCGCGATCGAGGAAGAGCCGCCGTGGGGCCGACCCGCCTGGCTGCGGGAGCAGGCGCGGATCTTCCTTTATCCGATGCTGTGGGAAGCGACCCGGACGGCGTGGCACGCGTCACCCGACCGCGATCGGCATTCCCTCTCGCAGCAGCTTGTGGACCACACGAATCACGTCCTGCGGAACAGCTTCCGTGAGGAACTCGGGCTTCCGGCCGGCCCCACGACGTCGGAGGGGTGGAGGGTGAAAGCGAGCGCGGTCGCCGATTCCTCGATCAGCGTGAACGGAGAAGAACGTCCGGGCGTGCACATCGACACCGACCCGTTCGTCTACGCCGTCGGCTTCCGCGTGGACGAACACGTCGTCTGCACCTCTGTCCTGCCCCGGGACGCCCTGCCGTTCCTCGACCTCTCTCTGGTCCGCGTCGAGACGGAGCTCAGCCGCGCCGCGCCAGAGCCTCGAGCGCCGCGCCCGTGACGCGCCGCGTCGTCCACTCCTCCATGGCTTCGGCGCCGAGGGCGCGGTAGAACCCGATCGCGGGCTCGTTCCAATCCAGGACCGTCCACTCCAGGCGCGGATACCCGCGTTCGAGGCACTCGGCGGCGAGCGCCGACAACAGCGCCACGCCGTACCCGTTCGACCGGTACCGCTCGTGCACGTAGAGGTCTTCCAGCCAGATGCCGTGGCGCCCGGTCCACGTCGAGTAGGTGAGGAACCAGATCGCGATGGCGCGGATCTCGCCGTCCCCGCCGTCCACGACGAACGCGAACGCGCGCGGGTCGTCGCCGAAGAGCGTTTCGGCGAGCATCTCGACCGTGTTGTCCACGGCATCCGGTTCGCGTTCGTAGTCGGCGAGCGCCTGAATGCACGCGAGGATGCCGGCCTCATCGCCGGGGCGGGCCCGGCGCAGCACGGCGCCGTCGGTCAGGTCGGTCATGGCTGAGCCTCCCAGCTCTCGGTCGCGACGCGGCGGAAATTTCCGCCCAGCACCGCCGCGATGTCGTCTTCTCTCCAGCCGCGCCCGCGCAGCGTCGCCCCGAGGCCGATGAAGGTCTCGGGCGGCATCCATTCCACCGGTCCCCACGCCGTGTAGCTGGCGTCGTAGAGCGCCGGGCTGTGAGCGAGGGTCGTCTGGAACGTCTCCCAGTCGAACGAGAAGTCCGTACTCACTCCGACGTGACGGATGCCGACGAGCTCCACGGCGTACTCGATGTGGCGCACCATCGCGTCGAGCGTAGGCGTGTTGGGGCCGAGGAAGATACCGACGCCGGTGATGCCGACGACTCCCCCGGTGTCGGCGGCGGCGCGTGCCTGGTCGTCGGTGATGTTGCGGGGGTGGTCCCACACGGCTCTCAGGCACGAGTGGCTGAACACCACCGGCCGGGTCGACACGGCGCACATGTCGAGAGAGGTCCGGGCGCCCACGTGCGAACCGTCGGGCACCATTCCCCGACGGTTCAGCTCGGCGATGAGGTCACGCCCCCACCGGGTGAGGCCGGGGTCGTCGGCATCCAGGCATCCGCCCCCGGCCGCGTTGGCGTAGTTGTAGACCGGCCCGAGCGTGCGCACGCCCTGCGCGACGAGGGGCGCGACGGCGTCGAGGTCGCCGCCGAGCGGAGCGCAGTCCTCGAGGTCGAACACGATCGCCGTGTCGCCCGCGGCGGCGATCCGGTCGACGTCGGCGACCGACTCGGCGAGCTCCAGCCCGTCGATCCCGGTCACCTGCGCGCGGAAAGCCCGGAGGAGGGAGGCCGTGACCTCGGGCCCGTGCGGGGCGTAACCGACGTTGAGCGACACCAATCCGCCGCCGGCCGGACGGTAGCGCTGCAGCTCCGCCAGGTCAGCGGTCTCGACGAGCTCGGCGCACGCGTGCTGGTCCCACAGCATCGGTCAGGCGCCCGTGCGGGCGGAGAGCGCCGGGTCGAGGGCCTCGCGCTCGTCGAAGACGAAGCACTCGCCGTCCCAGTGCGCGTCGCCCTGGTCAGCGAACCAGCCGAGGACGCCGCCGTCGAGCTGGTACGCGTCGAGCCCCTCGTCGCGGAGGTACAGCGCCGCCTTCTCGCAGCGGATCCCGCCCGTGCAGAAGCTGACGACGGTCTTGCCCGCGAGCTCGTCGCGGTGGGTGCTCGCGGCATCCGGGAACTGGGTGAAGCGCTCGATGCGCCAGTCCTTCGCCCCCGCGAACGTGCCGTAGTCGACCTCGAACGCGTTGCGCGTATCGACGAGGACGACCTCGCGACCCTCGTCGTCGGTCCCCCGGTCGAGCCAGCGGCGCAGCGTCGCCGGCGACACGGCGGGCGCGCGCCCGTCCTGCGGGCGCACCTCGGGGCGATCCATGCGGATGATCTCGCGCTTGACCTTCACCAGAAGACGCCCGAACGGCACGGTCTCCGACCAGCTCTCCTTCGCGGCGAGGGGCGCGAACCGCGCGTCGGCGCGCAGATCGTCGAGGAAGCCGCGCACCGCATCGGGCTCGCCCGCGAGGAAAAGGTTGACGCCTTCTTCCGCGAGCAGGATCGTGCCGCGTAGTCCCGCCGCCGCCGCGCGCGCCTTGAGCACCGGGCGCAGCGCCGCGGGGTCGTCGATCCGTGTGAAGAGATACGCCGAGACGTTGAGGACGGATGCCGCGGATGCCATGGCATCCAGGGTACGCAGAGCGCAAGGCCGCCCGATCCCACCGCAGCGCTCGGTAGCGTTGCAGGACCGCTTCCCTGGAGGTGCCGTGCCCGAAGGTCCCACCGTGTCGATCGTGATCCCCGTCCGCGACGACGCCGTCCCCCTCGCCGCCTGCCTGCAGGCCCTCGCCGCTCAGTCGCGCCCCGCCGACGAGATCGTCGTCGTCGACAACGCGTCCCGCGACGACAGCGCGGCCGTTGCCCGAGCCGCTGGGGCCCGGGTGGTGTTCTGCGGCGAGCCCGGCATCCCCGTTGCCGCGGCGACCGGGTACGACGCGGCCCGCGGCGACCTCGTCCTGCGGCTGGATGCCGACAGCCTCCCGGGCAGCGGGTGGGTCGCGAGCATGGTCGACGCCCTCTCGGATCCGGAGGTGGATGCCGTCACCGCCGGCGCCGTCTTCCACGACGGTCCCGAACGTCAGCGTCGGCCGATGGCCTGGGCGTTCCTCGGGACCTACACCGCGTTCGCGTACCCGGCCCTCGGTCACGCCCCGCTGTGGGGATCGAACATGGCGTTCCGCCGCCGGGCCTGGCAGAGCGTGCGCGATCGAGTGCACCTCGACCCGCGCCTGCACGACGACCTCGACCTGGCGTTCCACCTCGGCGAGGATCACCGGATCCGCATCGTGCCGGGCCACCACCAGATGCGCGTCTCCTCCCGCACGGTGCGGCCGCGACGGTTCGCGAGGAGTTTCTCCCGCGGCATGGGCACGGTGTTCGCGCACTGGCCGCGCGAGATCCCCCCGCTCCGGTGGGCGCGACGGCTGCGGCGGCGCGGCTGATGGCGGCGGTGCTCTTCCCGAACGTGGATGCCCCCGACCTGCACGTGATGAGCTTCAACATCCGACGGCGGTTCGAGCGGATCACGTGGCCCTCCGACGACCGATGGGGTCTGCGCAAGCAACGCCTGCGCGTGTTCCTCGGCGCGAACAAGCCCCACGTGCTGGGGTCGCAGGAGGCCCTCCCCGATCAAGCCCGCTGGGTGCAGGATTCCCTGGGCACGACGTACGGCCGGGTCGGGCTCGGCCGCGGACGCGACCGCGGCGGCGAGGGCACGCCGATCTTCTACGACCGCGACCGCCTCGAGCTGCTGGACTGGAGGCAGACAGCGCTGTCCGACACCCCCGCGGTCGACGGGTCGACGGGGTGGGGCAACACCATCCCCCGCATCGCCGTCATCGCGCGCTTCCGCGACATCGAGACCACCGCGCCGTTCGTCTTCGTCAACAGCCACTTCGACGCGTTCTCCCACCGAGCCCGCCGCCGGTCGGCGCGCTGGCTGTCCGACCTCGTCGCGGGAGAGGATCTGCCGCTGGTGTTCACCGCCGACGTCAACGCCCCCGTCCGTTCCGCCGAGCTGTCGGCGATGTTCGCCGAAGGGCACCTCGTCGACACGTGGTCGTACGCCCCGGTGCGCCGGACCGCCGAGTGGGGGACGTTCAACAACTACCGCCGACCGAAGCTCGGCGCGCGCCGCATCGACGCGATCCTCTCGACCCCCGACGTCGGAGTGCGAGGCGTGGGCATCGACCCGCGTCCCACGGGAACGAGCTGGCCCTCGGATCACCTCCCGGTCCAGGCCGTAGTGCGGATCCCGGTTCCGGGGGCCCGATGATCCGCGCCATGTACGCGAACCTGAAGCGACCGCCCCGAACCGCGGTGGAGTGGATCGCGGATGCCGTCCGCGCCGTGGCGATCCTCACGGTCGTCGTGTCGACGTTCACGCTCCCGGCGACCGACACCGCGGTGCTGTCGATGGCCCTGCCCGCCGTCATGCTCTCGCGCATGCTGGGGCTCCGCTCGGGGCTGGACCTCGTGACCTGCGTCACGGTCTTCGTCGCCGCCGGTAGCAACGTGATCGATCTGTACCGTTCCTGGACGGGGTGGGATCTCGTGGTCCACGCGGCGTGCACGGGCGTTCTCGCTGCCGTCGCCCTGGTCGTCCTCCACGACACCGGGGTCCTCGCCCCGACCGGCCGGCGTCGCACACCGATCGTCGTGGCGACGGTCGCAGGACTTGCCCTCAGCGCGGTGTGGGAGATGGTGGAG
Source organism: Microbacterium canaveralium (assembly GCF_047238045.1). Lineage (NCBI taxonomy): Bacteria > Bacillati > Actinomycetota > Actinomycetes > Micrococcales > Microbacteriaceae > Microbacterium > Microbacterium canaveralium. Next base: position 1,391,118 of record NZ_JBDFMA010000003.1, on the reverse strand, counting down.
TGGTTCGGCTACCGCTTCCTCACCGACAGCATCTTCGTCACCTACGACGACACGATCGGCGACATGGCCGCGGGCGGGATCGGCGCTCTCGTCGTCGGCATCCTGGCATCCCGGTTCCGGCTGACCCGGGGCGACCGCGCGACGCTGTGAGCGCGCGGTCGCCCCGGGACGGCGTCAGATACGGCCGGCGATGTCGCGACCCACGAGGTCGCCGTCGGGGTTCGGCTCGCTGAGCTGCTCGCCCGGAGCGGTCGCGTCCGCCAGCGGCGGCAGCGCCGCCTCAAGGCGGGCGCCGATTTCGGCATCCACGTTCTTCCAGTACTGCACGGCACGGGCCCGCACGTCCGGGCGGGTGACCCCGCCGACGTGACCGGTGATCGTCTCGACGAGACGGTCGCGCTGCTCGGCCGACATGACCTCGCGGACGAGTGTTCCCGCCTGACCGAAGTCGTCGTCCTCGGGGTGCAGAGTCGCCGCGGAGCGGACGAGCTCGCCGTCGCTCTGCCACCCGCCGTCGCCCGTCCGGCGCGGGTCGGCCGCGGGACCGCCGAGCGAGTTCGGCGCGTAGACAGGGACCTCGGGCGGGTTGTACTCGTACCGCATCGCGCCCTCCTTGGAGTAGGAGTGCACCTCGGTGTGGGGACGGTTCACCGGCAGCTGCTGGTAGTTCGTCCCGACGCGGTAGCGGTGCGCGTCGGCGTAGCTGAAGATGCGGGCCTGCAGCATCTTGTCGGGGCTGCCGTCGATGCCGGGCACGAAGTTCGACGGCTCGAACGTCGCCTGCTCGATCTCGGCGAAGTAGTTGCCCGGGTTGCAGTTGAGCTCCATCGTGCCGACCTCGATCTCGGGGTAGTCGCTGTGCGGCCACACCTTCGTCAGGTCGAACGGGTTGAAGCGGTAGGTCTTGGCATCCTCGTACGGCATGATCTGCACCTTGAGGGTCCACGTGGGGAACTCGCTGCGCTCGATCGCGGCGTACAGGTCGCGGATGTGGAAGTCCGCGTCCTGACCGGCGATCTGATCGGCCTCGTCCTGCGAGAGGGTCTTATGGCCCTGATCGGTGTGGAAGTGGTACTTCACCCAGAACCGCTCGCCCTCGGCGTTGATCCACTGGTACGTGTGCGACCCGTACCCGTTCATGTGCCGCCAGGAGGCCGGGATGCCACGGTCGCCCATGAGCCACGTGACCTGATGGGCGCTCTCGGGCGAGAGGGTCCAGAAGTCCCACTGCATCGTGTTGTCGCGCAGGTGGCTGCCGGGGAGGCGCTTCTGCGACCGGATGAAGTCGGGGAACTTGATGCCGTCCTTGACGAAGAAGACGGGCGTGTTGTTGCCGACGAGATCGTAGTTGCCCTCGGTCGTGTAGAACTTCAGCGCGAATCCGCGGGGGTCGCGCCACGTGTCGGGGCTGCCCTGCTCGCCCGCGACGGAGGAGAAGCGCGCGAGCATCTCGGTCTCGGCGCCGCGCTGGAACAGTGCCGCACGCGTGTAGGCCGACACGTCTCCGGTGGTGCGGAAGGTGCCGAACGCCCCGCCGCCCTTGGCATGCACCACGCGCTCGGGCACGCGCTCGCGGTTGAACTGCGCGAGCTTCTCGATGAGGTAGTGGTCGGTCAGGGAGATGGAGCCGTCGGCTCCCACGCTCTGCGAGTGCTCGTCGCTGGCGACGGGCGCTCCGTTGTTGGCGGTGGTGGGGGTGGTCATGGCGCTCCTCACGTCCGGGGAATCGGTGGGATCCTTCGACGCTACGCAGGGCGTCCGACATGGGCGACCTGTTTCGCTTCGCGGCCCGGTCGCCTACCGTCCGGCACCTGTCAATCCCCCACGGGCCGCCCGGACGCCTCGCGAGCATGGCGGGACCGAAAGAGAGGACCGCATCATGTCGAAGGATCTGTCGAAGGGCGACCGCGTCAGCTGGGACACGTCCCAGGGCCGCACGCAAGGCGAGGTGGTGGAGAAGAAGACGAAGGACTTCCAGCACGACGGCCAGAAGTTCACGGCCTCCGACGACGACCCGGCCTACATCGTGAAGTCCGAGAAGACCGACGCCACGGCCGCCCACAAGGGCTCCGCGCTCCGCAAGCTGAAGGGCTGACCTGTGCCGAACTCCTGAGTCATCGCCGCACATCGCCCACCGACGCCGCAGGGGCCGGGTGCCGCGCCGGTTTCTCAGGAGTTCGGCCCGCGCCCGCCCCCGGCGCCCAGCCCGTCGAGAAGACCGGTGCGCCGCACTATCCCGCGGCGTCCCTCCGCTTGCGCATCTGCGCGAGCGCGAGGGACAACCGATGGTTGCCGGCGAGAACGTCCTCGTGGCGCTCGAGGAAGGCCCAGTAGGCCTCGGTGAAGACCGAGTCCTTGGCATCCTGGGCCGACGGCCACCACGAGCCCATCTTCTGCAGGTACGCCCCACCCGAGACGTACGGCTTGGTCGCGACGAAGCCGCCGTCGGCGTACTGGCTCATGCCCATGACGTTGGGCACCATCACCCAGTCGTACGCATCGACGAACAGCGCGAGGAACCAGGCGTTGACCTGGCGCGGCGCATACCCCTGCAGCAGGAACCAATTGCCCAGCACCATGAGCCGCTCGATGTGGTGCGCGTAACCCCAGCGGTGCACGCGCTCGAGCACGGTCCGCACCGGCACCGGCAGCTCGGACGGCATCCGCTCCCCCGAGTACCAGTACTTCTCCACGCGTTTCTCGAGGTGCAGGGCGTTCACGCGCTCGAGCTTCGGGTGCGCCCGGTACATGCCCCGCATGTACTCGCGCCAGCCGATCACCTGGCGCACGAACCCCTCGACGGATGCCAACGGCGCGTCGGTCCGCGTGACGGCGGCGATCACCTCCTCGACGGTGAGCAGGCCGATGTTGAGCATCGGCGAGATCACGGCATGGAAGAGGAAGGGCTCGTCGGCCCGCATCGCGTCCTCGTACCGGCCGAAGTCGGCGAGGCGCTCGGCGACGAAGACGTCGAGCCACGCGCGGGCGTCATCCGGGGTGACGGGGAGCCAGAAGTCCGTCGCCGCGCCGGGGTGGTCGGGGAAGCGTTCGTCGACCTCGGCGATGACTTCCCGGGTGATCTCGTCGTGCTCGAGCTGCGGAAGCGGGGGGATCTCCACCCCCTTCTTCGGCAGCGGCTTGCGGTTGTCGGCGTCGAAGTTCCACCGTCGCCCCGCGGGCTTCCCGCCATCCATCAGGATGCCGGTGCGTCGACGTTGCCAGTGGTAGAAGTCCTCCATCAGGGGCGTGGGGTGCTCCGCGAACCACGCGTCGACCTCCTCTTCGGGCGTGAGGAACAGCCCGTCGGGAAGGATGTCGGTCGCGACGCCGTGTGCTTCGCACAGCCGGGCGATGCGCTCGTCGACCGGCCGGTTGGGGTCGCTCATCCACGTCAGTTCGGTCACCCGGTGCTCCATCAGGAGGCGCGTGAGACCCGCGGCGAACCCCAGGTCGTCCTCGAGCGCGATCCTCCGCACCGTGCGGCCCTCGGCCTCAAGTCGCGCGGCTGTGTGGCGCATCGCCGAGACCAGCAGGACGATCTTGTGCCGGTGGTAGGGCAGTTTCGCGAACCGTGGCGCCGACTCGATGAAGAAGAACTCCTCCACGTCGTCCGCGGCGAACGCCGGATGCTCCGCGAACTGCTGTGTCGCGAGGATCAGCGCCGCCTTCATGAGCGCCGCCGCTGCGTGGCCGCTTTCGCACGGCATCCGCGCGAGCAGTACCGGACCTCGTCCCACTGGTCGCGCCCGCTCCAGCGCTTGCGATCGGAGAAAGGCCTGCCGCAGTGGGCGCAGGGTTTGGTCCGCAACGGAGGTCGTGCCATGGCGTCATGGTGCCAGCACGCGCTCCCGCGGATTCGGGGCTTGCGCCCTGCACACCGACCGCTCCCGCGCAAGGGTCGTGCGCTCATCGCGCGAGGCTAGTCGGGTGGATGCCATGACCTCCACACCCGACAATGCCGACAGCCCCGACGAGCTCGAAACGGCTGACGCCCCGAGCCTGCCCTCGACCACGGACGATTCCGACGACGCGCCCGTCGACAACCCCGCGGGCTGACGCCGAACGGCCTGTCCGCCGGTCAGGCGGGCAGGTCGAACTTCTCGTTCTCGCCGCGCGGGCGCTCACCGGTGACCTTGGATGTCACGAGGGCCACCGCCGTCGCGATGCGCCCGCCGGCGCTCCCCCAGTACTCGCCGCTCAACGCCGACACCTTCAGGAGGGTCACGCCGGGCGACTCCGGGCCGTCGGGGAACCATGCCTCGACGCTCGTGGACCACAGATCCTTCAGCTTCTCCAGGTCGTCGATCACCTCGGCCTCGCCGGCGAGCGAGAGCCACAGTCCGTCGGAGCTGAACGACAGCCCGACCTTCGGGTCGAGCCGGACGTTCTCGACGGCGGAAGCATGCGTCCCGACGATAAACCACAGGTCGCCGTCAGACTCCGTCTCCTGCACCGTGAGCGGGTGGGCGTGCAAATCCCCCTCCGTCGTCCGCGTCGTGAGCATCGCGAAGCGGAACTTCTTCAGCAGGTCGTTGAGCGTGTCGAGTTCAGACGTGGTGCCGGTCATGGAGTCATCCTCTGTTCGATGGGGCGGCTTCAGCCCAGCCTCTGGAACGGCCGCCCGCTACCGGTTGACGCCGCGGTCGGGGTCTGCTCTCACGAGACCCTTAGGTCTGCGGCGTGTTCCGTGCTACCGTGGAGTATTCGTTCTGGGACTTGCTTCATCGACGTCCGCCTCATCGCTGAGATGCCGGGCGCACGGCACCGAGCCGTTGTCGATGCGATTCCCTCCTCATCTCCGCGCGACCTGCACGGAAGCGACCTTCGGTCGCTCCTCGGTCGCGGAAAGTTTGCGTGTCTGTTCTGCTCCCCCCGCCCTTGTCGTGGCGACAGGCCGATCTCGACGTTTTCGTCGCGACGGCTGACTCGGCATACGCCGGTTTCGTCGGCGCCGTCCCCGAGGGCTTCGAAGCCCAGGGGCCGCGCGGCGAAGATCTCGGCATCCACGACTCCGTCGACGCGGCCCGCGCCGCGATCGACGTTCACCGACTCCGCACGACCCTCCCGGTCGCGCGGCGCCCACGTCCGCTCCGCATGCGTCGGAGCGGCGCCCACGGTCGCAACAGCGGCCCGAAAAGAAAAAGGAAGAACACGATGGCCACTGGCACCGTGAAATGGTTCAACTCCGAGAAGGGCTACGGGTTCATCGCACCCGACGACGGCTCGGCCGACCTGTTCGCGCACTTCAGCGCGATCCAGGGCAATGGCTTCAAGGAGCTGCAGGAAGCACAGAAGGTCGAATTCGACGCTGAGCAGGGCCCCAAGGGCATGCAGGCGGCGAACATCCGCCCCCTCTGAGCTCACGCTCCTCAGCGAAGGCCGGGTAGGCCGCTTCGGCGGGCTCCCGGCCTTCGCCGTTCCCCGCAACGCGGTACCCGACGAACGATGCGGCGGTGTCCGCGAGGTGTCGACTTCCGGTGAGTATGCCGTGCATGAGGTCGTATACCGGCACCCTTATGGACTCCCCCGTAGTGTGGGCCACAGCCCGGGTAAACGCCTCGGTTCCCGACTTCGGTCATCACCGCGAGGAGCATCTTCATCGCCTCCACCATCGTCGAGTCCCGTCTCGGCCCCGTTCGTCAGACCTATTCCGGCACCACCGAATTCCCCCCGATCGCCAAGGCCTACACGGAGCTGTCGCAGGTCGTTCGCGAGAGCGGGTTCCTCGCCCGCACCCCCGTCTTCTACTCCCTCGTCGGCGCCGCGATCGTGCTCGGCTTCGGCGGAGCGATCACCGGTTTCATCCTTCTCGGCGACAGCTGGTTCCAGCTGCTCATCGCCGCAGCCCTCGGCATCCTGTTCACGCAGGTCGCTTTCCTCGCCCACGAGGCCAATCACCGCCAGATCTTCACCTCCGGTCGCGCCAATGACCGCCTGGCGCTGTGGATCGGTAACGGCATCGTCGGCATGAGCCAGTCGTGGTGGGCCACCAAGCACACGCGTCACCACGCCAACCCCAACCGCGTCGGCAAAGACCCCGACATCGAGATCGACACGATCTCCTTCCTCGACGAGGACGCCGCCACCGCTCGCGGCCTGCGCCGCTGGATCACGCTTCGCCAGGGGTGGCTGTTCTTCCCGCTCCTGACGCTCGAGGGACTGAACCTGCACGCCCTCGCGTTCCGTCACCTGCTCTCGCGCGGCGAGGTCAAGGGACGCTGGACCGAGCTGGCGCTGCTCACCCTGCGCTTCGCCGTGTTCGTGGCCCCCGTGTTCATCTTCCTGCCCGTCGGGATGGCGTTCGCCTTCCTCGGCGTGCAGCTGGCCGTCTTCGGCGTGTACATGGGCGCCTCGTTCGCCCCGAACCACAAGGGCATGGCCGTCATCGCACCCGGTGCCAAGCTCGACTTCTTCAGCAAGCAGGTCTACACCTCGCGCAACATCGCCGGCGGGTGGTGGGCGACCTGGCTCATGGGCGGCCTGAACTACCAGATCGAGCACCACCTCTTCCCGAACATGCCGCGGCCCTATCTCAGCCGCACGCGCGAGATCGTGCGCGAGCACTGCGAGACCCTGGGCGTGCCGTATGTCGAGACGTCGCTCCTGCAGTCCTACGGCATCGTCATCAGGTACCTCAACGAGGTGGGCCTGGCCGCGCGTGACCCGTTCGAGTGCCCCATGACCTCGGCCGCACGCCGCGTCTGACCCACGCTCGACACGTCGGCGCCGACTCCGGATTCCGGGGTCGGCGCCGTCTTTTCGTCCGCCCGTGTCAACCGCGGGCGTCTGCATGCGGCGTCGGGCATTCGTCGCCGGCATCCGTTGCTCGCTCGAAATGCCAGCGCTCGTTGGCGTAGGTCTGGCACAGCCCCCACCGGCGACCGTGCTCCATCAGCCACAGCTGGGCGTCCAGGGAGCCGATATCGACCGCGTGCCCGGTGACGTGGCTGGAGCGCTCGGGAGAGGCGACGTACTCGCGCGCCACGTCTTCGCTGCCGTAGGTGCGGATCGCGTCGTCGAGGAGCCAGCGCTGGTACGCGACACTGCGCCAGCCGCTGGTGACGTCGAAGACGACGCCGTCCTCGGCCGCCGCGTTCTGTGCATCACGGAGGGCATCGCGCAACGCAGGGTCCAGTTTCGTCATCGCGACGTGGGTATCGTCGTCGACCGAGAGCGGCGCTCCTTCCTCGATCACGCCGTCGGTCTCCGTGGGCGAGAAGGACACGCCGGCCACGACGCGCGCGGTGAACGACGAGGCGGTCGTGGATGCCAACAGGACGGCGACGAGGATCATGAGGACGGCGAGGCCGCCGCCGACCGCGAGGAGTGCGAGGCCGCGACGCGTGGTGGACGCGGTGGACGAGGATGCCATGTCCCCAGTGCAGCGTCTGCGGCGTTGCGGTCGCGTATGTCGCGGGCGATACGCGGACGATAGGCGCCGACGTCGCGGGTGTCAGCGACCGGGAGCGCGCGACACCTCGTGCCGTCGCACGTCGTGGATGCCACCGTCGGCGAGGGTGGCGGTCATCAACGTGCACGCGGGCTGACGGCGGCGATCGGTCGGCGAACCCGGATTGAGGAGGCGCAGGCCGCGAGGTGTCACGGTGTCCCACGGGATGTGGCTGTGGCCGAAGACGAGGAGGTCGGTGTCGGGGAAGGCGGCATCCATCCTCGTCTCCCGCCCGACCGCCGGCCCGGTCTCGTGGACGACCGCGATCCGCACGCCCTCGATCTCGGCGCGCGCCACCTCGGGCAGCCGGGAGCGGAGATCGGCGCCATCGTTGTTGCCCCACACCCCCAGCACCGGACCGAGGGCGCTCAGCTCATCGAGCACGGCCGCGTCGACCCAGTCACCGGCGTGCACGATGAGATCCGCATCGGATGCCGCGAGCAGAACCGCCTTCGGTAGTACCCGCGCGCGTGTGGGCACATGGGTGTCGGCCAGGAGCAGCAGTCGGGTCGCCATGACCCCACGCTACTTACACCCGCAATACACGTCCCCGCCTACGATGACGGCATGCGCGTGCTGATCGTCGAGGACGAGCCCTTCCTCGCCGAGGCGATCCGTGACGGTCTCCGTCTGGAGGCCATCGCCGCGGACATCGCGAGCGACGGCCACACCGCCCTCGACCTCCTGAGCTACACGTCGTACGACGTCGTCGTGCTCGACCGTGACATCCCGGGGCCGAACGGCGACGAGATCGCCCGCGACCTGTCGACCCGGCCGGCGGGCCCGCGTGTTCTGATGCTCACCGCCGCCGACCGCCTCGACGACAAGGCCTCGGGGTTCGAGAACGGCGCGGACGACTACCTCACGAAACCGTTCGTGCTGCGCGAGCTCGTCCTACGGCTGCGGGCTCTTGCGCGTCGGCCCGCCGCCTCGACCCCACCGGTCCTCGAGCAGCACGGCATCCGGCTCGATCCGTTCCGTCGCGAGGTGTATCGCGACGGTCGCTACGTCTCTCTCACGCGCAAGCAGTTCGCGGTCCTGCAGGTGCTGATGAGCGCCGGGGGCGGGGTGGTCAGCGCCGAGACCCTTCTGGAGCGGGCGTGGGACGAGAACGCCGACCCGTTCACGAACGCCGTGCGCATCACGATTTCGACGCTGAGGAAGCGTCTCGGGGAGCCCTGGCTCATCCAGACGGTCGCGGGCGTCGGCTACCGGATGGGTCCCGCCGATGCGTGAGCGAGCCCCGGGTCTCTCGGTCCGGCTGAAGCTCACGCTGAGCTACGCCGTGTTCGTGGTCCTCGTCGGCGCGGCGGTGTTCGCGCTGGGGTTCCTCGTGCTGCGATTCGTACCCGAGGGCAACCTGTTCTCCGACAGCGGCGCCTTCACGCCCGCACGCCGCGACCTCATCGAGGCGTTTGTCCGCTACGCCTGGTTCACCGTCGCGGGTCTCGCTGTCGTCGGGCTCGGGGGCGGTTGGATCGTTTCGGGACTGATGCTTCGCCCGCTCACGAGGATCGCCGACGTTGCGCGGGCCGTCCGCGACGGCGATCTCTCGCGCCGCGTCGACCTCGACGGGCGCCGCGACGAGCTCACCGATCTGGCGGACACGTTCGACGCGATGCTCACCCGCGTCGCCGCGACCCTGGACGAACAGCAGCGCTTCGCGGCGAACGCCTCGCACGAGCTGCGCACCCCGCTGGCGACCATGCGAACGCTGCTCGAGGTCGCGCGGGCGGACCCGGCCGCGGTCGATCTGCCCGTCCTTCTGCACCGGCTCGACGTCACCAACGAGCGCGCCATCCGCCTCACCGAGGCTCTGCTCGCACTGGCCCGCGCGTCGCGGGGCGGTGCACTCTCGCACGACGCCGTCGACATGGGCGCCCTCGTCGCGTCGGTCGTGGCCGAGGAGCGCCCCCACGCCGAGGAGTCCGGGGTCGATCTCGCGATGACGGAGTCCGCGGGGATCGTCGCCGACGTCGACGCTCTGCTCGCGCGCCAGGCGGTGACGAACCTCGTGCGCAACGCGGTCCTGCACAACGTCGCCGGTGGGTGGGTGCGTGTCGCCGTCGCCGCCGACGGCGGTTCGGTCGTCATGGACATCGCGAACACCGGCCCCGCGCTCTCGCGCGCACTCGTGGCGACACTCCCCGAGCCTTTCGTCCGGGGAGCCGGCCGCACCCGCACCGGAGCCGATGGCGCGGGTCTCGGGCTCGCCCTGGTGGCATCGATCGCGCGCGCTCATCGCGGAACCCTCGAACTGTGGCCGCGCGACGGCGGTGGACTCCACGCGCGGCTGCGGTTGCCGCGCTGACTCCCGTGCAGGGCGACCGGGCGGGCGTACGAGGCCTGGAGTCACCGCCGCGCGAGGAGCCGCACGATCACGACCACGACCGTGCCGATGAGGGCGCCCGTCGTATTGGCCACGACGTCACCCGCATCGGGAACACGACCCGGGATCACCGACTGCGCGATCTCCACCGCGAGCGAGACCGCGGCCCCCAGCACAACGGATGCCGGCGCCCACCGCAGCGGCAGCAGCATCGCCACCACGATTCCGAGCGGCACGAAGAAGGCCACGTTGAGCACGGTGTCCGCGTCCCCGCCCAGAAGCACGTCGTTCACTCGGGCGGGCAGGTGCGCGAGAGCATCCAGGAACAGGGAGCGGACGGGCCACGCGATGGTGCGCGGTGCCAGAGTCAGCCCCACCACCGCGGCGAGTACGGACGCCGCCACGAGCACGCGCGCGGGGGTGAATGAGGGGGCGGAACGATCGCGGTCATGCACGGGGAACCTCCGGAGGTCAGAAGACTCCATCCGATCGCGTCGGCCGTTGCGTCCGTGTCTGCGCGGAACGATAGACCCGCGATACGCCTCGCCCGGGTGCGAGGATGGATCGGTGACCCCCGATCGCCGCTCGCTCCTCCTCGCCCTCGTCGTCGATGCCGTCCTCATCGTCGTGTTCGCCGCGATCGGTCGGGCCACGCACGACGGCGATGTGCTCGGTCCCGCCGGCTCGGGGCTCGCCACGACGGCGTGGCCGTTCCTCGCGGCGATGCTGCTGGGCTGGATCGTCAGTCGGGGATGGCGTCGCCCCTTCGCACCCGTCCGCACGGGACTGCCCGTCTGGGGAGTGACGCTCGTCGCCGGCCTGCTGCTCCGGGCGCTCAGCGGTCAGGGGATCGCGGTGGCGTTCGTGATCGTCGCGGGGATCACGCTGCTGCTGTTCCTCGTCGGCTGGCGTGCGATCGCAGCGCTCGTGGCCCGCATCCGCGTCAGTCGGTCAGCGTGACGTCGACCTGGATCTCGGCCGCCAGGTTCTGAAGGTCCTCGACGAGGTCGTCGACTCGACCGTCCTCGCCCAGCGTCGCGGTCAGCGACGCCTCGAACAGACGGCCGCCCGCCATCGCGGCATCCGTCGTCTGCGTCGACATCCGCTCGATACTCGCGCCGCGCGCGCTCAGGGCACCGGTGATCTCCCGCACGATCCCGGGCCGGTCGTTGCCCATCACGGTCAACGCCACCGTCCGCGCCGCGGTCTCGCGCACGGTCGCCGGACCGTGCACCGTCACGCGCAGCGTCTCGGCGGACGCCTCGAGCGCGGCACGCAGGTCGTCCGCCCGTTCAGCGGCCACCGACACCTCGACGATGCCCGCGAACGCTCCGGCCAGTTCCGCCATCTCGCTCGTCTCCCAGTTGCCGCCGTGCGCATCGACGATGTCGGCGACGGATGCCACGAGGCCTGCACGGTCGTCGCCGACCAGGGTGATCACGAGAGTCGTCATGCTCGAAAGCGTAGCCACCGGGCCGCTGGTAGCGTGAGGGCTGGACCGATGAGAGGGGGCACGGGATGATCGCGTCGTTCCTGACCGCCCTGAACCTCCTCCTCGTCACCGCGGAGCTCGCGCTCACCCCCGACGGCGGCGCCTCCCCCGCACCTCTGCTCGCCCTGGCGTTGGCGGCCGCCGTGGTGCTGACGGTCGCCGTGGCCGTGCTGGTGTTCCGGCTCCTCACCGGCGCTCCCCCCGCTCGACCGACACGGCCCATCGACCCCTCCGCCCCGCTCGCGCAGAGCGATCCCGACGCCGCCGGGCACCCCCGCCCGCGAGCTCCCGGACGCGCGGCTCCGGCCGCGTAGAACGCCCGGGCGCCGTCGACGGCACCGCTGTGGCATCCCTTCGTGGCCGATCGCGCCCTGATCGCTCCCACGAACGGACACTTCCTTGGACCTCTTCGCCCTGCCGCCGTTGGCGGCCCTGCTCGACCTGACCACCCAGGGCCTCCTCGCCCTGACCGCCCTCCTCTCCCCCGTCGCCGGCGGCGCGGCCGCGGCGCTCGCCGTCCTCCTCGTCACCGTCGTCGTCCGTGCCGCGCTCATCCCCGTCGGGGTGTCGCAGGCCCGCGCGGAGCGCGACCGCGCACGCCTGGCCCCACGACTGCGCCTCCTGCGCGAGCGGTGGGGCAAGAACCCCGAACGCCTGCAGCGCGAGACCCTGCAGCTCTACCGCGACGCCGGGGTCTCACCGACCGCGGGATGCCTTCCCGTCCTGGCCCAGGCCCCGGTGGTCGGTCTGCTGTACGCCGTGTTTCTGCACGCGCAGGTCGGCGGCCACGCCAACGCGCTGCTCGCGCAGACCCTCTCCGGCGTGCCGCTGGGGACGAGCCTGCTCGCCGCCGTCACCGGAGGAACGGCGGATGCCAGGACGCTCCTCCTCCTCTGCGTCGTCGTCGCCGTGATCGCCGGGGCGGGCGAGCTGACCCGGCGCTTCCTCCGGCCGGCGCAGGACCCGGCCGCCCCGGCCTGGACCGCGTGGATCGTCACCACCCTGCCGTTCACGACCGCGGTCGTCGCCCTCTTCGTTCCGCTCGCCGCGGGCCTGTACCTCGCCGTCACGACGGTGTGGACGTTCGGGCAGCGTCTGATCCTCCGGAGGTTCTACCCGATCGAGTGACGGACGGCATCCCACCGGGGCGCATGGACGGCGTTGAGCGCCGCCATGGCCAAGACGAGCAGGGCTGCTCCCGCCGGGAAGAGCATCGCCGTCTCCACCGACCCGCGTTCCGCCACGGCGCCGGTGACGGCGGAGGAAAGCGCCTGGGCGAGGGTCAGCGCCGAGGCGAGCAGCGTCATCGTCGTGGCGGTGCGTCCGGCCGGAGCCCGGTGTCCGGCGAGGCTGAACAGGGTCACGAGCGACGGCCCGACGCCGATGCCCATGAGGCACAGCACCGCCGTCACCGTGGTCACGGATCCGCCCACCGAGTAGGCCCCCGCGGAGGCGAACAGCACGATCGCGAAGGCCACGAGGCGCCATCGCAGCGGGAACCGCGCCGGGAGGACGGCCACCGCAAGCGCGAGCACCGCGGAACCGACGCCCATGACTCCGTACAGCAGGGCGCCGGCCTCGGGGGCGCCGCGGGCCTCCATGAACGCCGTGAGCGAGGTCAGCGTCGAGCCGAAGAACGCGCCCACGCCGAACACCGCCACCACGAGCATGAGCATGCGCGGCTGCAGCAGGTCGCGGGCGGGCGCCATGGCGCCGCGCTCGGCCGCGATCGGAACCACCCGCCCCGTGGGGTGGAGCGCGAAAGCGGTGACGAACACGAAGCTGAGCGCGGCCGCCGCGACGATCGGCGCCCACGGCGCGATCACAGCTGCGAGCACGCCGACGACGAACGGCCCGATGACGAACGCCGTCTCATCTGCGGCGGATTCGTACGCCATCGCGCGCGAGAACGTGCGCTCCCGCCGCTCGGGGACGACCCGCGCGCCGATCAGCGCCATGACCCGGCTGCGCGACATCGCCGCCGTCTGCGGACCGGTGAGGCCGATCGCGACGGCCGTCGCGAGCACAAACCCGTCGGCGGCCGGCGAGCCCACGACGACCGGGAAGACGGCGAGAAGGATGCCATTGGCCAAGCCCGTGGGAACGAGCACGCGCGATTGCCCGAAGCGGTCAGCGAGATCACCGAGGATGGGGCCGGCGACGACCACGCCGACGCCGACGGCCGCCGAGGTGAGGCCGCCGAGCGCGACCGAGCCGCGCACCGACACGACGAGGGCCAGGACACCGACCGTCATCATCGCGAACGGCAGCCGGGCGACGAACGCGACCGGGAAATACCAGAAGCCCGTGTGGTGGATCAGGGGGCGGTGCGTGGCGGTCGGGACGGGGTGGTGCATGGGGATCTCCGGAGCAGGGGGCGGTGCCGCCTTGCCGGTCCGGTAGGTAGATGCACGAGGTGCGGCGGGCGAACCCGCATCTCGATTCTACCGAACCTCCGCGCGCGTCGGCCTAGGAGACGAGGGCGGCGATCGCCCCGATCACCGATGCGAGCGCCAGCACGAGGGCGATCGCGATCAACACGGTGTGCACGATCAGGAACGCGGTGGGCTTGCCCGCGGCGTCGCGGGCCCGCGGGTCCTTCGCGATCCGCGGGTAGAACCGCGGCCAGACGACGGCGTTGAAGACGGCGTTGGCGAACAGCAGGACGATGAGGAGCGGTTCCACCCCTCGAGCCTACGCGTGGGGACCGGAATCAGATCGCGCAGGAGATGCAGCGTCGCGCGGTCGGACGCACCTCCAATCGCGCATCCGCGATCGGCTGGCCGCACACCTCGCACACGCCGAAGGTGCCGGATGCCACGCGCTCGCGCGCCGCACGGATCTCGTCTCGCTCCTCGCGCGCCTCGCGTGAGAGCGCATCGACGTGCGCCCACTCGCCCGACAGGGTCGAACCTTCGGGATCGTGCTCGTCGTCGGCCGTAGCATCCGCCCGATCGAGACGCAGGCTCTCGGCGTCGGCGGTCAGGTGCCGCAGCCGACGGCCGGCGGCGCGGTCGAGCTCGTCGAGCAGCGCGGTCGCACGGGCGGCATCCATCCCTTGACGGTACCGCGGACCATCGACACGGGCGCGGGGCTGGATCGCTCGCGGCCCAACCGACACGATCGGTGCATGGCTGCTCTCACCAAGAATTGGACCCCGCTCGCGGCGGCGTTCCTCGTGCTGTCGATCCTCGGACTCGTCGGTACGTGGACCTTCAACGTCCTCGCGGTGGTCCAGATGGCCGACTTCTTCGGCGACCTCGTATCAAGCGGCCCCGCCGTGTCGTCGATCACCGTCGACCTGCTGGTGGTCGCCGTGGCCGGCAGCGTGTTCATCCTCGTCGAGGCACGTCGCCAGGGCATGCGGCACGCGTGGGTCTACGTCGTGCTCTCCGGGCTCACCGCGTTCGCCTTCACGTTCCCGCTCTTCCTCGCGATGCGGGAGCGGAGGCTGACGGCCCGCCGCAGGGCGTGAGTCGCCAGGCGTGAGCCGCCAGGCGTGAGTCGCCAGGCGTGAGTCGCCAGGCGTGAGTCGCCAGGCCTTGGCGCCCGCAAGAGATCCTGCGCGACGGACCCTGGCGACTCACGCCGGTGTCGTCAGCCCTTCAGGCCGGCGCGCAGTCCCTCGATGAGCGGCGTCGTCGGGTGACCGATGACCCGGGCGAGCGTGCCGTCGGTCTGCGACAGCACACCCCGGGCGATCGCGTCGTCGATGCCGGCGACGAACGCCGCGGTTCCGGCATCCAGCCCCGCCTGCTCCAAGCCCGCGGCGAGCTGCTCGACCGACACGGCCTGGTACGCGACATCGCGCCCGAGCACCTCCGACGCAGCGGCGGCGAGCGCGTCGTACGTCCACGCGACATCGCCGGCGAGCTCGAGGGTCTGACCGCGCAGGTCGTCGGTGGTCAACGCGACGGCGGCCGCTTCGGCGTAGTCGCGGCGGTTCGCGCTGGCGACGTGCCCGTCACCGACGGCGGCGACGATGACGCCCGAGTCCGCGGCGCGAGAGACGGCGTCCAGGTAGTTCTCGTTGTACCAGTTGTTGCGGAGGATGGTGGCATCCACTCCCGACTCGGCGATCGCGCGCTCCGTGGCGAGGTGATCGGCACCGAGCGCGTACTCGATCTCGTCGACGCGCGGGGCGCTGGTGTAGACGAGGCGCTCGATGCCCGCGGCCCGCGCAGCCTCGATGACGTTGCGGTGGCCGGTGGCGCGGTCCGCGTCGGTGCCCGAGATGAGCAGAACGCGTGTGACGCCCTCGAGCCCGGCGGTGAGGGTCTCGGGACGGACGTAGTCGAACTCGACGACGCGGATGCCGCGCGCGGCGATGTCCTCCGCCTTGGCGGGCGTGCGGACGCCGGCGACGATGTCGGATGCCGGGACGCCGCGCTCGAGGAGGGCGTCGAGGACGTGTCGTCCGAGGTGGCCGGTGGCGGCGGAGACGAGGAGGGTCATGGGGTGTCCTTTCGTTGGTACGTCGAAACCAACGCGTCTCGGAGGGGCACATTCCGGAATGACGGTACCCACTTTGTGGTTAGGTACTCACGTGGTGGTGAGTCTTGCGGAAATCCGCGCCGAGCGTCCCGAAGTTTTCACGGAGGGATGTCCTACTCCGACGGTCCTCGACCACGTGATGGGCAAGTGGGGCGTGCTGGTCCTCGTCGGCCTGTCCGACGGGACGCAACGCTGGGGCGAGCTCCGCCGCAACATCACGGGCATCAGCGAGAAGATGCTCGCCAGCACCCTCAAGACGCTCGAAGCCGACGGCCTCGTCCGGCGCACCGCCTACCCGGAGGTGCCGCCTCGGGTGGAGTACGCCCTGACCGACCTCGGACGTGACCTCATGGAGCGAGTCCTGCCGCTCATGGAATGGGTCGCCGACAACGCCGCCGGCATGCTGGACCGGCCGTCCTGAGCGCCGGCGCGTCCTACGCTCGATTCATGCGCCTCCCGCTGCGACTCCCGAGCGAAAGCCTGAGCTTCCGTTCCGCGCGCCGCGGACCGTTCCTCCAGGTGGCGAAATCGGCGGTGGCGATGATCGCCGCCTGGATCGTCGCCGACATCCTCGTGCCGGGTCCTCCGCCGATCTTCGCCGCGATCGCGGCGGTGCTGGTCGTCCAACCGAGCATCAACCAGTCGTTCACGCGCGCCGTCGAGCGGAGCGTGGGCGTGATCGTCGGCGTCGTCATCGCGTCCGTGCTCGGCATCGTTCTCGGCTCCCCGACGTGGGTCATCCTGCTGGCCGGCGCCATCTCCCTCCTCGTCGCGTGGGCCCTGCGGATGTCGCCCGGCGCCACCAACCAGGTCGCGATCAGCGCGGTGCTCGTCTTGGCCCTCGGGACGGCCACACCGAACTACGCGCTCGACCGCGTCGTGGAGACCGTGATCGGAGCGATCATCGGCATCGTGGTGAACACCGTGCTGGTTCCACCGGTGCTCGTCCCGCCGGCGCGCCAGAAGCTCGACATCCTCGGCCGTGAACTCGCCGCGGCCCTGGAACGTCTCGCCGACGCCCTCGAGACCCCACAGACCCGCGAGTCGCTCGAGGGGCTCCTGCTCGAGGCGCGCCTGCTGCGCCCCGTCCGGGATGCCGCAGCCGAGGCGATCCGCGACGGGGCGGACTCCCTCTCGCTCAATCCGCGCAGCTCGCGTCACCGTGCCGACCTCGCCGAGATGCAGGCGCGGCTGGATCGGTTCTCCCCGGTCGTGACGCAGGCGATCGGGATGACGCGCGCCGTCTACGACGGCTACACGTCGTCCATCGTCGAGGATCCGTCCGTCCGGGCCATCGCCGAGCAGTTGCACCGCGCGGCGCACGACGTGCGCCTCGACTTCTCGCTCGACCCGGGCACCGAACGCGAGCCGGTCGCCGAGGAGCCCGCGCTGACGCGGCCCCTGCAGATCCGGACGCCCTCGCCCGAGCACTGGGTCCTGATCGGCTCGCTGCTGATGGACCTCCACCGGATCCACGAGACGCTTCGCGACGAATCGCCCTGAACGGCCGCGAACCCGGCCGTGACGACCCCGGTCCCCCGCAGCGCTGGTTGACTGGAGCCATGGGTACCGCGATGTTCCCGTTGGGAGCCGTTCTCTTCCCCCACACGCCGTTGGCGCTGCGGATCTTCGAAGAGCGCTACCTCGTCATGCTGGGCATGCTGCTCGACGAAGCGGACCCGGAGTTCGGCGTCGTCCTCATCGAGCGCGGCACCGAGACCGGTGGCGGCGACCAGCGTTTCGCGCTCGGCACGATGGCGCGGCTCAGCCATGTCGTGCCGCAGGCCGGGCAGATGTCGATCGTCGCCCGCGGGGCCGAGCGGTTCGAGATCGTCGAGTGGCTCGACGACGCCCCCTATCCGCGGGCCGAGGTGCGTCCCCTCCCGGATCTCGAATGGAACGACGCGCTCGCGCCCCTCCTCGAGGAGGCCGAACGCATCGTCCGCCGCGTCCTGGGACGTGCTCGGGAGTTCGGTGCGACACGATGGGACCCCGAGGTGGAGCTGTCGGAGGAGCCGCTCGAGCGCGCTTGGCAGGTCGCCGCGATCGCCCCGCTCGGGGAACTCGATCAGATGCAGTTGTTGCGCTCGCCCACGATGGGCGGACTGCTGCGCGCCACCATCGACCTCACGATCGCGGCCGAACCTCTGCTGGGCGACCCGATCCCCGACGGCGTCATCGTGGTCGTGGACGATCCCGATGACGACGTCGAGGACTGAGTCCCCTCAGTTCAGCGCGCGCACCGACGACGGGATGACCCCGTCGGCGTACAGGTCGATCGCGAGGTCCTGCAGAGCGGTGAGTGCGACACGCTGGGTCTGCGGGCCGTAGGAGATCCGCGCGACGCCGAGGGCTTCGTATTCCGCCGCGGTGAGCGCGCCCGGGACGCCGATGACGCTCACCTTGCGTTCCCCGATCCCGTCGACGAGCCGCCGGGTGGAGTCCGCATCGAGCAACCCCGGCACGAAGACAGTGGTGGCACCGGCGGCGAGGTAGGCGCGGCCGCGCTCGATGGCATCCGTCAGCTTGTCCTGCAGCGGACGGTCGCCGCCCTTCAGGACGGCGTCCGTGCGCGCGTTCAGGACGAACGGGACGCCCTCGGCCTGCCCCGCGGCGATGATCGCTTCGACGGCAGCGACCGAATCGGCGAGCGGCTGCATGCGGTCCTCGACGTTCGCACCCACGACGCCCACGCCGATGGCGCGGCGGACGGTCTCGCCCGGGTTGCCGTACCCCGAGTCGAGGTCGGCCGAGACGGGCACATCGACCGCGGCGACGATGCGCCCGACCATGTCGAGCATGAGATCGAGCGGGATCTTCTCGCCGTCTTCGTACCCGAACGTCGCGGCGATCGAGTGACCGGCGGTCGCGAGAGCGCGTGTCTGAGGAAGGTCGGCGACGGCGCGGGCCGACACGACGTCCCATACGTTCACCACCCGCAGGATCTCGGGCGCGTGGTGCAGGGCGGCGAGGGCCTCGACCTTCGGGGACAGGGCGGTCATTCGTTCTCTCCTTCGGGGATGTCGGTGAGAGCTTCGGCGATCAGCGTGTCGCCCGCACCGAAACGGATGAAGCGGCCGATCGTGGCCGGCTGCAGGAGGGTCGCCGCCACGACGGCCGCCACATCCGCGCGGCCGACCTCGGCCTTCCCCTGGGGCGCCGTGGTGATGCGCCCGGTCGGCGGGTCGAGCGTGAGGGTGCCGGGGCCGAGGATCGTCCAGTCCAGGTCGCTCGCGCGGAGGTGATCGTCGGCCGCGAGCTTGGCGTCGGCGTACGCGAAGAAAGGGTCGTCCCGAGGGATGCCATGGTCCGGCGTCGAGCCGATCCACGACACCATCACGAACCGCCGCACACCGGCCCGGCTGGCCGCGTCGACCGCACGCTGCGCGGCGTCGCGGTCGACCGCGTAGGTGCGTTCCGCCGAGCCACCGCCCGCACCGGCCGACCACACCACGGCGTCGGCGCCGTCGAAGGCCGCGGCGAGATCGTCGACCTCAGCGGTCTCGACGTCGAGTACCAGCGGCTGACCGCCCGCCTCCTCCACGTCGGAGCGGTGATCCGGGTTGCGGACGACAGAGATCGCCTCGTCTCCGCGTTCGGCCAGCAGACCCGCCAGATGCAGGGCGACCTTGCCGTGCCCACCGACGATCACGATGCGTTCCATGTCACTGCCCTCCGACCTTCTCGACCGACATCTTCAGGATCACGCGCTGCGCCCGGTCGGGCGGCGCCTGCTGCGCGGGGTTGCCGTAGCGCTGTCCGAGGCGCACGTAGAACGCTCCCTCGGGATCAGCGACCTCGTCCACCAGGCGTCCGCGCACTTCGATGTAGCGGTACGGCTGATCGGGGTCGAAGACCATGAGGCTCATCGACGGGTTCGCCTGCAGGTTGCGATACTTCTGCCGCGTCGTCGTGTGGGTGAAGAGCAGATGTTCGCCGTCGAACTCGAACCACATCGGATTGACCTGCACCGATCCGTCGGGACGAACGGTGCCCAGCGCACCGTAGTTCGGATTCTCGAGCAGATCGCGAAGCGCATCGGGGATCATGTGTGTCCTCTCATCGGGTGTCGATTCGCGAGCCTACGCACCGCCTCCGACACCGGAGCCGGGCTTGACGTGCTCAGCCGACGTCACCGTCGACGTACACCCAGCGGCCTCCACGGCGCGTGAACCTGCTCCGCTCCGAGAGCACACCCTGCTCCCCCGCGCGCCGCCACGATGCGCGGAACACGACCACCGCGGCATCCCCGTCCTCGAGCGCCTCATCGACGACGAGCCCCTCCCAGACCGCGTCGTCGTCGAGATCGATCTCGGTCGGCCGGGTACGCGGATGCCACGTCCGGACGAGGTGGTCGGCGTCGCCGACCACGAAGGAGGTGTACCGCGACCGCATCAGGCGTTCGGCCGACGGCGCCGGGACGCCGTCCAGGAGCGGCCCACAGCATTCGCCGAACACCGCGCGCCCGCACGGGCACGGGGCGGAGGCGGAGGGGCGGAGGGGTCGGGCACCGAAGGACACCCCGACACTCTAGGCACTCCACACGGCGAGCAGCGTGCGCACTGTCGCCTCGTACTGCGCGCGGTCGAAACGAAGCGTGACGGGCGGGGTGGTGGACGTCACGCGCTCGTCCCCGAGACCAGTCTGATATCCGATGTCGCGCCACTCGACGATCTCGCCGTCGACATGCACGTCGACGGTCAGAGCCCCGCACGCGAGATCGCCGCACTGCGGACAGAACAAGACGGCCACGCGGTCGTCGATGAAGGACACCCACGGGTCCACGCCCGAGACGTCCTCGCCGAGGAGCGCACGCAAGCTCCCGATGACGAAACTGTCGCCTCTGAGATCGTCGTCCAGGAATGTCACTTCGTCGACCGTTACCCCTTCCGGGAAGAGGACCACTTCCCGAAGAGGGACGCCATCCACCGTCCAATCGAGAATCCGCCGTGTCGATGGAAGACGGCGTCCGATGCGGCGCCGCACACGGGGCCCGAAGTCCGAGCGCGGGAACTCTGCCCAGCGCACGCCGAGGACCGCGAGTGTCGAAACCGCTCCGGACATGATCGAAAGCCTATTGGTCGGGTCAGCCCTGAAAGAAGGCACCGATGCCACTGCCCAGCCGCACGTCATCACTACCCTGATGACATGGCATCCCGTCCGGAAAAGCTGCTCCTCCTCGACACCGCGTCGCTGTACTTCCGCGCGTTCTACGGCGTCCCCGACAAGGTCAAGGCCGACGACGGCACGTCCGTCAACGCCGTGCGGGGTCTGCTCGACATCATCGCCAAGCTCGTCACGACCTATGAGCCGACGCGGCTCGTGGCCTGCTGGGACGATGACTGGCGGCCGGGGTGGCGGGTGGATCTGCTTCCGACGTACAAGGCTCACCGAGTCGTGCAGACCGTCGACGGCGCGCCCGACGTCGAAGAGGTCCCGCCCGCGCTGACGGCGCAGATCCCGCTCATCCGCGAAACGCTCGAAACGCTCGGTATCTCGATCGTCGGCGCCGCCGACCACGAGGCGGACGACGTCATCGGCACACTCGCCACCCACGCCGACGCCCCCGTCGACATCGTCACCGGCGACCGCGACCTGTTCCAGCTCGTCGACGACGAGCGCGCCGTGCGGGTCATCTATACCGCCCGGGGAATGAGCAACCTCGAGATCATCGACGACGCGGCCGTCCAGGCGCGCTACGGAATCCGCGCGAGTCAATACGCCGATTTCGCGGCCCTGCGGGGTGACCCCTCCGATGGGCTGCCGGGTGTCCCGGGCATCGGCGAGAAATCTGCCGCGGCGCTGCTGGCCGCGTCCGGCGACCTCGGCGGCATCCGGGCCGCCGCCGCCGACGGCACCGCGGGAACCCCCGCCCAACGGGCCAAGATCCTGGCCGCCGGCGAGTACCTCGACGTGGCGCCGACGGTGGTGCGGGTCGCGCGCGACCTCGACCTCGTCCCGACCGATGACCGCATCCTCGTCGACGACGCCCGCGCCGAGGCAGCCGCGAAGTGGGCCGAGCGGTGGAACCTCGGTACGTCGATGACCCGAGCCGTCGCGGCCCTGCGCCGCTGACGTCAGCGGTCGCGCGCGAGCCACTCTCGCAGCCGGTGCAAAGGCCACGTCGTGATGATGCGTTCGGCCGGCACGCCCGCCGCCTCGGCGCGGGCCGCGCCATGATCCAGCAGCGACAGCTGGCCCGGCGCGTGCGCGTCCGAGTCGATCGAGAACAGGCATCCCTCCGCCAGGGCGAGGGCGAGAAGATCGTCCGGCGGGTCCTGGCGTTCGGGACGCGAGTTGATCTCGACGGCGACCCCCGACGCCGCGCACGCCGCGAACACCGCTCTCGCGTCGAACTCCGATGGCGGGCGTGTCCCGCGTGAGCCCTCCACGAGTCGCCCCGTGACGTGGCCCAACACATTCACCCGCGGATTACCGACCGCCGCGACGAGGCGACGCGTCATCGCCGGCGCCTCCATGCGCAGCTTCGAATGAACGGATGCCACGACGACATCGAGCTCGCGAAGCAGGGCGTCCTCCTGGTCGAGACCGCCGTCATCCAGGATGTCGACCTCGATGCCCGTCAGCAGCGAGAAGCGATCGTCCGAGAATCCGCGCACGATCTCGATCTGCTCACGCAGCCGCTCGGGCGACAGCCCGTTGGCGACGGTGAGCCGAGGCGAGTGATCCGTCAGCGCGAGGTACTCGTGCCCGAGCCGCCGCGCGGCCTCGACCATCGGCTCGATCGGCGTCAGTCCGTCCGACCAGTCGCTGTGGCTGTGCAGATCGCCGCGGAGCGCCGCCCGCAGTTCTCCCCCGCCGACCACCCCAGCCGCCGCGCGCAACACCGCCAAGCGCTCGGGCACACCGCCGTCCAGCGCCTCGCGGATCACCGCGAACGTCGAGTCCCCGATGCCCGGACGCCGGCGCAGGCCCGGATCGCGCAGCTCCTCGTCGCTCAGTCCGTCGATGGCCGCGGCGGCCGTGCGGAACGCCTTCGACTTGTAGCGCGACGATCTCTCCCGCTCGAGCAGGTACGCGATCTCGGTGAGCGCGTCGAGCGGGTGCATGTTCAGCCCGCCAGCTCGCGGGTCGTCGCCACCCACTCGTCCAGCTTCTTCAGCGCGCGACCATCGTCGACCGCCGCCGCCGCGTCGGACATGGCCTCGGCGATGCGCTCCAGGATCGGGCGCTGCACCTCGGCGGCATCCTGGAACAACCGGTACGACACGAGCCCCGCAGCCGCGTTGAGCAGGACGATGTCGCGCACGGCCCCGGTTTCGCCCGCGAGCGTCCGTCGCACGACCTCGGCGTTGTGATCGGGCGACCCACCGAGCAGGTCGTCGATGTCGGCCAGGGGGATGCCGAGATCCCGCGGATCCAGATCGTGCTCGTGCACGTCGCCCCGGCTGATCTCCCAGATGCGGCTGTGCCCGGTCGTCGTGAGCTCGTCGAGTCCGTCGTCGCCGCGGAACACCAGGGCCGTCGCCCCGCGCGTGCGGAAGACTCCCGTGATGAGCGGGACCCGGTCGAGATGCGCGACCCCGACCGCGTTGGCCTCGGCGCGGGCAGGGTTGCACAGCGGACCGAGGAAGTTGAACACCGTGGGGACGCCGAGCTCGGCACGCGTCGGGCCCGCGTGACGGAATCCCGGGTGGAATGCGGCGGCGAAGGCGAACGTGATGCCGGTGCGCTCGAGAGTCGCGGCCACGGCGTCAGGGTCGAGGGTCAGCGCGATACCGAGGGAGGACAACACGTCGGAGGATCCGGAGGCCGAGCTGGCGGCGCGGTTGCCGTGCTTGACGACGGGGACTCCGGATGCCGCAGCCACGACCGCCGCCATCGTCGAAACGTTGACGGTGCCGTAGCGATCGCCGCCGGTGCCGACGATGTCGAGGACCTCCGCGCGGACGGGCAGCGGGACGGCGGCCTCCAGGATCGCGTCGCGGAACCCGACGATCTCCTCGACCGTCTCGCCCTTCGCGCGCAGCGCGATGAGGAAGCCGGCCAGCTGAGAGGGTGTCGCCTCACCCGCCATGACGCGACGCATCGCCCATGTCGACTCCGACACGCTGAGGTCGCGGCCCTCCAGCAGAGAGGTGAGCAGATCGGGCCAGGTGAAGGGTTCCGCCATGCCACGATCCTTCCACACACGGCGTGTCGTCCTCGGTCGTGGGGCACGGTTGGAGAACCCGTTCCGCACCGGGGATTCCTTGCGGATTCTTAGGTATCCCTAAGTCTCGACGATGGAATAACTCCAGCGGGAGATGGGAATATCGCCGCGTTGGATCCCGCATAATGGGATGGTGACGACCCCAGCGACGTACTCCCAGGCCGTGCGTGCCGTGAAGCGGCCCGATCCGGTCGCCGTCGGCACCATCGTGTGGCTGGGCAGCGAAGTCATGTTCTTCGCCGGCCTGTTCGCGATCTACTTCACTCTGCGCAGCACGTCCGCGCCCCTGTGGGCCGAAGAGACGCAGCTGCTCAACGTCCCCTTCGCGACCGTCAACACGATCATCCTCGTGCTGTCCTCGGTCACGTGCCAGATGGGCGTCTTCGCCGCCGAGCGGTACCAGCCGTACCGCACCGGCAAGCGAGTCGGTCTGGCCAAGTGGGGAATGGTGGAGTGGTTCTACCTCACCTTCATCCTCGGCGCGATCTTCGTGTCGGGTCAGGTGTGGGAGTACGCGACGCTGGTGACCGAGGGCATGCCCATCAGCGCCAACCCCTACGCGTCGGCCTTCTACCTGACCACCGGCTTCCACGCCCTGCACGTGACGGGCGGCCTCATCGCCTTCCTGCTCGTGATCGGCCGGGCGTACGCCGTGAAGAACTTCGGTCGCAAAGAGATGACCACCTCGATCGTCGTGTCCTACTACTGGCACTTCGTCGACGTCGTCTGGATTGCACTGTTCTTCGTCATCTACTTCCTGAAGTAAGAGAGCTGTACCCCACATGGCACGAGAGAAGAAGCCGCGTCGCTCCAACGGACGCCGCAGCCCCCTGGCCGCCGCCGCGTTGATCGGTATCGGTCTGCTGCTGACCGGCGGCATCTACGCCGGCGCATCGGCCGCTATGGCCGCGACCGACACCCCCACGAGCGCCTCCAACTCGGCCAGCACGGTCGACGAGGGCAAGAAGCTCTTCCAGGCCAACTGCGCGACCTGCCACGGTCTCGACCTGCAGGGCAGCCAGCAGGGGCCCTCGCTGTTCGGCGTCGGCGAGCTCTCGGTCCACTTCCAGGTGTCGACCGGTCGCATGCCGCTGCAGGCCCAGGGCCCGCAGGCTCCGCAGAAGCCGGTGCAGTTCACCGACGAGCAGATCAACGCGATCGCCGCCTACGTGCAGTCCGCCGCTCCCGGGCCGACGTACCCATCCGAGGAGATCGTCGACGGCGAGGGCGATGTGTCCCACGGCGCCGAGCTGTTCCGCATCAACTGCGCCATGTGCCACAACGTGGCCGGCGCCGGCGGCGCTCTCACCGAGGGCAAGTGGGCGCCCGACCTGCACACGGTCACCCCGGTCAACATGTATGCGGCGATGGTCACCGGTCCGCAGAACATGCCGGTCTTCAACGACCTCAACCTCACGCCCGAAGACAAGCGCGACGTCATCTCGTACCTGATGTTCCTTCAGAAGTCCGAGTCCCCCGGCGGGTACGCACTCGGATCACTCGGTCCGGTCTCTGAGGGTC
Source organism: Microbacterium canaveralium (assembly GCF_047238045.1). Classification (NCBI taxonomy): domain Bacteria; kingdom Bacillati; phylum Actinomycetota; class Actinomycetes; order Micrococcales; family Microbacteriaceae; genus Microbacterium; species Microbacterium canaveralium. The sequence goes on along the minus strand of NZ_JBDFMA010000003.1, from coordinate 1,365,659 downwards.
TGTTCATCTGGATCTTCGGCATCGGGGCGCTCATCGCGCTCACCGTGTGGATCACGGCGAAGTCCAACTGATCGTCGTCATCGACATTACGTAACGTACGAGGAGCACCATGGCACACGAGGAAGACGCACTCGAGCACGAGAGGGCTTCATGGAAGCCCGGCTCCGGGCTCGCCGTCGCGGTTCCCGACCCCGTGCAGAACCCCGGTATCCCGGGGCACCGCCAGCGCATGACCGATCAGGACCCGCAGGCGATGAAGCGTGCGGTCCGCACGGTCTACACGCTGTTCTACTTCTCGGTCGCGGCGAGCATCTGGGCGAGCATCGCCTATATGATCTTCCCGATCGAGTCGGGCGCGCTGATCGACATCCGGTACAACAACCTCTTCATCGGTCTGGGCATCGCGTTCGCGCTGCTGGCGATCGGTATCGGCGCGATCCACTGGTCGAAGTCGGTCATGTCCGACAAGGAGCACATCGAAGACCGCCACGCGACGCGTGGGCGCGATGCGACCCGCGAAGGTGCGATCAACGCCTTCGTCGAGGCCGACAAAGACTCCGGTTTCGGTCGGCGTGAGATCATCCGCAACTCGATGTTCGCGGCGCTGCTCGCCTCGGTGATCCCCGGCATCACGCTGTTCCGCGGTCTCGCCCCTCAGGACGTCGACCCGGTTGAGGCGCTCAGCCACACCATGTGGAAGGGCGGCATGCGCCTGGCGCACGACCCGTCCGGACGGCCGATCCGCGCCGCCGACGTCACGCTCGGCTCCGCGTTCCACGTCATCCCCGAAGAGCTCGCGGGCCTCGGCCACGACGAGGGCTATCTCGAGGAGAAGGCGAAGGCGATCGTCCTGCTCATGCGTCTGCAGCCCGAGCAGCTGAACCCCGAGACCAACCGCATGGACTGGACGTACGACGGCATCGTCGCGTACTCCAAGGTCTGCACGCACGTCGGCTGCCCCGTCGCCCTGTACGAGCAGCAGACCCACCACCTTCTGTGCCCCTGCCACCAGTCGCAGTTCGACGTCGCCAACGGAGCGGCCGTCATCTTCGGCCCGGCCGCCCGTCCCCTGCCGCAGCTCCCCATCTCCGTCGACGCCGAGGGCTACCTCGTCGCGCAGAGTGACTTCGAAGAGCCCGTCGGCCCCAGCTTCTGGGAGCGCTCATGAGCACCGCCACCCACCCCACGGAGAACGTGACCACTGAACCGGCGGTCTACTCGGGCCCGCCGAAGGCAGACCTCAACGGCAAGCCCCTCGGTGGTCGGTTCGTCGGCGCCGCCGCGAACTACCTCGACGAGCGCACGAGCATCTCGGGCATCGTCAAAGAGCTCGGTCGGAAGATCTTCCCCGACCACTGGTCGTTCATGCTGGGCGAGATCGCCCTGTGGAGCTTCGTCGTCGTCCTGCTCTCGGGCACGTTCCTGACGTTCTTCTTCCAGGCCTCGATGGTCGAGACGCACTACAACGGCGCCTACGAGCCGATGCGCGGTATCGCGATGTCCGCGGCGATGGAGTCCGCGCTGCACATTTCGTTCGATCTCCGCGGCGGCCTGCTCGTCCGTCAGATCCACCACTGGGCCGCGCTGGTGTTCGTCGCCGGTATCGGCGTGCACATGCTCCGCGTGTTCTTCACCGGCGCCTTCCGCAAGCCGCGCGAACTGAACTGGGTCGTCGGCTTCATCCTCTTCATCCTCGCGATGGCCGAGGGCTTCACCGGATACTCCCTCCCCGACGACCTCCTCTCGGGTAACGGTCTCCGCATCATCGACGGCATGATCAAGGGTCTCCCCCTGATCGGCACATGGACGTCGTTCCTGCTGTTCGGCGGCGAGTTCCCGGGCACCGCGATCGTCGGGCGCCTCTACACGCTGCACATCCTGCTGCTGCCGGCGATCCTCGTGGCGCTGCTGGCCGTGCACCTCATGCTGATGATCATCAACAAGCACACGCAGTTCGCGGGCCCGGCTCGGACGAACAGCAACGTCGTGGGCTACCCGATCCTCCCGGTGTACGCGTCCAAGATGGGCGGGTTCTTCTTCATCACCTTCGGTGTGATCGTGCTGATCGCCGCGCTGGTGACGATCAACCCGATCTGGAACTACGGTCCGTACGACCCGTCCCCGGTGTCGGCCGGTACTCAGCCCGACTGGTACATCGGCTTCGCCGACGGCATGCTGCGCCTGATCCCGCCGCACCTCGAGTTCGTGCTCTGGGGCCACACCTGGTCCTGGAACATCATCATCCCGGTCGGCGTGCTGGGTCTGTTCATCGTGCTCGTGCTGATCTACCCGTTCATCGAGGCGTGGATCACCGGTGACAAGCGCGAGCACCACATCGCTCAGCGCCCCCGCAACGCCGCCACTCGCACGGCCATCGGCGCCGCCGGTGTCACGTTCTACGCGGTCATGTGGGCTGCCGCCTCGTCCGACATCATGGCGACGCACTTCCACCTCACGATGGAGGGCGTCATCCACGCCCTGCAGGCGCTGCTCATCGTCGGCCCGATCATCGCGTACTTCGTCACGAAGCGCATCTGCATCGCGCTGCAGAAGAAGGATCGCGAGATCGCGCTGCACGGCTACGAGTCCGGCCGCATCGTGCGTCTCCCGGGTGGCGAGTACATCGAGGTCCACCAGCCCGTGGACGAGTACGAGCGCTGGAAGCTGGTCGACAACGAGACGTACGAGCCTCTCGTGGTGCGGCCGAACGCCAAGGGTCAGATCTCGGCTCTCCAGAACTTCCGCGCTTCGGTGTCGCGGTGGTTCTTCGAAGACCGCCTCACTCCGCTGACGCAGGCCGAGCTCGACGCCGCGGTGGCTCACCAGCACCACGAGCTCGACCACATCGACCACGAGGAGACCGACGAGATCGCCGGTGCGAATGCTCGGGCCGATGCCGAGGGCCGGCCTCACATGGCAATCGGTGAGCGCGTCGAGGTCGAGCTCCCCGCCCCGAAGGGCCTGGGTGAGCAGAACCCGCCTCACGGCGACAAGAGCGAGTAGTCATCACGACGGAACCCCGGTGCTTCGGCATCGGGGTTCCGTCGTTCTCGGGTTCTTCGCGACGGGATGCCGAACTGGCAGGATGCCGTGGCTGAGTGGCATCCCAGGCACTCCCCCGCCGGGGGACGCAGCTCTACCGTGGTGCCATGAACGACGCCGAGAGCTACTTCTCACACCGACTCGCCTTCGAGACGGATCCCTCCGACGTCTATGCTGCACAGCGGGCGGGCGACTCCTTCGTCCTGGTCGACGTCCGCGGTGACGACGCGTGGGCACAGGGACGCATCACCGGCGCGGTCCACATCCCCTATCGCCAGATCGCCGATCGCGCCCCGAGTGAACTCGATCGCGAGATTCCAGTGGTGGTCTACTGCTGGAGCCCCGGATGCAACGCAGGCCAGAAGGGCGCCCTCGAGTTCGCCCGGCTCGGGTACCAGGTTCGCGAGATGATCGGCGGGTACGAGTACTGGGTGCGCGAAGGCCAACCGTACGAGAACGATGAGGGTCCGCTCGAGCGCGTCTTCGACCCGACCGTGATGGTCGTCCGGCGCTGAGGAGAGCCGCCCCGAGCTCTGGCCTAGGCTGACTCAGTGGTGCATCCTCCCCTCGAACCTTTCACGACAGGCTTCCTCTCCCGGCCCGACGGCGCCCGGTTGTACTGGGAGGCATCGGGCAACCCCGATGGACGCCCCGCGCTCTACCTGCATGGCGGCCCGGGCGGTGGGCTCGGTCGGGGTGGCTACCGTCGACACTTCGATCCGACTCGGCACCTCATCGTGGGAATCGACCAGCGCGGATGTGGACGCAGCACCCCCTGGGCATGCGACCGCCTCGACACGCTCGAGACGCAGACCATGACCCACCTCATCGCCGACATCGAAGCGGTACGCGAGCATCTCGGCATCCACGAGTGGTTGCTGCACGGCGTCTCGTGGGGATCGACGCTCGCGCTCGCGTATGCGCTCGCACATCCCGAGCGGGTGACGGAGATCGTCAACCTCGCGGTCACGACTGGCGGGCGGACCGAGATCGACTGGATCACCGACGGCATGAGACCGGTGTTCCCGGAGGCGCATGAGCACCTGCGAGAGCCTCTGCGCCCGGACGAGCGGACCATCGAGGGATACGCCCGCCTCCTGCGCGACGCCGACCCCGCGGTGCGCACGGATGCCGCGGAGCGGTGGGATGCATGGGAAGCCACACATATCTCGTTGGGGCCCCTCGCCACCCCCGGGCCGCTGCACGACGACGCACGGCACCGTCTGAACTTCGCCACGCTCGTGACTCACTACTGGGCGAACGACTGCTTCCTGCCGGGCGAGAACGCGGTCATGGCTCGCGCTCATCGACTGGCCGGGATTCCCGGAGTCCTCGTGCACGGACGACGTGACATCAGCGGCCCCGTCCTCACGGCGTGGGAACTGCATCGGGCCTGGCCGGGAAGCCTCCTGCACGTCGTCGAGGAGGACGGGCACGGTGGGCCCGCTAGCGTCGAGATCGCCACCCGGGCGATCGACGACTCCGCCACGCGCGCCAGCGCGGTGTGAGTCAGGATGCCGCCCTCAGGCGGTCTCGACGTCCTCGGTGAACCACCGCGCCGCCGATCCGAAGAAGACGGGCGCTGAATCCGGGTCTTCATCGTCGACGACATCGCAGACGACGACCGTGACGTTGTCACGAGTGCCGGCTTCCAGAGCGAGCTCGACGGACGAGGCGGCCGCCGCACGGGGGTCGCCGGCTTCCGAGACGAGGCGTGCGACATCCGCTTCGGGCACATAGTCGGTGAGTCCGTCGCTGCAGAGCACCCATCGATCGCCGAGCCGGGGCTCGTGCGTCGCGACCGACACCACGTCTCCCTCAGAGCCCGCGAGCGACGCGGTGATGATGTTGCGTCGCGGGTGCGCGGCCGCGGCCTCCGGCGAGATGATCCCATGATCGACGAGGGCCTGCACGTAGGAGTCGTCGCGCGTCTGACGCGAGAACTCTCCGTCCCGAAGGAGATAGGCCCGAGAGTCGCCCGCGTGCGCGAGGAGCAGCTCGGAACCCGCACCGAGGAAGACCCCCGTGAAAGTCGTCGCCATGCCCTCCAGGGCCGGGTTGCGTTCGACGTGAGCGCGGATGTCCCAGTTCGCCTCGCGGATGCGCACGAGGAGCCCGTCGGCATCGAGTCCGGCACCGCGAGTGGCGACCAGACGATGCACGAGAGCGGCAGACGCCAGATCGCCGGAGGGGCCACCGCCGACGCCATCGGCCACCGCCGCACCCCAGGACGCCGCGAACGCGGCGTCCTGGTTGGTCGGACGGTGGGCGCCGGCGTCAGAGACGGCGGCCGTATTCAACCGAAGGGGCACAGGATCAGCGCGCGAAGTACCCGCGGTAGTACTCGTAGACCCAGCCGACGATGGCGATGGCGAAGATGCAGAAGGCCACCGGCACCAGCCAGCTGCCGACCGCCAGGCCGATCGCGGCGATGGCCGCCGAACCCGCCAGGACGATGGGCCACCACGACCAGGGGCTGAACTCGCCCATCTCGGGGTCGCCGTCATCGATGTCGGCCGTCAGCGAGTCCTCGGGAAGCTCTCCACGCTGCGCCTTGACCACGCGCCCGATGTAGAACGCGATCATCGACGACATCAGCCCGAGGAAGACGAGGGCGACGGTGCCGACCCACTCGACACCACCGTGCTGAATGAGGCTCCACACCGTGTACACGGCGGCGATGAAGAAACCGAAGGCGGCGAGGAGCCACCAGAGTCCGACATTGGTACGCATTGGGTTACTTGACCTCTCCGGCCGCGGCGTCGACGACGGGCGCATCGGGGGCGTCCTTGGCCGGACCGACACCGACAGGAACGCCAGCCTCGGGGTGGTTCAGGTCGAAGGCGGGACGTTCACTGCGAATGCGCGGGATGGACGTGAAGTTGTGACGCGGCGGGGGGCACGAGGTCGCCCACTCGAGCGACGCTCCGTAACCCCACGGGTCATCGACGGTCACACGCGGTGCCTTGCGTGCCGTGATCCAGACGTTCAGCAGGAACGGGATCATCGAGGCGCCGAGGATCATCGATCCGACGGTGGAGAGCTGGTTGCCCCACGTGAATCCATCGGCGGCGGCGTAGTCCGCGTAGCGGCGCACCATGCCGTCCACGCCCAGCCAGTGCTGGATGAGGAAGGTCATGTGGAAGCCGACGAACAGCATCCAGAAGTGGACCATGCCGAGACGCTCGTTGAGCATCTTGCCCGTCCACTTCGGCCACCAGAAGTAGAAGCCGGCGAACATCGCGAACACGACGGTTCCGAAGACCACGTAGTGGAAGTGGGCCACGACGAAGTACGAGTCCGACAGGTGGAAGTCCAGCGGCGGCGACGCCAGGATGACGCCGGTGAGACCACCGAAGACGAACGACACGAGGAAGCCGAGCGCGAACACCATCGGCGTCTCGAAGGTCACCGAGCCGCGCCACAGCGTGCCGATCCAGTTGAAGATCTTCACGCCGGTCGGCACCGCGATGAGCATCGTCATGAGCGCGAAGAACGGGAGGAGCACACCACCGGTGACGTACATGTGGTGTGCCCACACCGCCACCGACAGCGCCGCGATCGCGATCGTGGCGTAGACGAGGGTCTTGTACCCGAAGATCGGCTTACGGCTGAACACCGGGAAGATCTCCGAAACGATGCCGAAGAACGGCAGCGCGATGATGTAGACCTCGGGGTGGCCGAAGAACCAGAACAGGTGCTGCCACAGCAGCACGCCGCCGTTCTCGGGGTTGTAGATCTGGGCGCCCAACACGCGGTCGGCGGCGGCGGCGAAGATCGCCGCGGCCAGGACGGGGAACGCGAGCAGGATCAGGATGCTCGTGATGAGCGTGTTCCACGAGAAGATCGGCATGCGCCACATCGTCATGCCCGGAGCTCGCATCGTCAGGACGGTCGTGATGAAGTTCACCGCACCGAGGATGGTGCCGAAACCGCTGATGCCGAGACCGAGCATCCAGAGGTTTCCTCCGACGCCCGGAGAGAAGCTCGCGTTGGCCAACGGTTGATACGCGAACCAGCCGAAGCCCGCCGCACCCTGAGGGGTGAGGAAGCCGGACACGGCGATCGTCGAGCCGAAGAGGAAGAGCCAGAAGGCGAAAGCGTTCAGGCGCGGGAACGCCACGTCAGGCGCACCGATCTGCAGGGGCAGCAGCGCGTTGGCGAAGCCGGCGAACAACGGCGTCGCGAACATGAGCAGCATGATCGTGCCGTGCATTGTGAAGAGCTGGTTGTACTGCTCTTTCGTGGGGATGATCTGCATCCCGGGCTCGAACAGCTCCGCACGGATGATGAGCGCCATCACACCGCCGAGCATGAAGAAGAGCACCGAGGCGATCAGGTACATGTACCCGATCGTCTTGTGGTCGGTGGAGGTGATCCACTTGACGACCAGGTTGCCTTTCTGTTCGACGCGCGTGCTGCTCAGCAGCGCTGCCTGGCGCGGCGGCAGGGTCGTCGGGCGCGAGGGCCCCGTGCCCTGGAGCGGAAGAGTCGTGGCCATGATCACTCGTTCCCTTCGGTGCCGCCGGCCGTGCTGAGGTTCTGCAGGCGGGACAGATCAGTGATGTCGCCCACGTCACCGGCTTCGCGCAGCGAGTCGAGGTACGACTCGTACTCGGCCTCGCTGACGACCTTGACGTTGAAGAGCATTGCGGAGTGGTACTCACCGCAGAGCTCGGCGCACTTGCCTTCGTACGTGCCCTCACGAGTGGGCGTGAACGACCATTCGTTGTCGCGACCGATGTACATGTCCTTCTTGTACAGGAAGTCGATGATCCAGAAGGAGTGGATGACATCGCGCGAGCGGAGGTCGATCTTCACCGTCTTGTTGACGGGGAGGTACAGCGTGGGAACGTCCTGCAGGTCGTAACCTTCGCCGGTCGCCTTGGCCTGGACCCCCATCGAGTACACCGCGTCGGAGTTGTCCTCGCGCGTGCCGTTGTACTGGAAGTCCCATGCCCACTGCTTGCCGTATGCCGTGATCGATACATCGGGGTTCTCGTACTGCGTCTCGAGCGTGTTCTGATCACGCGCGGTGAAAGCGAAGAAACCGACGACCAGGATCAGCGGGACGACCGTGTAGAAGATCTCGACGGGCATGTTGTACCGCAACTGCACCGGAAGACCGGCCTGGCCCTTGCGGCGGCGGTACGCGATGACGGCCCAGAGCATGAGGCCCCACGTGATGACACCGACCGCGAGCAGCACGATCCACGAGTTGACCCACAGACCGGCGACCATGTCGGTGTGGTTCGTCGCAGGCGTTCCGTCGTCCACGAAGCCGGGGAGGAACCCGTGCAGCTGCGATGTGCTGCATCCGGCGAGAAGTGCGACGGAAGCGATCCCGACGGGGACGGCTGCCCAACGAAGGCGACGTTTGGAGGGCACAGTGCACCTTTCCGGGTCGTGGATGTTGCTCTCGACAGTCTAGAGCAAGCTCTTACGGTTCTCTGGCCAATCGTCCAGTACCGAAGCATCGAAAACCCCCGGGATTCGCGGTGTGATCCGCGATTCCCGGGGGCCGAGAGATTCGGCGCCGGAGCGTCCTGTCGGGCGTCAGTGGAAGCTGTCGCCGCACGCGCATGAGCCCTGCGCGTTGGGGTTGTCGATCGTGAAGCCCTGCTCCGAGATGGTGTCCTTGAAGTCGATGCTCGCACCGTCGAGGTAGGGCACGCTCATGTCGTCGACGATGACCTCGACACCGTCGAAGTCGGCGACCTTGTCGCCGTCGAGGTACCGCTCGTCGAAGTAGAGCTGGTAGATCAGGCCCGAGCAGCCACCCGGCTGCACGGCGACGCGCAGGCGCAGGTCGTCGCGGCCCTCCTGGGACAGCAAGCTCTTCACCTTGTCGGCAGCGGCGTCGGTCAGGGCGACTCCGTGCTCGCGGGTGACGGCGTGGGGCGACAGTGTCGTGTCGGTCATGGCGTGGCCCTTCGGGTCGTTCGGTCGCGGGGACGAGACGATTCTACGCCCGCCTCGTCCCCGTGGACCCGATCAGACGGTACGGCGGTTCAGGCGTTCCAGGAGGAGCGCCTCCGAGACGAGGGCGTTGCGGAACGTTTCGAGATGCAACGACTCGTTCGGGCTGTGCGCCCGGGCGTGCGGGTCTTCGACACCGGTGACGAGGATCTGGGCGCCGGGGAACTCCCGCACGAGGTCGGCGATGAACGGGATCGAGCCACCGACGCCGACGTCGACGGCATCCACCCCGTACCCCTCCGCGAACGACGCGCGGGCGTCCTCGACCGCCCAGCCGCCGGTGTCGACGAGGAAGGCATCGCCGCAGTCGACATCGCTGAACTCCAGCTGCGCACCGAAGGGTGCGTGGGCGCGCAGGTGCGACTCGATGGCGGAGAAGGCCTCCTCGGCCGACTGCCCCGGAGCGACACGGGCGCTGATGACGACGCGGGTCTGCGGGGCCAGGGTGTTGGACGCGGACTCGACCGGGGTGGCATCCCACCCGGTGATGGTCACGGACGGCTTGTTCCAGAGCCGGCTCAGGATGCTGTCGCGCCCGATCGGCGACACGCCGTCGAGGAGTCCCGACTCGGCGCGAAGGGTGGCCTCGTCGTACTCGGGCGTCTCGGCGTCGCGGACGGCGAGTCCGTCCACCGCCACAGCGCCGTCGTCGTCCCAGAGCGTCGCGAGCAGCTTGACGGTGGCGAGCATGGCATCCGGGACCGCGCCACCCATCATCCCCGAGTGGGACGCGTGGGCGAGAGTGCGCACGGTGAGCGTGAAACGCGCGTTCCCGCGGAGCGACACCGTCAGGCCGGGGGTCCGCTCGTCCCAGTTGCCGGAGTCGGCCACGACGATGACGTCGGACCGGAGGACGTCCGCGTGATCGACGAGGAACTGCGCGAAGGAGCGGGAGCCGTACTCCTCCTCGCCCTCGATGAACACCGCGATGCCGAGGTCGAGATCATCGCCGAGCGCCTGGCTCAGGGCTCGGATCGCCCCGACGTGCACCATGACTCCGGCCTTGTCGTCGGCGGCCCCGCGGCCGTAGAGACGACCATCGCGGACCGTGGGCTCGAACGGCGGGGAGTCCCACAGGGCGTCGTCGCCGGGAGGCTGGACGTCGTGATGGGCGTACAGCAGCACGGTCGGCCGACCGTTGCGGGCCGGACGGGATGCCAGCACGGCGGGTTGTCCGAGGTCGTCGCTGTCGGCGATCGCGGCGCGCGCCACATCCACCCGTTCGAAGACGCCGGTGCCTCGCAGCAGCTCGGCGACGGCGTCCGCGCTGCGGGCCACCGCCGACTGGTCGAAAGCGGGCCAGGCGATGGAGGGGATGCGGACGAGCGCACCGAGATCGGCGAGGGCTGCGGGGATGCCGTCGGACGCGGTGGCGCGCACGGCATCCTGCCGGGACAGGTCAGGGGTCATGCGGGTAATCTTAAGTCTCCGATCCAGTGAGCTCTCGAGGTTATCCGTGGCCAAGTCCCCCGCCCCCGTCCCGAACGACACCCCCGTCGAATCGGATGCCACCGCCACGGGCAAGGGGCGCGCAACCCCGTCTCGGGCCGAGCAGGAGGCCGCGCGCAAGCGTCCCCTCGTGGCCGATACGAAGGAGGCGAAGGCCCGGGCCCGCGCCGATCTCGCCGCCCAGCGCGAGAAGGCCCGCGTCGGCATGGCCGCCGGCGACGAGCGTTACCTGCCCGTGCGCGACAAGGGTCCGCAGCGCCGTTTCGCGCGCGACTTCGTGGACGCGGGCTGGCACCTCGGCGAGGGCGTGATGCCCTTCATGGTCCTCGTGATCGTTCTGACGCTCGTCCCGAACGGGTTCTTCCAGTACTGGTCGTTCGTGGCGCTGTGGATCTTCATCCTCTTCGTCATCGGCGACATGGTCATCACGTCGATCCGCGTGAAGCGCGCCGCCAAAGAGAAGTTCGGCGAAAGCCGGCTGGAAAAGGGCCTCGGCTGGTATGCCGCGATGCGCACGGTGCAGATGCGATTCATGCGCTTGCCCAAGGCGCAGGTGAAGCGCGGCCAGCACCCCGCCTGAGCGGGATCCGGCCTCAGCGGCGGCGTGTCTCCCGGGACGCGCCGCCGTCGCCGTTTCCGGGCCGGGCGCATCCTCGACGTGCGGCCGTGCGGTGGTCGATCACCGCTTCGCCGCCGGCCCTGTCACGACCGTGCAGCGAGCCCGCGGTTGATCTGCCGAGCCCACAACGGTCCGCGATAGAGGAACGCGGTGTACCCCTGCACGAGGGTTGCCCCGTGCGCCAGCCGCTCGCGGACGTCGGCGGCGGTCTCCACTCCCCCCGCCGAGATTACGACGAAGTCGGCGGGAACGGCGGCGCGCACGAGGTCGAGCACCTCGATGGCGCGCTTCTTCAGAGGCGCGCCGGAGAGCCCTCCGGCACCGGCCGCCTCGACGGTGTCCGGGGCGGTGCGCAGCCCATCGCGCCCGATGGTCGTGTTGGTGGCGATGATCCCGGCGAGACCCACGTCCACCGCCAGTCCAGCGATGTCCCCCACCTCGTCGTCGGCGAGGTCGGGCGCGATCTTCACCAGGAGAGGGGTCGCACCGGCGGCTTCCCGGACGGCGGACAGAAGAGGACGGAGCGTCTCGACGGCCTGGAGTCCCCGCAGACCCGGGGTGTTGGGCGAGGACACGTTGACGACGAGATAATCGGCGAGCGGGGCGAGCAGACGCGCGCTGCGCACGTAGTCGGTCGTGGCGTCCTCGACGGCGACCGCCCGGCTCTTCCCGATGTTGACCCCGACGACCGGAAGCCGACGCGATCGACGCAGGGAGCGAAGCCGCCGTGCGGCGACCTCGGCCCCCTCGTTGTTGAACCCCATACGGTTGATCACCGCGCGGTCAGCGATGAGGCGGAACAGTCGGGGCTTGGGGTTGCCCGGCTGCGGGAGTGAGGTGACCGTCCCCACCTCGACATGACCGAAACCCAGGGCGGCCAAACCGCGGACCATGGTCACGTTCTTGTCGAACCCTGCGGCCACGCCGAAGGGAGAGTCGAACGTCAGGCCGAGTGCCTGCACCCGCGTGGAGGAGTCGGGCGCCGTCACGCGTCGGACGACGGATGCCACCGGCCAGACCCCCGCGGCACGGATGACGAGGGCCGCCAGGTGGTGCGCGAACTCGGGGTCGAAGCGGGTCAAGACCGCGCGAAAAAGAAGGGGATACATCCCCGCCAGGCTACTGGACGTCGTCGACCGGGACGGGCTCGCCCACCGGCCGGGCGGCGTGATCGGCGCGCAACTGCGCGATGGCCGCGTCGAAATCCTCGAGCGACTCGAAGGCCTGGTAGACGCTCGCGAAGCGCAGGTAGGCCACCTCGTCCAGGTCGCGCAGCGGCCCGAGGATCGACAGCCCGATCTCATTCGCCTCGATCTGCGACGACCCGGTCTGACGGATCGTCTCCTCGACCTGCTGAGCGAGCATGGCGAGATCGGCATCCGTCACGGGTCGTCCTTGGCAGGCCTTGCGGACGCCGGACATGACCTTCTCACGGCTGAAGGGCTCCACGACCCCGGAGCGCTTGATGACGTTCAAGCTCGCCGTCTCCACGGTCGAGAAACGCCCGCCGCACTTCGGGCATTGTCGGCGACGACGGATGCTGAGGCCGTCGTCGCTCGTGCGGGAGTCGATGACCCGGGAGTCGGGGTTGCGGCAGAAGGGACAGTGCATGACGAGACCTCGATCAGTCGGCGAATCGCGCCGTGACGGCCTCGCCGTGCGCAGGCAGGGCCTCGGCTTCGGCGAGCGTGACGATGGACTCGTGGACCGCGGCCAATGCGGCGCGGTCGTACTCGACCACCTGCTGCGGCCGCAGGAACGTCGCGGCGGACAGACCGGCACCGTAGCGGGCCTGACCACCGGTGGGGAGCACGTGATTGCTGCCGGCGAGGTAATCGCCCAGACTCACCGGGGTGTACGGGCCGACGAAGACGGCACCGGCGTTGACGAAGTCTTCCGGTCGCGGGTCGGCGAGGTGCAGCTCGAGGTGCTCGGGCGCGTACGCGTTGCTGAACGCCGTCGCCTGCGCGACGTCGTCGACCAGGACGATCGCCGACTGCGGGCCGCCGAAAGCCGCGCGAACGCGCTCGGAGTGGCGGGTCGCCGCAACGCGGGTGTCGAGTGCGACACGGACGGCGTCGGCCAGCTCGGGCGCGTCCGTGACGAGGACGGCCGACGCCTGCTCGTCGTGCTCGGCCTGGCTGACGAGGTCGGCAGCGACCAGCGCAGCGTCGGCCGCGCCGTCGGCGACGATGAGGATCTCGGTCGCGCCGGCCTCGGAGTCGGTGCCCACGCGTCCCGCGACGGCCCGCTTCGCGGACGCGACGAAGTTGTTGCCCGGCCCGGTGACGACGTCCACCGGGTCGAGCCGCAGGGACGAGACGCCGAACGCGAAAGCTCCGATCGCGCCGGCACCCCCCATCGCGTAGACCTCGGTCACACCGAGGAGCTTCGCGGCGGCGAGGATCACGGGGTGGACGCGACCGCCGAACTCGGCCTGCGGGGGCGACGCGAGCGCCACCTCGCGCACCCCGGCCACCTGCGCGGGAACGACGTTCATCACGACGCTGGACGGGTACACGGCCTTGCCGCCCGGCACATAGAGCCCGACGCGGCGCACGGGCTGCCAGCGCTGCGTAACGCGGGCGCCGGGGCCCAACTCGGTCACTGACGGCGCGGGAATCTGGGCCGCGGACGCGGCGCGCACCCGACGGATGGCTTCATCGAGCGCGGCACGGATGCCGGGATCGATGTCGGCCAGAGCTTCGTCGAGGTGCGCGGCGGGAACCGCGATGTCGTGGTCGCTCACGCGATCGAAAGCCGAGGCCTGCTCGCGCAGCGCCTCCTCGCCCCGCCGGGCGACGTCGTCGACGATGCGGGCGGCGGTGGCGAGGGCCTCATCCCGAGCCGCATCGGCCCGGGGAACGACGGCGAGGAACTCGGCCGGCGAGAGCACGCGGCCGCGCAGATCGATGGTGCGGAGCATGGTTCCAGGCTACCGGTCGGCGACGAGCCGCCCGCCGTGGGGCGGGCGGCTCGCAGGCGGTGCTCAGCCGCGCGTGACGCCGGCGACGTCGTGCAGGTAGCCGATGCGGCCGTCGTCGTGGCGGATGACGAAGGTCTCACCACGGTCCTCGATCACCAGTGCCCACGCGGTGGGTCCGATGCGGAAGATCGGGGTGCCGTAGTCGTCGACGACGTCGCGCTCCTCGGGGGCGAGGGCCCAGAACGCCTGGGGCTGCGGGTGGCGGGGGGCGTCGTCGTGCCCCGCCGCGGCGGAGTACTCGGAGGCGTGCGCGGAGGGTGCCGACGATCCCGCGCTGATCACGTCGGTGTCGTGCGCGTCGCCGTGCGTGGGGAAGACCGAGGTCGCAGGTTCGGCCTCGGGCGAGTGGGGCAGGTCGGTGGAGCCGGTGTAGCTCCCGGGAACCGGACCGCGCTCCCCCGCGATGTCATCATCGGGCCCGTCGTGCTCGACCGTCGCGGCCGCGCGCACGGGGCGCGGGCGCGCGGGTCGCTTCACGACGGCGCGGACCGGCCGGGCATTCCGGTGCGCGGGCGTCTCGGGGCGACCCTGGAAGTCCTGCTCGAACGGCGGGATGATCGGCGCGAAGACCGTCAGCACGACGCCGGCCAGCAGGAAGACGGCACCGACCCACACGACCCAGGTGCGCGTCCAGATCCCGGTCTCCGCGACCACCGACACGGTGTCCCAGACCCAGGCGACCCAGACGAGAGCCGCAACGGAGAAGGCGACCGAGGCGAACTGGTCGATGCCCAGGGATCCGACCCGACGAATGCCCTGCGGCGAGAGGCGGCGCAGGACGAGCAGGCCGACGGCGACGGTGGGGAGTGCGACGGCGGGGATCCACCAGAGGCCCGACAGCCAGACATTGGCCCCGCCACCGAGCACACGCACGTTCACCGGAAGGTTGTTCAGCGGGAAGAACGACACGAGGAACGTCACTGCCCAGATACCGAGAAGCACGACCTCTCGGACCGAGAACGGCCCCACACCGTACTGTTGCGCCTCGTCCGACGGGAGAGACGTCTCGCCTGCGCGGTGCGCCGCGTGGTCGTCGGAGTCGGGCAGCTCGGTGTGCGTCGAGCGACGTGCGTTGACGTGCGTACGGGCGCCCACCTGCTGTGCCGGGGCGACATCGTCTTGCCCGTCGAACTCGATGTCGCCGGTGTCGGAGTGCGTGTCACGCACTCCCTCGGTGACGCCCGAGACGGCCGCGGGCGGCGGAGCATCCCGCCAGCGTTCGGAGTCGCCCTCCGGCGTCGAATCGAAGCCCTGCGCCGACGATTCGTCGTAGCGATCGGTCACGATGGTCCTTCCTTCGGACGCCTCCGGCGTCCGTCGTCATTGTGAGACTGGCCGCGCAGCCGCGGGGGTCGCCCGGGGTTGACAACCTGCCCCGTACATCAGCCCAGGCAGTTCGGGCCGAGCAGTCCTTTCAGTTCTCCGAAGAGGTCGGCGGTCACCCGCACGGGCATCGGCACCTCGAAGACCTTCGCGGTCCCACCTTTGTGGAGCTTGAGAGTCACCTCCGTGTCGCCGGCATGCCGACGCAGCATTTCGGCGAGTTCGCCCACCAGGGTCTCGTTCGCGCGCTGCTCGGGGACGACGAGTGTGAGCCCGCTGAGCGCGTCGAAACCCTCGAGGTCGGGTGTGAATGCCGACTGCGCGTGCAGGTTCAACCCGTCGTCGCGCCGCGACACTCGGCCGCGCACGACGAGGATCGAGTCCGCCTGGAGCACGGGAGCGAATTCGGCGTAGGTCTTGCCCATGAACATCACGGTCACCTCACCGTTGAAGTCCTCGACCGTCACCATTCCATACGGGTTGCCGCTCTGTTTGGCGACCCGATGCTGCACGCTCGTGAGGAGTCCGGCAACAGTGACCTGGTCGCCGTCCTGGACGTCGTCCGAGGCGAGCAGGTCGTGGATCGACGTGGATGCGTGCTTGGCGAGCGGCACCTCGAGGCCGGCGAGCGGGTGGTCGGAGACGTACAGACCGAGCATCTCGCGCTCGAACGCGAGCTTGTCCTTCTTCGTCCATTCGGGCCGATCGGGCACCTTGGTCACCTGCTGGGGCTCGTCCCACAGCGAGTCGAAGTCGAAACCGACCTCGCCATTGGCCTCCCGCCGTTTGTCGAGCACGGCGCCCTCGCACGCGTCTTCGTGGATCTCGACGAGTGCGCGGCGCGTCGAGCCGAGCGAGTCGAAGGCCCCGGCCTTGATCAGGGACTCCACCGTTCGCTTGTTGGCCACGTGCAGAGGCACCTTCGACAGGAAGTCATGGAAGGAGGTGTACTTCGCCGCGTCACGCGCGGCGACGATCCCGTCGACGACGTTCGCGCCCACGTTGCGCACGGCTCCGAGACCGAAGCGGATGTCTTCCCCGACGGCCGCGAAGTAGCGGATCGATTCGTTGACGTCCGGGGGAAGCACTCGGATCCCCATGCGGCGGCACTCGTTGAGGTACACCGCCATCTTGTCTTTCGAGTCGCCGACGCTGGTGAGCAGCGCGGCCATGTACTCGGCGGGATAGTGGGCCTTCAGATAAGCCGTCCAGTACGAGACCAGGCCGTACGCGGCGGTGTGGGCCTTGTTGAAGGCGTAATCGGCGAAGGACTCCAGGACCTTCCACAGCGTCTGCTGCGCCTCGTCCGAGAATCCACGCTCGGTCATACCGCCGAAGAAGATCTCCTTCTGCTTGTCGAGCTCGGACTTCTTCTTCTTACCCATCGCGCGGCGCAGCAGGTCGGCCTGACCCAGGGTGTAACCGGCCACGCGCTGCGCGACGGCCATCACCTGCTCCTGGTAGACGATCAGGCCGTAGGTGGTGTCGAGGATGTCTGCGAGAGGCTCCTCGAGTTCGGGGTGGATCGGCTCGATCTTCTGCTGCTTGTTCTTGCGCAGCGCGTAGTTGATGTGCGAGTTCACGCCCATCGGGCCGGGGCGGTACAGCGCCAGGACCGCCGAGATGTCCTCAAAGTTGTCGGGGCGCATGAGCCGCAGGAGGGAGCGCATCGGCCCGCCGTCCAACTGGAACACGCCGAGGGTGTCGCCGCGCGCCAGCAGCTCGTACGACGCGACGTCGTCGAGCGCGAGGTCTTCCAGGACGAGCGGGTGACCGCGGTTGGCCTCGATGTTGTCGAGCGCGTCGTTGATGATCGTGAGGTTGCGAAGCCCCAGGAAGTCCATCTTGATCAGTCCGAGCGACTCGCAGGCGGGGTAGTCGAACTGCGTGACGATCTGGCCGTCCTGTTCGCGGCGCATGATCGGGATGATGTCGATCAGCGGTTCGCTGGACATGATGACACCGGCGGCGTGGACGCCCCACTGCCGCTTGAGGTTCTCGAGACCGAGAGCGGTGTCGAACACCGTCTTGGCCTCGGCATCCGTCTCGATGAGCGTCCGGAACTCGCTCGCCTCCTTGTAGCGCGGGTGCTCGGGGTTGAACATCCCGTCGAGCGGCATGTCCTTGCCCATGACCGCCGGCGGCATCGCCTTCGTGAGCTTGTCGCCCATGCTGAACGGGAAGCCGAGCACACGACCCGCGTCTTTGAGCGCCTGCTTGGCCTTGATCGTGCCGTACGTGACGATCTGGGCAACGCGTTCGTCGCCGTACTTCTCGGTGACGTACTGGATCACCTCGCCGCGGCGGCGGTCGTCGAAGTCGACGTCGAAGTCGGGCATCGACACGCGATCGGGGTTGAGGAAGCGCTCGAAGATCAGACCGTGCTGGAGGGGGTCGAGATCGGTGATCTTCATGGCGTAGGCGACCATCGAGCCGGCACCGGATCCACGCCCGGGGCCGACGCGGATGCCGTGGTCCTTGGCCCAGTTGATGAAGTCGGCGACGACCAGGAAGTAGCCCGGGAATCCCATCTGCAGGATGACGCCGGTCTCGTACTCGGCCTGCTTGCGGACCGCGTCCGGGATGCCGTCGGGATAGCGGTCGCGCAGACCGTTCTCGACCTCTTTGATCATCCAGCTGTCTTCGGTCTCACCGTCGGGAACGGGGAAGCGCGGCATGTAGTTGGCGGAGGTGTTGAACTCCACCTCGCAGCGCTCTGCGATGAGCAGCGTGTTGTCGCACGCCTCGGGGTGGTCGCGGAACACCTGGCGCATCTCGGCCGCCGACTTGACGTAATAGCCGTCCCCGTCGAACTTGAACCGCTTGGGGTCGTCGAGAGTCGAGCCGGACTGCACGCACAACAGGGCCGCGTGGCTCGTGGCGTCGTGCTGGTGCGTGTAATGCAGGTCGTTCGTGCCGAGCAGCGGGATGTCGAGCTCTTTCGCGATCTTGAGCAGATCGGACATCACGCGCCGCTCGATCGACAGCCCGTGGTCCATGATCTCGGCGAAGTAGTTGTCTTTGCCGAAGATATCCTGGAACTCGGCGGCGGCCGCCTTGGCGGCGTCGTACTGGCCGAGGCGCAGACGGGTCTGGACCTCGCCCGACGGACATCCGGTCGTCGCGATCAGACCCGCGGAGTACGTCTCGAGCAGCTCGCGGTCCATCCGGGGCTTGAAGTAGTAGCCCTCCATGCTGGCCTTGGACGACAGCCGGAACAGGTTGTGCATGCCCTCGGTCGTCTCGGACAGCAGCGTCATGTGCGTGTAGGCACCCGACCCGGACACGTCGTCGCTCTGCTGCTCCGGCGTTCCCCACCGGACGCGCGACTTGTCGGAACGGTGCGTTCCGGGAGTGACATAGGCCTCGATGCCGATGATCGGCTTGATGCCGGCATCCTTCGCCGTCTTGTAGAACTCGTAGGCGGCGAAGGTGTTGCCGTGGTCGGTCACGGCGATCGCCGGCATGCCGAGCTTGACGGCCTCTTGCACCATCGGGCCGATGCGCGCGGCCCCGTCGAGCATCGAGTACTCGCTGTGCACGTGAAGGTGAACGAAGGAGTCTGCTGCCACCCGTCGAGTGTACGTTCCCCCTCCGACATCGGTCGGGGTTAACGTTGGCGCGTGCCCACTCCCGACTTCATCCTGGAACTCCGCCGTCACGTCGGCACGATGCCGCTGCCGCTGGTCGGTGTCACCGCGGTGATCGTCCGCGGCGATGATCTGCTGCTCGGTCGCCGCAGCGACACCGGCCGACTGACGCCGATCACCGGAATCGTCGACCCCGGCGAGGAACCCGCCGACGCCGCCGCCCGCGAGGCCGAGGAGGAGGCCGGCGTCCGCATCCGGGTCGATCGCCTCGCCTGGGTGCACCAGATCCCCCGCGTCACGTATGACAACGGCGACCAGAGCGACTACCTCGATCTGACGTTCGCGTGCACGTGGTCCGACGGCGATCCCGAGCCGGTGGACGGCGAGATGACCGAGGTCGGATGGCATCCGATCGCCGAGATCGAACGAATCCTGGATGCCGATATGGCGGGGCGCGTGCGCGCGGCGCTCGCGAGCGGACCGACGCGGTTCGAGGGCGGCCGCTGAGCCGCTCCGGGGCGCGTCAGACGCCGTCGTGCAGCACGTCCAGCGCGTGCTGCAGGTCCGCCGGGTAGGGCGACTCGAAGGTGACCCACTCCCCCGTCGCCGGATGCGCGAAGGCGAGTCGGTGAGCGTGGAGCCACTGGCGCGTGAGACCCAGACGCGCCGAAAGCGTGGGGTCGGCCCCGTAGAGCGGATCCCCCGCGCAGGGATGCCGATGAGCGGCCATGTGGACGCGGATCTGGTGCGTCCGCCCGGTCTCGAGGTGGATCTCGAGCAGGGAGGCGCGCGGGAACGCCTCGAGGGTCTCGTAATGCGTCACGGAGTCCTTGCCGTCGGGTGTGACGGCGAATTTCCACGAATGATGGGGGTGTCGCCCGATGGGCGCGTCGATCGTGCCCGCGAGCGGGTCCGGGTGGCCCTGAACCACCGCGTGGTAGATCTTGTCGACCGTGCGGTCCTTGAACGCCGCCTTCAACAGCGTGTACGCGCGCTCG
Source organism: Microbacterium canaveralium (assembly GCF_047238045.1). Lineage (NCBI taxonomy): Bacteria > Bacillati > Actinomycetota > Actinomycetes > Micrococcales > Microbacteriaceae > Microbacterium > Microbacterium canaveralium. Next base: position 1,345,673 of record NZ_JBDFMA010000003.1, on the reverse strand, counting down.
GTCTTCGCGACGACCATCAGGCCGCTCGTCCCGACGTCGAGACGGTGCACGATCCCGCGGCGTTCCGCGGCGCCGCTGGTGGCGATCCGGAAGCCCGCGGCCGCGAGGGCGCCGAGGACGGTCGGTCCCTCCCACCCCACGGACGGGTGCGCCGCGACTCCGGCGGGCTTGTCGACCACGACGATGTCGTCGTCATCCCAGACGATCCCGAGGTCGGGGACCTCGACCGGAATCACTTCGGGGTCGCGTTTGGGCTCCCACTCGACGCTGAGCCATGTCCCGGCGCGGAGGCGGTCGGAACGACCGACCGTGCGCCCGTCGACGGTCACCCCGCCGGCATCGGCCACTTCGGCTGCGAAGGTGCGGGAGAAACCGAGCATCTTGGCCAAGGCCTGGTCGACGCGCGCTCCCTCGAGCCCGTCGGGAACGGGCAGACTCCGCGAGTCCATGTCAGCGCGCGCCCTGCTCACCGGGGGTCTCGACCGGCTCGTCCGCGGCGTCTGCGGCCGCGCGGGTAGCACGCGTCTCTCGCGTGCCGTCGAGCCGCAGACCGAAGAGGACCAGGAGCGCCACGGAGATCATCATCGACACGATGAAGATGTCGGCGACGTTGTAGATCGCGGGCATCATCCACGGCGTGGAGATGAAGTCGACGACGTGCCCGACCGGGAAGCCGGGCGCACGCAACAGCCGGTCGCTCAGATTCCCCAGAACACCGCCCAGGAGGAGTCCGAGGACCACGGCCCACAGACGCGAACGCACCCGGGCAACGGCGAGGTACACGATGATGCCGGCCACGACCGCGAGCGCGATCGTGAAGATCCACGTGACGCTCTCGCCGAGCGAGAACGCCGCCCCCGGATTGCGGACGAGATACAGCTGCAGGGCTTCGCCGATGACCGGTACCACCCGCTCGGGCGGAAGGTTGGCGATGGCCAGCGTCTTCGCCAACTGGTCGGCGGCCAGCACCGTCGCCGCGAGGATCGCAACGAGGGCGCCGGCCGCCGCCGAACGCAGAGGAGATCGACTGCGCAAAGAGTCGGCCTACAGACCGATCGCCGACACGGGCGTCGAGCCCGACGACGAACCGGCGGTGTCGAGGTCGCGGAGCTGGCCCTCGATGTACGTGCGCAGCTGCGAACGGTAGTCGCGCTCGAAGTTGCGCAGCTCGGTGATGCGGCCCTCGAGCGTCGTGCGCTCCTGCTCGAGACGGGCGCGCTCATCGCGGCCCTGCTTTTCGGCCTCGGCGACGATGGATGCCGCCTGAGCCTGAGCCTCGGAGATGAGCTGGTCGCGCTGCGCCTTGCCCTCGGCGACGTGCTCGTCGTGCAGGCGCTGAGCCAGCTCGATGATGCCGGCGCTCTGCGCGGCGGGAGCCACGTCCGACTCGGCGGCGGGGGCCGCGGCGGGAGCGGGAGCGGGAGCCGGCACCTCGGAAACGACGGGCTCCTCAGCCTGGGGCGCTTCGGCCGCGGGCGCAGCGGGGGCTGCGTCGCCGGACTCGTACGCGGCCAGCTTGGCCTTCAGCTCTTCGTTCTCGGCGATCGTCTTACGCCACTCGACGACGATCTCGTCGAGGAAGTCGTCGACCTCGTCGGGGTCGAAGCCCTCCTTGAAACGCACGTGCTGGAACTGCTTGGTGACGACATCATCGGGGGTCAGTGCCATGGTGATTCCTCTTTCGAGAGCTCTGAATCGGAACGTGGGGGGTGTCGCACCGGGGCACACCGCTTCGGAACAGCATAGCCGCCGCCCTTCTCCGGTGTCGAAGGGCGACGGCTATGGCAGGGTCACAGAGCGGCGAGCGACCGCGTGACGCTCAACAGCAGGAAGCACGCGAACATTGTGATCGCGAACGCGAAATCGATCGCGATCCCGCCGATCCGCAGGGGCGGAATCACCCGCCGAAGGAGCCGGATGGGTGGGTCTGTGACCGTGTACACGATCTCGGCCACCACCAGCATGGCGCCACGAGGGCGCCACTCGCGATTGAACATCGGGATGTACTCGAGGACCAACCGGGCCAACAGGAGAACGATGTAGATGAAGAGGAGCGCGCTGAGGATGGAGCCGACCAGGCTCAGGACGGCCACGATCGCTTACTGGGACGCGAACGGGGCGGCCTCGGGATCGGCCTGCGCGATCGCACCCTCGCCGGAGACGGCGATGTTCTCGGGCGAGAGCAGGAAGACCTTGCTCGTGACCCGTTCGATGCGTCCGTAGAGACCGAGCGACAGACCGCTCGCGAAATCGATCAGGCGGCGCGCGTCGGCGTCGCTCATCTGCGACAGGTTGATGATGACCGGGATCCCCTCGCGGAAGTTCTCGGCGATCGTCTGCGCATCGCGATACTGCTTGGGGTGCACGGTGAGGATCTCGCTCACGGGGCCGGCGGCCGGCTGCCGCACCACGGCGGGCCGGTGCAGAGGGGTCACCGGAGCGGCCTTCTCGACCGGCGCGGGCTGCGCGGACTGCTTGCGCGCGACCGGCTGCGGGGCAGTCTCCTCATAGGTCTCCTCCTCGTCGGCGAGGCCCAGGTACACCATCGTCTTCTTGAGCGGGTTCGACATCGCATCCTCCGTTCGCTCGTCTGTTTCGAGGCTAGTCGCGAGGGGGGCGCGGACCCGTGATTGCGGAGCCGATCCGCAGGTGTGTCGCGCCCATCGCGATCGCCGCGGGGAAATCTCCCGTCATGCCGGCCGAGATCCAGGTCGCGTCGGGCGCGACCCGCCTCACGACGTCGGAGCATGCGCGCAAGCGCTCGAAGGCACGCGCCGGATCTTCGTCGAGCGGGGCCACCGCCATGACGCCGCGGACCCGCAGGGTTTCGCGGGAGATCACGTGGGTCGCCAACGCCTCCACATCCGCCGGGGCGACGCCCCCACGAGCGGGATCGTCGGTCAGATTCACCTGCAGGAGCACATCGAGCGCCGTACCTTCACCCGCAGCGTCGAGCGCATCGGCGAGTCTCGTCCGGTCGAGGGAGTGGACCACGTCCGACGCCGCACGCACCGCACGGGCCTTGTTCGTCTGGGCCTGACCGATGAAATGCCACCGCAGCCCCGCGAGACCACCCGCCTCGCGGTGCTTCGCGGTGAGCTCCTGCTGACGGTTCTCTCCGACGTCGCGGACGCCGAGCGCGTAGAGGTCGGAGATGAGGGATACCGGATGAAACTTGGTCACCACGATCCGGGTGATCTCGTCGGGGTCGCGGCCGGCGCCGCGGGCAGCGTCGACGATCCGCGCATCGACGTCGGCGAGCCGGTCGGCGAGGGCGGCATCCATGGGTTCTCCTTCGACGACGCAGCGGGCCCGGTGTCACCGGACCCGCTGCGTCAGACGTTCGTGCTCACTTGAGGAAGTCGGGCACGTCCAGGTCGTCATCGGCGAAACCCGAGTCGTAGGACGTGTCCGGGACGCGTGCAGCCACGGGGGCGGGCTCGGGCGCGCGCTCGGGCGCCTGCGCCTTCTGCTCCTCGGCGGCGTTGAGGTCACGCGCGACGTCGTCGGCGGGGATCGCCGGAACGGCCGGCGCCGAGACCGGTCGCTGCGCGCCCACCGGCTCGATGCGCAGAGACGGTCCGCCGCCGTCGAAGCCCGCCGCGATGACCGTGACGCGTACCTCGTCGCCGAGGGTGTCGTCGATCACGGTTCCGAAGATGATGTTGGCCTCGGGGTGCGCGGCCTCCTTCACCAGCTGGGCCGCGTCGTTGATCTCGAAGATGCCGAGGTTCGATCCGCCCTGGATCGACAGCAGGACACCGTGCGCTCCTTCGATGGAGGCTTCGAGGAGCGGCGACTCGACGGCGAGTTCGGCAGCCTTAATGGCACGATCGGCGCCGCGCGCCGATCCGATTCCCATGAGCGCGGAGCCCGCGCCCTGCATGACCGACTTGACGTCGGCGAAGTCGAGGTTGATGAGACCCGGCGTCGTGATGAGGTCGGTGATGCCCTGCACACCGGCCAGGAGCACCTGGTCGGCCGTGGCGAACGCCTCGATCATCGAGATGCCGCGGTCGCTGATCTCGAGCAGGCGGTCGTTGGGGACGACGATGAGGGTGTCGACCTCTTCCTTCAGTCGAGAGACACCCGCCTCGGCCTGGCTCTGACGTCGGCGACCCTCGAACGAGAAAGGCTTGGTCACGACGCCGATGGTCAACGCGCCGATCGACTTGGCGATCTTGGCCACGACCGGCGCACCACCGGTGCCCGTTCCGCCTCCCTCGCCGGCGGTGACGAAGACCATGTCCGCGCCGCGCAGCGCCTCCTCGATCTCCTCCGCGTGATCCTCGGCCGCGCGACGCCCGACCTCGGGATCCGCACCGGCGCCGAGGCCGCGGGTCAGTTCGCGTCCGACATCGAGCTTCACGTCGGCATCGCTCATCAGCAATGCCTGGGCGTCGGTGTTGATCGCGATGAACTCCACGCCGCGCAAGCCCAGCTCGATCATGCGGTTGACGGCGTTGACGCCACCTCCGCCCACACCGACCACCTTGATGACGGCGAGGTAGTTCTGATTCTGGCTCATGCCGGCCTCCGTTATCCCCGAACCTGAAACTCTAAACCTCATGTTGAGGGTTAAAGAATTGCCCGGTATGCAATTCCTTAGCTCGAAGGTATGCGGACGCCTCCGTCACGCCCGCCCGACACGCGGCGTGTCGGATTATCTCGGAGACGATCAGCGGAGGACGCCGGCCTCGGGCGAGGTGACGTCGTATTCGCGCGTGCGATCGGGCGGACTCTTCTGCATGAGCAGGTCGAGGACGCGGGCCTTCTCGGCCGACCGGTCGTCGCTCCCCCAGACCACCTTGGTCTCCGTCGCACCGAGAGTCAGCGTCACGTCGTCGGGCGTCGTGGCGGTGACACCGGTCACCTGCGAACGGATGCCGTCGGGAAGGGCCCGGATGACGCGGCCGACCGCGTGGAACGGCTCGCCGTTCGTGCCACCCGACACCTCGATCACGGGCTGCCCGCCAGGCGCGGTCGGGGTGGTCGACAGGACGACCCCGGCCGCGTCCACGAGCGTGAATCCCGCCGGGGTCTGAACCACGCCGACCGGCGTCCGCTCCACGACGCGCACGATCAAGTCGTGGGGCGGGCGGGCCTCCAGCGTGTAGGACTCCACGAGGGGGAAGCGCACGAGCGCGGCCTTGACCGCGCTCTCATCCACCATCGCGAGCGGTGTGCCCACCTGACCGCTCAGCGCATCGGCGACGGCCCCGGCATCCAGCTGAGAGGTCCCCACGACATCGACGCGCTCGACGGCGAAAAGCGGACTGTACGCGGCACCCGCGGTGCCGAGCACCATGACGACGAAAGCGATGCCGACACCGATCCAGATGCGCCGACGCCGACGTTGGCGGACAGTGAAGCGCCGAACCTCGGCCCGCAGCGCACGCCGCCGCGCCCGTGACGCGCGCCACACGTCGCGCAGCCCCAGGTCGGCGGCATCCGACGGGGCCTCGCCAGGGTCGGCCGGGAAGGGGAGGGGCAGGACCTCCCCCTGGACGACCCGGGACGAGCGAGCGGTCGTGACCTTCTCGGCATCCTGCGACGCCCCGGGCGACGACCCGGGAGTCGGAGGGAGGGGCGAGGGTCGACGCACGGCTCAGACCGCCGCGGCCTCGGTGCGGGAGAGCGCCTCGAGCACCTGCGGGATGATCTGGTACACGTTTCCGCAGCCGAGCGTGATGACGTAGTCGCCCGGACGCGCGATGTGCGCGGTGTAGTCCGCGGCGCTCTGCCAGTCGGGCACGTAGTGGACGTGGGCCGGGTCGGCGAACGCGGTGCTCACGAGCTCGCCCGTGACGCCGGGAATGGGATCTTCACGCGCGCCATAGACGTCGAGCATCACCGTGTGGTCGGCGAGCGACTCCAGGACCTCGGCGAACTCGCGGTACATCTCCTGAGTGCGCGAGTACGTGTGCGGCTGCTGGATCGCGATGATGCGCCCGTCGCCGACGACGGTGCGCGCCGCGGAGAGCGCGGCGGCGACCTCGGTCGGGTGATGCGCGTAGTCGTCGTACACGCTCACGCCGCGCTCGACGCCGTGCAGTTCGAAGCGGCGCACAGTGCCGCCGAACCCCTCGATGGCGCGAGCGGCCTCGGCCAGGCCGTACCCGAGCACACGCAGAACCGCGACGGCACCGGCGGCGTTGACCGCGTTGTGCGCTCCGGGAACCCGCAGCTGGACATCGACGCTCTCGCCGTCGGCGGCGAGCGTGAAGGAGACGGGACCGTCGGTGCGGATGCCGCTCAGCCGTACGTCGGCCGCAGCGTCTTCGCCGAAGGTGACGACGTTCGTGTGCGTCAGACGTTCCGTCACGATGCGCGCGCCCGGGTCGTCGGCCGAGACGACGACGGCCTCACGAGCGGCGTCGGCGAAGCGCGCGAACGCGGCGTCGAAGGCCTCGCGGGAGCCGTAATGGTCGAGATGGTCAGGGTCGACGTTGGTGATCAGCGCCACCGACGTGTCGTACAGCAGGAACGTGCCGTCGGACTCGTCGGCCTCGATCACGAACAGCTCGTCGGACCCGGTGCCGCTGGATGCTCCGAGGTCAGCGATGACGCCACCGTTGACGAACGTCGGGTCGGCGTCGAGCTCGCGCAGCGCCGTGACGATCATGCCGGTCGAGGTGGTCTTGCCGTGCGCGCCGGCGACCGAGACGAGACGCCGCTGACCGATGAGCCAGTGCAGAGCCTGTGAACGGTGGATCACGTGCAGGCCGCGCTCCTTGGCCGTGACGAACTCGGGGTTCTCGGGCCAGATGGCTCCCGTGTGCACAACGGTGTCGGCGTCGCCGAGGTGAGCAGCGTCGTGACCGACGTACACCGTCGCGCCGTGGGCGGCGAGATCGCGCAACGCGGCGCTGTCGGAGCGGTCGGAACCCGAGACCCGGATGCCGCGGTCGAGGAACATGCGCGCGAGTCCGGACATGCCCGAGCCGCCCACTCCGATGAAGTGCGCGGAGGTGATGGTCTCGGGGATGGGGAGGCTCAGGTCGGGTCTGATCATGACCTTGCGATCCTACGTCGCGCGAGCGACCGCCCGGGCCCGGCGCGCCCGTGCCGACGACGCCCGCGCCCGGGCCGGCAGCGCGCGCGGAGGGGCCGGCCTTCTCAGCGGGAGAGCGCCGCGTCGACGAGCTCGATGACGTTCTCGGTGCCCGCGCGGGTTCCGGTCCGATCCGCCGCGGCGCGCATCGCCGCCCGCCCGTCGGCGTCGGCCAGCAGAGGAACGATCTCGCTCCGCACGCGGTCGGCGGTGAACTCGGCGTCCGGGATGAGGCGCGCGGCTCCCGCGCGTACCGCGGAGCCGGCGTTCAAGCTCTGCTCGCCGTTGCCCACCGCATAGGGGACGTAGACCGCGGGGATGCCGAGCGCGCTGATCTCGCTCACCGTGGCCGCACCCGAACGCGACACGATGAAGTCGGCCAGAGCGAAGGCGAGGTCCATCCGATCGACGTACCGGACGACGGCGTAGCCCGCGACGCCGGGATCCGGGAGGTCGGATTTCTCGCCCGTGACGTGCAGCACCTGCCACCCGGCACCGAGCACGTCCCGCCACGCCCCGCCGAACGCCTCGTTCAGACGCTGCGCCCCGAGCGACCCCCCGAACACGAGGAGCGTGGGGGTCGCGGCATCCAGCCCGAAATGCGCGGCGGCCTCGGGACGCAGGGCGTCCCGGTCGAGCTCGACGATCTCGCGGCGCAGCGGCATGCCGACCACGCGGGCCCCGCGCAAGGGAGTGCCCTCGAACGCCACACCCACACCGGCCGCCGCGCGCGCGCCCAGGACGTTCGCCAGCCCCGGCTTGGCGTTGGCCTCGTGCACGACGAAAGGAACGCGCTCCCACCGGGCCGCGACGTACGCCGGCGCCGAGGCGTACCCGCCGAAGCCGACCACGACATCCACACCGCGCTCGCGGATGATGCGACGCACCTGGGCCACCGCTCGACGGAACCGGGACGGGAACGCCGCGGCCGCTCGGTCGGGACGCCGCGGGAAAGGCACCTTGTCGACGAACAGGAGCTCGTACCCGCGCAGCGGCACGAGTCGCGCCTCGAGCCCCTCGCGAGTCCCGAGAACGAGCACGTCGTCGTCGGATGCGCGGGCACGGAGGCCGTCGGCGACAGCGAGGAGCGGGTTCACGTGCCCGGCGGTTCCGCCGCCGGCCAGAAGGGTGGTCGTCACCCTTCGACCCTAACGAGAGCGACGGACCCCGGATGCCACGGCCACCCGCGCGCGGTCACTCGGTAGGCTGCGCCGAGCTCGTGCGACGACGCCTGGTCGCCCGTACCGGGGTGGCCGTGACGGCGCGTCGATCAGGCAGCGTCCTGGCGCACGACAGCAAGACGCCGCACGCGATCAGCACCGACAGCAGAGACGTCCCGCCCTGCGACATGAACGGCAGCGGCACGCCCAGAACCGGGAAGATGCGGAGCACGACTCCGACGTTCACGAGCGCCTGACCGACGATCCACAGCGTGATCCCCCCCGCGACGATGCGCACGAACGCGTCGTCGGTGCGACGGACGACGTGGAACGCGCCGACGGCGAAGAGCGCGAAGAGGACCAGGACGACGAGACAGCCGATGAGCCCGAGCTCTTCCCCGATGATCGCGAAGATGTAGTCGTTCGCCGCCGCGGGGAGCCAGTCGTACTTCTCTTTCGAGTTGCCCAGGCCCAGGCCCAGCACTCCCCCGCTCGCCAGACCCCACACGCCGTGCAGCGACTGGTAGCAGGAGGTGTAGTAGCAGGAGGCGTCGTCGGGGTCGAAGAGGCTGGCGATGCGCGCCATGCGGTTCTCGCTGCCGAAGGCGGAGAGCAGGACGACCGCGATCGACAGCACCGCGGGGACGATGAACATCCGCAGCTTGATCCCGGCGAAGAACAGCGCGCCGAGGACGACGAGCACGAGGATCATCACCGTGCCGAGGTCGCGACCGCCGAGCACCGTCCCGATCACGAGCACCGCCACCGGGACGACCGGGATGAACACGTGCTTCCACGAGGTCAGCAGGCGGCGCTTCCGATAGAGGACCGTGGCCATCCACAGGGCGAGGGCGAGCTTGAGGAACTCAGCGGGCTGGAACTGGAAGCCGGCGATCTGCACCCAGTTGCGGTTTCCGTACGACTCGATGCCCAGGCCCGGGACGTACACGAGCAGCTGGAACAGTGTCGCCGCGATGAGGACGGGCCACGCGATGCCTTTCCAGAACTGCATGGGCGCCCGGCTGAGGACGAACATCAGCGGGATGCCGACCACCGCGAAGATCCCCTGCTTGAGGACGTGGTCGAAGGGGTTCTGCCCTCCGTCGGCGGCCGAGGTCGCCGACAACACCATGACCAGCCCGAAGCCGGTGAGGAGCAGCGCCGCGGACGCGATCAGCAGGAACTCGCTCGGGACGGGCTGGAACGCGCGGCCGAGGGAGACGCGGGCCGCGAGGCCGGAACGGGCCGGCTCGCTATCCGGAGACTGGCGGGGCGGGGGTGCGGTGGTGGTCACGCGGTGTTCCCCTCGTCCTACGGTCGTGCGGTGCCGTCATCCTGACCGGTGATCCACGCCCGCACCGCCTCGGCGAATCGCTCGCCTCGGTCGGCGTAGGAGCTGAACTGATCGAACGACGCCGCCGCGGGAGCCAGGAGCACGGTGTCTCCGTCCCGGGCCACGTCGGCCGCCAGTTCGACGACCCGTGCCATGACGTCTTCAGTCTCGGTGTGGTCGACCTCGAAGAGCGGAACCGCCGGGGCGTGTCGTTCGAACGCGGCCACGATGTCACCGCGCTCGGTGCCGATGACGATCGCGGCGCGGGCGTCGGAGCCACGGGTACGCACGAGTTCGGTGACGTCGACGCCCTTCAGGAGTCCCCCGACGACCCACACGGCCTGAGGATAGGCCGCGAGCGACGACCCCGCCGCGTGCGGGTTGGTCGCCTTGGAGTCGTCGACCCACGTGACGCCGCGGTGGGCGGCGACCACCTGGATGCGGTGGGGATCGAGACGGAAGCGGTCGAGGGCGTCGTGGATGTCGGCCGGCGCCACGCCCAGGGATCGGGCGAGCGCGGAGGCGGCCAGGATGTTCGACACGATGTGGGGCGCGGCGAGGCCGTGCTCGGCCAGGTCGGCGACGGTCGTGAGCTCGAGGGCCGAGGTCGCCCGCTCCTCGAGGAACGCGCGATCGACGAGGATGCCGTCCACCACGCCGAGGTCGCTCGGTCCCGGAACGCCGAGGTCGAACCCGACGGCGCGGGCGCCCTCGACGACCTCCGCTTCTTCGACCATCTCGCGGGTGACGACGTCGGCCTTGTTGTACACGCACGCGACGCGGGTCCGGGCGTACACGCCGGCCTTGGCATCCCGGTAGGCGGCGAAGCTGCCGTGCCACTCGAGGTGGTCGTCCGCGAGGTTGAGGCACACGGCCGCGTGGGGAGAGAGCGCGTCGGGGCCGGTCTGCAGGTTGAGGTACCAGAGCTGGTGGCTCGACAGCTCGACGACGAGCGCGTCGAATCCGTTCGGGTCGCGGACCGCATCGAGCACGGGTGTGCCGATGTTTCCGACGGGAACGGCGCGAAGACCGCCCGCGACGAGCATCTCGGCGGTCAGGCGGGTCGTGGTGGTCTTGCCGTTCGTGCCCGTGATGAGGATCCAGTCGGCGGGGCGTCCGTCCGGCCGCACCACCTTGTCGCGCACGCGCCACGCGAGCTCGACGTCCCCCCACAGCGGGATGCCGTTGTCCTGAGCCCAGGCGATGAGCGGGTGCGTCGGCGGGAAGCCGGGGGACGCGATCACGACATCGGGCGCGAAGTCGGAGAGGACGGTGGGCACGGCGCCGAGCGGGCCGATGTGCAGCTCCGCTCCGATCACCGGCACGAGCCGCGCGTACTCGGGATCGGCCTTCTCCGTCACGACCAGCACCTCGGCCCCGAGCTCGGCGAGGGTGTCCGCGGCGGAGAAGCCCGTGACAGACAGGCCGAGCACCGCGACTCTCAGACCGCGCCACTCCGCATACCAACTGTGCAGGGATGCCACCCGCTCCGCGCTCATACCCGAGCCAGCCATTCGACGTAGAAGAATCCGACACCCGAGACGGCCAGGAGCCCGGCGATGATCCACATGCGCACGACGATCGTGACCTCGGGCCACCCGCGCATCTCGAGGTGGTGGTGCAGTGGACTCATCAGGAAGAGCCGCTTGCCGCGCGTGATCTTGAAGTAGATCCTCTGCAGGATCACCGACCCCGAAGCGATGACGTAGACGCCGGCGATGAGGACGAGGAGGAGCTCGGTGCGGGTCAGGATCGCCATCGCGGCGATCACGCCGCCGATCGCCATCGAGCCGCAGTCGCCCATGAAGACCTTCGCCTTCGGGGCGTTCCACCACAGGAAACCCACGAGCGCGCCCACGAAGGAGGCCGACACGATCGCCAGGTCGAAGGGATCGCGCACCGCATAGCATCCGGCCTGCACGGAGGCATCGAGCACGTCGGCGCACATCTGCTTGTTCTGCCAGAACGCCATGAGGCTGTAGGCGCCGACCACGAAGATGCCCGAGCCCGCGGCGAGGCCGTCGAGTCCGTCGGCGACATTGACGGAGTTGGAGGCCGCGGTTCCGATCAGGGAGATCCACGCCAGATAGAGCAGCCACCCCAGGATCGGTCCGAGCGCGAACAGCGACAGCACCTGGATGTCGCGGAAGATCGACACGTATTCGGACGCGGGTGTCTGCCCGTACGCGTTCGGGAAGTTCAGCGCGACGATGGCGAACGGCACCGCGACGATGACCTGACCCGCGATCTTGCGCCACCCCGAGAGTCCGAGGCTGTTCTGGAAACGGACCTTCATGTAGTCGTCGATGAACCCGACGACACCGAAACCCAGCATCAACCACAGGACGAGCAGACCCGACACGGTCGGCGGGTTGTTGCCGGCGTACGCGCCGATGAAGTACCCGATGATCGTGCCGAGGATGAAGATCGTGCCGCCCATGGTCGGCGTCCCGCGTTTGGCACCGTGCGACGGGTTGTGCACGTTCTCGGGCGTGCGGATGACCTGTCCCCAGCCCCACTTCCGGAATCCCCGCAGGAACACCGGAGTGAGGAAGAGCGTGAAGGCCAGAGAGATCCCCGCGGATGTCAGAAGTGATCTCACGCGAACGATTCTCCCAGACGGTCGCCGAGGAACCTGAGCCCGGCGGAGTTGGACGACTTCACCAGCACACGGTCACCGTCGCGCAGCTCACCCAGGAGGTAGTCGTAGGCGGAGTCGGCATCCGGGAAGAACACCGCCTCACCGTCCCACGAGCCCTGGGCGATGGCCTCGAGGTACATGCGCCGGGCGTCCTGACCGATGACGACGATCCGCTGGATGCGCAGGCGCACGGCCAGCAGCCCGACCCGATCGTGCTCCTCGTCGGCGTACTCGCCGAGTTCGCTCATCGCCCCGAGGACGGCCACGGTGCGCTCCTCCGGCCCGGTGATCTGCGCGAGTGTACGCAGCGCTGCGGCCATGGAGTCGGGGCTGGCGTTGTACGCGTCGTTGATGATGCGCACTCGGTCGGAACCGAGCGGCTGCATGCGCCAGCGCTCCGCGATCTCGACGGTTTCGAGGCGCGCGATGGCGTCGGCCGCCGTGACACCCAGCGCGGTCGCCGCGGCGAGAGCCGCGAGGGCGTTCATGACGTGATGCTCGCCCAGCACGCGGAGGGTCAACGTGTGCTCCTCGCCGTCGACGACGAGCTGTGCGCGCGTGCCGGATGCCGAGACCTCGACGTCGAGGGCACGCACCTGCGCGCGATCGCCGCGGCCGAACCAGCGGACGTCCTGCCCGCGTTCGCGGGCGATGGGCTCCATCGCCGCGACACGCGGATCGTCGGCGTTGAGGACGGCCAGTCCGCCCTCGCGTGTGGCGCGCACGAGCTCGCTCTTGGCGTGGAAGGTCGCCTCGATGCCCCCGAACCCACCGGCGTGGGCCATCCCGACCATGAGGACGACGCCGATGTCCGGCGTGACGAGACCCGCGAGACGCGCGATCGCGCCGGGTGCGCTGGCACCGAACTCGCTCACCAGGAACCGGGTGTCCTCCGTCACCCGCAGCATCGTCAGCGGCGCGCCGACCTCGTTGTTGAACGAGGCGCGGGGCGCGACGGTGGGGCCTTCGTCCTCGAGGATGCGGGCGAGGAGGTTCTTCGTCGTCGTCTTGCCGTTGGAACCGGTGATGCCGACGATGCGCAGATCGCCGCTCGCGCGCACACGCGCGACGACGTCGCGTGCCAGCTCGGCGAGGGCCGCGACGACATCGGGCACGACGACCTGGCTGACCGGTTCGTCGAGCTCGCGCTCGACGAGCGCAAGCACAGCTCCGCGCTCGATCGCGGCCGGGACGAACAGGTGTCCGTCGGTGGTCTCGCCGGGCTTGGCGACGAAGATGCCGCCGGGCTCGATGAGGCGCGAGTCGGTGTCGACGAGTCCGGCGACCAGGGTGTCCGGCGTGTCGTCGCCGCGGAGGACGAGGCGGCCCCCGAGCACGGAGGCGATGTGGGAGAGGCTGGTGGAGATCATTGCTGTGTACGGACGCCCTTTCCGTGTCGGGAGGAGACCGGCATCCGGCGTGTCAGCCGAACTTGGGCAGTTCGGGGGAAGTGGTTCCGGACGGAATCACCCGGTAGTTCTTGAGCACCTGGGTGAGCGCCTTCTGGAAGGCGGGAGCCGTGGCCGCAGACGACTTTACCGTCCGCGGTTCGTCGAGGTTGACGGCGACGATGTACTGAGGGTCGTCCGCGGGGGCGAAGCCGATCATGGTAGTGAAGTAGGCATCGGGCTTGTACGCGCCGGTGTTCGGGTCGGTCTTCTCACCGGTTCCGGTCTTGATCGCGACGCGGTACCCCGGGACGGCCACCTGCGAGGCGAGCGTTCCCTGGGTGGCGACGTTCTCGAGCATCTGCGAGACCTTCGAGGCGGTGTCCGCCGAGACGACGCGCTCGCCCTGGGTGGACGGGACGTCGGTGACGGTTCCGTCGGCGGCCGTGCAGCTCTCCACCAGAGAAAGAGGCATCCGCACTCCCCCGTTGGCGATCGTCTGGTACGCGCCGACGAGCTGCGGGATGGTGACCGCGAGACCCTGACCGAACGCGGTGTTGTAGAAGGTCTGGTCACCCCAGTCCTGGACGGGGTGCAGGATGCCGTCGGACTCGCCTGGGAAGTCGATGGCCGTCGGGGAACCGATGCCGAACTTCTGCAGGTAGTCGAATCGCGTCTGAGCGGGGATCTTGTCGGCGAACTTCGAGATGCCGACGTTGGACGAATCGATCAGCACGCCGGTGAGGGTGTAGTTGTTCGCCCCGTGCGCGAACGAGTCCGTGACCCGCGCTCCGCCGCGGAGGGTCTCGCTCGACGATGCCGTGACGGTGGTGTCGCTGGTGAAGGAGCCGCTGTCCAGACCGATCGCCGCGGTGAGGGCCTTGAAGGTCGATCCCGGCTCGTTGGGGTCGGTGAACGCCCAGCTCCCGCGCTCGGTGGCAGGGGTCGCGGTGGGGTCGTTCGGGTCCACCGTCGGGTACTCGGCGAGGGCGCGCACCTTGCCCGTCTTCGCTTCGACGACCGTGATGGCGCCGCGCACCGATCCGGTGTTCTGCACCTGCTCGGCGATGAGCTGGCCCATGTACCACTGCAGATCGCGATCGATCGTGAGTTTCAGGGTGCCACCGTCGACGGCGGGCTCGGTCTCCACCTCCGTCCCGGGCAGGACGACGCCGTCGCGCCCCTGCTGGAAGACGACCTTCCCGTCCTGCGACGACAAGCAGTCGTTGTCGGCGAGCTCGAGGCCCGCGAGCGCTTGCCCGTCGCCGCCGACGAAGCCCAGGAGGTTGCCCCCGACGGCGCCATCCGGGTACACCCGACCCGCCTTCGGCGGGAAGACGAGGAACGGCAGTCCGAGGTCCGCGAGCGCGCGGTACTGCTCCGTGGAGACGTCCTTCGCGATGATGGCGTAGCGCGAGTCGGGGTCGGCTGCCACGGCATCCGTCACGACCTTCTCCACCGCGGCCGGATCCTGACCGAGGATGCCGGCGATCTTGGCCGCGAGGTCGGACCATGTGGCCTCGACCCGCGTCGAGCCGTCGTCTTCGCGCGAGACCAGCCCCTGGGCGGCGAGCATCGGATCGACCTGCACGTCGTAGCGGAGCACGCTCGCAGCGAGCGTCACACCGTTCTCGTCGACGATCGAGCCGCGCGAACCGTAGACGGTGCGGGAGTCCTGCAATCCCATGGCGAGGGAGTCGTCCACGTGTTCGCGCGCGTTCACGACCTGGATGTCGACCAGCCGGACGACGAAGGCGATGAGCACGATGAGCACGATCGAGAGAGCCACCACCGTGCGACGTCGCGGGGAGCGGGAAAGCGTCGTCGTCATGGGCTTATCGTGTCGCGGGGGTCGGGAGACCGTCGCTGATCGGTGGGGGTGTCGCCGAACTCGCCGTCGGAGCGGCCGCGTCCGCGGGCGCGGCGTCGGTGGACGGCGCCGGCCCCGCGGCCTTCTGCGGGTCGGTGACGAGGGGGACGCCGGAGATCAGGGCGTTGCGGACCGACCCCCGACCCATGGCATCCACGGAGGAAGCGCCCTCGGCGGGCTTGCCCGCCCCGATGACGGCACCGTCGCTCAGCCGCAGGTACGTCGGGGTCTCGTCGATGACCATTCCGAGTGCCGCGGCGTTGGCGGCCAGGTACTGGGGCGAATTCAGCCCCGCCACCTCGTCGTAGAGGATCTGCTTCTGGTACGTCAGATCGCGCTGCTGCTGCGTGAGCGACGCGATCTCGAAGGAGCTCTGGGTCGTGAGGATCGACAGTCCCATTTGCACGAGCGCGATCGTGACCGCCCCGAGCACGGCGATGACACCGAACGCGCGACGCGGGACCCGACGACGCGCGGGCGCATCCACCACGTGCAGGCGCCGGGGCTCGCGCACCGGGACGGGGAACTCCGGCAGGAACGCCGCGTCGATGGTCTGGGGAGCGCTCATGCGTCCTCCTGGATCCTCTCGGCCGCGCGCAGACGCACGGGGGTGGCGCGCGGGTTGGCCGCGCGTTCGTCGTCACTGGCGAGCTCGGCTCCCCGCACGAGCAACCGGAACTTCGGCGCGTGCTCCGGCAGCTCCACGGGGAGTCCCCGGGGAGCGGTGGATGCCGACGCCTCGGCGAACACGCGCTTGACCAGACGGTCTTCGAGCGACTGGTACGAGAGCACGACGATGCGCCCGCCCACGCCGAGCACGCTCAGCGCCGCCGGGATCGCCCGCTCGAGGACGGCGAGCTCGGCATTGACCTCGATCCGCAGAGCCTGGAAGACGCGCTTGGCCGGATGCCGTTCGCGCAGCACCGCGGCGGGCGTCGCCGCCTGCAGCACGTCCACGAGCTGTCCCGAACGTTCCAGGGGCGCCTGCTGGCGCGCGGCGATGATCGCGCGGGCGTAGCGAGCCGCCAGCTTCTCTTCGCCATAGCGCTCGAAGATGCGGCGCAGGTCGCCCTCGCCGTAAGTGGCGACCACCTCGGCGGCCGTGACGCCCGAGGTCTGATCCATGCGCATGTCCAGCGGAGCGTCCTGCGCGTACGCGAAACCGCGCGATGCCTCGTCGAGCTGGAGCGACGAAACGCCCAGGTCGAAGAGGATGCCGTCGACCTTGTCGACTCCGGCCGAGGCGACGGCATCCGCGATGCCGTCGTAGACGGTGTGGACGAACGTCGTGCGTCCATCGAACCGGGCCAGACGCTCCCCCGCGATGCGCAGGGCGTCGGTGTCACGGTCCAGACCGATGAGCCGCGACGTCGGGAACCGCTCGAGGAACGCCTCGGAGTGCCCGCCCATGCCGAGCGTCGCATCGACGAACACGGCACCGTCGCGGCGCAGCGCGGGGGCGAGCAGCTCGGCGCAGCGCTCGAGCAGGACCGGGGTGTGGATGTCGCGGATGTCCATGATGACGGGGCGAGGTCGCGGGCTCTGATCCCCATCCGCTCGACCTGGCGCCGGGGAAGTGCGTCAGGGCGTGCGGCTGGGAATCACAGCCGGCGATCAGAACAATCCCGGGATCACCTCCTGCTCCAGCTCTGCGTAGGTCTCTTCGTTGCTTTCGGCGTAGGCGTTCCACGCCGTGGCATCCCAGATCTCGGCGTGAGCGCCGACGCCGGTCACGACCAGCTCGCGGTCGAGTCCGGCATAGGCGCGCAGCGCCGGGGGGACGGTGATGCGGTTCTGGCTGTCGGGCTTCTCGGCGCTCGCCCCGGAGAGGAACATGCGCAGGAAGTCGCGGGCCTGCTTGTTGCTGAGCGGGGCCTCGCGGATCCGCTCATGGACGCGCTCGAACTCCTCGGTGCTGAACACGTAGAGGCAGCGGTCCTGCCCCCGGGTGATCACCACTCCGGCGCCGAGATCGTCCCGGAACTTCGCGGGCAGGATGACGCGCCCTTTGTCGTCGAGCTTGGGGGTATGCGTGCCGAGCAGCATTCGGGCGTCCACCCCCTTCGTCCGGCCTGCGAAGTTTCCCCCACTTTACTCCACCGCCCTCCACTTTGCTATCAGAATGCCGGGCTTTCCCAGGGATCGTGGGACGTGTATGGTCTGTCGATCACTCGCGCGGCACGTCCGGCATCCGCGAGATTCCGCGAAATTCGGCCGCGGCCGGGGCAGTCCGAGCGTCGCGGTGGAGGAAAAGGGAGCGATCCCGGGCTCACGCGACCCGGGCGTGGGGTTCACCTGAGGCGCTCACAATGCCCCGCCGGGCGGCCGTGCCGTAGCTCGATGCGCAGCAGGGCACAAAAAAACACCGGCTCCGAAGAGCCGGTGTTCTTTGAAACGCTGTGGGGAATCAGTGACCCTCGTTGCGCCGATCCCATCGATCGTTCATGCGATCCATGAAGGAGGCGCCCGACGCACGCGGGGCCCGCGCGCCCGAGGCCGGGCGGGCCGACGGAAGACGAGAAGAGTTGCGGGTCGGCGTGACCGCGAACACGACGCCGGCGACCATGACCAGGAAGCCGACGACGCCCACGGCGATGCCGAGGACACCCGTGTTGAATCCGATCGAGACACCCGCGATCAGGGCGCCGAGCCCGGCGAGCACGAGGATCGAGCCGAGGACGATGTTGCGGTAACTGAGCGCACGACTGGGGGCCGTGACGACGTCGGCGTCGTTACTCATGAGATGGCGCTCCATCTCGTCCAGCAGGCGCTGCTCCTGTTCGGAGAGTGGCATGCATCCCCCTCTGTTGCTCAGTACGTTCAATTCTAGGTGGGGCGAGGATCACTAGGCTAGGCCCGTGCCGAGCTCCCCGGAACCGATCGAGGCTGTTTCCCAGCGACTCGACAAGTTCGTGTCTGAACAGATATCGTACGCCTCCAGCCTCGGTGAAGAGGCGGAAAAAATGGCCCGCGCGGGTGCGTCTTCCCTGCGCGGCGGCAAGCGCCTCCGGGCACGATTCCTGCTCACGGGGCGCCGCGCGGTGGAAGAGGTGGCCGACACCGCGCCCCTCGCCACCGACGGTGCCGCGATCGGGGTCGCCGCGGCCCTCGAGATCTTCCAGGCAGCAGCCCTCGTCCACGACGATCTGATCGACAACTCGGATACGCGCCGCGGCCAGCCCGCGGCACACCGCGCCCTCCAGGCGACGCACCTCGAGGCCGGATGGTCCGGAGACGCCGAGGCTTTCGGGCGCTCCGCCGCCATCCTGCTCGGCGACCTCCTGGTCGCCTGGAGCGACGACCTTCTCGAAGAGTCCCTCGACGGGCTCCCCACCGCCGGACCCACCCGACGGCAGTACGCGCAGATGCGTCGTGACGTCACGATCGGCCAGTTCCTCGACGTCGCCGAGGAATCGGCGTACGCCGTGCACGACGACGACGCCCACGCCGAGCGGGCCCTGCGGGTGGCCTCGTACAAGTCGGCGCGGTACAGCATCCAGAAGCCGCTGCAGATCGGAGCCGCTCTCGCGGGTGCGGACGAGAGCCAGCTGGACGCCCTCGGTCGCTTCGGACACGACATCGGTATGGCGTTCCAGCTGCGCGACGACGTTCTCGGCGTCTTCGGTGACAGTGCCGTGACCGGCAAGCCCTCCGGCGACGACCTGCGCGAGGGCAAGCGCACGGTGCTGGTCGCCTACGCGCGCGAGGCGCTGCCCGACGACCGGCGTGCCGATCTCGACGGCATGCTCGGGGATCGGGCCCTCGACGCCTCCCAGATCCGCGAGCTCCAGCGCGCCATCGTCGCCACCGGTGCGCTCGAGCGGACCGAAGAACTCATCGCCGAGTACGAACGTCAGGCAGAGGACGCCCTCGACGGGGCGCACCTGGGGGACGCGGCCGTCGAGGAGCTGCGGGTACTGGCGCGCGCCGCAACCCGGCGCTCATCCTGACCCGCCGGAGCGCTTGGCTCAGGCCAGCGTGGCCGCCACGCGGCGTACTTCGCTCTTGCGGCCGGCGAGGAGCGCCTCGATCGGCGCGACCCCGATCGTCTCCTCGGGCGTGAGCAACCAGTCGATCGTCTCGTCGGGGTCGAAGCCGGCGTCGTGCAGAACCATGATCGTGCCGCGCAACGAGGAGAGCGGGCGGCCGTCGACGATGAACACCGCGGGGACGCGCAGCACGCCGTCCCGGCGGGAACCGACCAGGTAATTCTCGTCGAGGAAGCGGCGCACGCGTCCGAGCGGTTCCCCCAGCACCTCGACGAGGTCGGGAAGAGTCAGCCATTCGGTTGCGAAGCGGGGTGTTTCGGTCACCGTGCCACTATCTCATCCCCGCCGCGTCCTCCGGCGATGATCGCCCCCGTCACATGAGTCACACGATCACCGTGCGTTGACATCCGTCTCACGCCGTGCGACCGTGTCGGGCAGTCGGAAGAACGGATCCCCCACCATGCGACGACTCCCTGCTGCACCCGTGCGCCCGCGCGCCCTGACGGTCTGGCCCGCAGCCGTGGCCGGAACGATCGCCCTCGCCCTCTCGGGCGAGAACGCCGCGCACGCCACCCCGCCCACGCCCGCGCTCTCTGCCGTTCCCCCGGCGCCGCTGACCGTGGGCGGCCCCGTCCTCGCGGCCGCGTCGGCACCGGTGTCGTACACCGTGCAGCCCGGCGACACCGTGTGGGCGATCGCCCGCGCCCACGGCCTCGACACCGCCGCCGTGCTCGCTGCGAACGGCCTGGACGGGGGCAGTGTGATCCGCCCGGGCCAGGTGCTCGTCCTGGCCCCCGCCGCGGTCTCGGCTCCCCCGGCGAGTGAGGCTCCCGCGCCAGCGCGGGCTCACGTGGTGAACGCGGGCGACACGGTCTCCGCGATCGCGTCTGCCAACGGCGTGTCGACCGACGCCGTTCTGGCCGCGAACGGCCTGACACGCGCATCGATCATCTACCCCGGCGAGACGTTGCAGATCCCCGCGCCCGGCGCCGACACGTCGGCCGGGAGCGTGGCATCCGCGGGCCCGGCGACGGCTCCCGGGCTCGACGCCGAACAGTCCGACAACGCCCGGCTCCTCATTCGGATCGGTCGCGAGCTGGGCGTGTCCGACCGCGGCATCGCGATCGCGCTCGGCACCGCGATGCAGGAGTCGTGGCTGCGCAACCTCGACTGGGGCGACCGCGACTCGCTCGGACTGTTCCAGCAGCGACCGAGCAGCGGCTGGGGAAGCCCCGAACAGATCCTCGACCGCGAGCACTCGACCCGCGCCTTCTACGGCGGTGCGGACGACCCGAACGGCTCGGCGACCCGCGGACTGCTGGACATCCCCGGGTGGGAAGGCATGTCCTACGCCGACGCCGCCCAGGCCGTGCAGATCTCGGCCTACCCCGATCGATACGCACAGTGGGAGTCCCCGGCGACGGTCTGGCTCGCCGTTCTCGGTTGATGCGAAGGTGAGCCGCTCCCCGGGCTCCCAGGGGGCGCTCCGTAGACTCGACCCGTGAGCACGAGTCAGCAGGCCGACCCGCTGATCGGCCGTCTCGTCGACGGCCGATACCGGGTACGCGCGCGCATCGCGCGCGGCGGCATGGCGACCGTGTACGTCGCCACAGATCTGCGGCTCGAGCGCCGGGTGGCGCTGAAAGTCATGCACGGCCACCTCAGCGACGACACCGTGTTCCAGAGCCGATTCATCCAGGAGGCGCGCTCGGCGGCCCGCCTGTCGGACCCGCACGTCGTCAACGTCTTCGACCAGGGCCAGGACGGCGACATGGCCTACCTCGTCATGGAGTACCTGCCGGGCATCACCCTGCGCGAACTCCTCCGCGAGCACAAGCGCCTCACGGTCGATCAGACCCTGACCATCATGGATGCCATCCTCTCGGGGCTCGCGGCCGCCCACCGGGCCGGCATCGTCCACCGCGACGTCAAGCCCGAGAACGTGCTCCTGGCCGAGGACGGGCGCATCAAGATCGGCGATTTCGGTCTCGCCCGCGCCACGACCGCCAACACCGCGAGCGGTGCCCAGCTCATGGGGACGATCGCGTACCTCGCCCCCGAGCTCGTGACCCGCGGCACGGCCGACGCCCGCAGCGACATCTACTCGCTCGGCATCATGCTCTACGAGATGCTCGTCGGCGAGCAGCCGTACAAGGGCGAGCAGCCCATGCAGATCGCGTACCAGCACGCCACCGACTCGGTTCCGCGCCCCTCCGCGAAGAACTCCGGTGTCCCCGAACAGCTCGACGAACTGGTCCTCTGGGCCACGGAGCGCGAGCCGTCCGAGCGCCCGCTCGACGCGGGCACGATGCTGGCGCGGCTGCGCGAGATCGAGAAAGAGCTCGGACTGGCGCCGCAGGTCGCCCGCGCCGTCTCCATCGGGACGGCGGCGTCCACCTCCGCGGACTCCCGCGAACTGACCAAGGTGCTGCCCCAGACGGCGGTGACGCCCTCCGCCCCGACCGAGGATGTCGACAACGCCACGCGGCTGCGTCAGCGCACGCGGCGGCGCACCACCCGCGGGATCTGGCTGTTCGCTCTCGTCCTGATGCTCGCCGCGGGTGCGGCCACGGCCGGGTGGTGGTTCGGGTCGGGCCCGGGCTCCCTCGTCGCCGTCCCGGACGTCTCGCGCATGAGCTTCGCGGATGCCGAGGCATTGCTGACGCAGGAGCAGCTCGCCGCGCAGCCGCAGGAGGTCAACGACCGCGAAATCCCCGCGGGGACGACCGTCGGTTCGGATCCCGGCGTGAACACGCGCCTCGACAAGGGCACGGTCGTCACGGTCTTCGTCTCCGTGGGCCCGGCTTCGCACGACCTGCCCGAACTCGCCGGCAAGAGCACGGACGAGGTCAACGGCATCCTCGGGTCCGCCTTCGTCGGTGTGTCCGGGACGACGCAGGAGTTCACCGACGCCGCCGCTGGAACCGTCCTCGGTGCCACCGTGACACCGCGCGCCGGGGGCGACGCGATCGACTGCACGAAGGGCTGCACCGTCCTCGAGGGCGACGCCGCCGCGCTCGTCACCTCCCTGGGGCCGATTCCGGACGTCGCGGGCCTCACCACCGCGCAGGCCGAACGGACCCTGGGCGATGCCCAGCTGCAGACCACGACGTCGGAGGAGTACAGCAACTCGGTTCCCTCCGGCACCGTCATCGGCATCAACGATCGCGACGGCGGCGGGAATTGGCGCCCCGGCGACACCGTCACGTTGAACGTGTCGATCGGACCGCGCCCGGTCCTCATCCCCGAGAACGTGGTCGGCATGACCATCCGCGAGGCCGTCAACACGCTGCAGGGCCTCGGCTTCGAGGTCAACGCCGGTATCGACGACGGCACCCTCCCCCTCGGCTTCAAGTACTGGGACATCTACAAGGTGCGCTCGACCAACCCGAAGGCGGGTACGACCGCCCCGCAGGGCAGTACCGTCACGCTGACCCCGACGCTCTAGGACCCGCTCCACGCGAAAGACGACGCCCCCGACCGCGAGGATCGGGGGCGTCGTCGTGCGGGCCGTGGTCAGCGGTTCTCGAGCTCCTCGGCGACGAGGAACGCCAGCTCCAGGCTCTGACGGTGGTTCAGACGCGGGTCGCACAGGCTCTCGTACCGCGTCGCGAGCGTGGCCTCGTCGATCATCTCGGACCCGCCCAGGCACTCGGTGACGTCGTCGCCCGTCAGCTCGACATGGATGCCACCGGGGTGCGTGCCCACCTGGCGGTGCGCCTCGAAGAATCCACGGACCTCGTCGACGACGTCGTCGAAGCGACGCGTCTTGTACCCCGTGGGCGTCGTGATCCCGTTGCCGTGCATCGGGTCGGTGACCCACAGCGGCGTCGCGCCGGACGCCTGCACGGCCTCGAGCAGCGGCGGCAGAGCGTCGCGGATCTTCCCCGCGCCCATGCGCGTGATGAACGTCAGTCGCCCGGGCTCGCGCTCGGGGTCGAGCTTGTCGATGAGGGCGAGCGCCGTCTCGGCCGTCGTCGTCGGGCCGAGCTTGACGCCGATGGGGTTGCGGATCTTGGAGAAGTAGTCGACGTGCGCACCGTCGAGCTCGCGCGTGCGCTCGCCGATCCACTGGAAATGCGAGGACGTGTTGTAGGCGAGCCCCGTGCGCGAGTCGATGCGCGTCATCGGACGCTCGTAGTCCATGAGCAGGCCCTCGTGGCCGGTGTAGAACTCGACACGCGTGAGCTCGTCGAAGTTCGCGCCCGCCGCCTCCATGAACTTGATCGCGCGGTCGATCTCGGCCGCCATGCTCTCGTACGCCTGGTTCGCGGGATTGCTCGCGAACCCCTTGTTCCAGCTGTGCACTTCGCGGAGGTCGGCGAATCCGCCCTGCGTGAAGGCGCGGATAAGGTTCAGGGTGGACGCGGCCGTGTGGTAGCCCTTCAGCAGGCGCGCGGGGTCGGCCTTGCGCGACTCCTCGGTGAAGTCGTAGCCGTTGACGATGTCGCCGCGGTAGGCGGGGAGCGTCACGTCGCCGCGCGTCTCGGTGTCGCTGGAGCGGGGCTTGGCGAATTGACCCGCCATGCGCCCCATCTTCACCACGGGCATCGATGCGCCATAGGTGAGGACCACCGCCATCTGGAGAACCGTCTTGATGCGGTTGCGGATCTGCTCGGCCGTCGCACCGGCGAAGGTCTCGGCGCAGTCTCCGCCCTGGAGCAGGAAGGCCTGCCCCGCGGCGGCACGGGCCAGGCGGTCACGGAGGTTGTCGACCTCGCCCGCGAAGACGAGCGGTGGAAGGGTGGCCAGTTCGGCGGATGCCGCGGCCACAGCGGCCTCGTCATACCACTGGGGCTGCTGCTTGATGGGCAGGGTCCGCCAGTGGTCGAGGTCGTGGAGCTGCTGATTCACTCCTGAAGTCTAGTGGCGGGCCGCGGGGGCCTTCGCCGCCTGAGCGCTGGCCAGACGGTCCTTCACCGTCGAGGCGTACACGTCCTCGTAACGCTGCTCGCCGAGGCGCTGCAGCGCCACCATGATCTCGTCCGTGACCGAACGGAGGATGTAGCGATCGCTCTCCATCCCCTCGAAGCGGGAGAAGTCGAGCGGCTCGCCGATGACGATGCCGACGCGACCGACGCGCGGCAGACGCTGCCCGATGGGCATGACGGCGCCGGTGTCCACCATCACGACGGGGATCACCGGGACGCGCGCCTCCAGCGCCATGCGCGCGATGCCCGTGCGTCCGCGGTAGAGCGTCCCGTCGGGGCTGCGCGTGCCCTCAGGGTAGATGCCGAGCAACTCGCCGCGACCGAGCACCCCGAGGCCGGTGTTGAGCGACGCCTCGGAGGCCTTTCCGCCGGAGCGGTCGATCGGCAGCTGGCCGGTGGCGGTGAAGAAGAGCCGCGTCGCCCACCCCTTGAGGCCTCTGCCCGTGAAGTAGTCGCTCTTGGCCAGGAACGCCATGCGCCGGTCGATCATGAGCGGCAGGAAGATCGAGTCGGAGAACGACAGGTGGTTGCTGGCGAGGATGGCCGCCCCCTCGCGGGGGATGTTGCGCCGGCCCACGATCCACGGACGGAACACGGCCTTGATGACCGGCCCGATGACCACGTACTTCATGAGCCAGTAGAACATCGTCAGCGCTCCTTCCCGGCGAGGTCTGCGACCCCGATGAGACCGGCGTCGTTGCCCAGTCGCGCGATCGTGAATTCCGCCACCGGACGTTCACCGTACCCCGGAAGGGACGTCTCGTACGCGAGCTTCACCGGTACGAGGAGATCGGCGCCCAGCTGCGCGACTCCCCCGCCGATCACGAACAGTTCGGGGTCGAGGACGGCCTGGAAGCCGCCGCACGCCTCGCCGAGCGCGGTGGCCACGCGCCGCAGCGCCTCGATGGCACCCGGATCGCCCGCCAGGACGAGACGCGAGACGGCGGGACCCGGGATCGCGCCCTTCTCCGCGCGGACGGCGGCCAGCGCCGCGCCGATGCCGCCCTCGTCGGCGATCGCGTTGGCCTCCCGCTGCAGGGCGCGTCCGGAGGCGTACTGCTCGAGGCATCCGTTCTGTCCGCACCCGCACGGGTGCCCGCCCCGGACGAACCGCAGGTGGCCGAGCTCGGCACCGATGCCGTGACCCCCGCGGAACAGCTCGCCGTTGGTGACGACGGCCCCGCCGACACCGGTGCCCATCGTCAGCATGACCATGTCGTGGACGCCCTGCCCGGCACCGAAGCGGTACTCGCCCCATCCGGCGGCGTTCGCGTCGTTCTCGATGGTCACGGGCGTGTCGAGACGGCCCTCGAGGCGAGCGCGGAGCGGCTCGTTCCTCCAGTCGATGTTCGCCGCGTAGATGACGGTGCTGCGGTCGCGACTGATGAATCCGGCCGCCGCGACGCCGATGGCGTGCACGTCGTGACTGCGGCGCAAGTGGTCGGCCATGTCGACGACGGCATCGACGAGGGCGATCGGGTCGATCGGGGTGTCCACCCGGAGCTTCTCGATGATCGTGCCGTCTTCGTCGACCACGCCACCGGCGATCTTCGTGCCGCCGATGTCGATACCGATGTTGCGCACCGCGTTCCCCTTTCGGCCCGCCCCGCGGCTCGGCCCGCAGCAGTCTAGCCACCGGCGCGCTGCGGCGCGGACAGCCCGTGGCGCCCCGGTGGAGCTCGCAACCTGCGACTAGACTCGATGGACCGCTGAACGCTCTTCCGGTGCCAAAGGAGTTACCGTGATCCAGTTCGACCTTGCCCCTGTCGTTCCCGCCGATCCGTCCGCGAACGCGTCCGACCTGCTCGCCGATCGGGTCGCCGCGACGCCCGATCGGGCGCTCTTCGCCGTCCCCGACGGCTCCGGGTGGCGCGAGGTGTCCGCCCGGAACTTCGAGCAGCAGGTCATCGCCCTGGCGAAAGGCTTCGTTGCCGCCGGCATCCAACCCGGTGAGAAGGTCGCCTTCATCGCCCGCACGACCTACGACTGGACGCTCGTCGACTTCGCGCTCTTCTACGCCGGAGCGGTCATGGTGCCCGTGTACGAGACCAGCTCCCCGACGCAGATCTCGTGGATCCTGTCCGATTCCGGCGCGATCGCCGCGATTGTGGAGTCGTCCGAGCACGGCCAGCGCCTCGACGAGGTGCGCAGCGACCTCCCCCTCGTGCGCGAGGTGTGGGCGATGCACGCCGGCGACCTCGACGCGCTGGTCTCCCGCGGGGCGGGAGTGGAGGATGCCGAGATCGCCCGACGCCGCGCGATCGCGAACAGCTCCGACATCGCGACGCTCATCTACACGTCGGGATCCACCGGCCGCCCCAAGGGCTGCGTCCTCACCCACGGGAACTTCGTCGAGCTGGCCCGCAACTCGGCGAAGGCGCTGCACGAGGTCGTGGAGACCCCCGGCGCGTCGACCCTGCTGTTCATCACGACCGCGCACGTCTTCGCCCGCTTCATCTCGCTCCTGAACGTGCACGCCGGCGTCAAGACCGGTCACCAGCCCGACACGAAGCAGCTGCTCCCCGCGCTCGGGTCGTTCCAGCCCACATTCCTCCTGGCCGTTCCGCGCGTGTTCGAGAAGGTCTACAACTCGGCCGAGCAGAAGGCCGAGGCCGGCGGCAAGGGCAAGATCTTCCGTGCCGCCGCCGCGGCGGCCATCGAGCACTCCGAACGCGAACAGCAGGGCAAGCCGATCCCCCTCCTGCTGAAGATCAAGTTCGCCCTGTTCGACCGGCTCGTGTACTCGAAGCTGCGCGAGGCCATGGGCGGCCGCATCGTGTACGCCGTTTCGGGCTCAGCACCCCTCGGCCCGCGGCTCGGGCACTTCTTCCGCAGCCTCGGTGTCGTGATCCTCGAGGGCTATGGCCTGACCGAGACCACCGCGCCGGCGACGGTGAATCTCGCGACGAAGTCCAAGATCGGCACCGTCGGGCCCGTGCTACCGGGCGTCAGCGTGCGCCTGGCCGACGACGGCGAGATCCAGGTCCGCGGCATCAACGTCTTCTCCGAGTACTGGCGCAACCCCGAGGCCACCGCCGAAGCGTTCGACGGCGACTGGTTCAAGACCGGCGACATCGGCGCGTTCGACTCCGACGGCTTCCTCTCGATCACCGGTCGCAAGAAGGAGATCATCGTCACCGCCGGCGGCAAGAACGTCGCCCCCGCGGCGCTCGAAGACCCGATCCGCGCGAACCCGATCGTCGGTCAGGTCGTCGTCGTCGGCGACCACAAGCCGTTCATCGCCGCTCTCGTGACCCTCGACCCCGAGATGCTGCCCACGTGGCTCGCGAACAACGGGCTGCCCGCCGACATGTCGCTGGTCGACGCGGCGACGAACGAAAAGGTGCGCGCCGAGATCCAAAGCGCGATCGACCGCGCCAACACCCGCGTCTCCCGCGCCGAGTCGATCCGGAAGTTCACGATCCTTCCCACGGAATGGACCGAGGCCAGCGGGCACCTGACGCCGAAGATGAGCATCAAGCGCAACGTCATCGTCAGCGACTTCGCCGACGCGATCGAGGACATCTACGCGGTGCCGATCAACACCACCAACGTGTCGCTGCCCTGAGCCGTCGCCACAACAGGTCCTGAGACGAGAACAGGCCGATCCGTGTCGGATCGGCCTGTTCTCGTTCCATGCCCTGTTTCGGAGAGGCGGTGACTCGGGTCAGAACCAGTCGCTCTCGCGGATCTGCCGCATCGCCTCGCGACGCGTCTCCGCGGGGAGGCGCGAGAGGTACAGCTTCCCGTCGAGGTGGTCGGTCTCGTGCTGCAGCGCCTGCGCGAGCAGGCCCTCGCCCTCGAGAACGACCTCGTTGCCGTCGAGGTCGATGCCGACGACCTTCGCCCACGGGTAGCGCAGCGCGTCGTGCCAGAGGCCCGGGACGGAGAGGCATCCCTCCCCCACCGGCTCCGGCTCACCGCGGGTCTCGACCAGGACGGGGTTCAGGACATAGCCGATGTCGCCGTCGATGTTGTAACTGAAGGCGCGCAAACCCACACCGATCTGGGGCGCGGCCACACCCGCACGACCCGGCGGCTCGACCGTATCGACGAGGTCGCGCACGAGGGCGCGGATGCCGTCGTCGATCTCTTCGATGGGCGCACTGGGGGCGCGCAGAACGGGGTCGCCGAAGAGGCGGATCGGGCGGACCGTCATGCCACGGCCGCCGGGGTGCGCAGGCCCTCGACGACGGCCGCGGCCAGCTCTCGTGCTGCCAGGCGCGTGCCGGGCTGCAGATCGCGGAACGCGATCGCGCTGCCGGCGGCGACGTGGGCGTCGTACGGCATCCGGATGACGGCGCGAACGCGGCTGCGGAAATGCGCCTCCAGCTCGCTCTCGCGCACGAGGGGCGCGCCGGGGCGAGCGTTGTTGAGGACGACGACGGCCCCGCGAACCCGATCGGCGTAGCCGTTGGTCTCCAGCCAGGTCAGTGTCTCGGACGCCAGTCGCGCCTCGTCCACGGAGAGTCCCGCGACCACGACGAGCGAATCGGCGAGCTCGAGCGTCGCCTCCATGACGGAGTGGACGATCCCTGTCCCGGTGTCGGTGAGGACGATCGAGTAGTAGTGCGCGGCGATGTCGGCGACCCGACGGTAGTCGTCGTCGCTGAACGCCTCCGACACTCGAGGATCGGAGTCGGATGCCAGGACGTCCAGGCGCGTGGTGTCCCGCGCCACGATCGAGGACACGTCGCCGAAGCCGTCCACGTCGTCGTGCGCACGCACCAGGTCGCGCACGGTCCGTCCGTTGGGGCGTCCGACGCGATCGGCGAGCGTCCCCCGGTCGGGGTTGGCGTCGACGGCGATCACGCGGTCGTCGCGGGCGTCGGCGAGGGCCATGCCCAGCAGCGACGTGACGGTGGTCTTTCCGACGCCACCCTTGCGCGACACCACGGGCACGAAGCGCGCCTCACCCGAGAGCGGCGCCGCGATCCGACGATCGAGGTCTTTGCGGGCGCGGGCACGGCGACCGTCACCGAGGTTGATGCGATGCCGCGACACGGAGTACACCAGCTGCTGCCACAGGCCCTCGGGCTCGGGGCGGGCGATCTGGCGCGGATCGAGCAGGCGGTCGGCGGTGAGGAGATCCGGGCTCTCGCGGACGTCATCGATCTCTCCCAGCCGCTTGGACGCGAGCGTCAGGTCGGTGGCCGGCGTGCGGACGCGCTCGGTCGCGTGGCGGCGACCGACCCGCGCCGTCTCGTCCGCCTGGTGCACCTCGCGGCGCGTGAGCGGAACGGTACCGATCACGCCGGTCGCAGCGCGTTCGGCTCGAGTGCGCGGGACGGGACCGGTGGCCGGCGCGGCGTCCGCGGGGACGTCGGCCGCGGTGGCCGGGGGAGGCTCCGCGGCATCCGCATCGGGCAGTTCCGCGGCGGCGACGTTCGGCTCTCGGGTGACGGCGGTCTCCGCGGCCGTCTCGTGCACCTCGGCGGGCGCGGGCTCCTCGACGGCGGCCTCGGCTTCGCCTGCGGCGGGCTCGGCCTCGTGCTCTTCGAACGTCGGGACATCGAGGTCGGCGACCGACTCGGGCTCCTCCTCCGCCGTGTCCTCGACGATGGCGGGGGCGGCCTCGGCGTCTTCGACGGTCGCGTCCGCGGGCTCGGCGTCATCCGGGGCCGGTGCGGTCTCGACGACGTCCCCGCCGGCGGACGGCTCGGAATCGTGATCCGACTCGAGCCCGTGGGCGTCCGCGGACACGCGGTCTTGCTCGACGGTCCCCTCGGCGTCGTGCGCGACCTCGGCGTCGGGCTCGACATCCGCGTCCTCGAGCGCAGCGTCGACGTGCTCGGCGTCCTCGGTCTCGGGGTCGCCCGTCATGGCATCCGCGTCGGGACCCCCGGGCTGCTCCTCGCCGTCTTCGTGCACGAGTTCGGCGACGTGGACCTCGCCGCCGTCGGCATCCCACCCGTCCGCGTCGTCGTGCGGCTCGAGGATGATGTCGCCGGCGCGGGTCGCCTCGGACTCCGGCTCCTCCGTCGCTTCCGCGACCGCGGGGTCAGGAACGTGGGTGAGCGGCGGCGGCCCGTCTGCGTCCGGCAACTGCACGATCCCGACGACCTCGAAGCCGCGGGATTCCGGGTCGATGATGGGCATCTCGTCCTCGACCACGTCGTCGTCGACGTCGTCGTCGTCGGACACCGGGAGGTCGACGCTGACCTGTGCGATGTGTCCGCCGAGGATGTGGATGCTGGACGTGTCGAGCGAGCCGCTGTCGTCGAGGACACCGTGTTCGGCGCCGTCGTCGGGGGTCTCGTCGGTGCGGTCGGGGGTCACTGCAGTCTCCAAAGAAAAAGGGGGGCGCGAAGAGCGCCCCCCTTTGAGGCTACTGCGCCGGACGGACGACGAGCAAAAGGTCTCCGGCTTCGACCTGCTGGGTCGCCCCCACCGTGAGCCGTTCGATGACGCCGTCGACGGGGCTCGTGATGGCGGCCTCCATCTTCATCGCCTCGATGGATGCCACCGCCTGACCGGCCGCGACCCGGTCGCCGACGGCCGCTTTCAAGGTGACGACACCCGAGAAGGGCGCCGCGACCTGACCGGGCTTGGAGGTGTCCGCCTTCTCGGCCTGCCGCGCCTCGACGTCGATCGACAGGTCGCGGACGAACACCGGCCGCAACTGGCCGTTGAGCGTCGTCATGACGGTGCGCATGCCCTTGTCGTCGGCGTCGCCGATGGCCTCGAGGCCGACGAACAGCTGCACACCGCGCTCGATCTCGACGGTGTGCTCCTCGCCGGCGCGCAGGCCGTAGAGGTAGTCGGCGGTGTCGAGGGCGCTGAGGTCGCCGTACGCCGCGCGCGTCTCGAGGAACGTGCGGGTGGGCGCCGGGAAGAGAAGCGCGTTGAGCCGTCCACGCCGCGTCTCGGAGTCGCCCCCGAGGGCGGCGAGGTCGTCGGCCGTGAGCGGCGTGAGTCCGGTCTTGATGTCGCGGCCGGCGAGCACCTTCGTGCGGAACGGCTCGGGCCACCCGCCGGGGAGATCGCCGAGCTCGCCCGCCATGAACGACACCACGGAGTCGGGCACGTCGTACTTCTCGGGGTTGCGCTCGAAGTCGTCGGGGTCGGCCTTGACCGCCGCGAGATGGAGGGCCAGGTCACCGACGACCTTCGAGGACGGAGTGACCTTGGGCACACGTCCGAGGATCCGGTTCGCCGCGGCGTACATGTCCTCGATGAGCTCGAAGTCGTCGGCCAGACCGAGCGCGATCGCCTGCTGACGCAGGTTCGACAGCTGACCGCCCGGGATCTCGTGGTGATAGACGCGCCCGGTGGGCCCGGGCAGCCCCGACTCGAAGGGGCGATAGAGGTGGCGCACGGCCTCCCAGTACGGCTCGAGGTCGGACACGGCTGCCAGATCGAGCCCCGTGTCGCGCTCGGTGTGCGCGAGCGCCGCGACCAGGGCCGACAGCGACGGCTGGCTCGTCGTGCCCGACATCGGCGCGGCCGCCGCGTCGACGGCATCCGCTCCGGCCGCCGAGGCGGCGAGAAGCGTCGCGAGTTGACCGCCCGCGGTGTCGTGCGTGTGGACGTGCACGGGAAGGTCGAAACGCTCGCGCAGAGCCGACACCAGACGCGCGGCTGCCGCCGGTCGGAGGAGTCCCGCCATGTCCTTCACGGCGAGCACGTGCGCGCCGGCGTCGACGATCTGCTCGGCCAGGCGCAGGTAGTAGTCGAGCGTGTAGAGGTCCTCGCGGGGGTCGAGCAGGTCGCCGGTGTAGCAGACGGCGACCTCGGCGACAGCGGTTCCGGTTGCCACGACCGCGTCGATCGCGGGCCGCATCTGCGCAACGTCGTTGAGCGCGTCGAAGATGCGGAAGATGTCGATCCCGGATGCCGCTGCCTCGGCGACGAAGGCATCCGTCACCTCCGTCGGGTACGGGGTGTATCCGACGGTGTTGCGACCGCGCAGGAGCATCTGGATCGCCACGTTCGGCAGCGCCCCGCGCAGCACGTCGAGGCGTTCCCAGGGGTCTTCCCCGAGGAAGCGGAGCGCGACGTCGTAGGTCGCACCACCCCACGCCTCGACGGAGAGCAGCTCGGGCGTGAGCCGCGCGACGTACGGGGCGACGCGGGCGAGGTCGCGCGTGCGGACACGCGTCGCGAGAAGTGACTGGTGGGCGTCGCGGAAGGTCGTCTCGGTGACGGCCAGGGCCGTCTGCTCGCGGAGCGCCTTCGCGAATCCGGCGGGGCCGAGCTCCTGCAGCCGCTGGCGCGACCCGGCGGGCGCGGGAGCCGTGAGGTCGACGGCGGGGAGCTTGCTGCCCGGCTCGACCGAGAGCGGGTTCTCGCCGTTCGGGCGGTTGACCGTGGTGTCGACGAGCCACGACAGGATCTTGGTGCCGCGGTCCTTGGATTCGCGCCCCCGGAGCAGCTCGGGCCGCTCGTCGATGAACGAGGTGCTGAGGTCGCCCGCGACGAACGCCGGGTCATCGAGTACGGCCTGCAGGAACGGGATGTTGGTGGAGACGCCGCGGATGCGGAACTCCGCCAGCGCGCGGCGGGCCCGGGCGACCGCCGCACCGAAGTCGCGGCCGCGGCACGTGAGCTTCGCGAGCATCGAGTCGAAGTGCGGGCTGATCTGCGACCCTGCGGCGGTCGTGCCGCCGTCGAGACGGATGCCGGCACCACCCGGTGAGCGGTAGGTCGTGATCTTGCCGGTGTCGGGACGGAACCCCTGCGTCGGGTCCTCGGTCGTGATGCGGCACTGGAGGGCCGCACCGCGCAGACGGATCTCGCCCTGCGTGAGCTGGAGCTGGGCGAGCGTCTCTCCCGCGGCGATGCGCATCTGGGACTGCACGAGATCGACGTCCGTCACCTCCTCGGTCACGGTGTGCTCGACCTGGATGCGCGGGTTCATCTCGATGAACACGACCTCGCCCGCCCGCGGTCCCGCCGTCTCGAGCAGGAACTCCACCGTCCCGGCGTTCTGGTAGCCGATCGAACGGGCGAAGGCGACGGCGTAGCGGTGCAGGTCCTCCCGCACGGCGTCGTCGAGGTTCGGTGCGGGGGCGATCTCGATGACCTTCTGGTGCCGCCGCTGCACCGAGCAGTCGCGCTCGAAGAGGTGGACGGTCTCGCCCGTGGCGTCGGCCAGGATCTGCACCTCGACGTGGCGCGGTCGCTGCACGGCCTGCTCGAGGAACATGCGCGGGTCGCCGAACGCGCTCTGAGCCTCGCGCATCGCCTCCGCGAGCGCGGGAGCCAGCTCGCCGATCGACTCCACGCGCCGCATCCCGCGGCCGCCGCCGCCGGCAACCGCCTTCGCGAACAGGGGGAAGCCGATCCCCTCCGCCTCAGCCACGAGAGCATCGACGTCGTCGGAGGCGGCCGTCGACCGCAGCACCGGAACGCCGGCGGCGATCGCGTGCTCCTTCGCCGTGACCTTGTTGCCCGCCATGGACAGCACCTCGGCGGGCGGCCCGATGAAGGCGATGCCGTTCGCGGCGGCCTTCTCGGCGAGCTCGGGGTTCTCCGAGAGGAACCCGTACCCCGGGTAGATGGCATCCGCCCCGCACTCGAGAGCGACGCGGATGATCTCGTCGACGTCGAGGTAGGCGCGCACGGGATGCCCGCGCTCGCCGATCTGGTACGCCTCGTCGGCCTTCAGCCGGTGGAGGGATGCGCGGTCCTCGTAGGGGTAGACCGCGACGGTGCGGGCTCCCACCTCGTAGGCGGCGCGAAACGCCCGAATGGCGATCTCTCCGCGATTGGCGACCAGGATTTTCGAGAACATGCACACCCTCACGTCAAGCTGGCGGAGCTGAATGTGCTCACAGCCTAGGGGAAGGTAACGTAGACGATCGTGCACGTACTCTCCGTCAGCTCTTTGAAAGGCGGGGTCGGCAAGACGACCGTGACGCTCGGGCTGGCATCCGCCGCCTTCGCACGTGGCGTTCGCACTCTCGTCGTCGACCTCGACCCGCAGTCCGATGTGTCCACCGGCATGGACATCCAGGTCGCCGGTCGACTGAACATCGCCGACGTCCTGGCCAACCCGAAAGAGAAGGTCGTCCGTCAGGCGATCACCTCCAGCGGCTGGGCCAAGGTCCACCCCGGCACGATCGACGTGCTCATCGGCAGCCCATCGGCCATCAACTTCGACGGCCCGCACCCCAGCGTGCGCGACGTCTGGAAGCTCGAGGAGGCCCTGGCCACCATCGAGTCCGACTACGACCTCGTCCTCATCGACTGCGCCCCGTCGTTGAACGCGCTGACCCGTACCGCATGGGCCGCGAGCGATCGCGTCATCGTCGTCACGGAGCCCGGATTGTTCTCCGTCGCCGCCGCCGACCGCGCGCTCCGCGCCATCGAAGAGATCCGCCGCGGCCTCTCCCCCCGTCTCCAGCCGCTGGGCGTCGTCGTCAACCGCGTCCGCCCGCAGTCGATCGAGCACCAGTTCCGTATCAAGGAATTGCGCGACATGTTCGGCCCGCTCGTCCTCAACCCGCAGCTGCCCGAGCGTACGTCGCTGCAGCAGGCCCAGGGCGCCGCGAAGCCGCTGCACGTGTGGCCCGGCGACTCCGCGCAGGAGCTGGCCGCCGACTTCGACGCCCTGCTCGACCGCATCGTCCGCACCGGCCGCATCCCGGTCTCGGACTCCCCGCAGGCGTAGCCCTTCCTCTGCCCGCCCTCTCGCGCGTGAGGGGTCAATTTCTGTCGCCTCAGCCCTCGGCAGGCGACAGAAATTGACCCCTCATGCGGAAGGACGTGGGGCGTCAGGCCGTGCGGGCGGCGCGGCGCGCGGCGAGTTCGTCGACCGCCTCGGCCGCGGACTCGAAGTCGACCAGCGTCGACTCCACCTCGCGGAGGACCTTGCCGACCGCGATCCCGAAAACGCCCTGCCCACGGCTGACGAGGTCGATGACCTCGTCGTTCGAGGTGCACAGGTATACCGAGGCACCGTCGCTCATGAGCGTGGTTCCGGCCAGATCGCGGATGCCGGCGGCGCGAAGCTGTTCGACGGCGGTGCGGATCTGCTGGAGCGAGATGCCGGTGTCGAGAAGACGCTTGACGAGCTTGAGCACGAGGATGTCGCGGAAACCGTAGAGCCGCTGCGAACCGGATCCGCTCGCACCCCGCACGGTCGGGACGACGAGTTCGGTGCGAGCCCAGTAATCGAGCTGACGGTACGTGATGCCCGCGGCTCGCGCGGCGACCGCACCCCGATAGCCCGTGTCGTCATCCATCTCGGGAAGCCCGTCGGTGAAGAGGAGATCTGTGGCGAACCGGGGTTCACCGACTACGTCGCCAGCGTTCATGCTCGCGTCCCTCCTCATCGGCTCGTTGGTTCCACGCTAGATCAGCGAGGGTCCCCCGGCAATGACATCCGAGCCGAGGGGGTCGGCGTGTCGCGGTCAGGACAGGATCCGGTCGATCGCTTCGCGGACGAACAGTGTGCGGACCTCATCGAGGCGGGCCGCGAGCTCGGGGGCGAGCTCGCTCGCGCGCGCTCGAGACGCCGCATCCGGGCGTCGCAGCAGGGCCGACAGGGCGGACTCGACGAGGGATGCCTCGCGCTCGGCGCTCTGCCTGAGCGACCGCACGTGTCGCGGCTCGATGCCGTGACGGTCGAGCGCGACGAGGGTCCGCAGCAGCGTGACCGTCTGTTCGGAGTACGTTTCGGCGCCCGTGATCACACCCGTGCTGATCGCGTCGTTCAGCAGCTGAGGCGCGGCGCCCGCGGCAGCCAGGAGCTCGTCGCGGCGGTAGCGGCGAGGCGCGTTCGTCATCGACGCGATCGCGGTCGGAGGTGCGGGATTGCGCCCTGCGTCGAGGTCGGCGAGGTAGTCACGGATGACGGCGAGCGGAAGGTAGTGATCGCGCTGCAAAGACAACGCCAGCCGAAGACGATCGAGGTCGCCGGGCGAGAACTTGCGGTAACCGGATTCGGTGCGCGTGGGCGAGACGATGCCCTGCACCTCGAGGAAACGCAGCTTGCTGGAGGAGAGCGCGGGGAACTCGGGCGTGAGTCGCGCGAGGACCTGTCCGATGCTCAACAGCCCCGAGGCCGCCGGACGACCGCGGGCGGGGGCTGCCGCCATCAGTTCTCTACCGGCGGGAGGTCGACCGGTGAGCCGAAGAAGTTCAGGCGGAACTTGCCGATGCGCACCTCGGCACCGTTGATCAACGCCGACCGGTCGACGCGCTCACCGTTGACGTAGCTGCCGTTCAGCGACCGCTGGTCGACGATCTCGAAGGAGCTGCCGGAACGGGTGATCTCCGCGTGACGGCGCGAGACCGTGACGTCGTCGAAGAAGATGTCTGCTTCGGGGTGACGCCCGACGGTCGTCACGTCGGTGTCGAGCAGGTACCGGGCACCGGTCGTGGGCCCGGAACGGACGATCAGCAGGGCGGCACCGGAAGGGAGCGCGCCGATCGCCTCGACCTCGGCCTCGGTGAGGTCGGCGCCGAACGGGACGAAAGAGAGATCGGCGTCGTGCCCGAACGTCTGCGTGGTGTCATGCGACGGCTCGGACGCGGCAGCGTCTGCGGCGCGTCGAATATCGTCGCGCTCGAATCTGCGGGTCTCGTCCACGGCTGCTCCTTCATTTCCACCATAGCCGACCGGCTCCGAGCCGGAGCTGCCGATGAGCCTCGCGGAGGCCATGGGATATGGGTCTTCTCCCGGCGTCGGCAGCACGGACCGCGTTCGGGAAGCGGTTCGGTGCGACGGGGGACACTCGAACCTATCCAGCGCAGGTGCACCCTGTCGAGTCCGGGTGACCCCGAGTGTCGTCCATCGAGGCACGCCTCCCCGGCTCGGCTCAGGCTCCCTCGCTAGGGTCGATGGGGTGATCACGTCCTCCGCGCCTCGTCGGCGCACCCTGCCCGCATTCCTGGCCGCCGCGGCCGTCGCGCTGGCGGCGCTCCTGATCCCGGCGGCCCCGGCCTCCGCGCACGACGAACTGGTGTCGTCGGACCCCTCGGCGGATGCGGTGCTGGACGCGCTCCCCCCGCAGATCACCCTCACCTACAGCGCCGACATCCTCGACGCCGACGGCGCCACCGTCATCCAGGTGACGGATGCCGCGGGCACCGCCCTCACCGACGGCGCGGCAACGGTGTCGGGCACGGTCGTCACCCAGGCCCTCGCCGGACCGGCATCCGGGGTCGTCACCGTCGTCTGGCGCGTCGTCTCGGGCGACGGGCACCCCATCGACGGCACGTTCTCCTTCACCGTTCCCGCCGCGCCCACGCCGACCGCGACCCCCACTCCCACGGAGACCCCCTCAGCGACCTCGACGCCCGAGCCGACGGTCACGGTCACGGCGACCCCGGCCCCGGCCGAGAGCACCTCGGATGCCTCTCCCCTGCCGTGGATCCTGCTCGCCGTGGCGGCCGTCCTCGTCGTCGGAGCACTCGTCTGGGTGGCCCTCGCCCGGGGCCGCGGAGGCTCGTCCGGAAGCGGCTCCGCGGGGAGCGCCGGGCGATAGGCTGAGGGCATGCCTCATTACGATCTGGTCATTCTTGGTGCGGGTCCCGGCGGGTACGTCGCAGCCGTGCGCGGCGCGCAGCTGGGGCTGTCGGTCGCGGTCATCGAAGAGAAGTACTGGGGTGGTGTGTGCCTGAACGTCGGCTGCATCCCCTCCAAGGCTCTGCTGCGCAACGCCGACCTCGCGCACACGTTCCACGCGAAGGCCGACCTGTTCGGCATCTCGGGTGACGTGCACTTCGACTTCGGCACCGCCTTCGACCGGTCCCGGTCGGTCGCGGCCGGCCACGTCAAGGGCATCCACTACCTGATGAAGAAGAACAAGGTCACCGAGTACGAGGGCCGCGGTCACTTCGTCGACGACCACACCCTGGATGTCACCAAGGCCGACGGCTCGAAGGAACAGGTCACCTTCGACAACGTCATCATCGCCACCGGCTCGACCGTGCGCCTCCTGCCCGGCGTGACGCTGTCCGAGAACGTCGTGACCTACGAGGAGCAGATCCTCAACCGCGAACTGCCCGGCTCCATCGTCATCGTCGGGGCCGGCGCCATCGGCATGGAGTTCGCCTACGTCCTGACGAACTACGGCGTCAAGGTCACGATCATCGAGTTCCTCGACCGTGCCCTCCCCAACGAGGACGCCGAGGTCTCGAAGGAGATCCAGCGGCAGTACAAGAGCTACGGCGTCGACATCCTCACCTCCACCAAGGTCGACTCCGTCACCGACCACGGCGACAAGGTCACCGTCGCCTACACCGGCAAGGACGGCACGACCGGCTCGATCGACGCCGACCGCGTGCTCATGTCGATCGGTTTCGCGCCCAAGGTCGACGGCTTCGGTCTCGAGAACACCGGTGTGAAGCTCACCGAGCGCGGCGCGATCGACATCGACGACCACATGCGCACCAACGTCCCGCACATCTACGCCATCGGCGACGTCACCGCGAAGCTGCAGCTCGCGCACGTCGCCGAGGCGCAGGGCGTCGTGGCGGCCGAGACCATCGGAGGCGCCGAGACGCAGACCCTGGGCGACTACCGGAACATGCCCCGCGCCACCTTCTGCAACCCGCAGGTCGCCTCGTTCGGCCTGACGGAGCAGCAGGCGCGCGACGCCGGCCACGACATCAAGGTCGCGAAGTTCCCGTTCTCGGCCAACGGCAAGGCCAACGGCCTGGGCGAGCCCGTCGGCTTCGTCAAGCTCGTCGCCGACGCCGAGACGCTCGAGCTCATCGGCGGCCACCTCATCGGCCCCGACGTCTCCGAGCTGCTCCCCGAGCTGACGCTCGCGCAGAAGTGGGACCTCACCGCCCTCGAGGCCGCGCGTAACGTGCACACGCACCCGACGCTGTCGGAAGGCCTGCAGGAGGCCTTCCACGGTCTCGTCGGCCACATGATCAACCTCTGACCCGACCGGTCGCAACGTCCGACGGCCCCTGACCCACTCGAGAGAGCGGGTCGGGGGCCGTCGTCGTCTGCGACTTCGTGTCAGTGGCCGAGGGTGCGGGCCAGCTTCGAACCGGATGCCGCGGGCCGACCACCGGCGGCGAAGACCGCCGCGTCGACCGCCGCGAAAAGGGCCGTGCGACCGGCGTCATCGGCGGGACCGGCGGGACCCAGCTCCACCTCCCACTCGCGCCACTCCGATTCCACGCCGCGGCGTTCGTCGAGCGCTCGGACGCGGTCGTCGACGAACTCCGCGACGATACCCCCGTCCGCGTCGAGCAGCGCGTACGCCGTGCGATGGTTGCGCACGCGTGCGAGCGGGACGAAGGGTCCCCGTGCCCAGCCGGCGACGGCATCCTGGATCTCATCCGGAACCACCGGGTCGGCGTCGGGATCGCCGATGTCGCCGAGCGGCCACTGCGTCTCCGAGCGACCGCCCTCGGCGGGAGCCTTGATGTGCCACCCCGCGTCGGGTCCACCCTGGCGGCGACGCACGGCGACGCCGTTGCGCGCCAGGTCGGCGTCGGCGGTGTCGACGTAGCGCGCGTCCAGGACACGCGGCTCGGCCTCGCCCACGCGGGCGACGCCGGGAACCGCCGACCAATCGGGAAGGGGCGTGTCGGACTCGACGTCGTACTTCGACTCGACCTCGACCGACGAAGACCCCGGCGCGCCTTTACTCAATCGTCGCGTCCGTCGACATCCGGGTTGATGTCCTCGGTCTCCTCGACATAGGCGTAGACCGCCTGCGTGGGGCCGTCGGACTCGCCGGTGTTCTCCAGCCCGCCTTCGCGACGGTAGACGAGCTGCCCCTCGCTGTAGGGCATGATCAGCGTGTCATCGGACTCGTTCTCGAGCGGGATCACCTGCCCGTCGAGCGGGCCTCCGGTCAGTCGTGCAATAGCCATGTGCCCAGCGTAGACCGGGCCCTCGCGCGCGGCCCGCGCCTTGACACCCCTCGCCTAGACTCGCTCGGGTGATGAGCGCGGACCTCCCCGGCGACAAGCCGTTCGTGCTCCTCGCGACGCGCGCGCAAGACCTTCCCGCGGACGAGGAATACGCGCTGTTCCTGCGGTTCACCGGCCTGCCTCCCGGGCGGCTGCGTCGCGTCCGGCTCGAGCGCGATCCGATGCCCGAGATCGACCTCGATGAGGTCGCCGGCATCCTGGTCGGAGGGAGCCCGTTCAACGCGTCCGACCCGTGGGAGGAGAAGTCGGCGGTGCAGCGACGGGTCGAGGCCGAGATGGCCGCGCTGGTCGACGAGGTCGTCGCGCGGGATGCGCCGTTCCTCGGCGCCTGTTACGGCGTCGGCACCCTCGGAACGCACCTGGGCGCCCCCATCGACGGCACCTACGCCGAATCCATCGGCGTGGTGGACGTGTCGCTGTCGGAGGCCGGCCGCGCCGACCCGCTGCTCGCCGGTATGCCCGAAGGCTTCGCCGCGTTCGTGGGGCACAAGGAGGCGATCTCCGCGCTTCCCCCGGCGGCGACGCTGCTGGCATCCTCCCCCACGTGCCCGGTCCAGATGTTCCGCGTCGGCGAGAACGTCTACGCGACGCAGTTCCATCCCGAACTCGATCTCGCCGGCATCGTCACACGCATCCACGCGTACGCGTCGTACGGATACTTCGCGCCCGACGAGCTCGACCTGACCCTCGCGGCCGTCCGGCGCGCGCCCGTCACGGCGACGGGTCGCATCCTCCGCACGTTCGTCGAGCGCTACGCGCGCTGACCCGGACCACGCTCCGGTCCGCGCAGCGCTCGACGCGGCGCCGCACCCACCCGACCGCTCGCGTGGCCGCCTGACGCGCCCGCGGCGCGCTACGCCCGCTCGGCCGGAGCCCGCCGCACGACCGGCACGACCGCGGTGATCGCGGGGTGCACGAGCCGCAGCTGCGGCTCGAGCCCGAGGTCCACCAGCACCAGGCGACCGGAGAGCTCGGGACCGCGTCCGCGCAGCAACCCCGCTTTCACCGCCCCGAACGTCACCGTGATGTCGGCGGGAAGGACGGCGGCATCCGCCTCGCCCGAATCGGGGTGCAGCCCGCTGGGAAGGTCGGCGGCCACGACCCGCACGCGTCCCTCGATCACTGCCGGCAGGAGCGCCTCGACGACGGCGCGGGCGGTCCCCCGCAAGCGTGGATCGGCGGAGGCGCCGATGCCCAGGATGCCGTCGAGCACCAGCACGTGATCCGACCCGGCGGCGCAGATCTCCGAGGCATCCCGGAGCCGGGCCCCCGCGGCGAGGGCCGTGTCGAGTGCCTCGCGATGAACGCGGTCGCGGGTGAGCACGACATCCACGCGGGTGCCCTCGCGGGCGATGTGCGCGGCGGCGAAGAGCACGTCTCCCCCGTTGTCCCCCGATCCGGCAAGGACCAGGACGGGCCCGGGCGTCCGGACGAGCTCGTCGGCGACGACCCGGGCGAGCGCGCGGGCGGCCTCACGCATGAGCGGACGGCCGGCGGCGAGGAGCGGCGCCTCCGCCGCACGGATCGTGTCGGCGGTGTAAGCGACGATGCGCTCGGTCATGTGGCCCACCCTAGACGCGTGCGGCGAGGTCAGTCGTGGGCGGTATTCTTCGCGATCGTCTCGCGTTCCTTCGTCTCCGCCTCGCGGGCGGCATCCAGTTCGCCGACGGCCGCCTGCACGGCCCGCTCGGCGCGCTGCACACGGAACTGCACGAGCGTCGAGGCCGCGTACTTCGCGCGCACCCGGTCCTCGTCCTCCTCGTGTCCCACCGTGATGTAGGCACCGGCGAGCAGGATCACCTGGCTGGAGAGATTGAGCCACAGCAGCAGCGCGATGAGAGCGGCGAAGGTCGCGAGCAGCGGATTGCTGCCGGCGCCCCCGACGAACAGCCCCGACAACTGCTGCAGCACGACGAGCCCGATCCCGCCGAGGAGCGCGCCGCGCAGCAGCGTCGCCCGCCGCACCCTCAGTCCGGAGAGCAGCGCGAACGCCGCGGCGACGACCGCGGAGTCGAGCGCGAGGACGACGAGAGTCGAGACCAGCCAGGTCAGGATGCCGGTGACCCACGAATCCGCGGAGATGCCCAGCCAGTCACGCACGACCGTCAGCCCCGCGGTCGCGAGGAAGGTCACGGCCGCGGCCGCCGCGAGTGCGACGCCGACGCCGATCGCGAGCGCCAGGTTGCGCAGGATCACCCAGACGATGAACGTGTCCTCGGTCGTGACGTCGGCGATCTGTCGGAGCGCCGACCGGAGCGATCCGACCGCGCCGATCGCGGCGCCGACGAGGCCGAGCGAACCGAGGATGCCCGCGATGGTGAAGCCCGCGGGCGCCTTGATATCGGCGACGTCGATGAGACCGTCGGGGCCGACCAGGCCCGGGATGGCGCTGTCCACGGCGCGCACGAGAGCGGCGAGCCCGTCCGGGTTCCCCGCGAGCCACAGGGCCGCGAACGAGAATCCGATGAGCACACCGGCGAAGACGCTGAAGAGGGTGCGGTAGGTCACGCTGTCGGCGAGGATGGGTCCGCGCCGCCCCGCGTAAACGAGGTAGGCGCGCACCAGACGCTGCTGCAGCGCCCACGCGGTGACGCGACGGAGGAGGTCAGCCATTTCCTCAGGCTAAGCGGGGCGCGCGGATTCTCCGTTCGGGGTTGACCGAGCAGCGGAATCGCCGAACCGCGCGACGCTCGGAGAATCTCGGCGGCGATGGGCGAGAACGCGGGGGCGTGGAGGTGAGCCCGTCACGTCATCGCCCTCAGGAGCACCCACCACGCCCCCACCAGCAACGGCGGCCCGAAGGCGACCTCGGCGCGCCGTAGCCCGGCGAGCAGCGCTCCCGCGGCGGCGGCTCCGCCGCACGCGAAGCCCGCGACGAGTCCCGTGATCACGGCATCCGCTCCGAACCACCCGAGATGGGCGCCGACGAGCGCGGAGAGCGTGACGTCGCCGCCGCCGAAGGCCGCGGGCCGGACCCCGTGCAGCAGGAGGCAGACGAGGAACGCGGATGCCGCCCCGCCCCACACGCCCGCGACGCGTTCGAATGCGCCGTCGGCGAGTGCCGTGGCGGTCAGCAACCCCAGCGCGAGCGCGAGGCCGGGGAGCACGAGGACGTGCGGGAGGCGATGGTGGCGGAGGTCGACGACGGCGAGGACGACGCTCAGGGCCGCGAAGGAGGCGAGGGCGACGCCGAGCACGCGGTTACGCGTCGACGACCGACAGATGGACGAGGACGATCCCGTCGGGCTCGATCCCCTCTCGGTCGCGGACCGCGCGTTTCAGCGGCAGGACGTACGCCCCGTCGGACTGGGGGAACACCGAGGTCCGCCAGGTCGACGACCCGATCGTGGCCTCCACGCGGACACCCCCGAAGCCACGACGGTAGGTCTGGGTCTCGCGGACGGCTTCGCTGAGATCGAGCGGCAGGGCGACGAAGTACCAGTCGCTGTCGAGCCGCGCGGCCCACCGGAAGACCTCTCCCTCGAACTCCACGATCACCCGCGTCTCCTTCCGATCGCGTCACCCTACCCCGGCGCCCGGAGCCGCCCACGCCGTTCTCCCCCGGGGAGGAGCCGTCACGCCGGCAGGATCCCCGCGGCACGCGCCGGGTCGGCGTAGGCCAGCGCGAGAGAGGCGACGGTGTCGTGAGCGTTGAGACCACTCGGGTTCGGCAGCACCCACGTGGGCACTCCCGCGATGCTCTCGTCCTGCCGCCCCGCGACGGCCTTCGGGCGTTCGAAACCCTGACGGTAGGCGGTGAGGCCGACGACGGCTACGGCGCGCGGAGCGAGGGCGGCCACACGGGTCTCCAGCGCCGCGGCGCCCGCGCGGAGTTCCTCGCGGCCGAGTTCGTCGGCGCGCGCCGTCGCCCGGGCGACGAGGTTGCTCACACCGATGCCGGCCGCGAGGATCATGGCGCGGTCGGCGTCGTCGAGGGGTCCGGTATGGGCGGGGAGGCGCGGGAGGATCCCCGCCGCGACCAGCGCGGGCCAGAACCGGTTGCCCGGCCGGGCGAACGGCGTACCGGTGGCCGCCGTCCACAGACCGGGGTTGATGCCCACGAAGAGCA
Source organism: Microbacterium canaveralium (assembly GCF_047238045.1). NCBI lineage: Bacteria > Bacillati > Actinomycetota > Actinomycetes > Micrococcales > Microbacteriaceae > Microbacterium > Microbacterium canaveralium. The sequence continues at coordinate 1,301,389 of NZ_JBDFMA010000003.1, read as the reverse complement.
ACCGGAGCCCGGGCCCGACGAGGTCGGGGATCGTGGCATCCCGGTACGACTCCAGTTCGGCGCGTGAATACCCCACGAGACCACTATGACCACATTCCTCCGCCCGATGCGCGGTTGTGCCAGGATCGGCGGAATGGATGTCGTTCCGGCTCTGACCGAGGTCCCTCCCGCCCAGTTCGTCATCGTGGGCGACAACATCCGCCTCGCGACCTACTCGTGGGGAGACCCCGAGGCGCCCCCGGTGCTGTGCGTCCACGGCTTCGGGTCGAGCACGCGCGACAACTGGGTCAACACCGGTTGGGTTCGCGATCTTCTGCGCGCGGGCTTCCGGGTGCTCGCCGCCGACCAACGCGGCCACGGCCTGAGCGACAAACCTCACGACGCCGACGCCTACCGCATGAGCGCGCTCGTCTCCGACCTCGTCGCGGTCCTCGACACCTACCTGGTCGACCAGGTGCGTTACCTCGGGTACTCGCTCGGCGGCCGAGTCGGATGGCAGCTCGCCGTCGACGCGCCCGAGCACGTCGAACGCGCGGTGCTCGGCGGCATCCCGGACGGCCGGCCGCTCGCGCGGCTCCAGGTCGATCAGGCGCGGGCGTTCCTCGATCACGGCGAACCGGTTCAGGATGCCACCACCCTGCGCTACATGTCGCTCGCCGACCGCGTGCCGGGCAACGACCTTCGTGCCCTCGTCGCGATCGCCGAGGGAATGCGCCTCGGCCAGACGGATCCCGACCCCGCATCGCCGCCGCAGCAGCCGGTGCTCATCGCCACCGGCACCGAGGACCCCATCCACGACCAGTCGACGCGCCTGGCCGGTCTCCTCCCGCACGGGGAGTTCGTCGACATCCCGGGGCGGCACCACGTCAACGCCCCCGGTGCCCGCGCCTTCCGCGAGGCCGGGGTCGCGTTCCTCGCCCGCGACATCTGAGCGCCCACCCCGCGCGGAGAGCGGGCGGGGTCACGCGCCATCGTCGCCGGTGCCCGAGCTGCAGACGTACACGGTGGTCGGAGCATCCGTCGCGGGCGTGCAGTTCTGCTCCACCCACGCGCGGATCTGTGCCGAGGTCGTGCCCGTGGAGGAGGTGGCAGCACCGCTGCCGTTCGCCGCACCGAAGGCTCCCCCGCCCGGACCGCCGACGCGGTCCTGACCGCCGATGACGTACCGCAGCTGCCCGCTCTCGATTAGCGAGATGAACCGGTCGAGGGTCGGTGCCGCGTCCGTGCCGTTGAAGCCGCCGATCGGGAGGACGGATTCGCCGTCCGACGCCACGATGAGCTGCGCCGCAGTCTGCGCCCCGAAGGTCGCCGCGAGGTAGGTCGCCCCACCCCGGTTCGTCTCGAGCCACGACAGCAACGCGCTGGTGTCGCCGCCGAACCCGCCGAGCCCGCCGGTGCGGCCGTCGGCTCCGCCACCACCCCGGCCGTCTCGCGCGGCGCCGCCGGTGGGCGCCCCGGGGAAACGGCCGTATCCGCTCGCACCCGGTCCACCGTTCGGGGCTCCGGCGAATCCGCCCGCGGCAGGACCGCCGTTCGCCGCGCCGGCGAAGCCACTCCCGCCCGCCGCGGCGCCCCCGCGGCCGCCGAACCCCGACGCCATCTCGGACACCCCGCCGGCGACCGGGTTGATCGAGCTCGGGTGGGCGATCGTCACGGCCGACCACACCGTGGGAGTCAGAAGCAGCCCCACGAGCATCGCCGCGGTGGTCGCGATCCGCGTGCGGTGGCGGGTGAACAGCAGCGCGAGGGCGACGACCGCCGCGACGGCCTGCGCGAGCGCAACGGGGATACTGTACCCGCCCACGGAGAAGCCGATGGCGAGCGCGGTCACCGCGGCGACGGCCACGATCGTCGCGACGGGCCAGGTCTTCCCCGCCCGCCGACTCGCCGCGAGCGCGGTCGCCACGACGAGTCCGAGGGGAACGGCGAGGGCGGCCGTGTAGAACTGGTGCATTCCCGCGACGGTCGAGAACATCGCTCCGAAGGTGAGGGTCCACACCGTCAGCAACACGGTCAGGGGTCGGGGGAAGCGAAGGATCCACAGCACGACGAGCGCGATGAGGGCCGCGGGGATCAGCCAGGCGATCTGACCCGCCAGCTGCGCGTTGAACAGACGCAACACGCCGGGGCTGCCGGAGAAGGGCGGAGTGAACGACTCGTACGCGGAGCTGTCGTCCGTCGCACCGAAGCGGCCGAGTCCGTTGTACCCGAACACCATCTCCCACGGATCGTTGCCGAGGGTGCTGCCGATGTAGGGGCGGCTCCCCGCCGGGACCAGCGACACGATCACGACCCACCACAGCGACGCGACGGCACTGACGGCGCCCGCGGCGAGGAGGTGGCCGATCCGACGCCGCCACGGCTGCGCGGTGCACAGGTACGCCGCGACGAGCGCGGGCCACACCGCCCATGCTTCGAGCATGTAGAACTGGAACGACAGCCCGACCGCCGCCCCCGCGACGACCAACCACCCGAGACTGCGCGCCTGGACGGCTCGGACCGCCGCCCACGCCGTGATCGACAACCCCAGCACGAAGAACGACTCCGGCTGGTTCGAGCGTGCGACCGCGACGAGGATCGGCGTCACCGCGACGATCGCGCCCGCGAACAGACCCGCCCGCGTGCCCGCGAGGCGACGGGCCGTGACGGCGGTGATCAGCGCCGCACCGACGGCCGCGAGGGCGTTGGGGAGGATCACCGCCCACGCCGAGTAGCCGAACACCTTCACGAAGAGGGCCGGGATCCAGAACGACCCCGGGATCTTGTCGAGCGTGACGGTGCCCGCCGGGTCCATGGCCCCGAAGAAGAAGTTCGACCAGGACTGGCTCATCGACACCGCGATGGAGGCGTAATAGTCCGAGGGCGCGCCGTCCCACACCTGCCAGGCGGTCAGCACGAGCGCCAGGGTACCGATGGCGACGAGGCCCCACACCCAACCACCGCCACGCGGCGGCGGGGCCGTGGCGGTCCGGGCCATCGGGGTGTGCGGAATGGTGAGTGCGGCGGTCACCGGCGCATCGTAGGCATCCGACCACTAACCGACGCCCTGCGCTCCCTATGGACGAGCGATGGATGCCGCGATGCGGTGCATCACCGGGCGGTGACGCTGAGCCGGGGAGCGTTGGGCGCCGCCGTGGCCGCCATCTGCACGCCCACCCGTACGGTCTGCCCGGGGGCGAGCGCGCTGGCCCACCCGTCCCCACGGCACGTCACGGTGCTCGAACGGACGTCGCACGTCATGCCCCACGCGTTCGTCACCGCCGTCGCCCCCGGGGAGGACCACGACACCGTCCACGCCGTCACCGCGCCACCCGTTGCGGTGACCGTCAGCTCGGCGACGTACCCCTCGCCCCACGAGCTCTGCGGGATCCAGGTGGCCGCGATCGCGGCGGGAGCGGAGCTCACGGTCGGCTTCGGCGTCGCGGTCGGCTTCGGCGTGGACGTCGGCTTCGGCGTGGACGTCGGCTTCGGGGTCGGCGTGAACGTCGGCTTGGGGGTGGTCGTGGGCTTCGGCGTCGGCGACGCGGTCGGCTTCGGCGTTGCGGTCGACGTCGGCTTCGGCTTCGGCGTCACGGTCGGCTTCGGCGACGCGGTCGGCTTCGGCGTGACGGAGGGGGTGGGGGTCGGCTGCGCGACCGGCGTGAGGATGGGCTGGAGAGCCTTCAGCTTCGCCGCCTGCGGGGTACGCCAGTCGTCTGCCACGAGTCCGCCGGTGTCGCCGCTGTTGGGGTTGAACGACCAGTAGGCGTAGCTGATCCCGCGTTTGGCGATGTAGCCCACGAGCGTCGACAGCCAGGTCGCGTCGCTCGGGGTCTCCAACTTCGTGCCGAATTCACCGAGAAGGACGGGCGCGATGTTCTCTTTCGCGAGATAGCCCCAGTTGGCATCCCACAACGGCTCGAGATTCGCGGGGTAGCGCGGATCCGAGAACCACGACTGCGCGTGCACCGACGCCGGATAGTCGTGCGGCGAGTACACGACCTGGTTGGCGACCGACAGCGTCACCGGTGCGTTCCGGACGTCTTTGAGCCCGCCGCCCCACCAGGTGCTCGAGCCGTCGTTCTGCCGCTCGACGCCCTCGATGACGATCAGCAGACGCGGGTTGACCGCGAGGACGGCGTTCCCCGCCCGCGTCGCCGCCGCGCGCCAGTCGCGCGCGGGATCGCCGCAGTTCCAGCACGCCGGCCCGTGCGGTTCGTTGTGCAGGTCGACGCCGATGACGGTGGAATCGTTCTTGTAGCGCGCGGCGAGCATCGTCCAGTCGTCGATCCACCGCTTCTCCGAGTACTGCGCGGTGTACCAGAGCTCGCTCTGCGATCCCGAGTCGGGACGGTGGCGATCGAGGATGACCGAAAGTCCCCGCGCCTTCGCCCGCGCGATCACGGTGTCCAACAGCTGGAGCGGCGTCAGCTTGTCGAGCCCCGGGTTGACGTAGGCGTTGATCGAGGTCGTCGCGGACGCCGCCAAGCACTCCGTGGAGAACGGCAACCGAAGGGTGTTGAAGCCCATCCCGGCGATCGTCGTCAGCCCCTCGTCCAGTGAGATCGACCACAGCCCGTGCGGGGCGCAGTTCGACGTCTCCATGCCGAACCAAGCGGCGGCCTTGATCGTGTAGGGGCTGCCGGTGGACGTGATGATGGTCGATCCGCGGGTGGACAGCCATCCCGGCAGGCTCGCGGCCGAGGCCGCCGGCGCTGCCACCGCCCCGACCATCAGCAGCCCGGCGACCGACGCCACGGCGGCCGCACGCATCCACGCGCGCCGCACCCACGTCCGCTGTTCCGCCACATCTGCCCCTGCCCGTTCGGGTCATCGTAGCGGTCGCGAACGCCGCCGGGCATCGCCCCCACGCTCATCGCCCGTCGGCGGAGCGCGGCGAACGATGGGCCCGGTGCACGACGAGGGCGAGGTGCAGCGCCGCCAACACCTCCCCGTCATCGAGATCGACGCCCAGCACCCGCTCGGCGAGGTCGAGGCGCTGGTAGAACACCGAGCGCGAAACGTGCGCCGCCGCCGCCGCGGCGGTGCGATTGCCGGGGTGGGCCACGATCGCGGACAGCGCGGCGAGCAGGTCGCGACGCCGGGCGGGCGGGGCCGCCAGCACGGGGGCGAGGAGGAGCTCGCCGTGCTCGAGCAGGCGGTGATCCCCCCGCAGCGACGACACGAACCGGACGAGCGGATGCCGCACGACCCAGTGCACTTCGCCGTCGGGGAGATCGCCCACTTCGGCGAGGTCGAGCGCCTGCTCGAGGGAATCGAGCAGGGCGGGCACGGCCGCCTCGCCCGCCGCGCCGTCGACACGAGGACCGACCGACAGCCGGGGCGGCGACCCATCCCCGCGCAGGCGTGCGAGGAAGCGTTCGGCCGCGGCACCCGCGAAGGTCGCCGACGCGGGCACGGCCAGCAGGATCGGCATCCATCCCGCCGCCCGCTCGCTCGCTCCGCGGGGCGTCCCGCACAGCGCACGCCCGCCGAGGTCGGCCGCCGCAGCCTCGACGGCGGCGGCCGTGGAGCCGTCGGCCGCGAGGCCGATCAGCGCAGTATCGGTGAGGTCGACGCGCGCGGCCCCCAGCAGGGCGACGACCTCCTCGGCGGAACCGTAGCGTCCGCCCAGCAGCGCGTCCATCAGACGGCGGCGGCCGAGCCGCGCCCAGTCGTCACCGTCGGGATCGGCGAGGCGGCCGAGGGCGAGCGCGGTCGCACCCTGCTCGAGCACGGCCCGACGGCCGGCCGGATGCCCCGGGCCCGCGAGAGCGACGAGCGTCGCCCACCGGATGCCACGGGCCTCCACCGGCACGATCGAGCGGCCGTCGTCACCGTCGTCGCCGAAGCGGCGTGATCGCTCCTGCCAGTCGCTCAGGACCGCCGGCTCGGCGCCCGCGAGATCGGCGACGATCACTTCGTGCGCCAGAGATTCCAACACGACGGGCGCGCGCAGCGTGTGGGCGAGCCGCTCCACGACGTAGTCGGCGGGGGCGCCGCGCAGGGCGAGGGAGGTGAAGAGGGTGCGGACGTCGTCGCGGGCGCGCAGGGCCGCCGTCTGGTCGTCGATGATGCGCCGATGCACCTGCTCGGTCACGGCGACGAACTTGATCTCGCGATGGAGCGCGACCAGGGCGAGTCCCGCGGCCGCCGCGGCCTCGACCACGACGGCGGGCACGTAGCGGTAGTGCGCGCCGAGCTCGATGACGATCCCGACCAGGCCCGCGCGCACGAACTCGGCCACCAGGGTCCGCAGGTCCGCCGGTTCCGCGGGCCACGCCGACGCCGTCGTCAGGAGCAGCTCCCCGCCCTCGAGGAGGCGCGCCGCGCTCGGGCTGTCCGAGACGTGCACCCACCGCACGGGCGTCGACAGCGCCCCGCCGCCGACGAGGACCTCGGGCGCCCCGGCGGCGAGCGCGGAAGACTCCAGCACCTCGCCGAGGGTGGGCAACCCTCGGTCCCCCGGGGTCTCCCCGGCATCCGGACGATCTGTCCGGGAGCGCTCATCTTCGCGACGATCAGCCATGCGCGCTCGCCCCTTCCGTGCCGCAGAATCGGCAGTGAACACCCTACGGCGCCCCCGGTCGATCTGTCCGGACGACCGAGAATCTCGAGGAGGATCCGCATGACCGTCATCCACCACCACATCAACGGTGCCGCCCACGGCGCCGCGGAGCGCACGGGCGATGTCTTCGACCCCTCCACGGGTCGCGTGCAGGCCCAGGTCGCCTTCGCCTCGACCGCCGAGGTCGACGAGGCCATCGCCGCCGCGAAGGCGGCGCTGCCCGGGTGGCGGGCGACGAGCCTCATCAAGCGCGCCGACGTGTTCTTCCGGCTCCGCCACCTCCTCGTCGAGCGCACCGACGAACTCGCCGCCATCATCACCGCGGAGCACGGCAAGGTGCTCTCGGATGCCAAGGGCGAGATCAGCCGCGGCATCGAGAACGTCGAGTTCGCCGCCGGGCTCGTGCACCTGCTCAAGGGCGAGCACGCCGAGCAGGTCAGCCGCGGCGTCGACGTGCACTCGGTCAAGCAGCCCGTCGGCGTCGTCGCTGCGATCACTCCGTTCAACTTCCCGGTGATGGTGCCGCTGTGGATGACCGCCTCGGCCATCGCCTGTGGCAACACGGTCGTGCTCAAGCCCAGCGAGAAAGACCCCTCGGCGTCGATCTTCCTGGCGAAGCTGTTCGAGGAGGCGGGCCTCCCCGCCGGTGTCCTCAACGTCGTGCACGGCGACAAGGTGGCCGTGGACGCGCTGCTGGACTCCCCCGACGTCCGCGCGGTGAGCTTCGTCGGCTCCACCCCGATCGCGAGGTCGATCTACTCGCGTGCGGCCGAGAACGGTAAGCGCGTGCAGGCCCTCGGCGGCGCGAAGAACCACATGGTCGTCATGCCCGACGCCGACCTCGACTCGGCCGCCGACGCCGCCGTCTCGGCCGCGTACGGCTCGGCCGGCGAGCGCTGCATGGCCGTCTCGGTGCTCGTCGCGGTGGGCGATGACGTGGCCGACGCGCTTGTGGAGAAGGTCGCCTCCCGCATCGAGGGCCTCAAGATCGGCCCCGGAACGGATGCCGCGAGCGAGATGGGTCCGCTCATCACGCGCGCGCACCGGGACAAGGTGGCCTCGTACGTGACCGGCGCAGCGTCCGAGGGTGCCGAGGTCGTCGTCGACGGGACGACGCAGCAGTTCGACGGCGACGGATTCTTCATCGGGGTCTCGCTCGTGGACCGCGTCGCCCCGGGCATGAAGGTGTACGACGACGAGATCTTCGGCCCCGTCCTCTCGGTCGTCCGGGTGGCGAGCTACGACGAGGCCGTCGACCTCATCAACACGAGCCCCTTCGCCAACGGCACCGCGGTGTTCACGCGCGACGGCGGCACCGCACGCCAGTTCGAGTTCGACATCGAGGTGGGTATGGTCGGCGTGAACGTGCCGATCCCCGTCCCCGTCGGCGCATTCTCCTTCGGCGGCTGGCGCAACTCGCTCTTCGGCGACTCGCACATCTACGGCCCCGAGTCGATCCACTTCTACACGCGCAGCAAGGTCGTCACCACCCGGTGGCCCGACCCCAGCGAGAGCCAGATCAGCCTCGGTTTCCCGAGCAACCACTGAGTCCGCGGCATCCGAAGGAGACACCATGACCATCACCGACCCCGCCGCCGAGGCGCAGGTCCGCGCCGACGATCGCGCGCACGTCTTCCACTCCTGGAGCGCCCAGGCCCTCATCGACCCGCTCCCCGTCGCCGGCGGCGGGGGCGCGACCTTCTGGGACTACTCCGGCAACCGCTACCTCGACTTCGCATCGCAGCTGGTGAACCTGAACCTCGGCCACCAGCACCCCGACCTCGTCGAGGCGATCCAGCGACAGGCGGGCGAGCTCGCCACGATCCAGCCCGCGATGGCCAACGGCACGCGGGGCGAACTGGCCCGCCTCATCTCCGAGGTCGCTCCCGCCGGCATGTCGAAGGTGTTCTTCACCAACGGCGGGGCGGATGCCAACGAGAACGCCGTCCGTATGGCGCGCCTGGTCACCGGCAAGCGCAAGGTACTGGCGATGTACCGCAGCTACCACGGCAACACCTCGACGGCGATCACCCTCACCGGTGACCCGCGCCGCTGGGCCAACGAGCCGGCCGACGCCTCGGTCGTGCACTTCTTCGGCCCGTACGCCTACCGCTCGGCGTTCCACTCCGCCTCCGAGGAGGAGGAGACCGCCCGCGCTCTCGAGCACCTCGAGCAGACGATCATCCTCGAGGGGGCTTCGACGATCGGAGCGATCATCCTCGAGACCGTCGTCGGCACCAACGGCGTGCTCGTGCCCCCGCCCGGCTATCTGCCGGGTGTGCGCGCCCTGTGCGACAAGTACGGCATCGTCTACATCGCCGACGAGGTCATGGTGGGCTTCGGCCGCATCGGAGAGTGGTTCGCGGTCGACGCGTTCGACGTCGTCCCCGACCTCATCACCTTCGCCAAGGGCATCAACTCCGGCTACGTGCCGCTGGGCGGAGTGGTGATCTCGGATGCCATCGCCAGCCACTTCGACACTGTGACCTTCCCCGGCGGCCTGACGTACTCGGGCCACCCGCTGGCCTGCGCCCCCGGGATCGCGACGTTCGAGGTGTTCCGCCGCGACGGGATCCTCGAGCGGGTGCGCGACCTCGGCGAGCGCGTCGTCGGCCCGCGTCTGCGGGAGATGACCGAGAAGCACCCGTCGATCGGCGAGGTGCGCGGTCGCGGGCTGTTCTGGGCGATCGAGCTCGTGCGCGACCGCGAGACGCGCGAACCCCTCGTGCCGTTCAACGCCGCCGGGGCGGACGCCGCCCCCATGGCCGCGTTCGCCGCGGCGTGCAAGAAGGCCGGCCTGTGGCCCTTCACGCACTTCAACCGTGTGCACGTCGCCCCGCCGCTCGTCATCACCGAGGACGAGCTCGTCCGCGGCCTCGACATCATCGACGAGGCACTGACCGTCGCCGACGAGGCGGCCACGGCGTGAAGACGTTGAGCAATGTGGTGGACGGGGTGGCGACCCCGTCCACCGGGCGGATGCTCGATCTGGTGAGCCCCGTCACGGGCGAGGTCTACGGCCAGGCGCCCTGCTCGACCGCCGGGGAGGTGGATGCCGCTTTCCAGGCGGCATCCCGGGCCTTTGCGTCGTGGCGGCTGACGACACCGGCGGCGCGACAGCTCGCGCTGTTCCGGCTCGCCGACGCCCTCGCCGAGCATGCCGAGGAGTTCGCCGACCTGGAATCGCAGGACACGGGCAAGCCGCGCGCGTCGCTCGTGGCCGACGAGATCGATCAATCGGTCGACCAGCTGCGGTTCTTCGCCGGGGCCGCGCGCGATCTCGACGGCCGGGCCGCGGCGGAGTACGCCGAGGGATTCACGTCGTACGTGCGCCGCGAGCCGATCGGCGTCGTCGCGCAGGTCACGCCGTGGAACTATCCGCTGAACATGGCGATCTGGAAGATCGCCCCGGCGATCGCGGCGGGGAACACGGTGGTGCTCAAGCCCAGCGAGACGACGCCGCAGACCACGGTGCGGCTGGCGGAGCTGGCCGCCGGGATCCTGCCGCCGGGAGTGCTCAACGTCGTCCTGGGCGACCGCGAGACCGGGCGCGCGCTCGTCGAGCACCCGACGCCGCAGCTCGTGGCGATCACGGGCTCGGTGCGCGCGGGCATGCAGGTCGCAGAGTCCGCGGCGCGGCAGGTCAAGCGCGTCCACCTCGAACTCGGCGGCAAGGCACCGGCGATCGTCTTCGCGGACGCCGACCTGGATGCCGCGGCGTCCGGGATCGCGCAGGCGGCGTTCTTCAACGCCGGGCAGGACTGCACGGCCGCGACCCGCGTGCTCGTGCACTCCTCACTGCACGACGAGTTCGTGGAGCGCCTCGTGGCATACGTCGCCGAGCACGTGCGCGTGGGTGCACCGGACGACCCGGGCGCGTTCTTCGGTCCGGTCAACAACCTCGACCAGCTGGCGCGCGTGCAGGGGTTCGTCGACCGACTGCCCGCGCACGCGCGGGTCGCGACCGGGGGCGTGCGCGTCGGCGACACCGGCTGCTTCTTCGCCCCGACCATCGTCACCGGGCTGCGGCAGGACGACGAGCTCGTGCAGCAGGAGGTCTTCGGCCCCGTCCTGGCGGTGCAGTCGTTCGACGACGACGCGGAGGCCCTGGACATGGCCAACGACGTGCCGTACGCCCTCGCGGCATCCGTCTGGACCCGCGAGCACGGACGCGCGATGCGCTTCAGCCGCGACCTCGACTTCGGGTGCGTGTGGATCAACGCGCACATCCCGTTCGTGTCGGACATGCCGCACGGCGGGTTCAAGCACTCCGGGTACGGCAAAGACCTGTCGGTCTACGGCTTCGAGGACTACACGCGCCTCAAGCACGTGATGTCGAGCCTGGCCTGACGCTCCTCAGGCGCCGGGCGTTCCCGCCTCGTCGGGGGCGTCCGGCGCCTGCTGCTGCCCGGCTGCCGGTGCGTCCCGAAGAGCCGCAACGCGCCGCGCGTGGTCCACGGCGCCCTCGAACCCGGCATCCGGGTCGTCCATCAGGGCACGCGTCGCCAGCGCGTGGACGCGGACGTCCTCGTCGTCGGACTCGGATGCCGCATCGACGGCGGGACGCGCCTCGTCCCCCACCATCACGAGCGCGCGGCTGAGGCTGCGCCGCGTCTCGATGTCGCCCTGGCCGAGATGGTGCGCGAGCGCGACGGCGAGCGAGGCCCGCTCGGCATCCGGCACGAGTCCCGCCGCCGCCCGCCAGGCGGCGCGCGCGACGGCGGTCTCCTCGTCGTGGAGGAGCGCCGGGGTGATCGCCGACCAGGTGTCCGGGTCGCCGATCTTCGACAGCGTGTGCAGACCCTGGCTCCGCGCCTGCGGGAAGGGCGATCCCAGCTCCCGCACCACAGCCGGGACGACGCGCCCGGCGTCGTGGCGCGTCAGCGCCCACGTGAGCATGTCGCGGACGAAGAAATCGGGCTCGACCGCGCACCGGTCCACCAGCACGTCGATGAAGAGGTCGTTCGGGCGGGTGCCGGCATCCATCGCCCCGCGCAGACGCTCGGAGGCATCCGTGCGTTCCAGGGCCGCGCGCAGACCCGCCGTGATGTCGCCGTCCGTCATGCCCGACCCTTCCGTTCGTCGCCCCGCCCAGCTTGACATGCTGCGGGCGGCTGGAGCCCGTCGCGGGCGCAAGCGCGCGAGAACGACGGTTTCCGCGTTGTTACGGGTCGGTGAATGTCAAATCCACCATTGAAACGGCTGGTGAACGACTGATACCGTCGCCCCATCATGAGCATCTCCACGGAACGACGTCCGGTTCTCGACAGCGTGTCGAAAGCCATCGTCGAGCAACTCCAGGAGGACGGCCGCCGCTCCTACGCCGAGATCGGCAAGGCGGTCGGCCTCAGCGAGACCGCCACGCGCCAACGCGTGCAGAAGCTGCAGGACGCCGGTGTCCTGCAGATCGTGGCGGTCACCGACCCGCTCCAGCTCGGCTTCGCCCGCCAGGCGATGATCGGCGTCCGCGTATCGGGTGACACCCGTGTGATCGCGGCCGAGATGGCGGAACTCCCGGGCGTGACCTACGTCGTCTCCACGGCGGGATCGTTCGATCTTCTCGTCGAGGTCGTCTGCGAGAGCGACGACGACCTCATCGACCTGCTCAACGATCGCATCCGGTCGCTGCCCGACGTCGTGGCCACCGAGACGTTCGTGTACTTGAAACTCCACCGACAGCTCTACAACTGGGGAACGCGATGACGCTTCACGAAATCGACCTGCAGTCCGATCTTCAGGCGAAGGCCCGCGACCACCTCTGGATGCACTTCGCCCGCCAGTCCGTGATGACCGAGGGTCCGGGCGTCCCCATCATCGTCAAGGGTGAGGGACACCACATCTGGGATGCCGCGGGCAAGCGGTACATCGACGGTCTCTCGGGCCTCTTCGTCGTCAACGCCGGCCACGGACGTCGCCGTATCGCGCAGGCCGCGGCGAAGCAGGCCGAGGAGCTGGCGTTCTTCCCGTTGTGGTCCTACGCCCACCCGGCGGCGATCGAGCTCGCCGACCGCATCGCGCACCTCGCCCCCGGCGACCTCAACCACGTGTTCTTCTCCACCGGCGGCGGCGAGGCGGTCGAGACGGCGTTCAAGCTCGCCAAGCAGTACTGGAAGACGCAGGGCAAGCCCAGCAAGCACAAGGTGATCTCGCGGGCGATCGCCTACCACGGCACCACGCAGGGTGCGCTCGCCATCACGGGCCTGCCGGTGATGAAGCACATGTTCGAGCCGGTCACCCCGGGCGGTTTCCGCGTGCCGAACACGAACTACTACCGCGCCGAGGAGTCCGGCTTCGGCGGCGGAAGCCCCGAGGAGTTCGGACTGTGGGCGGCCGACCGGATCGAGCAGATGATCCAGTTCGAGGGTCCCGAGACCGTCGCGGCGGTCTTCCTCGAGCCCGTGCAGAACGCCGGCGGCTGCTTCCCCGCCCCGGCCGGCTACTTCCAGCGGGTTCGTGAGATCTGCGACAAGTACGACGTGCTGCTCGTCAGCGACGAGGTCATCTGCGCCTTCGGCCGCCTCGGCTACTACTTCGGCGCCGAGGCCTACGACTACCAGCCCGACATGATCACGTTCGCCAAGGCCGTCACCAGCGGGTATTCGCCGCTCGGCGGCACCATCGTCAGCGACCGCGTCTACGAGCCGTTCGCGCACGGCGACGCCTCGTTCCCCCACGGTTACACCTTCGGCGGCCACCCGGTCTCGTCGGCCGTGGCGATGGAGAACCTCGACGTGTTCGAGGAGGAGGGGCTGCTGGAGAACGTGCGCGCGAACTCCCCCGTCTTCCGCTCGACGCTCGAGAAGCTGCTCGACCTCCCGATCGTCGGCGACGTGCGCGGCGACGGGTACTTCTTCGGGATCGAACTCGTCAAGGACAAGGTCACCAAGGAGACCTTCGACGACGACGAGTCCGAGCGCCTGCTGCGCGGTTTCCTCTCCAAGGCGCTCTTCGACGCCGGCCTCTACTGCCGCGCCGACGACCGGGGCGACCCCGTCATCCAGCTCGCCCCGCCACTGACGATCGGCCCGTCCGAGTTCGACGAGATCGAGCAGATCCTGCGCTCGACGCTCACCGAAGCCTGGACGCGCCTCTGACGCGGAAGCGGATGCCACCCCACCCCGGCGGCATCCGCTTCTTCGTCCCCCGCTCCCACCCCGAGCGGTGCACCCGAAGCTCCACCCGACATCACTCGCCCCGGTCGGATCCGCCCGATCCCGACCCGCCCCTCTAGGAGAAGCCACGAACGAGAACATCGGTGCCGCCGTGTCGGCACCCTCTGCCTCGGGCGCGAAGCTCGCCCGCACCCTGGGACTCTGGTCCATCGTGGGTCTGGGTCTCGGCTACATGACCCCCACCGTCGTGTTCGACACCTTCGGTCTCGTCGCCGACGGCACCAACAACGTCGTGCCTGCCGCTTACGCGGTCGCGCTCGTCGTGCTGATCTTCACCGCCATCAGCTACGGCAAGATGGTGCGCGTCATCCCGAGCGCGGGGTCGGCGTACACGTACGCCCGCGAGTCGATCCACCCCGGCGTCGGTTTCGTCGTCGGGTGGACCGCCCTCATCGACTACATGCTCCTGCCGATGGTCAACGCCCTCATCCTCCGCAGCTACATGGAGGCGCTCTTCCCCGACGTCCCGGGCTGGATCTGGGTCGTCGTCTTCACGGCCGGAGTTACCGGCGTCATCTACCTGACGATGCGCGGCACCTCGAATGTCAACATGGTCCTGCTGGTGTTCTCGATCCTCGTCATGGCGGTGTTCGTCGTGATGGTCGTGGTGCAGCTCGTCGGCGGCGCGGGGGCCGGCACGGCCGTGTCGATCGCGCCCTTCGCCCACAGCGAGGTGCAGTTCGGCGCGGTCCTGGCCGGCGCCACGATCGTGTGCTTCTCCTTCATCGGCTTCGACGCGGTGTCGATGTACTCCGAGGAGGCCAAGACGCCGAAGATCATGCCCCGCGCGATCCTGCTGACGCTCGTGGCCGGCGGCGTGATCTTCCTCGTCGCGTCGTACTTCACACAGCTGCGCTTCCCCGATTCCGCGGCCTTCCCGCCCGAGGCGATCGAGAACAGCACGCTGCCCGAGATCGGCGTCCAGGTCGGCGGCCCGGTGCTCCAGGCGGTCCTCACCGCCGCCGGCTTCGCGGCGACCCTCGCGTCGTGGCTCGCCTCGCACGCCTCGGTCTCGCGCATGCTCATGGTGATGGGGCGCAACAGCGTGCTCCCCCGCCGCATCTTCGGCTACATCAACCCGAAGACGCACACCCCGACGATCTCCATCATCATCGTCGGCGTGGTGAGCCTGCTCGCGATCGCCTTCACCCTCGAACAGATCGCGGCGTACATCAACTACGGCGCGCTCATCGCCTTCACGTTCGTGAACATCTCGGTGATCGCGTGGTTCGCGATCCGCAAGGGTCTGCGCAAGACGCCGGGCGACATCTTCCGGTACATCGTGATGCCCGCGATCGGCATGCTGCTCACGGGCCTGCTGTGGGTGAACCTCGACACGCACGCGCTCGTCGGCGGTCTCATCTGGACCGGCCTCGGCGTGGTGTACCTCGTCATCCTCACCCGCGGCTTCCGGCGCCCGATCGCGTCGTTCGACGAGAACCAGCCGGTCACGGGCGTCAACAAGACCGTCCCCGGCCCGCGCTCGGAGGTCTGACCCGCACCATCGAGGCCGCGGCATCCCTCGCCCCACGGGAGGGATGCCGCGGCTTCGCCGTTCCGCCGCCCGCACCGGGTCGAACTCCGGAGTTCCTGCTCCGACAGGCGCCCGCGCCGCGGCCTTCGGGTACCGGCAGCGACTTTCTCCGGAGTTCGGCTCGCCCCACCCGCGGGCCGGCGCGGGGAGGTCGGCCCGCGGGCTCGCGGTGACGACCGCGGGATCGGTGCCCGCCCCGGCTCGTCGGTAAACTCGAGCCAGTGACCACCACCCGCGCCGAAGCCGCTTACCTGCGCTCGGTCACGGCGTTCAAGAACCCGATGCTCGACCTGCTGCACGGGCGGTTCGCACCGTTCGTCGTGGCCGTGCTGTCGAACGTGTTCTCGCCCGACCGCCCCGCGGTCGCGGTCGCCGACGCCCACGTCGAGGTCGCCGAGGCGATCGACGAACTGCGCGCCGCCGGGTACGACACCGAGGACGACCGGCGCATCCCCGCCGGCTCGGCGCGCGACATCTGCCGCGGCTGGGTGCGGGTCGGGTGGCTGAGCCTGCAGATCGAGGACGACGTCGAGGTGTACCGCCTCTCCGCGCACGCGGTGGGCGCGCTCGAGATCGCCGGACGCGCCGGCGGAGGCCGTGCCCGCGTCTCACGGTCCCGCGTGCGGACGCTGCTCGATGCCGTCGAGCGCCTGGCCCGCGACGCCGAGACCGATCCCGACCGGCGACGCGAGGCTCTGCTCGCGGAGCGAGCAGCCCTGGATGCCGAGATCGCGGCGCTCGAGGACGGCGTCGTCGAGCCGCCCGATGACGAGCACCTGCTGGAGGAGGCGGAGAACGTCATCCATCTCGCCCGCGAGCTGCCGGCCGATTTCTCGCGGGTCGCGGAGTCGATCGTGTCGATGCAGCGCGACGTCGTCGCCGAGTTGCGCCGTGATGCCCGCCCGACCGGCGACGTGCTCCGCGAGTACCTCGAACGCGGGCGCCACGTCATGCAGTCCACGCCCGAGGGTCGGGCCTTCCAGGGCGCGCTGCGCCTGATCGGCGACCCCGAGCACATCGACGACCTCACCGATCAGCTGCACGCCGTGCTCACCCAGCCCTTCGCGCGCCTGATGACCCCCGAGCAGCGCGGAGAGCTGGATGCCATCGCCCGCCGCGTCGAGGCGGGTGTGCTCGAGGTGCTCACCGCTCAGCGGCGGGCGTCGCACGTCATCACCGTGCAGGTGAAGACCCACGACCCGATCCGCGACCGCCAGGTCGACGACCTGCTGCGGTCGGTGATGGCGGGGCTCCATCGCTGGAGCCAGACCAAGACCCCCGGACGGGTCGAGCCGGTGCGCACGCTGCCCCTCGCCGACATCGGCCACCTGCGCCGGTCGCTGAGCGATGTGCGCCCGCCCGGCGCTCCCGAGCCGCTGTCGACCGACGCCGCCGATGTCGAGTTCGTCGACGCCGACACGCGGGCCTGGGGCGGCCCGCACTACGCCGAGCTCGAACGCTATGTCGAGACCCTCGGCGCGCGTTTCGACCTCGCGGCGGCCTTCGCCGGAGCCGACGAACACACCCGACGCCCGGTCGACCTCGTCGGACTCCTCGAGATCGCCCATCGGGGCGGCCTCACCGAGAGCGACGAGGTCTCGGTGGTCGAGGCCGTCCGCCCCGACGGGACCACCCGCCGCTTCGCCTTCACGGCGGTCACCGCCGTCCGCCCGACAGAAACGGATGCCGATGCCTGACGTCGACACGTCCGCCCCCGCCGTGCCCGCGCCGGGCGACGACACCCCCGCCTTCATCGCGCCCGTGGCGATGGAGAACGACCCCGACGCCCTGTTCGCCGGGGACCGCGGCATCCTGGACGCCGACGTGCGACGGGTGCTCGTGCGGGTCCTCCAGCGGCGGTTCCTGCTGGCCGAGAGCTCCCCCGCCGAGTGGAAGCTGCTGCTCGAGCACCAGCAGATGATCGAGTCGCGCCTCAACGACCTCTTCGTGCGACTCGTCGTCGACCACGATCGCGGCGTCGCGTACAAGGAGCAGGTCCGCAGCGACGAGGTCGACGTGCCGATCCTGCTGAAGGACGAGGCCTACTCGCGGGCCGAGACGCTCGTACTGGTGTACCTGCGGACCGTGTTCCAGCGCGAGACCACCGCGGGTGCGCCGTCTGCTCGCGTCGACGTGGAAGAGGTCGAGCAGACCGTGCTGACCTACTTCGCCGAGACCGACGGCACGCGCGCGAGCCAGCAGCGCGCCGTGCGTACGGCGATCGCGCGCCTGGACCGCGAGGGCATCATCGAGGAGGATTCCGAGGGCCGCTACCGCATCGGTCCGCTCATCGAGATCGTCCTGAGCGCCGAGGTGCTGCGCGATCTCCAGCGGTGGCTGGACGAGCAGACGGCGGATGCCACGACCGCGCCGTCCGACGTCGTCGAGGCCGTGGCATCCGGGACCATCCACGAGGAGCAGGACGCATGACGATGCTCGAGACGTTGTTCGGCCTGATCCCCGCCGCGTCACGCGGGCAGCAGTGGGTGGCCGAGGAACTGCAGCTGATCAACTGGGGCGGATACGACGGGGAGCACCGCGTCCGCTTCGCGCCCACCGCGACGCTCCTGTGCGGTGGATCGGGTTCGGGCAAGTCGACGCTCATGGACGCCTACGTCGCGCTCATGATGCCCCACACGACGCCGTTCAACGGCGCCTCCAACGGCGCGGTGGTCGGCCGCCCGCGCGGCCAGGAGCAGCGCAACATCCTCTCGTACGGACGCGGCAAGCTCGACGAATCGCGCACCGACGAGGGCACGAAGGTGCGGGTGCTCCGCGGCGACGGCACCGATACGTGGACGGCCATCGCGATGACGTGGCTCGACCACGACGGCGCCCGGTTCACCGCGGTGCGGGCGTGGTACTTCCCCGCGGCCGCGCGCGTGCTCGACGATGCCGTCAAGGTGCGCGGCACGATCCATGGCGGGTTCGACCTCCGCGCGCTCGAGCGGGCGGCGGCGCAGCACCTGTCCGACTCCGCGGTCCGCGCGACCGGCCTCGACACCCTCGCCACCGACCGCGAGTTCTCCGCACGCCTGCACGCGGTGCTCGGCATCGGGGCTGCCGGCGCCGGAGCGAAGGCCATGAGCCTGCTCGCGCGCATCCAGGCCGGCCAGCAGATCACGACCGTCGACGACCTCTACAAGCGCATGGTCCTCGAGGAGCCCGAGACCCTCGCGACCGCCGAGGCCGTCGTCACGCACTTCGACGGGCTGGAGAGCACCCGCACACGCATGCTCGAGGCACGCCAGCAGGTGCGGGCACTGCAGCCGATCCGCACCATCACGAGCCGCATCGACGACGCGGCCGAACGGATGCGGATCATCGAGGGGCTCGGTCGCTTCGGCGAACCGACCTCGCGCGCGTCGCTGTGGCGCGCGCAACGCCGCATCGACCTGCTCGGCGCCGTCGAGGACGAGCTGCGCGAACGCACCCACGCCACCGACGCGCTCGTTCGCGAGCGCCAGGCGCTGGCCGACGCGGCCGAGGCGGAGCGCGAGGGGCTGGGCGACGTGCTGCGCGCGGCCGGCGGCGACCGGCTCGAGGCCGCGCAGCGCGAACTGCGCGGACTCGAACGTCGCCGCTCGGGCATGCAGCGCGACCGCGACCGGTTCGATGCCGCGCTCGCCGTCCTCGACACCGAGGCGACGAACGCGAAGCAGTTCGCGGCGCTCGTCGACGATGCCCGCCGCACGCTCTCCGACGCGGATGCCAAGAGCGCCGTCCGCGACGCCTTCGTCACCGCCAGCAGCCGACACACAGCGCTGCGCCAGCAGCTCGCGACACTCGAAGCGGAGCACCGTCGCACGCAGACGCGCGACGACAACATCCCTCCCCGCCTCCACGAGGCGCGCGAGGCCCTGGCCGAAGCGGCCGGCCTCACGGCCGCGGAGCTGCCGTTCGTCGCCGAGCTCGTCGACGTGCGCACCGAGTTCGAACCGTGGCGCGGGGCGTTCACGCTCGCGCTCGGAGGCTTCGCCACGACGCTCCTCGTGGATGCCGCGCACCTGGCATCCTTCCGCGCGGCCATCGACGGCGTCCGACTGTCGGAACGCCTGCGATTCGAGGGCGTGACCACGGGTCTCCCCGAACGCACCGGCCTCGACCCCGCGACGCTCCCCGGCCGCCTCGACTACCGGATCTCGCCCTTCACGGGCTGGCTGCAGGACCGCCTGGAGCAGCAGTTCGCGTTCGTCTGCGTGGATGCCGCGCGCGAGCTGTCGCAGCACCGGATGGCCCTCACCATCTCGGGGCAGAGCAGCCAGGGGGCGCGCGGAGCGCACGGCGGCTCGGCACGGCAGAGCATCCTCGGGTTCTCCAGCCGCGTCCGCCTGACCGAGCTCGGCGAGGAGATCCGCGGCGTTCGTGGCGAGCTCGATCGGGCGAAGACCGCCGTCGACGAGGCGGCCGCCGCCCTCGACGCGTTCGACGACCGCCGGAGCGCTCTCGAGAAGATCGCCGATCTGACCTGGGACCAGGTGGACACGGCATCCGTCGACCGCGAGATCGAACGCTGGACCGAGACGCTCACCGAGATCACGGCCGGCAACCCCCGCATCGCCGAGCTCCAGGAGCAGATCTCCGGCACGCGTTCCCGTGCCGCGCGGCTGCGCGAGGAGATCGGCAGCGCCAAGGCCGAGCAGCAGCGCCTCGCCGCCCGCTGGGCGGAGATCACCGACGAGGTCGACGCGGCGCACGTGCGCCTCGAGGATGCCGAGGACGCGGGTCTCACGCTCACCGACGACGAGAGCGCCTACCTCGACGCGCTGTTCGTGGCGCCCGCCGGCGAGGACCAGAACCCGTCGCAACGCCTCGCGCGATTCGACGCGGCGCTGGAGTCCGCGTCCAAGCGGCTCCTGGAAGACCAGCGCAGCGCGCAGGAGACGTGGAGCGAGCAGCGCGAGAGCCTGCGGCGCACGCTCACGGCGTTCCTCGACCGGTGGCCGAGCCCGAACCTGCTCGCCGACCCCGACGAGTCGCTCGGCGATTTCGAGCGGATCCTCGCCGACCTCGAGGCGAGCGGGCTGCACGAGCTCGAGGCCGAGTGGCGCGACAGCCTGCTGCGGCTCTCCGGCAACGACCTCACGAACCTCGACTCCTCACTCACCCGAGCCCTGCGAGAGATCCGCGACCGCATCGCACCGATCAACGACATCATGCGCGACCTGCCGTTCTACGACGACGAGCACCGCCTGCAGATCGTCCCGCGCGAGAGCCAGTCCGAGGTGCGGCGCCGGTTCCGCCGCGAGCTGCGCGACGTGCGCGCGGCGATCGACGCGGCCGCAAGCGACGAGGAACGCGAGGCGGTGTACGGCCGGATGGCACGGCTCATCGGCCGCATCCGCCCGACCGCACCCGACTTCGCCGACCTCATCGACGTCCGCAATCACGTGCGCGTGAGCGCCGAGCGCTTCCGCGCGGCGACCGGCGAACACGTCGCGCTCTACGACCACATCGGCGAGAAGTCCGGCGGTGAGTCGCAGGAGCTCATCGCGTTCATCGTCGGCGCGGCTCTGCGCTACCAGCTGGGGGATGCCGGAGCCGAGCGCCCGCGCTATGCCCCGGTGTTCCTCGACGAGGCGCTCATCAAGGCCGACGCGCACTTCACCAAGCGCGCGATCGGTGCGTGGCGCGGCCTCGGGTTCCAGCTCGTCATCGGCGCGCCGAACGACAAGTACAGCGCCATCGAGCCGCACGTCGACGTCGAGTACGACATCCTCAAGGACACCCGCGGCCGCTCGTGGGCGAAGGCGAAGGTGGCGCTGCCCGCGGAAGTCTGAGGCCCCCCGGGCGGGTCACGACGGGATCGCCTCGGCGCTCCCGTCATCCGGGCCCGTCTCGACGGCGGCAGGCGCGCCTCCGGACGTGGATCCTG
Source organism: Microbacterium canaveralium (assembly GCF_047238045.1). Classification (NCBI taxonomy): domain Bacteria; kingdom Bacillati; phylum Actinomycetota; class Actinomycetes; order Micrococcales; family Microbacteriaceae; genus Microbacterium; species Microbacterium canaveralium. Next base: position 1,280,261 of record NZ_JBDFMA010000003.1, on the reverse strand, counting down.
CCTCGATGACGGCACCCACGGTCGCCGCCGGACGAGCGGTCCGGTCGACGGCGAACGTGAAGACGTCCGGCCGCGCGTAGTGACCGACGGGGTCGGCGAACACCTTCGCGATGTCGATGGCATCCAGGTCGAGGTCGGCGACGGCCAGACCCTCGTGCGCCGGGTCGAGCGGGTCGCTCAGGAGCGACCCGTCCGGGCCGTAGATCCCCGCCGCACCTCCGCCGGCGAAACCGGGGACGTTGTTCATGACGCCGTTGGCCATGACGACGAACACACTGCCTTCCATCGCGTAGGTGCGGCTCATCGCGATCGACGCCTCCGCCGACAACTGCGCGAGCTGATCGCCGAACGGCGGCCATGCGCCCACGTGGATCTGCTCGTGCTGGGCGTACATGCTGAACTTCAGGAGGGGCTGCAGGTGCTCCCAGCAGTTCAGCGCCCCGAGCCGCCCGAGTGGGGTGTCGATCACCTGCAGGCCTGATCCGTCCCCCTCGCCGAAGAGCGTGCGTTCGACGAACGTCGGCTTCAGCTTGCGACGGTGCAGAAGCACGTCGCCGTCGGGCCCGACGATGAGCTGCGCCATGTACAGCGATCCGTGGTCGCGTTCGCTGAGGCCGAGCACGACGGTGGTGCCGTGTGCCCGTGCCGCGTCGCGGATGCGCGCGATCTCCGGACCGTCGATCCGCGGCGAGTTCGCGCGGTAGGCGTTCACGAGGGGGATCTGTTCGACCGGCGGCATCCCCCACAGGAAAAGGGGGTACCCGGGGAGCCAGGTCTCCGGGAACGCGACGAGGTCGACACCCTCGGTGGCTGCCTGCGCGATGATCTCCACGGTCTTGGTGGTCGTCGCGTCGAGGTCGAACCAGATCGGCTCCGCCTGAACGGCGGCGGCACGAACACGGGTCATGAGGTCTCCTTCCGGACCGCCGGGGTCGGGTCCCCGCCGGCGACAGGAACGCTACGGCCGCGCCCGAGCCGGCCGGGAGGCCGAGCCCGCGGGAAAGCTGGCATTTTCCGCAGGATGCCGGCCACGCAACACGACCGTTACGTCGGCGTCGTCCCCGTCCGTGGTTCCGACGCCGTTCGACAACACGCGGGAAACCGTTCCTCGCGACAATGGAGGGATGGTGACGGCGCAGCCCACGTCGACCGAGCAATGGCAACGACTGGCCTCGGAGATCTTCGTGCCGTTGCGCGTGTCCGGCGACGCTTCGCAACCGCGCATCCGTGTCGACTACGAGAGCGTCTCGGACGTCGCGTACTCGCGGGTGCGTTCGACCAGCGGCGAGGTCGTCCGCGCGGAGGAGCTGATCGATTCGGCGGACTCCGGGATCGCGCTGTTCTCGCTCCAGCTGCGCGGCATCGGCAGGGTGACCCAGCGGGGCCGGGCGACGGTGGCCCGTCCCGCTTCCGGCGTGCTGTATCTCGCGGACGCGCCGTACCGCCTCGATTTCCCCGGAGACAGCGACATCCTGGTCGTCAAAGCCCCCGTCTCCGCACTGGGCTTGTCCGCGGGTCGGCTCCGCGACGCGGTCGCCGCCCCACTGCGCGGGGACGGCACGTTGGGCTTGCTCGCGCGCATCCTCGGTTCGTCCCTCGCCGGTCGAGGGCTGCTCCCCTCCCCCGCCGAGACCGCACGGGTGAGCGTCGAGCTCCTGCGGGAGGTGTTCACGGGACAGGTCGGCGCGCCCGTGCGCGCCCGGGCCCGGTCGCACGCGGCCGTCCGGGCGGAGGCGCGCGACCGTATCCGGAGCCGCATCGCCGACGCGGAGCTGCGCGTCGGCACGCTCGCGGAGGCCGCGGGGGTGTCGGAACGCACGATCCACGCGGCCTTCGCGGAAGTGGGCAGCAGTCCCGCGGCCGAGATCCGCCGCGCGCGCCTCGACCTTTCGCGCAGCCTGTTGGAGACGACGAGGATGCCTGTGGTCGAAATCGCGCTCGCCTGCGGGTTCACGGACCCCACGTCGTTCACGCGCGCGTTCCGTCGGCAGTGGCAGCATTCGCCGGCCGCTCATCGCGCCCTCGCCAGGGACAGCCGACCGTAGCGGGCCGGACAGCGCACCCGGATCCGCGCAGTCTCACGCCGCGATCGTTGCGCGGTCGCTCGGCACGCGAGTTCGGTCCACCTCCCGGGCGGACGGGGCCGGCACATCGAGGGCGCTTCCCAGGCGCAGTCCACCCAGGTGCGGCTCTGCAACGAGACGGGCGGCGATCGATCGGACGAGGACGACCGTCGAGACCGCCCCGGTGCGCTCGGGCGCGAGCGCACGCTCGACGGCGGCGAGCAGCGCATTCAGGCGCGGGTCGTGGCATCGACCGTCATCGGCGCCGATCCACTCGCACAGATCAAGAAGAGTCCACTCCGGAGCGATTGGACTTTCAAACCGGTCGCTTCCTCGGTTTTCAGGGATCATTGGACCAGAATGCCGCTCAGCCTCGACATCGCAAAAGGTCCACTTGGCACCACGTGGACCCGGCGAGATCGAGACTCCGTCGCCCACAGCGCGACAGAGAGGATCCGCCTCATCGTGCCGGCCTCGGGCGCGGCGGTGATTCCCTGATACCGACGACTACCCGCGCACGCCCTGAGCGAACGCGACGTCGGGAATTCTCCGCGCGCTCTCTACGCTGTGAGGTGAGGGCGCGGCGGAAGGCGGTTGGGATGCAAGGACTCGAGGTCACGGTTCTGCTCGGGCTGGCGATGCTCGTGGGTACGGTGCTGGCCCCGCGGCTGCGCGTCGCGACGCCGCTCGTCCTGCTCGTGATCGGGCTCGCGCTGGGGTTCGTGCCGGAGCTGCGGCAGATCGAGCTCCCGCCCGAAACGGTCCTGCTGCTGTTCCTCCCCGTGCTCCTGTTCCGCGAGGCGTGGACGACCTCGTTGCGCTCGGTGCGCCGGTCTCTGCGGTACATCGTGCCGATGAGCACTCTCCTCGTCGTGGCATCCGCCTTCGCCGTCGCGGGCGTGGCGACCTGGATGGGCGTGCCGTGGGAGGCGGCACTGGTGCTCGGTGCGGCGGTCGCTCCCCCGGATGCCACCGCCGTCGCAGCGCTCGGACGACTTCTTCCCGAGCGCACGTTCATGAAGCTGAAGGCCGAGAGCCTCACCAACGACGGAACGGCCCTCGTCCTGTACTCGATCGCCGTATCGCTCCTCATCGGCGACCAGGTCACCCCGTGGCAGATCACCGGCATGGTGCTCCTGTCGTACCTCGGCGGCGCGGCCGCGGGCGTCGCTGTCGCGGCGCTGGCGTACCTGGCGCTGCGCCGCATGGAGTCGACGCTGACGATCAACCTCACGCTCGCGCTCGTGCCGTTCGTGGCGTTCCTCCTCGCCGAGATCGCACACGCCTCCGGCGTGCTCGCCGTCGTGTTCGCGGGGCTGATCGTCGCGTGGATCGCCCCGCGCATCACGACAGCCATGTCGCGGAGAGCCGCGGATGCCACCTGGCCCTTCGGCGTCTACCTCCTCAACGGCGCGCTGTTCGTGCTCATCGGCCTGGAGATACAGCTCGTGCTGCACGAGATTTCGCCCTCTGAGATCGGCATCCTGCTGCTCATCACGGTGGCGGCATGGATCGTGCTCGCGATCGTGCGCTACCTGTTCCAGTGGCTCTTCTCGCCGTTCTCGCGCCCCGGTCCCGGCTCCTCCCGTTCGCTGCGACATCGCTCCCGCGTGGTGAGCACGGTCGCGGGGTTCCGCGGCGCCGTGTCGCTCGCGATCGCGCTCTCGGTTCCCCTCACCACGGCCGACGGAACTCCCGTGGCCGGGCGCGACGCCGTCGTGTTCATCACCGCCGGCGTGATCGTCTTGACCCTGCTCGTGCAGGGTCCGCTCCTTCCCGTCGTGATCCGCTGGGCGAAGCTTCCCGCCGACGACGCCGCGGTCGAGGAGTTCGAGCTCGCCCAACGGGCGATCACCGGCGCGGCCCTCGTGGCCCTCGACGACCTCGCCGCCGAGCACGGCGTCAGCGATGCCGTGAAGGATCGCGCACGGCAGGAGGGGTACGAGCGCCTCGAACTGGCGAACGCCCGCGCCGTGGCGCGCCAGCGCGCCGCCGAGGAGCGCGACCGCGACGACGACGACACGATGGATGCCGGGGGCGACGATGCGGCGTCGCGCATGGGGCCGATCCCACCCGCCGCCGACGGCGACGACGACGGCCGGCGTCCCGTGGGGCAGTTGGAGATGATCGCGGTGAGCGACGACATCGACATCACTCAACGGTCGCCGCTCATCCGGCATCGCGAGGCCACGCGGCTTCGCCTGGCGATCCTCGACCGCAAGCGCGAGGTGCTGCTGCGGCTGCGGCGTGAGGGCACGATCGACGACCTCGTCGCCCGTCGTATCCTCGCCGACCTCGACATCGAGGAGATCCGCGCCCGCGGCATGGACCGCGCCGCCGACTGACGCGGCGTCCGGCTCCGCCCTCCCCCGTGACCGAGGCGACGCCTAGGCTGGCGCCATGAGCGAGCCCACGCGAGAGCAGTTGGAAGCGTCCGACAAGGTCGAGAAGCGCACGATCGGCGGCGAGATCCGCTACTACCTGAAGGACATCAAGGCGCACTGGCCCGTCGTCGTCGAGCAGCACCCCGACGCCGCGGGCCACGAGGCATGGTGGACGGCGGATGGGAAGTTCCACGCCACGCACGCGCAGCTGCGCCGGGATGCCATGGTCGGCGGCATCGTCTGACGACGGGCCGCAGGGCTCAGTGCCCCGGCAGCACCAGACCGCTCTCGTAGGCCGCGATGACGAGCTGGGCGCGATCGTGCGCGCCCAGCTTGATCATCGTGTTCTTCACGTGGGTCTTGGCGGTGTGGGGTGAGATGTAGAGCTCCGCGGCGATCTCGTCGTTCGAGCGCCCGCGTCCCACCAGCCGGAGGATCTCCCGCTCTCGGTCGGTGAGGGCGTCGAGGGCGGGCGAGGGCAGAGGAGCCTCGGATGCCGCGCCTCGCACGTACTTCTCGATCATCGCGCGCGTGGCCGCGGGCGACAGCAGTGCGCCGCCGTCGTGGACGGCGCGGACCGCCTGGACGATGTCCTCGGGTTCGGCGCCCTTCCCGATGAAGCCGCTCGCTCCGGCTCGAAGAGCCGCGACGACGTAGTCGTCCTCCTCGAACGTCGTGAGGATGAGGACGCGGGTATCGCTCAGGTCGGGGTCGCGGCAGATGAGGCGGGTCGCCTCGATGCCGTCCATCCGCGGCATCCGGATGTCGCACACGACCACGTCGGGTCGCAGGTGGCGGACCGCGTCGACCCCGGCCTCGCCGTCCGCGGCTTCGCCGACGACGTCGATGCCGGGCGCGGAGTCGAGGAGGTCACGCACCGCCGCGCGGATGAGGGCCTGATCGTCGACGACGACAACGGTGGTCACGACAGGCCTCCGGGGGTCGACCGGCGCACAGAACTCGAGGCGACGAGAGGGAGCCGAGCGGCCAGACGATATCCGCCCGGCGCGGGCCCGGCCTCCACGACACCGCCGACCGAGTCGACGCGCTCGCGCAGGCCCACGAGCCCGAAGCCGGACACCGGAGAATCGGCGGGCTGCGGCTCATGGCTCACGGGGTTGGTCACGACCACCTCCAGATCGTCGCCGTCGCGCCGCAGAAGAACGAACGCGCGGCGAGCGGCGCCGTGTTTGAGAGCGTTGGTCAGCCCCTCCTGCACGACGCGGTACGCGACGATGTCGACGCCGAGGGGCAGCGGCTCGTCGCCGAGCTCGTCGCGGACGACGACCTCCCAACCCGCGACGCGCACCGATTCCACGATCTCCGGCAGCCGCGCGAGACCCGGTTGATCGCGTGGCCCCGCGTCGTCGGGGGTCCGCAGCACGGAGAGCATCGATCCGATCTCCGCGAGCACCTCCCGTGAGGCGGTCCGGATGGTCGCGAGCGCTTCTTGGGCACGCTCCGGGCGCGACTCCATGGCGGAGGAGGCCACCCCCGCGTTGAGGCTGATCACGGAGATCTGATGCGCAACGGCGTCGTGCAGGTCGCGTGCGATGCGGAGGCGCTCCTCCGTCACGCGGCGGCGGGCCTCCGCCTCGCGCGTCTGCTCGGCACGCCGGGCCCGCTCGATCACCGCCTGAACGTACGCGCGTCGGGACCGGGCGGCATCGCCCAATGCCCCGGCGAGCGCGACGGCGAGACCGACCTGAAGGAACCGCGTGTCCATTCCCGTCGTGAGGGTGACGACGATGCTCGCCCCGATCACCACGACGACCGCGGCAATGCTCACCGGCGCCGCCGCGCGACGGCCCAACCGGTTCGCGACCGAGTAGGCCGCGATGACCGCCGCGAGCGCCGCACCGGGTGAGAGGGTGCCGAGGGCGAGCGCGGCGACGTACAGAGCGATGCAGACGGCCAGCACCGTGCGCGGCAACCGACGTCGAAGCGGGAGGACGGCCGCCGGGAGGACGACGAGCAGGAAGACGAGGGGACTCGCGGGGCGCAATTCCGGGAACGGCACGGGCGCGAACGCCGGCGCGACGACCAGCACCGCGACAACGATGTCGCGAACCCACGGCGGGACCGGGCGCACCGGCCTCGGCGCGGTGTCGAGGCTCGTGGACGGTCGCATCGTCCTAGTCTGACGCGCCCCGCCGCACGAGACCATCACCGTGCGGGGGCAGAAACGAATCCCCCCACGGGGGTAGGCATCCACCCCCGTCATGGGACGCGCGGGGCGGCCCCGACGGCGAGGGTGGGACCATGACACCCGATACCCCTCCCCCGCTCCTCTCCGTCGTCGACCTGCACAAGTCGTACGGCCGCGGCTCCGCCCGCTTCGACGCCCTGCGCGGCGTCACTCTCGACATCCGGCGCGGTGAGAGCGTCGCGATCGTCGGCAAGAGCGGGTCCGGCAAGTCCACGCTCATGCACCTCCTCGCCCTGATGGACGCCCCCACGAGCGGCGTCATCGCCCTGGACGGGACGGATGCCAGCACCCTCCGCGGCCGTCATCTGAACAGCACGCGCAACAAGACGTTCGGCTTCGTCTTCCAGCAGTTCTTCCTCACGCCCAACGTGTCCGTGCTCGAGAACGTCGTCCTTCCGCTGAAGATCGCCGGGGTCGGGCGCGCCGAACGCAAGCGCCGCGGGCTCGCCGCTCTCGCCGAGCTCGACATGCAGGACAAGGCGAAGAACAAGGCGACGGCCCTCTCGGGCGGGCAGAAGCAGCGCGCCGTGATCGCGCGCGCCCTCGTGAACGACCCCCAGGTGATCTTCGCCGACGAGCCCACGGGCAACCTCGACTCCGCGACCGGGGCGGTGGTGGAGGACATCCTCTTCCGCCTCAACCGCGAGCACGGGATCACGCTCATCGTCGTGACCCACGACGAAGACCTGGCGTCCCGCTGCGATCGTCGCATCCAGATCCGCGACGGCGTCATCGTCTCCGAGGAGGGACAGGCAGCATGAAAACCCTCGACCTGATCTCGACGGCCTTCTCGAACACCTTCCGATCCAAGACGCGCACGATCCTGACCGTGCTCGCGATCTTCGTCGGAGCCTTCACCCTCACCCTGACCAACGGTCTCGGCACCGGGATCAACGGCTTCATCGAGAGCACGGTCTCCTCGATCGGCGCGTCGAACGTGCTGACGGTGTCGAAGACGTCCACGAACGCGGGCACGGGAACGGCTCCCCAGAAGTACGACCCGGACGCCATCGCTTCGGCGCAGACGAGCCCGGGACAGCCCGGTACCCGGAGCGAGGTCTCGGCGCTCACCGACGCCGACATCACCACCCTCGAGGGCATCGACGGTGTCGAGAGCGTGACCCCCGTCCGCTCCGCGACGGTCGACTTCGTCCAGTACGACGGCGGCGACCGCTACGTCGCGTCGGCGGGCGGCATCATCGGCGGTCAGACCCCGCAGCTGTCGGAGGGCGTCGCGCCGGACAACTCCGCGGACGCGCTTCAGGTGGCTCTCCCCACCGCCCTGGTGTCGCCGTTGGGCTTCTCCGACGCCGCCGACGCCGTCGGGAAGACCGTCACCATCGCCGTGACCGATCCGCTCCGGACCCAGCACCTGATCGAGGCCACGGTCACGGGCGTCACCGAGGAGGCGTTCACCACGACGACCGCCGTGACCACCAACACCGCGCTCCAGGACGCCCTGTACACGGCGCAGAACACCGGTGTTCCGCAGGACCAGCTCGACCGGTACGCGACCGCGAGCGTGTCGCTGGCACCATCGGCGACCCCGGCGCAGGTCGACACTGTCAAAGCAGCCCTGTCGGATGCCGGCTACACCGGCCGCACCGTCGCCGACCAGCTCGGGACATTCCAGGCCGTGATCAACGGCATCGTGCTCGTCCTCAACGCCTTCGCGGTCATCGCCCTCCTCGCGGCGAGCTTCGGCATCGTCAACACGCTGCTCATGTCGGTGCAGGAACGGACGCGAGAGATCGGGCTGATGAAGGCGATGGGGATGGGCAGCGGCCGCATCTTCACGCTGTTCAGTCTGGAAGCGGTCGTCTTGGGGCTCCTCGGGAGCGTCCTCGGCGCCGTCGTCGCCATCGCCGTGGGCGTTCCCGTCAGCGCCGGGCTCACCCGCACGCTCTTCAGCGACCTCCCGGGGCTGCAGCTGATCGCGTTCGACCCCGTCTCGATCGTCGTGACGTCGCTGGTGATCATGGGGATCGCGTTCCTGGCCGGAAGCCTCCCCGCCGCTCGCGCGGCCCGCGCCGACCCGGTGGAATCCCTCCGTTACGAGTGATCCCCTCCCGTACGGGGCCCCGTGGGCGCGACCACGGGGCCTCGCCGCGTCAGGCGCGCGAGTGCGCCGACGCGCGCGCGACCTGATCGGACGTCGGAGTGACACCGGTGTACCGCGCGAACTGGCCGGCGGCCTGCAGCGCGATCACCTCGGCGCCGGTGATCACGTCCTTCCCCGCCTCCCGCGCGGAACGGATGAGCGGGGTCTCCGCGGGGAAGGCGACGACGTCGAAGACGGTGCGTGCTGCGGCGATGTGCTCTCGCGAGAACGCCAGCGCCTCGGCATCCGCGCCGTTCATGCCGAGTGGGGTGACGTTGACGATGATGTCGGCGCCAGGCGAGGGATCCTCGGCGACCCACCGGAACCCGTAGCTCTCGGCGAGCGCGGAGCCGGCCTCGGGGTTGCGGGCGACGACCGTCACGTCGGCGAAGCCCGCGTCGCGGAAGGCGGCGACCACGGCCTTGGCCATCCCGCCCGATCCACGCACGAGGACGGATGCCGCGGGGTCGAGCCGGTGGCTCGCGATGAGGCTCGCGATGGCCTCGTAGTCGGTGTTCGAGGCCGTGAGCACTCCCCCGTCATTGACGATCGTGTTGATCGACCCGATTGCCGCGGCCGACGGCTCGATGCGGTCGACGAGCGGGATCACCGCCTCCTTGAACGGCATCGAGACCGAACACCCTCGGATGCCGAGTGCTCGGACTCCGCTGATCGCGCCGACGATGTCGGTCGTCGTGAAGGCCTTGTAGACGAAATCGAGGCCGAGTTCCGCATAGAGGAAATTATGAAATCGGGTGCCGATATTCGAGGGCCGACCGGCCAGCGATATGCACAACGTCGTGTCTTTGCTCAATTCGGGCATGCCGACCTCCGGGTGCAGGGTGAATGCTTCGATCGTACGAGGCGGATGTGAGCGCCTCCGCCGCCGGTCCCCCAGGATCTCGATAACGGAGACGGGGACGCGGCGCGTGTTCTACCATGCATACATGGTGATGAATGCGCCCGGAGTTTCCTCGGAACTCGTCGCGCACGAGATCGACGCCGCACTTCGCGCCGCTATCGAGCGCACGTTCCGCCGGTGGGCGCGAAAGCGCTCGCTTCCCTCCCTGCACTGGTCGGTCGAGCACTGGGACGGCCAGGTGACACTGGTGGGCACGCCGCATCCGCGATCACCGCGCAAGACCCGCATCGTGCGGCGGTGGGCCGCGACACTCGGAATGGAGCCGGTCGACGGGCACGCGGCGCGGTGGTTCATGAGCGCCGACGGGTGGCACCTCGAGGTGCACGAATAACGGCACTTCGCGGAATCCGCCCTCACGAACACCATGTATGCGTGGTAATGTCCCCCCGGGCGCCGGGGGGCTTATCGCGCGCCGCGCGCCGAAGAGGGCACGATCCCGCCCGGCGGAGATGCCTCGTGAGATTGGTGTCCCATGGATGCAGACCCCCGGCCGACCGATAGCGCGTGCCCGAGGTGGTGCAACGGCATTCATGATCGCCCCGAGCACGAGTCCGCTTCGCACCGAAGTGATCCGTGGCCGGTGGCCGTCATCGAGCGTCGCGCCGGAGCGGGCGCGGCCCCGTTCGACCGGGTTGCCGCCACAGATCTCGCCGTGGGTGTCGAGGTGCGCTGGGGCGACACGTGGATCTGGATCACGCCGGAAGACGACGTGAGACGAGGCCTGGTGCTGAGCAAGGAGAGCGCGCACCGTCTCGTTCGCACGCTCACGCGCGTGTTCGGCGAAGCGGCACCGTGAGCGGTGCGGATCGCGAGGGTCCGCCTCGGGTCAGCCCGCCCCCGGCAGGAGGTCCTCGGTGGGCGTCGGCAGCAGGTCGGCCACCGATACCCCCAGGACGAGCGAGAGGGAGACGAGGGTCTGCATGCGCGGGTTCGCCGCCGTCCCGGGGTTCGACTCGCCCTTTTCCAGCTTCTGATAGGTGAACGTCGACAATCCGGCGGCGTGGGCGACGCGCTCCTGGGTGAGCCCGATCCGAAGACGCGCACGCTGAAGGTTCGCACCGAAGATCCGCGAATACTCCGCCCACGGATCAGGCGCGCCGGGCGCTAACACGGGACCGGGATGCCAAGAAGCCATGTACACATTGCCACGCCAGTGTGGCATGTCGGGGATTGCTTATCGCGTACTATCGACGCCCCTTGCCGAGACGAGCGCTTTGACGTAGCGCATCGAGCGCACCGTGCGCGGGATCATGAATCCCGCCAGTTCGCTGCTCAATTCGGTGATCACGCTGCGGGGCAGCTCCGCGCGCGCCGCGGCCTCCGTCAGCGAGAGATCGCCCGACATGTAACGGAGCACGCTCAGCATCGCCGTATGGACCTGGAAGCGCACATCGTCCGGACGCGCCCCGGCGGCATCCGCCCCTGCTCGACTTTCACCCTCGTCCATGACGTCCCCCACGGCATCCTCTGACCCCCCACCTGTATACCACGTATACATGGCCTCACTCGATTCGAGCGGGAGCATCATTCACGAGCTCGAACGCGCGAGGGCCCCGGGTGTCACCCCCCACACGCGGCGGAAATGCCGTGTCAGATGCGCCTGATCATGGAAGCCGGTGCGCGCCGCGGCCTCCGCGGGGCGGCATCCATCGACGAGGAGGCGTCGTGCGGCGTCGACCCTCCGCGCGACGAGGTAGCGGTGGGGTGCCATTCCGTAAGCGCGCGAGAACTCGCGCACGAGGTGGCTGGGATGGGCACCGAGCTCGTCGGCCGCCGCAGCGATGGTGAACGACTCGGTGTACCGATCATCGACGAGCGCACGCAGGCGCCGAGCCAGCGGGACGTCTCGGACGGGAACCGAGGCGGTCCCGGTGTACGCGAGCACGGCATCGCGCACCGCGAGCAACCAGTGCTCCGCGGCCATCTCCTCGCCCGGATACCGCAGCGCAGCGTGGACGCGCCTCGCCGCCGACTCTGCGGTGCCGCGGGTCACGGTGGGGCGCCGCGCGACGCGGTCGGCCGTGCCGTCGGGAAGCCAGTCACGGCGCAGGTAGAGCACCTGCTTGCGGTATCCCGCCCCCGCGACCGCCGAGCGTCCGTCGTGGGCGATCCCCGGCGGAAGAAGCGTCAACGCCCCCGGCGCGGCCCGATGGGCGACGCCATCGAGGTCGTACGCGACCGCGCCGCGGTCCACCAGCATCACGGCCCAGTCGTCGTGGGTGTGCAGTGGATACGCATGATCGAAACTCGCGTGGTACACCTCGCGAAGGAACGGGACGTCGGGATGCCACGCCCGCACCCGTTCGATCATGCAAGAAACGTACAAGACGGCGGAGAGTCCCCGGGCCGAGGCTGGACCCATGACCGACCCGACCCCCGCACCCACGCCGTCCTTCGACACGAAGATCGTCGTCGTCCTCCGCGAAGACCTGGCCGCCTGGCAGGAACTCAACGTCACCGCGTTCCTCATCGCCGGCATCACGACGAGCGCGCCCGACCTGGTCGGCGAGCCCTACCGCGACGCCGACGGCATCGAGTATCTGCCGATGCTGCGGCAGCCGGTGATCGTGCTGACCGGGAACGCCGACCTGCTGTCACGTGCCCGCGCGAAGGCCGCGGCGCGCGAGGACGTCGCCCTCGCGATCTACACGCGCGACCTCTTCGCGACGATGCACGACGAGGCCAATCGCGCCGCCGTCGCCGCCGTACCGGCCGAGGATCTCGACCTGGTCGGCATCGCCCTACGGGGTCCGCGGAATGTCGTCGATCGCATCGCGAAGGGAGCGGTGTTCCACGCTTGAGCCCCGCTCGGCGACGGTGGCGACGAAGCGACGCCCGGTGTGCCGCCGACGCCACAGCAGCCACGCGCAGAGAACCCCCTGAACCATGACGATCGCGCTGATCGTGGAGGCGATGATCCCCGCGGACTGATCCGCGGCCGTGAGCAGGTCGAAACCCGCGTGCCACAGAAGCACCGGGACGATGCTCCCCCGCGCCCCGAGCGTCATCCAGGCCAGCAGATACGACCCGCACACCAATGCCAGCATCCAGCCGACGATGCCCGCGCCCATCGCCGTATACGTCGGGTTGAAGAAGAACGCGGGCGCGTGCCACACGATCCACACCGCGGCGACGATCAGCGCCGCCCAGAACGCCGACACGCGTCGCGTCAGCGCCGGCAGCAGCCAACCGCGCCAGCCGGCCTCTTCGCCGAGCCCGAAGGTGAGCACCCACACCGCCGCGACCACGGGCCATGCGAGGCCCGGGAGCTTCTCGGTCAGCCCGAACCCCGCGGCGTCGGGCCAGCCACCCGTCACGAAGAACACGGCGAGCCACGCGATCACGAAGTACGCCAGTGGCATCCCGATCCCGGCAGCCCACCACACCCACCGGAAGCGCACCGAGAACGTCGTGCGCGCCCACTCGACGAGCCCGCGCCGTCCGCCCTCCCACGCCGCGGCGGCGACCGCCCCGCAGAGCGGTCCGATCGAGGCGAGGAAGAACGTCCACGGCATCCGCTCGAGCCCGTCGGTCTGCGCCTGGATGAGGATCGGCGTCCAGACCGCCCACGTCACGGCGAACGCGACGGTGAGGAACACGGCGATCCCGCCGCCGCGAGCGGGGGCGTTCGATGGCGATGTCATGGCGGATCCTTTCCCGGCCGATGGGTGGCCGCACATCGTGACGGGCGATGTCATCACCCCCATTGATAGGAGGGCGTGCGCCAGGGCGGCAGGACGAAAGACCCCCGGACCACGGGAGCCGACCGCGCCCCGTCACAGGCGACCGGTGTCGCTCTCCTCCGCTGTCGCGTTCTCCGCGGCGAGAAGGCCCTCCGCCTCGAGCCACGCACGGAGGACTCCGGCGACCTCATCCGGCGAGTCGGACTGCACGAAGTGACCCGCGCCCGAGACGACGTGCACCTCGGCACCCGGAACCTCCGCGCGCCATCGCGCGAGCTCCGCCTCGCGGAACGCGATGTCGCGATCCCCCCACACGATGAGCACGGGAAGGGAGTCCAGGATGCCGAGGCCCTCGGCCACCTGTGCGAGCTGCGGCGTGGTGTCGACGATCTCGCGCGGGAGCACGGCGCTGAATTCCCTGCGGGCGCCCGTGGCGAGCGGCTTGCGGTACTGGGCCATCTCGCGGCGTCCGAGTCGACGACGTCGATGCCCGAGGGGAACGAGCGCGTTGACGAAGAGGTTGAACCGACGAATGAGGGCGCTGCCGACACGACCGCCCATGAACCCCGCGAACCGGGCGAAGTGCGGGTCGGCGTCGACGGGCCACGCCCAGGAATTGCAGATGACGACCCCGCGGAAGAGATCGGGGCGCCGCTCGACCAGGCGCAGTCCGATCGGGCCGCCCCAGTCCTGCACGACGATCACGAGGTCGTTCAGACCCATCGTCGACACGAACCGCTCGACGGCGTCGGCGTGCTCGACGAAAGTGCCCCGATACCCCGCGGCCGCCTGTGACAAACCGAATCCGGGGAGATCGGGCGCGATGCAGCGCGCCACGAGAGCAAGGCGCGCAATGATCTCGCGATACACGAACGACCACGTCGGATTGCCGTGGAGGAAGAGCACCGTCGGTACAGGTGACTCCCCGGGCGCTCCCGCCGCGAGCGGCGGCGCGCCCGTGTCCACGTAGTGCACCTCGTGCCCGGCGACGTCGACGTACGCATCGGAGAGCGGATACGACGTGCGATCGAGCCAGGACGGATCCGGATGCCGTGGGGTGCTTCGTGTCATGACCGATCCCTTTCGAAAGATGGTTCAAGGCGCTCCCGCCGCGGTGCTCGGGGTCGTCGCCGGAGCGCTTCCGCCCGCACGAGCGGGGGGCGCTGGGGGTCCGTATCCACGACGCCGATCACGTGCTGACCTCGCTCGTCTCCGCGGACGACTGACGCCTCGGCCCCGGCGCCCGCCGACGGCCGGGCCACCACCAGGCCGCGCGCCCGAGGAGCGTCATCACGGCTGGGACGAGCAGCAGCCGGATGACGGTGGCATCCACGAGCACGGCCACGGCCAGCCCCACGCCGAACACCTTGATCACCGGGTTGGTGCTGAAGGTGAAGCTCAGGAAGACGGCGATCATGATGAGCGCGGCCGCGGAGATGACCCCACCGGTCTCGGCGAGACCGCGCGTCGTGGCGACACGTGCATCCCCGTCGCGCAACCAGGCCTGCCGCATCGAGGTGAGCAGGAACACCTCGTAGTCCATGGACAGACCGAAGAGCACGGCGAAGAGCATCATCGGCACGTAAGGATCGAGCGGCATCGGCCCGTCGAGGCCGAGCACCTCGACCCCGTGCCCCTCCTGGAACACCCACACGAGCACACCGAACGCGGCGGCGATCGACAGCAGGTTGCAGACCGCCGCCTTGACCGGCAGCAGAACCGAGCGGAACGTGAACGCCACGAGCACCATCGACGCGGCGATGACGATGCCGATGAGCCACGGCAGCCGTTCGGCGATCCGGTCGCTGAGGTCCAGGCGTGTGGCCACGGCGCCACCCACGTGCGCATCGACGCCCGAGCCGGGGATCACGTCGGCCCGCAGCTCCGCGACCAGCGCCGCCGTCGCGTCGTCGCTCGGCCCCGTCAGGGGCGTGACCTGCATCGTGACGACGCCGTCGCGCGCCAGAGGAGGCGAGACGGCCGCGACGTCCGCGCGGGCGGCGATATCACCCGCGAGCGCCTGCCAGTCCGCGAGCGACTCCTCCCCACCCTCGGCCACGAGCAGGAGGGCCGCGTTCTGCCCGGCGCCCCAATACTCCGCCGTGAGATCGAACGACTGGCGTTGATTCGAGCCGGGGAGCGCGTCACCCGCGCTGGACTGCCCGAGCTGCAGGGCGAACGCCGGCAGCGACAGCACCACGAGCAGTGTGGCCGCCGAGACGCCCGCGATCACGGGATGCCGCGTGAGCCGCGGCGCGAGCCGGTCCCAGGCGCCGCGGTGCGACGCTCGGGTCATGGCATCCCCCTGGACTCCCCCGTCCGCCGCCGGCGCGCCCGACCTCGCGGCGAGCGCTTCCCGGCGCACGCCGCGCGCGAGTGCCCGGTATCCGATGGCGGCCAGCACCGCCGGAGTGAGCGTCAGGGTTGCCGCGACCGCGACGATGACGACGATCGCCGTCGCGTAGCCGAGCCAGGCGACGAACTCGACCCCCGAGATCGCGAGGCCCGTCGCGCAGATCGCCACGGTCACGCCCGCCATGGTCGCCGCCTCCCCCGCGGTGTGGCCGGACGTGACCGCAGCCTCGACCGGATCCGCCCCCTCCCTCAGCGCAGCGCGGAAGCGGGACAGCAAGAAGAGCGTGTAGTCGATGCCGACGCCGAGTCCGATCATGATCGCGAGGGTCACGGCGCTCTCCGAGATGGTGAATCCGTGACTCAACAGCCAGACGGACCCGACCCCGCCCGCGACGGCGATGATGCCGGTGGCCACGGGAGCGAGCGCCGCGAGCGCAGACCCGAGGGCGAAGAACAAGACGATCAGGGCGGCGACGACGCCGACGAGTTCGCTGTTGACCCCGCCCGCACGGTCGATCTGCGTGCCGAGCGGCGCGCCGATCCCCACCTCCAGGCCCGCGGAGCGAGCGGGATCGAGCGCCGCATCGACGTCTCGCTGCCACGTCCGCCCCTCTTCCTTGGGGTCGCCGGAGACGGTGAGGACGAGCGCGTCCCCCGCCTGCGCGAGAGTTCCCGTACGTGTGGCCGCCGCGGGGTCGTCGAGAGGGTTCTCGACGGTCTCGCCGGTCGCGGCCTCGAGTCCGTGGACGACCTCTTGGACGACGTCGGCATGCCCGGAAAGGTCACCGGCCACGACGATGCGGCTCGTCGGTACGATCGGCTCCTCCTCCCCCGAGCGTGCCTCGAGGACGTCCGCCGCGACCTGGCTGTCGCTGCCGGTGACCTCCAGATCGTCTTGCAGAGCCGGACCGACGAGGTACGCGCTCCCGAAGAGCGCACCCACGGCGATGACCCAGGCGGCGATCGTGAGCCAGCGATGCCGGGCGCACACCCGGGCGAGAGAGGAGACCAAGCGTTTCATTTCAACCGTCCTGATCGGAGGGGATGGAAGGGGCAGCGGGCGCGGGAGGGCCGATCGGAGCGGAAGGGTCGGCGGGGGCGGAGGGCTCGGCCGGGTCAGCGGGATCGGTTGATGCCGATGGGTCGAGGCACTCGCGGAGCGACCCCCACCGATCACTTCCGCCCTCGGCCGCACCGTCACGTGCGACCGGCAGACCCACCGAAAGCACAGCCGCCCCGGCGCGGAACTCGACACCACGCACGGGAGCACCCGGCAGCAGGAGCGGGATACCGTCCGCCAGCCGCTGAGCGAACCCGGCGCCGTCGCCGTCGCGGCCCGAGAGCACTTTCAGGGCACGCTCGGCCGGGAGCGAGATACCGGCTGCGCTGACCGAGTCCGCGACGAGACGCCACCCGGCTGCATCGCGCTGCGGGACGAGCAGCACATCGACCGTCACCGGGACGCCGCGCAGCGTGCGCTCCGTTTCGACGACCAGCCCACTCGACACGGCGTGGACCCGGACCTCCTGATTCGTCCGGCACCGCGCGAGAGCGTCGAGAGCGGCGTCGGTCACGGTGAGGCGCACCTCGACCGCACCCGAAGCGAGCTGCCACAAGGCCGGACCCCCACCGACCTCCGCCGACACCCCGGGAAGGGACCCGCTGAAGGAGGCCGCCCGCGCGTCCAGCTGCCCCCGCGCGACGACCTCACCGGCGACGAGACCGGATGTCGCGACGAGAGCGAGCGCGACACCTGCGCCGATCCAGGTCCGGGTACGTTTCGATATCACGCCCTTATCGCAGCGGGCACACCTCCCGAGAAGCGGACGACGTTCTGACGATCGGCTGACGAATCAGCCGGATGCCGTCGAGAGCGCGCTGGGCAGGCGCACCGTCACGCGCGTTCCCGTACCGGGTTCCGATTCCAGCGCGACATCGCCTCCGTGAGCGAGCGCGATCGCCTCGACGATCGCGAGTCCCAGACCGCTGCCGGCACTTCGGTCGCCGCTGACGAAACGCTCGAACGCGCGGTCGCGCAGGTCGGGGCTCATCCCGACGCCGTCGTCGGCGACGACGAGGACGACGGTCTCCCCCGCGTCGCGGACCTCGATCGCGATCGAGGCATCCGGACCGGCATGGCGCAGCGCGTTCCCCACGAGGTTGCGGACGAGTTGAGCGATCGCGTGGGGATCGCCGTCGACGAACACGGGGGCATCGACGGCAAGGGAAACGGCGGCGTCGGGCGCGAGAAGTTCCGCGTCCTCGACCGCGGCCCGGCACACCTCGCGCAGATCGATCCGCTCCCGCACGGGAGACGTCGCCTCGCTGCGCGCGAGCAAGCCGAGGCGCTCGACCAGGACACGCATCCGTTCCGACTCCTCCGAAACGCTTCCGAACGCGCGCTCGGTCGTCTCGGCATCGTCCGGACGCTGGAAGTGCAGCTGCGTCCACCCCTGGATCTTGGTGAGGGGCGTCCGAAGCTCGTGCGACGCGTCCGCGACGAAAGTGCGCAGCCGGCGCTCCGTGGCATCCCTTCGTCCGTCGAGGCGTTCGATCGCGCGGGCGACGCTCTGCGTCTCGCCGAACTCGCCGGCCGGCGAGGCCGCCAGGTCGCTCAGGTTCGACTGCTCGACGCGATCGGCGAGGACCGTCAGCGACCGTGTCGTCCGCGAGACGACGAGGGTAACGACCACTCCGGCGAGCACGAGCACGGCTGCCAGGACGGCGAGCGCGGCCAGGGCGAGCGCCGTGACCAGGCGATCGGCCGCCTCCATCCCGACGCCGACGAGGGCGGTGGCGACCGGCGTTCTCGCGCCGTCGTCGTACACCGTGCCGGGGGGAAGCTCGACGCGGGCGAACAGGAGACTGCGGCCCGCGACCTCTGCGCGAGCCGTCTCGTCTCCGCCGATGGCGGCGGCCACCCTCCCGAGGTCGGCGAACGGGGTGGAGGTGGCGGCCGAAGCGGCGACGATGTCCCCGTCGGCATCCAGCAGCGCGACCATGGTCGATCCGACGTTCGCTGCGCGCAGCTGCTCCTCGTCGATGACCAGCCCTCCCTGTCCGGGCTGCGGCCAGGTCGTCACGGTCTGCGCTGTCACACGCACATGCGTCTCCGCCGTGCGCAGAGTGATCAGCCGGACACCCCAGACGCTCGCGATCGCCAGGAGGATGCCCGCGGCGGCGACGACGACGAGGATGCGTCGACGAAGGGTCCGCACCATCGAGGGCCGCGCGGCATCGGTCATGACGGGTCCGCGCGGAGACAGTAGCCGAAACCGCGGACGGTCTGGATGAGCGGAGGGCGCCCCGCATCGACTTTGCGCCGGAGGGTCGAAACCGCCTTCTCCACGACCTCGCTGTTACCGCCGAAGTCATAGCGCCACACATGGTCCAGCAGTTGGCCGCGGGAGAGCACTCGCTCCGCGTTCTCGAGGAGGAATCGCAGCAGCCTCAATTCGGTGGGGGTCAGCGGCACGACCTCTCCGCCGCGACGGACGCGCTGCCCGGCGAGGTCGAACTCGAGGTCGGCGTAACGCAGGACATCGGGGTCGTCGATGGGCATCCCTCGGCGCCGGACGGCGTCGATGCGGGCCAGGACCTCGGAGACGTGGAATGGCTTCGTCAGGAAGTCGTCGGCACCGAGCCGAAGTCCCGCGACACGTGCGTCGACATCGTCGACCGCGCTGAGCATGACGATGGCGGCGGATGGCGCTGCTGCGCGCAGAGCCGTCACGATCTGGACGGCATCGACATCCGGTAGCAGTCGATCGAGGAGGATCGCGTCGAACTCCTCCCCGCGCACGATTCGCAGGGCGTCGACCCCCGTCGCCGCGGTGGTGACGGTGCACCCGGGGGCGGCGAGGACCGAAGCGAGCAGGACGCGGATGCCTTCGTCGTCGTCGACGACCAGCACCCGTGTCGGCGGCCCGTCGTTCTCTCGCGCGGTCATGACCTCGATGCTAGGGGGACGCCCTGTGCCGCCGAGCGGTACTTCGAAGGGTGACGGGAGACAGCTCTGGCGAGCGGGACGGAGCGCCGTCGCGAACGGCGGGCGGAGCGCAACCCCGCCCCGCCGGCGCCGCGGCCCTGCCAGGCTGTAGGTGTGAAGTCGTTTCGGTGCCGCGTGTGCGGCAATGCCCTGTACTTCGAGAATTCGGTGTGCGTCTCGTGCGGAACGAGCCTCGGCTTCTCGCGCGGCGAGGCCGAGATCGTCCCGGTCGATGGCCTCGGCCGCTACATCGACTCGGCCGGGTTCGTCTGGCACGTCTGCCGCAACCTCAACCTGTCGGGCTGCACGTGGCTCGCCCCCTTCGAGGGTGGTCAGTGCTCTGCGTGCGACCTGACCCGCGTGCGCCCCAACGATTCCGACCTCGAGGGTCTCGGACAGTTCCCCGTCGCCGAGCGCGCGAAGCGGTGGTTGCTCTTCGAGCTCGACCGCCTGGGATTCGTCATCGCGAGCAAGGCGCAGGATCCCGAGCGCGGCCTGTGTTTCGACCTCCTCTCGAGCGTGGCCGAGAACGTCGTCATCGGCCACGACGAGGGCGTCATCACGATCGACCTGGCCGAGAGCGACGACGCGTACCGCGTCCGGGTGCAGAAGCAACTGGGCGAGCCATACCGCACGATGCTCGGACACTTCCGCCACGAGGTCGGGCATTACATCGAGTGGCTGCTCGTCGAGGGCACCGACCGGATCACCGAGGCGCGCGAGCTCTTCGGCGACGAGACCGCCGACTACCAGGCCGAGATCGACCGCCACTACTCCGAGGGACCGCCGGCCGACTGGTCCCGGCACTACATCTCGACGTACGCGACGATGCATCCGTACGAGGACTTCGCCGAGACCTGGGCGCACTACCTCCACATCACCGACACCCTCGAGACAGCCACCGCCTACGGCCTCATCACGGTGGCCGGCGTAGACGCCTTCTCACGCTTCCGCGACCTCGCGACGGGGGTGTGGATGCCTCTTACGATCTCGCTCAACATGATCAACCGGTCGATGGGCAAGGCCGACCTGTACCCCTTCGTCATCCCGGACCCGGTCCTGGACAAGCTGGAGTTCATCGCGTCGCTGAGGCCCGGCCGGAAAGCCCCGCGGTCGCTGGGCGCGGGCGGGTAGCGCGGGGGTGGTCCGGACTCGCGAAGCGTAGGTCGATCTCGACCCGGTGGGCATCGCCCTGCGCGGTCCGTGCAACGTCGTGGACCGCATCGCCAAGGGCGCGCGCTTCCACGACTGAGCCACCCGCTAGCCTGTGGCTGTGGGATTCTCGCCGTGGGGGCTCGCCATCGCCGTGGCCGTCTTGGCCCCGAGCCTTCTGCTCCTCGTGCTCCCGCCGCGGCCTCCGCTGCCCTCCGTGCGCGTCTCGCCCGTGCTGCCGGTGCTCGAACGCGGCGGACAGGCGGCGTGCCTCGTGATCCCCGTCATCGTGCTGCCCGCGCCGCTGACGTGGGCGTGGGCCGTGCCGATGGCCGTGTTCCTCGCCGCTTACCTGGGGCTGTGGGGCCGTTACGTGCGACGGCGGGATCCGGGAACGCTCTACCGCCGATGGGGCCCGGTGCCCGTGCCGATGGCGGTGCTGCCGGTCGCGGTCTTCGCGACCGCGGGCGCCTGGCTCGGCGTGATCTGGCTCGTCCTCGCCGCGGGAGTGCTGGCCGCGGGTCACATCCCCACGTCGCTGGCTGTCGCCCGGGCGCTCCGCACTGACACCTGACCCCCGCACCGCGCGGGGCCATGGAGGTGCAGCGGACCCCGGAACCGCTTCGTCTGCGGTTCGTTCCTGCTGGCGTGGATGACCGTCGGCGCCGGGGGGAGCATCGTTCCCGTGTTGATCTGGCACGCCGGCGTCGACCTGCTCACCGCGGCCGATCAGTCCGCCGGCGTCATCGCCTCCACCGTGAGCGGAATCGTGATGACGCAGGGGGTGCTGTACGCGTGGCTGCTCTGGCGCAGACGCACGGTCGCCCGCACGCCCACGCTCGTCGCCGCGTGAGCGCGACGGGAGGCGAGGGATGCCACTCCCCCGCCTCCCGTGTCGGTCAACGGTCAGACCAGCCCCGAGTGCGCTCCCGGGGCGACATCGACACGGAAGAGGCCCTCGGCATCCACGCGGACGCGGACCGCGTCGACGGCGGCGATGTCGGCCTCGGGGAACGACCGGGCCGGACGGTGCCGTTCCGCCGCCAGCGTCGGCGCGGTGTACCCGGTCTCCCAGCGGCGGATCTGCTCCCACTGCGCGTCGATCGCCGCCTCGGCGACCTCGCGTCCGGGCTTGCCGTGCAGAGCGAGATTCAGCCACCCGAACGCACCGCGGTAGTGGCCCACGACGCCGGCCCCCTCGGGACGCTCCCCGAGGGCGCCACCCAGCTGACGCAGTTCCGAGATGAGCACCGCGGAGTCGGCGGTCGCGCGCAGGAAGTCGGCGACGACCCCGTGCGCCTGACCCGCGTCGGTCGACTCCGCCGCCCCCACGAGGGCGTGGGCCGAGGAGTGCGCCGGCGCGAACGGGGCATCCATGTGGGTGTGCGCGACCTCGGCCGGGTCGGCGACGCGCCAGGTGTCCAGGCGCGGGGCCGCGGCCGACCGGAGACGAGCCAGCAGCGTGCCCGCCGCATCGCGCGCGGTGACGTCGCCGTTCACCGCGGTGCCGTCGACGACGAGCACCGGCCGACGCGAGAGGGGGAACGGCATCCCGGGCAGCGGAGGAATACTGAGCACACGAAGCGAGGTCGTGATCGCCGACGGCGCTTCGGCCGACCAGTGTGCCCACTCGTGGGCGACCGCCTCGGCGTCGGAGAGTTCCCAGACCGTCGTGCCGGTCACGATCTCGCCGGGCGCAAAGGCACGCACCGTGACCGCGGTGATGACCCCGAAGCCGCCGCCCCCGCCGCGCAGCGCCCAGAAGAGCTGAGGATCGTTCTCGCGGTCGACACGGCGGTGCTCGCCGTCGGCGGTCACGATCTCGATCGACTCGATCGCGTTCGCGGCCACGCCGGTGTGCCGCCCGTAGGCCGACAGCCCGCCCCGAGAGAGGTAGCCCACGACGCCGACGAGGGCGGAAGACCCGTGGGGCACCGTGAGTCCGTGCGCCGCCACGAGGGGGACGACCTCTCCCCACGCGCGCCCTGCCGGAATGCGCACGGTGCGGCGAATGGCATCCACCGTGATGGGCTCGTCGATCGCCACCTTCAGCAGGGCGCTGCCGCTCAGGTCGGCCAGACCCGCGGCGGCGTGTCCCGTGCTGTGCATCGCCACGCCGAGGCCGCGCGCGCGAGCAGTGTCGATCGCCTCGCGCACCTCCTCGACCGAGCGGACGGTGGTGGCCGCCGCCGGACGCAGGGCCACCGTCGCATCGAACACCGCGGATGCCGCGTGGTAGGCGCGCCCGCTCGAGGTCAGCGGCGCCGACGCGAGGGAGCGGCGGCCCGCGGCGCGTCCGATTCCCGCGGATGCCGCCAGCACCGCCAGCACCACGACGAGAGCGAACACTCCCCCGCTGCGCCACGCGAAGCTCGCGACGAGGGCAGCCAGCACGAGCGCGGCCACGGGGTGCTCCGACAGGCGCGGCAGAGCCGGCAGCAGGAACACGGGTGTGCGCGGCCCCGACACGGTGTCGATGCTGATCGCGGCGACCGCGGCGGCGGCGAGAAGGACGACGGTGGCGACCAGGACGGGCACGGCGACGACGGAGGCCGCCGCGAGGATCGCCAGCGCAGACGCGGCAGCCGCGAACGTCGGGAGTCCCGCGTCTGCGATCCATCCGGTCGCGGCCATGACGGCGATGACCGCCCCGATGCCGAGCAGGAGCCCGGCGAGGAAGGGAATTGCCGCGGCGTGGGCGAGGGTGGCCGCACCGAGAAGGACGAGTCCGACGAGCACGAACCGACGGCGCCCCCGGCGGGCCGAGACGTTCGCGCCCTGGACGAGGGCGAGGGCGCTCCCGAGCGCGGCGCCGACCGCGTCGGCGACTGCGGGGCCCGCCGAGGGAGCGGCGGCTACGGAGCCGACCGCGACGCCGATCGCGCCGATCGTGAGGAGTGACGCGGCGACGCTCGAGACGCGCGCGGCGCGCCCCAGAGTCGGCGCGCTCGGCACAGCCGCAACCGCTTCGGCAGCACGCGAGGGGGCCGCAGCAGAGAGGGACATCGTTCTTCTTCCTTTCCGTCGATGACAGGGTCGACAGAAAGGATGCGGGGTTCCACCCATCGATGTACAACGACTAATTTCGTTCGCAGCGATCGATGTTTCCGATGGGAGGAACCGTGGACCCTCGCATGCTGATGGCCTTCATCGCCGTCGCCGAGGAGGGCGGATTCACCCGGGCAGCGGAACGCCTGCACCTCGTGCAGTCATCGGTGTCGGCGTCGGTGAAGGCCCTCGAGAGTTCGACGGGCCTGCAGCTCCTCCACCGTGGCACCCGCGCCGTCACGCTCACCCCCGAGGGCCGGTCGTTCCTTCCCGCGGCGCGGGCTGCCGTGGCGGCGCTCGAAGAGGCGAAGGACTCCGCCGCGGCCCTCGCGGGCGGCGGGATCGGCGGCCACGTCGCCGTCGGCGTCCTCGCCACCCCCGACATCGTCTCGATCGCCACCGCCATCGCGACGCTTCACCAACGGCATCCGGATCTGCGCATCTCGGTGAAGTCCGCCCTCGGCGGGAGCGTAGCCCTGCAGAACGACATCCTCGCCAACGTGCTCGACGTGTGCTTCGTCGTGCTGCCGTTCGCGTACTCCCCCGAACTGACGGTCGAGCCCCTGCTGACCGGGAAGTTCGTCCTGGCCTGCGGAACATCCCACCCGTGGGCCGGACGCTCCTCGCCGGTCGAGCCCGAAGATCTGTCCGGAGCGGCCATGGTGGAGTTCCCCCGAGGATTCACGCTGCGCGAGTCGACCGACCGCGAGCTCATGGCGCGTGGTGTCGCCCGCCGCACGATCGTGGAGGTGCCGCACCTCGACCTCGTCAGCGGCTACGTCGCCGCGGGCGTGGGTGTCGGTTTCGTCACCGAAGCGGTCGCGCGCGACCACCCGGGTCTCGTCGCGCTGCCGACGCCCTGGATCGACATGCGGTGGACGGCGGCGGCCGCCTGGGCCAACACCCGCAGACTCTCGCGTGCCGCCGAGACCTTTCTCGAGACGGTCCGCGAGAACTGTCGGCGAGCAATCGAGCTCGACGAGACGCTGTACGCGCCGGATGCCGTCTGAAGTCAGCGCGACAGCGCGCTCCGACTCTCCTCCCGCGGACGGAGCACTTTCCGATAGGCACCGGCCGACGACATCGTCCGAGCGGTGATCGCGTCGTTCACGCTCGCCGCGACGACGGACCCCGGCTAGAACTGCCTTATGGAGTTCTCGGAGATCATCGAAGGCATCGGCAAGTCCCTGGATGCCGTGGGCGTCGCCGCGATCGTGATCGGGGTCGTCGCCGCGGTCGTGCTCGCTGTGCAACGGACCCTCAGACGCGAACCCGATGTCTACAGCCGCTTCCGCCGGTTCCTCGGGCGCTCCATCCTCCTCGGCCTGGAGCTGCTGGTCGCCGCCGACATCATCCGCACCGTCGCCGTCACCCCGACGCTCGCGAACGTCGGGTGCTGGCGGCGATCGTCCTCATCCGGACGTTCCTCAGCTGGTCGCTCGAGCTCGAGATCACCGGCCGCTGGCCCTGGCAGAAGGCGGCCGTCGCCGGACCGGCGCACAGCACCCCGGAGTAGCGTTGCCGGTGTGACGGCATCGCAGTGGCATCCCTCGGACGACGGCATCAATTTCCACACCCGCAAGTGGGTCAAGCCCGAGGACCTCAACGCGAACGGCACCCTCTTCGGGGGCAGTCTGCTGCGATGGATCGACGAGGAAGCAGCGATCTACGCGATCATCCAGCTCGGAAACTATCGCGTGGTCACCAAGCTCATCTCGGAGATCAACTTCGAGGCATCCGCCCTTCAGGGAGACCTGATCGAGATGGGGCTGACCGCGACGCGCTTCGGACGGACCTCGCTCGAAATGCGCGCGATCGTGCGGAACATGATCACGCGCAAACGGATCCTCACGATCGAGCGGATCGTCTTCGTCAGCGTCGACGAGGACGGCAAGCCGAAGCCCCACGGGTACACCGACATCACGTACGACCGCGACCGGATGCCGCACGAGCACCCCGCGACCGGGAGCATCCGGATCGAGTAGTCCGCCGGCCGCCGTCGCGGTGTGCGGCTGTGATTCACTGAGCCCGTGAGCACGGAGCTTTTGGCTGGTTGGAGCGTCTCGCCGTTCTCGTACGACGGCATCACCCATGACGTGTACCGTTCCGGAGAGGGTCCCGGAGTCATCCTCGTTCCCGAGATCCCCGGTGCGACACCCGAGGTGATCGCACTCGGCGAGCGACTGGTCGCCGCGGGCTTCCATGTCGCTCTCCCCTCGATCATCGGAACGCCGGGGCGACCCGCGAGCGGTGGATACATCGCCGGTTCGGCGCTGCGCATGTGCGTGTCGCGCGAGTTCGCGGCATTCGCCCGCCGCGCCGACCGCCCGATCGCCGGATTCCTTCGTGCCCTCGCCCGCGACGTGCACGCTGACCGTGGCGGGCCCGGCGTCGGCGTCATCGGAATGTGCTTCTCCGGCGGGTTCGCGTTGGCGACGGCCGCCGATGACAGCGTGCTCGCGCCCGTCGTCTCCCAGCCCGCGCTGCCGCCGGCGATCGGGGCCGGGCGCTCCGCCACCGGCCTCAGCCCCGCCGAAGAGTCGGCGGTCCTCCGCCGCGCCGGTGACGGTCTGTGCGCGCTCGGCTTGCGATTCACGCACGACCGGAGCGTGCCGGAGGAGCGTTTCGCGGCGTTCGAGCGGCTGCTCGGCGAGGGATGGCGGGCGTTCGAGATCGACTCGTCTCCGGGCAACCCCGAGGGCATACCGGCGAACGCGCACTCCGTCCTCACGGATGCCTCGGCCACGACGCCGGGTCACCCGACCCATCGCGCGAACGAACGGGTCGTCGAGTTTCTCCGCGAGCGGCTGATGAGCTGAAGTCCTGTGGGTCGTCGCTGCGGAGGCGTAACATTTCGTCACACGAGCGCTCCTCCGCGCCGACCGATCCCTTCACCGCGAGACACGGGAGATGCAGATGGACACCACGATGATGATGAAGTCCATGCCGATGGGCGAGATGACCATGGACATGGATGCCATGCAGGAATGCCTGCAGTCCCTCAACGCCTGCGCGATGGCGGCCGCGATGTGCGCCGGCAGCGACATGATGCAGGGCGCCGAGACGGCGAAGTGCTGCGCCATGTGCTCGAACATGGTCGAGATGGCTCAGGCCACGATGCACATGATGATGCGTCCCGCGGGCATGGACATGGACGTGATGAAGGCCATGATGATGGCCTGCATGACCATGGGAAAGGCGTGCGCCGAGGAGTGCCGCATGCACGCCGACATGGACGAGATGTGCCGCTACTGCGCCATGGCGTGCGACGACATGGTCATGAAGTGCGAGGCCATGATGGCCTCGATGTCCGCCTGAGGCGTCTCCGCGACGGCGCTTACGCGACGCGCGCGGTCGTGAGGACGGCCGACGCGCTCAGGAGTTCTGCGACCGGGTGGTAGGCAACCGGCTCGTTGGGCGTGAAGTCCACGACCGGGCCGACCACGCGCAGTCGCATCGTCGCACCGGTGAACAGCGCCACGGTGACCTCGCCGCCGTCGACCTCCACGAGGATGCCATCCCACCACGCGGACGAGTTGGCTGCCGCCATGCAGCGCTGGATCGGGTGGACTGTCGACGAGATCGTGCGGGACATGGCTTCACCTGCCTTCGGGGTTGCGGTGAAACGAAACTACGGGATGCCTCGAGAGCAGGCGCGGGGCGGCGTAGCGCGGCGTAACACCGGGACCACCCGATCAATCCACGACTGCGATACTCGCTTCCTCGACTCAGCCTCGCTCGGGCGTGATCGCCAGCCGCGTCACCCACGGGTCA
Organism: Microbacterium canaveralium; assembly: GCF_047238045.1. Taxonomy (NCBI): domain Bacteria; kingdom Bacillati; phylum Actinomycetota; class Actinomycetes; order Micrococcales; family Microbacteriaceae; genus Microbacterium; species Microbacterium canaveralium. The sequence goes on along the minus strand of NZ_JBDFMA010000003.1, from coordinate 1,252,582 downwards.
GCGAGACGCAGGGTGCGACCGTCGTCGGCCGCGGCGATACCGTGGTCGCGCAGACGCTCCCCGAACGCCTCCACGTCGTCGCGCACGGGCACGAGGATGCGCACGTCGCCGAGCCCGAGGGTCGCAGCCCGAGGGCCCGCGCCGGCGCTGTGCCACGTGTTCATGCCGAGGTGGTGGTGGTATCCGCCCGCGGAGAGGAACAGGGCCGAGCCCAGGTCCGCGGTCACGTCGAACCCGAGGATGCCCTGGTAGAAGCGGCGAGCGGTGGGGATGTCGCCGACCTGGAGGTGGACGTGCCCGATGGCGGCCGTGGCATCCGTCCCGTTTTCCACGATCTCCGGGTCGTACCAGCGCTGGAGGAACTGGTTCGGGTCGAGGACCTCTGACCCCATCTGTACCGTGCCGTCGGGGTGGATCGTCCACTGGTCGCGGGGCCGGTCGCGGTAGAGCTCGAGGCCGTTGCCCTCGGGGTCGCGGAAGTAGAACGCCTCACTGACGAGATGGTCGGCGGATCCTTCGTACAGCCGCCCGGCGTGCTGGGCCATGGATGCCAGCGCGGCGGCGAGCCGGGCCTGATCCTGGAACACGATCGCGGTGTGGTAGAGCCCGGCACCGCGGCTGTCGCGACCGGGGAGGTCCTTCTCCTGGCGGAGCACGATCGACGCGACGCCTCCCCGCCCGAGCGTCGCGGTGGGGCCGGCCTGGTCGAGGACGTCGAGAGTCACCGCGCGTCGGTAGAACTCGGTCATCGCGTCGAGGTCGTTCACGAGCAGCTCGACGGTGTCCATGCGAGTGCCGTCCGGCGCGGCCCCCGCGGTGGGTACGGCGGGTGCCGTCCATGCGAGCGCTGCCGCGTCCCTTGCCGGTACGTGATCCACGATGAGCTCCTTCTGTCTCGTGCGACGCGACAACCGATTCATTAGTTGTCGCTACAACCAACCTAGGATGGTCGGGTGGTATTCCAGGCACCCCGCATGAACGCGCAAGAGTCGGCCGCGTGGGTCGGAGTGGTCACGGTGAGCCAGCTCCTCCCCGCCGCACTCGACGCGCAGTTGCAACGCGACTCGCGAATGACGCACTTCGAGTTCTCCGTGCTGACCGCGCTGCGGTTCGCCCCCGAGAGCACCCTTCGGATGACCGCGCTCGCCGAGGCGACGGCATCCACCCTGCCCCGTCTCTCGCACGTCTGCTCCCGGTTGCAGAAGCGCGGCCTCGTCGACCGCTCGCCCGGCGTGGAAGACCGGCGCGCGACCAACGTCCAGCTCACCGGTGAGGGCCGTCGAGCGCTCATCCACGCCACCCCCGGGCACATCGAGACAGCGCGGCGTCTCGTCGTCGACGCGCTCAGCCCGGCGCAGCTCGACGCGCTCGCCGAGATCACCGCGATCATCCGCGAGCGACTCGGCCACTCCCCCGGAGACGACCAGTCGCAGCCGGGGGCGCCGACCTGGACACGGACTCCGCCGATACCGGCGCCGCCGTTCAGGACCGAGCCCGTGCCGCGAAAAGGCTGAGCCGGTTCCAATAGAGCTCCGTGAGCGCCTGACGGTTACGGCCGCTCGACGCCTCGCGGCTGGGGTCGACGATCCGGTCGGACTCGAGGTATGAGCCCGACGGCACCGCCGCGGTGGCCGCGTGGAGCACACGAGCGGCACCGTGCGCCGGCGATCCCCCGATGCGGCCCATCATGGCGGCGCTCAGGGGTGTGTCATTGAGCCCCGGGCAGAGCGCCACGGCGGTCGTCGTGGTCGCCGCCTCTTCCTCGGCCAGCAGCGACGACCACGTCACCATCGCGAGCTTTGCCCTCGCGTACGCGGCCACCGGCGAGTAGTCCGCGCGCAAGTCGATGTCATCGAAGTGGAACCGCTCGACGCGGTGCGCCGACGACCCGACGTTGACGATGCGGGCGCCCGGGGCCAGCGCGGGCACGAGCAGGCGAGTGAGGAGCGCGGGCGCGAGGGCGTTCACCTGCAGCGTGCGTTCGAAGCCGTCGGGGGTGACGATCCGCTCGGGGGCGCCCGGCACCCCGGCATTGTTGATGAGCAGGTGGATGCCGTTCGGCGCGAGGTCGTGGATCTCCCGCGCCGCCCGGGCGACGGCATCCAGACGAGTGAAGTCGGCCTCGACGTAGTGGACGCGCGCCTCGCCGAGGACACGAAGATCGGCGAGCAGCCGGGCGACCTCGGCGGTCGGCTCGGGTCCGTGGATCACGAGGGTGTCCGCGCGGGTCGCCAGGAGCCGTGCCGTGGCCTCACCGATGCCGCTCGTGGCACCGGTGAGGACCGCGGTGCCGAACCGACGGTCGGCCGCGTTCACAATGCGTACCCACCCGCGACCTGGATGTCCTGTCCGGTGATCCACGCCGCCTGCGGTGACACGAGGAAGGCGATCACTCGGCCGATGTCATCCGGCTCCCCAAGACGACCCAGTGCCGTTTCGCGGCGATGGCCGGGATGATCTCGGGGTACATCTCGAAGGCGTCACCGCCGATGCGCGTCCGGGTCGGTCCGGGAGCGATGGTGTTCACACGGACGCCGCGGTCGCCGAGCTCGCGGGCGAGGTAGCGCGAGGCCGTGACGAGCCCGGCCTTCATTCCCGCGTATCCGGAGTAGCCGACCTCCGTCTCGCCGGGTCGCACCGAGCTGCTGGAGACGCTGAGGATCGCGCCGCCGTCGGAAAGGAGCGGGAGAAGTGCCTGGGTGAGGAAGTAGGGCCCGCGAAGCAGCACGCGGAAGTATTCGTCGAACGCCTCCTCGCTCATGTCCTCGAAAGCGCGGCCTCCACCGAATCCGCCGTTGTTGACGACCGCGTCGATGTGGTCCGTTTCCCATACGGACCGCAGGACGGCCCGTACCTCGTCGCGGAACGCGGGGAAGCTCCCGGTGTCTCCCACGTCCAGGCGGAGCGCGTGAGCTTTCCCGCCCTCGCCCTCGATGAGCTGCACGGTCTCCGCGGCGCCCTCGGGGCGGGAGTGGTAGGTGACGATGACCCCGGATCCGCTGCGCGCGATCTCCACGGCGGCGCTTCGGCCGATGCCTGCGCTGGCGCCTGTCACGACGGCAACGGAGGGACTGTTGTTCTGCTCGCTTGTCATGCTTCGACTGAACCGTCCCGGCCACCCCGGGCGTGAGGGCGATTCCGCCGGATCGTTGCCTGATCCTGCACATCTCGCCACGATCCGGCGCCTCGCGTGCTTGGATCGAGCCATGTCGATGCGCGAACTCCGCGCTCTCATCGAGCGTCATGCCGGCGAGGGTGTCACCACCACACGGATCCCCGGAGTGGTGGTGGCGCGGGTGGACGCGGCCGGCCCGCAGGAGGAATCCACGAGCGGAACCATCCTCGCCGTCGTGGCGCAGGGGGCGAAGCGTCTGTCGGTCGGCAGCGCCGTCCACGACTACGGTCCGGGCAACTACCTCGTGGCATCCGTCGATCTGCCCGTGTCGGGACAGTTCTTGGATGCCGCGCCGGAGCATCCGGCCCTGGGCTTCGGTCTCGAGCTCCGGCCCGAGGTCGTGGCGGAGCTCATGCTGAATCCCGCCGCCTCGGCCTTCTCCCGCCCGACACGCGGCGAGACATCGCCGCCCGCGGTCGCCGTCGGCACCGCCGATGAGCGGCTTCTCGACGCGACCGTGCGCATGCTCCGCCTGCTCGACACACCGCAGGACATCCCGGCGCTCGCCCCGCTCATCGAGCGCGAGATCCTGTGGCTCATCATGTCCGGGGAGAACGGCGCGACCGTCCGGCAGCTCGGCCTCGCCGACAGCAGCCTCAGCCGCGTGCGCCACGTCGTCGGGTGGATGCGCGAGAGGTACGCCGAACCGATGCGCGTGGACGACCTCGCCCACCGAGCGCGTATGAGTCCGTCGGCGTTCCATCGCGCGTTCCACGCGGTCACCGCGATGAGCCCGATCCAGTACCAGAAGAACGTCCGGCTGCAGGAGGCGCGACTCCGCCTGCTCGCCAATCCCGCCGACATCGCCGGGACCGCCTACGCGGTCGGCTACGAGAGCCCCTCGCAGTTCAGCCGCGAGTACCGTCGCCAGTTCGGTGCTCCGCCCAGCCGCGACATCGCCCAACTCCGGCGGTCCGTAGGACCCTCCCGCCACGGCTCGTTCGTCATCTGACGACGCCGGATGTCGACCAGGCCGGGAGGATCAGGCAAGAGGAGAGTGGCAATCCTCTAGGGGGTCGACGCCCCCGGGTGGCTGGATGGAAGGCATGACGAACACCCTTCCTCAGTACGGATTCTCCGCCACCCTGACCGCGCTTCCCGGGCGGGGGGACGAGCTCGTGCAGCTCGCCCTCTCCGGTCTCGACGAGGGCAATCCCGCCTCCAGCAAGTTCTGCCTGGTGTACCTCGTGAGCCGCTCCGCGGCCGACCCCGATGTCATCCACCTCACCGAGGGATGGACGACAGAAGAAGACCATCATCGACTGTTCGCGACGGAGCCGGCGCAAGCCCTCGTCGCGCACTTCTCAACCCTGCTCGCCGGCGACTCCGTGTACGGCGACTTCATCCCCGTCGGCGGAAAGGCGCTCCTCGCATGAACCGCCCGCCCCTCGACCCCGAGCTCGCCGGCCTGCTGGCGGACCTGCCCGAACTCCCCCCGCTCGACGCCGAGACGCTCCCCCTCATGCGGCCGTATGCGACCGCACCGGTCGAGCCGCTGCTCGCGGAACGCGACGTCATCCGGCGCGAGGAGGTCATTCCCGGTCCGGATGCCCAACCCCTCCCCGTGACCGTCATCTCGCCGCGGGACGCGGGAGCACCGGCACCGGCCGTGCTGTGGCTGCACGGCGGCGGCATGGTGATGGGCGACCGGTACTCGCAGCTGGACATCCCGCTCGAGTGGCTCGACGCGCTCGGCGCCGTGGTCGTCTCGGTCGACTACCGGCTGGCGCCCGAATCCGGCGGGACCGCCCTTGTCGAGGACGGATACGCGGCCCTCCGGTGGACGGTCGAGAATGCCGACGACCTGGGCATCGATCCGACCCGCATCATCGTCGCCGGAACGAGCGCGGGCGGCGGCGTCGCGGCCGGCGTCACGCTGCTCGCCCGAGACCGCGGCTTCCCCTCCATCGCCGCGCAAGCACTCATCTGCCCGATGCTCGACCACCGCAACGACACAGTCTCCGCGCGGCAGTTCATCGCGCCCGCGGTCTGGTCGCGCGAAGCCAACGCGTTCGCCTGGGATGCGCTCCTCCATGGCAGCGCGGACATCTCCCCGTACGCGTCGCCCTCCCTCACGTCCGACTTGTCCGCCCTCCCGCCGACCTACATCGACGCGGGATCCGCGGAAGTGTTCCGAGATGAGGACGTCGACTACGCAGAGCGCATCTGGGCTGCCGGCGGCACCTGCGAATTGCACGTGTGGTCCGGCGGGTTCCACGGCTTCGACGCCCTCTCCCCCGGCGCGGTCCTCAGCCGCCAGGCGCGCGCGACCCGCACCGCGTGGCTCGCACGAACGATGTCGCCGGCTGCGCGGTGAGGGAGGATCGGGGCGCGACGGCCCCGCTCCTCAGGCCAGCACCAGATCGATGTTCTCGTGGTCGGCGAACACCTGTCGCACCAGATCGAAGTACGTCTCGCCGACGCCGGCGTCGAGCGCGTCGATCGCGCGCTGCGCCGGCGCCGACGCGTACACATCGGGGCGGGCGAGCTTGGCGCGGTAGTACTCGCGGGTCGTCTCGACGCCGAGCGCTGCACGTGACACGGCGTGATCGGCCCACACCACCCGCACGGGTTCGGCACCCTCGAGCACCCCGAACCCGCCGTACAGCACGTCGTCGAGCGCATCCAGACTCTCGCCGAGCGTCCACTCCTCATCGGGCATGAACACGCGGTTGAGCTCGCGGTACAGAGAAGGGATGCCGTGCACACGCGACCCCTCGATGCGGAGCGACCGCTTGCCGGCGTTCAGAACAGCTGCCGGAAGTTCGTCGCGGCGAGGTCGATGAGTTCGTCACCTCTCCCCGAGAGCACCGTGCGGATCGCGTACAGCGTGAATCCCTTGGCCTGCTCGAGCGTCACCGACGGGGGCATCGACAGTTCCTGGCGCGCGGTCTTCACCGAGACGAGAGCGGGTCCGTCGTGGGCCAGGGCCGCGCCCAGGGCCGCCTCGAGGTCGTCGGAATCGTCGACCCGGAAGCCCTTCAGCCCGATCGCCTCGGCGACGGCGGCGAAGTCGGGGTTCTTCAGGTCGGTGCCGAAGGTGACGAAGCCCGCGGCCTTCATCTCGAGCTCGACGAAGTTCAGCGACGAGTTGTCGAACACCACGACCTTCACCGGCAGCTCGTTCTGCACGATCGTGATGAGCTCGCCGAGCAGCATCGCCAGCCCTCCGTCGCCGGCCAGCGCGACGACCTGCCGGTCGGGGAACGCCTCCTGCGCGCCGATCGCGTGCGAGACGGCGTTGGCCATCGTGCCGTGCGAGAACGACCCGATCAGTCGGCGCTCCCGGGTCATCGTGAGATAGCGCGCGGCCCAGACGACCGGCGACCCGACGTCGGGGATGAAGACGGCATCGTCGGCGGCGAGCCGGTCGAGCGTCCGCGCCACGAACTGCGGGTGCAGCGGCTTGCCGCGCCCCGCGGGAACCGCGAGGTCGTCGAGCTTCGCGCGCGTCTTGCGGTAGTGCTCGCGCGCCTCGTCGGCGTGCCGCGTCGGCTTCCCTTCCGTGAGCAGCGGTAGCAGTGCCTGCAACGTGTCTCGGACCGTGCCGACCAGACCGATGTCGACCGGATGCCGTCGTCCGAGCTGCGCGCCCCGGATGTCGACCTGGATGTGGGTGGCGTGCTGCGGATAGAACTGCGGGTACGGGAAGTCGGTGCCGAGCATGAGCACCACGTCGGCGTCTTCCATGGCGCGGTAGCCCGACGAGAAACCGAGCAGTCCCGTCATCCCCACGTCGTAGGGGTTCTCCCACTCGATGTGCTCCTTGCCGCGCAGCGCGTGCACGACGGGTGCCTGGAGGCGCGCCGCCAGCTCGACGACCTCGTCGTGCGCGCCGGCCACGCCCGCCCCCGCGAGGATGGTGACCTTCTCGGCGGCGTTGAGGACGTCGGCCGTGCGTCGCAGCTCGTCATCGGAGGGAAGGATGCGAGGGGTCGCGCGCTCGATCGCGACGACGCGCTCGTTCTTCGCCTTGGCCAGGAGCACGTCGCCCGGGATGACCAGCACGGCGACGCCCCGCTTCTCGATCGCCTCGCGCATCGCGATCTCCAGCAGCCGCGGCATCTGCACCGGATCGGCGACGTACTCGACGTAGACCGAGCACTCGCGGAAGAGCTCCTGCGGATGCGTCTCCTGGAAGTAGTTCGTGCCGATCTCGGCCGTCGGGATGTGCGCCGCGATAGCCAGCACAGGCACTCGCGAGCGGTTGGCGTCGTAGAGACCGTTGATGAGGTGGAGGTTCCCGGGGCCGCAGCTGCCCGCGCAGACCGCCAACTCGCCGGTCAGCTCCGCCTCGGCCGCCGCGGCGAAAGCCGCCCCCTCCTCGTGCCGCACGTGCGCCCACTGGATCACGCCGTCTCGGCGGATGGCATCCGTGAAGCCGTTCAGCGAATCCCCGGGGAGACCGTAAACGCGAGCGACGTTCTGACGGCGAAGAAGGGCGACGATGTTCTCGGCGACGGTGGTCACGGGTGTTCCTTTCGGCGAGGGTGCGGAGGCGTTCGGTCGTGTCGGTGATGCCTCCCGCGACTCACGCTACGCCTGCCCCGCGGGCCGCGGGTTGGCCCTCCGGGGGCCATGGTCGGTCGATCACGGATGGGGGCGGAGCGTGGGACGCGACGACGCGGGGTCCCGTCTCCTGTCGTCATGCGTGGGAAACAACAAAGGAACGCATCGAGGCGAGGCGGTCGCAACGCGACAGATCTGCGTCCGTGACAGGTATCCATACGTGAACGCAGGGCTGACCGACCGCCCCCTCGCGGCAACGACGAAGGGCCCGCCATCAGGCGGACCCTTCGTCATTCTTGTCGGGATGACAGGATTTGAACCTGCGACCCCTTGACCCAGACAGACTCTGACATTGCGCCATCGTCCCACAGCGATTACCACGAGATCGGATATTGCTCGCTACCAGCAGGGCTTACCCACTCGCCCCCCGTCGTAAGCCACGGGCCCAGAGGATCAACCAGATCAGCGCATCTGCGCTTACAGGCTGCTGCCTGGAATTAGCCGCATGGTCTAGATGGGCGGCGCCCGGACCGGACCGTCTTCCCACAAGCCGCCGTCGGCTCGTCTTCTCAGTCCGCCAATGGAATGCCACGTACGGGATAGAGCTCGTGACCCATCCGATACTCGCCACGAGGAACCATCACGTCGACAGGACCATGACTCGGGACTGTGACGACTTCCCGAGCGTCGCCTGATGCGGCGAGGGTGCCGCGCAGCAGGTCGTCCATGTAGTACCGCTCCGGCCCAGCGACCTCCAATTCCCCTAACGGAGCCCGCGCAAGCGCCACCTCAGCCAAGAGAGACACGAGTTCGTCGAGAGCGACTGGTTGGATGAGCTCTCGTGGTGCTCGCACCTCACCGTCGACCGCGTGCTGGTCAGCGAGAACCGGGACGTACGCGTGGAATTGGGTTGACCGAACGATGGTGTACGGCAACGGCCCTTCCTTGACCGCCTTCTCCTGCGCAACCTTCCCGAAGTAGTAGCCGACGTCGGACGCATCGCCCTGACCGACCCCCACGATGGAGAGGAGGATGTGGTGCTCGACGCCCGCCCGTGCACCCTCCGCACTCAGGGTGCGGGTCGTGCCCTCGAAGAACGCCACAGCTGCATCCTTGTCGAAGCTTCTCGTGTTGAGAACGTTGATGATGGTGTGGACTCCCTCGAGCGCCTCCGGAACCCCGGTGCCCTCGAGGTAGTCCACTCCATCATCGAGCCCACCCGAGACGACCTCTACCCCGTTGGACTCGAGGAGGTCAGCGACCTTCGAGCCCACTCGTCCTCGTCCACCCGCGATCAGCACCTTCATGACTGTCCTTGCTCCTTCCGGACGGCAATCATCACCGTCAGCAGATTGACGATTCAGACGTCGAAGATGTGAGGACGGATGCTCCTGCCGACCTCACATCCGAGATATCTGCGTCGTCATCTCTGTGAAGGAACAGGAAGACGGATGAGGGGCGGATCGTGAAGGACATCGTGATCGTGGGTGGCGGGTACGCCGGTTTCTACACGGCGTGGAAGCTCGAGAAGAAGCTGGGGCGGGGCGAGGCGAGGGTCACCGTCATCGATCCTCGTCCGGCGATGACGTACCAGCCGTTCCTGCCGGAGGTCGCGGCCGGGTCGGTGGAGGCGCGGCACGTGGTGATCTCGTTCCGCCGTCATCTGCGGCGGACCCGCCTGATCGCCGGAGCCGTGACGCGCATCGATCACGCCGCCCGGCGGGTGACCGTGGCCGCTCAGGACGGTGAGCCCTTCGACGTGCCCTACGACATCGTGGTGGTGACCGCGGGCGCGGTCACGAGGACGTTCCCCATCCCCGGACTGCTGGAGGAGGCGATCGGGATGAAGCAGGTCGAGGAGGCCGTCGCGATCCGCGACCACATCCTCACCGCCTTCGACCGGGCCTCGGTGCTACCTCCTGGGCCCGAGCGGAGGAAGCTGCTCACGGTCACTTTCGTCGGAGGCGGCTTCTCCGGCGTCGAGGGTTTCGGGGAGACGCTGTCGCTCGCCCACGCTCTGCTGGCGTCCTACCCGGAGCTGAGCGAAGACGACGTCTCCTTCCACCTCATCGAGGCAACCCACCGCATCCTGCCCGAGGTGAGCGAAACCCCCGGGCGGTGGGTCGTCGATCACCTGCGCTCACGGGGCGGGCACGTCCACCTGGATGCTCAGCTGCTCTCGGCCGTGGACGGCCACGTCGTGCTCTCCTCCGGTGAGGAGTACGACTCGGGGCTGATCGTCTGGGTGGCGGGGAACGCGGCGAACCCGGTCGTGACGAGCCACACCGATCTGCCGCTGACCGCTCGCGGCTATGTGAGGGTGCGGGCCGACCTGCGGGTGGAGGGCGACGACGGCATCGTGCCGGACGCCTGGGCGGCCGGCGACGACGCCGCGGTGCCTGACCTAGCCTCCTCGAAGCCCGGAGCGCTGACCGTGCCGAATGCGCAGCACGCGGTGCGGCAGGGCAAGCGCCTGGCGAAGAACCTCGTCGCGGTGCTGCGGGGCGGCGAGCCCGAAAACTACGTGCACCACACCCTCGGTGTCGTCGCCACGCTGGGTCTCGGGCGGGGTATCTTCCAGTACAAGAGGATCGTGATCAGAGGATTCGCCGGGTGGGTGATGCATCGCGGCTACCACGTTCTCGCAGTGCCGACGTGGGAGCGCAAGATCCGGGTGCTGCTGATCTGGCTCGGCGCCCTCATCGGGGGTCGCGACATCGCCTCGCTTGGATCGATCACCGAACCGCGCCGGGCCTTCGTGAGCGGCGGCGTGCCGGACGCGCCGATCCGACGCGGCGAAAGCTCGTCCCCAGAGGCGACGTCGGGCAAGCTGAGATGGGTGGGGATGAGGTGAGGGGTGGGCGACAGCGTGCGTAACGACGGCCGCGTCGATGACGGGGTGCCTCCGACGGTTCTTGACGAACGGCGCCGCCTGCTCGCGATCGGGTATCGGATGCTCGGCACCCTCGCCGACGCCGAGGACGCCGTGCAGGAGACCTACGTGCGCTGGTACCGCATGACCGATGCCGAACGCGACGCCATCCGGAACCCGCAAGGCTGGCTGACCCGCGTGATGAGCCGCGTCTGCCTCGACGCCCTGGGCTCGGCCCGTGCCCGCCGTGAGCGGTATGTCGGCCCCTGGCTCCCCGAACCCGTGCCCGCCGACCTGTTCGCCGGAACCGCGATCACCGCGTCTGGGCCCGCCTCGGAGGATCCCCTCGACCGCGTCACCCTCGACGACGAAGTCAGCTCCGCGTTGCTGATCGTGATGGAGAGCATGACGCCGGCCGAGCGGGTCGCGTTCGTGCTACATGACGTGTTCGCGGTGCCCTTCGACGAGATCGCCACCATCGTCGGGCGCTCGCCCGCCGCGGTGCGCCAGCTCGCCACCTCGGCTCGACGGCGCGTCCGCGACCACAACGCCCACCCCGGCAGCACCCGCGAGCACGACGACGTCGCCCTCGCCTTCGCCGCCGCCTGCGCCAACGGCGACCTGGCGGGCCTGACGGCGCTGCTGGATCCGTCGGTCACTCTGCGCTCCGACGGCGGCGGCGTGGTGAGCGCCGCCCGCCGGCCCGTGCTCGGCGTCTCGAACGTGGCGAGGTTCCTGCTGGGACTGTTCCGCAAGAGTCCCACCCTCACGCTCGAGCAGCACCGCACCGGCGACGGCGTCGCCTTCACCGCCCTGGACGGCGGCGAGGTGCGCGCGGTGGTGAACGTCAACGTGCACGGCGGGCGCGTCATCGACGTCTGGCTGCAGGTCGACCCGCAGAAGCTCACCGCTTGGATCCCACCGCACTGACCTCACACTCGGCGGCCTTGCGTCGTCATCCCTGTGACCGGCACGAACCGGGTAGGGAAGGGACAGTCATGGAGATCCTCATCGTCGGCGGCAACGGATACGTCGGAAGTCGCCTCGGCGCGCGATTGCGAGAACTCGGGCACACCGTGCGGATCGGCGCTCGGCAGAACGGTGTCGATGTGGTCACCGGAGAAGGCCTCGGCGAGGCGATGTCGGGCGCGGATGTCGTCGTGGACGTGCTCAACACGGCCGAGATGGATGCGGCGGCCGCTACGGCGTTCTTCAGGGGAACCACTGAGCGGATGCTCGCGGCGGAGCAGTCCACGGGCGTCGGCCACCACGTGCTGCTGTCGATCGTCGGGGTCGATCGCGCGCGAGCGAACGGCTACTACGTCGGCAAGGTGGCCCAGGAGGACGCCCTCCGCGACGCCGACGTGCCCTACTCGATCGTGCGCGCCACCCAGTTCTTCGACTTCGTGCCCACCATCGCCGACTGGCTCACCGTCGACGGCTCGGTACACGCACCCGGAATGCTGCTGCAGCCCGTGGCCGTCGAGGACGTCGTCGACCTCCTCGCCGAGGTCGCCACGAGCGATCCTCTCGAGGACGTCGTCGCCATCGCCGGCGCGGAGCGCTACCGACTCGACGACCTTCTGCGCGCCACCCTCGTCGCCCGCTCCGACACGCGCGAGGTCGTCACCGTGGAAGGAACCGCGCTCGGTGCCGACGCGGCCGACTCGCTCGTGCCCCTCGGCGACCACCGCACGGGATCCCGCCCGTATCCGGTCGCCGTGCCGGCGGTGGCCGAGTGACGTCGACGGCGCCGGCGCCCACCGACCGCCCGACCCGCGACCGCCCTAGCCGCGACCGCGTCGGCCGCCTCCAGCTCGCAGCACTGATCGGCACGATCGTGATCGCCGCCGTCGTCGGGGTGTGGGCGTACGTCCTGCCTCGCGAGTTCTACGACCACTTCCCCTCCTTCCTCGGCGAGTGGATTTCGCAGGACGGCCCGTACAACGAGCACCTCATCCGGGATCACGGAGCGCAGTACCTCGCGCTCGGGGCAGCGAGCGTGACTGCCCTCATCTGGCGGTCGCAGGTGGTCTACCGGGTGCTCGGCATCGCCTGGGCCACCTTCGGCGTGCTCCATTTCGCCTACCACGTCACCCACCTTGATCACATGGCGCCGGCCGATGGCATTGCCCAGGTCATCGTGCTCGCCGTCGCCGCGCTCCTCGGAATCGGGATCGCCGTCCCACCCCGTCGCAGCACCCGGAAGCCCGCGAGAGGAACACGGTCATGAGAATCGCCGTCGCGGGAGGAACCGGAACCGTAGGGCGCTACGTCGTCGACGCGGCCCGGCTGCAGGGTCATGAGGTGACGATCCTGTCCCGGGCGACCGGGACCGACCTCGCCGCCGGAACCGGGCTCATCGAAGCGCTGCGAGGCACGGAGGCGGTGATCGACGTCACCTCCATCTCGACCCAGTCGGGCACAGTGTCCGAGAAATTCTTCGGAGCCGTCACCCATCATCTTCTCGAGGCGGAACGGGTGGCCGGTGTGGGCCATCACCTCTCGCTGTCGATCGTGGGCAGCGACCGGGCACCCTTCGGTTACTACGCCGGCAAGGCGGTGCAGGAACAACTGGTGTCGACCGGCAGCATCCCGTGGACGATCCTCCGCGCCGCCCAGTTCCACGAGTTCGCCGCGCAGATTTACAAGCAGATCACGCTCGGCCCGGTCTCACTCGTGCCGACGATGATCTCGCAACCCGTCGCCGCCCGCGAAGTCGGCCGGCACCTTGTCGAACTCGCCGAACACGGGCCGTCCGGTCGCCCCGCCGACCTCGCCGGGCCGGAAGTGCTGCGCATGGCCGACATGGTGCGCTCCTACGCCCGAGCGGTCGGCGGCAGGGGGCCGATCTGGGAGGTTCCCCTCCCCGGAGGCTTCGGTCGAGCCCTCCGCGACGGCACCGTGACCGCCGGCCCCGGAGCCATGCTCGGCACACAGACGTTCAGCGACTGGATCGCTGAGATCAGCACACGAGAGGACCCCGCATGACCTCCTCCGCCCTCCCCACCACACCGCTCGGCGACGGCCTGACCGTGTCGGCCATCGGGCTCGGTGCCATGGGCATGAGCGCGTACTACGGCTCGAGCGACGAGCGCGAGTCGATCGCCACTCTGCGCCACGCCGTCGACACCGGGGTCACCTTCATCGACACCGCTGAGGCCTACGGGCCGTTCGAGAACGAGAAGCTCATCGCCCGCGCGCTCGGCGACCGCCGCGACGAGGTCGTGCTCGCCACGAAGGCCTCGGCGGAGACCGACGACGACGGCACGATCCATGGCCGCAACGGCACCCCGGCCTACATCCGGAAAGCCGCCGAGCGATCACTCCGCCACCTCGGCACCGACGTGATCGACCTCTACTACCTCCACCGCGTCGACCCGCAGGTACCGATCGAGGAGAGCGTCGGCGCTATGTCAGAGCTCGTCTCCGAGGGAAAGGTGCGGCACATCGGACTGTCGGAGGCCTCGGCGGCGACCATAAGGCGGGCGCACGCCGTGCATCCGCTCGCCGCCGTGCAGTCGGAGTTCTCGCTGTTCACGCGCGACGTGCTGCACAACGACGAGAAGGCCACCGTCGACGAGCTCGGCATCGGTTTCGTAGCGTTCTCGCCGCTCGGACGGGGCTTCCTCACCGGCGGCATACGCTCGGTCGCCGACCTCGACCCCGACGACGCGCGGCTCGGTCTCCCACGGTTCCAGCCCGAGGCGATCGTTGCGAACCTCGCCCTGGTCGATCGCGTCCACACGATCGCCGCGGAGAAGGGCGTGACCGCCGCGCAGATCGCTCTCGCCTGGTTGATCGCCCAAGGCGTAGTGCCCATCCCCGGCACCCGCCGGCGAGGCCGTCTCGACGAGAACACAGCGGCTGCGCGCATCCGCCTCGACGCGGACGACCTCGCCCGGCTCACCGCGGCCCTGCCCGACGACGAGATCGTCGGTACCCGCGACTACGTGCATCACGAAGTGGGCGTCGACCGCTGACCCAGACGATGCGCCTCGACAACGACTGCCAGGCGCCCGGCGCCCTCATTTCTGTTCCGGGACTCTCACTCTCTGTGTGAGCCGGATTCGATCGGGAGGATCGGCAAGAACTATCCGTGACCGCGACGCAGAATCAGTCCACTCCCCCGTTGGCGGCGCACCACCGCACGACTGATAGTGAACGTTATGTCGATAGCGACAGTTGGCTCCAACCGCCGGTCTTTGCTGTCGTGAGGTTGCGCCCCCGCTGCTCTGAGCGAGGTCACCGGTCGGTTCTGTCATCGGGGTCGACCTGAGTTGCGAACGGTGGTCGAATGGAGCATGTCGTTTGCGGTTGTCTCCGTCCATTCGCCGAAACCCGAGCATCGCTCGGCGGTCATCGACTCGATGTCCCGGTACAGCCGCGTCGCACGCGAACAGCCGGGACTGGAGTGGACCGGGATCGTCGATGACGACAGCGGTCGGCTCGTCGGCATCGCCGTCTGGGACTCCCCTGATTCCGCAGCGGCAGCCCGGTCGGCGCTGATGGCCGAGGTCGGCGACGATCCCTTCGTCGAATGGGACGAGCGCCCCATCGATACCCTCCGGGGCCCCGTACTGTGACCAACCGCCCGGGATGCGTCCGTGCCGGTATGAGCGTCTGGTCGGCTGGCACCGAGGGCGTGTGATGGATTCAGATGGCGTCGGCGAGATCAGCCGGCACCGCACTCGGTACTCCTGCGACAGACGATTGCCGCTGATCAGGAAACCGTCTGGCGGGCCCTGACAGAACCCGCGGCACTCGGGGCGTGGCTCGGCCGCTACAAGGGTCCGCCGCTCCAGCCGGGAGCACGATTCCGGCTCTGGCACGACGGCACCGTCCCCTCCCGCCACGAGATCGCACAGTGGCGACCCACCCGACTGCTGACCATGTGGGACTTCCCGGACGAGCCACCGAGCCTCGTCCGCATCGGCCTCGAACCCGCCGGAACGACGACGACCGTGATGCTGAAGCACGAAGGCATCGACGACCCGGTGTCCTACACAGCAGGTTGGCACGTGCATCTGGACTTCCTCGCCCACTACGCAGAAGGCAATCCACGATCACTCGAGCACTTCTGGAACGACTACGAGACGCTGTTGCGGCGCAACGACACATCGGCATGACTGCTTGAGCTGAGCGCATCGCAGATGTGCGCGTGGGGTCAAAGGCGGGCGACTCTTACGACGTCACTGAGTGCCCAGCGTTTCGCCATGACGTCCTGTCCGACTCCGTAGAAGCGGAACATCAGCTCGAAGACGGTGGAGTCCCCGGTCTCGATGGTGTTGGCTTCCTCTCCCGCTGCCGCGTGGGGTGCGAAGTGGATGTCGACGGTGCCCTCGTCGTTCGTGATCAGGCCCGGGGTCTGCGACGAGACGGAGTACTTGTCGTTGCCACGGATGAAGGCGTGCGTCCCTGCGTCGTACATCGTGACCGACCAGAACTGCGAGACCGGCACGTTCGCGGGCACTGTGAAGTCCGACATCCCTTAACATAGGAAGCACAAATCGGGACCACAAAATCGATCTACGTCCGACGTACGCTAGTGGAAATCGGACACTCGGAAATGCCGTTCCATCAGGCTTTTTCTGTCGGGATGACAGGATTTGAACCTGCGACCCCCTGACCCCCAGTCAGGTGCGCTACCAAGCTGCGCCACATCCCGTCGCCCGCGAGCGGGCAACTCGATTATCTTACCCGTTCCGCGGGTGCCCCGCGAACCGGCGGCGACCCGGGCGTGTGTGCGGTGACGCGAGCGGTTCGGTCGCGGCGAAGTGCAGCACCGCGGCTTCGGTCGTGCATCTTGGCACGACCGACGACCGCAACGCCCGAGGATGACCGGGACCGCAACCCTCCCGGCATCCCTTGTCCGTGTCCGACCCCCTCGCTACGGTCGCGGCATGAGCATCGAGATCCTCCCCGCGACCGGTGACCGCTTCGACGACGCCGAGCGCGCGCTCGACAGCGGAGACGGGCCCGAATGCCAGTGCCAGTGGTGGCTGCTGCCGAACGGGCCGTGGAAAGAGGCGTCCGTCGCCGACCGCACCGAGATGTTCCGCGCTGAGATCTCCGGCGACCGTCCGCCGGGACTCATTGCCTACGTCGACGGCGAGCCCGCGGGATGGGTGCGCGTCGGTCCGCGCACCTCCCAAGCCCGACTTGCGCGCACGCGCGCCGTCACCGGTTCCACGACGGAACCGCTCGACGACGACAGCGTCTGGGCAGTCACGTGCTTCGTCGTCCGCACACAGCATCGCGGTAGCGGTCTCATGCGCGACCTCCTGGATGCCGCGGTCGAGGCCGCCCGCGACGGCGGTGCCCGCGTCGTGGAGGGGTATCCGCGCGACCCCGCCGCCGCGAAAATCCCGGTGAACGACCTCTACCTCGGCACGGTGTCGGTGTTCGAAGGCGCGGGTTTCGCCGTGGTCGATCGCCCGAAGCCCGACCGCGCCCTCGTCTCCCTCACCCTTCGCGACTGACCGCTCGACCTACGATGGAGGTTCGCCCAAAGGAGCCTCGATGACGGATGCCACGCCCACCGTGCGCGTCGACGCGTGGCTGTGGGCCATCCGCGTGTACAAGACCCGGTCGGCCGCGACGACGGCGTGCCGTGCGGGGCACGTGCGGGTCAACGGCGAGCGGGCGAAGGCGGCTCAGCCGGTGCGCCCGGGCGACGAGCTGCGCGTGCGGATCCAGGGGTTCGACCGCATCCTCGTCGTGAAAAAGACCATCGCGAAACGGGTCGGTGCCGCCCTCGTCGCGGAAGCCGCCGACGACCGAACTCCCCCGCCGCCGCCGCGCGAGCGCGTGGCGTTCGTGCCGGTGCGCGACCGCGGCGCCGGGCGGCCCACCAAGCGCGACCGCCGCGAGATCGAGAAGCTGCGCGGCCGCGACCTCGACTGAGGCCGCGCAAGCTCAGCGATCCGCGCAACCTCAGCCCGAACCGCCCGGATCAACTGAGCGAATGCAGATTGCTGAGCCACCCGCCGCGCGCCGCACCACCGCCGCGGGCCCCGCCACCGCCGCGCGCCTCAGCCCAGCTGCTCCCGCAGCCAGCGCGCTCCGCGCACCGACGCCCCAAGCTCCTCGACGCGTGCCGCGAGCCCTCGATCGCTGGTCACGACGATCACCGGCGACCACGGCCCCAGGAGCTTCCCCGCGACCTCGACGATCTCATCGTCACCCGAACCCGCGGCACGGACGACCTCGACCTGCTCGACGTCGCCGTCCGCGGCACGCGCATCGCCCTCGAGCACCGCCGAAACGAACGGGAACCAGCGCGTGGCCGAGAGGCCGAGGTGCTCGGCATCCATCCCCTCGACGGAGAGCGTCGACAGCTGGGCGAGCAGGCGTGCGGCGGCTCCGGCGCGATCCTTCCACCACCCGTCGGGTATCGAGCCCACGACGTTCGCCACGTCGACGACCACCGCCGGGCGCACCGGCAGAGCAGCGCGCAGCGCGGGCCACGCCGCAGCGAATCCCGGATGCAACGGGCGGGATGCCACCTCCTCGATCGGCACCCACTCCAGTGCCACGCTCTCGGGGTCGCTGATCACAGGCTCGAACGGTGTCGTCACATCGGCGACGAGCGTCGAGTACGTCCAGATGCCGAGGTCGAGCACGCTCTCGAAGCGGGGCTGCACGGCATCCACCGGCACGCCCGCCTCTTCCGCCGACTCGCGCAGGGCACCGTCGCGAGCGGATTCGCCCTCGTGGCGCGCACCACCCGGCAGCGCCCAGGTATCGCCGAAATGACTCCACGAAACTCGGTGCTGCAGGAGGACGCCGCGCTCCGCGTCGATGGCGAGCAGGCCCGCCGCGCCGAATCGGCCCCAGTACTTCTCACCCGTGGCTGCCACCACCCAGGCATCGCCGGGGTCGCGGGGCCCGTGCGGACGCCGCGGTTCGCCCGGGGCCGGAGGTTCGATCGTCATCCTCCCCAGCCTGGCACAGCCCGCGCACTCCCTGGCGCGCGGTTGTCACATCACGCTGCACGCCCCCGAGAACGGCGATGCGCCTCGACCCACGAAAGATCGAGGCGCATCGCGACGGCGCTCAGTCGAAGCGCGCGCCCTGGGGGTTGGAGTCCAGGAGCATGAAGACGAGCAGGATGATCCCACCGACGAACGGCACGAGGGCAATGAAGATCCAGAAGCCGCTGCGGTTGGTGTCGTGCAGGCGGCGGACGACGAGCGCCAGGTACGGCACGATGGTCGCCAGCGACCACAGGCCATAGATGACGTAGAACACGAGGCCGAGACCGGACGGGCCGACGGGCTCTCCGAACTCGTTCACGGTCGGGCCGCTCGTCGCCAGCACGAGCACCGAGAACACGGCACCCACGATCGCCATGACGAGCACCCACCACCAGTACTCGCTGCGGCTGGCTCGGCCCGTGAAGGTCGCGTACTTCTTGAAGAACCGCTGCACGGCGGCACCGATCGGAGCCCCGTAATACGGCTGACTCAGCGCCGGCGCGGTCTGCGAACTGGACACGATGATCTCCCCATTCTCGCGGGCACCCTTTGCCCGCAGCACCGGACTCTATCGGCCCCGAACGCGCCACCGCGGGAGATGACGCGCACGACACCCCGTACCGACCCACGACGGCATCCCGCCACCGCCACCATCCCCGCACGCACGAACGCCCCGGCCGAAACCGGGGCGTTCGCACAGCGCTCAGCGCTGGCGCTTCTCGCGGATGCGCATGTTCAGCACGATCGGGGTGCCCTCGAAGCCATAGATCTCGCGGAGGCGCCGCTGGATGAACCGGCGGTAACCCGGGTCGAGGAACCCGGTCGTGAACAGCACGAAGGTCGGCGGCCGCGTCGAAGCCTGCGTCCCGAACAGGATGCGGGGCTGCTTACCGCCGCGCAGCGGGTGCGGGTGCTCGGCGACGAGCTCGGCGAGGAAGGCGTTGAACTTGCCGGTCGGGATGCGCTGATCCCACGACTCCAGCGCCGTCTCGAGCGCCGGGACGAGCTTGTCGAGGTGACGGCCGGTGCGCGCCGAGATGTTCACGCGCGGAGCCCACGTCACGTGCGCGAGGTCCTGCTCGATCTCGCGCTCGAGGTAGCGACGGCGGTCGGCGTTCTCCATGTCGTCGTCGTTGAGGCGGTCCCACTTGTTGAACGCCAGCACGAGCGCGCGGCCCGACTCGAGCACGAGGTCGATGATGTTGAGGTCCTGCACGCTGATCGACTGCGACACGTCGAGGACGACGACGGCGACCTCGGACTTCTCCAGCGCCGTCGAGGTGCGCAGCGATGCGTAGAAGTCGGCGCCCTGCTGCAGGTGCACACGACGACGGATGCCGGCGGTGTCCACGAGCGTCCAGAGCTTGCCACCGAGCTCGACGACCTCGTCCACGGGGTCGCGGGTCGTGCCCGCGAGCTCGTTCACGACGACGCGCTCTTCGCCGGCGGCCTTGTTCAGCAGCGACGACTTGCCGACGTTGGGGCGGCCGAGGATCGCGACGCGGCGCGGGCCGCCGATCTCGTACTTCGCCACCGCCGAGATCTGCGGCAGCACCTTCATGAGCTCGTCGAGCAGGTCGGCCACGCCACGGCCGTGGATGGCCGAGACGGGGTGCGGCTCACCGAGTCCGAGGTTCCACAGGGCCGCGGCCTCGGGCTCCTGGCGGGCGTCGTCGACCTTGTTGGCCACGAGGAACACGGGCTTCTTGGTCTTGCGCAGCAGCCGCACGACGTGCTCGTCGGTCGCGGTCGCGCCCACCGTGGCATCCACGACGAACAGGACCACGTCGGCGAGGTCGATCGCGACCTCGGCCTGCGCCGCGACCGAGCGGTCGATGCCGCGCGCGTCGGGCTCCCATCCACCGGTGTCGACCAGCGAGAACCGGCGGTCGAGCCACTCGGCCTTATAGGTCACGCGGTCGCGGGTGACGCCGGGGGTGTCCTCGACGACGGCCTCACGGCGCCCGAGGATGCGGTTCACCAGCGCCGACTTGCCCACGTTCGGGCGGCCGACGATCGCGACCACCGGCAGCGCCGGCAGGAACTCGATGCCGTCCTCGCCCGACGCGAGGCCCGCGAGGAGCTGCGCATCTTCTTCGTCGAGGTCGAAGTCCTCGAGACCGGCGCGCAACGCTTGCGCGCGCTGTTCGGCCAGGACCTCATCGAGTTCGGCCATCTTCTCGGCGAGCTGGTCGGGCCCGCCTTCGTACTCGTCTTCAACGCCCATCGCGGGCTCCCATCGTGGAGTCGACGACGTTCAGCACGGCGTCGACGGTCTGTTCGAAATCGAGGTGGGTCGAGTCGACCACCTGCACGCCGGGAGCGGCGGTGAGGAAGTCGACGACGGTGGAGTCGGCCGCGTCGCGCTTGTACAGCGCTGCGGCGACGGCGGCGGCGTCCTGTGAGGTGACCTCGGCGCTGCGCCGGGCCGCGCGCACCTCGGGGGCGGCGGTCAGCAGGATGCGCACCGGCGCGTCGGGATACACGACCGTGGTGATGTCGCGGCCCTCGACCACGACACCGCGCAGACCCGAGGATGCCACGAGCCGGCGGAACAGGTCGTTCACCGCCTGCCGCACGGCGGGGACGCGGGCCACGCCGCTCACGGCATCCGTCACCCGGGGTTCGCGGATCGCGGTGGTGACATCGGTCGAGCCGACGCGGACCCAGCGGTCGGCCGGGTCGAGCGAGATCGCGTAGTCGAAGTCGCCGAAGACCTCCAGCACCGCGGTGGCGTCGGAGGTGTCGCTGCCGTGCTCGAGCGCGTGCCACGCGAGAGCGCGGTACGCGGCGCCGGTGTCGAGGAAACCGAAGCCGAGGCGCGTGGCGACGGCCTGCGAAACGCTCGACTTGCCGCTTCCCGCGGGTCCGTCGATCGCCACGACGGTCGCGGGCGCGCCCAGCGAGGGCTTGGTGAGGGACTCAGTCATGGGTGGTGCTCGCAATCCGCCATCCGCGCTGCTGGAGCCCGTCGACGGCTCGGTGGACGGCGTCGGGAACGACGCTGATCTCGGCCAGGCCGAAGGGAGCCCCCGGCGAGTGCTCGAGACGCAGGTCTTCGACGTTGACGTCGAGGTCGCCCAGCTCGCCGAAGAGGCGCCCGAGCTGCCCGGCGGTGTCGTCGACCATGACGACGAAGGAGTCGAACCGGCGGTTCTGGCCGTGCTTGCCCGGCAGGCGCTCCACGCCGTCGTTGCCGCGGCGGATGGTGTCGGCCACGGCCCGACGGGCACCGGGAGTGTCGAAGTTGCGGAGCGCGTCCGCGACGTCGGCGAGGTCTGCGGCGAGGTCGTCGAGCACGTCGACCACCGGCGCCGCGTTCGCGCCCAGGATCTGCACCCACAGTTCGGGAGCGGATGCCGCGATGCGGGTGGTGTCCCGGACTCCCTGCCCCGCGAGTCGGAGCGAGCCGTCGGGAGCGGTGACGAACCGGCCGGCCAGCAGGCTCGCGACCAGCTGGGGAACGTGCGACATGAGCGCGACGGACTCGTCGTGCTCTTCGGGGGTCATCTCGATGAGCGTCGCACCGAGGTCGAGAGCGAGGCCCTCCACGAGTGACAGGTCACGGGCGGACGTCTCGCCGTCGCGGCAGACGACCCAGGGACGCCCGACGAAGATGTCGGCGCGCGCGGAGATGGCTCCCCCGCGCTCGCGCCCGGCCATCGGGTGCGAGCCGATGTAGTGGGTGAGGTCTACGCCGCGGGAGCGGAGGGTGCGCAGCGGATCCAGCTTCACGCTCGCGACGTCGGTGACGACGGCATCCGGGTGAGCGGCGAGCTCGCGCTGCACCACGTCGGCGACGACGTCCGGCGGCACGGCGACGACGATGAGCGACGGACGATCGTCGTCCCGCTCGGCGCGGCCCGCGCCGTAATCGATCGCGAGGCGCAGCTGCGACGGAGAGGTGTCGGCGAGCACGACGTCGACACCGCGGGCGGTCAGCGCGTGGCCGATGCTTGCCCCGAGCAGTCCCGATCCGACCACCCGTACGGTGCCGCTCGTCCGGGTCGCCAAGGGCGCGTCCGCGCGCGCGGGCGTTCCGTTCGCTTCGATCATCGGGTCTCCTGCTGCCCTGGCGGTGGCATTCGCACCGCGCGGCGCCCGACGGTCACTCGGCCGGAGCGGCCGGAGTGTCGCCGTCTCGACGAGACAGCGTGAGCAGTGCGCCGCGTTCTACTGTAGTCAACTCGCGGGCCTTCCCCACCGGGAGAGTTCCCAGGTGGAGCGGCCCGAACTGCCGACGCACCAGCTCCACCACCGGATGGCCGACCTCGGCCATCATCCGCCGCACGATCCGATTGCGCCCGGAATGCAGCGTCAGCTCCACCAGGCTCGCCCCCTGCGAGGCATCCAGGAGGCGCGCCTTGTCGGCCGCGATGTGTCCGTCCTCGAGCTCGACGCCCTTGGTCAGGCGCGCGATGGTCTGCGGCGTCACGAGCCCCTCGACCTTCGCGATGTACACCTTGGTGACGCCGAACGAGGGGTGGGCGAGCACGTGGGCGAGGTCGCCGTCGTTGGTGAGCACGAGGAGCCCGCTCGTGTCGGCATCCAGGCGTCCGACGTTGAACAGCCGCTCCTCCCACTCCCCGGTGAAGCGTCGCAGGTCGGGCCGCCCGCGGTCGTCGCTCATCGAGCTGACCACCCCGGTGGGCTTGTTGAGGATGACGTACCGCTTCGAGGCGTCCAGCTGCACGGCGACACCGTCGACGTCGACCAGGTCGCTCTCCGGGTCGATGCGCGATCCGAGCTCGGTCACCACGGCGCCGTTCACGCGCACGCGCCCCTCGACGATCATCTGCTCCGACACCCGACGCGAGGCGACCCCCGCGTTGGCGAGCACCTTCTGCAGGCGTACGCCCTCTTCGCTCATCTGAGCACCTCTCCGTCGAATCCGTCGGCGCCGTCGTCGAGCAACGGCGAGATGTGGGGCAGCTCGTCGAGCGAGTTGATGCCCAGGTTGACCAGCAACTGGTCGGTCGTTCCGTAGTGGATCGCCCCCGTGTCGGGGTCGGTGAAGACCTCGGTGATGAGGCCGCGGGCCAGCAGCGTCCGCACCACCGAATCGACGTTCACGGCACGGATGGATGCCACCTGCCCCCGCGTCACGGGCTGCTTGTACGCGATGACGGCCAGGGTTTCCAGCGCCGCCTGCGACAGGCGCGAGGGCGCCTGGGTGTTGACGAACTCCCCCACCACGTCGTCGTACTCCTCGCGGACGTAGAGCCGCCACCCGCCCCCGACCTCGCGCAGCTCGAAGCCGCGTCGCGGACCTCCGGTCTCACCGTCGTAATCGGCGACGAGTCCCTCGATCGCCTGCCGTACCGCGGGAACGGGTGCCGCGACGGCCGCGGCGAGCGAGACGAGGCTCTGCGGCTCGTCCAGGATCAGCAGGATCGCCTCTAGCCGACGGGCGACGGATGCCGTGTCGTGCGGGCGGGCGGGCGCCGGGGCGGGGGTCTCAGCCACGGTGTCATCGGTCATAGTCGGCTCCCAGGGCGGCGAGGTTCTCTTCCGACCACCTCTCGGCGGTCCAGCGCAGGGTCAGCTCCCCCAACGGCTCGAGCTGCTCGAACGACAGCGCGGCGTGGCGGTACAGCTCGAGGATCGCGAGGAAGCGCGCCACGACGACCCCCGTCTGCGTCACACCGGCGACGAGGTCGCGGAAGTTCAGCGTCCCCGATCCGCGCAGCAGCGTCACGACGATCGCGGCCTGCTCGCGGATGCTCACGAGCGGTGCGTGCAGATGGTCGAGGCCGACGGTGGGTGGCTGCTTCGGGGCGAGGGCGACGACGGCGAGCGCTGCGAAGTCCTCGGCGTTGAGCGTCCAGACGAGCTCCGGGACGGCGCTCCGGTACTTCTCGTCGAGGCGCACGTTCCGAGTGTGGCGGCGGTCCTCCCGCTGCAGGCAGCGTGCGAACCACGCCGACACCTCTTTGAAGGCCCGGTACTGCAGCAAACGCGCGAACAGCAGATCGCGAGCCTCGAGCAACGCCACCGACTCGGCATCCACGAGCTCGCCCTGCGGCAGGAGCCCGACGATCTTCATGTCGAGCAGCGTCGCGGCCACCACGAGGAACTCGGATGCCTCGTCCAGGTCGCCCGCCGGGCCCAGGGCCCGCAGATAGGCGATGAACTCGTCGGTCACGCGGCTGAGCGCGACCTCGGTGATGTCGAGCTCGTGCGCGGAGATGAGGTTCAGGAGCAAGTCGAACGGTCCGTCGAACACCGGAAGCGACACACGGAAGCCCGGCGAGACCGCGTCGACGGCGGAGTCGTCGTCCGGCGTCGTGGCAGCGGCGCTGTCGTCAGGCGACGGCGCCACGGGCGACCAGCTCCCGCGCCAGCCGCATGTAGGCCTGTGCGGCGGCGTGCTCGGGCGCGAACTCCGTGATCGGCATGCCCGAGACGGAGGCATCCGGGAACTTCACGGTGCGCCCGATGACCGTCTCGAGGACGTCGTCGCCGAACGCCTCGACCACGCGCTCGAGCACCTCGCGCGAGTGGAGCGTGCGCGGGTCGTACATCGTGGCGAGCACGCCGTCCAATTCGATGGCGGGGTTGAGGCGGTCGCGCACCTTGTCGATCGTCTCGATGAGGAGCGCGACGCCGCGCAGCGCGAAGAACTCGCACTCGAGCGGGATCAGGACGCCGTGCGCCGCGGTGAGCGCGTTGACCGTGAGCAAGCCGAGCGAGGGCTGGCAGTCCACGAGCACGACGTCGTAGTCGGCGGCGACCTTGCGCAGCACACGGGCGAGGATCGTTTCGCGCGCGACCTCGTTGACGAGGTGGACCTCGGCGGCCGACAGGTCGATGTTCGCCGGGATCAGGTCGAGACCCTCGACGCGGGTCTGCACGATCGCATCCCGCGGGTCGCGCTTGGTGTCCAGCAGCAGGTCGTAGATCGTCAGCATGTCGTGCGTCTGGATGCCGAGCCCGGCCGACAGCGCACCCTGCGGGTCGAAGTCGATCGCGAGGACACGGCGTCCGTACCCGGCGAGCGAGGCCGCGAGGTTGATCGTGGTCGTCGTCTTGCCGACGCCACCCTTCTGGTTGCAGAGGGCGATGATGCGCGCGGGGCCGTGGCTGGCGAGCGCGGGCGGGGTGGGGAATCCCTGGTACGGGCGGCCCGTGGGACCGAGGATGACCTCGTCCTCGTTCTTCGCCGTCCCCTTCGTGCTCGCCGACACCGAGTCTCCCGCCTTCGTCATAACCCTGCCGAGTCTACTCGCCGCCCCGCCGCTCGCCCGGCGACCCGCGGGCCCCGTGACCCGGGTTGTGCGCGAGCGCACCGCGCAATGGCCCGCCCCGAGCCCCCCGCAGCGCGCTGTGGCTCAGCGCGCCCGCGGGTGCGCCGTGGCGTACACGTCGCGCAGCGCATCGACCGAGACGTGCGTGTAGATCTGCGTCGTGGCCACCGAGGCGTGCCCGAGGAGTTCCTGCACCACACGGACGTCGGCGCCGCCCTGCAGCAGGTGCGTCGCGAAGGAGTGTCGGAGGGTGTGCGGTGAGACGTGCGCGGTGAGACCCGCCCGCTCGGCGGCAGCCTGGATGATGAGCCACGCGCTCTGACGCGACAGCGGCGCACCGCGCACCCCCAGGAACAGCCGGGGCGTCGCCCGCCCCTTCGTCGCCCATCCCGGTCGCACGCGCGTCAGGTACGCCTCGACCGCCGCGCGGGCGTACGACCCGACCGGAACGATGCGCTCCTTCGCCCCCTTGCCCCGCACCCGCAGCACATCGCCGTGCGCGGTGTCATCGACATCGAGCTGCACGATCTCGGACACGCGCGCACCGGTGGCGTACAGCAGCTCCAGCAGAGCCCGGTCGCGCACGGCGGACGGTTCGGCGGCGGTCGCGTCGACCGATCCCGGCGCGGGGCCCGCGGCATCCAGGAGTTGTTCGACCTGGCCGATGGACAGCGCTTTCGGCAGCCGTCGCGGAGCCTTGGGCGGGCGCAGCCGCCCGCTCGGATCGTCGTCGGACCGCCCCTCACGCACAAGGAACCGGTGCAATCCGCGCACCGAGGACTGCAGCCGCGCGAGGGACGAGGCCGCGGGCGGCGGCTCGGCGGCGGCCCGTTCGGCGGCGAACTCGGCGACGAGCGCCGAGGTCACGGCATCCGTGTCGAAGATGTCCCGCTCCCCCAGCCACGCCGTGTAGACGGTGAGGTCGCGGCGGTACGCGGCGACGGTGTGGTCGGAAAGCCCTCGCTCGAGCGCGACGTGCCGCAGGTACGTCTCGACGGCGCGCTCGAGCTTCACGTCAGGCCGACGCGGCCTCGCGGCGCAGCACCTCGGCGGCGGCGAGCACACCGGTGGCCAGGATGCCGTTACGCAGACGCCCCGCGAGCACACCGTCGATCACGTCGGCGAGCGGCACCCGCTCGACCCGCATGTCGGACTCCTCGTGCTCGCGCTCATAGCCGGTGACGACGGTGGAGAGTCCGCGGGCGAGGAAGAGGTGAACGACCTCGTCGTTCCCGCCCGGGGTCGTGTGGATCGAGACGAGATGCTGCCACCGCTCGGCGGTGAGATCGACCTCTTCGGTCAGCTCCCGCTTGGCCGCCTCCAGCGGCGGCTCGCCCGCCACGTCGAGGAGACCGGCCGGGATCTCCCAGTCGCGCGCCTTGATCGGCTGCCGGTACTGCTGGATGAGCACGACGCGGTTGTCGTCGTCGAGTGCGACGACAGCAGCCGCGCCCGGGTGCTCGACGTACTGGCGGGTCATCTCGTCGTCGCCGTACCGGACGGTGTCGGACCGGACGTCCCACACCGCTCCGCGGTACACGAGGTCGCTGGCGACGACCTCCAGGTCGACGGGCTCGTCGCGCAGCGACTCCATGTCAGTCCTCCTCGACGTCGAACAGCTCGCTCGAACGGTGACGCTCCAGCGCCGCGCCCACGAGCCCGCGGAACAGCGGGTGCGGCTGCGTGGGACGCGAGCGCAGCTCGGGGTGGGCCTGCGTGGCGATGTAGTACGGGTGCACGTCGCGCGGCAGCTCGACGTACTCCACGAGGTCGAGGTCGGGGTTGAGCCCCGAGAACACCAGACCCGCGTCGCTCAGCTGCTGACGGTAGGAGTTGTTGACCTCGTACCGGTGACGGTGTCGCTCCGACACGCGCTCCGCGCCGTACACCTCGGCCGCGAGCGATCCCTCGGCCAGGTCGGCCGGGTACAGGCCCAGACGCATCGTGCCGCCGAGGTCACCGCTCTGCAGGATGTCGATCTGCTCGGCCATCGTCGCCACGACGGGGTGGACGGTGTCGGGGTCGAACTCGCTCGACGACGCCCCCTCGAGACCCGCGACGGTGCGCGCGTACTCGATGACCATGCACTGCAGGCCGAGGCAGATGCCCAGGGTCGGGATGCCCTGCTCGCGCGCGAAGCGCAGCGCACCCAGCTTGCCCTCGATCCCGCGGATACCGAAGCCACCCGGAACGATGATGCCGTCGACCGTCGACAGCGCCTTGGCCGCGCCCTCGGGCGTCTCGCACAGGTCGGACGGGATCCACGTGATCTTGACCTGCGTCTCCTGCGCGAAGCCGCCCGCCTTGATGGCCTCGGTCACGGACAGGTAGGCATCCGGGAGGTCGATGTACTTGCCGACCAGGCCGATGGTGACCTCGTGCTTGGGGTTGTGCACCGCCTGCAGCACGCGCTGCCACCGCGACCAGTCGACGTCGGCGGCCTTGTCGATGCCGAGCGCGTCGACGATGTAGGAGTCGAGGCCCTGGTCGTGCAGCATCGTCGGAATGTCGTAGATGCTCGGCACGTCCACCGCGTTCACGACCGCATCCTCGTCGACGTCGCACATCAGCGCGATCTTGCGCTTGTTCGACTCGGTCACCGGCCGATCGCTGCGGAGCACGAGAGCGTCGGGCTGGATGCCGATGGACCGCAGCGCCGCGACCGAGTGCTGCGTGGGCTTGGTCTTCTGCTCCCCCGAGGCGCCCATGAACGGCACGAGCGACACGTGCACGAAGAAGACGTTCTTGCGGCCGAGTTCGTGTCGGATCTGACGCGCGGACTCGATGAAGGGCTGCGACTCGATGTCGCCGACGGTGCCACCGATCTCGGTGATGATGACGTCGGGCTGCGGCGTCTCGGTCGCCTGCAGACGCATACGACGCTTGATCTCGTCGGTGATGTGCGGGATGACCTGCACCGTGTCGCCGAGGTACTCGCCACGGCGCTCGCGCGCGATCACCTGCGAGTAGATCTGACCGGTGGTGACGTTGGCCGCCTGGCTCAGCTCGATGTCGAGGAAGCGCTCGTAGTGACCGATGTCGAGGTCGGTCTCGGCCCCGTCGTCGGTGACGAACACTTCGCCGTGCTGGAAGGGGTTCATCGTCCCCGGGTCGACGTTGAGGTAGGGATCGAGCTTCTGCATGACGACGTGGAGACCCCGCGCCGTGAGGAGGTTGCCGAGGCTTGCCGCCGTCAGGCCCTTCCCGAGTGACGAAACCACTCCTCCGGTCACGAAGATGTGCTTCGTCGTGAAGGTCGATGCCGTGGTGTTGTCGTCTGAATGTCCCGCGTCCGAAGTCTGCATCACGGGCTTCGATCCTATCAGTCGTCTCCGAGGATGGCCGCGCGGAGCGCGCCGCGCGTTGAGGGAAGTCTGGCATCGGCCACCGACACCCGTGTCACCTCGGCGTGACGATCCCGTGTCGTGAGACGGGGGTCAGCGCACCGCTCGGCCGGTTTCCAACAGCTCGCGCGCGTGGGTGAGCGCAGCCTCGGAATCGCTGAGCCCCGAGAGCAGACGCGCCATCTCGGCCTCGCGTTCGGCGCCCTCCAGGCGGCGGACACTGGATGCCGTCACCGCACCGTCGTTGCCCTTGACCACGGTCAGGTGGTTGCCCGCGAAGGCCGCCACCTGGGCGAGGTGGGTCACCGCGATGACCTGCGACGACTCGGCGAGCCGGGCGAGTCGTCGCCCCACCTCGATCGCCGCGGCCCCGCCGATACCGGCGTCCACCTCGTCGAAGACGAACGTCGGCACGGGGTCGACACCGGCGATGACGACCTCGATCGCGAGCATGACGCGGCTGAGCTCACCGCCGGACGCGCCGCGTGAGACGGGACGCGGATCGGCGCCCGGGTGCGGGGCGAGCAGGATCGCGACGTCGTCACGTCCGTGCGCGCCGGGCGTGGACGAGGGCGTGACCTCGACGGTCAGCTTCGCGTCGGGCAGGGCGAGGGCGTGTAGTTCCTCGGTGACCGCAGCGCCGAGGCGAGCGGCGGCTTCGAGCCTCGCGGCGGTGAGGGCTTCGGCTGCGGCGTCGAGCTCGGCGGCCGCGGCGTCGCGCTGCGCGCCGAGTCGTTCGATGCGGTCGCCGTCGTCGTCGAGCTCGAGCAGACGGGCCGAGCCGGTTTCGAGGAGCGCGATCGCGGCATCCACGGATCCGTGCGCACGGACGAGAGTCGCCAGGACGCCTCGCCGCTCGTCGACCGCCGCGAGTTCGTGCGGCCCCGACTCGTCGAGGTCGGCCAGGTAGCCCGAGAGCGCCACGGCGACGTCGGTCGCACGGTAGCCGAGGTCGGCGACCTGCTCGCCGATGACCGCGAGCGCCGCGTCGCTGCCCGACACACGTTCGAGCGCCCGACGCGCCTCGGCGAGGAGCGTCACGACGTCGGGGGTGTCGTCGTCGCTGGAGAGCACCGCGTGCGCGCTCACGGCGGCGATGCGGAGCTCTTCCGCGTTCGCGAGGCGCTCCGCGCGACGCTCGAGTTCTTCTTCCTCGCCGGCGATCGGCTCCGCCGCCTCGATCTCCGCGATCGCGACACGCAGTTCCTCCGCCTCGCGAGCGCGGGCGTCGCGGTCGGCGGTGAGCGTCGACAGCTCCGCATCCAGGGTCCGCCACGAGTCCCACGCCGTCCGGTACGCGGCTCGCGCGGCCGCGACCGGGTCGCCGCCGAAGCGGTCGAGCGCGTCGCGCTGGGCGGATGCCGAGCGCAGCCGCAACTGATCGGACTGACCGTGCACGACGACGAGGTCGTCCGCGAGATCCGCCAAGACGCCCGCGGGCGCGGTCCGACCGCCCACGGTCGCACGGCCACGACCCTCGCTCGACACCGTGCGGCCGAGGTACAGCTCGGCCGCCCCGCCGCCGAGCGGCTCGACGTCTCCCCCGGCTTCGCGAACGCGTGCGGCGACCGGCCCGTTCTCGGGAACCACCCACACGCCCTCGACCGCCGCTTGGGCGGCGCCGGAGCGCACCGCACCCGAATCGGCGCGCTGGCCGAGGAGGAGCCCGAGACCCGTGACGACCATGGTCTTGCCCGCGCCCGTCTCGCCGGTGATGGCGGTGAACCCGCGTCCGATCGGCAGCGTCGCGTCAGCGATGACACCGAGGTCGCGCAACCGCATCTCCTCGATCACGGCATGCCCCCGAGGGCGCCACGCCAACCGGTGACCGGCAGGCGGAACTTCCGCACCAGACGCTCGGTGAACGCCGCCGGGTGCAGACGTGCCAGACGCACCGGCCGTGACGACCGCCGGACCACCACGCGGGCCCCCGGCGGGAGTTCGTGCGAGCGGCGACCGTCGCACCACAGGATGCCGCTGCCGCTGGTGCGCTCGAGGACTTCGACCGCGACGGTCGCATCCGGACTCACCACCAGCGGACGAGCGAACAGCGCGTGCGCAGACAGCGGCACGACGGCGATCGCCTCGACGGTCGGCCAGATGACCGGGCCACCGGCGGAGAAGTTGTAGGCCGTCGACCCGGTGGGGGTGGCCATCACGATGCCGTCGCATCCGAAGGACGACAGCGGACGCCCGTCGACCTCCATGACGACCTCGAGCATGCGCTCACGACTCGCCTTCTCGACGGTGGCTTCGTTCAGCGCCCACGTCTCGAAGATCACGCGGTCGTCGGCGTCGAGCACTTTCACCGCGAGGGCGAGGCGCTCTTCGACGCGGTAGTCGCGGGCGATCACCCGGCGCACGGCATCGTCCATGTCGTCACGCTCGATCTCGGCGAGGAATCCGACGTGACCCATGTTGATCCCGAGGATCGGTGCCGTGCCGCCGCGCACGGTCTCGGCCGCGCGCAGGATCGTGCCGTCGCCGCCCAGGACGATCGCCAACTCCAGGTCGTCGACGCCGACGTCGACACCGAGGGTTTCGACACCCGCGAGGGACAATCGCTCGGCGAGCTCGGGCCGATCCTCCGCCGACACGACGGGGATCGCCCCCGCGGCGCGCACGGCGGAAAGCACGCGCTGCGCCGCCTCGACGGTATCGTCGCGGCGGGCGTGGACGACGAGCAGGATTCTGCGTTGGCTGGGGGTCATCGGCTTCCGGTCAGTCGGGTCACGGTGCTCTCCCATTCTGAGGGGTCGGTGCCCCGGGTGTCCGAGAACCACGCCACGTACTCCTGGTTGCCGTGCGTGCCCACGATGGGCGAGGCGATGATGCCCGCGGTCCGCAGGCCCGCGTCCCACGCCGCCCACAGCACGCCGTGGACCGCGTCCGACCGCAGTGCCGGGTCGGTGACGAGACCGCCCTTCACCGCCGTACGGCCGACCTCGAACTGCGGCTTGATCAGCAGCACCACATCAGCGGCAGGAGCGGCCGTGGCGACGACGGCGGGGAGGACGTGATGAAGGGAGATGAACGACAGATCGCCCGTGATCATGCTCGGGCGCTCCTCGACACCGGTCGCGGCGGCGAGCGTGGCGGCGGTCATGAACCGCACGTTATACCCCTCGACCGACACCACTCCCGGGTCGGCCGCCACGGCTGGGGACAACTGCCCGTGCCCGACGTCGACGGCCATCACGGGACTCGCGCCCCGCTCGCGCAGCACCTGGGTGAACCCGCCGGTCGACGCGCCGAGGTCGAGCGCGACCCGACCCGCCGGATCGACGGCGAACGCGTCGAGCGCCGCGAGGAGCTTGTGCGCGCCACGGCTCACGTAGTGGTCGACGACGGCGACCTCGATGCGCGAATCGTCCTCGACGCGCATCGACGGCTTGACCACACCCCGTCCGTCCACGGCGACCAAGCCGTCTGCGATCAGCTGCGCGGCATGCGTGCGCGATCGTGCGAGTCCCCGTGCCGCGAGCTCGGCATCCAGTCGGCCGCTCATCCGTCCGCCGGCGCCGCAGACCCCGATTCGAGGCGTCGCGCCAGCTCGTCGTGCAGCGCCGCGTAGGCGCCCGCGCGCGCGTCGAGCGGCTGCTCCTCGATGATGCGAAGGCGGCCGATCAGCTCGGCGTCGCCATCGGTCTCGCGGTCGTCCGACATGGATGCCATCGTATCCGCGTCAGCGCACGCGGAACGGATCCGCGTACAGCTGTTCCGGCACGCGGAACCCGAAGATGGCGCGACCCGAGTTCCAGATCGCGGCGGCCCCGGCGCGAAGGAGATCGATCTGGCGATCCCCCGCCGAGACGATGCGCAGATCCACACCGTCGATCTCGACGACCGCACCACCCACCCGCGTGCGGTCACCCTTCACGATGGTGGCGGGGTAGGGCTCGAAGAGCTGCCGCAGGTCCGCGACGATGTAGTCGGGACGCTGGTTGGGTGCCGCCGCGAGCAGCTGCTTCGGCCGGTCGATTCCGGTCAGAACATGAACGGATGCCATCTCCGCCCCGCGCGCTCCCTGCACGTCGGTGTCGAGTCGGTCGCCGATGAACAGCGGCGACTGCGCACCGGTGCGGGCGACCGCCACGTCGAAGATCGGACGCTCCGGCTTGCCGGCGACGGTCGCGAGGCGGCCGACAGCCGTGTGCACAGCGGACACGAGCGTCCCGTTTCCCGGCGCGATCCCCCTCGCCTGCGGAATGGTCCAGTCCGTGTTGGTGGCGATCCACGGGATGCCACCCTCTTCCACCGGCGTCGCGAGAGCGTATGCCGCCTCGGCCAGCTGCTTCCACCCAACCTCCGGCGCGAAACCCTGGACGACCGCGGCGGGTGAGTCCTCGGCGCTGCGGGTGACGACGAACCCGGCCTTCTCGACCTCGACGACGAGCCCCTCACCCCCGACGACGAGGAGCGTGGAGCCCGCCGGCACCAGGTCCGCGAGAAGACGCATCGCGGCTTGCGGACTCGTCACGACGTCCTCGGGCGCCACGTGCAACCCCAACGAGGTCAGGTGCTCGGCGACAGACGCATCCGTTCGCGACGCGTTGTTCGTGATGTAGCCGAGGCGGCGTCCTTCGTCCGCGGCACGATTCAGGCTCTCGACCGCGTGCGGCAACGCGCCAGGTCCGGCATAGACGACGCCGTCGAGATCCGCGAGCACGACATCCACACCGTCGAGCGGCGTCGACTCCGTCTTGCGCCCGAAGATCATCGCGATTCGTCCTCGCTCGCGTCTTCGGCGGCGTCCTGCACCGGAATGACACCGGATGCCACGTCCACACCGCCCTCGTCATCCACGAGGTCGATCTCCTCGACGACGATAACCTCGCGGTCGGCGACTCCGGCAGCAGCGTCGAGCGCGTCGGCCGCGATCTCGGCGCGGTGGAACCACTCCGCCGCCTCGTCCTCGCGTCCGAGTTCCTCCAGGACAGCGGCGCGCGCGGCGAAGAGAGCGGGGCTCCATTCGAACGCGCGATCCGGGTCGGCTTCCGGAATCTCGAGTTCTTGCAGCGCGCGTTCGGTCTCGCCGAGATCCAGCCGGGCTCCGGACATGGCGATAGCAAGTTGCGCGCGCACCGCGGCCGTCAGCGTCGAGCGGTCGACGGCGCGGCCTTCCTCGAGGGCACGGTCCGGACGTCCCACACCGCGCTCGCTGTCGACGATGAGCGGAAGCTGCTCGTCGGAGCCCGAGATGCGGCGGTGGGTGCGCAGCTCACGCAGCGCGAGAGCGAAGTCACCGATGGCGTACGCCGTGATCGCGACGGTCTCACGGACAATTGCGACGCGGCCCGCGCTCCGGGATGCCGCGAGGGCGTGCTCGTGCGCGAGGGCCGGGTCGTCGTCGATGA
This sequence comes from Microbacterium canaveralium, assembly GCF_047238045.1. Classification (NCBI taxonomy): domain Bacteria; kingdom Bacillati; phylum Actinomycetota; class Actinomycetes; order Micrococcales; family Microbacteriaceae; genus Microbacterium; species Microbacterium canaveralium. The sequence continues at coordinate 1,218,099 of NZ_JBDFMA010000003.1, read as the reverse complement.
GGCGCGACGCCATCACCAGGTGCCGGGCGACGTTCTCGGCGTTGTCCTTGCTCAGAGTCTTCAGCTCGTTCCGCGCCGCCCCCGGGAGGTCACGGGCGGTGACGTCCTCGGGGATTTGCGGCCCGCGCTCGCGCTGATCCTGGGGCGGACGTGTGGCGCGACCGTCCGCGCGGTCGAAGCGACGAGGCGCTCCGGCACCCGGGCGACGGTCGCCGGACGGCCGGCGGTCGCCGCCATCGCCTCGCGGACGGAAGGGACGCGACTCGCCACCCTCACTCCGCGAACGGGGCGGACGCGAGTCCGACCCTTCGCCGCGAGGACGGTACGGACGCGAATCCGAACCCTCCGTGCGAGGACGGTACGGACGCGAATCCGAACCCTCCGTGCGAGGACGGTACGGACGCGAATCCGAACCCTCCGTGCGAGGACGGTACGGACGCGAATCCGAACCCTCCGTGCGAGGACGGTACGGACGCGAATCCGAACCCTCCGTGCGAGGACGGTACGGACGCGCGTCGCCGTCGCGACGCGGACGAGCGTCGCCGTCCCGACGGGGACGACCGGCCGACTCGCCGTCGCGGCGGTACGGACGGGAATCCCCATCGCGACGCGGACGGTCGAAGCCGCCGCCGGTGACACCATCCCGCCGCGGGCGAGCGTCACCGCTCCCCGGTCGTGGGCGCGAGTCACCGTCCCGACGCGGACGATGCGTGTTGTCACCGTCGCGTCGGGGTGCACGGTCATCACCCTCGCGACGGGGGCGCGCGGCGCCCTCACCCTCGCGCCGAAACGGTCGCGCCGATGAGTCGCGAGCGGGGCGTCCGGAGGAACCGCCCGAGGTGGACCGGGGTCGGGAACGATCGTCTGAGCGACCCCCGTTGCCCTTGCGCTCGTTGGCGTCGTCGTTCGACATGACGATCCTTCCCCCGGAAAAGTGTCCGTATATGCGAAATGGCCACCCAGCGTTGGGTGGCCATTTCGTCTTAGAAGAAGTCCGGCGGTGTCCTACTCTCCCACAGGGTCCCCCCTGCAGTACCATCGGCGCTGAGAGGCTTAGCTTCCGGGTTCGGAATGTAACCGGGCGTTTCCCTCTCGCTATGGCCGCCGAAACACTATTGATGTTTCAAAAACCAACAACGAATGTCATTGTTGTGTTCCCGACCGTACATCGAGAACCACTCAGTGGACGCAAGCACCAAAAACGGTGTGTTATCAAGTCATCGGCTTATTAGTACCGGTCAGCTTCACGTATTACTACGCTTCCACATCCGGCCTATCAACCCAGTAGTCTGGCTGGGAGCCTCTCACCATAAATGGTATGGAAGTCTCATCTTGAGGCCGGCTTCCCGCTTAGATGCTTTCAGCGGTTATCCATCCCGAACGTAGCTAATCAGCGGTGCTCCTGGCGGAACAACTGACACACCAGAGGTTCGTCCAACCCGGTCCTCTCGTACTAGGGTCAGATCCTCTCAAACTTCCTACGCGCGCAGCGGATAGGGACCGAACTGTCTCACGACGTTCTAAACCCAGCTCGCGTACCGCTTTAATGGGCGAACAGCCCAACCCTTGGGACCTACTCCAGCCCCAGGATGCGACGAGCCGACATCGAGGTGCCAAACCATGCCGTCGATATGGACTCTTGGGCAAGATCAGCCTGTTATCCCCGAGGTACCTTTTATCCGTTGAGCGACAGCGCTTCCACAAGCCACTGCCGGATCACTAGTCCCGACTTTCGTCCCTGCTCGACCTGTCAGTCTCACAGTCAAGCTCCCTTGTGCACTTACACTCGCCACCTGATTGCCAACCAGGTTGAGGGAACCTTTGGGCGCCTCCGTTACATTTTGGGAGGCAACCGCCCCAGTTAAACTACCCACCAGGCACTGTCCCTGAACCGGATCACGGTCCTAAGTTAGATATCCAGAGTGACCAGAGTGGTATTTCAACAATGACTCCACGAACACTGGCGTGTCCGCTTCACAGTCTCCCACCTATCCTACACAAGCCACACCGAACACCAATACCAAGCTGTAGTAAAGGTCACGGGGTCTTTCCGTCCTGCTGCGCGTAACGAGCATCTTTACTCGTAATGCAATTTCGCCGAGTTCGCGGTTGAGACAGTTGGGAAGTCGTTACGCCATTCGTGCAGGTCGGAACTTACCCGACAAGGAATTTCGCTACCTTAGGATGGTTATAGTTACCACCGCCGTTTACTGGGGCTTAAATTCTCAGCTTCGCCTTGCGGCTAACCGGTCCTCTTAACCTTCCAGCACCGGGCAGGCGTCAGTCCGTATACATCGTCTTGCGACTTGGCACGGACCTGTGTTTTTAGTAAACAGTCGCTACCCACTAGTCTCTGCGGCCACCACACCCTTTCGGAGCAAGTCCTAATAAGTGGATGGCCCCCCTTCTCCCGAAGTTACGGGGGCATTTTGCCGAGTTCCTTAACCACGATTCTCTCGATCTCCTTGGTATTCTCTACCTGACCACCTGAGTCGGTTTGGGGTACGGGCGGCTAGAACCTCGCGTCGATGCTTTTCTCGGCAGCATAGGATCACCCACTTTTTATCCGCATCGTGTCTCAGCCTATGCGAGTGACGGATTTGCCTATCACTCGGCCTACGCACTTGCACCAGGACTACCATCGCCTGGCTTGGGCTACCTTCCTGCGTCACACCTGTTAATACGCTAGCCGCACCAGCATGGGGTCGAGCGTTCACACAGACAACCATCACCCCGAAGGGATCCGGAAAATTCTGAGCTAGGACTCTTAGCACCACTGGATTAGCTTGGGCGGTTCTTCGCCGGTACGGGAATATCAACCCGTTGTCCATCGACTACGCCTGTCGGCCTCGCCTTAGGTCCCGACTTACCCAGGGAAGATTAGCTTGACCCTGGAACCCTTGGTCTTTCGGAGGACGTGTTTCTCACACGTCTTTCGCTACTCATGCCTGCATTCTCACTCGTGTCGCGTCCACGGCTGGGTCACCCCGCCGCTTCACTCGCGACACGACGCTCTCCTACCCATCAACACGGCTGGACCACGAAGGCCTACCAAAAATGTCAATGCCACAACTTCGGTGGCGTGCTTGAGCCCCGTTACATTGTCGGCGCGGAATCACTTGACCAGTGAGCTATTACGCACTCTTTCAAGGGTGGCTGCTTCTAAGCCAACCTCCTGGTTGTCTAAGCAACTCCACATCCTTTCCCACTTAGCACGCGCTTAGGGACCTTAGATGGTGGTCTGGGTTGTTTCCCTCTCGACTATGAAGCTTATCCCCCACAGTCTCACTGCTGCGCTCTCACTTACCGGCATTCGGAGTTTGGCTGACGTCAGTAACCTTGTAGGGCCCATCGGCCATCCAGTAGCTCTACCTCCGGCAAGAAACACGCAACGCTGCACCTAAATGCATTTCGGAGAGAACCAGCTATCACGAAGTTTGATTGGCCTTTCACCCCTATCCACAGCTCATCCCCTCAGTTTTCAACCTAAGTGGGTTCGGTCCTCCACGACGTCTTACCGTCGCTTCAACCTGGCCATGGATAGATCACTTCGCTTCGGGTCTAGGACACGCGACTGAATCGCCCTATTCAGACTCGCTTTCGCTACGGCTACCCCACACGGGTTAACCTCGCCACGTATCGCTAACTCGCAGGCTCATTCTTCAAAAGGCACGCTGTCACCCCTACTAAGGAGGCTCCAACGGTTTGTAAGCAAACGGTTTCAGGTACTATTTCACTCCCCTCCCGGGGTACTTTTCACCTTTCCCTCACGGTACTTGTCCGCTATCGGTCATCTGGGAGTATTTAGGCTTATCAGGTGGTCCTGACAGATTCACACGGGATTTCTCGGGCCCCGTGCTACTTGGGATACTCTTCACGCCAAGAACAGGCATTTCGACTACGGGGTTCGCACCCTCTATGACCGGCCATTCAAAACCGTTCGTCTATACCCTCTTGTCACGTCGACTGCTCGGCAGAACAATCAGAAAAGTCCCACAACCCCCAACATGCAACACCTGCCGGCTATCACACACGCTAGGTTTAGCCTCTTCCGGTTTCGCTCGCCACTACTCACGGAATCGCTTTTGCTTTCTCTTCCTGTGGGTACTGAGATGTTTCACTTCCCCACGTTCCCTCTACCCGCCCTATATATTCAGGCGGGAGTCACCAGGTACGCACGCGCCCTGGCGGGGTTTCCCCATTCGGACACCCTCGGATCAAAACTCGCTTATCAGTTCCCCGAGGCTTATCGCAGATTGCTACGTCCTTCTTCGGCTCCAGATGCCAAGGCATCCACCGTTTGCTCTTAAAGACTTGAAATCACATGAGTTGAATCGTCAAAAAATTGACTAATGATCTTTAAGATCATCTACACCACACAACCCCAAAAGGCTGCATGGAAGATGCTCGCGTCCACTGTGTAGTTCTCAAAGTACGGGCGGTACCCTCCCCCCGACATGCCACAACCGTGACACCAGGAAAAGGCCCTAGAGGAACAGCCACCAACCACAAGCCCAAAGACCCGCAATCAGCGCCCGGCCCCTCAGGACCCAACAGCGTGCATGTGACAAAAACTCCGACCCAGACCGTTCCAGTGGAAAACCACGTACTAAACCCGAAACCATCATCTCCGCCACCAAGTCAAACGTTCCACCCATGAGCTAACCGGCAGACACATTCGGTCTGATCCGGCGCCTGAACAACCCCACTACAGGGCGTCAGATGCTCCTTAGAAAGGAGGTGATCCAGCCGCACCTTCCGGTACGGCTACCTTGTTACGACTTAGTCCTAATTACCGATCCCACCTTCGACGGCTCCCTCCACAAGGGTTGGGCCACCGGCTTCAGGTGTTACCGACTTTCATGACTTGACGGGCGGTGTGTACAAGACCCGGGAACGTATTCACCGCAGCGTTGCTGATCTGCGATTACTAGCGACTCCGACTTCATGAGGTCGAGTTGCAGACCTCAATCCGAACTGGGACCGGCTTTTTGGGATTCGCTCCACCTCACGGTATTGCAGCCCTTTGTACCGGCCATTGTAGCATGCGTGAAGCCCAAGACATAAGGGGCATGATGATTTGACGTCATCCCCACCTTCCTCCGAGTTGACCCCGGCAGTATCCCATGAGTTCCCACCATTACGTGCTGGCAACATAGAACGAGGGTTGCGCTCGTTGCGGGACTTAACCCAACATCTCACGACACGAGCTGACGACAACCATGCACCACCTGTTCACCAGTGTCCAAAGAGTCCCGTATTTCTACGGTGTTCTGGTGTATGTCAAGCCTTGGTAAGGTTCTTCGCGTTGCATCGAATTAATCCGCATGCTCCGCCGCTTGTGCGGGTCCCCGTCAATTCCTTTGAGTTTTAGCCTTGCGGCCGTACTCCCCAGGCGGGGAACTTAATGCGTTAGCTGCGTCACGGAAACCGTGGAATGGTCCCCACAACTAGTTCCCAACGTTTACGGGGTGGACTACCAGGGTATCTAAGCCTGTTTGCTCCCCACCCTTTCGCTCCTCAGCGTCAGTTACGGCCCAGAGATCTGCCTTCGCCATCGGTGTTCCTCCTGATATCTGCGCATTCCACCGCTACACCAGGAATTCCAATCTCCCCTACCGCACTCTAGTCTGCCCGTACCCACTGCAGGCCCGAGGTTGAGCCTCGGGATTTCACAGCAGACGCGACAAACCGCCTACGAGCTCTTTACGCCCAATAATTCCGGATAACGCTTGCGCCCTACGTATTACCGCGGCTGCTGGCACGTAGTTAGCCGGCGCTTTTTCTGCAGGTACCGTCACTCTCGCTTCTTCCCTGCTAAAAGAGGTTTACAACCCGAAGGCCGTCATCCCTCACGCGGCGTTGCTGCATCAGGCTTCCGCCCATTGTGCAATATTCCCCACTGCTGCCTCCCGTAGGAGTCTGGGCCGTGTCTCAGTCCCAGTGTGGCCGGTCACCCTCTCAGGCCGGCTACCCGTCGACGCCTTGGTGAGCCATTACCTCACCAACAAGCTGATAGGCCGCGAGCCCATCCCAGACCGAAAAATCTTTCCAACCCCCACCATGCGATGAGAGCTCATATCCAGTATTAGACACCGTTTCCAGCGCTTATCCCAGAGTCCAGGGCAGGTTGCTCACGTGTTACTCACCCGTTCGCCACTGATCCACCAAGCAAGCTTGGCTTCACCGTTCGACTTGCATGTGTTAAGCACGCCGCCAGCGTTCATCCTGAGCCAGGATCAAACTCTCCGTAAAAGAAAAATGCCCACCCAACCGGAATAAGGTCGGGACAGACGAGTTCAATCTGACCAAACAGGAAGTCAAAACTGACTATCCAGATGCCAACCCCAAAGGGTTGGACTTTGATCCAAAGGAATTACTCGCAATCCGCCGAAACGGACCAACGAGGAATAAATTGGCATTTGACAAGTGCACGCTGTTGAGTTCTCAAGGAACGGACGCACCCACAGAACCAGCCCAAAAGACCGTAACCATGAGGCAACTCACTACCTTATTCGACCTCCGCCCTGCCTCACACAGTGGGACCCGTCAAGGGATCAGCGTCGTGGAAGCCGGTCGAAGACCAGAACCAAAACTCTACACCATGCGGAGTAGGTCTTGGGTCTTGTTCGCCGCTTGAGAGGACGCGGGGCCTTTCGGCCGCTCCGCTCTCCCCTGTGGGGCGAACAAGTAATAACTTACGCGGATCCCACCCACTCGTCCAATCCACACCACACCCCGGGCGTGTCGCACCCCCGAAACCGCGGGAAAACGCGGATCTACGACCGACGGCGGGCCTGAATGATGAGAGCGAGCACCAGGGTCGCCAGCGCCCAGACTGCCGCGACCCGGGTCAGAACGGCGTAGATGAGCGCTGTCGGCGAGAGCGCTTCGCCGGCGCTGATCGTCACGAGCATCGCGACGGCTCCGACGACGACGAGGCCCACGGGGAGGGAGACCCACCACGCCACACGCACGGCTCCGGGGACAGAGCGCTGAACGGGCACGCGACTCCGACGAGACAGCCACACGAGACCCCACGCGGCGAGCACGATCAGGCCGACCGCGCCCGAGCCGTACTGCAGCCACTTCACACCCAGGAACGGCCCCCACTGCTGATCGAGGACCGGGAACAGCTGGACGCCGAGACGTCCTTCGTGCGTGAAGAGATCCCACACGATGTGGCTGACCACACCGAGAGCGAGAGCTGCGGCCAACCACGCCAGACCGACCGCTCCCCCGCCGAACGATTCGCGCAGACCGGCGCGGAAGCCCGCGTCCCACGTCGCCGGCAGCCGGTCGGCGACGACCCGCGGCGAGAGCTCACGAGTGGCGGGACGCAGGATGCACCGCCACACCAGGAACAGCACCAGCGCAAGGATCGTGGTGGGAACGAGCAACGCGAGATCATGCGTCATCGTGTAGTCCGGCAGCATCCCGCGAAAGAACAACGGGAGGTCGGGCGTCATCGCGCCGATCGCCACGGCCGCCGGCACCAGCCGCGTGCGCGCGAAGGGCAGCGCGACGACGGCGTGGCTCGGCGTGAACGGCATCAGCGGACGAACACTCCGGCGAGAGTCTTCTTCCCGCGTCGGAGCACCGACACCCCGCCCGGCAATGAGCCGGTGACGACGACGTCGTCGGTCGCCACCTTCTCACCGTCCAGAGAGACCCCGCCCTGGGCGATCGCGCGGCGCGCCTCGCTGAGACTGCTCACGAGTCCGGTCGCCGTCAGCGCGTCGAGCACGGTGGCGCCCGGGGCCAGCGACGCGTGCGGCAGCTCATCGAGCGCGCTGCGAAGGGTGCCGGCATCCAGCGCGGTCAAGTCGCCTTGGCCGAAGAGCGCCTCGGTCGCGGCGATGACCGCGTCGGTCGCCTCGGCACCGTGCACCGTCGTGACCACCTCTCGGGCGAGACGCTTCTGCGCCGCGCGGCGGAACGGCTCCTCGGCGACCAGGCGTGCGTACTCCTCGATCTCCGCCCGAGTGAGGAACGTGAACACTTTGAGGCGCTCGACCACGTCACGGTCATCGGTGTTGAGCCAGAACTGGTACATCGTCCACGGGCTGCACATGTCGGCATCCAGCCAGATGGCGTTGCCCTCGCTCTTGCCGAACTTGGTGCCGTCGCTGTTCGTGATGAGCGGCGTACCGATCGCGTGGACCGACGCCCCCTCGACTCGGCGGACGAGATCGGTGCCACTGGTGAGGTTGCCCCACTGGTCGCTGCCGCCGGTCTGCAGTACGCAGCCGTAGGAACGGAACAGCTCCAGGTAATCCATGCCCTGCAGGATCTGGTAACTGAACTCGGTGTAGCTGATGCCGGCCTCGGAATTGAGGCGTGCGCTGACCGCATCCTTCTTCAACATCGTGCCCACCCGGAAGTGCTTGCCGATGTCGCGCAAGAAGTCGATCGCGCTCAGCGGCGCGGTCCAATCGAGGTTGTTGACCATGCGGGCCGCGTTGTCACCGTCGAAGCTCAAGAATCGCTCGACCTGTGCCCGCAGCCGGTCGACCCACTCCGCCACCGTCTCGCGCGTGTTCAGCGTGCGCTCCGCGGTCGGACGGGGGTCGCCGATGAGACCCGTGGATCCGCCGACGAGGCCGAGCGGACGATGGCCAGCCAGCTGCAGACGGCGCATGGTGAGCAGCTGCACGAGATTGCCGAGGTGCAGGCTCGGCGCGGTCGGGTCGAAGCCGCAGTAGAAGACCACCGGCGGTCCGGAAAGGAGCTCGCGCAGCTCGTCCTGGTCGGTCGAGACGTGGATCAGTCCGCGATAGACGAGCTCGTCCCAGACGTTTTCGAACGTCGGGTCGTTGGCGGGCTCGAGGGCACGAACGGAGGGCTCGTCGAAGGGCGCGGACACCCCTCCAGGCTATCAGCGGCGGCGGGACGGCCCGGGTGCCGGAGGGCTCACACTGCCTGGACGCCCCACCACACGACGAACGCGGCCGCCAGCGCGGTGACCCAGCTCACGAGGCTGCCGATGAGGAAGTACTCGGCGCGATCGCCGCCCTCGCCGTCGCGGGAGATCTCGGGGAATCGCACGATGCCCTTGGCGGCGAGGACGGCCGCCAGCAGTGTGTAGGCGCCGGCGAGGGTCAGCGCGAAGACGAGGATCCGTTCGAGCGGCCCGATCAGGCGCCCGCCCTTGAGCGTCGTCGGCGCTTCGCCGGACGCCGGGAGCACGCGCTCCCCCATCTCGGCGCGCAAAGCGATACGGACGACGGCGTTGCCCGACTCCAGCAGGAACAACAGGCATCCCGCGACCAGCAGGACCACGTCGAGCGAAACATCGCCGCGCGGTCCGTACGCCTCCCACGTCGAGCCGAGCAGCCCCGGACGCGGCCGCGCCGGAGCGACGACCACGCAAGCGGCCACCGCGACGCCGAGCAGACCCACCGGCCACAGCCCCGCGCGGGCGGAACCGGACTCGGGGACGACCCACGTCCAGATCGCTGCGACCGCAACGGCAAGGACGCCGGCGACGACGGCATCCGCTCCGGCCGAAACCGCCACGAGCACGACGCCCCCGACGACGAACGCGAGTCCGCGACGACGGACGATCAAGCGACGCACGAGGTCGACACCACCGACGGCGAGGAGGAGCAGTGCGGCCGCGATCATGACTCGGCCTCCGCGCGCAGAGCCAGGAATCCCTCGACGACGGCGGCCGACCCGGCCGAGGCGAGAGCCTGGGAGACCGCGGATTGCGTGACACCTTCCGCCTCGGCGAGGTCGCGCTGCGACCTCCCCAGGCACCGACCGTACGTCAACCGGCGCGTGCGCTCGCTCATCGACGAGACGAGCTGATCGCGCGACAGCGCATAGGCGTTCGCCAGCGCGACGCCCTGCCGTACGACGGCGTCCGCACCGCTCTCGGCCTCGAACCACGTGCGGGCGAGCGGCGCGACGCGCTGCTGCATCGCTTCGACCCTCTCGATCGCGGCCCGCGCCGCCCACCACGCGGGTCCTTCGGGGATCGTCCGGTCACCGAGCTCGACGGGGCGTACGTCGCCGACGCCCACTCCGAACCGACATTCGATCCCGTCGGGCAGATTCAGTCGCACGAGGAGGAGCGCCGCCGCTGCCGCACCGATCGTCGGATATTCGCCCTGGAGTTCATCACCGACGACGGCCGTCAGCGGTGTGCGAGCCAACGGCGCGTCGGTCTGCGCCCGCGCGATCGCGTCGCGGATGGCCCGCTGCGCACCGGCGCGATCGTCCAGTTCGCGGGAACGGACGATGTCGGCGATGACGGCGGCGATCATGTGATCAGCTTATTGCTTATGGGGAGTAATGTATAAGCGAATCACTGATTACATTCCCAACGCGTGAGCAGCCGCTTGTGCGCGCGAAACCAGGTCTGCGCGTTGTTCCGACACCCGTTCGGGAGCCGTTCCGCCGACGCCCGTCCGGCTCGCCACCGACCCCTCGATCGTCAGCACGTCGCGCACCTCGGGAGCCAGGGACGGCGAAACGGATGCCAGCAGCGCGTCATCGGCATCCTCCAAACCGATCCCCTGCTCCTCGCATGCGCGCACGAGCGCGCCCGAGATCTCGTGCGCGTCGCGGAACGGCACCCCCTGGCGGACCAGCCACTCGGCGACGTCCGTCGCGAGCGAGAAGCCCTGAGGAGCCAGCTCGGCCATCCGCTCGGTGTGGAAACGGAGGGTGGAGATCATCCCGGAGAAAGCCGGCAGGACGAGCTCGAGGGTCCGCACGGAGTCGAACACGGGCTCTTTGTCCTCCTGCAGGTCACGGTTGTACGCCAGCGGGAGCCCCTTGAGCGTGGCAAGGAGACCAGCGAGGTTGCCGATCAGCCGGCCCGCCTTGCCGCGCGCCAACTCGGCGATGTCGGGGTTCTTCTTCTGGGGCATGATGCTCGACCCCGTCGAATACGCGTCGTCGAGAGTCACGAAACCGAATTCGCGCGTGTTCCACAGGATCACGTCTTCGGCCAGGCGCGACAGATCGACGCCGACCATCGCGGTGATGAAGGCGAACTCGGCGACGACGTCGCGGGATGCCGTGCCGTCGAGCGAGTTCTCGGCCGGTCGGGCGAGCCCGAGTCGGTCGGCGACCAGCTGAGGGTCGAGACCGAGGGTGGCTCCGGCGAGCGCGCCGCCGCCGTAGGGCGAGACGGAGGCGCGCACCGACCAATCGCGCAGACGCTCGATGCCGCGGACGAAAGCCCAGCCGTAGGCCTGAAGATGGTGGGCGAGCAGCACGGGTTGTGCGTGCTGCAGGTGCGTGCGCCCGGGCATGATGGCCGACTCGTGCGCAGCGGACTGCGAGACGAGCGCGTCGATGAGGCGGAGGAGCTCGCGCGTGATGGTGCGGGCGTGGTCGAGGAGATAGAGGCGCACGAGCGTGGCGATCTGGTCGTTCCGGCTGCGCCCCGCGCGCAGCTTGCCCCCCAGGGCGGGACCGACGGTCTCGATGAGGACCCGCTCGAGCGCGCCGTGGACGTCCTCGTCGGCGGGAGCCGCGACCAATGTGCCCGCCCGGACGCGGTCGGCCAGGTCGTCGAGGCCGGCGTGCATGTCGCGCGCCTCGTCGGCGGAGAGGTACCCGGCCGCCTCGAGCGCCGCGGTGTGCGCGTGCGAACCGGCGATGTCGTAGAGCGCGAGGTCCCAGTCGAAGTGGGTCGAGCGGCTCAGCGCCGCCAGCTCGGGAGAGGGCCCGCCGGAAAAACGGGCACCCCACAGCGCGCCCTCGTTCGTGCCCTGGCCCGTCTCACTGCTCATGCCTCCCAGCCTAGCGAGAGCGGCGGACACCGCCCGGCCGGCTCAGGCGGCGGACGCCGGGGGTGTGGCATCGGGGCGGGAAGGCGGCCCCGCCACGCGGCGGACGATGCCGTCGATGATCGCCTCGAGCGGCCCGCGGCCGATCAGGAGCGCCCATGCGGTGCAGCCGACGACGAGCCCGAGGGTCAGCGGCAGGAAGAGTCCCGCATCGCGCACTCCGTACAAATCGGAGGTGTCGCCGAGCACGGCCGCCGCGAACACGGCCCACACCACGATCTGCAGGACGTACGCGGTCAGCGGCAGGGATCCCACCGCCCGCAGCGGGATCGCGACCCATCGCAGCGGCGTCCGGCAGATCAGGAGACACAGCCCGATCACCGCGATGGCGAACCCGCCGGAGCCGACGACCTCCCACAGGCCCGACGAATGCGCTTCCGCGCTCCAGACCGCCGCGAGGTACGGGTTCGCGGCCGCGACCGCCGGGCCCGTGACGACCGCGACGGCATAGCCGACGGTCGCGACCGCCGCGCCGATGACGGTGATCGACGCCTGGACACGGAGTCGCCGCAGGTCGAGTCGGCCCACCCCCATCCCCGCGAGGAGGAACGCGATCCACACCGGGAACGGGTACGCCCATCCCACGAAGGCCTGGAGCTCGTCTCCCCCGGGACCGCCCCAGATCGGAGCGGCATCCAAGAACGGGAAGACCCACGGCATGGTCACCGCGACGATTCCCGCGGCGAGGAAGAGCCGGCCCGGACGCAGCCCCAGGAACGGCAGCGACAGGGCGAACAGCAGGGCGTACGCCGGCAGGATCACGTAGACGGGCACGCCGGTCATCACCAGCAGGATGCCGATCGCCCACAGCAATGCTCCGCGCAGGGCCAGTCGCGCCGCCGCACGGGCGCGGGCTGGTCCCGCCAACGGCCGAGGGCCTCCGGTCACGAGCGCGATGGAGACGCCGGCCAGCGTGGCGAAGAGGATCGAGGAGCGCCCGTTCACGACATCGAGCCACGTCGCCGGATCGTCGGCGACCCACGGATCGATGGTCAGCAGGTGCGCGGCCAGCATGCCGAGCACCGCCAGCCCACGGGCCAGATCGATCCCGACGAGCCGGGCGGGCCCGTCGAAACGGTTCCACGCCCGGCCCGCGCGGGAGGTCAGTCCTGGCGCAGCAGCCACACCAGCAGCGCCTTCTGGGCGTGCAGCCGGTTCTCGGCCTCGTCCCACACCACGCTCTGCGGTCCGTCGATGACTTCGGCGTCGACCTCGTAGCCACGGTCGGCGGGGAGGCAGTGGATGAAGATCGCCGCTTCGTCGGCACGCGCCATGAGATCGGTCGTCACCTTGAAGCCGCCGAGATCGCGGATGCGGGCGATCTTCTCCTCTTCCTTGCCCATGGAGACCCACGTGTCGGTGACGACGACGTCGGCGCCGGAGGCCGCGGCCTCGGGGTCGGTGGTCAGCGAGATGGATCCGCCGGTCGCGGCCGCGATGCGCTCGGCATCCGCGATGACATCCGCCCGGGGCGCATAGTCGGCGGGTGACGCCACCCGCACGTGCATTCCGGCGGTGACTCCGGCCAGCACGTACGAATGGGCCATGTTGCTCCGCCCGTCGCCGAAGAACGACAGCGTCAGGCCCTTCAGCTCCCCCTTGTGCTCGCGAATCGTGAGCAGGTCGGCGAGCAGCTGGCAGGGGTGGAAGTCATCGCTCAGGGCATTCACGACGGGGACGCGCGTTCCGCGCGCCATCTCCTCGAGCCCGGCCTGCGCGTACGTGCGCCACACGATCGCCGCGACCTGGCGCTCCAGGACACGGGCGGTGTCGGAGGGCGTCTCCTTGCCGCCGAGCTGGCTGTTCGCCGTGGAGATGATCAGCGGCGAGCCGCCGAGGTCGGCGATGCCCACCGCGAAGGACACACGCGTCCGCGTCGAGGACTTGTCGAAGATCACCGCGACCGTCTGCGGCCCCGCCAGCGGCTTCACGGCCCAGCGGTCCTTCTTCAGCTCGATCGCGAGGTCGAGGATCTCGGCCTGCTCGGCCGGGGTCAGATCGTCATCGCGCAGCAGATGGCGGGTCACGCGGGTACTCCTTCGGTCGCCGGGGCGGCGGACTCGTCGATCATGAGGGCATCAGTCACGGTGGACAGCGCCGCGCCGAAGAGTGCAAGGAACTCGGCGATCTCGGCATCCCCGATGATGAGCGGCGGCGCGAGACGGATCGTCTCGTCGTTCGCGGCGTTGACGATGAGCCCGTGCTCCTGCGCCGCGGCCACGACGGCCTTCGCGACGGGGTGGGAGAGCGCGACGCCCAGCAGAAGCCCGCGCCCGCGCACGCCGGCGACGAGCGGCGATCCCAGAGCGGCGATCCCGTCGCGCAGCTCGGCCTCGCGGCGCGCCGCGTTGTCGACGAGTCCCGCGGACTCGATCTCCTGCAGGACGGCACCGGCGACGGCCGTCCCCAGGGCGTTGCCGCCGAAGGTGGAACCGTGGGTGCCGGGGAAGAACAGCTCGCTCGCCGCGCCGAAGGTCACGAGCGCGCCGATGGGGAACCCACCGCCGATGCCCTTGGCCACCGTGATGGCATCCGGGACGATGCCCGCGTGCTGGAAGGCGAACCATGCGCCGGTGCGCCCGGCGCCGGTCTGGATCTCGTCCACGATGAGCAGCGCGCCGTGGCGCGCGGTGATCTCGCGCGCGGCCTCGAGGTATCCCTCGGGCAGCTCGACCACACCGGCCTCGCCCTGGATCGGCTCGACGATGAACGCCGCGACGTTCTCATCGACGGCCGCCTCGAGCGCCTCGATGGTGGCGTCGATGTGCTCGACCCCGGGCACCATCGGGAGGAAGTCCGCCTGCAGCGCGGGCTTCCCGGTGAGCGCGAGCGCCCCCATCGTGCGACCGTGGAAGCCACCCTTGAGCGTCAGGATGCGCGTGCGGTCGGTGCCGCGGCCGTGCAGACGCGCGAGCTTGAACGCCGCCTCGTTCGCCTCGGCACCCGAGTTGGCGAAGTACACGCGACCGGACTCCCCCGTGCCGGCGAGCCGCTTGAGGCGAGCGGCGAGAGCCAGCTGCGGGGGCGTGGCGAAGTAGTTGGAGATGTGGACGAGGGTCGCGGCCTGCGTCGACACGGCCTCGACGAACGTCGGGTGGGCGTGGCCGAGCGAGAGGACGGCGATCCCCGCGAGGAAGTCGAGGTACTTCTTGCCGTCGCCATCCCAGACGTACGCCCCCTCGCCGCGCACGAACAGCGCCATCCGGTCGCCGAAGCTGCGGACGAGGTCGCGCCCGGCATCCTCCTGCCAGGACGGGCCGCGTGAGCCGGGGGATTCCTGTGTCGTGTCCGCGTTCACGCGACCACCTCCGTTCCGATTCCTTTGCTGGTGAAGAGTTCGACGAGCACCGAGTGGGGCACGCGACCGTCGATGATCGCGGCCGTGGGCACTCCCCCGTCGACGGCGTCGAGGCACGCCTGCATCTTGGGGATCATCCCCGACTCGAGCTTCGGCACCATCGCGCGCAACTCGGTCGAGGTCAGGTGCGACACGAGCGAGTCGCGGTTGGGCCAATCGGCGTACAGGCCCGGGACGTCGGTGAGCACGACGAGCTTCGCGGCCTT
This sequence comes from Microbacterium canaveralium, assembly GCF_047238045.1. Classification (NCBI taxonomy): domain Bacteria; kingdom Bacillati; phylum Actinomycetota; class Actinomycetes; order Micrococcales; family Microbacteriaceae; genus Microbacterium; species Microbacterium canaveralium. The sequence continues at coordinate 1,202,728 of NZ_JBDFMA010000003.1, read as the reverse complement.
CAGCGCCACGGCGAGCGCGGCCGCCGCGGCATCCGCGTTGACGTTGAGCGAGGCACCCGGGTGGTCGAGGTCGGGCGCGATGCTCGACACGATCGGCACGCGTCCGGCGGCGAGGTGATCCAGCACCGGCTGCGGATCGACGGTCACGACGTCACCGACCCGGCCGAGGTCGTGCTCGACACCGTCGACGACCACGCCGCGGCGACGTCCGCCGAAGAGTCCGGCATCTTCACCGCTCAGACCCGTCGCCAGCGGACCGTGCGCGTTGACCTTGGCGACGAGCTGCGGGTTGATCTGCCCGGTGAGCACCATTCGCACCACCCCGATCGCCTCCGTCGAGGTGACCCGGTAGCCCCCGCGGAACTCGCTCGGGATGTCGAGCCGCTCGAGCATCGAAGAGATCTGAGGACCGCCACCGTGCACGACGACGGGCTTCACGCCGACGTACCGAAGGTAGGCGATGTCGGCGGCGAACGCGTCCTGCAGTTCGTCGCTCACCATCGCGTTGCCGCCGTACTTCACGACCACGATCTGGTCGCGGTACTTGCGCACCCACGGCAGCGACTCGACGAGAGTCACCGCCCGCTCGCTGGCTTCGGCCGGATCGGTGTCCTGGATGTCGATGTCGCTCATGAGGAGTAGGCGCTGTTCTCGTGGACGTAGTCGTGCGTGAGGTCGTTGGTGCGGATCGTCGCCGCGGCGTCGCCGACCCGGAGATCGACGACGAGGTCGGTCGCTCGCGGCGTCAGGTCGACCTCCTCGCGCGGACGGTCGGGACCGCCGGCGGTGCACACCCGCACCCCGTTCATCCACACGTCGACGTCGTAGGGATCGAAGGCGGCCCGGGTGGTCCCGATGGCGGCGAGCACGCGACCCCAGTTGGGGTCGTTGCCGAAGATGGCGGCCTTGAAGAGGTTGTTGCGGGCGATCGACCGCCCCACCTCGACGGCGTCGTCCTCGGACGCGGCACCCACGACCCGGATCGTGATGTCGTGACTGGCTCCTTCGGCGTCGCCCTGCAGCTGTGCCGCGAGATCGTCGCACACCGCGGTGAGCGCGGCGGCGAACTCGTCGGCATCCACCCGGATGCCACTGGCGCCACTGGCCATCAGCGTCACCTGGTCGTTGGTCGACATGCAGCCGTCGGAGTCGAGGCGGTCGAAGCTCACGCGGGTCGCGACACGCAGGGCCGCGTCGGCCTCGGACGCGTCGAGGACCGCGTCGGTGGTGAGCACGACGAGCATCGTCGCGAGCCCGGGCGCGAGCATACCGGCGCCCTTCGCCATGCCGCCGATGCTCCAGCCGGACCCGCGGTGCTCTGCCCGCTTCGGGCGGGAGTCGGTCGTCATGATCGCCAGGGATGCCTCGTCGCCGCCGTCGGGCGAGAGAGCCGCGATGCCCTTCTCGACGCCGTCGAGGACCTTCGCGCGGAAGACCTCGTCTCCCGTGCCGATCAGACCCGTCGAGCACACGACGATGTCGCCCGCGCCGACGCCGAGGAGCTCGGCCGCCCGCTCGGCGGTCTGATGCGTGGTCTGGAACCCGAAGGATCCGGTGAAGCAGTTCGCTCCGCCGGAGTTGAGCACCACCGCCTCGACCACGCCGTCGCGGATGACCTGTTCGGACCACAGGATGGGGTTGGCCTTGGCACGGTTGGACGTGAAGACGGCCGCTCCGACCTTCAGCGGCCCGCGGTTGACGACGAGCGCGACGTCGCGCGCACCCGTCGACTTCAGGCCGACGGCGACCCCGGCCGCCTCGAATCCTGCGGGGACGGTCACGCTCACGGGGCGACTCCGTTCGTGGGGAGCGCCGTGGTCTCGGGAAGACCCAGCGCGATGTTCATGGACTGCACGGCGGCTCCCGCGGTGCCCTTCATCAGATTGTCGACGGCGGCAACCACCACCACGCGGTTCGCCGCGCGGTCGATCGCGAGCCCGAGCGAGGCGACGTTGGCCCCCAGCACGTCGGCCGTCCGGGGGAACGAACCCTCGGGAAGCAGCTCGACGAAAGGTTCGTCGGCGTAGGCGCTCTCCCACGCGTGGCGGATCTCGGCATCCGTCGCCCCGTCGCGAATCGGTGCGGACGAGGTGGCCAGGATCCCGCGCGCCATCGGCACGAGGACGGGCGTGAAGGAGATCCGGATGCCATCGGCGGGCGCACCCGCCGCGGCCAGGGCCTGGCGGATCTCGGGGATGTGCCGGTGGGTGCCACCGACCGCGTAGGGGTTGGCGCTGCCGAGGATCTCGCTCGCGAGGAGATTCGTCTTGGGAGACTTGCCCGCCCCGCTGGGGCCGACGGCGAGCACGGACACGATGTCACCCGGGTCGATGACGCCAGCGGCGACACCCGGTGCCAGCGACAACGAGACGGTCGAGGCGTTGCAGCCGGGGGCGGCGATGCGCGTGACGCCCCGGAGCAGGTCGCGCTGCTTCCCGCCGTTGACCGGCAGCTCGGGCACGCCGTAGGCCCAGGGCTCGGCGTGCTCCCCGCCGTAGAACGCGGCCCAATCTTCGGACGAGGTGAGCCGGTGGTCCGCGCCGGCGTCGATGACGAGCGGGGTGTCGCCCAGCGCCTCGGTGTAGGCGGCGGATTGCCCGTGGGGCAGCGCGAGGAACACCACGTCGTGTCCGGCGAGCACGTCCGGCGTCGTCGCCTGCAACTCGAGGTGCGCGAGCGACCGCAGGTGGGGCTGGTGGGAGATCAGCGGCTGCCCCGCGTTCGCGTGCGCGGTGACGGTGCGGATCTCGACGTCGGGATGGTCGGCGAGCAGGCGAAGGATCTCGCCTCCCGCATAGCCGGAGGCGCCGGAGACGGCGACCGAGAGGGTCATGGATCCACCTTAGGAGTCGGGGCTGTGGCTGCGATGAGCGTGAACCGGGGCGGCGACGCCCGTATGCCCGACTGACGGCGGGTTACGAGGTCGCCGAAACTCGGCGTGCGACCCGACGTCGACGCACGACAACGGTGCTCACGGAGAGCTCCTCGCTGCCACGGACGATCGACGACATTCCGCGAGAGTATCCGGCCCGGCAGGACGGGAGCAAATCCGCCTCCCGCGACCGCGCCCACCGGAGAACGAAACGCGGCACAGAGACTTCTTTCAGCTTGTCCCCCATTTGGGGGACAAAGTAGGGGTATGCTCAAGGCACCTGCCCTCATCGCCGACCACTTCCGACTGCCCCCTCGTCGGCGATGAGGGCAGGCACGTTTCCCGGCGCCGGCCCGATCTCGATCAGGCGCCCGTGTCACCGTCGCGGATCACCGCGCCGAACCGCTCAGCCGCGAGCGCAACGCCGGCCAGTTTGGCATCCGTCGCCTCAGCGGCCGTCAGCGTGCGGTCGTCCGCGCGGAAACGCAACGCGTAGGTGAGACTCTTCGTCCCCGGCGCGATCCCCGTGCCGCGGTAGTCGTCGACGAGGCGGACGCCCTCGATGAGCGGCGCGCCACCCTCCAGCAGCGCCGAGCGCACGTCGCCCGCCGCCACGTCCACCGGTACGACCACGGAAACGTCCTGCGTTGCCGCCGGGAACCCGGACAGGGATGCCGCGACCACCCGCGCCTGCGCTCGCTCGAGCAGAGTGTCGAGGTCGAGCTCGGCCACGAGCACGCGACCGGGAAGATCCCCCGCCGCGGCCACCGCGGGGAGGAGCTCACCGACGTAGCCCACGTCCACGCCCGCGACGAGGACGCGCGCCGTCCGCCCCGGGTGCAACGCCGCACGCTGCGCCTGAATGAGCTCGATGTCGACACCGGCCGCGCCCGCCAACACCCTCACCGCGTCCACGACGTCGGCGAGATCGGCGGCGACCGCCTGCTGTCCGGGCTGCTTGGCCACGAGATGCCCCGTGAGCAGCACCGCGACATGGCGACGCTGCGGCGGGATCGAGGCATCCAGCGCCGTCAGCGTCGCCGCGTCCGGGCGCACCGCGAGAGGCGGCACGGACGCGGTGCCGTACTGAACGCCCGGCTTCGGAAGGAACACCGTGCCGGTTTCGAACAGCGCGAGGTCGACTATTCCGCGCGACGAGTTCCGGTGCGCGACCTGCAGCAGGCCCGGGACGAGCGACCGACGCAGGAAAGGGGCCAGACCGTCGAGCGGGTTGGCGAGCTTCACGCTCGGGAGCGACTCCCCCGAGGGCGAACCGTGCAGATCGTTCTGCTCCGCGGTCGTGAAGGGGAAGGAAGGCGTTTCGACCAGGCCCGCCGCCGCCAGGGCGTTGGCGACGCGACGACGGCCCTGCTGCGCCGACGTGAGTCCCCGGCCGGACGGAGGAGTCGGGAGCACCGAGGGAATGCGGTGGTACCCCTCGATGCGGGCCACCTCCTCCGCGAGCGTCCACTTGTCGGTGAGGTCGGGGCGCCACGACGGCGGCACGACGATCCAGCCGTTCTCGCGGCGTTCGACGGTGCAGCCGATGAGCCGCAACGCGCCCTCGGTCTCTTCGTCGGTGTAATCCACGCCGATGAGGCCCGGGACGAACCCGCCGGGGAGGGGGATTCCCTCGATATGGACCTCGGCGAAGAGCGCTCCCCCGACGCTCGTGTCGAGGGTGCCGCCGGCGTATTCGACCATGAGGTCGGCGACGCGACGAGCCGCGACGAACGGGATGTTCGGGTCGACGCCGCGCTCGAATCGACGCGAGGCCTCGGAAGGGAGCTTGTGGCGGCGGGCCGTGCGGGCGATCGAGACGGTGTCGAAGATCGCCGCCTCGATGAGGACGTTGCGGGTGGCGTCCGTCATCTCGGTCGTGCCGCCGCCCATCACACCGGCCAGACCGATCGGCCCGGACTCGTCGGTGATCAGCAGGTCTTCGGCATCCAGCGCGCGAACCTTGCCGTCGAGCGTCTCGAGCTTCTCTCCCGGCAGCGCGCGCCGCACGGTGATGCCGCCCTGCAGCCGGTCGAGGTCGTAACCGTGGATGGGCTCGCCCAGCTCGAGCATCACGTAGTTCGTGATGTCGATGAGGATGCCGAGGGAACGGATGCCGGCGAGAGTCAGTCGCGCGATCATCCACGCCGGCGTCGGCTTGGTCGGATCGACCCCGCGGACGACACGTGCGACGAACTCCGTCGCCCCGACACGGCCGCGAATGGGCGCCCGGTCATCGACCGTGATCGGGAAACCGGCACCCGGGTCGAGGTCGCCCCATGCCCGCTCGGCGGGATCACGGAACGTCGCGCCCGTCGCGTGCGAGTACTCGCGTGCGACACCGCGCAACGAGAGGGCGTAGCCGCGGTCAGGGGTGACGTTGATCTCGACGGCGACATCGTCGAGACCGAGCAGGGCGATCGCGTCGGTGCCCACCGGCGCATCGATCCCAAGGTCGATCAGACGAAGGATGCCGTTGTGCTCGTCGCCGAGGCCCAGCTCGCGGGCCGACGCGATCATGCCGTCGGACACGTGGCCGTACGTCTTCCGTGCGGCGATGGGGAAAGGCCCGGGCAGCACGGCACCCGGGAGCGTCACCACGACCTTGTCGCCCTCGAAGAAGTTGCCCGCGCCGCACACGATGCCGCGGACGCCGCCGTGCTCCTCGCCGACGTCGACCTGGCACCACCGGATCGTCTTTCCGTTGGACTGCGGCTCGGGCGTGAACTCCTTCACTTGACCGACCACGATGGGACCGCCGAGCTCGAAGCGGTGCACGGCTTCTTCCTCGAAGCCGACGGACACCAGGGATGCCAGGACGTCATCCGGCGTGGCATCCGCGGGCACGTCGACGTACTCGCGCAACCAGGAGAGCGGGACGCGCATCAGACCACCATTCCGAACTGCTCGCTGAAGCGGACATCGCCCTCGGCCATGTCGCGCATGTCTTGCACGTCGCTGCGGAACATGAGCGTGCGCTCAATGCCCATGCCGAAAGCGAAGCCCGAGTACTCCTCGGGGTCGATGCCCGCGGCACGCAGGACGTTGGGGTTCACCATCCCGCAGCCACCCCACTCGATCCAGCGCGCCCCGCCCTTGAAGGTGGGATGCCACAGGTCGAGCTCGGCGCTCGGCTCGGTGAACGGGAAGAAGTTGGCGCGGAACCGCGTCTTGGCCTCGGGGCCGAACAGTACGCGCGCGGCGTGGTCGAGCGTGCCCTTGAGGTGGGCCATCGTGATGCCCTTGTCGACGACGAGGCCTTCGAACTGCGTGAAGACGGGCAGGTGGGTCGCGTCGAACTCGTCGGTGCGGTACACCCGGCCGGGGCACAGGACGTAGATCGGGAGGTCGCGCTCGAGCATCGAGCGCACCTGCACGGGGCTCGTGTGCGTGCGCATCACGAGGTGGCGGGCGACCGGGTCGACGAAGAACGTGTCCTGCATCTGCCGCGCCGGGTGGTCGACGTCGAAGTTGAGAGCGTCGAAGTTGAACCACTCGTGCTCGAGCTCGGGCCCCTCGGCGATCTCCCACCCCATGCCGACGAAGATGTCGGACACCTGCTCCTGCAGGAGCGAGATGGGATGCCGGGCACCGACGCGTGCGCGCTGCGGGAGGGCGGTGACATCAACGCGCTCCGCCTCCAGTCGCGCGGCGGTCTCGGCCTCGGCGAGCTCGCCCTCGCGGGCGGTGAACGCCTGGTTCACTCGGCCGCGGGCCTGACCGACGAGCTTGCCGAACTCGGCCTTGTTCTCGGGGGCGACGTTGCGCAGCTGGGCGTTGAGTCGCGAGAGCGGCGACTGCTCGCCGGCGTGCGCGGACCGCGCGGCCTTCAGGTCGGATGTGGTCGCGGCGGCGGTGACGGCCGCAAGTGCGGCGTCGACGGCGGAGGCGACGGCCTCGGGGGTGATCTCGGGTGCGTCAGACACGAGAACCGAGTCTACCGACGGGCGGGGACACTCCCCCGCCCGACGGTCGAGTCCGGCCATGCGTCAGGCGGTCGAACCGGGGTCGTTCTTGCCGGAGCCGCGCTGAGCGACGATCAGTTCGGTGTCGGTGCCGGTCTGCCCCGGAGCCTCGGCCCCGGCCACCCGACCGGCCTTCGGCGATCGGCGCAGACCCAGCTCCACGCGGTGGGCGGCATACGACAGCGCGAGGCACATCGCGACATAGATGACGCTGGCCACCATGGCGGCGGGGATGAGCGGCGAGCCGTACTCGCCGTTGGACCCGAGCTGGCGGGCGAAGTACAGCAACTCGGGGTAGGTGATGATGAAGCCGAGGGCGGTGTCCTTCAGGGTCACGACGAGCTGCGCGATGATCACCGGCAGCATCGCCCGGATCGCCTGCGGCAGCAGGATGAGGCGCATCACGCCCGCTTTGCGCAGACCGATGGCGTATCCGGCTTCGCTCTGACCGCGGGGCAGGGACTCGACACCGGCACGGATCACCTCGGACAGCACGGAGCCGTTGTAAGCGATGAGCGCGATCACGACCGCCCAGTACGGCGAGAGCCGGATGCCGATGACCGGCATGCCGTAATAGAGCAGCAGCATGAAGACGAGCACCGGGACCGCGCGCAGGAGCTCGACGATCCAGCCGACGGGCACACGCACCCAGGCGTGGTCGGACATGCGACCGATCGCCAGCACGAACCCGAGGACCAACGCGCCGACCGCGGCCGCGGCGAACGCGGCCAGGGTCGCCAGAGTGGCCTCGCCGAAGCGTGCCCAGATCGCGGTGTAGGTGAAGACGTTCCACTTCGTCGCCGAGAACTGGCCGGTGTCGGCGAAGCGCCACACGACGAAGCCGATGAGCGCCGCGACCACGACGAGGGTCACGATGCCGAGCAGGCGGTTTCGCATCCGGGCCCGGGGCCCGGGGAGGTCGTACAGAACGGAGGAGCTCATCGGGCGACCTTCCACTTCTTCTCGGCGGCACGCTGCAGGGCCGAGAGCACGAATACGAGAAGGACGAAGATCACCATGACGAGAACGATCGTCACGAGCTGATTCTCACCGTTCTCGCTCATGTTGGCCCGGATGTTCCCGAGGTTCACCACGGAGAAGCCGGACGCGACGGTGGTGTTCTTCAGCAGGGCGATGAAGACGCTCACCATCGGCGGGATGACCGCGCGCGTCGCCTGCGGAAGGACGACCAGCGTCATGACCTGACCGAAGCTCAGCCCGAGGGCCCGCGCCGCCTCCGCCTGTCCGACGGGCACGGTGTTGATGCCCGACCGGATCGTCTCAGCCACGTAGGTCGCGGTGTAGATCCCGATCCCGCAGACGGCCAGAGCGAGGAAGCTTCCGCGAGGCACGTCCACGAGGAGCGGCACGCAGAACGCGAAGAAGAACAGCACCAGCGTCAGCGGGGTGTTACGGATCCAGTTGACGTAGACGGCACCCACCGCCCGCGCGATCGGGATGGGTGAGACGCGCATCGCCGCCACGATGAAGCCCAGCACGATGGCGATCAGGCCACCGCCGACGAAGAGCACGACGGTTCCCCACAGGGCCTGCACCCACAGGTCGGGGTACTCGAAGATCTGATTCACCGCTTGCTTCCTGTCCTACTCGTCAACAGCGAGGGCAACGGTGCGGGCGGCGTTCGCGCGCCGCCCGCACCGTTCGCTCAACCGGCGGCGTCGACCGCGGGCTGCGTGCCCTCGACGCCGGACGCGCCGAGGTTCTTCTCGAAGATCGCCTGCCAGGTCGTCCCGCCGTCAGTGAACAGCGTGTTCACGAACTCCTGGAAAGCGGTGTCGCCCTTGGCGAGGCCGACGCCGTAGCGCTCCTCGCTGAAGGGCTCGCCCGCGATCTTGAGGTTGTCGGGGTCCTGCGCGGCGTAGCCGAGGAGGATCGCCTCGTCGGTGGTGACGGCATCCACCTCGCCGTTCTTGAGCTTCTCGACGCACTGCGAGTACGTGTCGAACTCGACGACCTGGGCGGGGGTCTGTTCGCGGATGCGCTGGATCGGGGTGGATCCGGTGACCGAGCACACGGTCGTCTCGGCGGTCAGCGAGTCTTTACCGGTGATCGTGTCGTTGTCGGCGGCGACGAGCAGGCCCTGACCGGTGAGGAAGTACGGACCCGCGAAGGAGATCTGCTCCTTGCGCTTGTCGGTGATCGAGTACGTGCCGACGTAGTAATCGATGTCGCCGTTGATGAGCGCCTGCTCGCGGTTGGCCGAGGCGATCGCCTTGTACTCCACCTTGGACTCATCGGCCGGGTCGTAGCCGAGCGACGCCGCGATCCAGCGGGCGATGTCGACGTCGAAGCCCTTGCGCTCGCCCGTGACCGGGTCGAGGTACCCGAGGCCGGGCTGGTCTTCCTTGACGCCGATGACGACCTTGCCGGCCGAGCTGATGTTCTCGAACGTCGTGCTGCCGTCGATGGTGACGTCGGTGGCGACCTCGCCCCAGACGGGCGCGTCGCTCGCCCCGTCACCGGAACCGGCGTCGGGCGATCCGGGAGTACCGCTGTTGCAGGCGGTGAGGGCGAGCAGGCCGGCGGCCACGATGCCGGCGCTCGTGAGCAGTCGAGTTCTACGCATGTGATGTCTCCTTGGTTACGTGTGCTGTGCGGAGGGGATACGGGGGAATGGCACGGGTGGCCGGAGTCGGTGCGGGCAGCGGAACGACGGTGTTCCGCGCCTGATCAATGGGTGATGAGCTTCGAGAGGAAGTCCTTCGCGCGATCGGATTCGGGACGGGTGAAGAACTGCTCCGGGGCGGCTTGCTCGACGATCTGACCGTCGGCCATGAACACCACCCGGTTCGCGGCTTTGCGGGCGAAGCCCATCTCGTGGGTGACGACGATCATCGTCATGCCGTCCTTCGCGAGCCCGACCATCACATCGAGGACCTCGTTGATCATCTCGGGGTCGAGGGCGGAGGTCGGCTCGTCGAAGAGCATGACCTTGGGCTTCATCGCGAGAGCACGGGCGATCGCGACTCGCTGCTGCTGGCCGCCCGAGAGCTGCGCCGGCAGCTTGTCGGCCTGGTGGCCGACGCCCACGCGTTCCAGAAGCGCACGCGCCTCCTTCTCGGCATCCGCCTTCTTCAGCTTGCGGACCTTGATCGGCCCGAGCGTGACGTTCTCGAGGATCGTGAGGTGGGCGAACAGGTTGAACGACTGGAAGACCATGCCCACGTCCGCCCGGAGCTTCGCCAGCCCCTTCCCCTCTTCGGGCAGCGCCGCGCCGTCGATCGTGATCGTGCCGCTCGTGATGGTCTCGAGTCGGTTGATGGTGCGACACAGCGTCGACTTGCCCGACCCCGAGGGGCCGATGACGACGACCACCTCGCCGCGGTCGACCGTGAGATCGATGTCCTTGAGCGCTTGGAATTGGCCGTAGTGCTTCTGCACGTCGGAGAGGACGACAAGGGGCTCAGGGCCCGCCGGGGGAACGGATGCCATTCCCCCACCCTATGAGACTGCCCGGAATGCGACCAGCTCGCTACGGACGCCTTAACCGTTCCGTAACAGCGGAATCACCCCGCGCGTTGCGCGAAAGCCGTCTCGTACAGGCAGACGCTGGCGGCGGTCGCGAGGTTCAGCGACTCCGCCCGCCCGTAGATGGGGAGGCGCAGCGACTGGTCGGCATGGGCGAGCGCGGCATCGTCGAGACCGCGGGCTTCGTTCCCGAAGAGCCACGCGGTGGGCTGGCTGAGGAGACCTCGGGATGCCACGAAGTCGTCGCCCCCGACATCGGCGGCCACGACGCGCAGGCCCGCCTCGTGCACCCGCTCCACGACGTCGGCGAGCTCGAGATCGACCGCGACCGGAAGGTGGAACAGTGACCCCGTCGTCGAACGCACGACCTTCGGGTTGTACAGGTCGACGGTGCGACCCGTGAGGATGACGGCATCCGCCCCCGCCGCATCCGCGGCGCGGATGATCGTGCCGAGATTCCCCGGGTCGCGCACCTCTTCGCAGATCGCGAGCAGGCGGGGATCGGCGGCCAGGACGTCCTTCAGCGCGGTAGGAGACTGTCGGGCCACCGCGACGATGCCCTGCGGCGTGACGGTGTCGGCCATGGCATCCAGGACCGCCTCGGTCGTGTATTGCAGGTCGACGCCGGCGTCGATGGCGGCATCCCGCACGTCCGTGTGCTTCTCGAGCGCGGTCGGCGTGGCGTAGAGCTCGATCACCGTCTCGGGCGCCCAGGCCAAGGCCTCGCGTGCGGCCTGCGGACCCTCGAGCAGGAACAGACCTGTTTCCTGCCGGGCGGCGCGCTTGCTCAGCTTGGCCACGGCGCGCACCCGCGGCGAACGGGGGTTCTCCAGCACGCCCCCAGTGTATGACGCCACCGGCATGCGACCCGGGAACCAGGGAGAAACGCCGAACGGGCGCCCTCCGGAGAGGACGCCCGTTCGTGGAACCGGTGTTACGCGGTCTTGGCGGCGTTGACGTCGCTGGGCAGCGCAGCCTTCGCCGTGGCGACGAGCGACGCGAACACGGCGGGCTCGTTCACCGCGAGCTCGGCGAGCATGCGACGGTCGACCTGCACACCCGCGAGGCCGAGGCCCTGGATGAAGCGGTTGTACGTGAGGCCGTTCTGGCGGCTCGCGGCGTTGATGCGCTGGATCCACAGACGACGGAAGTCGCCCTTGCGCTTGCGACGGTCGCGGTACGCGTAGACGAGCGAGTGGGTGACCTGCTCCTTCGCCTTGCGGTACAGGCGCGAACGCTGACCCCGGTAACCGGAGGCGCGCTCGAGGATGACGCGACGCTTCTTGTGGGCGTTGACGGCCCGCTTGACTCTAGCCATGACTAATCTTCCTTAAATCTCGCGGACGCTCAGATACCGAGCAGCTTCTTGGCGACCTTGGCGTCACCCGGCGCGAGGATCTTGTCCGCCGACAGACGACGGGTGCGCTTGGTGGGCTTGCCCTCGAAGTTGTGGCGGAGGTTCGCCTGCTGCTTCTTGATCTTTCCGCTGCCGGTGACCTTGAAGCGCTTCTTGGCACCCGAGTGGGTCTTCTGCTTCGGCATGTCTCTTCCTTCGTTGTGGTTCCCGCCGGGCGGGAGTTCGGGGGGCCTTACTCGGCCGGTGCCGAGGTGGGCTGTTCCGCGGAGGCCGAGTCACCGCGGGCGGCGCTACGGGCCGCTTCACGGTTGGCCGCACGCTGTGCGTTCTGCTCGGTCTTGACCTCGGACTTGTTCTTGTGCGGCGCGACCACCATCACCATGTTGCGGCCGTCGATCGTGGGGTTCGACTCGACCGTGCCGAACTCGGCGACGTCCTCGGCGAACTTACGGAGCAGGCGCACACCTTGCTCGGGACGGGACTGCTCACGACCGCGGAACAGGATCATCGCCTTGACCTTGTCGCCCGCCTGGAGGAAGCCCTCGGCGCGCTTGAGCTTGGTGATGTAATCGTGCGCCTCGATCTTCAGACGGAAGCGGACCTCCTTGAGGACCGTGTTCGCCTGGTTGCGACGCGCTTCCTTGGCCTTCTGTGCAGCCTCGTACTTGAACTTGCCGTAGTCCATGATCTTGACCACGGGCGGCCTCGAGTTCGGCGCGACCTCGACCAGGTCGAGGTCCGCTTCCTGGGCCAGACGTAGCGCAGCTTCGATGCGGACGATGCCGACCTGCTCGCCGTTGGGTCCGACGAGGCGGACTTCCGGGACTCGGATGCGCTCGTTGGTGCGGGGATCGCTGATGCGGAACTCCTCTTGTCTGCGGATGACGGCCGCCGCGATCCTGGTGGACCACGGGCGAAGAGGAGTACACGCCACCCGGCTCGGTGCGGTGAGCACCGGCTTCTGCACCCGAGCGACCCCGTGCGGGACGGAGCGGAGTGCGGGAACCCGGTAGCCTGGAGCGGCAAGCGCGGGTGGGATGTGATCCTCTTTCGTACGGAGCAGAACGCTCCGAAGCCCGCCACAGTCTAGCAGAGAGAACCACGTGGACACGATTCCCCCCGACGACAGCCGCGCCGCCTCGGATGCCGAGCGTCTCGCACGGTGGGAGGAGCAGGAGCGCGTCTCCGCCTCCGCCTCCCGCGACATCGCCGACGTGCCCGCCGTCGAGGTCATCACCACGACCGCCGTGCACCTCATGAGTGCTGCCGCGGTGAAGGTCGGCCTCGCCGACGACCCGCAGCAGCAGCTCGACCTCGACGAGGCCCGCAAGCTCATCAACGCCCTCGCCGGACTCATCACCGCGGGGGCGCCCGAGATCAGCGACATGCACGCGCGCTCGCTGCGCGACGGCCTCCGCTCCCTGCAGCTCGCCTTCCGCGAGGCATCCCTGATCCCCGATCCGATCGGCAAGGGACCGGGCGAGAAGTGGACGGGTCCCGTCAACTAGATCGATCGGTCCCGACGCAACGGGGTCCGGCCGCGAGGCGAGACGTCAGGGTACGCGGGCGTCGAGGAGGTGGCGGGTGATCTCCGCCAGCGCGTCGTGGCGCGCGGCATCCGAGGCGATCCTTCCGGCCGCCGAACGGTATGACCGGTCGGCGAGAACGGTGTCCACGGCGTGGGCGACGACCTCCGACCTCGGGCTGCCGGTCCGCAGATCGACGCCGGCGCCGGTCCACGCGATGCGCGCAGCAACCTCGGGCTTATCCTCGGTGTCGCCCGCCACGACCACCGGAACCCCGGCCGCGACAGCCGCCTGCACTCCCCCGAACCCGCCGTTGGTGACGAAGACGTCCGTCCGCGGGAGCAGAGCGTCGTAAGGGAGATAGCTCGCCGCTCGGGCATTGGGCGGAAGCGGGCCGAGATCTTCGACGGCGCGCCCACCCGCGCTGACGACGACGGTGACGGGGCGGTCTGCCAGCCCGGCCAGCGTCGGCCGGACGAGGCGCCCGAAGTCGTGGTTGTCGATCGTGCCCTGGGTGACATGGATGATCGGCGTCGCCCCATCGAGGTCTCCCCACCACGTCGGCAAGGGCGCGCCGGAACTCGCCTGCGGCAGCACGCCGACGAAGTGCGTGTTCGCGTCGAGGTCGGGGCGCGGGTAGTCCAGGCTGGCGGGCCCCGTCTGGAGGAACCGATCGAAGCGCCGCGACAGGTCCATGACGAATCCGTGCGGACGCGTGCCGCAGGCGGCGAGCGCGCGCTCTGCGGCACGCTGGGTCGCGCGGAAGACGACGCGGCGCGCGACGAGACCGAGCGCTGCGTACCGGGCGCGGTCGCCCGCTCCGCGCGCCGGGGGGAGTGCCATGCCGTAAGGACCCAGCGCGCGCGACGACTGCGAGAGGGGGGTGACACCGAGGGCGAGCACCGGAGGACGGATGCCGGCGCGGTCCAAGACCGGCAAGATACCCCCGAAGGCCCCGTCCACCAGGACCGCGTCCGGCTGGATCGCGTCGATCGCGGCATCCACGGCCGCGTACTGGTCCGGGATGGTGTCGACGAAGATCGTGCGGATGTCGTATTGCGCCTGTCGCACCCCGGAGTACTTCGCTCGATCGGGAAGGTAGAGGTCGGGGCGGCGGTCGTCGTAGTCGGCCGCTCCGCCGAGCGGACGGAAGTCGGCGCCGGCGCTCTCGACTCGATCGCGGAAACGGGTGCCGGTGAGCATCGTCACCGCGTGCCCGTGGCGCACCAGGTGCCCCGCAACCTGCAGCATCGGGCCCACGTGCCCGTGAATGGGGTTGGACGCCAGGAGAACGGTCACCATGGGCGGCTCCATTTCGTTAGATTGAGACTCTAACGATAGTGGGAGGATGCCATGTCCCCGCGACCCTATTCGTCGCCAGCCCGGCAGGCGGACGCCCAGCGCACACGAACGGCCATACTCGACGCCGCCGCTGACCTGTTCTCCCGGCGCGGCTACACGAGGACCACGATGAAGGACATCGCGGCGGAGGCGGGGGTCTCGGTCCAGTCGGTCCACCTCGCCGGTTCCAAGGCGACGCTGCTGGTCGCCGCCTTCGAGCGGACCTTCGCGGGCGACGAGGGTCCGCACAGCCTGTCGGAACGTCCCGCGATGGCCGAGATCATGTCGCGGCCGGACGCCCGGGACGCCATGCGCGGATGGCTCGACTACGTCGCACATGCCAACCGGGCCACCGCCGGCCTCGTCCGGGCGATGGCCGTGGCCGCGGAGACGGACGAACTCGCCGCGGCATCCATCGCCGACCTCGACGCGCGTCGGCGCGCGGACCTCGGCTTGGCCGCCCGGTGGTTGAGTGAACGCGGGATGCTCGAGCCCGAGGAACGGGAGCAGGCCACGGATGAACTGAACCATCTCGTGGGCCCCGAGACCTATGCGTTCTTCGTGACGAAGTCCGGGTGGACGGACGCTCGCTACCGTCGCTGGCTCGACACGGCGCTACAGCGGGTTTTGGCGCGCGACCCTCGGAACGCCGCGAAGGCGTGAGACCCGCGCGGGTCAGATGTCGGTGGGACGGTGGAGCTTCACCGTCAGGGAATCGACCAGGACCGCTATCCGGTCGTCGGCTGCCCAGCGTCGCGCCAGCCGGGCGAGGACGGCATCCAATTCGTCCTGGGCAAGGCCAGCCATGAGGCGTAGATGGACGACGAGTTCGGCACCGCGCAGACGGCCCGTCGGATCCCCGGGCTCTACCGCGAGATCCAGGACTGCCAGCTCGCCGGCGATGCTCTCCTGCAGACCCGTGAAGACGGCCGGGGACACGTGCGCGGGCTCCCACGGCTCCCCCTGGGCGATCGCCCACACGGCCGGGCGTCGCAGCACGAATTCGGTCTCGGACGCCGGGTCGATCACGATGAGTTCGGTGTCCTCCGACGCCGCCGCGAGGGCGGTGCGCCGACCGTCCGCGGGGACCGGGCGCGCTTTGGCATCCCACCGCTGCATCGCATCGACGGAACTGAAC
The DNA here is from genome assembly GCF_047238045.1 of Microbacterium canaveralium. Lineage (NCBI taxonomy): Bacteria > Bacillati > Actinomycetota > Actinomycetes > Micrococcales > Microbacteriaceae > Microbacterium > Microbacterium canaveralium. Next base: position 1,187,040 of record NZ_JBDFMA010000003.1, on the reverse strand, counting down.
ACGGGCAACACCTTGCGACCGTCGGGCGCGGCCACCGTCACGATCGACAGTTCCTGCGTCTTGTCGACCTCGAGGCCGTGCGGACCGACACCGTGGTCGCCCTTCTCGGCCACGAGCGGGATCAGCAGGCGCGCGCTGCGGTACGCCTCGACGACGGCACCGGCATCGCCCTCCCCCGCCGCGAACGCCTGCAGCGCGACGAGGAGTGCGGGATCCGCGGACCCGTCGTCGCCGGAGTGCGGGTTCGACTCGAACCGACGCCCCTCCCAGGGGACGCCCGCCGAATCGGCGCGATGATCGTCAGTGCCCGGCGACATCCAGCGCCTCGGCGAGGGTGAACTGGCCCGCGTAGAGGGCCTTGCCCACGATCGCCCCTTCCACGCCCAGCGGCACCAGCTCGCGCAGCGCGACGATGTCATCCAGGCTCGACACGCCGCCGGACGCGACGATCGGCTTGGGCGTGCGCTGGGTCAGTTCGCGCAGCAGTTCGAGGTTCGGACCGCGAAGCGTGCCGTCCTTCGTCACGTCGGTGACCACGTAGCGGCTGCAGCCGGCGTCTTCCAGACGCTCCAACACGGTCCACAGGTCGCCGCCGTCGCGGGTCCACCCGCGGGCGGCGAGGGTCGTGCCGCGCACGTCCAGCCCGACGGCGATCGCTTCGCCGTAGCGGTTGATGACGTCGGCGGCCCACTCGGGGTTCTCGAGCGCCGCGGTGCCGAGGTTGATGCGGCTCGCGCCGCTCTCCAGAGCGGCCTCGAGCGAGCGATCGTCACGGATGCCGCCGGACAGCTCGACCTGCACGCCCTTGACCTGCTTGATGACCTTGCGCATCACCGCGGTGTTGTTGCCACGGCCGAAGGCAGCGTCGAGGTCGACGAGATGGATCCACGCCGCCCCCTGTCGCGCGAAGTCCAGCGCGGCATCCACGGGGTCGCCGTAGCTGGTCTCGGTGCCGGCCTCTCCCTGGGTCAGTCGGACGGCCTTACCGTCGGCGACATCGACCGCGGGCAGCAGGACAAGCTCGGGCGTGGACGCGAAATCGTTCATGGCTCCTCGTGCCGGCAGGCGCCTCTCGCCAGCCCGGGCACGAGGTCACACAGTAGTCGCGCGCAGCCCGTCGATCCAATTCGCGAGGAGCCGGATGCCGGCCTCCCCCGACTTCTCGGGGTGGAACTGCGTCGCGGCGAGCGGGCCGTTCTCGACCGCCGCGAGGAAGGGAGCGCCATACGTGCACCACGTGAGCACCGGTTCGGGGAACGGCGGGGTCACCTCGAGCGACCATTCCTGCGCGGCGTAGGAGTGCACGAAGTAGAACCGCTCGTCGGCGAGGCCGTCGAACAGGCGCGAGCCCTCGCCTGCAGAGATCGTGTTCCAGCCCATGTGCGGAAGGACCGGCGCCGCGAGCTCGGAGACGGTTCCGGGCCACTCCCCCAGACCCTCCGTGTCGGTGCCCCGCTCGATGCCGCGGCCGAACATGACCTGCATGCCCACGCAGATACCGAGCACGGGGCGCCCTCCGGCGAGGCGGCGATCGATGATCTCTCCACCCCGGCTGGCGTTGAGCGCCCCCATGACGGCGCTGAAGGCACCCACGCCCGGAACGAGCAGGCCGTCCGCGTCGAGCAGCAGCGCGCGATCCGAGGTCAGCCGCGCGTCCGCACCCGCCTCGATGAGTGCCTTGACGGCGGAGTGGACGTTGCCCGAGCCGTAGTCGAGGACGGCGACGACAGGCTTGCTCACAGGGCGCCCTTCGTACTCGGGATGCCGTCGACGAGCGGGTCGAGTGTCTTCGCCTGGCGGAACGCGCGGGCGAGGGCCTTGTACTCCGCCTCGGCGATGTGGTGCGGGTCGCGCCCGCCCAGGACGCGCACGTGCACGGTGAGCGCCGCGTGGATCGAAATCGCTTCGAACGAGTGGCGCACGAGCGACCCGGTGAAGTGGCCGCCGATGAGGTGGTGCTCGAACCCCGCGGGCTCGCCCGTGTGCACCAGATACGGACGGCCGCTGATGTCGACCACCGCCTGCGCGAGTGCCTCGTCGAGCGGGACCAGTGCGTCGCCGTACCGGGCGATACCGGACTTGTCGCCCAGCGCCTGCCGGATGGCCTGACCGAGCACGATCGAGGTGTCCTCGACCGTGTGGTGCGCGTCGATGTGGGTGTCGCCCGTCGCCGTCACACGCAGATCGGTGAGCGAGTGCTTCGCGAAAGCGGTGAGCATGTGATCGAAGAACGGCACACTCGTGGAGATCTGGCTCGAGCCGGTTCCGTCGAGGTCGAGAGAGAGCTCGACCCGCGACTCGCTCGTCTCGCGGACGATCGTGGCGGTGCGGGGCGAGGCGGGGCCGGTCATGCTCGCGATCCTACCGAGGCGAGGGCGTCGAGGAACGCGGTGGTCTCGTCGGCCGTCCCGGCGGTCACGCGGAGGTGGTGGGCGATCCCCACGTCGCGGATGAGGACGCCGCGGTCGTACAGCGCCTTCCACATCGCGGCGGGGTCGTCGACTCCTCCGAAGAGCACGAAGTTGGTCCAGGACTCGTGCGCGACGTAGCCCAGGGCCGCGACGGTCGCCGAGATGCGGTCGCGCTGTGCAACGATCTCGTCGACCATCGACAGCATCGTGTCGGCGTGGGCCAGGGCCGCCGTCGCGGCGGCCTGCGTGAGAGCGCTCAAGTGGTACGGCAGACGCACGAGGCGGAGGGCGTCGATCAGGGCAGGATCGGCGGCCAGATACCCCACGCGAGCGCCCGCGAACGCGAACGCCTTGCTCATGGTCCGCGAGACCACGAGTCGCGGACGGCCGGGCAGAAGCGTCACGGCCGACGGCTCGTCGTGCGGCGCGAACTCCTGATAGGCCTCGTCGACGATGACGATCCCGTCGGTCACCGCGTAGACGGCCTCGATGACGTCGAGACCCAGCGGCGTACCGGTGGGGTTGTTGGGCGCGCAGAGGAACACGATGTCGGGGTTCTCGCGGACCACCTGCTCAGCGGCGAACGCCGGGCTCAACGTGAAGTCGTGCTCACGTTCCCCCGCGACCCATTCCGCACCGGTGGCGCGGGTGAGGATCGGGTACATCGAGTACGTCGGCGCGAAGCCCATCGCTCGGCGACCCGGGCCGCCGAACGCCTGCAGGACGTGCTGAAGCACTTCGTTCGAGCCGTTGGCAGCCCAGATCTGCTCGCGTGTCAGCCCGTGCCCGAGGTAGTCGGCGAAAGCCTCACGGAGGGCGGTGAACTCACGATCGGGGTAGCGGTTCACGTCGCGCAACGCACGGGCGATGGCATCCAGGATGTCATCCGCCACCTCGGACGGCACCGGATGCGTGTTCTCGTTGACGTTGAGGGCGACGGGGAGCGCAGCCTGTGGTGCTCCATAGGGAGTCAGACCCCGCAGGTCGTCACGAAGAGGGAGGTCGTCGAGGCGAACGGTCACCTCACCCATCGTAGGCGGGTCCGCGCCCGACGATCACCGTCCAGACGCGTACGCGGTGGGGATCGCGATGCGCTGACCGGCGGCCACGGACCCGTTCTCGAGGGCGTTCAGTCGAGTGATCTCGGCAACCACGTCGCGGGGGTCGGAACCCGGGGCGACGTCTTCGGCGATGGACCACAGGGTCTCGCCGCTCATGACGGTGATCTCGGTGAAGGCACCGGCGGCAGCACCGGTCTCGTTCGAGGCCAGGGCCGCACCGCCTCCGACGACGGCGATGGCCAGCGCGACGATCACGGGAAGCGCGGCCAGGAAGGCGAACACGCGACGCCCGCGTGCGGTCAGACGCAGACGGGTGGTGGGGGTGGTGACGGCGATGCTGCTCATGATGTGCTCCTCGGTGGGGAGAGATTCGCACCCCGCCCTCGGCCGGGAGGGCGGTGGTGCGAATCTGTATTCCGAATCTATCTTCGATACTGTGGGGGTGTCAACACCGTGGTTCTCGGAGACCGATCGAACGCGACACGCGGAGCGCTCCGCGGTGATCGAGGGATCTACCGGATACGGTTTCGACGAGGAGACCTCACCACGGACCTCCGACATTCGAATTTCCGCCGCATCGACAGGGCGGCGCGAGGGGAGCACACATGACCGACGCGACGACCGCGGCCGGCCGAGAACGGCCGCAGACCCGGCGCCGGAAGAGCCTCAGCGACAAGCAGCTCGCCATCCTCGAGGTCATCCAGCGCTCGATCGCCCGGCACGGCTATCCGCCGAGCATGCGCGAGATCGGCGACGCCGTGGGGCTGAAGTCGCTCTCGAGCGTCACCCACCAGCTCAATCAGCTCGAGCTCAGCGGATACCTTCGCCGCGACCCCGGGAAGACGCGCGCGATGGAGGTGCTGATCGACCTGCCCGGCACCGCCGCCGAGAACCCCGCCGACACCGCGCCCGCCGTGGGCGACGCCGCCCTCGTCCCCCTCGTCGGTCGCATCGCCGCGGGCGTTCCCATCACCGCCGACCAGCAGGTGGAGGAGATCTTCCCCCTCCCCCGTCAGCTGGTGGGCAAGGGCGAGCTGTTCATGCTCAAGGTGTCCGGCGACTCGATGATCGACGCCGCGATCTGCGACGGAGACTGGGTCGTCGTGCGTGCACAGTCGACCGCCGAGAACGGTGAGATCGTCGCCGCGATGCTCGACGGCGAGGCGACCGTCAAGACGTTCCGCCGCCGCGACGGTCACACGTGGCTTCTCCCTCGCAACTCCGCGTTCGAGCCGATCCTGGGCGATGAGGCCGTCGTGCTCGGCCGGATCGTGGCGGTGCTGCGCACGGTCTGACCCCACCTCAAGGTCTGGGAAGGCCGGATGCTCCGCTCGTCGCGGCGTCCGGCCTTCGCCGTCGGCGGGCGCGACGTCCTCTCCCCAGGCTGCCGCAGCGGCGTGGCCGACACCCCTACCATGACAGGACACCTCGAGAGAGCGGGCCCCGTGTCGTCGAACATCCCCACCGGACAACCGGCATCCCTCGAGCCCGACGGCGCGCCTGCCCCCGAGGCAGGCCCGGCGGAAGAGGCGGGCCCGGTGGGAGGGACAGCCCCGGCGGAACAGGCCCGATCGACCCCGGTCAGGGAGACTCCGCGCCGACCGCGAACAAGCACCGTCGTCCTCAGCGTCCTCCTGTCGCTGGTCGTAGCCGCGGGCGGACTCGGCTTCTTTTGGCTGTCCACCCAGCTGCAAGAGGCGCGCACGCAGATCGGCGATCAGCAGCGCCAGATCACCGACCAGCAGAGACAAATCGACGAGCAGGACGAGATGATCGAGCGGAAGGAGCAGTTCGGCGCCGCGATGGACGACCTGTACGCGACCGTCGAGCCCCTCGTCGGTCTTCCTTTCGCGACCCTCGTCCCGTGGTACCGCGCCGAGGATCTCGCTGACCGCGCATGGATCCATCGCCGGAATCCCGATTCCCTCGACGGGGACATCAGGGATCTCCGGGCCTTGACCTCGCAGATCTCGGCGCGCACAGCGGGGGTCGGCGACCAGGCCGGATCCAACGCCTCCGGCACAGCGTGGGAGGCCGCGCTCGACACGCTCGGACGCGGCTGGGTCCGCACGGTTTTCGACGACGGCGGGACGCCGTGCGGATCGACGGCTCTGGCCTGCGTCTCCGGCGAGGATCCGTTCACCGTTCATGTGCGGGCGAGCACTCAGACGGACCCGACGATGACGGAGTGGATCCGCACCGGTGCCGCCTACCACGAGTACGCCCACGTGCTGCAGTTCACGAACCCCCAAGACACCGATGCGGCGCTCGCCACCTTCGACGGCGACGCCGAGACGATGGCGGACTGCTTCGCGCTGACGTTCCTGGATGGCTGGTCGCTGGACCACGAGGTCACGATCGACGACTCCTCGTACTACGAGGTCAGCGTCGGGTACGGGTACACCTGCAACGCGAACGAGCGCCAGGTCATCCGCGACTGGGTGGCGGGGTTGGGGATCGAACGCCAACCCGTCGGAGGCTGACCGGCCCGCGCGCGGGCGGCGACGGACGTCGTGTCCGAGGCGGTACATAGGGTGGATGCCATGCCCCAGACGCTTCCCTACGGATCCTGGCCCTCTCCCCTGACGCCCGAGGCGGTGGCGCAGGCGCAGCCCCGGTTGGACGGCGCGCGCTTCGTGGGCGACGACGTCTGGTGGGGAGAGTCCGTGCCGAGCGAGGGCGGCCGGGTCGCGGTGCATCGGCGCCGCGGTGGCGGGTCGATCGAGACGGTCCTGCCGGCCCCCGCGAACGCACGTTCGTCCGTGCACGAGTACGGCGGCGGTGCCTGGACGGCCTCCGACGACGGCGAGCTGTACTACGTCGAGAAGTCCGACCAGCGCGTCTACGCCCTCACACCGGGCGGCGCACCGCGGGCACTGACCCGCGCCGACGGCGACGTGCGCCACGGCGGACTTTCGTGGCAACACGGCACTCTGCTGGCGGTCCGCGAGATCCACGGCGGCGGACGCGTGCCGGATCGCGCCATCGTGCGGATCCCCCTCGACGATTCCGACTCCGAGGTGCTGGCCGATGGCAGCGACTTCCTCGCCCACCCGGCGCTCTCCCCCAACGGCCAGCGCCTGGCCTGGATCGCGTGGAATCATCCCGACATGCCCTGGGATGCCACCATCCTCCGCGTCGCAGACCTCGTCACCGGTGAGGTGCGCGACCTCGCCTCGGGCGATCGGCGCGCGCCGTTGCAGCCGGTGTGGATCGGCAATGACGAGCTGCTCTACGCCGACGATCCGGACGGGCGCTGGAACCTGTTCCGCCGCGTTCTCGGGGGCGATCCTCAGCCGGTCGCACCGGCCGACGCCGACACCGGCGGGCCGGTGTGGGTTCTCGGGACCCGGTGGTTCGGCGCCACGTCGGATGGCCGCATCATCGCGGTACGCACGAACGGTGGCGACGAGATCGTCGAGATCGCACCGAGCGGCATCCGTCCCCTCGGCGTCCCGATCGTGGCGGGCGCCTCGATCGACGACGTGCGGGGCTCGCGAGCCCTGATCTCCGGCACTGACGCATCGGGCCTCTCGGCCCTCTGGTCGGTCGACCTCGACACCGGAGAAGCACAGGTCGTCACCGCCGGCGAGCACCCCGGGACCGAATGGATGCCGACGGCCCGCGCCCTCCGCACGGAGGGTCCGCACGGCCCGGTCCACGCCTTCGCGTACCCGCCGACGAATCCGGATGCCGTCGCGCCCGAGGGTGAGCGGCCGCCATACGTCGTGCTCGTGCATGGCGGGCCGACCTCGCACGTCGGTCCGGCGCCGTCGGCGAAGACGGCGTTCTTCACCAGTCGCGGTATCGGCGTCCTCGACGTCAACTACGGCGGTTCGACGGGGTATGGCCGCACCTATCGTGAGCGGCTCCTGGGCCAATGGGGCGTCGTCGACGTCGACGACGTCGCCGCGGCGGCATCCGCGCTCGCGACCGCCGGTCTCGCTGACGCCGAACGTCTTGCGATCGCGGGCGGATCCGCGGGTGGGTGGACCGTTCTCGCGGCGGTGACCAACACCGACGTCTTCTCCGCCGGCATCTCCCGCTACGGCGTCGGAGACGCGCGGGCCCTCGCCGAGGACACCCACGATTTCGAGGCCCGTTATCTCGACGGGCTCATCGGACCGCTCCCGGATGCCGAAGCCGTTTACGTCGAACGGTCACCGCTATCGCATCCCGAGCGCTTCCGGGTACCCCTGCTCATCCTGCAGGGCAGCGAAGACCGCGTCGTCCCGCCCTCGCAGGCCGAAGCCATCCGCGACGCGCTGGCCGCGCACGGGGTCGCCCACGCCTACGTGCTCTACGACGGCGAGGGCCACGGGTTCCGCCGGGCGGAGACGGTCGTCGACTCGCTGGAGCGCGAACTAGGGTTCCTCGGCGCCGTGTTCGGGTTCGAGAGCCCCGGCATCCCGCTGCTCACGCTCGACTGAGCCCCGACGGGGGCACGCGCAACGACGCCCCGCCTCAAGGCGGGGCGTCGTCGGTGTGCGGACCGGTCAGGAGGCGAACGGTGCGAGTTCGGCCGCGAGACGCGCGCCGACGTGGGCGTGGAGGAACGTTCCCTGCTCGCGGTGCTCCTGGGCGACGATGAGGCCGCTCTCGTGAACGGCGGACACGAGGTCGCCGCGGTCGTACGGCACGACCGCGTGCACCTCGACCGCGGGGAGCGGAAGCGCGTCTTCGATCGTGGCACGCAACTCGTCGATGCCCTCGCCGGTGCGCGACGACACGAACAGGGCCGCGGGAGCGAGGCCGCGCAACACCAACCGGTCGTCGGGGCTCAGCAGGTCGGCCTTGTTGAACACCACGATCTCGTGACCGAAATCAGCGTTCACATCGCCCATGACGTCGCGCACCGTGGACAGCTGCGCCGCCGGATCGGGGTGCGAAGCGTCGACGACGTGCAGGATGACGTCGGCGCCGCCGACCTCCTCGAGCGTCGACCGGAACGCCTCGACCAGCTGGTGCGGGAGGTTACGCACGAACCCCACGGTGTCGGTGAGCGTGTAGACGCGCCCGTCGGTCGTCTCGGAACGCCGGACCGTGGCATCCAGCGTCGCGAACAGGGCGTTCTCGACAAGGACTCCGGCGCTCGTGAGCCGGTTCAGCAGACTCGACTTGCCGGCGTTGGTGTACCCGGCGATGGCGACCGAGGGGATCGTGTGCCGCTTCCGCTCGGCGCGCTTCGCCTCACGGGCCGGGGCGAAGTCGCGGAGCTGCTTGCGCAGCTGCGCCATGCGGGTGCGGATGCGACGGCGGTCGAGTTCGATCTTCGTCTCGCCCGGACCGCGGGATCCCATTCCCGCGCCGCCCGCGCCCACCTGGCCACCGGCCTGTCGGGACATCGAGTCACCCCATCCGCGCAGGCGCGGGAGCAGGTACTCGAGCTGAGCAAGCTCCACCTGGGCCTTGCCCTCGCGGCTCTTGGCGTGCTGGCTGAAGATGTCGAGGATCACGGTGGTGCGGTCGATGACCTTCACCTTCACGACATCCTCCAGGGCACGTCGCTGGCTCGGTGCGAGCTCGGTGTCGGCGATGACGGTATCGGCGCCGACCGCGGCGACGATGTCGCGGAGCTCCTCCGCCTTGCCGCGGCCGACGTACGTGGCGGGGTCGGGGTGCGGGCGGCGCTGCAAGACGCCGTCGAGCACGACCGCACCCGCGGTCTCGGCCAAAGCGGACAGCTCGCGGAGCGAATTCTCGGCATCCGTCTGCTCACCCTGAGGGTGGACGCCGACGAGGACGACGTTCTCGAGGCGCAACTGTCGGTATTCGACCTCCGTGACGTCCTCGAGCTCGGTCGACAGGCCGGGCACGCGGCGCAGCGCGGCGCGCTCCTCGCGATCCCACTGGTCGCCGTCGCTCGATCCGCCGTACGCCGTCGAGGCATCTTGAAGGGCTTGCGCCGCTCCGAAGACCCGGACCCCTCGGTGCGCTTCGGCGCGCGAGAGCACGCGGTCGACCGGGTCGGCCGGCGACGCATCGGTGCTCGGGGGTGTGGTCTGTTCGGTCATGTGTTCCTTTCGTCCGCGGGCGATGCCACGGCATGCTCGCACTTTAGTCGCCCCCACCTCCGGGGGCTTCGGTCCGCTACGCTTCCGGGATGGGCAGCGACCACTATTTCAGCGCGTCGCCGTCGAGTCCCGAACAGTTCCGCCGGCTTCGCGTCACGCTCGCCGGGCGTGAACTCGAAGTCGTGACCGCTGGCGGAGTGTTCAGTCCCGATCGCCTGGATGCCGGGACCTCGGTTCTGTTGGCGAACACGCCTGCCCCGCCCGCCGGTGGGAACTTCCTCGACCTGGGAAGCGGCTGGGGCCCGATCACGCTGAGCCTCGCCTTGGACGCGCCGCACGCGACGATCTGGGCGGTCGACGTCAACGAACGCGCTCTCGACCTCGTGAGACAGAACGCGCAGCGCCTCGGCCTCGACAATGTCAACGCCGTGCGCCCCGAGGATGTTCCCGAGGGGATCTCCTTCCGCACGATCCGCTCGAATCCCCCGATCCGGGTCGGCAAGAACGAGTTGCACGGCATGCTCGAGCACTGGATCCCGCGCCTCGCCGAGCGGTCGGACGGGTGGTTCGTCGTGCAGCGCAACCTCGGCTCGGACTCGCTGCAGCGCTGGCTGGCCGCCACCTTCACGACGGGGTTCTCCGTGCACCGCGCCGCGACGGGCCGCGGCTACCGTGTGCTGCGCGTGCGTCGCCACGGCTCGCCGCCGAGCGAGCCCATCGACGTCATCCGCGACGAGATCTGACGCGGCCGACGGCAGCGCCCGCCGGGTTCAGGCGAGCGCGACCTCGCCGGTAAACACCAGCGACGCCGGGCCGGACAGGAACACCCGGCCCGCAGCGACACGCACGCCCAGGGTTCCCCCGCGCGTCTCGACGGTCCAGAGATCGGGCGCCGCCGCGCCGGCCCAGTGCCGGACGGCGAGAGCAGCCGCGGCCACCCCGGTACCGCAGCTGAGCGTCTCACCGACACCACGCTCGAAGACGCGCATGCTGATGGACCCCACACCCTCGTGCACGAGAGGGTCGGAGGGGACCACGAACTCGACGTTCGCGCCACGCTCGGGCGTCGGATCCAGAAGCGGTTGGTACGCGAGTTCCAGACCCTCGAGCTCGGCGTCCGACGACAGCGCCACGACCACGTGCGGATTGCCGACATCGATTCCCACGCCGGGGCGGGCAACCGGCAACCCCTTGGCGCGCACCAGCACCTCACCGGACTCGATGCGGAACTCACCCAGATCGACCTCGAACCCGCGGTCGCTGCGCGTCAGGGTCTTCATCCCGGCGCGCGTTCCTATCCGCAGGCCGTCGGCGATGTCCGCGAGTCCCGTGTCGGTGAGGTAGCGGGCGAAGACCCGTGTGCCGTTGCCGCACATCTCGGCTTTCGAGCCGTCGGCGTTGCGGTAGTCCATGAACCACTCGGCACCCGAGGCCGCGGCATCCGATCCCTCTTCGATGGCGGCCGAGCGCACGACACGGAGGAGTCCATCGGCACCGATACCGAAGTGGCGGTCGCAGAGGATCGCGACCTGTTCGTCCGAAAGGTCGAGTTCACCGTCGGGATCGGACACGACCACGAAGTCGTTGCCGGTTCCGTGGCCTTTGGTGAACGCGAGAGTCGCCATGGCATCCAGTCTAGGGATCGGAATCGCAGGCTCGTCCTCTGGCGATGCGGGTGAGCGCCCGGCGCTCGCCCGCGCCGTTGGCGGACCCCCGTGCCCGTGTGGACAGGGCTCAGGCCGGGCCGCCGGGACCGTCGACGATGAGCCGGCGGCCCGTTGCCCACGTCTCGAAGGGCTCGTAGCCGAGGGCGTCGTAGAACCCGCGAACGCCGACGTTGTCGGGTCGAACCATCAGCTGGACTTTGGGGCAACCGAGCGCCTCGAGCAGCCGCTCGGCCTCGGCGACGAGCGCACGGCCGACTCCTCGCCCGCGGTGGGATTCGGCCGCGGCCAGGTAGTAGAGCCAACCGCGATGACCGTCGTATCCGGCCATGACGCTGCCGACGAGCTCTCCCCCGTCGACCGCGACGAGGAACAGTTCGGGCTGCACCGTGAGTTTGCGGCGGATATCGGCGCGCGGATCGTTCCAGGGACGTGTGAGTCCGGCCGTGTCCCACAGGTCGACGACGGCGTCTTCGTCCGCGATGTCGAACGCTCGAATCTCCACGGTCATCTCCCGGTCTCCTCGATGATGAGTTCTTCGGCCCGGAGGGAGCGCGCGTCGACCCACCGGACGTCCTCGTACCTGCGGAACCACGACACCTGGCGGCGCGCGTAGCGCCGCGTGAGCGCCTGGGTCTCCGCGATCGCCTCCGCGCGCGTCATCTCGCCGCGGAGCTCCGCCAGCGCCTGCGCGTACCCGATCGCACGTGCCGCCGTCGCTCCCCGCTCGAGGCCGTCAGCGCGAAGCCCGGCGACCTCGTCGGTCAGGCCGAGCTCCCACATCCGCAGGACGCGCTCGTCCAGCAATCCGACCAGGATGTCGCGTTCGATGGACGTGCCGACGATCGAGGTGCGCGGATGCCAGAGCTCGGGTGCCGCGGGGAGGGCGCCCCCGTGCGTGTCCGCGCCCTGAGCGAGCACCTCCAGGGCACGCACCACCCGGCGGCCGTTGCGCGGGTCGATGCGCTGAGCCGCAATGGGGTCGGCTGCGCGGAGACGCTCGTAGAGCGCGCCAGGGCCGAGCCTCTCGAGCTCCTTCTCCAGACCGGCCCGCACCGCGGGATCGCGAGGCGGGAACCGGAAGTCCCAGAGCACGCTCGAGACGTAGAGCCCCGAACCACCGACGAGGATGGCGTCCGTCCCGCGGGCATGCAGCCGATCGATGGTCTCGCGCGCGACGCCCTGGTACCAGGCGACGGCCGCCTCCTCCGTCACCGCGAGGACGTCGAACAGGTGGTGCGGGATGCCGCGCCTTTCGGCGACGGGGAGTTTGGCGGTGCCGATGTCCATCCCGCGGTACAGCTGCATGGCATCCGCGTTGATGATCTCGGCGGCGCGGCCACGTCGCTTCAGCGCTTCCGCGAGATCGAGGGAGAGACTCGTCTTCCCGGTCCCCGTCGCCCCGACGATCGCCCAGAGCCGCGGTGCGGCGACCTCGTCCGTCGTCACCCGCCGATGCGGAGCGTGGGCAGGCCGAGCGACACGGCGCGGGGCGCACCCGCTTCGCCGGCCGGCGCGGGCACGCCGCACGACTCCGCCTGGGTACGGTCCCACGCGTCGCCCGCGCGTGTCCGGCGAATGCGGAGCGGCTGCCCCGCGGGAGCGTCGGCGAGCAAGTAGAACGGCGCGGCATGCGTGACCTGGACCGAGACGACATCGCCCGGGCGCGGCAGGACCGACGTGTCGGGCACCTCGAAGTGAACGAGACGGTTGTCCTCGGCGCGGCCGGTGAGGCGGCGCGTCTCGGCATCCTTCTTGCCTTCGCCGGTCGAGACGAGCACGTCGAGGGTGCGCCCGAGCTGCTTCTGGTTCTCTTCGAGCGAGATCCGTTCCTGCAGCGCGGTGAGCCGCTCGTAGCGCTCCTGCACGACAGCTTTGGGCACCTGACCCTCCATCGTGGCTGCGGGAGTGCCCTGGCGGATCGAGTACTGGAAGGTGAAAGCGCTGGCGAAGCGGGATGCCTCGACGACGCGCATCGTCTCCTCGAAGTCCTCATCCGTCTCGCCGGGGAAACCGACGATGATGTCGGTCGTGATCGCCGCGTACGGGATGCGCTCGCGGACGCGGTCGAGGATGCCGAGGAACCGCTCGCTGCGGTACGAGCGACGCATGGCCTTGAGGACGCGGTCGGACCCCGACTGCAGCGGCATGTGCAGCTGAGGCATCACGGACGGCGTCTCGGCCATGGCCGCGATGACGTCGTCGGTGAAGGCCGCGGGGTGCGGGCTCGTGAAGCGGATGCGCTCGAGGCCCTCGATCTCTCCGGCCGCGCGGAGCAGCTTGCCGAACGCCAGGCGGTCTCCGAACTCGACTCCGTAGGAGTTCACGTTCTGCCCGAGCAGCGTGACCTCGATCGCGCCGTCATCCACGAGGAGGCGGATCTCGTTCAGGATGTCGCCGGGACGACGGTCTTTCTCTTTTCCGCGCAGGCTCGGGACGATGCAGAACGTGCAGGTGTTGTTGCAGCCGACCGAGATCGATACCCACCCGCTGTGGACGGAATCGCGCTTGGTCGGAAGCGTCGACGGGAAGACCTCGAGCGACTCCAGGATCTCGAGCTCGGCCTCGCCGTTGTGGCGAGCTCGCTCCAGCATCCCGGGCAGCGATCCCATGTTGTGCGTGCCGAAGACGACATCGACCCACGGCGCCTTCTGCTGGACGGCCTCTTTGTCCATCTGGGCGAGGCACCCGCCGACGGCGATCTGCATGCCGCCGTGGGCGTCCTTGCGGGACTTGAGGTGCCCGAGCGTGCCATAGAGCTTGCCTGCCGCGTTGTCGCGGACGGCACACGTGTTGATCACGACGACGTCGGCGTCGGTGCCGGCTTCGGCGCGGACGTAGCCGGCACTCTCGAGAGACCCCGAGAGCCGTTCGGAGTCGTGGACGTTCATCTGGCAGCCGAACGTACGCACCTCGTAGGTGCGGGCGCGTCCGTCGGCCGAGGTGGCGGCGTCGGACGGCGCGATCAGCGTCGGCGTGGATACAGGGGTCGTCATGATGCGTGCCATTCTAAGCGCCGTGCGCCGCGTCGCCGGGGTCGTTCATCGAGTCCCGCCACGGCCGGACGAACCGGAACCGACGCTCGGCACCGACTCAGTCGTCGGGAGTGAACTGCACGCCCGAGGCCGCGGGGCGTGTGAAGGGCGCGCGACGCACACCCGCCTCGGCGAGAGCCTGACGCGCCGCGTCGAGCGACACCGACGACGCGTACCCGCGACGGGCCAGCTGGCCCGCCAGGCGTCGGAGACTCGCGTCGTAATCCTTCCCGCTCACCCCGCGGATCTTCGACCGGGCGAACTCCAGCGCGCGTTCGGCGTCGTCGTCCGGCAGCTCGGCGACCGTGGCATCGGCCACCTCGCGCGGGATGCCGCGTTTGCGGAGCGTCTGGACGACAGCCCGGCGCCCCTGACCGCGCCGCTCGATCGCGCTCATCGCGAGCTGTTCGGCGAAGGCCTCGTCATCGAGATAGCCGAGGTCGACGAATTTCGCCACGACCTCATCGACGACGGTCTCGTCGGCGCCCTCGACCTCGCGGACGACGGCACCCGCCTCGACCAGCGAGAGCGAGCGTCCGCGCAGGCGACGGAGGAGGAGTGCCTCAGCGCGGTCGCGGATCTCCTCCGGCGAATCGTCACCGGCAGCGTCGTCAGCGGTCCCTCCGGCTGCGGCACCGGGCAGAGCCCACCGCACCGAGCTGTCGTCGGCGACGGATCGCATCGAGGGATGCCGCGACACCGCGCCTCGGTCATGGCGCGCACGCCCGCCGCTGCCGAAGAGCGGAATCACCGGGGCGAGCGCGTCTTCGCCCGCGCCGCCCGCGCCGCTCCCCGACGATACTTCGGGGTCGCGACCCGGGCGGCCTGCGTCATCGCTCATCAGGCCGGGCGGCGGGCCGCGAGCTCGTCGGTCGTCGGTGCCGCCGCTGGGGCGACACCGATCCCGAGCTTGGTCTTGATCTTCGACTCGATCTCGGCGGCGACATCGGGGTTCTTGATGAGGAAGCTCCGGGCGTTCTCTTTACCCTGCCCGAGCTGCTCACCGTCGTACGTGTACCAGGCACCCGACTTCTTCACGATGCCGTGCTCGACGCCGAAGTCGATGAGGCTGCCTTCGCGAGAGATGCCGACGCCGTAGATGATGTCGAACTCCGCCTGCTTGAAAGGCGGTGCCATCTTGTTCTTGACGACCTTGACCCGTGTACGGTTTCCGACCGCCTCGGCGCCGTCCTTCAGGGTCTCGATGCGACGGATGTCGAGACGGACCGAGGCGTAGAACTTCAGCGCCTTTCCACCGGCGGTGGTCTCGGGAGAACCGAAGAACACCCCGATCTTCTCGCGCAGCTGGTTGATGAAGATCGCCGTGGTCTTGGTGGTGTTCAGTCCACCCGTGAGCTTGCGAAGAGCCTGCGACATGAGGCGCGCCTGCAGACCCACGTGGGAGTCACCCATCTCGCCCTTGATCTCGGCCTCGGGGACGAGCGCGGCGACCGAGTCGATGACGACGAGGTCGATGGCGCCGGAACGGATCAGCATGTCGGCGATCTCGAGCGCCTGCTCACCGGTGTCGGGCTGCGAGACGAGCAGCGCGTCGATGTCGACGCCGAGCTTCTTGGCGTACTCGGGGTCGAGCGCGTGCTCGGCGTCGATGAACGCCGCGATACCGCCGGCGCGCTGCGCGTTGGCGATCGCGTGCAGGGTCAGCGTGGTCTTACCCGAGGACTCCGGGCCGTAGATCTCGATGATGCGACCGCGCGGAAGCCCGCCGATCCCCAGCGCGGCGTCGAGGGCGATGGATCCGGTCGGAATGGTCTCGATCGGTGCGCGCTCGTCACTGCCCAGGCGCATGACCGAGCCCTTTCCGAACTGACGGTCGATCTGAGCCAGGGCCGACTCGAGGGCTTTTTCGCGCTCTGCGGGTGAGGGCATGACGTCTTCTTTCTGCTCGCGTTCCGTCGCCTATAGGCTGTCGCGCTCCCCACCGACGGTGGAGATGCCCGACAAGGCGTTCAGAGTGTCGTTCGACTTCACCCACGGTAGGGAGGGCCTCCGACATCGGTGGAGGGAACCCCGTCTTCTGTGGACGAAGACGTCCGAAACTCCGATGTGCAGGAGCCTACGCCGAGATCGAACGAAGATTCGATGACACGCCGTGAAGAATGTGGTCAGACCCGAACGCACGGCCCCGGCGGACGGTCGTCACGCACCGCGATCAGCGCCGGCGCGGATCCAGTCGCCCGACCCCGTAACGTCGCTCCATCGGAACGTCCGTCTCCTCGCACAGCGCGAGCCAGACTTCACGCGGGTCGACGCCCGCGGCGAGGGCATCCGCGCTCGTCCGGCCACCGACGGCGGACAGGACAAGGTCGGTCATCAGCGAACTACCGCGCGGACCGAACTCGTCGGCGACGGCGCGATCGAATTCGCTACGGCGCATCCGGAGACGTCAGCGCAGCGACAGTTCGGGCTCGACGGATGCGACGAGGTCGTCGGGGACCACATCGGGGAAGGTCTGGAGTCCTTCGAGAACCGACAGACGATCGCCGACCTCACGCATGATCGTCGAGATGGGGACGTCGAGGGCCTCGGCAACCGACGCGAGGATCTCGCTCGACGCTTCCTTCTGACCGCGCTCTACTTCACTCAAGTACCCGAGGGCGACGCTGGCGCGGCTGGCGACCTGGCGAAGGGTACGACCCTTCTGCTGGCGGAGCTCACGCAGGACCTCGCCGATCTCTTGACGGACCAGGATCATGTGAACCCCTCCTCACTACCGATTCCTCCGCTGCCCGGGTGGACAACGGTACAACACCATTTCAGGTCACCCTAATGCCGCGCGCTGGGCACTGGATGGGAATCGATGACAACAACCCGGGTGTGTCACCATTTGTTCCCCCGCCGCGGGAACGACAGCCCGAGTCACAGAGCCGCGAGGGCACGACGGACGGCGATGTGCGTGGCTTCCCGGCGAATGCGATCCCGGTCGCCGGAGATGACGAGCGAATCAACGCGCGTGCCGAGCGGGGTGGAGACCGCGATGTGCACGGTCCCCACCGGCTGCCCGTCCTGGGGCTCGGGGCCGGCCACGCCGGTGGTGGCGATCCCGACATCGGCCGGAGTTCCGTCGCGTCCGAGAACGTCGCGCACTCCGCGTGCCATTTGGCGAGCGACGCGGGGGTGGACAGCTCCGTGCGCTTCCAGCAACGCCGGATCGACTCCGAGGACACTCCGCTTCACATCGGTCGCATATGCCACGACACCGCCGCGCACGGCGCGGGAGGCACCGGGGATATCGACGAGCGAGGAAACGACCATTCCCCCGGTGAGCGATTCGGCAACAGCGACGGTCCAGCCGAGCTCGACGAGGCGGTCGAGCAGCACCGCCGCACTCTCGCGCGGGTCACGCACCAGCGTCTCGTCGAGGTCGTCAGGGACGCCGTCGATCACCGGCCGCTCCGCTTCGCACGCGCTCCACGCACCTCGGAGACGACGTAATCGATCCCCGACGCGATCGTGAGGATCACGGCGATCGTCATCGTCACCGTGCCGGCCCACCAGACCACGGACTGCCACACCGCGGAATCCGCGAGGGAGGCCAACGGCAGGAGCGCGATGGAGAGCGCGACGGCCTGGGCGACGGTCTTGAGCTTGCCCATCCAGGCGGCGGCCAGCACGTGGTCGCTGACGACGATGAACCGGTAGATCGTGATGCCGATCTCACGGACGAGCACGATGATCGTGACCCACCAGGGCAACTCGCCCAGGATCGACAGGCCGACGAAGGCGACGCCGGTCAACGCCTTATCCGCGATCGGATCCAGCAGCTTGCCGAGGTCGCTGACGATCTCGTAACGACGAGCGATGTAACCGTCCACCCCGTCCGTGGCGATGGCCACGATGAACAGGATCCCGGCGGCCCAGCGCAGTCCTCCCCCGGCACCCGCATCCGCGAGCAGCAGCCAGAGGAACACCGGCGCGCAGAGGATCCGCGCGATCGTGATCGCGTTGGGAAGCTGCGGGTGGACAGCCATCACTCGCGTCCCGTCAGCTGCCAGGCGTCTTCCGAGTCCTCGTCATCCCCGACGACGGGCAGACCGTCGTATTGCGCCTCTACGGCGTCCGGGCCGTATCGGTCGTCGTCGGAGCCCGCTGGCGGCTCCTCGCCGCGGAGCCGGGCGAGGACGGACGGCAACTGTTCGTTCGTGACGAGGACGTCGCGCGCCTTCGACCCTTCGGACGGCCCCACGATCTCGCGCGATTCGAGGAGGTCCATCAGGCGCCCGGCCTTGGCGAAACCGACGCGAAGCTTGCGCTGGAGCATCGACGTCGAGCCGAACTGCGTCGAGACCACCAGTTCGGCGGCGGCGAGAAGCAGCTCGAGGTCGTCACCGATATCGGCGTCGATCTCTTTCTTCTCGGCCGCGGCCTGCACGTCGGCTCGGTACTCCGGGCGCGCCTGCTGGGTGACGTGAGCGACGACGCGCTCGATCTCCTGCTCGCTCACCCACGCGCCCTGCACGCGCACGGCCTTCGAGGCCCCCATCGGCAAGAAAAGACCGTCGCCCTGACCGATCAGGCGGTCGGCACCGGGCTGATCCAGGATGACGCGCGAATCCGTGACGCTCGTGACCGCGAAGGCCAGTCGCGACGGCACGTTCGCCTTGATGAGACCCGTCACCACGTCGACCGATGGGCGCTGGGTCGCCAGCACGAGGTGGATGCCACTGGCGCGGGCGAGCTGGGTGATGCGAACGATCGAGTCTTCGACGTCGCGCGGCGCCACCATCATGAGGTCGGCGAGCTCGTCGACCACCACGAGGAGGTACGGATACGGCTTGAGGACGCGCTCGCTGCCGGCCGGCAGCTGGATCTCACCCGCGACAACGGCCTTGTTGAAGTCGTCGATGTGACGGAACCCGAACGACGCGAGGTCGTCGTACCGCATGTCCATCTCTTTCACGACCCACTGCAGCGCTTCGGCCGCCTTCTTGGGGTTCGTGATGATGGGTGTGATCAGGTGCGGAACGCCCGCGTAGGACGTGAGTTCGACGCGCTTCGGGTCGATGAGCACCATCCGGACCTCGGACGGCTTGGCCCGCATCAACAGGCTCGTGATCATCGAGTTGACGAAGCTCGACTTTCCCGATCCGGTGGAACCGGCCACGAGCAAGTGGGGCATCTTCGCGAGGTTGGCGACGACGAATCCGCCACCGACGTCTTTCCCGACACCGATCGTCATCGGATGCGTGGACGCGGCCGCGGCGTCGGAGCGCAGGATGTCACCGAGGGTCACGATCTCGCGGTCGGCGTTGGGGATCTCGACGCCGATCGCGCTCTTGCCGGGGATGGGCGCGAGGATGCGCACCTCGTTGGAGGCGACGGCGTAAGCGATGTTGTTCGTGAGCGCGGTGATGCGCTCGACCTTCACACCGTGGCCGACCTCGATCTCGTACTGGGTGACCGTTGGACCGCGCGAGAAACCGGTGACGCGCGCATCCACCTTGAACTGTTCCATGACGCTCTCGATGGCGCGGACGACGGCGTCGTTCGCGGCGGAGCGTTCCTTCGGCGGCGTCCCGGCGGCCAGAGCGGTCACCGACGGCAGACGGTAGTTCGCCGACGGGGGCAGGCCGGCGTTGTCTCCGCCGAGACCGGAGATGCCCGGCAGATCATCGTCGGCATCGTCGAGCGTCGGCGAGTCGTCCTGAAGCCCGCGCCCAGCGCCCACGCTCGCGAGCGCGGCCGGGTCGATGATCTCGGTCAGAGCGTCGGGCGCGGGGGGAAGCGGCGGCCGTGCCGGCGGAGCGGCGGGAGCCGACGGCGTCACCACGGCGGATTCGAAGCCGCCCTGGGGCGCCCCGGGCGTCAACAGCGTCGTGAGGTCGTCGGAGCCGAGGTCGCCGTCGACGTCCTCCTCGCGGCCGGACTTGTTCCGACGCCACCACGGCAGCGACTTTTCAGCGGGCGCCTCGTCGTCGGCATCCACGGGAAGGACGGCGGTGGGCGCCTCTTTCTCGACGCGTTCCGCGCCGAACATCCAGGCGTAGAGGTCGCCGAGGCGGTGACCGATCCGGTTCGGCGGGGTCTTGGTGAGGATCAGGATGCTGAGGACCGTGAGGAGCGAGAGCGCGATGTACGCCCCGACATCGGTGAGGAGCGACAGAGGTTCGCCGATCAGCCATCCGGCGAGTCCGCCGGCGAGACTCAGCCGCGGCAGCCCCTCGCTCGGCGCCGGCCCCCCTCCGGCGACATGGCAGAACCCGGCCATGGAGATGACGAACAGCGCGAAGCCGATGCCGATGCGGCCGTTGTCGTGAACGGACGACGGATGCCGGAACAGCCATCCGGCGAGCAGAAGCAACAGCACCGGGAAGACGAACGCCACCCGGCCGATCACTCCGCCGAAGCTGTAGGCACTGATCGTCGCGGCGACGTCGTTGCCGATGAAGAACCACTCGACGACCGCTCCGAGCACCGCGAGGATCACGAGCAGGAAGGGGAAACCGTCGCGACGCTGGTCGCGCTCGAGCGTCTCGGGACCGAAGACGCGGAACATCCCCCCGACCCCGTGGGCGAGGGCCGTCCAGGCACGGACGGCGACCGGAGGCTTCTCGGGCTCGTCGACGTACCGCTTGGGCGCGGGCGCGGACGCTTTGGATCGCGCCTGTCCCTTCGCGGGAGCGCGACCGCCGGACGTGGACGTACTGCGGGGCATTCCTCCACGGTAGGCGGGGTGTCCGACATTCGCGCGGACCGACGCGGTATTCGACGCAGGACCGATACCCGGGACGCGTCAGCGCAACGTCTTGACCATCACATCGCGCCCTTGACCCGCCCGGGTGACCGCGAAGCCCTCGGTGCGATAGAACGTGCGGGCGAAATTGTCGCGCTCGACGCTCAGACTGATGCGCGAATAGCCCTGATCACGGGCGTGGGCCACGAGGCGCTGGAGCAGCGCCCGCCCCACCCCGTGTGCGCGCCACACCGGACGCACGCCGATGATCAGCTCGGGGACGCCCGTCCCCACCCATCCGAAACCGGGCTCGCTGCGCGGCAGCATGCGATACCAGGCCGCGCCGATCGCCTCGCCGGCGGGCGACTCCGCCACGAAACCGGCGTCCCCCGGGCGCTGCCAGCCGGCGACGTAGCGCTGATGGTCGGGGCTGCTGAGCACCTCGTGCCGCGGCCGGGCGCTGCCGGCGCGCCAGTTGGCGGCCTCGACCGTCATGTCGGCGAGAAAGGCACCGTCGGACGGGAGTGCCGCGCGGATCGGGATGGCGGGCATGCCCGCATGATACCGATGACCGGCCCGCTCGCCCTACGGTCCCCGCTCTCTTAGGGCGGGGAGAGCGGGGAACGACCTCACGCTTCGATGACGAGCGGCACGATCATCGGGCGCCGACGCAGCGACTGGTTGACCCAGCGGCCGATTGTCCGGCGGACGACCTGCGACAGGGCGTGCGTGTCGCGCACACCCGACTGCGCCGCCTCGGCGAGCGCCGCGGCGATCTTCGGCTTGACGCTCTCGAACACCGCAGCGTCTTCGGCGAACCCGCGCGCGTGCACTTCAGGGCCGGAGATGATCTTCCCGGTCTGGCGGTCGACGACGACGATCACCGAGATGAAGCCCTCCTCGCCCAGGATCCGACGGTCCTTGAGGTCGGCATCCGTGATCTCACCCACGGAGGACCCGTCGACGTAGACGAATCCGATATCGAGCTGGCCGACGACCTCGGCGCGCCCGTCACGGAGGTCGACGACCGTGCCGTTCTCACCGAGGATCGTCTTCTCGGCGGGGATCCCCGTCTCCTGCGCCAGCTTCGCGTTGGCCATCAGGTGGCGGTACTCCCCGTGCACGGGCAGGACGTTCTTCGGCTTGAGGATGTTGTAGCAGTACAGCAACTCCCCCGCCGCCGCGTGACCGGACACGTGCACCTTGGCGTTGCCCTTGTGCACGACGGTGGCGCCGAGCTTGGTGAGGCCGTCGATCACGCGATACACCGCGTTCTCGTTTCCGGGGATGAGGCTGGATGCCAGGATCACGGTGTCGCCCTCGCCGGGCTCGATCGCGTGGTCGAGGTTCGCCATGCGGCTGAGCACCGCCATCGGCTCGCCCTGCGAACCGGTCGACATGTAGACGATCTTGTCGTCGGGCAAATCGCGAGCCTTCTTGTAGTCGATGAGGACGCCGTCGGGCACGTTCAGGTAGCCCAGGTCGGCGGCGATCCCCATGTTGCGCACCATGCTGCGACCGAGCAGGGCGACGCGGCGACCGTTCGCGTGCGCCGCGTCGAGCACCTGCTGCACGCGGTGCACGTGGCTCGAGAAGCTCGCGACGACCACGCGTCGGGGAGCCTTGGCGATGACCTGGTCGAGAACGGGGCCGATCGCACGCTCGGTCGGCGTGAACCCGGGGACGTCGGCGTTGGTGGAGTCGACGAGGAACAGGTCGACGCCCTCCTCACCGAGACGCGCGAACGCGCGGAGGTCGGTGATCCGTCCGTCCAGCGGCAGCTGGTCCATCTTGAAATCACCGGTGGCCAGGACGAGTCCGGCAGGGGTGCGGATCGCCACGGCCAAGGCATCCGGGATCGAGTGGTTGACGGCGACGAACTCGAGGTCGAACGGGCCGACCTGCTCGCGCTGACCCGCTTTCACCGTGAGGGTGTACGGCCGGATGCGGTGCTCCTTGAGCTTCGCCTCGATGAGCGCGAGCGTAAGACCCGACCCGATGAGGGGGATGTCGGCCTTGAGCTTGAGCAGGTAGGGCACGGCCCCGATGTGGTCTTCGTGCCCGTGCGTGAGAACGACGCCGACGATGTCGTCGAGGCGGTGCCGGATGGGCTCGAAGTCGGGCAGGATCAGGTCGACACCGGGCTGGTGCTCTTCCGGGAACAGCACTCCGCAGTCGACGATGAGGAGCTTTCCCTCGTACTCGAAGACGGTCATGTTGCGGCCGACCTCGCCGAGGCCGCCGAGCGGGATGACGCGCAGGGTTCCCTGAGCGAGAGCGGGGGGATCGTAAACGGTCGTGGGCATATGGTGCCTCCTCGGATGCCGCCCTGCGGCATCCCTTCGTGTGGCGTCCCTGGCCGCGGTTCGGCGGACGCCGATGCTTATCTCGTGGTGCCGTGCACCTTGGGCAGAGCGCCACCGGCGGCCGCATTGCGGTCGGGGCGGAAGTTGGAGAAGTCCGCGCCCTGGACCTCGCGGACCAGCGCCAGTTCGTCCTCGATCGCGGCGGCCTCCCACTCCTCCGGACCGACCAGGGGCAGGCGCACGCGCGGGCTGCCGATGCGGCCCAGCCCGTGCAGGATGTACTTCGCGGCGACCGTGCCGGGCACGTGCGTCATGACGGCGCGGACCAGGGGCTCCAGCCGCTTGTGCGCGGCGGTGGCGGTAGCGAGGTCACCGCGGTTCACGGCATCCACGATCGTCCGGTACGGCGCGGCGGCGATGTTCGCCGTGACACCGATGAGCCCGGCTGCGCCGATCGAGAGATGCGGCAGCACGTTCGCGTCGTCGCCCGAGAAGTACATGAGGTCGGTCTGGTTCAGCACACGGCTGACCTCGCTGAAATCACCCTTGGCATCCTTGACGGCGAGGATGTTGGGGTGCTTCGCCAGGCGCAGGATCGTCTCGTACTTGATCTCGACGCCGGTGCGTCCGGGGATGTCGTAGAGGATCACGGGCAGGTCGGTCGCGTCGGCCACGAGTCGGAAGTGGGTCAGGATGCCGGCCTGGGTGGGCTTGTTGTAGTACGGCGTGACGATCATGATGCCGTCCGCGCCGGCCTTCTCGCTGGCCTTGTACAGCTCGATCGCGTGCGCGGTCTCGTTGGAGCCACCGCCGGTGATGATCTTCGCGCGTCCCGCGGCCACGTCTTTGCCGACCTCGACGAGGCGGAGCTTCTCGGGGTCGGTGAGCGTGGAGGTCTCACCCGTCGTGCCGGTGACGACGACACCGTCGGCACCCGCGCTGACGACGTCGTCGATGTGCTTCTCGACGGCGGGCCAATCGACCTCGCCGTCGGCCGTCATGGGGGTGACGAGCGCGACGAGCACCTGACCGAAGGGGTTGCCGGAGTGCGTCATGCTCTCAGGTTATCGGTTCGGACGTCGGTCACCGGGGCCGCATCCGCTCGAAGGCGAACATCACCCGGCGGTCGACCGGGCGCGACCCGGAGCCGCTCTAGGCTGACGGCATGGCCTGGTCGACCCGTTCCTCCCGCACCGTGTACGAGAACCGCTGGATCCGGGTGCGCGAAGACGAAGTCACCGGTCCCGACGGAGACGGCATCTACGGCGTCGTGCAGATGCAGCAGCCTGCGGTGTTCGTCGTCGCGA
Organism: Microbacterium canaveralium; assembly: GCF_047238045.1. Taxonomy (NCBI): domain Bacteria; kingdom Bacillati; phylum Actinomycetota; class Actinomycetes; order Micrococcales; family Microbacteriaceae; genus Microbacterium; species Microbacterium canaveralium. Next base: position 1,162,548 of record NZ_JBDFMA010000003.1, on the reverse strand, counting down.
TGGACGAGGACGACCGCGTCTGCCTCGTCGAGCTGGAGCGGTATACGACCGGACGCTCCCTCGAGGTACCCGCCGGGGGAAGCGACGGCGAGGACCCGCTCGTCGCCGCGCAACGCGAACTGCGCGAGGAGAGCGGCGTGACGGCCGCGCGGTGGGAGTATCTCGGCCGGATGAACGCCCTGAACGGCATCGCCGACGCGCCGGAGCACGTCTTCCTCGCCCGCGATCTCCGAATCGAGGATGCCGGGTCCTCCCAGCGGGAGGAGGGCATCGAAGCCGTGCGCTGGGTGGCGTTCGCGGACGTTCTCGATCTCATCGCCGACGGAGAGATCACCGACGGCGAGACGATCGCGGCTCTGGCCTTCGCCGGCATCCGCGCCGGCCGGTTCCGCTGACGTCAGCGTCCGCGGGAAGCGGCGCGCACGACCACACGGTCGGGCAGGAGCCGGGAGACGGCGACGAGCAGCTTGTAGCGCAGCGAGGGAATGGACACCGCGCGCCCGCGGGCGGCGTCACGCAAACCTTCGCGGACCACCGTCTCGGCATCCAGCCACATCCCCGGCGGGACCCCCTCCTGCCCCGGTGGCAGGCCGAGGCGCTCGTGGAAGTTCGTGTGGACGAAGCCCGGGCACACCGCGGTCACGGTCACCCCGCGCGGTGCGTACGCGACCGTGGCCCACCGACTGAACGAGATGAGCCAGCCCTTCACGGCGCCGTAGGTGCCCCGCGGAACGAATCCGGCGACCGAGGCGACGTTGATGATGCGTCCACCACCGCGGCGGAGCATCGCCGGGAGAGCCGCGTGGGTGAGGCGCAGGGCGACCTCGACGTGGAGACGCAGGTGCCGCACCTCGTCGGCCACATCGTTCTTCTCGAACGCGAGGTCGAGTCCGAACCCGGCGTTGTTGACCAGGACGTCGACGCCCCCGGCGAGACGTGCTTCGACCGCGGCCCGATCGTCGTCGTCGAGGAGGTCGGCGGGCAACACCTCGACGCTCACCCCGGAGGCCCCGCGGATGCCGTCGGCGACCGTGGCGAGCGCGTGCTCGTCACGCGCGACGAGGATAACGTCGGCACCGCGCGCGGCGAGCTGACGGGCGAACTCGGCGCCCAGACCCGAGCTCGCCCCCGTGATGAGCGCGGTCCGCGTCACGATCGCTCCCCGGGTTCGTAGGTCTCGAAGCGGTACCGGATGCCGGTCCGCGAGACGTGCCAGCCGTCCTCGGGGTCGGCGGCCGTGCGGGTCCAGCCCTCGAGCCGGGGGGCCACGGTGTCCCCGTCCACGTCGAGATCGAGCTGCGTGACCTCGAGCAGGTCGGCATCCGCGATGGCCTCGGCGTAGAGCTGGCCGCCACCGATCACCCAGACCTCCGCCGTCGTGGACAGCGTCAGAGCCGCGTCCAGAGACGCGGCTCTCTCCGCCCCCTCGCCGACCCACTCGTCGGACCGCGACACCACGATGTTGCGGCGCCCCGGCAGCGGCCGGAAGCGCGGCGGCAGCGACTCCCACGTCCGCCGGCCCATGATGACGTCGGATTCACCCGTCACGGTACGGAAATGCGCGAGGTCTTCGGGCACGTGCCAGGGCATCTCCCCGCCGGCGCCGATGACGCCGCCGCGCGCCTGCGCCCAGACGAGCCCGACGCGGGTCATACGGCGACGGCCGCCCGGATCGCCGGGTGGTGCTGGTAGTCCTCGACGACGATGTCGTCGTACGCGTAGTCGAAGATCGACGCGGGCTTTCGCGCGAACCGCAGCGTCGGGTACGGGTACGGATCGCGAGAGAGCTGCTCCTGCACCTGCTCGCGGTGGTTGTCGTAGACGTGGCAGTCACCGCCGGTCCACACGAACTCGCCCGGCTCGAGTCCGGTCTGCTGCGCGATCATGAGCGTGAGCAGTGCGTAGGACGCGATGTTGAACGGCACGCCGAGGAACATGTCGGCACTGCGCTGGTACAGCTGGCACGAGAGCTTGCCGTCGGCGACGTAGAACTGGAACAGCGCGTGGCACGGAGCGAGCGCCATGTCGGGGATGTCGGCGGGGTTCCACGCCGACACGATGAGGCGACGCGAGTCGGGATCGCGGCGGATCTGCTCGATCACCTGCGAGATCTGGTCGATCTCTCCCCCGTCTGCGGTCGGCCACGAACGCCACTGGACGCCGTAGACGGGCCCGAGCTCGCCGTCGGCATCCGCCCATTCGTCCCAGATGGTCACGCCGTTCTGCTGCAGCCAGCCGACGTTGGATTCGCCACGCAGGAACCAGAGGAGCTCGTACACGATCGATTTCATGTGCACCCGCTTGGTCGTCACGAGCGGGAAGCCCTGGGCCAGATCGAACCGGATCTGCCGACCGAACACGCTGGTGGTGCCCGTGCCGGTGCGATCGGACTTGTGCACTCCCGCTTCGAGGACGTCGCGGAGAAGATCTTCGTACGGCGTGGGGATGTCGGCGGTCACGGCCCTCACGATACCCGGGGACTCCGGCACGCGGGCGGTGCGCGGGGACGATGTCGCCGATCCTGCGGGCGGGGAGGAGGGGCCGTCCTGGGTGCACGCTGAGGAAACACCGGACGAGCTCGTCATTCGGCGACTCATCGACCCTCCTCCCCCGCGTGCGCGTTAGCGTTGTCGGTCGTGGACCTGACTATCGCTCTTCTCGTGACCGCCGCGCTCGTCGTGGTGGCCGTGGGTGCCGGCGTCGTCTTCCGCCGCACCCAGGGCCGCGCCCGCGCCGTGGACTCTGCCGAGATCGTCGACCCGCGTCGCCTGGGCGCCGACGGGCTCGGCGAAGAAGCCACGCTGCTGCAGTTCAGCACCGAGATGTGCGCGCGCTGCCCCGGCGTGCACCGCATGCTCTCCGACATCGCCGAAGCTCGCGAGGGTGTGCGACACCTCGACGTCGACCTCACCCACCGCCCCGACATCGCCCAGCACTTCCGCGTGCTGCAGACCCCCACCACCCTCGTCCTCGATCGGACCGGCGTCATCCGTACGCGCTTCGGCGGCACCCCTGGCCGCGCCGTGGTCGAACTCGAACTCACCCGTTTGCAAGAGGAGTCCGCCCGTGCCTGAGGTCCAGCGCATCGATGTCCGAGGGCCGCGGTTCGCGGCATCCATCACCGCCGTTCTCCTGCTGATCGCGACGTTCCTGTCGCTCGTCGGCATCTCCACCGGCGACCTGGCGGCAGCTTCCTTCGGAGCGCGCGTCGCGGATCCGGGCTTCCTTCTGGTCCTCGTGATCGCCGCACTCTTCCTGTGGAGCGTCGCCTCGCCCCGCACCGCGCCGTGGGGCGTTCTCTATCGCCGCGTCGTCCAGCCGCGTCTCGCGCCGCCGACCGAGTTCGAGGACCCTCGCCCGCCGCGTTTCGCTCAGGGCGTCGGCCTGTTCGTCACGGTGGGAGGACTTCTCCTCCACCTGGCGGGCGTGCCGTGGGCGCTGCCGATCGCCGCCGCCGCCGCGTTCCTCGCGGCGTTCCTGAACGCGGCCTTCGGCCTGTGCCTCGGATGCCAGCTCTACCTGCTCCTGCAGCGAGCGGGGCTCATCGGACGTCGCCGTCCGTCGGCCGCCTGATCCTCCGCATAAGCACCGGCTGTCAAGACCTCCGACGGGTCGGAGGCCGTGGCTAGGCTGACTTCCGCCGCAGCCATTCGGGGCTGCGCGGAAAGCCGGAGGTTCCCATGGCCGTCACGAGCGAAGCCACCACCGCCTGGAAGGGCAGCCTGTTCGAGGGATCGGGCGAAGTCACCTTCACCTCGTCCGGAATCGGCACGTTCGACGTGAACTGGAAGGCGCGGAGCGAGGGCTCCAGCTCGGTCACCACGCCCGAAGAGCTGTTGGCCGGCGCGCACTCGTCGTGCTTCAGCATGGCCCTTTCCAACGCCCTCGCCGAAAACGGCACCCCTCCCGAGTCGATCCACGCGACCGCCTCGGTCACCTTCAAGCCCGGCACCGGCATCACCGGCAGCCACCTGAACGTCAACGCCGTGGTCCCCGGCCTCGACGCGGCGACGTTCGAGAAGATCGCGAACGACGCGAAGGCGAACTGCCCCGTTTCGCAGGCGCTCGCGGGCATCGACATCACGCTCGAGGCCACGCTTGCCTGAGTCCTCGGCCCGACGCGTCATTCTCGCCGGCGCGTCGGGCCTCATCGGCTCCGCTCTCGCGGAGTCGCTCCGCGGCGACGGTGTCGAGGTCACCTCGCTCGTGCGGCACCCCGCTTCCGGCCCGCACGAGGTGCAGTGGCTGCAGGATGCCACCCCCCTCGATCCCGGCATCCTGGCCGGTGCCGACGCCGTGGTGTGCCTCAACGGCGCCTCGATCGGTAGATTCCCCTGGACGCCGTCGTACAAGAGCCAGCTCCTGTGGTCGCGCATCACCCCCACACGGACGCTCGCCACCGCGATCCGCGAACTCGGCGACGACGCGCCCGCGCTCGTGAACGCCTCGGCGACGGGGTACTACGGCTCGCAACCGGGCGCCGTCCTCACCGAGTCGTCCCGCCGCGGCGAGGGCTTCCTCGCGGACATCTGCGAGGAGTGGGAGAGCGCCGCACGCGGAGCCGGTTCGCGGGCCCGCGTGGCCCTGCTGCGCACGGCCCCGATCGTGCACGAGCGCGGGGTGCTGAAGCCCCTCCTGCTGATGACGAAGCTCGGCGTCTCCGGTCCCATCGGACGCGGCACGCAGGTGTGGCCCTGGATCACGCTCGAGGACGAGGTGCGCGCCATCCGCCACGTCATCGACTCCGGTATCGAGGGCCCCGTGAACCTCACCGGCCCCAGCCGGGCGACCGCGAACGACCTCGGGTTCGCCCTGGCGCGACGCATGAACCGGCCCTACGTCCTGCGGGCCCCGGTGTGGGGCATGAAGCTCGCACTCGGGCGCGACGCGACGGAGGCGCTGCTCACCTCGGATGCCGATGTTCGCCCCGCCGTCCTCGAGAACGACGGCTTCGCGTTCCAGCACGCCACCGTCGAGGATGCCGTGGCCTCGGCCGTTCCCGCCGGGCGCTGAGCGCGCCCGCGGGGGCGCGCCGTCGCCCACGGAAGGCGTCTCAGGCGGTTCGCCGGTTGACTGCCTCGAGGGAGATCGCCTTCCGGACGGCCTCGCGGGCACGACGGCGATCGCCGGCCGCGTCGTAGGCGAGTCCGAGGCGGTACCACGCGCGCCAGTCGCCAGGCCGAGCTTCGACGTCGGCGCGGTAGGCCGGGAACAGGGCATCGGCGTCGTCGCGGGTCGCGCGGCCACTCGGCCGCACCTCGATCTCCTCACGCGGCAGCCCGCCTTCGGCATCCAACGTCTCGCCGAGCCTCTGGGCGCGAACACCGAACCACAGTTCGCGCCCGATGGCCCAGAGAGCGATGATCGGCAGCACGATGAGGGCGACCCCCATCGCCACGCCGACGCCGTCACCGCTGGTCAGCAGCACCACGGCACGCTGACCGGCCAGCACGATGTACAGCAGCAACAGCACCGTCATGACCGCGACGGCGACGCGCGTCTTCATGCGCTGGTGACGCCGGCGACCTGCCCCGACACGTCGTCGTCGGCGATGGGCGCCTCGGCGCGGGCGGGGCGCGTACGCACACCGATGTCGATGAAGCTGTCGAGCCCGACGATGACGCCTCGCGCTTCGCGGGCGGCGGCCAAGGCGATTCGGATGCCGGGAGCATAGGCCGTGGCCGGATCGATCGTGTCATGCACGATCGTGAGCGACTCCCCCGCGCCCGAGAGAACCGTCTCCTGCCGGGCGATGACACCGGGGCGACGGAGCGAGTGGATGGGAACCGAGGCGACCTGCTGGCCGCGCGCGCGTTGGTCGACGTGCGGCGACTGCACCGGACCGACCTTCTCGCGCGCCGCCGCGATCAGCTCCGCGGTTCGGACCGCGGTACCGCTGGGCGAATCGACCTTCGTCTCGCGATGCGCCTCGACGATCTCGATCGAGGGGAAGAAGGGTGCCGCCGCCGCAGCCAGAGCGGTGCCGATGACGGAGCCGAGCGAGAAGTTGGGGATGAACACGGCGCCAGTGCCACTGGCATCCACCAGGGGGCGCACCAGCGCGATCCGTTCGCTCGACCAGCCGGACGTGCCCACGAGCACGTTGATGCCGCGCTCGATGGCCGCGCGGACGACGTCGATCGAGACCGCCGGGGTGGACGCGTCGATCACCAGATCGGCGCCGTCGAGCTCGCCCAGGTCGGAGCCCGAACCGAGCACGGCGGAGACCTCGTACCCCTCTTCCGACTCGACGACGTCGCGGATGACTCCGCCGAGCTTTCCGGATGCGCCCACGATGGCTACGCGTGTGGTCATGGTGTCAGCCTAGGCGGCGACGCGGGGGTCGGAACGCTCTGTCCACAGACGCGCCGCGGCACCCCTCGCTTAGCATCGACAGATGGTCTCGATCCGCACCTCCCCCGTCGACGCCCCCGATGCCCATGCGCTGCTCGAGGAGTACTTCGCGCTGCGTGCGTCGATCTTCCCCGGCGGCGGATACCGGACGGTGTTCCCCTCCCCCGCGACGTTCGTCGAGCCGGCCGGGGTCTTCGTCGTCCTGGATGACGACGAGGGTCACCCCGTCGGGTGCGGCGGCATCCGTCGGATCGAGGAGGGACCCCACGGACCGCGCGACGAGGTGAAGCACCTGTTCGTCCGCGACAGCGGACGTGGCCGCGGCTGGGGCCGTGTGATCCTCGACGACCTCGAACGCCGCGCGCGTGAGCGCGGCGCCGCGGAACTCGTGCTCGACACCCATCACACGCTCGACGCCGCGGGCGGGCTCTACGCACGGTCGGGGTTCGAGGCGATCCCGGCCTACAACGACAACGCCAACGCGACGAGGTGGTACGGCAAGGTGCTGGACTGACGCCGTCCTCGGGAGTCATGCCGCCGTCGGTGTCACCCCTCGCCTCACACCGGGAGCGGGTCGACGAGCCCCGTGCGCAGCTCGACCGGCAGATGCGACAGGTCGTTGTGCGACAGGAGAGTCCAGGGCCGACCCTTCTTCTGCGCAATGACGGTCAGGCCGCAGAAGGCCTGGTTGATCGTCATCCATCGCCAGTCCGGGGCCTGCAGAACCTCGCGCACGAACCAAGCGATCACGAAGTTGTGGGTGATCAGCAGCTCGTGCACCTCGCCGGTCTTGCGGGCCAGGAACTCGGCCGTGGCATCCGACATCTGCGCCCGCCCCGCCTCGATCTCGGCCTCGGTCACCGAGCCGAAGAACGGCTCGTAAGCCGCGGGAGTCTCGGGCGTCATGCCCGTCGGAACGCAGTCGAACAGCAGGGCGGATGCCTCGGGCGACACCGACGGCAAGCGCTCTGCCACGGCGCGGGCGGTCTGCGCCGCGCGCTCGAGAGGCGAGTGCCATACGGCGTCCAGCGGGAGTCCGGACAGCCGATCGGCGAGGAGCGCAGCCTGACGATGGCCGCGGGGCGACAGGGGTCCGTCGGTGAGTCCGTGCTCGGCATCCTGGTGCTCACCATGGCGCACCAGGTAGATGTAATGCGTCACGTCAGCTCACCTCGTCGTCAGTGTGCGGGCCCCCCGCAGAACACTTCCAGCCTACGTCACGCCCCCGACACGGGGCCGTTCACTCTGCGGCGCGGGCGATGTCCGACAGGTGGGCTCGGCTCAGTCGCACGCCCACGGCGCGCATGCACTCCACGACGTGACGCGCGGCGAAGGCGTTCACGATCGGCGCCGTCACGACCTTCTGCGCGAGAAGCCACGCCACCGCGACAGCGGCATCCGGGATTCCGAGCTCATCCCCGATGGCGTCGAGCGCGCGGAGCACCCGGGACCCACGGCGGTTCAAGTGCACGGCGAGCTGAGACCCGCGCACCGAGCTGGCCTGCTGGCCCCGCGTCCGGGTCTCGCCGGCGAGGAACCCGTGGGCGAGCGGATGCGACGGCGTCACCGCGATCCCCTGCGCGGACGCGATGAGCCGCAGGTCGCCGTCGAACTCGTCGCGACGCAGCACGTTGTAGGGCACGTCGAGCACGGTCACCCTCGGGTAACCCGCCGACGAGAGAATTCTCGCCTCCACCAGCTGAGAGGCGGAATACCCGTGCGCGCCGATGGCGCGGACTTTGCCGCTCTCGACGAGCCACTCGCACGTGGCGAGGGTGTCTTCCAACACCGCGGTATCGCCGCGCGCGGCATCCAGAGAGAGCACATCGATCCGGTCGGTACCGAGTCGACTGAGCGACGCCTCGACCGCACGGACGAGGTTCACCGCGCCGAGACCGGGATTGTCCGGATGCCGACCGATACGCACCGTGAGAACCATCTCGTCGCGCATTCCGCGCGACTGCATCCAGGAACCGATGATGTACTCGCTGCGGCCGGCCGCGTAGCTGTCGGCCGTGTGGATCGCGTTCCCGCCGAGCTCGACGTACGTGTCGAGGATCTCGTGGCTGGCCTGGGCGTCGACGTTCCAGCCGAATTCGCCGCCCCCGAGGAAGAGCGGGAACACGTCGAACCCGGTCTCGCCGAGCGGGACACGAACGTGCGATCCGAGGCCGGGGCCCTGCAGCGTCATCGGGGCGGACGGATGCGATGCGCGGTTTCGACGCAGGGGCGGCGGGGCCGTCTCATCGACGCCCGAGCCGCTCATGGGCCTCTCCTCGATGCGTCGGATCTCGGACGCCGGCTGCGCCCGCCTCGCCCCCGACGCGTAGTTCGAGGGTAGGGCCTCTGCGAAAAGCGACCGCCGATTCGCCCGGCTCGGCGATAAACATTGCATAACGCTTGATGCCGTCGGCGTCACGGGCACCCGCGTGACCGGAATGCACGGATGCCCGCCCCGCGTAACGCGGGACGGGCATCCGGTGAGGAGGGATCAGCCCTCGGCGGGAGCCTCCGGGCCCTCGCTCGCGGCGGCCGAGCTCTGCGTGTCCGCGGGCTCGGGCGTCGTGGCCGCCTCGTCGAGCACGGGCTCGAGCGACAGCTTGCCGCGGTCGTCGATCTTGGTGATGCGCACCAGGATCTTGCGGCCGACGGACAGGACGTCCTCGACGTTCTCGACGCGCTTGCCACCGGCGAGCTTGCGGACCTCGCTGACGTGCAGCAGGCCGTCCTTGCCGGGAAGGAGCGAGATGAACGCACCGAAGGTCGCGATCTTGACGACCGTGCCCAGGAACTGCTCGCCGACCTCGGGGTTGGTGGGGTTGGCGATCGCGTTCACCTGGGCGCGGGCGGCCTCGGCCGAGGGGCCGTCGGTCGCGCCGATGTAGACGGTGCCGTCCTCCTCGATGGAGATGTCGGCGCCGGTCTCGTCCTGGATGGCGTTGATCGTCTTGCCCTTGGGGCCGATGAGCTCGCCGATCTTGTCGACCGGGATCTGCACGCTGATGACGCGCGGCGCGGTGGGCGCCATCTCGTCGGGAGCGTCGATCGCGGCGTTCAGCACGCCGAGGATCGTCAGACGAGCCTCATGAGCCTGCTGCAGAGCGGCGGTCAGCACCGACGACGGGATGCCGTCGAGCTTCGTGTCGAGCTGGATCGCGGTGACGAACTCGCTCGTACCGGCGACCTTGAAGTCCATGTCGCCCAGGGCGTCCTCGGCGCCGAGGATGTCGGTCAGCGCGGCGTAGCGCGTCTGACCGTCGACCTCGTCCGAGACCAGACCCATCGCGATACCGGCGACGGGAGCGCGCAGCGGCACACCCGCGTTCAGCAGCGACAGGGTCGACGCGCACACCGAGCCCATCGAGGTCGAGCCGTTCGAGCCCAGCGCCTCGGAGACCTGACGGATGGCGTAGGGGAACTCCTCGCGGCTGGGCAGCACCGGCACGAGGGCGCGCTCGGCGAGGAAGCCGTGCCCGATCTCGCGACGCTTGGGCGAACCCACGCGGCCGGTCTCACCGGTCGAGTATGGCGGGAAGTTGTAGTGGTGCATGTAACGCTTGTGCGTCACGGGCGACAGCGAGTCGATCTGCTGCTCCATCTTGAGCATGTTCAGCGTCGTGACACCCAGGATCTGGGTCTCGCCGCGCTGGAAGATCGCCGAACCGTGGACGCGCGGGATGACCTGCACCTCGGCGTCGAGCGGACGGATGTCGGCCAGGCCACGGCCGTCGATGCGCACACCCTCGGTGAGGATGCGGCCGCGCACGATCTTCTTGGTCACCGACTTGTAGGCGCCGGAGAACTCCAGCGGCGCACCGGCGGGAAGCTCGCCCGCTTCGACGGCCGCGATGAGCTCGGCCTTGACGCGATCCTTGACGGCGTCGTCGGCGTTCTGGCGGTCCTGCTTGTCGGCGATCTGGTAGACGCCCACGAGGTCGTCGTACGCGCGACCAGCGACGAAGTCGTAGACCTCGGAGCTGTAGGCGGGGAAGACCGGGTAGGGCTGGATCTCCTTGGCCGCGGTGTTGGCCACGACGTTCTGCGCGGCGACGAGCTCGCGGATGAAGGGCTTCGAGGCCTCGAGGCCCTCGGCCACGACCTGCTCGTTCGGCTTGGTGGCGCCGCCCTTGATGAGGTTCCAGCTGCCCTCGGTCGCCTCGGCCTCCACCATCATGATGGCGACGTCGCCGTCGTCGAGCACGCGGCCCGCGACGATCAGGTCGAAGACGGCGTCCTCGAGCTGGGTGACGGTCGGGAACGCGACCCACTGGTCGGCGTGCTCGCCGTGGCCGGGGATGAGCGCGAGGCGCACACCGGCAATCGGGCCCGAGAACGGCAGACCCGAGATCTGGGTCGACAGCGACGCGGCGTTGATGGCGAGAGCGTCGTAGAACTCGCCCGGCGCGATCGAGAGCACGGTCACGACGATCTGCACCTCGTTGCGGAGACCGTCGACGAACGACGGACGCAGCGGGCGGTCGATGAGACGGCACACGAGGATGGCCTCGGTGGAGGGGCGACCCTCACGACGGAAGAACGAGCCGGGGATCTTGCCCGCGGCGTATGCACGCTCTTCGACGTCGACGGTCAGCGGGAAGAAGTCGAAGCCTTCACGCGGGTGCTTGCCGGCGCTGGTGGCCGAGAGAAGCATGGTCTCTTCGTCGAGGTACGCGGCGACGGCGCCCTGCGCCTGCTGCGCGAGACGACCGGTTTCGAAGCGGACGGTACGGGTGCCGAAACGGCCGTTGTCGAGAACGGCTTCAGCGGCGGTGATTTCTGGACCTTCCAAGAGGTCCCTCCTTCTTTGTTTAAGCTCGCCGCCCCGTGTGGGCGACGAGCGGACATGCGAAGGAGCAGGAACAGGCAGAAAGGGCGCGCCGACTCGTCGGCCCGGAATCCCGGCGACTGGCCACCAGTAGACGACCACCCGGCGTCATGACGGGGAGTCCACCACAGGGGACCAGCGTCTGCCGGCCTGCTCCGTGAGCTCATATGTAATTGAGCGGATGCCATGGCGGCACCCTCCGAGAGCCTATCAGTGCCGGGCTTTCACGGGTGGTTCGCCGCGGGCTCGTGCCGTACCCTCGCCTCATGGGCCTCAGACGTCACACACGTCACACCGTTCTCGCGTGTGTCCTCGTGTGCGCGGCCCTCGTGACGGCACCTGCCGGCGGCGCGATCGCCGCTCCCCCGCGCGCTGCCGCCGTCGGCGACGACGATCCGGCGGTGCGCGAAGTCCAGCAGCAGCTGGATGCCGCCGAGGCCTCGGCGGCGGCCGCATCCCGTGGCGCCCTCGACGCGTCCGCGGCGGCAGAGCGCGCGCGGCAGCTCGCGGTGAGCACCGCGGCGCGAGCCGAGGCGCTCACCGCTCAGAGCACCGCGGCCGATGCGACCCTCGCCGCGGCGAGCGCGCGAGCCGGAGCGAGCGCATCCCGCCTGTATCGAACGACGGCCACCGGCCCCCTCGTCGCTCAGCTGCTGACGTCGGCCGACCCCGACTCCCTGCTGGACCGCCTCGGCATCCTGGATCGGGTGACGACCCTGACAGCGCGCACCGTCGGCGAGGCCCAGAGCGCGGCGGACGTCGCCGAGTCGCTGCGCACACAGGCGGACCAGGCGCGCACGGAAGCGGCGCGCCGGGCGAGTGAAGCCGAGACCACCGCCGCGGAGGCCACCACGCGGGCGGATGCCGAGGCAGCCACTGTCGCCGCCACGCAGACCCGCCTCGACGAGCTGTTCGCACGCCTCGCCGCGCTGCGCGAGACGACTGCGGCGCAGGAGCGAGCGGCGCACCTGGCGCAGCAGACGGCGGCACAGGCGGCCGAACCGGGCGGTGCCACCGGCGGCGGGTCGTCGGGCGGCGGGCCGGCATCCGGAAGCGGCGGAGAGAGTTCGGGCCCCGCGTCGGGGTCGGGCGGATCCGGCACCGGATCGGGCAGCGGTTCGAGTTCGGGCGGAGCATCGGGATCCGGCGGTTCCGGCTCGGGCGGATCCTCCTCGGGCGGCACGGGCGGAGGATCCGGGTCGGGCTCGGGATCGGCGGGATCCGGCGGCGGCTCGACCCCGGGCGGCAGCGGCGGATCCGGGTCGGGCGGCACGACGGCGCCCGCGGGCCCCACGATGAGTCCCAGCCAGGCTCGGGACTACGCCCGCGGCGCACTCGGCGGCTACGGCTGGGGCGACGATCAGTTCTCCTGCCTCGTCTCCCTGTGGAATCGCGAGTCCGGTTGGCGCGCGGACGCCTACAACCCGTGGAGCGGTGCCTATGGCATCCCTCAGGCCCTTCCGGGAGACAAGATGGCCGCGGCCGGTCCGGATTGGCGCACGAACGCCGCGACACAGATCGCGTGGGGTCTGTCGTACATCAAGTCCCGCTACGGCTCCCCCTGTGGCGCGTGGGCCCACTCCGAGTCGACCGGCTGGTACTGATCCGGCGCCCGGTGCCTCGCGCCGAAAGCACACGATCCGCCCGAGCACGCACGTTCGAGACGCTCGCGACGTATGCGGTGGACCGGATCGTGTGTTCTCGAGGCCGGTCGATCCGCCGCGGTCAGGACGACGCGGGCTGGCGCTGGCGATCGCCGCGCGTGGGGAGTTCGACGTAGCCGTCGTGTTTGGGCAGGATGCCGTCGCCGGCGGTGCGACCGTGGAGGCGCCGCCACACCCACGGCAACGCGTCGCGCACGAGCCACCCACCCTGCGGGATGTCGTCGTCGGCGTGCAGTGCTTCGTCGAGGCCGAGCAACGCATCGGCGTCGGGAACGCCCAGTGCCTCGGCCGCGCGGTAGGCCACGAGCCGGTGACCCCGCGACCGGAGGTGCACGAGGTCATCGGCCCACAGCGGAAGGTCGCCGATCTCCGCGACGGCCTCGAGATCGAGGAGGATCGCCCCGTGCGCGCGAGCGATGCGCCGCAACTCGACGTTGTACGCCGAGAAGCGGCGGGCGAAGATCCGGGCGGCCGCCCTCCGCGGCAGGAACGTCGTCACGAGCAGGACATCGGCGCCGGTGCGGCGCACGGCACGCACGGCCGACTCCACCTCGGCGACGAGCGCGGGGATCACGGGCGCCGGCCCGACCAGGTCGTTCGCGCCGATGAGGATCGACACCAGATCCGGCTGCATCTCCAGCGCCGCGGGGATCTGCTCGTCGATGAGGTGCCGCACCCGGCGGCTGCGCACCGCGAGGTTCGCGTAGCGGAACGGACCCTCGTCGCTCGTGTGCGCCAGCAGCTCGGCGAGACGGTCCGCCCAGCCGCGGAACTGGCCCTCCGGCATGCGGGAGGCATCGCACAGACCCTCCGTCAGCGAATCACCCAGCGCCACGAAGCGGGTCCACCGGCCACGGGTGCGCTGCGCGGGAACCTCCGGCCGCTCACCGCCGCGCACGAGCATTCCCTCGTCCATCGAGCGCAGCGCCGCGGCTTCGCGGTAGTACCCCACCAGTTCCTGTGTCCGTGCCTCCCACGTGCGGCCCGCGACGGCCTCCCGAGCCGCGCGCGCAAAGGCCTGCCGCTTGGAGTCGTCGCCGACGAGGTCGGCGACCCGCGCCCGGAGGTCGTCGAGGTCGCCCGGCTTGTAGAGCCAGCCGTCCACGCTCGAACGCACGAGATCCAGGGGTCCGCCGACGCCGGTCGCGACGACCGGCACACCGCTCGCGAGGGCCTCTTGGATCGTCTGCCCGAAGGTCTCGCTCTCGCCGGGGTGCACGAACACGTCGAATCCCGCCATCACGCGTGCGAGGTCGTGACCCGACAGGTGGCCGGTGAAAACGGCATCCGGGATCGCCTTCTCCAGCGCCGGACGCGACGGCCCGTCGCCCACGATCACCAGGCGCGTCCCCGACACGTCGGCGAGCGCGCGCAGGTCGTCGACCTGCTTCTCGGGGGCGAGGCGTCCGACATAGCCGACGATGCGCTCGCCGTTCGGGGCGACGGCGGCGCGCCACGCCTCATCACGGTGCTCGGGCGCGAAGCGGACGGCATCCACTCCCCGTCCCCACCGGCGGATGCGGTCGACGCCGAGGCCCTCGAGCTGCCGCGACGACGCCGAGGAGGGCGCGAGGGTGAGCGTCGCGCGGCGGTGCAGCCGCGTGACGTGCCCCGCCACGAGCGCGGTGGCCTGCGGCAGGCCGTATTTCTGCGCGTAGGCGATGACGTCGGTCTGATAGACGGCGACCGAGGGGATCTTCAGCGCCTCGGCGGCGGCGAGTCCCTGCCAGCCGAGGACGAAGGGGGATGCCAGGTGCACCACGTCGGGACGGAACTCCCGCAGCAGCGCACCGAGGCGTGCCGCGCGCGCGAACACCACGCGGACCTCGGGGTAGGACGGCAGCGGCACCGAGCGGAGCAGCTCCGCGCGCGCGCCGTGCAGGTCGGCGGTGACGTCTCCGGACTTGGGGGCGATCACGAGGGTCTCGTGACCTGCCTCCGCCAGATGACGGAGGACGTGCAGAACGGAACCGGTGACCCCGTTCATGTGCGGGAGGAAGGACTCGGCAAGCAGCGCGACTCTCACGCCTCCAGGGTGGGACCCGCCGACGCACCGCGGCGTCGATCAGGGCCCGACGTTCGCGATGTTCACCGGATGCTCCGCGCCGCGTCACCGCCGCGTGGGCGGCGCGTCTCGATCGGCGGCGGAGAGTGACCGGGTGGATGGGATCGACGCTTGGCTCGGGGCTCTCGCGGCGAGCCCGTGGGCGCTTCCGGCGATGGCCCTGCTCGTGTTCGCCGATGCGTTCCTCGTCGTCATCCCCGGCGAAGCGGCCGTCACCGCGTTCGGTGCGCTGGCCGTCTCGCACGGCACCCCGCCGCTCGTCGCGGTGATCGCGGTCGCGGGCGCCGCGGCGTTCTGCGGCGACCTCTCGTGCTACCTCGTCGGGCGCGCCGTCGGCGTCGAGCGTTGGGCGTGGATGCGAGGGCCGCGGGTGCGCGCGGCCCTCGAGTGGGCGCGAGCGCGCCTCGAACGAAACGCGGCGGTCGTGCTTTTCACGGCGCGGTTCGTGCCGTTCGCCCGGCTCGCGGTCAACCTCGCGGCGGGGGCGGCGCGCGTGAACCCGGCGCGGTACCTGGGCGTCGCGGCCGTCGCGGCGATGGCGTGGGCCGCGTACCAGGCGGTCATCGGCGCGGTCGTCGCCGCGCTGGTCCCGGGTGGGCCGGTGGTCGCGGTGATCGTGTCGATCGTGGTCGCCGTGGGCCTCGGCGTCGGCATCGACCTGGTGCTCGCACGCCGCGCACGCCGCCGCACCGCCCGGGACGTGTCGGCCTGAACCGCTCGAGCTCAGGCGAGCGCGAGCGTGCGCTCGGCGGCATCCACGAGTTCGTCGCCGTACGCCGGTCCGTGTCCGGCGGCGTGCACGGCGAGGGGGTGCAACTGGTGCAGGGGCACACGCTCCCGCCAGCCGTGACGCAGCGGATGCCGCCGGTCGTACGCCTCGAGGATGCGGTCGAGGAACGGGCAGCCGAAGAGGGCGAGCATCGCCAGGTCGGTCTCGCGGTGACCCCCGTGCGCCGCGGGGTCGATGAGCACGACGCCCTCGCGTGACCACAGGACGTTGCCCGACCACAGATCACCGTGCAGGCGAGCCGGGGGCGCGTCGTCGTCGAAGGCTCCGGCGGCGATGAGCGCGCACGCCCGCCGGACGACCGTGGCCCCGGATGCCGTGAGGTTCCCCGCCGCGACGGCGGGGTCGAGGAACGGCTCGACGCGCTGGACGGCGTAGAACGCTCCCCATCGCGGTTCGGGGCGCGCGGGCTGCAACCGGCGTCCGATGAAGATGTCGCCCGTCCAGCCCGGCGGCGGATCGCCGAACGCCGCGGCTCCCGCGTCGTGGGTGGCGGCGAGCGCCGCGCCGAACTCCTCGGCGGCCTCCGGCGTGGGGCGCACGGTCTCCACGCGTTCGAGCGCGATGCGCGTCGGCGCGATCTCGAGCACCTCGACCACTCGGGCGCCGTCCGCTTCGGCGAGCCACCGCAGACCCGCGGCCTCCGCCGCGAAGAACCCCGCGGGCGCGTCGTCCCGCGACTTCACCAGCCGTTCCATCGTCCCAGTCTGTCGCGATGTCGGAGGCTGCGGGCACGATGGGGCGATGAGCGACGGTTTCGACCCCGACTTCCTCGGCATCCCCCTGCCCCTCCCCTCCCCCGCCGTCGAGACGATCCGACTGGATTACCCGCGATTCTCCGTGCTGCTCGACCCCGTGCGGCGGTTCGCCGCCGTCACGGGCGTCGTCATCGACGGAGCGACGCTGCTCGACCTGCCCCGCTCCGGCGAATGGCGGCTCGACCCGCGCGCACCCGAGACCGCGCAGGCCGGTCCCGAGATCTACAGCCGCAACGACCTCGATCGCGGCCATCTCGTTCGGCGCCGCGATCCCGGGTGGGGCAGCGTGTCCGAGGCTCGGGATGCCACCACCGCCACGTTCTTCTACACGAACGCCGCCCCACAGGCCGCGGGCTTCAACCAGTCGAAGGAACTCTGGCTGGGGCTCGAGGACCACGTGCTCGCCTACGCCGAGACCACCGACCAGCGGATCGTGGTCTTCACGGCGCCGGTGCTCGACGAGGCAGATCCTCCCTACCGCGGCATCCGGGTGCCTCTGCGGTTCTGGAAGATCGCCGCCTGGCGCTCCGACGCGGGACTCGCCGCCGCCGGCTTCGTGCTCGACCAGACCTCGCTCGTCGATACGCGTCAGGGCCTGCGCGTGCCTCCCCTGGGGGCGTTCCGCACGTTCCAGGTGCCGATCGCCGACATCGCCGCCGAGGCGGGCGTCGATGTCGGTCCGCTCGCGGGCGCAGACGTCCTCGTGCGACCCGGCGTTCGACCGGCGGGTGCTCGCGAACTGCGGGGTCCGGACGACATCGTGCTCTGATCGCCGGCTCCGCGCCGCGCGGGCTCAGCGCACGCGCACCGCGTGCAGCACCGTATCGACCGCGGCGTGCGTGTGCCCGCCGCGGAGTTCGGCGTCCGCGGTACCTCGGATCATCCGTTCACAGCGCTCGATCCGGAACCGGTCGTCGAGAGCACCCCGCAGCAGCTCGGGCGTGTAGAGGATCGCGGGGTCCGACGGTCCGTGTCCCCCGGCCGCGATGTTCTCGACGTCGTGTCCGACGACCACGAGTGTCCCGCCGACCGCCACCCACTCGGCGATGCGCGCGATCGCGGAAGCGTTGTCGCTCAGGTGCAGGTAGCACGACACCACGAGATCGACGGATGCCACAGGCTCCCACGCGTGGACATCGGCCTGGACCCACGACACCGCATCGCTGCCGGGCCGGGACGCCGCGATGGCGAGCGCCTCGGCGGAGAAGTCGACACCGGTGACCGCCCAGCCGTGGGCCGCGAGCCACAGGGCCGTCCGCCCGTCCCCGGTGGCCACGTCGACGGCAGATCCCGCCTCCAGCGGCTCGATGATCTCACGGACCACGGCGGGCGGCTCGCTCGCCCACACCCCTCCGACCGAGGCTCGATAGCGCGCGTCCCACTGCTCGGCATCCATGCCCTCACCCTATGGCCGGCGCAGGACCGCGGTGATGCGCGCGACGTCGGCGCCGCGCGCCCGCACAACCTTCAGCGATCTGCACGACCTCAGCACGAATCCCCGCGACCGGACTGAGGTTGCGCGGATCACTGAGCCAGCGCGCCCGCGCACGCCGCGCAGCACGCGGAGCCCACGCACGCCGGCCGCACAGCACGAAGCCCCGCCCTCCCGAAGGAGAGCGGGGCTTCGAACGGGTCACTCGCCGGCGAGACCGCCCAGCAGGTGGCCGAACGACTTGCCCGCACCCAGGTACGAGGCCGGGTCGTACGGGTCGGCGTCCTGAACCGGCTCGCGCGCGGCGATCGCGTCGGCGAACTCCCGCGCGGCGCGGTCGACACGCGCACCGAGCGGGGCGACCTCGTCCGCGTTCGCACCCCAGTCACTGGATGCCGCGAACACGCCGGTCGGAACCGGGTTCGCATGCAGGTACGTGAACAGGGGGCGGATGGCGTAATCGATCGCGAGCGAGTGGCGAGCGGTCCCCGCGTTCGCGCCGAGGAGCACCGGCGTGCCGCTGAGAGCCTGCGGGTCGAGCACGTCGATGAACGACTTGAACAGACCCGAGTAGCTCGTGGAGAAGATCGGCGTCACCACGATGAGGCCGTCGGCCGAGACCACGGAGTTGATCATCTGCTCGAGCGCGGGCGGCGCGAAGCCGGTCAGCAGGTTGTCGGTCAGGTCGTGCGCGAAGTCGCGCAGTTCGAACACGTCGCTCGTGGCATCGATCCCACGCTCGCGGAGCTCGGCGAGCGCCGCATGCGCGAGTCGGTCACCGAGCATCCGCGTCGACGACGGGGTGGACAGCCCCGCGGTCACGACCGCGATACGGCGGGCGGTCATGTCAGGCCCCCACTCGCGTCGCAGCGGCACCGAAGGCGCTGCCGGCCTTGGCCGGGGCGTCCTGGTACGGGCTGCCCGCGGTCAGGTTGTCGCCGCGGTTCGCGCCGGGAACGGCCTGCCGCGGAGCGGCACCCGCGTAGGTCTTCTCGACCAGGTTCGCGTGCGTCGGGGCGTCGGGCACCTCGGCCGGACGGTTCTTCTGCAGCTCCTTACGGAGCACGGGGACGACCTCGCCACCGAGGATGTCGAGCTGCTCGAGCACCGTCTCGGTCGGGAGTCCGGCGTGGTCGATGAGGAACAGCTGACGCTGGTAGTCGCCGAAGGTCTCGCGCATCGCGGCGTACCGGTCGATGATCTGCTGCGGCGAGCCGACGGTCAGCGGGGTCATCTCGCTGAAGTCCTCGAGGCTCGGGCCGTGGCCGTAGACCGGCGCGTTGTCGAAGTACGGGCGGAACTCCCGCACCGCGTCCTGCGAGTTCGACCGCATGAACACCTGGCCGCCGAGGCCGACGATCGCCTGCTGGGGCGTGCCGTGGCCGTAGTGGGCGAAGCGCTCGCGGTAGAGCATGATGAGGCGCTGGTAGTGCTCCTTGGGCCAGAAGATGTTGTTCGCGAAGAAGCCGTTGCCGTAGAAGGCGGCCTGCTCAGCGATCTCGGGCGTGCGGATCGAACCGTGCCAGACGAACGGGGGAACGCCGTCGAGGGGACGCGGGGTCGAGGTGAAGCCCTGCAGCGGTGTGCGGAACTTGCCCTCCCAGTCGACGACGTCCTCGCGCCACAGCTTGTGGAGCAGGTCGTAGTTCTCGATGGTCAGCGGCAGGCCCTGACGGATGTCCTTGCCGAACCACGGGTAGACGGGGCCGGTGTTTCCGCGGCCGAGCATGAGGTCGGCGCGACCACCAGAGACGTGCTGCAGCATCGCGAAGTCCTCGGCGATCTTCACCGGGTCGTTCGTGGTGATGAGGGTCGTGGAGGTCGTGAGGATGAGCCGCTCGGTCTGGGCGGCGATGTACGCGAGGGTCGTGGTCGGCGACGACGACCAGAACGGGGGGTTGTGGTGCTCACCGAGGGCGAAGACGTCGAGCCCCACCTCTTCGGTGTGCTTCGCGATCGTCAGCGTGTCCTTGATGCGCTGGGCCTCGCTCGGGGTCTTGCCGGTGGTCGGGTCCTGGGTGATGTCGCTCACCGTCATGACACCGAACTGCATCCCGGGCCAGTTGTTCGTCTCGTTCACGATGCCCTTCCTTTTTGTATGCACCTGAATATACATCGTGAAACGCAGAACCGCGAGATCTATTCCCGCGGTCGCCGGCATCCATCCGCAGACACCGATAAACGGCATCGGCGCCAGGAAACGCGACGAGAACGCGTTTCCTGGCGCGGATGCCGTTCATCGCGGGGAAGCCGCGGGAGCCGCGGCCTCAGCCTCCAGCAGCCGCCCGCCGCCGACGCCCCAGCCTCAGGCGCCGAGCAGCCCCGCGCCGATCGACGCGCCGGCCTTCGGCGCGGGCGGCACGGCCCACAGGCCCGAACCGACGTGCTTGAGGTACTCCCCCATGGCGTCATTCGCCAGGGACTTCTGTAGCGTGACGAACCGGTCGGGGCTGCGCTGGAACGACAGGAAGAACAGACCGGCGTTCAGCCGGCCGAGGTCGGTGGTGCCGTCGACGAAGTTGTAGCCACGGCGGAGGATCCGGATGCCGTTGTTCATCTCCGGATGCGCGAGACGGACGTGACTGCGTTCGTCGATGCGGGGTTTGCCCGCCGCGTCGGTCGCGGCGAAGTCCGGTGCCGTGAACTCGTCCCCGCCGGAGAGCGGAGCCCCCTGCGCCTTGTCTCGCCCGACCACGCGGTCCTGCTCGGCGAGGCGGGTGCGGTCCCACGTCTCGATGAGCATCGCGATGCGCCGCGCGACGAGATACGACCCACCCGCGAGCCACGCCGGCCCCTCGGATGCCGACACCCACACGTTCTCGTCGAGCGCTTCGGCGTCGTTCGCCAGGATGTTCGCCGTGCCGTCCTTGAAACCGAAGAGGTTCCGCGGGGTCGCCTGATCGGTGGTCGTCTTGGACGTGCGCCCGAATCCGAGCTGCGACCACCGGATACTCGCGCGCCCGAAGGCGATGCGGCTGAGGTTGCGGATCGCGTGGACGGCCACCTGCGGGTCGTCCGCGCACGCCTGGATGCACAGATCGCCGTCGGAGCGCTCGGGGTCGAGGTCATCGCCCAGGAAGGCGGGCAGGCGCTCGAGCCCGGCTGGACGCTGGTCCGCGAGGCCGAAACGGTCGTCGAACAGCGACGGTCCGAACCCGAACGTGATCGTGAGGTTGCTGGCGGGCAGCCCCAGCGCCTCGCCCGTGTCGTCCGGCGGAGCCTCGGGTGATCCCCCGACCGCGCCGGTGGCGCTCACCTCGAGGCCCTGCATCATCCGCGTCGCGGCGTACGTCCAGTCCGCGAGCAGCGACGAGAGGTCGTCCCGGGTGGTCCGCGCCATCATGTCGTAGGACGCGAAGTGAAGGTGGTCCTGCACCGGCGTGGTGATCCCCGGCTGATGGATGCCATCCCCCGACGCCACGGCATCCTGAACCTGCCGCTCGCGCGCACGGCCCAGCGCAGCCCCGCCCGCGACACCCGCACCGGCCCCGATCGCGAGGCCCGCCGCACCGGCCCCGACGGCGAGGCCGATCAGGCCGCGCCGCGACAGGCCCGTGGCATCCGGGGAGTTCTCGACCTCGCTCATGTCACTCGAGGACGGTGACGGTGAGCTGCGACAGCGGCTCGGCGAGCGCGTTGATGAGGTCCGTGAGCTGGCGCTTGTCATCCTCGGTCAGCTGCGAGTACGGCACGAAGCCGGCATCGGCGGAGCCGTGCGAGGCCAGGGCCGCCTCGAGGTCGGCGTAGCCGGTGTCGATACGGGTGACGAGCGACGCGCCCTTGTCACCCTTGGACTCGGCGAAGTCCCGCACCAGCGAGAACGCCATCTTGGAGCCCTCGACGTTCGCGGCGAAGTCGTACAGGTCGGTACCCGACCACCAGTCCTCTTCGCCACTGATCTTTCCGGTGGCGACCTCGTCGAGAAGCGCGATGGCACCATTGGAGATACCCGCCACGCCCTGATCTGTGAGCGCCTGCTCGAACGCGTCGGAGTGGACGTAGTCGTACAGCTCCTGCGTGTCCTTGATGAGGGTGTCGCCGTACGTCGCCCGCTCGGCGGGGGTGGACGGCGCCCAGTCCTTCCACGCCGGGGTCTCGCCGTCGGCGTTGAGCGCGTCCTGCGCGGGGACCCACAGATCCTTCTCGATCCGGTGGAACCCGGTCCACGACAGCCCCTCGGCGACGGCGTCGACCTCGCGGTAGTCGATCCGCGGGTCGAGGTCGCCGAGCGCCTCGGCGATCGGCTCGATGCGCTCGTAGAACGCGCGCACGCGCGGGAACTGCTCGCGCGCAGCCGCGTCGTCACCGGACTCGTAGACACCCGCGAACGTCTGGACGGCCGGAAGCAGCTGTCCGACCTGGTCCTTCACGAACGCGGCGTACAGGTCGATCGCCTGCTGCTTCTGCTCGGCATCCTCGCCGTCGATCGCGACGGCCTCACCGGTGACCGAGAACGCGGCGCGACCGACTCCGTCGCCGACCATTCCGGGCTTGCAGAGCGTGAAGTAGTCACCCGGCTGGGCCGTCACGGTCAGCGTGCGCGAGGCGCCCGGGGCGACGTTCTCCACCTCACCGACGATGCGCAGGCCGTCGGAGGCGAGCAGGTAGAACTCGGTGACCTGGTCTCCCTTGTTCGCCACGTCGAAAGCGAGCGTCCCGCTGGGGGCCGTCGCGGCCGAGACGTCGCAGCCGTCGGCCGTCGAGGTGACGGTGAGGGCTCCGGTGGCGGCCGCGTCGGTCTTGGCGACGCAGCCCGAGAGGACGAGGACGGCCGCGCCGGCTGCGGCCGTGGCCGCGAGGAGGCGAGTCGGGTTCATGATGCTCCGTTCGGGTGGGCGACGGATGCCGCGGCGGGCGCGGCATCCGGAGTCGGGGTGGGGGCGGCGGGCTCGGCATCCGTGCGCGAAGCACGGGCCGACGCACCGGACGGGCGACGGTTCGCCCGCACGCCGCGGACGAAGAGAGGGACGACGACGGCGACATAGGCGACCCACGCGATGACCTGGAGCCACGTCATCTGAGGCATGAAACCCACCGTCGCCTGGAGGAGTGCGGCAAGTCCACCGCTCGGGGCGATGACGCCGGAGAGGTCGAAAGCCCAGCCGAACGGGAAGCCCGCCCATCCGACGGCAGCGAGGCCCGTCGCGGGGTCGATGGTTGCCGACGCACCGAACGGGCCCGGCAGCGCGCCGCCCTCTTGCAGGTCGTGGACCGCGTACGCGAGGACGCCCGCCGCGACGATGACGAGGAATGCGCCGGTCCAGGTGAAGAATCGGCCGAGGTTCAGCCGCAGCATTCCGCGGGCGATGAGCCAGCCCAGCAGAGCCGCGACGACGAGGCCGACGAGGGCGCCGACCAGGGACACGGGCTTGTCACCGAAGCCCTGCACCATCGACCACAGCAGCAGCGTCGTCTCGACGCCCTCACGCGCGACCGAGACGAACCCGACGGCGACGAGCGCCCACACGCTGCCCTGCAGCGCGCGATCGATGCCGCCCTCGAGCCCCGCCTTGAGAGTGCGTCCGGCCTTCTGCATCCAGAAGATCATCCAGGTCACCATGGCGACCGCGAGCAGGGAGAGCCCTCCGCCGATGAGCTCCTGCGCCTCGAACGTGAGGGCGTACGCACCGAAGGTGAAGATCGCACCGATGACCACGGCGAGGGCGATCGCCAGCCCCACGCCCACCCAGAGGCGGGGCAGCGCGTCACGCCGCCCGAGCTTGGTGAGATAGGCGACCAGAATGCCCACGACGAGGGCGGCTTCCAGGCCCTCACGCAACCCGATGACGAACGGGGCGAAGAAGGAGGCGAGCACGGGCGAAGACCGACTTTCGGGATTTCGGAAGGGATGCCGCGGCACTGCGGGTAGGTAAGGACAGCCTCACCTGACTCAGCAACTTTACGCAATGTCGGCCTCCGCCCGCACCCCACCCATCGGCGGGTGACCCCCGCCAACCGGCGGGGGTCGCGCATCGGGCGGTAACCCTCGGCAACATTCGACCATCGCGGCCACCGACCGACTTAGCCTCGACGTATGCCCGAGCTGAACCTCCCGATCCTCGATCTCTCGCTCCTCGACCAGGGGCCCGAGGCCGCCGCTCGCTTCCGTGACGATCTGCGGACCGCGACCCGCGACGTCGGGTTCTTCTATCTGACGGGAACGGGCGTGAGCCCCGAGCTCGAGGCGCGCCTCCTTCACGCCGCGAAGGACTTCTTCGCGCTCCCCGAGGCCGAGAAGCTCGCGATCGAGAACGTCACGAGCCCGCACTTCCGCGGATACACGCGCGTCGGCGGCGAACTCACGCAGGGCCGCGTCGACTGGCGCGAGCAGATCGACATCGGACCGGAGCGCGAGGCGATAACCGACCCCGACGGCCCCGGCTACAACCGACTCGTCGGCCCGAACCTCTGGCCGGCCGCGCAGCCGGAGCTGCGCGATGTCGTGTCGGAGTGGCACGACCACCTGACGGGGATCGCGCGGAAGCTCCTGCGCGCCTGGGCCCTCTCACTCGGCGCCGATGAAGACTACTTCGACCGTCACTTCGGCGACCCGCAGACCCTCATAAAGATCGTGCGGTACCCCGGCAAGGACGACCCCACGCCCCAGCAGGGGGTCGGCGCGCACAAGGACTCGGGCGTCCTGACGCTGCTGTGGGTGGAGCCGGGCAAGGGCGGCCTGCAGGTGCTGCGCGACGGCGAATGGGTCGATGCCCCGCCGGTGCCCGGCGCCTTCGTCGTCAACATCGGGGAGCTGCTCGAGTACGCCACGCAGGGCTACCTCACGGCGACGAATCATCGGGTCATCTCGCCGCGGTTCCCCGACGAGCGCATCTCGGTGCCGTTCTTCTTCAACCCGGCCCTCGACGCGGTCCTCCCCATCATCGACCTGCCCGCCGAGCTCGCCGCCGATGCCCACGGTGTCGAGAACGACCCGACGAACCCGATCCACGCCACCTACGGCGAGAACGCCCTCAAATCACGCCTGCGGGCGCACCCCGACGTCGCCGAGCGCTGGCATCCCGACCTGGTCGCCGCGCGCGCGGCATCCTGATCGGTCCGGCGGGGTCCGCGCGCTCCGCCCTCCCCGATAAACGCTCCCTGCACCGGGAAACGCTCGCCGAGAGCGTGTCTCAGTGCAGGGAGCGTTTATCGATGGATGCCAGGCCCCGGGCGCCTCGGCGCGCGCGGGTGCCTCACGCCCCGCCCGGCCTCCGGGAATGACGAAGGCCGCCCCACACCGTGGGGCGGCCTTCCAAGAATGTTTTGCGCGATAGAACGCTGGTGCGATTAGCGACGCAGACCGAGACGCTCGATGAGCGAGCGGTAACGGTTGATGTCGACATCCTGCAGGTAACCCAGCAGGCGACGGCGCTGACCGACGAGCAGGAACAGGCCACGGCGCGAGTGGTGGTCGTGCTTGTGAACCTTGAGGTGCTCGGTGAGGTCCTTGATGCGCTGCGTCATCATCGCGACCTGCACCTCGGGGGATCCGGTGTCACCGGGGTGCGTCGCGTACTCTTCGATGATCGCCTTCTTGACGTCTGCTTCGAGTGCCATAGATGGGATCCCCTTCCTCTAGTTGCGCGGCGCCCGACGCCTGATGCGTGGGCTCTCTTTATCCGCGGCCGATCCAACGGCAACCGAATGAGTCTACCAGCATCCGGATGCCGTCACCCACCCGCGCGACGGCCGCCCTCCCCGGGGGTGCCGTAGCCTCGATGAGTGCAGATCACCGTCCGCGTCAAGCCGGGCAGCCGGCGTGGCCCCCTCGTGGAGAACGGACCGGACGGCCTCCTCGTCCACGTGCGCGAGCGCGCCGCCGACGGCGCGGCGAACGCCGGCGTCGTCCACGCCCTGGCCGATCACTTCGGCGTCGCGCCGCGCGACGTCGAGATCGTGCGTGGCCACACCGCGCGGGTCAAACGCGTCGAGGTCGCGGAGTGAGTCGCGGCAGCGCGCTGATCGATCTGCGCCCGCTCACCACCTCCCCCGCATTCGCGCGCCTGTGGATCGGGTCGACGCTCTCGGGCATGGGCGGCCAGCTCACCGTCGTGGCGGTGATGCTGCACGTGTTCGAGCTGACCCAGAGCACGTTCGCGGTGTCGATGATCGCGGTCGCCGGGCTCGTGCCGATGGTGCTGGCCGGGCTGTATGGCGGCATGCTCGCGGACGCGTTCGACCGCCGGACGGTCGCACTGCTGGCCGCCTCGGTGACGTTCGTGTCGACCGCTCTCCTCGCGGCCCTGGCATGGACGGGCCTGGAGAATGTGGCATCCCTCTTCGTGCTCAGCGTCGTGAACTCGGCGGCGAACTCCATCGTCATGGCCACGCGCTCGGCGATCACCCCGCGCCTCCTCCCCCGTGACCTCCTCCCGGCCGCGGCCGCGCTGCAGGGCGTCACCGTCGGGATCATGGTCATGGCCGGTCCCGCCCTCGCGGGGGTGCTCGTCGCGGTCGCCGGGTACGCCTGGACGTATTCGCTCGATGTGCTCCTCATGACCTCGCTGTTCCTCGGCCTGTGGTCGCTGCCGAAGCTCCGGCCCGAGGGCGAGGTCGTCCGCCCCGGGCTGGAGTCGTTCCGCGACGGCGCTCGATTCCTCCGCCGCGCACCGAACATCCGCCTGCAGTACCTGCTCGACATCACCGCGATGACGTTCGGCCAACCCATCGCCCTGTTCCCCGCGATCGGCGCGGTGCTTCTGGGCGGTGGAGCCATCACGACCGGCGTCCTGACCGCGGCCGTCGCCGCCGGGGCGTTCCTGTCGAGCCTCTTCTCGGGACCGGTCGGTCGCGTGCGACGCCAGGGCCTCGGGATCGAACGCGCGATCCAGGTCTACGGCCTGTCGATCGGCGCGTTCGGCCTCGTGCTGCTGGCGGCGACATTCGGCTGGGCGCGCCCCCCGGACACGGGAGAGGACTCCGGGGCGATCGTGCTGATCGTGCTCGCGGCGATCGTGCTGGCGGTGTCGGGAGCCGCGGACAACGTCAGCGCCATCTACCGCTCGACCATGATGCAGGCGGCGGTCCCGGATGCCATGCGCGGACGCCTCCAGGGCATCTTCATCGTCGTGGTCGCCGGCGGCCCGCGCGTCGGAGCGCTATACGCGGGTACTCTCGCGACGCTCACGGCCCTCTGGGTGCCGCCGCTGCTCGGTGGCATCCTGATCCTCGCCCTCGTCGGGCTGCTCGTGCGGTTGTCTCCGCGGTTCCGGGAGTACGACGCGCTGAACCCCGTCCCCTAGCGCCAACCACCGGCGGATTCCGGACGTCTCAGCCCACGGCCCGCACGCGTGTCCGACCCCGGGCCTAGGGTCAGGACGTGGCATCCTCCCCCTCCCCCTCCCCGGTCTCCATCACGGTGCAGTTCGTTCTGACGGGCATCGTGTGGGGCTCGAGCTTCCTGTTCATCGCGGTCGCCCTGACGGGCCTGACGCCCGCGCAGGTCGCCGGGGGACGGCTGGTGTTCGGGGCGCTCGCGCTCGCCGCGGTCGTCGCCCTGCGCCGGGAACCGTTGCCGCGCACGCTCCGCGTCTGGGCGCACCTGTGCGTCCTGAGCGTGTCGTTCTGCGTCGTGCCGTTCCTGCTCTTCGCGTGGGCCGAGCAGCACGTGTCGTCGGGACTGGCGAGCATCTTCAACGCGACCACCCCGATCATGACGGCGATCATGGCGTGGGCGGTCTTCCGCGTCGAACGGCTGCGCGCGGGTCAGCTCGCCGGGATCGCGCTCGGCATCCTGGGCGTCATCGTCATCATCGCCCCCGGCGCGCTCACCGACGTGGGCGGCAGCACCGTCGCGCAGGTGGCGCTGCTCGGCGCGACAGCGTGCTACGGCTTCAGCCTCGCGTACATGCGGCGATTCCTCGGCGACGCGGGCCTGTCCGGCATCGCCTTCGCCTTCGGCTACATCGGCCCGGCGGCGGCACTCATGGTGCTCCTGTCGCCGATGATCCTGGCCGAGCCGATGCGGCTGACCCCCGAGGTCGTCGCCAGCATCGTCGCGCTCGGCGTTCTCGGGACCGGCCTGGCGTACGTGTGGAATCAGAACACGCTGCGCGCGTGGGGACCCACCCGCGCTTCGACCGTGACCTACATCACCCCGGTCGTGGGGGTCGCCCTCGGCATCCTGATCCTGGGCGAGCGACTCACCTGGAACGAGCCGACCGGCGCCGTCATCGTCTTCCTCGGGATCCTGCTCGTGCAGGAGCGGGTCCGCTTCGGCCGCCGCCAGCGCGCCTGACCCACGGTTCCGGAAACGACGAAGGTCCCGGATGCCGTGGCATCCGGGACCCTCGTGAAGGAGAGGCGATCAGGCCTGCAGGGCGAACTGCAGGTCGAGCTCGATGGTGACGTCCTTGCCGACGAGCACACCGCCGGTCTCGAGCGCCGCGTTCCACGTGAGGCCGTACTCCTCGCGGTTGATGACCGTCTTCGCGGTCGCGCCGGCCTTGTAGTTGCCCCACGGGTCGGTGCCGAAGCCGCCGAAGTCGATCGCGAAGGTGGCGGGCTTGCTGACGCCGCGGATGGTGAGCTCACCGTCGACGAGGAAGTCGCCGTTCTCGACGCGGGCACCGGTCGAGCGGAAGTCCATGGTCGGGTAGGTCTCGGTGTCGAAGAACTCGGCCGAGCGCAGGTGCTGGTCGCGGCCCTCGTCCTTGGTGTCGACCGAGGTCACGTCGACGGATGCCTCGACGGTGGCCTCGAGCGGGTTCTCGGGGGCGACGAGCGTCGCGCTCTTCATGCCGAAGGTGCCGCGGACCTTCGAGATCATCATGTGGCGAACGGTGAAGGTCACCTCGCTGTGCGAGGGGTCGAGCACCCAGGTGCCCGCCTTGTAGCCGGGGATCTCGAGCGTGGTCGTGTCGGTCATGTCACTCCTTGAGGTCTGGGGAGCCGGATCGGCGTCCTGCCGCGGTCCAACTCGCATTCATACGAATGTATTCCACGATTCCCGAAAAACACGAACCCGAGGGGGCCGGAGCGCCCTCGGGTTCGTGAACAGACGGTGAAACGCGGTGTCAGCCGACCTTGAGCAGATCGATGATGAAGATGAGGGTCTTGCCACCGAGGAAGTGGCCGCCGGCGGGACCGTAGGCGAGGTGCGGCGGGATCACGAGCTCGCGGCGTCCGCCGACCTTCATGCCCGGGATGCCGTCCTGCCAGCCCTGGATCAGGCCGCGGAGGGGGAACTGGATGCTCTCGCCGCGTCCCCACGAGGAGTCGAACTCTTCGCCCGACTCGTACTCGACACCGGCGTAGTGCACGGTGACGGTGTCGCCGGGCTTGGCCTCGTCGCCGTCGCCGACGATGATGTCGCGGACGACGAGATCGGAGGGGGCAGGGCCGGTGGGAGCGTCGAACTCCGGCTTGGTGCGATCAGTCATGAGACCATCCAAGCACGCGAAGCGCCGCCGCGAACCCCCTGCACAAAGACTCAGCGCCCGGTGCCGCGGCGATGCCTGCGTGTCTCCCGGGCGCTGAGTTGGCCTACATCGATGGTGCTCCGGCCCACCGGCCCGTGTCAAGACCCCCTCCCGCGACCCCCGGCGAGCACGGCGAAGCGGGACGGATCTCCCCCTCCCGCGACCCCCGGCGAGCACGGCGAGGCGGGACGGATCGCCCCCTCACGGGGCCAGCAGGGCCGCCCGCGCCGCGGTGGTCCGCTGCAACAGCTCGCGCTCGTGAGAGGCGGCGTGAGCGTCCCGTCCCGAGAGCGCGCGTTGGCGCGCGGCGGCGAGCGCTGTGGCATCCCGGATGAACTCCCTCATGACCGCGGAACGGTCGCCCGGGAGCGAACGCGCCCACGTCACCGACGACCGGCGTCCCGCGCCGGTGGCGAGCATGTCGACCTCCTGTGGCGTGAACCAGCCCGCCGCGGCATACTCCCCCAGCCGTGCCCGCGTCAGTCGGGCCTCCTCGCGCCGGAGGACCAGGATGCCGAGGATGAAGAGCACGAACAGCGGCACCTGGAGGGTGGCGTAGAGCTCGAAGAAGTTGAAGAAGGTCGCCGAGCCGTTCCACAGCGCGTGCAGCACGATCGCGCCGATGAGCCCCGCGAGGGCGTAGCGGAGGGCAGCACCGGGCCGAAGCGAACGCCGGGCGGCGAGCCCGAGAGCGAACCCCGTGAGACTCGTGAACATGACGTGAGCAAACGGAGACAGGATCGCACGGAGGAAGAACACCCCACCCACCTGCACCGCTCCCCCCTCGATGAAGCTGATCGCGAAGTACTGCACGTTCTCGGTGAAGGCGAAGCCCGCACCGATGAGCGCGCCGTAGACGATGCCGTCGACCGGACCGTCGAACGATCGGCGCGCGCCGACGTACAGCAGCAGGAGACCGAATCCCTTCGCGACCTCCTCCACGATCGGCGCCTGAACCACGGAGCTGAACACGTCGCCGAATCCGCCCACGAGGAACGCCAGCAGCGCGTCGACGCCGAGCGCGATGGCGACCGACGCAACGGCCCCCCACGCGACGGCGAAGACGAGCAGCCGTCGAGGCTCGGGCTCCCACCGATCGATGAGGCGCACCGCGAACCACACGATCACGAACGGAACCACCGCGAGGATCACCCCGACGACGGATGCCGCAGGCCCGAGGAAGCGCAGGAAGTACAGCACGAGCAGCGCGAGCACCGGCACGAGCAACGCCGCGACGACCCACAGGAGCACGCCGCTGCGTCGAGGGCGGGGCGGGACGACGGCGCCGGCGGACGGCGGGGCGTCGGCGATGCGCGCGGGCTCACCCGGGCCCGGCTGCCACAGCGGCGAGGGGTAGCTCATGCGCACAGCCTAGGGGCGCGCGGACACCGGATCGTCGGGTTTGCGGCGGCGGCCGACGGCATCCATCTCTCCTCGGCCCGGTAGCGTGGGTGCATGCGTTTCGCCCACGTCCGTTCCCCGGAGGCGGCGGATGCCCCTCGTCTCGTCAGCGTGCACGGCGGGGAGTACACGTTCGTCGACGAGCTGTTCCCGGGCGCCCCGTCGACCCTCGAGCAGCTCATCGCCGGCGGCGACGACCTCCTGGATCGGGTCCGCGAAGCGGCGGGGAGCGCTCCCCGGCACGGTCTCGACGGTGTTCTGTTCGCCTCGGCGGTGCTCGCTCCCCCGACGATCCTCGCCGTCGGACTGAACTACGCGGCACACTCCGGCGAACTCGGGCTGAAGACGGATGCCGGGCCCACGGTCTTCGTGCTGTGGCCCAACTCCCTGACGGCCCACGACGCGACCACGTCGTGGCCGCGCGCCCTCAGCGAGGCCGTCGACTACGAGGCCGAGCTCGGGGTCATCATCGGACGCCCCGGCCGGGACGTCGCCGAGGCGGATGCCCTCGACCATGTGTGGGGCTACACCGTCGTGAACGACATCACCGCCCGCAACATCCAGTTCTCCGAGGCGCAATGGTCGCGCTGCAAGTCCTTCGACGGCTTCACGCCGACCGGCCCCTTCGTCGTCACGGCCGACGAGATCCCGGACCCGCAGGATCTCCACATCTGGACGGTCGTCGACGGTCACACGGTTCAGGATGCCTCGACCGGCCAGATGGTGCGGTCCGTGGCGACGCTCATCCACAAGCTGTCGGAGTCCGCGACGCTCCTCCCGGGCACCCTCATCTCCACCGGGAGCCCCGGCGGCGCCGGCTACTCGCGCGACCCGCAGATCTTCCTGCGCGACCGCTCGACCGTGACCGTCGGGATCGACGGCATCGGCGAGCTGACGACCCACTGCCGCATCCTCGACTGACCGCTCTGCTGTCTCTCCCTCTCCCTCCCGACCGTTCGTCCGTTCCCGGAGACGCCGAGACTTCATCGCGCCGACATGTGCCCCGCAGCCTGCAAGGGACTTGTCGGCGCGATGAAGTCTCGCGGGTAGGTGAGGGGCGGGGCCGCGGGCGGGGGCGCGCGCGGGGGCGCGGGGTCAGTCCTCGACGAGGCTGTCGGCGGCGCGGATGACGGGAATCGCCTCGGTGATCGCCTGCAGCCCCGACAGGCGGGCCGGCGAGATCTGCTTCATGACCTCGTCGCGCGTCATCAGCCCGGCCTCGACGACCAGGTCGGCCACGTTGCGATGCGTCAACAGCGCCGTCTTCGCCAGCGCGGCAGCCGCGGCGTAGCCGATGAACGGTGTCAGGGCCGTCACGACACCGACCGACGAACCCACCATGGCGCCGAGACGCTCGCGGTTCGCTGTGATGCCGTCGATGCAGTTGACCCGGAGGGTCCACATGGCCTGCCGCATCCAGGTGATCGACTGGAAGATCGAATGGGCGATGACCGGCTCGAAGGCGTTGAGCTGCAGCTGACCGCCCGCGACGGCCATCGTGACAGTCAGGTCGGCACCGGCGACGGCGAACGCGACCTGGTTGACGACCTCGGGGATGACGGGATTGACCTTGCCGGGCATGATGCTCGACCCCGCCTGCCGCGCCGGCAGGTTGATCTCGCCGAGACCCGCCTGCGGGCCGCTGGACAGCAGCCGCAGGTCGTTGCAGATCTTCGACAGCTTGATCGCGTTGCGCTTGAGGGATGACGAGAACGACATGAACGCACCTGTGTCGCTCGTGGACTCCACGAGGTCGGTGGCCGTCGCGAGGTCGAGACCCGTGATCTCCCGGAGGTGGCGCAAGACGGCCGGACCATACTCCGGGTGCGCGGTGATGCCGGTGCCGATCGCCGTCGCGCCCATGTTGATCTCGAACAGAAGGTAGGCGTTCTCGGTGAGGCGGTTGTAGTCCTCGCCGAGCGTCGTGGCGAAGCCGTGGAACTCCTGGCCGAGCGTCATGGGCACGGCATCCTGGAGCTGGGTGCGCCCCACCTTGAGGACGTCGTGGAACTCCTCGGCCTTGGTCAGGAAGGACTGCCGCAGCAGCCCGAGCTCTTCCAGCAGGCTCCGCAGCGTCAGGGAAAGGCCGATCTTGATCGCGGTCGGATACACGTCGTTCGTCGACTGGCTGCGGTTGGTGTCATCGATGGGCGAGAGGAAGCCGTAATCACCCTTCTCGCGGCCGGCCATCTCGAGGGCGATGTTGGTGATCACCTCGTTGGCGTTCATGTTGGTCGAGGTGCCGGCCCCGCCCTGGATGACGCCGACGGCGAACTCGTCATGGAACTCCCCGTCGATGACGCGCTGCGCGGCACGATCGATGAGATCAGCCTTGGCCGCGTCGAGGACGCCGATCTGCCGGTTAGCCCGAGCCGATGCCTGCTTGACCATGGCGAGGGCCCGGACGAGATCGGGATAGACCGAGATCGGTCGCTTTGCGATCGGGAAATTCTCCAGAGCCCTCGCGGTGTGGATGCCCCAGTAGGCATCGGCGGGGATCTCGAGCGATCCGAGGGAGTCGGTCTCGATACGGGTGCGCGTCATTGCGTCCAAAGCCATGGGGGGGGTGTCCTTGTGGGTCGTCACGGCGGTCAGGGATCCTTCGAGCCTAACGACCGTGAGGGGCGTCGTCGTTGGACGCCACGGCCGGGTGAAAGAGGCGGACGCTCCCCCGCGTACAGCGGGTCATCGTTTGCGCGAGAACTCCTCGAGGCGTCCCTCGGGCGTGAGCGCCGCCATCCGCTCCACCCACTCGGGCGTGAAGTAGCCGCCCGGCTCGGCGTCGACGACCGGCACCACCGCGTGGGTGATCGTGTCGTCCCACACGTGGACGAGGTGGAACGACTGACCGGCATCCATTCCGTTGACCTCGTCCGCGGGGCGCGCGAGGTCCATCGTGTAGCAGGAAGCCGCCGAGACGCTCACCGGTACCCCGGCGAACGTGCCCGACGTCGAGTAGTGGAGGTGGCCCGCGAGGATCGCGCGCACATCGCTCCCGGCGATCGCCGCCGCCAACGCGGGCTGGTCGCGCAGCTCCAGGATGTCGAAGAACGGGATGTGGGTCGGCAGTGGAGGGTGGTGCAGCGCCAGGATCGTCCCCAGCGGCGCCGGGTCGGCGAGCTCGGCCCGCAGCCACTCCAGCTGCGCGGCGTCGAGGTCGCCGTGGTGCCACCCCGGAACGGTCGAGTCGAGGGCGATCAACCGCAGACCGTCGAGGTCCCAGACGCCCGTCACGGGTTCCTCGGTCGGCTCGGCATCCAGGAGCCCTGCGCGCAGGGCGGGACGCTCGTCGTGGTTGCCCGCGACCCACACCACCGGCGCACCGAGACGTTCCGCCCACGGTTCGACGGCATCGCGCAGAGCCCGGTACGCCTCGGGTTCCCCCAGATCGGTCAGGTCGCCCGTGAACACGACGGCATCCGGACGCACCCCCGTGGCCTCGGCGGCCTCGAGTGTGCGTCGCAGGTGGGCGGCGGTGTCGTAGCGTCCGCCCAGGAGCCGATCACCGGCGAGCAGATGCGTGTCGCTGAGGTGAAGGATCACACGCCGCGCGGGCGCGTGCTGACCGAACTGCACGGATGCCATGTCCCCAGCCTACGAGGGGGCACCGACACCCCGTGTCAGTGGAACAGGATCAGCAGGAGGGCGCCGAGCACGGCCGCCGCGCATACCGCGAAGCACGCGTAGGCCGCCACGAGAGCGACCTTCTTCTGCCCCGCGCTGAGCGGGTTGCGCGCGGCCGCTTTGGCGACCGCCTTCTCGGCGCGACGCTTCTGCTTGTCGGTGAGCACGGTGATGGCATCCGTGAACTCCGCCGGCGCGACCAGCGGCGGGCGGCCACCGCGCACGAGGAGCCGCAGGCCGAGGGCGTAGAACGTCACGACGATCACGGCGCCGGCGAGCGCCGCGACGAAGACGTGGAGGAAGGCTTCCCAGTCGATGATCATGCGTCGCCGTCCTTCCCGGCCTGGGCACGCTCGAGGCGGAGCTGCCGACGCGTGGGCCCGGGCTTGCGCGGCACCTTCACCGCGGCACCGGAGTCGGCGACCTCGCTCATCGCGTTCGCCGAGGTGACCTCGTCGCGCCGGGAGCGCAGGAACAGCCCGAAGACGATCGTCACCGCGATGACAGCGTCGACCGCGATCCCCCAGCCACCCAGCCAGACGACGAGGAGCGCTGCCGCGGCTCCGACGGCCCCGGCGGCGGGCAGCGTGAGCACCCACCCGATCGTGATGCGACCCACCGTCCGCCACCGGACGGTCGACCCGCGACGCCCGAGTCCGGAGCCGATCACGGACCCCGAGGCGACCTGCGTCGTCGAGAGAGCGAAGCCGAGCGCACTGGATGCCAGGATCGTCGCGGCCGTGGACGTCTCGGCCGAGAAGCCCTGCGCGGGCTTGACGTCGGTGAGGCCCTTGCCGAGGGTTCGGATGATGCGCCAGCCGCCCATGTAGGTGCCGAGCGCGATCGTGAGCGCGCACGCGAGGACGACCCACAGCTGCGGGTCGGGCTCGGACGTCGACTGCCACCCGACCGTGATGAGGGCGAGCGTGATGACGCCCATCGTCTTCTGGGCGTCGTTGGTCCCATGCGCGAGGGCGACGAGGGATGACGTGAAGATCTGCCCCCACCGGAAGCCGTCTCGTCCGTCCGCCTTCATGTCGTAGCGGCGCGTGACCCCGTAGGCGATCTTCGTCACGGTGAAGGCGATGATGCCGGCCGTGAGGGGCGCGATCAGTGCGGGCAGGATGACCTTGCTCAGCACGACACCCGTGTCGATGGCCGAGACCCCCACGCCCACCAGGGTCGCGCCGATGAGACCGCCGAACAGGGCGTGCGACGAGCTCGAGGGCAGGCCCAGCAGCCACGTGAGCATGTTCCACGTGATCGCGCCGATGAGACCGGCGAAGATGATCGGCGGGAAGATGTCGGGACTCAGCTGGTCTTCCCGGATCATGCCGCCGGAGATGGTCTTCGCCACCTCCGTCGACAGGAACGCTCCGACCAGGTTGAGGCTCGCAGCCAGGAGCACCGCGACCTTCGGCTTGAGGGCACCCGTCGCGATGGGCGTCGCCATCGCGTTCGCCGTGTCGTGGAAGCCGTTGGTGAAATCGAAGAACAGTGCCAGGACGATGACCAGCACGATGACAAGGGCTGCGCTCTCCACCGATCGCTTTCCGTAGGGGGAAGGGAGGATGCCGACGGGATCGGCGCGGAGAACGAAGAGTTCACCTGACATTCGGCTCGCGTTCACCGGGCCGACGACATCATTTCACCGGCGTCTCCCCCGGTCAAACGGACGGCGGCGGTCGGCGACCGTCGCCCCGCAGCCGACTACCGTGGAGAGGTGACCGACACGCCCGCCCACCTCGTTCCGCCCGTCGCCGCCCGCCGTGTCACGACGCGCACCCACCACGGCGACACCTTCGACGACCCGTACGAATGGCTGCGCGCGAAGGACGACGCGGAGGTGATCGCCCACCTCGAAGCCGAGAACGCCTACACCGACGCGCGCACCGCGCACCTGGCATCCCTCCGCGACGAGATCTTCGGCGAGATCAAGGGCCGGACGCTCGAGACCGACCTCTCCGTGCCCGCTCGCCGCGGCGAGTGGTGGTACTACGGCCGCACGGTGGCGGGAGCGCAGTACGGCATCCAGTGCCGCGCTCCGCTGGCCTCGCCCGACGACTGGACGCCGCCCGTCCTCTCGCCCGACGAGCCCGTCCCGGGCGAGCAGGTGCTGTTCGACGGGAACGTCGAGGCCGAGGGCACCGACTTCTTCTCGCTCGGGAGCTTCGAAGTCTCGAACGACGGCACCCGCATGCTGTACGGCATCGACGTCGCCGGGGACGAGCGCTACACCGTGCGCGTCCGCGACCTCGTCACCGGAGAAACGCTCGCCGACGAGATCCCCGACACGTTCTCGGGCGCGACGTTCTCGCCCGACGGCCGCTTCATCGTGTACACCACCGTCGACGACGCGTGGCGCCCCGACACCGTGTGGCTGCACGAGATCGGCACCGACGTGGATGCCGACGTGAA
Organism: Microbacterium canaveralium; assembly: GCF_047238045.1. NCBI lineage: Bacteria > Bacillati > Actinomycetota > Actinomycetes > Micrococcales > Microbacteriaceae > Microbacterium > Microbacterium canaveralium. Next base: position 1,125,800 of record NZ_JBDFMA010000003.1, on the reverse strand, counting down.
GCTGTTCCACGAGCCCGACGAGCGGTTCTGGGTCGGCGCCGACTTCACCCGCAGCGACCGCTACCTCGTCATCGGCGTCGGGTCCTCGATCACGTGGGAGGAACGTCTCATCGCCGCCGACGACCTCCGCGGCGAAGCCCGCGTCATCTGGCCCCGGCGCGAGGGTGTGGAGTACTCGGCGGAGCACGCGATCGTCGACGGCGACGACGTGCTGTACATCCTGCACAACGACGGCGCTCTCGACTTCGAGCTCGTGCGGGTCTCGGCATCCGATCCCGAAGGCGCCCGCGAGACGGTGATCCCCCATCGCCCCGGCGAGCGCCTGCTCGGCGTCGACACGTTCCGGGACTGGGGCGTCGTCGCCTACCGTCGTGACGGGCTCGCGCGCCTGGGCCTGCTGTCGTACACCGACGGGGCGGTGACCGAGATCGGGTTCGACGAAGTCCTGTACAGCGTCGGCACCGGCGGGAATCCCGAGTGGGCACCGCCCGTCCTCCGTGTGGGGTACGGCTCGTTCGTCACTCCCGGCACGGTCTTCGACTACGTCATCGACACCGGTGAGCTGCTGCTCCGCAAGCGGCAGCCCGTGCTCGGCGGCTTCGACCCCGCCGACTACGGCCAGGCCCGCGCATGGGCGACGGCCGACGATGGCACGCAGGTTCCCGTCTCCCTGGTGTGGAAGCGCTCGTTCGGCGAGCCCGGGACCGCGCCGCGACCGGTGCACCTGTACGGCTACGGCTCCTACGAGCACTCCATCGAACCCGGCTTCTCGGTGCCGCGTCTGTCGCTGCTCGACCGCGGCGCGATCTTCGCGGTCGCGCACGTCCGCGGCGGCGGTGAAATGGGGCGCCAGTGGTACGAGGACGGCAAGCTGGGTGCCAAGCGCAACACGTTCACCGACTTCGTCGCGGTGGCCCGCCACCTCGTGGCATCCGGGTACACCACCCCCGACCGGCTCGTCGCCGAAGGCGGGAGCGCCGGCGGCCTCCTCATGGGCGCGGTCGCGAACCTCGCGCCCGAGCTGTTCGCCGGCATCCTCGCCGACGTTCCGTTCGTCGACGCCCTCACGACGATCCTCGACCCGTCGCTGCCCCTCACCGTCATCGAATGGGACGAGTGGGGCGACCCGCTGCACGACGCGGACGTGTACGCGTACATGAAGTCGTACACGCCGTACGAGAACGTGCGCGACGGTGTGCCCTACCCGCGGATCCTCGCCGTCACCTCGCTCAACGACACCCGCGTGCTGTACGTCGAACCGGCCAAGTGGGTGCAGCGACTGCGCGAGGTGGGCGCCGACGCACTGCTGAAGTGCGAGATGGTGGCCGGCCACGGCGGCGTCAGCGGTCGCTACAACGCGTGGCGCGAGCGGTCGTTCGAGCTCGCATGGCTCCTCGACGTGATGGGGCTCGCGGAGTAGAGGCGGCGCGCGGGTGCAGGAACCTCGTCCCACATATGGCGGTGCATGTCCCAGATGTTGTCGGCTGAGGCCAGCTGAACCAGCCATAAGTGGGACGAGGGTCACAGGCCGGGCCGCCAGCCCGCCCTGATCAGAGCAGCGCGCACCATCGCGACGGCCGGAGCACCGCCGCCGCGGAGGTGGTGGTTCAGGATGCGAACGTGGTCCCAGCCCGCATCGCGGATCGCCGCCCAGCGGTCAGCGTCCCGGGCGAACTGTCGCGGGTCCTCGGCGTGCACCCGCCCGTCGTACTCGACAGCGACTCGCCAGGCCGCGAAGGCCAGATCGATCTCCGCGACGAACTCCCCGCGCGTCGAGAAGATGTCGACGTTGACGTCCGGCTCCGGAAATCCCCGGCGCACGAGGAGGAGACGCAGGTGCGTCTCTCTCGGTGACCTCACACCCGGACGGGCCAAGGCGAGCGATCGCCGCAGGATGCCGCCGCGGACATCGCCCATGAGAGCCACCTCCTCCTCCAAATCGCCGAGGGAGGCGATCGGGTGTCGGCCCGCCAAGAGCGCGTCGGCACCCGCGACGAGATCATCGAGGCCCCAGAGCCGACCGCACTGTCGCCACGCTCGGACGGCGTTCTCGATCGGCATCCCCTCCGGTCCGACGTCGATGGCCGGCTCACGCGTCTGCAGCCGGTGACCGACAACGCCGTGGGTGCGAGGTTCCCGGGCCGGCCGATGTGCGGAGACATGGATGCGAGGAACGTAAGGCCACTCCGGTGTGCTGAGCCCGCGCAACACGAACACGGTCTCGTGGCTGAAGAACTGCCCCGGGGCGAGACGCGGTACATAGGAACGACATCGGTCGAGGATGGTGTCGGCTTCCCCGAGCGAGAGCGATCGCACACCGTGGAAGGGTGCCGACAGGTCTGAGGCGCGGAGTCGAGTTCGACTCGCCCCCTTCTCCATGGCGTGGGCGACGTGGAAACGTTCGGGCAGGCCTCCCGGCAGGGGCTGGAGTCGGGTCATGCCCCCAGGGTCCCGGACGTGCTCGCGTGGGTCGGCGATGTCCACAGCCCCTTCCCCTCGACCGTCACCTGTGGAGGAAGCTGCCTCGAGCGCGGGGCATGTCCCATTTGTGGCTGTCTCAGCGCGCCTGAACCGACAAAGAGTGGGACATGCACCGCCATATGTGGGACGAGGGTGCTTATCCAGCGCAGCACCGCCCCGAAACGACGGCGCCCCGCCCCGCGCAGGCGGGACGGGGCGCAGCGGCAGTGGCTCAGCCGAAGAGCGCGGCGGCCTCTTCGTAGCGGTAAAGCGGGACGCTGTTCAGCTCGCCGAGCGCGTCGGCGAACGGCACCCGGATGATGTCGGTGCCGCGCATCGCGACCATCTGACCCCAGGCGCCATCGGCGAGCGCGTCGGCGGCGTGCAGCCCCAGGCGGGTGGCGAGCACGCGGTCGAACGCCGACGGGGAACCGCCCCGCTGGATGTGCCCGAGCACCGTGGCGCGGGTCTCGATGCCGGTGCGGCGCTCGATCTCGGGTGCCAGCAGCTCGCCGATCCCGCCGAGGCGGGGGCGGTTGAAGGCATCCAGGCCCTTGTCGCTGAAGGCCTCCTCCATGCCGGTGAGCTTGAACCCCTCGGAAACGACCACGAGCGGCGCGCGACCGCGATCGTGCGCCCGCGTAACCTGCTCGACGATCTCGTCGATCGACATCGGCACCTCGGGGATGCAGATGACGTGGGCGCCGGCGGCGATTCCGGCGTGCAGGGCGATCCAGCCGACATGGCGGCCCATGACCTCGGCGACCATGCAGCGCTGGTGCGAGTCGCCGGTCGTGCGGAGGCGGTCCATGGCATCGGTCGCGATGTTCACGGCGGTGTCGAAACCGAACGAGTAGTCGGTCGCGCGGAGGTCGTTGTCGATGGTCTTGGGCACACCGATGACGTTGATGCCGTCCTTCGACAGGCGATCGGCGGCGGCCAGCGTGCCCTCGCCGCCGATGGCCAGGATGCCGTCGATGCGGTGCCCGTAGAGCGTCTTGGAGATGTTCTCCGCCCCGCCGCGTACGCCCTCGTACGGATTGGTTCGGCTCGTGCCGAGGATCGTGCCGCCGACCTTGGACAGGCCCTTCACCTCGTGCCGGGTCAGGGGGAAGAAGTCGCCGTCGACGACGCCGCGCCACCCGTCCCGGATGCCGACGAACTCGATGTCGTGATTGGTGGTGCCCTTGAGCACGACGCCACGGATGACGGCGTTGAGCCCGGGGCAGTCGCCGCCGCTGGTCAGGATGCCGATCTTCATGCTGTGAACCTCGCTAGTCGGGTGATCGAGTCGGCGACGCTGCCGCGTTCGACATTAGTGCCCCACCCGGCGCGCTCGCCAAATGGGGGACGCGTCAGGCGCGACGCCACGAGCCGGGCTCGCCGGAGTCGGCGGTGATCCATTCCTCGGCCGCGCCCGCGGGCGTGACGTCGTCGAACCAGAACGTCTCGTCGGGACCCCACCCCGCGAGCACACTCGCGCCGAGGTCGCCGAGGTCGACCACCTTCCCCGCGGTCGTGAGGTACCCCGCGACCGTCAGGTGGACGCCCACCGCCTCCCGTGCGACGGCGGACCAGTCGGGCTGGACCCACACGCCCTCGCGCCCCGTGGTCCAGCGCCACACGGCGCGTCGCGAGGCGGTGACGATCAGGGGATGCCGTCGGCACAGCGCGGCCCACGCCTCGGGTCCGTCGATCTCGATGACGTCTCCCGAGGGCACAGCGGCCGGCTGCACCCGCGCGGAACGCCACCCGAACGAATCCTCGACGAGCGACAGCGCGACCGGACCTGCCGCACCCCTCCGTCTCGTCGTGCGAGGCAAGGACATCGGCGGCGTCGACCACCACGGTCCGGACAGCTGGTCGGCGTTCTCGGCCGCCGCGAACTGCAGCTCGGTCGCCGCCATCCCCCTGGGCCAGTCCTCCAAGATCGCCTCCGGGGTATCGGGGCCTCTGGCCTCACCCTCGCGCACCACCGTCCACTGGTCGTCTTGTGCCACGGTGCTCTCCCACCAGCGCACGTGTGCGGATTCCGCGACCGAAGCCGCCACGGGAGCCAGCACGGCACGGACATCATCGGCCGCGGCGAGCACGTCCTCGCCGTAGGGCGGCTGCCAGTAGGCGGCCAGATCGACCGCCACCTGGAGCGCCCGGTCGATGAGCGCGGGGGTCAGCTCGGGCGTCGGGACGCGAGCGAGCGCGGCCGCCGCCTCAGCCACCGACACCTTCGGCTCTTCCCGTGGCGTCTCCCCGATCCACATGACCGTGCCCGGGTTCTCCGCGAGAGCGTGGCCGGCCCAGAACACGGCGTGGACGGCGTCGCTCTTCTCGACAGTGTCCGGTGCCGCACGATGTATCTCCAGGCACAGCCGTCGACCGCGCGGGCCGTCGAGCAACGCCAAAGGGTCGAGGGACATGCCCTCGACCCTAGCGACAGCCTCCGACGTAGCGGGGCCGGGCAGCCGACCGGGGTCAGCCCCCGAGCGCCTGCCGCAGCAGGTGCATCAGCGCGGACAGCTGCACGGAATCGCTCGACCCCGGCTCGATCGCGAGGCCGTCCAGGGCGCGCTGCGCCAAGCCCTCCTTCGAGTCGATGAGCTCGGCGATCTTCGTGTCGATCGTGTGCGCGGCGATGATGCGCCACGCGGTGACGGGCTCCTCCTGGCCGATGCGGTGCACACGGTCGATGGCCTGCGTCTGCTCGGCGGCGGTCCACGAGAGCTCGGCGAGCACGACGTTCGACGCGGCCTGCATGTTCAGGCCCACGCCCGCGGCCGTCAGCGAGCACACGGCGATCCCGACGCTCGGGTCGGTGTTGAACGCGTCGATCGCTGCCTGGCGAGCCGTGGACGTCTGGTCGCCCCGCACGGACACCGCCTTGAGCCCGGATGCCTTGAAGTGCGCCTCCGCGGCATCCATGACGTCGATGTGCTTGGCGAAGAAGACGACCTTCCCGACCGAGCGCTGCAGCTGCACGGCGTAGTCTGCCGCGAGCTGCGCCTTGGCCTGGCCGATGCGGCGGACCATCGTGAAGACGTTCTCGGATCCGGTGCCGGCTGCCTTGCTCTCTTCGAGCTCGCCGTGCGCGACGAGGCGCACGATGTCCTCGTCGATCTCGCCGGGAGCGAGACCGCGGTCGCCGCGGGCTTCGATGATGCGCCGGTACTTCGCCGCAAGACGGGCACCCAGCTCGCGCTCGGCGTGCCGGATGGAGCGGCCGAACTCGTCGTCCAGCTCGACGGGGAGGTCGGCGATGAGCTTGTCGGGGAGGTCGGCGGCGACATCCTTCTTCTTGCGACGGACGATGCCCATGGAGATCACGGCTTCGCGCGCTTCGGGATAGAACGCCTTGTCGGCGGGGGTCAGGCCCGTGGCATCCAGCTTCTCCATCAGCTCGGGACCGGGCTTCTCACCCGTGGTCCAGCCGAGGAAGCGCCAGATCGCGTCGAAGTCCTCGACGTCGTTGATCAGCGGCGTACCGGTCAGGGCGAGCATCAGCGGGTCGCGCGTCTGCTGGCGGACACGGGATGCCAGAGCCAGCACGTTCTGCGACCGCTGCGACGACAGGTTCTTGATGAAGTGCGCTTCGTCGACCGCGATGCCCTTGAGGCCGATCGAGGACAGCCACGCGAGGTGGCGATCGAGGATCTCGTAGTTGACGATGAACACGTCGGCGAACGCGTCGATGTCGGCGCCGCTGCCGGAGATGACCGTGGCACGACGATGCGGCGTCCAGCGCTGCACCTCGCGAGCCCAGTTCATCTTCACGACGTTGGGCACCACGACCAGAAGCGGGTAGGCCTCGGCGACGGAAGCCGCAAGAACCGACTCAGCGGTCTTTCCCAGGCCCGGCTCGTCCGCGAGGAGGAAGGAGCGGTGACCCTGACGGACCGCCTCGAGGAAGCGGGACTGGTGCGGCATGACCTCGAGTCCGCGCGGTGACAGGCGGTCGAACTCGGGGACGGGCGGCAGGTCCATGCTGGCGGCCGAACCGCCGGCACCGGTCTCGAACGCCTTGTACAGCGGTCCCATGAGCTCCCAGCCGTCCAGACGGCGGCGGGGCGCATCACCCGTCGATCGGGGGGTGAGATCGGGAGCGAGGAACGGGTTCGCCATCTGGCGCGCCTCGATCGAGGCCGGAACGACCTGCTTCTCGGCGAGTGCCGCGGGCACCACCGGAGCGGTGGCGGGCGCGTTGTCGGTGATGATCAGCTCGTCCGGCGGCAGCTCGGCACCGGACTCGAGCAGCCAGTCGCGCCGCATACGCCGCGCGACCGGCGAGGTGGCCTGGTCGACCTCGAGCAGCTGGATGAGAGACGTGTCGCGCGCAGCGGTCTTCGCGAGGATCGTGGCCACGCCGTCGAGGCGCTTGAGCAGCTCGGCGCGCGCGGCGTCGGTGATCTCGGTGTCGGCCTTCACCCGGGCGCGCTCCTCGCGGACGAGGAAAGCGATCACCTGGAACTTGACGCGGTTGGTCGGACCGAGCTTGCCGCGCTGGGCCTTGGCCTCGACCTCTCGCACCTTGCGGGCGAGGATGGGGATGACGGGGGCCTCGTCATCGCGACGGGATGACGAGGTCTTGCGGCGCCGTTGGCTCGAGCTTCGGGCGGCGGTTGCCGTGGTCGGCATGCTCCTCCTGAGCGTGTCGTCCGGATGGGTCCGGGACGTCCGGCCTGAAGCCGGTGGATCGATGACCCCGGAGAATGCCGCGAGACTGACCACCGGAGCGGCAGCGTCTGCGACCCGTAACGCGTCTTCACCGGAACGGCTCGCGAGGAGGCGGGTGACGGGGTCGCATCCATTCTAGCGGTTCTCGGAGCCGGTCACCCCGCCACCGTCGACAGAATGTCCTCGGTGTAGCCCTCCGGATCGAAGTTGATCCACGACGTCGTGACCCAGACCTCCCCACGGATGGCCTGCACTTCGCCGCGTTCGAACGGCACGTCGTCGAGCGAGACCCCGCGCTGGTCGAGACGGCAGATGGTCGCGGAGTCACTGGTATCGCACCCGAATCCGCTCGACGACAGCGCGTCGCGGACGAACGCCGCCTGCGTGGCGTCGACGATCGACACGTTCGTGGACAGACCCTTCTCTCCCGGCGGGCCCCACGAGCAGCGCAGTGTCGGGATCGAGTCCAGGAGCTCGAGCAACGACGCCTGGTCGGTGGAGAGCAGGGAGACCCCGGGATCGTTGAGCGGGCCGTCCTGCTCCTGGAGCCGGGTGAGCATGGCATCCGAGTAGACGTCGTCGCACGAGGCGGGGAGAGCCGTGCTCGGGCTCACTGTCGGAGAGGGGATCGACGAGGACGGCTTCGGCGTCGCGGACGACGACGGGGTGCTCGACACCGATGCTTCGGAGGTCGGCGACGCAGTCGGGGACGGTTCCGGAACGCAGCCGCTCAGGGCGACGACAAGGGCCGCGGCGGCGGAGCCGACGGCGAGCACACGGGCGAGGGCGGGCATGAGACCTCCGAGGATCGGATCGACCCTAACCCGGGCGTCGGGCGGTTCCGGAGTGCCTGCGGGCGAGTCGTCGGGGAGGCCCGCCCGAGGTATCACGGCCCGGAGGTGCGGCGGCCCGACCGCAGCGGTCCCACCGCCCGTACGCTGGGCCCATGGCCGAACGGATGTCGCGGGACCAACGCGTCGTGCTGACCGTGGCGGTGCTGGCATCCTTCGTGTCGTTCCTGGATGGCACCGTCGTGAACGTGGCGCTCCCGGCCATCTCCCGCGACCTGGGCGGCGGGCTGTCCACACAGCAGTGGGTCGTGGACGCCTACCTCGTCACGCTCGGCGCGTTCATCCTCGTCGCCGGATCGATGAGCGACGTCCTGGGCCGCACGCTCGTGCTGCGCATCGGCCTCATCGGGTTCGGCGTCACCTCGATCGCCATCGCCGCCGCGCCGACCGCGGAGTTCCTCATCGCCGCGCGGGCGCTCCAGGGCGTCGCGGGCGCGCTGCTGGTGCCCAGCTCCCTCGCGCTGATCACGTCGACGTTCCGCGGCGCCGCGCAGGCCCGCGCGATCGGGATCTGGACCGGTGCCACCACCGTCGCCATGATCGCGGGACCCCTCATTGGCGGCGTGTTCGTCGACGCGTTGTCGTGGCGCCTGGTCTTCCTCGTCAACGTCCTGCCGATCGGCGTGACGCTGTGGCTGCTCGCGCGGCGCGGCCATGCGGACCAGCGCCGCCCCGGCGCGCACGTCGACATCCTCGGTGCGGTCCTGTGCGCCGTCGGCCTCGGCGGGATCGTGTTCGCGCTCATCGAGCAACCGAACCTCGGATGGGGCTCGCCGGTGATCTGGATACCGGCTGCGCTCGGGGTCGTGTCGTTCGCGGGGTTCCTGGTGCGCCAGCGCGTCGCGCGCGAACCGATGATGCCGCTCGACCTCTTCCGATCCCGCAACTTCTGGGCCGGGAACCTCACGACGATGTTCGTCTACGCGGCGCTGTCGTTGAACGGCTTCGTCCTCAGCGTCTACCTGCAACAGGGGGCGGGACTGCCCGCAACCCTCGCGGGGCTGGCATCGCTGCCGAGCACGTTGCTGATGATCGCCCTCAGCTCACGGATGGGCGCGCTGTCGGGCCGGATCGGGCCGCGGCTGTTCATGACGCTCGGACCGGCCGTCATGGCCGTCGGGGCGCTCCTCCTGCTGACGGTTCGCCCCGAGTTCGACTACTGGACGCAGGTGCTGCCGGGCGTCGTCGTCTTCGGCCTGGGTCTCACCGCCACCGTGTCTCCGCTGACCGCCGCGGTGCTGGGCGCGATCGATACGGAGCGGTCGGGAATCGCCTCGGCGGTCAACAACGCCGTGTCGCGGGTGGCCGGTCTCCTCGCGATCGCCGCGGTGTCCGCGATCGCCGGCGGCGCCCTCGACCTCGACGGGTTCCACCGCGCGGCGATCTTCACCGCGGTGCTCATGGGCCTCGGCGCGGCGACGTCGTTCCTCGGCATCCGCAACCACCTGTCGCGACGGGACTGAGGTCGCCGGGGCGGCAACGTAACGCGCTCTCGGCGCCCACGCGTCGGGCGTCGTCAGCTCAGGATGCCGCGGACGCGCTCCACGTCGTCGGCCATCTGCACCAGCAGGGCGTCGACGCCGTCGAAAGCCGCCATGCCGCGGACCCGTTCCACGAAACGCACCTCGACGTGGTGCCCGTAGAGATCGAGGTCGGTCTCGTCGAGGACGTACACCTCGACCTGCCGCGTGTGCACGTCGTCGAACGTCGGATTGGTGCCGATGCTGATGGCGGCCGGGTAACTGATGCGACGCGCGCCGTCGACGTCGACGAGCCACCCCGCGTACACGCCGTCGGCGGGCACGAACCCTTCGAGGTCGGGCGACAGGTTGGCCGTCGGGTATCCGAGCTCGCGCCCGCGCTTGAGCCCGTGCACGACCTCGCCCCACACCGAGGGAGCCCGACCGAGGAGACGAGCGGCGGTGGCGATGTCACCCGCCGCGAGGGCCTCGCGGATCCACGTCGACGACACGCGACGGTCGGCGTGAACCGCGCGGACGTCGTCGACCACGTCCACCCGGAAGCCGTACTCCTCCCCCAGCCGCACGAGCATCGCGGGATCGCCGGCGCCCCCGGCGCCGAAACGGAAGTCGCGCCCCACGAGCACCGTCCGAGCCGCGAGGGCGTCGACGAGCACTCGCCGGACGAAGGCGTCGGCCGGCTGCGCGGCCAGCGTCTCGTCGAAAGTCAGCAGCAGGGTGGCATCCACTCCCGCGCGATCGAGGAGCTCGAGCTTCTGGTGCGGGCCGATGACATCCGGCGGGCACTTCTCGGGTCGCAGGACGCTCAACGGGTTGCGGTCGAAGGTCACGGCCACGACCTGCGCGCCGTCCGCCGCCTCGACGCGAGCCCGGTCGATCACGGCACGGTGGCCGGTGTGCACGCCGTCGAACTTGCCGATCGCCACGACCGACGGACCGAAGCCCGCGGGCACCTCCGCGGGGTCGCGGAAGACGATCACGACGCCGTCCGGCGGTGCCGCACCAGCCACCACAGACCGAGGAACGGCAGCACGAGTGGAATGAACAGGTAGCCGATGCCGTACACCGACCACACCGTCGGGTGCTGGAACAGCGACGGCAGCGCGAGGCTCAGCGTGCCCACGACGAGGACTCCCACGAGCTCGAAACCGATGGCGACCCACGCAACGCGGTACCACGCGGGCCGCGCCGAGAAGACGAGCGCGAGCGTCGCGACGATGTAGACCACGGCCGCGAGCGCGGAGAGCGTGTACGCGACCGGCGCGTCGTCGAACTCACGGACGATCTGCACGAACGACCGTCCCGTCGCGGCGAGAGCCATGATGCCGTAGACGATCACGAGGACCCGGCCGACGCCGGTCATTCCGCGGGTGCGGGCGGGAGTGATGGATGCCATGACCTTCCGAGTCTAGTTCTCCCGGCGTCCTCTCGCCTCGGCCGCCACCGACGCTTCAGGCGACCTGCACCGTCCAGATCACGTGCATGCGCCACACCATCACGGCGACCGCGAGGGCGACAGCGCCCATGATGACGGTGCTCCACCGGCTGCGCTCGATGAGCGCCCACGCCGCGCCGGCGGGCGGGAGGAGTGCGGCCGAGACGAGGTACGTCCAGTACTCCAGCAGGCTGCCCGTCGGCGGGTTCCCGGCGAACGGCGACACGATGGCGACGACGATCTGCACGATGAGCAGCACCTCGATGAGCGCGAGGGCCCCCACCGTGAGGTCGGACGGTCGGCGTCCGGCGAGCCCCGCGACGACGGCGATGAGGCCCGCGAGAACCGCGACCCCCACCTGAGTGAGTGTGAACCACAGGATCATCCCGCGACCTCCCCGGGCATGTTCATGACGCTCTTGAGCTGACTCCCCCGCCGCTCCACGATCCCGACCAGCCGCCCGTCCGGATCGATCGCGGCCGCGCGCTCGCCCGTGAGGCGCCCGCCGCCGTCGATGCGCTTGCCGTGGCGGAGGTCGCGCGCGTCGTCGGAGCTCACCGCGAGAGCACCGACGACCGTCGCGGCGGCGGTGGCCGGGTTCACCAGGGCTTCCTCGGCGATGTCGTCGACGGATGCCGCTGACCCGACGCCGAACGACCCGATGCGGGTTCGGCGGAGAGCGGTGAGGTGGCCGCCGACGCCGAGCGCGGCGCCCAGGTCGCGGGCGAGCGCGCGGATGTACGTTCCGCTGGAGCAGTCGACGACGACGTCGAGGGCGATCGTCGCCGCTTCTCTCCGGATCGCACGCACGTCGAAGCGTGACACGGTCACACGACGCGCTTTCAGCTCGACCGCCTCGCCGGCGCGGGCCAGGTCGTACGCGCGACGGCCCTGCACCTTGATCGCGGAGACCGTGCTGGGCACCTGCTCGATCTCGCCGGTCAGCTCGGCGACACCGGCGGCGATCGCGGTCTCGGTCACGGCGTCGACCGCCGCGGCATCCGCGCGCCCGGTCTCTTCTCCGTCGGCGTCGTCGCTGTCGGTCGAGACCCCGAGGAGGATCGTCGCCTCGTAGGTCTTGTCGGCGCCCACGATGTAGGTGAGCAGGCGCGTCGCGCCCTCGACGCCGAGCACCAGCAGGCCCGTGGCCATGGGGTCGAGCGTGCCCGCGTGGCCGATCTTCCGCGTACCCAGCGCGCGACGCGCGCGCGCCACGACGTCATGGCTGGTGATGCCCCCCGGCTTGTCGACCAGGAGGATGCCCGCGCGCACCATCAGCAGAAGTCGCCGAACACCTGCACCGGGTGGGCGGGGTCGGAGTTCTCGACGATGACCGACGCCGCAGCCCGGGGCCGCGATGACCGGACGTACTGCTTCTCGGCATCCGGGAGCTCGGGACGGGGAGCACCGAAGGGCGGGTTGGCTTCGAGCCACACCGACCAGTTCCACAAGCCGCGCAGGCCGGACGCGTGAAGGAAACGGCCGTCGACGACGAGGACCGCGCGTTCGGGGGCGGCGGTTCCGCTGCCCTCGAAGGGCTCGCCCGCGCGGAACGGCGCGACGAGACCCTCGCGCACGTCGTCGGCGCCGTCGCCGAGCGTCGCGCGGAACACCGCGGTGCCGTCCTCGGCGACCGCCGCGGCGAAGGCGTCAGCGAAAGCAGTGGCGGCGGCGGCATCCAGGGCGTCGATCGCCACGACAAGACGGCCGTTGCCCGCGTTCTGATGCAGGAGATCGCGGAGGCTGCGCTGCAGGGTCTCGACGGGGTTCTCGCTCGACATGCCTCCAGCCTACGGTCGCCCACCGACACCGCCTCTTCTTGAGCCACGCGGCGACATCGCCTTCCCCTGACGAACGCCGTCTCTCGCGCCGCCCCCGGGGCGGTGGCGACCGTAGGGTGGAGGGATGCCAGGGATCGCCGCACCGCTGATCGCCTGGTATCGCGACAATGCCCGAGACCTGCCGTGGCGCCGGGACGGGTTCGGGGCCTGGGGCACTCTCGTCAGCGAGTTCATGCTCCAGCAGACGCCCGTGGCCCGCGTCATCCCGCACCTCGAAGCGTGGCTCGAGCGGTGGCCGACACCTGCTGACCTCGCCGCCGCACCCCCCGCGGAAGCCGTCGCGCACTGGGCGAACCTGGGCTACCCGCGACGCGCGCTGTGGCTGCACCGTGCGGCCGTGCAGATCCGCGACCGGCACGAGGGAGTCGTGCCGCGCGACGTCGACGCGCTCCTCGCGCTCAGCGGGATCGGTGACTACACCGCCCGTGCCGTCGCGGTGTTCGCGTACGGCGACCGGCATCCGGTGGTCGACACGAATACGCGACGGGTCCTCGCCCGCGTGATCAACGGCGTCGCGCAACCCGGTCCGCCAGGGAAGTCCGACCTCGCCCGGATGACGGCGGAGCTGCCGGAAGACGTGGGCGAGGCGGCGATCGTGAACGCCGCGGCCATGGAGCTCGGGGCCATCGTCTGCACCGCACGCTCACCGAAGTGCGGTGTGTGCCCCCTGGCAACGCAGTGCGCGTGGCGGGCGGCGGGGTACCCGGCATCCGAGGACCGGCGTCGCCGCCAGGCGAAGTACGAGGGCAGCGACCGTCAGGCGCGCGGCGCGGTGCTGAAGGTGCTGCGCGATGCGGCACCCGCGGCGGTGCGCCTCGACGACGTCGTTCCCGACTGGCCCGACCCCGTGCAGCGGGACCGGGCGATCGACTCACTCATCGCCGACGGACTCGCTGAAGCAGAGGACGGCGCGCTCTTCCTGCCCCGCTGAGGTCGCTCGGCTCAGACCGTCGGCGTGACCGGGGCCGACCGCACCGGATCCGGCCCGAGACGCGCGTCGAGGCGGTCGCCCCGGAACTGCCCGGTGAGGACGAGCACCGCGATGACCACGGCGAAGACGCCCCACATGACGAGGCCGAGCGGACCCGCGAGCACGGGTGACGGAGTGACCGAGTCGGCCGCGATCACCAGCGCACCCAATCCCGCCGAGGCGTTGAACGCTCCGTGCGCGAACACCGCAGGCCACACGGATGCCGTGCGCAGTCGCGTCCACCCCAGCAGCACGCCGAAGAGGACGCAGCCACCGATCATCAGCAGGACGCCGAACGCGTTGGGCTCGAGGAAGTTGTAGCCCAGCAGGATCAGCGGGGCGTGCCAGAACCCCCAGAACGCGCCCGAGAGGAGCAACGCCGGCCACACCCCGAGCGGCCGCAGGGCGGGCAACAGGAAGCCGCGCCACCCGAGCTCCTCACCGAACGCGAACGGCGCGTTGATGATGGCGCCGAGCGGGATCGTGGCCAGCTGCACCGCGACGAGAATCCCCACCGGCGGCAGCGGGGTCCCGGGCGGCACCGCGGCCTCCAGCGTCTTCTCGAAGCCGGAGAATCCGATCGGATCGAAGGTCGCGAGGCCCAAAGCCCCCACCACCACGAGACCGACCGCGACGAGCAGCGGTGCGCCGACGATGACGGCCACGCAGGTCCAGATCGTCCGCGCGGCCGGTCGCAGCGGCCACATCCCGAGTTCCCGCAGCACGACGCGTGCACCACGGCGTCCGCGACGACGCCGCTGCACCAGAAGCGCCGCGACAACGCCCAGCGCAGGAGTGAACATCATGGCGGCGGCGACGAGGCCCAGGAACGGATCCGCCAAACCCTGTCCGCGCGACCACAGCGGCAGCGCGATGAGCCACGACAGGGCGACAGAGGTGACGGCGAAGACGCCGATGGAGAGCCAGTCCGGGCGAGACGAAGCGGTCATGCATCGACCCTACGAAGCCCCGGATGCCACCACCTCCCCCGCGCGACGGAGAGACGCTCCTCCTCGCGATGCGGAACGACGAACGGCCGGATACGGCCCCCGCGGGGGCGGCATCCGGCCGTTCGCACGACGCTGTCAGGGGCGCGCTTCGTCTCCCTCGTCGTCACCCTCTTCATCGTCGATGTCGTCATCGTCGATGTCGTCGTCACCGAACTCCCGCGGCTTGACATACGGATCGGCCTCGCCGGCGTACGAGGCGCTCGCGGCGAGACCCGCCACCGACTGGTCGCGCTCGCGCGCTTCGCGCAGCAACGCCGCGATGTGATCGGCGTTCTCGGGGATCGCGTCGAGGATGAACTCCAGCGACGGAGTGAGCCGCGTGTTGAGGTTCTTGCCGACCTCACTGCGCAGCATGCCGGTGGCGGACTTCAGCGCCGCGGCCGTATCGGCCCGGTGCGCCTCGTCGCCCATGACGGTGTAGAACACCGACGCGTGCTGCAGGTCGCCCGTCACCCGGACATCGGTGATCGTGACGAATCCGAGCCGAGGGTCTCGCAGTCCCCTCTCGAGGCGCTCCGCAAGGACCACGCGAATGCGGTCGGCCACACGGGCCTGTCGTTCCCCTGCCACTTCCTTCTCCTTCTCTGGAGGACGGAACGGGGGCCGCGCCCGCAGGCGCGACCCCCGTTCGACGGATCAGCCTCGCGGCTTCTCGACCATCTCGGTGGTCTCGATCTCGTCACCGATCTGGATGTCGTTGTACTTGCCGAGTCCGATACCGGCCTCGAAGTCCGTACGAACCTCGGTGACGTCGTCCTTGAAGCGACGCAGCGACTCGATGGCTAGACCGTCGGCCAGCACCACACCGTCGCGGATGACGCGCGCCTTGGCGTTGCGCGTGATTGTTCCCGAGCGGACGATGACACCGGCGATGTTGCCGAACTTCGAGGAGCGGAACACCTCGCGGATCTCGGCCACACCCGACTGCACCTCTTCGAACTCCGGCTTGAGCAGGCCCTTGAGCGACTGCTCGACGTCGTCGATCGCGTTGTAGATGACCGAGTAGAACCGCACGTCCACACCCTCACGGGCGGCACGCTCACGGGCCTTGGTGTCGGGGCGGACGTTGAAGCCGATCACGATCGCGTTGTCGATCGTGGCCAGGTTGATGTCCGACTCGGTGATCGCACCCACACCACGGTGGATGATGCGCAGCTGGACGCTGTCGTCGACCTCGATCTTGAGCAGCGACTCCTCGAGCGCCTCGACGGCACCCGACACGTCGCCCTTGATGATGAGGTTGAGCGACTCGACCTTGCCCTCTTCGAGAGCGCGGGTGAAGTCCTCGAGCGAGATGCGCTTGCGAGCCTTGGCCAGCTGGGCGTTGCGCTCGGCGGCCTCACGCTTCTCGGCGATCTGACGCGCGGTGCGGTCTTCCTCGGTGACGATGAAGACGTCGCCGGCGCGCGGGACCGAGTTGAGGCCCTGCACCTGCACGGGACGCGAGGGGTAAGCCTCGTCGACCGCGTCGCCGTTCTCGTCGATCATGGCGCGGACGCGGCCGTAGGCCGTTCCGGCGACGATCGCGTCTCCGACGCGCAGCGTTCCCGACTGGATCAGGACGGTGGCGACCGAACCGCGGCCCTTGTCGAGCTTCGCTTCGATCGCGACACCACGGGCCGCCTTGTTCGGGTTGGCCGTCAGGTCGAGTCCGGCGTCGGCGGTCAGCAGCACGGCGTCCAGGAGTTCCTGGATGTTCGTGCCCTGACGAGCCGAGACGTCGACGAACATGACGTCGCCGCCGTACTCCTCGGCGACCAGACCGTACTCAGTGAGCTGCTGGCGCACCTTGGCGGGGTTGGCATCCGGCTTGTCGACCTTGTTGACCGCGACCACGATCGGCACGTTCGCCGCCTGTGCGTGGTTCAACGCCTCGACCGTCTGGGGCATGATGCCGTCGTCGGCCGCGACCACGAGGATCGCGATGTCGGTCACCTGCGCACCACGGGCACGCATGGCGGTGAACGCCTCGTGACCCGGGGTGTCGATGAAGGTGATGGCGCGCTCGATGCCGTCGTGCTCGGTCCAGACCTGGTACGCACCGATGTGCTGCGTGATGCCGCCGGCCTCGCCCGCCACGACGTTCGTCTGGCGGATGGCGTCGAGCAGTCGCGTCTTACCGTGGTCGACGTGGCCCATGACGGTGACCACGGGAGGACGGATCTCGAGGTCGTCCTCGCTCTCGGCCTCGAGTTCGGCGTCGAGGTCGAGGCCGAAGCCCTCGAGGAGCTCTTTGTCCTCGTCCTCGGGGGAGACCATCTGGATCTTGTAGCCGAGCTCCGCGCCGAGGACCTCGAAGGTGGCCTCGTCGAGCGACTCGGTGGCCGTGGCCATCTCGCCCAGGTTGAACAGGATGGTCACGAGCGTGCCGGGCTGCACGGTGTACCCGCGCAGGGCCTCGAGCTTGTCCGCGAAGTCGGCGATCGAGGCGCCGCGACGCAGGCGGATGATCTCGCCGTTGCCCTTCGAGACGTTGACGCCGCCGACGACCGGCGCCGACCGCATCTCGAACTCTTGCCGCTTCGCCCGACGCGACTTGCGCTGCTTGGACTTGCCGCCGCCCTTACCGAAAGCACCCGCGGTGCCACCGCCGGGACCACGGCCACGGCCGCCACCACCACCGGGACGACCGGCGAAACCGCCGCCCGCGCCGGGCGCGCCACCGGGACGCTGGAAGCCACCGCCCGCGCCGCCGGGACGACCGGGACCGCCGGGACGCTGCTGGAACGGAGCACCGGGACGACCGCCGCCACCGGGACGACCTGCACCGCCGGGACGCGGAGCGCCCGGACGGGGAGCGCCGGGGCGCGGGGCCTGCGGACGCGGAATGTTGCCGGGGGTGGGACGCTGTCCCATGCCCTGCGCCGACGCGAACGGGTTGTTACCCGGGCGCGGGCCGGCGGGACGCTGTCCCATGCCCTGCGCCGACGCGAACGGGTTGTTACCGGGGCGCGGAGCACCACCGGGACGCGGGGGGTTCGACCCGCCACCGGCGGGACCGGGACGCGGGCCGCCGGGCTTCGGCGCCTGCGACGCGGGAGCCTGCGCCGGGGCCGCGGGGGCCGGAGCGGATGAGGCGGGCTTCGCCGGAGCGGACGCCGCCGGAGTGGACGCCGCCGGAGCGGACGTCGACGGGGCGGATTCCGCCGGAGCGGGGGCGGGTGCCGAAGGGGCCGGAGCGCTCTTGGGCGCGGCGGGACGCGCCGGTCCGGGCGTGGGACCGGACGGACGTGCGCCGGGTGCCGCTGCGGGGCGGGCCGGGTTCGGGCGAGCACCCGGGCGCGCCGCGGCGGCCGAGGGCTTGGCATCCGAGGATCCGGACGCGCCTTCCGCCGCGAAGGCAGCGCGAAGCTTACGGGCCACCGGGGGTTCGATGGTCGATGAGGGGCTCTTGACGAATTCGCCGAGCTCCTTGAGCTTCGCGAGCGCGACCTTGCTGTCGACGCCGAGCTCGGAAGCGATCTCGTGCACGCGTGGTTTTGCCACAATTCTCCTGTCTGAGGGGTCTACCCCGGACAGGGCAGACCGTTAGTTGCGGACGGGTCTCATTTCGAGCCGTTCACTTCGTGTCCATAGCCGTTCAGCCGTTTCGCTGGAGGGTTGATTCGAAGGTCTGCGTGTCAAGCGGGCCTGACACACGCAATGCTCGTACGAAGGCGCGGCGCGCGAGAGCTTTCCCGACGCACGCGTCCGTCTCGTGCACCCACGCACCCCGTCCCGGCAGGACCGCCCGCTCGTCTCTGACGAGGACCGACCCCTCCGCGACCACACGCAGAAGCGATGATCGGGGGGCACGTGCGCGGCATCCGACGCACGTTCGTACAGGCTCCATGGTACACCTCGCGGTCGTCCGGACGACGGACGCTCAGTTGTCTTCGAGGATGCTGTCCGGCTGGATGTCGATCTTCGCGCCGGTCAGCTTGGCGGCCAGACGCGCGTTC
Organism: Microbacterium canaveralium; assembly: GCF_047238045.1. Lineage (NCBI taxonomy): Bacteria > Bacillati > Actinomycetota > Actinomycetes > Micrococcales > Microbacteriaceae > Microbacterium > Microbacterium canaveralium. The sequence goes on along the minus strand of NZ_JBDFMA010000003.1, from coordinate 1,107,143 downwards.
TGGCCCTCTTTGCCGATCGCCAGCGACAGCTGGTAGTCCGGCACCAGGGCGCGGACGGCCTTGGTGGAGGCGTCCAGCACGAAGCTCGACGTGACCTTCGCGGGCGAGAGCGCGTTGGCGACGAACTTGGGCAGCTCGGCGTCGTAGTCGATGATGTCGATCTTCTCGCCGGAGAGCTCTTCCGTCACGGCGCGGACGCGGCGGCCGAGCTCGCCGATGCAGGCGCCCTTGGCATTGACCGTCGGGTCGTTCGCCTTCACGGCGATCTTCGTGCGGTGACCGGCTTCACGAGCGAGCGAGACGATCTCGACCAGCCCGGCGGCGATCTCGGGGACCTCGAGCGCGAACAGCTTGCGCACCAGACCGGGGTGCGTCCGCGACACGGTGATCTGGGGGCCCTTGTTGCCCTTCGATACCGAGGTGACGTAGACGCGCAGACGCGAGCCGTGCGGATAGGTCTCGCCCGGGACCTGCTCCTCGGGCGGGAGGATGGCCTCGACGGTGCCGAGGTCGACGTGGACCATGCGCGGGTTCGGCCCCTGCTGCACGACGCCGGCGACGATGTCGCCCTCCTTGCCGCGGAACTCCCCCAGTACCGCGTCGTCGGCGATGTCGCGCAGACGCTGGCTGATGACCTGCTTCGCCGCGAACGCCGCGATGCGACCGAAGTCGTCGGGCGCCTGCTCCTCCTCGCCGATGACGACGCCCTCGTCGTCGAGGACCGGGGTGAAGATGCCGACATGACCGGTCTTGCGGTCGAGCTCGGCCCGCGCGCCGGCGGGGATCTCGCCGCTGGGCGAGATGTGCTTGGCGTAGGCGGTGAGGATCGCCTGCTCGATGATGCGCGCGAGTTCGTCGAAGGGGATCTCCTTCTCGCGTTCGATCGTCTTCAGGAGTGCAAGATCGATGTCCATCGGGATCCTCCGTATTCAGCTCTCGTCGGCACAACCGGTACCGACAACCCTCCTACGATACCCGGTATGCCGCACCCCCCGCGACCCGCGGAAGGGTTCCGGATGCCGCCGCACAGGCGTTCCCGGCATCCCGACTCGCGTCCGCTCTGCGCAACTCCGGAGAATCTGCGAGCGCGCGAAGATGGCCACGCGTGATTCCGCGGATGGCGCTGGCTGCCTGACGGGAATCTCCGGAGTTCGGCACGCCGCGCCCCGGAGCCCGTGCACCCGCGCCGGACCGGACGCCGGCGTCAGATGCGCTCGAGCGGGTTCGCGGCCAGCTTGTCGAGGACTCCCCCGTCGACGAGCCGTCGCGCCGCCGTGTCGGGCTTGCGCTCCGCCTGATCCACGACGCAGGCGCCGAACTCCGCCGCGAGCGCGCCCCGCGGATGGGCGGCGAGGACCTCGCGCACGAACTCCCGTGGAAGTGCGTCGGGCCGTGCTCCCGAGATGTCGAGTCCGGTCGCGGTCTCCAGCAGATAGCCCTCGGCATCCATGCCCGGGTCGACCCGCGGCCAGTTGTGCCGCACGATCACGTCGAGCACGCGCGCGCGTCGGGCCGTGTCCCACCCGGCCCCTGCGGTGAGGGCGATGCCAACGTGGCCACCGGCGTGCTCGTACGACAGCGTGTGGTTGTCGAACTCGGTCACCGTCCCGATGTCGTGCAGCACCGCCGCGACGTAGAGGAGCTCATGATCGACGCCCTCGATGCCGTCGACGAGAGCGAACGCCTCCGCCCACAGCCACGAGCGGAGAGCGTGGGCGGTGATCGCGGGCGACTGGTAGTGCTGTGCCAGCGCGAGAGCGCCGCGCGCAGCGGCGGTGTCGGGGGCGATGACGTCGGACAGGCGCATGGCGGGGCTCCTTCGGCGGGCGGACGTGCCCGCTTCCCCCACTCTCGCCTGCGCCGGCGCCGCGAACGGGCGCCCGCCGGTCAGCCTTCGGCGTCTTCCTGCCAGAGCGGGACGGATGCCACGACCCGGGGTCGTGGCATCCGTGTCCGCTCAGTTGACGGGAGTCGCGTGCCAGATGCGGTCGAGGTAATCGCGCATCGCCCGGTCGGAGGAGAAGAAGCCGCTGCGGGCGACGTTGAGGATCGCGGAGCGCACCCACGCGTCCTGATCGGCGTAGGCGAGGTCGACGCGCTCCTGCGCATCGACGTACGAGCCGAAGTCGGCGAGCGCCATGAACCGGTCGTCGTACAGCAGGTTCGAGATGAGGGGCTCGAACACCGTGCGGTCCCCGTCCGAGAACGTTCCCGCAGCGATTAGGTCGATCGCTCGGCGCAGGCGGTCGTCCTCGTGGTAGAAGTCGGCGGGACGGTACCCCTCCGCCCACAGGGCTTCGACCTCGGGCTCGCTCATGCCGAAGAGGAAGAAGTTGTCGTCTCCCACGAGCTGGCGGATCTCGACGTTGGCGCCGTCGTCGGTGCCGATCGTGAGCGCGCCGTTGAGGGCGAGCTTCATGTTTCCGGTGCCCGAGGCCTCCTTGCCCGCGAGCGAGATCTGCTCGGAGAGATCCGCGGCCGGGATGATGCTCTCGGCGAGCGTCACGTTGTAGTTCGCCGGGTAGAGCACCTTGAGTCGCCCCTGCACCCGGGGGTCGGCGTTGACGACCTCGCCGACGGCGTTGATGAGGTGGATGATGTGCTTCGCCATCGCGTACCCGGGGGCGGCCTTGGCGCCGAAGAGGAACGTGCGGGGCTGGACATCGTCGACGGACACGCGCCCCGAGACGATGCCGTCGTACGAGCTCACGATGTGCAGCACTTTGAGCGTCTGACGCTTGTACTCGTGGAGGCGTTTGATCATGACGTCGAGCAGGTGCCCGTCGTCGAGGGTCATTCCGTCGCGGGCGGCCAGGACGCGGCTGAGACGGCGCTTGTTCGACGCCTTGACCGCCGCGAACCGCTCGCGGAACTCGGGGTCGTCGGCGAACGCTTCGAGACCGCGGAGGCGCTCGAGGTCGACCGTCCACCCCGCGCCCAGCGTCTCGGTAATGAGGGTCGACAGCTCGGGGTTCGCCAGGCGCAGGAAGCGGCGCGGGGTCACGCCGTTCGTGACGTTGGTGAACTTCTCCGGCCACATGCGCGCGAAGTCCTTCAGCACGTTGTCGCGCAGGAGTTGCGAGTGGAGCTCGGCGACGCCGTTGACCTTGGATCCCGCGACGGTCGCGAGATAGGCCATCCGTACCGAGCGGAACGGGTGCTCACCGATGATCGACATGTCGCGGATGAGCATCTCATCGTCGCCGAAGCGCTCGCGCACCTCGAGCAGGAACTCGTCGTTGATGCGGTAGATGATCTCCAGGTGGCGCGGGAGCAGGCGGCCCAGCAGGTCGACCGACCAGACCTCCAGTGCTTCCGGCAGCAGCGTGTGGCACGTGTAGGCGAAGCACTTCTGCGTGATCGCCCACGCGGCATCCCATTCCATCCCCTTCTCGTCAACGAGCACGCGCATGAGTTCGGGCACACCGATCACGGGGTGGGTGTCGTTGAGCTGGAAGATGACGCGCTCGGGGAGGTTCGCGAGGTCGAACCCCTCGGGCAGCACGTTCTCGACGAAGTCGGCGATGGATGCCGCGACGAAGAAGTACTGCTGCTGGAGGCGCAGCTCCTTGCCCTGCGGGGTGGAGTCCTCGGGGTAGAGCACCTTGGAGATGTTCTCGGCGAAGGTCTGCGCGCGGACCGACTCGACGTAGTCGCCGGAGTTGAAGGTGTGGAGGTCGAAGGCGTTGGTCGCGACCGCACGCCACAGACGGAGGGTGTTGACGCGCCCGTTGTGGTAGCCGGGGACCATCATGTTGTACGGCACCGCGAGCACGTTCCAGTCGGGTACCCAACGCGTCCGTTCGACGCCGCCGTCGTCGTAGGTCTCGGTGCGTCCACCGAACGAGATGGTCTGTGCCGCCTCGGGGTGCGGGAAGTCCCACGGCGAGCCGAGCCGCAGCCAGGCGTCGGGCTGCTCGATCTGCTGGCCGTCGGCGAAGGCCTGGCGGAAGATGCCGTACTCGTATCGGATGCCGTACCCGATCGTCGGGATGCTCATCGTCGCGAGCGAGTCGATGAAGCAGGCGGCGAGCCGGCCGAGGCCGCCGTTTCCGAGACCGGGCTCGATCTCCAGGGCGCGGAGCTCGTCGATGTCGATCCCGCACTGCGCGAGCGCTTCGGTGGCGATGTCGGTCAACCGCGCGGCGAGGAGGTTGTTGTCGAGCTGACGCCCGAGCAGGTACTCGGCCGAGAGGTAGCAGACCGTCTTGGACTGCTGGCGGCTCTGCTGCGCCTGGTCGTCCAGCCAGCGGGCCATGAGGTAGTCGCGGACCGTGCCTGCCAGCGCCAGGTAACGGTCGTTGTCGTCGGAGGTCGACAGCGCCACGCCCTGGTCGAAGTTGAGGTTCTGCAGGAAGCGGCGGACGAAGCCATCGACCGATGCCGGAGGCGCTGCCACGGGGGCGAGCGCGAGCGGGTGAGTCGGACGGGGCTCGGACGCGGAGGAAGTGTTCTCGGGCACGGTTCGACCGTAATGAGAACCGCCCGTGCGCGCCAAGAGGGATCGGCATCGACACAGGATCTTCACCTCGCCGCCGCATGGCCGACGCATCCCACGCCCGGGGTTTGTCGCAACGGGCGAGGACGCGTACGGTTCCCCAATGCCCTCCCCCGCCCGCGTCCTCGCCCGCGACGCCGAGGCAAACCCCGGATTCCGCCTCGCCGCTCGTGCGGGGTATGCCGCCAACGGCATCCTGCACCTCCTCATCGGCGGGCGTGTCATCGCGGTGGGAACGGGCGCCGCCGAGGACACTGATCAGACCGGAGCTTTCCGCGCCCTCGCGGCGCTTCCCCTCGGAGCCGTCGGGTTGTGGGCTCTGGCCGTCGGCCTCGTCGCCCTCGGCGCCTGGCATCTGCTGCAGGCCGTCGCGCCCCGCGGTCTCTCCGGCCCACGACGGCTCGCACGCATCGCTGCCGAGGCACCGCAGGGCATCGTGTTCCTCGCCGTCGGGGTGGTCTCGGCATCCGTCGCCCTGGGCGCCCGCCCCCACGCGGAGCAGGCGGCCGAAGGAATCAGCGCGGGCGTACTGCATCTTCCGATCGGCGGCTTCGTCCTCGGGGCCGTCGGCGTGGTCGTCGCGGCGGTGGGCATCGGCTTCGTCTGGATGGGCGTGCGCCGATCCTTCCGCACCAAAGTCCGGATCCCCGATGGAACGAGTGGAGTCGCGTTGACCGCGCTCGGGATGGCGGGGTTCCTTGCGAAGGGCGTGGCGCTGGTGATCGTGGGCATCCTTCTGGTCGTCGCCGCGATCCGCGTGGAGCCCGACACCGCGGGCGGTCTCGACGGCGCTGTGACGGCCGTCGTCGCGCTCCCCGCCGGACCTCTCCTCGCGGCGCTGGTCGGCGCGGGATTCCTGGCCTACGGCCTGTTCACCGTTCTTCGTGCGCGCTACGCACGCCTGGACGCCTGACGCCCGTCAGTCCAGGTCGGGGTTCCGCCCCGTCCGCTCTCCCGTCTCGAGCGTCGCCATCCGGGCGTGGTCGGCGGCGTCGAGGGCGAAATCGAACACGTCGCCGTTCTCGCGCAGGCGGTCGAGAGACACGGACTTGGGGAACACGACGAGGCCGCGGTCGAGGTGCCAGCGGATGACGACCTGCGCCGGCGTCTTGCCGTAGCGGGCCGCGATGTCGGCGAGCACCGGCTCCTCGAGCAGGCCGCCGCGCGCCAGCGGCGCCCACGATTCGGTGACGATGCCGTGCGCCGTGTTCCACTCCACGAGCTCGTTCTGCGGGAAGCGGGGGTGCAGCTCCACCTGGTCGATGACGGGCAGCACTCCCGTCTCGTCGCGGAGGCGTTCGATGTGGGCGGGCGAGAAGTTGCTGACCCCGATGGAGGTGACACGACCCTCTTCGCGCAGGCGCACCAGCGCACGCCACGTGTCGACGTACCGGTCGGCGCTGGGGATCGGCCAGTGGATGAGGTACAGGTCGACGTGTCCGAGTCCGAGCCGCTCGGCGCTCACGTCGAAGGCGCGAAGCGTCTCGTCGAACCCCTGATCGTCGTTCCACACCTTCGTCGTGACGAAGACGTCGTCGCGCGCGATCCCGGCAGCCCGGATCCCCTCGCCGACCTCCCGCTCGTTGCCGTAGAGCGCGGCGGTGTCGACGTGTCGGTATCCCGCGGCGAGCGCCCCGGCGACGAGATCCGCGGTGACCTCGGCGGGTACCTTGTACGTCCCCACCCCGAGCTGCGGGATGGAGGAGCCGTCGGACAGGGGGACGCGGGGCGCGGAGATCATGGCATCCACGCTATCCGCGGTCGGCGCCCGTCGGCGCGTTGCGTCCCCCTCCTGATCCGCGAGACGTCATCGCGCCGACATCCGCGCGGCAGGATGCAAGGGACTCGTCAGCGTGATGACGTCTCGGCGAATCCGTGGGGCGCACGGACGGACGCGGCGTGAGAGATGGGAGATCCGAGAGCAGCGCTCAGGGGCGCAGACGCGCGATCGCCGCCTCGACCGGCAGCGTCTCGCGCTCCCCCGTACGGCGGTCCCACAGCTCGACCTCTCCGTCGGCCGCGCCGCGACCGACGATGAGGATACGCGGGATGCCGACGAGCTCGGCGTCGCCGAACTTCACGCCCGGCGAGACCTTGGGGCGGTCGTCGTAGAGGACGTCGAGTCCGGCGCCCTCGAGCTGCTCCGACACCGACGCGGCCAGGTCGAAGGCCACGGCATCCCGACCCGTCGCGACGACGTGCACGTCGAACGGGGCGACCGACGGGGGCCAGATGAGGCCCTTGTCGTCGTTGTTGAGCTCGGCGATGATCGCGAGGATGCGCGTCACGCCGATGCCGTAGGACCCCATCGTGACGGTGGCGAGCTTGCCGTTCTCGTCGAGCACCTTCAGGCCGAGGGCCTCGGCGTACTTGCGGCCGAGCTGGAACACGTGGCCGATCTCCATGCCGCGGGCGAGTTCCACCGGGCCCGAGCCGTCGGGGGCGGGGTCGCCGGCGCGCACCGTCGCGGCCTCGACGAAGCCATCGCCGGCGAAGTCACGACCCGCGACGAGCGAGTGCACGTGCTTCTGGTCGATGTTGGCGCCGGTGATCCAGGCGGTGCCGTCCACCACGCGCGGGTCGAGGTAGTACCGGATGCCGGTCGCGGACTCTTTGCCGAGGATGGCGCCGGTCTCCGACCAGGGACCGATGTACCCCTTCACCAGGAGCGGGTTCTTCTCGAAGTCGGCCTCGGTGGCGGCCTCGACCTCGGCCGGCGCGAACGCCACCTCGACGCGCTTGTCGTCGATGTCGCGGTCGCCCGGGAGGCCGACGACGACGATCTCGCGGGTGCCGTCGAGGTGCGTGAGGGCGAGCACCACGTTCTTGAGCGTGTGCGCGGCCGTCCACTCGGCGGCATCCGCGGTGGCGGGGCCTGCGACGCCGGGAGCCGGGGCGTCCAACACCGCGTTGGCGTGGTCGACGAGGGTCGCGATCGTGGGCGTGTTCGGCGAGTCGAAGATCACCGGCGCGGGCTGCCCCTCGATGGGCAGCGCCTCGGGCGCCACCGTCGTGAACGCCTCGACGTTGGCCGCGTACCCGCCCGCCGAACGCACGAACGTGTCCTCGCCGATCGGTGTCGGGTGCAGGAACTCCTCCGACTTCGACCCGCCCATCGCGCCGGCGTCCGCCGCGACGATGACGTACTCGAGCCCGAGGCGCTGGAAGATCCGCTCGTACGCGTCGCGCTGCGCCTGGTACGAGGCATCCAGTCCCGCATCGGTCGCGTCGAACGAGTACGCGTCCTTCATCGTGAACTCGCGACCGCGCAGGAGACCGGCGCGGGGACGCGCCTCGTCGCGGTACTTGTCCTGGATCTGGTAGATCGTCAGCGGCAGGTCCTTGTACGACGAGTACAGGTCCTTCACCAGGAGCGTGAACATCTCCTCGTGCGTGGGGGCGAGGAGGTAGTCGGCACCCTTGCGGTCCTGCAGGCGGAACAGCGCGTCGCCGTACTCCTCCCAGCGGCCCGTGACCTCGTAGGGCTCACGGGGCAGCAGCGCAGGGAAGTGCACCTCGAACGCCCCGGCGTTCGCCATCTCCTCGCGGACGACCGTCTCGATCTTGGCCTTGACCCTCAGTCCCAGCGGCAGCCACGCGAAGATGCCCGGGGCGTTGCGACGGATGTAGCCGGCGCGCACGAGCAGGCGGTGGCTCGTGACCTCGGCATCCGAGGGGTCTTCGCGGAGCGTGCGGAGGAAGTAGTTCGAGAGACGGGTGACCACGATCATCGAGTCTAGAGCGGTGGATGCCACGGCTCAGCCGAGCGCGGCGATCAGGCCGGCCGCGAGCTGCGCCATCTCCTCCTCGATCATGGCCTTGGTTCCGATCATCAGGACGTTCGGCCCGGATTGAACGAGGAGGTAATCGAAGGAAGGCGTCAACTCCGGGAAGAACCAGGCCGCATCCGCCCCGGCAACGACCGTCTCTGAGCCCGAGCTCCGGGCGATCTCGGCGAGATCGGGCGACGAACCGGGACCGAAGAAGATGTCGACCACGCTCGCGACGTTGATCGCCGATCGGTTGTCCACCGCGCAGTAACCGGCGGCGCCGTTGGCGCTCATGACGTCCCACGCCAGACCGTTCGGCAAGAAATCACCCTGATGAGGAACGAGATCCCCCCGCCCGCGGGCCGCCTCGGCGATCTTCAGAACATCGGCACAGTCAGGGAGGGCCCACGCGCCTGAGGGGATGGTGCCGGGCCGGCCGGGTGACGCGGCGGCGCGAGGTCCCACCGCCTCGAGCAATGCCGCGACCTCGTCATCGCGCGCACCCCACGCCGACACGATCGCGTCCCCGAATCGCTCGGTGGAGCGACACGCGAGGCCACCCATCTTGCAGTCGGACGGTACGCCAAGGGAGCCCCGGACGGATTCGGGAACGACCGCAGCGGGGAAGACGTCGACTCCGACCGCCTGGTACTGCTCGCCTCCTGCGCGCCACTGACAGGCGACACCCCCCAGCACCCGGGCATCCCCCGCTGCGAGACCGTTCGAGAGGACCATGGGCACGCCGACGAGAGCCGACACGTCGTTCTCGCTCATCGCATTCCCGCAGTCCCCGTCGAACGCCACGACCGGGGTGCTCGACGGGGTGGCGCTCGGGGTCGGGGTGGGGGTCGGGACCACCGGCGCGACGGTCGCCGTCGGCGTCGGGGTCTCCGCGATCTGCGGTGCCGACAGCGTCGACGTCGCGACCACACCGCCGGCGACGGCAACCACGAGCACCGCCACGATCGACCCCGCGATCCAGGCGTTCCTGCGCGTCAAGAACCTCTCCAACGATGGAACCCCCTGATCAGCGCCGAGGCGTAGGTACGCTTCCACGGGGAAGAACGCCACGGTCACGGTATCCGATACACGGCCTGAACGATCGTCGACGCGATCTGCGAGGCGATGGACGTCAGTTCCGCAGACCTGGCCTCCGTGGGCAGCGAGAACCGGGCCCACGTGCCATCTGCCGCACCCGAGCCCACAGCCCGGCCTCGTCATCTGCCATGTCAGAGCCGGGCGAGGAGTTGCTCTGCGAGCTGGATCGCGACATCCGGTTCCTCCAACGATGAAGGCGTGACGACGAGCAGGTTCGTGCCGTCGCTGACCCACAGGAAGGACGCGCCACCATCGTCGACCTTGGCGAGGACCGTCACCGAGTACGCCTCGACGGCTCCTGACACCGTCACGGGAGTCGATCTGTCCGCGGCGGCGACCATCTGGTCGAGACCGACAGCACCGCCGGGTACGAGCCAGACCTGAGCGTCCCATGTCGACGTCGGTCGAGACAGAGTGATCGTGCAGGCTCCGTCCGCCTTCGCAGTGTCCGGCTCCGCGGTCACGCTCGTCGCGGTGTCGTAGCCGGACACGGTCGGATCTATCCACGACGTCACATCCACGCAGTCCCACGGAGACCACCACGCCGACGTCGGGGTCGCTGTGACGCCCGCGGGATAGTCGCCCGCTCTCGCGAAGATCTGGTCGAGCAGGGTGCTGGACCGCGTGGCGGTGACGTCGGGCGACTGTGTTGTGAGCTTCGCCCAGACCTGTACCCAGACCCGCACCCCGTCTTCGACCCGGGTGAGTGTGCAACGGCCGTTCTCGTCACATCCCTCGGTAGCGAACTGGTCGGATTCGGGCGCGGGGAGCGATTCCGTCGACGGAAGGACGGCGACGTTCACGGTCGCGGCCCAGCGCTCATCGGATGACACCCACGCACAGAAGACGCCACCCCGCACCGTCGCCCTGGTGTCATGCCGGATGAAAGTGACGTCGTACATCGGATGACCCGTGGCCGCGGCCAGTTGCTCCGACGTGAGGACGTTGTCGCACGAGTCGCCGAACGGTGCGCGTCCAACTGCCGTCACGGCGGTCGCGGCGGGGGTCGGCACGGACGTCGGGGGCGGAGTGGGACTCGGCGGGACGGTCTCGGTGGTCACCGGCGTCGGCGTCGGGGTCTCCGCGATCTGCGGTGCTGACAGCGTCGACGTCGCGACCACACCGCCGGCGATGGCAACCACCAGAACCGCCGCGATCGACCCCGCGATCCACGCGTTCCGGTGCGCACCGGCCGGCTTGATATCGCGCGCTCCGCCGAGAATGCGAGAGCGCAAAGCGGCCCGCTCATCGGGCGTCAATTCGTCGTTCATGCCTGCACCCCTTCCCGGGCCAGATCGTCACGGAGCTTCGCTTTCGCCCGCGCCAACCGCGACTTCACCGTCCCCGCCGGGATGCCGAGGGCCTGCGCCACTTCGCGCTCAGAAAACCCCTCCAACACCGACAGCACCACCACGGACTGCTCCCGCTCCGGCAAACGCTTCAACGCCGCCATCACGTCGCTGTCGTCCTGCTCGTGCGACACCGGCTCGGCAACCGGCGCACGATCCAACAACGCCCGATACCGACGCCCCGACCGCTCCAGATTCCGCGCACAATGCGCCACCGTGTTCAACAACCACGGCAACGGCGACCCATCGACCAGCCGCACCGACGCACGCTTACGCCACAACTCGAAGAACGCCACCGTCACGGCATCCTTCGCATCCTCCCGATGCGTCAACAACCGCGACGCATGCCGGAACAACCGCCCCTCATACCGATCGAACAACCCCGCGAGCGCAAGCTCATCCCCCAGGCGCACCCGAGCCCACAGCCCGGCCTCGTCATCTCCCACACTCTTCAGTGTCCGGCAGACGCCGATCGGTTCCCTCCGGCGAGGCAGGTTCGATAACGAAACGGCAACGTCCCCGAACCCGCGCGCACAACCTAGGGTGAGGGCATGCGCCCCCGCTGGATCGCCCTGCTCAGCGCGTCGATCGCTGTCCTGGTGGGCGTGATGGCGTGGGTCGCCATCGGTGCGGGGATCGGCGTCGGCACCGGCATCCTCGCCACGACACGGAACAGCACGGAGGCCTCGCCCGACTTCACCACGACGGATGTCTTCACCGTCACCGCGGACGGCACGCTGACGCCGCACCCGGACTCACGGGCCGGCCTGGTCTGGGAGCACCTCCTCCGAGTGACCACCCCCGCGTTCGCGACGTCCATGATCACCCAGTACGAGACCGGCGACGACCCGGACAGCGACACCCTGGCGTACGTCACGAGCGCGGCCGACCCGAGCAAGTGGGTCTTCGCCACCAATCTGGCGTACGTCGACGACGCCGATCTGCTGCTCTCGACGCTCGTCCACGAGTACGCCCACATGCTGAGCCTGGGGGCCGACGACACCGACGCCACCGCAACGGAGTGCGACACCGAGTGGGCGGGCGCCGGATGCCTGCTCCCTGACGCCGACCTCGAGCGGTTCGCAAAGCAGTTCTGGGCCGATTACACCGACGCTCCGGCGCGCGACAACGTCGACGTCGACGTCGCGTGGGACTTCTACCAGGCGCACGAGGAGGACTTCGTGGACGATTACGCCGCGACAAACGCCTCCGAGGACTTCGCCGAGACCTTCGCGGCGTACGTGGTCGAACCGGGAACGGATACCACGGACTCCGTGATCGCCGAGAAGTTCGCGTTCTTCGCCGCTCTGCCCGAGTACGCCGGGGCACGCGAGCGCATCCGCGCAGAGTTCGGTCTGGACTGACCGCCCGACGGCGGACCGTCGCTCGGACCCCGCGGAACGCGACGCGCCGTCAGTCCGCCCGGCGCCGCCCGGCGTGCAGCACCGTTCGCACGAGGAGGCCCGCCAGCAGTGCCCAGAATGCCGCGCTGACGCCGGCCACGGCGACACCGGAGGCCGCGACGAGAAAGGTCACGACCGCAGGAATCCGCTCACCGGGGTCATCAATCGCCTGCTGGATCGCCGAGCCGAACGCGGCGAACAGCGCGACACCCGCGACGGCGGGGATCACCCCCGCCGGGGCCAGCAGCACGAGCGCGGCGAACGCCGACGACAGGACCGCGAGCACGAGATAGGATCCACCGGCCGAGATGCTCGCGAGCCACCGACGGTTCGGGTCGGGGTGGGAGTCGGGTCCCGCCGCGATGGCGGCGCTGATCGCCCCCAGGTTGATGGCGTGCGCCCCGGCGGTCGCGCCGAGCGCCGAGCCCAGTCCGGTGACGATCATGGCGGGACGCCACGGGACCGCGTATCCGAGGCTCCGCATCACGGCGACCCCGGGCACGTTCTGCGACGCCATCGTCACCACGAACAGCGGGATGCCGATGCCGACCACTGAGCCGAACGTGAGGGTGGGGACCACGAACTCGACGCGGGGAACGAGGGTCGCCGGGTCCACCTGCGCGCCCGACCGGACGATCCCGATCACGATCACGACCGTGGCCGCCACGAATGCCAGCGGCACGGCCCACCGGGGCAGCAGCCTCGCGGCGACGAGCCACACGACGAGGACCGGCGCGACCCCCCACGGATCGGAGAGCAGGCCCGTGAACGGTGCCACGCACAAGGGAAGCAGGACGCCCGCGAGCATCGCCTGCGCGATCGACGGCGGGATGCGGGCGATGAGCGCGCCGAGCGGCGGGAAGAACCCTGCGAGCAGGATCAGCGCCGCCGACACCAGGAACCCGCCGACGACCGCGGGCCATCCGCCGTCCACCGCGCCGGTCGCCGCGAGGAGGGCCACTCCGGGGGTGGACCACGCGATCGTGATCGGCATCCGGTACCGCGCACCGACGAAGAGGCATCCGAATCCCACCACGACGCACAGGGCGAGGAGCCCGCTGGCGGCCTGGTCCGCGGTCGCGCCGACAGCCCGGAGCCCCGTGAGGACGACGGCGAACGTGCTCGTGAATCCCACGAGGGCGGTCACCACACCGGCGATGAGCGGGCGGGAGGCGGGCGCGTCGGAAGCGAGGGAAGCGGTCATACGGCTTCCGACGCTATCGGGTTCGGCGCGACCTCCCTGCGGGCCACCGCCGAACAGGTGGACTCGTCAGGACGTGACGACCTGCGCGGTGCCGACGGCGGCGTCCGGGCCCATCTCGTCGGCGAGGCGGTTGGCCTCTTCGATGAGGGTCTGCACGATCTCGGCCTCGGGCACGGTCTTGATGACCTGGCCCTTGACGAAGATCTGGCCCTTGCCGTTGCCCGACGCCACACCGAGATCGGCCTCACGGGCCTCGCCCGGGCCGTTCACGACGCAGCCCATGACGGCCACGCGCAGCGGCACGGTCATGTCTTTGAGGCCCTCCGTGACGTTGTCGGCGAGGGTGTAGACGTCGACCTGCGCGCGTCCGCAGGACGGGCACGAGACGATCTCGAGCTTGCGCTCGCGGAGGTTGAGCGACTGCAGGATCTGGTGGCCGACCTTCACCTCTTCCGCCGGCGGCGCCGACAGCGAGACACGGATCGTGTCCCCGATGCCCTCGGACAGCAGGATGCCGAAGGCCGTCGCGCTCTTGATGGTTCCCTGGAACGCGGGACCGGCCTCGGTCACACCGAGGTGCAGCGGCCAGTCTCCCCGCTCGGCGAGGAGGCGGTAGGCCTTCACCATGACGACGGGGTCGTTGTGCTTGACCGAGATCTTGAAGTCGTGGAAGTCGTGCTCTTCGAACAACGACGCCTCCCACACCGCGCTCTCCACGAGCGCTTCCGGGGTGGCCTTGCCGTACTTCTCGAGCAGGCGGCGATCGAGCGACCCGGCGTTCACGCCGATGCGGAGCGAGACGCCCGCGTCCTTGGCGGCCTTCGCGATCGCCCCGACCTGGTCGTCGAACTTGCGGATGTTCCCCGGGTTGACGCGCACCGCGCCGCACCCGGCGTCGATCGCCTGGAAGACGTACTTCGGCTGGAAGTGGATGTCGGCGATGACGGGGATCTGGCTCTTCTTCGCGATGATGTGGAGCACGTCCGCGTCGTCCTGCGACGGGACGGCGACGCGCACGATCTCGCACCCGGATGCCGTGAGCTCGGCGATCTGCTGCAGGGTGGCGTTGATGTTGGTGGTCGGAGTGGTCGTCATCGACTGGACGCTCACGGGGGCGTCACCGCCGACGAGGACCTTGCCGACCTTGATCTGGCGGGTCTTGCGACGGGGAGCGAGGACCTCCGGTACGCGGGGCATCCCGATGTTCACTGCAGGCACGTCCACAGCCTACGCCGCCCCACCCGGGCGGGGGCTGAGGGCCGCTCTGTGATAAATTCGGCGGCATGCGCGCGTATACCGGCTGGTGGCCCACCGTCTAGGCGGTGAGCACGCGTGCGACAGACCGCCCTCCCTCGGGATCGGGGCGGTCTTCGTGTTTCCGGCGGCCGCTCCGGACCCTCGATCACTGACGGAAGTACTTCGATGACCGGGCCCGACCCCTCCTCCTTGATCCACGATCTCCTCGCCGGTAGTGAGCCGTTCGCGCTGATCGCCCGCGACGACGCGACGGTCGAGGTGCTCACCGGCACCGTCGTCGACGTCGAGCTGCTCGCCGACATTCCGCTGATCGACGACGAGGGCTCGCCGCGCGAGGTGCTCGCGCTCGTCCCCTTCCGCCAGGTGCGCGAGCGCGGATTCGTCTGCCACGACGACGGCGCGCCGCTGCGCTGCCTCGTGATCGAGGAACGGATGCCACTCCCCCGCGCCGAGGCCCTGGCATCCCTCCCCTCCACCCCCGTGGCCCTGCAGGACGCCGGGTTCGACATCGACGACGAGGCGTACGCCGACATCGTGCGCCGGGTGATCGCCGACGAGATCGGGCGCGGCGAGGGGGCGAACTTCGTCATCCGCCGCGACTTCGTCGCCGGTGTGGACGCCGATCCGCGGGTCGCGGCGCTCACGTGGTTCCGCGCGCTCCTCGAACACGAGAAGGGCGCGTACTGGACGTTCGCCGTGGTGACGCCCGGTCACATCGCGGTGGGCGCGAGCCCCGAGGCGCACGTCAGCGCGCGCGACGGCATCGTCACCATGAACCCCATCTCGGGCACGTTCCGTCACCCGCGCGGCGGCGCGACGGCCGAGACGCTCGCGGAGTTCCTGCGCTCGACCAAGGAGACCGAGGAGCTCTTCATGGTCGTCGATGAAGAGCTGAAGATGATGAGCGCCGTCTGCAGCGACGGCGGCCGGATCACCGGGCCCCACCTCAAAGAGATGTCGCGCCTGACCCACACCGAGTACATGCTGCGCGGCCGCAGCACGCTCGATCCGCGCGACATCCTGCGCGAGACGATGTTCGCGCCCACCGTCACCGGCTCGCCGATGCAGAACGCCTGCACGGTGATCGCGCGCCACGAGACCACCCCGCGCGGGTACTACTCGGGCGTCGCCGCGCTGTTCACCCCGAACGGCGCGACAGAGGGGCCGACCCACGACCTCGACGCGCCCATCCTCATCCGCACGGCGTACCTCGTCGACGGACGCCTCCGCGTCCCCGTGGGAGCGACCCTCGTGCGTCACTCCGACCCGTACGGCGAGGTCGGTGAGACCCACGGCAAGGCCGCCGGGGTGCTCGGCGCGATCGGAGCGATCCCCCGCGACTCCGCTCCGGCCGCCGCGCCCGACGCCGACCCGGACGCCCCGGTCGCCCCGCGCCGCCCGCTCGCCGAGGATCCCGCGATCGCCGAGCTCCTGGCATCCCGTAACGAGCGCCTCGCACCGTTCTGGATGAACCCGCAGGACCCCGACGGCACCGGCCCGTTCGCGGGGCGCACCGCCCTCGTCGTGGATGCCGAGGACCGCTTCACCACGATGCTCGCGCATCAGCTCCGCCACCTCGGACTCGACGCCCGGATCGTGCACTGGTCGGAGGCGACCGACGCCGAGGTGGATGCCGCCGACCTCGTGGTCGCGGGCCCCGGCCCCGGCGACCCGCGCGACCACGACAGCGCGCGCATCACCGCGATGCGGGCGGTGGTGTCGCGCCGACTGTCGCACGGGGCCCCGTTGCTCGCCGTGTGCCTCAGCCACCAGATCCTCGCCGATCAGCTGGGCCTCGGTCTGGCGCCACTCGCGCAGCCGCACCAGGGCCTGCAGAAGAGCGTCGACGTGTTCGGGGAGCCCGCGTCCATCGGGTTCTACAACACCTTCACCGCCCGGCTACCCGAGACGCTCCCCGAGGGTGTCGAGATCGCGGCGGACGAGGACACGGGCGACGTGTACGCCCTGCATGGCGAGCGTTTCTCCAGCGTCCAGGGTCACCTCGAGTCGATCCTGTCGCGCGACGGCATGCGCACACTCGAGCGACTGATCGCCGCCGCCCTCTGACGCTGCGGGGATCGCGCCCCCTACAGCAGCTGCACGGGGTTGAAGATGTCGGCGAGGAACAGGACTCCGCCCATGCCGATGAGCAGCACGACCACGACGAAGGTCACGGGCACGAGCTTGGTGGCATCCACCGGTCGGGCGACTCTGCCGCGCACACGAGCGAACCAACGCTTCAGGCCGTCCCACAGAGCGACCACGACGTGTCCGCCGTCCAACGGCAGCAGCGGGATGAGGTTGAAGACGAAGAGGGCGATGTTCAGCGCCGCCAGCAGCCCGATGATCGACTGGACGCGGGCGAGGATGGGCGCATCGACCGCCGCGAACTCCCCCGCGAGGCGCCCGGCGCCGACGACGCTGAGCGGGCCGTTGGGATCGCGCGGTTGCCCCGTGAACAGGTCGACCGCGGTGTCGTAGACGCGTACCGGCAGCTGCGTCATGATCTGCGCGACCTGCCCGACCTGCTGGATCGTCGCCTCGGGCCCCACCCAGATGGGCTGGGGGACGAGCGCCGACTGCGGTCTGAGGCCGGCGAAACCGACGGTCTCGTACTGCGGGGCGCCGGCGGCGTCCACGACGGGCTGTCCGTCCGCGCCCGTCACCGCACGGTCGGTGGTGATCGGGGTGATCGTGAGGGTCTGCTGCGCGCCATCGCGCTCGACCACGACCGGCAGGGTCTGATCCGGCGAGCGCTGGATGATGGCGGCCGCCTCATCGAACGTCGAGACCGGGGTGCCGCCGATCGAGACGATCGTGTCGCCCGGAAGGATACCGGCGGCGGCCGCCGGGGCCGTGGGGTCGCTCGGCTGGCAGTCGGACCGCTCCGCACTCGCGGGGATCACGCACTGCGAAACGGAGGCGACCGTGGTGGTGCCCTGCGCGACGCCGATGGCGCTGAAGGCGACCGCCGACAGTACGAACGCCAGCACCAGGTTCATCACGGGGCCGCCGAGCATGATGATGACGCGCTTCCAGACCGGGAGCTTGTAGAAGACGCGATCCGTACCGGCGATCATCGTCTCGGCGTTGGCATCGCGGGCGTCCTGGATCATCGTCGCGAACAGGCGCGAACGGCGCGTCGGCTGCGCGTCGCTTTCCGGCGCGGGCGGGTACATCCCCGACATCGAGATGAATCCACCGAGCGGGAGGAGCTTGACGCCGTACTCCGTCTCGCCGATGCGGCGCGACCACAGCGTCGGGCCGAACCCGATCATGTACTGCCCGACGCGCACGCCGAACAGCTTCGCGGGCAGCAGATGCCCGATCTCGTGCAGGGCGATCGAGACGGCCAGGCCGATCACGAGCACGAGCACGCCGATGAGGAAGGCGATCGCGGTCACCTGCCGACGATACCGCCGCCGCCCTTGGAACCTCCCGTGCGGCGCCGATGCGAGGGCTGTGCGGGGGCGGATGAGACAATGGCAGGGATGCCGACCGACACGCCCTCTCACCTCCCGCCCGTCCTCCGGCCCGAGCACCCGCCGCGCCGCGATCTCTCGGAGCTGGCCCGCCGTTTCGGCGAGCGCAGCATCGGCGACGTCGAGGGGACCGTCCTCACGGGCATCACGCTCGCGACCGCGGATCTGCGCGCCGGTGAGGCTTTCGTCGCCATCCGTGGAGTGAACCGCCACGGTGCGGAGTTCGCCGGTGTCGCCGCCGAGCGGGGAGCCGTCGCCGTGGTGACGGACGAGGCGGGCGCCGACATCGCCGCGTCCACGGGTCTCCCGATCGTGGTGGTCGAAGACCCTCGCGCGTTGCTGGGCGACCTGTCGGCCTGGGTCTACGGCACCGGTCCCGATGACGACCTCCCCCAGCTCCTCGCCACGACCGGCACGAACGGGAAGACGAGCGTGTCGCACCTGCTCGAGGGCATCCTGGGTCAGCTCGGGGTCGTGACCGGCCTGTCGTCGACGGCCGAGCGACACATCGCGGGCGAGGTCATCGTGTCGCGGCTCACGACGCCGGAGGCGTCCGAGTTCCACGCGCTTCTCGCCCTCATGCGGGAGCGAGGCGTCGAGGCCGTCGCGGTCGAGGTGAGCGCGCAGGCGTTGACGCGGCACCGTGTGGACGGGCTCCTCTTCGACGTGGCGGGGTTCACCAACCTCACGCACGACCACCTCGACGATTACGCCGACATGCGCGAGTACTTCGAGGCCAAGCTTCCCCTGTTCCGCTCCGACCGCTCGCGTCGCGGTGTCGTCTGCTTGGACTCCCCCGCGGGTGCGGAGATCGCGGCGCGGGCCGACATCCCGACGGTGACGATCGTCACTCCCGCCATCGCCGCCGACCCGACCGCCGAAGCCGACTGGACCGTCGACATCGTCGACGAGCGCCAGGACGGCACGGAGTTCACCGTCCGCGACCGCGGCGGACGCTCGCTCACGACCGTCGTCCCGGTGATCGGTCGACACATGGCGGCGAACGCGGGCCTCGCGATCGTCATGCTGCTCGAGGCCGGCCACACGTGGGAGGCCCTGACCGCGGCCCTCGACGGTGGCCGGATCGCCGCCTCTCTTCCCGGTCGAACCCAGCTGGTGTCCGGTCCGGACGGACCGGCGGTCTACGTCGACTTCGGCCATTCCCCCGACGCGTTCGAGAAGACGCTCGCGGCGGTGCGGCGCGTCACTCCGGGCCGCGTCGTGATGCTGTTCGGCGCCGACGGCGACCGCGACGCGACGAAGCGCCACGACATGGGACGCACCGCGGTCGAGGGCAGCGACATCCTCATCGTCACCGACCACCACCCCCGGAGCGAGAACCCGGATGCCATTCGCGAGGTGCTCGTGGAGGGGGCTCGTCGGGCGCGGCCCGATGCCGAGATCCACGAGTTCACCCCGCCCGAGCGCGCGATCCTCGAGGCCGTGAAGCTCGTCGGCGAGGGCGACGCGATCCTGTGGGCCGGCCCGGGACACCAGGACTACCGCGACATCCGCGGCGTCCGCACCCCGTACTCGGCGCGCGAGCTCTCCCGCCGCGCGTTGCGCGCGGCCGGCTGGTCGGTGCCCGAGCCCCACTGGCCCGTACCGTACCCGGTCGATCACACCCCCTCGTCCGACCCCGAGCGGCCGGTCGACTTCCCCGCCTGAGTCGGCGGGCCACTCGAGCCGCCCCGCGCACCTCCGTGCGGCGGCGCGGGTCAGAGTGCGGCGATGACGGCGTCGGCCGTGCGGCGGGCCCACGCCTCGGCGTCGGCGAGCGACTCGCGGGTGAGCGTGTCCGGTGCATCGTGGCGCTCGACGACGCGCTCGATGACCTCGACGATGCCGAGGAAGCTCAGGCGACCCTCGTGGAAGGCGTCCACGGCCTGCTCGTTCGCGGCGTTGAAGACGGCCGGGTAGGTGCCGCCCGCTCGGCCGACGCGCTTGGCGAGGGCCACGGAGCCGAACGCCTCTTCGTCGAGCGGTTCGAACGTCCACTGCGTCGCGGTCGTCCAGTCCAGCGGCACCCCGACGCCCGAGATCCGGTTCGGCCAGTCGAGGCCGAGCGAGATGGGAAGGCGCATGTCGGGCGGCGAGGCTTGGGCGATCGTGGATCCGTCGAGGAACTCGACCATCGAGTGCACGATCGACTGGGGGTGCACGACGACGTCGATGTGCTCGTACGGCACGTCGAACAGCAGGTGCGCCTCGATGACCTCGAGGCCCTTGTTCACCAGCGTCGCCGAGTTGGTCGTCACGACGCGGCCCATGTCCCAGGTGGGGTGGGCGAGCGCTTGCGCGGGCGTGACCTCGGCCAACTCGTCCCTCGAGCGACCGCGGAAAGGACCTCCGGATGCCGTGAGCACGAGTCGACGCACCTCGTCCGGTTCGCCCGATCGCAACGCCTGCGCGATCGCGGAATGTTCGGAGTCGACGGGGACGATCTGCCCGGGCGCGGCGAGGCGCGTCACCAGATCGCCGCCCACGATCAGCGACTCCTTGTTCGCCAGCGCGAGCGTACGCCCTTCCTCGAGAGCAGCGAGCGTGGGACCGAGCCCGACCGACCCGGTGATGCCGTTGAGCACCACCTCGGCTGGCACGTCACGTACCAGGTGCTCGGCTTCGACGGCCCCGAGCGCGATGTCGTCGACGCCGAACTCCGCCGCCTGCGCCTCGACGCCCGCGCGGTCGCTGCCGGCCGCGAGCCCGACGACCTCGAACCGGTCGGGGTTGGCCCGGATGACGTCGAGCGCCTGGGTGCCGATCGAACCGGTGGAGCCGAGGATGACGACGCGACGCATCCGCTCAGCCTACTGACCGGTCGCCGCCGCGTGCTGGACTCCGAGGATGTCGACGACGAACACGAGCGGTGCGTTGGCGGGAATGGTTCCCTGCCCCTTGTCGCCGTATCCGTCCGACGCCGGCATGACCACGAGGACCTGCGAGCCCACGGTCTGGCCCTCGAGCGCCTTCCGGAATCCGGGGACGACGCCGGTGGTCGCGAACTCGGCGGGCTGACCGCTCTGCCAGCTGGAGTCGAACACGGTGCCGTCGTCGTAGAGGGCACCGGTGTACTGCACGATGACCTGGTCACCGGGGTTCACCACGTCGCCGTCTCCCTGGCGCAGGTTCGTGACACGCGTCTCGGTGGGGGCAGGGGCGTCGGGCATGGTGATGGTGGGCGCGCCCTTGTCGTCGAAGGTCACGGTCGGCATTCCTTCGGCCGGGGCGACCTCGGTGCCATCGGCGCGCGTGGGGAGCTCCTCGATGGCGTCGGCCACGAGGACGAACGCCGGAGAGCCCTCACCGAGCGCACCCGCGGGGAACGCCGAGACCGTGCGCGAACCGATCGTCGCGCATTCGAGAGCCGCGCCGAAGATCTGCTGCGAAGAGATCAGGGTGTCCATACCGTCGGGCGACGTCGTCTGGGACTCGAGCTGCACCTCACCGGTGGCGGCATCCATGAGCGTGTAGTTCGCGCGGAGCACGTCGCCGGCCCGCACCTGCTGACCGGAGCCTTCGATGAGCGTGGTGCGCTCGAGTCCGTCCGGCGCGTAACCGTCCGGGAGGGTGACCTGAACCTTGCCCTTGAAGTCGCCCGAGACCTGCACGTCGCTGGACACCTCGCCCTGCGACAGCGCGCTCTGGCAGGCGCTCGCGTCGGCTGAGCCACTGGCATCCGGAGTCGGGCTCTCGTTCGACGAACCGGAGCACCCCGCCAGGAGGAGAACCGCGGCGGCGGCGACGGACAGGGAAGCGATCGGGCGGATGCGCACGGCAGACCTCTCGGAGACGACGGGAACCGTCTCATCATCCCCCATCCGGCTTTGGTGCCGCTGGGAGCCTCATGCGCGGCGACGCATGCGGCGCACAGTAGCCTCGACGGGTGAGTTCCGACGAACCGGGCGGCACCCCCGCCGTCCCACCGAAGCAGATGGGCGCGGCCTACGGCCTCGGGCGCTTCTTCATCGCCCCGCTCGCGCGCGCCGTCTACCGGCCCCGCGTCGAGGGTCGCGACAACGTCCCGCGCACGGGACCGGTGATCTTCGCGAGCAACCACCTTTCCTTCATCGACTCGATCGCGATTCCCGTCGCGTCACCCCGCCCCGTGCACTTCCTGGCCAAGTCGACCTACTTCGAGAAGTGGGCCTCACGGCAGTTCTTCACCGCGATCGGCGCCATCGCCGTCGAACGCGGTGCGGGGCAGGCGGCCCTCGACGCCCTCGATCAGCAGCGCGCGCTGCTCGAAGACGGTCGTGCCGTCGCGCTCTATCCGGAGGGCACGCGTTCGCTCGACGGGCGCCTCTACAAGGGCCGCACGGGGGTCGCGTTCCTGGCCCTCCAGACCGGCGCGCCGGTCGTGCCGGTCGGACTCATCGGCACCGACAAGGTCATGCCCGTCGGGGCGAAGGTGCCCACCACGAAAGAGCGCATCACCGTGCGCTTCGGCGAGCCCCTCGACCTCTCGCCCCACGGCGCTGCCTCCTCGGGTCGCGCGCGCCGAGCGGCGACGGACGAGATCATGGCCGCCATCCACGCGCTCAGCGAACAAGAACTGGCCAACGCCTACAACGAGGTGCCCGCGCAGAACGCCATCGAGCGCATCAAGCAGGTCCTCCCTCACGAGCGCATCTGAGCGGACGCCCTTGACGCGACGCCTCCCGGCGAGCATGGTCTGAAGAGGCGGGCCCGAACCCGCCGCAGCCACGACGAGGAGGCACCCGTGAAGAAGTTCGTCAACGATCCGGCCGACGTGCTGGCGGAAGCCCTGCGAGGGATCCACGCCGCTCATCCCGAGCTTCGTATCGACACCGAGAACCGCGTCATCCTGCGCGGAGAACCCACTCGTGAAGGGAAGGTCGCGCTCGTCTCCGGCGGCGGTTCGGGCCACGAGCCGATGCACGGTGGCTTCGTCGGGCGCGGCATGCTCGACGCCGCGGCCGCCGGTGAGGTGTTCACCTCCCCCACGCCCGATCAGGTGCTTGCGGCGACCCAGGCGGTGGATTCGGGTGCGGGCGTCCTGCACATCGTGAAGAACTACACCGGCGACGTGCTGAACTTCGAGATGGCCGCCGAACTGGCCGCCGCCGAGGGCGTGCGCGTCGAGTCCGTCGTCGTCGCCGACGACGTCGCCGTGCAGGACTCGACGTGGACCGCGGGCCGCCGCGGCACCGGCACGACGGTGATCCTCGAGAAGATCGTCGGCGCACTCGCCGAGGAAGGCGCCGACCTCGACGCCGTCGCGGCGCTGGCCCGACGCGTGTCCGAGGCGGGACGCTCCATGGGCGTCGCGCTCACCAGCTGCACCGTTCCCGCGGTGGGACACCCCACGTTCGACCTCCCCGAGGACGAGATGGAGGTCGGGGTGGGCATTCACGGCGAACCCGGCCGCAGCCGCGTCACGCTCGCCACCGCCCACGAGATCGCGAAGCTCATGGTCGACCCGATCGTGCACGACTTCGGTGACCCGGTGGGCCCCGCGATCGTGCTGCTCTCGGGCCTCGGTGGTACCCCGCTCATCGAGCAGTACCTCCTGTACGGCGAGATCGCACCGCTGCTCGCCGACGCCGGCGTCGAGGTCCAGCGGGTCCTCATCGGCGACTACATCACGAGCCTCGACATGGCGGGAGCGTCTCTCACCGTCGTGAAGGCGGACGAGGAGTTCCTGCGGCTCTGGGACGCCCCCGTCGTAACGCCCGGCCTGCGGTGGGGCGCATGAGCGGCGCCGTCTCGACCGACGACCTCCTCGCCTGGATCCGCGCGTTCCGGGATGCCGTCCAGGAGCACCGCGACGAGCTGACCGCCCTGGACTCCGCGATCGGCGATGCCGACCACGGCTCGAACATGGCGCGCGGCCTCGATGCGGTCGTCGCGAAGCTCGAGTCGCCGCCCGCATCGGCGGCGGAGCTGTTCAAGACCGTGGGCATGACGCTGGTGTCGTCGGTGGGCGGGGCCAGCGGCCCGCTGTACGGGACGTTCTTCCTGCGGATGGGCCCGGCGCTCGCGGACGGTGCGGATGCCTCCACCCTCGGGGCCGCGCTCCGGGCGGGCGCCGAGGGAGTGGTCGCGCGCGGCAAAGCCGAACTCGGCGACAAGACGATGGTGGACGCGCAGCTCCCCGCCCTCGCCGCGTGGGACGAGGCCGTCGCTTCCGGGGCGGATGCCGCCGGCGCTGCCGCGGCCGCCGCGGACGCGGCCACGAAGGCTCGCGATGCCACGGAACCGCTCGTGGCGAGGAAGGGGCGCGCGAGCTACCTCGGCGAGCGAAGCGCCGGACACATCGATCCCGGTGCCGCCTCGTCGGCCCTGCTGTTCCAGACGCTGAGTGACACGCTGGCGGCTCACGGGTGATCGGCATCGTCGCGGTTTCACACAGTCGTCCGCTCGCCGAGGCCGCGGTCGACCTGGCGCTGCGGATGGGCGGCGACGAGCCGCCCACGGTTCGCGTCGCCGCCGGCGGCCCCGACGGCGACCTCGGCACGGATGCCACGGCGGTCGCGGAGGCGCTGGACTCGGCGGATTCCGGAGACGGCGTGCTCGTCCTGATGGACCTCGGGTCGGCGCTGCTGAGCGCGGAGATGGCGCTCGAGTTCGCCACTTCGCCCGACCGCGTGGTCCTCAGCCCCGCGCCGTTCGTCGAGGGTCTCGTCGCCGCCGTCGTCACCGCGGCCGGGGGCGCGACGCTCGCACAGGTCGCCGCCGAGGTCGCGGGCGCCGCCGACGCGAAGCGGCGCCAGCTGGGCGGCGGCGCAGACGACGCGCCGGCCCCCGCCCCGGCGACGGACCCTGCCGGCGAGATCTCGTTCGAGACGACGGTCATCAACCCGTCCGGCCTGCACGCCCGACCCGCAGCCACCTTCGTCAAGGCGGTATCCCGGTACGACGCCGACGTGCAGATCACCGAAGTGGGCGGCGAGTCCCCCGCCGTTTCCGCGCGAAGCCTGCTGGCGCTGATGGCTCTCGGGATCCGTCAGGGGACACGGGTCCGAGTGACCGCGACCGGGCCGGAGGCTCGCCCAGCGCTGGACGAGCTGCGCAAGCTCATCGACGAAGGCTTCGGCGAGGTCTGAGCAGCCGGCGTCCGTTCAGCGGGTCACGCTGAGCAGACGCCGGGCGAGCGCCTCTTCGACGACGAGCTCGGTGATGAGGCCCGCGGCCAGCGCACCGCGGAGGGCGGTCAGCTTGGACAGGCTCGAGACGACGCAGAACCGGCGCGGGATGCGGCGCACAGTGTCGAGGTCGGGTCCGCTGGAGCGCGCGTTGAGCTCGGGGATGTCCCACGACCCGTCGACGCGGTAGAACACCGTCGCGCAGTCCCCGACGACGCCTTCGCGCTCGAGGATCGCGCGGTCGTGCTCGTCGAAGTAGTCGCCGCTGTAGACGTGCGAGGGGACGTCGGCGTGGGGCGATCCGAGACCGAAGACGAAGAGGCCGACCCGCTGCTGGATCTCCAGCACCGACCGAACCGACCGCTCCCGCCACATCGCCTGCTTCGTGCGCGGGTCGTCGAACAGCGCGGGGACCGGGAATTGGTGCACGGATGACGACCACGCGGACCCCAGCCGAGAGAGGATCTCGCCCGCGTACGGGATGCCGGACGTCCGGAGGTTGGCCGCGCCGTTCATCTGAACGATGTGGGTGTCGTGCACATCCTTCGCCGGGACGTGGCGCGCGATGGCCGACAGCGTCGACCCCCACGCGATGCCGATCGTCATCGAGGACTCGATGCGTTCCGCGAGGATTCGCGCCGCCGTCAGCGCGGTCCGCTCGAGACGTTCGGCCTCGGAGGTCCGTGCCGGGGTCGGCACGACGTGAGCGGTGATGCCGAAGCGGTCGGCGATGCGCTGGGCCATCTGTCCGCGGGCGTCGTCCGGCGGGCTGATCGAGATCGTGACGAGCCCGACGTCGCGGGCATGCTGGAGCAGCCGGGATACGGAGGATCGCGAAACGCGCATCTCGTGGGCGATGGCATCCATCGTCAAGTCCTGCATGTAGTAGAGCTGCGCGGCGCGCAGCGCGTCGCGCGAACGCTCTTCGGTCTGGGTCGTCATGCCCGCCCTTTCTTCGCGTTGCCCATTCTGCACGTTTGTTCAAGGGGCTTGCAACAACGTGCAGCGGCGCGCATTCTTTTCGTCGTACTCCTACGAAAGGTCGCAGTCGACATGTCGTCCCCCTCTTCTTCACTTCGCGCCGATGTCCAGGCGCTCCGTGACGCCGAAGACCTCGACGTCCTCATCATCGGAGGGGGCATCAACGGCCTCGCCACTCTCCGCGATCTCGCCCTCCAGGGCGTGAAGGTCGCCCTCGTCGAGCGCGGCGACTTCGTTTCCGGCGCGTCGTCGGCATCCAGCCACATGGTGCACGGCGGCATCCGGTACCTCGAGAACGGCGAGTTCCGCCTGGTGAAGGAAGCGGTCACCGAGCGCAACGATCTGCTCAAGACGGCGCCCCACTACGTCAAGCCGCTGGAAACGACCATCCCGATCTACAAGACGTTCTCGGGCATTCTGTCCGCCCCGTTCCGGCTACTGGTGACCCACGGTCGCGGCAAGCCCAGTGAGCGCGGCGCTCTGCTCATCAAAGTCGGCCTGATCATGTACGACACCTTCTCGCGCGACGGCGGCTCGGTCCCGCGTCACAAATTCCTCGGCAAGAAGAAGTCGCTCGCCGAACTCCCCCGCCTGAACCCCGACCTCGCTTACACCGCCACCTACTTCGACGCCTCGATGCACGACCCCGAGCGCATCGCGCTCGACGTCCTGCACGACGGGATCGTCGCCGGCGGTGGCCGCACCCAGGCCGTCAACTACGTCTCGGCCGTCGGTGCCGACGAGAACGGCGTGCGTGTTCGCGACGAGGTCTCGGGCGAGGAGTTCTCGGTCGCGGCCAAGGTCATCCTCAACACCTCGGGCCCGTGGACCGACCTCACCAACGGCGCGCTGGGTCTGGACACCCAGTTCATGGGCGGCACCAAGGGGTCGCACATCGTGCTCGACAACCCCGAACTGCTCGCCGCCACCGGTGGCCGCGAGATCTTCTTCGAGCACTCCGACGGTCGCATCGTTCTCATCTACCCGCTGAAGGACCGCGTCCTCGTCGGCACCACCGACATCGACGCCGACCCGTCGACGCCGGTCGTGTGCACCGATGACGAGATCGAGTACTTCTTCGACCTCATCGGTCACGTGTTCCCCACGGTGTCCGTCGACCGCTCGCAGATCGTCTACACCTTCTCCGGCATCCGCCCGCTCCCCCGCCACGACGACACGGCACCCGGGTTCGTCTCGCGTGACTACCGCATCGTCGACGACGAGATCGGCGACACCCCGGCGATGAGCCTCGTCGGCGGCAAGTGGACGACGTTCCGCGCGCTCGCCGAGCACCTCAGCATGAAGACGCTGCAGAAGCTCCGCCGCCCGCACCGCGTCAGCACCCAGGGACTCGCCATCGGCGGAGGCAAGGGCTTCCCCACCTCCCGCGCGGAACGGCAGCGGTGGGTCGCCGCGCGCACGAATGCTCACTCCGCCGAGCTCGTGGATGCCATGCTCAAGCGCTATGGCACCCGCGCCGACGCGATCCTCGCGGTCCTGCCCGCCGACCCCACCGCTCTGGAGAGCGCCCCGGGTTACTACCGCGAAGAGCTGGTCTGGATCGCCGAGCACGAGCAGGTCGTCCACCTGATCGACGTGCTGCTGCGCCGGACCCACCTCGCCTTCGTCGGCGGGATGACCGAGCGCACGCTGCGCGAAGTCG
Source organism: Microbacterium canaveralium (assembly GCF_047238045.1). Classification (NCBI taxonomy): domain Bacteria; kingdom Bacillati; phylum Actinomycetota; class Actinomycetes; order Micrococcales; family Microbacteriaceae; genus Microbacterium; species Microbacterium canaveralium. The sequence continues at coordinate 1,079,329 of NZ_JBDFMA010000003.1, read as the reverse complement.
CGGAGGCCGTCGCTGGACCGCTGGGCTGGGATGCCGCGCGGATCGACGAGGAGATCGCCACGGCGACCGCGTCGCTGCGGAACGCTCACCGCGTGGATCTCGCCGAGGCCGGAGTCGCCCGAATCTGAGAGAACGTGCGGGCGCGCCGTCTGTTGCGCGCCCGCACGGCGGTCATACATTCGGGTTACCGAGCCGCGAAACGTCCGAGCCGATGGCGGCCGGGCACAACAGAAAGGTCGATGACGACATGCAAGAAGTGAATCTGGGGCTGTACTTCCTCTCGGAGGTCGTCGGCACCGCCATGCTGATCCTGCTGGGTTGCGGCGTGGTCGCCAACGTGGCGCTGGCCAAGACCAAGGGCAATGCCGGCGGATTCCTGATGGTGAACTGGGGGTGGGGTCTCGCCGTCTTCGCCGGCGTGATCGTGTCGGCGTACTCCGGCGCTCAGCTGAACCCCGCCGTCTCCATCGGACTCCTTGTCGCCGGAAAGATCAGCTTCGTCCAGTTCCTCATCGCGGTTGCCGCGCAGTTGATCGGCGCCATCGTGGGCGCCGTGCTCGCCTGGGCCTCGTACAAGCAGCACTTCGACGGAGAGCCCGACCCGGCCGCCAAGCTGGGCGTCTTCTCCACCGGGCCCGCCATCCGTTCGTACGGTTGGAACCTCCTCACCGAGATCATCGCGACCTTCGTCCTGGTCTTCGTGATCTTCGGGTTCGCCGACTACGGCGTCGCCGACATCGGCGTCCCGGGCGGCATCGGTGGTCTTGCCGCCGTGCCGGTCGCGCTCCTGGTGGTCGGTATCGGCGCCTCTCTCGGTGGTCCCACCGGTTACGCGATCAACCCCGCCCGTGACCTCGGACCCCGCATCGCCCACGCGATCCTCCCCATCAAGGGCAAGGGCTCGAGCGACTGGGGCTACTCGTGGGTGCCGGTCGTCGGTCCCCTCGTCGGCGGTCTCCTCGCGGGCCTGCTGGCCCCGGTCCTCCTCAGCCTCGGCAAGTAATCCTCCGCGGGGGCGTCGGTACGGCGCCCCCGCTCCTCTTCCCCTCCCGTCCACCATCTCCACCCACTGACAAAGGAGTCCTCCATGGCCGACTACGTCCTCGCCATCGACCAGGGCACGACCTCGACGCGCGCGATGATCTTCAACAAGTCCGGCGGCGTCGTGTCCGTCGGACAGAAGGAGCACGAGCAGATCTTCCCCAAGGCCGGGTGGGTCGAGCACGACCCGCTCGAGATCTGGCGCAACACCCAGGAAGTCATCGGCCTGGCCTTGAGCCGCGCCGACATCACCCGTCACGACATCGCCGCCGTCGGCATCACCAACCAGCGCGAGACCGCGGTGGTCTGGGACAAGAACACCGGCAAGCCCGTCTACAACGCCATCGTGTGGCAGGACACCCGCACGCAGTCGATCGTCGACCGCCTCGCCGACGGCGACGTCGAGCGCTACAAGAGCATCGTGGGTCTGCCGCTGGCGACCTACTTCTCGGGCACCAAGATCGTCTGGATCCTCGAGAACGTCGAGGGCGCTCGCGAGAAGGCCGAGTCCGGCGACCTGATCTTCGGCACCACCGACGCCTGGGTGCTGTGGAACCTCACCGGCGGCATCGACGGCGGCGTGCACGCGACCGACGTCACCAACGCCAGCCGGACGCTCTTCATGGACCTCGAGACCCTGCAGTGGCGCGACGACATCCTCGCCGACTTCGGTGTCCCGCGCTCGATGATGCCCGAGATCCGCTCCTCCTCCGAGGTCTACGGGACCGTCGAGTCCTCCTCGCTGCTGCGTGAGACCCCCGTGGCCGGAATCCTGGGCGACCAGCAGGCCGCGACCTTCGGTCAGGCGGCTTACGATCCGGGCGAGAGCAAGAACACCTACGGCACGGGCAACTTCCTCATCTTCCAGACCGGCGAGGAGATCGTCCGCTCGAAGAACGGCCTGCTCACCACGCTCGGTTACAAGCTGGGAGACGGTCCGGCGCACTACGCGCTGGAGGGTTCGATCGCCGTCACCGGCTCGCTGATCCAGTGGCTGCGCGACCAGCTGGGGATCATTTCGTCGGCGCCCGAGGTCGAGGCCCTGGCCCGCACGGTCGACGACAACGGCGGCGTGTACTTCGTGCCGGCATTCTCCGGTCTGTTCGCTCCGTACTGGCGTCCCGACGCGCGCGGCGCGATCGTCGGTATGACGCGATTCGTCAACAAGGGCCACATCGCCCGAGCGGCTCTGGAGGCCACCGCCTTCCAGACGCGCGAAGTGCTCGAGGCCGTCAACGCCGACTCCGGCGTCGACCTCACCGAGCTCAAGGTCGACGGCGGCATGACCGCCAACGACGAGCTGATGCAGTTCCAGGCCGACATCCTCGGCGTCCCCGTCGTGCGTCCGGTCGTCGCCGAGACCACCGCCCTCGGCGCTGCGTACGCCGCCGGCCTCGCCGTGGGCTTCTGGGACAACCTCGACGACCTCCGCGCCAACTGGCAGGAGGACAAGCGCTGGGAGCCCGACATGGACTCCGACGAGCGCGACCGTCAGCTGCGCCTGTGGAAGAAGGCCGTCACCAAGTCGATGGACTGGGTCGACGACGACGTGCGCTGAGCCCATCCAGGAACACCGGAACCCCGTCGGCATCGCGCCGGCGGGGTTCCGTCGTTTCCCGGAGGTGCGGCATCCGGATGCCGAGTCACCGCGACGGCTTGGGGAAGGCCGCGCGCACCGCGTCCGACTGCAAGTAGTCCGAGACGCCGATCAGGAGGATGGCGAAGAGGATCTGCTCGGTCACCACCCAGAAGGGGTAGAGACCGGGGATCGCCGCGAGGACGAGCGCCACGATCGGGAAGATGCGGCTGAACAGCTGCAAGCGCCGGAACGCCCAGTACCAGCCCGCGCGCGCCCGCCAGAGGAAGTAGAACAGCGTCGTGGTGATGCCGAGCACGACGAGGCACCGCATCCACACCGCGAATCCGACGTCGTCCCCGCCGACGGTCATGACCGCGGCGACCACGATCGTGGCGACCCCCAGCAGGAACCCGGCGGCGAGCAGGATCGTCACGGCGTGGAAAGCACGGCGCACGCGGGGATCCTCGGACGGGGGGACACGGTGGTCGGCCTGACGTCCTCCGGCAAGGCGGTCCAGACGTCGCAGAGCGGGTTCGAGCTGCATGGGCTCACTGTACGACGCGGCCCGCGGGCGTCGACTCAGGCGGCCGTGACCACCGGCTCGTGGCGCACCGGGAAGTTCACCGAGTTCGCGATGAAGCACCACTCGCGCGCCTGGCGGTGCGCCGCGATCGCGGCCTCGACCATCGACTCGTCCGCGACGACCACCCGGGGCCGGAGCAGCACGTCGGTGAACGCTCCCCCGCCCTTCCCGTCCTCGACCATCGTCCCGGTGGCATCGTCGCTATAGGAAACGACGACCACACCGGTCGTCACGCACGCGTGCAGGTACGACAGGAGGTGGCACTCGCTGAGCGCCCCCAGCAGGAGCTCCTCCGGGTTCCACTTCGCCGGGTCTCCTCGGAACGGCTTGTCCGCCGAAGCCTCCAGCGGCGGCTTGCCGTCGACCTCCAGGGTGACCGCGCGGTCGTAGTCCCGATACCCGCTCGTCCCCGTTCCGCGGTCGCCGGCCCACGTGGCGTGCAGACGGTACTGGTGCTCTCCGATCATGCCTTCCATCCTGCCCTCTCCCGCGCCTCTCGGGCCGCCGGATACCATGGACGGATGCCTGCCACAGCCCCGGATGCCGTCGAACTCGCCGTCGTCGAACGCAGCGGATTCATCGAGTCGCGCCACCGCGGCTTCGCCGTGGTGCTGGCCCCCGACGGGTCCGAGCAGATCACTCTGGGGGACCCCACGGCGCCCCTCCTCCCCCGTTCGAGCATGAAGCCGCTCCAGGCTCTCGCGTGTCTGTCGGCGGGTGCCGACCTCGCCGGCGAGCGGCTCGCACTGTCCACGGCGAGCCACTCCGGTACCGACCGCCATGTCGAGGTCGCCCGCGGCATCCTCGAATCGGCCGGTCTGACGGAGGACGATCTGGGCTGCCCCGCGGCCTGGCCAGGCGACCCCCGCACGCGAGACGATCTCGTCCGCGACCACGGGGCTCCCTCCCCACTCCGCATGAACTGCTCGGGCAAGCACTCGGCGATGCTCCTCACGTGCGTCACGAACGGATGGCCGACAGCGGGCTACCTCGACCCGCAGCACCCGCTGCAGGTGCATATCCGCGAGGTCATCGAGCGCCTGGTCGGCGAGCGGATCACCACCACCGCCATCGACGGGTGCGGCGCGCCCGTCTACGCGATGAGTCTCATCGGCCTCGCCCGGGCCATCCAGCGCATCGCGACGTCCTCCGAGAGGTCGCCCTTCGCCCTCCACCGCAGTGCCGGTGCCCTCGTGCGCGCCGTCCGCGAGAATCCGTGGACCATCGACGGACCGGGTCTGCCCGACGCCGTCGTCATCGAGCGGCTCGGGGTCTTCGCGAAGAAGGGTGCCGAAGGCGTGCAGGTGATGACGGCACCGAACGGCACGACGGTCGCCCTCAAGATGCTCGACGGATCCAACCGCGCGGCGCACGCGGTCGCCCTTCGCCTGCTGGAGCGTGCCGGCGCCCTCGAGGCCTCGGCGGTCGCCGACGTGCTTCCCGCCCTGTCCCTCGAGGTGCTCGGCGGCGGTCAGCCGGTCGGCGTCATCCGGGCCGTGGCCTGATCCCCCCGGCCGATCGGCGGATGCGCGACCGGCGCGACGGCCGTCAGATGCCGCCGTCGACCGACCGCGGGTAGGCGATCGGCTCCTCGGGCACGAGGACCTCGGTGTCGCGGTTGAGGCTCTCGCCGCGGAAGAACGGCTTCGACCGCGGGAACGCGTACAAGAGCACCATCAGCACGACGCCGATCGCGAGCGAGCCGATTCCCAGGACGAACGTGCCGCCGATACCGAACAGGACCGTGTAACCGTACTCGGGGTCGTACATGTCGATGGCCGACTGCACGAAGGCGTAGGTCAGCATCAGCGCGCCCAGCAGGGGCAGGATGCCGCGGTACACGAGGTTCCGAGCCGACGTGAACAGCTCACGGCGGAAGTACCAGACGCAGGCATACCCCGTGATCGCGTAATAGAACGCGATCGCGAGACCGAGAGACAGGATCGAGTCCTGCAGGATGTTGTCGCTGATGAGCGTCATGCCGATGTAGTAGATGCTTGCGACGATGCCCATCACCAGCGTCGAGAACGACGGCGTGTGGAACCGCGGGTGCACCGTGCTGAAGCGTGCCGGCAGTGCCTTGTAGGCGGCCATGGCGAGCGTCCCACGCGCCGTCGGGAGGATGGTCGTCTGGGTCGAGGAGACCGCCGAGATGAGCACCGCGATGACGAGGATCCAGCCGAAGGGCCCGAAGAGACCGTCCTTCAACGCGAGGAACACGTCGTCGGCGTTGTCGGCGTTGGCCAGCCCCGTCCCGTCCTCGCCGACCCCGGCGTACATCATCGCCGCCACCGTCACCGAGACGTAGGTGCCGAGCAGGATGACGGTCGTCAGCAGGGCCGCGCGCCCCGGGATGCGCTTGGGGTCCTTCGTCTCCTCGTTGAGGGCGAGGCAGGTGTCCCACCCCCAGTAGATGAACAGGGCCAGCAGGACCGCCTCGGTGAATCCGCTCCAGTCGGTGAAGCCGAGAGGGTTGAACCAGGCGAAGTCGAACGGCGTCGGGTTCGGCGCCGTGCCGTCGAAGAACTTCCACAGCGCCACGATGACGAACAGCGCCAGCACGAGGTACTGCACCCCGAGCAGGATGTTCTGGATACGCTCGCCGATCTCGACGCCGCGGTAGCTGACGTACGTCATGGCAGCGATGAAGGCGACGCCCGTGGCGGTCACGAGCGGCACGTTCTCGGCGAGGGATCCGTCGCCGATCAGCGTCCACAGGTAGATGCCCGCGATCTGCGCCAGGTTGGCGAGAACCACCATTCCGGCCACCGCGACGCCCCAGCCGCCCATCCATCCCACCCAGGGGCCGAATGCCTTCGTGCCCCACGTGAACGTGGTCCCGCAATCGGGGACGGCGTTGTTCAGCTCGCGGTACGCGAACGCGATGAAAAGCATCGGGATGAACGCGATGACGAACGCGATCGGGGCGGAGGCGCCCACGGCGAGCACCACGAAACCGAGTGTCGCCACGAGCGAATACACCGGCGCGGTGGAGGCGAGGCCGATGACGGTCGAGCCCCAGAGGCCCAAGGTACCTGCGGCGAGGCCTTTGCCGGCCGTCCGTTCGGGTGCGGTGGTCATGTGCTGAACGTAGGAGCAGCGATGCTCCCCGGTCAAGTTCCGCCTTCTCAGGCGGCGCGGCGGGCGACGTCGAGCACGACGATGGTGATGTTGTCGCGGCCGCCGTTTTCAAGAGCCGCAGCCATCATGGCCTCGACCGCCGCGGCGGGGTCGGGATTCGCCTCGAGGAAATGGCGGATGCCGAAATCGGTGAGTTCTTTCGTCAATCCATCTGAGCAGATGACGAAGCGGTCGCCGTCGAGCACCTCGAGTCGCAGGTAATCGGGCTTGACACTGTCGCTCGGACCGACGGCGCGCGTGATCACATTGCCGTACGGGTGGTTCTCGGCCTCTTCCGGGCTCAGCCGTCCGGCGGCGATGAGCTCCTGAACGACCGAGTGGTCGGTGGTGATCTGGACGATGTCGTCATCGCGCAGCAAATACACCCGCGAGTCGCCGATGTTCAACGTCACCCAGTGCGGCTCGTCCGACCCCACTTCGAGGTAGACGCCCGTCAGAGTCGTGCCCGTGCCCTCATCGGTGGTCTCGGGGTGCGCGACGATGTCCTTCACCGCGCGGGCGAGTGCCTTCTCGATGTTCTTCGGGGAGACCGACCCGCCCTCGACGACCGCGCGCAGACGATCGACCGTGCTCGCGCTCGCGATCTCGCCACCGAGGTGGCCGCCCATGCCGTCGGCGACGACGAACAGCGGGAACTCCGCGAGCACCGCGTCCTGGTTGACCTCGCGGCGCTTACCGGTATCGGTGATCGCCGCCCAGGAGAGGTCGAGCGCCCCGTCCGTCAGCGGAACAGTACGCGTATGCGTGGTCACCTCGGGCACGAACAGATCCTCCGGTTGGCCGACATCTTCGCCGGCGGAACCGCGCGGCCCTGTCATCCTAGTCGACGCGCGGACGCTGCCCCCGGATGCCACGGGCGCGGCGACGTCGGCGGCGAGACGACGATGAGCTCCTCGCGGCGCGAGGAGCTCATCGTTGCGGTCAGACCTGCGGGCCCGCCGGGGGCGGCGGCGTCGGCCCGGCCGGGGGTGCCGGCGGAGGCGGCGTGGGGCCCGCGGCCGGCGGAGCCTGCGGCGGGGTGTAGGGCTGAGCGGGCGGCGCGTAGCCCGTGGGCGGACCCGCCGGGCCGCCGGGGGTCGATCCCTGCAATTGCTGGTCCGGCTGCACCGGGATGCCGCTCCAGACGGTCTTGTCGGCGAGGAAGGTGTTCGCCCACGGCGACGGGCGGATCGCCGGGTTCCACGGCGACGAGCCGAAGGCGAGGATGCCGAGCCAGATGAGATATCCCACGCCCGGGATGAGCCAGAGGAGGAGGTACGGCCAGTCCTTGCCGAACTTCAGGCCGAGACGGTAGCCGAACATGACCGCCGCGGCGACACCGGCGAGACCGATGATCCATCCGATGATCGGGATGTTCACCAGCACGCTCGAGGCGACGATGGCGATCAGGTAGACCCAGGGCGAGAGATCGCCCAGCTTCGCGGCGACGAGGGCGTTGTAGACGGGCACCCACGCGCGCCACTTGCCCTCGACCCCAGCCTTCTCGAACACCTTCATCAGCAGGAAGGCGGAGATGACGTATCCCGCCAGGGCGAAGATCAGCAGGATGGGCAGGAGGACGAGGAAGAACGCCAAGGCCCCGAAGGCGCCGCTGCCGTCGTCGTAGTAATAGGAGTCACCCATGTGAGTTCCCTTTCAGGATGAACACGACGCGACGTCCGCGCGTGCTATGCGTCTCACATGTTAGCGAAGCTGAATGTTCGCTGATAGACCCCTTGCGGCGACCTCAGACGACCAGTTCCATCTCGCGCTCCGCGCTCTCGCGCAGGACCAGCCCCGCCGTCCGCGCCCAGGCCAGGAGATCGGACCGGGACCGGACACCGGCCTCGGTCCGCGCGAGCAGACGGACGAGCTCGCCCTTGGCCTTCTTGTTGAAGTGGTTGAGTGCGCGTGCCGCGCCGTCGGCGCCCTCGGACACCACGCGGACGTAGACGCCGTCCACGCCCGCGGGTAGCGGCCCCAGCGCGGCGTACGCCTCCGAGCGCAGATCGAGGACGAAATCGGGCGCGGCCTGGTGAAGGGCCGCGGACACGGCATCGGCCCACACCCGCCGAAGGGGCGGGAGCCCCGGAACCGAGGTGGATGCGGCGAGCCGATAGGCGGGGATACCGTCGAGCGCCCCCACGGGACCGAAGGGCGCCGAGTGGATGAGGACGTGACGCCCTACCCACGCGCGCGCGGGCACGTCGAGCGTGTCGGCGGCGAGGGCGTCGAAGAGCACCCCCGTGTACCGGTCGAGGGCGGGCAGGGTGGGCGCGGTACGCAACGCGGCGTTGTCCGCGACCTCGTGCAGGCGGCGCGCGCTGAGCTTGAGCACGCGCGCGGATGCCTCCGCGTCAGCGCTCAGAGCGACCAGTCCCTCGACGACCTGCTCGCGGGGCGAGCGGAGCGACGGCAGAGCGAGCGCTCCGAGATCGAGCGGGGCACCGTCACCGCCGGGGCGTTTGGTTTCGGAAGGGGGCAGGAGAACCAGCATGCGACCTCGGGGGAACGAACGACGCGCGCCACCCGGCGAACCGGGCGACGCGCGTCGAAGAGGAGTGTGTCAGACCAGAGATGCGTGACCGGCGACGATCGTCAGTTCGTCGCCCGCCATGGACAGGAACCCGTCCTCCGCGTTCGCGAGGATCTTGTTCCCGTCGACACCCGTGATGCGCACCTCGCCCTGGGCGAGGATCGCGAGCACGGGCTCGTGTCCCTGCATGAAGCCGATCTCGCCCTCGACCGTCTTGGCGACGACGAGCGATGCCTCACCGGTCCAGACCTCGGCGTCGGCCGAGACGAGGTTCACGCGCAGCGGCATGTCAGCCGTTCTCCTTCTGGATCTGCGCCCACTTGGCCTCGACGTCGGAGATGCCGCCGACGTTGAAGAACGCCTGCTCGGCGACGTGGTCGAAGTCGCCCTTGACGATCGCGTCGAACGACTCGATGGTCTCCTTGATCGGGACCGTGGAGCCCTCGACGCCGGTGAACTTCTTGGCCATGTAGGTGTTCTGCGAGAGGAACTGCTGGATACGGCGCGCACGCGACACGACGATCTTGTCTTCCTCGGAGAGCTCGTCGACACCGAGGATCGCGATGATCTCCTGCAGTTCCTTGTTCTTCTGCAAGATCTGCTTCACCGACGTGGCCACACGGTAGTGGTCGGCACCGATGTAGCGCGGGTCGAGGATGCGGCTCGTGGAGGTGAGCGGGTCGATGGCCGGGTACAGACCCTTCGACGCGATCTCGCGCGAGAGCTCGGTCGTGGCATCCAGGTGGGCGAAGGTCGTCGCCGGAGCCGGGTCGGTGTAGTCGTCGGCGGGGACGTAGATCGCCTGCAGCGAGGTGATCGAGTGTCCGCGCGTCGAGGTGATGCGCTCCTGGAGCACACCCATCTCGTCGGCGAGGTTCGGCTGGTAACCCACGGCGGAGGGCATGCGGCCGAGGAGGGTGGACACCTCGGAGCCGGCCTGCGTGAAGCGGAAGATATTGTCGATGAAGAGCAGCACGTCCTGCTTCTGCACGTCGCGGAAGTACTCCGCCATCGTCAGAGCCGACAGCGCCACGCGCAGACGCGTCCCCGGCGGCTCGTCCATCTGGCCGAACACGAGGGCGGTCTTGTCGAAGACGCCCGCCTCTTCCATCTCGCCGATGAGGTCGTTGCCCTCACGGGTGCGCTCGCCGACACCGGCGAACACCGACACACCACCGTGGTCCTGCGCGACGCGCTGGATCATCTCCTGGATGAGGACGGTCTTGCCGACGCCCGCGCCGCCGAACAGACCGATCTTTCCACCCTGCACGTAGGGGGTCAGGAGGTCGATCGACTTGATGCCGGTCTCGAACATCTCGGTCTTGGACTCGAGCTGGTCGAAGCTGGGCGCCTTGCGGTGGATGCCCCAGCGCTCGGTGACCTCGATCGTCTCGCCCGGAGCAGCGTTGAGCACCTCACCGGTGACGTCGAAGACCTTGCCCTTGGTGACGTCTCCGACCGGGACTGAGATGGGTCCGCGGGTGTCGCGCACTTCCTGGCCGCGGACGATACCGTCGGTGGGCTTCAGGGCGATGGCGCGCACGAGGTCGTCGCCGAGGTGCTGAGCGACCTCGAGGGTGATCTCGGTGGAGGTGTCACCGATGGTGATGGTGGTCTTGAGGGCGTTGTAGATCTCGGGGATCGCGTCGTGCGGGAACTCGATGTCGACGACGGGCCCGGTGACACGCGCGACGCGGCCGACGACAGCCGCGTCGGTCTTCTCGGCGGTGAGGCTCATGGCTTCTTCTCTCCTTGGGAACTTACTTGCCGGATGACAGAGCATCGGCGCCGCCGACGATCTCGGCGATCTGCTGCGTGATCTCCGCCTGACGCGCGTTGTTGCGCAGGCGGGTGTAGTCGGTGATGAGCTTGTCGGCGTTGTCGCTTGCCGACTTCATGGCCTTCTGCGTCGCGGCGTGCTTCGCGGCCGAAGACTGCAGGAGGGCATTGAAGATACGGCTCTGCACGTACACCGGCAGGAGCGCATCGAGCACGGTCTCGGCGTCGGGCTCGAACTCGTAGAGCGGGTAGATCTCCGCCTGGGCGGGGGCTTCCTCAGCCTCGAGCACCTCGAGGGGCAGGAGCCGAACCGACTCGGGCGACTGCGTCATCATGCTGACGAAACGGTTGTACACGAGGTGGATCTCGTCGACGCCGTCGTTGTCGCCACCGGCGCGATAGGCCTGCAGCACGGCATCCGAGATCTCTTCCGCCGTCGAGAACTGCGGAGTGTCGGTGTCACCCGTCCACTGCGCGATGCTCGGCATCCGGCGGAACTGGAAGTAGCCGACGGCCTTGCGCCCGACGAGGTAGAACACGACCTCTTTGCCCTGCGTCCGCAGCAGCTCGGCCAACTCCAGGGCCTCACGGAGGATCTGGGAGTTGAACGCGCCGGCCAAACCGCGGTCGGAGGTGAAGACCACCACGGCGGAGCGGCGGATGTTCTCCCGCTCGGTCGTGAGCGGGTGGTCGATCGAGGAGTGCGTGGCCACCGCGGAGACGGCGCTCGTCACGGCTCGCGCGAAGGGCGACGCCGCGCGCACACGCGCCATCGCCTTCTGGATGCGCGAAGCCGCGATGAGCTCCATCGCCTTCGTGATCTTCTTGGTCGTCTGAGCAGAACTGATCTTCTGCTTGTAGACCCGCAGTTGTGCGCCCATGATTCCGTTCTCGTGTCGTCGCTGTTAGCGACGGCCCTTGACGATTCGCTCCTGGTTGATGTCTTCGGCCTCGGCCGCCTCGACCTGCTCGGCACCCGGGGCACCCTGGTCGGCGCCCGGCTGGAACTCGAGAAGGAACGCGTCGATCTTCTGCTCCAGCTCCGCGACGGTGTCGTCGCCCAACGCGTTGGTCTCGCGCAGCGTGTCGAGCACCGTGGAGTTGCGACGCAGGTAGTCCAGCAGCTCGCGCTCGAAGCGGAGCACATCGGACACCTCGATCGTGTCGAGCTTGCCGTTGGTACCGGCCCAGATCGAGACGACCTGCTCCTCGACGGGGTACGGCGAGTACTGCGGCTGCTTCAGCAGCTCGGTCAGGCGCGCACCGCGAGCGAGCTGACGACGCGATGCGGCGTCGAGGTCGCTGGCGAACATCGCGAACGCCTCGAGCGAGCGGTACTGAGCCAGCTCGAGCTTCAGCGTTCCCGAGACCTTCTTGATCGACTTGACCTGGGCGTCACCACCCACGCGCGACACCGAGATACCCACGTCGACCGCGGGACGCTGGTTGGCGTTGAAGAGGTCGGACTGGAGGAAGATCTGGCCGTCGGTGATCGAGATCACGTTGGTCGGGATGTACGCCGAGACGTCGTTGGCCTTGGTCTCGATGATGGGCAGGCCCGTCATCGATCCGGCGCCGAGCTCGTCGGACAGCTTCGCGCAACGCTCGAGCAGACGCGAGTGCAGGTAGAAGACGTCGCCGGGGTACGCCTCGCGGCCCGGCGGACGGCGCAGGAGGAGCGAGACGGCACGGTAGGCCTCGGCCTGCTTCGACAGGTCGTCGAAGATGATCAGGACGTGCTTGCCGCCGTACATCCAGTGCTGACCGATCGCCGAACCGGTGTAGGGCGCGAGGTACTTGAAGCCGGCGGGGTCGGACGCGGGAGCGGCGACGATGGTGGTGTACTCCATCGCGCCGGCGTCCTCGAGGGCGCCCTTGACCGAAGCGATCGTCGAGCCCTTCTGACCGATGGCGACGTAGATGCAGCGGACCTGCTTGTTGACGTCGCCCGACTCCCAGTTGGCCTTCTGGTTGATGATCGTGTCGATCGCGATGGCCGTCTTACCGGTCTGGCGGTCGCCGATGATGAGCTGGCGCTGGCCACGACCGACGGGGATCATCGCGTCGATGGCCTTGATGCCGGTCTGCAGCGGCTCGTGCACGCTCTTGCGCTGCATGACGCCCGGCGCCTGCAGTTCGAGCGCACGGCGGCCCTCGGTCGCGATCTCGCCGAGACCGTCGATCGGGTTGCCGAGCGGGTCGACGACGCGACCCAGGTAGCCGTCTCCCACGCCGACCGAGAGGACCTCGCCGGTACGGGTGACGCTCTGGCCCTCTTCGATGCCGGAGAACTCGCCGAGCACGACGACACCGATCTCGTGTTCGTCGAGGTTCTGAGCCAGGCCCAGGGTGCCGTTGTCGAAGCGGATGAGTTCGTTCGCCATGACGCCGGGCAGTCCCTCGACGTGAGCGATGCCGTCGGCCGCGTCGACGACGGTGCCGACTTCGGTCGCACCCGCGCCCGTCGGCTCGTAGGCGTTGACGAAGTCCTTCAGCGCGTCACGGATGACGTCGGGGCTGATAGAGAGTTCTGCCATTGTCTTCCTTCGTTCGTGGGGCGCGAGCCCCCAGATCTCCACCCGCTCGGGCGGCAAAGTCTTAGCCGGCGATGCGCTGGCGAAGGTCGGCGAGACGTGCGGACACGCTCGCGTCGATGACGTCGTCGGCGACCTGCACACGCAGTCCGCCGACCACCGTCGGGTCGATCACGGTGTTCAGGGTGACCGCCGACCCGTAACGCGCGCGCAGCGCGTTCTGGAGGCGCGTCTGCTGCTCGGCGTTCAGCGGCGCGGCCGCGTAGACCGTGGCGACGATGCTCGAGCGCTGGTCGGCGACGATGGACTCGGCGCGGCGCAGGAGCGCGCGGACGCGGCGACCGCGCGCGTTCTGCACGAGCGAGGCGACGATCAGCGCCGTGGCGGCGCTGGCGCGACCGTCGAGGAGCGTGGACACGAGCCCGGCCTTGCCGGACGCGTCGCCGAGGCGACCGCCCAGGGCCAGCTCGAGCTCGCCGCTGGATGCCACCGTGCGCGAGAACTGGAAGAGCTCGCCCTCGATGTCGGCCGACGGGTCGGCGACGGTCGCGGCGCGCACGGCCAGTTCTTCGAGCCCCTCGATGAACTCGCGAGAGTTCGACCAGCGCTGCTCGGCCGCACGACGCAGAAGCGCCACGGTGATGTCGCGGTAGCCGGAGCCGAAGACCGCGGTCACCAGCGCGCCACGCGCGGCGGCCGGGGCCGACGAGTCGGAGAGCGCGCCGCTCAACTGCGCCGATCCGTTCACGGCGCCGACGGCCGCGAACAGCTCGCGGGCGACGTCGAGGTCGACGCCCGAGGCAGCGGTCAGCGCCTCGGTCGTCGCGGTCCGCGCCTGAGTGGTCGCGCTACCCATTACTGGGCCGCCTTCTCGGATGCCTCGAGGTCCGCGAGGAAGCGGTCGACCACGGCCTGCGCGCGGGCGTCGTCGGTGAGGGTCTCCCCGATGACGTTGCCTGCGAGGTCGACCGCGAGCGTACCGACCTCGGCGCGCAGCGACACGAGGGTCGACTGACGCTCGGCCTCGATCTGCGCGTGCGCGGCGGCGGTGATGCGAGCGGCCTCGGAGGACGCGGCATCCTTCGCCTCGGAGACGATCTTCTTGCCGTCCTCGCGGGCGGCCTCGCGGATCTCACCGGCTTCCTTGCGGGCCTCGGCCAGCTGTGCGGTGTACTGCTCGAGCGCGGCCTCGGCCTGTCGCTGGGCCTCGTCGGCCTTGGCGATGTTGCCCTCGATGGCAGCACTGCGCTCGTCGAGCAGCTTCGCCATGCGCGGCAGAGCCACGCGCCACACCACGAAGATGATGACGACGAAGCAGACGGCCGACCAGAGGATGTCGTACGCCGCCGGAAGCAGCGGGTTGTGCGCTTCCTCCCCCGCGGGCTCCGCGGCGAGTGTGACAAGAGCGTTCAGCATCCTGTCTCCTTACAGTGAGTCGAGAGCGGCCGGATCAGGTGAAGATGAAGCCGGTCGCGATACCGATGAAGGCGAGCGCCTCGGTGAAGGCGATACCGATGAACATCAGCACCTGCAGACGGCCGGCCAGCTCGGGCTGACGGGCGACACCCTCGATCGTCTTGCCGACGACGATGCCCACACCGATGGCGGGGCCGATCGCCGCGAGGCCGTAGCCGATCGTGGCGACGTTACCGGTGACCTGGGCGAGAACCGTAGTTGCGTCCACGGGTTTTTTCCTTTCGGTTGGGTGGCTCGGCGTGCGCCGGGCCGCTCAGTGCTCTTCTGCGACCGCGAGCTGGATGTAGACCGCGGTGAGGATCGCGAAGACGTACGCCTGGAGGAAGGCGACGAAGATTTCGAACAGGGTGAAGGCGAAGCCGAAGGCGAGCGAACCCGCTCCGAGCGCCGTCCACCAGCCGCTCAGGCCGACGACGAAGAACTGGGTCGCCGAGAAGAACAGCACCAGCATCAGGTGGCCGACGACCATGTTCATCAGCAGTCGGAGCGTCAGCGTGATCGGCCGGATGATGAAGGTGGAGAGGAACTCCAGCGGCACGATGATGATGTACAGCGGCCACGGCACGCCCGACGGCAGCAACGCGTTCTTGAAGAAGCCGCCGGGGCTCTTCTTCACGCCCGCGTAGATGAAGGTCACGTAGGCAACGAGGGCCAGGAGCATCGGAACGGCGATGACGCTCGTGCCGGCGATGTTCAGGAACGGGATGACACCCGTGATGTTCATGAACAGCACCATGAAGAAGATCGTGGTGAGGATCGGGAGGAATCGACGCCCGTCCTTGCGCCCGAGGATGTCCTCGGCGATGTTGACGCGGACGAAGTCCAGGCCCATTTCGACGACGCTCTGGAAACGGCCGGGGACGATCTTCATACGGCGCGTGCCGACGATCAGCAGGATGACCAGGACCGCCGTGGCGAGCATCTGCACGAGATTGATGCGCGTGATCGCGAAGATGGTTCCCTCGAACAGAACCGCATCGGGGAAGAACTCGTTGATGGACGGCGGGTGGAACTCAGCACCCGCAGACGCGAAGTTCGTGATCAGGGTCGCAGCTTGAGTGGACAGCGCTGGCTCCAGCTTCGGGGCATCGGTGTGAACCGTTGCGACGATGGTCGGTGAGAGCACCCGAAGTGCGAGCGTGGGAGAGAGTCCCTGCCGCGGGTGGGTACTTCTCCCACCCTATCAAACTCCCGGCTGATCCATGAGTGTCGGCCCCGCGGTCGTCTCGCCGACGGAGTATCGTGCACGGACCCGCCAGGGCGCGGGTTATAGGGCTCAGGCGCGACGATCCCCCTCATCGGGGTCGGTCGGCAGCGTCACATCGCTCGCGCTGGGGACGCGCATGCGCAAGAGGACGACCACGTCCACGGCGAGCGACGCGAGGACGCTCACGACCAGGGCGACGTAGAAGACCACCGGGTTCACCCAGTCCTGACCCCGCAGGATGACGATCGCCACGATGAAGAGCACCAGCTTGAGGAGCCATCCGCCCAGAACGATGCCGAAGAAGATCGGAACGTAGAGCGGATCACCGAACCAGCGGTTGGCGATCAGGATGCTCGCGGCGGTCACCGCGAGGAAGAAGGCGCTCACGGCGACCCCGACGAGAGCGCTGCCCAGTCCCCCGGGCCCCGCGGTGAGGAAGCCGACCACGGCGCCGGCGACGAGCAGCACCGCGGTGACGATCCCTCCCCAGACCAGGGCCGTGCGCAGGATCGGCGTGCTGGAGAGCGGACGGCGGGCGGCGGGGGAAGCGGTGCTCATGCGGAGGTCTCCGGGGGTGTGTGCTGCGCGCGGCGGGTCCGCAGGCGCAGGAGTCGGGGCGAGGGAAGAAGGGTCAAGACGGCGCAGGCGATGACCCCGACCGCGCCGAAGCCGATGCCGATCCAGTAGTCGCCCGGCCAGCTCTGCTGTGTGCCGATGTACATCAGCAAGAAGGACAGGCTCACCACGGCCGTCCAGGCGTAGAAGATCAGGACCGCATCGCGGTCACTGTGTCCCATGTCCAGCATGCGGTGGTGCAGGTGCTTGCGGTCGGGCGAGAACGGCGAGCGGCCGGCCCATTGCCGTCGCGCGACGGCGAGCCCGAAGTCCAGCAGCGGCAGGAGCACGATGACCACCGGCAGGAGGATGGGGATGAACGCTCCGAGCAGCTGCGATCTGCCCAGCTGTTCGGGGTCGAGCACGGCCGGGTCGAGCTGCCCCGTGATCGCGATCGCCGAGCTGGCCATCAGGAGGCCGAGCATGAGGGCTCCGGCATCCCCCATGAACAACTTCGCCGGCGTCCAGTTCATCGGCAGGAACCCGAGGCACGCGCCGATCAGCACGGCGGCGATGAAGGATGCCAGGTTGAAGTAGGTGCTGGCACCGGTGTCGCGCACGAGGAGGTAGGAGTAGGCGAAGAACACGCCGTTCGCGATGAGGCAGACGCCGGCGACGAGACCGTTCAGTCCGTCGATGAAGTTCACGGCGTTCATGACGACGACCAGGGCGAACACCGTGAGGAGAAAGCTCACCCAGCTCGACCCGACCGTCAACGCACCGATCGGCAGGGACAGGATCTGCAGCTGGCCGAACCACGCGATGATGCCGGCCGCGATGAATTGCGCGCCGAGCTTGATCATCCAGTCCAGGTCCCACAGGTCGTCCGCGACACCGACGAGCACGATCAGCAGCACTGCTCCCAGGAGCGACAGGACGGGCACCGGGTCGGTCCAGAAGATCGCGAAGTACGGATTGCGACTGGACAGTGCGAACGCGGCGGCCACGCCCAGGAACATGGCCACTCCGCCGAGGCGCGGTGTCGGTGTCTTGTGGACATCTCTGTCGCGGATGCCGGGGTAGAGCTTGAACCGCAGGGCGAGCTTCCACACCACCCACGACAGCGCGAGAGTCACCGCCGCCGTGAACAGGATGGTGAGGAGGTATTGGGTCACGGCCCGGGGGCCTCGGCATCCGGGGCGGGAATCGCCGACTGGGGGGCGGCGCCCGTCTCGGGGTCGGGCTCCAGCAAGTCGCCGAGCACCTCGCGCAGCTGCTCGCGCGAGATCGTTCCCTCGCGGAGGACGCGGACGCGCGGCTCGGCACCGCCGACCAGGGTCGTGGCATCCACGATCGTCGAAGCGAAGCCCCACTGGCTGGGACCCGCGTCGAGGTAGACGGCGACACTGTCGCCGAGCATGTCGCGGGCCTCGTCGATGCTCACGGCGGCCGGCATCCCGGTGCGGTTGGCGCTGGACACCGCGAGCGGCCCGGTCTCTTCGAGCAGCTCGAGCGTGAGGTTCTGGGCCGGCATGCGAACGGCGACGGTGCCGTGCGTGTCGCCGAGATCCCACGACAGGGAGGGCTGGGAGGGCAGCACGATGGTCAGACCGCCCGGCCAGAACGCGTGGACGAGGTCGTCGACAGCGGGTGGGACCTCGGCCACGAGGGCGCGGAGCGTGCCGACGCCGGACACGAGGACCGGCGGCGGCTGCTGTCGGCCGCGGCCTTTCGCCTCGAGCAGGCCCGCGACGGCGCGCGCGTTGAACGCGTCCGCGGCGATTCCGTAGACGGTGTCGGTGGGGAGCACGACGAGTTCGCCTCGACCGATCGCCTGACGCGCGTGGCGCATCCCGGAGAGCAGCTGCGACTCGTCACGGCAGTCGTAGACGGGTGACATGTCGCGCGACAGTCTACCGACGGAGAGCCCGGCGTGCGGTCAGGGACGAATCGCCGTCGTGGCGCGGTCGCGCGTGGTGAGGTCGGGGTGGGTCGCCGCGGCGCGCCACCCGTCGGCGGTGAGGATCTCGCGGATCGCCGCGCCCTGCCACTCCCCGTGCTCGATCACGATCATGCCGCCGGGGTGCGCGAGGCGAAGGCCCACGTGGCTCAGCACGCGCACCGCATCCAATCCATCGGGCCCGCCGTACAGCGCCGCTGGAGGGTCGTACAGCCGCACCTCGGGGTCGCGCGGGATCGCGTCGTCGGGCACGTACGGCGGATTGGATGCCACGACCGAGACGGTGCCGTCCAGTTCGGGGAACGCGTCGGCGAGGTCGACGAAGGCGAGGGTCAGGTTGGCCGCCCCGATGCGGGCGACGTTCTCTTTCGTCCAGATGAACGCGTCCACGGAATTCTCGGCGGCGTACACCCGCGCGCGCGGGACCTCGGTGGCCATGGCCAGGGCGATGGCCCCGCTGCCGGTGCCGAGGTCGACCGCGATCGGGGCGTCGGATGCCGAGGCGCCCAGCGCGTCGATCGCGAGCTGGGCGACCATCTCCGTCTCGGGACGCGGGACGAACACACCCGGTCCGACGGCGAGCTCCATCGACCGGAACGGCGCGAGCCCCGTGAGGTGTTGCAGCGGTTCCCGCGCGCAGCGTCGGTCGACGAGCGGCGCGAGTGCCGTTCGCGCGTCGTCCGGGAACCGGTCGCCGCGGACGGCGGCCGCCTGGACCCCGCCCCGCGAGGTCGCGAGGACGTGGGCGACGAGGAGTTCGGCATCCACCTGGGGGTCGGGGATACCCGCGGAGGCGAAACGCGTGATGGTGTCGCGGACGACATCGGCGACGGACGGCAGGGCAGGGTGTACGGGCTCGGGCATGACGGCTCCCGAGCCTAGTCGCGCACCGTCATACACGGACGCGGGAGCCAGCGCGCATCTAGGATTGTCGCGATCCGACCAACGGCGAAAGGCCAGCCATGCCCGGCATCCACTCCGACATCACCTCCGCGTTCGGCGACACTCCGCTGGTGCGCCTTAACCGCGTCGCGGAAGGCGCCGGGGGCCAGATCCTGGCCAAGCTCGAGTTCTACAACCCCGCCTCGAGCGTCAAGGACCGTCTGGGGATCGCCATCGTCGACGCCGCCGAGGCGTCGGGCGAGCTGAAGCCGGGCGGGACCATCGTCGAGTCCACGAGCGGCAACACCGGGATCGCCCTCGCGATGGTGGGCGCCGCCCGCGGGTACAACGTCATCCTCACGATGCCCGCGTCCATGTCGAAGGAGCGCCGCGTTCTGCTCCGGGCGTTCGGGGCCGAGCTCGTGCTCACCGATCCCACCAAGGGCATGTCTTTCGCGGTCGAGGAGGCCAAGCGCATCGTCGCCGAGACCCCCGGCGCCGTCTGGGCGCGGCAGTTCGAGAACGAGGCGAACCCCGCCATCCACCGCAAGACCACGGCCGAGGAGATTCTGCGCGACACCGACGGCAAGGTCGACTACTTCGTCGCCGGCATCGGCACGGGCGGGACCATCACCGGCGTCGGCCAGGTGCTGAAGGAGCGCGTGCCGGGCGTGAAGGTCGTCGCCGTCGAGCCGGCCGACTCCCCCATCCTCACGAAGGGCCACCCCGGGCCCCACAAGATCCAGGGCATCGGCCCGAACTTCGTCCCCGCGATCCTCGACCGCGACATCATCGACGAGGTCATCGACGTCGAGTTCGACGACGCGATCCGCCTGGCGCGCGAGACGGCGGCCAAGGACGGCATCCTCGTCGGCATGTCCTCGGGAGCGGCCATCTGGGCCGCACTCGAGATCGCCCGCCGCCCCGAGGCCGAGGGCAAGAACATCGTCGTGATCATCCCCTCGTACGGTGAGCGCTACCTCTCGACCGCCCTGTACGAAGACCTGCGCGACAACTGACGTGGGAGTGGTCTCCCGCATCCGCGAGGACGTCGCCGCGGCGAAGTTCCGCGATCCCGCCGCACGCGGCGGCCTCGAGATCGCCCTGCTCTATCCGGGTCTTCACGCCGTATGGACGTACCGCGTGGCTCACGGGCTGTGGGTGCGTGGCTTCCGTTTCCCGGCGCGGGCCATCTCGCAGATCGCGCGGTGGCTCACCGGCGTCGAGATCCACCCGGGCGCGACGATCGGGCGCCGGTTCTTCATCGACCACGGTATGGGCGTCGTCATCGGCGAGACGGCGGAGGTCGGCGACGACGTGATGCTGTACCACGGTGTCACCCTCGGCGGCCGACAGCGCGAGGGGGGCAAGCGCCACCCGACTCTGCAGGACGGGGTGGCTGTCGGGGCGGGCGCGAAGATCCTCGGTCCGATCACGATCGGCGCCCACAGCCTGGTCGGCGCGAACGCGGTCGTGACGCGCGACGCGCCGCCCGAGAGCGTCCTGGTGGGGGTTCCGGCCAAGCAGCGCTCACGACGCACCGACGAAGACACTCGGGCCCTTCTGACGGCACCGGAGTACTGGATCTGACGAGGCCCGGAGCCCCGCGCGGGCGACCCGCGGACGCCCACCGTCGCCGGCTCACGAGGGCCGCAACACCGTAGGCTCGACACATGACGCGCCTGCACGACCTGTCGCTCGTGGCGCAGAGCGAGGAACTCCGCGCGGGCGCGCTGGATCCTCGCGATCTCACCGAGCACTATCTCGCCCGGATCGCGCGACTCACCGATCTCGGAGCCTTCGCCGAAGTGACCCCGGATGCCGCCCGCCGTCGCGCTCACGACCTCACCGTCGCTCCGGAGCGCGGGCCGCTGTGGGGCGTGCCCCTCGCGGACAAGGACCTCGTCGCCCGCGCGGGTGTCCCCACGCGGTACGGCTCCCGGGCGCGCGCGCACCTCGTACCCGAGGCCTCCGATCCTCTCGCCGCAGCCCTCGACGCCGCGGGCGCGATCAACGTCGGCAAGACGAGCACGTCCGAGTTCGGCCTGACCGGCTTCACCGAACCGCTCATCCACGGCCCCGCGCGCGATCCGTGGCGCCTGTCGGCGGGAGCGGGAGGATCCAGCGGGGGCGCCGCCGTCGCGGTTGCGGCGGGACTCCTGCCCGCGGCGGTCGGATCGGACGGGGGCGGCTCCATCCGCATCCCGTCGGCCACGGTCGGCGTCGTCGGGCTCAAGCCGTCACGAGGACGCCTCCCGATCGGTTCGGGGTTCGACAGCCCCGACGGGCTCGCCGTGGCCGGACCGATCGCCCGCACCGTCCAGGACGCGGGACTCCTCCTCGACGCCCTCGTCGGCCTCGCCCCGTTCACGTACGCGACCGCGGCGCCCGGGGACGGTCCCTTCGTCACGGCCGCGCGCCCACCGTCCTCGAGCCTGCGGATCGGCGTCACGACCGTCTCGCCCTGGGATGACGACGAGGACATCGTGCTGGACGACGACGCCCGGACGGCCTTCGACACGGCCTCCGCGTGGCTGAGCGACGCGGGACACGCGGTGGCGGGAGCCGACTGGCATCCGGTCGGCTATCCCGCCCTCTTCCGCGTGCTCTGGCGCGCCAGCGCCGCGCGGATCCCGCTGAGCACGTCGGACATGGCCCTCGTCGAACCGCTCACGGCATGGCTGGTCGAGGAGGGTCGCTCGCTCTCCGCCCCGGAATTGCTCGGCGGGCTCAGCGAGGCGCGGGCGTTCGAGCGGCGGACCATCGCCCACTTCGCGGCCTTCGACGCCGTCCTCACCCCCGCGCTCGCCCAGTCGCCGCGCCCGATCGGGTGGTACGCCGGGCATGACCCCGAGCGGACGTTCGCGATGCAGGTGGAGTACGCGCCCTACTCGAGCTTCGTCAACGTGGCGGGGCTTCCCGCCCTGACGCTGCCGGTGACGACGGATGCCGAAGGACACCCGGTGTCGGTGCAGCTGATCGGGCGTCCCGGCGGCGAAGCGTCCCTGTTGTCGCTCGGCGCCGAACTCGAGCGCCGGCGCGGCCCGCTCCCCCACCCGCCCGCCTGGGACGTCTGACCCCGGCGGCGGATGCCGCGGACTCAGCCCTCGGAGAGAGCGGCGAGCCGTGCCTCCTCGTCGGCGGTGATCGCCGACTCGATGATCGGGCCGAGGGCGCCGTCCATCACCTGATCGAGGTTGTACGCCTTGTAGCCGGTGCGGTGATCGGCGATGCGGTTCTCGGGGAAGTTGTACGTGCGGATGCGCTCGGAGCGGTCCATCCCCCGGATCTGGGAACGTCGGGCGTCGGCGGCCTGCGCGTCGCGCTCCTCCTGCTGCTTGGCGAGCAGGCGGGCGCGCAGCACGCGCATCCCGGCCTCGCGGTTCTGCAGCTGGGACTTCTCGTTCTGCATCGACACGACGATGCCGGTCGGGACGTGCGTGATGCGCACGGCCGAGTCGGTGGTGTTGACCGACTGCCCGCCGGGACCCGAGGAGCGGAACACGTCGATCTTCAGGTCGTTGGGGTCGATCGCGACCTCTTCCGGCTCGTCGACCTCGGGGAAGACGAGCACGCCGGTCGTCGACGTGTGGATGCGCCCCTGCGACTCGGTCGCCGGAACGCGCTGCACCCGGTGCACGCCGCCCTCGTACTTCAAGTGCGCCCACACGCCCTGTGCGGGGTCGCTCGACGAGCCCTTGATCGCGACCTGGACGTCCTTGTAGCCGCCCAGATCGGACTCGTTGCGCTCGAGGAGCTCGGTCTTCCAGCCCATGGACGTCGCGTACTGGAGGTACATGCGCAGGAGGTCGGCCGCGAACAGCGCACTCTCCGCACCGCCCTCGCCCGCCTTGATCTCCATGATCACGTCACGCGCGTCGTCGGGGTCGCGCGGGATCAGCAGCCGCCGGAGCCGCTCCTGGCTCTCGTCCAGTCGCTGCTCGAGCGCGGGCACTTCCTCGGCGAACGCGGCATCTTCGCGCGCGAGTTCGCGCGCGGCATCCAGGTCGTCCGCCGCAGACTGCCACGCCTCGTAGGCGTGCACGATCCGGTTCAGCTCGGCGTAGCGCCGATTGACGCGTTTCGCGCGCGCCGCGTCGGCGTGCACCGCCGGGTCATTGAGCTCGAGCTCGACCTGCCGGTGCTCATCGAGCAGCCCGCGGACGGACTCGAGGATGCCAGAGTCCGACACGACTCAGCGGATGCCGTTGTCGTGCCCGTTGTCTCCGCGCGCGGGGGCCGGGATCGACTTCTGCATCTGGACGAGGAACTCGACGTTGGACTGCGTCTCCTTCAGCTTGCCGAGCACGACCTCGAGAGCCTGCTGCGGGTCGAGACCCGCGAGGGCGCGACGCAGCTTCCAGGTGATCTTGACCTCGTCGGGCGACAGCAGCATCTCTTCGCGACGCGTCGAGGACGCGTTGACGTCGACCGCGGGGAAGATGCGCTTGTCGGCGAGCTGGCGGTTCAGGCGCAACTCGCTGTTGCCGGTGCCCTTGAACTCCTCGAAGATCACGTCGTCCATCTTCGAGCCGGTCTCCACGAGAGCCGTCGCGAGGATCGTGAGCGATCCGCCGTTCTCGATGTTGCGCGCGGCGCCGAAGAAGCGCTTGGGCGGGTAGAGCGCCGAAGCGTCCACGCCGCCGGTCAGCACGCGGCCCGACGTCGGGGCCGACAGGTTGTACGCGCGGCCGAGGCGGGTGATCGAGTCGAGCAGCACGACGACGTCGCGACCGAGCTCGACGAGACGCTTCGCGCGCTCGATGGCGAGCTCGGCGACCGTCGTGTGGTCTTCGGCCGGGCGGTCGAACGTCGAGGCGATGACCTCGCCCTTCACCGTGCGCTGCATGTCGGTGACCTCTTCGGGGCGCTCGTCGACGAGCACGACCATGAGGTGGACCTCGGGGTTGTTCTGCGCGATCGCGTTGGCGATCTGCTGCAGCACGATCGTCTTGCCCGCCTTGGGGGGCGCGACGATGAGGCCGCGCTGACCCTTGCCGACGGGGGCGACGAGGTCGATGAGGCGCTGCGTGAGCTTCTCGGGAGCCGTCTCCATGCGGAGGCGTTCCTGCGGGTACAGCGGCGTCAACTTGCCGAACTCCACGCGCGCGGCGGCATCGTCGACCGACAGGCCGTTGATCGAGTCGACCTTCACCAGCGCGTTGTACTTCTGACGGCTGGACTGCTCGCCCTCGCGCGGCTGCTTGATGGAGCCGACGACGGCGTCGCCCTTGCGGAGGTTGTACTTCTTGACCTGTCCGAGCGAGACGTAGACGTCGCTCGGGCCGGGCAGGTAGCCGGTGGTGCGCACGAAGGCGTAGTTGTCGAGGACGTCGAGGATGCCGGCGATCGGGATCAGGACGTCGTCCTCACCGAGCTCGCTCTCGAACTCGTCGCCGGGCGTGGGCTGGCCACGACGCTTGTTGCGCTGACGGTTGCGGCCGTTCGCCTGGTTCTGCTGCTGCGCCTGCTGGCCGTTCTGCGCGGGGGCGTCAGCGGCTTCCTCGGGCTCGGTCGCAGGGGCGGCGGCGGGAGCCGCGTCGGCGTTGTCGGCGCGGTTGCGGTTGCGGTTGCGCGACCGGCTGCGGCTGCGGCCGCGCGACGGCGTCTCGGCGGACTCGTCGGTGGCCTCGCCCTCGGCAGCCTCGCTCTCGGAACCGGATGCCGCCTCGGGGCCGGCATCGGCGTCGGAGGTCTCGGTCGGCGCCTCGGCGTTCTCGGCCTCGGGGGCGTCGGACGCCGTGTCCTCGGGGGTCTCGGCCGGGATCTCCGCGACCGGGGCCTCGGCGTCGGTCGGGACCTCGGTCGGCGCGGCGTCCGCGGGGGTCTCGGCCGGCGTCTCGTCGGCGGGGGCGCTCTTCGCCCGGCGCGGAGCGCGCTTGCGGGGAGCACGGGCGGGCTTGGCGGGCGCCTCTTCTGCGGCGGCGTCCTCGGCGGCGGGGGCCGCGGCGGCCTCCTCGGCCGCGGGGGCGATCGCGGCGGCATCGACCGTGTCGCTCGTCTCTTCGGCGACCGGCGTCTCAGCCTCCGCAGCGGCCGTCTCTTCGGCGGCGGGGGCCTCGACCGGCGCCGCGGCGGACTCCTCCGCGGCGGGCTCGACGGCCGAAGCGGCCTGCTCGTCGCTCGAGGGGGCCTGCTCGCCGGATGCGTCGGCCTCCGGCGTCTCGTCGACCACCGGCTCCTCCGCGGCCGGGGCGCCCTCGCCCTCCGCATCGACGGGTGTGTCGAACAGCGTGTCGTCAGCGGGAGCCGTCGACTGCTCCTCGGTGGGGATGTCCGCGCCCTCGGGCGCGTCGACGGACTGGGTCTCGGAGATGGACTCCACGAGTGCTCCTCAGAAATGAAACATGGTCAAATCGCGGGGTATCGCTGCAGAGCGCAGACGAAGCTCACACCAGCGGTTCGGGAGACTGCAGCCGAGACCGGGTTCGCAATTTGTTGCGGATTTCGCAGGGGTGCAGAGGCTCAGATTCGCGTGCTAAGCGGAACCCTCTACGGGCTTCACTGTACCACCCTTGACGTCGACGGCGAGCATGAGCGCCTGCCACGGGGTGTCGACGATGGATGCCGTCAAGTCCGCGGCCGCCACGCGCTGCCCCGGACCGTCGGCGAGCACGAGCACACTCGGTCCCGCTCCCGAGACCACCGCCGCGTAGCCCTCGGCCCGAAGCGCCCGCACGAGGCGGTCCGTCTCCGGCATGGCCTGCGCACGGTAGTTCTGGTGCAGCTTGTCTTCGGTCGCCGCCATGAGCAGCTCGGGGCTCTGGGTCATCGCCGCGATCAGCAGCGCCGATCGCGAGACGTTGAACACCGCGTCCTCGCGCGGGACCTGCAGGGGCTGCAGGCTGCGCGCCACCGCCGTCGACATCGTGAAGCTCGGCACGAGTACGAGCGGCGAGACACCGCGGTGCACGATGAGCTGCTTGTGCTGCGGGCCCGTGGCATCCATCCACGCGATCGTCAGACCGCCGAACAGGCCGGGGGCGACGTTGTCGGGGTGGCCCTCCATCTCGGTCGCGAGGCGGAGCAGGTCGACGTCGCTGAAATCGGCCTCGCCCTCCAACAACCCCTTCGCGGCCAGGATGCCGGCGACCACGGCCGCACCCGACGAGCCCATCCCCCGCCCGTGCGGGATGACGTTGTGCGCCACGAGGCGAAGCCCCGGCATCTCGCGCCCGACCGAGGCGTAGGTGTGCGCGATCGCACGGACCACGAGGTGAGAGGCGTCGCGGGGGACGTCGGCCGTCCCCTCGCCGGACACCTCGATCTCGAGGCGACCGGGCTCGAGCGCCTCGACCGTCAGCTCGTCGTAGACGCTCAGCGCGAGTCCGAGGGTGTCGAATCCCGGACCGAGGTTCGCGCTCGTCGCCGGCACGCGGACCGCGACGCGGCGCCCGAGGGCTGCGGTCACTCGGCCACCGGCTTCAGGTCGAGGACCGAAGCGACCTCCGACGTGGTCGCGTCGACGACGGTCGGCTGCACCTCGGTGCCGTCGGCCTTGCGCAGCGCCCACTGCGGATCCTTCAGGCCATGACCGGTGACGGTGAGCACGACCTTCGCCCCGGCGGGGATGAGGCCGGCCTCGGCGCGGTCGAGCAGGCCCGCGACGCTGATCGCCGAAGCGGGCTCGACGAACACGCCGACCTCGCCGGCGAGGATCTTCTGCGCCGCGAGGATGCGGTCGTCCTCGATGGCGCCGAACCAGCCGTCGGTGGCATCCCGCGCTTCGAGGGCGAGGTGCCACGACGCGGGGTTGCCGATCCGGATCGCGCTGGCGATCGTCTCGGGGTTCTTCACGACCTCGCCGCGCACGAGCGGGGCGGAGCCGGCCGCCTGGAAGCCGAACATGCGGGGGACGCGCGTGGCGACGCCGCGGTCGACTTCCTCGCGGTAGCCGCGCGAGTAGGCGGTGTAGTTGCCGGCGTTGCCGACGGGGATGAAGTGGAAGTCGGGGGCGTCGCCCAGCTGCTCGACGACCTCGTACGCCGCGGTCTTCTGGCCCTCGATGCGGTCGGGGTTGACCGAGTTGACCAGGTGCACCGGGTAGTGGTCGGCGAGCTCGCGCGCGATCTCGAGGCAGTCGTCGAAGTTGCCGCGGATCTGGATCAGGCGACCGTTGTGCGCGACGGCCTGGCTGAGCTTGCCCATCGCGATCTTGCCCTCGGGGACGAGCACCGCGGCCGTGATGCCGGCGTGGGCCGCGTAGGCGGCCGCCGAGGCGGAGGTGTTGCCCGTCGACGCGCAGATGACGGCCTTCGCCCCGTGCTCGACGGCCCGCGACAGGGCCACGGTCATGCCGCGGTCCTTGAACGAGCCCGTCGGGTTCATGCCCTCGAACTTGACGTAGACGTCGGCGCCCGTGCGGTGCGACAACGCGGGGGCCGGGATGAGAGGCGTCCCGCCCTCGCCGAGGGTCACGACGGTCGAGGCGTCGGTGACGCCCAGACGGTCGGCGTACTCGCGGAGGACTCCGCGCCAGACGTGTGCCATGTCAGTTCCCTTCCACACGCAGTACGGAGACCACGCGCTCGACGACGCCGCTCGCGGCGAGACGCTCGACGGTCTCGCTCAGGTCTTGCTCGCGGGCCTGATGTGTTCCGATGACCAGACGCGCCGATCCGCCTTCGGCGGGGTTCTCTGCATCCGGTTCGATGGTGGTCTGCTCGACGGTCGCGATCGACACGCGCCCCTCGCTCAGGATGCCGGCGACCGTCGCCAGAACGCCCGGCTGATCGTCGACCTCGAGCGTGATCTGGTAACGCGTGATGACGCGTCCGATCGGGACGGTCGGGAGGTTGGCGCGCGTGGACTCGCCGACGCCCACTCCCCCGGCGATGTGACGGCGCGCGGCCGAGACGACGTCGCCGAGGACCGCGGAGGCGGTCTGCACGCCGCCGGCGCCCGCGCCGTAGAACATCAGGTCACCGGCGGCCTCGGCCTGGACGAACACGGCGTTGTTCGCGCCGTGCACGCTCGCGAGGGGGTGGGAGCGCTCGACCAGCGCGGGGTACACGCGCACCGAGATCGACTCGCTCGACTCGCCGTCGGAGGCCGGGAGACGCTCGCACACGGCGAGGAGCTTCACGACATACCCCGCGTGGCGGGCGGACTCGATGATCGCGGCGTCGATCTGGGTGATGCCCTCGCGGTGCACGGCATCCAGCGGGACGGTCGTGTGGAAGGCGAGGCTCGCGAGGATCGCGGCCTTCTGCGCGGCGTCGTAACCCTCGACGTCGGCGGTGGGGTCGGCCTCGGCGTACCCGAGCGCTTGCGCCTGGGCGAGGACTTCGCCGAAATCGGCGCCCTCGGTGTCCATCCGGTCGAGGATGTAGTTCGTCGTGCCATTGACGATGCCCATGATGCGGACCACTCGGTCGCCGGCCAGGGAGTCGCGCAGGGGCCGGATGATCGGGATCGCGCCGGCGGCCGCGGCCTCGTAGTAGACCTCGGCGCCCACCTGGTCGGCGGCTTCGAAGATCTCGGAACCGTGTGTGGCGAGCAGCGCCTTGTTCGCCGTGACGACGTCGGCGCCGGAGTTGATCGCCTGCAGCACCCGCGTACGCGCCGGCTCGATCCCGCCCATCAGCTCGATGACGATGTCGGAGCCGTTGATGAGCGTCTCGGCATCCGTCGTGAACAGCTCGTGCGGCAGGTCGGTGTCGCGCTTGCCGTCGACGTTGCGGACGGCGATGCCCGCGAGTTCGAGGTTCGCCCCCGCGCGGTCGGCCAGTTCGGCGCGGTGCTTGAGCAGCAGGTCAGCGACCTGCGAGCCGACGGCACCCGCGCCCAGCAGCGCGACGCGCAGCGTGCGGTAGTCGGTCATTCGGTGTCTCCGTGGGATGGTGCGGCCGGGCCGCGGGACGAGGTGGCGGGGGATGCCGCGACGCCGACGTCGCGGGAGAGGAGGTCGTCGACGGTCTCGCCGCGGACGATGATGCGTGCCCGACCGTCGCGCACCGCGACGACGGGCGGCCGCGGCGTGTAGTTGTAGTTGCTCGCGAGGGAGAAGCAGTAGGCCCCGGTCGCGGGAACGGCGAGGAGGTCGCCCGGGGTGACGTCGCCGGGGAGGTACTCGGCATCCACGACGATGTCGCCGGACTCGCAGTGGTGACCGACGACGCGCGACAGCGCGGGGGTGACGGAACTGACGCGCGAGACGATGCGGGCGGAGAAGTCGGCGCCGTAGAGCGCGGGACGGGCGTTGTCGCTCATGCCGCCGTCGACGCTGACGTAGGTCCGCTCGAGCCCGTCGCCGATCGAGACCTTCTTGACCGTGCCGACCTCGTAGAGGGTCACGCCCGCCTGACCGACGATGACGCGTCCGGGCTCGCACGCGACATCGGGCATCGGGATGCCACGCACCTCGCACTCCGCGGCGATGGCGTCGAGGATGCCGTCGGCGATCTCCTCGATCGGGCGCGGATCGTCGACCGAGGTGTAGGAGATGCCGAATCCCCCGCCCACGTTGAGGACGGGGATGTCGCCGCCGGCCAGCAGGTCGGCGTGCAGGTCGACGAGGCGCGCGGCGGACTCGCGGAAGCCCGCCGAATCGAAGATCTGCGACCCGATGTGGGCGTGGAGTCCCACGAACCGGAGACTGGGCAGCTCACGGATCCGGGTCACGGCCTCCGCCGCCCCCTCCAGCGAGAAGCCGAATTTCTGGTCTTCGTGCGCCGTGGCCAGGAACGCGTGCGTCTCGGCGTGGACGCCGGTGCGCACGCGCACGAGAACGGACTGGACCACCCCGCGCCGCTCGGCGATCGCGGCGAGGCGCTCGATCTCGATCGCGCTGTCGACCACGACGGACCCGATCCCGACCTCGACCGCGCGCTCCAGCTCGCCGACGCTCTTGTTGTTGCCGTGGAATCCCAGACGGGCGGGGTCGGCGCCACCGGCGAGAGCGACCTCGAGCTCGCCGCGAGTGCAGACGTCGACGGCGAGACCCTCGTCTGTCACCCACCGCACGACCTCGGTCGAGAGGAACGCTTTGCCCGCGTAATACACGCGAGCGCGGATGCCGTGCCGCTCGGCGGCCGCACCGAAAGCGTCGCGGGCGCGCCGGGCGTGGGCGCGGACCTCGTCCTCGTCGAGCACGTACAACGGGGTCCCGAAGCGGTCGCGCAGATCGAACGCCGACACCCCGCCGATCTCAACGGAACCGTCACCGAGGCGCTGCGCCGACGAGGGCCAGACGGAGGCGACGAGCTCGTTCGCTTCGGCCGGGGCGGTGAGCCAGTCGGGCACGAGCGCGGAGTGCGAGGCGGACACGGAGGAACCAATCGGGTTTTGCGGCGACGCGACGGCCGCGGATCACGGCTCCTGCCCCCGCGGGGCGTCACGCGACAGGCAGTCCTTGCAGTCTAGGGCACGGCATATGCCGCCCCCGTCCCACCGCCGGCACGCTCCCGCCCACGACGGGGCTCAGCGACGAGACGCGCCCACGTGGATCAGCCGCACGTGCCGTTCTGCTGCAGCGCCGGATCGCTGATGATGCGCCCGTCGATGTCGAGCGTGGCCACCACGTCCGGGCCCTGGACGCTCACCGAGGTCAGCGTGAGGCCCGCGGGCAGGCGATCGGCGAAGCAGAGACTCCAGGTCCGGAGTACGCCGTCGGCCACACCCCCGACCTGACCGCGCAGGGTGTCGGCATCGACCCGGTTCCCGCCGAGTTCGAACGATGTCGGCGTGAGCGTGAGGTCACCCTCCGCCGCGCCGGGAGTGACCGAGATGCCCACCGGGATGGCGATGCCGAACACGGAGAGCTGCGTCGACAGGGTCAGATCGGGCGCCGCGGTGTCGACGGTGTCGGCCGGGAAGTCGGGGATCTGCGACAGAAGGGCGCGCAGTTGATCGGGATCGAGCCGCACGGAGGCCGAACCACCCGCCGCCGGGGCGTCGCCCGCGACGGGCACGTCCTGCAGGTCGACACGCACGTCGCCGGTCAACGGACCGAGCGCGACGTCGGGCGCCGACACCGCGACCTCGCCGAGTCGCCCCGTCAGCAGCTGCGGGAGCACGATTCCGGGTACCTCGACATCGACCTGCTGATCGGCGGGAAGACCGACCTGCTGCACGACGAGCGAGCGAACCGTGTTCACCACGGCGGACCGGGCGATCGCCTCGGCCGCCACCAGCAACGCCGCGATGACGACGACGATGATCGCGACGATCGCGATCGTCCGTCCTGTGCGGCGACGGGGGCGCGTGGCATCCGTCATGACTACATGCGCTCCGGAGCACCCACGCCGAGCAGCGTGAGGCCGTTGCGCAGGACCTGACCGGTCGCGTCGTTCAGCCACAGGCGCGTACGGTGCACCGCCTCGACCGGGGCGTCGCCGAGCGGGATGACACGGCAGTTGTCGTACCACCGGTGGTACAGGCCCGCCAGCTCCTCGAGGTAGCGCGCGACGCGATGCGGCTCGCGCACCTCGGCGGCGTACGCGACGACGCGGGGGTACTCCTGCAGAGCGCCGAGCAGCGCGGACTCGGTCTCGTGCTCGAGCAGCTCCGGCGCGAACTCCGACCGGTCGACGCCCGACTCGGCAGCGTTGCGCGCGACGTTGTGCGTGCGCGCGTGGGCGTACTGCACGTAGAACACGGGGTTGTCGTTGGTGCGCTTCTGCAGGATCTCGGGGTCGAGCGTGAGCGGCGAGTCCGCCGGATAGCGGGCCAGCGAATAGCGCAGCGCGTCGGTCCCGAGCCACTCCTGCAGATCGTCGAGCTCGATGATGTTGCCGGCGCGCTTGGACAGCCGCGCGCCGTTGATCGACACGAGCTGGCCGATGAGCACCTCGATGTCCTTGTCCGGGTCGTCACCGGCCGCACCGGCCAGCGCCTTCAGGCGGTGGACGTAGCCGTGGTGGTCGGCACCCAGCAGGTAGATCTTGTGCGCGAACCCGCGGTCGCCCTTGTTGAGGTAGTACGCGGCATCCGCGGCGAAGTAGGTGTACTCGCCGTTGGAGCGACGGATGACGCGGTCTTTGTCGTCGCCGAAGTCGGTCGTGCGGACCCACACGGCGCCTTCGTCGTCGAACACGTGACCCTGTTCGCGAAGACGGTCGACCGCCTCGTCGACGAGGCTCGGCCGGCCGTCGACCCGCGCGTGCAGGGTGCGCTCGGAGAACCAGACGTCGAAGTGCACGTTGAAGCGTTCGAGCGAGGCCTGGATCTCTCCGAGCTGGAATCCGTAGGCCAGCTCCGTGGCGACGGTGATCTGCTCGTCCCGGTCGAGGTCGCGGATGTCGGGCTGCCCGGCCGCGACCCGCTCGGCGAGCGCCGCGATGTAGGCGCCGCCGTAACCGTCGTCGGGGGTCGGTTCACCGTGGAGGGCCGCGACGACCGAGCGACCGAAGCGCTCCATCTGGGCGCCGGCGTCGTTGATGTAGAACTCACGAACCAGCGTCGCGCCGCTGGCGAGCAGCACGCGGGCGATCGCGTCACCGAGCGCGGCCCAGCGCGTGTGGCCGATGTGCAGCGGACCGGTCGGGTTGGCGCTGACGAACTCGAGGTTGATCGTGTTGCCGCGCTGCGAGTCGTTGGTGCCGAACGCTGCGCCCTGCTCGACGATGGTCTTCGCCAGGGCGCCGGCGGCTGCGGCATCCAGCCGGATGTTGATGAAGCCGGGGCCGGCGACCTCGACGCTGGCGATGCCGTCGACGCTCTGGAGGCCCGCCGCGATCTCGGCCGCGAACTCGCGCGGGTTCGCCCCGACGATCTTCGACAGCTTCAGCGCCGCGTTCGACGCCCAGTCGCCGTGGTCACGGTTCTTGGGCCGCTCCAGGGGCAGGTCGGCGGCGGTGAGCCCGGCCGACGACCCCTCGCGTCGCGCCTCGGCGAGCGGGGCGATGACGGCGAGCAGGGCGGCGGAGAGGGCTGCGGGATCCATAACCCTGCAATTCTAGGCGAGGCGCGAGGCCGCGCCCTGTTCAGCCGATCTGCACCAGGGTCTCGTGGTCGTCGGGGGTGATGGCATCCGGGACCTCGTCCTCCAGGACCGCGTCGACGTACATGCGCTCGAGGCCCACGTAACCACCGTGGTAGCTGAGGAAGGCGCAGTCGGCGGCGTCACGTCCCGTGGCGATCCGCACCAGCGATCGACGGTCGGACAGGCGGGTCGCGTCGATGACGTACCAGGCACCGTCGAGGTAGGCCTCGGCGACGGCGTGGAAGTCCATGGGTTCCAGGCCGGGCGCGTAGCAGGCGGCGTAACGGGCCGGCATGTCCATGGCCCGGAGCAGGGCGATCACCACGTGGGCGTAATCGCGGCAGACGCCTTGGCCGGTCATCAGCGTCGTCACGGCACTGTCGGTGCCGAGGCTCAGTCCTGGGGTGTAGGTCACGCTGGATGCCACGAAGCTCGAGACGGCGGCGATGAGGTCCGCACCGGCGAGCCCGCGGAACTGCCGACGCGCCTGCGCGAACACCTCGTCGGACTGGCAGTAGCGACTGGGGCGCAGGTAGGTGATCGTCTCCAGGTCGCTCGTGTGCAGGGTCGGAGATGCACCCGCGACGACGGCCTCGTACCTCACGGAGAGCGGGCCCTGCTCACCGGAAAGGCGGTGCAGGCGGCTGCCGGACTGGTCGACGATCTCGGTCGGGGTGTAGACGCGATCGCCACTGGAGAACGTCAGATGCTCGCTCGCGAGCGGCACTCCCTGGGCGGCGGTGATCTGCAAAATGAGATCGACGGACGACCCCAGATCGAGGTCGAGTTCAGCGGTCACTCGGCGCGGCACCGGGCAATCCTCGCACGGCGCAAGAGGGCCGGGGCGCGCCTCGCTCAACCGTCCTTCTTGCCGGGTCCGCCGGGGGGCTGGGAGCCGTCGCCCTTACCCTTCCCACTGTTCCCCTTTCCGTCCTCGCCCTTGTCGGAGTTTCCCGGTCCCTCGTCCGCCGGCTCGGTCTGGGTGGGCGGATCCTCGACCGTCTCGGGCTGGTCGTCGACCGCGCTCGGGGTCGGCTCCGGAGTGTCCGGCGTCACGGGCTCGGGGCTCTGCTCAGCCGTCGGCTCCGGATCGGGGACGAGACCGGACAGATCGGCACGGACGACCGCGATGCGAGCGAGAATCGCCTCCGCCTCGGCGGCCGACACCGTCCCCGCGTCGCGCTGCGCGAGAACGTCCGCCTCGAGCTGGTCGAGAGTCGTGGAGGCGGAGTCGTAGTCACCGCCGGACGCCTGGCTCGCGAGTGTCTGGACGACGCCCTGCCAGGGAGTCGACTCGGCCGCTGTCGGCGCACAGCCGGTCAGGGCGAGCGCGGCCGCGAACGCGAGGGAGGTGGCGGTGACCCCGCGCCGGCTCACGGTCCCACTTCCTTCCAGAGGTCGTCGACGTGTTGATCGAGGGGTGCCGGCAGGGACGGAAGCGCGGGATCCGAGGCGGGGGCGGAAGTGCTCAGTCCGATCGCGGCGGCGGCCCCTCCCCCCGCGAGCAGCAGGGCGATCACGGCCGCGATGATCAGCGCGCGCCGGCGACCCGCCCGGCGCGGCGGGTCAATGGGAGCGAGGACCCGCGTGCGGGTGACTTCCTCGGATGCCGGGCCGTCGACCAGTGCCGCACCGCCGAGCGGAGTGGGCGGCAGCGCATCGCCGCGCAGCGCGCGGAATTCAGCGCCGAGCGCGGCGGCATCCGGCCTCTCCGCCGGATCGATCGCGGTCATGCGCGCCAAGAGCACACGCCACGGCGCAGGAAGGTCCTCGGGGACATCCGGCGGCGAGATGAGGCGAGCGGCGAGCGCCTCGTGGGGCGTGCGCCCACCGAACGCACGACGCCCCGTCAGAGCCTCGAGCAGAACCAGCCCGAGCGCGTACACATCGCTGGCCGGAGCCGCCGGCATCCCCCGCGCCTGCTCCGGGCTGAGGTAAGCCGCGGTGCCGATCACGGTGTCGGCGCGGGTGAGGCGGGTCGCGCCGACGAGAGCGGCGATTCCGAAGTCGGCGAGCGTCGCCCGGGCGCGTTCGCCCGTGTGAGCGGGCGGCCGCAGGAGGATGTTCGACGGCTTCACGTCCCGGTGCACGATTCCGCGGGCGTGCACCACCGCGAGCGCTTCGGCGATCTCCCGTCCGTGGCGGGCGGCGTCGGCGGCGGGAAGCGGGCCGCGCGCGATGAGGTCGGCGAGCGTCGGGCCCGCGATCAACTCCATCGCGAGGTACGTGGGTGACGATGCCAGGCGCGCGTCGTACAGCGTGACCAGCGAGGGATGCGACAGCGAGGCGAGCAGCCGGATCTCGGAGCGCACGCGCGCGGCATCCGCCGGATCCGCACCGTCGCCGGTGATCACTTTCAGTGCGACGGTGCGGCCGAGCGACGTGTCGACCGCCTCGTACACGCGCGCATACCCGCCCTCGCCCAGGACCCGTCCGAGCCGGTAGCGCCCGTCGAAGAGGTGGGAGGTGGAGGAATCGAACGGTTGGGTGGTTTCGGTGTCGGTCATGCGGGTCCTGGCGGTAAGGCCCCCGGGGTTGTCAGACGATGTCGTCGTTCGACGAGCGCGTGGTCGATCGCGTCACCTGCGCGCCGCCGGCCCCCTCGGTGCGGGTCACGGTGTCGGTCTGCCGACGGCGCGCCAACAGCACCACACCGATGATGAAGACGATCGCTCCCGCGCCCATCATGATGTAGCCGATGGTCGTCAGATCGACATAGTCGTTCGGGAGGTCCACGGCGAAAGCGAGGATGGCGCCGATGACGATCAGCGCGATTCCGGCTCCGATACTCATGTCAGTCCTTTCGGGAGGGTGAGGACAGGATGACACTCACCCGCGGACTGTGCCGCGGGTCTTGACAACGGCGCCGGCACCGGGGCGGATCCGGACACCCGCGACCTGTCGCTTTCCGTCCGGAAGAGCCTCCCCGGGCCGCGAAACGAACCCCGAGGTCGTGGGGGCCAGGTCACGGGGAGTGTCCGGCGTACAGTCGCGAACATGTGGACCGTACTCATCATTCTTCTCGTCGCGTGGGCGGTGCTCTCGATCGTGGGGTTCGCGTTCGAAGGATTGCTCTGGCTGGGGATCATCGGGATCGTGCTGTTCGTCGGCACCGTGATCTTCGGGCTCGTACGCCGTAGCGTCGCCCGGCGCGCCTCCTAGTTCCGCGCCCCGCGGCCCCCGCCGCACAGGTCGGCGCCCACTCACGCGCGACGCCTTCTGTCAATGGTCGTGCGCTCCCGTTGCTCGCGGACGTCTGCTGTCGCCATGACCGTCGACACGCCGGCTTCGAGCCGGACACGCACCCCCTCCCCCGCCACACCAGCGGACGGTTCGTCGCCCAGCGCCGACCTCGGACTCAGTTCCGTCCTCACCGGCTCATTGCCGCCCACGCTCGGCACGCCCGGCGCCCCGGAGCGGTACCAGGTCGACGCCGTCTTCCGGCGCCGCCCCCTCCCCGAAGAGGTCGACGCGATCATGTCCGCGGAGCCGCACGACGCGCTCCCGGCCGCCGGATACCCCGGAGTCACCCTCCGCGTGGCCGATCGACGGCTCGAGATCGGCAACTCGAACCTCGAAGAGTTGGAGAACGGCCTCGCCACCGTGCTCGCCGACCTCCTCGCGGGAATCTCCGGGCGCGTCCGGCAAGCGCAGTCCGCGGCGTTCGACCGCGCCGCAGCCGCTGCCGACATCGAGCACACACGAGCCGAGGACGTCATCCAGCGAGCCGGCCGCATCGCTTTCGACCCCACTCCCGCGTCGGACTGACCTGGACCCCGCCTCACCCGGTCGCATCATGAACGAGTACCGCACGACGACCCCCCGGACTTCCGCGATCGGACGCTCCGCCGGAAGCGACTTCACCGAACTCGCGAGGACCATCCGCGAGCTCGGTCTCCTGCGCCGGCGACACGGGTATTACTGGACCAAGATCCTCGGGCTCCCCGTGATACTCGGCGTCACCCTCGCGGCCTTCGCCCTCATCGGGGAGACGTGGTGGCAGCTTTTCACGGCCGCGTTCCTCGGCATCCTGTTCACCCAGATCGCCTTCCTCGGACACGACGCCGCCCACCGGCAGATCTTCACGTCGGGCAAGTGGAACGACTGGATCAGCCTGATCCTGGGCGATCTGCTGGTGGGGATGAGCTACGGGTGGTGGCAGCACAAGCACACCCGGCACCACGCGCGTCCGAACACGATGGGAGCCGATCCCGACATCGAGCTCCCCGTCATCGTCGTCGCTCCGGGAGGCGCCCCGTCACGGTATCCCGCACTGGCGTGGGTGCGGGCGCACCAGGGCCTGTTCTTCTTCCCGATCCTCCTGCTGGAGGGGCTCTCGCTGCACGCGTCCGGCGTTCGCGAGGTGTTCTCGCGCGGCAAGCTCGCCCGGCGCTGGGTCGAGATCGTCTTCCTGACGGTCCGGCTCGCCGGTCTGCCCGCGCTGGTGTTCCTGACGCTGTCGCCCGGGATCGGCTTCGCCTTCCTCGGCGTGCAGCTCGGCGTCTTCGGCTTCTGCATGGGGATGTCGTTCGCCCCGAATCACAAGGGGATGCCGATCCTGCCGGAGAACGCACGAATCGACTTCCTGCGCCGCCAGGTGACGACCAGCCGCAACGTCGTCGGCACCCGGCTGCTCGACGTGGCGATGGGCGGTCTCAATTACCAGATCGAGCACCACCTGTTCCCGAGCATGCCTCGACCGCATCTACGGCGGGCAGCCCCGATCGTCTCCGCGTACTGCCGCGAGCACGGGGTGCCGTACACCCAGACCGGGCTGTTCGCGTCCTACGCCATCGTCGTCCGCTACATCAACCGCGTCGGGCTGGGGGAACGCGACGTCTTCACGTGCCCGCTCGTCGACCAGCGCATCCGCCCGCCGATGCCCGACGCGGCAGCCGGTTAGCGGCGGGCGCGACGCTCACGCGGCGCGCAGGACTCCCCCCACACGGCCCCCTCGGCTCACGCGGCGTAGTGGACGGAGACCGCGCCCGAGCCGAACGGCGCATCGCTGTCACCGTCGTCTCGCGCATCGAACTCGACGGTGGCGGTGGTGATGACGACGGCGGTGTGAACGGTGAAGAGGACGCTCGCGACCCGGTTGCCCACCACCATGATGTCGACGAAACCGCCCCCGTCGACCACGGCCCGGACGATGCTCCGCTTCAGCTCGGTGATGTTCTCGCTCTGGGCAAGCGCGAGCGTGCTGTCATTGATCTCGGCACAAGCGCGTTCCATCGTCTCGGACATGGCGCTGAACCTAGGCCGCGCGTCGGCGATCGCGGGCGGGGGTTGCGCTCGGCGACGAATCGACTCGCTTCAACGAGCAAGGGGCCGCAAGGTCTGTAAGACCCGCGGCCCCTTCTCTTTACTGGTGCCCCCGACAGGAATCGAACCTGCGACCTTTGGTACCGGAAACCAACGCTCTATCCCCTGAGCTACGGAGGCGGACCGGTCAAGGTTAGCACCGCGAGGCTGGCGACCCCGACCCCGCCGGCGGCCTGCCGGGCCGGCATCCCGTCGGGCTCATTCCTCGCCGACGACTCCGATGCCCGTCGCCTGGTGGTCGGCGTTCGGGTCATCGTCGGAGGGAGCCTTCGACTGCTCGTCCACGTCGTTCGTCTGGCTGGGCGCCACCGTCTGGTCGTCGCCGAGGTCTTCGGCGTCGCTGCCAGAGGCGCTGTTCTGCGGATCGCTCATGGATCATCCCTTCGTACGCGGACACCCAGCCTGGCAAAGCCAGGCGTCCGGATGCAGAGGGTTGACCCGCGGCCCGCGAGGCCTCAGCGTCGGCCCACCCACGCGCGGAGGCGGGCGCCGAGCGGCCTCGTCAGGGACAGCGAGCGACCGTTCGCCGAAACCGTCAGGCGATCACCCTGCTCCACGGCCTCTCCACGCACGTATGCGGCCCCGACGGCGACGTACGTCTCGAGCAGCATCGACGCCTCGGCGCGCGTGGACGTGGCGTCGTCGAGTCGGACGCGATGGCCGGAGTCCACCCGCACGGAGAACCACCGCGTCCCGGGGGTGGACACGACCGCCCATCGCTCACCCGCAGACAACCGCACGAACGCGTCGCCGTCCGAGAGTCCGGTCTCCGGCGACAGGTCGGCGTGAGCGGCGACGACGCCCTCGAGCGTGGCCAGCGCCTCCGCGGCGGTGACGAAGTCGGCCCGCCCCGCGCTCAGCCCGCCCCACTCGAACTTGCGGTCGGGGGTCATGGCATCCCCGGGGCGACGGCGGTGAACGGCATGACGCGAGCGTAACGCGCCGAGCTCGATGGGGTCGGGGAGACGGATGCGGCGAAGTCGGGCCCGAACAATACCGAGCGTGCCTCTACGATGAGCGGCATGCTCGCCTCCTCGCCGAACAACATCTTCGACCAGACCTCGATCTTCGCCCTGAACACGACCAACTCTTTCCTCGCGTTCGTGGTGTACGTGCTCGTGGTGATCGCCCTGTGGCGCGTGTTCACGAAGGCCGGGTATCCCGGCTGGCTCGCGATCATCCCCATCGTCAACGCGATCTTCGTCGTCAAGGTCGCGGGCTTCTCGGGATGG
Organism: Microbacterium canaveralium; assembly: GCF_047238045.1. Lineage (NCBI taxonomy): Bacteria > Bacillati > Actinomycetota > Actinomycetes > Micrococcales > Microbacteriaceae > Microbacterium > Microbacterium canaveralium. The sequence continues at coordinate 1,039,596 of NZ_JBDFMA010000003.1, read as the reverse complement.
ATGACGTTGCTCTACCTCATCCCGATCGTCAACATCGTCTTCCACATCATCGTCTCGATCCGACTCGGACGAGCCTTCGGCCACGGATGGTTCTTCTCGCTCCTGTTGCTGGTCATCTTCTGGATCATCGGGTATCTCATCGTCGGCTTCAGCGGCGACAAGTATCGCCCCGAGCGGATCTGATCCCCTCGCCCGTCATCTGACCGACGTCTTGGTCGTACGCGCGGAGGCGCGCAGCCCCGCGGCGATGCGTGCCGCGCGTGCGACGGTCAGCCCGGGCGCGTAGCACCGCATCAGGGCGAGTCCGATGGACGGCAGCTGCGCGGGGTCCGGGTAGACCATCCACATCGGGGTGAACTCCGGCTGGAACTTCTTCTTGAAGTTCGCCAGCGACCGGAAGCCGTAAGCGGGCTCCAGCAGGGCACTGAGCTGGCGGAGGAAGCGCTCCACGGGATCCCGCTCGGCATCCGGACCGTCTCGATGAAAGGCGAGCGGCGAGCCCGACAGGCTGAGGATCGAGAACCCGTCGGCGCGCAGACGCTCCACGACGGCGCCGATCACGAACTCCATCACGCCGTTCATTGCGTCGTGGCGGCGACGCATCACGTCGAGCGCGTACCCCTGGACTCGGGATGCCGCACGCACGGGGAGCCAGCTGGTCACCGCCACCACGCGTTCCTGCGCGTCGCGCGCGACCATGAGGCGCACCGCCGGATCTGCCATCTGCTCGACTCCACCGAGCGTGAATTCCATCTCGGGGATCGTCTTGTCGGCGACCCACGACTCGGAGATCTCACGGATCTGGGTGCGATCGCGGAACGACAGGTCCGCCCACGTCGTCCATTCGGCGCGTACGCCCTCTCTCGCCGCGCGGTGGGTCGCCGTGCGGACGTCCTGACGCTTCTTGCCGGCGGGTGTCCACGTCGCCGGGTCCAGCCTCGCCTCTTCAGCGACCTGGGTCCGGCTCCAGCCCAGCGCATCGAGGGCGGCGCTCTCGGAACCGTCGACGCTGTAGAAGACGGCGGTCCAGCCGCGCTCCCCGCAGAAATCGACGAAGGCGGGGGCGACGCTCGGGTCCGAGCGGTCGCGGCCGAAGGCGCCGCCGAGCGTCACGGCGATGCGGCCGCGGACGCGGTAGGCGATCGCGGCATCGACATCGGGCGCGAACCAGTACCCGTTGCCCGTCCAGGTCGTCATGAAGGACAGAGTCCCACCACCTCCGCGCTCGAGCACGGCGCGCGCCCGCGCACGGTCGCCGCTGTTGGCCGTCGATCCCGGACTGAGGACGAACCGCACGGAGGCGAAGGCGCACACGGTCCAGAAGACCGCGGACGGCAGATACCAAAGCGCCTGCGCCCAGCCCGTGGTCGGCACGAAGGCGATCGCTTCCGAGGGGAGGAGGGACGGCGGGAGGAGACGCAGCGCAGTGGCGTGGAGGATCGCCTCGAGTCCGGGCTCGGGGCTGAAGTGACGCGAGAACGCCATCGTGCCGGCGAACGCCGTCACGATGCTCCCCACACCGGCGAGACCGACGGTCCCCAGGAAGAGCGATCGTGCCCCCGGAGCGGAACCGATCCGCGCCGCCCGACGGAAGACGAAGAGCGTCACGGCGACGGCGAGCGGCACCGACGCACCCACCGCCACCCCGACCAGGATCTGCCACACCGCCGACGTCGCGTCCGCGTCACGGCTGAGCGCGAGCGTCGCCAAAGTGTCGGGTTCGGTGACGGCGAAGACGTAGGCCATCCCCGCGAACACGAGCAGGTTCACGGCGATGGCGATGCCGAGGGCCCCGCGACGCCCCCGCAGGATGCCCCAGGATGCCACGAGCAGCACGATGAGGGGGAGGGCGGCGATCCACCCCGCGAGCGGCTGCAGCGGACCGAAAGACCACCCGTCGGCCGGGCACGCGAGCAGCGTGGACCCGGCGACGCATACCTGCCCGTCTACGACAGTGAGCGGGTCGTAGGACAGCCATCCGTACACGGACAGCAGACCGGCACCGCTCCCCCACAGCGTGGCGACCATCGGACCGATGGCGGTCACGGCGGTCAGCGCTGCCAGGAGCACCCTTGTCTCGTGGTGGGAGCTGCGCTGGACGCGCAAAGTCACCGGACGACCGCCCGACAGGACGCCGAGGCCCAGACCGATCGGAAGCGCGATGAGCGTATAGAGGTCACTGGCCGACGCGGAGTAGAGGAACAGTGTCAACGCGAGCGCCGTACTGGCCCACCGCACACGCCGGCGCCACAGGGCGCCCACGAAGCCGCTCGCGGTCATCGCCACGACGAGCAGCGCGGCGATGGGAGGTGCCCCGGTGAACACCTCGGAGTTCAACGGGAGACCGGGCAGGAAGGCGCTCTCGACGGCACCGATCGCCAGCCCGGCGACAGAGGTCGCCAGGCCTCCCCCGAGGAAGGCCACGAGAACGCGGCGCGCGCCCATCACCCGTTCCGCGAGGCCCCCGGTGAGGAGGACGGCGAGCAGCACGACGGGGAGCAGCAGGGGCTGCTCGACCGTGAACACACTTCGCGCCAGTTCACGGACGTCGAACGGGCCGTCCCCGACGAACACGCTCCCTCGGAGCTGCACGAGACTGACCACCAGGATGGCCGCGGCGAGCGCGATGCTCGCGCGCGGCATCCGGGTCCTGTTCGGGGAGGCGGACGACGCCTCGGCGCGAGGGGATTCCGGCGGGCGGGGCGGAGAGGCCTCGACGACGTGTGGGGGCGAAGGGACGACGGTCGGTGGCATGGGGCTCCGATCGGGTGAGCATCGATCGCGAGAAACGATCCGACGACTCATCGTCTCTTCGACGCCGGCCGGTCGTCATCCACCCCGGGGTGTATCCGCCCCCGCTGACCGGCGGGGGCTCATCGACGGGCGTCAGGAGGAGCGGAACACCTCGACGCTGTCGGGGCGGTCGGTCGCGGCCGCGATGAGCGCGACGACGCCGAGTCCGAGGGTGGGAGCGAGCATGCCGAGCCAGCCGATGGCACCCGCCGCGACCAGGACGCCCTGGTCAGCGCCGGCGGCGCCAAGCGCAACCCACACTCCCTGCACCAGGACGGCGCAGCCCACGCTGATGCCGAGCGCCCACATGGGTGCCCAGCGCCAGCGCGCGGGGACGGCACCCAGGCGGGCGATTTGTGTCGCCGCGACCGCCCCGGCGGCGACCGAGACGGCCGACGCGGTCAGGCTGACGGCGAACGCGGTCCACGCGGTCGAAGGTTGCGCCGAGATCACCTGCACCGGGGCGAGGGCGTAAGAGAGATTCACCGTCAGCGGCGCGAGCGCCAGCACGACGAGGGCAGAGACTCCCAGTGGTCGGCGGGCGACGACGCTCCCCGCACGGCTGAAGCCGATCGCGAAGACCAGGATGCCGAGGGCCCACAGCACGTCGATGAGGATCTGCTGCACGACCGATGCCCCGATGATCCGCGCACCAGCGAGGCCGAGGAGGCCGCAGACGCCGAGGAGGATTCCGCCCACCCGCCACGTCACGCTCCGCCTGCCCATCACTCCACCCTAAGGGGGAGCGTCTGAAGCGCTCAGGGGGCGTGTCGGGAGGGCGTCAGGCCTGCGTCGGCTGGTCGAAGTCCCAATCGACCGGCTCATCGTCGCCGTCGGGCTCGGGCTCGACGATGCGGAGGGCCGAGCGTGGGAAGAGCCGATGATTGCGCAGGTCCTCCGACCACGCCGCGAAGTCCGGCTCCTCGCCCGACCAGTCCACCGGAGCCGACAGCACGTCGTTTCCGACGCCGATGACGAGCTCCGCCTGCCCGACCTTCTTGTCCTCCGTCACGATCGGGATGCTGACGGCCTCAGCCTGACCCTCTTTCGCGACGGCGGCGGTCAACTCGATGAGCGACGCGGCGACGTCATCGGTCGTGATCACGGTTTCTCCGGCATACGTCACGCATCTCATGGGTTCTAGCGTGCGGCGGGACGTGTGCGGGGAGGACCGGGTTGCACGGCCTCGGCCCGTGAGATACGGGCGCGTCAGTCGCGCCGCTGCGCGGAGCGGAACATCGCGGCATCCAGTTCGAACCAGACGGCACGCACGGTGTCGAATTCGGCGAACCGCTCGGGAGCCGGTTCGTCGAGGCTGAGGCGGTATCCCCGCGGAAGGTCATCCACGTGCTGTCCGTCGCGCGGGCCGCCGACGAGCACGTAGATCACGGTGACGCGTGCGATCCGGCGTCGACCGCGACGCCGTCGACAGCATCGCTCATCCGGTGGAGGAAGTTGACGACGATCTGGGACTCCTCGACGGACATGTCGATCACAGCGGCGAGCATCCGGTCGTGCATGTTGCCCAGCGTCTGGCGGACTTCGGCGTGTGCGCGGTCGGTCGCCTGCACGAAGATGCTTCGGCGATCGTCCGGGTTCGCCACCCGAGTGATGTGTCCGGACCGCTCGAGACGATCCAGGATCGCCGTGGTCGAGGCCGTGGAGAGTCCGAGATAGCGGGTCAGCTCCCCCGGTCGCACCTGACGACCGGGTTCGCGGAGGAGGAATCGGAGGACGAGTAGTTCGTTCTCACCCATCGACATCGACTCGCGCGTGCGACGGCGCATGGCGAGTTCAGCCGCTCGGTAGACGCGGAGCGCCTCGAGCACCGCCTTGCTGCGCACACGCCGATCGGCGGGCTCGTCGCCGTACCAATAGGTGCCCGAGTCGCGGCCTCCGCCGGGAGAAAGGCTCTGCGACACCGCGCGCGTATCCGTCATGGTGTTCGCCCCTTGCTGTCGATTTCGAAATCATACATCGAAACAAATAGTTCGACAAACTAGTTACTAACCGAGTATGTTCTTCATACAGCTAAGCCAGCGAAGGGAGTTCCTCATGGGTCACCTCTATTACGGCACGACGCCGGAGCCGATGCGCATTCCGGACCGCCTGCTCGCCCACCTGAAAGTGGTGGTCGCGACCAAGCTCCGCCGCAACGAGAGCTTCACACTGAGCTGGACGCACGTCGACGGCACCCCCGGTCGTTCCACCCTCTGGCTGCAGCCCGCCATTGCTCTGCGCTTCGTCTTCGACAGCGCCGAGCCTGAGCAGCTCAATGCACAGACCCTGAAGGAGATGGCCGACATGGCCAATTCCTCCGCCGGTCTCGTCGTCGCCCTGGACGCGGTGATCCCGGAAGCCTCGGTGCCCGCGCGCACCCCCGCCCCCGCGGCCCGCCGCGCGACTCTCCGATCGGCTGCCTGACATGCCCGCGCACAGCACGAACTCCCTCCCGCCTCTCTCGGGTGCCCGCGTCATGTGGGCGAAGGTGGACTCGGGATTCTGGGTCGCTCACCGCGGCGGCGAGTACTACGGCTGCGTCGACAGCGTGAAAGGCGGGTTCGTCGCCCGCGACGCGCACGGCGTCCCGGTCGGGCGTTACGACACTCTCGAGGCGGCCAAGGCATCGCTGCGGTCCACCGGCGATCCGGTCAATCTCGCCCGCCGCGGGCGGACCGAACGCGCCACGATCGCCCTGGCCACGGCCGCCGGAAGCGCCGCCCTCGCGTTCGCCCTCACCGCCGGCGCGCTCGCGCCCTACCTGTGAACGCGATCCCGGTCATCGACCTCCGCGACGAGGCCGATGACATCGAGGATGCCGCGCGGGTCGAGTTCACGGAGCGTTACGGCGTTCATCCACTCTGATACGCCAGCCCCTGGACAGCGGGGAGGACGTGTGGCACCGTCGCTCGCGCCGCCGATCGTCGGCGCACCACGAAGGGAACTCCCATGAGCGAGCAGACCGGATCCGGCAGCCCCGACGGCGACGCGGCCCCCGACCCCGAATCGAACGGCGCGGGTTCGGAGTCCCCTGAGGAGGGCGCCGCCGCTCAGCAGGACGCCGACGAGGCTTCGGACACCAACAGCTCGCCCTCGGGCGAGATCGGCTGATCCACGACGTCGGATGTCACGATCACCGGGCCGTCGTCACGACCTGGTCGTCCCGCGGGGCGAGCCCCGGTCGCAGACGTGTGCCGAACTCGTGCCGCAGCGCGCTCAACGCCGCCTGCCAGCCCGCGAGACCGTGCACACCCGGGCCGGGGCTCGTCGATGAGGAGCACAGGTAGATCCCCGGCACCGGCGTGCGCCACGGATCGGGGCGCGGAACGGGTCGGCTGATCAGCTGCGTCAGCGACGGTGCACCCGCCGAGATGTCCCCGCCCGGGAAGTTCGGATTCCACGCGGCGATGTCCACGGACGTGCGCGACGACGTGGCCAGGATCGTGTCGCGGAACCCGGGCGCGAACCGTTCGATCTGCGCCACCACCGCCTCCTCGCGGTCGGCAGGACTCCCGGCGGGAACGTGGGTGTACGCCCACAGTACGTGGCGTCCCGCGGGCGCCCGGGTCGTGTCGAACAACGTCGGCTGCGACACCAGCACGTACGGTGCGTCCGGCAGTTCCCCGCGCACCACGGCGTTCTCGGCGGCGGCGATCTCCGCCCGCGTCCCGCCCACGTGCACGGTTCCCGACCGCGACACGTCCGGATCGGCCCAGGGCACCGGGTCCGAGAGCGCGAAGTCGATCTTCGCCACCCCACCGCCGTAGCGGAAGCGCTCGAGCGCGTGCCGGTAGGGAGCGGGCATCCGATCTCCCACCAATCCGACGAGAGCGCGAGGGGTGATGTCCAACAACACCGCGCGGGCGGCCGGAAGCTGACGGAGGTCGGCGATGTCGACTCCCGTGTGCACGACTCCTCCGTGGGCCCTCAGATCGGCGACCATGGCGTCGGCGATCGACTGGCTGCCGCCGACGGGGATCGGCCACCCCCGCCCGTGCGCGTAGGTGGCGAGAACGAGGCCCGCGCCCCCGGCCGCGAGGCTCGGCTGCGCGAGGATTGAGTGCGCCGACACCCCCGTGAGCATCGAGGGAGCGACCTCGTCACGGAACCTCGCGTTCCACCACGGACCGCCTTGTTCCAGCGATCGGATGCCGAACAAGAACGCCGCGAGCGGGTCGCCCGGTACGCGGAGCAGGGCGTTGCCGGTGAAGTCGGCGACTCCACGCAGGTGGGAAACGAGGGGCCGGAGGATCCGCGCGTACGCCGCCCCGTCGCGGCCGAGCGCCTCCGCCGTACGGTCGAGGTCGCGGTAGGCCAGACCCGCACGTGCGCCATCCAGCGGATGGGCGAACGAGACCTCCGGCACCACGAAGGGCACGCGTTTGTCCAGACCGAACTCCCGGAAGAACCACGACTCCAGCGCGAGCGGATGCACGGCCGACCCCAGGTCGTGACGGAATCCCGGGAGGGTGATCTCCGCGGTCGAAGCCGCGCCGCCGAGTGAGGTATGGCGCTCGTACAGGGCGACGGACAACCCGGCACGGGCGAGGGTGACGGCGGCGGCGAGGCCGTTGGGGCCCGACCCCACGACGATCGCGTCGTAGCTCTCGCTCATCGCTGGATCGGCTCCTTCTCCGCGGTCGACGCCTGGCCGATCGCGGAAGCACCCCCGGTCGTTCCCGGGGCTCCACCCTCGGCGAGGTACGCCAGACGGTGCAGCGTCTCGGCGTTGCGCCACCGCGTGATCGCGTCGAAAACCGCATCGGGGAGGAGCTTCGTCGGCCCGGTCACGGGCTCCTCCTGGAGACGGACCACGCACTGGTCGCCCCGCGCCTTGACATCGATGGAGACGCGGGCGATACCGATCGGACCCCCGTGCGGTTCCATGACCGCGCGGTACGGAGGATCCCACACGCGCATCACGGTGGTGTCATTGATGACAGCCGGCCAGGATCCGAACGAATGATGCAATTCCGAGCCCTCCTGCGGCCAGTTCTCGGCCACGTCCCGCATGCGCGACGCGCCCACGACCCACAGGGGATAGAGCCACCCGTTCGCCAGCACGCGGAACACCGCATCGGGCGGACAGTGCAGCAGGCGGACGTTCCGAGCCATGGGGGCAACCTTCGTGTCGCCGGACGCGGAGAACGGCGATGAGCCCGGACTCCCGACCGGATGCCTGCCACGTTACGGGCCCCCGCGCCAGCGGGTCACGGTGGTTGCGCGCGCGCACCGCGACCGTTAGACGATCACGCCGCCACGTCGGCCGGGAGGACGACCCAGGCACGGGTCCCCCCGGCGGGCGATCGGTCCAGCCCGATGTGGCCGCCATGTGCTTGAGCGATGCGCCGACACGTCGCGAGCCCGATGCCGAGACCCTGTACCTCGGCGTCGTGACCGCGCTGCATCGGCTCGAACATGCGGTCACGCAGCATCGGATCGACCGCCTCGCCGTTGTCGTCCACCAGGATGCGCCACCCGTCGGGCATCGCCTGCACCGTGACGAACACGTGCGGTGTCCGCCCCGCCGCCGAGGTGAACTTCACGGCGTTGGCGATGAGATTCTGCAACAGCACACGCAGCAGCGTGTCGTCGGCGCGGATCAATACCGAGGCATCCACGACGACCTCCGCTCCGACACCCACGACAGCCCCGTCGAGGTCTTCGAGCACTTCGTCGACGACCTCCCCCACGTCCACCTGAGTGAAGTGCGGTCGAGCACCGCCCATGCGCGCGAAGTCGAGGAGGTCGGTCACCATCGACGTCATCCGTGCCGCCGCCGACTCGGCTCGGGCCAGCGAGCGCGCGGCCCGCGGAGCACCGACCATCTCGGGGCTGTCGGCGGCGAGCTCGAGGAAGCCCGACAACGCGGTCAGGGGGTTCCGGAGGTCGTGGCTGACCTGTGTGGCGAACTGCTCGAGCTGCGAGTTCGACTCCGCCAGATCACGGGACAGTCGACGAAGTTCGAGCACGTCGATCACCTGGTGCGCGAGCAGATCGAGGGCGCGGGCGCTGGCATCCGAGAGTTCGCCGACCTCCTCGTCGAAGACGCACAGCGTTCCGATCGCCACCCCGGAGGGGGTGATGAGGGGGCTCGACGCATAGAAGCGGACGGCCGCGATCGCGCCCGTCACGAAGGCGTTGTCGCGGAACCGCGGATCCTCCCGCGCGTCCGGCACCACGACCCGGCGCGGGTCGACGAGCACCGCGGCGCACATCGAATCCTCGATGGAGCAGGACGCCGCTTGAACGCCCACCGCCGCGACCTGATGTTGGGCGCGGTCGTCGATGATGTTGATGACGGCGGTCGTGACGCCGCACACGGTCGCCGCGAGCTCCACCAGCCCCTGCAGATCGGGCTCGGGCAGGGCCCCGACGATGCGGTACTGGTCGATGGCTTCGCGGCGCGTGACCTCGTGAGCTGTGGACACGGCACTCCCTCGCGAATCTGTCCCCGCCCGAGCCTAGCCGCACGATTACACCCTGGCGCCGTCGATCGGTAGGCCCTCGCGGGACGGCACACAACCGTCGACGCTGGAGACATGACCCTCCCCACCCCCGAACCCCTCGACCCGCCCACCGCCCCGGGAACGCCGGGTACTCCCACGGTTCCGAGCGATCCTTCCCCCGCGGCCCCCGCCGAGCCCCTGGCGCCGAGCCCGGACGAGCCCACGGTCCCCCTTCCGCCCGAGCCCGCGACCGACCCTTCGGGGGCCGGCGAGGTCGATCAACCGACCGGGACCGCGGAACCGGAGGCGGACAACGCCGTGGAAGCGGACACCGTCAACGCCGTCGACCCGGGCGGAAGCCCGGACTGACCGGACGGAGAATAACGAAGGGGCGGGCACACGCGTGCTCGCCCCTTCGTGGTTCCGGAAACTCGGACCGCCGTGCGGCTTACGGGTTCCCGCGCGTCCAGAGCAACAGGATCGCGACGGCCTGCAGGACGATGCAGCCGACCAGGATGGCGGTGCGTCGCCGGGGCGTCGACGACCAGCGATCGTCGGCCGTCAGCGGAGCCATGGGCATGAGCAGACGGAACGTGCTCTGCTGCGGAAGGAAGACCGCGAAGATGTAGGTGCCGTAGCTGAAGGCGTAGGCGACGACGATGAGGCCCAGCCGCCGTACCGGACGCGACCACAGCAGCGCCGCGAAGGCGACGAGGAGCGCGATCACCAGGATGATGCCGACGACGCCCAGGTGCGTCCCGGCCTGACGGAACCACGGTGTGAACGGCGTGAATTCGTCGTTGCCGACGTAGTCGAGCCACCACCCGAGCTCGGTGCGGATGTAGGCGTTGTGCGTACCGGTGATGTACTGCGCGATGTGATTCCACGACAGGCCGGCGACCGCGATCGTGAGTCCCGTGGCCATGAGCGAAGCCCACTCGCGCACGGGGAACGGGTCGACGCGCCGACGGAAGAAACGCACGAGGAAGACGATGCCGAGGGCCAGACCGAGCGCGAGCACACCGGGACGCGTGTAGGCCGCGATGAGCCCGATCGGGAGGATCCAGAGGTATTTGCGCTGGAGAGCCAGCAGCATGCCGCTGAACATCAGCAGCATGAACAGGCCTTCGCTGTAGCCGAGCGCGAAGAGGAAGGACATCGGGCCGAACGAGAAGAACACGACCGACCACCAGGCCGCCCGCGGCTTCGTGACCGAGCGGAGGAGGCGGAACAGCACCCAGGTCGCACCGAGGCTCGCGGCGAGGCTGATCAGGACCGCGACCGGCTGCCAGCCGAGCCCCGTGGCGCCCGAGAGCGTCCGCACGAGGAAGGGGAAGACCGGGAGGAACGCCCAGTTGTTCGGCAGGATGTCGCCGGACACGTTCATCGGCAGCGACATGGGGTACCCCTGCGCAGCGATCTGACCGTAGCGGTCGGCGTCCCATCCGGTGAGGTAGTCGAAGAACGTGCCGAGGCGTTCGCTGTCGGGGCCGAACCCCCAACGGGCGGACTTCGCGATGGAGTAGAAACCCCACAGAAGGCCGAAGTTCACCACGCGGGCGATGCCCCACAGCAGCAGAACACGCGTGAACGAGCCGCGCTCGATCGGCTCGATGCCCTGCGGCGCACGCAGGACGTCTTCGCCGTACTGGCGAAGAGCCCGACCGGCGCGGGAGTCGAGCAGGCGTCGCCCGCGGTCGCGCAGCGGCGCAAGGCGATCGTCGGTGGGGGCCGGTCGTACCGTAGGGACCAGCTCGCTCGGCGGTGCGCTCACTCGGAACCTTTCACGGGGAGGAAGTGGGCTGCTGACGACGGTGTCCGGCCCGGACAAGTGCATTAGGGCAGATCGTACCGGATGCCCCCACCCCGTCTTCCCGGTTGACATTCAGGAAATCGCCTGGTCAGTGGCGTCGCCGACCCCGGCCGGACGGCGCGCACCGGCATCTCGGGCCGGGGAGCGACGTCGGCGAATCGCGTTCGTCGGCGGCCGCCGTCAGACGAGGAAGAAGGACACGGCCCCGGGATTGTGGGCGTGAACGAGGACACCGAAGACGACGGCGTCGAAGAGCAGGTGCACCGTCACGATGTACCCCAGAGAGCGGGTGCGCAGGAACAGGAACCCCTGGATGAGAGCGAACGGGATCGTCAGCACTGGCCCCCAGGCCTGATAGCCGAGCTCCCACAGGAACGATACGAACACGATCGCCTGCAGCACGTTCGCCGTCACGTCGGGGAGGTGCCGCCGCAGTAGGACGAACACGGTGCAGACGAAGAACAACTCGTCCCAGATGCCGACGGCACCCACGCCGACGAACAGTCGACCGATCAGCTCCGGCGTGTCGACGACCGGCCAGTTCATGTACACGCCCGACGTGACGAAGTAGAACGGCAGGATCAGCCAGCCGAGCACGATGACCCCGAGCAGCCACACCCACTGCCACCACGCCCATCGACCGCCTCCCCGCCAGGGGAAGCGGATCGCCCGATCTCGGAAGACGAAGCGAGAGATCACGTAGGGAAGGACGACGGCGCCCCCGAGCCCTAGCGTGAAGCGCACGAAGGCCGCATCGTCCAGCTCGGCCTTCAGCGGGATGAGGCTCACGAGGCACTGACCGAGCGCGATGAGGAACACGTCGCGCGCGATGCTCGGCACGGGCTCGGCATCCCGGGCCGGCCGGATCGCGATGCCGCCGCGACGGTCGACGAGGATCGCGGATGCCACGGCGAGCGCCAGCACGATCCACCCGAGCCACACGACCTGGACGACGAACAGCACCGGAGCGGCCAGGCATACCAACGCCGCCGGCACGAGCGCGGGCGTCCAGGTACGGCGGACGTGCTCGGGTGCGGCGGCGTGGGCGGTCATGGCGCGAGCCGGGTGTACGTCAGATCGCGGATGTCTCGGCCGACACGGAGCCCCTTGCGCTCGAAGGCGGTCAGGACCCGACCGTCGAAACGCTCGGCCCACTCCCCCGCGAAGGCTCGCTCGAATTCTGGGGCGTCGTCCAGGACGCCGCGCATCTGGTCGGCGTAGTCCTGCCAGTCGGTCGCGAGGCGCAGGGTGCCGCCGGGGACGAGAGCCTGTGCGGCGATCCGGGCGAACTCGGGAGCCACCAGGCGGCGCTTGGTGTGCTTGTTCTTGTGCCAGGGGTCGGGGAAGAACACCCACAGCTCGTCGACGGATGCCGCGGGAAGCATGTGCTCCAGGACCTCGGGTGCGTTGGCCTCGACGAGACGCAGGTTGCGAAGACCCTCTCGCTCGGCGTCGAGCATCGTGCGGGCCAGTCCCGCGGCGAAGACCTCGACGGCGAGGAAGTCGGCGTCCGGCCGCGCGCCCGCGGCCGAGACGATCTGGTGTCCCTGGCCGGATCCGATCTCCACGATCAGGGGCGCCCGGCGGCCCCAGACCTCGGCTGGGTCGATGGCGGATCCCGGGCGGACGCTCGTGGCCGCGGAATCCCGCTCCACCCACAGCAGGTAGAACGGCGACAGCTCCGCCCACGCACGGTCCTGCGCCTCCGACATGCGGCCGCTGCGCCGGACGAACGACACCGGGCGATCGCGATAGACGGGGGTCTCCATGGCATCCAGGGTAGGCGAGCCGTCGCCGGGCTCCCCCTGATCGTCGCGCGACTGCTCGCGCGGTTTCCGGCCGCTCACGGGACCGTGACGAAGTCGATGAGCTCCTCGACGCGGCCGAGCAGCGCCGGCTCGAGGTCGCGGAAGGTCGTCACGCGCGACAGGATGTGCTGCCAGGCCCGGGCGAGGTCGGCCTGCTCCTCCGCGGGCCACCCCAGGGCGCGGCACACCCCCACCTTCCACTCGATGCCGCGCGGCACCTCGGGCCATGCCGCGATGCCGAGGGCCCGCGGCGTGACGCATTGCCAGACGTCGACGAAGGGGTGCCCGACGATGCGCACGTACGCGCCGTGGCGTCCCCGGGCGATCGTGTCGGCGATGCGGGATTCCTTGGAGTTCGGCACGAGGTGGTCGACGAGAACGCCGTACCGGCGCTCGGCGGTGGGGGGTTCGGCATCCAGTGTCTGTCCGAGGAGGTCGACGCCCTCGAGGAATTCGACGACCACGCCCTCGGCCCGCAGGTCAGCGCCCCATACCTTCTCGACCAGTTCGGCGTCGTGCTTGCCCTCGACGAGGATGCGGCTGGCCCGTGCCGTCCGGGCTCGCTGTTCGGGAGCGGCGAACGACCCGGAGGCCGTCCGTGTGCGCCCCTTCGGGGCTGCCGACGGTGCCACGAGCACCACCGGTTCGCCGTCGACGAGGAACCCTCCGCCGAGCGGGAACAGGCGGCGCTTGCCGAGCCTGTCCTCGAGCTCCACGTGCATGCCGTCGATGCGGGTCACCGCTCCGCAGAACCCGTCACCGGCGACCTCGACCACGAGATCGGCGGATGCCGCGACCTGAGCCGCCTTCTTGCGGCCCGCCTCGCGCCATCCGCGGGCGAGTACATCCGTTCCGTAGCGATCGTCCATGGGGCTCCCTCCGAACGCACGAGCCTATGCGGCGCGCGCGTGCGCTGAGGGCGGACGCGCCGAACCTTCCCCGGTGTCCACGGCCCTTTATAGAGTGGGGTCCTCAGCGCCGAAGGGGAATGCATGCGAAAGCCGAAGGCGGCGACGATCATGGCGGGTTTCGTGGTCGCGGCGGTGTCCGTCCTCGGTCTCGGCGTTCCCGCGTGGGCCGTCCCACCACCCTCGCTCGGGTCGAGCTACGTCCTCGATCAGGCCGACGTGCTCACCAACGCGCAAGAAGCCGAGGTGCAGACGCGGCTGCTGCGCCTATCGGATCAGACCGGGCTCGATATGTGGGTGGTGTTCGTCGACGACTTCACCGAACCGGTGAGCGCCGCGGATTGGGCGAACGAGGCCGCCAACCGCAACAACCTCGGTCCTCATCAGTACCTCTTGGCGGTCTCGGTCGATGGCCGCGCCTATTACCTTTCCGGCGACGTCGATGACGGGGCCCTGACGGCGGATCAGCTCGCCGCGATCGAGCAGGAACGGGTCCAGCCCGCCCTCGCGGCGGGTGACTACGCCGGCGCGGCGGATGCCGCCGCGACCGGGATCACCGCCGCCGCGCGCGAGGCCCAGCCCGCTCCACCGCCCACCCCGGCCGGTAGCGGTCCCAACGTCTCGCTCATCGCCCTGGTGGTGTTCCTCATCCTGGCGCTCGTCGGCGGGCTGGTGTGGCTGTGGCTGCGGCGCCGCCGCAGCGCCACCGCCACCGGCGCGCCCCCGACCGAGAGCCTCGACGACCTCGCGCGTCGCGCCGGCTCCGCCCTGGTCGCGACGGACGACGCCGTCAAGACCAGCGAACAAGACCTCGGCTTCGCCCGGGCGCAGTTCGGTGACGCGGCGGCGTCCCCCTACTCCGAGGCCCTCGCGCAGGCGAAGGCCGACCTCGAGCGCGCGTTCACGATCTCGCAGCAGCTCGACGACGACGTCCCCGAGACGGCGGACCAGAGACGTGCGGGGTACGTGGAGATCCTCCGCCTCTGCGCTACGGCGGATGAGACGCTGGATGCCAAGGCCGCGGCGTTCGATGAGCTCCGCGCCCTCGAATCCGACGCACCCGGAGCCCTGGCGAGGGCTCGAGAGAGGCACGGGGCTGCGCGCTCGGCGTTGGAGGGCGCCGACCGAGATCTGGCGGCGCTCCGGGAGCGGTACGCCGACGACGCCGTTGTCACCGTGAACGACAATCCCGCCCAGGCCCGCGCACGGCTCGACCTGGCCGCGCAGCAGTTCACCGCCGCCGATGCGGCCGTCGCCGCCGGATCGAACGGAGAGGCCGCGGTCGCGATCCGCGCCGGCGAAGCGGCCGTCGCCCAGGCCGAGGGTCTCGAGAGGGCCATCGGCTCCCTCGCGGCCGACCTCTCGTCTGCCGAGACGCGGGCAGCCGACCTCATCGCCGAGGTCGAGGGCGACCTCGCGGCCGCGTCGGCTCTGCCTGACAGCGACGGCCGCATCGCGGGGGCCATCGCGACCGCGCGGACACAGCTGGATGCCGGACGCGCCGCGTTGACACCCCCGCGCACCGCCCCGTTGCGCGCTCTCGCCGCGCTCGACCAGGCCAACACCGCGATCGACGCGGTGCTCACCGCCGCCCGCGACGAGTCCGAACGCCGACGGCGCGCCGAGTCGCAACTCGACAGCGTCCTCGCCCAGGCGCGCGCGCAGGTGACCGCCACCGAGGACTTCATCTCCGCTCGCCGCGGCGCCGTCGGGCCGACCGCCCGGACACGGCTCGCCGAAGCCGGGGCGGCTCTCGTCCAGGCCGAGCAGTTGCGCGCCGCCGACCCGGCCGCCGCCCTCCCGTTCGCGCAACGCTCCGCCGATCTCGCGGCCCAGGCCGCATCCCTCGCGCAGAACGACGTCGGCGCCTTCGGCGGCACCCGCGGCGGGGGCGGCGGCGGTGACATGATGGGGGCCATCCTCGGCGGCATCGCCGTCAACGCGATCCTCGGGGGGTCGCGTTCGCGCGGCGGATTCGGCGGTGGCGGAGTGGGCGGCCTGGGGGGCATGCTCGGAGGCATGGGCGGCCTCGGGGGCGGCTCACGCTCGTCCGGCTCCTCGGGTCGCTCGCGCGGTTCCTCGTCGGCCGGGTCGCGTTCACGTCGCGGAGGGGGTCGATTCTGACGCTCGCCCCGCGGCCCGCAACGGCCGTCACAGACAACTCGTAGAAACCGGCACCAGACTCGACAGTGTCGCCCCAGGAAGGAAAACCCCGCATGGCCAAGCAGTCCATCTTCGGTCGCATCTCGACCCTCGTCCGCGCGAACATCAATGCGCTCCTCGACCAGGCCGAGGACCCGCAGAAGATGCTCGACCAGCTCGTCCGCGACTACTCCAACTCCATCGCCGACGCCGAGTCGGCCATCGCCGAGACCATCGGCAACCTGCGTCTTCTCGAGCGCGACCACCAGGAAGACGTCCAGGCGGCCGCCGAGTGGGGGAACAAGGCCCTGGCCGCCAGTCGCAAGGGCGACGAACTGCGCGCCGCCGGTAACGCCGGCGAAGCCGACAAGTTCGACAACCTGGCCAAGATCGCTCTGCAGCGCCAGATCAGCGCGGAGAGCGAGGCGAAGTCCGCCGAGCCCACGATCGCCTCGCAGACCGAGGTCGTCGACAAGCTCAAGGACGGCCTCAACGGCATGAAGGCCAAGCTCGAGCAGCTGCGGTCCAAGCGCAGCGAGCTGCTGGCGCGCGCCAAGGTCGCCGAGGCGCAGAACAAGGTGCACGACGCGGTGAAGTCGATCGATGTCCTCGACCCGACGAGCGAGCTCGGCCGGTTCGAAGACAAGATCCGCCGCGAAGAGGCCCTCGCGGCCGGCAAGCAGGAACTGGCCGCCTCGAGCATCGACGCGCAGTTCAATGCGCTCGAAGACGTGGGTGAGCTGACCGAGGTCGAGGCGCGCCTGGCCGCGCTGAAGACCGGCGGCCCGCAGCGCGCCGCCATCGACGCGCCGAGCCCCGACCTCTGATCGACCGGGAGCGCACCGCCTCCGAGGCGGTGCGCTCCTCCTCTCCGACAGGCAGGCCATGACGCGTTTCGTGATCGCCCCGCAGTGGCAGGGCTCGTCGTCCTCGCGCGCGATGCAGCTCATCGACGGCGCCGAAGCCATCGCCGGTGATCTTCCCCGCGCCGCGACCACGACCGTGGAGGTTCCTTCCGAGGCCGGCGATGCCCAAGGCACCCGGGTGCTCCGCGCGAGCGCGCTCGTCCGCATGCGCGAGCGCATCCGTGACGCCGTCGCCGGGGTGACGGGTGAGCACGCGGTGACGATCGGCGGGGACTGCGGTGTCGCGCTCGGAGCGGTGTCCGCGGTCGCCGCTGACGACGTCGCGATCGTGTGGATCGACGCGCACGCCGACCTGAACACCCCGGAGTCCTCCCCCAGCGGCGCGTTCCACGGCATGGTGCTCCGAGCGATCCTCGGTGACGGCACCGACCTCCTGCGCCTGAGCCCCGGCATCCCCTCGTCCCGCGTCGTCCTGGCGGGTACTCGCGCATTGGATGCCGAGGAGCAGCGGTATGTCGACGAGCACGGGATCCGCGTGATCACCGCGGCGGAGCTGTCGGAGCCGGAAGCCCTCGCCGATGCCGTCGCCGCAACGGGGGCGTCGCGGGTCTATGTGCACCTCGACCTCGACGTACTGGACCCCGCGGAGATCGCGGGGGTCGCCCTCCCCGAGCCGTTCGGAGCTCGGGCGACCGACGTCGCGGCATCGATCCGCCGCCTCCGGGAGCGGCTGCCGCTGGCGGGTGCGACGATCACGGAGTTCTCCCCCGCCTCGCCCGCCGCCGCCGTCGACGACCTCGGCACCATTCTCCGCCTCATCGGGGCGCTCGCGTGAGCCCCATCCCCCGGCCGCCCGAGGGATGGCGAGAGCGTGCCGATCGAGCCGTCGCGCGAGGTCGTCGCATCGACCGGTTCATCCCCGCAGTCCTGCTCGACTCCCCCGTCAGCCGGGTCGGCTTCTGGTACGGCCGCACGGTCGGCTGGGTATGGGGCTCGGTGTGGAGCACCGGTCGCATCGAACGGAGGAACGGCCTGTGGGTGTTCCGGGGTCTCCCGGCGTGGGCCTTCCCTCGCGGCGGCGTCTGCGTGGGCGATTGCTTCCTCACCGGTGACGCGGCGCCCAGCGCCGCCGTGCTCCGCCACGAGGCCGTGCACGCCCGCCAGTGGCAGCGTTACGGCTTCCTCATGCCCCTGCTCTACTTCTTCGCCGGTCGCGACCCGTTGCGCAACCGCTTCGAGATCGAGGCCGGTCTCGTCGAGGGGAACTACGTCCCGCGCGGAGCGTGAAACGCGCCGTCAGCGAGCGGTGGCGAGACCGAAGCGTTCGGGGGTGTGGATCGCGGTCGCGTCGACACCGTGGCGCGACGTGAGCTCGTCCACGATCTCGGCCGTGCCCAGGTAGCCGCCCGTGAGGAAGATCCGCGTGGCGTCGTCGTCGCAGCACAGCATCTCGCCGGCCCATCCGGCCACCGCGCGGGTCAGGGCCTGGCCGGGCGCACACACACGGCCCGTCCCCGGGGCACCTCCGCGGCGCGAACGGTCGAGCCACGTGACGGTCATGCGGGCCGGGGCGGCGATCGTCGTGATCCACGACGCGTCCGGGACCTCGACGAAGATGCGGCCGGTCGAGCAGATCGGCAGCGTCGCCAGCAGCGCCTCCATCTCGGCGAGCGACGTCTCGTCGGCCGTGATGAGGTGCTGTACGCGCGTGTGACGCGACGATCGGCAGGCGGCGGCGTTGTGCTCGGCGGAGATGGACATGATGGCATCCACTATACCCTCGACCAAGGGTTGCCTAACCTGTGTTGCCGCCGTGGATCGATCGAGGGCGAGAGCGAGACATCACTCGATCAGGGCGGCTCGCAAACGCTCGAGTTCGGCCTCGGTCAGGCCGTGCGCCCGCAGGAAGGCGGCGGGCGAGCCGTACTCGGCATCCAGGGTCTCCAGGAGCGCGCGCATGACCGGTGCGGGTGATCGCGTCGCGAGTTCCTCCGCGTGCCGGTTCTCGGGGTGCAGTGCCCGGATGCCGGCCACCACCTGACGATTGCGCGCGGCGGGGAGGAGACCCTCCGTCCGCGCGTAATCGTCCACGACGGCGTCGCGGTCGACACCGACCGCGGCGAGCGCGATGGCGACGGTGACGCCGGTGCGGTCCTTGCCAACCGTGCAGTGGACGAGCACGGGTTGCGCGTCCGCGATCCCCCTCACGGCGTCCACGATGCGGGCGGCCGAGCCCTCGACGAGTTCGGCGTACAGCTCGCCCAGGCTCACGTCGCGCTCGAAGAACGACTCGACGGACCCCAGGAACAGCGGGACCCGTTGCACCTCGACGTCGAGCCCCTCGATGCGACTCGGCGCCCAGCGGACCTCGTCGTCGTCGCGGAGGTCGATGATGCGACGCAGCCCGAGGTCGGCGAGCGTCTGAAGCCCCGCCTCATCGACGTGGACGAGGTTGCCCGAGCGGTACAGCGCCCCGCTCCGGGTGCGACGGGATCCGGCGGGCAGGCCACCCACGTCGCGGAAGTTCGTCGCGCCCGAGACGAGGGACATTACGCGGTACCGCCGTGGTCGTGCGCGGTGGGGGTTTCGGACGCCGCCGCCGGCCGCGGCGGGACCGGGTAACGCCCCGCGATCGCGACGCGATTGAACGCGTTGATCGACACGAGCACCCAGCTGAGCGCCACGTACTCCGCTTCGCTCAGGATGCCGCCCGCCCGGTCGTACACGTCGTCGGGGATGCCGTCCTCGTGGATGAAGGTGAACGACTCGGTGAGCTCGAGGGCGGCGCGTTCCCGCTCGTCGAAGACCCCCGACTCGCGCCAGGTCGCGATCTGCGCGATGACATCCGCATCGACTCCCGCCGCCACGGCGCGATCGACGTGGACTCGGACGCAGTAGGCGCAGCCGTTCAGCTGCGAGGCGTGGATCTGCACGATCTCGCGCAGCCGGGCACCGATCCCGGCCGCGTCGGCGACCCCTCCGACGGCCTGGGAGAACGACCGCAACGCGGCATACGCCTCAGGAGCCTTCTTCGACAGATGCACGCGTCGTTCCTCGCCCATGGCCACAGCCTACGGCGGTGCTCGCGCGCAGGGACCGACCCCGGGCGCGGACCGAGGTGTCGCGGAGTTGCACCGGGCTGGCGACCTCCCGGGCGCGATGACAGGCTGACGTCATGCCCGAGACCGACGAGTTCTCCTTCCTCCCCGCGCAGGCGGATGCCGCCGGCGTCGACATCCCGGCCGTCGCCCGCGTGAGCCTGACGCTTCCCGACGGGCGCACGCTCAGCGGCCTACGGTGGGGCGAGGCCCCGCCGGTCGTGACCTTCCTGCACGGCGCGGGACTCAACGCCCACACGTGGGACACCACGCTGCTGCACCTGGGCGAACCGGCCCTCGCGCTCGACCTCGCCGGTCACGGCGATTCTTCGTGGCGAGAGGATGCCGCCTACGTCGGTCGTGTGCTCGCCCCCGACGTCGCGGCCTCGATCGAGGCCTGGACCGACCGGCCGCAGGTGGTCGTCGGGCAGTCGCTGGGCGGACTCACGGCGGCAGCCCTCGCGGCATCCCGTCCCGATCTCGTCTCGCAGGTCGTGATCGCCGACATCACCCCCGGCATCGATCCGAGCGGAGGACCGGCGCAGCTCCGAGCCTTCTTCGCCGGCCCCACCGACTGGGCGAGCCGCGACGAACTGGTCGAGAAGGCGCTGTCGTTCGGGCTCGGCGGAGCACGTGAGGCCGCCGAACGCGGGGTCTTCCTGAATACGCGCGTGCGGGAGGACGGACGGGTGGAGTGGAAGCACCACTTCGCCCACCTGGCCGCCGCCGCGGCAGCAACGGGTGCCGACCTGGGCACCCCGGACGCCGTTCGCGCCGTCCTCGCGTCGACCGGGTGGGACGACATCGAAGCCACGCGCGCCCCGATCCTGTTCGTCCGCGGAGAGCGCGGTTTCGTCACGGCCGACGACGCCGACGAGCTGACCCGCCGCGCCCACGACGTCGATGTCCGCGTCCTGCCGACCGGCCACAACAACGTGCAGGAGGAGGATCCCGCGACCCTCGCCGCGCTGGTGCGGGAGACGATCCCGCGCGACTGACACCGACGTCGCGGAGAGTCACACGCGGAGTCCCTCTCGGCGGGTGAAAGTAGGCTGGTCTCACCCCACTCCACGGCACCACAGCACCCGGATGCCGTGGGCCTTGCGAAAGGACACCCCCGCAATGCTGCGCCGAACCGCCGTCGCCACGAGCGCGCTCCTGATCGGAGCACTCCTGTTCACCTCGTGCACCGGCACGTCGACCGCGTCCGGCCCGACCGGCGCCCCCGACCCGAACGCCACGCTGACCGTCGGCCTTTCGCTCGAGCCGTCGAACCTCGACATCCGCCGCACCAGCGGCGCGGCCCTGGAACAGGCGCTGATCGACAACGTCTACCAGGGGCTCGTGACCCGCAACGGCGACGACGACAACGCCATCGTCCCCGAGCTCGCCACCGACTGGACCATCTCCCCCGACGGGCTCACCTACACCTTCACGCTGCGCCCGGGCGTGACGTTCCACGACGGCAGCGCGCTCACCGCCGACGACGTGGTGACCTCGCTGCAGACGGCGAAGGACGACGCGACGATCCAGAACAGCGCCGACCTCGCCGGCGTGGCATCCATCGCCTCTCCCGACCCGACCACGGTCGTCATCACCCTCGCGCAGCCGAACATCGACTTCCTGTTTGCCCTCACCGGTCGTGCGGGTCTGATCTTCAAGACCAACGACACCACTAACTTCGAGACCGCGACCAACGGGACCGGTCCCTTCACGGTCTCGGCGTGGAACACCGGTCAGAGCCTCACGCTCACCCGCAACGACGCCTACTGGGGCGACAAGGCGGGCGTGGCCGAGGTCGTCATCGACTACATCCCCGACCGCACCGCCGCGGTCAACGCGGCCGTCAGCGGAGATCTCGACGCGGCGCTCGAGGTCGATCCCGAGCTGCGGGGTCAGATCGAGGGCACCGGGAACTTCCAGATCGAATCGGGTCTGACCACGGACAAGGGCACACTCGCGTTCAACAACGCCCGCGCGCCCCTCACCGACCAGCGCGTCCGCGAGGCCCTGCGCCTGGCGATCGATCACCAGGCGCTCATCGACACCCTCGGCGCGGGCCAGCCGCTGTACGGCCCGATCCCGCCGCTGGACCCGGGCTACGAAGATCTCTCCGACAGCATCTCGTACAACCCCGACCGTGCGCGGGAGCTGCTCGCCGAAGCGAATGCCGAGAACCTGACGCTGACCCTCACGATCCCGAGCGTGTACCCGAGCTCGATCGCGACGTTCCTCGTCTCCTCGTTCGCCGACGTGGGTGTGACGCTGAAGGTCGATTCCGTCGACTTCCCGACGTGGCTGAAGAACGTCTACACCAACCATGACTACGACCTCAGCTTCGTGCGCCACGTCGAGGCGCGAGATTTCAGCAACTTCGCCAACCCGAACTACTACTTCGGATACGACAACCCGAAGGTGCAGAGCCTGTACGCGCAGGCCCTCGCCACGACCGACGAGCAGCAGTCGTCCGACTACTTGGCCGAGGCCGCCCGCATCGTCTCGGACGAGGATGCCGCCGACTGGCTGTTCCTCTCGACGCCGCTGACCGCCGTGGCGAACAACGTCCAGAACTTCCCGAAGAACTCCCTCAACGTGCGCCTGCCGCTGGCGGGCGTGACGGTCTCGTCGGAGTGATCCGCTACACGCTGACGCGGCTGGGCCTGCTCGTCCTGGGCCTGGCCGTGTCGAGCGTGCTGATCTTCTTCTCGCTGCGCGTCCTGCCCGGCGACGTCGCTCTGCTGATCGGTGGCACGCAAGCCACCCCCGACCAGATCGATGCGCTGCGCGAGAGCCTCGGCCTGACGCGTCCGCTCCCGCAGCAGTACCTCGACTGGATCGGCGGTGTGTTCCGGGGCGATCTCGGCACCTCGCTCGTGACGGGCGTGTCCGTCAGCGCAGAACTCGCCGACAAAGCCCAGGTCACCGTCCCGCTGGCGGCGATGTCGCTGACCGTCGCGCTCGCGGTCGGCCTTCCCTTCGGCGTGCTGGCGGCCCTGCGCCGGGGTCGCGCCGACGGCACGGCACTGAACGTCGGCGCCCAGGCGCTGGCGGCGGTCCCGGTGGTGTGGGCGGGGATGATGCTCGTCGTGGTCTTCGCGGTCTGGCTCGGGTGGCTGCCCCCGCAGGGCTTCCCCCGCTCCGGGTGGGACGACCCGGCGGCGGCGTTCCGAGCGCTCGTCCTCCCGGCCGTCACGATCGGCGTCGTGGAGGGTGCGATGCTGCTCCGCTTCGTCCGCAGCGCGACGCTCCAGGCGATGGGCCAGGACTACGTCCGCACGGCCGCCGCGAAGGGGCTCACCCGCACGCGGGCGCTCCTGAGCCACGGCCTCCCGAACGTCGGCCTCTCCGTGATCACCGTCCTCGGGCTGCAGATCGCCGGCATCATCGTGGGCGCGGTCGTGATCGAGCAGCTGTTCACCCTCCCCGGGGTCGGCCGCATGCTGGTCGCGGACGTCTCCGCGCGCGATCTGCCGAAGGTGCAGGGCGAGCTCCTCGCGCTCACCGGGTTCGTGCTCGTCGTCGGCTTCCTCGTCGACCTCGTGCACCGTTTCGTCGACCCGCGACAGAGGGAGGCCTCGTGAGGACGCTGCGTCGACTATGGGGAATCGGCACGGGGCGCTTCGGCATCCTGGTCGTCGTCGTGATCGCCCTCACGGCGCTGGTGTCGCTGGTGTGGACGCCCTTCGACCCGGCGAGCGTGGACGCCCGCTCCCGGTGGAGCGACCCGTCGTGGCCGCACGTCCTCGGGACGGACGGCAACGGCCGCGACATCCTGAGCCTGCTCATGGCGGGCGCGCGCACCACGGTGGTCGTGGCCGTCGGCGCGGGGATCGTCGCCTCGCTCCTGGGCCTCGCCCTGGCCGCGCTGGGTGCGCTGACGGTGCGATGGGTGCGCGAGAGCGTCGCGGTGCTCGTGGACATCCTGGTCGCGTTCCCGGTCCTGATCATCGCGATGATGATCTCCGCGGTGTGGGGCGGCTCGCTCGGCGTGGTGATCTTCTCGGTCGGCATCGGCTTCGGCGTGAACATCGCGCGGGTGACCCGGCCGGAACTGCGCCGCGTCCTCCAGAGCGACTTCGTGCTGGCCGGTCGCGCGAGCGGGCTGAGTCCGCTGCAGAACCTCGTCCGACACCTCCTCCCCAATGTCGCCCCGGTGTTCATCGTTCAACTGTCGTGGGGCATGGCGGTCGCGGTGCTCGCCGAGGCCGGACTGTCCTACCTCGGGTTCGGCGCCCCGATCACACAACCGTCGTGGGGCGTGCTCCTCAGCGACCTCCAGGCGTACATCTCGGTCCACCCCCTCACCGTCGTATGGCCGGGCCTGGCGATCACCCTCACCGTGCTCGGCCTGAACCTCCTCGGCGACGCGCTGCGCGATGCCGCCGATCCGACACTCTCCGAACGCGCTCCGCAGGCCCGGACGCATGTCCCGGGGGTGGTCGCGTGAGCCTCGAGGTCGAGAATCTGCGCATCGAGGTGGGCGGACGAGCGGTCGTGGACAGCGTGAGCTTCGCCGTTGCGGACGGGGCCCGTGTGGGACTCATCGGCGAGTCGGGGTCGGGCAAGTCCCTCACGGCCCTGGCCGTCCTGGGGCTCCTCCCGGATGCCGCGACCGCCAGCGGGAGCGTCCGATGGAACGGTCGCGAGATCCTGGGCCTGCCCGACCGTGAGCTCGCCCGGCTCCGCGGCGACGAGATCGGCATCGTCTTCCAGGAACCGCGAACCGCGCTGAACCCCATCCGCACCGTGGGACGTCAGATCGGCGAGTCCGTCCGCATCCACGAGGGCGTCTCGCGGCGCGAGGCCCTGCGTCGCGCCGTCGCGGAGGCGGAACGCGTCGCCCTCCCCGATCCCGAGCGCATCGTCGCGCGCTACCCCCACCAGCTCTCCGGTGGGCAGCGCCAGCGGGTGGCGATCGCGATGGCCCTCGCCAGCCGCCCCCGCCTTCTGATCGCCGACGAACCGACCACCGCCCTCGACGTGACGATTCAGGCCGGCATCCTGTCTCTCCTGCGCTCCCTGGTTCAGGATGCCGGGATGTCATTGGTCTTCATCACGCACGACCTCGCCGTCCTCGCGCAGGTCGCGACGCACGCCGTCGTCCTCGAACACGGTCGCGTCGTGGAGCAGGGGGCGGTCGAGGATCTGCTGCGATCGCCGACCTCGCCGGTCACGCGAGCGCTGTTGCGGGATGCCACGGCGACGCTGTGGCATCCGGAGATCGCGCACGACGCGACGGACGGGGACGAGGGCACCGGATGAGCGACGTGATCGTGCACACCCGGGGGCTCTCCCGGACGTACCTGACACCCCGGACGCGCGGATTCGGCGGCGCCGAACGCACCGTCGGCCTGCAGGACGTCGACCTGTCGGTTCGGGCGGGGTCGGCCGTGGGCATCATCGGCGAGTCCGGGTCGGGGAAGTCGACCCTGGTGCGTCTGATGCTCGGCCTGGACACCCCCACGGCCGGCACCGTCGAGGTCGACGGCCGCGAGGTGAAGGCGCACGGCTCGGCGCGGTCGTTGCACTGGCTGCGGCGGAGCACCGGGATCGTCTTCCAGGATCCGTACGCATCGCTGGATCCGCGGATGAGCGTCGGCCGCATCGTCGGCGAGCCCCTGTGGGCGCTGGGGATCGAGGGCGATCGGCGGGCGCGGGTCCGCGAGGTGCTCGCACAGGTCGGGCTCGAGCAGGACGCGGCCGAGCGCTTTCCGCACGAGTTCTCGGGCGGTCAACGCCAGCGCATCGCTCTCGCCCGCGCGATCGTGCACCGGCCGCGCATCCTGGTCGGCGACGAACCGCTGTCGGCCCTGGACGTCACCGTGCGCGCGCAGATTCTCCGACTCCTCGACGAGCTGCGCGCCGAGCAGCAGCTCACGCTCGTGCTCGTCTCGCACGACATCGGCGTCGTGCAGAGCGTGTGCGACGAGGTGGTCGTCATGAAGGACGGCCGCGTCGTGGAACAGGGACCGACCGAGAAGGTGCTCCTCCAACCGCAGGCGGCGTACACGCGCCAGTTGCTCGCGTCCGTGCCGACTCTGCCCGCCTGACACCGGACGCCTCCTTCCACAAGGGATCCTCGGTGTCGGTGGCCGGCGCTAACCTCGCCCCATGACCCCCGGCATCGTTCCCCCGTTCCTCCTCGATCGGCTCGCCTCCACCGACGATCCGCGCCTGGCTCGCGCGGCCGCCGCGGCGCGGAAGACCCTCGCCGTCCCTCGTCCCGACCGCCGATCCCGGACGCGCCTGCAGCTCTCCATCGACGGTGACGCCCTCGTCGCCGAGGCCGTTCCCGCACCGGATCGTGTGATCTCGGATGCCGGGAACACCGAGCGTCTGCCCGGCCGCCGCGTGCGCACCGAAGACGATGCGCCCACCGGAGACCGCTCCGTCGACGAGGCCTACGACGGCCTCGGCTCGACCTACGACTTCTTCTGGGATGCCTTCACGCGCGACGGAATCGACGGCGCCGGCGGCTCGTTGCTGGCCACCGTCCACTTCGGAGACGATTACGACAACGCGTTCTGGAACGGCGAGCGCATGGTCTTCGGCGACGGCGACGGCGACGTCTTCATCGGCTTCACGCGGTCGCTCAGCGTCATCGCCCACGAGCTCGGACACGGTGTCACCGAAGCCTCCGGAGGGCTCGACTACCAGGGGCAGTCGGGCGCGCTGAACGAATCGCTGTCGGACGTCTTCGGCGTGCTCGCCGAACAGCACGCGCTCGGGCAGACCGCCGAGCAGGCGAGCTGGCTGGTCGGAGCGGGCATCTTCGCCGACGACGTCCAGGGCGTCGCGCTGCGATCCATGGCCGCCCCGGGGACCGCGTACGACGACGACGTCCTGGGCAAAGACCCTCAGCCCGGGCACATGCGCGACTACGTCGAGACGTCCGACGACAACGGGGGCGTGCACATCAACTCCGGCATCCCGAACCGCGCGTTCTTCCTCGCCGCCACGCGACTGGGCGGCTTCGCGTGGGAACGGGCCGGGCTCATCTGGTACCGAACCCTGACCGGCGGTTCCCTCACCCCCGCCGCCGACTTCGCGGCGTTCGCCGCCGCCACTCTCGCCACCGCGACGGCGGAGTACGGTGAGAAGTCGGAGGAGGTCGCCGCCGTCCGCGCCGCGTGGGCCGGAGTCGGCGTCGCGGAGGATGCCACAGCCTGACACCACCGACGGTCGATTCGTCATCATCGTGGTGCGATCGGGCGGCATCGCCGGTCTGTCCAAGCAATGGCGGACCGAACCCGACCCGAGTCGCGCCCCGCACTGGTGGAAGCTCGTCGAGAGCTGCCCCTGGGACGCTCCCCCACCCGCGGTATCCGGCGCCGATCGATACCAGTGGCGCATCGAGGTGAACCAGGGAGAGGCAGCCGTTCATCGTGCGCAACTGAGCGACACGCAGATCGAAGGCCCGTGGCGCGCGCTCATCGACGAGGTCCGGCAAGCAGCTCCGCCGCAGAAGAGGCGCTGATCCGACGGAGCGCCCGGTCAGCCGAACAGCTTCCGGCGCTTCTTCTTCGAGGGGATGCTCTTCTGCAGGTAGACCACGCCGAGCCACCGGCCGAACTTGAAACCGACGCGCCCCATCCGCCCCACCTCGGTGAAGCCGAGCTTCAGGTGCAGCGCGATCGACGCATCCGCGCCCTTGTCGCTGATCGCCGCCACCATCTCGCGGATCCCCTTCTCGGCGCACGCATCGATGAGCGCCTCCAACAGGGCTCGCCCGAGCCCCTTGCCGGAGGCCGCCTGTCCGAGGTAGATGGAGTTCTCGACGGTGTAGCGGTAGGCCGACTTGGACTGCCACGGTTGCACCAACGCATAGCCGAGGACCTGTCCGCTCGGAGCCTCCGCGACGAGGAACGGCAGATCGAGCTGCTTCAACGTGGCGAACTTGTCACGCCACTTCGCGATCGTCCACGCTTTCTCGTCGAACGTCACGACCGAGTTGCGCACGTAGTAGTTGTAGATCTCGCGGATGTCGGGGATATCGGCCTCGGTGGCCGGCCGAATCACATACGAGAACGGCCGCTCCGGTTCGGGGGCGCGTCGCAGATGCACGGGCAGGCGCCGCCGACTCTTCTCGTACTCCTCTTCCAGCACCTCGCCACTCTACGGCGATGCCGGTTTCGGGCGAGTAACCGCCACGGCCGACGGCACGCGGCTCGACCCGCGCCGGGGTCAGGCGGGAAGACGCCAATCCACCGGTGCAGCCCCCTGCTTCTCGAGCGACGCGTTCACGCGCGAGAACGGCCGGGAGCCGAAGAACCCGCGACTCGCCGACAGCGGTGACGGGTGCGGCGAAGCCACGATCGCGGTGTCTCCCAGCAGGGGGGTGAGGCCGGCGGCATCCCTCCCCCACAGAATGGCGACGAGCGGCGTCTCGCGGGCGACGAGACAGCGGATGGCGTGTTCCGTGACGCGTTCCCACCCCCAGCCCCGGTGGGACGCGGGCGCGCCGGGCGCGACCGTGAGAACCCTGTTGAGCAGCATCACGCCCTGATCGGACCATGCCGACAGGTCGCCGTGCGCCGCGGGAGCGATTCCGAGGTCGTCCGACAGCTCGCGGTAGATGTTCGCCAGGCTGCGAGGCAGGGGGCGCACGTGCGGGTCCACCGCGAAGGACAGACCGATCGGGTGTCCGGGCGTCGGGTAGGGATCCTGGCCCACGATGAGGACACGCACCGCGTCGATCGGTGTGCGGAAGGCCCGGAGCACCAGATCACCGGCGGGGAGGTATGGCTTACCCTCCGTCCGCAACCGCTCGCCGATCGCGGCGATGTCGCCCGCGACCGGCGCCAGGGGGTCGACCCACGTGGGGTGGATGAGACCGGCGTCGGCGAGTTCGGCGAGCGACTTCGCCGTCACGCGGCGTCTTCCTCGTGCACCGACCCCTGGTGCGACCAGGGGAAGTCGATCCACAGCGAGGTGTCTTTCCACGAATAGTCGGGGACGATCACGGTGGTGGGTTTCGTGTAGATGACGGCCGAACGGGCCTCCGCACCATGACGGTCGAGCAGCTTCACCGCGAGATCGAGCGTCCGGCCGCTGTCGGCGACGTCGTCGACGAGCAAGACGCGGCGGCCCTCCAGGTAGGACAGGTCGAGCGCCGGCGGCAGCACCTCGGGAGCGTCGAGCACGGTACCGATGCCGGTGTAGAACTCCACGTTCAGGGCGCCGCAGTTCTTCACGCCCAGGCCGTAGGCGATGGCACCGCCGGGGAGCAGTCCCCCGCGCGCAATCGCGACCACCACCTCGGGGTGGAATCCGTCGGCGACGATGGCCCGGGAGATGTCGCGTGTCGCGGCCCCGAAGTCGTCCCAGGTGAGTCGCTCGCGCTCGTCGGTCGTTTCCGCCACGCGGATCCCCTCTCGTCTTGTGTCACTTCACCCTAGGGTGTCTCCCGAATGCCGCCCCGCGCGGTGCTAGCCTCGCGCCATGTCGCGCGTCTCCGGCGCGGTCGGTCGGGTGCGCGGGTCCGCGCTCGGGGTGACCGCGGGACTCATCGGGTGGTTCGTGCTGGTCGAGCTCGCCAGCGGCATCCTGCAGGGGTACTACGTCCCGCTGCTTCCCGACATCGTCGTGCACCTGGGTATCCGCGACGCCGACGTCAACTGGTTCGAGGCGGCCCAGTTGCTGCTCTCCGCGCTCGTCCTCCCGATCCTCGCCAAGCTCGGCGACGTCTTCGGGCACAAGCGCATCCTGCTGGTCTCGGCGCTCGCGACCGCGGCCGCCAGCTGGTGGCTGGTGTTCGCCGACACGTTCCCGACCTTCCTGATCGCCTGGGCTCTGCAGGGCTTCTACGTCGTGTGGCTGCCGCTGGAGATCGCTCTCATCTTCGATCGTGGACGTCGGCAGAGCCGAGGGGTCTCCCAGACCCGTCGCGCCGCGGGCCTCCTCGTCGTGGGTCTGCAGGTCGGCGCGATCCTCGGTGCCCTCACCGCGGGACGGCTCTTCACCGCCACCGGCGGAGACCTGCGTCTGGCGCTCACGATCCCCGCGATCGCCGTCACGCTCGTCTGCCTCGTGATCTGGCTCGGCGTCCCCGAGTCCGAACGGGCGCCGGGCGAACGGCGGCTCGATATCGGGGGCTTCGTTCTGCTCGCCGCCGCACTCCTGTGTCTCACCGGCGCACTGTCTTTCGTACGCCTCCCGGAGGGTCCGGGCCTCCTCGTGATCGTGCCGCTCCTCGTGGTGGGCGCCGGCCTCCTCGTCGTGTTCGCGCGGTACGAACTGCGCCGCCCCGATCCGGCCGTCGACATCCGCGTCCTCCGCCGCCCGGAGATGTGGCCCGTCCAGGCGACCTCGTTCCTCGTCGGCATCAGCCTCCTGGGAGCGCAGGGACCCCTGGCGACCTATGCCGGCACGGATCGCTCCCTCGGGTACGGCCTGGGATTGGATGCCACCGACCGCTCGAACATCATCGGGGTCTATCTCGTCTCGCTGATCGTGGGCGCGATCGTCTTCGCCGTGACGTCCCGGCGGGCGAGTCCCCGCGCCGTCCTCATCGGCGCGGCCGCGCTCGTCGGCATCGGGTACCTGCTCCTGGTCCCCCTCCACGCCGAGCTGTGGCAGGTTCTGCTGTGCCTCGTGATCGCCGGTCTCGGCTCGGGCGCGCTCGTGGCCGCGATGCCGGCAGCCGCCGCGGCCGCCGCTCCCCGCGGGCAGACGGGTGTGGCATCCGCCCTCACGAACACGACCAAGACGGTCGGCGGCACGATGTCGTCCGCGGTGTTCGGGGTCGTCCTGGCCGGGGGCGCGGGGGCGGCCGTCGCGGCGACCGCTGCCCCGCTCGCCGGCTACATCACGGTGTGGTCGATCTGCGCGGCGGGCGGATTCCTCGCCGTCGTGCTCCTGCTGTTCGTGCCGAAGGTCGCCTTCGCCGACGCCCCCGAGTCCGCCGCCGCGACCGGCGAGATCGCCTGAGGCCCGGGCCGGCTCAGCCCTGCGCGCCGCGCACGCGCAGGGGTCCGCGCGCGAGCAGGTGCTGCGCGGACTGCGCGACCGGTCGGACGGTCACCAGATCGAGATTGACGTGTCCGGGAGCATCGAGCGCGTACACGATGACATCCGCGACGTCCTCGGCGACGAGCGGCGCTTCGACGCCCTCGTACAGCTGATCGGCGCCCTCCTGGTCGCCGCCGAGTCGGTTGAGGGTGAACTCCTCGGTCCGCACCATTCCGGGGGCGATCTCGATCACGCGCAGCGGCTCGCCGTTCAGCTCCTGCCGAAGCGCTGCGACGAGCATCTGCTCTCCCGCCTTCGCCGCGTTGTAGCCCGCGCCGCCCGGATAGGCCACCCGCGCCGCCGTCGACGTCACGAACAACAGGTCGGCATAGCCGTCGGCCTCGGCCGAGCGCCGCAGGAGCGGCAGGAGGGATGCCACGAGCCGCTGCGACGACAGCACGTTGGCCTCGAACATCCACCGCCAGTGCTCGGGGTCGCCATCCTCGACACGGTCGGCGCCCCGGGCGCCGCCGGCCACGTGCACGAGGGCATCGACACCCCCGGTCTCGTCCAGCCACCCGGCGAGGGTCGCGACAGCGTCGCCGTCGGTGAGATCGGCCACGTGCGCCACGACACCCGTCTCCGCCTCCAGCGCGGCGAGCCGCTCCGCGCGGCGGGCCACGCCCACCACGTCCCAGCCCCGCGCGCGCAGCTCCCGCGCGGTCGCCTCGCCGATCCCCGAACTGGCCCCGGTCACCACTGCGCGTCTCGTCATGGCATCCACGCTACCGGCGAGCGGTGACACGGGATCGCCGCGAACGTTACGGCGCGTGTCCGCCCCTGTTGTCGGTGTCGTCGGCTCTCTCTACGCTCGCAGCAGGCCGTGGCATCCGTCATCGGCCGCCGAGATTTTCCGAAGGAGAAGCCGTGTCCGCACCCGAGAACTGGCGTTTCGAGACCAAGCAGATCCACACCGGCGCCCAGCCCGACCCGGTCACCAAGGCCCGCGCCACCCCGATCTACCAGACCACGTCGTACGTGTTCGACAACGCCGATCACGCCGCCAACCTGTTCGCGCTGGCAGAGTTCGGCAACATCTACACCCGCATCCAGAACCCCACGCAGGACGTCGTCGAGCAGCGCATCGCCGCGCTGGAGGGGGGCACCGGCGCCCTCCTGGTCGCGAGCGGCCAGGCGGCCGAGACGTTCGCGGTCCTCAACATCGCTCAGGCGGGCGACCACATCGTCTCGTCCAGCTCCATCTACGGCGGCACGTACAACCTGTTCAAGTACACCCTCGCCAAGCTCGGCATCGAGACGA
This sequence comes from Microbacterium canaveralium, assembly GCF_047238045.1. Classification (NCBI taxonomy): domain Bacteria; kingdom Bacillati; phylum Actinomycetota; class Actinomycetes; order Micrococcales; family Microbacteriaceae; genus Microbacterium; species Microbacterium canaveralium. Next base: position 1,007,448 of record NZ_JBDFMA010000003.1, on the reverse strand, counting down.
CCTTCGTCGAGAACCAGGACGACCCCGAGGCCTGGCGCGCAGCGGTGCGTCCCAACACGAAGCTCTTCTTCGCCGAGACCATCGGCAACCCGAAGATCAACGTGCTCGACATCCGCACGGTCGCCGACGTCGCCCACGAGAACGGCGTGCCGCTGATCGTCGACAACACGATCGCGACGCCGTACCTCATCCGTCCCTTCGAGCACGGTGCCGACATCGTCATCCATTCGGCGACGAAGTTCATCGGCGGCCACGGCACGACCATCGGCGGCGTCATCGTCGACGGCGGAAAGTTCGCGTGGTCGGAGAACGTCGAGAAGTTCCCCGGCCTCACCGAGCCCGACCCGTCCTACCACGGCGCGAGCTACACCACCGCGGTCGGCGACGGCCTCGCCTACATCATCAAGGCCCGCGTGCAGCTGCTGCGCGACCTCGGTGCCGCGATCTCGCCGAACAGCGCGTGGCTGCTCATCCAGGGTCTCGAGACGCTGTCGCTGCGCATCGAGCGCCACGTGCAGAACGCGCAGGAGATCGCCGAGTGGCTCGAGGCGCACGACGACGTCGCGAGCGTGAACTACTCCGGTCTGCCGACGTCGCCCTGGTACGCCGCCGCCAACAATTACGCGCCCAAGGGCGTCGGCGCGGTGCTGTCGTTCGAGCTGAAGGGCGGCGTGGAAGCCGGACGCGAGTTCGTCAACTCGCTGACGCTCTTCAGCCACCTCGCCAACATCGGCGACGTGCGCTCGCTCGTCATCCATCCCGCCTCGACGACCCACTCGCAGCTGACTCCCGAGCAGCAGCTCACCTCGGGTGTCACCCCGGGTCTCGTGCGCCTGTCGGTGGGTCTGGAGAACATCGCCGACCTCAAGGCCGACCTCGACCAGGCCCTCGCCGCCGCGCGCCGGCTGTCGGAGGCCGCGCGCGCCTGATCCGCGCCGGCGCCGCGGGAGGAGATTCGGCGACGGGAGGACGACACCGCCCTACGGCATCCTCCCTCACCCGAATCTCCTCCGTTCACCACGAACCGCGCCCCGCCCCGCGGGTCACGCGACATCGAGGTCACATCCGCTGCCGTGGCCGCAGACTCCCCAGGCCGCCGTCGACGCCCAGCACCTGACCGGTGACCCAGGCGTTGGCCGGGTCGAGGAGGAACTCGACGGCGCGGGCGACATCACCGGGTTCGCCCAGGCGCCCGAGCGGGTGCATCGCCTCCGACACCTTGCGCGACGTGTCGCTGCCGGTGAGCCCCGCGGTCAGTCGCGTCTGCACGAGCCCCGGCGCGACGGCGTTGATGCGCAAGCCGTGCGAGGCGTAGCTGGCCGCGGCAGAGAGGGTCAGCCCGATCACCCCCGCCTTCGCGGCCGCGATCGCGTCATGGTTCGACAGTCCCGCCAGCGCCGCCGCCGACGAGGTCAGCACCACCGAGCCCCCACCGCGCAGGTGCTTGCCCGCCGCCCGCACCGCCGCGAACGCGGTCGTGAGCGAGGCCGCGACGATGCCGTCGTACTGCTCGCGCGAGGTGAGGTGCGCGGGCTTGAGCAGCATTGAACCCGCGAATACCGCGATGCCGTCGAGCTCCCCCGCCTCGGCCACGACGCGGTCGACGGCGTCGAAGTCGGTGGCATCCAGGATGACGTCGGGCTCGATCACCGAGCGGTCCCGCGCCGTCGTGACCACCCGGTGGCCCGCGTCGCGCAGGCGACGAGCCGTCGCCCCGCCGATGTCGCTCGAGGCCGCGATGAGGAGGAATGTCGCCATGCCCCCGATCATGCCCACGCCGCGCTCGGCGCACGGGGGCTGGACAAGCGCGTAACAGTCATCTCACCGGCGACGCGACCCGGGAGAATGGATGCCATGGACTGGCAGATCTCCGAAGACACGGTGCCCTCGGCGCCGATCACGGAGGCCGACGCGCGGTCCCTCCTGGGCCGCCCCCCGGCGACGGGGGCGTGGCGCGACGGAGACCCGGTCGGCGACCGGCGCTTCGCGACGTTCGGGGAGTTCCGCACCGAGAACGGCGAGCGTCTCCCCGGCTTCCGCCTCGCCTACGAGACATGGGGCGAGCTGTCCCCCGCTCGCGACAACGCCGTCCTGGTCCTTCACGCGCTGACCGGCGACAGCCACGTGCGCGGATCCGCCGGCCCCGGCCACCCCACCGCCGGCTGGTGGGGCGACCTCGTCGGGCCCGGCGCCGCGATCGACACCGACCGCTGGTTCGTGATCGCCCCGAACATGCTGGGCGGATGCCAGGGCTCGACGGGACCGGCGAGCATCGCACCGGACGGCTACGAGTGGGCGGCGCGCTTCCCGTACCTCACGATCCGCGATCAGGTGGGCGCCCAGGCGCACCTGGCCGACGCGCTCGGCATCGAGCGCTGGGCGGCCGTCATCGGCGGATCGATGGGCGGCATGCACGCGCTGGAATGGGCGGTCGGACACCCCGACCGTGTCGAGCGGGCGGCGATCCTGTCGTCGCCGCCGATCACCACCGCCGACCAGATCGCGCTGAACACCGTGCAGGCCGACACCATCCGGATGGACCCCCGCTTCGCGGGCGGCGCGTTCTACGACGCCGGCGACGGCGACGGACCGCACCGTGGGCTCGCGCTCGCCCGCCGAATGGCTCTGCTGAACTACCGCAGCCCCACCGAGCTCAACCAGCGGTTCCAGCGGTCGTGGCAGTCGGGGGTGAGCCCGCTCGGGCACGGTGGACGCTTCGCAGTGGAGTCGTACCTCGACTTCCACGGCAACAAGTTCACGCGGCGCTTCGACGCCAACAGCTACCTCACCCTCGTCGAGGCCATGAACTCCCACGACGTGGGCCGCGACCGCGACGGGGTCGAGGACGCGCTGCGTCGTGTCACGGCCACGACCCTGGTCCTCGGAGTCGACACCGACCGGCTGTTCCCGGTGGACGGGCAGCACCGCATCGCCCGCGGCATCCGGAACACCCTCGACGGCGACCAGGCGGTGGTGCTCACGAGCGACTTCGGCCACGACGGGTTCCTCATCGAGACCGCCGCCGTCGACCACCACCTTCGGCGGCTCTTCACCGCCTGATCCGCGGTGCCGCGGCCGCGGGCTCAGCCCTGCGTCGGGATCGAGCCCGTGATGGCCGACGTCGCGGCCTCCGACGCCGGGACGCGATGCGCCGGATGGCGGCCGCTGCGGTCTTCCACGCGGTACGAGATGAGGGCGACGACGAGGCCGGCCAGCGCCAGCACCGCGCCCACCCACGCGGGCGCGACGAGTCCGAATCCGGCGGCGATCACCAGGCCGCCGAGGAACGCCCCGAGGCTGTTGCCGATGTTGAGGGACGAATGGTTGAGCGCGGCCGCGATGGACTGGTTGTCCTCCGCGACGTCCATGAGCCGCGTCTGGATCGCGGGGCTCAGCGCCGACCCGCAGAACGCGACGAGGAACGCGAACGCCACGAGGCTCACGATCCACCCGGCGGTCAGGGCCAGCCCGATGGAGGTCACGGAGAGGGAGACGAGCCCGACCCGCAGCCAGAAGCGCAGGTCTTTGTCTGCCAGACTGCCGCCGATCACGTTGCCGGCCGTCATCCCCAAGCCGACGATCACGAGGACCAGCGACACGACCCATTCGGGTTGCCCGGCGACGTCGGTGACCATGGGGGCGATGTAGCTGTACATCGCGAAGAAGCCACCGAACCCGATCGCACCGATCCCGAGCGCGAACCAGACTTGCCCGAGGCGGAAGACGCGGAGCTCGTCGCGAAGTCGGCGGCCCGGCATCCCGGGGTGGGCGGGCACGAAGAGCGCGATGCTGAGCGTCGCGAGCAGGAAGATGCCGGCGACCACCGCGAACGCGGCGCGCCAGCCGACCTGCTGGCCCAGGAGCGTGCCCAGCGGCACGCCCACGACGTTGGCGATGGTGAGCCCCGTGAGGACGAACGCGACGCCCTTCGCGCGATTTCCGGGGCCCAGCGCATCGGCGGCGACGAGCGCGCCGATGCCGAAGTAGGCGCCGTGCGGAAGACCGGCCAGGAACCGGGATGCCGCGACCAGCTCGAACGTCGGAGCGATCACGGTCAGCAGCGTGAAGAAGGCGAGAGCGGCGGCGAGCACGATCATCACCCGGTGCCGGGGGAACCGCGCGACCGACCCCGCGATCGTCGGGGCGCCGACGACCACGCCGAGCGCGTACAGCGACACGAGCCAGCCCGCTTGGGCGATGGCGTCGTCGGGCGATGCGGCCCAGGCGGAGGGAAGGAGATCGCGTGCGATGTTGGGCAGGAGGCCCATGACGACGAACTCCGTCATGCCGATGCCGAAACTGCCGATGGCGAGAGAAAGGAGCGCCCGCGTCGCCGCGCCCTTCGAGGTTGTCGAAGAGGTCACTCCGCGATGCTAGTCGCGCGGAACCGCGCCTGTCGAATCGTTTCGGGACCGAGCGTGTCGTCCGACGGCGTCGCGCTCAGAACGCGTCGTCGATCGCCCGTTCCAGGCGCTCGATCTTGCCGTCGATCTCGCCGGTCCGACCGGGGCGGATGTCGGCCTTCAACACCAGGGAGACGCGGGAGCCATACGGCAGAACGGCATCCGTCGCCCGCTTCACGACGTCGAACACCTCGTCCCACTCCCCCTCGATCTCGGTGAACATCGAGGTCGTCCGATGCGGCAGACCTGACGCGCGCACGACCGACACGGCCGCCGCGACGGCATCGTGGACGGATCCGTCGGCGTTCTCCGCCGAGGCGGTACCGACTCCGGAGGGGGCGACAGAGAACGCGACGAGCATGGTTCGAGGCTACTTCGCCGCGACCCGCGCGGGAACCGAACGGCGCCCGATGACCCACTCGCGCAGATCCTTCGGTCGCGCGACGCGCTCGGTGGGAGCGCGGAAGACACGCACGATGGCCCACACCATGAGCACGACGCCCAGGAGGTTCCGGATCTCCAACAGGAACACCGGGAAGGGGGCGGGATGGGTCGCCATGAGCCCGTCGTAGACGAGCGGATACACCCACTGCGTCACGCCCGCGATCGCGAGGGTGAGGGCGGCGAACCCGTACCAGCGACGCCGGTCGAGCATCAGGCCGAGGACCACCGGCGGGAACAGCCACACGTAGTACTGCGGGGAGCCGACCTTGTTGAGCGCGATGAACGCGGTCACGAGAGCGAGTGAGAGCGGCGGGAAGAGGCTCAGGAAGGTGGCTCCGCGCCACATCTTGCGGGCCCCGACGACGAGGACCGCGAGCATGACGAGCAGCATGATCGGCGTCATCGCGGCGATGACGACGTCGGCGCCGGGGCCGGTGACCTGGAACGTGAGGACGGTCCCGTCGTAGTACACCTCGGACCCGGGGACGTAGAACGACGCCAGGAACATGTACAGCCCGCCGACCGGGGCTTCCATCTGGATGCCGCGCGAGGTCTGATCGCCCACGAAGCCGAAGACGTAGGGCGCGCCGCCGAGGGCCACGACGGGGATGATCGTCGCGAGAGATACCGCCACCGCGCCCCAGACGAGGGCGAGGCGACGACGGATCGCCACGAATCCGGCCGCGAGGATCGCCGCGGGCCACACCTTCATCCACACCGCGATCGACAACAGGGCGGATGCCACGAACGGCCGGCGCACCAGCCAGATACCGCCGAGGATCGCGAACGGGACGGTGATGCCGTCGATCCGGTAGATGCCGACGGGACCGATGAGCAGGATCGCGGCGAGCCAGAACGCGGCGGCGATCACGCGACCGCGCGACCGGGCCGAACCGACCAGCACGACGAAGGCGATGAGGTTCGCGAGCGACACCGTGAGCGCCCACGCCGGGGTGTACGAGATGGCCCAGGCGAAGAGCCACGCGAACGTCATCGGCAGGAAGGCGAGCTGAGGGTAGATCCACTTCTCGGTGATGCCGGGCCACTCCCACGCGACCGAGCGGGTGCACGAGGTGATGTCGACGCTGCCGAAGAGGGCGCAGCGCGACCACGGTTCGTACACCAGATACACGTCGCCCATGGGTTCGTTGGGCTGCTGAAAGCCCAGAATCCCCACCGTGACGTGGACGGCGACGAACGCCAGCAACAGAATGACGACACGCCTCACCACCGGATCATCCTAAGCGGGCGATTTCGCGCGACCCTGACCGGTGGATGCCGTCGACCGCGCGTGCCCGCGGCCCGCCGGGCGTGCGGGACGGCATTCGTTATGCGATCGAGTCCGTCAGTGCGCGCCGAGGAGACCCGCGACGACCCGGGGAACCGCCTCCGCGACGTCGAGCGCCGTGATCGGGCCGCCTCCCTCGCCGTATCGGTCCGCCGCAGCCGTCCCGGCGGTGCCGTGCACCCACGCGGCGGTCGCCGCGCACGCCGCGAGGTCGTCGAGCGAGGCGCGACCCTCCGCCGCTGCGCCCGCCACGACCGCGCCGAGGACGCCACCCAGCACATCCCCGGTCCCGGCCGTCGCCAGCCACCGCGTTCCCGTTACGACGCGGCGCACCCATCCCCCGGGCGCCGCGACGATCGTCACCGCGCCCTTCGACAGCACGACGCCGCCGAGGGCCTCCGCCGTCTCGGCCGCCACCCGCTCGCGGGCCTCGTCCCCGGTTCCGGACCCGGAATCCAGCCCCAACGCCTCGCGAAGCCGAGCCAGCTCACGCGCGTGCGGGGTCACGATCACCGGTGCCGAGGCGGCCGGCACGAGGTCCAGCGCGCCCGCGTCCGCGACGACGGCCACGTCACCCGAAAGAATGCCGCGCAGCGCCGCGGTCTCCGCGGCGTCGCGCTCGGTGGCATCCGTGCCCGATCCGATGACCCATGCCTGCACGCGCCCGTCCGCCGTGACGGTCTCCGGACGCCGCTGCAGGATGAGGTCCTGCGCTCGCTCCGGCCCGACGTAGCGCACCATCCCGGTGCCGGTGCGCCAGGCCGCCTCGACACCCAGCACCGCCGCACCCGGGTACCGCGCGGATCCGGTGCGCATGCCCACGACCCCGCGGGAATACTTGTCGTCGGCGTCGGTTGGCCTTCGAAGTGTGCGGGCCGCATCGTGCCCCGTCCAATCCCTCGCCGTCATGGCGTCACCCTAGAACGAGAGAGGCCGACGTGAGCACCCTCTTCACTCCCCTGACGATCCGCGGTATCGAGATGCGCAATCGGCTGTGGGTCTCGCCGATGTGCCAGTACAGCGCCGTCGACGGCCTCCCGAACGACTGGCACCACGTGCACCTCGCCCAGTTCGCCGCCGGGGGCGCCGGCCTCGTGATCGCCGAGGCCACGGCTGTCTCGCCCGAGGGACGCATCTCGCCCGACGACGTGGGCCTGTGGAACGACGCCCAGGCGGAGGCGTGGACGCCGATCGTCGCCGCGATCCGCGCTCGGGGTGCGGTCCCGGGGGTGCAGCTCGGCCACGCGGGCCGCAAGGCCTCCACCACCTCGCCCCTCACCGGCGGCCGAGGATCCGTCGCGCCCGAGGACTGCGGGTGGACCACTGTCGCGCCGTCCGCCCTCGCCTACCCCGGCTTCGCGGAGCCGCGCGAGCTCGACGAAGCGGGCATCGAGAAAGTCGTGAGCGATTTCGCGGATGCCGCCCGCCGCGCTGTCGCGGCCGGCTTCGAGGTGCTCGAGGTGCACGCCGCCCACGGCTACCTGCTGCACCAGTTCCTCTCGCCCCTCAGCAACCTTCGCGAGGACGAGTACGGCGGGTCGTTCGACGGACGCGTCCGTCTGCTCGAACGCGTCACCGCGGCGGTGCGCGATGCCGCGCCGGACGCCGTGGTCTTCGTCCGCTTCTCCGGGACGGATGCCGCCGAGGGCGGGTGGGACATCGACGACACCGTCCGCGCGGCGGAGCGCGTCGCCGCCGTGGGAGCCGACTTCATCGATGTCTCCAGCGGCGGACTGGTGCCGCATCAGAACATTCACCCCGGTCCCGGCTACCAAGTCCCCCTGGCCGAAACCGTCCGTCGCGAGACCGGGCTCCTCGTCGGGGCGGTCGGCATGATCGACGACGCCCGACAGGCGGAGTCGATCGTCGCCGACGGCCGCGCCGACGCCGTGCTCTCCGCACGCGAGTGGCTCCGCGACCCGCACTACGCGCTGCGCGCGGCGGCCGAGCTCGGTGCCGATCTCCCCGCGCCCGCGCAGTACCTGCGCGCCTACTGACGTGCGACGGCGTCGAGGGGTCCGACCGGGACCCCTCGACGGTGTGCGTCAGACGAACCGGCGGCGGGCGGTGGCATCCTGCACCTCGCCCACGAGCTCCTCGATCACGTCCTCGAGGAAGAGCACCGCGCGCACCTGGCCGGCGTCGTCACGCACCTGCGCGAGGTGACGGCCCGATCGGCGCATGAGGGCGAGAGCGTCCTCGAGGTCGGTCGACTCGAGCACCGAGACCATGTGGTGGATGCGCTTGGCCGGGATGGGCCGCGCCATGCGGGCCTCGTCGTCGGGCCCCTCGGCGACACGGAGCACGTCCTTGAGATGCACGTACCCCGCCGGGTGCCCGTGCCCGTCGACGATCACGTACCGCGAGTAGCCGTGCTGTGCCACGGCCCGTTCGATGTCGGCCGGCGTCGTCTCTTCGGGGAGGGTCACGAGGTCGGCCATCGGCACCGCGATGTCGGATGCCTTCTTCTCGGTGAACTCCACCACCGCGGTCACGGTGCCCGCGGCGTCGTCGAGGACGCCCTCGCGGCGGGACTGGTTCACGATCGTGGCGACCTCGTCGAGCGTGTAGGTCGAGGTCGCTTCGTCCTTGGGCTCGACCCGGAACAGACGCACGATGTGATTGGCCGTCCAGTTCAGCGCGACGATGATCGGATAGAACGCCTTCGACACCGCCACGAGGGGCGGGGCGAGCATCAGGACGGCGCGATCAGGCAGCGAGAACGCCAGGTTCTTCGGCACCATCTCTCCGAACACGACGTGCAGGTACGACACCAGCAGAAGCGCCACGACGAAGCCCACGACGTCCACGGCCGTCTCGGAGAGCCCGGTGAGCCCCAGCGGTTCGGCGATCAGATGGTGGATCGCGGGCTCGGAGACGTTCAGGATCAGCAGCGAGCAGATGGTGATGCCCAGCTGACAGGTCGCGAGCATGAGCGTCGCGTGCTCCATCGCGTAGAGCGCGGTCTTGGCCGACCGCGAGCCGCGCTCGGCGAGCGGCTCCACCTGTGAACGGCGGGCGGAGATGACGGCGAACTCCGAGCCCACGAAGAAGGCGTTGGCGGCCAGCAGCACCACCAGCCAGGCGATTCCTGCCCAGTCGCTCATCGCTGGTTACCCCCCTTCGCGGCGCGCACGAGGTCGTCGACGTTCTCCTCGGAGGGCGTCGGCGTGAACTGCACACGGTCCACGCGCCGGCCGTCCATGCGATGGATGGTGAGGATGCCGTCCTCGATCGCCACGGTGTCTCCGACCTTCGGGATGCGTTCGAGTTCGGCCATGAGGAATCCGCCGACGGTGTCGTAGACCTCGCCCTCGGGCACGCGCACCCCGGCGCGGTCGAGGAGTTCGTCGGGACGCAGGTCGCCGGGGAAGGTGAGGGATGCCGCGGTGCGCACGACGCCCGCACGCGAACGGTCGTGCTCGTCGAGCACCTCGCCGACGATCTCCTCGACGAGGTCTTCCAGCGTCACGACCCCGGCGGTGCCGCCGTACTCGTCGACGACGATGGCCATCTGGTACCCGCGGGAGCGCAGCTCCGACACGAGCGTGTCGAGGTGCACGGTCTCGGGCACGCGGAGCGGCTCGGTGGCGAGGGCGGCGACGGGGACGTCGGCGCGACGGTCGCGGGGCACCCCCACGGCGGCCTTGAGATGCACGACGCCGACGATGTCGTCCATCGAGTCCTCGTAGACCGGGAAGCGGCTGTGCCCGGTGCGCCGGGCCAGCTGGATGACGGCGTCGACCGGTTCTCCTGCGGCGAGCGCGTGCACGCTCGGGCGGGGCGTCATGACGTCGGCGGCGCTCAGCCGGGCGAAGGTGAGGCTGCGGTCCAGGAGAGAGGCGGTGTCCTGCTCGAGCATGCCGGCGCTCGCGGAGCGTTTCACCAGGCTCGAGAGCTCCTCCGCGGTGCGCGCGCCCGAGAGCTCCTCCTTGGGCTCCACTCCGACGGCGCGCAGCACGCCGTTGGCGCTGCCGTTGAGCACCGCGACGGCCGGACGGAACACCATGGTGAAGGCCACCTGGAAGGGCATGACGAGCTTGGCGGCCTGACGTGGGACGGCGAGCGCGAAGTTCTTCGGGACGAGCTCGCCGAGGATCATCGACAGCACGGTGGCGATGCCGATACCGAGCACCGCCGAGACCGGGACCACGACCGCCTCCGGAATCGACCACGACAGGAAGACGGGACGGAGGAGGTTCGAGATCGCCGGCTCCATTGTGTAACCGGTGAGGAGAGTCGTCAGCGTGATGCCCAGCTGCGCGCTGGAGAGGTGCGTCGACGTGATCCGCAGCGCATCGATCGTGAGGGAGAGTCGGCTCTCACCCGCGTCGCGTCGCGCCTCCAGGTCGGCGCGATCCAGGTTCACCAGGGCGAATTCGCTCGCGACGAAGAGGCCCGTTCCCACCGTAAGCAGTAGCCCCACGCCCAACATGACGTAATCCATCACGCGTCACCCCCGCTCGCAGCGGGAGTGGGTCGTCGGGGCTCGGGTCTACAACTGGGAGGGTCGTCCATCGTGCCCCCGATTCTAGGGCCTCTCGCGCGGGCGGGCACGGGGCGGGTGGCATCCGCATCGGCCCGACAGGATGGGGTGATGAATGCCACCCGCTCCCCCCAGCGGCGCGCCGCTCTCGCCGAGGAAGCGGTCGTCGCCGCCTACGTGCACCGCTACGGTCCGATCGCGTGGGCCCACGGCGCGCTCGCGGGAGAGGGGGCACGCACGTGGCACTACTGGTGGCACGCCCATCTCATCCACGGGCTCGCCGAAGCGGAGCGCCACCGCCCCGCGGCGAAGCGACGCCGACTGATCAGCGCCCTGTTGCGCGGCGTGACCGTGCGTACCGCGGGAACGTGGATCACGCCGTTCTACGACGACATCGCGTGGATGGGTCTGGCTTTGGCCGAGGCGCGGCCCCGCGGCCACGCCCGCGCGCGCATCGCGCGAGTGCTGGAGCGGGCGATCGATCCCGCGGTCGGAGCCCTGCCCTGGCGCACGGGGAGCGTGCTGTACAACGCCCCCGCGAACGGTCCGGCCGCGATGGTCCTCGCTCCCAGCCGCTACGGCCGCCGCGCCGCCGAGCTGAGCGCGTGGGTCGCCGCGACCCTCGACGATCCGGGAACCGGACTCGTGCGCGATGGGATCGAACACGGCGTCGTCCGCCCCGATCTGTGGACCTACAACCAGGGCGTCGCGATCGGAGCCGCGATCGCCGTGGGCGACCGGCGACGCGCCGCCGCCGTCGTCCGGGCGGTCGAGCGCTGGTGCGCCGCCGACGACGGGCTGTTCCCCGCGGCCGGGGGCGGGGACGGCGGTCTCTTCGCCGGCATCCTGGCCCGATACCTCGCGGTCGCGGCCACCGGCCTCGACGCGGAGGATGCCGACCGTGCGCGCCGGCTCGTGCACCGAAACGCCGAGGCCCTGTGGGCGAACCGCGCGGACGGGCTGTTCCCGGCGGATCCGCGGCGCTCCGCGGTCCGATCCGGCGAAGACCTCGACCTCTCGGTTCAGCTGGGCGCCTGGATCACACTGGAGGCCGACGTCACGGCCTCGGGAGAGCTCACCAGCTGACAGGCAGCGCCTTGCCCTCTTCGTAGCCCGCCGCGGACTGCAGCCCCACGCGGGCGCGCTCGTGGAACTGTGCCACCGTCGCCGCTCCCGCGTACGTGAACGAGGACCGCACGCCCGAGGTGATCATGTCGAGCAGGTCCTCCACCCCGGGGCGCTGGGGATCGAGGTAGATGCGAGACGACGAGATGCCCTCGGCGAAGAGCTCCTTGCGGGCACGCTCGAAGGCATCCAGTGCCTGGAAACGCCCCTGCACGGCCTTGGTCGAGGCCATGCCCCACGACTCTTTGTAGATGCGGCCGTCCTCGTCGGTTCGCAGTCGACCCGGCGACTCGATGGTCCCCGCGAACCACGACCCGATCATCACAGACGCGGCGCCCGCGGCGAGCGCGAGGGCGACGTCGCGCGGGTAGCGGACGCCACCGTCGGCCCACACGTGGGCCCCCGCGGCGCGGGCGGCCTCCGCCGTCTCGAGCACCGCCGAGAACTGGGGCCGTCCGACGGCCGTCATCATGCGCGTGGTGCACATCGCCCCGGGGCCGACGCCCACCTTGAGGATCGAGGCGCCCGCGACCGTGAGGTCGCGCACCCCGTCGGCGGTGACGATGTTCCCGGCGGCGATCGGGATGCCGAGGTCCAGCGCCGCGACGTCGCGCAGCGCCCGCAGCATCTGTTCCTGGTGCCCGTGGGCGGTGTCGACGACGAGCACGTCGACACCGGCGGCGGCGAGCGCGCGGGCCTTCCCGGCGACGTCGCCGTTGATCCCGACGGCGGCGGCGACGATGAGACGCCCGTCCGCGTCGACGCCGGGGCGGTAGACCGAGTCGCGCAGAGCGCTGCGCGCGGAGAGCGTGCCGACGATGCGGTCGCCGTCGACCACCGCGACGATGTCGGCCGCTCCCACGAGCGCGAAGACCTCGTGCGGGTCGCCGATCCGGTCGACCTCGACCGGCGACGCGTCCGTGCGGGCGATGTCGCCGAGAGTGGCATCCGGCAGCGCCGTGGCCAGACGCGGGGCCGGGACGATTCCCCGGTAGCCGTCGAGGGGGACGGTGCCGTCCTCGCGCTGCTCGGCGACGACGATCCCCCGCCCGGGAACGGCGGGGAGCACGAGGCGCGCCTCGGCCACCGTGGCCGAGGGCGGCAGGACCAGGGCGGCGTCCCACGCGACCGGCTGCGCCTTGACCCATTTCACGGCCTCGACCAGGCGGGGCAGGGCCAGGTCCTGCGGCAGCACGCCGAGACCTCCCCGGCGCGCGAGCGTCGCGGCCAGGCGCAGGCCGGTGACCGAGTTCATGTTGGCCGAGACCAGCGGCAGGGTGGCCCCGCTCCCGTCACCGGGAGCCAGGTCGACGCTCAAACGACTGCCCACCTCCGAATGACGGGGAACCAGGAAGACGTCCGAGTAGGTCAGATCGACGTCGGGCTGTGCACCGGAGAACTCCATGTGATCCACCTCATCACATCCGATCATGGGGAGACCCCGGGATGAGCCGGTATTCCTCGGCTAGGCTGGAACGAGTGCGCAACGAAGATCACTGCGTGCATCCACACGAATCTTCATCGAGGAAAGCAGGCGATCGACTGTGTCGAGCCAGGTGACGGGCGTCGGTACTTCGAGCGAGGGCGAGTTCGGCGCGAACGAGTGGCTCGTGGACGAGCTCTACGAACAGTTCAAAGTCGACAAGCACTCCGTAGACAAGGCCTGGTGGCCCATCCTGGAGGCGTACCACCCGGTCGTCGACGGATCCGCCCCGGCCGCTTCGCCGCCACCGGCCCCGGCGAAGGCGGCACCGTCGGAGCCCAAGCCCGTGACCGCACCGATCCCGGTGGTCGGCCAGGCGCCCGTGGCACGCACGACGGCCAAGCCCGCCGCGCCGCAGCCGATTCCCGCGCAGGCCCCGAACGCCGTTCCCTCGGCCGGCGGCGACAGCACCGAAGAAGACCGGGTCACCGTCCTCAAGGGCATGCCGAAGGCGCTCGCGAGCAACATGGACGACTCGCTCACGGTGCCCACCGCCACGAGCGTGCGCACGATCCCCGCGAAGCTGATGATCGACAACCGCATCGTCATCAACAACCACATGGCCCGCACCCGCGGCGGCAAGGTGAGCTTTACGCACCTCATCGGGTGGGCGCTCATCCAGGCCCTCAAAGAGTTCCCGAGCCAGAACGTCTACTACGCCGAGATCGACGGCAAGCCCTCGGTCGTGGCGCCCGCGCACATCAACCTCGGCATCGCCATCGACATGCCCAAGCCCGACGGCTCGCGCGCGCTCCTGGTCCCCAGCATCAAGCGCGCCGACACGCTGTCTTTCGGCGAGTTCCTCGCCTCCTACGAAGACCTGGTCCGCCGTGCACGGTCGAACAAGCTCACGCCGGGCGACTTCCAGGGCACCACGATCTCGCTCACGAACCCGGGCGGCATCGGCACGGTGCACTCGGTCCCCCGTCTCATGCGCGGCCAGGGTGCGATCATCGGCGCCGGCGCGCTGGAGTACCCCGCCGAGTTCCAGGGCGCCAGCGAGAAGACGCTCAACGAGCTGGCGATTGGCAAGACGATCACCCTCACCAGCACCTACGACCACCGGGTCATCCAGGGCGCCGGGTCCGGCGAGTTCCTGAAGAAGGTGCACGAACTGCTCATCGGGCAGCGCGGCTTCTACGACGACATCTTCGCGGCGCTGCGCATCCCCTACGCGCCGATCCACTGGGCGGCCGACATCAGCGTCGACCTCTCGGAGCGCATCGACAAGAGCGCCCGCGTGCAGGAGCTCATCAACTCGTACCGCGTGCGCGGCCACCTCATGGCCGACATCGACCCGCTCGAGTACGTCCAGCGCACCCACCCCGACCTCGAGATCGAGTCCCACGGGCTCACCTTCTGGGACCTCGACCGCGAGTTCGTCACCGGCGGTCTCGGGGCGAAGCGCGTCGCCAAGCTCCGCGACATCCTCGGCGTGCTGCGCGACTCCTACTGCCGCACCATGGGCGTGGAGTACATGCACATCCAGGACCCCGGGCAGCGCCAGTGGTTCCAGCGCAACATCGAGGTCAAGTACACCAAGCCCGGCCACGATGAGCAGCTGCGCATCCTGTCGAAGCTGAACCAGGCCGAGGCGTTCGAGACGTTCCTGCAGACGAAGTACGTCGGTCAGAAGCGCTTCAGCCTCGAGGGCGGCGAGTCCCTCATCCCGCTGCTCGACCAGATCCTCCAGGGCGCGGCATCCGCGGGCCTCGACGGTGCCGCGATCGGCATGGCCCACCGCGGCCGCCTCAACGTGCTCACGAACATCGCCGGCAAGACCTACGGCCAGGTGTTCCGCGAGTTCGAGGGCGCCGTCGCCGTGGGCAGCAAGCGCGGCTCGGGTGACGTGAAGTACCACCTCGGCACCGAGGGCACCTTCGTGGGCGACTCCGGCGACGAACTGCCCGTCTACCTCGCGGCGAACCCCTCGCACCTCGAAACCGTCGACGGCGTGCTCGAGGGCATCGTCCGCGCCAAGCAGGACCGCAAGCCCATCGGGACGTTCTCGTGGCTGCCGATCCTCGTCCACGGCGATGCGGCCTTCGCGGGCCAGGGCGTGGTCGTCGAGACGCTGCAGATGTCGCAGCTGCGCGGCTACCGCACCGGGGGCACGATCCACGTCGTCGTGAACAACCAGGTCGGATTCACCACCACGCCGACCGATGCCCGCACCTCGGTGTACGCCACCGACGTCGCCAAGACGATCCAGGCTCCGATCCTGCACGTCAACGGCGACGACCCCGAGGCCGTCGTCCGCGCGGCCGATCTGGCGTTCCTCTATCGCGAGGAGTTCCACCGCGACATCGTCATCGATCTCGTCTGCTACCGCCGTCGCGGTCACAACGAGGGCGACGACCCCTCGATGACCCAGCCGCTGATGACCAACCTCATCGAGGCGAAGCGCTCGGTGCGGCGCCTCTACACCGAATCGCTCGTCGGCCGCGGCGACATCACGGAAGACGAGTACGAGCAGGCCAAGCAGGACTTCCAGAACCGTCTCGAGGTCGCGTTCGCCGACACCCACGCGGCGGAGACCGGTTCCACCCCGATCGTCTCGACCGACGCGTCCGATGACGTGGTCGTCGGGGCCCCCGAGACCACCGGTGTCTCGCGCGAGGTCGTCCACCACATCGGCGACGCCTTCGTCAACAAGCCCGACGGCTTCACGGTGCACAACAAGCTGCAGCAGCTGCTCGAGAAGCGACTCGACATGAGCCGCAACGGAGGCATCGACTGGGCCTTCGGCGAGCTCCTCGCCTTCGGCTCGGTGCTGATGGAGGGGACGCCGGTGCGTCTGGCCGGCCAGGACTCGCGTCGCGGCACGTTCGTGCAGCGCCACTCGGTTCTGCACGACCGCAACAACGGTCAGGAATGGCTGCCGCTGGCGAACCTCAGCGAGAACCAGGGCCGTTTCTGGGTCTACGACTCGCTGCTCAGCGAGTACGCCGCGATGGCGTTCGAGTACGGCTACTCGGTCGAGCGTGCCGACGCCCTCGTGCTGTGGGAGGCGCAGTTCGGCGACTTCGCGAACGGCGCGCAGTCCGTCATCGACGAGTTCATCTCCTCGGCCGACCAGAAGTGGGCGCAGCAGTCGAGCGTCGTGCTGCTCCTCCCCCACGGCTACGAGGGTCAGGGACCCGACCACTCGTCGGCGCGCATCGAGCGCTACCTGCAGATGTGCGCGCAGGACAACATGATCGTCGCGCGTCCGTCCACGCCGGCGTCGTACTTCCACCTGCTGCGCCGCCAGGCGTACCAGCGTCCGCGCCGCCCGCTCATCGTCTTCACCCCGAAGGCCATGCTGCGCCTGCGCGGTGCGACGAGCCCCGTCGAAGACTTCCTCGAGGGTCGCTTCGAGCCCGTGCTCGACGACAACCGCGACCTCGACCGCGGCGCCGTCACCCGCGTGCTGCTTCACGCCGGAAAGATCCACTGGGACCTCCGTGCCGAGCTCGACAAGAACCCCAACCCGGAGATCGCGTTGGTCCGCCTCGAGCAGTACTACCCGGCCCCCGTCGATGAGCTCAACCGCGTCCTCGAGACCTACCCGAACGCCGAGCTGGTGTGGGTCCAGGACGAGCCCGAGAACCAGGGAGCCTGGCCGTTCATCGCGCTTGAGGTCGCCGACCAGCTGGGTGGCCGCGGCATCCGTGTGATCTCCCGCGCCTCCGCGGCCTCCACCGCAACGGGCTCGCCGAAGGTCCACGCGAACGAGCACGCCGAGATCATGAAGGCGGCGCTCGCGCGCTGATCACCGAAACGACGAAGGGGCCTGGTCATCTCGACCGGGCCCCTTCGTCGTTCTCAGGAACTCAGGATGCCGGAGGCGCGAGGCCGAGCGTCGGGGCCAGCGCCGGGATCGCAAAAGCGAGACTCCCGTCGAGCGCCTCGCCGGTGTGTCCCGCTCCCTCGACGATGTACGTCAGCACGGTGAAGCCGGCCGCCTGGGCCGCCTGCGAGTTCGCAAGCTGCCCGGGGCCGTACGTGCTGTCGAGGCTGCCCCACGTGAAGACGGCCGTGTGCCCGGCGTAGGTACCCGCGGGCGCCGCGGCCATCACCACCGAGGGCTTGTTCGCTTGGAACGCCGCCGCGTCACCGGAGTAGACGTCGGCCACCGTCTGATCCACGTGCTCGGAGCCTGGGAACTCGTTGCCCATGACGTCGAGCATCTGCCCCCACGTGTCGGGGTACTTCGAGCCGTACAACGCCGCACAGGAGCCGCCGTTCGAGAAGCCGCCGATCGTCCAGTAGCGGTGGTCCTTGACGATGTTCAGGTTCGCTTCGGCCCACTGCGGCACGAGCTGGTTGATGTAGGTCGAGACGGCACCGAACTTCGCCGAGTCCACGCACGCGGGGTCGAGGTCGGGAGCGGTGAGCTGATCAACGACGATCGCGATGGGCGCGAGCCCCTTGTTCTGCGCCGCGAAGGCGTCGAGCGCTTTCGCCAGGGGCAGCGGGTCGGGCGACCCCGGTTGGCCCATCATGAACACCAGCAGCGGCAGCGCCGGGGGGTTCGGCACGAGCGCTGCGGGCGGCAGGTAGAGGGAGGCGTCACGCGCGGCGTACTGGCCTGTCGGGATATGCGTCCCTCCGTTGAGCGCACTCACCGTTCCCTGGGTCGGCATCCCGGCCGGAGGCTGCCAGCTCTGGTAGAGGGTGGCAGGGTCGCTCTCGATCACGCCCCCGTTCGCGGGCAGGACCGCCGGGTCGAGTGCTTGGATGCCGAGGATCGCCGCGAGATTGTGCGTCACGCCGTACGACGTGTTGACCCCCAGAGCCGCCGCGGCGAGCGCGGAAACGACGGTGACGACGCCGACGAGACGGCGTCCCCATGGCCCACGGAAGACGCCGACGACACCGATGGCCGCCGCTGTGATTCCGCCCGCCGCCCACCACGCCGCTCCCGCGGGCAAGGGCCCCTGGAAGGTGCCGAGGGCCTCCAGCACGGCCGCCGCGATGTACATCGCCACGCCGGCGGCCAGCGCGATGACGAGCGTGCGGATGACACGGCGCGGCCGCCAGAGGATGACGAGCAGGACTCCGACCGCGGCGACGGCGACCGCGATCGCCAGCAGGGGGGAGGTGATGAGTTCCAGCGCGAGGATGTGACGGATCATCGACGGCCCTCCCAGGCGGTACGCGCCAGCGCGACGATCTCCCGACGCGAGGCGTCGGGCAGGTACGCACGGCCCACGGCCGCTCCGATGGCCGGAAGATGGAGCGGGTCACGGTAGGCCAGGGCGAGCTCGCGATAGCGCGGCCGGAACTTGCCCTTGAAGCGGAACAGGGAGGCGAAACCGTACGCGGGCTCGAGCACCTCGGCCAACCAGCGCAGCAGCGCGCGCAGGGGGGCCTGATCGCCGTCCGCGGGCGCATCGGGCGCCTCGGCGAGCGGAGCGCCGGAGAGACTCAGCACGGCCGCCCCCTCCTCCTGCAGCTGCAACGCCGCTTTGGCGATGAGGAACTCCATCATGCCGTTGGGTCCGTCTGTGCGACGTCGCATGAAATCGAGCGTCCACCCGGTCACCGCTCCGTCCGTCCAGCTCGGCATCCAGCTCGTCACGGCCTCGATCTGCCCGTCCGGCCCGACCGCGAGGAGCAGCCGGACGTCGCGGTCGCGCAGCTCGTCGAGCGAGCCGAGCGTGAACCCCATCTCGGGCAGTGCGCGGTCGGCCACCCACTCCTCATCTATCGCGATGACCTGAGAGGACTGCGAGACCGTGAGTTCGTGCCAGCGCGTCCACACCGCCGTGTACCCCTCGCGCTCGGCTCGCGTCAACGGCTGCCGGACCTTCTGCCAGGCCTTGCCCGCGAAGGTCAGTCCCGGGAGGTCCATCACCGTCTCCACGCCCACCGGCACCCTTCGCCACCCGAGCCCCTCGAGGTCGGCGGCGGTGTCGTCGTGAACGCTGTAGAAGGCGGGGGTCCAGCCGTGCTCGACGCAGAAATCCGAGAAGGTCCGCAGGGTCTCCACCCTCCGACCGACCGGTGCGAGCGGGTCGGCGATGGCGAGCGCGACGTCGCCGACGAGGCGATACGCGACCGCGCACTCGCGGTCATCCGAGTACCAGTGCCGGTTGCCGGCCCATGTTCCGAGGAATCCGAGAGTGTCACTGCCCCGTTGGAGCAGCTCGCGGTAGAGCCGGGTGTCGCCGGGGTCGGGGCGCTGCACCCGGCGGAACAGCCACAGGACGGCGGCGATCACGATCGCCCAGAACAGCACGCCCACCCACTGATAGGCGAACAGTGCGGGGCCGTGATGCGGGAAATTCGCGACGCCCGCGGGGTTGGTGTAGGCCGGCGGCAGGAAGCGTCGCAACGTGAGGAGGACGAGATCCACGACCGACGGATCGCGGTCGAAGGAACGGCGCCCGAGAGCCTCGATGGCGAAGAACGTCGTCGCGCACGCGACGAAGGCCACACCGATCACGACCGAGACGGTCCGCGCCGCACCGCGCGTCGCCCGGATGGGGAACCTCCGACGCTGGATGACGAGAACGCCGGCGAGGGTCAACGGGATGACCACGGTGGCCAGGGCCCACAGCACGTACTCCGCGCCGCTGCCGTCCACCCACGGGTCGATGCGCAACCGGCCGTCCACGAGTGAGACCACGGGGATGACGGCGGTGGCCACGAGGGTGAGGACGGCGAGGATGAGAGCCGCGCGTCGCCCCAGCCGGAGGCCCCAGGCGGCGACCAGGATGAGGACGAGCGGTGTGACGGCCAAGAGCGCGGGACCGAGCCCGCGTGTCATCAGCAGCGCCAGCTGCTCGTCGCACACGGACGAGGCCACCCGGTCGCAGCGCGCCAGCAGTTCGTCGTCGTACTGCGTATAGGCATCCACGACGAGCGAGAGAGGACCACGGCCGCCACCGCTGATGAGGGCGACGAGGGGTCCGCTGCCCACGACCGCGACGACCAGCGCGAGCAGCGTACGCGTCTCGCGCGTGGAGCTCCGGTGCCACGCCCGACGCTCCCGACCGCGCGCGAGGACCTCGCCCACGGCCAGGCCGAGGACGGCGGCGCTCAGGCGATACCAGGAGTCGGCATCCCCGGCGTAGAGGGCGAACAGGGCGAGCATCGCGAAGCCGACCAACCGGAGCCGGCGGCGCCACAGCGTCGGAGCGAAGGCCGCGGCGGCCATCACGACCCCCGCGATCGGTGTCGTCGGGTCGAGGACCGGCACCTCGGCGGCGATCACGGGCCGGAGATCGGTGAGGGCCCACGCGGCCGCGTGCAGGCCGATGCCCGTGAGGAGCCCGGCGAGGCCCAGCACGATCAGCAGACCAGCGGCACGAGCGGATCCCAGCAGTCTCTCGGCGTAGGCGAGCACCGTGACCGCCAGCGCCGCCGACACCAGCGCGTCGATCGTCGAGTCCGGGATCAGGAGGGCCGTCAGCAGCGTCCACCACCGCCCCGCGCCGAACGTCGCCAGGGGGCCGGCGCCCCAGATCGAGGCATCCTCACCCCAGAGCGTCCCGGTGAGAGCGGCGGCGGAGAGCATCAGGATGACGAACGCGAACGAGACGGGATGCGTCCTGACATACCTCCCTGCAGCCCGCAGGAAGGCCCTCGAGCGTCCGCGGGTACGCCAACCGCGCCGCGGGGCGGCGGCGGCGGTGTGGAGCGGCGCGGACATCGGCGGGATGTTACTCGGGGACTCTATGGGCAGGCGCTCAATACCAGATGTCCAGAAGCGGCGTCGCCTCGGCCGCGAAGGCACCGTCGATCGCTCCCAGCTGGTGCGGCTCTCCTTCGACGAGCCCCGCCGTGGCGAGCTCGGTGGCACGCACGCCGCCCAGCAGGAGCGACGCGAGCGATCCGACGGGCATCCGCACATCGGGTTCGGCGTCGGCCCGCTCCACGGTCGCCTGGCCGGACGTATCGATGCGGACGCGCCACGCGCCGTCCGCGAACCCGAGCGGATCGCCCACCCCGATCACGAGGTCGAGCGGGGCGGCATAGGCGCGGGATGCCAGAGCCCCCGGCACGTCGAGAACGCGCAGCCAGTGATGGTCGGTGAGCGTGGCCGTGACCGCCCGCCGATCGGAGACCATCCACTGCACCGGCGGTACCGCCGGCTGGAGTTCCGCCATGACGCGGCCGACGAGGTCGTGCTCCAGAGCGAATCGCCACAGCGCGCCCAGCGCTTCATCGCCGTCCGCGAAGAGCGCGCGCACCTCCAGTTCGTGGGCGGTGAACTCCTCGCGCTCGGCGATCGTGTAGACGAGGATCCCGCGCTCGACGCCCCCCGGATCCGTGTACGCCACGGCCCGGACCTTCTTGGCATCCGGCGCTTCGGGGGTCAGCCCGGCGATGCCGCGCCAGCGGCCCTCCCAGCCCGGGACGGCTCCGGGTCG
Organism: Microbacterium canaveralium; assembly: GCF_047238045.1. Lineage (NCBI taxonomy): Bacteria > Bacillati > Actinomycetota > Actinomycetes > Micrococcales > Microbacteriaceae > Microbacterium > Microbacterium canaveralium. Next base: position 985,856 of record NZ_JBDFMA010000003.1, on the reverse strand, counting down.
ACGAACGCGCAGACGCTCGTGGATGGCGGTCATCCGCGCGGGCAGGCTTTCGCGCGAGACGAAGTCGAGGCGACCGGGGGCGACCGGACCGGTCCAGCGGGCCCGGCGAGTGTCGACGGTGACGTTCGACGCCCACGCGGCGGGCGAGAATCCCCAGCGGCCGTAGATGGTCGCCTCGGTGACCGTGAGACCCGCCAGCGGGTACCCCGCGGCCGCCGCGGTGCGCAGCTCACCGGTGAGCAGCGCGGTGGCGATGCCGCGCCGACGGTGCGTCGGAGCGACCGTGACGGCGCTGATCGACCAGATCGGAACGGTCCGCCCGGGCGACACCGTCAGTTCGTTCACCCACGAATCCACCGTCGCGACGGGGGCATCGGGCTCGACCCCACGGCGGTCGAACACGCCCGTGAGACGACGCCCGCGCAGGCTGTCGCGCGAACTCTCGATCTGTTCCGCCGTCGGTTCCTCACCGAGGAATCCGCGCGCGACCGACCTCAGGAAGGGCGCAAAAGCGTCGCCGTCACGGTCGACGAGTGCGTACTCGAGGCCGCGGTCGGCCAACGCCGCCGAGGATTCGGCATCCAGGGGAAGGGTCGAGGTCTGTGCGGTGGCCATGACCCCAGCCTACGGACGACCTGCCTCGCGGCGCGCGAGCCGCACGGGTCAGTGAGCGGCCTGCAGGGACCTCAGCCGCGCCAGCACCTGATCGCGGAGCTCGTCGGGAGCCGTCTCCTTGCATGCCCGAGCCACCACATCGGTGAGGGTGCGCGCCACCAGCGCCTCGCCCTGGCATTCGGGGCAATTTTCGAGGTGCTCGCGAATGTCGTTGTGCTCGGTCTTGCACACCTCGTTGCGGAGGTACTCCTCGAGGTCGCGCCGTGCCTTGTCGCAGCCGCAGTCGCTCATTTCTTCACTCCCGTCGCGGCCTGGATGCCGCGCTCCTTCGCGTAGTCCGACAGCAGGTCACGCAGCAGCCGCCTGCCGCGGTGCAGGCGGCTCATGACCGTGCCGATCGGGGTCTTCATGATGTCGGCGATCTCCTGGTAGGCGAAGCCCTCGACGTCGGCGAGGTACACCGCCAACCGGAAATCTTCGGGGATCGACTGCAGGGCGTCCTTCACGATGGATGCCGGCATGTGATCGATCGCTTCGGCCTCGGCCGAACGGGCGCTCGTGGCCGTGGTCGACTCGGCACCACCGAGCTGCCAGTCCTCGAGGTCGTCGATGGCGCTCTGGTACGGCTCGCGCTGCTTCTTGCGGTACGTGTTGATGTACGTGTTCGTCAGGATGCGGTACAGCCACGCCTTGAGGTTGGTGCCCTGCGTGAAGGTCGACCACGAGCCGAAAGCCTTCACGAAGGTTTCCTGCACGAGGTCGGCCGCGTCGGCCGGGTTGCGCGTCATGCGCATCGCCGCCGCGTACAGCTGGTCCATGAAGGGCAGAGCCTGCTCTTCGAACTGTGCGCGAGGCTCCGTCGCATCTGCCTTGTCGTCCATCAACGGCCAGTCTACGTCGGCCGGATGTTCGGCCCACCGAAGCACCGGGCGCTCGAGAAGTGCGGTCATGTGTCGTCCCCCTTTCAGTAGGCTAGGAACCGATGAGCGACCTCGGGTATTCCCCCCTTTCCCCGACCGCCGCGCCGCGCGGCGAATGGGCAGCACCCGTCGCGCTCGCGGCGGTGGATGCCACGGTCACCGTGCCCGGATCCAAATCGCTGACCAACCGCGAACTCGTGCTCGCGGCGCTCGCCGACGGACCGGGCGTGCTGCACGCCCCGCTCCACTCCGACGATTCCGCGCGCATGATCGACGCGCTGCGGGCTCTCGGTGCCGAGGTCGAGGAGATCGACGAGGGATCGCCGTTCGGCCCCGACCTGAGAGTCACCCCGCCGCCAGCCTTCCGCGCGGGGACGACGGTCGACTGCGGCCAGGCCGGAACGGTCATGCGCTTCGTCACGCCGATCGCCGGTCTCGCGCGCGGCGACGTCTACGTGACGGCGCACGCGAGCGCCCTGCACCGCCCGATGGGAGCGATGGTCTCGGCCCTGCGCGAGGTGGGCGTCGACATCGACGACGGCGGCAGCTGGACGCTCCCCTTCACCGTGCGCGGACACGGGCACGTGCGCGGCGGCGAGGTCGAGATCGACGCCAGCCAGTCGAGCCAGTTCGTTTCGGGTCTCCTGCTGGTCGCTCCCCGATTCGACGTGGGGTTGCACTTGCGTCACGTCGGGTCGCGGTTGCCGAGCATCCCGCACATCGACATGACCGTCGAGGCCCTCGCACACCGGGGCGTCCACGTCGAGCGCCCCGCGGTCGGCGAGTGGATCGTGCCCGCCGGGCCGATCAGGGCGAAAGACGTCGCGATCGAGCCCGACCTCTCCAACGCCGCGCCGTTCCTGGCCGCCGCGATGGTCACCGGCGGATCCGTGTCGGTGACCGGCTGGCCCGCGCACAGCACCCAGCCCGGAGCCCTGCTCCCCGAGATCCTCGGTGAGATGGGCGCCGAGGTGCACCGTCGGGGCGGCACGCTCACGGTCACGGCGGGTGAGGCCATCCTCGGCGCCGAGCTCGACCTCTCGGCCGCCGGAGAACTCGCGCCGACGATCTTCGGTCTCGCCGCGTTCGCGGACGGCCCGACGACCCTCCACGGGATCGGGCACATCCGCGGGCACGAGACCGACCGCATCGCCGCGCTCGTCGGCAATCTCCGCGGGCTCGGCGGCGAAGCGCACGAGCTCGACGACGGCATCCGCATCATTCCCTCTCCCCTGCGCGGCGGCGAGTGGAAGGCGCACCACGACCACCGCATGGCGACGACGGGCGCACTGATCGGTCTCCGCGTGCCGGGCATCGTCATCGACGACATCGGCACGACGGCGAAGACGCTCCCGCAGTTCGCCGCGCTCTGGCAGATGATGCTGGGCACGGATGCCACGGACTGACGCGTGAGCTGGCTCGACGACGCAGCCGATGACGACGACGACCTCGAATTCGACGAGTCGTCGGTCCGGGTCCGCCCCAACCCCAAGGCGAACCGGCCGCGCACCAAGCGCCGTCCCGCGCACGCGGATGCGCAGATCGCCCGGGTGCTGGGCGTCGACCGAGGACGGTACACCGTGCTCGTCGACGAGGACGGCCCCGACGAACGTCGCGTCCTGGCCACCCGCGCACGCGAACTGCGCAAACAGCCGATCGTCAACGGCGACCGCGCGCGAGTCGTGGGCGACCTCTCCGGCGCCGAGGGCACACTCGGACGCATCATCGGCATCGAGGAGCGCACGTCGCTCCTGCGCCGCAGCGCCGACGACACCGACCAGGTCGAACGCGTCATCGTCGCCAACGCCGACCAGATGCTCGTCGTCGTCGCCGCGGCCGACCCGGAGCCGCGCGAACGCCTCGTCGACCGGTACCTGGTCGCAGCCCTGGATGCCGGCATCCGTCCCCTGCTGGTCGTGACCAAGACCGACCTCGCCGACCCGAGCGACTTCCTCTCGCACTTCGACGGCGTCGACCTGCGGGTGTTCACCAGCGGCAAGGACGAGATGCCCCTCGAGCGGATCGGCGAGGCGCTGGTGGGGCACTCGACGGTGTTCGTCGGGCACTCGGGGGTCGGCAAGTCGACGCTCGTGAACGCGCTGACCGGGTCGGTGCGCGCGACCGGGCACGTGAACGAGGTCACGGGACGCGGGCGCCACACCTCGTCATCCACCGTCTCGCTGCGCTACCGGGGGCCGGCCGGATCGGGATGGGTCATCGACACCCCCGGCGTCCGCTCCTTCGGTCTCGGCCACGTGAACCCCGCGAACGTGCTCGCCGCGTTCACCGACCTCGCCGAGATCGCCGAGGAGTGCCCCCGCGGCTGCACGCACCTGCCCGACGCCCCCGACTGCGCGATCATCGAGGCCGTGGCATCCGGCCGCCTCGGGCCGGGCGGGGCGGCGCGACTGGACTCGCTGCAGCGGCTGCTCACGACGTTCCAGTCGATCGAGCGTTCTAGGCTGGAGGGGTGACGACTCTCGAAGCCGGCCAGGCCGCTCCCGATTTCACCCTGCTCGATCAGGACGAGCACCCCGTCTCGCTCAGCGACTTCCGCGGTCGCCGCGTGATCGTGTACTTCTACCCCGCCGCGCAGACGCCCGGATGCACCACGCAGGCCTGCGACTTCCGCGACAGCCTCTCCTCGCTCCAGGGCGCGGGGTACACCGTGCTCGGCGTCTCGCGCGACACCCCCGAGAAGCTGCGTGCCTTTCGTGAGAGCGACGGTCTCACGTTCCCGCTGCTGAGCGACCCCGACCACGCCGTGCACGAGGCCTACGGAGCGTGGGGCGAGAAGCAGAACTACGGCAAGACCGTCACGGGCGTTCTGCGCTCGACCTTCGTGATCGACGAAGAAGGCCGCATCGTCGAGGCGCAGTACAACGTCAAGGCCACCGGTCACGTCGCGCGCCTGCGCAAGGCGCTCGGTCTCGCCGCGGCCTGACACCCGGTCCCGTCCGGCCGCCGGCACGGCGCCGGCAGCGCGCCTTCCGGTGTGGGGCGCATTCCCCTCTTCAGGGCGGCGAATTTCCGCCCCGAACGCAGGATCCCGCCCCAACCCAGGGGAAGCGCGATGGATGCCGCGGTACGGCGGAGCGTCAGGCGTCGTCGCGGCGGCGCGGCGCGGCCGCACGCACGGCGAGCACCAGCAGGACCAGGCCGACGACCGCGGGCGCGGCGATCAGCAGCGCCACGCCGGGCGCCGCCCACTCCCCCGTCACGGCGCCGATCGCGACCGACAGGATCAGCAGCTGCGTCACGATGCCGCCCGATCGGCCGGCGGAGACGTCGCGGGCCGTCGCGACGGCGAACGCGCCGACGGCTGCGGCCCCGATGACGGTGAGCACGATGAGCGCGATCGAGCTGACGACGGAGTCGGTATCGCCCCCGAGCAGCGCCACGACCTGCCAGCCGGCGAGCGCCAGGACACCGATCGCCTCGAGCCCGAGGACGAGCGCGGCCAGAAGACGAACCGGCATGACCCGCGATCCTTCCCGACAAGTGTTTCCCCGGCGTTGCAACCTGGAAACCTGCCGGTTACCTCTTGATCGGCCGGAAGCGCTGTGGGAGCATGGAAAAAGCCGTGTGCTCCCACAGCGACGTGGGGCGAGCAATCGCTCGCGTATCCCACCAGGGTACCGGACCCGAACCCCGGTGCCCGCCATCAGTAATTTTCCCGCAACAAGGAGCACCCCTATGGATTGGCGCGACAAAGCAGCCTGCCTGACCGTCGACCCCGAACTGTTCTTCCCCGTGGGCAACACCGGTCCCGCGGTCGACCAGATCGAGAAGGCCAAGTCGGTCTGCGCACGCTGCACCGTCACCGAGGTCTGCCTGCAGTACGCCCTCGAGTCCGGCCAGGACTCGGGCGTGTGGGGCGGTCTGTCGGAGGACGAGCGCCGGGCTCTCAAGCGCCGCGCCGCTCGCGCCCGCCGCGCTTCCTGACGCCACGTCGCCGAGGAGCCCACCCTTCCGGGTGGGCTCCTTTCGTTTGCGACGGCGGTCGCGGCGGTCGCGGCGGTCGCAGGGTCGCGGCGGTCGCAGCCCACGCGGCGCGGCACGCGCCGCAGCGACCACGGCCGCCGCACGAGGTCCGCGATCCGCACAACCTCAGTGGATTGACGCCGTTCTGAGCTGACGTTGTGCGGATCGCTGAGGATACGCCGACGACGCCGCTCCCCCGCGCCGCGCCGACTCCGCGTGCGTCAGGCGTTGATGCGATCGATGTAGCGCAGCGGGATCTCGATCGTGACCTCGGTGCCGCTGCCCATGAGGGTGTGCCAGTCGATGGTTCCCCCGAGCTCGCCCTGGATCAGGGTGCGCACGATCTGCGTCCCGAGACCGCGACCGACCTGACCCTCCGGCAGCCCCACCCCGGTGTCGCGCACGCGCACCTCGAGCATCTCGTCGCCGCGCTCGGCGGAGATCTCGACGTCGCCCTCCTGACCCGCCAGCCCGTGCTCGACGGCATTGGTCACGAGCTCGGTGAGCGCCAGCGCGAGGGGTGTGGCGTATTCGCTCGGCAGCGTCCCGAACCGGCCCGTGCTGCGCGTGCGCGCCCGCGTGTTGGGGGCCGCGGCGACCTCGGCGACGAGCTTCAGCACGCGCGCGAACACGTCGTCGAAGTCGACGTTCTGCGCCAGTCCCTCGGACAGGGTGTCGTGGACCACCGCGATGGCCGACACCCGTCGCATGGCCTGGGTCAAGGCATCCCGGGCTTCGTCCGAGTGCGTGCGCCGGGCCTGGATGCGCAGGAGGGATGCCACGGTCTGCAGGTTGTTCTTGACGCGGTGGTGGATCTCGCGGATCGTCGCGTCCTTGGTGATGAGCTCCTGCTCCTGGTGACGGATCTCGGTCACGTCGCGGCTGAGCACGATCGCTCCGATGCGCGTGCCCCGGTCGCGGAGCGGGATCGTGCGCAGCGACACCTGTACGCCCCGCGCCTCGATGTCGGCGCGCCACGGCGCCCGGCCGGTCACGACGATCGGGAGCGACTCGTCGACGTCCTGCCGCTTGGCGGGGAGGATGCGCTCGGTGACCTCTGCGAGGGACTCTCCCTCGAGCTCGTCGTCGAAGCCCATGCGGTTGAACGCGGAGAGCGCGTTGGGGCTCGCGAAGGTGGTGATGCCGTCGACGTCGAGGCGGATGAGGCCGTCGGAGGCACGCGGGGCGCCGCGACGCGGTGAGGTCGGAGCCTTCAGATCGGGGAACTCCCCCGACGAGATCATGCCGAAGAGGTCGTCGGCGCAGTCGTTGAAGGTGATCTGCTGGCGAGACGGCGTGCGCGTCTCGCCGAGGTTGGTGTGACGCGTGAGCACGCCGACGGTCGTCACGGGGTGTCCTTCGCGCGAGAGCTCGCGGACGATGGGCACCGCGCGTACGCGCGTCGGGGTCTCTTCGAACCAGTCCGGGGATGCCGAGTCCACGATGCGCCCGCTCTGGAACGCCTCGCGCACCTGCGTACGCCACTGCGGACGCACGCGGTCGCCCACGATGTCACGGTAGAAGAGGGTCGCGGCGCCACCGGGCCGGGTGTGCGCGACGGCGACGAACGAGTCATCGGGCGTGGGCACCCAGATCACGATGTCGGCGAACGCCAGGTCGGCCAGCAGTTGACCATCGCCGGCGAGCCGGTGCAGCCACTCGACGTCGGCCTCGCTGGAGCGGCCCTGGGCGTAGACGAGTTCGCTGAGTGTCGACACTCTCTCACCCTAAGCCGCGCGGGCCCTCGAGCCGGGCCGGTTGGCGGACCGGGTGAAGAACACAGGTGAATCGGCCGGACCGGCAACTCGGGGGACATGATGATCGCGCACCAGAAGCGCCGTCACCCCCTGACCGGTTCGGATCCCCGGAATTCGTCGCGCAGGTGCGGGAGATCGATGCCACGGGCGTGCTGTCGCTCGTGGGTGAGGGGCGGATCGGAGGGGTTCGCCTCGCGACGCGGGGTCGGCGGCGCGTCGAGACCGCCCGCATCGAGGACTCTCTCGATGACCAGGAAGAAAGCGCCTGTCGCACAGCCCTGTCAGAACGGTCACAGGGCGCGAGCTGCCCCGGACTCCGGGGTCGCGGAGACGCGCGTCGTGGGGGCGGAACGCCGGACGGGTTTCACCCGCGGATGGTTCGATGCGCGGTCGTCGGGGATGCTCGCTTCACCGGTCGGCCCCGTCCTACGGTCGTGTGACTGCCCCACCGGAACCCTGAGACACGGAAGTCCCCCCATGCCCGCATCTCTCCCCCGCGGCTCGGCCACCACCTCCGCCGCCGTCCGCCCGGACGCCTTCTTCGCCCCGCAACGCACCTCGTCGGAGCGTCTCCCCTCCGCCGAGGTCTTCACGCGCAACGTCGTCCGCGGTGTGCTCGAGGTCTTCGCCGGTGTCCGCGAGGCGGAGCAGTTGGCCCGATGGACCACCGAGGAGGTCTACCGAGCCGTGGTGGTGCGCGCCGGTCTCGCCGCCCGCGCCCGCAGCGCCCGCCGGATGCCCGCGCCGCGTGACGTGCACGAGATCCGTTCCGTGCACCTCTCGTCGCCGACCGACGGGGTCGTCGAGGCGACCGTCATCGCCTCCGCGCGCACACGGACGCGGGCTGTCGCCCTGCGCATCGAAGGACTCGACGGACGGTGGCGCGTGACCGCTCTCGCTCTCCTGTGACGCGTGTCAGGCCCGCCAGGACGACAGGAAGTTGCCCAGGCGCTCGACGGCATCCGAGATCACGCGCGCCTCGGGAAGCGTCACGATACGCACGTGGTCGGTCGTCGGCCAGTTGAAGCCCGAGCCCTGCACGATGAGCACGTGTTCGGCGACGAGGAAATCGCGGACGAACTTCGCATCGTCGGGGATCTCGTACACCTCCGGGTCAAACCGGGGGAACGCGTACAGCGCACCCCGCGGCAGCACGCACGAGACGCCCGGGATCGCCTCCAGGCCCTCCCACGCGGCATCCCGCTGCTCGTGCAGACGCCCCGTCGGAGCGATGAGGGCGTCGATCGACTGCACTCCCGACAGCGCGGCCTGTACCGCGAACTGCGCCGGCACGTTCGGGCACAACCGCGTGGATGCCAACAGGTTGATGCCGTGCAGGAAGCCCTCGGCGTGGGCCTTGGGACCGGTGATGACGAGCCATCCCGACCGGTACCCCGCCACCCGGTACGTCTTCGACAGGCCGTTGAACGTCAGGCACAGCAGGTCGGGAGCCACGGTCGCCATCGGGATGTGCACCGCGTCGTCGAACACGATCCGGTCGTAGATCTCATCCGACAGCAGCAGCAGCGAGTGCTCGCGGGCGATGTCGGCGATCCCCTCCAGCACCTCGCGCGAGTAGACCGCACCCGTGGGGTTGTTCGGGTTGATCACGACGATCGCCTTCGTCCGCGGAGTGACCTTCGACCGGATGTCCTCCAGATCGGGCTGCCACTCCCGCGACTCGTCGCACAGGTAGTGCACCGGGGTGCCGCCGCCCAGGCTCGTCATCGCCGTCCACAACGGGTAGTCCGGCGCCGGGATCAACACCTCGTCACCCTCGTCGAGCAACGCCTGCATCGTCATCGTGATCAGCTCCGAGACCCCGTTGCCGAGGTACACGTGGTCGGGATCGACGTGCGGGAAACCGGGCTCCTGCTCGTACCGCGACACGATCGCGCGCCGAGCCGACAGGATGCCACGGCTGTCGCTGTAACCGTGCGCGTGCGGGACCGACGCGATCATGTCGCGCACGATCTGATGCGGCGCCTCGAACCCGAAGATCGCGGGGTTGCCGGTGTTGAGCTTAAGGATCGAGTGCCCCTCGGCCTCGAGTCGATCGGCCTCGACGAGGGCCTCCCCGCGGATCTCGTAGAGGACATCCTTCAACTTCGATGACTGATCGAGGGGGCGCAGCGGGCTCATCGCCTCAGGATATCCCCGGGCCGAACCAGCCAATCGACCACGCGTGGCCTCCCCGAACGCACGGATGCCGCGCCCCCGCGAGACGGCGGGGACACGGCATCCGAGAGACCGGCGTTACTTCTTCTTGCCCGCGGCGCGACGGTCGGCGCGGTTGTTCGCGGCCGGCTCGGCGGCCGCGGTGCGCTGGCCGAAAGCTCCGCGCGGGCCGGAGGGCGCGGCCTCGGCGACCGGCGCGGCGGCCTGACCGGCCTGTCGAAGACGGTTGGTCGCCGCCTGCTGCACCTGGCCGCGGTCGTTGCGCACCTCGACCTCACCGGCGTCGTTCGCGGCGGAGTACTCCAGGCGCTGGCCCTCCACCGCGGTGGGTGCAAGACCCTTCGCCTCGACCTGGGCGCCCTCGACGCCCTCGCCCTTTCGGACCTCGACCTCGAGGTTGTAGAGGAATCCGGCGGACTCCTCCTTGATCTGACCCATCATCGACTGGAACATCTGGTACCCCTCGCGCTGGTACTCGATGAGAGGATCGCGCTGGGCCATGGCGCGCAGGCCGATGCCGTCCTTGAGGTAGTCCATCTCGTAGAGGTGCTCGCGCCACCGGCGGTCGAGCACCTGCAGGACGACGCGGCGCTCGAGCTCGCGCAGCGCGGGGGCGCCGAGCGCCTGCTCGCGGGTCTCGTACGCGATGCGGGCATCGGAGATGATCTCGCGCTTGAGTCCCTCGGGGGTGATGCGTCCCTTGTTTCCGCCCGCCTCCGCGACGACCTCGTCGATCGTCACGCTCACCGGGTAGAGGGTCTTGAGCTCGGTCCACAGGGCGTCGAAGTCCCACGATTCGGTGTGACCGCTGCCGGTGTGGTCGTCGATGATCGCGGTGATGGCATCCTCGATGAAGTGCTGCACGCGGTCGGCGATGTCATCGCCCTGCAGCATGTGCCGACGGTCGGCGTAGATCGCCTCGCGCTGACGGTTGAGGACGTCGTCGTATTTCAGGACGTTCTTGCGCATCTCGGCGTTGCGCGCCTCGACCTGCGACTGCGCGCTCTTGATCGCGCGCGAGACCAGACCGGACTCGATCGCGACGTCGTCGGGGAAGTTCGTGCGGGCGAGGATCGCCTCGGCCGCGCCCGACTGGAACAGGCGCATGAGGTCGTCGGTGAGCGAGAGGTAGAAGCGGCTCTCACCGGGGTCACCCTGACGGCCGGAGCGACCGCGCAGCTGGTTGTCGATGCGTCGCGACTCGTGCCGCTCGGTGCCCAGCACGTACAGACCGCCCGCCTCCGTGACCTTCGCGGCCTCCTCGGCCACGGTGTCGCGGACGGCCTGGTAGACGGTGTCCCACTCGGCCTCGTACGCGTCCGGCGTCTCGACGGGATCGAGACCCTTCGCCTTCATCTCCTGCACCGCGAGGAACTCGGCGTTGCCGCCGAGCATGATGTCGGTACCGCGACCGGCCATGTTGGTGGCGACGGTCACGGCGCCCAGGCGACCGGCGCGGGCGACGATCTCGGCTTCGCGCGCGTGGTTCTTGGCGTTGAGGACCTCGTGTCGGACGCCCTTCTTGGAGAGCAGGCGCGACAGGTACTCGCTCTTCTCGACGCTCGTCGTCCCCACCAGGACCGGCTGGCCCTTCTCGTGACGCTCGGCGATGTCTTCCACGACCTGCGCGAACTTCGCCGTCTCGTTCTTGTAGACGAGGTCGGGCTGGTCCTTGCGGACCATCGGCTTGTTGGTCGGGATGGGCACCACGCCGAGCTTGTAGGTCGACATGAACTCCGCCGCCTCGGTCTCGGCGGTACCCGTCATGCCCGAGAGCTTCTCGTACAGGCGGAAGTAGTTCTGCAGGGTGACCGTGGCGAGGGTCTGGTTCTCGGCCTTGACCGGCACGCCCTCCTTCGCCTCGATCGCCTGGTGGATGCCTTCGTTGTAGCGGCGCCCGACGAGGATGCGCCCCGTGTGCTCGTCGACGATCATGACCTCGTCGTTCATGACGACGTAGTCGGTGTCGCGTTTGAACAGCGCGATCGCCTTGATCGAGTTGTTGAGGAACGAGATCAGCGGAGTGTTGGCCGACTCGTACAGGTTGTCGATGCCGAGGTAGTCCTCGACCTTCTCGATACCGGGCTCGAGCACGCCGATCGTGCGCTTCTTCTCGTCGACCTCGTAGTCGACGCCGGCCTCGAGCGTACGCGCGAGCTTGGCGAACTCGGTGAACCACCGGTTGGCCTCGCCCGACGCGGGACCCGAGATGATCAGCGGCGTGCGCGCCTCATCGATGAGGATCGAGTCGACCTCGTCGACGATCGCGAAGAAGTGACCGCGCTGCACGAGGTCTTCCTTGCGCCAGGCCATGTTGTCGCGCAGGTAGTCGAAGCCGAACTCGTTGTTGGTGCCATAGCTGATGTCGGCCTCGTACTGCTCGCGCCGGACCTCGGGCGTCTGACCCGACACGACGGTCCCCGTGGTCATGCCGAGCGCGCGGTACACGCGGCCCATGAGCTCGGACTGGTAGCTCGCGAGGAAGTCGTTGACGGTGATGACGTGGACGCCCTTGCCCGCGATCGCGTTGAGGTAGGCCGGGAGCGCGGCGGTCAGCGTCTTTCCCTCACCGGTCTTCATCTCGGCGATGTTGCCGAGGTGCAGGGCCGCGCCGCCCATGACCTGCACGTCGTACGGGCGCTGGCCGAGCGTGCGCTTGGCCGCTTCGCGGACGGCGGCGAATGCTTCGGGCATCAGCTGGTCGAGCGTCTCGCCGGCTTCGTACCGCGCACGCAGCTCGACGGTCTCGTTGCGCAGCTCCTCGTCGGTGAGCTGCTCGTAGTCCTCTTCGAGGGCTCCGGTCGCCTTCACGACACCCTGGAGTCGGCGGAGGATGCGCCCCTCTCCGGCGCGCAGCAGTTTCTCGAGCGGATTGGCCACGAAGCATCTCCATCTGTCGGGTGCGGCGTCCCTCTGGACGCCGGCCTGCGCACAGGCATACCCACTCATGTTATCCGTGTTACCCGTTCGTGACCTGCGAGCCCGCTGGCTTTCGTCCCGTCCCTCGCGCCTCAAGCGAACACCGGGCTGGCGCGAGGACACCCGGCCTAGGATCGACCCATGGCCGGTTTCTGGGGTAAGAGGAAGCGCGAAGAGCAGGATGCCGCGGATGCCGATCTGGCGCGCCGCGCCGAACTCGCCATCGTCGCCGCGGACGAGCGCGTCCGGCTGACCTCCGACGAACTCGATTTCGCGCGCGCCGAACTGGGCGACAAGGCGACCGAAGACCTCGCTGCGGCGCTGCAGTCGGTCAAGGTGCACCTGGCCGAAGCCTTCCAGCTCCACCAGCTGAACCACGACGAGATCCCCGACACGAAGGAAGAGCTGCGGACGCGAAACGCCCGCATCATTCAGCTCTCCGAGTGGGCCGAAGACCTCCTCGAGGAGCGCACCCTCGTCCTGCAGCCCAAGATCGACGCGGTGCGCCGGGCCCCCGAGACGCTCGCGCGGGTGCGTGCCGACCGTGACCGCCTCGCCGAGCTCGTGCCCCACGCCCGAGAGGTGGTCGAGCGACTCGCGCAGCGCTACAGCCCTTCGGCGATGCAGCAGGTCGCGGGCAACCCCGAGGAGGTGCAGCAGCTCCTCGACTTCGCCGTGCACACCGCCGGCGTCTCCGAGCGCCGCCGCGAGGCCGGCCAGCGCGAGCAGGCCTCCGTGGCGCTGGAGGCCGCGACCGAGGCCGTGCGTCGCGCCGAATCCTTGCTGGATGCCGTCGACACCTTCGAGATCGAGGCCTTGCGCGCCGAATCGACGCTCGCCGCCGTGATCGACGACTCCCGCGGCGACCTCGTCGAGGCTCGCCGCGGCCCGCAGACCCCCGTCGTGCGGCAGGCGATGACCACGCTCGAACGTGAGCTCGCGGCGTTGCCCGCGGCCGGAACGCGCACGGATCCGTTCGCCGCGCTCTCGTCCCTGCGCCAGGCCAACGCCGATCTGGATATCGCGCGGGAGCGCGCCGCGCGGCCGGTGCCCTCGCAGGCACAGGTCGAGCACGCCATCGACGACGCCGATAGCCAGCTCGCCGTCGCCCGCGGCCTCATCACCGGCCACCGCGGCTGGATCGGGGCCGACGCCCGCACGCGCTTCGTTGAAGCGGAGCGGCTGCGCGCCGGCCTCCCCCTCGGCCCGATCGCCGAGGACGAGCGCGAGACGGCGCTGGCTACGGCACGGCGCGCGGGAGCGCTGGCATCCGAGTCCCTCCAACTGGCTCAGCGCGACATCGACCAGTCCCGCCCCAACGACTGGGGCGGCGACGGCTACGGTCGCGGCGGGTACGGCCGCGGTGGCGGCATGGGCGGCGGCAACATGGTCGGCGGAATGCTCGGGGGTCTCGTGATCGGGTCTCTCCTCGGCGACATCTTCGACGGCTGAGCCTCCACCGACGCCAACGGGGCCCCGTCCGTCGGACGAGGCCCCGTTCAATTCTCCGGTCTCAGGACGCGACCGCGACCTCCGGTGGGGCCTGGGTGCCCAGCGCAATGACGCCGTAGTCCCACCCCTTGCGGCGGTAGACGACGCTGGGGTGGTCGGAGCGGGCATCGATGAAGAGGAAGAAGTCGTGCCCGACCAGCTCCATCCGGTCGACGGCATCTTCGACCGTCATCCACTCGGCATCGAACTGCTTCTGCCGGATCACGACCGGGCAGTACTCCTCTTCTTCGGCGGCCTCGTCCTGGACGGGGACGGAGCCCGTCGCGACGGCGCGGAGCACGTCCACGGACGCGGGCTCGACATCGATGCCCGCGAGCTCGCCCGTGCCCTTCTCGAACTTGGCACCGCGCGGGTGGTTCCGGGCGTCCACGCGCTTCTGCTTCGCGCGCCGGATCTGCTCCGAGATCTTGTCGACGGCCAGGTCGAGCGCGGCGAACTTATCGGAATCCGTCGCCTCCGCCCGGACCACGGGACCCTTGCCATCGAGCGTGAGCTCGACCGTGTCGTCCTCCATCCGGCCATTGCGATAGGAGCGATGCGTCACCTTGATTTCGAGCGTGTTCGCGCGGGGCGCGAGGTGCTCGATCCGGCTGACCTTCTCTTCGACCACCGAGCGGAATCGGTCGGTGATACCGACCCCCACGCCGACGATGCTGGTGTCCATCCGTGACCTCCTTGTTCCGGGTTCCGCCCGGTCTAAGGGCGGAACAGCCGTCGCCTTCAGTCATCCCCACGGTAGTCGCGTCGACACCGCGCTGTCACGTTTTCATCACCTCCGATTCATGTGTGGGTCCGCCGCGGCGTGTACGCGAGCGTCACGGCGAGCACGTGCTCCGCTCCGGCGGCGCGCAGCGCCCCCACGGCCTCGCGGAGCGTTGCGCCGGTGGTCACGACGTCGTCCACGACGACGACGGTGCCCGCGGGAGGGGTACGCGCCGCGAACACCCCGGCGACGTTCGTCCGCCGGGCATCGCGCCCCAGCCCGCGCTGATCCGCCGACGCACGGCGCACCCGCAGGAGCGGCGCGGCCCGGCCACCGGCCCTGCGCAGCAGAAGGTCGACGGGCCGATACCCCCGACGGCGGTCGGCGGCCCGGGACGCAGGCACGGTCGTCACGGTCGCTCCCGGCGGCGCGGCGGCCAGCGCCGCGGCGAGCGCCGGCGCGAGCACCCGAGCCACGCTCGTGCGGCCGTCGGACTTGAACGCGCGGATCATCCGGGCCACCGCGCCGTCGAACTCCACGGCGGAGATGACATCGACGTCGGGCAAGAGAGGGAGCCGTCGCGGACGGGGCGTCACGGCGGCCCGGCATCCCTCGCACACGTCGACGTCGAGCGCCCCGCACCCCGCACACGCCACCGGGAACCAGAACGTCACCGCGTCGGCGACCGCCGCGCGGACCCCATGCGACCAGGAAACCGGAACGGTGCTCATGGGGGAAGGATGCCGTCTCGCACCGCTCGCCCGCCGGTGCGCCGACCCGATCCGGGGAGGGAGTGCGAAATTCGCCGACCGGGGAGGAGGGGTCAGGACGTGGTGCCCTGCTGCACGGCGAGCACGCGGACATCGCTCGCGACGAGGGTCCACGAGCTTCCACGGCGACTGAAGAGCCGCCCGGTGTCGTCGAGGACGCGCACACTCGCGCTCCCGCCCGCTATCGCCTGAGCGTTCTCGGGAACCGCGCCGACCGTTCCGCGTCCCCCGACGCTGAGCTCGTCGAGGCGCGCCGCGCCGTCGACCGAGGTGAGCACGCCGACGGTGGTGTCATCCAGCCAGGCGAGGTCGAACGCCCCGGGCTCCGAGAAGGAGAGGACGTGCGGCGGTCCGAGACTCACCGCGGTGCCCTCACGGACGATTCCCGCCAGCCACACCTCGCGGACCCCCGCGACCGTCACGACCGCGGCCACGCGTGTCCCGTCACGCGAGATCTGGAAGGACACCACCTCCGAGGCATCCGGCCACGCGTTGCCGATCTCCTGCGGCACGCCCTGCGGCGTGTAGGCGCGCAACTGTGTTGGCGCAGAGCGGGGAACGCTCCAGATCGCGCCCTGCGCGTCGATCGAGGGGGGAAGGAGCCCCGGTCGGGTGTCGAGCGCGAAGCTCCCCCCGTCGGCGAGCACGCTCGCCACGACACCCTCCTGCGTGAGGACAGCGGCGAGGCTGCGGTCGGCTTCCAGCTCGATGCTGACGGGGGAAAGGGCTTCCACCGCGTCCGAGAGCGAGGGGATGGTGTCCACGGTCTCGCCGCTGAGCACCCCGAAGGTGCCGTCCGCGGTGAGCACGGCGGGTGAGGGATCGACACGCGTGACCTTGACCGGCAGCTCGCTGGCGGCGATGGGCGTGCCGTCGACCGTCATCTGCACCTCGCTGATCCCGGCGGTCACGAGACTGCGGGTGAGCTGCGTCTGCATGCGGTCCAGCGTCGTGCGGTCCAGGCTCAGCGCCGCCTGCGGCAGCTGCACCTGCGCCACCCCGTCGGACGAGAGCGTCACCGAGCGTCCCACCAGCGACAGTTCGTCGGGGAACGCGCTCTTGACGGCGCCCGCGAGCCAGGTGCTGGGCTTGCCGTCGACGAGCGCGGTCGTCACGCGACTGGCAACGAGCGGGCGAGGGAACCAGCGCACGTCCGGGACGATGAAGCTGTACGACGGGTCGAAGTAGGCCACGGATGCCGCCTGGTAGACGGTCGGGAAGACCTCCTCGTACAGCACGACACCGTCGGGCGCGGACGTGATCCGCCACTGGTCGTCCACGCGCGCGAGCGTGAACGACAGGGCCTCGGTGGCACCGTTCACCGCCGGGGCGTAGGCCCCGTTGGCATCCACCCCGGCGACGGTGGTCAACTGGACGCCGACGCTCGACCCGTCGGCGTTCGCGGTCGCCCGACGGTCGGCGAGACGGTCAATCGTCACACGCGCGCGGGGGTCCCACGACGTTCCCGGAGCCAGGAAGAGCTTCGCCGTCGCCCAGTCGTCCGCCGGCCCCGAGCCGGCCCGAAGGAACCCCTCCACGATCTCGGTCGGGGAGGCGTCGTCCTGCGGACCGTCGGGCACGAACGCGAACTGCTGCGCCTCGTCGCCCTGCGGACCGCGCCCCGGATTGACGTAGCCGGTCGTGGGGAGACCCGTGCAGGCGGTCAGAGCCAGCACCAGGAGCAGGCTGAGCCCGGCGAGGATGCGTTTCACGAGGGAGTCCTCCCCGTCCGTCCGAGGGAGATGGGCTGCGTCAGCCCGAGGGCCTCGAGAGCGCCGCCCTGTTCGTCTTCCGGCACCAGACGCAACGGCGAACCGCCGAGCGGGC
Source organism: Microbacterium canaveralium (assembly GCF_047238045.1). NCBI lineage: Bacteria > Bacillati > Actinomycetota > Actinomycetes > Micrococcales > Microbacteriaceae > Microbacterium > Microbacterium canaveralium. The sequence goes on along the minus strand of NZ_JBDFMA010000003.1, from coordinate 968,671 downwards.
GGCCGTCGCGCGGAAGCGTGAGCAGGAAGTTCGACCCGTGCCCGAGCTCGGACCATACCGACAGCGTGCCGCCGTGCAGACGCGCGTCGCCGAGCGCGATCGAGAGGCCGAGACCGGTGCCCCCGATCGTGCGCACGCGCGACGGATCGGCCCGCCAGAATCGGTCGAACACGCGCTCCACGTCGTCGGCCCGCATGCCCATGCCGAAATCGCGGACGCTGAGGGCGACGGCATCCCGGTCGCTGTCGACCGTGACGACGATCGGACGCCCCTCACCGTGCTCGATCGCGTTGCCGAGAAGGTTGCGGACGATGCGCCGCACCCGCCGCCCGTCCATGTCGACGGGCGTGTAGCCCCCGGGCGCGACGAGACGCACGTCGCTGCCGTGCTGGTGGGCGAGCTGCTCCATCGAGGCGATGACGTCCTCGGCCAGGTGGGCCATGCTCGTCGGCTCGAGCTCGAGCTGAACCGACCCGGCGTCATACCGGCTGATCTCCAGCAGGTCGGTGAGGAGAAGCTCGAACCGCTGCACCTGCGCGTGCAGCAGCTCGGCGGCACGTGCCGTGGTCGGTTCGAAATCCGCGCGCTGGTCGTTGATCATGTCGGCGGCGAGACGGATCGTCGTCAACGGCGTTCGCAGCTCGTGCGAAACGTCCGACACGAATCTCTGCTGCACGAGCGACAGATCCGCGAGTTCCTTGATCTGCGACTCGATGCTGTCGGCCATGGCGTTGAACGATCGGTTGAGGGTCGCCAGCTCATCCTCTCCGCGCACGGGCAGACGAACCCCGAGGTCGCCCGCCGCGAGTTTGGCGCTGGTCTCGGCAGCGTCTGCGATCGGCGTCGTCACCGACCGCAGCACCACCCAGGCGATGGCCCCGATGAGGACGACGAGCACCAGGCCCACCACCCACAGCAGAACCTGGACGAATGCCAGCGTCTGGGAAGCGCTCGTGAGGTCGTACCCCATGTACAGCTCGTAATAGTCCACGCCGTCCTGCGCCGGGAAGCGCAATTGATGCCCGACCAGGATGCCGGGAACCTCGCGCCCCGTGTCCGACGGCAGCGCCACGGACTGCCACCACTGCAGGTCGGGGTTGGACTGCACCTGGGTGCGGAGGGCGTCGGTGACGATGCGCGAGTCGAACGACGGCGAGATGAAGGGCTGCGGGGCCAGCGGCGAAGGCGGCCCGATGCGGTACAGGGCGATGAGGTCGCTGGAGGACTGCTGCGACAGGCGCGTCGCGATCCCGTTCATCAGCGTCTGCGCCGCCGCGGGGTCGGTGGAGTCCACCGCTGCGTCGAGGGTCGCCTGGGCGGCCGCCGTCGCTCGCTGCGCCTCCAGAAGCACCTGATCCTTGCGCGCCGTGAACAGCTCGTTCTGGATGACGAGGGCCATGGCGACACAGGTCACCAGAATCGTCGTGGCCGTGAGCGCGACGGCGATCACGATGGTGCGGAAACGCAGCGACCTGCGCCAGAGCGTCGAGACGCGGTCGCGGAGACCACGCCAGTCGATCGGCCGCCTCACCCGGGAGACCGGGATCGTGCGTCCCGCGCCCGTCATGGGAGCCTCAAGCCACCGCGCCGGCGCGATAGCCCACCCCGCGCACCGTGGTGACGATTCGGGGATTGTCGGGATCGGCCTCGATCTTGGCGCGCAGACGTTGGACGTGCACGTTCACCAGACGGGTGTCGGCCTTGTAGTGGTAGCCCCACACCTGTTCGAGAAGCATCTCGCGCGAGAAGACCTGCTGCGGCTTCTCGGCGAGGGCGACGAGGAGCTCGAACTCCAACGGGGTCAGGGCGATGGGAGCGTCGCCGCGCCGCACCTCGTGAGCGGCGACGTCCACGACGAGGTCGCCGATGCGCAGGGTCTCGTCGATCGGAGCCTGCGCAGGACGCAGACGCGTGCGGATGCGCGCGACGAGCTCCTTCGGGTTGAACGGCTTGACGATGTAGTCGTCCGCCCCCGATTCCAGTCCCTTCACCACGTCGGCGGTGTCGGTGCGGGCGGTGAGCATGATGATCGGGACGCCGGACTCCGCCCGCACGCGCGTGCAGATCTCGATTCCGTCGACGCCCGGCAGCATCAAGTCGAGCAGGATCAGGTCGGGACGCTCGGTACGCCATGCCTCGACCGCCTGGGCGCCGTCGGCGCAGAACGCCGTCTCGAATCCCTCGGTGCGCAGCACGATGCCGATCATCTCGGCGAGCGCGGTGTCGTCGTCGACAACCAGGATCCGTGAAGTCATCGGGTGTGCGTCTTCCGTCTCGGCCCCATTCGGAAACGGGCAATGCGCCGCGGGCGGGGCGCATCACCCCGAGCGTAGTCGACGTGCGCGCGAAGAGGCTGAGCGTGTCGGGGGTGTGTGACACGATGAATCCACAGCCGACCGCCGAGGAGGCCACCATCGTGACCGCGTACCCCGCCTGGACGCCGGCTTCGCGCGCCGGGATCGTGCCTTTGCACCCCTACGGCTTCGGGACGATCCTCGGCCGCTCCTTCGTGGCACTGCGCCACAATCCGCGGGTGCTGCTGGGCTTCGCCCTCGTCGTCCAGACGGTCGCCTATCTGATCGTCAGCGCCGCGCTCGCCGCCGTCGCCGTCGCCAGCTTCTCGCGACTCGACACACTCGTGGAGGGCAGCGACGAGTTCGACGCCGTCCTGACCGGATCGATCGCCCTCACGGGCGTCGCAGCTCTCGTGCTCGGCGCCCTCGCCGGCACCCTGAGCGTGCTCGTGCAAGCGGTCGTGGTCTCCGAGGTCGCTTCCGCCGTCGTGGCCGAGAAGCCGACGCTGCGCGACGCGTGGCGCCGCGTTCGACCGGTCTTCCTCCCCCTCCTCGGGTACGCCCTGCTGACCCTGCTCGCCGCGACGGTGGTGATCGCGGTGCTGGGCGGGATCGCCGTCCTCGTCGGACTCGCGGTCCTTCCGCTCGGAATCGTGCTGGGGGTCCTCTTCGCGCTGGGACTCGTCCCTCTGTATCTGTGGCTGGCGACGAAGCTGTTCCTCGTCCCCTCCGCCATGATCCTGGAGGGCGTGGGCATCCGCCGGGCCATCGTCCGATCCTGGGTGCTGACGCGTCGGCGCTTCTGGTCGACGTTCGGCGTGATCGTCATCATCTCGCTCGCGTTCGGGTTCGTCGCGCAGGTCATCTCGATCCCCCTGAGCCTTCTGTCCGGCGGGATCTCGGCCATCGTCGCGCCCACCGGTGCCGACGACCCGAGCGGTCTCGTCGCCTTCGTCGTCATCCAGTTCGTCGGGCAGATCGGCATCCTGCTCGTGCAGTGCATCGCCGTCGTCGTCCAGTCGACGTCCGCGGTGCTCGTGTACGTCGACGCGCGGATGCGGGTGGAGGGTCTCGACCACGACCTCGCCACCTACGTGGAGGCGCGCGACGGGGGTGCAGCCGGGCTCATCGACCCGTACCGGATCGGGCTCGGTCGCGCGCCCCGGCCCGCGCCCGCGTGGAGGACGGCCCCGTTCCCCGCGTCGCCCGTACCCGGGGCCGCCGCGCCATCCTGGCCGGCACCGGCATCGGCCGTCCCGGGAGCCCCCGGCACCGGAGCTCCCCACGGGTCGTGGCCCGCGCCGCCGCCACCCGTCCAGCCCTCCGGCGCACCGGCGCAGGCGCCCCGCCCGCCGCAGCCCCCCACCCCTCCTGCGTCGTCCGACCCGACCGCCTGGGCCGCTCCCGGCGGCCCTCCCCCGAGCCCGTGATCCTGGGCATCGGGTCGCGGTCGACGTTCGTGCCGCTGCTCCCCGACGCCGACCAGGCGCGGGAGTGGGCGGAGCGCGAACTCGCCGACCCTGTCTATCGCGCGGCCGAACCGACGGCCTTCGACCGTGCGGCGCGGGCGGTCCGCGACTTCATCGAGGGGCTGTTCACGGCTCCCCTCTCGGGCGATTGGGGCCCGTGGGCTTTCGTGGTTCTGGCCGTCCTCGTCGTCGCGGCGATCATCGTCGGCCTGCTGATCTGGGGGCGCCCCCGCACGCCTACTCGAGGCCGACCACCCGCACGTGCCGTGTTCGACGAGGACGACGGGCGCTCCGCCGACGAGCTCCGCGCAGACGCCGCGACCGCAGCGGACCGCGCCGACTGGGACGAGGCGATCGTTCTGCGCTTCCGCGCGTTCGCTCGAGGACTCACCGAGCGCGGCATCGTGGATCCCCCGCCGGGAGCGACCGCGCGCGCCTTCGCCCGGTCCGCCGGCGAGACACTCCCGACTCTGGATGCCTCCGCTGCGCGGGGCGCCGCGGCGTTCGACGACGTCCGCTACCTCGGGCGCGCCGGTACCGCCGCCGCCTACGACCTCGTCCGCCGCCTCGATGACGACGCCGTGCGATCCCGCGTAGGGGCACCGGGCGCCGGGGCGGTCGTCCCGTGACGTCCACGACCGCTTCAAAGACCCGCCGTCGGATCGGCGCGGGCTGGCTCGCCCTCGTCGCCGCGCTGGCGGTCGTCGGGCTGATCGGAACGACGCTGGTGTTCGGGGGATGGACTCCGCGCGACGCCCTCGAGCCCGGCTCCCCCGCGCCCGAGGGCACGCGTGCGCTCGTCCGCGTCCTGGAGCAGCAGGGCGTGCGTGTCGTCATCGCGCGCGATCGCGCCACCGCAGAGCGCGAACTCGCGGCCGCCCCCGCCACGCTGGTCCTGCGCGACGCTCCGATGCTCTCGGATGCCGGCCTGGCGCGGCTCGCGGCGGAAGCTCGCGACGTGGTGCTCATCGAGCCCCGCTCCCGGAGTCTCGACCTGCTGGTGAACGGTTCGTCGCTCGCCGATGTCGTCGAGGAGCGTCCGGTCGATCCGTCCTGCGACGTGCCCGCGGCCCGAGCGGCCGGACCCAGCCGCGTCGGCGAGCTCTACCGTCCGGGGGACGGGGTGACGGGCTGCTATCCCGCGGAGGGCGGGTTCGGCGTCCTCGTCCGGGAGAACGGCGAGGGCACGACGGCGGCGCTCGACGGCCTGTCGGTCCTGACCAATCGTGCTCTCCCCCTCGACGGCAACGCCGCTGTCGCTGTCGGCCTCCTCGGCCGGTCCCCCACGCTCGTGTGGTACGTCCCGTCGCCCGCCGATGCCGACACCGGCACGGCCGTTCCCACCCTCGGCGACCTCACTCCCCCGTGGGTGACGCCGGCGATGGTGCTCCTGCTGGTGGCGGGGCTGACGGCGGCCGTCTGGCGCGGACGACGGTTCGGACCGCTCGTGGCCGAGCGGCTGCCCGTGACGGTGCGAGTGAGCGAGACGACGGAGGGCCGCGCCCGCCTCTACGCCGCCTCGGGCGACGCGGACCACGCGCTGAACGAACTGCGTCGCGCCGCGCGCCGCCGCCTCGTGCGCCTTCTGGGCCTCTCCGCGCGCACACCGGCGCAACAGGTGGCCGACGCCGTCGCGGAACGGCTCGGCGCCGACCGCGCGGTGGTACGCGGCATCCTGATCGACGACTCCCCCCGCACCGACCGCGAGCTCGTCGCGGCCAGCGACCGCCTGCGCGATCTCGAGACGAGCGTGCGTGCGACCCTCCGAACGGAAAGGACCCCCCGATGACCGACAGTCCTCTCGGCTCCCCCGCCTCCGACGACCTCCCGGCCGCCGCCGACGCCGTCGAGCCCTCGCCGAGCGCCTCGGTCGCTCCTCGCCGGGAGGTTCGCGACGCCGAACTGCGGCAGGCGATGCACCGCGTTCGCACCGAGGTCGGCAAAGCGGTCGTCGGCCAGGACGGCACGATCACGGGCCTCCTGATCGCGCTGCTCGCCCGCGGCCACGTTCTGCTGGAGGGTGTGCCGGGGGTCGCGAAGACGCTGCTCGTGCGCTCGTTCAGCCGCGCGCTCGGGCTGGACACGCGACGGGTGCAATTCACCCCCGACCTGATGCCCGGCGACGTCACGGGATCGCTGGTGTACGACGCCCGGTCCGGAGAGTTCGAGTTCCGCGCCGGCCCCGTCTTCACGCACGTGCTGCTGGCGGACGAGATCAACCGCACCCCGCCGAAGACGCAGGCCGCGCTCCTCGAGGCGATGGAGGAGCGTCAGGTCTCGTCCGACGGCGTGAGCCGGCCGCTCCCCGACCCCTTCCTCGTCGCCGCGACGCAGAACCCCGTCGAGCACGAGGGCACCTACACGCTGCCCGAAGCGCAACTCGACCGGTTCCTCCTCAAGCTGGTCGTCGATCTGCCCGGCCGTGACGCCGAGGTCGACGTGCTCCGTCGCCACGCCGACGGATTCGATCCCCGCCGTCTCGGCGAGGCGGGAGTGGATGCCGTCATCACGCCGTCCGAGATCCTCGCGGCGCAGCGCGCAGCGGCATCCGTCTCGGTGGCCGATGACGTGCTCGGGTACGTCGTCGATCTGGCCCGCGCGACGCGGCAGAGCCCGTCCGTGCTGCTCGGGGTGAGCCCGCGCGCCTCGACGGGCCTGCTCGCCGCCGCGAAGGCGTGGGCGTGGCTCGGCGGATACCCCGCCATCACGCCCGACCACGTGCAGACGATGCTCGTGCCCGTGTGGCGCCACCGCATCCGACTTCGTCCCGAGGCGGAGATCGAGGGCGTGTCGGTGGATGCCGTTCTGACGTCGGTTCTGCAGCAGACCCGCGTCCCCCTCTGATGTACGTCACCGGCCGTCTGGCCCTGCTCGTCGCGCTCGGGGTCGTCCCCGTGATCCTGCTGACCACTGCCGGGGCCTCGCCCTGGGCCGTGGTCGGCGGATGGGTGCTGCTGTGCGCCGGGCTTGCGGCGGCCGACGTCCTTCTCGCCGCGAACGCGCGGACCCTCGAGGTCTCCCGCGTGCTCCCCGAGCGTGCGCTGCGGGATCAGCCGGTCACCGGCGAGCTTCGCGTGCGCAACGGCGGCCGACGGATGCTGCGGGCACGCGTCCGCGATGCGTGGCAGCCGACCGCGGGCGCACCGCTCGAACGGCTGTCGCTCGCCGTGCCGCCCGGTGAACGCCGGGGCGCCGCCTTGTCGCTGCTCCCGCGACGCCGAGGAGAGCTGCGGAGCGAGTTCGTCGTCATCCGTTCCGAAGGGCCGCTGCGCCTGGCCGGACGACAGGCGACGATCCCGGCCCCGGCCCGCCTGCGCGTGCTTCCCCCGTTCACCTCGCGACGGCACCTGCCCTCGCGGCTCGCACGTCTGCGCGAGCTCGATGGAAACACCACCCTTCATGTGCGCGGTGCCGGCACCGAGTTCGACAGTCTGCGCGAGTACGTTCGCGGCGACGACGTGCGTTCGATCGACTGGCGGGCGACGGCACGGGCGGGGACGACGATGCTGCGCACATGGCGACCCGAACGCGATCGTCACGTCGTGATCCTCATCGACACCGGCCGCACGGCGGCGGCGCGGGTGGGCGACGGGGCGCGCCTGGATGCCGCGATGGAAGCGGCGCTCCTGCTGTCCGCGCTCGCGGCGCGCGCGGGCGATCATGTGCACCTGCTCATGTTCGACCGTGTCACGCGGGCCCGCGTCACGCGCGTCGACGGCGCGCAGCTCCTCCCCGCCCTCGTGGACGCGATGGCCCCCGTCGAGCCGCAGCTCATCGACACGGATTGGGATGCCGCTTTCGCCCAGGTCCGTGGTCTCACTCAGCGCCCGGCCCTCGTGGTGCTGCTGACCGCGGCGGACGATCCGGAGGCCGCGCGCGGGTTCCTGGCATCGCTGCCGGCCATCGCGGCACGCTCCCGCCTCCTCGTGGCGACGGCCACCGACGGACCGGGCGAGCCACCGGCGCGCGACGACGCGGCGGCCGTCTACGCCGCCGCGGCCGTCGAACGGGCCCGGTCCGACGCCGAGCGTGTGCGCTCGGCGGTCGAGCGCGCGGGCGGCGATGCCGTCGCCGCGTCGGCCGACGACCTGCCGCCCCTCGTGGCAGACCGCTACCTCGCGCTCAAAGCCGCCGGGCGTCTGTAGGAGCGGCCGCCCGACCGCGGCGCGCACCGCACGTCGCGGCTGGCGGCGTCGAACCGCGGACCGGCCCCGCGGAGCGAGCCCCGAGGCGTTCCGGGAGTAGCACACAGCCGGCCATGCATCCGCTCGTATACATCGCGGCTTATCCTGGGGGGTACCCTTCCCGCCGCCGGCGCGTCCGTTCGCGCTGGGTTCGGCCGTCTACGCACAGGATGCGGAGCTCTCTTGCCAGGAAACGCCACCACCCGCTTCGACGACGTGGCCCTCGTGTCGGTGGCGAGCGTGCTGCCCAGTCGCGTGACCACCTCCGATGACATCGAGGAGCGACTCGCGCCCGCGCTCTCGCGTCTCCGCTTGAAGCCGGGACTCCTCCGACGCGTGGCCGGAGTGGTGGAGCGCCGCAATTGGGCGGAGGGCGAGTCGTCCGACGAGGCCACGATCGCCGCGGGCAAGCAGGCGCTCGCCGAAGCGGGAGTGGACCCGAGCGAGATCGGGCTCATCATCAACACCTCCGTCACGCGCAAGCACCTCGAGCCGTCCGTCGCGGTGCGGCTGCACCACGGCCTGGGTCTGCCGAGTTCGGCGATCAACTTCGACGTCGCCAACGCGTGCCTCGGCTTCATCAACGGCATGAGCCTCGCGGCGGGCATGATCCAGTCCGGCCAGGTCAAGTACGCTCTCATCGTCAATGGCGAGGATGCCGATGAGATCCAGGTCAACACGATCAACCGACTGGTGCGCGAAGACCTCGACCGCGACGCGTTCATGCAGGAATTCGCCTCGCTGACGCTGGGCTCCGGTGCGGCCGCCGCGGTGCTCGGCCGGGCGAGCGACCACCCCGAGGGGCACCGGATCGTCGGCGGCGTCACGCGCGCCGCGACGGAGTTCTACGACCTCTGCGTCGGGAGCGTCGACGGCATGTTCACGGACGCGAAAGCCCTGCTCAAGGGCGGTCTCGATCTCGTCGTCTCGGCGTGGAAGGAGGCGCGGGGCGAGTTCTCGTGGTCGGGCATGGACCGCTACGTCACCCATCAGGTCTCTTCGGTGCACACCTCGGCGATCGTCCGCGCCGCCAAGCTCGATCGGGCCCGGGTCCCGGTCACGTACCCGCACCTGGGGAACGTGGGCCCCGCGTCGATCCCGATCACCCTGGCCGCCGAGCAGAAGACCCTGCGTCGCGGCGATCGCGTGCTGCTGATGGGAGTGGGCTCCGGGCTGAACACCGGGATGCTGGAGCTGGCCTGGTGACGGTCACGGGCCTCTCCGCGACTCTCCCCCCGGTCGGCCTCCCGGGCCTCGACCCCTCCCTCTCCCGACTCGTCGAGGTCGACGGCGGCGGTGCGGATGCCGGAAACCGGCGCACGTGGCACGTGCTCGACACGGGTGCCGCGCTCGCGGAACGCGGCCTCACCCCGGTCGGCACGATCATCGCCGTGCACGGCAATCCGACGTGGTCCTACCTCTGGCGAGCGCTCGTGAACGCCTCCCTCGCGCGCGCCACGGCGAACGGCCCCGCGTGGCGCGTCGTCGCGATCGACCAGCTCGAGATGGGCTTCTCCGAGCGCACCGAGCTGCGGCGCACGCTCGCGCAGCGCATCACCGATCTCTCCGGCCTCGTCGACGCCCTCGGCATCCACGAGCCGATCGTGACGATCGGGCACGACTGGGGCGGCCCCGTCTCGCTCGGGTGGGCCGTGCAGAACAGCGAACGGGTGGCCGCCGTCATCGCGTTGAACACCGCGGTGCATCATCCCGAGGACGCTCCGCTCCCCTTCCCGCTCCGTGTCGCCACGGCGCGCGGGGTGCTCGCGGCCGGGACCACCGGGACGACGGCATTCCTGGACACCACCCTCGCGCTCGCCGACCTCGACCCGGCGGTGCGCGCGGCGTTCCGCGCGCCGTATGCCACGGCCGCACGCCGAAGCGGCGTCGGTGCGTTCGTCGCCGATATCCCCGCCACGGCGGCCGACGAGAGCACCCCAGCGTTGCGTGCGCTGGCCGAGGGTCTGCGCGACCTGGCGGTGCCCGCGCTCCTGCTCCGCGGACCGAAAGACCCGGTGTTCCTCGAGATGCACCTCGATGATCTCGTCGACCGGCTGCCGCACGCCGATGTCCACCGGTACGAGGGTGCCGGGCATCTGATGGCCGAGGAGCGCCCCTACGCCGACGCGGTGCTCGACTGGCTCGCTGAGCGGGTCGTCCCCGGCGCGGCCGCCCCCGCGCCCGCGCCCGTCGACGAGACCCCCGCGCCGGCTCCCCTGTGGGACGCGCTCACGGCCCGTCGCGACGACGACGATGTCGCGGTCATCGATATGGCCACGCGCCGCGGCGATGCCCCGCTGCGGGTGAGCTGGCGGCAGCTCGCCGCCCGCGTCGACGAGCTCGCCGCGGGACTCGATGTCCTCGGCGTCCGCGCGGGCGACCGCGTCTCGCTCCTGGTCCCCCCGGGGCCCACGCTCACGGCCGCGCTGTACGCGTGTCTGCGCATCGGCGCGGTCGTCGTCGTGGCGGACCGGGGGCTCGGCATCCGGGGGCTCTCCCGCGCCGTCCGAGGCGCCGTGCCCGACGTCGTGATCGGCGAGGTCGCCGGCCTCGCCGCCGCGCGGGCGCTCGGCTGGCCGGGACGCCGCCTGTCGGCCGCGGCTCTGCCGGCCGCGGCGATGCGCGCGCTGGGCGTCGAGGCGACGCTCGCCGACGTGGCCCGCGCCGGCCGCGGGCGGACGCTGCCCGCGCCACCTACCGCGGACGCCGACGCGGCGATCCTGTTCACCTCCGGATCGACGGGACCGGCGAAGGGCGTCGTCTACACGCATCGCGAACTCTCGGGGCTGCGCGATGCCCTCGCCGAGCACTTCGCCGTGCGGCCCGACACGGGACTCGTGACCGGGTTCGCCCCGTTCGCCCTGTTGGGGCCGACGCTGGGGACGCGCTCGGCGACGCCCGACATGGACGTCTCGGCGCCGCGCACGCTCACCGCCACCGCCGTGGCCGCCGCCGTCCGCGCCTCGGACGCGGAGATCGTCTTCCTCTCCCCCGCCGCCGTCCGAAACGTCGTCGCCACCGCCGATGTGCTCACCGCCGATGACCGCGCGGCGCTCGCGCGGGTGCGCACGTTCCTGTCGACGGGTGCCCCGGTGGGCACGGCGCTTCTCCGGCGGGCGCAGGAGCTCATGCCGAACGCCACGGCGCACACCCCGTACGGCATGACCGAGTGCCTCCTGGTCGCCGACGTCACGCTCCCGGAGATCGAGGATGCCACCGCCTCCGGCGCTCACGGCGTCTGCGTGGGAACCCCGATCGGCCGCGGTCGCGTGCGTATCTCCGCCGTGGACGCCGAGGGACGCGCGACCGGCGCACCGACGACGGAAGCGGGGGTCACCGGCGAGGTCGTGATCAGCGCACCCCACCTCAAGCGCGGCTACTTCCGCCTCTTCCTCACGGACCGCGAGGCCACCCGCGACCTCGGCGATCTGCGCGGCCGGTGGCACCGGACGGGCGACGTCGGACACCTCGACGCCGCTGGTCGCCTGTGGATCGAGGGGCGTCTCCCCCACGTCATCACGACCGCCGAGGGGCCGGTCACGCCCGTCGGCATCGAGCAGGACGTCGAAGCCGTGCCCGGCGTCGTGCGCGCCGCCGCGGTCGGCGTCGGCCCCGTCGGCCGTCAGGTGGTCGTCGTCGTGATCGAACGCGACCCCGGCGTGCGGCGTGCGGGAGTGGCATCCGCGGGTCTCACCGAGGTCGTGCGGGGCGCGACGGATCAGAAGATCGCGGCCGTGCTCGCCGTGCCAACCCTTCCGACCGACATCCGGCACAACTCCAAGATCGACCGGACACGGCTCGCGGCCTGGGCCGCGCGCGTGCTCGCCGGCGAACGGCCGACGGCACCGTGAAGGTCCTGGCCACCGGCGCGTCCGGGTTCCTCGGGCGCGCGGTCGTGCGCGCGCTGCAGCAGAACGGGCACGACGTCCGCACCCTGCAGCGCCGCCCCTCGGGCGTTCCCGGCGCCGACGACCACCGGGGCTCGGTGACCGACCCGGATGCCACATCCGCCGCCGTTGCCGGGGTCGACGCGGTGGTGCACCTGGCCGCGAAGGTGTCGCTCGCGGGCGATCCCGCCGAGTTCCATGCCGTCAACGTCGAGGGCACCCGGACACTTCTGGACGCAGCCGCCGCGGCCGGGGTGTCGCGCGTCGTGCACGTCTCGTCGCCCTCGGTCGCCCACGCGGGACACGCCCTGGCCGGGGTGGGCGCCGAGCCCGCCGACCCGTCCGCCGCCCGCGGCGAGTACGCCCGGACCAAGGCCGAGGCCGAACTGCTCGCCCTGTCCCGGAGCGGCGACGCGACCTCGCTCGTCGCGATCCGGCCGCACCTCGTGTGGGGACCGGGCGACACGCAGCTCATTGCACGCGTCGTCGACCGCGCACGTCGCGGGCGGCTGCCGCTGCTCAACGGCGGCACGGCCCTCATCGACTCCACGTACGTCGACAACGCCGCGAGCGGCATCGTGGCCGCCCTCGATCGCGTCGACGAGGTCAGCGGTCGCGTGTACGTCCTCACCAACGGCGAGCCGCGGCCCGTCGGCGACCTGCTCGCGGGGATCTGCCGCGCCTCGGGCGTGCGACCTCCGCGGTTCAGCGTGCCCGCGGGGCTGGCCCGTACGGCCGGTGGGCTCGTGGAGCGGGTGTGGGCCGTGCGCCCGGGCAGCGACGAGCCGCCGATGACGCGCTTCCTCGCCGAGCAGCTCTCCACAGCGCACTGGTTCGATCAGACCGACATCCGCCGCGACCTGCGCTGGACGCCCGCCGTCTCGATCGACGAGGGCCTGCGCCGCCTTTCCATCGCCTGACACCCGGCATCCGTCCCCCGGCTCCCGGCCCCTCCGATAAACGCGATTCCTCTCGAGACACGCGGTGTCGTCGCGTGTCTCGAGAGGTACGGCGTTTATCGGAAGTCCAGACGGGACGCGGAAGGCCCGCCCCCAGCGGGGACGGGCCTTCCGGATGCGGGACTCAGACCAGGTCGAACCGGTCGAGCTCGGTGACCTTGCGCCACGCGGCGACGAAGTCGCGCACGAACTTCTCCTTCGCGTCGTCGGAGGCGTAGACCTCGGCGATCGCACGGAGTTCGGAGTTCGAGCCGAACACGAGGTCGACGCGGGTGCCGATGCCGACCTTCTCGCCCGAACCGTCCTTCGTCCCCTCGAACGCGTGCTTGCCGGCATCCAGCGGCTTCCACGTCGTGCCGAGGTCGAGGAGGTTCACGAACACGTCGTTGGTCAGCGCACCGGGGGTCGCGGTGAACACGCCCCAGTCCGAGCCGTCCCAGTTCGCGCCGATCGCACGGAGGCCGCCGACGAGCACCGTCGTCTCCGGCGCGGTGAGCGTCAGCAGGTTCGCCTTGTCGAGGAGCAGGTACTCGGCCGGGAGCCGTGTCTCGCGCGAGGCGTAGTTGCGGAAGCCGTCGGCCAGGGGCTCGAGCCAGCGGAAGGACTCCACGTCGGTCTGCTCCTGCGTCGCGTCGGTGCGGCCCGGGGTGAAGGGCACCTCGACCTCGACGCCGCCGGCGCGGGCGGCCTGCTCGACACCGGCGTTGCCGGCGAGCACGATCAGGTCGGCGATCGAGACCTTCTTGCCATCCGCCGCCTGCGCGTCGAACTCGGCCTTGATGCCCTCGAGGACCGAGAGCACGGATGCCAGCTGCTCGGGGTTGTTGACCGTCCAGTTCTTCTGGGGCTCGAGACGGATGCGCGCGCCGTTGACGCCGCCGCGCTTGTCGCTGCCGCGGAAGGTCGAGGCGGCGGCCCACGTCGTGGTGACGAGCTGCTGCACGGACAGACCGCTGTCGAGGATCTGCTGCTTCAGCGCCGCCGCGTCGGCGGCGTCGATGAGCGCGTGGTCGACGGCGGGCACGGGGTCCTGCCAGTCGAGGACCTCGGCCGGGACCTCGGAGCCGAGGTAGCGGGCGCGGGGGCCCATGTCGCGGTGGGTGAGCTTGAACCACGCGCGGGCGAAGGCATCCTGGAAGGCGGCCGGGTCCTCCGCGAACCGGCGCGAGATCTTCTCGTACGCCGGGTCGACGCGGAGCGCCAGGTCGCTGGTGAGCATGCGGGGCTCTCGCCGGCCTTCGGAGTGGGCGAGCGGAACCATGTCGGCGCCCCCACCGTTCTTCGGACGCCACTGGTGAGCACCCGCGGGGCTCTGGAAGAGCTCCCACTCGTACGCGAAGAGGATGTGGAAGAACTCGTTGTCCCAGCGCGTCGGGTGGTACGTCCAGGTGACCTCCAGACCGCTCGTGATGGTGTCGTCGCCCTTGCCCGTGCCGTGGCTGTTCTTCCACCCGAAGCCCTGGTCTTCGATGTCGGATGCCTCGGGGTTGGGGCCGACGTTGCTGTCGCTGGCGGCACCGTGGGTCTTGCCGAACGTGTGGCCACCGGCGATGAGCGCGACGGTCTCCTCGTCGTTCATGGCCATGCGGCCGAACGTCTCGCGGATGTCGTGTGCCGACAGCTGCGGATCGGGGTTGCCGTTGGGGCCCTCGGGGTTGACGTAGATGAGACCCATCTGCACGGCCGCGAGCGGCTTCTCGAGCTCGCGGTTGCCGGCGTAGCGCTCGTCGCCGAGCCACGTGGTCTCGGGGCCCCAGTACACGTCGTCGTCGGGCTCCCAGACGTCGGCGCGTCCACCGGCGAAGCCGAAGGTCGGGAAGCCCATGTCCTCGAGCGCGACGTTGCCGGCGAGGATCATGAGGTCGGCCCACGAGATCGACTGGCCGTACTTCTTCTTGATCGGCCACAGCAGACGGCGGGCCTTGTCGAGGTTGACGTTGTCGGGCCAGCTGTTCAGCGGCGCGAACCGCTGCATGCCGGCGCCGGCGCCGCCGCGGCCGTCGGTCACGCGGTACGTGCCCGCGCTGTGCCACGCCATGCGGATGATGAGCGGACCGTAGTGACCGAAGTCGGCGGGCCACCAGTCCTGCGATGTGGTGAGTGCCTGCTGGATGTCGGCCTTCACGGCGGCGAGGTCGAGCGCCTCGAAGGCGGCCGCGTAGTCGAAGCCCGCGTCGAGCGGATCGCGCTTCTCGTTGTTCTTCGCGAGGATCTTCACGTTCAGGCTGTCGGGCCACCACACGCGGTTGGCCGACCCGCGGGTCGGGTGGGGCAGGGCACCGGCCGGCTCGCTGTCGGCGGGGGCTTCGCCCACCGGCAGTCGGTTGTCGTCGGGGGCGGCACCGTCGTGGAAGACGGGGCACCCGTTCAGAGCGTCGCTCATCGGGATCCTCTCGGTTTTTCGGCTTCGGACTTCGCTCGGCAATCGGGGCACACGCCCCAGAACGTCACCTCGGCGGTCTCGATGAGGAAACCGCTGCCTTCGGGCACGTGCAGGCACGGGGCTTCGCCGACGACGCAGTCCACGTCGTCGACCCGACCGCAGCCGGTGCACACGACGTGGTGGTGGTTGTCCCCGACGCGCAACTCGAACATGCCGGGGTGCCCGGCCGGCTCGATGCGTCGCGCCAACCCCGCGTCGGCGAGGTCGCCGAGCGCGTTGTATACCGACTGCATGCTGGTACCCGGGAGCGTGCCCCGGATGGTGTCGAAGACGTCGTCGGCGGTCGCGTGCGGGCGGGAACGCAAGGCCCCCAGCACCGCGATGCGGGTCGCGGTGACCCGCAGCCCCGCGCCGCGCAGGAGCGCGTCCGCGGTGGCATCCGTCCGATCGTCGAGCATGTCTCCACCCTACGTATTTTTGAGTTAATCAAAAATGACGCGCCGGGGAACGGCGAGAATCTCGGATGCCTCAGCCCGAGGTGAGCGTCGGAGTGCCGCCCTCGTACTCGGTGACGTCGCCCATCTCCCCCGCCCGGAAGGCGCGCCGGCCGAGCACGAGCATGTACGCCAGGAAGACGCCGAGAGCCACCGCGCCGATCGCGATCTTGACCTGCCACGGCAGCATCGACGGCGTGACGAACCCCTCGACGAGCCCCGAGAGACCGAGGGCGAACACCAGCCCCACCGCCACCGTCGCCAGCGCGCGACCCTCCGCCGCGAGCGCCGCCGCGCGCGTGCGACGGCCCGGCGCCACCCACGCCCAGAAGATGTGCAACCCCGCGGCCCCGGCGACGAAGATCGCCGTGAGCTCGAGGAGCCCGTGCGGGAGGATGAACTGGAAGAACACGTCGGCGCGGTCGAACGCGATCATGATCGCCGCCGACGATCCCACCCCGACGGCGTTCTGCATCATCACCATCAGCGGCCAGAAGCCGGTGACGCCGAACAGCACGCACTGTGCGGCGATCCAAGCATTGTTCGTCCACACCGTGCCGGCGAAGATCGCGTTGGGGTTCTCGCGGTAGTACTGCACGAACTGTTCGTCGGCGTAGTTCTGCAGTTGGCTCCGCGAGCCCAGCGCCGCCACCGCCTGCGGGTCCGACGAGATCCACAGCGCGACGAGGGTCGCCACGACGAGAAAGGCGAGAGCGATGGTCATCGTCGTCCAGCGGACGCGGTAGAGGGCAGCGGGAAGCTGCCGGAGAAAGAAGCGCGGCGCCTGGCGCAGCACGTTCTCGCGAACCCCGGTGAGCCGCAGCCGGGTGCGCGCGAGGAGGATCGAGACGTGGTCCCCCTGCGGCGTCCGCCCCGCCGAGGTCTTGATGTCGGCGAGGTCCGCCGAGGCGGCGCGATACCGGGTGACGAGTTCGTCGACCTCCGGCCCGGTCAGCCGCCGCGTCCGACCCAGCTCATCCAGTCGCGCCCACTCCTCCCGCCGGGCAGCCGTGAGGGCGTCGAGGTCCATGTGGTCAACTGTACGCATGGCATCCCCCGCGGCATCCCCGACGGTCCCGACTCCCGCCACCGTGCGCGTGCACGCCGCGGAGGACGAGACGCTCACCGGAGAAGCCGTTGCGCTCGACATCCAGCCGCTCGGGTTCTTCCTGAGGGCGGTCGGATGCCTCATCGACATGGTCGCGGGCATCGTGCTGCTGATCGCGGGCGCGCTGTTGCTCACGGCGCTCGTCGCGAGCGGAACGATCCCCGACAGCGCCCTGCGCATCGGGTTCGTCGCCCTCCTCGTGGTCGTGATGGTCGTGGTCCCCACGACCGTCGAGACGCTCTCGCGCGGGCGCAGCTTGGGCCGCTGGGCGGTCGGGGGTCGCATCGTGCGCGTCGACGGCGGGGCCGCCGGCTTCCGACAGGCGTTCATTCGCGCGCTCGTCGGTGTGCTGGAACTGTGGTTCACGATCGGCGGCATCGCGGCGATCGTCGGCATGTTCACCCCGCGGGCGCAGCGGCTGGGCGACCTGCTGGCGGGAACGGCATCCGAACGGACCCGCACCCGCCCCCTGCCGGCCGCCGCGCCGGGCATCCCGCCGGCGATGGAAGGGTGGGCGGCGGTCGCCGACGTGTCACGGCTCCCCGACCGTGTGGCGGCGCGGATGGCGCACTTCGTGCGCGGGGCCGACAGCCTCGAACCGGCCGCCCGCGCGCGCGTGGCCGCGGGTCTCGCGGATGCGGTGAGGCCCTACGTCGCGCCTCTTCCCGCCGTCGACCCCGAGACCCTGGTCCGCGCCGTGGCGGCCGTCCGACGCGAGCGCGAATACCGAGCCCTGGTCCTGGAGAACGAGCGCGCCGCCGCCCTCACCACCCCCGCGTGAGCGCGACAGCGTCAGGCGTGAGGCGCGGCGCGACAGCGTCAGGCGTGAGGCGCGGCGCGACAGCGTCAGGTGCGCAGCGTCTCGTGCCGCACGACAACCCAGCCGCGCGGAACCGAGAGGCGATCGGCGTGCAGGGCGCACAGATCGTGGGCGTGCGGATCTCCGGCCCGACCGAGCGGGCCGAGGGCGGCCATCTGGTCGCCGTAGTCGTACGTGAGGGTGCTCACCGCCTCGCGGGCGCAGGCCACCTTCGAGCAGAGTCTGTCGCGCATCGGGGGTCAGCCTAGGCCGACCCGGCGCGCGGCCGTCGACGCCGCGCCGCCGCGGACCGGGGCGGGTCGGCGCGCAGCCGGGCAGCGGACCGCTCGACCACCCCGACGAACGTAGGATGGGCGCATGCGTCGTCGAACCCGTGAGGCCCGGCCGGTCGCGCGCCCCTCGCGCCACGGCCGCCACGGTCGCGAGAACCGCAGCCCCGTCGTCCGGCCGCCGCTCCCGCCGCTGGACACGCGAATCGAACGGTTCGACGTCGCGGTGAGTACCGCGGCCGAGTTCCTGCGCTCCGCGTGGAGCGACCTGCGCGAGGTGTCTTTCGAGATCGGCATCATGCCGCCCGCCGCGACCGGAGCGATTCCGCGCTGGCAGGTGCTGCGGGAGCAGAAGCGCATCATCCTCTACCGCGTGCCGATCGAACGCCTCGGGCACCCGCACATCGACGACGACCTGCACCGTCGCATGATGATCGAAGCGGCCGTCTTCCGGGCGGCCGCGGAGTATCTCGACCGCGACCCGTGGGATCTGGGCTCCGAGCGTTTCCGCTTCCTCTGAGCCCGTGTTGGGGCTCTGACGGCTACCGGCTCACGGCAGAACCGTGAGGGCTCCCGCGGCGGCGTCCGCCGGCCAGAGCGGATAACCGGCGAGCGCTCCCGGCGCCGAGTACGACATCGCGACGTGGACGGGTCGATCGGGCGCCAGCTCGTACACTCCGGCGGCCACGCTCGCCGCCGCGGACCCGCCCGCGGGCACCGACACGGTGAGCGGGTCGCCGCCCGCCAGCGGTGTCAGTGTCACGGAGGCGGCTCCCCCGGCGGCATCCGCGGAGATGACGAGCGATCCGCCCGCACCGGGGGCGACGGCCACGAGACCGGATGCCGGGAAGGCCGGGGCCGGGGCGTACCAGGCGAAGTCGGCGCCCTCGCCGAACCCCGTGGTCGACCACGCGCCGCCGACGATCGGCTGCGTCGCCTCGACGGAGACGGTGTAGGCGCCGGGCGCGAGTCCGGACAGGTCGAGCGAGGTGGGTGTCGCGGCGGGGAGGTCGATCGTCCGCGGCTCCTCGGCCGGGGTGTCACCGCCCACGGGCGTGATCGTGACCGTTGCCGACGCGTCCGTCCCGGGAGAGAGGAGCCGCAGGAGCGCACTGGTATCCCCTCCGCCGCTCGTGAGCACCTGCACGCCGGGGAGGACGAGTGACGTCGCTGCCTGGGCGAGGGGCGCGGCTTGATCGCTGCCGCCGGGCAGCAGCACGCGGGTGAGAGTGGCCTGCAGGGACGCTCGGACCGGTGCGCCGGTGGCGACGACACGCACGACCGGGCTCTCCTCACCGAGCAGCAGTCCCGCCAGAGGGATCACGCGCTGGCCGCGGGCGGGAACGACGATGTCCGCACCCGAGGGCGGCGACGACACGCCTTGCGCCCCATAGATCGACAGCTGCACCGTCGCCGCCACGTCGCCCGGGTTGCTGAGGATCACGAGATCGTTCGCTCCCGTCGTGCTGGCGCCGGCGACGAGCCACGACTCCGCGAGGGGCGGCCGGCAGGCGGAAGCGCTGAAGCCGATGAGGTCGCTCGAGGCGGCCGTGGCCGACCCGGCGGCGGCGTACGCGGTGGCCGTGCGGTCCGTCGGGGACGCGCGGAACGCCGTGGCATCCCCCGATCCGTCGCCGGTCGCTCCCGTCAGACGCGACGTCTCCGCCCCGGCCGAATCGGGACCGGCGACGATGTCCTGCGCGGCGGCGACGCTCAGCCCTCCGGCGGACTCGGCGGTGCGACCGAGAGCGAAGAGGGGACCGTCGCACGCCAGAACCGTGTCGGACGGGGCCGGCGTCACCTGCACGCGGACGGGATCGGCGACCCTGGTGGGCCACGGGGCGGCGATGCCGGCGACGGTTCCGACGACGACGGCCGCCGCGACGGCGCTCCCCGCGATGACGCGGGCACTGGTGGTGGCCCACCGGGCCACGCGACGGTCGCTCATCGAGAACCTCCCCGGACGATACCGACGGTGCGCGGGGTGCGGCGCGCGACGCGGCGCGACGCGGCCGTGGGAACGGCCAGAAGCAGGGCCACGGCGAGCACGCCGAGCGACCCCGCCGCCACGAGTTGCTGCAGACGCACCTGTTGAGCGCTGAGGGCGGCGCGAGGCTCCACGTCCGTCGTCACCCGCCACAGGTCGCCGCGCGCGGTTGCGCCCACGCCGTCGAGGGTGTCCCGTTGGTCGAGCGAGGTCGCCGCACTCAGGCGGGCTCCCCGGATGACGTCGTCCTCACCCGCGGGGCCGGGCTCGAGCAGGACGAAACCGATACCGCGGGCGGCGAGTGCGGCGACGGCATCCTGGGAGGACGGTGTCACCAGGTCCGCGGCCAACGAGGCCAGTTCCTGGTCGGCAGGGCGAGCCTCGGTGCGCGTGGCTTCGAGAGTGCTCTGCCCGGAGAGGGTCGAGCTTCCGCCCCAGACCACGTCGACGCGCAGTCCGTCGGCACGCGGATCGAGGACGATGGTCCCCACCGCTGTCGAGCCGCGCCCCTCCGCCGCCACGAACGCCGGAAGGGTCGAGACGGGGCCGTTGGTGAGCGCGGCGCGCGGCGTCTCGGGCGTCATCGCGGTCAATGACGGAGCGACCGCGACGATCAGCGCGACGAGCGCCAGCACGGCGCCGATCGGTCGCAGTGCACGCACGCGCTCGACGATGCCGGCGTCCAGGGCCGTGACCGCCGCCCCCACCACGCCGATCCACGCCAGGCTCAGGCCCGAACCGGGCCACAGCGCCACCGGCGTCGCGTGATCGAACGAGACCGCGATCCCGACCGCGGCGAACGCCGTCGCCAACCCGGTCGCGGCGATCAGCAGCAAGCCCGTCGCGGTGAGCCAGCGGGGGGTCAGAACCGCGAGCAGCGCGAGCGCCGCCAGGGGGGCCACCAGCAGACCCACCCACCACACCGGGCCATCGGTCAGGGCCGCCCAGCCACCCGGGTCGGCGCTGGGGAACCCGGCCGCGACCAGAGCGCGCCCGAGCGGATCGGCGGTGGCTTCGTCGCCGGCGAACGGCACGCCCGGGTCGGCCAGGAGCCCCCACGCGTTGCCGAGCCTGACCTGCGTCCAGATCAGCGGGGCGAACACCACGATCGACGGCACGAGCAACCAGACGACCCGAGCAATCCCGCGCGGCGCGACGAGCGCCACCACGACGAGGGCGGCCGACCACAGCACCACGACCGCCGGCGCCAGCGAGGGCGCGCAGGCGAGCACGGCGACGAGAACGATGGATGCCGCTCCCGCGGGCGCCCACGATCGGTGCGCCACACTCCCCGCGAAGAACAGCCAAGGCAGCAGCAGATGAAGGAGCAGCGGTGCGGGACGTCCCTCGACGATCGCCGCCAGGAAGGTCGGGGCCAGCGCCCACGCGAACGCGGCGGTGATCCGGAGGAGGGAGGACTCGGTGACGCGGGTGGCGGCGAACCATCCGCCCAGAACCGCCAGCGGCAGGGCGAGGATCCACAGCACGACGAGCGCGCGCGACGGCTCCGCCGGCGACAGCGAGCCGATCAGGGCCAGCAGGGCCGAGAACGGGTCCGCCGGACCGACGACGTCCAGCCCCAGCGGGCGCGCACCCCACGCGGCGTCCTGCCAGAGTTGCGCGACCGTCGCGCGCAACGGTTCGAGGCCGCCCCCACCGAGCACGGGCCACGCCAGGAGCGGGGCGAACAGCAGAGCGGAGACGGCGAGCGCCCCCAGGACGGCCCAGGCTCCGCCGCCGACGAAGAAGCGGAGTTCGGATCGCACCGGGGCGTCGCTCTCGACGGCGTCGCTCTCCCACCGCAGCCGCATCTCGGACCGCGACACGCGGAGGGCCGCGAGCCGTGACCATCCCACGGTCCGCACCGCCCGGATCCGGCGCCGCGCGCGGGCGACCGCGGCAACCCTGACCATGACGAGCAGGGTCGCCGCCAACTCGGGGATCACCTTGTGCGGGACCTTGCCGACCAAGTGGGCGATCGTGCGCCAGAGCGCGAGCGGCAGCAACGACAACCAGTGCAGAAGGACGGTCGCCGCGGGCGCGTAGGCCAGGCGGCGGTGGAGCGCCGCCGTGCGCTCGGAGAACGCCCGGCGCCGGGCGAACTTGCGCCCGCGCGCCATCGCCGCGACACCGTCGCCCGCAACGGCGACTCGCGCGGCGGGCACGAGCGACACCCGGTCGGCCGCGAGCCGCGCCCGGACCGCGAGATCGAGGCCCTCGTCCGCGCCGCCGAGCGCCGGGTCGAGGCCGCCGAGCGCCCGCCACGATTCTCGGCGCACGAGCATGCCGCGCACGTCCGCACCGAGCACGTCGGCGTCTCCGTCGCGCTGGCCCTGGTCGAGCTCACCCGCGGCCAGTTCGACGGCGCGACCGTAGCGGGTCATGCTCACGCCGAGGGAGACGATCTCGGCCGGGTCGTCCCACGCCACGAGCTTGGGAGCGGCAAGCGCGAGTGACGACGACAGCTCCAGCGCCCCGGCCAGACGAAGGAGGGCGTCAGGGTCAGGCGCAGTGTCCTGGGCCAGGAGCCAGACGGCATCCCCCGTCAGACGGGGTGTGGCCAGGGCCGTCGCCGCGGCGAAGGACGTGCCCGCCGATGCCGTGATGACTCCCTCGGCGCCCGACTCCGCCGCGATGCGGGTCAGCGCGGGGTCGTTCCCGCACAGCACGATGGTGAGCGCGTCCACCGGACGCGTCTGAGCGGCCAGCGCATCGAGGGTGCGCGTGAGATGAGGGGCAGTGGGGATGCGCCCTTCGGGGCGGACCACGAGGACGGCGTGTACACGGGCGGGCATGGCGTGGTCAGCCTAGGCGGGGGGCTCGGTGATCGCGGACGCCGCGCCGATCCGCCCTGGATCCTCAGGAAAGGAAAACGGATGCCGTGTGTCAGGCGCGACGCTTGAGCTTGCGGCGCTCGCGCTCGCTGAGGCCGCCCCAGATGCCGAAGCGCTCGTCGTTCTGCAGGGCGTACTCGAGGCATTCGGAGCGCACATCGCACGAGGTGCAGATGCGCTTGGCGTCACGGGTCGAGCCGCCCTTCTCGGGGAAGAAGGCCTCGGGATCGGTCTGCGCACACAGGGCATCGGTCTGCCAGGCGAGAGTGTTCTCTTCGGTGACATCGATGTCACGGCGGACGCCGGGGACACCGAGGTCTACCGGATCGACGAACCAGTTGTCCGGGACACCGGACCGGTACTGCGATGTCGCCATCTCGTCCTCCCCCTCGTTCGATCCCAGACGCTGCCGCGTACGAGTAATTACACCCGTGTCATTCGGTTTGGTCAAGTCGCGGATCGTAAACCCTCAAGGGCGAGGTGAACCTTCACGACGGCGTCTCGGCGTGTCGCGCGTCATTTCCCCGGCATCGCGACGAACACCTCACCGCCCGCGATTGCTACCGGAGACTCGTCCGGGGTGAGAACCGCGGCCCGTCCCGGCGCGAGAGCGACACGCGTTCCCGAAGCGCCGGTGACCACGGCCTCGCCGTCGACCGACAGGGCGATGGACACGCCGTCGAGGTCGACCGTTCCGGCACCGGTCACGTGCGCCAACGAGAAGTCGGGGATGCCGGGTGCGAACAGTTCGACCCCCTCGCCCGCGTCGCGCGCCGCGAGGACCGGCGGGGCCGCGGGCCGGAAGTCGACGAGGGTGAGCAGCTCCGCCACGTCGATGTGCTTGGGGGTCAGGCCACCGCGCAGCACGTTGTCGCTGGCGGCCATGATCTCCACCCCCAGGCCCCCGACGTAAGCGTGCAGCACCCCCGCCGGAACGAAGATCGCTTCACCGCGTCGCAGTTCGACGAGGTTCATCAGCAGCGCGACGACGATGCCCGGATCGGCGGGGTAGGCGGACGCCAGCGTGCGAGTCAGCTTTGACTCGGCGGCGAACTCGTCGGACTCCGCGGATGCCGCGGCCTCGATGATCTGCTCGACAAGGGCGACGTCCGCCTCCCCCAGCACCCACCCGATCGCCGCGCGCAGAGCGTCGGCGGGCTCCGTGGCATCCAGTCGCTCACGAAGGGCGCGGACCCCGTCGCTCTCGCCGAGCGTCGCGAGCAGCCGCCGAGTGGCGCCGAGATCGCGCAGTCCCGCCAGCGCGGTGAAGGTGTCGCTCAGCGCGACGATGACCTCGGGCTTGTGATTGTCGTCCTTGTAGTTGCGGTCCCCCGCTTCGCGCGGCACCCCGGCAGCTTCCTCCCGGGCGAAACCGGCGACGGCCTGATCCTTCGACGGATGCACCTGGATCGACAGCGGCGCCCCCGCCGCCAGGAGCTTCAAGAGATAGGGAAGCCGGGCGGGCACGCCCGCGGCGGCCGCGTGCTCGGACAGCCAGGCGTCGAGGGTCCGATCGGAGCCGTCGTGCACGAGCGCGGGCGACCCGGGGTGATCCCCGAACCACACCTCGGCCTCGGGAGCCCCGGAGGGCGTCCGGCCCTCGAGGCCGGCGATGAGCGTGGAGCTGCCCCACGCGTAGTCACGGGGAGTGTTCGAGATCTCGATCAGCACGGGCGTCAGCCTAGCGTCGCGACCCTCGGCTCCCGAGAGGACGGGCGGTAGCCTGAACTCACGATGGCGATGCACACCACCCACCCGGTCTCGGCGCTGCCGACCGCGCCGCCGCGCGAGACGACGGGGCATCTTCTGCTGCGCGCGTGGTGCGTCGTCGTCCTCGTCCTCGCGCTGGGCGGCGTCGGCGTCGTCCACGCCATCGGCCCCACCGCCGCCGGCGTCGTGGCCCTCGCCTCCGCGGTCGTGTCGGGCGCGGTGTGGGCCTCGATCCGCCCTCCGGTGGCACTGCGACGCCTGCCTTTCCTCGCGTTCGGCTACGTCGCCTGGGCGGGTCTGTCGATCATCTGGAGCGCGTGGCCGGCGGCATCCCTCCTCACCTGGCTCCTCCTGGTCGTCACGACCCTCCAGGGCCTGTTCATCGGCGCCGTCCTGACGTGGCGCGACGTCGTGGGCGCCGTGGCATCCGCCGCCAAGTGGATCGTCGCGTCATCGCTGCTGTTCGAACTCGCCGTGGCGCTCTTCGTACGCGGGCCCCTCCTTCCCGGCTTCGTCATGGCGGAGAGCGACGCGGATCCGATCGCGCCGTGGTCCGCCGGCAACCTCTTCGACGGCGGCCCCCTCCGGGGCAT
The DNA here is from genome assembly GCF_047238045.1 of Microbacterium canaveralium. Classification (NCBI taxonomy): domain Bacteria; kingdom Bacillati; phylum Actinomycetota; class Actinomycetes; order Micrococcales; family Microbacteriaceae; genus Microbacterium; species Microbacterium canaveralium. The sequence goes on along the minus strand of NZ_JBDFMA010000003.1, from coordinate 943,680 downwards.
CTTCGGAAACGCCGACCTGCTGGGTGCCGTGATGGTCGTCGCGATCATCGTCTTCGGCATCCGCTATGCCGCTCGAGCTCCGCGCCGTTCGCTGCTGTGGGGGTGGATTGCCGTCGCCGCTTTCCTGTTCTTCCGCGCCGGCTCCGTCACGGCCGTCGTCGCCGCGGCCTTCGTCGCCCTCGTGCTCGCGACCGTGCTGGTCATGCGCACGGCACGTCGACCCGGCGAGCGCACCCGGTGGTACGTGCTGTACGCCCTCATCGGCGTGGGCGGCGGTGCCGCGCTGTGGTTCGGGCGCGAGGGGATCTTCGGGCTCCTCGGGCGGGGTGCGGATCTGACGGGACGCGAAGGCGTCTGGGCTGATGTGCTCGCCCGCGCCGACCAGCATCCCATCCTCGGCTGGGGCTTCTCGACTCCGTGGCTGGCTTCCGAACCCGTCATCGACGGATGGATCGTCGACAACGGACAGACGGTGGTGCAGGCGCACAGCATGTGGCTCGACGCGTACTTCCAGCTCGGGGGCGTGGGAGTCGTGCTGCTGGCGCTCGTGTTCCTCGCCTACGTGTGGCGGTCGTGGTTCTTCGCGATCGATCGTCCGCGGTGGGATCTGCGCGACGACCGCCCCTACTCACCCTTGACTCTGCTGCCGACGCTGATCGGAGCACTCCTGGTCGTGCAGGGGCTCACCGACTCCGCTCCGCTGCTGCTGTGGGGCTGGCTGTTCGTGGTGCTCTTCGGAGCGAAGATCAAGCAATCCCCTCTCGTGGGCGTGGGTCCCGCCGAGCAGAGCATCGCGATCGAGCGCGGCGAGTTTCACGCGGCGCTCGTCGCGAACCGGCGTCGCCCCTGACCCGCGCCGCTCTCGCCGTCGAGACAGGCGCACGGCCACGGGTTGGACGCAGGTGGGCCAGCTATGATCGGGGCTGCTATGACCTCGCACGCCGAAGCCACCCCAGCCCCCCCGAGCTCCCCCTTCGACCCGGCGTCGGCGACGATCGTGGTGGTCACGTACAACCGGACGCCGCTGCTGACCCGGCTGCTCGAGAGCATCGAACGGATGTCGCCGGCCCCCGGCCACCTCGTGATCATCGACAACGCGTCGACGGATGACACCACCGAGGTCGTCGAGTCCTTCCGCGACCGGCTCCCCACCGAGCTGGTCTACCGCCGTCTCGAGACGAACACCGGCGGCTCCGGCGGTTTCAGCGAGGGCATGCGGGTGGCCTACGAGTTGGGCTCGCAGTGGATCTGGTTGATGGACGACGACGTCGAGGTCGTTGCGGACGGCCTCGCGCGCATGGGCCGCTGGGCCCCGCGCTTCCGCAGCATCCAGGGACGCCGCTACGACTACGACGGCAGCGAGTTCTACTGGCAGTACCGGGTCGCCGAGTCGATGGCCATCCCCATCCCGTTCGCCCCCGCGGGATTCGATTCCTCGGGCTTCAAGCCGATGAACTCGGGATGCTTCGAGGGGATGTTCATCCACCGCGACGTCGTTGCGACGATCGGCCTGCCCGATCCGCGCTTCTTCATCTACTGGGACGACCAGCTGTACGGCTGGCTCGCGTCCCGCGTGACCGACTCCGTGATCGTCGACGAGTTCGTCCTGCGGCGCACCCGCGAGATCAAGCAGTGGGACATGGGCATCCGCCACATGAACGCCTCCAGCGACGCCTACCGGTTCTACATCATGCGCAACCGCGCCTATCTCGCGAAGTACTACCGCGAGCTCGGCGTCTACAAGCCCCTGCCGTTCACTGCCGGTACCGCGCTGACGTTCGTGAAGGAGCTCATCCGCCTCGTCGTCGTCGAGCGCAAGCTCCGCGGAACCAGCCACCTCTTCCGCGGCCTGCGAGAGGGGCGCCGGATCTCGCGCGACGCGTCGTGGCGGCCGATGCCGCCGCTGGCCCCGGCTCAGCCCGTCGGGTAGCCGCGGGTCACCAGCCGAGCAGCGGCAGCATCCGTTCGCGCAGGATCGGCACGGTCGACATCACCCAAGAATTGGTCAGGTGGTGGTCGTCTCGATAGACGAGTCGACCGCCCTGGGCGAAAGCGCACCACTCGAGCGAGCAGAGCACGTCGGTCAGATCGAGAGGCAGGAGCCCTAACGCCGCGGGGTCCGTCCGGGTGGGAGGCGGGGACTCGTCGAGCACGTCGGCCCGCGGGATCCCGCAGGTCTCGTCCGGCGTCTCCGACGCGGTGACACAGTCGACAGGATCACGACCCGTCCACGGGTTGTCGCGGATCGTCACGATCGGGATCCCCGCCTCCGCGAGGCGCGCCCAGGCCCGCTCGTACGCCCAGGGGACCATCTCCTGGCGATCTTCGTCGGTGTTGTTCGGCCGCGTCCCGGTCGTGAAGACCGCGTCGGGATGGTGTTCGAGCAGGGCGTCGAGCGCGTGGGCGGACCATTCGACGCACGCGTCGTCGAAGAACTCGACGCCCTCTCGACCGTCGACCAGCTCGCAACTCCACTTGATCATCGTGTCGACGCGGAAGCCGTGCTCCTCGCCCAGAGCGGACAGAGCATCCGCCCACTGTTCTGTGTGCGAGCCGCCCACGACCGCGAGCACGCGGGTGGCATCCAGATCCCCGTAGGAACAGAGCACCACTTCGGCGTCCACCGCATTGCATCCGTCCTTGATCGCCTTCGACGTATCGCCGGCGGCGACGGCGGACGACGGGATGCGGCCGTGCGAAGGGTCCCAGGAGAACTGCCCCGGGAAGGCGGCCACGGACGCCCCCGGGTATCGGTCGAGGTCGCTGGCGACGACCCCGAGCTGAGCACGTTCGGCCTCGACGTGCGTCAACCACGCGGTAGGGACTGCGACGACGAGCGCACCGGCGATCGCCAAGATTCCGAGGGCACGTGCGGTGGGACGCGAGGAACCGGCGCGCCGATCGGCGAGGTGCGGGCGCGACTGTTCCCGGGGCGCCGCGGACGGTCCGGGCGCGAAGCGCCTCTCGACGAAGCGAACGCTCCCCCACGCCAGCACCGCGCTGAATCCCAGGACGGCCGAGCCCCCGAGCCACCCCAGCTCCTCACCGCCGCGGAGGCGCAGCGCGAAGACCAGAACGGGCCAGTGCCACAGGTAGAACGCGTATGCGTAGAGTCCGGCGGCGGCGACCGGCCGCCACGCGAGCAACCGAGACGGGCCCCACCAACCGCCCGGGAACAGCACCAGGAGCACGGCGCCCGTCAACGGAAGAAGCGCTGCCGGGCCAGGGAACGCGGTTCCACCGTCGACCACGAGGCCCGTCACGAGGATGGCCGCCACACCGCACCACGCGAGAACGGTGGCGATCGCCGGCCCTACCCACTCCGTCATCAGCGATCCCGTCGACCGCGCGCGGTCGAGGAGCAGGGCGAGCATCGTGCCCAAGAGGAACTCCCACGCGCGCCCCACGGTGTCGAAGTACGCCCACGCCGGGTCGATCGCCACCCCTACCGACGCCCAGAGGAAGGATGCTCCGCACGCCACGGCGGTCACCGTAAACGCCGCGCGCCACGTGGGCTGAACTGATCGTCGTCGAAGGACGACGGCGACGATCGCCACGACCGTGGCCATCGCGACGAAGAGCTGCATCTGCACCGACATCGACCAGAGGTGCTGATAGGGCGAGTCCACCGCGGCGGCCGCACCGTAGTCGCGGCCGGAACCGGCCAGGTACCAGTTCTCCACCGAGAAAGCGGATGCCAGGGTCTGACGGGCCGCCTCGGACCATCGCGGCACCGGGGCGAACGCCGCCGTCGCGGCGAGGATCACCAGCAGGACGAAGAACAGGGCTGGCAGCAAACGACGCCCTGTCCGCACGAGGAACGCCCCGATCGCGAAATCGCCGCGGAGCACCGCGCGGACGATGCCGCCCCCGACGAAGAACCCCGAAAGCAGCAGGAACACGTCCACGCCACCGGACACACGCCCGATCCAGACGTGCGAAACCGCCACGAGGAGCACGGCCAGCGCCCGCAGGCCGTCCAGGTCGTGCCGCCTCGCCGCAGCGGGAGCGCGCGAGCGCGCTACGGGAAGCAGTGGGGTCATTCGGGTCTCCTGGCCCGGCTCTTCTGCGGTCCGAGACACGCAGGGACGTGTGCGGTGCGCGCGCGACACGCACGGCCGCGTATGGCGTGCGGCGACCAAGGCACAGGCCCCGGGGGGGGGGGGGGGGGGGGGAATCGGGCGTTTCGACGCTATCACGGCGCCTTACCGACCCGTGGGAACCTCTTCTACGAGCGGTCCGCACTGATCGATGCGGTACAACGACGACTCCCCGTCCGTGAGGACCTCCGTGAACAACCCCGCGCGCACCGCTGCGCCGGGCCCGGGAAAGTGATTGCCCGAAGGGTCCCCGCCGCCCAGCTCGTGGGGGTTGGTGACCACGTACCGGACACGCAGCGCGTCGAGAGCGGCACACACGCGGGGATCGGTGTCGATGTCTGCGAGATTCCACGCGAGCACCGATCTGTTCTCATCCCACTGCCCGTTGACGTGGGGGAACACCGGTTCCCGACCACCGAGGAGCTCCGTCCAGGCCGATCCGTCCCAGGGGTCGCCGAGGACACGCTGATCCGCGGGCACGACATCCCCGATCGACGACAGGAACCGCATCTGCTTCGCGCCGACCACCACGCCCCGCTCGGGACTCTCTGGGAGGCGCAGCACCTCCGCGGCGGCCGAACCGAAGGGCACCACCAGGCATCCGATGCTCACCCCAGCGACGATCGCCGATCCGCCGATCGCGGCCGCGCGCGTTACCCACACTCGCCGAGTGACCCGTGCAAGCCAACGGGCGAACTCGGTCAGGGCGAGGGTGCCCAGCACCACACCGAAGACCGGGACAACGGATGCCAACCGGAAGCGGTCCTTGTACCAGGCGCCGGTCGCGAGCTTCGCGAAGACGCCGTCCGACCCTGCCGCCAGAACGTAGAGCACGACGACGGCGACGTACGCCACGGCGACCCAGCGCAGGCCGCGAGTGCGCGCCGCGATCATCAGGCCCCCGATGACGACGACGCCCAGTAGGGGTGAGGCCCACGGCGCGATCTCGGGGACACCCGTCGGCCAGGCGTGGAGCACGGCGCTCCATACGGCCTCCGGAACGGACTGAGATGCTGCGGCCTGCGGCCCGCTGAGTCGATCTGCGATCGGCCGCGAGAAGATCTGCAGACGTATCGCGAGCACCGCCCCGGCGGAGATCACACCGATCGCCACCGCTGTCACACCCACGGCGGAAGCGATCTGCCTGCTCCGGCGGTGGCTGCGGCGGTCCCGCCACGCCCGACGCGTCACGCGCCAGACGCCGACGGCGGCCGCTGGGGCGATGAGGACGAACCAGCTCACGAGGATGCGCGGCTGTGCCAGCGCGAGCGTGAACACCACACCCGATGTCGCCGCCACACCGAGCACCGTGGCCCGCCACTGCCGAAGCGACCGCGCCTCACGGATGACGCGCGTACTGATGAGAGGTACGGCGACGGCGGCAGGCAGCAGCGCCGTCGCCAGGAAAGTCGGATAAAGCGAACCCCAGGTCAGCAGGGCGTACGGCATCGCACCGAAGGAGATGCTGAGCGGCAGCGCGACTATAGCCGACAGCCGGCGGGAGACTCCGGGGAGGAGGACCTGGGTAAGCCAGGCGCACCCGGGGGCCCAGACTCCGACGACGACGCAGACCCACGCGGCGTTGACCGCGACCGCTGGAGAGAACCCCGTCATCTGGACGATCGATGCCACGATCACATGCCACGCCGACGGGTAGAAGGCGAAGGTCGTGTCGGTCTCGATGAGCGAACGCAGGGTCAGCGGCGAGGCGCTGCCCCCGTCCAGGATGTGGGCGATCGCCGACATATGGAAGACATTGTCGTACGTCTGAGAGAGCCGATCCGGCCCGGGAAGCATCCAGAACAGGGTCGCAGCGGCCACGACGCCCACTATCACCAGGGCGACCGCCAGGCCGGCATCCCGCCACGAAATGGAGGGAACGGCCGTGCGGACGGTTCGGCGTGTGAACGCCGCGACGAACACGGCACCCAGGATTGCCGGAACGAGCGGCTGCCACGGCGACCAGGCCAAGCCGACGGCGCCGAACACGATGGCTGCCAGGCCGGCGCTGCCGACTCCCGTGATCCCGGCGACAGCCAGGCGAGGAACGACCGTCACACGCACCGGCGCCAGCACGATGAATCCGGGCGTCAGAAGGGAAACCATGCCCGCGGCGACGGCGAGGCCGAGATCGAACCAGGTCATCCGGCACGTCCAGCGGTGAGCGTCACGGTCATGCGGGCAGCTCGTCCGAGATCGCCCACGACAGGGAGCGAGCGTAATCAGTGGTGACGTGGTTGTCGTCGAAGAAGACGTAGATGTTTCCCACGAGCGGGCGGCACACGCCGTCCGGGCATACGAACGGGGTCACGTCGATCGCTCGCACCCGCTCGCCGTCATCGAACGCGTCGAGCGGATTCTCGTCGGCGAGCAGCGTCGACGCGTCGACCTCGCAGGTGTCGGCATCGGCGCTGTGCGCGCATTCCCACATGTCGAAATCGAATCGCGGGTTGTCGCGGAGCACCCACACGTCGGCATGCGTCGTCTCGCGAATACGGTCGATCGCGCGGTCCAGACCGGGCGAGATGTACTCCTCCTTAGACCCGGCGATTGTCGTCGAGCCGACCGTGACGACGAGGTCGGGCTGCAGGTCCGCAAGGGCGGAGAACGCGCCCTCGCGCCACGCGTCGCAGATCCCGGGAGCGCGCGTGCCGACATCGTCGAGACCCAGCGGGCACCCGCCGGCGACGAGAAGCGTGACATCCCAATCGCGATCCAACGCGACCGGGTCGAGCATCGCGCCCCACTGCTGGGAATGAGAGTTCCCCATGATTGCGACGCGGTAGGGGTCGTCGACCCCGCTGGCACGGTGGAAGCACGTCTCCCCCAGGCCGCGGTCGTCGCGCGAGCAGTCCTCCCCCGGTTCGAACCACGGCCACGCGATATCCGCGGCGAACGGACGTGGCGGCGCCCCGAACTCCGCAGACACCTGGCCGCTGAGGACGGCGGCCGCGCCCGGATGCTCCGGCCCCAGCTGCGCCGAAGAGGAGACTTCGAGGTGACGCCACGCGAGAGTCGGCGCCACCACCACCACGACGCTCACCACGATCGCGATGGCGGCCCCCACGGTGCCGCCCCGGCGGAGCCACCTTTGGACAGGAGCGTCCACCCAGCGCTTGAGCGCCCACGCCGCCGCCGCCGAGAGGGCGATGAGGAAGCCGCCGGCGAGAATGCCGGGTCGATCACGCTCACTCACTACCATCCAGGTGACGAGGATCGGCCAGTGCACGAGGTAGAAGGCGTACGAAATACCGGCGAGCCATTGGAGCGGCGCGGCAGACAGCAGTCGGACGGGGAGCGACCTCGGACTCGACGCGCCGCCGACCACGATGAAGGCAGCGCACACGGTGGGCCACAGGGCCGCCCAGCCCGGGAAGGCATTCTCGACATCCAGGACCATCCCGCAGGCGATGACGCCGACCAGACCCACCGCGGCGAGGATGGCGCCGGTCAGGGCGCTCACCCGAACACGAGATGCGGCGACGGCGACGAGCGACCCCAGCGCGAACTCCCACAGCCGCGCGGGAGTACTGAAGTAGGCAGCCTGCTGATTGCTCGAGGTCAGCACGAGCGAGTAGGCGAAGGACGATACGAACACGACGCCGAAAACGACAGCGGCGGCGCGGGGCGCCGTGAGTCGTGACCGACGGGCGATCGCGGCGACCAGCAGGAGGAGAACCGGCCACAGCAGGAATACCTGCCCCTGGATCGACAACGACCAGAAATGCTGGAGAGGACTCGTCTGATCGGTGCGGGCGTAATAGTCCACTGCGGCGCCCGACAGCACCACGTTCTGGACATAGAGCACCGAGCCGATCGTCTGATCCCATACCGCGCGCCACCGCTCGGGCGGGTAGACGAGCATCGCGGTGACGAGAACGCCGACGAGCGTCACGGCGACGAGCGGCAGGAGGCGCGCAAAGCGCCGCAGCCAGTAGTCGCCGACACGGAGGGGTTCTCCCGCGTCGATCCGGCGCACGAACGATCCGGTGAGTAGGAACGCCGAGAGGAACAGGAAGACGTCGACCCCGCCGGAAACCCGTCCGATCCAGACGTGATAAACGACGACGAGCGTTATCGCGACCGCGCGCAGACCGTCGAGGTCTGCGCGTCGCGGTGGTCTCGAACCCCCGAGCCGCGTCGCAGCCGGGTGGGAGGTGACCTCGACCGCGGGACTCACGCCAGCTGGTTGTTCCACATCGACAACGCCGAACCGATCGCCATGTGCATGTCGAGGTACTGATACGTCCCGAGTCGTCCGCCGAACAGCACGTCCTTCTCGCCCTTCGCCAGCTCGCGATAGGCAAGGAGACCCGCACGATCGTCGGCGGTGTTGACGGGGTAGTACGGCTCGTCCGCGCGCGTGGCGAAACGGGAGTACTCCCGGACGACCACGGTCTTATCGGTGGGGTACCGGTCAGCGCGCTCGGGGTGGAAATGCTTGAACTCGTGGATGCGCGTGTAGGGCACATCGGCATCCGCGTAGTTCATGACGCTGGTGCCCTGGAAGTCGCCGATCGGAAGCACCTCTTGTTCGAAGTCGAGCGTGCGCCACGACAACTCGCCCTCGGCGTAATCGAAGTATCGGTCGACGGGACCGGTGTAGACGACGGGCACCTGGCCGACGGTCGCCTTCCTGTTCAGCGGTTGCGATTCGTCGAAGAAGTCGGTGGAGAGCTCGACCTCGATGTTCGGGTGATCGGCCATGCGCTCGAGCCACGCGGTGTACCCGTCCACCGGGAGCCCCTCCCACGTGTCGTTGAAGTACCGGTTGTCGTAGGTGTACCGCACGGGCAGGCGCGAGATGACCTCGGCCGGCAGATCCTTCGGATCCGTCTGCCACTGCTTCGCGGTGTAGTCGCGAATGAATGCCTCATAGAGCGGCCGGCCGATCAGACCGATCGCACGCTCCTCGAGGTTCGCGGCATCCTTCGCGTCGAACTCGCCCGCCAGCTCGTGCACGAGGGCACGCGCCTGATCGGGGGTGTACGCGGCCTGGAAGAACTGGTTGATCGTGCCCAGGTTGATGGGCAGCGGATACACGACGCCCTTGTGCGTGGTGTAGACGCGGTGAACGTAGGAGGTGAAGTCGGTGAAGCGATTGACGTACTCCCACACGGTCGGGTTGGACGTGTGGAAGAGGTGCGCTCCGTACCGGTGCACCTCGATTCCGGTCTCAGCCTCGGCCTCGGAGTAGGCATTGCCACCGATGTGATGACGACGGTCGATGACGGTTACCTTCCGGCCCGCAGCGGCCGCCCGTTCGGCGATCGTGAGGCCGAAGAAGCCGGAGCCGACGACGATGAGGTCCATGAGTGCAGTACTTCCTTCGGGTGGGGCGGCAGCAAACGCTCACCAAACTTGAACAACCTACCTCACGGGGGTTTCGAAGTCCTGCTCAGGCACCGACCCAGACGACGTACCAGAACTTGAACAGCGCGAGGGCAGGGGTGACCACGGCGATGCTCCCGACCGTCCAAGCCAGGACTCGCGCGCTGCGCGCACTGTCAGTCCAGCGCAGCGGGAAGAACAGGAAGATCGTCAGTACGAGGAGCGGCCACAAGGGGAAGAAGTAACGGCCCTGCACTCCGTCGATGAGGTAGAAACCGACCGGTGTGAACGTCACGTACAGAGTCCCGAATAGCCCCAGGACCGAGACGACGCTCACCGCGACCCAGCCCCAGCGCGTCACGCGGCTGACATCGAACCGCGGCAGCCAGCCAGCCGCGATGACGACACCGATCACCGCGAGCAGCATCGCGGAGCTGGGAACACGCACGTTCGACGAGCCGATGAGGTCGAGGAAGAAGAAGTTGTCGCGGTAGACGAAGGTGCGCACCACGTTTCCGAGGAACCCGAGTGGATCTCCCAAGGTATGCAGGATCATCGGCATGGTGCCGAATTCCTTCGTCTCATAATCGGACCGGTAGAACGCCAAGACGTCGCCGATGCCTCGGGTGACGAAGAACCATATCGTCCACGCCGCCAGCGAGACGCCGAGGGTCGCCCACTTCAGCCATGCACCGCCACGCAGCCTGCGTACGCTCGCGAACGCCAGCAGCGCGGCCAGGAGCAGGTACGACGGCTTCCCGAGCGGCAGCGCCACGGCGCTGGCGTACAGCAGCCCGGTCTCGAGAGGATTCAACGAGGTCTTCTCGAGCATGGTCTTGGCCAGCAGAACGGTGAACAGGAACGCCAGGCCGTTGGTGAAGGCGTCTGCGGTGATCGTCGCGGATTGGAGGAGCGCCGGGGGCAGAAGCGCGAGCCCCAGGAAAAGCCACCTCAGGCGCGATCGCCGGATCATGAAGAGAGAGGCCGCCACCGGCACGATGTAGGCCAGCAGGCTCGACAACGCCATCAAGCGCAGGGCGCTCGTGACCGAGAGGTTCAACCCTTCGGAGACGAGGGACGCGACCGCCGCCGGCGCATAGGGCACCGGCGAGTAAGCCGCCGTGTTGGAGAACCAGATCAGGTTGCGCTCCGAGTCGGCATAGCGTGCACCCCCGAGATTCTGGTACTGCTCGGGCTCGAGGATCCAGCGCTGCGGTTCCTCGGGGTTGGCGCCCAGATCAGTCGCGGCGTGGCCGTACAGCGCCCACACCGATGCGGGGATCTCGCCTCCGTACGAGTCTCCCTTGCCGTACCACTCGATCTTCTCCGGCAGCAGGTGACCGTGCGAGATCTGGTAGGCCCGCGCGTACTGGCTCAGGCCGTCGTTGCCCCAGAACGGCGGGTTGACCAGGACGAAGAGCGTCCCGATCACGAGCGACACGACGGTGAAGAGGATCGCCGCCGCCGATCCCTCCCACCGGCCGTTCCCGAGAGCGGCACGCTGGCGCTCCGCCCTCTCGTCGACGTCGATGGTCTGATCGCTCACGCGGTCTCCTCCGTCAGCAGTTCGGGATCACCCTCGTCCTCGCGGAAGACGAGCCGGTCGTAGGTCAGGTAGCGGAAGATGGTGGCGAGAGCCTGTCCGATGAGCGTCCCCGAGATGTTGTCGGGGATCGGTCCTTCCAGGCCAAGCACATGCCGTGAGAACGCCAGGCAGCCCAGCTGGATGCCAATAGCCACCAGATTCAGCACCGCGAACATGACGTATCGCGAGAATCGCAGACGGAGACGGCGCCGCGCGAACGTCCAATACCGGTTGCCCACGTAGGTCGCCACGGATGCGAGAACGATGGCGATGGTCTTCGCCAGCAGCGGCTGATCGAAGAGCGGTCCGCGCCCGGTGACCCAGAACGTCAGCAGATTGAACACGACGGCATCGACGACGAAGGCCGCTCCGCCGACGACGAGGAACGACGCCATCTTCGCGGCGTGCGCGCGGACTGATGAGCTCATGGCTACCTCTCGGCGAAGGCGGATATGGCGACCGTGATAGCCTGATGCGGCTTCGGCGGCGGTTGCTCACCGAGGTTCCATCTACTCAGATCATACTCGCGAGGTTCGTCCGGACATGTCCACGTCCCCCACCATCGCGGCCTTGGTCCCTTGCTACAACGAAGAGCTGTCGATCGCCTCCGTCGTCCGGGACCTCCGTGCTGCCGTCCCCGACATGGCGATTTACGTCTATGACAACTCGAGCACTGACCGCACGTCAGAAGTCGCGAAGGAGGCCGGCGCCATCGTCCGCCGGGAAGAGCGCAAGGGGAAGGGCAACGTCGTACGCCGCGCCTTCGCGGACGTCGAAGCCGACATCTACGTCCTCATCGACGGGGATGACACCTACGACGCGTCCGCGCTGCCGAAGATGATCCGCACACTCCAGAGCGGCCCGTATGACCACATCCTCGGCGTGCGCCAAGAGACGACAGAGAGCGCCTATCGCCCCGGGCACGCTCTGGGTAATCGTGGCTTCAACTGGCTGGTCGGGAACATCTTCGGCTCCGAGGTCTCCGACATGCTCAGCGGATACCGCGTCATGTCGCGCCGTTTCGTCAAGAGCTTCCCCGCGCTGTCCCGGGAGTTCGAGATCGAGACGGAGCTCACGGTCCACGCCATGAGCGTGCGCGCACCGCAGGCTGAAGTGAGCGTCGGTTTCAAGGACCGTCCCGCGGGGAGCGAGAGCAAGCTGCGCACGTACCATGACGGCTTCCGTATCCTGAACCTCATCGCCCAGCTGGTCCGGCATGAGCGTCCCATGCTCTTCTACGGCATCGTTGCGACCGTCCTCGCGCTCATCGGCATCCTCGTCGGCATCCCCGTCGTCGCCGACTTTCTCGCCACGGGACTCGTTCCGCGCCTCCCCTCGGCAGTGCTCGCCATCGGCATCGTGCTCGCCGGTGGACTCGCCGCCGTCATCGGCCTCATCCTCGACGGCGTCCTCAAGGCGCGCCGAGAGGTCAGTCGGCTCAACTACCTGACGTACTCGGCTCCCCCGGCTGCGTAGCGAACGGGCAACGCGGAAGAGGACGTCCTCAGCGGGGGACGTCCTCTTCTGCGTTTGGTGCGATCTACGGACCCACGAGGTGTCCCTCAGGTGCATCCCGTCACGCGGTAGAGGGCCATGTCCCCTTCACTGAGCACCGGCTCGAATCCGGGCTCGCTACCGTCGACGCGCAGACCCGACCACTCGGGCAGCGTGCCCCCCGCGGAGTACCACCGGTCGTCGAGCTGCAGCAGGTACGTGACGTCAAGGTCCCTGACTGCGGAACAGACCTCTGAGGAGAATCCAGAGGTGGTGAGCTCGGAAGCGATGGTCTTCTTCTGCGGATCCCACTCCCCCAGCCAGTTGCCGTCCATGGCCGGGAACAGCACGTCGGTGCCGAACAGCCCGTATGCCAGCCCTGACCCGTCATAGGGATTGTTCGCGACGATCGTACCTGGTGGCACCACCTCGGCGACGCGAGCCAGGAAGTCTTCCTCGGCGGGCGAGATCATCCAGGCGTCATCTGTCGCAAAGCTGAGACGGATCCACTCGCGCTGCTGCGACGCACCCGGCATGAAGACCGTCAGCACCGCGAGAACCATCGCGGCTGCGACGAAGACAATGCCTCGACTTCGCGTCGAACCGCGACCGAGGCTTCGAAGGATCGCCGCGCCCGCGAACCCGACGAGAGGCACACTGAGCAAGGCGACCAGGGCGGCCAGCCGGTAGGAGTCGTGATACCAGAATCCCGTGAGGAAATCTCGGACGCGTCCTTCACTGCCCGCCGAGAGGACGTAGAGGGCTCCGAACGCGAGCGCGCTGCCGGGAAGCCACGCCTCGGCAGGGCGGCGCCGAACGACGAGGATCCCCCCGACCAGAACGAGCGCCGCAAGGCCGAACTGCCCGACTCCCCCGTTGAAACCCAGAGAAGCGAACTCCCCGAATGCTTGCGCCGGAGTCTCGAACGAGTCCCACACCCAAGTCACGGTGCGCTGCATGAACGGGGCGACGTACAGGACGGTCCACCCAGCCAGGAAGCCGAGCGCCAACGCCCCTACCCAGAGGGTCTTGCGCAACGGCGAGCGCGGCCGTAGGACGATCGCGTTGACCAGGAAGGCGAACCCGACGACGACGAGCGCGAAGACAGTGTTCGGCTGGGCGAGAGCGGTGCCCACGAGGGCGAGACCCACCAGCGCGATGCGGAGAACCCGCTGTGTGGCCGACGACGACGCCCAGGTGCGGAACACCAGGACAAGCCCAGCGATCACAGCGGACAGCAACGACATGGCCATGAGGTTCGAGTACAGCTGACCCCAGCTGAGGAATCGCCACGGGAACGCCCCCATCAGCTGTGCGGCTACACCAACCGACCCGATCAGCAGACGGGAGTTCCCGAAAACCGTCACAGCGAGCGTGACGGCCGAGAGGGGGAACACCAACACCGTGAGCAGGGCCGACAACGCCGTCGCCGCGAGCGGGATCGATACGCCCGTGAGCTCGACCAGGAGAGCCGCGGTCGCGTGCCATCCCGCCGGGTAGAAACCTGACGCGTTGGCAGAGCCGTCCATGTAGCCGGTGTGGGCCGACGATCCGTCCTGATTCTCGATGATGTATCGGACGACGTCGATGTGGAACATCGTGTCCTGCAACTGGCCGATCGCCTCCGGACCAGGGACGACCGACATGTACATCCGCCAAAAGACCAGGAGCCCGAAAACGAAGGCGACCACGAGCGGGACGAGCGCACGGGCGGCTCCCCCGGTCGGCGAGGCGAGGGACGGGCGGCGCCGGGTGAGCGCCCATGCCGCGATCGCGATGAGGGCGGTGACGATTAGGACGGATGACGGTCCCCATGCCCAGCCGAAGACGCCCCAGACGATTCCGCTTCCCGCGATCGTGCCGACGCTGAGGGCTGGACTGAGCCCCCACCATCGTGCCGGCAGGCCCGAGAAGGCCATGATCACCACCCCGGGAACGAGCAGCACGAGCGCGCCCACGAGGAACGGCAGGATCAGCGGGGTCCAAGTCATCCGGAGGCGCCTTTCGAAGGGACGGTGTGCACGGAGAGGGCGTCATCGAGTCGTTGACCCAGCACCGGCGCGAGCGACAGGGCGAACGACTTGCTGAAGTGGTGGGCGTCGCGGTACGCGGTGATCCCGCCGAGATCGGCGCGGCACGTCCCCTCGGGGCAGTAGACGTCCGACATATCGATGAGCGCGACCCCGGGCGTCTGCTCGGCGGCAGCGATCTGCGGATCGGGGTTCGAGAATGCCTGAGCGGTCGTCTCGGTGCAGGCATCCGGGTTCTTGGTCTCCGACAGGCACTGCACCGGCGAGCGATCCCAATTCGGGTTGTCGCGCAGGACCACGACCGGTGTCCCCGTCTGCGCGATGAAAGAACCCCAGGTCGAGCGGAGACCCGCCACCGACGCATCGTACGGCGTGCCCTCACCGCCGGCATCCACCATGTTTCCGACGATCGCGTACGACGTGGTGACGACGAATCGATACGGACGTTCTGCATCCACGACGGCAGCGGACACCTGGTCGCGCCACGACACGCAATTCTCGATCGCGGTCACGTTGTTGTCCGGCCGGAAGCGCCGCGTTTCGGACCATGGGCAGCCGGGCTTGAGATAGACGTCCAGGCCCCACCCGCGCTCCTGCGCCAATCGCATGAGCGCCGGGGCCATCGCGCCCGCGTGGCTGTCTCCCACCAGGGCGACCCGCCCGGCAGGCGCGTTCGGGTCGCCGAAGCTGCAGCGGATCATCTCCGCGTTGTCATCCTGGCTGAAGCACTTCTCGATGTCGGGATCGGCGTCGCCGAATACGATGTCGGCCTCGGGAACGGGCGGCGTCGAAACCGAGCACGACGGATCGACGACCGCCGAAGCGCCGGCGCACGATGTGACGGCGAACGCATTCGCCTCCGCGAGCCGGGCACCGACCATCTGCTGACCGACGGCGGGGGCCGCGAAGGATGCGCCGACGATCAGGGCGGACGCCGCTGCCGCAGCCGCGAACGTGGGGACGGCGCGACGGGCGGTGAGCCAGCGGGCGTTGCGGAACGGATCCTCGATGAAATTCTTCGTGAGAGAGGCCAGGACCACGCTGAGCACGATGATGCCGAGCTTGGCCACCGTGCTGAGCGGACCCAGAACCCAGGGCAGCATGACGATCAGCGGCCAATGCCAAAGGTAGACCGAGTAGGAGATGTCACCCGTGAACTGCACCGGACGCCAGGCGGCCGCCTGGTCGAAGGAGCCCCGCACACCCGTCGTACCCGCGAATATGACCAGGATCGTACCGAGCACCGGGAGCAGCGCGATCGCTCCGGGGAACGGGTCGCTCGACCGGATGACGATCGCGGAGAGAGCGATCGCCGCGATACCGATCCACCCGACGACGAGGCGCATGAGGGGCGTCAGACGGACGCTCTGCAGCCCAACGAGAGCCAGCATCCCGCCAAGGCCGAACTCCCACGCACGGGTGAAGGTCGAGAAGTACGCGACGGAAGGAGTGGTGATCGAGTACCACACCGAGTAGGCGAAGCTGGCCGCGACGATCACACCGAGCGTCACGCGGGCCACGCCGCGGAAGCGCGATCGAGCCGAGCGAACGGCCAGAGCCACGGCGGCGAAGACGATGGGCCAGAGGAAGTAGAACTGCTCCTCGACCGAAAGCGACCAGTAGTGCTGCGTCGGGGGCGCGGCCACCGCCTGAGCCCAGTAGTCGACGGAGTCGGCCGCCAACGCCCAGTTCTCGACGTACACGCTCGCCGCGGCGATGTGGCGGTAGATCGTCGGCCAGGCGCTCAGAGGGCCGAGCGCCCACGTGGCCACGGCGATGACGGCGAGGACGAACAAGCTCGCGGGGAGCAGACGACGGATGCGGCGCCCCCAGAACTGCACGATGCGCACGGTGCCCGTGCGCTCGACCTCACGAAGCAGATGGGCCGTGATGAGGAACCCGGAGATGACGAAGAACACGTCCACACCGACGAACCCGCCGGGCAGTCGATTTGGCCACAGGTGAAACAGGACGACCAGCGCCACCGCGACGGCCCGAAGACCCTGGATCTCCGGCAGGATCCGGCCCGCAGTCTCGCGGCGCTCGGCCGGGCGTGCGGACGCAAGCTGGGTGGACACGGTCGCCCATCCTATCCGGGCGACCTGGGCTCACGCGCGACGCAGCACCGCGCCCCCCTGCGCCGTCCACGAGATTGTCCCGCGCTGGAACTGTTGAGTGCACGACGACGGAGATGAGCACTGCTCGAAGCCGGTGGGGTAACCGAGATCACCGTTCTCCCACCCGCTCGCCGCCCACGCGTTGCGGATCGCGCCCCACGTCGGGAAGGCCCCGGCCTTCGAGACGTGCACATCACCGCCCTCGAAGTGCTGGAAACACCCGCCGTCACGGATCCCGCACACGAGCTCGCTCGTGGGGTAGCCCAGCTTTCCGTTCTCCCACCCTGTGGCGCCCCACGCGTCTTTCACGGCACCCGAGGTCGCCCAGGCGCCGGTCGTCGGGCTCCAGTGGATTTGACCGCCCGCGAAGTACTGGAAGCACCCACCTCGCGCGAGCCCGCACGTTTCCTTGCTGGTGGGGATGCCAAGTCCTCCGTCACCGACGCTTCGGACGCGCCACGTGTCGATCATGCCCGCCATCACCGCGAAGAACGGACCGGCTTTCGGCCCCGCAATGGCGCCACGCTCGAAGTCCTGCACGCAGCGAGCATCGGAGGAGCACGTCAGGTCACCCTTCGGATAGCCGAGCGAGCCGTTCTCCCACCCCAACGACCCCCACACGTCCTTGACGGCACCGCGGGTGGCGTGCGCACCCGAGTTCGGGCTCCAGTGGATCTGGCCACCGGCGAAGTACTGGAAGCATCCCGACCGCGCGAGCCCGCAGACCTGCGCGGAGGTGGGCTTCCCAAGGTCGCCGTCAAGCCCTCCGGCGGCCGACCAGGCGTCGCCGATGGGACCGCTCACCACCGAGATCGCACCGTCGGCGGCGCGGATCAGACCGCCGTGCTCGAACTTCTGCTGGCACGCACCGGCCTGCCCGCAGGCGACATCGGACGTCGGATACCCCAGCGAACCGGACTCTCGGCCCGCAGCGATCCAGGCTTGGCGGTAGCCGCCGCTCAGGACACGCGCACCGGTGGCAGCGCTCCAGATGATCTGACCGTTCTCGAAGCTCTGAATGCAGCCGGAGCCGACGAGCCCGCAACTCTCTGACGAGGTCGGGTAACCCAGCTCGCCGCCCTCGTAGCCGGTCGCCGCCCAGCGCTCCAGAATCGCTCCCCGCGTTGCCTGGGCCCCGGTGGCGTTCGTCCAGTGGATCTGGCCGCCTTGGAACAGCTGGACACAGCCGCTCTTGACGAGAGTGCAGTTCTCATCGGATGTCGGGAAGCCCATCCACCCGCGCTCGTACCCGTTGTCGCTCCACCGCTGCAGAATCGCGCCGTGGGTGGAATGGCCGCCCGTCGCATTCGTCCAGTGGATCTGGCCACCCTGGAACAGCTGGAAACACCCACCTTGAGTCAGCCCGCAGGTCTCGGCACTTGTGGCGAGCCCGAGAAAACCCGACGCACCGCCCGCGCGGGCGTACGCGTCGCCGATTCCACCCGACACCGGGAACGATCGGGTCGACCCGAACCAATCCGTGAAGTACTGATAGAAGTTGCGGATGCCGTATTCGGAACAGCCGTCACCGCGGCCGTAGCCCGCCGCCAGCGACGCCCGGTTCGGCTGATAAGGCGTGTAGTAGTACAGGTTCGCCGTCGCCTGATTCTCAATGCGAACTGGCGACGTGCCGCACGAAGCGTTGACCGAGTAGCGGATGTTCCAGGTCTTTCCTGGCGCGTACCAGGTGAAGTACTGACTGGTGCCGGGGGGATTCGCGTAGCGTTTGAATTGCCACGCCGCCCCGTAAACCTGATTGAAGAAGCCGTAATAGCGGGAGTCGCATTCCGCCGTGTCCGGACAGCCCTGACCCATCGCGATCGTGAACTTCGACGGATAGGGCTGCGAATCGGTGACGAGCGATTGCTCCTTCTGCAGCGTCACGAGGATGACGCGTGGGCTGATCCCGCATGCCTGGGCGACCTTGTAGATGATCGTCGAGGCGCGCTCGTCCGCCGCCCCCTGATACGCATTGCACATCGCGTCGGCCGATGTCGTGCGTGAGGTGTCGCGCCAGTCGCGAAGACACGTGTACCCCGACGCGCACCGGGGGACGCGCGCCTCGAGGAACTGCTGGATCTGGTCCGCCGTCATCGCGGTGCGATCGAAGAAGATCGCGTCGCTGATGACGTTGCCCGGGGTGAAGAGCGACAGATCCGCCATCGGACGCACGGACGCACTCTGCGACGCGACAACGGTCCGCGCTGTCATGGGAGCCTCCGCGGCAACGGACGGCATGGGGGAAGCGGTGAGCGAGCCCCCGACGACGAGGAGAGCGAGAGCGACGTTCGCGAACTGACGAAGGGTCACCCGAAGGCGGAGGTGCATGCGACCAGTGTGACGGAAGTCACATCAGAATGAGAGTATTTGGCCGGCTCTCTTCTTCCATGGGCCCTCGAGACTCGAGTCCGCACCGGTACGCAGCGGCTCACCCCCCGATTCGAACGAGCGGCTTCTCTCTCTTGTCGTCCTTTGCGGGAACGCGGTCGGGATATTCGATCGGCGGATTGAAGGTCGCTCCCGCAAGCCATCGCCCGAGGAGTCGAAGGCGCAGCGGCCACGAAACGCGTCCTCGGTGCAGGCTCACGAACAGGCGCGCACCGAACTCGATGTAATAGAGGAAGCCACGGTGGTGCAGCTGATACGACGACTCGTTGCGGACCCCGTAAGCGAACTTCCACAGCGATTGCTTCGTCACCATCGCGAAGTTGACCCCGCGATTCTCCCCCATGTCGTGAATGACCGTGCTGTCCATGACCTGGACACCCGGGCACCGGCGAGTGAGACGCATGGTGTACTCGCGGTCGTCGAACCAGATGAAGTAGTCGCGATAGGGCAGGCCGTATTCGGCGATGGCCCATCTCGGAATCAGGACCGACACGAAGGAGCAAGCTGTCACCATGACGCTGGACTGCCCCTTCACCAGGAGCCGGGCCCAGTCCCACGTCGGGACGGGATTGTTCATTTCGCAGATCGAGCCATCGACGAACTCCACTACCGAACACGCGAACGGTACGTCCCCGCCCAGCTCGCCGACGGCGTCGTCGAAACCACGAACCAGGTTCTCGAGCGCCGTGGGCTGGGGGTAGCAATCATCGTCCATAATCCAGACGTGATCGGCACCCGCGACGTAGCCCCGGAGCATTCCCTCGGCGAAACCTCCGGCACCGCCGGTGTTCGTCGGCAGATGCACGACCTCGAAGGGAATCGAGAACTCCCGCTCGTCGAGATACTGGGCTGTGCCGTCGGTGGAGGCATTGTCGATCACGACCACACGCGCGGGCGCGAGGGTCTGACCTTCCACGCGCTGAAGGACGGTCTTGAGCTTTTCCAGGCGATTGAACGTCACGACGACTGCTGCAACATCGACCATTCCTTCACCATCCTTTCGAACCAAGTGGATGCGGGGGTCTCGGACAGGAGCGCTCGCTCGCGGGCGACCTCGTGATCCCACAGACTCCGCCGCGCCGCGGGATTCTTGGAAAGGTCGAGGATGATCCGGGCCGTCTCGCGCACCGCACGATGAGGATTCGGCGGCACCAGCCCCTCGGGCGGGATGATGTCCGACTGCGCCCCAACATCGGTGGACACCACGGGGATACCATGAGCCAGCGCCTCGAGTGTCGTGAGGGTCAGACCCTCGTTCGCCGATGTCACGACGAGCAGATCGGATTCGTCCATCGTCTGGGCGACCGGCACCGCCGACGTTCGCCGGAGGACGGCCTCACCCAGGCCGCCACGGTCGATGAGATCGCCGACCCAGCCCTGGTGCTCACCGTCGCCGTGGACGATGAAGCGGATCTCGGGGTCCACGCGGCGAACCAGGCGCGCTGCCTCCACGAAGATCTCCGGAGCCTTCTGCCGCGCCATGCGCCCGACGAACGCCACGGTGAACGGAGCACCGGGCTTTCGCTCCGAGAAACGGCGCTCCGCCTGGTCGACGGTGAGCCCGGTGAGCGGAGCCATCATGACCTTGGCCGCGTCGACCTGCTGAACCTGCGTCATCCATCTCTTCAACGCGGGCGAGATGACGTGGTGCGTGGTGATGTAGTCATCCGCGAGAACCGCGCTCATCGCATAACCGCCACCGCGGTGCTCGACGATGTGCGTCGAATCGACGACCGGGATGCCGGGGCGGGAAAGGGTTAGGTACGGGAGGCGGTCGTACAACCACTGATTGTGGTG
Organism: Microbacterium canaveralium; assembly: GCF_047238045.1. Classification (NCBI taxonomy): domain Bacteria; kingdom Bacillati; phylum Actinomycetota; class Actinomycetes; order Micrococcales; family Microbacteriaceae; genus Microbacterium; species Microbacterium canaveralium. Next base: position 922,838 of record NZ_JBDFMA010000003.1, on the reverse strand, counting down.
GACGACGACTCCGCGGAGGTCGAATCCTTCGAGGAGTCGGCGCAGGAGTGGCTCCTGACCGGCCGGTTGCGAGACGGCGGTCGGCTCGGAGAACGGGATGATCAGCGCGCCGTCGAGTTCGGCTCGCGCGATGTAGGGGTGGTGCGAGTCGACGCTGGACAAGATGATCGGCAGAAGCCCCGCGTCCCGGATCGCACGGATCGTCTCGAACGCCCAGCGCTCCGCGCCGCCGAGCTCGAACCAGTGCAGGCCGACGAGCACGGCGGGCTGAGCGCCCGCGATCGCGGGGCCTGCGAGTTCGAGGACATCCTCTTCGTGCTGCCCTCCGGGCATGAACTCGGCGAGGTAATTCCGCCTCTTGGCGGGGTGGCGGAGCACGCGCGTGTGGCGGCGAAGCTCGAGGTCGCGGAGCTCGTCATAGAGGAGAGGCGCACCTGCCCGCACGCGACGCGCCAGCTTGCGGAGCGGATCCTTCGGCTCCCACCTGCGGGGGTCATGATCGAGCACCGAATCCGGCGAGATGTGGAGGTGCCGCTCCGTCCCGCGCACGAGTTCCTCGAATTCCGCGGAGCCCCGCACGCTCGAGGACGCGCCCCGCCGCTGCGCCGTGAAGCTGTACAGGCGATGGCGGAAGACTCGGCTTCGACCGTCGAACGTTCGGTCGTCCGTCGTGCGCGGAGTCAGGTCGTCGGGACCGTCGTAAACGTGGAACCGCAACGGACGATCGGGGACGACCGCGGTGTGGAAGTTCACAGCGCCAGCGAGGATGCGCCGCTCCCGAGGGCTGAGTTCGGGAATATCGGCACCGTCGAGGATTTCGAAGAGCGCCGGGTACCCGAAAGCGGAAGCGGTCTCGACATACTTCACCAAATGCTGCATCCATCCCTGAGGTCGGCCGAGGACCGCTGAAGGCTATCACTCGGTCCTGGGAGGCTCCGGAACGCCGGAGGCGCGCCCGAGTCTGGGCTTCAGCCGGGTACCCAGGCTCGGCCGATATGATCAACGCTGCTCGACCGAGCGAACGGCGAAGGACGAAACCCGCATGCACGAACGTGGCCCCGACATCGGGTCGATGACCAGTCCCGGGTCGCGAGGCGGTCTTCTCGACGTCTTCCGCCGACGCTACCTTTTGTCCCTCATCGTGCGGAAGGAAGTGCAGATCCGCTACCGGGGCTCGGTCCTCGGGTGGCTCTGGTCCTACGTCAAACCGCTGGTGCAGTTCGCTGTGTTCTACCTGGCGATCGGCGTGTTCCTCGGGCAGAACCGACAGGTCGAGTACTTCCCCCTGTACCTTCTGGCCGGAATCACAGTCGTCACCTTCTTCATCGAGGCGTTCTCGAACGGAACGAGATCGCTCGTCGACAACGCCGCGTTGATCAAGAAGATCTACCTCCCCCGCGAGATGTTCCCCGTCTCGAGCATGCTCATCGCGATCGTGAACACGCTTCCGCAGATCCTCGTGCTCATCGTCATCTCCCTCTTCTTCGGGTGGGCTCCTTCGCTTCTGCAGGTCGGCGCGATCATCCTCGCCCTCGTGATCGTCGGAGTGTTGGCGACGGGGCTGAGCCTTCTTTTCGGCTCGATCAACGTCACCTTCCGTGACGCCCAGAGTTTCGTCGAGATCATCGCAATGTGCGCGGTCTGGGCCTCCCCGGTCATGTACCAGTGGCACATGGTCGCCGATGAGCTTCCGAACTGGGCGTTCGACCTCTATCGCTTGAATCCCCTCACCCCGGCGGTCGAGCTGTTCCATTACGGCATCTGGTTCCCCTTGAACCCGAAGGGCGCCGAAGTCATGCCATCCCTGCCGCTGGCTGCGGGACTGGCGGGGTGCACAGCCGTCCTCGCGTTGATCGTCGGTCAGCTCGTCTTCCGTCGCTTGGAGGGTCGCTTTGCCCAGGATCTCTGAGGCCACCGAGCCCAGCATCATCGTCGAGGACGTGCAGAAGGAATTCACCCTCCGGCACACCCACTCGATCAAGGAGACGTTCCTCGCCGCGGTGCGCAGGAAGCCGTTGACGACGAATTTCAACGCCGTCAACGGCGTAACTTTCCGGATCGACGAGGGCGAGTCCGTCGCACTCCTCGGGCTGAACGGCTCCGGCAAGTCCACGATGCTCAAACTCATCTCGGGGGTGCTTCAGCCGAATCAGGGACGAGTGCTGACGCGCGGGCGAGTCGCCGGCCTCATCGAGGTCGGGGCGGGCTTCCACCCGGATCTGTCCGGTCGAGAGAACATCTTCCTCAATGCCGCCATCCTCGGGATGACCAAACGAGAGATCGAAGAACGCTACGACGAGATCGTGGCGTTCAGCGAGATCGAGAAGTTCATCGATACGGAGGTCAAGCACTACTCGTCCGGTATGTTCCTCCGTCTCGCCTTCTCGGTCGCCATCCACACCGAGGTGGACGTGCTCCTGATAGACGAGATCCTCTCCGTCGGAGACGAACCCTTCCAGCAGAAGTGCCTCGCGCGCATCCGAGAACTCCACAGTCAGGGCAAGACCCTCGTCGTCGTCAGCCACGACCTCGACATGGTTTCAGACCTGTGCGACCGCGGCATCCTGATGCGCGAAGGTCGGGCGGTCTTCGACGGTGACAGCAAGGAAGCCGTCGCGCTGCTCCGCGCGTGATCGCGAATCATCCGGCCGCGGCACGTCGGGTCAGGAATGACGAGCTCGCGCGAAATGCCAGGATGAGGGTGTGAAGGGAATCATTCTCGCCGGGGGCTCGGGAACACGCCTGCATCCGATCACTCTCGGCGTCTCCAAACAGCTCATACCGGTCTACGACAAGCCGATGGTCTACTACCCGCTATCGACGCTCATGCTCGCGGGCATCGACGAGATCCTGGTGATCACGACGCCGCACGACGCGCCGTTCTTCGAGCGGCTGCTGGGCGACGGGTCCCAGTTCGGCATCACGATCCGCTTCGCGCAGCAGCCCTCCCCCGACGGGCTGGCACAGGCCTTCACTCTGGGTGCCGATTTCATCGGCGACGACAAGGTGGCGCTCGTCCTGGGCGACAATCTGCTGTACGGTCCGGGACTCGGCACGCAGCTGAAGCGCTACACGCAGATCGACGGTGGAGCGGTGTTCGCCTACTGGGTCGCCGAGCCGTCCGCCTACGGCGTCGTGGAATTCGACGACGAGGGGCGCGCCGTCTCGCTCGAGGAGAAGCCGCGTGAGCCGAAGAGCAATTACGCCGTGCCCGGCTTGTACTTCTACGACAACGACGTGGTCGAGATCGCACGTCACCTGTCCCCGTCCGCTCGCGGCGAGTACGAGATCACCGATGTCAACAAGGAGTACCTGTCCCGGGGAAAACTCCTCGTGGAGGTCCTGCCGCGCGGAACCGCCTGGCTCGACACGGGCACCTTCGATCAGATGACCGATGCCGCCGAGTACGTGCGGACGATGGAACGGCGCACGGGGCTGCGCATCGGTGTCCCCGAAGAGGTGGCATGGCGCCAGGGCTTCCTGAGCGACGACGACCTTCGCGCCCGTGCCGCCGGCCTCGCCAAGTCCGGCTACGGCTCGTACCTTCTCGACGTCCTGGAAAGGGGCCGCGGATGACCACCCTCCTCGTGACCGGCGGCGCCGGCTTCATCGGCTCGAACTTCGTGCACCACATTGTCGAACACACCGACTATCACGTGGTGGTCCTGGACAAGCTCACGTACGCGGGCAATCCCGCTTCGATCGCAGACCTGCCCGACGACCGAGTGTCGCTGGTCGTGGGCGATATTGCGGATGCTGCTCTGGTCGATGACCTGGTCGCCCAGGCCGATGCCGTGGTGCACTACGCCGCGGAGTCCCACAACGACAACAGCCTGAACGATCCGCGGCCGTTCCTGGAGACGAACCTCATCGGTACCTTCACGCTGTTGGAGGCCGCGCGACGTCGGGACGTCCGGTTCCATCACATCTCCACAGACGAGGTATACGGCGACCTCGAACTCGACGACCCCGCGCGATTCACCGAATCGACGCCCTACAACCCGTCCTCCCCCTATTCGTCGACGAAGGCGGGATCCGACCTCCTCGTGCGCGCATGGGTGCGATCCTTCGGCGTCCAGGCCACGTTGTCCAACTGCTCCAACAACTACGGCGCATACCAGCACATCGAGAAGTTCATCCCCCGGCAGATCACCAACGTCCTCCGGGGCATACGGCCGAAGCTGTATGGCAGCGGCCACAACGTGCGCGACTGGATCCACGCGGACGATCACTCGAGCGCTGTCCTGCGCATTCTGGAGGCCGGAAGAATCGGTGAAACGTACCTCATCGGCGCGGATGGAGAGAGGAATAACAAGGACGTCGTCGAGCTGATCCTTCGCCTGATGGGTGAATCTTCGGACGCGTACGACCACGTCGCCGATCGGCCGGGTCACGACCTGCGCTACGCGATCGACAGTTCGAAGCTCCGCGCCGAGCTCGGGTGGGAGCCTCGCTACCGCGACTTCGACGCGGGGCTGATGGCGACCATCCAGTGGTATCGCGACAACGAGTCCTGGTGGGCCGCCGACAAGGACCGTGTCGAGGCTTTCTACGCGGCACGGGGGCAATGAGGCATGGTCGAGTTCGCGAAAGAACTGACGGTCTCGCCGACGACAATCGAAGGACTACTGCTGCTGGATCTCCCGGTTCACGGAGACAACCGTGGATGGTTCAAGGAAAATTGGCAGCGGGAGAAGATGGCCGCGCAGGGTCTGCGCGATTTCGTTCCCGTCCAGCACAACATCTCGTTCAACGATTCCGTGGGTACCACCCGTGGCATCCATGCCGAACCGTGGGACAAGTACGTCTCCGTAGCGACCGGACGAGTGTTCGCCGCCTGGGTTGACCTGCGACCCGGGCCCGCATTCGGAAGGACGTACTCGACCGTCATCGACGCGTCGAAGGCGGTGTTCGTGCCCCGCGGGGTCGGAAACGCCTACCAGACCCTCGAACCCGACACGGCCTACTCCTACCTCGTGACGGCGCATTGGTCGCCCGATGCTCGTTACACACTGTTGAACCTCGCCGATGAGACCGCCGCGATCCCGTGGCCGATCCCCCTGTCCCAGGCGGAGATCAGCGATAAGGACCTTCAGCATCCGCGTTTGGACGCCGTGGCGCCCATGGCGCCCCGCCGCACGCTCGTCCTCGGTGCGGACGGTCAAGTGGGCCGCGCGCTGCGCTCGTCCTTCGGGGACGATTCGTCGGTCGAGTTCGCCACGCGAGCGGAGATCGATCTCGGTGATCCCGCATTGGCGGCGGCGCGGCCCTGGCAGGATTACGCGGTCATCGTGAACGCCGCCGCCTACACCGCGGTCGATGAGGCGGAGACGCCGAGCGGTCGCGTCCGGGCTTGGGAGGTCAACGCCGCGAGCGTGGCGCGACTGGCGATCATTTCCGCCGCGCACGGGATCACTTTGGTGCACATCTCCAGCGACTACGTCTTCGACGGCACCCACGAGGGGCTGTACCCGGAAGACGCGCCGCTCAGTCCTCTCGGTGTCTATGGTCAGTCGAAGGCAGCCGGCGACGTCGCGGCGGCCACCGCCGCTCGCCATTACGTGTTGCGCACCAGCTGGGTCATCGGCGACGGAGCGAACTTCGTCCGGACCATGGCCGGTCTGGCGGCGAAGGGTGTGTCGCCGCGCGTCGTCCACGACCAGTACGGCCGGCTGACGTTCGCGACCGACATCGCTCGGGCCGTGCGGCACCTGGTGGACTCGGAAGCACCGTACGGGACGTACAACCTCTCGTGCACCGGTGACGTGATCACGTGGGCGGATGTGGCGAGAGCGGTGTTCGAACGCGTCGGGTCTGACCCGTCACGAGTCCTCGACACCACGACCGAGGAGTACTTCGCCGGATCCGAGCGAGCGGTGGCGCCCCGCCCCCGCAACAGTGCGCTCGACCTCCGAAAGATCCAGGAGACCGGTTTTCGGCCGAGCGACGGGCGGACCGCCCTGAACGCCTACCTCGCGGGGTGAACGGACGATCTCTCGGCGGCTGCAGACCCTGCGCGGCCGGGAGGCCCGTCAAATTTCGGCGTGCAACGCCCACACGCGGTCGGCGCTCGCCTGCCAGGAGAAGCCCTTCGCCCGATCACCGGCGAGGACCCGCAGGCGATCCGCATCATCGCTCAGGGCGCCGGCGACGGAGGAGCCGAAGTCGTCGCCGGAAGCGTACAGCGCGGCATCCGCGAGCACTTCGCGATGGATGACGGTGTCGGCCGCAACGATCGGCACACCCAGAGCGAGCGCGTCGACGGCGCGCCACGGCCAGTCGGTACGGGTGCTGCCGGCGACGAACACCCGGGCATGAGAAAGCACCGCGGCGCGATCCCACTGATCGAGGGACCCGCGCGCGTGGACGCGGGCTTCGGCGATCCCCGCGGCGGAGGCCAGGTCGACGACGGCCGGTTCCTCCCCCTCGGGGACGTCCAGGACCACGACGTCGCCGTCCCACCCGGAGGCGGCGATCCCGGCGAAGGCCGCGGACAGCCCGTCCGAGGTCGCCGCGCCGCCGGAGACGGCGAGGAAGGAGGACGGGAGGTCGAGGGCGCGCAGACGCCCGACGGCATCCGTGGGCACCCGGAAGCCCGTGGCGGGAGCACCGCCGATCACGCGCACCTTCGCCACGAGCTTGGCCTTGGCGATCTCGGCGAGCCGCTCGGCCATGGCGTGCGAGGGCACCACGACGGCGTCGGCGTGTTTGCCGATCCTCGAAAGCAGCGCACGCGACGCGAGGACCTCGGCGCGCGGCAACTCGTCCGGAGTCTCCCACGCGCGAAGGTCCCACAGGGTCACGACGATCTGGTGCGTCTCGTTCACGCGGTCATGGCGGACGAGGGGCGCGAGCGGGGTCGGCGAGTGGATGAGGCCCCGGCCGATCCCGGGGGCGACCCCCAGCTGCCACGACGCCGCGAGCTCGCGACGCCGCATCGACAGACGGGTCTCGGCCGACAGCCCGGTGATTCTCGCGTCGTCGGGCAGACCCGGCGAGGGCGTGATCGCTGCGACGTCGCAGCCGCGGGGAGCGGTGTCGACCAGGGCCTGAGTGAGTGAGGCCGAGGCTTCTTCGAGATCTCGCGAGGTCGGTGCGACGAGTTGGTCGAGGACGACGCGGAGGGTGACGGTCACGGCGCAGGGCTCTCCGTTTCGGTCGGGGGGTGGAGCTTGTCGCGCACGATCTGCTGGACCTGCGCGTAATCGGGGTCGAACTCGTCGACGCCGCCTTCGGGGGTGAGCTCGATCGTCGTGACCGGCTGGTCCTTCGCCTTCAGAGCCAGGTCGACCAGGGTCGGGGCGATCAGGCCCTGGGGGAGGTCGGTCTCGACGATGTTGGTCCCCGCGGCCGCGACCTGCTGGAAGTGCTGGAGCACGTTCTGCGGCGTGGACTGAGCGAGGATCGCTTCCTGCAGCTGACGTTGACGGCGCATGCGGTCGAAGTCGCTCGTGGTGTAGCGCGAACGCGCGTACCACTGCGCGGTGTCGCCGTCCATGTGCTGCGGACCGGCCTCGATCCAGCCGAACGCCCAGTCGTCGACGGGCTGGCCGTCGTACGCGGGCCCGCCCTTGGGAAGGCGCTCGTCGACCGTGATGTCGACGCCGCCGAGCGCATCGACGAGGTCGGCGAAACCCTTCATGTCGACGAGCACGTAGTACGGGATCTGGATGCCGAGAATGCCCTCGGCGGCATCCTTCGTCGCCTCGATGCCCGGCTCGGAACCGTTGGCCCGCGCGTCCGGGTACAGTGCGTCGCCGTCCTGACACACCTCGACCTCGGTACGGAGCTGATTGATGCCGCTGCCCCAGCCGCAGGTCTCGCCGAACTTGCCCTCGTGGCCGTTCGGATACTCGTCCTGCATCGGCCCGGGGGCGAACGGGAAGTTCGGCATGTCTCGCGGAATCCCCGTGATGGTGACGGCCCCCGTCGACGCGTTGACCGACACCACCGAGATGGAGTCGAACCGCATCGAGTCGCGGCCCTCACCCGAATCCGCCCCCAGAAGGAGGATGTTGTAGTACCCGTCGGAGGGCGGGACGACGGGAGCCGATTCGGCGAAGATCTGCGCGAACGCGTCCCTCGTCGTTCCGGCTGCCTGAGCGGCCCACGCCGCCCCGGAACCGGTGAGCACGAGCATGCCGACCGACACCACGGCGATGGCCCATCGCGCGATCGGGCCCGTGCGCACCAGCCGCACGATTCGGAGCGTGTCGATCGTGAGAACGACCCACAGCACCACGTATGCCACGAGCACGATCTGCACGAGGGTGAGCGGAACCCAGCGGAACCAGGAGAGGAAGTCCGGAATGAACGAACCGGTGGCCAGGGCGAAGAGCCCGCTGGGCCACAGCAGGGCACCCAGCGCCGCCAGGACGACGGCGGCCCAGAGAAAGAGCGTCGCGCCGAGACCGAACCGACCGAGCCGGCGGTTCCCCGCGAGGATCTGCGCCGATCCCGGCACGAGAAGGTTCAGCACCACGAGCCACCACCCGCGCCGGGTCATGACCTCGCGGGAAGAGGTATCCGGGTTCCGCATCGGGCGCGACTCCGTGAGCGACTCCCGAGGCCGCGGGCGTGGCGGAGCCGCCACACTCACAGGGACTCCTTCAGGCGGCGGTTCTTCTCCTCGACCTGTCCCTCGAGGTCGGCAGCGTACGCTTCGACGCGGTCGCCGAGCGCGGCGTCGACGGTGCCGAGGATGCGGGCCGCCAGCAGACCGGCGTTCTTCGCACCGTTGATCGAGACGGTCGCGACCGGGATCCCGGCCGGCATCTGGACGATGCTCAGCAACGAGTCGAGTCCGTCGAGCGTCGCCAGCTGAACGGGGACGCCGACGACCGGCAGAGCCGTGACCGACGCGAGCATCCCCGGCAGGTGCGCGGCGCCGCCTGCCCCGGCGATGATGACGCGGAGCCCGCGCGCCCGCGCCTCGCGGCCGTAGCGGATCAGCTTGTCGGGTGTGCGGTGCGCCGAGACGACCTCCACCTCGTGGGGGATGCCGAACTCCGTGAGTACCTGCGAGGCGTCGCTCATCACGCGCCAATCGGAGTCGGAGCCCATGACGACGCCGACCAGCGGCGTTTCGGAGGAATGCAGCGGCCGGGTCACCGGTCCAGGGTAGGGCGGGTGGCTGGAAGATCCCGGAACGGCGCGCTCAGTCGAAGAATGCCGCGGCTGCACGACCCTCGTACACGACGTCGTCCAGGTCGTCCCCCGAGACGTTGACGTGGCCGACCTTGCGACCCGGTCGCGGATCCTTGCCGTACGTGTGGATTTTGGCCGTCGGGTGCGCCGCCATGGCGGGGGCGAAGCGCTCCGTCAGCCCGCCTTCGGCCGGCCCCCCGAGGATGTTGATCATGACCGTCCATGGAGCGATGGCATCCGTGGATCCAAGAGGAAGGTCGAGCACCGCCCGGAGATGCTGCTCGAACTGGCTCGTGACGGCGCCGTCCTGCGTCCAGTGGCCGCTGTTGTGCGGACGCATCGCGAGCTCGTTGATGAGGATGCGGTCGTCGGAGGTCTCGAACAGCTCGACCGCCAGCATTCCGGTGACGCCGAGTCCCTCGGCGACCGCGACACCGATCTCGGCCGCCGCGCGCTCGAGACGCTCCCCCGCGCGGGGGGCCGGGGCGATCACCTCGGCACACACGCCGTCTCGCTGAGTGGTGGCCACCAGGGGGTATGCCCGCACCTCGCCGGAGGGGCGGCGCGCAACCTGCTGAGCCAGTTCGCGCGTGAAGTCGACCAGCTCCTCCACCAACAGCGCGCCGCCGTTGGCGTCCTCGGCGAGCGCGGCGAACCAGTCGTCCGCTTCCGTGGCGGCCGAGACCACGCGCACACCCTTTCCGTCATAGCCACCCCGCGGGGTCTTCACGACAGCGCGGCCGCCGTGGGCATCGAGGAAGTCCTGCAGCGCCGCGACGTCGGAGACGGCGGCCCACTCGGGCTGCGGCATCCCGAGTTCCGCCATGCGAGAGCGCATGACGAGCTTGTCCTGGGCGACGGCGAGCGGCGTCGGACCCGGGTGCACCGCAACACCGGCGCCGACGAGCACCGACAGCACGTCCTGGGGCACGTGCTCGTGATCGAAGGTCAGGACGTCGACGTCCTTCGCGAACCGGAGGACGGTGTCGGCGTCGCGGTAGTCACCGACGGCGGTCGCGGCGAGGCCGGCCGACATGCCCTCGGCTTCGGCGAGGACGCGGATGTCGATCCCGAGCTCCTCGGCGGGCGCGATCATCATCCGCGCCAGTTGTCCGCCACCGACCACTCCGACTCGCAGCGCCATGCCGCTCCTTCCGTCCCGTCCATTGTGGACGCCGCAGCGCGCACGCGCACACCGGGGCGATGAGGTCAGAGCTCGACGGAACCCGATCCCTGCGCCTGCGAGTCGCGGTGCGCGAGGATCTGGTTGACCTCGACCTGGTCGACGAGCGTCTCGTGGACCAGGGCCGCGTGGGGGACGTTCTTCAAGCGCATCGGGGGCTCGGCTCCGTTGGAGAGCGTGAGGGTCCCCGCACCCCACAAGCGCTGGAGGATGCCGCGACGCATCTGGATCGCGTATCCGCGGACGTGCGAGATCTCGCGACTGTTCGACCCGAAGAAGCCCGAGCGCTCGATCACCCGGCGCGTCGTGATCGTCCACGATCGCGACAACCAGGAGAAGTACGGAATGACGACGAGGAACAGCACGGTCGCACCGGCCGCGCTCAGGAGCATCCAGTTCTCGAACGGTGCGGGGAGATTGTCGTAGTAGTAGGCGGTCGCCCCCGACGCCGCGATGAGAACGACCGCCGACAAGAGCAGCCGACGCCCGTGTCCTCGCAAGCGCGCGATGCGCCGCTCGGGCGCCGCCGTGCCGGGCGCCGGCGTGCGCGGGCGCCCTCCGTAGCTGGTCGGCTGGGTCACGTACCCATTCTGCGGGGCCGGGCCCCCGCCGCCGCCCGCACACGCGGGGAGGGCGCGGGTCAGCGAACGTGGACGACGTCTCCCGCGGCGACCACGGTCTGGATCGTGCCCGATTCCACGACCAGACGTCCCTCGGCATCGAGGCGATCGGCTCGTCCCTGAACGGTCGTCCCATCGGGGAGGGACACCGACACCTCGCGTCCGACCGTCGAACACGCCTTCTCGATGTCCCGGTGCACGCGCGCCATGTCACCCTCGGAGAGAGCGGCGAGGAATCCCGCGAAGGCCTCGAGGTAGTCCGCGAGCAGCCGGTCCTCGTCGACCTCGACGCCGATCGCGGCGAACGACGTGGCCGTCGACACCGGCAGATCCGCACGGGTCATGCGCGTGTTCACGCCCGACCCGACGACGACCGTGTCCAGCGTGCCCGGAACGGCCTCGGCGAGGATGCCGCAGATCTTGCCGCCGTCCACGAGCACGTCGTTGGGCCACTTGAGCTGCGCGCTCGACCCGTGGCCGGCCAGACGTGCACCGACCGCACGCGTCATCGCCGCGCCGGCGGCCAGCGGGATCCACCCGCGCATCTCCGGAGGGATGCGACCGGCGTCCACGACGACCGACACCGCGAGCGCGGTGCCCGCCGGGGCGGTCCACGTGCGGTCGAGACGTCCACGCCCGGCGCGCTGGTCGTCCGTCACGAGCAACGACAGATGCGGCCACCCCGCGGGGTCGGATGTGACGGCGGCGACGACGTCGGCGTTCGTGGAATCGGTGGTCTCGACGACCTGGACGCGCGGGCTGAGCGCGGCGGTGAGGGGGTACCCGGCAGCGTGGATCGGCATGTGCACACCCTAGGCACGACGCGGGGGGCTCGGCATCCACTTGCCGTGATCGGCCGCGCCACTCCGGGCACGGGATGGATGGATGCCACAGCGTCCCGCCCGGGCGCTTGTGCGCACCCTCCAACATCGGCGGGGAACCGGTCGCTAGGGTGGAAAGCGTGACCGACCAGCCCGATCTCTTCACGACCGCCGGCAAGATCGCCGACCTGCGCACGAGGTTCCAGGAGGCGGTCGTCGACGCCGAGACCGCCGCGCGCACCAAGCAGCACGCGAAGGGCAAGCTCACCGCCCGCGAGCGCATTGAGATGCTGGTCGATCCCGGCTCCTTCGTTGAACTCGACGAGTACGTGCGTCACCGCACGACGGCGTTCGGCATGGACAAGTCCCGCCCCTACGGCGACTCCGTCGTCACCGGCACCGGCACGATCCACGGCCGCACCGTGGCGGTATACGCCCAGGACTTCTCCACCTTCGGCGGTTCGCTCGGCGAGGTCGCCGGCGACAAGATCATCAAGGTGATGGAGCTCGCTCTCCGCAGCGGCATCCCGATCATCGGCATGCTCGACTCCGGCGGCGCGCGCATCCAAGAAGGTGTCGTCGCGCTCGGCAAGTACGGCGAGATCTTCCGTCTGAACACCGCCGCCTCCGGCGTGATCCCGCAGATCTCGATCATCATGGGACCCGCGGCCGGCGGTGCCGTCTACTCGCCGGCCCTCACCGACTTCGTGATCATGGTCGACAAGACCAGCCAGATGTTCGTGACCGGCCCGGACGTCATCAAGACCGTGACCGGCGAGGACGTCGGCATGGAGGAGCTCGGCGGTGCGCACACGCACAACACCCGCTCGGGCGTGGCGCACTACCTCGCCGAGGACGAGGACGACGCCCTCGATTACGCTCGCACGCTCATCGGCTTCCTTCCCGACAACAACCTCGCCGAGCTCCCGCTCTACGAGACGCCGTTCGAGTTCGAGACGACGGATGCCGATCGCGCTCTGAACAGCGTCATCCCGGACTCCCCCAACCAGCCGTACGACATCCACACCGTCATCGATGGGATCGTCGACGGTGCGGAGTTCCTCGAGGTTCAGCCGCTGTTCGCGCCCAACATCGTGATCGGCTTCGGCCGGATCGAGGGACGCACCGTCGGCATCATCGCGAACCAGCCCTCGCAGATGGCAGGAACGCTGAACATCGACGCCGGTGAGAAGGCCAGCCGCTTCGTCCGCTTCTGCGATGCGTTCTCCGTTCCGATCGTGACGCTCGTGGACGTCCCCGGCTACCTGCCCGGCACCGACCAGGAGTGGACCGGGGTCATCCGCCGCGGCGCGAAGCTTCTCTACGCCTACGCCGAAGCGACCGTTCCGCTGGTCACCGTCATCCTCCGCAAGGCTTACGGCGGCGCCTACATCGTCATGGGTTCCAAGCAGCTCGGAGCCGACATCAACCTCGCCTGGCCCACCGCCGAGATCGCCGTCATGGGTGGTCAGGGAGCGGTGAACATCCTGTACCGCGGCGAGATCAAGCGCGCCGAGGAGGCGGGCGAGGACGTCGCGGCGGTCCGCACGCGACTGGCGAACGAGTACACCTACAACGTCGCCTCACCGTTCCTCGCCGCCGAACGCGGTGAGCTCGACGGCATCATCGAGCCGGCGCAGACGCGCGTGTCGATCGCCAAGGCTCTGCGTGCCCTGCGCAACAAGCGGGCGAGCCTGCCCGCCAAGAAGCACGGGAACATCCCGCTGTGAGCGACGTCGCCGCCCCCTCGGCAGAGACCGTCGCGCGGGTGATCCGCGGGACAGCGACCCCCGAAGAGCTCGCCGCGGCGATCGTCGTCGTGGGTGAGGCGTATGCCCGCGAGACCGCGGACGCCACGGCACCCGAGGCCGCCCCGCGGTCCCGATGGGAGCTCTCCGCGCGCGGACTGCGCCGCCCCCTCAATCGCCTGGCCGGGTGGCACAGCTTCACAGGCTGACTGTCCCCCGAAATACCTACAGACGTCGCGAGATCGTTCGCGAATACTGGAGGAGCTGGAACGCATCACGCGTTCGGTCGGACCGCTCCATCGAGCCGGTTCCGGCCACGCGGACGGTTTTCGGGTAGCCGTTCGCATGGGTGAGGGGCAGGCGACATCGCCGCCCCTCACCCCTCATCTTTCGCACTCTTCCCCGGATGCAAATACCCGATGGTGCCCCCGGCGGCGTTCGCGCCGCGGGGGCACTCTGGTCTCGCCTCATGAGGGGCGACGAATCTCCCGCCACAGGTCGACGTCGTCCTCGTCGGCGCCGGCACCGGCCGTCGCGGTGCGCCCCACGACGGTCACGGCGACCTCGTGATGCGGCGACGTGCGGATGATGAGGCGTTCGGACGCCGCGTCGCGAACGACGCGAGCCAGCTCGGTGCGGATGTCGCTGAGAGCGGACGCCGGGAGATCTTCGAGCCCGCCCTCGTCGAAGAGCATCACGATCGTCCCGCGCCGGCGGGCCGCGTCGATCTGCGCGCGGACGCCGTCGTCGAGGAGGCGTGGGCTGCGCAGCTCATCGCGGAGACTCTGCTCGGCCAGACGTGCGGCGCTCTTCTCGCTCGGGCGCAGATTGCCCCCGGTTTCGATCGTGCGGCCCAGCACGGGGCCGGCGACATGCAGCGCGCGCTGCACGTGCAGGCGACGTTCGCGCTGACGCCCGCTCTGCGAAGCCTGCCACGCCGACGCCGCCTGCTGCAGCTCCGAGAGCTGCTCGGCGTCGCGGGCGACACGATCGAGCGCAAACGTGATCAACTGCGCCGCAGCGACCCACACGAGGGAACCGACGAGGCCGAGACTCAGGGCCGACAGCGGACCGAGCCACACGGCGGCCGAGAGGGACAACAAGCCCGTCCCGATCCACGCGATGGCGGGACGTCGACGAACCATCACCACGGTCATGAGCGCGCCGATACCGCCGATGACCCACGTCACGAACGGTTGCGCCCGGCCGGCGTCATTCACCGCGGCGAACGCCGCGTTCGGCACCAGCACAGCGGCGAGCACGGCGAGAGCGAGAGCCCAGCGCGGAGGGGCAGCGCGCGTGTCCGCGCTCGCACCCCCGGTTGCGGCCTCGTGGTGCCGCGTCGGCAGAAGCACCCAGAGCCACGTGATCGGGAGATAGATCACGAGCGCGGCGATCAGGAGCCACCCGCGCTCGACGGTCTCGGGCAGCGTCCACAGCAGGCTGCGCGCGGACAGATACGCAGTGAAGGCCAGGGCGATGCCGGAGAGGATGGAGCGGACCGTCACCAGCGGTCCCCGCTCTCCCACTCGAGCGTCACCGTCGTGCCGGCGGGAGAGGAATCCACCGTCGAGCGACCCCCGACGGCGGTCACGCGAGCGATGATCGAGCCACGGATGCCGAGCCGGTCGGCGGGGATCGCGTTCACGTCGAACCCGCGACCGGCGTCGCGCACTCGGATCGTGACGCCACCGGGCTCGGCAGAGCCGCTCACCTCGACCGAGAGCGCCTGCGCGTCCGCATGCTGCACCGCGTTCGCGACGGCCTGCATCGCCGCCAACACCAATGCGCGTGCGACGCGACCCGGAACCCGCGGCGCGCCCTCCTGCACCCGCCGCGTCACGACGAGCTCCACACCGAAATCACGCGCCGAGGTCTCGATGTCGTCGGCGAGAGCGGTGGCGTCCATCGGCTCGTCGCTGCCTTCGAGGGCATCCTTCTCTGCGTTGGCGAGCCGGGTGAGGGCCTCGCGCGCCATGCTGACCGCGAGCGTCCGCTCACGCGGGGTGCTCGCGCGCTCGGCGGCGAGCAACGCCCCGAGGACGCTGTCGTGCATGAGCGCGGCCACGGCGACACGTTCGTGTTCGGTCGCCGCGGTCGCCGCCGCCGACGCATAGCTGGCGACGGCGCGTGCCCGGGTCTCATCGACATTGGCCGCGATCGACCGGTACATCCACGTCAGTGTCACCAGGACGCTGCCCAGCAGCAACGCGAAGGAGACGTCGAGCGCAACGGGAAGCAGGAATTCGGGACGGCCGCCGGCTTGCAGCAGTCGGACCACTCCGAACAGAAGTGGCGCGGCGACCGTCCACGCCACCTGGAGCGAGAGCGGGAACGCGACCACGGTTGCCACCGTGGCGACGTTGATGAGGTAGAAGATCCAGGGGTTCTCGGTCGGCGAGGGCGCCTGCCCGCCGGACGTGGCGAGGGGCCAGAGGGCCAGAGCGACCATGAACAGGACAGCGAAAACACCGGAGAACAGGCGCGCGAACCGGCCGACGCCGCACGCCACGACCATCGCCACCAGCGGCACGAACACCCCGACGACCAGCGGCAGGTGCCACCCCTCCGCCTCATCGCTCGGCCCGAAAGCGGCCACGAACGCCTGCACGCCGAGGACCAGACACGCGGGGCCTACCAACAGTGTGATGACGCGTTCGATGCGCTTCTGCGTGAAGGAACCGGGGTCATCGCTGGTCTCGCGAGTGTGGGGAATGCGACCCCAGGCCTCGTCGAGAACGGATCGGTCGACGTCAGGCATCTCGGGGCGTCTCGGGCGTCTCGTGAAGGATGCCGTCCTCCATCGCCCGCCGCAGCAGATCGACCTTCGTGGGGGCGGGCCGGCCCACCTCCACGTACTTCACGCGGACACGCGTGATGTTCTCCTTCGCCGTGGAATATGCCACGCCCAGACGCTCCGCGACAGCCTTCAACGGAAGACCCGCCGCGTACAGCCGAAGCACTTCGCGCTCGCGCGCAGACAACTGCGCATCGGCGAAATCACGGTCGCCCTCGACGGCGCTGGCCCACTCGACGTTGTCGAGGAGTTCGCCGCGGGCGACGGTGTCGATCGCGGCGAGGACCTCGTGCGTGGGAGACGACTTGCTCACGATGCCCGCCGCACCGGCGGCGAGCGCCTCGCGCACCGCGGCCGGACGGTCGGCGACACTGTGGATGATGACGCTCGAGCCGTCACGGACCACCCGGTCGACGTTCTCGGACACCGTCGTCCCGTCACCGAGAGTCAGGTCGAGGACGACGACGTCCGCCGGGGCCTCGCCCGCCGTACGACGCCAATCGAGGTAGGCGGCCACGTTCGCGCCGGAGGAGACCACGTGGAAGGACTCGGTCTGAGCGAGCGCCGCCTCGAGGCCGAGCCGGACCGATTCATGGTCATCGATGAGGGCGACGCGCGTCATCCCCATATCGTATCCGCGCGACCCCCTCCCGGCCGGGAGTGCACACCCGCCGATCGGCGGGTCATCTCCTCAACGCGACCACGGCTTCGACGTGATGAGAGTTCGGGAAGAGATCGAGCCCGCGGACCCCGCCATCGGCGCGATACCCGTGTGCGGCGAAGGTCGCGAGGTCGCGCGCCAGCGCGACCGGATCGCAGGCGACGTAGACCACCGCACGCGGGCCCAGGGCGGCGATCCCGTCGACGACCTCGCGACCCGCGCCCGCTCGCGGAGGGTCGAGCACGACGACACCGCGAGACAGGCGTTCCCGCTCGCGTTCGGAAGCCTCGGCCCGCAGCCGTCCGACGTATCGGTCGACCCGCGCCGTCTCCGCCCGGGCTCCGATCCACTCGGCGAGGTTCTCCCCCGCGTGTTCGGTCGCTCGTGCGTCGCTCTCCACGCTCACGACGCGAGTCGAGGGACCGCCGAGCCCAGCCAATGTGGCCGCGAACAGTCCCACCCCTCCGTAGAGGTCGAGGTGAGTGGCATCCGGGTCGAGATCTCCGGCGGAGGCGCGGATGCGATCGGCAACCACCTCGGTCAGGGCATCGGCCGCAAGCCGGTGCACCTGCCAGAACCCACCCGCATCGACACGGAAGACACGGTCGCCGACGCGCTCCTCCACGACCTCTCCCGCCGGGGCGGTGCGCGCGCCGTCGGGCCGCGGAATCACACGGACACGCCCGTCGGCGGGCTGAACGAGGTCGATGCGGCCGGGCGCAGCGCCGCGAAGATCGGCGGCGACCCGGGCGAGCGCGGCCGTGGCGAGGGGCAGGTCAGGGGTCTCCACGATCCGGTGCGTTCGCGGAGCGAAGGCACCGACTCTTCCGTGCTCGTCGACGTGCAGGCTCACGCGGGTCCGCCATCCCGTGCCGTCGCTCGTCTCGTCGGCGCCGGCGGGGCTCACCGCGACGGGCAGTTCGAGCCGTCCGACCCGCTCGAGCGACTCTCGGAGGACCCGCTCCTTGAGGGCGCGCTGGTGGCCGAGCTCGATGTGGCCGAATTCCGCCCCGCCCACGCGTTCTTCGGGGGATCGATCGATCGCCGCCGAGGCCCACACGTGCGGCCGCCGCTCCGGGGCGGGCTCGAGCACCTCGAGGGCCTCCGCGCGCCAGAAGGCCTTCTTCCGAGTGTCGGTCAGCCGCACGCGCACCCGCTCGCCCGGCAGAGTGTCCGGAACGAAGACGACGCGGCCGTCGTAGCGCCCGACGAAGATGCCACCGTGGGCGACTCCGGTGATGTCGAGATCGATGAGGTCGCCGTTCTGCATCCCCTGAGCCTGTCACACGGCGACACCCCGGGGTCCCGTCGTCGGTAGCGTGGGCGCATGCGCGTGTGCCTGGCATCCACCTCCCCCGCTCGTCTCATGCTGCTGCGGCAGGCCGGAATCGAACCCGAGGCTCTCGCCCCGCACGTCGACGAGGAAGCGGTGATCGCCGCGGTCGAGGCCGCCGAGGCCCGTACCCTCCCCGCCCCCGAGCACGTGCTGCTGCTCGCGCGACGCAAGGCCGCCGACGTCGCAATGCGGCTGCGCGCCGACGACCCGTCGTTCGACGGGTTCGTCATCGGCGGCGACTCGATGTTCGCGCTCGGCGACGAGATCCTCGGCAAGCCCTACACGCAGGAAGCGGCGACCGCCCGCTGGCGCGACATGCGCGGGCGCACGGGTGTGCTGCACTCCGGGCACAGCGTCTTCCGACTCGTCCCCGGTGCTGAGCCGAAGGAGGCGTTCGCCGTCGCGGAGGCCTCGGTCAGCTTCGCGGCGGACATCGACGACCACGAGATCGCGGCGTACGTCGCCAGCGGCGAACCCCTGCACGTGGCGGGGGCGTTCACCGTCGACAGTCTCGGCGGTGCCTTCATCGAGCGTGTGGAGGGCGACCCGTCGACCGTCGTGGGCATGTCACTGTCCACCATCCGCGGGCTCGTTCGCGAGCTCGGCGGCTCGTGGACCGCCCTCTGGAACCGTTCGTAGACATTCCCACACGTTTTTCGGCGTTTCTTGTGGAGGTGGGTCAAAAGACCCGGGCGGCCCGTCGCTAGGCTGGGAGGATGCCGAAGATCGCCAAGGTTCTCGTCGCCAACCGCGGCGAGATCGCCGTCCGTGTCATCCGCGCCGCACGCGATTCGGGCAAGGCCTCCGTCGCCGTCTACGCCGACCAGGACCGAGACGCGATGCACGCCCGCCTCGCCGACGAGGCCTACGCGCTCGACGGCGCCACCAGCGCCGACACCTACCTCTCCATCGAGAAGATCCTCTCCATCGCCCGCCGCTCCGGCGCCGACGCCGTTCACCCCGGGTACGGCTTCCTCGCGGAGAACGCCGACTTCGCGCGCGCCGTCATCGATGCGGGTCTGATCTGGATCGGTCCGTCGCCGGCGGCCATCGAGGCCCTCGGTGACAAGGTCACCGCGCGTCACGTCGCCGAGAAGGTCGGCGCACCGCTCGCACCCGGGACCCCGGGCCCCGTGGCCGGGGCCGACGAGGTCATCGCGTTCGCGGAACAGGTCGGTCTGCCCATCGCGATCAAAGCCGCGTACGGCGGCGGCGGTCGCGGCTTGAAGGTCGCGCGCGAACTCGACGAGGTCGCCGAGATGTTCGAATCCGCCACGCGCGAGGCCGTAGCCGCCTTCGGCCGCGGCGAGTGCTTCGTCGAGAAGTACCTCGACAAGCCCCGGCACGTCGAGACCCAGTGCCTGGCGGATGCCGCGGGCAACGTCGTCGTCGTCTCCACGCGCGACTGCTCGCTGCAGCGCCGGCACCAGAAGCTCGTCGAGGAAGCCCCGGCACCGTTCCTCACCGAGGAGCAGATCTC
This sequence comes from Microbacterium canaveralium, assembly GCF_047238045.1. NCBI lineage: Bacteria > Bacillati > Actinomycetota > Actinomycetes > Micrococcales > Microbacteriaceae > Microbacterium > Microbacterium canaveralium. The sequence continues at coordinate 903,045 of NZ_JBDFMA010000003.1, read as the reverse complement.
CGTCCTCTACTCGGCATCCAAGGCCATCCTCCGCGAGGTCGGCTACGTCGGCGCCGGGACGTGCGAGTTCCTCATCGGGGCCGACGGCACGATCTCGTTCCTCGAAGTGAACACGCGCCTGCAGGTCGAGCACCCGGTCTCCGAGGAGGTCACGGGACTCGACCTGGTGCGCGAGCAGTTCCGCATCGCGGAGGGCGAGGAGCTCGGATACGACGACCCCGCCCCCGTCGGCCACTCCATCGAGTTCCGCATCAACGGCGAGGACCCGGGCCGGAACTTCCTTCCCCAGCCCGGCCCGATCCACGTCTTCAAGACTTTCGGCGGGCCGGGTCTGCGACTCGACTCGGGCGTGACCGCCGGCGACAGCGTCTCGGGCGCCTTCGACTCGCTGCTGGCCAAGATCATCGTCACCGGCCGCGACCGCGTCGAAGCCCTCGAACGCGCGCGCCGAGCGCTGGACGAGTTCGAGGTGGCCGGTCTTCCGACCGTCCTCCCCTTCCACCGCAAAGTCGTGCGCGACCCCGCCTTCACCGCCGAGGACGGGCGGTTCGGCGTGTACACCCGCTGGATCGAGACCGAGTTCGTCAACGACATCCCGGCGTGGGACGGCGAGCTCGAGGCCCCCGGCGAGGCTCCCGGCCGTCACACGGTCGTCGTCGAGGTCGGCGGCAAGCGTCTGGAAGTCAGCCTCCCCGACCGCATCTCCGCTCCCGCCGCGAAGACCGGGCGCCCCGCGGCCGCTCCGCCCTCGCGCCGGTCGCACTCCGCGGCGCCCACCGCCGGGGCCACCGGCGACGCGGTGAAGTCGCCGATGCAGGCCACCGTCGTCAAGGTGGCGGTCGAGGAGGGTCAACAGGTCGTCAAGGGCGACCTCGTCGTCGTGCTCGAGGCCATGAAGATGGAGCAGCCCATCCAGGCCCACAAGGACGGCACGATCGGCGGTATCGACGCCAGCCCCGGTGCCACGGTGTCGGCGGGCCACCAGCTGCTGCTCATCAGCTGAGGCATCCCTTCATCGACGGCGCCGCGTCCCTCCGGGGGTGCGGCGCCGTCGTTCATGCGGGCTGAGGCGGGCCGGGAGCGCGGGGCGGAGCGGGGGCGGGCTGAGGCGGGCCGGCCCGGGCCTGATAAACGCCCCCTGCACCGAGACACGCGCGCCGAGGGCGTTTGTCCGTGCAGCGCGCGTTTATCACCGCACACGCCTCGCACCGCGGCCTCGCCACGTCGACCTCGCCGCAGTGCAGCGTCCTCGCGCGCGTCGCTCCGCTGGGCCGGGACCGGCCCGGGCGGGGACGGATGCCGGGAGACCCGGCATCCGGAATCGATCAGTCCTCGCCGGGGTCGTCGCGATCGACGATGTGCATCGCGCGAGCGGCGTCGGTGATGCTCGACGTGAGTGACGGGTACACAGCGAAGACGCGGGCGACCTGGTCGACGGTGAGGCGACGTTCGACCGCGATCGCGATCGGGTAGATGAGCTCGGACGCCCGCGGGGCGACGATGACGCCACCCATGACGGTGCCGCTCCCCTGCCGCGCGATGATCTTGACGAAGCCGTCGGTGATGCCCTGCATCTTGGCGCGGGGGTTGGCCGAGAGCGGCAGCTTCTTCACGACACCGGCGATCTTGCCGTCGACGACGTCCTGCTCACTGAAGCCGACCGTGGCGATCTCGGGCGCGGTGAAGATGTTCGCGGTGATACGACGCGTCTCGAGCGGGATCACCACGTCGCCCAGCGCGTGGAACACGGCCTGACGGCCCTGCATGGATGCCACCGAGGCCAGGGGGAAGAAGTTCGTGCAGTCGCCCGCGGCGTAGATGTTCGGCACCGAGGTGCGGGCGACGCGGTTGACGCGGATGTGTCCCGACGGCGTCATCTGGACGCCCGCCTGCTCCAGGCCGATGCCCGCGGTGTTGGGGATCGAGCCGACCGCCATGAGGCAGTGGCTGCCCTCGATCGTGCGGCCGTCGGCGAGGGTCACCGTCACACCCTTGCCGGTGTTCACGACCGAGTCCGCGCGGGCCTTCGCCAGCAGCGTCATGCCACCGCGCTGGAAGACGCGCTCGAGCACGGCGGCGGCATCCTGATCTTCGCCGGGAAGCACCTGGTCGCGGCTGGAGACCAGAGTCACCTTGGCGCCGAGGTTCATGTACGCCGACGCGAACTCCGCGCCCGTGACACCCGAGCCCACCACGATGAGGTGCTGCGGCACCGACTTCATGCCGTAGAGCTGCGTCCAGGTGAGGATGCGCTCCCCGTCGGGCCGGGCCGACGGCAACTCGCGCGGCGAGGCGCCGACGGAGACGACGAGGGTCTCGGCCTCGATGCGGTCGAAATCCGTGCCGCCGGCTTCGGTCGAGACGACCACGGCGCCGGAGCCGTCGAGACGTCCGTGACCGGAGATGATCCGCACTCCGGCTTCGAGCAGCGACGAACGCATGTCGTCGGACTGCTGCCGAGCGAGCGAGAGCAGACGCTGGTTCACGGCGGCGAGGTTGATCGCGACCTCGGGCGTCATCGGCTTGCCCCGGTCGTCCTTGGCGAACAGCTGCACGCCGAGCTCGCTGGCGTTGCGGATGGCGACGGCGGCATCGGCGGTCGCGATGAGCGTCTTGGAGGGCACCACGTCGGTGATGACCGCGGAACCGCCTACGCCGGCGCGTTCGACGAGGGTCACGTCGGCACCCAACTGCGCGGCCGACAGTGCCGCTTCGTAGCCACCGGGGCCACCGCCGACGATCGCGACGGACTGCTTGCGCTCGAAGCTCTGCACCATGACATCCATTCTTGCCTAGTGCGACGCGCGCCCCGTTCGCCTGGCCTCTGCTGCCGCGGCTTTCTAGAGTGGGTCCATGGCACACAGCACACTTCACCCGCTCGACGACCCGGCGGCCGACCCGTTCGAGATCGCCGCGGCGGCGGCCGCCGACATCGCACGCCTCTCCGGCGTCGAGCGTCATGACATCGCGGTCACCCTCGGCAGCGGTTGGGGTCGCGCCGCAGAGCTCATCGGCGAGGAGACCGCGGCGTTCCCCGCGACCGAGGTCATCGGCTTCAGCAAGCCCGCCCTCGAGGGGCACGTCGGCACGCTCCGCAGCGTCCGCACCCCCGGCGGCAAGAACGTCCTCGTCATCGGCGCCCGCACCCACTATTACGAGGGCCACGGCGTGCGCCGGGTCGTCCACAGCGTCCGCACCGCCGCGGCCACCGGTGCGACGACGATGATCCTCACCAACGGCGCCGGTGGCATCCGCGAGACCTGGAAGCCCGGTCAGCCGGTCCTCATCAGCGACCACATCAACCTCACCGCCGACTCGCCCCTGGAGGGCGCAACCTTCATCGACCTGACCGACCTGTACTCGAAGCGGCTGCGCGACCTCGCGCGGACGATCGACCCCACCCTCGACGAGGGCGTCTACACGCAGTTCCGCGGCCCGCACTACGAGACGCCTGCCGAAGTGCAGATGGCCAAGACCATCGGCGGGCACATCGTGGGCATGTCCACCGCGCTCGAGGCGATCGCGGCGCGGCAGGCGGGTATGGAGATCCTCGGCTTCTCGCTCATCACGAACCTGGCCGCCGGCATCCAGAAGACGCCCCTCAGCCACGCGGAGGTCTTGGAGGCCGGGCGCGAGGCCGAGCCCGTGATCTCTGCGCTCCTGGCCCGTGTGATCGGCGCGCTGTGAGCGAGTTCGTCGCGGCGGCCCGCGCGTGGCTCGCCCAGGATCCGGATGCCACGACCCGCGAGGAGCTGACCTCGCTGCTCTCCCGGGTGGACGAAGGGGATGCCGAGGCGGCCGCCGACCTTCAGGATCGCTTCGCGACGCGTCTCGCCTTCGGTACCGCGGGGCTCCGCGGCACGCTCGGCGCCGGGTCGAACCGCATGAACCGCGTGCTCGTCGCACAGGCCGCGGCGGGCTTCGCCGCCTACCTGCGGGAGAAGCAGCCCGAGGGGACGCCCACGGTCGTGGTCGGGTACGACGGACGCCGCAACTCCGACGTCTTCGCGCGGGACTCGGTCGAGATCTTCGCCGGCGCGGGGCTCCGGGCGATCCTGCTGCCGCGCATGCTGCCCACGCCGGTGCTCGCGTTCGCGGTGCGGCACCTCGGGGCCGACGCCGGCGTCATGGTCACCGCGAGCCACAACCCGCCCGACGACAACGGCTACAAGGTCTACCTCGGCGGCGCCGACGACGGCGCGCAGATCGTCTCACCCGCCGACGCCGAGATCGCCGCGCACATCCAGCGCGTGGCCGATGCCGGCGACGTCACGATCCTCCCCCGCTCGGTCGGCTACGAGAACGCGCCGGAGTCGCTCGTCGAGGCGTACGTCGCCGCGACGGCCGCCGTGGCACCCGCGCCGGCCGGCGCCGAGGGCCTGCGGTGGGTCTACACCGCCATGCACGGCGTCGGGTGGGAGACCGTGTCGAGCGTCCTCGCCGCGGCCGGCTACCCCGCGCCCGTGGTCGTCGAGGCGCAGATCGAGCCCGACGGACGTTTCCCGACCGTGGCCTTCCCCAACCCCGAAGAGCCCGGGGCCATGGACCTGGCGTTCGAGACGGCCCGGTCCGTCGACGCCGAACTCGTCATCGCCAACGACCCGGATGCCGACCGCCTCGCCGTCGCCCTCCCCGACGCCGAGGCCGAGGGCGGCTGGCGTCGCCTGACCGGCAATGAGATCGGCCTGCTGCTGGGGTGGCGCGCCGCCCGCTCGGCATCCGGTGGCTCGCTCGCCTGCTCGCTGGTGTCGTCGCCCGGGCTCCAGGTCGTGGCCGAGCACTACGGCCTCGATTTCCACGCGACCCTGACGGGCTTCAAGTGGATCTCGCGCGCCCCGGGTCTCATCTACGGCTTCGAGGAGGCCCTGGGCTACCTCGTCAACCCCGACACCGTGCGCGACAAGGACGGCATCTCGGCCGCCGTGGCGTTCCTCGGGCTCGCGACCGCAGCTCGCGCCGAGGGCCGCACGGTCGCCGATCTGCTGCTGGAGTTCCGCGACACCTTCGGCGCGTTCGCGAGCGATCAGATCTCGGTGCGCGTCACCGACCTGAGCGAGATCGGCGGGATCATGGCATCCCTCCGCGCCCAGCCGCCCGCCGCGGTCGGCGAGGTCGCGGTGTCGAAGGTCGACGACCTGCTGCAGGGCGTCGACGGGCTGCCCCCGGGTGACGTGCTGCGCATCTGGCTCGAGGACGGCTCGCGCCTCATCGTGCGTCCCAGCGGCACCGAGCCGAAGCTGAAGCTGTATCTCGACGTGCGCGGGTCTACGGCGAAGAAGGCCCGCCGTCGCCTCGACGCGCTACGCGCCGGTGCGGAGGATCTGCTCGCGTCACTGCGCTGAGGAGGCCCGGGGCTGCTCGGGTTTGGGGCGCGTTTCGTGTAGTGGGGGGGTCATCCTTCGCCCCAATACACGGATCGCGCCCCGCTCCGCATCGTGGCGTGGTTCCTCCCCCGCCGCGGCGGACACACTTCTGCCCACAGAACGCCGGATCGGCGCTTCGCGCAGCCCGGAACAGCGCCACAGTGGAGGCATGACAGCGGGTACCGTGCCTCTCATCCGGCGCTCCCACCTCGACGAGCACGGGTGGCACTCTCGCCGTATCCGCCGTGAGGTCGAGACCGGGTACCTGCGGGCGATCCGACCCGGAGTGTACGCCCGCGGTGCCGATGTCGACGGGCTGACCCGGGAGGAGAAGATCATCGTCCGGGCGCGAGCGCTCGACCTCGTGAGCGCAACGCGTCCGACGTTCTGCGGCCTCACGGCCGCTGCCATGCACGGGCTGCCCTGTCTACGAGACGACGGATTGCTGCATGTCCTGACCCCCGATTCCCGCCCGAGCGGTGCCGTCGGGGTCGTCCGGCATCGAAACGTCGCCGGCCACGGGCGCGACGTCGAGCTGGACGGGATCCGCTGCACACCTCTGGCCCGAACGGTGGCGGATGTCGCCCGGACCGAAGCACGCGACGTCGCGGTGAGTATCGCCGACGCCGCACTCCGGCAGCGAGCGTTCCGTCCGCCCGGCGCCTACGACGTCGAAGAGGCGGCGCGCTTCCGCGAAGAGGCGTTGAGGTGGGCCCGGCTCTCCACCCGCGGTCGCCGCGCCGCAGAGCGGGCTCTGCTCCTCGCCGACGGGCGGGCGCAGCTCCCGGGCGAGAGTCTGAGCCGGTTGCGGCTCCTCGACCTCGGCTTCGCGCCGCCGTCCCTCCAGGTACCGGTCGCCGGTCCACGGGGCAGCACGTTCTGGGTCGACTTCGGCCTGGACGACGTCAACGCCTGGGGTGAGTTCGACGGAAGGGCGAAGTACCGTGGACTCGCCTCCGCGGCGGGACGGACGCCGCACCGCGTCATCGATGACGAGAAGCGCCGAGAGGACTGGATCCGCGGCACGACTCAACGTCGCTTCGCTCGATGGGGGTGGGAACACGTGGGGGATGCGGCCACGCTGGGGCGCCGTCTGGCCGCCTTCGGCATCACACCGCCCTGACCAGAGAGTCCTCGGGCCGCGATCCGTGCAGCGGGGCGTGCGACGCCATCCCACAGGCCCGGCCCGCTCTCGCCGGGGCGCGATCCGTGCAGCGGGGCGCACAATGACCGCCCCGGCGCACGAATTCCGCCCCAAGACAGGGACCGCCGAATCCCCCGGCAGCGGGGAGCGTCAGCCGTCGATCACCGCGACCAGCTCGTCGAGGAACGCGGGGAAATCCGTCGCGCGGCGGACGATGCGCTGGACGCTGTCGCGCTCGCTGAACACCTCGACGAACTGCTCGAACACCGTCTGGAACGCCTCGCGGTCGGCCTCCGAGAACGCCACGAGCGCCACGACCTGCACGCGCCCCTCGCCCCAGACGACCGACGGGTCGGCGATGCCGATCGCGATGCGGGTCTGGGTCGCGGTCATCCCCATCGCGTGCGGCACGGCGAGCGCATCGGTGAACGCCGTCGACGAGATCGCCTCGCGCTCGACGGCCCGTGCCACGTAGTCGTCGTCGATCACCCCTTCGGCGACCAGGAGGCCACCGAGCCGACGGATGACACCGGCCTCGCCCTCGGCGGCATCCAGGCCCCGCACGAAGGCGTCTGGCGAGAAGTACCGCTCCAGCTCGGCTCGGAGCCGCGCGAGGCGGCGCCCTCGACGCACCCTCGAAGCCGCGGCCTGAACGCGTTCGATGTCGGCGTCGGTGAGGAACGGCTGGATGCGGACGAACCGCTCGCTCGGACGCGGCGGGTCGATGGTGGTCAGCACGAGGTCGGTGTCGATGGAATCCCAGGTCGGATCGATCCGGGTTTCGACACCGACCACCTCGATGGCCTGACCGAGCGAACGGTCGACGCTGGAGCGCAGCAGCTCGTGGAGTTCGTAGTACCCGGGGCACACGATCGTGGCGGTGAGCAGCTGGTCGGAGCGGCGGCTGCGTTCGAGCCGCCCACCGACGTGCATCGCGATGTAGGCGATCTCGTCATCCAGGATCGGGATGCCGAGCGCATCCTGCAGGCCCTTGGCGATGTACACGGCGACCTCGAAGATCATCGGGTACGTCGACTTCAGCGACCGGGTCAGGGGGTTGCGCGACCACGCCTGCTCCCGCGATCGGTGCAGGAGGTTCTGCACGTGCAGCGCCAGGCGCAGAACGAAGTCGTCGTGCGCGATGTCGACGAGGAACTGGGATGCCGCTGCCTCGACGACCGCGCGCACGGCTTCCTCGACCGTGGGGTCCAGGCGCGAGCGGACGTCGTCGGCCGCGGGAGCACCCGGTGCCACGATGCGGGTGAGCACGAGGGTGGCGAGGTGTCGGAGGTCCCCCGCGCCGAGCTGGACACCGATGTGTTTGAGGGTGAGGCGGTCGAGCAGGTCCGCGACCGCGTCCACGGCATCCGAGCGCTCCCCCGCCGCAGCCCCGAGGCCCCGATCACGCGTCACGCGGTCCGCGGCGATCGCGATGTGCATGACGACGTCGCCGATGCCGATCTCGTTCACGAAGTAGCCGAGCGCACCGAGCTCGGTGACGAGCTCGGCCTTGAACGGTCCGAACGCCCGCGCCCCGACGGACCTCTCGCCGAGCGTTCGCCGCAGGGCGTCGAGGTCGAACATCCCGGCATCCATCTCGTCGTGTGCGAGCTTGGACAGGAGCCGCCGCTGGGCGACCTCCGTTCCGCGCAAGCGGGCCGTGGATGCCGAGCGCTCGAGGGTCAGTTCGGTGCCGCCCAGCAGGCCGCGCACGCGCGCGAGATCGGCTTCGAGGGTCGCCGTGCTGACGTGAAGCGAGTCGGCGGTCTCGTAGACGTCGATGCCCTCCGCGGAATCGAGCAGGCGCCGCACGAGCGTGTGGAGACGGTCGCGCGGTGTGCCGCTGTCGGCGGGCGAACCGGCGCGCAGCGCGACGGCCGCATCCGCCCCGGCGCGGTATCCGAGCGGGCCGGATTCGATCGCCGATCCTCCGGCCACACGGGCGTTGACCGCGGTGACGTACGAGCGCACGCTGCGCGGCGTCACGCCCAGCGCATCCGCCAGCGACGCGGCCGTGGACCACTCCGCGTCCCGCAACAACAGGGCCAGCAGGCGGTCTTGGCGAGCTTTCGTCGTCACGATCCGTCCTCCGCGCCGTCCCCGAATGGCAGCGCTCCCTCCATCCAACCACGCGGTTCCCTTCGCGGCGCGGGACCGCGGCATCCGCGTTCCGGGGGGTGGGAAACGAACCTGGTTGTCTCCTGTGAACCGCGACGCACAGAATCGAGGGAAAGGAGGCGGGTCGATGAAGATCCTCGTGGTGTGTGGCGCGGGTGCGTCGAGCACATTCGTCGCACAGCGCGTTCAACGCGCAGCCTACGATCGCGGCCTCCCCTACTCCGCTTCGGCGGGGACCGTGCAGTCGTACCCGATCGACCTGCTCGCCACCGACATCGTTCTCGTCGGCCCGCACCTCGGTCCCGAGCTCGAACGGATCCAACAGGATGCCGCGACACGAGGGGTGCGTGTCGCGCTGCTCCCCGAGGACGTCTTCTCCGACCTGACCGGTACCCGCACGCTCGCTCTCGTCGAAGAGGCGATGGGCGCGCGGGAATCCGCGGACACCGTCTGACCCGCCGCCGGAAAGGAACACGCATGCCCCACATCACCCGGACGGTCCGGATCGGCTCGTCGCACGGCCTCCACGCCCGCCCCGCGAAGCTCTTCGCCCAGGCGGCGAAGGAGTCCGGCATCCCGGTGACGCTGGTGAAGGATGCCGGAGCCCCGGTGAACGCCGCGAGCATCCTGGGGATCATCGCCCTCGGCCTCGAGCAGGGCGATTACGTCACGCTCACCGCAGACGGCGACAGCGCCGAGGCGACGCTGGAGCGCCTCGCCGAACTGCTGACCACCGACCACGACGCCGAGTAAAGGAACACACAGGACTATGACGGAACTTCGCGGAGTCGGAATCGGACTGGGCGTCGCCCAGGGACCCATCGCGCGCATGGCTGAACCCCTGCCCGCACCGAAGGACACCCCCAGCGAGCGCTCGGTGGACGAGGAGACGGCGCGGGTGCGCGAGGCCGTCGGTGCGGTCGCGCGCGAGCTGGAGGCGCGCGGCGCCCAGGCCGGCGGCGCGGCACGCGAAGTCCTCGAGGCGCAGGCCATGATCGCCGAGGACCCGACCCTCGAAGCCGAGGTCGACTCCCGCCTGGCGGCCGGCAAGACCGGCGAGTTCGCCGTCCACGACGCCTTCGCCTCGTTCCGCGAGCAGCTGGTCGCCCTGGGCGGCTACCTCGGCGAGCGCGCGGCCGACCTCGACGACGTCGCCCAGCGCGTCATCGCGCGCCTCAGCGGCGTCGCGGCTCCCGGCGTGCCCGACCCGGGCCACCCCTTCGTGCTGGTGGCGAAGGACCTCGCCCCCGCCGACACCGCGCTGCTCGACCTCGACAAGGTCCTGGCGCTCGTGACGACCGAGGGCGGCCCCACTTCGCACACCGCGATCCTCGCGCGGGAGAAGTCCATCGTCGCCATCGTCGGCGCCTCCGGCGCGAAAGACCTGGTCGACGGTCAGACGGTGATCGTGGATGCCGCCGCCGGCGTCGTCACGGTCGATCCGAGCGACGAGGATCTCGCGCGCGCCGCGAACCGCGCCGAGGCCCGCGCATCCGCCGCCGCCGCGCCCATCACCGACGGCGCTCTCGCCGACGGCACCAAGGTGCCGCTGCTGGCGAACCTCGGCAAGCCCGGCGGCGCCGCCGAGGCGGTCGCGCTCGGGGCGGAGGGCGTGGGCCTCTTCCGCACGGAGTTCCTGTTCCTCAGCTCCAGCTCGGCCCCCACCGTCGAAGAACAGCGTGCCGCGTACATCGAGCTGCTCAGCGCCTTCCCCGGCAAGAAGGTCGTCGTGCGCGTGCTCGACGCCGGCGCTGACAAGCCGCTGCCGTTCCTCAACGACGCGCACGAGGAGAACCCGGCCCTCGGCCTCCGAGGCCTGCGCGCCCTCCGCGCCAGCGAGGACATCCTGCGCGAGCAGCTCACGGCCCTTGCCGAGGCGGATGCCGAGACCCGCAAGTCCGAAGCGGGCCCGGCCGACCTGTGGGTCATGGCACCGATGGTCTCGACCGTCGAGGAGACGCGCTACTTCACCGCTCTGGCGAAGGACTACGGTCTGAAGACCACGGGTGTCATGGTCGAGGTTCCCTCCTCGGCACTGCTGGCCGATCGCATCCTGCAGATCGCCGACTTCGCCTCGATCGGGACGAACGACCTGACGCAGTACACCCTGGCCGCCGACCGGCTGCTCGGGTCGGTCGCGTCGTTCCAGGACCCGTGGCATCCGGCCGTGCTCCGCCTGATCCGCGAGGTCGGCGCCGCCGGCCGGGCGAACAACAAGCCCGTCGGGATCTGCGGCGAGGCCGCGGCCGACCCGCTGCTCGCGGTCGTCCTCGTCGGGCTCGGCGCCACCACGTTGTCGATGGCACCCACCGCCCTCGCCGACGTGCGCGCTTCCCTGCTCACCCACACTCTCGACGACGCACGCCGCATCGCCGAGGCAGCCCTGGCCGCCGATGACGCGGCCTCCGCCCGGGAGGCCGCCCACGCAGCCTCCGCATCCACCGCGGCCTGAGCCGCGGGTCCCCATCCCCGCGACCCCGGTCGCATCCCACAACAAGGAGACACAGCAATGACGACGGCGTCTACAGCCAAGAAGCCGGGAGGTGCACGGGTCGCGGTCCAGCGATTCGGCACGTTCCTCTCCGGCATGATCATGCCCAACATCGCGGCCTTCATCGCGTGGGGCTTCATCACCATGCTCTTCATCCCCGCCGGGTTCTTCGGTGCGAACAGCCCGTTCGGCTGGCACTGGGCCCCCGTCGCCGAGATCATCGGCGGCGGCGGCGACGCGGCCGCCATCGGTTGGCCGGGCGCGATGACAGCGCTCACCGAGGGCACCGACGGCACCTACCAGGGCTACGTCGGTCTGGTGAGCGTCATGATCACCTACCTGCTGCCCCTGCTCATCGCCAACACCGGTGGACGCATCGTCTACGGTGCGCGCGGTGGCGTGGTCGCCACGATCGCCGTCATGGGTGTCATCGTCGGCACGAACATCCCGATGTTCCTCGGCGCGATGATCATGGGACCGCTCGCGGCCTGGATCACCAAGCAGATGGACCGCATCTGGGACGGCAAGATCCGCCCCGGCTTCGAGATGCTGGTGAACAACTTCTCCGCCGGCATCCTCGGCATGATCCTCGCGATCGTCGGCTTCTTCGCCTTCGGTCCCGTGTTCCTCGGTATCAGCGCGGTCCTCGGCGGCATCGTCGGGTGGCTCGTGCAGTTCAACCTGCTCCCGCTGCTGTCGATCATCGTCGAGCCGGCGAAGGTCCTGTTCCTCAACAACGCCATCAACCACGGCGTCTTCACCCCGCTGGGCATCGAACAGGCCGCTGAGTCGGGCAAGTCGATCCTGTTCCTCATCGAGGCCAACCCCGGCCCCGGCCTCGGTCTGCTCCTCGCCTTCACCTTCTTCGGTGTCGGCGCGGCAAAGGCCTCGGCACCGGGCGCGATCATCATCCAGTTCTTCGGTGGCATCCACGAGATCTACTTCCCGTACGCCCTCGCGAAGCCCATGACGATCCTCGCGCTCATCGCCGGTGGCGCCGCCGGTGTCACGACCAACATGATCTTCGGCGGTGGACTGGTCTTCCCGGCCGCCCCCGGAAGCATCATCGCCGTGACCGCCGCCGCGATCGGTGCGGGGCCGGGCAACCTGCTCGTGGTGTACCTCTCGGTGATCGTCGCCGCCGTCGTGACGTTCCTCGTCGCCGGTGTCATCCTGCGTGCGTCGCGCAAGCGCGACCTCGCGGCCGAGGGCGACACCTTCGCCGCCGCGATCGACCAGACCGAGGCGAACAAGGGCAAGGAGTCCTCGGCTCTCGGTGCGCTCCGCAACCGCAGCTCGAGCGACGTGACCGCGTCGGCCGACCGCGATGTCGAGGGCGCCCTGGGCGGCCTCGAGGGTTCGGTCGCCACCAAGCAGGTGAACGCGATCGTGTTCGCGTGCGACGCCGGCATGGGCTCCTCGGCGATGGGTGCGAGCGTTCTGCGCAACAAGATCAAGAAGGCCGGCATCGAAGGGGTCACCGTCACGAATGCGGCGATCGCCAACCTCGACGGCACCGCCGACCTGGTCATCACGCAGAACCAGCTCACCGACCGCGCCAAGGCGCAGAACCCTGAGGCGATCCACGTCTCGGTGGACAACTTCATGAACTCGCCGAAGTACGACGAGGTCGTGGAGATGGTCCGCGCCCAGCACGAAACGAAGTAACACCCACACGGAGGGGCCGGGGCATTCGTTCCGGCCCCTCCGGCTTCCCGTCCGCCCCGCTTCCTGCGAGGCTGGCGGTACGACGAGAAAGGCGAGATCCATGGCAAGCAACGTCCTGCGCATCGAATCCGTTCGTATCCACCCCGGCGGCGCCACCCGCGAGGAGGCGATGAAGGAAGCCGCCGACCTGCTGGAGGCCGCCGGGTCTGTCACCGGCGAGTACTTCGCCGCCATGCAGCAGCGCGAGGAGACGGTGTCCACGTACATGGGCAACGAGCTCGCCATCCCGCACGGCACCAACGAGACCAAGCAGGCGATCCTCTCCTCCGGCCTGTCGGTGGTCCGCTACGACGGCGGCGTCGACTGGGGCGGGGAGCCCGTGACCTTCGTGATCGGCATCGCGGGCAAGGGCGACGAGCACCTCGAGATCCTGTCGCAGATCGCCATCCTCTTCTCCGAGGAGGACGACGTGGCTCGACTGAAGGCCGCCTCCTCCCCCGAGGAGCTGTTCGAGGCCCTCTCGGGTTCCGTCAACGCATGAAGGCCGTCCACTTCGGCGCCGGCAACATCGGTCGCGGCTTCGTCGGCCTGCTCCTGCACGAGGGCGGCTACGAGCTCGTCTTCTCCGACGTCTCCGCTGCGCTCGTGGCCGCGATCAACGCGGCATCCGAGTACACCGTCCACGAGGTCGGCGAGGGCGGCACCGACAAGACGGTGACCGGCTTCCGTGCCATCGACAGCTCGACGGACGCCGCGGAGCTGATCGACGAGATCGCTACCGCGAACGTCGTGACCACCGCCGTCGGCCCGACGATCCTGAAGTTCGTCGCCCCGCACATCGTGGCGGGCCTGGCCCTCCGCGACCCCTCACTTCCGCCGCTGCAGATCATGGCGTGCGAGAACGCGATCGGCGCGACCGACCAGCTGCGCGAGCACGTCGTCGACATCGCCGCGGAATCGTGGGATGCGCTGGACTCCCGCGCCGTGTTCGCCAACACCGCGGTCGACCGCATCGTCCCCGCGCAGGCCGTCGGCGGCGTCGACGTCACGGTCGAGCCGTTCTACGAGTGGGCGATCGAGCGTGGTCCGTTCGGTGACAACCCGCCGCACATCCCGGGTGCCCACTTCGTCGACGACCTCACGCCCTACATCGAGCGGAAGCTCTTCACGGTGAACACCGGGCACGCCACCACGGCGTACTTCGGGGCGCAGGCCGGCATCGAGCGCATCTCCGACGCTCTCGCCGACCCCGCGATCGCGGCGAAGGTCGAGGCGGCGCTCGAGGAGACCAGCGCGCTGCTCGTGCAGAAGCACGAACTCGACCCCGAGGTGCAGAGCGAGTACCGCCACACGATCCTGCGGCGCTTCCGCAACCCGGCGCTGCCCGACACCGTGTGGCGGGTCGGTCGTCAGCCCCTGCGGAAGCTGTCGCGCCACGAGCGCTTCGTCGGTCCCGCCGCCGAAGCGATCGAACGGGACTTGTCCGTCGACGCACTCGTCGCGGCGATGGCCGCGGCCCTGGAGTTCCAGGATGCCGAGGACGCGCAGGCCGTGGAACTGCAGCGGCTGCTCGGCGAGCTCGACGCCCGCGGCTTCACGGCAGAGGTGACCGGGCTCGACCCCGAGCACCCGCTGTTCGGCCGGGTCGAGGAGATCGTCGCCGCACGACAGGCGGCGTTACGCTCGTGAGGTGACCGACACCAGCCCGTCCGCCGACGGGGCGCCCCGTGCGCCCCGTCGGCGTTTTCGTGTCCTGCGATGGGTCCTCGCGGGGCTGGGCGGGGTCGTGCTGCTGCTCGTCGCCGGCATCCTGATCTACAGCCAAGTCGGGGTGATGGGTGCCGAACCCGATCCGCTCGCCGAGGCCCGTGCGAACCCGGGCCTGACGATCACCGAGGACGGCGCGGGCATCGTGCTCTCCCCCGCTGCCGGCGACACCGGTCGTGGTCTGGTCTTCCTCCCGGGTGCGAAGGTCGATGCGCTGGGCTACGTCGCAACGTTCGCGGACACCGTGGTCGATGACGGCGTGACGGTGGTCATCACCCGCCCGTGGCTGAACCTGGCCTTCTTCGACCCGCGACCGCTGTCGACCTTCACCGACCTCGCCCCCGACGTCCGGGCGTGGGCGGTCGGCGGGCACTCCCTCGGCGGCGTGCGGGCCTGCCAGCTCGCCGGGGACGCCGATGCCCTGGTGCTGTTCGCCTCGTACTGCGCGAACGACCTGTCGGCATCCGGACTGCCCGTCCTCAGCCTTTCGGGTTCAGAAGACGGACTTTCGACCCCACAGAAAATCGCCGACGCCGCCTTGCAGCTCCCCGCCGACGCGGCCTTCGTCGAGATCCCCGGCGCCTCGCACGCGTCGTTCGGCGCCTACGGACCCCAGCCCGGCGACGGTACCCCGACCGCCGACCCCGCCGACGTCGATCGGATCATCGCCGAGCAGCTCGACGTCTTCCTGCCCGCCCCCTGACGCCGGGGCGCGCCGTGCTGCGGTCGCCCCGCGGCCTCCGCGCCGAACCCTGCGCCGGCCGCGCCCCCGACCGCCCGCGCCGGCCGCCCGCGCCCGCCGCCCGCGCCAAACCCCGCGCCGGCCTGGTCGCCCTGGCCTGGTCGCCCCGGCTCGGCCTCCGCGCCGAACTCCTGAGTTCTCCCGCGGTTTCGCCGGTGCGTGGTGTCGCTTAGCCGAACGCGGCGAGAAACTCAGGAGTTCGGCGCGGCGTGGTCACCCCTCCTCCACAGCCCGGGCGGTCATCCACAGATCCCCCTGAGGCCCCGACGTCGCACGTCCGGTGCGGCGAGGGTGGCTCGATGGCATCCCTTCTCCCGCATCACGCGGCACCCGTCGTCTGGTCGACCCGTCGATTGCGGGCTGTGGGGTGGTCGAAGCGTGCCATTGCGCGCGCCGCCGAAGACGGAATGCTCATCCGGGTCCGCCGGGGGCGGTACCTCGCCGCCGACACGGATCCCCGCATCGTCGAGGCCGCTCGCGTCGGCGGACGCCTGGACTGCATCAGTCTGCTCGAGATGTCGGGGGTATTCGTTCTGCACCGTGACGGTCTCCACCTTCAGCAGGATCCGCTCGCCAGCCGTCGTCCTCCTGCCGCCCGCGGCGTGCGCTACCACTGGCGTCCGACGCGAGCGACGCCGACGACTCCCGTCGTCGACATCGTCGAGGCACTGGCTCAAGCCGTCCGATGCCAGGCGCCGCGAGCAGCGGTGGCCACCCTCGACAGCGCGTGGCACCTCGGGCTCGTCGATGAATCAGGCATCGCGGAGGTGTTCCAGCGCCTGCCACGGAGGTTTCAGGTGTTGCAGCGGCTGCTCGACCCGCGCAGCGAGACGGGAACCGAGACTCTCGTCCGACTCATCCTGAAGAGCCTCGGATGCCATGTCGAACTGCAGGTGCGGATTGCCGGGGTCGGGCGGGTGGACCTCGTCGTGAACGGGTGGCTCATCGTCGAGTGCGACAGCAAGCAGTTCCACGGCGCCTGGCACAGCCACAAGAATGACCGCCGACGCGACCTCGCCGCCCTGGAGCGCGGCTTCGCGACCGTGCGACTCCTGGCCGAGGACGTTCTGTTCCACCCCGATCGGGTCCGCGCCGCTCTCGAACGGATCGTCGCGCACGGAGCGCCCGGCCCGAACTCCTGAGGTTCAGGCCCGCGGGCGCCGCGCTGCCGGGGCCGGAGCTGCGGAGGAGCGGTTTCTCAGGAGTTCGGCCCGGGCGACACCGCCGTGGGATCGGGACGCCGCCGTCCGGCGGACGACAGTGCCGCGTGCCGAACTCCTGAAAACACTCGCTCGAGCCTCGCGGGACGCCGCACAGAGCGGCATCCGGCCCGGAAACTCAGGAGTTCGGCACGCGCCCTCCCGCGCCGCACGCACCGCCGCCGCGCCCTCCCGCGCCGCACGCACCGCCGCCGCCGCGTCCTCCCGCGCCGCACGCACCGCCGCCGCCGCGCCCTCCCGCGCCGCACGCACCGCCGCCGCCGCGCCCTCCCGCGCCGCCGCCGGAACGCGGTACACGCGCCACACCTCCCGCCGCGCACGAGCGCCCGCGCCCGGCAGGGCCGTGGCGTCAGCGCGCGAAGCCCTCGGCGATGATCTCGATGAGCTCCTCGCGCTCCTCGACCGGCAGGAAAGCGCCGGCGGCGGCATTGAGCTGGAACGCCTCGAGGTCGTCGAGGTCGTAGTCGAACGCCTGCGCCAGCAGCCCGAGCTCGCGCGTCAGCGTGGTGCGGCTCATCAGGCGGTTGTCGACGTTCACCGTGACCGAGAAGCCCAGCTGATACAGCAGATCGAACGGGTGGGCGTCGAAGGTGTCGCCCCACGCCGTGATGGCGCCGCTCTGCAGATTGGACGTCGGCGACAGCTCGAGCGTGATCTCGCGGTCGCGCACCCAGCGCGCCATGTCGCCGAACGTGACGAGCACCTCCTCGCCCTCCCGCGAGACGACGTCGAGGTCGTTGGCGATCCGCACACCGTGCCCGAGACGGACGGCCCGACCGTCGATGAGGGCGGAACGAATGGATGCCAGCCCCGCACCCTCGCCCGCGTGCACCGTCGTGGGGAAGAACTGCTCGGCGAGGTAGTCGAACGCCGCACGGTGGTTCGAGGCCGGGAAGCCGTCCTCGGGACCGGCGAGGTCGAAGCCGACGACGCCGCGCCCGCGCCACGCGACCGCCAGTTCGGCGATCTCGCGGGAGCGGGACCCCTGCCGCATCGCGGTGAGCAGCTGCCCCACCCGGATGTCCTTGCCGCGTGCGTCCGCGGCATCCTCGCCCTCCTCGATGCCCTCCTGCACGGCGTCGACGACCTCGTCCAGGCTCAGGCCGCGCGTGAGGTGCTGCTCGGGCGCCCACCGCACCTCGCCGTAGACGACGCCGTCGTCGGCGAGATCTTCGACGAACTCCTTCGCGGCCCGCACGAGTCCTTCACGGGTCTGCAGCACACCGACGGTGAGGGAGAACTTCTCGAGGTAGTCCTCGAGCGAGCCCGACTCGATGTGGTCGGAGAACCAATCTGCGAGGCCCTCGGCATCGTCGGCGGGAACCTCGAGGTCGATGTCGTCGGCGAGCTCGAGCACCGTCTGCGCCCGCATTCCCCCGTCGAGGTGGTCGTGCAGCGACACCTTCGGCAGGTTCTTCAGCTTCTTGCCCTGAATGCGGACGTCGTCGGTTGCCATGGTGCTCCTCGGGTCGGATGCCATCACGCGGTGATGCGCTCGCGCACGAGCGGGGTGCGCGCGGGAGCGGTGTCGCCGATCTCCCACGCACCGTCGACCGCGGCGAGCGCACGATCGAAGCGCGCCTCATCATCGGCCGACAGGGTGAACAGCGGCTGACCGGCCGCGACGGAGTCGCCCACCGTCACGTGGAGATCGATACCCGCGGCGTGCACGACGGCGTCCTCGGCCCGCGCGCGCCCGGCGCCCAGGCGCCACGCTCCGATGCCGAACGGCAGAGCCTCGACGCGGGTGACGACGCCGGCGCGATCGGCCACGACCGTGTGCGTTTCGCGGGGGGTGGGGAGAGCGGCATCCGGATCGCCGTCCTGCGCCCGGATCATGCGCTTCCAGACGTCCATCGCACGGCCGTCGGCGAGGGCGGCCTCGACGTCGGCGTCGGGCTGCCCCGCGAGCGTGAGCATCTCGCGGGCGAGCGCGACCGTGAGCTCGACGACGTCGGCGGGACCGCCTCCGGCGAGCACCTCGACAGACTCGCGCACCTCGTTGGCGTTGCCGATGGCGCGACCGAGAGGGGTGTTCATGTCGGTGAGCAGTGCCGTGGTGTTCACTCCCGAATCGGTGCCCAGGGCGACCATCGTCTCGGCGAGCTCGCGCGCCCGGTCGATGTCCTGCATGAACGCACCGGAACCGAACTTGACGTCGAGCACGAGCGAGTCGGTGCCCTCCGCGATCTTCTTCGACATGATGCTCGACGCGATCAGCGGGATCGCCTCGACGGTCCCGGTGACATCGCGGAGCGCGTAGAGCTTCTTGTCGGCGGGGGCGAGTCCCGTGCCCGCCGCGCAGATGACGGCACCGACCTCGGCGAGCTGCGCGAGGATCTCGTCGTTGGAGAGCGCGGCGCGCCAGCCCGGGATGGACTCCAGCTTGTCCAGCGTCCCGCCGGTGTGCCCGAGGCCGCGGCCGGACAGCTGCGGTACGGCCACCCCGAACGAGGCGACGAGCGGCGCCAGCGGCAGCGTGATCTTGTCACCCACGCCGCCGGTGGAGTGCTTGTCGACCGTGGGCTTTCCGAGCGACGAGAAGTCCATCCGCTCGCCCGAGGCGATCATGGCATCCGTCAGCACGCGGATCTGATCGCGCCCGAGACCGTTCAGGAGCACCGCCATCGTGAACGCCGACATCTGCGCGTCCATGACGTAGCCGCGCGTATACGCGTCGACCAGCCAGCGGATCTCCCCCTCCGAGATCGCGCGACCGTCGCGCTGGGCCCGGATGATGTCGACGGCGTCGTACTGCTCGGCGCTCACCGGGCGGCCTCCTCGAGGTCGCGGGGACCGAAGGCGTCGGGGAGGACCTCGTCGATCGTCCGGATGCCACTGACGGTCTCGAGCAGCATGCCCGGGATCGCGTGCTCGAACAGGAGCTGACGGCACCGGCCGCACGGCATGAGCGTGCGCCCCTCACCGTCGACGCAGACGAATGCCACGAGCTGTCCGCCACCGGTCATGTGCAGCTCGGAGACCAGACCGCACTCGGCGCACAGGGTCACCCCGTACGAGGCGTTCTCGACGTTGCAGCCCGCGACGATGCGCCCGTCGGCGACGAGCGCCGCGGCGCCCACCTTGAAACGGGAATAGGGGGCGTAGGCGCGGTGCATCGCCTCGGTGGCGGCGGAACGGAGTTCGTCCCAGTCGATGTCGGTCATCGTGGAGCGGAGGGTCCTCTCGTGAAGGGGAAGGTGGGCCGGATCAGCCCTTGATATACGGTTTGCCGGCGGCCGCGGGGCCGCGGACCTTCCCGACGAGACCGGCGAC
The DNA here is from genome assembly GCF_047238045.1 of Microbacterium canaveralium. Taxonomy (NCBI): domain Bacteria; kingdom Bacillati; phylum Actinomycetota; class Actinomycetes; order Micrococcales; family Microbacteriaceae; genus Microbacterium; species Microbacterium canaveralium. The sequence continues at coordinate 883,256 of NZ_JBDFMA010000003.1, read as the reverse complement.
GGCGAAGATCGTCACGACGTACGGCAGCATGAGCATGAACTCGCTGGGCACCGGAGAGCCGATGACGCCGAGCGTGTTCTGCAGGTTCGAGGCGAAGCCGAACAGCAGCGCCGCGAGGGTCGCGCGGATGGGGTCCCACTGACCGAAGATGACCGCCGCGAGCGCGATGTAACCGGCGCCGGCGGTCATCTCTTTGTTGAACGCTCCCACCGAGCCGAGCGTGAAGAACGCGCCGCCGAGACCGGCGATCGCACCACCCAGCGAGACGTTCCAGAATCGCGTGCGGGCGATGTTGATGCCCACGGTGTCCGCCGCCTGCGGGTGCTCACCGACGGCGCGCAGACGCAGGCCCCAGCGGGTGTGGAAGAGCCCGACGTACACCGCGACCACCGTGACGTACATCAGGTAGACGATGATCGTCTGGTTGAACAGCATCGGCCCGATGATCGGGATGTCGGCCAGCACAGGGATCGGCAGGCGTGCGAAGCGCGGCGGCGAGTTCAGCGTGTCGGCGTGCGGGGAGAGCAGCTGCGAGAACAGGAAGCTCGTGAGCCCCACGACCAGCACATTGAGCACGACACCGACGATCACCTGGTCGACGAAGTACTTGATCGCGAACGCGGCCAGCACGAACGACACCAGGACGCCCGAGATGCAGGCGGCGAGAAGACCGAGGAACAGGTTGCCCGTGGCGGTGGCCACGACCGCAGAGGTGAATGCCCCCGCGAGCAGCTGACCCTCGATGGCGATGTTGACCACGCCGACACGCTCGCTGAGCACGCCCGCCATGGCGCCGAAGATGAGGGGCACCGACAGGCTGAGTCCGCCCGCGAGCAGACCCGTGAGCGGGATGACCGCCGTCGTCGCGCCGGCGGCCGCCCACGTGAGGAACCCGACCATGAACACGACCGCGAAGATCACGGCCAACCAGATCGGCGGGCGACGGTGCGCGCGCACGATCAGGACGCTCGCGACCGTCACCAGTGCGAGCAGAACGGTGCACACGGCGCCGGTGACCACGCCGCCGAGAACCAGTTCGGGCAGCTGGATGAATTCTCCGGGGCTCGAGATGCGGAAGACGGCGTCGCCGTCCTGCCGCGCGACGACGAACAGCACGGCGGCGAGCACCGTGATCACGCCATAGACGATCGGAGCCTTCCAGCTGACGACCACGGCGGTGTCGAGCGCATCGGCCGCGGGAGCGGCCTGGGGGTGTGCGGCTGTGGTGCTCACCGGGCCGCCTCCTTCTTCTTGGCGGCGCGGACCTTGGGCTGGCGTGCCCCGGGAGCCGGCAGACGGAAGATCGCACGCACCAGAGGGGGTGCGGCGATGAACAGCACGATGAGCGACTGCACGACCAGGACGATGTCGATCGGCACACCGTTCGCCGCCTGCATGGCGAAGCCGCCGGCCTTGAACGCACCGAACAGGATGCCGGCCACGAGCACGCCGACCGGGGTGGAGCGGCCCAGCAACGCCACCGTGATCGCGTCGAACCCGATACCCGCGTCGATGCCGCTGGAGAATCCGGTCGTGACGGTGCCGAGCACCTGGTCGACGCCGGCGAGGCCGATGAGGGCACCGGAGATGAGCATCGCGTAGACGTACATGGACTTGACGTTGATGCCGGCCACGCGCGCCGCGTTCGGGTTCAAGCCGACCGCGCGGAACCGGAAGCCGAGGGACGAACGCTCCAGGATCCACCACACCAGCACAACGGCGACGAGGGAGAGGATGAACCCGAAGTGCAGGTTGTAGCCCGAGCCGAAGAGGTCGGGGAAGACCGCGGTGTCCTTCATCGGCGGCGTCGTGGGGTTGCTCGACCCCGGCGCCTGCAGCAGGCCGGGCGTGCGCAGCATGTAGTACACGAGGTAGTACGCCACGTAGTTGAGCATGATCGTCACGATGACCTCGTGCGCGCCCGTGCGTGCCTTCAGGACGCCCGCGATACCGGCCCAGATCGCGCCCGCGGCGACACCGGCGACGAGGGCAATCAGCATGTGGATGCCCCACGGCAGGTCAAAGGAGAAGGCGACCCACCCGCCCGCGGCCGCGGCGACGAGCATCTGCCCACGGCCGCCGATGTTGAACATGCCGACGCGGAACGCCAGGGCCACACCCAGGCCCGCCGCGATCAAGGGCGTCGCGAAGGTCAGGGTTTCGGTCAACGGCTTGATGCCGGTGGCGAACTCGGGGCGGCGGAAGTTGTAGATCGCCCCCTGGAAGAAGGAGGCGTAGGCCCCGGACACGGACTGCCAGATGGCAGCGAGCGTGTCACCCGGCCGGGCGAAGAAGTACGCCGAGGCGGCCTGCACGTTCTCGTCGGTGGCAGCGATCATGATCGCGCCGACCACCAGGGCGAGGATGACGGCGAGCACCGAGATGATCGCGTTGCCCGTGGCGATCTCGCGCAGCGCGCGACTCCACCGGTTCTCTTCGGGTGCCGGCGGGGGCGTCACGACGCGGGCGCCGGCAGCGGGGTCGACGGCCGCCCCGCCCTCGAGCGCGATGTCAGCGTCGGTCGCGGATGCGACATCGGTCGCGCGCTCGGCACGAGCGGCCGTCGGGTCGTGCGGGCTGTGCGAATCGCTCACGCGGCGACTCCTTCGGTCTGAGGCGCTTCGCCGGCCATCATGAGGCCGAGGACGTCGCGCGAGGTGTCGCCCGGGACGATGCCGACGACGCGGCCCCGGTACATGACCATGATGCGGTCGGCGAGAGCGGTGACCTCGTCGAGCTCGGTGGAGACGACGATCACCGGGACCCCCGTGTCACGGGTCTCGATGACGCGCTTGTGGATGAACTCGATCGAGCCGACGTCGACACCTCGGGTCGGCTGGGCAGCGACGAACAGACGCAGGTCGCGGCTCAACTCACGCGCGAGGACCACCTTCTGCTGGTTGCCGCCTGAGAGACGGCCGACGGGCGTCTCGATCGAGGGCGTGCGCACATCGAACTCGTCGACCTTCTCGCGAGCGAAGTCGGCGAGCGTCGAGAGCTGGAGGGCCCCGCCCTTGACGAACGGTGCACCGTCGGCGCGGTCGAGCATGAGGTTCTCCGCGATCGAGAACTCCCCGACGAGCCCGTCTTCCTTACGGTCCTCGGGAACGAATCCGACGCCGGCGTCGAGCACCGCCCGGACCTTCTGCCCGTTCAGCTCGGCGCCATCGAGCACGATGGATCCCTCGACGCGTTCCTGGAGTCCCAGCAGCGCCTCGGTGAGCTCGGTCTGGCCGTTTCCCTGGACGCCGGCGATCGCCAAGACCTCACCGCACCGCACGTCGAAGCTCACGTCGTTGACGACGAGCTGACCGATCGCGTCGACCACGGTGAGGTGCGAGACGGACAGGCCCACGTCACCGAGTGTCGGCGCTTCCTTCTGCACCGTGAGCTCGACCGCGCGGCCGACCATCAGCGACGCGAGTTCAGCGTTCGAGGCGCGCGGGTCGGCCTCGCCGACAACCTTGCCGAGGCGGATCACCGTGATGCGGTCGGCGACCTCGCGGACCTCGCGGAGCTTGTGCGTGATGAAGACGATGGAAGTCCCGGATGCCTTGAGTTGACGCATGATCGCCATCAGCTCATCGGTCTCCTGCGGTGTGAGCACGGCGGTCGGCTCATCGAACACGAGCACCTTGGCATCCCGCGACAGCGCTTTGATGATCTCGACGCGCTGCTGCACACCCACGGGCAGGTCGTCGACGAGCGCGTCGGGGTCGACGTCGAAACCGAAGCGGTCGGAGATCTCCTTCACCTTCGCGCGCGCCGCCGCGAGGTCGAGTCGTCCGCCGAACTTCGTGGGTTCGTGTCCGAGCATCACGTTCTCGGCGACGGTGAAGACGGGGATGAGCATGAAGTGCTGGTGCACCATGCCGATGCCGGCGCGCATGGCGTCGCCGGGCCCGGCGAAGTGCTGGACGGCGTCATCCAGCAGGATCTCTCCCCCGTCGGCCTGGTACAGGCCGTACAGGACGTTCATCAGGGTGGACTTGCCTGCACCGTTCTCACCGAGCAGGCAGTGGATCTCGCCGGCCTCGACGGTGAGGTCGATGTGATCGTTCGCCACCAGGGATCCGAAGGTTTTCGTGATCCCGCGGAGTTCGAGCTTCATGTTCCCGATCCTAAGTTCTGTGGCACCGCATCCGGGGTGCGGGCGGAGGAACCGCCTCGTGAGCGGGTCCGGTCCAGGGGCCGCACGACGACCCCATAAGGGAGGGGAGGCCGGCACGGAGCCGGCCTCCCCCAGGAGAATGGATGCCTCAGCCGGCCAGGTAGGACTCGACCGTGATCTTGCCGGAGACGATGTCGGCCTTGAGGGCGTCGATCTTCGTGGTCAGGTCGGCGGGAACCCGGTCCGACCAGTCGTGGTACGGAGCGATTCCGACGCCGTCGTTCTCGAGCGTGCCGATGAACGGGGTGGTGTCGAACTCGCCGTTACCGGCGGCGACGATGGCGTCCTTCGTACCCACGTCGATGCCCTTGAGGATCGAGGTCAGCAGCAGGCTGCCGATCGAGGGGTCGGTTTCGAACACATCGGCGTCGACACCGACGAGCGCGATCTCGCGGCCCGCGTCCTGGATCGCGACGGCGGCCGACTGGTAGATCGGGCCACCGACGGGCAGGAGCACGTCGACGTTCTGGTCGATGATCGCCTGAGCGGTCTGACGGGCGGTGTCGTTGGCCTCGAAGCCACCGGTGAAGGAGCCGTCCTTCGCGGCGCGGTCCCAACCGACCACGCGCACCGAGGTGCCGTTGTCGGTGTTGTACTTCTCGACGCCCTGGGCGAAGCCGTCCATGAAGATCGTGACGGTGGGGATGTTCATGCCGCCGAAGGTACCGACGACACCGGTCTTGGACACGCCCGCGGCGAGGTAGCCGGCCAGGTAGGCGGCCTGCGCGGTGTCGAAGATGATCGGCTTGATGTTGTCGGCATCGGTCTTGCCGTCGAAGTCCTGGTCGACGGTGTCGTCGATCGAGACGTACTGCAGATCGGGGTTCGCCTTCGCGGACTCGAGGGCAGCCGGAGCGAGGAGGAAGCCGACCGTGATGATCGTGTTGCACCCCTGGTCGACGAGGCTCGAGAGGTTGGAGGCGAAGTCGGTCTCGGCCTGCGACTGGACCTCGATCGGCTTCTTCGAGCCGAGCTCGGCGGCGGCGGCGTCGAGGCCCTCCTTGCCGAGCTGGTTGAACGACTTGTCGTCGAACCCGCCCGAGTCCGACACCATGCAGGGCAGGTAGTCGCTGGCACCGGCGGCCGCCGACGAATCGGTGCTCTCGGGCGCGGCACCGCAGCCGGCCAGCAGCACGGCCGTGCCGATCATCGCGAGGCCGCTGACGACGGCCTTCTTCGTGGTCTTCACGAATGGTCCTCCAAGACGGGGGCCCCCAACGGGTTCGGGGGACGATGGAGTCACGTTACCCACTGTGACGAACCGGTTGCGTACCAGGACGTGCCGTCCACGCCAATGGTTACAAAGACGCAATCTCGCGTGACGCGCGCGCCACACAGCGACCGTCGATCCGGGACTGGATGCCTCGGACAGCGGCATCCAGTGTCAGAGGACGTCTCCGCGACCGGTGAGTTTGAGCGCGTCCACGACGCCCTTGACGCGCTGAGCGTGCTCGCTGGTGGTGACGAGAAGCGCGTCGGGGGTGTCGACCACGACGATGTCCCGCACCCCGATGAGGCTGATGACGCGCTTGGTCTGGGTCACGACGATCCCGCTCGAGGAATCGGCCAGGACACGCGCGTCCTCCCCCAGGATCGCCAGCTCGTTTCGCCCGCCGGAGGAGTTGAGCTTGGACAGGCTCGCGAAGTCTCCGACGTCATCCCAGTCGAAGTGGCCCGGGATGACCGCCAGGCGACCCTTCTCGGCCGCGGGCTCGGCGACGGAGTAGTCGATCGCGATCTTCTTCAGGCTGGGCCAGAGGCGATCGACCGCCGGGCCTCGGCGATCGCGGTCGTCCCACGCCTCGGCGAGCTCGATGAGTCCCGCGTGGAGCTCGGGCTCGTTCACCGCGAGCTCCGCCAAGAGGACATCGGCGCGGGTGATGAACATGCCCGCGTTCCAGAGGTACGCGCGGTCGGAGAAATACTCCTTCGCGGTGTCGAGGTCGGGCTTCTCGACGAAGCGCTCGACCGTGTACGCCTCGGGCGCCCCGTCGACGATCAGCTCGTCGGCCTTCTTGATGTAGCCGAACCCGACCGAGGGCTCGCTGGGCTGGATGCCGATGGTGCAGATGTAACCGGCGCGGGCGACGGCCACCGCCTGACGCACGGCGAAATCGAACTGTCGCGTCTGGCGGATCACGTGATCCGCCGCGAACGAGCCGATGATGACGTCGGGTTCGCGGCGCACGAGGATGGCCGCGGCCAGGCCGATGGCGGCGCTGGAGTCGCGCGGCTCGGACTCGAGGAACACGTTGTGGTCGGGCACGCCGGGCAGCTCGCGCTCCACCGCGGCGCGGTGCGCGCGGCCGGTGACCACGGCGATCCGGTCGGCACCGGAGAGCGGCGCGAGCCGGTCCCACGTGTCGCGGAGCAGGGTCTGCCCCGAGCCCGTCAGGTCGTGGAGGAACTTCGGGGCGTCCGCGCGGGAGAGCGGCCAGAGGCGGCTGCCGATCCCACCGGCGGGGATCACGGCGTAGAAGTCGTCGATAGCAGGTTCGGCCATGGCACCGACACTAACGGGCGAGCCGCCGCCCTCCCCCACCCGGCGGGAAACAAAATCGGGAAGAAACGGAGGCGAAACTATCTCGACATCGAGAGAGTGTTAGGCGACCCTCATCCCCCGGATTCATAGCCCCGACGTAGTATTCAGTCGCGCCCGTGTGACGCTCAGGGCCTGCGCAGGCCCCCACACCGTGTTCGATCAGGGAGGACGACCGTGTCAGCACCAGCACGTGCCACGCCGTCGGTGAAAGAAACCACCTCGAAGAGGCCACGCGGCACTCTCTACCGAGGCCGCGAAGGCATGTGGTCCTGGGTCCTGCACCGGATCACGGGCGTCGCGATCTTCTTCTTCCTCCTGGTCCACATCCTGGACACGGCCCTCATCCGCGTCTCCCCCGAGGCATACGACGCCGTGATCGGCACCTACAAGAACCCGATCATGGGCCTGGGCGAGGTCGCCCTGGTCGGTGCGATCGCCTACCACGCCTTCAACGGCCTGCGCATCATCCTGGTCGACTTCTGGCCGTGGGCCACGCGTCACCAGCGTCAGCTCTGGTGGGGCGTGCTGGGCCTGTGGGTCGTCACGATGCTCGGCTTCACGCCGCGCCACCTCATCAACGTCTTCAGCGCCGTCACGGGGAGCCACTGATGTCCGTCGCCCAGGAAGCCAGCACGATCCCCGCACCCCGCACGCCCGCCGTGCGGAAGAAGGGCTCCAACCTCGAGAAGTGGGGATGGATCTACATGCGCGCCTCGGGCGTGCTGCTGATCGTCCTGATCTTCGGTCACCTCTTCGTCAACCTGATGACCGGCGACGGCATCCACCAGGTCGACTTCGCGTTCGTCGCCGGCAAGCTCTCCTCGCCGTTCTGGCAGTGGTGGGACGTGCTGATGCTCTGGCTCGCGCTCATCCACGGCGCCAACGGCATGCGCACCATCGTCAACGACTACGTCACGACGCCCCAGGTCCGTCGCATCCTCGTCGGCGCGATCGTGCTGTCCGCGGCGTTCCTCATCCTGCTCGGCACGCTCGTCGTCTTCACCTTCGACCCCTGCCTCGGCGTGACCGAGAGCAGCTCCCTGTGGGAGATCTGCCAGGCGTGAGCCGCGGCATCCTCCTTCCCGACTGAGACAGCAGAGGCTTTGCACACGTGAGCACCCAGAACAGCGCGGACACGATCGTCAAGGACGGCGTGCACTACCACCAGTTCGACATCGTGATCGTCGGCGCCGGCGGCGCCGGGATGCGCGCGGCGATCGAAGCCGGGCCGGGAGCCAAAACGGCCGTCATCTCGAAGCTGTATCCGACTCGCTCCCACACGGGCGCGGCGCAGGGCGGCATGGCCGCGGCGCTCGCGAACGTCGAAGAGGACTCGTGGGAGTGGCACACCTTCGACACGATCAAGGGCGGCGATTACCTCGTCGACCAGGATGCCGCCGAGATCCTCGCCAAAGAGGCGATCGACGCGGTCATCGATCTCGAGAACATGGGCCTGCCGTTCAACCGCACGCCCGAGGGCAAGATCGATCAGCGTCGCTTCGGCGGGCACACCGCGGACCACGGCAAGACGCCCGTCCGCCGAGCCTGCTACGCGGCCGACCGCACCGGCCACATGATCCTGCAGACGCTGTTCCAGAACTGCGTCAAGCTCGGCATCAACTTCTTCAACGAGTTCTACGTACTCGACCTCATCACGGTGAAGGACGACGCGGGCAACACTCAGGTCGCCGGCGTCGTGGCGTACGAGCTCGCCACGGGCGACCTGCACGTCTTCCAGTCCAAGGCGGTCGTCTTCGCCACCGGCGGCTTCGGCAAGATCTTCAAGACCACGTCGAACGCCCACACTCTCACCGGCGACGGCGTCGGCATCGTGTGGCGCAAGGGCCTGCCGCTGGAAGACATGGAGTTCTTCCAGTTCCACCCGACCGGACTCGCCGGTCTCGGCATCCTGCTGACCGAGGGCGCCCGCGGTGAGGGCGCGATCCTGCGCAACGCGAGCGGTGAGCGCTTCATGGAGCGCTATGCGCCCACGATCAAGGACCTGGCGCCTCGCGACATCGTCGCGCGCTGCATGGTCCAGGAGGTCGCCGAGGGTCGCGGCGCCGGCCCGCACCGCGACTACGTGCTGCTGGACTGCACGCACCTGGGCGCCGAGGTCCTCGAGACCAAGCTCCCCGACATCACCGAGTTCGCCCGGACGTACCTGGGCGTCGACCCGGTCGTCGAGCCGGTTCCCGTGATGCCGACCGCCCACTACGCGATGGGCGGCATCCCCACGAACATCAAGGCCGAGGTCCTGTCCGACAACGACACGGTCGTGCCCGGTCTGTACGCCGCGGGCGAGTGCGCCTGCGTCTCCGTGCACGGCTCCAACCGTCTCGGCACCAACTCGCTGCTCGACATCAACGTCTTCGGCAAGCGTGCCGGTCGCAACGCCGTCGAGTACGTCCAGACCGCCGACTTCGTCGCCCTCCCCGAGGACCCGGCGAAGGAGGTCCGCGAGATGATCGAGGGCCTGCGCAACAACGGTGGCACCGAGCGCATCGCGGTCCTGCGCAAGACGCTGCAGGACGAGATGGACAAGGGTGCTCAGGTGTTCCGCACCCACGACTCCCTCGCCGAGGTGCTCGACATCATCGCCGACCTGCGCGAGCGCTACAAGAACATCCACGTCGACGACAAGGGCAAGCGGTACAACACCGACCTGCTCGAGGCCGTCGAGCTCGGGTTCCTCCTCGACCTCGCCGAGGTCGTCGTCTATTCGGCGCAGAACCGGGAAGAGAGCCGCGGCGGTCACATGCGCGACGACTTCCCGACGCGCGACGACGAGAACTACATGCAGCACACCATGGCGTATCTGACCGGCGACCCGCACTCGTCGCACCCCGCCGACCACATCGAACTCGGCTGGAAGCCCGTCGTCTTCACCAAGAACGACGCCGGCGAACTGCGCTACCCGCCCCTGGAGAGGAAGTACTGAGATGGCATCCACCGTCCTTGAGACCGTCGACACTTCCGACGACGTCGAGCAGACCCCGGAAGACACCGGCATCCAGTCGTTCCTGGTCACGTTCAACATCCGCCGCTTCGATCCCGAGGTCGACGACGAGCCGCGTTGGGTCGACTACGACGTGGAGCTGTACTCCACCGACCGCGTGCTCGACGCCCTGCACAAGATCAAGTGGGAGGTCGACGGCACGCTGTCGTTCCGCCGCTCGTGCGCGCACGGCATCTGCGGATCGGATGCCATGCGCATCAACGGCCGTAACCGTCTGGCCTGCAAGACGCTGATCAAGGACCTCGACATCTCGCAGCCGATCTACGTCGAGGCGATCAAGGGCCTGCCGCTCGAGAAGGACCTCATCGTCGACATGGAGCCGTTCTTCGCCTCCTACCGCGAGGTGCAGCCCTTCCTGATCGCGAACAGCAAGCCCGAGCCGGGCAAGGAGCGCATCCAGTCGATCGTCGACCGCGAGGTCTTCGACGACACCACCAAGTGCATCCTCTGCGCCGCGTGCACGTCGTCGTGCCCCGTGTTCTGGACAGACGGCCAGTACTTCGGCCCCGCGGCGATCGTCAACGCGCACCGCTTCATCTTCGACTCGCGCGACGACGCGGGCGACGTGCGCCTCGACATCCTCAACGACAAGGAAGGCGTGTGGCGTTGCCGCACCACCTTCAACTGCACCGAGGCGTGCCCCCGCGGCATCGAGGTCACCAAGGCCATCGCCGAGGTCAAGCAGGCGGTCCTTCGCGGTCGCTGAGCCTGGCCCTCTCGAACGGCGGGTGCGCTTCGGCGCCCCGGCGTTCGTCGTTGCGAGAGGACGCGGCGCGAGGCCGGACGCATGCCGGCCGAGGCATCCATTCATTAGGCTCGTCAGGTGAACGACCGCCGCGACCCTCGACCGCTGCCCGGCGCGGCCAGCGAGGAGACGTCGCTGCGCGAGCGTCTCGAGGCGGCGCAGAGCGCCGTGCGAGGACGTCTGGACCAGCCCCTCGCGCGGGCCGCGAAGGTCGCACAGCTGTTCCCGGTGCGCGTGTGGCGCCACTTCCTGCGGCACAACGGATTCCTGCTCGCCGCCGGGATGAGCTATCAGGGCCTCTTCGCCATGTTCTCGGCGTTGTACCTCGCCTTCGCCGGGGTCGGCATCTGGCTGGGCGGCAGCAAGACGGCAATCGACGGGCTCATCCGCATCGTCAACAGCTACATTCCCGGCATCATCAGCGCGAACGGCCTGGTCAAGCCCGAGCAGGTCGAGGCAGTGGCGCAGGAGAGCGGCAAGCTCCTCGGCGTGACCGGTGGTGTGGCCGGCGTCGTCGTCATCTGGACGACCATCGGGTTCGTCACCTTCACCCGGCGGGCCGTCCGCGACACCTTCGGTCTCCCCTTCGATCTGCGCAACTATCTCCTGCTGAAGGCGCGCGATTTCTTCGCGTCGGTGCTGTTCGGCGTCGCGCTGCTGATCGGCGCTCTGCTCGGCTCGGTGACGACGGGCGCCGTCGACCTGATCTTCGGTCTCATCGGCTGGACGCGCGAGACCGCGTGGTGGTCGCTCGGCGCACGGGGCGTGTCGCTGATCATCGCGTTCGGCGTGAACACCCTCGCCCTGGCGTCGCTGTTCCGCTTCCTCACCGGCACGGCGCTCACCTGGCGGCGCACCTGGCCCGGCGCGCTCGTCGGCTCGGCCGGACTCGTCGTGCTGCAGGTCGCCGCGGGTTTCCTGTTCGTCTACACCCCCTCGAACCCGCTGCTGGCGACATTCACGGTGCTCATCGGGTTCCTGCTGTGGTTCCGGCTCGTGGGGATCGTGATCCTCGTCGCTGCCGCGTGGATCGCGGTGGCGGCCGACGACCGGGACGTGCCCCTGCGCTCTCCCGAGGATCGGCGGGCGATGGAGCAGACCGCCCTCGTCATCGCCGCGCAGGTCGCCGTTCGCGAAGCCGAGGAACGAGCAGCGCTCGCCCCCTGGCCCCGGCGGTGGATGGCTCGGCGCCGCCTCCGGGCCGCCCGAGCCCACCTGGCACGGCTGGAGGCGGAACTGCCCGCACCGCGGCGTTCGACCCTGCTGCTGGATTGAGCGCGACGCCATCTGCCGCAGGTGGCGGGGCGGCGACGCCCGGCGCCGCGGGTGGCGGAGCGGCGACGCCCGGCGCCGCAGGTGGCGGGGCGGCGACGCCCGGCGCCGCAGGTGGCGGGGCGCTCGAGCGGCCGCGATTCGGCGGCAGGTCGGCCCACGCCTCGCCATGTCGGAGGCCGCCGTTAGGCTCGACGGGTGGCTCGTTCCGTACGCATCGTCTCCGTCAACGTCAATGGCATCCGTGCCGCCGTCCGCAAGGGCATGACTGAATGGCTCGACGCCTCGGGCGCCGACATCCTCGCCCTGCAAGAGGTGCGGGCGACCGCCGAACAGCTCGCCGAAGCCCTTCCCGGGTGGCAGATCGTCAACGACGAGGCCCTGCAGAAGGGCCGCGCGGGCGTCGCGATCGTCAGCCGCCTGCCCGGCGTCGAGACGCGCACCCACCTCGGCCCCGAGCCGCTGGACGCCTCGGGCCGCTGGATCGAGACCGACTTCGACATCGACGGTGAGACCCTGACCGTCGTGAGCGCTTACGTGCACAGCGGTGAGGTCGACACCCCGAAGCAAGACGCGAAGTGGTTGTTCCTGGACGCCATGGAAGCGCGTCTCGCCGAGCTCGCGGCGGCGCAGCCCTTGGCCATCGTCATGGGCGACCTTAACGTCGGGCACCGCGAGCTCGACATCAAGAACTGGAAGGGCAACCGCAAGAACGCGGGGTTCCTGCCGCGCGAACGCGCCTACTTCGACCGGTTCTTCGGGCCCGCCGGCGAACAGGTCGAGGGAGCCGATGGCTCCACCGGGCCCGGGCTCGGATGGGTCGACGTCGGCCGTCGCCACGCGGGCGAGGTGGAGGGTCCCTACACCTGGTGGTCGATGCGAGGTAAGGCGTTCGACAACGACTCGGGCTGGCGGATCGACTATCACGTCGTCACCCCCGCCCTGGCGGAGCGGGTCACCGACTACCGCGTCGACCGCGCCCCCTCGTACGACACGCGATGGAGCGACCACGCCCCGGTCATCGCCGACTACACGCTCGGCAGGTGAGTCCCGCGGCGGCAGCCGCAGCATGATCCGCACCGGCTGAGCGGCCTAGGATCGTACGGTGACCCAGCAGCGCCTCTACTCCGGAATGCAGCCCTCCGCCGACAGCCTCCAGATCGGCAACTACATCGGGGCCCTTCTGCAGTGGCGCGCGCTGCAAGACGAGTACGACGCGTTCTTCTCCGTCGTCGACCTGCACGCCCTGACCCAGCCCGGCGACCCGGCCGAGCGTCGCGAGAAGACGCGTCGCACCGCGGCGCAGTACATCGCCGCCGGCATCGAGCCGTCGCGCTCGACGCTGTACGTGCAGTCGCATGTCCCGGCGCACGCCGAACTGCAGTGGGTGCTGTCGACTCTGACGGGCTTCGGCGAGGCCGGACGCATGACGCAGTTCAAAGACAAGTCGGCCCGCTACGGCGCGGATGCCACGAATGTCGGCCTTTTCACCTACCCGGTGTTGATGGCCGCCGACATCCTGCTGTATCAGACCGACGTCGTGCCGGTCGGCGACGACCAGAAGCAGCACATCGAGCTCACGCGCGACCTCGCCGAGCGCTTCAACCAGCGATTCGGTGAGACCTTCACGATGCCGAAGCCGATGATCCAGCGCGAGACGGCCCGCATCTACGACCTGCAGAACCCGACGTCCAAGATGTCGAAATCGGCCGAGTCCGACGCGGGCGTGCTGTGGATGCTCGACGAGCCGAAGGTGAGCGCGAAGAAGATCATGCGCGCCGTTACCGACTCGGAGGGCGCGGTGCGCTTCGATCGCGAGGCCAAGCCGGGTGTCTCGAACCTGCTCGTGATCTATTCGGCCCTGACCGGCCGCGAGATCTCGTCGATCGAGGACGAGTACGCCGGGCGCGGCTACGGCGACTTCAAGAAGGGCCTCGCCGAGGTGGTGGTCGCCGAGTTCGAGCCGGTGCGAGAGCGCGCCCTCGAGCTGCTCGACGACCCCGCCGAACTCGACCGCGTCCTGGCGTCGAACGCGGAGCGGGCGGCATCCGTCGCCGAGAAGACCCTCGCCGACGTCTACGACCGCGTGGGTCTGCTGCGCCGCGGTTGATCCCGGGCTCCGCCACCGACGGCCGATACCGTGGGCGGATGGAGCCCGACCACCTGTACACCGCCCGCCTGGAGCTCTCGGCCCCGACGACAGCCGACATCGCGTCCATTCATGCGGCGTGTCAGGATGCCGACCTGCAGCGCTATACGACGGTTCCGTCCCCGTACCTGCTCGAGGACGCGGTGCGCTTCGTCGAGCTGACGGGCGAGTGGTGGGCGGACGGGACGCAGCCCACGTGGGCGATCCGATGCGACGGGCGCCTCGCGGGAATGATCGGTCTCGCGAAGCTCGACAGCGGCGCGCCCGAGATCGGCTACTGGGTGGCGCGCGAATCGCGGCAGCAGAGGGTCGCCGTCGAAGCGGCCGCCGCCGTGATCGATTGGGCGTTCGCCGAGGACCGACCCGCGGTCGAACGGATCGAATGGCGGGCGGTGGTCGGCAACATCGGCTCGGCGCGGATCGCCCGTCGTCTCGGCTTCCGCTACGAGGGTCTGCTCCGTCACGCGCACATCAACAGCCTCGGTCGCGCCGACCTGTGGATCGGCGGCCTTCTGCGGAACGACGACCGCACAGCTCAGGACTGGCCGCTCGCCCTCGGCTGAAGGCCGACCGCCGCGGGCCACGGGCCACGGGCCACGGGCCACGGGCCACGGGCCACGGGCCACGGTGATTCCGTCGCGGGCGAGCGCGACTCGAGACGTCATCTGACGAACCACAGCGACCGCGCCGGGCGGCCGTCTCAGTCGCCGCGCCGTTCCTCCGGCGGGGTGCGCAACCCGTCGAGCAGCAGCCGGACCATCTGGTTCGGGCTGCCGTCGTTCGACGGCGCGCGGTGGCTGAGATCGGCGACGGCCATCAGGAAGTCGAGCGGATCGACCCCGGCCCGCACCTCCCCGCTGGTGGCGGCGGCGTCCAGCAGTGTCGTCATCGCCGGCCCGAGCGTGTCGATGAGATGTGCGGGCAGCGCCGCGAAGGCGGGATCGTCGGAGTGAAGCGCGGCGGACAGCCCCTGCTTCGTGGCGACGAACCGCGTGAACCTCTCCACCCAGAGGTCGAGGGCTCGGCCGGGCGGGTGGGCGGCTGCGAGCTCAGCCGCCGCCGCCGCGGTCGCGTCGATCTCACTGGTGAAGACTGCGGCGACGAGCGCTGCACGATTGGCGAAATGCCGATAGAGCGTGCCGACGCCGACACCGGCCTCGGCCGCGATCTCGCGCGCCGGTGCGTCGACACCGGAGCGCGCGAAAACGTCCCGCGCAGCGTCGAGCAACGCGTTGAGGTTCTGCCGCGCATCCGCGCGTGCGGCCCGAGCCCGCGTCGCCGTCATGATGACCCCTTGCATAAACGGAACAACGTTCCGTATAGTGCTTGATACGGAACAACGTTCCGATACAGCTTAGAGGAGACGCCATGCAGTACCGAAACCTGGGACGCACCGGAATCAAGGTGACGCCGCTCGCACTGGGCGCGATGATGCTCGGCTCGTTCGGGAATCCCGACCGACAGGAGGGCATCCGGATCATCCGTCGGGCCCTCGACGCCGGAATCAACATCATCGACACGGCTGATCGCTACGGAGACTCCGAGGAGGTGGTCGGGGAGGCGATTCAGGGACGGCGTGAAGAGGTCGTCCTCGCGACGAAGTTCTTCGGACCGGTGGATGACGACATCAACCACCGCGGTGCGTCCCGGCGCTGGATCGTCCAGACGGTCGATCGCTCTCTGCGGAATCTGCGCACCGACTGGATCGATCTCTACCAGCTGCATCGTCCCGACCCCGACACCGACATCGAAGAGACATTGTCCGCGCTCACCGATCTGGTCCACCAGGGGAAGGTACGCGCGATCGGTACGTCGTCGATGCGGGGCTCGGAGATCGTCGAGGCGCAGTGGGCGGCGGAACGCCGAGGGTTCGAACGCTTCCGCACCGAGCAGCCCAACTACTCGATCCTCGATCGCGAGATCGAGCGGGAGATCCTGCCCGTCGTCCAGCGCTACGGAATGGGCTCGCTGGTTTACAGCCCGCTGGCCGGTGGAGCGCTGAGCGGCCGCTATCGCGCCGGGCAGGAGAACGCGACGTTCCGCGCACAGACGGGCATGCGACACTTCCGCGATGAGCGCCGGCTCGCCGTCATCGAGCAGCTGGTGGAACTGGCGCAGGATGCCGGTCTGCCGTTGTCCCATCTCGCGATGGCCTTCGCGATCAGCCACCCCGGAGTCACGGCGGCCATCGCCGGCCCGCGGACGATGGAACAGCTCGAGGACACCCTGTCGTGCGTGGGCGTCGTCCTGAGCGACGACGTTCTGGACCGGATCGACGAGATCGTCCCGCCCGGCGAGTCCATCGGCGCGATGGACATGGTCTACCGCGGGCCCGAGGTCTCCGATCCCCCGCTTCGACGGCGCCCCCTCCCGAGTCGCTCAGCGGCGTGAGGGCGAGGGTCATCGGCAACGACCCGATGACCCTCCCGCCTGCCGCGCCACCCCCTCCCCGCCGGTGGGGATGGATGCCATGATGTGTCCCATGCCCGAGATGCCCGAGGTTCAAGGACTCGTCGAGTTCCTCCGCGGCCGCATCACGGGGCTGACGGTCGCGAAGGCCGCCGTGTCGGCGATCAGCGCCCTCAAGACGTATGACCCGCCGATCGACGCGCTCGTCGGCTCGGCCGTCACCGGCGTCAACCGCCACGGCAAGTTCATCGACCTCACCGCGGGCGGCGACATCCATCTGGTGTTCCACCTGGCCAAGGCCGGATGGCTCCGGTGGTACGACGCGCTGCCGACGACGCTCATCAAACCGGGCAAGACCCCGATCGCGCTGCGCGTCGGTTTCAACGACGGCTCGGGATTCGACCTCACCGAGGCCGGGACGAAGAAGTCGCTCGCGGTGTACGTCGTCCGCTCTCCCGTCGACGTGCCCGGCATCGCGCGTCTCGGGCCCGATCCCCTCGACGCCTCCCTCGACCGCGACGCGTTCGCGGCGCTGCTCGCGGGCCGTCGCACCCAGATCAAGGGCGTCCTGCGCGACCAGTCGATCATCGCCGGTGTCGGGAACGCGTACTCCGACGAGATCCTGCACGCCGCCAAGATGTCTCCGTACGCCCTCGCCGCCGCCCTCACGGACGCCGAGATCGACACGCTGTACGCGGCGATGATCAGCACACTGACCGACGCGATCGAGGCCGCCCGCGGCAAGCCTCCGGCGGATCTGAAGGATGCCAAGCGCCGAGGCATGCGCGTGCACGGTCGACGCGGCGAGGCGTGCCCGGTGTGCGGCGACGAGGTACGCAGCGTGTTCTTCGCCGACAACTCCCTCGAGTACTGCCCCACGTGCCAGACGGGCGGCAAGATCCTCGCGGACCGGCGACTGTCGCGGCTGCTGAAGTAGCACGGTTTCGCCCCGAGTCGGCGGGAATGAATCCGTGTCGGCGGTGTTGATTAGACTTCGACCAAGCAATACGTGCTCCGGGGTCGGTGTGAATCCGAACCGGCGGTGACAGTCCGCGAACCCTTCCGCATCACGCGGTGGGGCCGATCCGGTGGAATTCCGGAACCGACGGTGATGAGGCGAGAGATCTCCTCTAGTCCGGATAGGAGGTAGCACGGTCGGCGCGCTGCGTCGTCCTGCCCTCCTGCCCCGTTTGACGACGGGAAGGACAGAGAAGATGGCATCCGCCGCCGAAACAGACGCCATGCGCCACGCGCTGCGTCTCGCGCGGAACGGCCCCCGCGGACTCAATCCGCAGGTGGGCGCCGTGATCCTCTCCCCCGCGGGCGACGTCCTCGCCGAGGGCTACCACCGAGGAGCGGGCACCGCGCACGCCGAGGTCGACGCCCTGTCGAAGCTCGCGCCCGGCGCCGCCCGTGGGGCCACGGCGGTCGTCACGCTCGAACCGTGCAACCACACGGGTCGCACCGGTCCCTGCGCCGTCGCGCTGCTGGAGGCAGGCGTCGCGCGCGTCGTCTACGCGCTCGACGACCCGACCGATGCTGCGGCGGGCGGGGCCGAGCGACTGCGCGGCGGGGGCGTCGACGTCGAGGCGGGTCTCGAGCGCGAGGCCGCGACCGAGCTCATCCGCGACTGGGTGCACCTGCAGCTCACGGGACGCCCGTGGGTGACCGTGAAGTGGGCACAGAGCCTCGACGGCCGCGCCGCGGCGAACGACGGGTCGAGCCAGTGGATCACCGGACCCGCAGCGCGCCGCGACGTGCACGAGCGCCGGGCCGCCGCTGACGCGATCCTCGCCGGCACCGGCACCGTCGTCGGCGACGATCCGGCACTGACTGCGCGCGATGCCGACGGCGGGCTCCTGCCGTCGCAACCCGTGCCCGTGATCGTGGGCGAAACCCCGATCCCCGCGGGTGCCGCGGTGCGTCGCCACCCGCGCAAAGCGCTGTTCTTCCCCACCCGCGATCTCCCCGCCGTCCTCGACGACCTCGGCGGCCGCGGCATCCAGCGCGTGTTCGTCGAGGGCGGGCCGACTCTCGAGAGCGCCCTGGTCCGCGAAGGGCTCGCCGACGAGGTGCTGGTCTACGTCGCCCCGGTCCTGCTCGGCGGGTCGCGACTCGCGCTCGGCGACCTCGGCGTCCCCGACATCTCGGCCGCGCGGCGGCTCGAGGTGGCATCCATCGACATCCTCGGCGACGACATCCGCGTCGTCGCCCGTCCCGTCCACGACACCCAAGGAGATTCCTGATGTTCACCGGAATCGTCGAAGAGATCGGCGAGATCACCGCGGTCGAGCCCGCCGGAGACGGCGTGCGGGTGACCGTGAAGGCGCCCCTGTCGGTGTCGGACGCCGGCCACGGCGACTCGATCTCGGTCAGCGGCGTGTGCCTCACCGTCGTCGAGCAAGGACCCGACTGGTTCACCGCCGACGTCATGAAGCAGACGCTGGACATGTCGACGCTCGCCGGCGTGGCCGCCGGGCGCCCAGTGAACCTCGAGCGTGCCACCGCGGCGCACGGACGCCTCGGTGGTCACATCGTCCAGGGGCACATCGACGGCACGGGCGTCGTGCGCGAGGTGCGTCCCGGCGCCCAGTGGAGCGTGGTGCGCATCGGCATCCCGGCCCACCTCGCCCCGCTCGTCGTCGACAAGGGCTCGATCGCCATCGACGGCGTCTCGCTCACCGTGAGCGACGTGAGCGAGGCCGGCGACCCTGAGCCGTGGCTGGAGGTCTCGTTGATCCCCGAGACCCTCGAGGCGACGACTCTCGGCCGCGCCGAGGCGGGCACACCCGTCAACCTCGAGACCGACATCCTCGCCCGCCACGTACAGCGCATGCTCGCCTTCCGCACCACTGAGAACTCCGCGGCCGCGGCCGCATCGACCGAGAGGGGCTCCGCATGAGCCTGTCCACCATCCCCGAGGCCCTCGAGGCCCTCCGCGCCGGACGACCCGTCCTCGTCGCCGACGACGAGAACCGCGAGAACGAGGGCGATGTCATCATCTCGGCCCAGCTCGCAACACCCGAATGGCTCGCGTGGACCGTGCGCTGGTCGAGCGGCTACGTGTGCGCGCCCATGCCCGCCGACTGGGCGGACCGTCTCGACCTCCCCCCGATGGTCGAGGTCAACCAGGACGCCCGCGGCACCGCGTACACGGTCAGCGTCGACGCGGCGGAGGGCGTCGGCACGGGCATCAGCGCGGCCGACCGCGCTCGCACGCTCAACGTCCTGGCGAACCCCGAGTCGGTCCCGTCGAGCCTCATCCGCCCCGGTCACGTCCTGCCGCTGCGCGCCGTCGACGGCGGCGTGCGCGAGCGCGCGGGTCACACCGAGGCGGCCGTCGACCTGATGCGCCTCGCGGGTCTGCAGCCGGTCGGCGCGATCGCCGAGGTCGTGGCCGAAGACGGCAGCATGATGCGCCTGCCCGGGCTCATCGAGCTCGGCGAGCGCGACGGCGTTCCTGTCGTGACGATCGAACAGCTCATCGCCTACCTCAACGAGACCGAGCCCGTCGCGACCGCACCGGTCCCCCGGCGGCGCGTGAGCCTCCGCGCCGAAGCGCATGTGCCGACCTCGCACGGGACGTTCCGCTTCCTCGCGTACAAGGACCGCGTGACGGGCACCGATCACCTCGCGGTCGTGTCGGGCGAGATCACCGACGAGGCTCCGCTCGTGCGGGTGCACTCGGAGTGCCTGACGGGCGAGGCGTTCGGCTCCCTCAAGTGCGAGTGCGGCCCGCAGCTGGAGGCAGCGCTCGACACGATCGACCGCGAGGGCGGCATCGTCATCTACATGCGCGGCCACGAGGGTCGCGGCATCGGCCTCATCAACAAGCTGCGCGCCTACAGCCTGCAGGAACGCGGCCTGGACACGGTGGATGCCAACCTGGCCCTGGGCCTGCCCGCCGACGCCCGCGACTACGCCGCCGCCGCCGGCATCCTCACCGATCTCGGCGTCGAGCAGGTGCGTCTGCTGACGAACAACACCGACAAGGTCGCGCAACTGCGCCGCCTCGGCCTCGACGTCGTCGAGCAGGTTCCCCTGCTCGTGGGCGTCGGTCCCAACAACCACCAGTACCTCGAGACGAAGCGCGACCGCATGGGTCACATCATCGACGAGGACGATCTGCGCGACGCGCTCGCGCACATGAAGGAAGGACTCGTCTGATGGCGGGAAGCGGAGCACCTCAGACCGGCGGCGTCGACGCGACGGGACTGAACGTCGTCGTCGTCGCGGGCACATGGCACGAAGTCATCACCGACGGCCTGATCGCCGGGGCGAAGCGAGTTCTGGATGCCACGGGGGCGACGTACCGCGTGGTGCGCGTGCCGGGCTCGTTCGAGCTGCCCGTGGCCGCGGTCGCCGCCTTCGCGGGCGGCGCCGACGCGGTGGTGGCGCTCGGCGTCATCATCCGCGGCGGGACCCCGCACTTCGAGTACGTCTCGTCGGCGGCGACCGACGGTCTGACCCGTGTCGCGATCGACGCCGGGAAGCCCGTCGGGTTCGGCGTGCTGACCCTCGACGACGAGCAGCAGGGTCTGGACCGGGCCGGACTCGACGGCTCGAAGGAGGACAAGGGCGCCGAAGCGGCCGACGCCGCCCTGCGTACCGCGCTCCTGCTGCGCGACCTGCGCGGCTGACCGTCCCCCGCACGGCGCGCCTCCCCGCGGGGTGAGGCGCGCCTTGCTGGCGGTGGGGTGCCGGCATCCCTAAGGTGACGGGCATGGAGATCCTGCGTCACGTCGTCGTCGTCATCCACCTCGTCGGATTCGCGGTGTTGTTCGGCGCATGGGTCGCGGAGGCCGTCGCGCGCCGCGTCCAGGTGACGCGGCTCATGAGCTACGGGCTTCTGATCTCGCTCGTGGCCGGGCTCGCTCTCGCGGCTCCCTGGGGGCTGGAGTACGACCTCAACTACACCAAGCTCGGTGTGAAGCTCGTCGTGCTCATCGTCATCGGCGCGCTCCTCGGCATCGGTTCGGCGCGGCAGAAGCGCACCGGCGCGGTGCCGCCGATCCTCTTCTGGCTCATCGGCCCGCTGACGCTGGCGAATGCGGCCATCGCTGTCATCTGGCGCTGACGCCGCCTCAGCGCCGACGCCCTCTGAGCGAGCGCATAGACTGGAGGGTCTGGACCCCCACCATGGTCCTCCCCCGGTGCCCCTCGCGCGTTCGGACACGACACCACCGTCTCCGACTCCGCGCCACCGCTGCGCCCTCACGACGGACGCGATCGCTCGATCTCTCGTCAGGCCCCCATGACCACTTCCTCGTCCCCCGCCACCCGCTCCTCGTCGACTCCCGCTAATCCCCGCTCGCGTGTCATCACCGCGAGCCTCATCGGCACGACGATCGAGTTCTACGACTTCTACGCCTACGCCACGGCCGCGGTCCTCGTCTTCCCGGTCCTCTTCTTCCCCACCGGCAACGAGACGACCTCGCTCCTGCTGTCCTTCAGCGTCTTCGGCGCGGCCATGGTCGCGCGTCCCCTCGGCGCGATCGTGTTCGGCCACTTCGGCGACCGCTTCGGCCGCAAGGCCACGCTCGTGGCATCCCTGCTCACAATGGGTGTCGCGACCTTCCTCATCGGGTGCCTCCCGACGGTCAACGAGATCGGCGTCTGGGCGGCGGTGCTTCTGCTGATCATGCGCCTCGCGCAGGGCTTCGCCCTCGGCGGGGAGTGGTCGGGGGCGGCACTCGTCGCGACGGAGAACGCCCCCAAGGGCAAGCGCGCCTGGTACGGCACGTTCCCGCAGCTGGGCGCGCCCATCGGCTTCATCATCGCCAACGGCGTCTTCCTCATCATCAACTTCGCCCTTCCCCACCCCGACGGCACCGCGCAGCGGTCGGCCGAGTTCCTCGCGTGGGGCTGGCGCGTGCCGTTCCTGTTCTCGGCCGTGATGGTCATCGTGGGCCTGTGGGTGCGACTCCGCCTCGTCGAGAGCGAGTCGTTCGCCAAGGCCGAGAAGAGCGGCGTGATCCGCAAGTTCCCGCTCGGCGAAGTCATCCGTCGCAACTGGGTGCAGCTGATCCTCGGCACGTTCATCATGCTGGCGACGTACGTGCTGTTCTACCTCATGACGAGCTTCACGCTGTCGTACGGCACCAAGCCGACCGCGGCGGGCGCCGCGGCTGCGGCCGAGAAAGCGGGAACGCCGTTCGATGCCGCCGTGTACGTCCCCGGCCTCGGCTTCGGCTACACCGACTTCGTGATCATGCAGATCATCGGCGTCGTGTTCTTCGGCATCTTCACGCTGCTGTCCGGCCCGCTCGCCGACCGCATCGGACGCAAGCGCCTGCTCACGGGCGTCACGATCGCGATCATCCTGTTCGGCCTGACGTTCGCGTTCTTCCTGCTGCCGCAGGCGGATGCCAACCTGACTCGGGTCTACGTGCAGGCGTTCCTCATCATCGGGTTCCTGCTCATGGGCACGACGTTCGGCCCGATGGGGGCCGTGCTTCCCGAGCTGTTCCCGACGAACACCCGCTACACCGGCTCGGCCATCTCGTACAACGTGTCGTCGATCCTCGGTGCGGCTCTCGCGCCGATCGTCGCGGTGGCCCTGTGGGCCGCGGGCGGAGGCAACCCCTGGCTCGTCGGCGTGTACCTGTCGGTGATGGGCGTGCTGACGCTCATCGCGGTCGCGCTCTCGCCCGAGACCAAGGACGTCGACTACGACGCCAACATCGCCGCCGGAGCGACCGCGCCGTAATTCCCGCGACCGGATCGATGGATGCCACGGGGCCCCGGCCTCGTGGCATCCGTCGTTCACTCAGGGCGAAGTCAACGTGAGTTGACACACCCGAGGATGTCAACCAGGATTGACGGCATGAGCGAAGCGATCCACACGGCCCTCGGCGGACTCGGCGACGACGAGCCTCTCGCCGAGCTCCGACGCCTCGGGGTCCTGCGACGGGACATCGCGCGTCTCGAAGAAGCGCAGGTGCGCCGCGCTCGGCTGCGCGGATACTCCTGGCTCGCCATCGCGAGCGCCCTCGGCGTGACCAAACAGGCCGCCCATAAGAAGTACGGTCGAATCTGATCCCCAGAACGAGGTGAGCATGTCTCTGTCCGCTCCCGCGCGCGGCCGTCGCGGCCGTCGCGCCCCCGAGGGCCCGCGCGCGTCCTTCCGCCAACTCCTGCCCTTCCTGACCGAGCACACCCGCACGCTCGTCGTCGTGGGGGTGCTGAGCATCCTCGGTGCGGGAGCCACGCTCGTGCAGCCGCTCCTCGTGGGTCAGGTCATCTCGCGCGTTCAGGCGTCCGTGCCGCTCGGCGCGCTCGTGTGGCTCCTGGTCGGGTTCGTCGTTCTGTCTTCGGTCATCTCGGGCTACCAGCACTACCTCCTGCAGCGCACCGGCACCGCCGTCGTCTACTCGTCGCGACGGCGCCTCATCGCGCGCATCCTCCACCTGCCGGTCAGCGAGTTCGACGCGCGCCGCACCGGTGACCTCGTCTCGCGCGTCGGTACCGACACGACGCTGCTCTACGCCGTCCTCACACAGGGGCTCGCGGATGCCGTCGGCAACGCGCTCATCCTCGTCGGGGCGATCATCGCCATGGCGTTCATCGACCCGCTGCTCCTGGGCCTGATCGTGCTGGTGCTCGGCGCGTCGATCGCGACCGTGGGCATCCTGAGCACCCGTATCCGTGCCGCGTCGGCCGCCCAGCAAGAGAAGGTGGGCGAGCTGGCATCCGGGGTCGAGCGCGCCGTCGGGTCGATCCGCACGATCCGCGCCGCGGGCGCCACCGAGCGCGAGGTCGCGTCGGTGACGGGTGCCGCGACCGAGGCGTACGGCGCGGGGGTGCGCATTGCGAAGGTGTCGGCCCTCATCGTTCCGGTCGCCGGCATCGCCCTCCAGGTGTCGTTGCTCGTGGTGCTCGGCGTCGGCGGTTTCCGCGTGGCATCCGGAGCCATCGACGTCGCCGCGCTCGTGACCTTCGTCATCTTCCTGTTCCTGCTGGTGCAGCCGCTCGCCTCGGCGATCGGCGCGATCACGTCGGTCAACCAGGCCCTGGGCGCACTCGGCCGCATCCAGGAGGTGCTCGACCTTCCGCTCGAGGAGGACGGTGACCAGCCGGGCGCGACGGAACCCCGGGCGGATGCCGCGGCGATCGAGTTCCGCGACGTGCGGTTCCGTTACCCCGACCACGTCATCAAGGCGCGCGAGGCCGCGGCGAAGGAAGCGCGCTCCGTGCTCGCCCAGGCGCATCTCGACCGCGCGGCGGACGAGACCGCGGTCGAGGCGGAGGAGACTGAGCACGAGGTCCTGCGCGGGGTCTCGTTCACCGTTCCGCGCGGGTCGCGCGTCGCCCTCGTCGGGCCGTCCGGCGCCGGCAAGAGCACGGTGCTCTCGCTCGTCGAGCGGTTCTACGACCCGACGGCGGGAGCGATCCTCGTCGACGGCATCGACGCCCGCGAGCTGCCCCGCGACGCGCTGCGCGCACGCTTCGGTTACGTCGAACAGGACGCCCCGACCCTGGCCGGCACGATCGCCGACAACCTCCGGCTGGCCTCGCCCGAGGCATCCGACGCCGACTGCGAGCGGGTGCTCCGCGCGGTCAACCTCGGCGACGTCCTGGAGCGGAGCCCGCTCGGCGTCGACGCACCGGTCGGCGAGGACGGGGTCATGCTCTCCGGCGGCGAACGTCAGCGGCTCGCGATCGCGCGGGCGCTGCTGGCCGCTCCTCCCGTGCTGCTGCTCGACGAGTCGACGTCGTCGCTCGACGGCGTGAACGAGCAGCGCATGCGCGAGGCCATCGACGCCGTCGCCACCGGCCGAACGCTGCTCGTCATCGCGCACCGCCTCTCGACCGTCGTCGACAGCGACCTCATCGTCGTCCTCGAGCACGGACGCGTCGTCGGCCAGGGAACGCACAGCGAGCTCGTGGCATCCGTCCCCCTCTACCGCGAGCTCGCGAAGCACCAGCTCCTCGTCTGAGGTCCGCGTTCTGCCCCCTCGGTGCCCCTGTCGGGTCGCCGAGACTTCATCGCGCCGACAAATGCGGCGCAGGCTGCAAGGGAATCGTCGGCGCGATGGAGTCTCGCGGGAGAACACCCGCGGAACGCGCACGGGGGGCGCGGCGGCGCCACCCGCGGAAGGCGCACGGGGGGCGCGGAGGAAGGACGACGCCCCTCCCGCGCGCCAAGAGCAGGGAGGGGCGTCGAGCGTGCGCCCACCCCGCACCGCGACGCGGCGGGCGGGGCGAGCGGGTCGATGCGGCTACGCGCGCTGCAGACGGTAGCGGAGCGCGGCGAGTTCGGCGCGGAGCGGCGCCGGGAGGTGGCTGCCGAACGTGTCGAAGAACTCCTCGGTGAGGTCGGCCTCGGCCAACCACGATTCCGTGTCGATCGAGAACAGCTCTTCGAGGTCGGCGGCCGGCAGGTCGAGACCGGACAGCTCGAGGTCCTCGACGCGGGGCAGCCGGCCGATCGGGCTGTCGACCGCCTCGACCTGACCGTCGACCCGGCGGATGATCCAGTCGATCACGCGCGCGTTGTCGCCGAAGCCCGGCCAGAGGAACCGACCGTCGTCGCCCTTGCGGAACCAGTTCACCTGGAAGATCCGGGGGGCGCGGTCGAAGCGCAGCTTCTCGCCGACCTTGAGCCAGTGCCCGAAGTAGTCGCCCATGTTGTAGCCGCAGAAGGGCAGCATGGCGAAGGGGTCGCGGCGGAGCTCGCCGACGGTGCCCTCCTGGGCCGCGGTTTTCTCACTCGACACGGTCGAGCCGAGGAAGACGCCGTGCGACCAGTCCGTGGCCTCGAGGACGAGCGGCACGTTCGTGGCGCGACGACCGCCGAACAGGATGACATCCAGCGGAACGCCCTCGGGGGTCTCCCAGTCGGCCGCGATCTGCGGGCACTGCGCGGCGGCGACGGTGAAGCGCGAGTTGGGGTGAGCGGCCGGACGCCCCGATGCCGGGGTCCAGTCGTTGCCCTCCCAGTCGATGAGCTGCGGCGGAGCCTCGTCCGTCAGTCCCTCCCACCACACGTCGCCATCCGGGCGGAGCGCGACGTTCGTGAAGATCGTGTTGCCCCACAGCGTCTCGACGGCGGTGACGTTGGTGGACTCCCCGGTCCCGGGGGCGACGCCGAAGAAGCCGGCCTCGGGGTTGATGGCCCAGAGCCGCCCGTCCTCGCCGGGACGGATCCAGGTGATGTCGTCGCCGAGGGTCTCGACGCGCCAGCCGGGGATGGTCGGGCGCAGCATCGCGAGGTTCGTCTTTCCGCACGCCGACGGGAACGCGGCCGCGACGTGGTACGCCTTGCCCTTCGGGTCGATGACGCGGATGAGGAGCATGTGCTCTGCGAGCCATCCCTCGTCGCGACCGATGACCGAGGCGATCCGCAGCGCGAAGCACTTCTTCGCCAGGATCGCGTTGCCGCCGTAGCCCGACCCGTACGACCACACCTCGAGGGTGTCCGGGAAGTGGACGATGTACTTGTCGTCGTTGCACGGCCACGCCACATCCGCCTCGCCCGGCGCGAGCGGCGCACCGACCGAGTGCACCGTCTTGACCCACGGCGCGCCAGCGGCGATCCGCTCGAGCACCGACGTGCCGACGCGCGTCATGATGCCGATGGATGCCACGGCGTAGGCGCTGTCGGTGATCTGCACGCCGATGTGGCTGAGGGGCCCGCCCACGGCACCCATCGAGAAGGGCACGACGTACATCGTTCGTCCGCGCATCGAGCCCTCGAAGACGCCGTCCAGCGTCTGACGGATCTCGGCCGGCGCGATCCAGTTGTTGGTGGGACCGGCATCCTCCTCGCGCTCGGAGGCGATGTAGGTGCGCGACTCCAGACGGGCGACATCGCTCGGGTGCGAGCGGGCCAGGTACGAGCCCGGACGCCACTCGGGGTTGAGCTTGATGAGCTTCCCCTCGTCGACCATCTCGCGCAGGAGCGCGTCGTTCTCGGCCGCGGAGCCGTCGACCCAGTGGATGCGGTCGGGCTGGGTGAGCGCGGCGACCTGGTCGACCCAGGCGGTGAGCGCTGCCAGGCCCGGACCCTCGACGGAGGGGCGGATGCCGTGCCCCGGGCGAGTGGCCCGAACCGCGGACGTTGCGGCGGAGCGGCCGGAGGGGCGTCCGGCGAAGATGTCGGCGAGTGCCATGTCGATCTCCTCGATTGAGAGCGAATTCGGTGGTCTTCCTCCACTGTGGGACGATCCTCCTCGACTTTCAGCAGATTTCCTCCGCAAGAATCGCTGATCTTTCGGTAACGTCAAGGAATGGCCTCGTCGCTCGAACTGACCACGCTCGGACACCGCATCCGGCACCATCGCCTGGCCCGCGGCTACACACTCGACGAACTCGGAGCGCTCGTCGGTGTCGCCGGCAGCCAGCTGAGCCTGATCGAGAACGGCAAGCGCGAGCCGAAGCTGTCGCTGCTCCAGGAGATCGCGCGCGCGACCGAGACCGAGGTCACCGAGCTCCTCTCGACCGAGCCGCCGAACCGGCGCGCGGCGCTGGAGATCGAGCTCGAGCGGGCCCAGTCGAGCCCGTTCTTCCGGCAGCTCGGCATCCCGGCGATCAAGATCACCAAGGGAACGAGCGACGAGACGATCGAGGCGGTACTGGGTCTTCACCGCGAGCTCCAGCGCCGCGAGCGCGAGACGATCGCCAGCCCCGAAGAAGCCCGGCGCGCGAACACCGAGCTGCGCCTGCGCATGCGCGGACTCGACAACCACCTCCCCGACATCGAGAAGCTCGCCGAGAAGCAGCTTCGCGCCGCCGGGCACACTTCTGGCGCGTTGACCCACCGCACCGTGAGCATCATGGCCGAGCAGCTCGGCTTCGAGCTGATCTACGTCGCGGACCTCCCCCATTCGGCGCGCTCGGTGACCGACCTGGAGAACGGCCGCATCTACCTGCCCCCGGCATCCATCCCCGGCGGCCACGGCCTGCGCTCAATGGCGCTGCAGGCGATGGCGCACCGGCTCCTTGGCCACCGCCCGCCCACCGACTACGCCGACTTCCTGCAGCAGCGACTCGAGATCAACTACTACGCCGCGTGCTGCCTGATGCCCGAGACGAACTCCGTCGCTTTCCTCTCGCAGGCGAAGAAGGACCGCAACCTCGCCGTCGAGGACTTCCGCGACGCGTTCGGCGTGACGCACGAAGCAGCCGCGATGCGCATGACGAACCTCATGACCACTCACCTCGGCATCCGTCAGCATTTTCTTCGCGTGGATGGCGACGGTGCCATCTCGCGCGTGTACGAGAACGATGGCCTCCCGCTCCCCACCGACGTCACGGGGTCGGTCGAGGGGCAGATCGTGTGCAAGAAGTTCTCGGCGCGCGCCGCGTTCGCCGAGCACAACCGCACCACCGAGCACTACCAGTACACCGACACCCCCGCCGGGACGTTCTGGTGCTCGACCCAGACCGGCACGACCTCGGACGGCGACTTCTCCATCACCGTCGGCGTGCCCTTCGACGACGCACGGTGGTTCCGCGGCCGCGAGACCACGACGCGCGGAATCTCACGCTGCCCCGACGAGTCGTGCTGCCGCCGCCCCGACTCCGAGGCCGCGCAGCGCTGGCAGGGCAAGGCGTGGCCGAGCGCCCGCGTTCACCGGCACATGTTCTCGCCGCTCCCCCGCGGCATGTTCCCCGGCGTCGACGACGCCGAGGTCTTCGCCTTCCTTGATCGTCACGCCTCCCCATCGGACGAATGAGTCGCGCAGCGTGAGCGGGCCAAACTCCTGAGAAACCTGAGTCGCCCGAGCCTCCCTCAGCTCCCGCGCGCGATCCCCGTCCGAAACTCAGGAGTTTCGCCCGACGCGAGGCGGCAGAACGACGGATGCCACGGCGCCGACGACCCGAAGGGCGCCGGGGCCGTGGCATCCGGTGTTCTCAGGCGAAGGGGTTCGCGGTCAGCGTGTACTTCGTCTGCAGGTACTCGTGGATGCCCTCGTCGCCGCCCTCGCGGCCGAGGCCGGACTGCTTCCAGCCGCCGAACGGAGCCGCGGCGTTGGAGACGACGCCCACGTTCAGGCCCATCATCCCGGTCTCGAGACGCTCGATCATGCGCTGCCCCCGCGCGAGCGACTCGGTGAAGACGTACGAGACCAGGCCGTACTCGGTGTCGTTGGCGATGCGCACGGCGTCGTCCTCGGTGTCGAAGGGGACGATCGCCAGCACCGGTCCGAAGATCTCCTCACGGAGGATCTCGCTCCCCGGCTGCACGTCGGACACGACGGTCGGCTCGAAGAACGTCCCGGGTCCGTCGATCGGCGAACCACCGGTGGTGACGGTGGCACCGCGCTCGACGGCATCCCCCACGAGGGTCTTGGCCTTGTCGACCGCACGGTCGTCGATGAGGGGTCCGATCTGCACGCCGTCCTCGGTGCCCCGGCCGATCTTCATGCCCTGGACGCGCTCGGTGACGCGGCGGGTGAACTCCTCGACGACGGAGCGCTGCACGATGAAGCGGTTGGCCGCCGTGCACGCCTGACCGATGTTGCGGAACTTCGCGAGCATCGCCCCTTCGACCGCCTTGTCGAGGTCGGCGTCCTCGAACACGACGAAGGGGGCGTTGCCGCCGAGCTCCATCGACGTGCGCAGCACGCCGGGGGCCGCCTGCTGCAGGAGCTTCACTCCGACGGGGGTCGAGCCCGTGAACGAGAGCTTCCGCAGGCGCGGGTCGGAGATGATGCGCTCCGAGACCGCGGCGGTGCTCGTGGTGGTCACGACGTTGACGACACCGGCCGGAACGCCCGCGTCCTGCAGGATCTGCGCGAAGAACAGCGTGGTCAGCGGCGTGAGCGTCGCGGGCTTGATCACGACGGTGCAGCCCGCGGCGAGCGCGGGGGCGATCTTGCGCGTCGCCATGGCGAGGGGGAAGTTCCACGGCGTGATGAGGTAGCACGGCCCCACGGGGTGCTGCGTCACGATCATGCGGCCGGTGCCCTCGGGGTTCGCGCCGTAACGGCCCTGCGCGTGCGCGGTGACCTCGCTGAACCAGCGCAGGAACTCGCCGCCGTACCCGACCTCGCCGCGCGCCTCGGCGAGGGGCTTGCCCATCTCGAGCGTCATCAGCAGCGCGACGTCCTCCTTGCGCTCCTGCAGCAGGTCGAAGGCCCGGCGAAGGATCTCGGCCCGCTCGCGCGCGGGGGTCGCCGCCCAGGACGGGAACGCGTCGGCGGCGGCATCCATCGCGGCCACACCGTCGGCCACGGAGGCGTCGGCGATCTCGCGGATGACCTCGCCGGTGGCGGGGTCGCTGACCTTCACGGTCTTGCCGCCTTCGGCCGCGCGCCACTCGCCGCCTATCAGCAGGCCGGTCGGTACGGATGCCAGCAGCTCGCTCTCGCGCGAATCGGTCATGGGTCCTCCTGGGTCGGTGCGGGTCTCCCCGCTCATTCTGGTCAGCCCGCGCGGCGGTGCCGATATACGTGCCGTACAACCGTGGCGCGTGGGTCGCCGCGACGTCCGGTCGTGCGGCCTTCTCGACAAACGCGTCCTGCACCGGGAAACGCTCGCGACGAGCGTGTCCGAGTGCCGCGCGCGTTTATCGCCCGGAGTGGGCGACGGCGGGCGCCATGGCGCCGTCGAAGAAGCGCTCGAGACCCTCGGGATCCGAGAGCGACAGCACGTGCGCGACGTACTGGTCGGGGCGGACGACGACAACCGCGCCGCCGGCGCCGATCCCCCGCTCGGCGAAGATGTCGGCGGTCGTCCACGCCGAGGGGGTCGCGGCGAACACCTTCTCGAGGTCGGTGAGCCCGAGCGGGCCCGACCGCGGCCGGAAAAGCTCCGGAACGTCGACGACATCCTCCCACCGGCCGGGGTACACGACCTTCGCATCGAACACCGCGTCGAGGTCCGCCCCGTCAGGGGTGAACCGTTCGACGATCCCACGCGCGGCCTCGGCCCAGGTCCGCAGCGCCCCGCCGTCGGCATCCGCGAAGGCGTAGAGGCGCCAGCGTCCGTCGGCTCTCGCGTGATGACCGAGGTGCACGGGGTTGCCGTCGCACACCCGAACCACCTCGACGCTCTGGAAACGTTTGCCGACGGGGAACCCGGATGCCAGTTCCTGCGCCGCGTCAGCCCCGACGATCGACGAGGGACCGTACTGCGTCATGAACCCCGAAGGGAACTCGGCGGTCGCGAGGTAGTACGTCGACAGTTCGTCCGGATCGGTGATCTCACCGGGCTTACGGGCCATGAGCGACGACCACTCGCGGTCGAAGTCGATGAGCTGCTGGGCGACGGGCTGGCGCTCCGCGGAGTACGTCCGCAGCAGGTCGGCCGACGCGAGGCCGGTGAGGACGTGGCCCAGCTTCCAGCCGAGGTTGAAGCCGTCCTGCATCGAGACGTTCATGCCCTGTCCGGCCTTCGCGCTGTGCGTGTGGCAGGCGTCACCCGTGAGGAAGACCCGCGGGTTCTGCTCGTCATCGTCGAAGCGATCGGTCACCCGGTGCCCCACTTCGTAGACGCTGTGCCAGGCGACCTGCTTCACGTCGATCGAGTACGGGTGCAGGATCGCGTTCGCCCGGGCGATGACCTCGTCGATCGGCGTCTGCCGGACACGGTGGTCGTCGTCGGCGGCGACTTCGCCGAGGTCGATGTACATGCGGCTGAGGTATCCGCCCTCGCGCGGGATGTGCAGGATGTTGCCCGCGGCGGCGGTGATCGCGCACTTGATGCGCCAGTCGGGGAAGTCGGTCTCGACGAGCACGTCCATGACACCCCAGGCGTGCTGCGCGGCGGCGCCGACGTGCGTGCGGCCGATCGCCTGGCGCACGCCGCTGCGGGCGCCGTCGCATCCCGCGACGTACTTCGCGTGGATGGTCCGCTCACCGTCGGCATCCCTCACTCGCACCTCGACGGGATACTCACCGTCGGCCTGGACGGTGAGGCCGAGGAATTCGACGCCGTAGTCGGGGGTGAGGCGCGCGGGGCCGTTCGCGGCCGCCTCGGCGAAGTAGTCGAGCACGCGCGCCTGATTGACGATGAGGTGCGGGAACTCGCTGATCTTGAGGGCGTAGTCCTCGGTGCGCGTCGTGCGGACGATGCGATCGGGCGCCTCGGGATCGGGCGCCCAGAAGTTCATCCAGCCGATGTTGTAGGCCTCGGCGGTGATGCGGTCGGCGAACCCGAACGCCTGAAAGGTCTCGACGCTACGGGGTTGGATGCCGTCGGCCTGCCCCAGGACGAGCCGACCGTCGCGCTTCTCGATGAGCCGGGTCGTGATCTGCGGGAACTGCGACAGCTGGGCGGCCAGCAGCATGCCCGCGGGCCCGGACCCCACGATCAGCACGTCGAGCTCGTCGGGCAGGTCCGCCGGACGGTCGATGCCCGTGCCCGCGGCGGGTTGGATGCGCGGATCACCCGAGACGTATCCGTGGTGGTGGAACTGCATGCCTCTCCTGACGTCGATGTCGGGTTGCACCGCGGCGATGCGGTGTTCTATATTCGAACGCAACGTTCTCCTATCGAACGAGAGGCTAGCCGTTCCATGTCCGCACGGCAAGACGCCGCGCCCGCGTCGCAGACGCTGAGCCGTGGCATCCGGCTGCTCGAAGAACTGTCCGCGGCCGGCACTCCCCTGTCGATCGACGACCTGGCCGCGCGCGTCGGCCTGCACCGTTCCGTGGCCTATCGACTGCTGCGCACGCTCGAAGATCACGGCCTGGTGTCGCGGGATGCCACGGGCGCCGTACGCCTGGGGACGGGTCTCGCCGCCCTCGCCGCCGGCGTGGCCGCCGACCTGCAATCAGAGGCCCTGCCCGAGCTCACCGCCGCGGCGAACGACCTGGGCATGACCTGCTTCCTCGTCGTGCTCGACCACGACGAGTGCGTCACCCTCGCGAGCGTCGAACCGCGGCACGCGGTGACCGCGGTGGCGCAGCGGCCGGGGGCTCGGCATCCGGTGACCCGCGGCGCGCCCGGACGCGCCGTCCTCGCACAGCTGCCGCCGCGGCGCTGGCCCGACGAGGTCGACGCCAGGCTCGCGGCGGAAGTGGCGGATGCCGCCGAGCGCGGCTGGGCGACCAGTCACGACGAGGTGGTGCCGTCGCTGCGTGCGGTCGCGGTGCCGCTCGCGGTGCAGGGGCGCCCACCCGCGGCCGTCGCCGCCGTCTACGTCGCAACCGATCTCGACGACGCCGCCATCGCGGCTCGGCTGACCTCCGCGCGGGAAGAGATCCGCCTCGGCCTCTGACCCGCGTCGGCCTCCCCGCGTGAGTCACCAGGATGCGTCGCCGGGGGTCCCCGTAAGCGACGAGCCCTGGCGACGATCGCGGCCTATACTCGTCCCGTCAGGCGCACGAAGCGGTGCGTCGCTGCTCGAAAAAGGGGCACGTAGCGCGAGGAGCGCGAGACACATACGGCTGATTCCCGTTCCGTCTCGAAAGGCTCCCCCATGCCCTCTGTCTCCGCGCACGTCGCCCGCACCCTCGCCGCCCACGTCGACCACGTCTTCGGCGTCATGGGCAACGGCAACGCCTACTTCCTCGACGAGCTCGACCGCACCGGCGCAACGTTCACCGCGATGCGGCACGAGGCCGGGGGCGTGGTGGCCGCGGATGCCTACCACCGTGCCAGCGGCCGCATCGCGGCGGCGACCGCGACCTACGGGGCGGGGTTCACGAACACGCTCACCGCCCTGGCCGAGGCGGCGCAAGCCCGAACACCACTCGTGCTCGTCGTCGGCGACGAGCCGACGTCGGGCCCGCGCCCCTGGGGCGTCGACCAGATCGCGCTCGGCTCGGCCATCGGCGTGCGCACGTACACCGTGGGCGATCGGGATGCCGCTGCCACGACAGCCATCGCGCTCGAGCATGCGTTGACCTACCGTCGGCCGGCGATCCTCGCCATCCCGTACGACGTGGCGGCCCGCGAGGCGGGCGAGGTTCCCTCCGCGACCCCGCTGACGCCGACGGCCCCGGCGACACCCGCCATCCCCTTCACCGCGGCGGCGATCGAGCGGGTCGCCGACGCGCTCGCGCGCGCGGAGCGCCCGTTCCTGCTCGCCGGCCGGGGCGCCTGGCTCGCCGACGCCGGGGAGACCTTGGGCGCCCTGGCCGAAGCGACCGGGGCGGTGACGGCATCCACGGCCCTTGGCCGAGGCATCTTCCCCGAGCAGCGCTACGACCTCGGCGTCACCGGCGGCTTCGGCGCCGAGGGAGCGATGCAGCTCATCCGTGAGGCCGACGTGGCCGTCGTCTTCGGCGCGGGCCTCAACCAGTTCACGATGCGCTTCGGCGAACTCTTCGACCCGCGGACGCGGGTGTTCCAGATCGACACGGCCGCCTCGGCGACACACCCCCAGGTCGGGGGCTTCGTGCGCGCGGACGCCGCCGACGCCGCCACCGCGATCCTGGAACGCCTGCGGTCCCGGGGCGCACAGCCGTCCGGATGGCGGGAGAGCGTCGACATCGCGGCGCTGCGCGCCCACGAGACGGGCGACGGCATCGCCGCCGACGGTCGACTCGACCCGCGCACGGTGGCGCAGCGCATCGGCGAGCTCCTCCCGGCGGACAGGGTCGTGGTGTCGGACGGCGGGCATTTCCTCGGCTGGTCCAACATGTATTGGCCGGTGGCCTCCCCCGACCGCGTCATGATGGTCGGCACGGCGTACCAGTCCATCGGGTTGGGGTTCCCGAGCGTGCCGGGAGCGGCGGCCGCCCGACCCGAATCGACCATCGTCCTCACCACGGGCGACGGCGGGGGGCTCATGGCCATCGCCGACCTGGAATCGGCCGTGCGCGTCGCGGGCGGTCGCGGACTCGCCGTGGTCTGGAACGACGCCGCCTACGGCGCCGAGGTGAACCTGTACGGGTTGAAGGGACTCGCGCGCGAGCCGATGCTCATCCCCGAGGTCGACTTCGCCGCCGTCGCCCGAGGATTCGGCGCCGAGGGTGTGGTGGTGCGCGACCTGGCCGACCTCGACGCCCTCGCTCGGTGGACGGCGCGCGAGCCGCACGAACGCCCGTTCCTCCTCCTCGATCTCCGGATCAGCGGGGACGTCATCGCGCCGTACCAGCGCGAGATCATCCGGGTGAACTCCTAGTCGCCCGGCGCGCCGGGCGAGGCCGCGAGGGCCAGCACGGGCGTGACCGTGTCGTCAGTCGAGCGGAGGGCGGGCGACGGCGGGTCTCACGGCCACGAGCGGCACCCCGATGACCACGGCTCCTCCGGTCGCGTAGTTCGGCACGTCGGCCTCCACCGCGCGGCCTTCCGGCGAGGCCATCGCCGCCTGGGCGGACTCCGGCGAGGCGAAGGTCGCCTCGAACATCGCGTAGTACGGACCGCCCCGGGCGTCGAGATCGAGGGCATAGCCCATCTCGACGACACCCGGCAGCCGCGCGGCGAGACGGAGATGCGTCTCGCGGTAGTACTCCGCGAAGTGCGCACGGTCGGCGGGCGGCGGGTACAGCACCACGATCTTGTGCATCACGGCATCCTCTCGATGAAGCGGGTGCTGCCGGGCCCGGGCCGGATGCCGGGGCCCGACAGCACGGGTCAGACGGTCAGCGGCCGGCGAACGCCGTCACGCAGTCGCTGGTCGCGTCGTCGTATTCAGCGTCGGCGTAGGTGTCGAGGCCGGCCCTGTACTGCTCGAGCACGCCCTCGGCATCCTGCAGCCCCTGGCCCGTGGCGAGTTCGACCCACTTCCGGGCGCCGGTGTCGCCGACCGAGTCCTGCCAGGCCTTCGTGGCCGACTCGTCCCACGCGGTCAGGCCTTCCACGGTGGGCGCGTCCAGCATCTCCTGGCACTGGCCGGCGGCGGTCTCGTTGAACGCCGCGATGCCCGCACCGGTGTTCAGCTCCTCGACGACGCTGTCGAACTGGGCGCGCAGGTCGTCGGGCAGGGAGTCGTAGGCGTCCTTCGACACCCACATGCCGAACGTGGAGTACTGACCGACACCCGGGTCGCTCCAGTACGGCAGCAGCTCCATGATCTTGTAGTTCACCGGGAAGTCGATCGCGCCGCCGATCGAGGAGACCACCCCGCGTTCGACGGCCTCGTACGTCTCCGGCGCCGTGATCGCGACGATGTTGGCGCCGGCGTCGCTGAGCACCTGCTGGATGATCGGGCCGGAGGCGCGCATCTGCAGCCCGGCGAACTGCTCCGCGGCGGTGAGGGGTTCCCGACTGCCGAGGAGGAAACGCCCCACGGGCCACGTCGCGACGTGGTGCAGATTGTTGCCGTCCATCACCGCGATCGCGGGGTCGTAGTCGGTGTGCAGATCGTAGATGGACTGCATGATGGCCTGGGAGTTCTGGCTCAGGAACGGAATGCTCACCATGCTGGTCGACGGGAAGTACTGCGGCGTGTAGTCGGGCACGGTGACTCCGATCTGCGCGCGGCCGTCGCGGACGCAGTCGGCGACTTCGGCGGCCTTGCACAGCGCCTCGGTCGCTGTGCGCTCGAAGGAGATACGCCCCTCCGTCACCTCCTCGACGCGGTCCAGGAACCAGTCCTGCACCGCGGCGTTCGGCGTCCCCGCCTGTGCGCCGGTGGCGAGGGTGAAGGTCACGCTGTCGCCGCCGGCATCGCCGCCGGCCGAGTTCTGGATACCGGCACAGCCGGAGACCGTGAGCGCGGCCGCGGCCAGACCCCCGGCCAGCGCGAGGGTTCGCCGCGAGCGGCGGGTGAGGTGCTGTGAGAACATCATCGTCCTTTCTGTCGGTCCGCACCGCCGGGAAACGGGTCGCGGATGGGTTCAGTCTGCGCGGCACGCGGCGGCATCCCCATGGCTGCAGCCGCATACCGCCGGGTCATCCGCGCACGTCCGATTCACCCCGCGGTCTGCGCGACGAGCGAGGGGAGCCAGAGCACGATCGCGGGAACGAAGAACAGCACCGCCGAGACGATGATGTCCATCGACATCAGCGGCAGGACGCCTCGGAACACCGTCTCGGTCGGCACTCCGGTCGCCCCCGAGACGACGAAACAGGTCATGCCCACCGGCGGAGTGACCATCCCGATCGCGGTGAGCTTGACGATCATGAGGCCCAGCCAGACGCCGTCGAACCCCAGCTCCATCGCGACCGGATAGATGATCGGGATGGTGATGATCAGTACGGATATCTCGTCCAGCGCCGTGCCCAACGGCAACAGCAGGAGCAGAAGGAGCCCGATCGTCAGAAGCGGCGGGATGTCGAGACCGGCGATCCACGTCGTGATCGTGTCGGGAACGTGGGCGGCGATGAGGAAGGTCGAGAAGATGCTCGAGCCGACGAGGATCATGAAGACCATCGACGTCGTCTGCGCGGTGTCCAGGAGCGCGCCCTTGACGTTGCTCCACAGGGAGGCGACGCCCGCGCGCCGAAACTCCCACAACAGGATGAGCAGGGCGACGAACGCGGCGATGGCGGCCGACTCGGTCGAGGTGAAGACCCCCGAGAACATTCCGCCGAGGATGATGAGGAAGATCACCCCGAGGCGCACGAGTCCGCGCCACGGAAGGGTCCGTGCGGTGAGGCCGTAGGACTGGCGGACCACCCCCGTCGTCGGCGCGGCGTGCAGCGCGGCGTCGACCGACGCCGAGTGCACCGGCGCGGGCTCTCCGGCACCGCCGCGCGCGGCGGTCGCCGCCGCCGCGCGCGCCTCCACCACGACGTCGGCGAGCCCGACGTCGTTCCGCACGATCTGGCGGTGGCCGAGGATCAAGATGTACGTGATGTAGCCCGCCGCCGTCAGCAGGCCCGGGATGATGCCGGCCGCGAGCATCTGCGCGACGGACTCACCCGTCATGATCGCGTAGAGCACGAGGAACGTGCTCGGCGGAATGATGACGCCGAGGGTGCCGGCGATGGCGACGATGCCGGTCGCGAGTGCCGCCGGATAGCCGTAGGCGCGCATCTCGCCGACGGAGAGCTTCGACATGGTCGCGGCCGTACCGATGCTCGAGCCCGAGACGGCCGAGAACCCCGCGCACGCCATGACGGTCGCGACGCCGAGGCCCCCCGGGAACCGGCTCACGAAATGGTTGGCGATGGCGAACACGTGCTCCGCGATCCGCGCGCGCATCGCCAGCATGCCCATCAGGATGAACATCGGGATGATCGTCAGCGAGAAGCTCGCGGTGGCGGAGAACGGCACCGATCCGAGCACGTTCGTCGTGTACGTGGTGCCCTGCAGGACCGCGAGACCCACGGCCCCGGACAGACCGAGTGAGAGGGCCACCGGCATCCGGGCCATCAGCAGCAGGATGAGCAGCGCCACGATCGCGAGCACGATGATCGTCACCAGCATGGATTCACTCCCTTGTCGTTCCGGCCGGCGCTCACGCGTCGACCGTGGCCTCGGCGTCGTCGCCGTAGGCCCCACGTCCTCGGATGGTGCGCACGACGTTCGCGAGCGCGACGACGAGCCACAGCCCGAGTCCGATCGCGATCACCCAGCGCAGGGGCCAGACCGGCCATTGGACCAGACCGAATCGCGTCTCGTTCCGCGTCGTCGCCTGGACCGCGCGCGCGACCGAGGCATACGTCATCCAGGCCAGCAGTCCCGCGTTGAGCACCCAGATCACGACGGACACGGCGCGCGCGAGCGCGGGTCGCAGGCGGTCCGTGACGATCGACACCGCGACGTGCCCGCCCTGCATCGACGTCCACGCCAGGCCGAGGAACACCGAGGCGATGAGGGCCGATTCGGCGACCTCGAGCATTCCGGGAACGCTCGCGCGGGCGATGAAGCGCACGACGACGTCGAGGACGGTGGCGAGCATCAGCACGACGAGCGCGCCGGCGGCGACGACCCCGAGGACGGCGCTCTGTCGACGCAGGTAGGTGTCGAAGCGCGACGTCTTCACCGGCGCGGGGGCGGTGACGGTCATGTCAGCGCTCGTTCCAGAACTCGTACGCGCGGGTGTGGTCGACGTTGCCGAGGGCATCGAGCGCATCGCCGAGCGCACCGGCGACCGCGTCGCACACGGGAGCCTCGTGTCCGGTCGCCCGCTGCACCTTCTGCGCGATCCTCACGTCCTTCGTCATGAGCGGCAGCGCGAAGCCCGAGGCGAACCGGCCGCCGACGATGTGGTCGGGAAGGACGTGCGTTGTCACGAAGCTCTGCCCGGTCGACGCGTTGAAGATGTCGACCATCACCGCGGGGTCGAGTCCGAATCGGGCGCCGGCCGTCAGCGCCTCGGTCGACGCGGTGTACGCGGCCGCCGCCACGAAGTTGTTCAGCGCCTTCATCGCGTGTCCCGTGCCCAGGCCGCCGGTGCGGAAGATGCGGGCGCTCATGGTGTCGATGACGGGAACCGCACGTTCGGCGGCATCCTCGTCGTCCGCCCCCAACATGATCGCGAGGGTGCCCGCGATCGCGCGCTCTCGGGCGCCCGACACGGGAGCGTCCACGAGGTGCAGTCCCGCCGCGGCGAGAAGGCGTCCGGTCTCGACCGTCTCGGTCGGATCGGACGAGCTCATGTCCACGTACACCGTGCCACGCGCGGACGGGATGCGCGGCGTCCCATGGTCGTCCACGAGCACCGAGCGCACGATCGCGCTCGTGGGCAGCATGAGCACGACGACCTCGCAGTCCGCGAGTTGCGTGATGTCGGCCGCCGCCTCGGCGCCGATGCGCGCGGCCAGGGCTGCGGCGCGCTCGACATCGACGTCGTGCACGAGCACGCGCTCGAACGAGCCCGACCCGGCGATGTTGGTGACCATGGGGTCGCCCATGGTGCCCAGACCGATGAACCCGACGGTCCGCACGCGCGTGGTCGTCGTGTCGGCCGCCGCGGAGGTGCCCCCGGTCATGCCGGCACCCCGGCCTTCGCCGCCTCGCCGTCCACGCTGGAGGGCAGCCCCTTCTCGGCGAGCACCTCCTCGAGCGCACGGAGCCCCTCGACCGCGGCGGGGATCCCGCAGTAGAGCATCGAGTGCACGATGACCTCGCGCAGTTCCAGCACGGACACGCCGTTGGCGAGCGCGCCGCGCGCGTGGATGCGCAGCTCGTGGGACTTGCCCTGAGCGATGAGCATCGCGAGGGTCACCTTGCTGCGGTCCGTGAGGGTCAGGCCGTCGCGCTGCCAGATGTCACCGAAGCAGTAGCGGGTGACGAAGTCCTGGATCTTGTCGTTCAGGTCGGTCGTGTGCTCGACCTGTCCCTCCGCCCCCTCGGGCCCGAACATGTCACGCCGCTGGCGTAGACCGGTGTCGTACAGTTCGTCGCGGATCACCTGATGCTCCCTCGCATGGATTCGTCCGGGACCGGCGTCCCGTCGGACCAGTGTGGCGGGTCGGATGCCACGACCACATGGCGGGCGGCGCACGCGCCATGGTGTTCGGCGCACGCCGACCGGGTGACCGCGCCCCCGTGCGCGAGCGCACTTAGTCTGGGTTCACGTTTCGACGTCACTGCAAGGAGGCAGGCGATGGAGCACACCGACACGACCGCACGCGACATGCAGAACTACGACGGTGTGAGGTTCGACGAATGGGTCCGACTGGTCGGCAACCGGTTCGTGCCCCTCGTCCTGTCGACGATCGACCCCGACGGATTCTCCGGAAGTCTTCGGACGCGGGTCGTCGACGGCACGTGCGTCACCGACATCGCGGCATCCTCGCACCGGGTGCACCGCTCCCGGGCATCGATCAGCGACGACGACCCCCACCACCTGAAGCTCAGCATGCAGCTCACCGGCACCGGGCTCGTGATGCAGGACGGCCGCAGCGCCCACCTCTCCCCCGGCGACGTCGCCATCTATGACACGGCCCGCCCGTACACGCTCGAGTACGCCGGTCAGATGCGCTCGCTCGTGATGATCTTCCCCCACAGCATGCTCGGGCTCTCCGCCAACCTCGTGCCCACCGTCACGGCCGTACGCCTGCGCGGTGACACGGGGATCGGCCGCGTGATCTGCCCGTTCATGCAGCACCTGGCCGAGGACCTCGATCAGCTGGACGGCGTCAACGGCGCCCGCATCATCCGCAGCGCCTTCGACCTCATCACGGCGTTGCTCTCGGCGGAGCTGCAGAGCTCGACCGCCCGCGAACCCTGGCGTGTGACACTCGACGCCGTCGCGCACTACATCGACGGACACCTGGACGACCCCGGCCTGAACACCGACTCGATCGCCCGGGCGCATTTCATCTCCGCTCGACAGCTGCAGTACCTCTTCCAAGAGGAGGGCGAGACCGTCTCGGGCTACATCCGTTCCCGGCGCCTCGAGCGCTGCCGGCTCGATCTCGAAGACGCCGCGCAGACCTCACGGTCGATCGTGCAGATCGCCCAAGCCTGGGGCTTCATCGACCCGAGCCACTTCAGCAAGCTGTTCAAGTCGACCTACGGGCACGGCCCACGCGACCACCGTCTGCAGCACCTCGACGCCGCAGCTCTGGCCGGCTGATCCCCGGCGCCGCGGGACTGTTCGCTCCACGACACGTGGCGTGCGCCACAGCCCGAGAGCGATCCGGCCCGCGCGGCTTGACTGGGCGCACGAATCTGCTCAGGGAGGATCAGATGACTCAGACACAGACGGCGACGCTGCTCGCCGAGATCACGGTCGACGAAGCGGTCGGCCGAGCGATCCCGGATGCCGCCACCGGAGACACCATCGGCTACGCGCCCGTTCACACCGCGGCCGACCTCGATCGGGCGGTGGC
The DNA here is from genome assembly GCF_047238045.1 of Microbacterium canaveralium. Lineage (NCBI taxonomy): Bacteria > Bacillati > Actinomycetota > Actinomycetes > Micrococcales > Microbacteriaceae > Microbacterium > Microbacterium canaveralium. The sequence continues at coordinate 841,380 of NZ_JBDFMA010000003.1, read as the reverse complement.
GACGGCGCGCGCCGCCCAACCGGCGTGGGCGGCCCTCACGCACGCCGAACGCTCGGCGATCCTGCATCGGGCCGCCGACGAGATCGATCTGCACGCCGAAGAGCTCGCGCAGATCATCGCGCGCGAGCAGGGCAAGCCGCTCAACGGCCCCGGCGCCCGCTTCGAAGCCGGGGGTTGCGCCGTGTGGATCCGTCAAGCGGCGGACACCGCGCTCGAGCCGGAGGTGCTGTTCGAGGCCGAGGGCACGCGCTCCGAGCTGCACTACGCCCCGCTCGGCGTCGTCGGCGCGATCGGCCCGTGGAACTGGCCGGCCCTGATCGCGATCTGGCAGATCGCTCCCTCGCTCCGCATGGGAAACACGGTGGTCGCGAAGCCCAGCGAGTACACGCCGCTCAGCGTTCTCGCGGTGGCGGCGCTGCTGAATCGGCACCTGCCGGACGGTGTTCTGACGGTGGTGGCCGGCGGGCGCGACGTGGGCGAGGCGATCGCCTCGCACCCCGACCTCGACAAGATCATGTTCACCGGTTCCACCGCCACGGGCCGCCGCATCATCGAGGGCTCGGCGCACAATCTGGCCCGGCTCACCCTCGAACTCGGCGGGAACGACGCGGGCATCGTGCTGCCGGGCACGGATGTCGCGGCGATCGCCCAGGGACTGTTCTGGGGCATCTTCATCAACACCGGTCAGACGTGTGCGGCGCTCAAGCGCCTGTACGTGCACGACTCGCTGTACGACGACGTGGTGTCGGCGCTCGCGGAGCTCGCCGAGACGACGCCCATGGGTGCGGGCACCGACGAGGGCAGCGCCCTCGGTCCCCTGTCGACGGCGCAGCAGTTCGACATCGTCTCCCGTCTGGTGGACGACGCTCGGACGCGCGGCGCACGCATCGTCACGGGCGGTGAGGCGGCCCCCGAACTGGGCCCGCACTTCTACCGCGCCACCGTGGTCGCCGACATCGACGACGACGCAGCACTGGTGGCCGAGGAACAGTTCGGCCCCGTCATCCCGGTCCTGCGCTACACCGACCTGGATGACGCCGTCGCCCGGGCGAACGCGACCGACCAGGGACTCGGCGCCTCCGTGTGGGGCGCCGATGTCGACGAAGCGCTCGTCGTGGCGGCGCGACTGGAGGCCGGCACCGTGTGGATCAACCAGCACGGCACACTCAACCCGCTCGTCCCGTTCGGCGGCGTGAAGGGGTCGGGGTACGGGATGGAGTTCGGCCGGGAGGGTTTGAAGGCCGTCGCCGCCCCCAAGGTCATCACGCGGTGATTCCGGCGGTGAACGCCGGCGCACCGGGTGGGCGTGTGCCCATCCGGTGCGCCGGTGAGGGTCGGCGACGACCCGCGGTCTCAGGACCGGGACACGCCGTAGATCGGCGACACGGCCTGCTCTGCCTCGTTGTCGGGTCCGAGGGGGATGCCACGGCGATCCCGCAGCAGGAGGGTGGCGATCAGACCGAGCGCCGCCATCCCCACCAGGTAGATCGAGACCGACCAGGTGGTGCCGGTGGACTGCACGAGCGCGGTGGCGATCGTGGGGGCGAACGCGCCGCCGAGGATCGCGCCGATCGCGTACGAGATCGACACCCCCGAGAAGCGCACGGAGGCGGGGAACAGCTCCGCGTAGAGCGCCGCCTGCGGGCCGTAGGTGAAGCCGAGGCCCACCGTCAGGATGAGGAGCCCCAAGAACACCAGGCCGATCGAGCCGGTGTTCACGAGCGGGAACAGCGTCACCGCACCGATCGCCAGGGCGATCCAGCCGATGATGTACGTGGTGCGCCGGCCGATGATGTCGCTCAGCCAACCGGACACCCACGTGAAGGCGAGCCAGCCCACCGCGGCTCCCGCGACCGCCCACAGCACGGGGCCACGGTCGAGACCGAGCGGGCCCGCCGGGTTGGTCGCGTAGTTCTGGATGTACCCGCCGGTGGACATGTACCCCGCGGCGTTGTTGCCCGCGAAGACGAACGCGGCGATGATCACGAGCGCCCAGTGCTTGCGGAACAGCTGGACGATGGGGGTCTTCGTCCCCTCGCGGCGCTCGGCGAGTTCGACGAACACCGGGCTCTCCTCGACGCGCTTGCGGATGTAGTAGCCGACGAAGATCAGGACGACGCTGAAGAGGAACGGCACGCGCCATCCCCACTCGAGGAAGGCGTCCCCGGGCGCGATGAGCGCCATGATCGCCATCATCCCGGATGCCAGGAGGAGGCCGATCGGCACGCCGATCTGCGGGGAGGCGCCGAACAGCCCGCGCTTGTTCTTCGGGGCGTGCTCGACGGCCATCAGTACGGCGCCGCCCCACTCTCCACCGGCGGAGATCCCCTGCAGGATGCGCAGGAAGATGAGCAGGATCGGAGCGGCGATGCCGATCGCCGCGTAGGTCGGGAGCAGACCCACGAGGGTGGTGGACACGCCCATGAGGATCAGCGTGACCATGAGGACGACGCGGCGCCCGTACTTGTCGCCGAAGTGTCCGGCGAGGAAGGCGCCCAGGGGGCGGAACAGGAAGCTGAGACCCACCGTCAGGAACGACAGGATCAGCGCGATACCCGGGCCCGCGGGTTCGAAGAAGACCGCGGCGAAGACGAGCCCCGCGGCCTGCGCGTAGATGAAGAAGTCGTACCACTCGACCGTGGTGCCGACGACGGTGGCGAAGACGACGCGCCTCCGGTCGGCGGTGGTGGAGATGGTGCCGGTGGGCGTGAATCCGCCCGCTGTGGGTGAGGTTGGAGAACTCATCGTTGGGTGTCCCTTTTCGACGTCACTGTCAGGTGGTCGGTTGAACCGCCGTCTCGGATCATATACGATTTCGAATACGACGCAATGAGCGAAGGAGCCCGATGGTGAGCACGACGGATGCCGCCGACCCGCGATTCGCGGCGCTGCCCGCCCGGCCCGGGAAGATCATCGCGGTCCACCTGAGCTATCGCTCTCGCGCTGACCAACGGGGTCGACGTCCGGCCGACCCCTCCTATTTCTTCAAGCCCTCGAGCTCGCTCGCACCTTCGGGTTCGACGATCGAGCGTCCCGCGGGCACCGAGCTCCTCGCCTTCGAGGGCGAGATCGCCCTCGTGATCGGAGCCCCCGCTCGCCGTGTTTCCGCGGCGGACGCGTGGAGCCACGTGGCCGCGGTGACGGCCGCGAACGACTTCGGCGTCTACGACCTGCGCGCGAACGACAAGGGTTCGAACGTGAGGTCGAAAGGTCGCGACGGGTACACCCCGCTCGGCCCTCGGCTCATTCCCGCGGCGACCGTCGCTCCGACCGAACTGCGCGTGCGCACGTGGGTCGATGGCGCGCTCGTCCAGGACGACACGACCCGCGATCTTCTCTTCCCCCTCGCGCAGCTTGTCGCCGATCTCTCGCAGCATTTCACCCTCGAACCGGGGGACGTCATCCTCACCGGCACCCCGGCGGGGTCGAGCGTGGTTCTCCCGGGGTCGGTGGTCGAGGTCGTGGTCGACGCACCCGGCGCGCCCGGCGCCCCGAGCTCGGGACGCCTGGTCACGACCGTGGTCCAGGGCGACGCGGCGTTCGACGGCGCACTCGGTTCCCTGCCGTCGGTCGACGACCACCAGCGCACCGAGGCATGGGGTTCGCGCGAGAGCGCGGGCCTTCCCCCCGTCCCCGAACCGTTCCGCCTGACGAGCGAGCTGCGGGAGAAACTCCGGCGCGTCCCCGTCGCGGGTCTATCCGCACAACTGCGCAAGCGCGGGTTGAACGACGTCACGATCGATGGCGTGGCGGCGATGCACCCCGGCCTCCCGCTCGTCGGGCTCGCCCGCACGCTCCGCTTCGTCCCCCACCGCGAAGACCTCTTCGCCTCGCACGGCGGCGGTTACAACGCTCAGAAGCGCGCGTTCGACACCGTCGGCGAGGGCGAGGTCATCGTGATCGAGGCCCGTGGCGAGTCGGGGTCCGGCACGCTCGGCGACATCCTGGCGCTGCGCGCGAAGGCCCGCGGCGCTGCCGGCATCGTGACCGACGGGGGCGTGCGCGACTACGCCGCCGTCGCGGATGTCGGTCTTCCGGTCTTCTCCCGGGGCGCCCACCCGGCCGTCCTGGGCCGGCGGCACGTGCCGTGGGACACCGACGTGACGATCGGATGCGGGGGAACGACGGTGCAGCCCGGCGACGTCATCGTGGGCGACCGCGACGGGGTCATCGTCATCCCGCCCGCGCTCGTCGAGGAGGTCGTCGACGCCGCGCTCGCCCAGGAGGAGGAGGACGCGTGGATCGCGGACCAGGTGTCGGCCGGGCACCCCGTGGAGGGGCTCTTTCCGATGAACGCGCAGTGGCGCGCCCGCTTCGAGGAGGAGCGCTCGTGAGCACCCCCGACGCGACGCTCAGCAAGTCACGGCAGGCGTATCACTGGATCAAGGAGCGCATCGCTCGTCAGGAGTTCACCCCCGGCTATCGGCTCGTCCTCGGCTCGATCGCGGGAGACCTCGACATGAGCGTCGTCCCCGTGCGTGAGGCGATCCGCCAGCTCGAGGCCGAGGGGCTCGTGACCTTCGAGCGCAACGTCGGGGCGCGGGTGTCCATGGTCGACGACTCGCAGTACCGGTTCAGCATGCAGTCGCTCAGCATCCTCGAGGGGGCCGCGACCGCGCTGTCGGCGAGATCGCTCACCGTCGACGACGTCCGTCGAGCCCGCGCCGTGAACGAACTCATGGTCGAGACCCTGCAGCATTTCGACCCCCGGGCCTTCACGGCGCTGAACCAGGAGTTCCACGCCATCCTCTTCGAGAAGTGCGCGAACCCGCGCATGCTCGAGCTCGTTCGGGCCGAATGGGCCCGCCTCGGGCATCTGCGCGACTCGACGTTCAGCTTCGTGCCCGGTCGCGCCGCCGAGTCGGTGCGTGAGCACGAGAACATCCTCGTCCTCATCGAGACCGGCGCTCCGCTCGCCGAGATCGAGAAGACCGCCCGTCGCCACAGGTCCGCGACGCTCGACGCCTACCTCATCCACGAGCACCCCGACGAGTCGCTCGGTCTCCCCGCCTTTTGAACCGGATGCCACCGGCATCCACCCCTCCATCGAAGGAGCATCCATGACCCGCCGCACTCCGGCCGATCTGCCCACGCGCATCCAGCACTACATCGGCGGACGCTTCGTCGACTCGATCGACGGTGACGAGTTCGACGTCCTCGACCCCGTCACCAACGAGACGTACGTCCGCGCCGCGGCGGGCAAGAAGGCCGACATCGACGCCGCCGTCGCTGCCGCACGCACCGCCTTCACCGAAGGGCCCTGGCCGCGCATGCTCGCCCGCGAGCGCTCCCGCGTGCTGCACCGCATCGCCGACATCGTCGAGTCGCGCGACGCACGCCTCGCGGAGCTCGAGTCCTTCGACTCGGGCCTGCCGATCACCCAGGCGCTTGGGCAGGCGCGGCGCGCGGCCGAGAACTTCCGGTTCTTCGCCGACCTGATCGTGGCGCAGACCGACGACGCGTTCAAGGTGCCCGGGCGACAGCTGAACTACGTCAACCGCAAGCCCATCGGCGTCGCGGGGCTCATCACGCCGTGGAACACCCCGTTCATGCTCGAGTCGTGGAAGCTCGGTCCGGCCCTCGCGACGGGAAACACCGTCGTCCTCAAGCCCGCGGAGTTCACGCCGCTGTCCGCCTCGCTGTGGGCGGGGATCTTCGAGGAGGCGGGACTCCCGGAGGGCGTCTTCAACCTGGTCAACGGCCTCGGCGAAGACGCCGGCGACGCCCTGGTGAAGCACCCGGACGTGCCGCTCATCTCGTTCACGGGCGAGAGCCGCACGGGGCAGATCATCTTCGCCAACGCCGCGCCCTTCCTCAAGGGCCTCTCGATGGAGCTGGGCGGCAAGAGCCCCGCGATCGTCTTCGCCGACGCCGACCTGGATGCCGCGATCGACGCGACCATCTTCGGCGTGTTCTCGCTCAACGGCGAGCGCTGCACCGCGGGGAGTCGCATCCTCGTCGAGCGGTCGGTGTACGACGAGTTCGTCGAGCGGTATGCCGCCCAGGCCGACCGCGTCAAGGTCGGGTACCCCGACGACCCCGAGACCGAGGTCGGCGCGCTCGTGCACCCCGAGCACTACGAGAAGGTCATGTCGTACGTCGAGCTCGGCAAGACCGAGGGGCGCCTGGTCGCCGGTGGCGGTCGTCCGGACGATTTCGCCGAGGGGAACTTCGTCCGTCCCACGGTGTTCGCCGACGTCGCCCCCGACGCCCGCATCTTCCAGGAGGAGATCTTCGGCCCGGTCGTCGCGATCACGCCCTTCGACACCGACGAGGAAGCCCTCGCGCTGGCGAACAACACCAGATACGGCCTCGCCGCCTACGTGTGGACGAACGACCTGAAGCGCGCCCACCTGTTCGCGCAGAACGTCGAGGCGGGCATGGTGTGGCTGAACTCCAACAACGTCCGCGACCTCCGGACGCCGTTCGGCGGGGTGAAGGCCTCCGGTCTCGGCCACGAGGGCGGGTACCGCTCCATCGACTTCTACACCGACCAGCAGGCCGTGCACATCACGCTCGGACCCGCCCACAACCCCACCTTCGGCAAAGGAGCCTGAGATGACCGACCGCAGCCAGATGACCCGCACCTCCTCGGGGTTCTTCGTCTCGCAGGAGGCGCCGATCCAGGCCGAGAACCCCATCCCGACACCCGTGGCGCCGGCGCCCGACATCCTTCGCTGCGCGTACATGGAGCTCGTGGTGACCGACCTCGCGGCATCCCGCGAGTTCTACGTCGACGTGCTCGGCCTGTACGTCACGGAGGAGGACGGGAACGCGATCTACCTCCGCTCCACCGAGGAGTTCATCCACCACAACCTCGTGCTGCGCGAGGGCCCGGTCGCGGCCGTCGCCGCGTTCTCGTACCGCGTGCGCAGCGCCGATGACCTCGACAAAGCGGTCGCCTTCTACTCCGAACTCGGATGCCGCGTCGAGCGGCGCCCCGGCGGCTTCACGAAGGGCATCGGCGACTCGGTCCGCGTGGAAGACCCCCTCGGGTTCCCCTACGAGTTCTTCTTCGCCACCGAGCACGTCGAGCGCCTGTCGTGGCGTTACGACCTGCACACCCCCGGGGAACTCGTGCGCCTGGACCACTTCAACCAGGTCACCCCCGACGTGCCCCGCGCGGTGAACTTCATGCAGTCGCTCGGCTTCCGCGTCACCGAGGACATCCAGGATGACGAGGGAACGGTGTATGCCGCGTGGATGCGCCGCAAGCCCACCGTGCATGACACCGCCATGACCGGGGGTGACGGTCCCCGCATGCATCACGTCGCTTTCGCGACCCATGAGAAGCACAACATCCTCGCGATCTGCGACAAGCTCGGCGCCCTCCGGCGGTCGGATGCCATCGAGCGGGGTCCCGGCCGCCACGGCGTCTCGAACGCGTTCTACCTGTACCTCCGCGACCCCGACGGTCACCGCGTCGAGATCTACACGCAGGACTATTACACCGGCGACCCGGACAACCCCGTGGTCACGTGGGACGTCCACGACAACCAGCGACGTGACTGGTGGGGAAACCCCGTCGTGCCGTCCTGGTACACCGAGGCCTCGCTCGTCCTCGACCTCGACGGCAACCCGCAGCCGGTGCGCGCGCGCACCGACGCGAGCGAGATGGCCGTGACGATCGGCGCGGACGGCTTCAGCTACACGCGTGCTCCCGAGGACACCGCACCCACGCCCGAGTTCAAGCTCGGCAACCAGCTCTGACATGCTGTCGGACGATCAGATCCGCACGATCGCGGCGGAGCTCGCCGAGGCCGACCGCACCCACTCGGTGATCCCGCGCATCACGGCGCGATTCCCGGATGCCACGGTCGAGGACTCGTACGCGATCCAGGGCCGTTGGCGCGACGCGCAGGTCGCCGCCGGGCGCACCCTGGTGGGGCGCAAGATCGGGCTGACCTCAAGGGCGATGCAGCAGGCCACCGGCATCACCGAGCCGGACTACGGTGTCATGTTCGACGACACCGTATACCGCTCCGGCGAGGAGATCCCGGTGGAGCTCTTCTCGAACGTCCGCATCGAGGTCGAACTCGCATTCGTGCTGAAGCATCCCCTCGAGGGGCCCGGCTGCACGCTCGAGGAGGCTCTCGCGGCCATCGACTACGCGGTCCCCGCGCTCGAGGTGCTGAACTCCCACATCGAGCTCGAGGGTCGCACGATCGTCGACACGATCTCGGACAACGCCGCCTACGGCGCGATGGTGCTCGGCGACATCCGAAAGCGTCCCGACGAGATCGACCTGCGCTGGGTACCCGGTGTCCTCTCCCGCAATGGCGAGATCGAAGAGACCGGCGTCGCCGCGGGCGTGCTCGGACACCCCGCGACCGGCGTCGCGTGGCTGGCCAACAAGTTCGCGCAGCACGGTGCCCGGCTCGAAGCCGGCGAGATCATCCTGGCCGGTTCGTTCACTCGGCCGATGTGGGTGTCGCGGGGCGATAGCGTGCTGTGCGACTACGGACCGATGGGAAGAATCGAATGCCGCTTCGTCTAGACCCCACCTTCCGCGAGCGTCTGGCCGACGCCTCCCGTCCCCTCGCGGGAATCTGGGTGTGCTCGGGCAGCCCGCTCGTCGCCGAGATCGTCGCGGGGTCGGGCACCGACTGGGTCCTCGTCGACATGGAGCACTCCCCCAACGGGCTCACCTCCGTCCTCGGCCAGCTGCAGGCGATCGCCGCGTACCCGGCGACGCCGGTGGTGCGCGTCCCCATCGGTGACACCGTGACGCTCAAGCAGGTGCTCGACCTCGGCGCGCAGAACATCCTCGTGCCGATGGTGTCCTCCGCCGACCAGGCGCGGGAGCTCGTCTCCGCGGTGCGTTACCCGCCCCGGGGCGTCCGGGGCGTGGGGTCGGCGCTCGCGCGCTCGGCCCGGTGGAACCGCGTCGACGACTACCTCACCCGCGCCGACGATCACGTCTCGCTGTTCGTCCAGGTCGAGACGTTGGACGGCGTCGACGCGGCGGGCGAGATCGCTGCCGTCGACGGCATCGACGGCGTCTTCGTCGGCCCGAGCGACCTCGCGGCATCCATGGACCTCCTCGGCCGGCAGACGCACCCGGATGTCGTCGCCGCCGCGCTGCGGGCGTTCGAGGCGGTGCGCACGGTCGGGAAGCCGGTGGGGGTGAACGCCTTCGACCCCCTCGCCGCGCAGGCGTACGTGGAGGCGGGAGCGTCATTCCTCCTCGTCGGCGCCGATGTCGCTCTCCTGGCCCGGGGGTCGGAGGCCCTCGCGGCGCGCTGGTCGTCGGACGCCGCCGACGAGGGGCGCGCGAGCTACTGACCTCCTGTCCGCCTCAGCGGGTGGCGAGTTCGCGGGCGGACAGTTCGGCGAGCACGCCGTCCGCCCACTCGCGCGCCACCTCGGCGGCATCCAACGGGCCGCCGGCATCGTGGCGACCGTATTCGCCGACCCGCGACGCCCCGCACGCGGCGAGTGCCTCGTCGATCATCTCGCTGCCCCGCGAGTACGTCTTCGTATAACTGCGGTCGCCGAGACCGAACACCGCATACCGGATGCCATCCAGCGCGGGACGCTCGGCCAGGAGGCGTTCACGCAGCCCCCGGACGTTGGTGGGCAGTTCACCGTCGCCGTAGGTCGAACACACAATCAGGTGCACGCGTCGGGGGTCGAGATCGGCGGGGTCCAGGTCGCCCAGGTCGACGACACGGGTCTCGCCGCGATCGCCGAGGTGGCGCGCGAGATCCTCCGCGACGAGCTCGGCGTTGCCCGACTCGGTGCCGAAGAGAATGGTGACGTGCTCCGCGCCCGCGCCGCCTGCTCCCGGGCGCGACACCTCGGCCACGGGAAGCGGGATCGACGGGTCCGTCGCGGCGGCGAGAAGTTCCTCGCGCGTGCGCAGCTTCGCGCGAACGCGCCCGGGCGCCGCACTGAGCGTCTCGCGGACGTCGATGCGCCGCCATCCGTCGAAGTCGACGCGCGCGGGCAGCTCGAGTGCGTCGATGCCTCTCGAGCCCCCGGCGAGCGCGCCCGAGGCGAGATCGTCGGCGAGGGCGCGGGCGAGGGCGCGCGAGTCCGAACGCTGGTCGGGGATCGTCCCTCGCGGCCCCCGCCGCAGCCAGCCCGCCACGTAGAGCCCGGGGTCGATGCGGCCATCCGGGTGCGCTCCCGGCTCGACGAGGGTGGCCGGGCCGGCGGCGAAGCCGACGGCGGTGACCACGGCATCGGCTTCGAGGCGCACCTCACCGCCGTCCCCCCGGAACACCACGCTCTGCACCGACGCCGCACCCTGGATCTCCTGCGGAGCGAGACCGAACCACCAGTGCACCTGCACTCGCGCGCGATCGTCGGATGCGGCTGCCAGGGCGCGGACGGCGTCGACCCGCGCATCCTTCCCGTCGGCGACGCCGAGGAGGTCGGGCTGGTGCACCGTGTGCCCCACCCCGGCGATGCTCGCGAGTTCGCGCACCATGACGGGATCGAACTTCGCCACCTGGGGGGCGGAGCGTCCGACGACGTGGACGACGCGCACGGCGCCGGCCAGCCGCGCGTGGACGGCGTCGTCGACATCGCTCCCGTCGAGGTCGGCGCTCGTGCGCGATAGCAGTCGCACGACATCGAGAGCGACGTTGCCGTGGCCGATGACGACCACCCGCCGCCCGAGAGCGATGTCGTCGTCCGAGTGATCGGGGTGCCCGTTGAGCACGCGTGTCAGCGTTCCCGCGCCGACGACCCCGGGGAGATCGGCCCCGGGCATGTTCAGGCGCGCGTCCGCGGACAGCCCCGACGCGAGCACGACGGCGTCGAAGGCCGAGCGCATCGCGTCCAGCGAGACCTCCTGCCCGATCGTGACGCCCCCGTGGAAACGCACGCCCTCCTCGGTGAAGAGTCGGTCGAACTGGCGTGCCACCGATTTCGTGCCCTGATGGTCGGCGGCGACGCCGTAGCGCACGAGACCGTACGGTACGGGCAGCCGCTCGAAGACGTCGATCTCCGCTGCGGGAAAGGAGCGGCGGACGGCCTGCGCGGTGAAGCAGCCCGCGGGACCCGACCCGACGATGGCGACACGCGGCGCCGCCACGCCGGGATCAGTGGGTCGCATCTCTGTCGCGGGGGTGGCGGCAGCGGCTGCGTCCCACGTGACCGGCAGCTCCAGCATGCCGCGGAACACCCAGCCGCCGATCACGGCCGGCCGTTCGGGATGCGGGTCGACCCCGCGAAGGCGCTCGAACAGGCGCGGAAGGCCGACCGTGGCGACCTCGGCCTTCGCCACCCACGCCCCCAGGCACACGTGCACGCCCTTGCTGAAAGCCAGGTGCGGCTTGACCTCACGGCGGATGTCGAACCGCGCGGCATCCGCCCAGACGTTCTCGTCGCGATTGGCCGAGAGCACGCAGATGCCGAGCTTCGCCCCGGCGGGAAGCTGCACCCCGGCGAGCACGGTGTCGGTGGTGACCTGCCGCGAATAGAGCCCGATGGGCGCGATCCAGCGGATGGCCTCGTCGAAGACCGCGGGCCAGAGGGAGGGATCGGCCTCGACCGCCCGGCGCTGATCCGGGTGCTCGAGCAGCGCCCACGCGGCGACGCCGAGGGCGTCGCGTGGCTCGTTCAGGCCACCGCCGATCGTCATCTTGACGTTCGCCCGGATCTTCTCGATCGGCATCTCGTAGTCGGGAATCCGCAGCAGCGTCGAGATGAGCGAGTGGTCGGGGTTCTTCGCATGCCACGCGAGCATCTCGTCCAGCGCGGCGTCGACTTCGTCGAACGACCGCTTTCCTTTGGCCCAGACCTCGGGGTCGTCGGCGTAGTTGCCGGTGGCGTCGATCAGTGTCTGCGACCAGCGCTGCAGGTCTTCCTGGTGCACATTGTGGAAGCCGAGGATCTCCCGCAGGTTCTCCGCGGAGTAGGGCGCGGCGAAGTCCCAGACGATGTCGGCTCCGGGTCCCTTCGCGATCATCTCGTCGAGGTAGCGATCCGCGTTGCGCTCGAACACGCTCGTCCACGTGCGCTTGACCACGCCTGGCCGCAGCACCGGCTGCCAGGCCTTTCGCTCCGGGTAATGCTCCGGATCGTCGCGGCGAAGCATCGAGTGCCCCATGGCGCGGATCTGGAGCGATCCCTCCTCGTTCGCCGAGAACGTCTCCTGGTCGAACTCGGTCGTGTGCACCGCGTCGTAGCTCGTGATGAGGTAACGCCCGACGTTCGGCACCCAGTGCACGCCGCCCTCGGCACGCAGACGGTCGTAGATCGGGAACGGGTCACGGTAGAGATCGGGGATCGTCACCCAGTCGGCGATGGGGGCGGGTCGGCTCACGGCGCACTTCCTCGTGTCGTGGTTCAGCGGCGAACACTTCGAGTATCGTTCGAGTCAAACACCGGGGAAAGCGGCTTTTTCCGGGTTTTGTCTTCGTCATATCCGATGTGAGGTGTCCCCGTGCTCCCCGTTCCCGACTTCACCCTGCGGCAACTCGGATACCTCACGGCGGTGGCGGATGCCGGCACGATCGCCGCCGCGGCCGCCGAACTGCGCGTGTCTTCCTCGACGCTCTCCGAGGCTCTCGCCGAACTCGACCGGGTCGTCGGCACCGCGCTCACCGTGCGGCGGCGCGCGCACGGCGTCTCCCTGACCAGCGCGGGAGTTCACGTCGTCGACCGCGCCCGCCCGCTGCTGGCGGCCTCGCGCGAGATCATGATCGGGCTCCGCGCGGATCCCGGGGAGCTCGTCGGACCGATCACGATCGGCTGCTATCCGACCCTCGCCCCCACCGTCCTCCCCCCGCTCCTGCACGACTTCGGGGAGGCCCATCCCCGCGTCGACCTGCACATTCGCGAGGCCACCCACGACCAGCTCGAGGGGCGGATCGAATCGGGCGAGGTCGACGTCGCGTTCGTCTACGACACGCTCGTCCCGGGCCACCCACGCCGCGAACGCCTGTTCGCGCTGCCCGCACACGTGCTGCTGGCCGCTGACGATCCGCTCGCCCAGGCCGACACCGTCCGGCTCGAGGACGTCGCGTCGCGAGACCTCATCCTGCTGGACGCGCCTCCGTCCTCCGCGCACACGCTCTCCCTGTTCGAAGCCCGCGGACTCACCCCTCGCATCCGTCATCGCACCGCCAGTTACGAGGCGGTTCGCACGCTCGTGGGAAGGGGGCTGGGGTACGGCATCCTCGTCCAACGTCCCGCGAATCCGGCGAGTTACGAGGGCTACCCTGTTGCGATGAAGGAGATCTCCCCGCCCGTCGAGCCCGTCGGCATCGACGTGATCTGGTCGGCGACGATCGATCCGCCCGAGCGCGTGCGAGCCCTGGTGTCCTTCGCCCGCTCGATCAGCTGGACGTCGGCGTGAGCGCCCTGGTGTGGGCCGTGAAGCGCTCGCTGCTCGCGTACGTGCGCGGGATGAGCGACGGAGAGGTGGCGACGACGAGCGGCGCCCACGAAGACCCCGCCGGCTTCGTCTTCCCCGGCGAGGGCGTGGTCTTCTCGGGCAGCGTCACCTTCACTGGCCACGGCGGCATGATGCGCGTCGTCCTCGCCGACCCGTCTCTCACCGCGCACGGGGAGACCTGGATGCTGGAGATCGCCGACCCCGACGACGCCGCGCTGCGGCTGCCCTTCGCCGAGGTCGCGAGCTTCGACGGATCGACCGGCACGGGCGTCTCGCTGACGGCGGCGGGCGCTGATCTGTTCTTCGGCCCCTACGAGGCGGGCACGCCGCTGGAGGACTTCACCGTCCGGGCATGACGGTGCGTCATCCGTCACCCCGTGAGGGCGGCGCGGGCGTCATTCCGAGCGGTCGAGGATGCCGCGCACCCGCGCACGCGCACCGCCGAGATCGTACGAGCCCACGAGCGCGGACGCCATGCGTACCGGATCGCCGAAGAAGAAGTACTCGTACAGCGACTGCCGGCCGGCGAACGAGGAGACGGCGGCATCGGCCGCGAGACGGAACAGGGCGGTGCGCTCGCGCGCTCCGAGCGTCGCCGACTGCAGGTACTGCTCCAGATCGCCGTGGACGTCGGACGCGAAGTCGGCGTCGCTCGGGGTCGCCATGAGTCCCGATGCCCCCAGCGTGCGGATGATGTCGGTCAGACGCGGGGCGACGTGCGTGGGGTACCAGTTGCGGGCCGCGTTCAGCGTCGCCCAGCGCGGCAGGAACACGCCGAACTCGTTCGCCTCCCCGTCGACCTCCGCGGCACGGAGCAGGGCCCGCTCGATCTCGACGTAGGTGATGAGCTCGGCGAGCTGCTGCTGGATGTGAGGGAACCCCTGGATGCCGATCGCCTCCGCCATCGTGGACGCCAGGCCCAGGAAGAACTCGGTCTTCACGAAGGTGCGCGTGACGACCTGGTGGGTCATGAGCGCTCCCGCACCGGTCTCGCTGTAGAGCGTGTTGCAGAGATCGGGTCGGCCCAGGATGAACACGCGCTCCGCGGGGACGAACACGTCGTCGAAGACGGCCACGGCATCCATCTCGTCGAAGCGGGATGCGAGGGGCTCGTCGAACGCGGAGCCTCCGCGGTGCAGCGGAGTGCGGCAGTGCAGCCGGAGGCCGGGGGCATCAGTGGGGATCGCGAAGGCGAAGCTGTAGGCGGCATCCTCGGGGACGTTGCGCAGCACGGTCGAGGGAAGCACGAGCAGCTCGTCGGCGACGGGAGCCGAGGTCGCCAGGATCCGCGCCCCGCGGACCACGATGCCGTCGGCGCGTTCCTCGACCACGCGTGCCGCGAGCTGCCCGTCGCCCTGTCCGACGGCGGGCACCGCGCGGTTGACCTGGGGCGGCAGGAGCGTGTGCGAGAGCACGAGGTCGCCGGCGCGCACGCGCTCGGCGTAGGCGAGCACGCGCTCGGCGTAGACATCACCCGCCCGCGCGAAGAACGCCGACGAGCCCGCGAACGCGGCGAGCGCCGATGACAGGTAGTCGCCCGTGCGACCCAGGAACCCCGCGCTCTCCCCCGCCCACACCTGCATCCCGCGGCGTCGGCGCGCCAGATCCTCGGGGGCGCGCGGGACGAGGTGAGCAATCGGTTCGACCTCACCGGTGTCGCTGACGAACGTGACCTCGTCGCGGCGCGCGGGGTCGTTGGACAGGTCCGCGAGCCGAGCGTATTCGCGGGCGACCGGCGCGAACGCCGGGTGTTCCGCGATGCGGGCCGTGACGACCTCGCCGTCGAGGTGCACCTCCGGGTGCCGAGCGTTCAGGCGGGCGAGGTAATCGGAACCGGGGCGTGCGGGCATGGGGGAACCTTTCGGGGAGCAAAGCCTGTGACGGGACGAGTCGACGCGCGGGTCAGAAGAGCAGCTCGTGCCCTCGGGGCGCCTCGTGCACGGTCGTGAACTGGCCGTTGACGAAGCCGAGGGCGTCGCCGGCCCGATAGCCGAAGTCCACGACCTTCCCGATGAAGAGCGTGTGGTCGCCGCCGTCGTACTCCGCCCACGGCTCGCATTCGAACCAGCCGAGCACCCCCGCGAGCCGCGGAGCCCCGCCCCCGTCCTCCCACACCGGCTCGACCTGCGGACGACCCGCGAAGGTCAAGGCCAGTCCCTGCTGCTCGGCGCCGAGGATATTGATGGTGAAAGGCGTGTCGTGCAGCATTTCGTGCGTTCGCACGGTGCGTTGGATCGACACGAGGACGAGAGGCGGTTCCATCGACACCGATGTGAAGGAGTTGACCGTGATCCCGTGACGGGGCCGCTCGCCCTCGGCATCCGCCGTGTGGAAGGTGACCACGGCGACGCCCGTCGCGAACCGGCCGAGTCCCCCACGGAAGAAGTGCGCGGTCGGGCGGAAGAGCGTCGACTCGGGCGGGAACGTCTCGATGGAGCTCATCATCATGGGGGGGGTCCTCTCTGACCGGGTGGGACCATCGTGCGCCGCCCGTGGCGTGAGCGTCTGGTGAATGCGCGTACGAGGCTTGGCTCCCAGTGCCGGGATGGATGCCGGTTCCCTCCGCGTGGCGGGCGCGGCGACGTACGCTCTTTGTGTCCGAGCCGATGTCGGCTCGCTCGATCACAACGTTGTGAGGTGAGTGACGATGCAATCCCCGACGCCGTCCGCGGTGGTCCCCGGCCTGATCCGCGAGCACGCTCTGGGAAAGGAACAGTGGCAGGCGATCGCCTCCCGGTCCTTCGTCCCCCTCACCGTGGAATCCCCGCGGGGGACGCGCTTCAGCGCACATCTGGAGGGGCGTGTCAGCGACGGCATCCTCTTCTCGACCGTTCGCGCCAGCGGACATTCGGTCACCCGCTCGCAAGATCTTGTCGACGCGTCGGCGGAGTCGTACGTCAAGCTGACGCTGCAGCTCAGCGGGACCGGCGTCCTCACGCAGGACGATCGCACCGCCCTGCTCTCCCCCGGCGACATCGTGCTGTATGACACGAGCCGTCCCTACACGCTCGCGTTCGCCGACGACCTCGCGGCCGTGGTCGTGATGTTCCCGCACCGCATGATCAATGTCGATGCGACGATCCTGCGCGGACTGACGGCGGTGCGCATCCCGGGCGACCAGGGCTTCGCCCGTGCGGTCGGGCACTTCCTCGCCGGCCTGGCGAGCGCGCTGCCGACCCTCGACGATGCCACCGGCGTGCAGGTGACGCACAACACGATGGATCTGATCGCGACGATGGTCGGACAGGAACTCCGCGACGCTCCCTGGTCGGACCCGCACGCCGAGTTGATGTTCCGCATCGACACGTTCATCAACGCGCACCTGCACGAACCCGATCTGGGCCCCGAGCGCATCGCGGCGGCGGCGTACATCTCCACGCGCCACCTGCACACACTGTTCCAGCGGCGTGGGACGACGGTGTCCCACTGGGTCCGCGACCGCCGGCTCGACCACGTGCGCCGCGATCTTCGCGATCCGCGGCACGCCCGCGAAGGAGTGGCGGCGGTGGCGGCGGCCTGGGGTTTCACCGACCCGTCGCACTTCAGCAAGCTGTTCCGAGCGGAGATGGGCGTCTCCCCCAGCGAGTACCGCGGGGCGACGGTCGGCTGAACTGCCGCGGCATCCCCGCCGAGGGGGACCGCCGCGCGCACGACGACGCGCCGGGGCGGGAACGGATGCTCCTGCCCCGGCGCGGGCCTTCCTCACACGCGGACGAGTTGCTCCACGGCGAAGGTCATCACGATCGCGCCGTTCGTCGCGTAGCGGGGAACGTCGGCCTGGACGGCTTCGCCCTCGGGCGACGCGAGCGCGGCCCCGAGGTCGTCCGCGGAATCGAACGTCGCCTCGAACACCGCGAAATAGGGCGACGGAGCGGGCCCCGGGTCGACCGCCAGGGTGAACGAGATCTCGCGTACCCCGGGGAGCTTCTCGCACAGGGGCAGATGCACCGTCCGGTAATGCTCCTCGAAGGCGACCCGATCGACCGGCTCCGGGTAGAGGACGAGCAGCTTATGCATGGGCGGGCTCCTCGCTCGCGTCGTGGGCCGCGGTGCGCGCGATGGCTGCGGCCGCGATCTCCGGCGATCCGACGACATCGTCCCATTGGGCGATGGGGTCGTTGAAGTTCTGGGTGAATTCGTCGGCCAACGTCGGCGATTGGCTCATCGCGCCCAGCAGATCGATCATGTGCGCCGCCGGGGGGACCTGGACCATGAGGTTCGTCCAGTCGCTGACCTTCTCGACGCGCTCACTGCGCCGTGCCGCCGCCCGGCGGCCGAGGTCGGCGCCGAAGCCACGGTCTTCGAGGATCTCCTGGCCCACGGTGTATCCCGAGTAGGAGGCCGAGTTCCCGCCCTGACCGATAACGGGGTCCAGCACGGAGTGGACGTCACCGGCAGCGATGACCACCGTGCCGTTGTCGAGGACGCGATAGTCGTTGCGCAGCACCGGGCGCACCGCGCCCTGCAGAAGATCCTGAGGTCGGGCGAGTTCGAACGTGGATTCGTCGATGCGGGCCGACACGGTCGGGTGGTACTGCCGCACCTTGTCGAGCACGAGACGGCGGAACGCCTCGGGATCGTCGTCGTACCGCGCATCGGCGAGCACCTCGGTGTCTCCGCCGATGACGTTCTCGAACAGCAGCGCGTGGGTGTGTCCGGCGAAGCTGTAGAGCGGGATGTCGAGCAGTTCGCCGTGTCCGGGGGCGATGCTGAGCGTCACGCTCTTGGTGTCCTCGTTCGCGACCCCGTGCCAGAGGCCCACCATCAGGCGACGCTGCGGTCCGGCGTAGGGGGTCTTCGCTTCGTTGATGCCGAAGAAGTCGCCGAGGGACTTCTTGCCTGAAGCGACCACGATCGCGTCGTGTTTCTCGCTCAGGGCGTCGAGGTCCTCCGCCTCGACCGAGCGGATTTCGATCCGACCGCCGCGGTCCTCGAAATCGCCCATGAGCGTCGGCTGATAGATGCGGTAGTCCACCGCGCGTGACGGGTTGTGGAAGTTCCCACGGAAGAAGAGGCCGGCGCCTCCCACCCAGTGGTGGTGGCAGAAGTAGCCGAACTCCTCCACCGGCCAGTGGTCGACACCCAGCTCGCGCTCGCGCTCGATCGTGACCGCGTGGTGGGCGACACTGTTGGGCAGTCGGCCCTCGGCCACCTGATCGGCGGTGCGGTCGGTGTAGATGGTGACGGGGATGTCGTGCTGCCGCAGCAGAAGGCCCAGATGCAGGCCCGCCGTTCCAGCGCCGACGACGCCGATGTTCGTCATGCGTCCTCCTGTGGATGCTCTCGCGGAGCGCCTCTCTGCGCACCGTGTGCCCCCGACGGTAGATGTTCGAACACGGATGCAGAATGCTGTCGCCTCACCGTCGCGCCCCTGCACCAGACACCGGCGTGGAGCGACCAGGCGGGGGATCTCGGACGCCGATGGCACCCGCCGGGGTGACCTCCACGGAAAAACGAACGGCCGGGGTACCCGTGGGTACGTCCCGGCCGTTCTCGCCTGCGGTGAGGCTCAGTCCTCGTCGTCGTCTTCGTCATCCTCGTCGTCGTCGCTCACGATCTCGATGTCCTCGACCTCGAGTTCGGGCGTGAGCTGGACGTGCACGAGCGAGTCGGGGAACGACGTCGCCCCCGCGAACACCACGATGATCGCGTCCGCGAAGACTCCCACCCCGACGGCCTCCAGGTCGGTACGCAGGTCGATCTCGGCATCCACCTCGTCGTCCTCGACGGCTTCCTCGATCTCCGTGGCGACCTCATCGACGATCGCGCGCCAACGATCCTCGCTGACCGTCAGGATGTCGGAGAGGGATGCCACGATCGCGTCGACATCGGGGTCGTCGACGTCCTCGATCTCGGGGTCGAGATCGACCTCCACCTCGACGCCCGCAGCATCCAAGTGGGCGAGGCCCACCACGGTGTCTTCGTCGATCGTCGGCTCGTCGAGCAGGCCGCTCTCGGTGACGCGGCGGAGGAGGTCGTTGAGCACGGAGTCAGTCATGAGACGACGATGCCACGTTCGGCGACCTCCGCGCACCCCTTGCCAACGATGCGGGAGGAGTTCAACCGCCCGTCACCCCTCGTTCGGCGACGGAACGACGAAGCGGGGGCACCGTTTCCGGTACCCCCGCTCCGCTGATCTCACCGACCGGGAGTGCAGTCCTGGATCAATGCATATGTTGCGCGCCGTTCTCCTGGACCCCAACTCACCACACTGGCCACGTAACCGAGCTCGTTGTTCTGTGAGTCTTTGAGCGCCTCGCCGTTGTAGTACAGCTTGCCGTTGGGGACGTGGAAATACAGGGCGCCGACCGGAACCGCGGCGGGATCCGTGTTCGATCCGTCGATGCCAGTGACGTCCGAGCCCCCCGCAGAAGACGCAACGTCGTCCGTCGTCATGAAGTCCGCGAAGTAGCCGTTGATCCAGTAACCGATCGCGCGGGCCACGCCGCCCGTCACGGGGCCGATCTGACCGGGACCAGGTTGTCCTGCCTGGAACCAGAGATCGCCTTCATTGAGGAAGTACTCTGCACCGATCGGCTTAGACCCCAGAGGGGTACTGCCCTGGACGAAGGTCGTGACCAAGGGATTCGCGTTCTTCTCTCGACGGCGGGCGGCACCATCCCTCTCCCGATAGTTGACCGCGGGCTGCCCGTACACCCATCCCCGCGCCATCTGAACCTCTTCGCCCACGAGGTCCGAGATCTCGACGTCGTCCACGATGATCGCGTTGGCGTACCAGAGTTGGCCGGTCTTGCCGTTCAACCAGTACCCCGCTCCCACGGGTTCGGTTCCCAGAGCTGGCGACGCATACACGAAGGCGGTCTTGTCGAGAGCCTTTGCCTGGACACGCTTCGTCGACGAGGAGTTCGGAACGCGGTAATCCGCGTACCGATCTCCTCCCCAGTTCCAGCCGACGACGTCAGTCGCATTCGTGTCCACGATCTGCCCCTCGAAGCTGAGGACACCATCGCCGCTGACGAAATAGTCGGCGCCGCGCGGCTCCGACCCCACCGGCGTGCGGCCCTGAGTCCAGTCCTTGAGCTCACCGTTCGTCTCCTGAAGCCGATAAGCACCCAGATCCTGCGTCCGGTAGTCGCAGAAAGGCAGATATCCGCCATCGATCCACGCGGCCCCCGACGCGACATTTGCCGCAACGGTGCTCCCCTGGTACAAGAGATCGCTTCCTGCGAGCTGGAACCCGTACCCCAGAAGCGTCGCGGTGAGAGGCACGTTGCTGTAGGGCGACGACAGCGGAACTCCATTCTGCAAGTCCACTCGACCCGCGCCGCTTGCATCAAAGTAGTCAGCGAAAAAGCGTCCGCTGTCGGCCTGCTGCGACCACCCCACGGCGTCTTTCACCCCGGTTGCGACGGACGTTCCCGCGAACCAGAGCTCGCCGTCCGCCGCCAGTGCGTACTTCGAACCGACGAGCTTCGAATTGAGGGGTGCACCACCCGCGAGCCACGTCTGCTCGGCGGGGTCGGCGCCCTTTGCACGTAGCGCCCGGGCATCCGAGGTGCGGTACGTGACGTGATATCCGGCGGAGCTGCTGTCGTTCCAGGCGTCCAATGATGCCGGGTTGGTGGTGACGGTGGTGCCGCCAAACCACAAGACCTTGGCCGACGTCAGGAAGTACCCCGACCCGAGCAACTCGGCCTGGACGGGCGCTCCCGAGTACGTCGCCACGTTCGGGGTTCCCCCATCCGCGCGGCGCACGACCCCTCCGCCGTCACGGTAGTCCGCGCAGGCGACGGTTCGAGTCGCGTCGTACCACCCCTTCGCCTCGACGACGCCGTTCGCGACGAGAACCGGGTTATCGTCAGCGCCGCAGTAGTAGAGGTCACCGGTGGGCGTGAGGAAGTAGTAGATCCCCACCGCCTGAACGCCGCTCGGAGCGGTCGAGTTCCGCCAGTACTGGTACTGCACACTCTGCTCAATCAAGCGGTAGTGATTGCCGTTCTTGGCGTGGATGTCAGCATGCATGTACAACTGATCCGACCAGGGCGTGATCTGGTCGTACGTGACGGGGGTGCCGTCCGAGAACAGGACGGGTCTGTCATACCAATAGAGTGCGCCACCCGCCGCAAGGAAATACCCGCGCGAAAGCGCTATCTCGTACCCGATACCGGCCTTCGTCCAGTCCGCCGGCCGCGCGTCGCCCGCCCGGTGACCGACACCGTCGCGCGTGACGTAGTCGCAGACCTGGTGCCCCCAGTTGTGCATGTAGAAACCCGCTGCGGACGCGACATTCGTCGCGATGAGTGAGCCCTGCCAGTACAGTTCACCTTTGTCATTGAGAAAGTAGTCGGCCCCGACAGCAGCCGCGCTCGCCGGCATCGGCGAGTACGTCTTGGCGATCGCGCCGTCAATCATCTGCACGAGGGTGCCCGACTCCAGCTGGACGTCCGCCGATTCCACCCCGTTGACCCAGGACACCGCGGCGGAGACACCGTGGAGAACAGCTCCTCTGTTGAGGTGATAGAGCACTTTGTCGAGCAAGAAGTAGAAGCAACCAATCGCCTTCGCACCTTCGGGGACGTTCTGGTGGACGAACTCCCGAGGGTTCGCGTTGAATGCGCGGATCGACTCACCAGCGGTCGTGGTGTATCCACAGAAATCTCCCGCACCACGAATGTGGTACCCCGCCGCGCTCGTTACGCCCGTCACCAGGAGCTTGCCCTGGTAGTACAACTCCTGCTTTTCGGCCTCGTAGTAATACGAAGCGCCGATCGACAACGCATTCTCGGGCATCGGTGACCACTGAGAGTCGATGGTCTGGTCCCACAGACGGAGCGACAATCCCGAGAAGGTGCGGACGTCAGCTGTCATCTGATGGCCAGCGGACCACGCAATCGCCTTGTCCACGCCATTGATCGCGAACTTCCCGTTCCAGTAGAGCTGGCCGACGTCTGTGAGGTAGTACATCGTGCCGAGGGCGCGTGCACCCGCCGGGGTACCGATGTAGACCGAGTCGCGCGGGGCCTTCTCCCAGGCGCGAAGCGCCTCGCCGGACTCCGTCGTGTAGTCGGCATAAAGCGGCCCACCGTTGTAGAACCATCCGACGGCCGAAGTGACCTGAGTGGCCACGAAATCCCTCCGGAAGAAGAGGTCACCATCGTCTGAGAGGAAGTAGTCCGCGCCGATGGGCCGCGCAGTCTCCGGCAAGGGAGAGAAAGTCCGATCGATCGTGTATGTGGTAGCGCGAAGGAGCACGCCCGTTCTGAGTTCGATGTCCGCGTGATGTCCATCAGAACCACACCAGGTCACGACCGACTTGACGTTTCCCGTCACCCGGGAGGTGTAGTGGTAGAGATCGCCGTCGGCGGTGAGGAAGTACGCCTGCCCGATCGGACGCGCATCCGTGGGTAGACCGGACGGGTAGGGGTTTTCGTGTGCGGTGCCGGAGGCACGTCTCATGCCGCCGTTGCCGGGGAGAAGGTAGTCCGCGTACTGCGTACCATTCGGCGCGTAAAGCCACCCGGCGGCCTCGACCACCTCTTCTTCGACCTTGACGCCTTCGAACCACAATTGGTTTGTCGGCGACAGGAAGTAGTTGGCTCCGATCGCGATCGATCCCGGAGGTGTGTTGGGCCACGTGCGATTCGCCGTCTGCGCGAGCCGGGCTTCTTCCGCAGTGCTGTTGGCTTGGACGCGGAGCGTGGAGACCGCGGTCACCCCCTCGGCGATGGCGGTGATCGCGGCCGTGCTCGAGGCGTTGGGAACCGAGATGCCCGGGACGACATAGACACCGTTCGCGTCCGTTACACCATTCACGGTTGTCCCGCCGGAGAGGAAGGCGAAACCGGCCGGGAGTGTGACCGTGACACCCTTGGATTGCGCGGGGCTCGTTCCATTCATCAGCGTCAGGGTGATGCCCGTAACGGTGGAGCAGCCGACCGCTGGATACGAGGTCTTGTCGAACGCGAGCATGAGACCGGACGCTGCGTGAGCGGGCGCGGCGGCCGCGAGAGCGACGGCCGGAACGGTCCAGGCTGCGCCGGCAAGAACGGTGCGGCGTCCGACGGATTTCGAAGGGCGCGGGTCTCCCTCGAGGTGGTCTCCCCGCGTGGGCACGTCAATCGTCACAATGTCTCCCCTATCGAGGGGGCCGCCCAGTGCGGCCCCGAGATACGAATGAAGGCATCGGGTATGCCTCGGAGACGACGTAACAGGCTGCGGGGAAACAGAACAGACGCGGGGGTCGCGTCACGGGAGCGGGTGACTTTGCAGGAGCGCCGAAAATTCAGCCCCATCACAGTGCACCGCTCGGCGGGGCGACCTATCGATCACCCGAACGGTCACCCTCCACGAGCGTCCGTATGGCCGCTTGTGGAGGAGGGGCCGCAACGAAACGCGTGAACGCGCCTCAGTCCGAAACGGTCGCCGCGCGCTCCGCCGCCTCGACGACGTTCGTCATCAGCAGGGCCACGGTCATCGGCCCCACGCCGCCCGGGTTGGGGGAAAGGAACCCCGCGACCTCGGCCACATCGGGGTGCACGTCGCCGTACACGCGGTTCTTGCCGGTCTCGGGGTCGATCTCGCGCGTCACACCGACGTCCAGCACCGCGGCGCCCGGCTTGACATCCTCGGCGCGCACGATGTGCTTCACGCCCGCGGCAGCGACGATGACGTCGGCCTCGCGCAGATGCTTCGCCAGGTCGGCGGTTCCGGTGTGCGTGAGGGTCACCGTCGCGTTGATCTCGCGGCGCGTCAGCAGCAGCCCGATGGAGCGGCCGATCGTGACACCGCGTCCGACGACGACGACATCCTTGCCCTTCAGGTCGTAGCCGTTGCGCAGCAGCAGCTCGATGACGCCGCGCGGCGTGCACGGGAGGGGCGTCGTGATGGGGGCGTTGACGTTGAGCACGAGGCGCCCGAGGTTCGTGGGGTGGAGGCCGTCGGCATCCTTCGCCGGATCGATGCGCTCGAGGATCGCGTCGGTGTCGAGGTGCTTCGGCAGGGGCAGCTGCACGATGTACCCGTGGCAGGACGGGTCGGCGTTCAGGCCGTCGATGACCGCCTCGACCTCTTCCTGCGTGGACTCCGCGGGAAGCTCGACCTGGATCGAGTTCATGCCGATCGCCTCGGACTGCTTGTGCTTCATCCCGACGTACAGCTGCGAGGCGGGGTCGGCGCCGACGAGCACCGTCGCGATGCCGGGCACGATGCCGCGTTCGCGCAGGGCGGCGACGCGCTCGGCGAGCTCCGTCTTGATCGCCGCCGCAGCGGCCTTGCCGTCGAGAATCGTCGCCGTCATGGCATCCCTCGTTCTGTCTCTGTCGTTCGTAGGGTGTCGCGTCGTGGCGCCGACGCGGGCCACCTTCCCCGCGACGCCGTACACGGCGGCGACGAGGCCGGATGCCGGGGCCCGGCGCCGCGGAACACGCGACGTCGAGCCCCGGCGGGGCTCACTGCTGCAGGCCGGGGTACAGCGGGAATGCGGCCGTGAGCGCAGCGACGCGGGTGCGCAGCGCCTCGACATCGGCGCCCGGGATCAGGGCCAGGGCGATGATGTCGGCGACCTCGGTGAACTCGGCGTCACCGAAGCCGCGCGTCGCGAGCGCCGGGGTGCCGATGCGCAGCCCCGACGTGACCATCGGCGGGCGCGGGTCGTTGGGGACGGCGTTGCGGTTGACCGTGATGTGGATCTCGTGGAGCAGGTCTTCGGCCTGCTTGCCGTCGATCTCGGCATCCCGTAGGTCGACGAGGACGAGGTGCACGTCGGTGCCGCCCGAGCGGACGGCGATGCCGGCGCTCTTCACGTCGTCCTGCGTGAGGCGGTCGGCGATGATCGAGGCGCCGCGGAGGGTGCGCTCCTGGCGCTCCTTGAACTCGGGCGTCATCGCGAGCTTGAACGCCGTGGCCTTGGCGGCGATGACGTGCATGAGCGGGCCGCCCTGCTGGCCCGGGAAGACCGCGGTGTTGATCTTCTTGGCCAGGTCGGGGTCGTTCGTGAGGATGAGGCCGGAACGCGGGCCGCCGATCGTCTTGTGCACGGTGGTCGAGACGACGTGGGCGTGCGGGATCGGGGACGGGTGCACGCCCGCGGCGACGAGACCGGCGAAGTGGGCCATGTCGACCCACAGGTACGCGCCGACCTCGTCGGCGATCGCGCGGAACGCGGCGAAGTCGAGCTGGCGCGGGTACGCCGACCAGCCGGCGATGATGACCTTCGGCTTGTGCTCGACGGCGAGGCGGCGGACCTCGTCCATGTCGATGATCGAGGTCTCGGGGTCGACGCCGTAGGCGACGATGTCGTAGAGGCGGCCCGAGAAGTTGATCTTCATGCCGTGGGTCAGGTGACCGCCCTGGTCGAGCGAGAGACCGAGCAGCGTGTCGCCGGGACGGGCGATCGCGTGCAGCACCGCGGCGTTGGCGGTTGCACCCGAGTGCGGCTGGACGTTGGCGAAGCCGGCACCGAACAGCGCCTTCGCACGCTCGATCGCGAGCTCTTCGGCGACGTCGACCTCTTCGCATCCGCCGTAGTAACGGCGACCCGGGTAACCCTCGGCGTACTTGTTGGTCAGCACCGACCCCTGCGACTGCAGCACCGAGACGGGAACGAAGTTCTCGGACGCGATCATCTCGAGATAACCGCGCTGGCGGTCGAGCTCGCGCTCGAGCACCTGGGCGATCTCGGGGTCGACCTCCGAGAGCGGGGCGTTGAAGTACGGATCGGTCATGCGATCTCCTTGACGATGGTTCCGGATGCCGCAGGCTCGGGCGAGTCCGCGGAGATACCGCACCGACCCAGGCGTGCGGTCGAATACCGTCAAGCGGTCGCTCCCCGGTGGTTCCCCACCTCAACGCCAGTCGCGACGCCCTCACCCTACCGGGTTTCGCGCGCGACGCGCCCGGGCGAGTCGCTCGTCCGCGAGGTATCCCGCAGGCGCGCCGGCGACGCCCGCGTAAAATGGCGGCGTGACCGACTCTCCCCACGTCCGCGCGCAGGCGCCCCTCGCCCCCGGCATGCGCCCGCGTCCGACGGCGGTCGAGATCGGCAGCGTCCTGTGCGGAATCGCCGCGTTCGTGACGCTCGCCATCTGGGGCTTCACCGGCTGGCCCTTCCCCTGGAACCTCGTCGCCGGGATCGGCGCACCTCTCCTCGCGCTCGTCGTGTGGGCCCTGTTCGTCTCGCCGCGCGCCGTCCTCGCCGTGCACCCGTTCATCCGCGCGATCGTCGAGCTGTTCGTCTACGCGGCGGCGACCATCGCCTGGTGGAGCATGGGGCACGCCTGGATCGGGCTGATCTTCGCGATCGTCGCCGTCACCTTCGGTGCCCTGAACGGCCGCCGGCGCCTGGCGTGACCGTCGACGTCGTCACGCTGCTGAGGGCCGAACTCGGCGACCGCGTCGACGTCTCCCCCGCCTCCCTCTCGGCCGCACGCGCCGACAAATCCGGCCATGCGGCGACGGGCACCCCGCTCGCGGTCGTCCACGCGGCCTCGGTGGAGGACGTGCAGGCAGTGATGCGGATCGCGACGGCGACGCGGACGCCCGTCGTCCCGCGCGGGGCCGGCACCGGCCTCGCCGGGGGTGCCAACACCGGCGGCGGTGAGATCTCGCTGTCTCTGCGAGCGATGAACCTTGTGCGGGAGATCCGCCCCGCCGACCTGCTCGCGGTGGTGGAGCCCGGCATCCTGAACGCCGAACTCAACGCGCTCCTCGAGCCGCACGGGGTGTGGTGGGCGCCCGACCCCGCGAGTCGCGCGATCTCGACCGTAGGCGGCAACATCGCGACGGGCGCCGGTGGCCTGCTGTGCGCGAAGTACGGCGTCGTCCGGGACGCCGTCCTGGGCCTCGACCTCGTGCTCGCCGACGGACGCCTCCTCCGGCTCGGTCACCGCAGCGTCAAGGGCGTCACGGGCCTCGATCTCACGTCGCTGGTCATCGGGTCCGAGGGAATCCTCGGCGTCGTCGTCGGCGCGACGCTCAAGCTCCGCCGCCTGGTCGTCGGTGAACGCGTGACACTGACCGCGTTGTTCGACGGCGTCCGGTCGGCGGCGGTGGCCTCGGCCGCGGTGACGGCGTCTGGCATCCAGCCCGCCGTCATGGAGCTAATGGATGCCACCAGCCTCGCGGCCGTGCACCGCCTGCTGTCGCTGTCGACTCCTCCCCCGGGTGCCGCGCAGCTGACCATCCAGACCGATGGGCCCGCCGCCGGCGACGAGGCGCGCGCGATCGCCGAGGTGCTGCACCTCGCCGGCGGCCACGTGTCCGTCGCCGCCGACGAGGCCGAGGGTGAGACGCTGCTCGCCGTGCGCCGAGCGCTCCATCCCGCGATGGAGACCCTGGGGGCGACGCTCATCGAGGACGTTTCCGTTCCTCGGAGCGCGCTTCCCGCGATGTTCGACGCGATCGCGCGCATCGAACGGCAGTACGGCCTCGTCATTCCCACGGTCGCCCACGCCGGTGACGGCAACCTCCACCCGAACTTCGTCTTCGATGGCCCTGATGTGCCCGACGTCGTCTGGTCCGCGGCGGAAGACCTGTTCCGCGCCGCCCTCGCCCTCGGCGGCACCCTCACCGGAGAGCACGGCATCGGGGTACTCAAGAGACGGTGGCTCGCCGACGAGCTCGGCGACGACCAGTGGCTCCTGCAGCGCGACATCGCGCGCGTGTTCGACCCGCTCGGCATCCTGAATCCGGGCAAGGTCTTCGCGACGTGACGCATCGCGCAGCGGTGTAACCAGAACGTGACAAACCTCACGGCTGCGCCGGAGGATGCCCACCTAGCATGGAAAGACTGACTTTCCCGGGGGGTTCACTCATGACCGACGGCGCGAACGGCACCGACGGAGCCACGTACGCCTGGGCTCCGCCCGAGCCCGCCAAGCGGAAGAACCGCTCGGGGCTGTGGATCGGGATTCCCGCGGGAGCGACCGCGGTCGCGCTGATCGCGGCTTCGCTGGTGCTCATCGCGCCCGGCGCCTCGGTGGCCGGAGTCCAGATCGGCGGTCTCACCGCCGGCGCCGCGGCCCAGGCCATCTCGGCCCGACTCGCGAGCACCGAAGTGACCGTGCAGAGCCCCGCGGGAGAAGTCACCGTCTCGGGCGCCGACCTGGGCGCGACCGTGGACGCCACCGCGATCGCCGAGAAGGCCTTCGCCGACAACCCGATGTGGAAGCCCTCGTCGTGGTTCCCCGCCGGCACGGGCGTGGAGATCCAGGTCGACCCCGCCGAGGCCTCGGCGGTTCTGCGCGAGCGCGCACCCTCGACCTATCGCGCGCCGGTCGATGCGACCGTCGCGTTCGACTCCGGCTCGCAGTCCTACGTCTCGACGCCCGCTGAGGCAGGCGAGGGCATCGACGTCGCCACCGTTACGGCTGCCCTGCAATCCGCCTTCGACGCCGGCTCGGCGACGACCTCCGTGGATGCCGGGGTCGTCGCGGTCGACGCTCCCGTCAGCACCGACGAGGCCGGAGCGGCGGTGGCAACGCTCAACGGCATCCTCGACTCGGTCGGCTTCTACATCGGCGACGAGCGAACCGTTCCCGTCGACCGTTCGACCGCCGCCTCGTGGCTGACCGTGACCTCCGACGGCACCGGTGCCTTCGCGATCTCCGCCGATCAGGCCGGCATCCAGAAGGTCGTCGATGGCCTCGCGGGGACGGTCGACCGCGGCGCCGTGAACGCCGACGTCATCGTCGACACCGGCGGTGAGGTCATCAAGACGCTCACCGAGGGTCAGACGGGTCGTTCGCTCGGCGACACGGCCGGTGTCGCCGCCGCCTTCGCCGCGCAGCTGGCCGAGGGCAACGGCAAGTACGTCCTGACAGTTGCCGAGACGCCGTTCGAGACGACCAAGACCGAGCGCAACATCGACGTCAACCTCAGCGCGCAGACCGTCACCCTGTACGAGAACGGCCAGGTGTACCAGCACTGGTCGATGTCGTCCGGCAAGAGCGGGTGGGAGACCCACACCGGCAACTTCCGCATCGGCTGGAAGACCGACCTGCAGGACATGGGCTGCGCGCCCGGCTACGACTGGTGCACCAAGGACGTCCCGTGGGTCGCCTACTTCAACGGCGACGAGGGCTTCCACGGCACCTACTGGCACAACAACTTCGGAACGCCCATGAGCCACGGCTGCATCAACCTCACGATCGCCAACGCCAAGTTGCTCTACGACTGGGCCTACCGCGGCACCGAGGTGTCGGTGCACTACTGAGCCACCCGCAGACAGGGGTCGGATGCCAGGGCATCCGGCCCCTTCTTCGTTGGGGACAGGCGGCGCAGGGCGCGCGCGACGGGCGTGGACGCTCGGGCGGCGGGCGGTTGTGCGCGCGGTTGTACAGCGCGGTCGCGCGGCGGGGAGTCGTGCGGCGGGAACGTGCGGCGGGAACGTGCGGCGGGAACGGAAGAGGGGCGGATGCCGATGGCATCCGCCCCTCGGGGTTCAGGCGATCAGCGCAGGCCGTCGATGATCCCGTTCAGTGTTGCGGAGGGACGCATGACCTTCTCGACCAGGGCGACGTCGGGGCGGTAGTAGCCGCCGATCTCGGCCGGGTGCCCCTGCACGGCGAGGAGCTCCTCGACGATGGTGTCCTCGTTCGAGGCGAGGGCCTCGGCGACCGGTGTGAAGACGGCGGCGAGGTCGGCATCCGTCGTCTGCTTCGCCAGCTCCTGCGCCCAGTAGAGAGCCAGGTAGAAGTGGCTGCCGCGGTTGTCGATCGTGCCGAGCGCGCGGCCGGGCGACTTGTCGTTCTCGAGGAACGTGCCGGTCGCGGCATCCAGCGTGTCCGCCAGCACCTGCGCCCGGGCGTTGCCGGTGAAGCCGGCGTAGTGCTCGAGCGACGCGGCGAGGGCGAAGAACTCGCCGAGCGAGTCCCAGCGCAGGTAGTCCTCTTCGAGGAGCTGCTGCACGTGCTTGGGCGCCGATCCGCCCGCACCGGTCTCGAACAGACCACCGCCGGCGAGCAGCGGCACGATCGAGAGCATCTTGGCGCTCGTGCCGACCTCGAGGATCGGGAACAGGTCGGTGAGGTAGTCGCGCAGCACGTTGCCGGTCACCGAGATGGTGTCGAGGCCGTGGCGCAGACGCGCGAGCGTGTAGCGGGTGGCTTCGGCCGGCGGCAGGATGAGCAGCTCGAGGCCCTGCGTGTCGATCGTGGCAAGGGCCTGGTACACCTTCGCGATGATCTGCGCGTCGTGGGCGCGGTTGACGTCGAGCCAGAACACCGCGGGGACGTTCGTGGCACGGGCGCGGCGCACGGCGAGACCCACCCAGTCGACGATCGCGACGTACTTCGTCTGCGTCGCGCGCCAGATATCGCCCGGCTGCACCTCGTGCTCGATGACGACGTTGCCGTCGCCGTCGACGACCTCGACACGGCCGGCGGCGGCGATCTCGAAGGTCTTGTCGTGGCTGCCGTACTCCTCGGCCGCCTGCGCCATGAGGCCGACGTTGGGAACGGTGCCGATCGTGGCCGGGTTCAGCGGACCATTGGCGATCACGTCATCGATCACGGCCTGGTAGACGCCGGCGTACGACGAGTCCGGGATGACCGCGAGCGTGTCACCCTCTCCCCCGTCGACGCCCCACAGCTTGCCACCGTTGCGCACGAGCGCGGGCATCGAGGCATCCACGATGACGTCGGAGGGGACGTGGAGGTTGGTGATGCCCTTGTCGGAGTTGACGTACGACAGGCGCGCAGCCTCGTCGACGGCCTTCTCGAACGCCGCGGCGATCTCGTCGCCGCCCTCGACCGAGGACAGGCCCGACAGGATGCCGCCGAGGCCGTTGTTGGGGTTGAGCCCGGCGGCGGCGATCTCGTCGCCGTACTGGGCGAACACGTCGGCGAAGTACGCCTTGACGACGTGGCCGAAGATGATCGGGTCGCTGACCTTCATCATCGTGGCCTTGAGGTGCACCGAATAGAGCACGTCGTCGGCCTTCGCCTGCGCGACCGTCTCGGCGAGGAACGCGTCGAGGGCTGCGGCGGACAGGAACGTGGCGTCGATGATCTCGCGCGGGAGGACCTTGAGCGAGTCCTTGAGGACCGTGACCGTGCCGTCTTCGGCGGTGTGGCGGATCGTGAGCACGTCGTCGTGGGCGGCGACCCAGGACTTCTCGTTGCTCTTGAAGTCGTCGTGACCCATGGTCGCGACGCGAGTCTTCGAGCCCTCCGCGAACGGCTTGTTGCGGTGCGGGTGCTTCTTGGCGTAGTTCTTCACCGCGAGCGGGGCACGGCGGTCGCTGTTGCCCTCGCGGAGTACCGGGTTCACCGCGGAACCCTTGATGCGGTCGTAGCGCGCCCGCACGTCCTTGTCTTCGACGCTCGCGGCGTCGTCGGGGTAGTCGGGGATGTCGTAGCCCTGCGACTGCAGCTCGGCGATCGCCGCCTTGAGCTGCGGGATGGATGCCGAGATGTTCGGCAGCTTGATGATGTTCGCCTCGGGCAGGGTAGCGAGACCGCCGAGCTCGGCGAGGGCGTCGCCCACGTGCTGCTCGGGGGTGAGGCGCTGCGGGAAGGCCGCGAGAATGCGGCCGGCGAGCGAGATGTCGCGGGTCTCGACGTCGACACCCGCCTGCGTCGTGACGGCCTGCACGATCGGCAGGAACGACGCGGTCGCGAGCGCCGGCGCCTCGTCGGTGTACGTGTAAATGATGGTGGAATCGGGCACGTCGAATCTCTCCGTAGAGGCGGCCAGGGTTGCTTCTCAGCCTATCGCACCGGCGCAAAGTCTCTTGATGTCGAGATACTTCGCGGCCGTACTCCTGGCGATAAACGCGATTCGCAACGAGGAACGGTGCGGCACCGCGTTTCTCGTCATGGATTGCGTTTATCGCCGCGGGGGCGGGGGCGATGACGGGGCAATGGCATCCGGAATGTTGCGCGGGGCAGCGGGGCGGATAGCCTGGGCGCATGGCCGACCTTCGTCTCGTCGAACTCTCTGCCTCCACGATCGTGGCGGTGAACAACCTGTCGCTGAAGCCTGGGCAGGAACAGTTCCTCGCCCCGGTCAGCTACGGCATCGCCGCCACCGTGATGGATCCGCAGACGTCGTGGCAGCGCGTCGTGCTCGACGGTGACGAGGTCGTCGGGTTCGTGAGCGCGAACTTCGACCCCGAGGCGCAGGAGGAGCACTTCCGGTCGGTGCTGTGGCGCATCAACGTCGACGCCGACGATCAGGGGCGCGGCGTCGGCCGCTTCGCGCTCGGCGAGCTTCTGGAAGAGGCGCGGCGTCGCGGCATGGACCACGTCGACGTCATCTACGAACCCGGTGTCGGCGGCCCCGAAGCCTTCTTCCTGCGCGCGGGCTTCGAGCCCGTCGGCGAGACGGAGTACGGCGAGACGGTGGCGCGCGTTCGCGTCTGAGGTCCGGAAACCCGCGAGCCCCGGCGGCCGCCTCGATCACGTCGAGGGGGCGCGTGACGAGGGGCCGCGTGGCGGGTCAGCGGAGGTCGCGGCGGAGGAACGAGACCGCGCCCGCGGCGAGCAGCAGGACACCCCACGCGACGGCGAGCGCCACCGCGGCGCCGGCTGCCGGGCCGACGGCGGCGCCGATCCCGAGCGGTGTGAGGTCGAAGCTTGCGGCGCGCAGGAGCGTCGGCAGCGGGAACCACGCCGCGACCGCGGGCCAGAGCGGCGCGATCAGCAGCGGCGCGCTGAGAGACAGCGGGGCGACGAACAGCGACGGCAGGTGTGCCTGCACCAGAAGCCCCGCGCTCAGTCCCCACACCGCCGCGGCGGCACCGACGACCGCGACCGTGCCGACGGTGGCGGGCTCGAGACCGCGCGCGCCCAGGGCCACGACCACGGCCGCGCGGCCGCCGACCAGAGAGGCCACGCCGACGAGTGCACCGCCGAGCGCGGTGGAGGGGATCCGCGCGGCGAGGCCCCACCGTCGCGGTTGGAGCGTCGCGCGGTGGGCGACGACTCCCCCGCGCCGGTCGATCGTGTACCGGAACGAGCCATAGATCGCCGCCATCACCGCCGAATAGACCGCGATCACGGTCGACAGCGCCGCTGCGATCGCCTCTTTCGCCGCATCGGGCGCCGCAACGAGATCGCCGGGCACACTCGTGCCGATCGAGGCCGACAGCACGATCGCCGCGACGCAGGTCCCGGCCAGGGGAAGATCGCCCACCGCGACAAGAGCCTGGGCCCGGAGAGCCCGCCCGAGTCCGACCAGCGGAGCCGCGGACCCGCTCATCGGAACCTCCGATACCCGACGACCCACGCCCCGGCGGCCAGGATCAGAGTCCAGCCCAGGGCCACGGCGAGGCCGGCCCACGGTTCGAGGAGGGCCGGGTGGTCGCTCGGCGACGCGAGGGCAGCGAGAGACAGCCCCGGTGAGAAGCGGGCGGCCTCAGACGCCGACCCGAGGAACGCCCGCTCGAACGCGATCGGTCCCGCCAACACGATCGCCGCCGCGGCGTAGTAGTTGCCGACGATCCAGCCGATCGAGGCGCCGAGGACCGCGCCGAGGACCGCTCCCGGGAGCGCCCCGAGCACAGTCCGCGCTGCCCCGAAGCTAGGGCTGAACGCCAGACCGTTAACGCCCAGGACGACCGCCGCGACCCCGCACCACACGGCGGCGACTCCCGCCGTGAGAGCGACCGCGACACCGATCGCCGCGATCCCCTTCCCCAGGAACGCGCGCCGGAAGCCGATCTGCGCGATCGTGCGGCCCATCGAGCCGTAGTAGAACTCGCGGGTCACCCCGAAGGCGCCGGCGAACGCCGCCACGACGAACGACCACGCGAGCGGTGCGAGAAGGCGCTGCGTCGCGGTGGTGGCATCCATCGATGTCATCTGTCCGAGCGTGTCTTCGCTGGTCAGGACGATGACCGGGATGAACGCACCGAGAAGAAGGACCGCGAGGGTGTTCGCGCCGCTGCGGGCTCGGAGGAGTTCGGAGCGAATCACGCCGATCACGCGCCGCGCCCCTCGACGAGGTCGAAGTAGCGCGCCTCGAGCGACGCGCCACCGTAGCCCGAGACGAGGTCGCTCAGGGCACCGGAATACAGTACGGATTGCCTCAGGATCACGACCTCGTCGACGGTGTTCTCGAGTTCGGCGAGTTGGTGGCTCGAGACGAGGACGCTGCCACCGGCATCCGCGAACGCCCGCAGATAGCGGCGGAGCCAGCGGATGCCATCGGGGTCGAGGCCGTTCGAGGGTTCGTCGAGCACGAGCGTCCGTGGCGAACCGACGAGCGCCGTGGCGAGGCCGAGCCGCTGCACCATGCCGGTCGAGAACGACTTCACACGCCGACGGGCGTCGGCGGTGAGCCCCACCTCGTCGAGGACCTCGTCGACCCGTCGCGGCGGGGCACCGACGGCAAGGCGCGCGATCTCGAGGTGTCGACGTGCGGTGATGCCCACCTCGAAGCCGAAGCCGTCCATCTGGACGCCGATGTGCGCCGACGGCTGGCCGAGGCGCGCGAACGGCATCCCGTCGACGAGGGCCTCGCCACGGGTCGGTGCCGAAAGCCCGACGATCGTCCGCAGTGTTGTGGACTTGCCTGCTCCATTCGGGCCGAGAAGTCCCAGGATGCTGCCGCGACGGACGGCGAACGAGACGTCGTCGACGGCGACGCGGGAGCCGTAGGTCTTGGTGAGGTGGCGCACCTCGAGAGCGTGGTCGGTCATCGGGACTCTTTCGTGTCGGACAGCGGGGGGCCGAAGAGGGAGATCAGAACGGAGGCGGGATCGACGACGTGCGTCGACCACACGGTCTCCAGCAGAGAGCGCGAACCGAGGTGCACGACGGCGCGGCCGGAGGCGGGGATCGTCACGACGGGCGCGTCGACAGTGCCGATCGCCCGGGCCGCCACCTCGAGGCCGCGCACGTCGACCGGCGAGAACGCCGTGAGCGGCGCGGTCACCGTCCGCGAGGGTGCGCCGCGGGTGATTCCCTGGGCGACGACGGCGTCGGCGAGGAGCCCACGGGTCGTCAGGTCGACCGGGAGGCCGATGGGGAGGGCATCATCGTCGACCTCGCCCACGGGCACGACCAGCTCGATGCGGCCGCCGGTGGACGTGAAGCCGAGGGTTCGAGTGTCGTCCACGGGGATCGCTACCGCGACGCCCAGGACGGTCGCGGCGACAGCGAGGGTCACCAAGACGAACCGTGCTCGCCCGCGTCCTCGCGTCCAGCCGACGAGGAGCCAGCGGACCACGACGACGCCGACCGCGACGGCCACGGCCGTCAGGAGCGCCAGCACGACGAGCGCACCGACCGGCCCCGTTCCCGCCAGAGCACGTACGGTGCGTTCGATCGCGGCCCCGACGAGCACGACCGGCACGAGGGCGCTCAGAACGCCGAAGGGGACGCTCCACCACCGGGCGAGAGCCCGGTGCCCTGGTGCTCCCCCGAACAGTCCGCGACGCAGTGCATCGGCGGCATCCGCCAGAGCCCGCGCGCGGAGATTCGGTTCGTCCAGCGCACTCATGAGCGCGATGTACCCGTCGAACCGCACGAACGGGAGCAGGTTGAGCGCGACGACGGCGACGCACGCACAGCTGAGGACGAGCAGTGATCGCCGCCCATCGGGATCGGGCGCCGCGAGCGCGCAGAGCGCCGCCGCGCCCGCCAGTGCCGCGTGAACGGCGGGGCCGGCGAGAGCGACCCTGACGCGCGACGCGCGGGACGGGAGCCGCCAGGCGTCCGTGACGTCGACGAAGAACGCCGGACCGAGGTACAGCAGCATGAGCCCGGCGCGTCGAGGGCGGCCACCGCTGTGGGTGAGGGTCACTCCGTGGGCGGCCTCGTGCACGAACGTTGCGAAGACGAGCACGAGGGCCACGATGACGACGTCGAGCAGCGGAAGTGGCGATGTCAGCGCCGCGACGGCGTCGGCGGCCTGAAGGCCGAGAAAGACAAGACCACCGACGATCAGCGCGGCGAGCGGCCACACGGCCCATCCGCGCAGCAGCGGACGGACGAGCCGGTGGAGACGGTCGAACAAGCGCGGTGCGCGAAGCGTCGCGAACTGGATCGTCAGCGGCGGGCGGTACGTGACGCGGCCCGCAGTCCTGCGTTCCGAGCCGTGGAGTAGACCGGCCCGGCGGAAGCGGTCTGCGAGTGCGGCGAACTCCTCGGGCGTCTGGTCGGGCGCGAACCGCCGACGCAGCGCATCGAGGCTTGCTTTTCCATCCATTGCCCGCAGCGTCGCCGCGACGGTCGAGGAGGCGCGCGAGACGGGCACGCCGTCGACGCTCACGAGCCAGTGCTCCCCGTTCGCCGCCGACTCGATGCAAACGGAGTCTGCCAGCCGGGGAGCCGCGTCCTCGAGGGCGGGAGTGTCACGCGACATCGGCGACCCCGTCATCGATCCGGGTGCTCAGCAGCACCATGCCCTCGCCCGAGCGGATTCCGTTCGTCAGCACCGGAATCACGTCAGGCGGCGCGAACCCGGCATCCCGCAGCTCCCCCGTCACGAACGTCTCGTCGAGGATGTGCAGGCGTGTCGTGAGCACGGGCACTGGACCGGCCGGCTGTGGCAGCGGAAGCGGCATCCAATTGACGACCCGGTGGGCACCGTCGCGCTCGATCTGCTGCGACTGCAGGTAGGGGGTCGAGCCCACCGGGATCTCTCGGTCCCCCGACTCCTGCAACGTGGGCAGGGCGCCGGCTCCCGCCACCGAGAGCACGAACGACCCGCCCGGCGCGAGGTGTCGGCGCACGGTCGCGAACATTCTGCGGCGGTCGGTCGGCCCGAGCAGCGTGATCGAGGTCGCGGCGAGGACGATCAGGTCGAAGTCACGGCCGAGCTCGACGTCGCACATGTCGGCGACGACGACGTCGCAGGACATGCCGGTCGGGAGCGCGGCATGCAGGCGGGCCAGCATGTCGGCCGACAGGTCGAGCGCCGTGACGCGCTTGCCGATCCGAACGAGCGGAAGGGTTATCCGGCCGCTTCCGGCGGCGAGGTCGAGCACGTCCGGCCCGACGCGGCGTGCGATGTCGAGCACCTCGCGGATCTCGGACCGATCGGGGCCGACGAGGTCGTCGTAGAACCGGGCGCCATCGCCGGCGTACACGTCGCTGGGCGCCGCGACACAACCGGCATCTGCCAGGCGGCGACGCACGGAATCGGTGAGCGGGGCGGTCATGAAACCTCTCTCTGGGGATTCGGGGGAGTCGAGGGGGACACGTGAGCGACGTCTCCCCCTCGACGGTTCACGTGGCGATGGCGACCGTCCCGGCGACGATGGCGATGATGTAGCTGGCGTGCTCCCACCACTCCAGGGGCGCGTCGAGCTCGTCGAGCTCTTCGAAGCGCAGTGCGAGATCGTTGGACATGAGTCACCTCCTCGGGTGCATGAAGGGATCGGGATGCCGGGAAACCCCGGCACCCGCAGGACGCTCAGGTGGCGGCCAGGGCGACGAATCCGAGGGCCACTCCGTAGCTGAAGCCGCGGAACCAGTCCCATCCGTCGTCAGGGGCGTCGAGGGCGTCGAGCTCGACGAATTCGAGAGCGGAAGTCATGTGCAAGTCACCTCCTTCGGCGGGTACGGGTCGACGCGGTGCGTCAGGTCGCGGTCGTGACGTCTCAGGTCGCGACCGCGACGGTGATGCCGACGACGGTGAGTCCGGCCAGGACTCCCTGGTAGAAGCTCTCCCAGCTCGGCGCCTCCAGCGCGTCCAGTTCTTCGAACTGCAGGAGCGGACTGGTCGTGAGGCTCGTCATATGTGTTCACCTCCCCCCGCGTGTGTCGGTGTGTCCATGGGGCGGAAACGGGATGCCTCGGCGGGTGGGTTCGGGTCCCACCACGCTCGATCGAGAACGTCCCGCACGTCGGGGGCCGAGATGCCGGGAAGCGCGGGCCCCCGCCCGCCCCACCACCGCTCTGCCCTGACGGACATCGACGTCAGGGCCTCCGCGTCGGATCGCGGGGCGAGCGGCAGTCCCCACCGCGTGATGAGGGCATCGATGCCCGCCGCCGGGGCGAGAGGCAGCCGCGCGTCGCGGACTGCTCCACGCCAGAACGCCTCCAGCGGCTCGATCGACCCCCAGCGGGTGTCGCCCTCCTCGATGCGCCGCCACACACCGGCGACGACCGAGGCGGTCGCCCGCATCTTCGTCGTTCGGGCGACGAAAGATACCTCGTTGGCGACGTACCACTGGCGGGGACTGAACGGTGCACGCCCCCGCAGCGCAGCGCTGCGCTGCGTGGCCGCACTGAAGCGAGCGATGCGTAAGCGCGATTCGGCCGACAGCCCTCCATCGCCGAGAGCGATGAGTGCGCGGGCGATCGCGATGGCGTGGGCGCCGGCGCGGGGATGTGCGCGCTCGGAGGTGCTGGTCCCGGCGAGACGCAGGAGCGCCTCGAGGCATCCGGCGCGCACGATGGCGGGCGGTAGCGTCGCGTAGTGCACCGCGTCGAGCACGGCGTAGCGCGGCCGCAGCGCGTCACCGAGCAGGAGTCGGTGGCCGTGGGGCGTCCGGATCATCGCGACGGCGTTGCATTCGGCCGACGTACCGACCGTCGTGGGAACCGCCACGACCTCGACCGCGTCCGGTTCCGGCGCGGGAAGGGAGACGACGGCCGCCCTCT
Organism: Microbacterium canaveralium; assembly: GCF_047238045.1. NCBI lineage: Bacteria > Bacillati > Actinomycetota > Actinomycetes > Micrococcales > Microbacteriaceae > Microbacterium > Microbacterium canaveralium. Next base: position 802,515 of record NZ_JBDFMA010000003.1, on the reverse strand, counting down.
CTGTCCGGTCGAGCGCCCAGGACAGCGTGGCGGGCGCGGCCACGCCGATCGCCGCGATCGTCGCGGCATCGAGGACGGTTCCGCCGCCCACTGCCACGACGACCTCCGGCCGCAACGCGCGCAGCCGAACGCCGAGGTCTCTCACGGTTTCGGCATCCACGTGACCGGCGTCGAGCGGAACGGCCGTCACGAAACGCCCGAGCCCCTCGACGAGTCCCCCGAGACCGGCATCCGCGACCACCACCGCGCGGCGACCGGCGACCCAGCGGTTGCACGCGGAGCGGGCGATCGAGGATCCCGCCACCAGCGTCGTGCGCCGGCGGGTCACGGCCGCCCTCACGACCAGGCCTCCGTCATCCGAGCCCAGCCCACGCGGATCGCCTGGTCGAGCTCGGCGAACTCGGCGTCGCCGTAGCCGTACCCGGGAATGAGCTGGATGCCGTCGACCCCGGGATGCACGATGGCGCCGGCCGCAGCGATCGCGGCGACGGCATCCGGCACGCGGTCGGCGGTGAGACGCGCGCCGGCGGGTCCGGTCAGAGCGATCGCGACGAACGCCCCCCGCCCCCGGATCTCGACGGCGAGTCCGTCGCGGACGAGAGCATCGGCCAGGGAGCGGACGCCCTCGCTTACGCGGTCCACCGCGAGAAGGACGTCGGGTCGTCGGAACTCCGCAACTACCGCGAGGATCGCCGCGGCCACCGCCGGCGTGCCGGCTTGCGTCTCGCCGTGGACGAAGATCGCCCGCCGTTCCGCGAAGAGCGACGAGACGCGGGGACCGACGAGGATCGCCGCGGCGCCGAGGGCACCGTTGGTCAGGGCCTTGGACAGGACGAGCAGGTCGGGCGTGCGCGACCACTCCCCCGAGGCGAAGAGCGGCCCGGTGCGACCGAAACCGGTCGCGACCTCGTCGGCGATGAGGAGGAAACCGTGCTCGTCGCGGAGATCGAGTACCGCCTCGATGAACGCCGGGGAGAGCGGGTGCGCGCCGCTGCCGAGGAGCGGTTCGACGACCACCGCGCCCACCCGGGATCCCTCCCTCTGGAGCAGCGCGGAGAGCTCGGCCGGGTCGTCGGCGTCGACGTGGCGCACGGCCCGTCGGTCGAGGGCGTACGCGCCCTGCCCCAGAGCATCGCCGCTCAGCGCGTGGCTGCCGTACATCGTCCCGTGGTAGCTGCCGCGGAGGCCGACGACGATCGTGCGCGCCGGGTCTTCCCGTTCGCCGTGGAACTGGCGCGCGAGCTTCATCACCGCGTCGTTCGCCGCCCCACCGGACGTCGAGAAGACCACGGAGCGATAAGCGTCCGCACCGGCCAGATCGAGCAACGCGGCAGCGGCGTCCTCCGCGGGACGGTGCACAGCTCGGAAAAGCGTGAGGTAGGAGGCATCCCGCAGGGCTGCGGCGACAGCCTCGGCGACGCCGGCGTGGCCGTATCCGAGGGGGACGTTCCACAACCCGCTCGTCGCGCAGAGCCGGACGGAGTCGTCGGCGAATCGAACGTGGTGACCCTTCGCCGACACCGCGATCCGCTCCGGACCGAGCGGGACGTCGACGGGCGACATCGCCGGCCAGACAGCGGTCACGCCTCTCCCCCGGCGATGGCGGCGGATGCCTCGATCGACACACCGCAGTGAACACCCAGGCGCTCCTCCGCCTCGCCGCACAGGGCACGAGCCTTCACGACGGTCAGGTCGAGCGTCTGCGCCAGCCGGTCGACGGCATCCGAGACATCGACCGACGCGTGCAGCGTCGCCACGACGACGGCCGTCGTTTCGGAGAGACGCTGACGGCGCCGGGTGCGAGGGGAGATCAGGAGGAGACCCTCGGACGTCCGCGCGAGGAAGGGGTCGTCGAACCGCGCGATGGCTCCGGGGCAGGGGTCGGACAGGGCAGACCACCCGAAGCCGTCGATTCGATCGGTGGGGGCGAGCCCCGAGACGCTCGACAGTCCGGCGGCACCCACGTAGCGCGCCAGCCAGGGACGGGAGGTCAGGTCGCGGATGAGATCACCGGGCTCGACGACACCGGCGAACGCCGCCCAGCGGGGCTGGGGCATCGAGAGCACACGATCGACGTCGTCGAGCGTCCCGATCGCCCAACCCTGAGCACCCACAGTCACTCGATCGTCGGCGCGGACGTGGACGGAGACGGGGGCCGTCTCTGTGAACGGCGCACTGAAGACCTCGGCGTCCGCGAGGCGCAGCCGGGCGTCGGTCATCGGCGACGTGAAGACGCCGGCGGAGCGCGCGAGGTCGGCGTCGGCCAGGAAGGCGCGCCACCCGTCGGCATCGAGGAAGCGCATCGCGGTGGGTCCGAAGAGTTCGACGTATGCGGCGGCGGAGTAGTGCTGGAGCTCGACCGCGTGCCCCGCCACATGCAGGACGTCACCGATATCGCCGAAGTCGCCGTCGTAGCGGACGACGTGCGCCGCCGTCTCGACCGGAGAGCCGACGGGCGCGAACAGGACGTCGTCGACACCCAGTGATGCGCCCGCCGTGGCCGTCGAGGCGCCTCGGGAGCAGAACACCGCGCGCTGGAACGACACGTGCCGCCCCGTGATCCATTCCACGACGATGCGCGCGTCGCGCGCATCCGCTGCCCGTCGGGTCACCGCGTCCATCCCCTCGCCACTGCGCCGCGCACTTCCGGAGCGCGGGGGCCCTCCTCAGGAGGGGGACCCGTAAGGGAATGTATACGTGTGTATCGGTGGCGGCGAGGCCACGCGAGAGCGAATCACCCCGGCGTTCGAGAGTGATCACCACCGCAGCCCGCGGGTGTCACTTTCCCCAGCGGAACGGACGGATGCCACGGCGTCGAGGCCGTGGCATCCGTTCTCCTCACGCGGGAGGGGTCAGACGAGCGACTCCCGCCACGACGCGTGCAGCTGAGCGAACTTGCCCGTCCCGGCGATGAGCGCCGCGGGGGTGTCGTCCTCGATGATGCGGCCGTGCTCCATGACGAGCACGCGGTCGGCGATCGCCACCGTCGACAGACGGTGCGCGATGATGATCGCCGTGCGATCGGCCAGCAGCGTCTGCAGCGCGTCCTGGATGAGCCGCTCGCTGGGGATGTCGAGCGACGCGGTCGCCTCGTCGAGGATCAGCACCGCGGGATCGGCGAGGAACGCCCGCGCGAACGAGATCAGCTGCCGCTGACCCGCCGAAACGCGCCCGCCGCGCTTGTTCACGTCGGTCTCGTACCCGTCGGGCAGCTTCTCGATGAAGCCGTCGGCACCCACCGCTCGCGCCGCCGCGCGGATCTCCTCCATCGTCGCGTCGGGCTTGCCGAGCGCGATGTTGTCGGCCACCGTGCCGCTGAACAGGTACGCCTCCTGCGTCACCATGACGATCGCGCGACGGAGGTCCTTCGGGTGCAGTCGACGCAGGTCGATGTCGTCCAGCGTGACGGCACCCTTCGTCGGGTCGTAGAACCGCGACACGAGCTTCGCGAGCGTGGACTTGCCGGCACCCGTGGTTCCGACCAGCGCGATCGTCTGCCCCGCGGGGATGTCGAGCGAGAAGTGCGGCAGGATGACGCGATCCTCCGAGTACCCGAACGTGACCTCGTCGAAGCGGATGTGACCGCGGGCGGTCCACAGATCGACCGGATCGGTGGGGTCGGGAACCGTGGGCTCCTCCTCCAGGACGCCGGACACCTTCTCGAGCGCGGCGGTGGCGGACTGGTAGGAGTTCAGGAAGAACGCCACCTCCTGCAGCGGCGCGAAGAAGTTCCGCACGTAGAGCACGGCGGCCGCCAGCACACCGATCTCGAGCGCGCCGCCGATGACACGGCCACCACCCCACAGCAGCACGAGCGCCACGGAGACGGATGCCACGGCCATGAGGCCGGGCTCGAACGTGCCGAACAGGCGGATCGAGCGCATGTTCACGTCGCGGTACTGGCCGGCGAGATCGCCGAACTCCTCGTCGTTGCGCGGTTCCTTGCGGAAGGCCTTCACCGCGCGGATGCCGGTCATGCTCTCGACGAACTTCACGATCACCTTCGCGCTGATCACCCGCGACTCCCGGTACACCATCTGAGAGCGGCCGTAGAACCAGCGCATCAGCAGGTACAGCGGAATCCCCATGACCGTCAGCACCAGACCGGACTGCCAGTCGATCAGGAACAACGCCCCGAGGGTGAACAGACCGTACAGCACTCCCGACACGAGCTCGTTCAGGCCACCGTCGAGGAGTTCGCGGATCGTGTCGAGGTCGCTCGTCTGACGCGAGATGATGCGGCCCGACGTGTACGACTCGTGGAACTCGAGGCTCAGCCGCTGCGTGTGGAGGAAGATCCGCTTGCGCAGGTCGAGCATGATGGCCTGCGTCAGTCGCGCAGCGACCACGACGTACCAGCCGATCAGCACCGCGCCGCCGATCCCGGCGGTGAGGTAGATCGCGACGACGAGGATGGTCGGCATCCAGTCGTTGTTCTGGATCACCGCGGGCAGGGCCGTGTCGATGCCGATCGCGATCAGCGCGGGTCCGGCGACGCGCAGCGCGGTCGAGACGACGAGCACGGCGGCGGCCAGCACGAGCTGCCAGCGCAACGGCGACACGAGCGAGCCGAGGAGCCGCAGCGAGCGCTGGCGGATCGCGCGACTCTCTTCGCGCGTGTAGTCCGAGCGGTCTTCGCCGCTCGTGCCGGTGACGGTCGTGGCACTCATCGGGTCGCCTCCTTCGCGGGCCGGGGATCGTCGGCGGATGCCGCGGGGGAACCGTCCGATCGCAGGACGGGGATGGCGCCGGTCTGCGCCTCGCGCTCGGCCTCGGCCTCCTCGAGGCTCGAGATGACGTGTCGGTAGGCGTCGCTCTCGCGCAGCAGGTCGGAGTGCGTGCCGACGGCGGTGATGCGGCCGTCCTGCAGCAGCGCGACGCGGTCGGCGAGCGTCACCGTCGAGGGGCGGTGCGCGACGACGAGCGCGGTGGTCTCGCTCAGCACCTGGCGGAGAGCGTCTTCGACGAGGGCCTCCGTGTCGACGTCGAGCGCCGACAGCGGGTCGTCGAGGACGAGGACCGCGGGACGGGCCGCGACGGCACGGGCGAGGGCGAGACGTTGGCGCTGCCCACCGGACAGGCTCAACCCCTCCTCGCCGATGACGGTGTCGAGACCGTCGGGCAGGTCGTGGACGAAGTGCGCCTGCGCGACCTCCAGGGCCTCGTTCAGCACCGCCTCGGCCTCCGGCGAACCGGGTTCGAGGTCTTCCCGACCCAGCAGGACGTTGGCGCGGACGGTCTGCGAGAACAACGTGGCATCCTCGAAGGCCATCCCGACGTGCCGCCGGAGCTCGGCGAGGCGCAGGTCGCGCACGTCCACGCCGTCGAGGAGCACGCGACCCCCGGTGACGTCGTACAGGCGACCCGGCAGCGTGGTCAGGGTGGTCTTGCCCGACCCCGTGAGGCCCACGAGCGCCATGGTCTCCCCCGGTCGCAGGCTCAGGTCGACGCCGTCGAGCAGGTCCGGTTCGGTGTCCGCGGCATCCTGGTACCGGAAATGGACGTCCTCGAGCACGAGCTCGCCGCGAGCCACCGGAATGGTGCGGGGCTCAGCAGGGTCGACGATCGTGTTCTGCTCGTCGAACACCTCGAAGATGCGGTCGGTCGCGGTCCGGGCGTCCAGGAGGAACGAGAACAGGAAGCCGATCGACTCCATCGGCCAGCGCAGGACGGTGGCCATGGCGAAGAACGCCACGAGCTCGGCGACCTGCAGCTGGCCCACCTGCGTCAGGACGATGCCCGCGCCCAAGCACACCGCGAATGCGATCTCGGGCAGCAGCACCAGCCAGAACCAGATCCAGCCGACAGCGCGCGCCTTGCCGAGCTCGGTCTCGCGCAGCGACTCCGCCTGCCGCGTGAACTTCTGCAGCGCGTGCTTCCCGCGACCGAACGCCTTGAGCACCCGGATACCGTGGACACTCTCTTCCACCGAGGTCGCCAGGTCACCCGCCTGGTCCTGACTCTGGCGGGTGAGCGCGCCGTAGCGCTTCTCGAAGCGGTAGCCGGAGTACCACAGGGGTGCGGAGGCGATGAGGAACAGCGTGCCGAGCAGCCAGTGCCAGCGGAACAACAGCACCGCGCCGATGAGGATCGTCAGCACGTTGACGATGAGCAGGATCAGGCCGAACGCCAGCCAGCGACGCAGCATGCTGATGTCCTGCATCATGCGCGAGAGGAGCTGACCCGACTGCCAGCGGTCGTGGAACGCCACGGGGAGGCGCTGGAGCCGCGCGTAGAACGACTGGCGGAGGTCGTACTCGACCTTCGTCGCGGGGGCGAGGACGAACCAGCGGCGCAGCCACACCATGCCGGCCTCGGCCAGACCCAGACCCAGGATGAGGAGCGCGCCCCACGCGAGCTGGCCCGGGTCGCCGGACCCGATGGGCCCGGCGACGAGCTGCTCGAGGACGAGAGGAATCGCCAGGGCGAGAACGCTCGCTCCCAGGGCACTGACGGCGCCGAGGACGAGTCGCCCCAGCACGGGCCGAGCGATCGGCAGGAGGCGGGCGAGGGAACGGAGCGTCGACAGCTGAGGGCGGTTTTCTGCGGTGGTCATGATCCTTGTGGGGTCGAAGCGACGCGCCAGTGTGCAGCGCGGAAGAAGGGATGCCAGGTTCCGGCGGAATCCGCCGGGACGTGCGACGCGGGGGCGGTCGAAGCGCTACGGGCGCCGCGCGGGGCGGGCAGCGACAGAGAGAGCGGCACGTACGACGGTGACGTCGATCTGGTCCATGGCATCCTCCTCAGTCGGTGCGCAGCCGCCGGGGGGCGCGGCAGCTTTTCAGGATATGACTGAGAGTTCGCTGAGGGCAAGACCGAATTCGATGGATCGGGGTGCGGTTGCGGGGTGGAGCCGGGGTGGCCGGGGGCGGGCCGACGTGCCGCGGCACAACCTCAGCGATCTGCACCAGCTCAGCGGCATCCCACGCCATCCAACGGACATCGCGCGAATCACTGAGATTGCGCCGCGCGGAGCGGCGCCCGGCGCCCGGGGGGATGCGCAGCGCAGGGATGCGCGGCGCACCACGGCGTCAACCGGCGGCTTCGCGTTCGAGCAGGCGACGCTTGACCTCGACGCCCCAGGCGAACCCGCCCATCGTGCCGTCGCCGCGCAGCACACGATGGCACGGGACGAACAGGGCGGGCGCATTACGGGCGCAGATGGATGCCGCCGCGCGGACGGCGGTGGGCGAACCGAGAGCCGTGGCGAACCCCGTGTAGGTCAGCGGCCGCCCGGGCGGGATGCTCCGCAGCGCGTCCCACCCCCGACGCTGCAGAGGTGTGCCGAATTGCACGACCTCGACATCGTCGATGGCGGTCAGGTCTCCGGCGTAGTACGCCGCGACCGCCGTCGCCGCGCGGGTCTCCCCCGCGAAGACCTCCCCCGGCCGGTGGGGCGGGCGAAGGCGCGCGAGCACAGCATCCGTGTCGTCCGTCCATCCCGCGACGAGCACGCGATCGGCGGCGTCGGCGAGGATCGCGAACGGACCGTCGGGGGTGTCGACGAACTGGAGGGTCGCGGTTCCGACGGAGGTGGCGGGGGCGGTCGCGGTGCTCACGGGGCGGGCTCGCTTTCGACGGGGGCGGGTGGGAGAGGGAGGGATGCCACGGGGCTGCGCCACGCCTGGGTGACCGGGGCCGCGTACCAGTAGTGGGCCATCGCGTAGCTGCGCCAGGGTGCGAAGCGTTCGGACCACGCGGTGAAGCTCGCCGGATCGGACGGCAGGCCGAGGGCCGCGGCGCCGGCACGCGCGGCCACGTCGCCGGGGAGCAGGACGTCGGGGTCGCCGAGCACGCGCATGCGCACGTAATCCGCCGTCCACGGACCGATCCCCCGCATCGCCAGCAGCCGGTGCCGCTGCTCGACGCCGTCGTCGCCCGGTCCGATCGCCAGTGTCCCGTCCGCGAGCGCGCGGGCGGCCTCGACGATCGCCCGGCGGCGGGCCTCGGGTCCGCGCAGCACGCCGAAGCCGTGCTCCGCGATGACCGCGGGATCGGGGAACAACGTCATCGCGGTTCCGCCGATGTCGGTGCGCTCGCCCAGCTCGGCGGACAGGCGCCCCTGCATCGTGCGCGCCGAGGCGACGCTGATCTGCTGCCCGATCATCGCGCGCAGGAGCATCTCTGCGGCATCCATCGCTCCCGGCACCCGCACGCCGGGGACCGCGGCGACGGCGGGGGCGAGTTCGGGATGCCGCGCGAGGGCCTCGTCGATCGCGAGCGGGTCGGCGTCGAGGTCGAACAGACGCCGCACGCGCGAGATCAGGGTGCCGAGGTCGGCGAGCGCCGTGAGCCGCGCCCGCAGGCGCAGACGGGAGTCGGCGTCGCGCCGCACCTCGAACCACGCCGGACCACCCGGCATCCGGACGACTCGCGCGAAGGAGGCGTCGCCGCCGACCTCGACGCCCGGGATCGCGTGCGCCCGCATCCAGCCGAAGAGGCCGACGGTGTCGATGGGCCCGCGGGCGGGAAGTGCCAGGTCGATCTCGCCGGCGGGGAGGGCGCCGGCCGCGCGGGCGCGGCGCGCGCGGAGCACCGTCGGCGACATGCCGAACACCTCGCCGATCGTCTCGGTGAACTGCCGCACGCTCGAGAACCCGGCAGAGAAAGCGACGTCGGTCACCGAGAGATCGGTGCCGACGAGGAGCGCGCGCGCCGTGTGGGCGCGCTGCGCACGGGCGAGGGCGAGGGGGCCCGCGCCGAGTTCGGCCGTGAGGAGCCGCCCAAGGTGGCGAGAGGAGTACCCGAGTCGCCGCGCGAGCCCCGGCACGCCCTCGCGGTCGACCACGCCGTCCGCGATCAGCCGCATCGCCCGAGCGGCGACGTCACCGCGCACGTCCCACGCCGGAGACCCCGGCGCGGCCTCGGGCAGACAGCGCTTGCAGGCGCGGTACCCCGCCTCGTGCGCGGCCGCGGACGTGGGGTAGAACGTCACGTTCGCCTCTTTCGGCGTCCGCGCCGGGCAGCTGGGGCGGCAGTAGATGCCGGTCGAGCGGACCGCCGTGACGAACTGCCCGTCGAAGCGCCGGTCGCGCGACTGGATCACGCGGTAGCGCTCGTCGAAGCCCCGGGCATCGGCGGCGGTGAAGGTCATGGCATCCACCCTGCCACCGACCGCCGACATCCTCCGGCGGAAATCGGACACGAGGGCGGGGACGATGTCGAGTGTCCAAGACACGCCGCGTCGGGTGGGGCCGATACGGCGTGTCTTGGACACTCATCGGGCGAAGGCCGGGCGCGGGGCGGGGCACCGACCCGCCCCGGCGTCAGGCGGTCGCCGCGGTCTCGCGCAGGATCACGACGCCACCCCAGACGACGAGGGCGAGGACGAGCACCACGAATCCGAGGAACACCGGCACCAGCGGGAGCGCCAGCAGCGCGATGCCCACGGCCAGCGGCGGGAGAGTCATTCCGGCGAAGGCCAGGAGGAACACGCCCGAGGTGATCTCGCCGCGGGCGCGAGGGTCGGCGAGAGACCCGGCCGTGGCCAGAGCGCCGCGGAAGAGCAGTCCGACACCCGCACCGGCGACGATGCCACCGACCACGAACAGCGGACCGGAGGTCAGCAGGTCGGCGCCGCCGAGGCTGACGAGGCCCACGATCATGGCGACCAGGCCCAGCCGCAACTGCGTGCGCGTCGAGCGGGACGCGAACACCACCTGCGACACGGCCGCGGCACCGAAGACCGAGAACGAGACGACACCCGCCACGAGGTGGTCGGTGACGCCGAGCCGTCCGGCGAGGAACGTGGGCGCGACCGAGCCGAAGAGGCCCGTCACCGCGAAGGCGGCGAACGCTGCCGTCCCCGCCGCCCAGTAGGCGCGGCGCCCATCGGCCGGGATGCGGACGCGCTGCGGGCGGTACTGGAAGGAGCGGTCGACCTCGACGGTCTCGGGCACGAACACGTACGCGAGGCCGAGCGCGAGGAACCCGACGAGGAAGACGACGTAGGGGAGGACGAGCGGCGCGGGGGTGAACTCCGCGAAGAGACCGCCGACCAGGGGTCCGAGGGCCAGGCCACCCATGTTGGCGACGCCCGCGACCGTGGCCGCGAAGCCCGGCGACGCCGGGTGCGACACCCGGCGCAGATCGGCGAGGTGCGCCGTCGCCGAAGCGGTCAGCAGACCGATGCCGAGCCCGGCGACGAGACGGGCGGCGATCACGCTCGCCACGTCGGCGCGCAGGACGAACACCACGGCGGCCGCGATCTCGAGCACCGTGGCCGCCAGGATCAGCGGGCGACGACCGAGGCGGTCGCTGAGGTGCCCGGCGAGGTACAACGACACCATCACGCCGATGGAGTACGCGGCGAACATCACCGTGATGAGGAAGGTGGGGAAGCCGTCCCGCGCCTGGTACAGCGCGTACAGCGGGGTCGGCACCGTGTTGAAGGCCATGAGCGCGAGGAACGTGGCGGCCGTGACCCAGAACCCGGTCCGGTGCGAGAGGCGCGCGGAGGTCGCGGGAGCGGCCACCGGAAGGGCGATCGAGGAAGTCATGACCTCAGGATGCCTCCATCCGACCATCGAGGGAAACGAACGTTTCCGATGACAACAATCGTTTGCATCTATGATCACCGCATGGAGACACGCCTCCTCGAGTACTTCGTCACCGTCGCCGACGAGCGCAACGTCACGGCCGCGGCGACCCGCCTGTTCGCGGCGCAGTCGACCGTCTCGGCGGGCCTCGCGAGCCTCGAGCGCGACCTCGGTGTGCGCCTCTTCGAGCGCTCGACGAAGTCCGTGCGACCGACGGCCGCGGGCGAGGCGCTCCTCCCCCTCGCCCGCACGCTACTGGCCGACGTCGACGCGCTTCGCGGCCTGGCATCCGAGTCCGGCACCGGGCTCCGCGGACTCGTGCGCATCGGCACCTTCGCGGGGCTGCGGGTCATCGATCTCCCCGAGATCCTCGGCCGCCTCCGCCGCTCGCACCCGCTCGTCGACGTGCGGGTCACGGTCTCGGCCGCGGGCTCGCGCGGACTCTTCGACGACCTCGACCGCGACCGCCTCGACCTCGCGCTGACGGCTCTGCCCCCGGCATCCGGTGCCGTATCGAGACCGCTCCGCTCATACCCCTACGTGGCCGTGCTGCCCGAGGCGCATCCCCTCGCCCGCGTCGACGGCCCGATCTCGTTGACGGAACTCGCCGGTGACGACTGGATCGACGTGCTGCCGGGATTCGGGAATCGCGTGCAGCTCGACGGCGAGCTCGCGCGCCGCGGCGTGACGCGACACGTCGTGGCGGAGGTCGGCGAGCTCGCCGCCGTACCGGAGTACGTCGCCGCCGGCCTCGGGGTGGCCGTCATCCCCGACGTGGTATCGATGGCCGGATGCCATGTCCGTCCCGTCGCGGACGACCTCCCACCGTGGACCGTCTCGCTGACCGTCAGCCCGTCCGCCGTCCATCGCCGGCACGTGCAGGCGGTGGTCGAGGCGATCCACGCGGCCCGCTGAGGGACCGCCGCTGCCCGCCGCGACGGGCTCACCGCGGACGGGTTCGGGGCGGTTCTTCGGTTCGGGGCACGAAGTGCACGCCCCGAACGAAGAATCGCGCCCCGAACCGGGGTCACCCGAGACTCAGCGCTCGGCGACCGCGAAGCCTCCCGCGGGCAGGATCACCGAGATCTCGCCGTCGAACGCGGTCGTGCGCCGCAGCGTGCCGCGGGCGTCGTAGACGCGGACCGTTCCGCCTCCCGACACGATCGTCCGCTGGGGGGACGGGGCACTGGACTGGATCAGTTCGCTGCGGCTGTCGCCGCCCTCCAACACCAGGCGCGACACCCACGGCCGCACGATGAGCCCGTCCAGCACGAGGTCGCCGCGCAGCGCGGTGACGTTCAGCTCGGTTCGGCGCTCGGGCACGGCTGCGGTGAGCGCGTGCGGCAGCAGCGCGCCGGGCGTCGGCGAGATGCCCTGCGCGGGACCCGTGACCTTGAGCACGCCGTTGCCCCGCCATCGCGAGATCGAGGTCTCCCCCGACCGCGAGAACACGACCGGCTCCACCCAGCGCCGCGAGTCCGAGGGACCGAGATCCCACGACGCGCTCTGTCCGGGCTGCAGGGTGAGCGCGTCACCTGACCAGCTCGACTCCCCCGTCCACGACTCGGGCGCCGACACGGTGCCGTCGGTCGCCGTGGCATCCTCGGCCTGCACGAACTCCAGGCCCACGCGCTCGGCGACGGACGTGAGCGCGGTCGCCCGCGCGGCGATGCCGGGATGGGCGTCGAGCGCGAGAGCGGTGAGCAGGCCGTGCATCGTCGACTCGGCCCCGCTGTTGCGGTTCACCGTGCCGTCGGGCTGCAGGCCGTCGAACGTCACACCCGTCGCGGGGTCATACATCCGCGCGCCGGCGTGATTGCCGCCGAAGAACCAGGCCGCCTGGATGCCGGCGAGGTCGGCGAACGCGCTCGATCCGGTGGTGTCGGCGAGCGCCACGAGCGACTGCACGCGCGAGTCCGCACCGTACGCGATCTGCACCCGGTCGGTGGGGCTCGGGAACCAGCCGTTGTCGGGGCCACCCGCGGTCAGCAGCGTCGTGGTGAAGCCGGTGGCGTCGGCGATCGCGGGGTCGGCGAGTGCGGGGTCGTCGAGCACGTCCGCGGCCACGGCGAGCGCCGCGGGCATCTGCGAGCCCCACGCGTGCCACATGGCCGGCGACTGCGCCCATGGCAGCACCGCGCCGTACGGCCACTCACGGGAGGACCCGGATGCCATCGCCGCCACACCCTCGGCGAGCTGACGCGCCGCGGTGGTCGAGGATTCGTCGCCGGCCCGCACGGCGGCGGTCAATCCGAGGACGGCTTCGGCCGAGGCATCCGCGCCGTCGACGATGAGCCAGGCGGGCACCCGCATGCCGTCGGACTCGACGTACTGTCCGTACTTCGAGAGCACGTCGCGCTCGATCGCGCCGCGCGACAGGGCCAGGCGCTCCTTCAGGAACGCGGCGAAGTCGGGGTCGTCGGCGGCGAACGCGGCGTACCCCTCGCCGAGCGCCCACACCGTGCGAGCGAGCCAGTAGCTGGGGCCGGAGTCGGACGGGTCGGGCAGCTCCACAGGCTCGGCGGACGGGTTCAACTCGCCGTCGGGCTGCATCCACAGCACGACGTTGCCGGCGTCGGGGCCGTCGAGGGTCTGGTGATACGCGACCGTGCGGAGCAGCTCGTACGCCTTGTGGCGGCTGTCGGCGTCACCGGTCTGCTGCCAGTGGCGGAGGTACACCACGGCGGCGCGGGTGGTGTCGTCGGCGTTGTACGCGCCCTGACCCCAGTCACCGGTCGCGGGGTCGAGGGTGCCGCCGCCGACGCGCTCGAACGTCCCGCCGTCGCGGGCGTCGGCGTAGGTCCACGGCGCGAGGAGCATCGGCTCCTCGGCCAGGCGGTAGGTGGTGTGACCGGCGACGTCCGCGGGCGGCGTGGGGTCGCCCAGCAGGAAGTCGAGATGGTCGAGGTTCGTCAGCGGCCCGGCCGGGGTCGCGGCCGCCGGGGCGGTGGTGGGCGCCAGAGCCGACGCGGGGGCGGCGCTCAGCGGCACCGCCAGGGCGACCGCGCCCGCGAGGGCGAGGCCGCGCGCACTCCATCGTGCGTTCATGGGGGGATCCTTTCGATGGGGGTGGGGCACGACTCCCACGATCGGTCGCCGGCGCGTCGAACGGACGCTGCCGGCAGATCGCAGGAGTCGTGACCGCGCCGCGCCCGAGCCGCCACTGGCGTCGGACGCGACGCGGGCCTCAGTCGGTGCGCTCGAGCAGGGCGACGCCGATCTTCGAGTCGGCCATGCCGTAGAACACGAAGTGACGGCCGTCGATCTCCTCGATCGCGGTCGGGAAGACGACGTTCGGCACGATGCCGCTGCGCTCGTCGTCGGTCTCGGGGGCCAGCAGCGGCTCGGGCGTCCGGGTGATCACGCGGCTGGGGTCGTCGGCATCCAGGATGAGAGCGCCCGCGGCGTAGTTGACCTTCTGCTGCTGCGAGAACGCGCTGTCGATGACGCCGGTCACGCCGTGGTGCAGCACGAGCCAGCCCTCGGGGATCCGCAGCGGCGGCGGCCCCCCGCCGATCTTCACGGCCTCGAACGGGAATTCGGGGCCCGCGACGAACCGGTGCTGCTCCCACAGCGCGAGGTTCGCGAGGTCTTCGCGGACGGATGCCACGGGCACGTAGCTGATCCAGATCGACTGCCGCGGGTCGTCGATGCCCGCCGGCACCCGCACGCCCTGCCCGGGCTTGGTCTCGCCGAGGTCCCACATGGGGCGGTGGAGGACCGCGAACGCCTCGGTGCCGTCGGGGGCCGTGACCGGTTCGGGGAAGAAGACCGTGTCCTTGTTGTGGAACAGGTTCAGGTCCATGTCGAGATCGTCCTGGTACCGGAACAGCACGGGGCCGAGGCGACGCCACTCGCGCAGGTCTTCCGACACGGCGAGAGCCGTGCGCGGACCCAACGGGCCGTACGCGACGTACGTCATGACGTGCAGCCCGAGGGCCTCGACCCACGTCGTGCGGGGGTCTTCGGTGCCGGCGTTGTCGGCTCCGCGCTCCCACCCCCGGTCGGGCTCGAGCACCACGCCCTCGCGTTCGACGGCGACGGGCACGCCGTCCTCGACGACGACGCGGGCGATGCCCACGCGCGAGACGTTGCCTTCCGCGACCAGACGCGGGAGCAGATACAGCTCGCCGTCCGGGCCACGGCCCGAGGCCGGGTTGAGCACGCCCTCGGCTTCGTCGGTGTTGCCGGGCTCGGGGGTCATCACCACACCCACACGTGTGAGGCGGTAAGGGACGGGGGAATCGGGGGTCATTGTCATCCTTTCACTCCGGATCCGAGGTCGTTCGAGGTGAAGTAGCGCTGGAAGATCAGGAACAGCGCCACGGCGGGGGCGGCGAGCACGACGGCGCCGGCCATCATCGCGCCGAAGGGGTTGGCGGTGGAGGCCGCGATGGTGGAGATGAAGTTCGCCAGCGACACCGCCAGCGGCTGCATCGTGGCGTCCTTCGTGATGAGGAAGGGCCACAGGAACTCGTTCCACGGACCGATGAAGGTCAGCAGGACGGCCGTCAGCAACGCAGGGCGCACGAGCGGCAGCGCGACGCTCCACAGCAGCCGGAACTCGTTGGCGCCGTCGATGCGGGCGGCGTCGAACAGCTCCTTGGGGAGCTGCAGGAAGTACTGCCGGAAGATCACGACGGCCGTGGAGTTGATGAAGAACGGCAGGATCATGCCCAGGTAGCTGTCCGACAGGCCGTAGTCGCGGGCGATCATCACGTACAGCGGGATCATCAGCAGCTGGAACGGGATCACCTGCACCAGCAGCACGAGCGCGAAGGTCGCCGACCGGCCGCGCCATTTCAGCACCGCCAGCGCGTACCCGGCGAGCACGCCGAACACGATCGTGCCGAGGATCACTCCTCCGGTGAAGATGCCCGAGTTGACCAGGCCCTTCAGGAGGTTGATGCGCCCGTCGATCGCCGTGTAGTTCTCGAGCGTCAGGTTCGACGGGTGCGGGAACGCGCCCGCGATCGAGGTGTCGGGGCTCGTCTGCAACGAGCCGACCACCATGTAATAGAACGGGAACAGGAACGCCAGGGCGCCGAGCGTCAGCACACCGTAGGTGACGACCTTGGTCCTCATGATTCCTCCCTCCCCACGAACCGGCGCTGGAGCGCCGCGATGATCAGCACGAACACGATGAGCACCACCCCGATGGCCGCGGCCACGTCGGGATTCTGCTGTTCGATGCCCTTCTGGTAGATCAGCAGCACGGGCGAGGTCGACGCACCGTTGGGTCCCCCGCCGTTGGTGAGCAGGTAGGGCTCGGTGAAGAGGTTCGCGCCCGTGATCGTGGCCAGCAGAACCACGAGGAACGTCGCCGGACGCACTCCGGGCACCGTGACGGAGAAGAACTGCCGGATACGTCCGCCACCGTCGACGGCGACCGACTCGTGGAGCTCACGCGGAACGTTCTGCAGCGCGGCGAGGTAAAGCAGGATGTAGAACCCGAGACCCTTCCACGTGACGAACAGCGCGATCGTCGGCATCGCCAGGGCGGAGTTCACCAGCCAGGACGGGCTCGGCGCGAGCGGGCCGAGCGCGTTGTTGATCATCCCCGAGTTCGAGAACAGGAACAGCCACACCGCGACCACGGCGACGGATGCCGTGACGTAGGGCACGTAGAACGCGACGCGGAAGAACGCGCGGGCGCGCACCACTCGGTCCAGGGCCGTGGCCAGCACGATCGAGAGCACCACCGTCAGCGGGACGTTGATGAGCAGGAAGATCCCCACGTTGCCGAACGACCGCCACACGGCGGGGTCGCTCAGCGCCGTGACGTAGTTGTCGAGGCCGACGAACGGACGGTCCACCTTCGCGCCCGGGGCGGTGAAGAAGTAGTCGTGGAACGACATCCACACCGCGAACACGATCGGGTAGGCGAACACCACCCCGATGAAGATGACGTACGGAGCGGAGAACAGGATGCCGAGCGGCTGCGCTCCGAAGGGACGGCGCCGCTTCTTCCTGGCATCCCCCGCTCCCCCCGCCCGACCGGGCAGGCCGGGGTCGCCCCCGGTCCTCCCGGTCGGGCGGGTGAGGTCGGCGGTCATGTCACTGCCCCGCCGTGAGCTGGTCGATCTGGGTCTTGGCATCCGAGAGGAAGGTCTTCACGTCTCCCTCGCCGAAGATGACCGCCTTGGAGTAGCCGTCGCGGAACGCCTGCCAGATCTCGACCGAGTTGGTGACGTTCGGCACCTCCACGGTGCGCGCGGCCTGGTCGCCGAACTGCTGGTATGCCGGGTTGGCGCTGAAGTAGTCGGCGTACGTGGTGGTCAGGTCGGTGCGCAAAGGCATCTGACCCGTCTCCTCGAGCCATTTGCCGTCCTGCTCCTGGCTCGTCGCGAACTTCAGCACATCCCACGCGGTGCCCTTGTTCTCGCACGCGGTGAAGAGGCCGACGTTCTTGGCGTCGCTGAAGGTCCACGTCTGGTCGGCCGCTGTGCCCTTCTCGGTCGGCACGGGCACGGCACCCCAGTTGACCTTGTCCTTATAGACCGACACGGCCCACGGCCCGACGATGGCCATGGCGGCCTTGCCGTCGGCGAACGCGTCGCCCTGATACTGCTCGTTGCCGGCGAGCTGGTCGGCGTAGATCGTGCGCCAGAAGTCGGCGACGGCCTCACCGTCGGCGTCGTCGAAGGTGGCCTTGCCGTCCTCGACGAGCTGCTTCCCCCCGGTCTGGGCGGCGTAGAGCGGGTAGAAGTCGAACCACGACTGGAAGAACTCGCTCGTGGGCGCGGGGTTGATGGCGTAGTCCGAGACGCCCGCGGCCTTCAGCTTCTGCGCGGCGCTCAGGAACTGGTCGTACGTCGACAGCTGCGGGTTCTCGGGGTCGAGCCCGGCCTTGGCGAACAGGTCCTTGTTGTAGAAGATCATCACGGGGTTGCTCTTCCACGGCAGCTGGTAGAAGCCGCCGTCGTCCGACCGGTACTGGTCGGCCAAGTCGCCGCTGCGGTCGGTGATGTACTGCTCGCCGTCGGGGAACTCCGACAGGTTCACGAGCCCGCCCTGACGCTGGAACCCGGGGACCGCCGCCGGCGAGGTGTTGAACACCAGGCACGGCGCGTTCCCGGCGGTGATCGCCGCGCCGATGACCTCTTCGCTCGAGGAGCCGGCGGGGATCTCCTGCGCGGTGATCTGCTCGTCGGGGTGGTCGGCGTTCCAGGCCTCGACCATCTGCTGGCCCCAGGCGATCTCGGCCTCGTTGTTGGAGTACCAGATCGTGATGGGGCCTCTGGCGTCCAGGCCCGAGGCACCTCCGCCGCCTCCGCTGCACGCGGAGAGGGCGAGGATGCCGGTGGCGGCTACTGCTGTGGCGAGAATGCGTCGTCGCATGTCTTCCTCCTTGTGGGGCGGGCGGGGGCCCGCGGGTGTCAGCTTCGGTTCGGCGCCGCGGTGGAGTCGCGCACGCGGAGTGCGGGGTCGGCGAGGACGAGCGCCTCGGGCTCGGCTCCCGCGATGGCCTGCAGCAGCGCGCGTGCCGCGACCGCGCCCCAGCCGCGCGCATCGGTGGAGACGCTGGTCAGCGCGGGGAACAGGTGCCGGCCGAGTTCGGTGTCGTCGAAGCCGGTGATCGAGAGGTCGCGGGGAACGGACAGGCCGCGGCGCTGCGCCGTGCCGAGGCCCGCGATGGCCATGTTGTCGTTCGAGTAGACGATCGCCGTGGGCGGCACGTCCGCGTCGAGCAGGGCGGTGGTGGCCCGCGCGCCGTCGGCCGCGCTGAAGTCGGTCTCGACGACACGGGCATGGATGCCACGCGCCCGCGCCGCGGCCTCGAACGCGGCCGCGCGGTGGCGTCCGTGCAGCATTGCGAAGGGTCCCGCGACGTGGGCGATGTCGGTGTGCCCGAGGTCGGCGAGGTGGTCGACCGCGAGCCGGATGCCGGCGCCGTCGTCGACGGAGACGGACGTGAAGGGGCTGTCGACGTCGGGGACGCCGAGCGTCACGGCGGCGATGCCGAGGCTCGCGACGAGGTCGATGCGCGGGTCGCCGGCGCGGAGGTCGGAGAGGATCACGCCGTCGACGCGGCGATCCGCCGCGAGTCCGCGGTAGGTCTCCTCCTCGTGGCGACCGGGGGTCGCGGCCGCCAGGACGAGCACCTGGCCCGAGACGGAGAACTCGTCCTCGACGCCCGCGATGAACGACGGGAAGAAGGGGTCGGCGGCGATGACGTCGGGGCTGCGGCCGATCACGAGACCGCAGGCGAAGGCGCGGCCGACGCTGAGCGAGCGGGCTCGCAGGCTGGGGCTCCACCCCATCTCGGCGGCGACCGAGAGGATGCGGTCGCGGGTGTCGGGGGCGACACCGGCCCGGCCGTTCAACGCGA
Organism: Microbacterium canaveralium; assembly: GCF_047238045.1. Taxonomy (NCBI): domain Bacteria; kingdom Bacillati; phylum Actinomycetota; class Actinomycetes; order Micrococcales; family Microbacteriaceae; genus Microbacterium; species Microbacterium canaveralium. Next base: position 783,645 of record NZ_JBDFMA010000003.1, on the reverse strand, counting down.
ACGACACCAGTCCCTTGCTGACCCCGGCGCGGCGCGCGACGTCGGCGATCGTGGGTCGCGTCTCGTTCGTCATGCTTCACCTCGTTGTGGCATCCATCGATCTAAACCGGTTCAGTGATGTAAGGCTAAACCGGTTCAGGGCGAGCGTCAACCCTGGGTGTTCTCCTCCTGGGCGTCGCGTTGCGCCGCACCCTCCGGCATCCCGCGCCGCAACCCCTCCCCGATGTCGCCGGCCGTCGGTAGCGTGAGCGGCATGAGCGAACGCGAATACGACCTGATCGTCATCGGTGCCGGCCCCGTCGGAGAGAACGTCGCCGACCGCGCCGTGCAGGCGGGGCTCTCCGCCGTGATCGTCGAGTCCGAACTGGTCGGGGGCGAGTGCTCGTACTGGGCGTGCATGCCGTCCAAGGCCCTGCTGCGAAGCGGAGCCGCCCTTCGCGCCGCCCGCGACGTCGACGGCGCGAAGCAGGCCGTTACCGGCGACCTCGACGTCGCGGCCGTGCTCCGCCGCCGCGACTCGATGACCAGCAACTGGAACGACGCCGGGCAGGTCTCGTGGCTCGAGGGCGCCGGCATCGAGCTCGTTCGCGGACACGGCCGACTCACCGGCGAGAAGACGGTCCGCGTGACCGCCGACGACGGCACCACCACCGATCTCGTCGCCCGCCACGCGGTCGCGGTGTGCACCGGTTCCGCGGCGCTGCTCCCCGACATCCCGGGCCTGGCCGACATCGAGCCGTGGACGAGCCGCGAGGCCACCGCGGTGCAGAGCGTCCCGGGCTCGCTCGCGATCCTCGGCGGCGGCGTCGTCGGCGCCGAGATGGCGACGGCCTTCGCGAGCCTGGGCGCGCAGGTCACGATCATCGCGCGCTCGGGGCTGCTGGGCGGCACCGAGCCGTTCGCCGGTGAACTCGTCGCCGACTCGCTGCGCGAGCGCGGGGTGACGGTGAAAACGGGGGTGGGTGCCACCGCCGCCCGCCGCGACGACGCCGGGCGCCGCGTCCTCGAGCTGTCCGACGGCAGCGCTGTGACTGCCGACGAGGTGCTGGTGGCCACCGGTCGCGTCCCCCGCACCATCGACCTCGGCCTCGACACCGTGGGGCTTCAGGAGGGCTCATGGCTCGACGTCGACGACACCCTCCTCGTGCGGGGCTTCGACTGGCTCTACGCCGTCGGCGACGTCAACCACCGCGCGCTCCTCACCCACCAGGGCAAGTACCAGGCGCGTGCCGCCGGCGACGTCATCGCGGCCCGCGCGCAGGGCGGCGAGGTGGACGACGCCCCGTGGGGCGCCCACGTCGCGACCGCCGACCACGACGCCGTGCCGCAGGTCACGTTCACCGACCCGGAAGTGGCATCCGTCGGCCTCACCGCGAAGAAGGCCGAGGAGCGCGGACTCACCGTGAAGGTGCTCGACTACGACCTCGCCCACGTCGCCGGATCGAGCGAGCAGTCCGACGCGTACGTCGGCAAGGCGCGCGCGATCGTCGACCTCGACCGCGGCGTCCTCGTGGGCGCGACGTTCGTCGGCCCCGACATCGCCGAACTCCTGCACTCCGCGACGATCGCCATCGTCGGCGAGGTGCCCGTGAAGCGACTGTGGCACGCGGTCCCCTCGTACCCGACGGTCAGCGAGGTGTGGCTGCGCCTTCTCGAGACTCTGGGCCGCGATTCGGCGTAAGTCTCCGAGACATCACGGCTCCTCACCCGCGAAGGAAGAAGACGGGATGCCGAAGGCCATCGCACTCATCCGCGGTGTCGGCGGACCCACGGCACTGAAGATGCCCGCGCTGCGCCAAGTGCTGGCGTCCGCGGGGCTCGGTGGGGTCGTCACTTTGCAGGTGGCGGGGAACGTCGTGCTCGACGACGGGGGCCGCTCACACGACGAGACGGCCGAGACGATCCGGGATGCGGTGCGCCGGGCGTTCGGCCACGACCTACCGGTGATCGTGCGCTCGCACGCCGAGCTTGCCGACGCCCGCGCCCGCAACCCGTTCGCCGACGCCGCGGAGGGGCGGTGGGTGCAGACGGTCTTCCTCGACGCCGCGCCCACCACCGTGCTGGCTGTGCCTCCCGGCATCCCGGAAGAAGCCGTTCTCGACGGGCGCGAGGTGTTCGTGCGCTACCCCGAGGGGATCGGCGGGTCGAAGCTGCAGGCCGGCTGGTTCGAGAAGCGTCTCGGCGTCACCGGTACCGCGCGCAACGCCAACACGATCGCCAAGCTGATCGACCTGAGCGCCTGACACCCACCCGCCGCCCCACCCGCGCACGCGCTCTGCTGCCGCACGCCCACGGCGATAAACGCCGATTCTTCCCAGACTCGCCGCGCCGCAGCGTGTCTCGCGAGAAACCGCGTTTATCGCGAGGGAACAGCGCGTTTATCGCGAGGGAACAGCGCGTCAGTGGAAGAAGTGGCGCTCGCCCGTGAAGAACATCGTCACGCCGGCGGCGCGCGCGGCGTCGATGACCTCGGCATCCCGCACCGAACCGCCCGGCTGGATGATCGCCGAGATCCCGGCGTCGATGAGCACCTGGGGCCCGTCGGCGAAGGGGAAGAAGGCGTCGGATGCCGCGATCGAACCGGCCGCACGGTCGCCCGCGCGCTCGACGGCGAGGCGGCACGAGTCGACGCGGTTGACCTGACCCATGCCGATGCCGACCGTCGCCGAACCCTTCGCGAGCACGATGGCGTTCGACTTCACGGCGCGGCACGCCTTCCAGGCGAAGATGAGGTTCGTCATGTCCTCGTCGGCGGGGCGCTCCCCCGAAACGAGCTCCCAGTTCTTCGCGACCGACTCGATGTCGGCGGGGAACCGGTCGGCATCCTGGAGCAGCAGGCCGCCCGAGACGAGGCGCACGTCCATGGGCTCCTGACGCCAGTCGGCCGGGAGCTGCAGCACGCGCAGGTTCTTCTTGAGCTTGAACACCTCGAGCGCTTCGGGCTCGAAGTCGGGCGCGATGATGACCTCGGTGAAGATGTCGCGGAGGTTCTCCGCCATCTTCAGCGTGACCGTGCGGTTTGCGGCGATGACGCCGCCGAACGCCGAGACGGGGTCGCACTCGTGCGCGCGCAGGTGCGCCGAGGCGATCGGGTCGAGGGCGTTCGGGGCCGCCACAGCGATGCCGCACGGGTTGGCGTGCTTGATGATCGCGACGGCCGGCTTGACCATGTCGAACGCGGCGCGCAGGGCGGCGTCGGCGTCGACGTAGTTGTTGTACGACATCTCCTTGCCCTGCAGCTGCGTCGCCTGGGCGATGCCGTGTCCGCCGACGCGGGTGTAGATCGCGGCGCGCTGGTGCGCGTTCTCGCCGTAGCGGAGGGTCGACAGACGCTCCGCCTGGATCGTCAGGTGCGCGGGCAGGTCGATGTCGTCGCCGATCGTTCCCTCGGCGAACCAGGTCGAGACCGCGGTGTCGTAGGCGGCGGTGTGCGAGAACGCCCGCGCGGCCAGTTCGCGACGCTGCACGAGCGAGGTGCCGCCGTCACGTCGCAGCGACTCGACGATCGCCGGGTACGACTCGGGCGAGACCACGATCGCGACGTTGGCGTGATTCTTCGCCGACGCGCGCACCATCGCGGGGCCGCCGATGTCGATCTGCTCCACGACGTCGTCGCCCTCGGCACCGGATGCCACGGTCTCGACGAACGGATAGAGGTTCACGACCACGAGTTCGAAGGGCAGGATGCCGAGGTCTTCGAGCTGCGTCTCGTGGCTGGCGAGCCGCAGGTCGGCGAGGAGGCCCGCGTGCACGTTCGGGTGCAGCGTCTTCACGCGCCCGTCGAGGGACTCGGGGAAGCCGGTGATGGCGGAGACGTCGGTGACGGCGAGCCCGGCGTCGCGCAGCAGCGTCGCGGAACCGCCGGTCGACACGATCTCCACACCGGCCGAGGCGAGCGCCTGCGCGAATTCCAGCAGGCCGGTCTTGTCGCTCACCGACACCAGCGCGCGGCGGATCGGGACGACGTCACGGGGACGGTAGTCGGCGGGGTCGTGGCGGGGTCCGGCCATGGCTGCGGCTCCTGTGTCTCGTGGGGTGCGGAACGCGGGTGTAAGCCCGCGGGGGTTCAAGGGTGGCGGGATGCCGTGGCATCCAGGTCGAGGTCGCCCTCGGCGATACGACGGACGACATCGATGAGGAGGCGCCGCTCGACGGGCTTGATGCGCTCGTGCAGGGCGTCCTCGTCGTCGCCGGGGAGGACGGGGATCCTCTCCTGCGCGAGGATCGGGCCGGTGTCGACGCCCGAGTCCACGACGATGACGCTCGCGCCGGTCTGCGCGACGCCCGCTCGGAGAGCGTCGCGGACGCCGTGCGCGCCCGGAAACTCCGGCAGGTAGGCGGGGTGCGTGTTGATGATGCGCGGCTCCCACTCGGCGACGAGGTCGGCGGGAAGCAGTCGCATGAGTCCGCTCAGCACGACGAGGTCGGGCTGCCAGACGCGCAGTTGCGCCCCGAGCTCGGCACCCCACTCGGCGCGCGATTCGAAGGCATCGAACGGGACGAGGAAGGTCGGGATGCCGAAGTGCTCGGCGTGGGCGAAGCCGTCGGCTTCGCGATCGGCACCGACCGCGATCACGCGCGCCGGGAAGTCGGGGGCGGCGGCCGCCTCGAGCAGGGCGCGGAGGTTGGAGCCGGTGCCGGAGATGAGGACGGCGACCGTGAGCACGGGGGTCAGTCTACGGGGCGGGCGTCTCGGCCACCGGTCGCGTCGGTGTCGGGGGCCTGCCCCCACCCGTCCGGCAGGGGCTCGGCGCGCGACCAGGCCTCGCGGATCCGGGCCTGCACGTCGTCGTCGGCGGCGTCGACGGACGGCGCGGGGGTGGTCGTGTCCTCGAGTCGGTGATCGGCGATCCACGGCGCCGCGGCCGCCGCGGTGAGCATCGCTTCGGACGGGCGATCGCGGAACACGCCCACGGTCTCGGGCACGCGGTCGGCATCCGTTCGCTCCTGCGACGCGCGCCGTGGAAGGGAGGTGCGCGGCGCGAGCAGCAGGATCGCGAGGCCGACGAGGACCTCGAGACCGAGCGCGAGCGCAAGGGGCCCGGGCTGCGGGCCGGTCTCAGCGAGTCTGCCCGGGCCGACGGACCCGCCCGAGAACACCGCGATCAGGGCACCGATGCCCCCGGTGAGGGCGGCGACCGCAACCGCGACCGTCACCCGCGGCGCGACCGGCTCGCGGCCGTCGCGCTCCGGCATGTGCGCACGGAGGATCCACCCCGTCACCGCACCGACGGCGACCGGCAGCAGGGCGAGGAGCAGGAGCCATGACGACGACGTCTCGGGAATGATTCCGAGGATCGGGATGCCGGGCAGCGCTCCGACCTGGGTGGCCGCGGGGGTCACGGCCGTGTCGGTTCCGAGCGCGAACCCGGGGCCGGCGGCGAACGCCACCGCCCACAGCACGAGTGTCGGGAGGTAGACGAGCTGACCGAGGGCGAGCACAGTCGCACCGATCGCGTCGACGTTGCTCGCCTGGAACAGCGCGATGATCTGCGTTCCCCGGGCGAGGAGCCCCGCGGTGACGACGACACCGCCGACGGCCACGAGACCCAACGTCGTGAGCGCCGCACCGCGCAGCGCCAGGGTCGGAACGAGCGCCCAGGCGGTCGGCATCCGATCGCGCCAGGCACGCAGGCGGTCGACCGGACCGTCGTCGCCCACCCGCCACGCGCCCGCGAACGCGCCGATCAACGACGGGGCGGCGAAGATCAGGGCCGGGAACAGAATCGCCTGCCAGGTTTCGAACGACACCAGCGGAGCCGTAGACGTGAACGCCACGAGGGCCGCGATTCCGGCGAAGACGAGGGATCCGGAGAGCCACCCGGTGAGCGCGGCCCCCGACTCGGCGCCGCGGATGCCGGACCGGGCGGCGAACAAGCCCGTGAACGCGGCGAACGCGAGCGGCGCAAGGGACAGCGTGAAGGTCGCGAGCGACGGGTCGACGCCGGTCGCAGCGAGGTAGGCGTCCGGCAGCGTCACCGTGACGGGGACGAGGTGACCGAGATGCCACACGGCGGCGGCGGCGGGCCAGAGGGCCGACCAATCGGCGTCGCCCAGCGCGACCACCCACAGGAGCGCGAGCGGGGCGAGCACGACGGCGATGCCGACCGCGGCGGCCAGGAGCGCGTCGAGGGCGGCGAGGAGGGCGACGAGGAGACGATGCATGAGCAGACCGACCCTACCCGCGCTGTCCCGCCGGGCCCCTCAGGCGCGGCGGCATCCCCCTCCGTCACCCGCGTGAGGGGTCAGTTTCCGTCGCTTGGAGGGCTTCGCGGCGACAAAAATGACCCCTCACGCGAACGGATCAGTCGACCGGCTCCAGGACGAAGATCTCGATGCGACGCTCGGTCTTCTTCTGGTACTCGGCGTAGTCGGGCCAGACGGCGACGGCACGGTCCCACCACTCGTCGCGCTCGGCGCCGTCGGCCTGGTGCGCTTCGTACTCGCGCTTGACGTCGCCATCCTGGAGCTCGACACGCGGGTTCTTCACGAGGTTGTAGAACCACGCGGGGTGCTCGGGGGCGCCGCCCTTGGATGCCACGACGAGGTAGCGGCCGTCGTGCTCGACACGCATGAGCGCCGTCTTGCGCAGCCCACCCGTTTTTGCCCCCACGGTGGTGAGGACGATGATGGGAACGCCGCGCAGTTCGGCGCCTTCCTGACCCCCGGTGGCCTCGAAGGTCTCGGCCTGCGAACGGGCCCATTCGCTGGTGCTGGGCAGATACTGTCCTGAAAGCGGCATGTCCCCCACGATACGGCCCGTTTCCGCCCTCGGCACCGACTCATCCCCCCTCCTGGAGCCCCCATGAGCACGCCCGCTCCCGAGACCACCACCGCCCCCGCACCGAAGAACGCGCTCGATCGGTTCTTCGAGATCACCGCCCGGGGTTCCTCCGTCAGCGCCGAGGTGCGCGGCGGGGTGGTGACCTTCGTGACGATGGCCTACATCGTCATCCTGAATCCGATCATCCTGTCGGGCACCCCCGATGTCGCCGGGAACGCTCTGGGCTTCCCGCAGGTGGCGGCGGTCACGGCCCTCACCGCCGGCGTCATGACGATGCTGTTCGGCCTCGTCACGCGCCTGCCGTTCGCGTTCGCCGCCGGTCTCGGTATCAACTCGTTCCTCGCCGTCGGCATCGTCGGCGGCGTGACGTGGCCCGAGGCCATGGGCCTCGTCGTCATCAACGGGCTCATCATCGTGCTGCTCGCAGTCACGGGCCTGCGTCGCATGATCTTCGAGGCGGTGCCGCTCGCTCTCAAGACCGCGATCACGGTGGGCATCGGCCTGTTCATCGCGTTCATCGGCTTCGTCGACAGCGGCCTGGTCACCGCGACGGGCCTGTCGTCGCCGCCCGTCGGACTCGGCGTTCAGGGATCCATCGCCACGATCCCCACCGCGCTCTTCGTCCTGACGCTGCTGATCACCGCCGTGCTGATGGTGCGGAAGGTCAAGGCGGCGCTGTTGATCGGCCTGCTGAGCGGCACCGTGATCGCCGTGATCGTCGAGGCCGTGGCCCAGCTCGGCGCCCGCTCCGCCGAGAACCCCGGGGGCTGGGGTCTCAGCGTCCCGACCGTGCCCGCGCAGTGGGTCGGGCTCCCCGACCTGTCGCTGGTCGGCCAGGTCGACCTCTTCGGCTCGTTCGGCCGCATCGGCGTGCTCGCCGCGCTGATGCTCGTGTTCACGCTCGTCTTCACCAACTTCTTCGACGCCATGGGCACGATGACCGGCCTCTCCCGCGAGGCGGGCCTCGCCGCCCCCGACGGGACGTTCCCGCGGCTGCGCTCGGCCCTCATCATCGAGGGCATCGGTGCCGTCGCCGGCGGTGCCACCTCGTCATCGTCGAACACCGTGTTCATCGAGTCCGGGTCGGGCATCGGCGAGGGCGCCCGCACGGGTCTGGCGAACGTCGTCACCGGAGCGCTGTTCCTCCTGGCGATGTTCTTCACGCCGCTGACGAGCATCGTGCCCACCGAGATCGCCGCCGCCGCGCTCGTCATCGTGGGTGCGCTCATGATGGGCCAGATCCGCCACGTCGACCTCAGCGATCTGTCGGTGCTGATCCCGGTGTTCCTGACCGTGACGATCATGCCCCTGACCTACTCGATCGCCAACGGCATTGGCGCGGGCTTCGTCAGCTGGGTCGTCATCCAAGCCCTGTCCGGTCGCGCACGCCGCGTGAGCCCCCTGCTGTGGATCGTCGCCGCCGGCTTCGTCGTGTTCTTCGCGCGCGGCCCGGTCGAGGCGCTGCTCGGCTGACCCGCGGCCCGGCCCGCTTCACAGCGCGAGCGCCCACGATCCGGCCGAGCGCCCACGATTCGGCCGACCCGACCGTGTGCGCTCGACCCGAACGTGTGCGCTCGACCGGGGCCTCGACCCCGGGGCGCCGCGAACACGCGAGGCACGCGAAAGGGCCCGGATGCCAGTGGCATCCGGGCCCGGAAACAGAACCGCTTAGAGGGCCTCGATGATCTCGCGCATCAGGGCGGCGGTCTCGGACGGCGTCTTGCCGACCTTGACGCCGGCGGCCTCGAGGGCCTCCTTCTTCGCCTGGGCGGTACCGGCGGAGCCGGAGACGATGGCGCCGGCGTGGCCCATGGTCTTGCCCTCGGGGGCGGTGAAGCCCGCGACGTAGCCGACGACCGGCTTGGTGACGTTCTCGGCGATGAACGCGGCCGCGCGCTCCTCGGCGTCGCCGCCGATCTCACCGATCATGACGATGGCCTTGGTCTCGGGGTCGGCCTCGAACGCGGCGAGCGCGTCGATGTGCGTGGTTCCGATGATCGGGTCTCCGCCGATGCCGATGGCGGTCGAGAAGCCCAGGTCGCGCAGCTCGAACATCATCTGGTAGGTCAGGGTGCCCGACTTGGAGACGAGGCCGATCGGGCCCTTGCCGGTGATGTTGGCGGGCGTGATGCCGACGAGCGCTTCACCGGGCGTGATGATGCCGGGGCAGTTCGGGCCGATGATGCGGGTCTTCTCGCCCTTCGACTTCGCGTACGCCCACGCCTCGGCGGTGTCTCCGACGGGCACGCCCTCGGTGATCACGACGAGCAGCGGGATCTCGGCGTCAATGGCCTCGACCATCGCGTCCTTCGTGAACGCCGGGGGCACGAACGCGATCGACACGTCGGCGCCGGTCTCGCGGATGGCCTCTTCGACCGAGGCGTAGACGGGCAGTTCGACGTCGTTGCCGGCGGCATCCTTGTGCGTGACCGTCGTGCCGGCCTTGCGGGCGTTCACGCCGCCGACGACGTTCGTGCCGGCCTTGAGCATGAGCGCGGTGTGCTTGGTGCCCTCGCCGCCGGTGATGCCCTGGACGATGACCTTGGAGTCCTTATTGAGGTAGATCGACATAGTCCTAGTTCCTTGTTCCGATGCCGCGGCTCAGGCGTTCGCCAGCTCGGCGGCCTTGTCGGCGCCCTCGTCCATACCGGCGGCGAGCGTGACGAGCGGGTGGTTGGCGGCGGCGAGGATCGCGCGACCCTCTTCGACCTGGTTGCCGTCGAGACGGACCACGAGCGGCTTGGTGGCGGCGTCGCCGAGGATCTCCAGCGCCTTCACGATGCCCTCCGCGACAGCGACGCACGAGGTGATGCCGCCGAAGACGTTGACGAAGACGCTCTTGACCTGCTCGTCTCCGAGGATGACGTCGAGACCGGCGGCCATGACCGTCGCCGAGGCGCCGCCACCGATGTCGAGGAAGTTGGCGGGCTTGACGCCACCGTGGTTCTCACCGGCGTAGGCGACGACGTCGAGGGTCGACATGACCAGGCCCGCGCCGTTGCCGATGATGCCGACCTGACCGTCGAGCTTGACGTAGTTGAGGTCGTGCTGCTTGGCCTTCGCCTCGAGGGGGTCGGCGGCATCCTTGTCTTCGAGCTCTTCGTGCTCGGGGTGGCGGAAACCGGCGTTCTCGTCGAGCGAGACCTTGCCGTCGAGAGCGATGATGTCGCCGTCCTCGGACTGGATGAGCGGATTCACCTCGACGAGCGTGGCGTCCTCGCCCTTGTAGACGTTGAAGAGCTTGACGAACACGTCGGCGACCTTGGGGGCCAGCTCGTCGTCGAACTTCGCGGCCTTCGCGATCTCGAGCGCCTTCTCGGGCGAGATGCCCTCGAGCGGGTCGACCTCGACCCGGGCGAGAGCTTCGGGACGCTCGACGGCGAGCTCCTCGATCTCCATGCCGCCCTCGACGCTGGACAGCGACAGGTAGGAGCGGTTGGCGCGGTCGAGCAGCACCGAGAAGTAGAACTCCTTGGCGATACGGGCGCCCGCGGCGACCATGACGCGCTTGACGACGTGACCCTTGATGTCGAGGCCGAGGATGGCCTGTGCCGCCTCGAACGCCTCGTCGGGGTTCTTCGCGACCTTGACGCCGCCGGCCTTGCCGCGGCCTCCGGTCTTGACCTGAGCCTTGACGACGACGACTCCGCCGAGCTTCTCCGCGGCCGCCTTCGCCTCCTCAGGGGTGTCGGCGATGATGCCGGCGAGCACCGGCACCTCGTACTTTTCGAACAGGTCTCGTGCCTGGTACTCGTAGAGATCCACGGATGATCCTTCGCTGGGCGATCGGTGGTGGGAGATGGCGGGATATCTCTCGATATCAAGAGATCTCGCCCGTCGTCCACCCTACTAGACGGGGCTGAACGGCCCGGACGAGAACTCCACGATCAGGGGAGGAAGAGGGCCGTCGTGCTCGTGCGCCACAGATCGCCGTCGCCGCCGGCTTTCCACACCACGGTGAGCGGCACAGTCCCGCTCGCCAGCTGCTCGGTGTCGACCGGGATGTCCCATCGGAGCTGATCCTCACTGGATGCGAGGGACGCCGCCGCCTCGGTGGTCCCGAGGTAGGCGGTCAGCTCATCGGGGTACCCGACGAGGTTCTCCCCCGCGTCCTCTGCCAGGTCGGTGAAGATTATCGCGGCGGGCGCGCTCGGATCGAGTGGCGCGACGTCGCGAACGTCCTCGGGACCGGCGGCGGGGTTCACCCATTCGTAGGGGCTCTGTCCCGTGGGGGGAACGCCGGCGTCGTCGATGCGCGCGTCTCCGTCTGCGGGCCGGACCAGCCAGGCGTCGGCGATGCGGTCTCGGACGGCCGTCACGAGCACGGACCCGGCGACGGGGCCCTCCGTCGCCTCGATCACACCGTCCGTACCGAGATACCCCGCGGCGGCATCCGGTCGGACGATGCCGGATGCCGCGGCATCCGCGAACTGCTGCTCGGAGCCGACGGCCGTCCGCGCGCCGTCCGACAGCAGCGCGTAGGCGTCCGTCCACTGCTCGGCCTGCACGGCCGACAGGTAGCTCTTGACGACCGCGATCGCGTCGTCTTGCGACACCGCGGCGTCCGACGCGGGAGGCGTCGCCGTCTCGCTCGACGTCGGCGCGGATGCCGACGCCGCCGGGAGAGAGGTCGCCGGGGCGGCGTCGGGAGAGCCGACGCACCCGGCGAGCAGCACTCCCGCGGCGGAGGTGGTGAGGACGGCGGACAGAATTCGATGGGTCGTCTTCTGGCTCATGCGTCCACGCTAGGGACGGCCGATCACGTCCCTCTCGCGGGTTGCCACGGCCACTCGACCGTGAGAGGGTGCCGCCCGGGCGGGGGCCGATACCCGTCGCTGCAGCTTTCGACGCTCGTCGCAGGCGCGACCGCCGGCGTTGGGCTAGTTTCGGGCGCACCCGTCCCGCGCACCACGAACGGCAGACGCCATGAGCGACAGAATCGCGCCCCGCCTCCATCTCATCGACGTCGCCGAAAGCCGCGACGGCTTCGCCCTTCGGGACTACCTGACACGCAGTGCTCTCGCGTTCACCTCCGAGACGGTGACTCCGGCATCCGTGAGCGTGGTCCACGGCGTGGATCTGACGCACCGGAGACTTCCCCTCCTGATCATCGACGACAGCGTGGTGATGGAAGACCCGTCGCCGGCCGAGGTGGCGACGCAGCTCGGCTGGGTGATGCCGCCCCGGCGGCAGACCTACGACCTCCTGATCTTCGGGGCCGGGCCCGCCGGGCTGTCGGCGGCGGTGTACGCCGCGTCCGAGGGGCTCAACGTCGCCGTCATCGAACGGGACGCGGTCGGAGGACAAGCCGGCTCCAGCAGCCTCATCGAGAATTACCTCGGCTTCCCGGACGGCATCTCCGGCGCAGAACTCGCCGATCACGCCCGCCGGCAGGCCGTGCGCTTCGGAGCGGAGTTCATCCTCATGCGCGAGGGGGTCGACCGGACCTTTCGCGACCACGATGTCCGCGCAGTCCTCGCGGATGGTTCTCGACTGACGGCGGACGCAGCCGTGTGCGCCACCGGCATCCAGTGGCGGCGCTTGGGACTGGCGCGCGAAGAGGAGTTGGTCGGGGCGGGCGTCTACTACGGCGCCGGCACCAGCGAGGCGCCGGCCTGCACCGATCAGGACGTCTACGTCGTGGGCGGCGCGAACTCCGCGGGCCAGGCCGCGATGAACCTCGCCGCCTACGCGCGACGTGTCACCCTGGTCGTGCGGGGTCCCTCTCTGTCGTCGACCATGTCGAGCTACCTCTCGACCCGCGTGCTCACGCACCCCCGCATCCGGGTGCTCACCGACACCCGTGTCGTCGAGCTGGACGGCGACACACGACTGCGGCAGATCGTCCTGGACGAGAGCGGAACCCGCACGACGCGGGATGCCCGGCACCTCTTCGTCTGCATCGGAGGGGAACCCAACACGCGGTGGGCGGCGGAGACGGACGTCGAGCTCGACGCCCGGGGTTTCGTCGCGACCGGGCCAGACCTGACCGCGGAGCAGCGGGCGGCGTGGCCGCTGGCGCGGGACCCCTTCTTCCTGGAGACGTCCGTGCCGGGGATCTTCGCGGCCGGCGATGTCCGCTCGAACTCGATCAAGCGGGTCGCGTCGGCCGTCGGCGAGGGGGCCATGGCCGTCACGCTCGTCCATCGATACCTGAGCGGGGGATGACGACGTCGAGTCGGGCCTGCCATCTTGAACGGGCGCCCCATGGATCGGCGCGGGTGGGGAAGAGCGCGTGAGAGCGGGACGCCGCCGGCTCACCCCGGGTTGTGCATGAACTCCACGCGGATGCCGTTGGCCTCCTCCACGAACGACGCGTAGTACGTCGGCGTGAACCGCGGGTAGGTTTTCGGCTCGCGGACGACGGTCCAGCCCGAATCGACGGCGAGGGCGTGCATGCGATCGACCTCCGCACGCGACGCCACCGCGAACGCGAGATGCTGCCACCCGACGCGGCCGTGCTCGTGCGGACCGGATGCCGGATCGCGGGCGGGGAGCACGACGAACTCGGTCTCACCTTCGGCGTACCACGAGGCGCCGTTGCCGCCGTCGGTCCGCTCCAGGCCGAGCGCGGTGAGGATCGGGTCGAACTGCGCGATCGCGCGCTCGACGTCGTGGACGCTGACGCTGAGATGGTCGAAGAGGGGCATCGCCCCAGTCTTGCGCGTGGGCGGCCGTGATCGAAGTGCGGGTCAGATCCAGCCGCGCTCGCGCGCGTGGATCGTCGCCTGCTGCCGGCTCGCGAGCCCGAGTTTGCCGAGCACCGACGACACGTGGTTGCGCACCGTCCCGGCCGAGAGGTGGAGGGATGCCGCGATCTCGGCGACCGTCTCCCCACGTGCGCCGGCGCGCAGCACATCGAGCTCGCGGTCGGTGAGGGGACTGCGTTCGTCGCTCAGGGCGTCGGCCGCGATCTCGGGGTCGACGTAGCGACGCCCGGCGGCGACCTCTCGGATGACTGCGGCCACGTCATCCGCGGGTCTCGACTTCGGCAGGAAGCCGTCGACCCCGGCACCCAAGGCACGGCGCAGCACCCCTGGCCGCGCGTGCCGCGTCACGATGACGCAGCGCGAGGGCACGCGCCGCAGGATTCGCGCGGCAGTGTCCACGCCGTCGAGTCCGGGCATCTCGAGGTCGAGAAGGCAGACGTCGGGCCGTAGGCGTTCGGCTTCGGCGAGCGCGCTCTCTCCGTCGCGGCACTCGGCGACGACCTCGAGGTCGTCCTCCAGCCGCAGGAGGGCGGCGAGTGCCGTGCGGATCATGTCCTCGTCGTCAGCGATCAGCACACGGATCATGCGGTCACCGCCTCGGGAACACGGACGGTGAGACGGAACACGGCGTCGGCGCGGGAGGCATCCATGGATCCGCCGACCGTTCCGACGCGCTCGGCTATCCCGCGCAGCCCCGCGCTGCCGTGGACGGGCGACCCCTCGGCGCCGGAGTCGTTCTCGACGACGAGGACCCAGTCGTCGCGGTGGCGGCCGAGAGAGAGGGATGCCACGCCTCCCCCGCCGTGCTTGAGCACGTTCGTCGTGGCCTCGCGCACGACCGGTCCGAGCACGTCGGCGGGAGCGCGGTGAGCCTCGGCGTCGACGCGCAGTTCGACCGTGAGACCCGCGGCCCGGAGGAGGTCGGCGGCGTTCGCGAGCTCGTCCGGGAGCGGGACCCCGCGGAAGCGAGTGGCGAGATCGCGGGTACCGCGTCGGGCTTCATCGACGCTGACGCGCGCCGCCCGCACCTGGTCGGCGGCTGCGGCAGGGTCGCGTTCGAGCAGCTTCTCGGCGAGCTCGAGCTGCAGCGCGATCACCTGCAGGTGGTGGCCCTGGAGGTCATGCAGGTCGCCGGCCAACCGCAGCCGTTCCTGGGCGGCGGCGAGCTTCCCCTCCGCGCGGCGTGCGCGGTCGAGTTCGCGGACGATGTCCCACCACCACAGCGACGCGGCGGTCAGCGCGGGGATCATCGCGATGAACAGCACCAGACCGAGCATCGGCGCCTGGTCGCGACGCGGCGTCACGTGCGCGGCGTCCACGTACCAGACCGCGACGATCACGAGGATCAGCAGAGCGACCAGCCGAAGCCGGATGCCGTTGCGCCACCGCACCAGACATAGGAAGTACGCCGCGAAGCATGTGCCGAGAATCAGCGACCCGGCACCGAAGCCGACGAGGGCCGCGGAGGCGATCCCGGCGAGAACGAGGAGCCGAGGCATCCGCGGCGGGGATTCCTCGTCGACGGGCTCACGCCGGTAACTCCGGAGCAAGAGGACGGAGACCGCGATCGCCCCCGCGGCGCCGACGGCGTACACGGTGATCGCGAACGGCACCGACAAGACGACGGGGTCGGCGGCAACAGGGAAAGCCCACACCACCAGGCTGAATATGACGAAGAACAGAATCGAGGATGCCGTGTACCACCACGTCACGCTCACGTCGCGGGCGTACGCGGTGCTGGCGGCTGGTGTGCTCACCCCGGCCACTGTACGTCCGTGACATTCGTCATGGGTGCGAAGCCGGGCGGGAGTCGAAGTCGCCGAGGCCACACGTTCAGCCGCGCAGCGCCGACCAGAGGAGCGCCCACTGCTCTGCCGTCAGGTCGCGGGGAAGCGCACCGCGGGCGTCCGCGCGCAGAACCGCGCTCCGAGCGGTGGATGGGCTCGATCGGGTCGCATGATGAACGATGCGTTCGAGACGTCCGCCCCGCCCGGCGAACACCGCGGCGACGAACTGCTCGTACGCTCGCTTGTCGTCGGCTCCGATCAGCGGCGAGGCTCGGCGATCGATCGTGAGGATGCCTCCGTCGACGCTCGGCGCCGGAGCGAATCCGCCGCGTGGCACGCGACCGCGCAGCGCGAACCGGTACCACGGCGCAT
This sequence comes from Microbacterium canaveralium, assembly GCF_047238045.1. Taxonomy (NCBI): domain Bacteria; kingdom Bacillati; phylum Actinomycetota; class Actinomycetes; order Micrococcales; family Microbacteriaceae; genus Microbacterium; species Microbacterium canaveralium. The sequence continues at coordinate 767,992 of NZ_JBDFMA010000003.1, read as the reverse complement.
TCTGCGCGGTCATCAGGGTTCCGCCGCCTACGCCGGCGCGTTTCCGCGCGACCTCCCACTGAGTCAGAAGCACGGCCTGCTTCCACCGCTGTGCACGGAGGAGACGACGGAGGATCGGTGTGGTCAAGTGGAACGGGATGTTGCCCACGATGGTCGGCGCGTCGAGGTCGACGTGCAAAGCATCGGCGTGGACGACGTCGACGGTGGGGAGTCGTGCGGCGAGCTGGCGGACACATCGCTCGTCGATCTCGATCGCAGTGAGGGGTCTCCCCAAGGCGGCGAGGTGGCGCGTCAGGGCACCGTCTCCGGCGCCGAGCTCGAGGAGAGGGCCGCTCGTCGATCTCACCAAGTCGGTGATGGTCTTAATCGACGGCGAGTGGACGAGGAAGTTCTGGCCGAGTTCGTGGCGGCCGCCACGGGGGGAACGAGACATGAGCGGTGCTCCGAGTGTGGGAAGGGGAGCACCCCGTAGGGCAGCGTCGGTGGGTACGCGAAAAACCCTCCGAGGTGCGGATGACGTCTCGGAAGGACGGCGCGCTTATGCGAGCGGGAGCGAGCGCGCCGTCAGGCGCGGCGGTCGCGGAAAGTGAAGAAGCGCCCCGTCAGGAGCGCGCTGTTTATCGAACCCACGTCCCCAGGCTAAACGAATGTGCGCGAGCGGATGAGTTCCGTGACATTCGTCACGGGTGAATCGGAGCATCTTCCCGCTCGCCCGTGACACGGCGACACTGCCGCGACGCGCGTGGGGCCGGTGAAGTGGAACCACCGCGGAAAACACCGCACCTCATCCCCCAGGAGCACTCATGTCGAACCCTGTCTCGGACCTCGTCCTCGGCTTCCAGAACCTCGTCGCCGGGGTGCCCGACCTCGTACAGCCGCTCATCGTCGCCCTCGCCGGCGCTGTGCCGTTCATCGAGGGTGAAGGAGCCGCCGCGATCGGGATCGTCGGTGGCATCCACCCCGTCCTCTCGGCCGGGGCGGGTGCGATCGGCAATCTCGTCTGCGTCGCTGTCGTCGTGCTGGTCAGTTCGCGCGTCCGCACCGCCGTGACAACGCGCCGGGGTGGCGCGGCCGAGCCGCTGTCCCCGCGTCGGCAGAAGTTCGACCGCGCCTACCACCGCTACGGCACGGCGGGGGTGAGCCTGCTCGGCCCCCTGCTGCTGCCCACGCAGTTCACGGCCGCCGCGCTGACGGCGACGGGTGTGCCGCCGGTGCGGGTCATCGCGTGGCAGGCAACGGCGATCGCCCTGTGGACGACCGTGGTGACTCTGATCATCACGGGGGTCATCCGCGCCGTGGCGTGACGCCCGCGGATGCCTCAGCCCGGGATGGCGACCGACCCGAAGTGCCGGAGCACGAGTGGCCCGGCGAGATACGTCTCCTCGTCGGGGAACGTCACCGGGTCGGTGCGCCAGCTCTCCCCGGCGTAGGCGACGAGCGCCTCCGCGTCGCTCCAGACGCTCACGTATTGCACCCGGCTGGAGTCGGCCAGGTCCACGAGCACCTCGTGGCGGAGGAGCCCCGCGTACCGCGCGGGGAACGTGGCGACGAGTTCGCAGAGGACCGATACGAACTCCGCCTCCCTCCCGGGCCGCACATGCGCTTCGGAGACACGGACGATCATGACGCCGACGCTACGGTCTCGTCGGCGTCTCCGCCGCCGGACGACTGCCAGGCTTCGGCGGATCGCCGACAGCGACGGCGCTCAGCCCCAGAATCCCCGATGCGGCTCGGCGGCGATGTCCTCCAGGTGCGGGCCCGACACCTCGACGAGAGGGGTGCCGTGGGCGAAGACCTCGCGCGACGGCAGGTCGAGCTCACGCCCCCCGTCCTCCGACTCGGCGAGCGCGATGAGTCCGATGCCCGAGAGGGCGTAGACCATGCGCCCGATGCCCGCCCAGAACATGGCACCTGCGCACATCGCGCAGGGCTCGCACGACGTGTAGAGAGTGGATGCCGCCAGCTCGGTGGCATCCCGCTCGCGCCAGGCGAGGCGCACGAGGTTCGTCTCGGCATGGCAGGTGACATCGCGGTCGGTGATGACGGTGTTCTCGGCCTCGAGGACCCGGCCGTCCGCGGTGACGAGGATCGCGCCGAAGGGGTGGTTGCCGTGGGCGCGGGCATCGACGGACACCTGGATCGCGCGGCGGAGGTGGGCGAGCTCGGTCGGGGTGAGGGTGTCGGGCATGCGTCGATGATCCCAGGTCGATGTCGGCACGTGTCACGGGTTCGGCGCAGGAGACAGAACCCTCCGTCGCCGGTCGCACCGGATTTCGACTCCTGTCCATAGCTTCCCGCCCCGCCGAGGTCTTAATCTCCGGCTGCGCGGCACCTCCGCCGTTCGTGAGAGGAGCAGTTCCCCATGTCCGATTCCCCCACCATCGTCCTCGTCCATGGCGCCTTCGCCGATTCCGCGAGCTGGGCGCCCGTCACGCGAGCGCTCCTCGACCAGGGCTACACGGTCCGAGTGCCCGCCGTCCCCAACCGCAGTCTCCTCGGTGACGCCGCGTACATCCGCTCGGTCGTCGAGCACATCGACGGACCCGTCCTGCTCGCCGGACACTCCTACGGCGGCGCCGTCATCACCGTCGCCGGTGTCGCAGAGAACGTTGTCGGCCTCGTCTACGTCTCCGGCTACGCGTTGGAGGAGGGCGAGAGCCTGGGGCAACTCCAGGGCGGCTTTCCCGACTCCGACCTCGCGCAGAACCTCGTCTACACGCCGTTCCCCGTCGAAGGGGCGGAGGACGGCACCGACGTGACGGTGGAGATCTCGGCCTTCCCCGACGTCTTCGCGCACGGCGTGCCCCTCGAGACGGCGGAGGTGCTCGCGGTGTCGCAACGGCCCCTGGCCGCGCTCGCCTTCGGCGAGCCCGCACCGGTCGCCGCGTGGAAGACGAAGCCGGCCTGGGGCATCGTGTCCAGCGCCGACCACACCATCAACCCCGATGTCGAACGCTTCGGCTACACGCGCGCCGGTCTCCGTTCGGTCGTCGAGATCGACGCGCCGCACCTCGTGATGCAGTCGCACCCGGCCGAGGTCGCGAAGGTCATCACCGACGCGATCGCCGAGATCGGCTGAGCCCAACGACGAGGGAGAGGACACGACCGTGGCGATGAGCGACCCGTTCCTGCCCGCGCACCAGGGCGCCCCAGACCGGGACGGGCGCGAGATCGACATCGACCACGACGTCGACGTCCTCTTCGACGAGGCGGATGACGACGGCAATGACGTGGTCCCTTCGTCGGCCGAGGCGCCGCCGTTCCGGACGCCGGTCCCCGGCGACACGGTCACCGAAGAACAACTGGACGAGGATCTCGGTCTCACTCCTCCCCCGCCCGCGGGCGAGTGAGTGAGGCCGAGTCCGGCCCAAGCCCGTGGCATCCCCGGCTCCCAGAATGGTGGCGGTCTGCCTGTCGGCGTGACTTCTGTCAACGCCCGCGCGAACTCCACCGCCGCTGACCTACCTTCCCGGTATGGCAGTGACACGACTGTTGCTCATCCGGCACGGGGAAAGCGAAGGCAACGTCGCCGCGTCGGCGGCCGAGCGAACTGGCGCGCCGGTCATCGAGCTCGACACCCGGGATGCCGACGTGGAACTCTCCCCGGTGGGGAGGGAGCAAGCGGAGGCGCTGCGCGCCTGGGTCGATTCGCTCGATGCGCCCGTCGACGAGTACTGGGTGTCGCCGTACCTTCGGGCACGGCAGACTCTGTCGCTCGCGCTCGGCGGGCAGCCCGCGTCGCCTCGGACGATCGTCGACGAACGACTTCGTGACCGGGAACTCGGCATCCTGGATCTCCTGACGACGCGTGGGGTCCAGGAGCTGCACCCCGAGGAGGCGACACGACGCCGGCACCTCGGCAAGTTCTTCCACCGGCCGCCGGGCGGCGAGTCATGGGCCGATGTCACGCTGCGCCTCCGGTCGTTCTTCTCGGAGCGGCTCGAGGCGTCACCGGCCACCGTGCTCGTCGTCGCTCACGACGCGGTGATCATGCTCGCGCTGTACGTGCTGTTGGAGATGAGCGAAGCCGAACTGCTCGCCTTCGCCTCCGAACACACGGTGCGCAACGCCTCGGTCACCGAGCTCGTGCACACGGACGACGGGTGGAAGCTCATGACGTTCTCGTCGGTCGAGCACCTCGCCGCCGAGGGCGCCGACATCACGACGCACTCCGGAGATGATGATGTCGCGCACGACTGAGAGGGTCGATCTCGCCCTGCTGCGGGAGTGGGGGCTCCCCGATGCCGGCGGCTCGAAGAAGTCACGTGGTCAGGTGATCGTGGTCGGCGGCTCGACGCGCTCGCCGGGCGCCGTCCTGCTCTCCGCCGAAGCAACGCTCCGCGTCGGAGCGGGGCGCGTAGGCCTCGCCGTCCCCGCCGACATCGCGCCGTACCTCGGCCCCGCGATGCCGGAAGCGGGCCTCTATCCCCTGCCGCCGGGTTCGGCACCCATCGACGACTTCCTGCGCTCCGCACTCGGGTCCGCGGATGCCGTGCTTCTGGGCCCGGGATTCGACGACCCGGATGCCACCCGCGCGGCGCTCCACTCCGTCGCCGACGCCGAGATCGATCGGCTGGTGCTCGACGCGTTCGCGCTCGGCATCCTGGGATCGGTGGACCGCGGCATCCTTCCCGACGACCTTGTGCTCAACGCCAACGAGGAGGAGGCCGCGCTCCTGCTCGAACGCGACCTCGGCGACGACCGCTCGGCCGACGTGGCCGAGATCGCGCGGCGATACGACGCGGTCGTGCACTGCTTCGGCACGGTGGCGCACCCGGACGGCCGCACCTGGCAGGCCGAGCCGGGCAGCTCAGGCCTCGGCACCGCCGGCAGCGGAGACGTGCTCTCGGGCGCGATCACCGGGTTCGCAGCTCTCGGCATGGAGCCCGAACGCGCCGCCGTGTGGGGCGGGTGGACGCACGCCCGCGCGGGCGACCGCCTCACCGAGCGGGTGGGTATCGGCTTCCTCGCGCGGGATCTGCTGCCCGAGCTGACGGCGGTGGTGCACGAGAGCTGAGTCATCCAGCGATCGGAGCCCCAGCCGGCCGAGAATCTCACTCGGCGACGATCGTGCCCTCGTCGTCGAACCTGACGCCCTCGGCTTCGAGCCGCTCACGTGCGGCGTGGTGCACGACGCCCCGCCGCCGCGGGTCGGGTTCCAGCAGACGCAGCAGAGTCTCTCGCGTCGTCGTCGGATGCTCGGCCACGGCGATCCTGACGCTCCAGAAGCGGTCGTCGGCGAAGCGATCCAGCACCTCGGCGCTGGCGTGCGGATTCAGCGCGGCGACGTTGCGGATCGCCTGGTTCGGATCGGTGAAGAAGGGCTCGAAATCCTCAACGGAACTCGCCGCCGACGCACGCGCGTAACGGCGTTCTTCGTCGGCTTTCTCCTCCGGGCTCTTGCGCTTTCCCATCCCGGTCGTCTCCATTCGCGTCGTGTTCCGTCGGGGCACTGGCCGCTGAGACCGGGGCCGGCGGGGTTTCACCGACGTCCGAGCAGCACACCATTTCGACACTGCGCTCAAGACGATAGCCCCCGCCGCCGACATCCTCTGCGAGCTGATTCAGGATGCCAATACCCACGAGCCACGTCTCCCGAGGCTGCCGCGCTCACGGTGACCAAGCGACCGCGCTATCGGGGCGCAGCGGTTACCCGCGAGCACGCGGCCGACCGCACCCGACACAATCGGTGTCGCGCTTGATGAGCACTCAGTGAAGGCCGTATCGACGCGGACCGGTCACCACTCCCCTCGCCCGAACTGCGTGCGGGTGCCCCAGATGTGCTCGATGCGATCGACCACGTGGTGTCCTCCCCTGCGATCGCCGCGAGAAGGAATGGCGACGAGGCGGGATGCCGGAGAGCCTCAACAGGGCGCGCGCAGTGCCAAGGTTCGCACGGCTGACAGACTCGATGGGGCGTTACGGAAAGGGGACGGGCGAATGGACATCGAACCCGGCATCTACGAGCACTTCAAGGGCCAGCGGTACGAGGTGTTAGGGACAGCGCGGCACTCGGAGACCGAGGAGGTCTTCGTCTCGTACCGCAAGCTCTACGACGACTACTCGTATTGGGTGCGGCCGGTGGAAATGTTCGTGGCGCATGTGGAGCGGGACGGGTATGTGGGGCCGCGGTTTCGGCGGGTAATCTGAGGAACGCCACGCCGCGGTTTTGAGCATTTCTAGCCCCGTTTTCACGGAGCCTGGCGGACTTGGGCCTAAGGCGCCCCCTACTCGGATGAACGCTCGACGGCAGGCCGCACAATGCGTCAGGCGATCAGCAGCACGCCGATACACGCACCACTCGTCCACAACCACCTGGACCCTAACGCCGGGGCAACCCGTCAACGGCATGATCCGATCTGAAGTTCGGGCAAGGCACACAGGAGGGGCCGCGCTGCGCGCGCCGAATCTGTGGCCTCCATAGGTCGTCGAAGGACGTGGACAGCACCCGTTACGATTGGTCCCAGCAGCACTTCTCTCCATCCGCAGCGAATGATTCACCCTCGAAGACCGGACTGCGGCCCGGTCCAGCGAGCGATACTCGGCGAACATGAAGGACCGCCACGAGAAGGCGATGGTCTTTGTGCGTCCCCCCGCTTCCGCACTACGGTTAGTCAAGGGACAGGACACCAGGGGGAAAGTCATGGCGCGGTCTGTGGACGAACTGAAGATTGAGCGCACGGACGCTGAGTGGCGGCAAAGGTTTGTGGACTTCGCCGACCTGATGGATCTACTTGGTGACTGCATCATCGACGACAGTTATGTTGTGCCCGACCGTCTCAACGCCGCCATAAAGCTATCAGAGGCTGGCCAAGCGGTCCTCGACAAGCTCTCTCGCAAAGAAAAAGTCAATGCCAAAGACGGACCACTGATGTGCGCCCTACACCTTGGCCATTCGGAGATATTCGTCGACTTGCTGGCCACGGACTTGACCGAGATCGCGGAAGCTATTCACGAAGAGCTGCTTGAGGGTGCCATAAAGTTTCCATACATACTTGGGCGCGCCCTATACGACGTTTTTGCAAATCAGCACGAAGGCGAGAAGGACTTCCTGACAGTCGAAGAAACACAGAAGCTTCTTCAGGCTCTGCCACCCGGTGTATTTCAGTATGGAAGGTTCACAATCGGTCCGTTCGGGCTACGAAGGAGTAGTACCGCGCGAAAGATCAACGCCTCGAAGCGTGTCGCGGCCTACCACTGCGCTGTAACCAGTTGCCCCGCCCTCCACCCCGTCGTGCTCCAGACATCGCAGGAAGCTCCCATCAATCGCGACCGCGGCAAACTTGAGTCGGTGTTGCAGTCGATCGGCGGGGAAGCAAGTGAATGGTGGGAACTGGCTGATGATCTGAGCGGGCTAACGGCCTCATATTATGGCGACAAACGCGCTGGCGTCCTACTCCCACTAATCGGAGACGCGCTGACCGACACCGAGCTAGCCGGGCTTGTGGCAGAGCTGCTCGACTCGACGAAAGGCTCACTTCGCACAGCAGTTGTCGGGCTGATCGAACCCGGAAGCGCTGCGGAAATGACCGCGGGGCTATCGCGAGCCCAGCTATTGCAGCTAACCCTTCTCGCCGAGGAAGATGCGGTAGCCGCCGCGCTCGACCGTCTGGTGCGCCGAGGGGACATCAGCGTCCCCCTCGGAGACGTCCGGCGAACCGTCACCGCCAACAGTCGATCTGGGGCATTTTCTTTACGCGCAGAATTGGGACACTACGGGGTTCGCTTCGTGGCTGACGACCTAGGGGTCGCCCTCCTCCGCCAGCGGCGACTGCTCAACCAGCTTTACGTGCGAGACGCGAGCGCCGATGTGCAGGAACTTGAGTGGCAGCTACGCGGCATTGAAATTGAAGATCTCGACGAGAGACTTGAGAACTTCTTTCAAACAAGATCGCCAAAAGAAGCCCTACAACGGCTGGTCTTGGCCCGCAAGACCAACATGGTCACGGCCTGCCACGAAGTCGGAATCGAGAACGGGGACGAACTCTCCGACACTGAACTCGTCGACGCCCTGCTTTGGAAGCTCGGATTTCAGCCGCACCCCGAAGACGACCCCCATGCGGATTTCTGGAGGCGCCACGAACGACTTTGGGCACTGACGCAGTCTTCCGCCTTTGGTAGTTCTGAGCGCTTCATCGAAGCAGCAGCCCCGTACTTCGCCGAGCTTGAGGGCATTCTCTTGAACTCGCTTGCATTCACAGCATGGGCCCTTCTCTTCGATCATGTTCAGAGTGCGTACCCGTTCTCTTACGACGACGAAGATGACCGCCGGGATGGGCTTGCGCTACTCCAGACGGCATTTACGGATGGAGCCGAGACCTCGGCCTTCACTCCCAACTTCCCGAGCGAGAAAGTCGAGCTTCGGAATTTGATCGAAGGATTCAACGCCCTAGCCCGACGCCTTGAAGAGTGTCGCCAGAGCCCGGCCGTTTACGCGAGAAAGAGGTCAGAATTCCCACTCTATGATGGAAAAACCGACCTCAAGAGATTCGCGTTGAGGTCAACGATACCCTTCCTGGATCTGTCACGTCCGAGTCAAGACCGAATCATCGAGGGATTGCGGGCGATTTCTGACTCAATGGCGAAAGCGGAAGTGTACATGGTCAGAAATGACTACGCGCACTACCGACGTTCGGCACCGGACATTTCCAGAGTGGAACACGCATTGGAAGCTACCCGATCGAGCGTCACACGAATCGAGAACCTGGGCTTTGCTAGATTGCTATACACGCCCACAGCAATGCGTCGTGACGAATGGGGCCAAGCGCGGCACGACTTTACCGGCCCTCGAAGTTACGAACACAGTTTCGTTCGACCAACCACCCTGGATTGGATGGGTTTGCCCGGGCTAAAGAGCCCCCAGCACCTGATGACGTCAGCAAGCTTCGGAGATCCAAATGAAGTCTTGCGCTTCACCAGGAGATTCACGGGTGAATTTGCGAAGATGTGGGCCGGCTTTCCGGATCGGAGACGTCGAGCCTCCGGCACCACCGCAGGCGACGCACCGTCATTTCAGCCGCAAGCTGCGTCGAACGTTTTGCAGGACAACTAGCGAAGCGGGAACGAAGTCCCTCACCGCATAGTATTTGACGACGCACTTCCTACCGCGGTCACCTCTGATGCTGATCGGACCGATCCAGGTTGTCGAGTGTTGGACTCGGGGCGGTTCAACGCGTCTGATTGACGTCGGTCTTGAGCACTCACGTCCTTCCCCTGCGCATGTAACGCGCACGTAAACTCCCCCTCTCCCCCACCCCCTCCCCCGGTGAGCACATCGTTACCCCGCCGCCCCACCCGACGCGGTCGGGGGTAACGCCTCCTCCCTACGCTGACGGCACGCCCCTCCGATACGGGGCGCTGCACCTCCCCCATCGCCGACCGGAGGATCCCCGTGACCGTCACCGACCCGCGCCCCGAAACCGCAACGCCGCCCGCGGCCGCAACGCAAGAAGCAGCACCAGAGCTCCACCACCGCCCCGGCCGTTGGATCGACAACTGGAACCCTGAGAACGCCCAGCAGTGGGCTGCAGAAGGCAAGGCCATCGCCGCCCGCAACCTGCGGTGGTCGATCTTCGCCGAGTTCCTCGGCTTCGTCGTCTGGCAGCTGTGGTCGGTCGTCGTCGTCTCGCTCCCGGCGGCGGGATTCCAGCTCTCGACCGGTGAGATCTTCTGGCTCATCTCGATGCCGAGCCTCGTGGGCGCGACCCTGCGCATCCCCTACACCTTCATGGTTCCGCGCTTCGGCGGCCGCAACTGGACGATCGTCTCGGCCGGACTCCTGCTCATCCCAAGCATCGGCCTCGCCATCGCGGTGTCGAACCCCACGACCCCGTTCGGCGTGCTCCTCCTCATCGCCGCCCTCGCCGGCTTCGGCGGCGGCAACTTCGCCAGCTCCATGGCGAACATCACGTTCTTCTATCCGGCCGCCCAGAAGGGGTACGCGCTCGGACTCAACGCCGCCGGCGGCAACCTCGGCGCCTCGGTCGCGCAGTTCGTCGTGCCCATCGTCATCACCGTCGGCGCCGCGGCGACCCTGAACCTGCCGCTCGCGGGTCTCATCTGGGTTCCGCTGATCCTCGTCGCCATGGTCGGCGCGTACTTCCGCATGGACAACCTCTCGACTGCCAAGTCCGACATCGCGGCATCCCTCGCCGCTCTGAAAGAGCCGCACCTGTGGATCCTCGCCATCCTCTACATCGGCACCTTCGGCTCGTTCATCGGCTTCGCGGGCGTCTTCCCGAAGCTGCTGGCCGACACGTTCCCCGATTTCAAGGGCATCGCGATCGGTACGGCCACCGTCACCCTCGCGTTCCTGGGTGCGCTCGTCGGTTCCCTGGCACGCCCGTACGGCGGCAAGCTCGCCGACCGCTTCGGCGGCACCGTCATCACGATCGGCGCCTTCACGGCGATGGGGCTCGGCATCCTGAGCGTCGTCGTCACGCTGCCGCTGCAGAACTTCGCGATCTTCCTGCTGTGCTTCCTCGTGCTCTTCGCCGCGGCGGGTATCGGCAACGGATCGACCTACCGCATGATCCCGACGATCTTCGCCCTCCGCGCGACGGACGGCGTCGGCGCGCAGCGCAAGGCCGCCGCCGCCCTCGGACTCATCTCGGCGATCGGCGCGTACGGCGGGTTCTTCATCCCGCAGCTGCTCGGCCTGTCGAAGACGTCGTTCGGTTCGTACGTCCCCGCCCTCACGTGGTTCATCGGCGCGTACGGCGTCTTCCTCGCGATCACCGCCGGCGTCTACCTGACGATGTCGAAGAAGACCGGCACCCGCATCTGATGTCCAGGAGCTCCGCCGACACCCACTGCCCCTACTGCGCTCTGCAGTGCGCGATGACCGTCGTCCACAACAGCGAGACGACGGTCACGGGACGCGACTTCCCCACCAACCGGGGAGGACTCTGCGCCAAGGGCTGGACGTCGGCGGAGCTCTTGGCATCCCCCCACCGACTCCGGATGCCCCTGCTCCGGCAGAGCGACGGCACCCTCGCCGAAGCCACCTGGGACGACGCCTTGGATGCCGTCGCCGCGGCGTTCCGCGACACACGCGCCGCCCACGGACCCGACGCCAATGCCATCTTCGGCGGCGGCGGCCTCACGAACGAGAAGGCTTACCAGCTCGGCAAGTTCGCCCGCGTCGCCCTCGGCACGTCGCGCATCGACTACAACGGCCGGTTCTGCATGTCGTCGGCGGCCGCGGCATCCAATCGGGCCTTCGGGATGGACCGGGGCCTGCCCTTCCCGGTCACCGACCTCGATGACGCACGGACGATCCTGCTGCTCGGATCCAACGTCGCCGCGACCATGCCCCCGTTCCTCGCGCACTTGGCCGGAGCGCGCGCGAACGGCGGACTCATCGTCGTCGACCCGCGCCGGTCGGCGACCGCGCGCCTCACCGAAGACGGCGCCGGCACTCACCTGCAGCCCGCGCCCGGCACCGACCTGCCGCTCCTGCTCGGCCTGACGCACATCGTGATCGCCGAAGGACTGGCCGACGACGCCTATCTAGAGGAGCGCACGACCGGCTTCGACTCCGTCCGCCGCAGCGTCGCCGCGTGGTGGCCCGAGCGGACGTCCGCGACGACGGGCGCCCCGGTCGCGTTGTTGCGGCAGACCGCGCGGCGCCTCGCGGAGGGCGGCGCGTACATCCTCACCGGACGCGGCGTCGAGCAGCACGTCGACGGCACCGCCACCGCCACGGCCGCGATCAACCTCGCGCTCGTCCTCGGTCTCGTCGGCCGCGAGGGCTCGGGCTACGGCACGCTCACCGGCCAGGGCAACGGCCAGGGCGGTCGCGAGCACGGACAGAAAGCCGACCAACTCCCCGGCTACCGTTCGATCCGCGACCCCGACGCCCGCCGGCACGTCGCCGGGGTGTGGGGCATCGACCCGGACGAGATCCCGGATGCCGGCATCCCGGCCACCGCTCTGCTCGCCGAACTCGGCGGGCCGGTGAAGACGCTGCTCGTCGTGGGGTCGAACGTCCTGGTCTCCGCTCCCGACGTCGAGGCGGTGCGGGCGCGGCTGAAGGCGCTCGACACCCTGATCGTCTGCGACTTCTTCCTCAGCGAGACCGCCGAGATCGCCGACATCGTGCTTCCGGTGCTGCAGTGGGCCGAGGAGGAGGGCACGATGACCTCCCTCGAGGGCCGCGTGATCCGCCGTCGCCGCGCGCTGCCCGGGCCCGAGGGAGCACGCAGCGAGCTGTGGATCTTGTCGGAGATCGCGCGGCGCCTGGGCGCGGCATCCACGTGGCCCACCGATCCGGCAGAGGTCTTCGACGAACTCGCCCGCGCGTCCGAGGGCGGCACCGCTGACTATTCCGGCTTGTCGCACGCGCTGCTCGACACCGGCGTCGAGGCGTACTGGCCGTACCGCTCGGAGAGCACCCCGCGGCCGTTCGCAGAGCGCTTCGCGCACCCCGGCGGTCGCGCCAGGCTCGTGCCGGTGGATGCCACTCCCCCGACGCCCACCGACGGCGGTGGCGAGCTGACCCTCGTTACCGGCCGCTATCTGCAGCAGTACCAGTCCGGGACGCAGACGCGACGGGTCGCCGAGCTGAACGCGGCCCGCCCGGAGGCGCGGCTCGAGATCCACCCGGCGACGGCGTCGGGTCTCGGCATCCGGGAAGGCGATCTCGTCGCCGTGTCGAACGCGCGGGGCACCGTGCGGGCGCGGGCGAGCGTGACGACCGACATCCGGCACGACACCGTGTTCCTGCCGTTCCACTACGCCGGCGACGCGTGCGCCAACAGGCTCACCGAGGCCATCGTCGACCCCACATCGGCGATGCCGGAGTTCAAACGTACGCGCGTGCGCCTGTCGATCGAGGAGGGCGCGCATGCCTGAGCGGGTGGTTCTGGTCGGATACGGACCGGTCGGCGCGCGATTCGTCGAGGGGATGCTGCCCGCGGTCCGCGACGGGCGCGTCGACCTCACGGTCGTCGGCGCCGAGACGCACGACGTCTACAACCGCGTGCTTCTGGCGGAGTATGCCGTTCGACGCCTGGACCGCGACGCCCTCGACATGGGCGACCGCCGCGCGGCCGAAGAGGCCGGCGTGCGGTTCCATCTCGGGAGTGCGGTGGTCGGGATCGACCGCCACCCGGGTGCGGTGCGCCTGCACGATGGCATCCGGATGCCCTACGACCGGCTGGTGCTCGCCACCGGCGCCCGCGCGAACGTGCCGACGCTCGCCGGAATGGAACGATCGCGCCGCGACCGCGCCGCGCGCCCCGCGCCCCCGGAGGCGCTCGACCTCGGGGCCGCGCCGCTCCCGCGCGGAGTCGTGGCCCTCCGCGACCTCGCCGACGCCGAACAGGTACGCGCCGCGGTGACCGCCGGGCGGCGGATCGTCGTTCTCGGTGCGGGCGTGCTCGGAATGGAGTTGGCCCTCGCCGCGGCCGAGGCAGGTGCGGAGGTGACCGTGGCGTACCACTCCGCCGCTCCCATGAACCGGACCCTCGACGAGAACGGCGGACGCGTGCTGGCGGCCGCGGCGAGCGCGGCGGGCGTCACGATGGCGCATCACGCGCGCGCCGAGAGCATCGTGCACCGCTACGACGATCACGGCCAGGCCTGGTTCGACGGCCTCGCGTGCGCCGACGGCCGAGTGCTCGCGGGCGACCTGCTCGTGCTGTCGTGCGGAGTCGGCGCGCGCACCGAACTCGCCTTCCACGCCGGGCTCGCGACCTCGACCGGCATCCTGGTCGACGTCGCGTCGCGGTCATGGAGCGATGAGCGGGTTTACGCGATCGGCGACTGCGCGCACGTCGCCGACCGGGCGAACGCCGACGCGCACGGCCACGTGCCGGGTGGGCCGAGCGGACTCGTCGGGCCGGGGTGGCGGCAGGCCGACCGACTCGCGGCACTGCTGTCGTCGGAGACGGCGCCGACCGCTGCCCCGGCACCCGCCGAACGCCCCGCGGTGGTCATGCTCAAAGCCGAGGGCATCGATGTCGTCGCTGGTGGAGCGGTGGACGCCGACCCGTTCACGCACACCCCGGGATGCCACGGCCCCCAGGTCACGATCTGGGCGGACCCCGCGCGCGGCGCCTACGTCAAGCTGATCACCGTCGAGGGCGTTCTGACGGGTTTCGTCGCCGTCGGGATGCCGCGCACGGGCGCCGAGCTGACCCTGCTGTTCGAGCGCGGGTCGGAGCTGCCCGCCGACCGGTCGTCACTGCTGCGGCTCGACGCGGACGACGCCGGAATGGCGGTGAGCGCCGACCCGTTCGCCGCGGATGCGACCGTGTGCTGGTGCAACGGCGTCAGCGCGGGCGCGATTCGCGACGCCGCCGCGGCCGGAGAGCCGACGGTCGCTTGCGTCAAGGCATCCACACGCGCCGGAACCGGATGCGGCGGGTGCGTCGGACGGATCACCGAACTGCTGGCCCGCGAGACCGTCACCGTCTGAGCGTCCGTTGCGCGCGAGAGCATCGCGCGGACGCGCGGGTCAGGGCCGGTCGCCGCTGTCGGGCAGAGATGCGCCCTCGCGCGCCGCGCGCCACCGCTCCCACACCACGGCCGCCACGCGCGGATCCGCCCCGATGGGGGCCGAGGTCAGATCGGCATCCGCAGTCTCGATGACGCGCGAGAAATGCCCGGGCGCGAGCACGTAGCTCGCCGCCACCGTCCGCCGCCCGTCGGCCCGCGCCGACGCCACGGCGTCGGGGATCCGTGGCTCGGATGCGGCGGCGTAGGCCGCGACGACGGGCCCGCGCACCCCGGCATTCGCCATCATCGCCGCCATGCCCTCGACATCGACCTCCGCGCCGGGCCGCGTGGAACCGGCGGCCGCGAGGATCACGGTGTCGTCCGGCCCCGCTCCGGCGTCGCGGACGCGGTCGGCGAGGATCTCGGCGAGCAGCCGGTGCGGGCCGAGGGGCGCAGCGACGGGAAGGCCGGCCGCCGCCTCCCGCAGATCGACCTCGGTGTGGTAGCCGGTCGACAGCAGCAGCGGCACGATCACGATGTCGGACGTGCGCTCGCGCGCCGTCTCGACCACGTCGGTGACGAAAGGCCCGTGCACGTCGACGTAGGCCTCGAGCACCTCGACGTCATCGGGCGCGGTGGCGCGCAGGATGTCGAGCAACTCGCGGACGACCACGCGTCCTTCTTCGAATCGCGTCCCGTGGGCGCAGGCGATGAGCACAGCGGTCACGAATCCGCCTCCTCGACGACATCAAGCCGATATCCCCGCTTGTAGACGGTGCGGATGAGGTCGGTGCCGTTCAGTGCCTCGCGCGTGCGGGCCACCGCGACCTCCACCGCGTGAGCGGACGCCCCCGCATTCGTCAGCACGGCCACCAGGTCTGCTCGCGAGACGACGGCCCCGGGTTGGATCGCGAGGGCGCGCAGCAGCTCCACCCCCGTGCGTGGCAGGGCGGTGAACGTCCCGTCGAGCACGATCCCCGAGGAGCGGATGCCGAGTCGACCGGCCGTGGTCGGGATGAGCGGTGCGCCGGGCCCGCCGTAGTGCGTGACTACGGCGCGCACGAGCGCGCCGAGGCGGCCCCGGTCGGGGATGAGCGGGATGATTCCCGCCTCGATCAGGGGGCCCGCGGTGATGGGGCCGACCGCGGCGACCAGCACCTGCCCCCGCGCGGCACGGGATGCCACACCCTCGAGCGCGTCAGCCCGTCCGGCGGCGAGGATCCATTCGCGGGCCGCGGGCGCCGAGGTGAAGAGCACCGCGTCGATCTCTCCGCGCGCGACCTGCTGCGTCGACGCCGCGACGACCTCGGGGTCGGGCGGCGGGCCCCACCGGTAGATCGTCAGGCTCGTCACGCGCGCCCCGGCGGCCTCAAAGGCATCGTCTAGGCCGTCGGCACCCGAGCCGTGGTGCTGGACGGCGACGTGCAGGCCGTCCATGCCCTCGGCGACGAGGAAGTCGCGCAGCTCCGCCGCCGTCTCACTCTCGGCCACCCAGTCGGCTTCGAACCCCGCCTGCTGGATCGCCCCGCGCGCCTTGGGGCCACGGGCGACGATGCGCGCGGTGTCGAGCACGGGCGCGAGGGCGTCGTGGAGCCCCGCCTCGTCGGCCGTCTCCATCCAGGCGCGGAACCCCACTCCCGTGGTGGCGACGACGACGTCGGGCGGGTCGTCAACGAGCGCCCGGGTCTTCGCGATCAGTTCCTCATCGTCGACGTGCGGCACGATCGTCAGCGCCGGCGCCACGCGGACGCGCGCCCCGTGGCGTTCGAGCGCGGCGGACAGTTCCCCCGACCGCCGGTCGACGGGAAGCAGCACGGTGCATCCGAGGAGCACCGTGCTGATCGCGCGGGGAGATTCCGTCACCCGATGCCCTGCGAAGGTGCCGCCCGGACGAGCACGGCCACGGGCGCCGCGTCCGACGTCGGCAGGAGAAGATCAGGGCGCGCGACGTCGCCGAACACGAGCACCGCGGGATTGGCGAGGCTCTGCGCCTCGGCATCCTGAACCGCCGATCCCAGCGTTGTACGAATTGTCCGCTGCGCCGGCGTGTGGCCGTTCTCGACGAAGGCGACGGGGCGCGACGGCGGGGCACCGGCGGCCAGCGCCGCCGCGGCGAAGCGGGGAAGCGCGCTCACGCCCATCAACGCCACGACGGTGGCGCGGTCATCACGCAGTGCAGCGAGAGTCGCCTCACCGGGGTGCTCCTGACCGTTCACAACATGAAGGGTACCGGCGACGCCCCGGTGGGTCACCGGCACGCCGGCGGCCGCGGGTACCGCGATCGCGCTCGAGATACCGGGCACCACCTCGACCGGGATGCCGGCGGCGCGACAGGCGATGACCTCTTCCCCGCCCCGCCCGTAGACGAACGGGTCGCCGCCCTTCAGCCGCACGACACGAAGCCCCCGGGCCGCGCGGTCGACGAGGATCGCGTTGATCTCCTCCTGCGGCACGGGGTGGTGCTGTGGGCGCTTTCCGACGTCGATGAGCTCGACGTCGTCGCCGAGTTCGGCGAGGACGCCCGTGGGCCCGAGCCGGTCGTGCACGACGACGTCGGCCTCGGCCAGCAGGGCACGGGCACGCACGGTCAGCAGGTCGACCGGGCCAGGGCCGCCGCCGACGAGCGCCACGCTCCCCACGAGCGGGCGCCGTCGGCGGCGGAGCGGAAGGGCGCCTTCGGCGAGGCGCTGGGCGATGGCGTCGCGCACGGCGACCGTGCGGCGCGGGTCGGCACCCGCGGCCGAGACGACGCCGACCATGACGTCACCGCTCGTGGTCTCGGCGGCCAGGCGCGCCGTGCCCTTGCCGCCGTGCCCCGCGTTGACGCACCACACCCGCCGCGCCTCGGCGGCAGCGACGACGGCGGCATCCACGGATGCCGACCCGGTCGCCGTGTGGCAGAACCACGCGTCGTCGAGGTCTTCGGGAGCGAAGGGGCGCCCGCGCCACTCGATGTCGCCGGCAGCGGCGAGCGCCGCAAGGCCCGCGGTCGCGACCGGGGCGACCAGGCGCACGCGGGCACCGGCGGCACGGAGACGTGCAATGCGCTTCTCGGCGACGGAGCCTGCGCCGACGCACACGACGAGGCGGTCAGTGAAGTCGAGTCCTGCGAGTGCGATCATCGGGGGTCTCCTGAGATTCGGACGAACACGTCGCCGTCGGTCACCGCGACCGGGTGCACCCGGATGCTCAGCGGCTCCTTGCCCTGCGTGTCGAGGCACACGCCGGTGCGCAGGTCGAAGACCTGCTTGTACATCGGGGATGCCACGGTCGGCACGCCCGCACGATCGCCGACGATCCCCCGCGAGAGGACGGCCGCGCCGCTGAACGGGTCGATCTGGTCGGTGGCGTAGATGCGACCGTCGAACGTGCGGAACAGCGCGATCTGACGGCCGTCGATGAGCGCGGCGGCCCCGCGCTCGACGAGCAAGTCGTCGACGCGGCACACGCGGGTCCACGGGTCGGTGGTCATGGTGTCGGCCTCGGGGGGCGTGGCATCCAGGATCGTCATGAGCGCACCGCCAGGGTCGTGCCACCGATGAAGACCGCGCCCGCGCTGCGTTCGTCTGCAGTGGCGGGTCGGGCCTGCCCGCGCTCGGCGACGTAGGCGAGCGAGGGGTCGGCGACCTCAGGGGCGTTCACGAAGCTCTGGAAGCGCTTCAGCTTTTCGGGGTCGGCGAGGGTCGCTGCCCACTCGTCCTCGTACGCGTCGATATGGGATGCCATGGCCCGGTCGAGATCGTCGGCGATGCCGAGCGTGTCGTCGAACACGACGCCTTTGAGTGCCTCGAGCCCTCCTTCGTACTCCTCGACCCACGGCGCCGTGCGCTGCAGCCGGTCAGCGGTGCGGATGTAGAACATCAGGAAGCGGTCGATCGCACGCAGCAGCCCGTCATCGTCGAGTCCCTCGGCGAACAGCACCGCATGGCGGGGCGTGAAGCCGCCGTTTCCGCCGACGTAGAGATTCCACCCGGCCTCGGTCGCGATCACGCCGATGTCTTTGCCGCGGGCCTCGGCGCACTCGCGCGCGCAGCCCGAGACGCCGAACTTCAGCTTGTGCGGCGAGCGCAGGCCCCGGTACCGCAGCTCGAGCTGGACGGCCATGCCGACCGAGTCCTGCACGCCGTAGCGGCACCACGTCGACCCGACGCACGACTTCACGGTGCGCAGCGACTTGCCGTACGCGTGCCCGGACTCGAACCCGGCGTCGACCAGTCGCTTCCAGATGGCGGGCAGCTGGTCGAGGCGGGCCCCGAACAGGTCGATGCGCTGGCCGCCGGTGATCTTCGTGTAGAGCCCGAAATCGCGCGCGACCTCGCCGATCACGACGAGCCCCTCGGGCGTGATCTCGCCGCCCGGGATGCGCGGCACGACGCTGTAGCTGCCGTCCCTCTGGATGTTCGCCATGACGTGATCGTTGGTGTCCTGCATCGTCGCGAGCTCACCCGAGAGCACGTGCTCGGAGTAGAGGCTCGCCAGGATGCTCGCGAGTGCGGGCTTGCAGATATCGCAGCCGCGGCCGGTGCCGAAGCGCTCGACGATGGCGGTAAAGGTTCTGAGCCCCGACACTCGCACGGCGTCGAAGAGCTGCGCGCGGGTGAACGAGAAGTGCTCGCACAGCCCGTCGGAGACTTCCTTGCCGGATGCCGCCAGCTCGGTCGCCACGAGCTTCTTGACCAGCGTGAAGCACGAACCGCACGCCGCCCCGGCCTTCGTGCACGCCTTGACCTCGGCGGCATCCGCGCAGTCGTGCTCGGTCACGGCAGCCCGGACCGTCCCGGCGGTGACGCCGTTGCACGAGCAGACGATCGCGTCGGCGGGCAGGTCGCCCTGCGCTGCGGGCGCGAGACCTTCGGGGAGCAGGTAGGCCGCCGGGTCGCCGCCGAGCGCGCGACCGACGAGCGGGCGGAGCGAGGTGTACGCCGAAGCGTCGCCGACCAGGATGCCGCCGAGCAAAGTCTGCGCGTCGTCGCTCAGCACGAGCTTCTTGTACACGCCCGACACGGGGTCGGCGTAGGTGACGTCGAGGGCGTTCGGCGTCTCGGCGAACGCGTCGCCGAAGCTGGCGACCTCGACACCCGAGAGCTTGAGCTTGGCCGAGGTGTCGAAGCCGGGAAAAGCCGCCTCTCCGCCGAGGAGGCGAGTCGCGGCGACCTCGGCCATCGCGTAGCCCGGGGCCACCAGGCCGATGCACTGGCCGTCGAAGCTGGCGACCTCGCCGATCGCGAGGATCGCCGGGTCGGAGGTGTCGCAGCCCGCATCGATCACGACGCCGCCCCGCGGGTCGACACGAAGGCCGGCGGTGCGGGCCAGTTCGTCGCGGGGCCGCACGCCGACCGTGAAGACGACGATGTCGACGGGCTCCCAGCTGCCGTCGCGCAGTTCCAGTCCGCGCACGGCCCCCGACCGGTCAGCATCCACCCGGGTCGTCACCGAGGACGTGCGGACGTCGATGCCCCGCGCCTCGATCAGACGCTCCAGCGCCTTGGCCCCGCCGAGATCGAGCTGCGCCGACATCAGGCGCTCGTTCGACTGGAGGACGAAGGGGGCGACGCCCTCGGCCTGAAGCGCTCCCGCGGCCTCGAGCCCGAGCAGACCGCCACCGACCACCGCACCGCGGAGAGGGCGACCGAGCTGTGCACCCCGGCGTGCCACCCACGCCCGGATCCCCTCGACGTCGTCCAGCGTGCGATAGACGAAGCAGCCCTCGTGATCGAAGCCGTCCAGCGCCAGCCGGGCCGCGAACGAGCCCGTGGCCAGGACCAGGCGATCGTACCGATGGGTGCCGCCACCGACGGTGGTGACCTCGCGCTGCGCCCGGTCGATCTTCACCACGCGCGCACCGGTGTGCACGCGTACCCGATCGTGCGCGAGGACCCGGGCGTCGAGAGCGAGATCCTCGGCGGTCTTGCCGCCGAAGTATCCCGTGAGACCCACGCGGTCATACGGCTCGTACTTCTCGTCGCCGAGCACCGTGACCGACCAGCGGCCTTCGGTGTCGCGGGCGGTCAGGCTCTCCACGAAGCGGTGCGCCACCATTCCCGCACCGACCACGACGACGGAACCGGACGACGAGTTCGAAGTGACCATGCCTCGACGGTAGACAGGTGAGGTTTCGCCGACCTCTTCGCCCGCGTTACCTCCGGCGAACTTTTCTCTCACGACAGCGCGCGGACCGTGTGAGCTTTGCACCCCGACGCGGCGAGCCGCCGGTCGCGCATGATCGGTCGAAGGCCCCGCCGTTAGGCTTCCCCTCATGACCGACGTCCCCGCCCCTCCCGGCCGTACCGCCGTCGCGGCCGCCGCGATCGCGCTGTTCGCGGAGCGCGGGTACGACCAAACGTCGGTCGAGCAGATCGCGCAGGCCGCGGGCGTGTCGCGGTCGACGTTCTTCCGGCAGTTCGGCGGCAAAGAGGACGTGGTGTTCGCCGACCACGAGGTGCTCATCGACGAGACGCGCGCCTTCCTCTCGCAGCCGCACGACGACCCCTGGGCCGCGGTGTGCGACGCGTCGATGCGGGTGTTCCGGCACTTCGCCGCCGACCCCGAGCTGGCTCGGAGCCGCTACGCCATCGTGCGCGAGGTGCCCGTGCTCCGCGACCGCGAGATCGTCACGGTGTTCCGGTACGAGCGCGTTTTCGATGAGTACCTGCGCGAGGCCCTCCCCGGACTCGACCCCCTGGATGCCGTCGGCTTCGCTGCCCTCGTCACTGCCGTACACAACCATGTGCTGCGCCGCCTGATGCGCGGCGCGCGGGTGCCGGCATCCACTCTCCGTCGTGCACTCGACGACGTGCTGCGCCGCTACGGCGTGCACCCCGACGGCAACGATGCCGCGGGCGACGACCTCATCGTCGCGGCCTTCCCCCGCCGGATGCCGGCCGCCGAAGTGACGCGGCGCCTTCGCGCGTCCCTACCGCAGTAGGTCGAGAGCGCTGACACACCATGCGGCGTCGGTGCCGACCTACACGCCGCGGGCGAGCGCCGGCGCGCCGCCGGGCAGGTACGCCCGCCGGGCCGTGCCCTCGGCGACCTCGTCCCACCCCGCGGCCGGGACTACTCCCCGCACCAGCTCGACCCACTCCGCGAACGAACCCGCCGCGCCGAAGTGCGAACTCACGGGCCAGTCGCTCGCGATCATCGAGCGTTCCGAGCCGAAGACCGCGACGGCGTGCGCGAGGAAGGCGGGCGCGTGCCGCTCGACCTCCGCGGTGTCGTGTGCTTCGCCCGTCAGGCCGGAGAGCTTGACGAACGTCTTCGGCCGCTCAGCCAGGACGGCGAGAGAACGAGCCCACGCCGACCCCGCAGCGCTGTCGATGCCCTCGCCCATGGGCGGCTTCGCCACGTGGTCGACCACGACGGTCAGCTCGGGCACCTCGCGCAGCAGCGCGATCAGCGCAGGCAGCTGCGCATGACGGATGCATGCGTCGAACGTCCCGCCGCGGGCGGCGAGTGCGGCCAGCCCCGGCGCGAGCGCGGGAAAGGCGTCGACGGCGACGTCCTGCAACAGATGCCGCACCCCGGTCACGCGCGGAATCGCCGCCAGGGCCTCGAGCTGTTCTTCTAGAGCACCCGGGGGCGCCCCAAGATCAGCGTCAGCCACGATCGCCACCAGCTCGGGCCAGTCGAGCCCATCGACCCACCGCGCTTCGGCCACGGGGTCGGACGGGCCGTCGGCGGCCTGCACGAACACCGCGCCGTCGACCCGCACTCCCCCGCGGTCGTACTCCGCGGGCAGCATCGGGCGCCGCAGCTCCGACCCCTCGAGCCACTCGTACGTCAGCACCGAAGGGTCCCACAGGTGCACGTGCGCGTCGATCATGCGGTCCCCGCCCTCACACGGAGGCGGGTCACGCCGCCGTCCACGTCGAGTATGGTGCCGGTCGTCGACGTGGCATCCGGGTCGGAGAGGTAGGCGATCGCGCGGGCGACCTCCTCGGGCTGCACCAACCGTCGGGTGGCCTGGCGAGCCTCGAGGGCGCGCCGCTCCGCGACCGGATCGGGAAAGCCCTCGAGCATGCGCGTGACGAAGGGCGTCTCGACGGTGCCGGGGCTGACCGCGTTGACGCGGATGCCCTCGCCCACGTGGTCGGTGGCCATGGCCAGGGTCAGCGCATAGACGGCGCCCTTGGATGCCGAGTACAGCGCACGCTCGGGCAGCCCGTTCAGGGCCGCGATCGAGCACACGTTCACGATCGACGCGTGTGCAGACCGCCGAAGTAACGGCAACGACGCCGCGCTCACGCGGGCCATGCCCACGACGTTGACGTCGAGCACCCGCGCCCACTCGTCCTCGTCGAACGCCTCGACCGTCCCGACGGCGCTGATCCCGGCGTTGTTGACCAGGATGTCGATGCGACCCTCGGCCTCTCCGACCTCGGCCACGGCCGCGGCGACGGACGCCCCGTCGCGCACGTCGCACCGCACGCGTCGGGTCCCCTCCGCGGTCTCGCCCTCGGCGGCGTCGAGACACCACACCGAGGCACCTCGGTCGCGCAGCAGCAGCGCCGTGGCGAGGCCGATGCCCGAGCCCCCGCCGGTCACGACCGCGACGAGCCCCGCGAGCGGCCCGCCGGTCACGCCTGCACCATCCGCTGCCGGGCGGTTCCGAGTCCGTCGATCCCCAGCTCCACGACGTCTCCCTCGCGGAGGTACACGGGAGTCGGCATCCCGAGCCCCACCCCGGCCGGTGTACCGGTGTTGATCAGGTCACCCGGTCGCAGAACCATGAACTGCGACAGGTAGCGCACGATCTCGTGCACGGAGAAGACCATGTCGGCCGTCGTGCCGTCCTGGCGCATCTCACCGTTGACGCTCGCCCAGAGCCGAAGCGTCTGCGGATCACCGACCTCGGATGCCGGGACGAACCACGGTCCACACGGATTGAAGGTCTCGCAGCTCTTGCCCTTGTCCCACTGGCCGCCGCGCTCGAGCTGGAACTCGCGCTCGCTGACGTCGTGCGAGAGAACGTATCCGGCGATGCAGTCCGCCGCACTCTCGACCGAGTCGAGGTAGCGCGCGGTGCGACCGATGACGACGCCGAGCTCGACCTCCCAGTCGGTCTTGACCGAGCCGCGCGGGATGAGCACGTCGTCGAACGGCCCCACGACGGTCGACGGATCCTTCATGAACACGACGGGCTCCGCCGGGATATCGGCACCGGTCTCGGCCGCATGATCCCGGTAGTTCAGTCCCACACAGACGACCTTGCCGGGCGTGGCGATCGGTGCCGCCCACCGCTCGTCGCCGGTCAGGTCGTACGGGCGGAAGGTCGAGGCATCCATCCCCGCGAGGCGCTCGAGCCGGCCGTCCTCGTGGAAGCGACCGTTCAGGTCGCCGAGTTCGGCGGGCACGATGTAGCCCTCGCCGTCGATCTCGACGATCAGCCGTTCGGAGCCGTCGACTCCTCGTCGGGCGAATCTCATGCGTCAGCGTCCTTCCGTCGGGTCGTCGCGTGCACCCGCCGCGCACGCGTCATGCCGCGACGAGTCCCGCCGCGGAAAGCTCTCGCCACATCTCCTCGGGCGCCGTGGCGAGGTAGCGCTGCAGCGTCGATTCGGCCTGCGCCCGCGTTCGCACACCCACGACGACGGAGACCACTTCCGGACGCCGCAGGGGGTACCCCAACGCGGCGGACGGAAGGTCGACGCCGTAGCGCTCGCAGATGTCGGCGATGCGGTTCGCGCGTTCGATCAACGCGTCCGGGGCGCTCGTGTAGTCGTAGCTCGCGCCGGGCGCAGGGCGAGGAACGCTGAGCAGCCCCGAGTTGTACACGGCTGCCGCCACCACGCCGACGCCGCGTTCGGCCGCGAGGGGCAGCAGCCGATCCGCCGCCGCGTCATCGAGGAGCGTGTACCGGCCCGCGACCATCACGATGTCGACGTCGCACCGCTCGACGAAGTCGGCGAGCATCGGCACCTGGTTCATGCCCGCGCCGATCGCGGAAACCACGCCCTGCTCACGCAGCTCGATGAGCGCGCCGACACCGGTGGTGGAGGCGGCATCCCAGTGCTCGTCGGGATCGTGCAGGTACGCGATGTCGATGCGGTCCAGGCCGAGGCGGGTCAGGCTCTCCTCGACCGAGCGCAGGATGCCGTCGCGCGAGAAGTCCCACCGCCGGACGACCGTGGCCGGCACGGCGAACCCGTCGTCATCCTGGCGATCGGCGGTGTCAGGCGAGTCGATGAGCAGGCGTCCGACCTTCGTCGACAGCACGTACTCGTCGCGAGGGCGGTCACGCAGCGCCGCCCCCAGACGGCGCTCCGAGAGCCCCAGTCCGTAGTGCGGAGCCGTGTCGAAGTATCGGATGCCGGCATCCCACGCCGCATCGACGGCACCGCGCGCCGTGGCGTCGTCGACCTCGCGCGAAAGATTCCCGATCTGCGCCCCGCCGAAGCCGATCTCGGTCAGGACCGGCGTCCTCGCCGTTGATCGCGTCTGCATCTTCGCCTCCGTCGGGG
Source organism: Microbacterium canaveralium (assembly GCF_047238045.1). Lineage (NCBI taxonomy): Bacteria > Bacillati > Actinomycetota > Actinomycetes > Micrococcales > Microbacteriaceae > Microbacterium > Microbacterium canaveralium. The sequence continues at coordinate 743,090 of NZ_JBDFMA010000003.1, read as the reverse complement.
AGCCCGGCCTGTCGGTCGCTCCGATCGAACAGTAACATATGATGTATGTTCTTTGTGGGCTCGCTCCGAGTCCCCCAGCAGGAAGTCAAGGGCGATATGAAGGTCACCGGTTACCGCGTGCTCCGCACGTTCCGCGAATGGGGACGCCCCATCGGCGACGTGAACGGACACATCGCGTCGGGCATCACCGAAGAAGCCGTGGTCCTCGTCGAGACCGACGCGGGCATCACCGGTGTCGGCACGGGCCACGTCGCCGATCTCGCGCGCCTCTTCCCCGCCATCGAGGGCCAGGACCCCCGCGCGGTCACCGCCCTCTACGACCGCATGCTCGCCCGCGTCTTCAAGGCCGGTCACGCCGGCGCGACCTTCGGCAGCATCGGCGCGTTCGACATGGCGCTGTGGGACATCAAGGCCAAGGCCGCAGGCGAGCCCCTCTGGCGCCTGCTCGGCGCCCGAGACCGCTTCGTCACCGGGTACGCCTCGGGCCTCGACATCGCCCTCTCCGACGAGGAACTCGCCGCGTTCTACGCCCAGATGGCCGACCTCGGCTTCAGCAGCGGCAAGCTCAAGGGCGGACGCGACCTCGACGCCGACCGTCGCCGCCTGCACATCGTGCGCGACGCCATGGGCCGCAACTCCCGGCGACCGGCCGTGATGTTCGACGCCAATGAGTCGTGGAACCTCAAGCAGGCGGTCCGCTACGTCAGCGAACTCGAGCGCGACATCGACCTGACCTGGGTCGAGGAGCCCCTGCGGCGGTGGGACGCGGAGGGGCACGCGCGCCTTTCCCGCAGCATCCGCGCCGCCGTCGCGACGGGCGAGAACCTGACGGGCCTCGAGCAGTTCCGCCCGATCATGGATGCCGGGGGCGTCGACGTCGTGCAAGTGGGGTGCACGTGGGGCGTGACGCATTTCCTTCGTGTGGCCATCCTCGCCCACGGCCGCGACCTGCCGATCAGCCCCGTCGGCGTGACGGCCAACCAGGCCGTCGCCCACGCCGCCATCGCTGTACCGAATCACCTCAGCGCCGAGGTGCAGGACCTCGGGGCACCGTTCGGCCTGCACATCGACCAGCACTTCGCCGACGGCGGGATCGTCCTCGGCGACACTCCCGGGCACGGCGTGAGCGTCGACGAAGCGCTCATCGCCGAGGGCGGCGACCGGGGCGCGAGCTGGCTCGTGGGCGCGGGCCCGCACGTGCGCCCCGACCGCGCGGGGCTCCGACTGGTGCCCGAAGCCGATCGGCACGAACGGCCCGACGCCGAGATGACGCGCGACTAGGCTGACCGCATGAGCGAGGAGACCGTGCCCACCGGCATCGGGTCGGCCCTGCGCAGCTCGACGCCGCGGACGCCGACCGCCCGGCTCGGGGTCGCCGTGGTGCACGACCTGGTGGAGGCCATCGTCAAGGGCGACGTCCCCCCGGGCGACACGCTGCCACCCGAAGAGAAGCTGGCCCAGCACTTCGCCGTCAGCCGGACGGTCATCCGCGAATCCGTCAAGCGGGTCGAGGAGAAGGGGCTCATCAGCGTCGCCCCCGGCCGCGGCACGACCGTGCAGCCGAAGACCTCGTGGAACGTCCTCGATCCGGTGGTGCTCGCGGTCCTGCTCGAGAACGACTCGTCGCTCGGCGTGCTCGACGAGATCTCGGTGATCCGCGCCGCGCTCGAAGGATCCATGTCGGCGGCGACCGCCCAGCACGGCACGCCCGAGCAGATCGCCCAGATCACGGCATCCCTGGCGCGTATGGAGGAATCGGTCGAAGACCCGGAGGTCTTCCCGGACGCCGACCTCGACTTCCACTTCCTCGTCATGACGCTGTCCGGCAACGAGCTGGCCAGCAGCATCACGAAGATCCTGTTCTCGCGCGCGCGCCAATCCGCGCGCTTCGTCGGCAACCAGTCCACCGACGCGTTCCACATCACGCTCGAGGAGCACCGGCGCGTGCACGACGCGATCGCGGCGGGCGATCCCGCCGCGGCCGAGGCGGCGATGCGGGCGCACATCCTCGACGCCTGGCAGCGCCGCCGCTTCCCCACCGCACGCGAACGCTGAGGTCGACCGCGTACGCACGGTACGCGCGGACACCGACCGGGGTCGGCATCCGGGTCAGTCCAGGTGCCAGGCCTCGGTCATGATCTGCCAGTTCGGCTCCGACCCGTCGTCGTCGAACGGCACCTGGCACGGCCCGGTCCGGGCCCACCACTCCTGCGTCACCGGATCGGCGGCCATCTTGGCATCGTCGGCGGCGAGATCGTCGCCCACGTACTCGTAGTAGCCGAACAGCACGTCGCCGCGCACGAAGATCGTGAAGTTGCGGATGTTCCCCTCGCGCAGCGTCTGCTCGACGCCCGGCCACACGGCGCGGTGGAGCGCGAGATACTCCTCGCGCTTCTCGGGCACCATCCGGCACACCATGCCCACGCGCAGCACGCTCACTCCTTCGTCCCGCCGGCGGTCATGCCGGTGACCAGGAACCGCTGCGAGAACAGGAAGATCAGCAGCACGGGGAGGACCGAGACCAGGGTCGCCAGCGCGAGCACGGGAAGCTCGATGGTCACCGAACCGGCCGACGTCGGGTTGAACAGCGGCACGTTCGACAACAGTTCCGCGAGCCCGACCTGGATGGGGGCGCGACGGCCCGGCACCATGACGAACGGCAGGAAGTAGTTGTTCCAGTTCCCGACGACGTTGAAGAAGCCGACGAGCGCGATGACCGGGGTCGCCAACGGCATGGCAACGCGCCAGAAGACCCGCCACTCCCCCGCGCCGTCGATGCGGGCGGCATCCAGGAGGTCCTTCGAAATGCTCGTCGAGAAGTAGATGTACGTCAGGTACACGCCGAAGGGGAAGAACGAGAACGGCAGGATCACGGCGAGCGGATTGCCGATGAGCCGCACGGCGCTCAGCTCGAGGAAGGTCGGCAGCACGAGGGCGGTGCTCGGGATGAGCATCACCACGAGGGTCACCGCCAGCAGCGTGCGACGCAGCCGGAAGTCGATCATCGCGAGGGCATACCCGGCGGGGATGGTCACGAGCAACGTCAGGATGAGCGCGCCGCCGGTATAGAGCGCGGCGTTGCCGAGCCACGTCCAGACGATGCCGTTCTGGAAGGCCATGAGGGCGTTCCAGTTGTCGGCCAGCGTCGAGAACGCCCCGAAGTCGAACGGGCCGTTCAGCAGCAGCTCGCGCGGGGTCTTCGTCGGGGCCAGCAGCAGCCACACCAGGGGCAGCAGGAAGAACACGACGAAGAACAGGGCGACGATGACGACGAGCGCACGCCCGAGCCATTCGCCGGGCGTCATCCGACGACGACGCGTGCGGGCGGCCAAGGCGCGCTCGTCGGCGCGCAGCAGGGTCGCGGTTTCAGTCGCGCTCAAAGAGTCCTCCTCGGAAGACGAAGAAGGCAGCCAGGATCAGGGCGACGGCCAGAAGGATGAGGGAGATCGCGGCGGAACCGTTGAAGTCGTTCTGCCGGAAGGCGTAGAGGTAGGCGAGTTGGTTGAGCGAGTAGTCCTGCGGGACGACGCCCTTGCTCGCCTGGGAGAGCACGCGGGGCTCGACGAAGAGCTGACTGCCCGCGGCGATCGACATGACGACCATGTACGAGATCCACTTCCGCAGCAGGGGCAGCTGGATGTACCACGCGGTCTGCACCGGGCCGGCGCCGTCGATCCGCGACGCCTCCATGATCTCGGGGCTGATGTTGTTGAGGGCGCCGTACATGATGACGATCCACTGCCCCGCGCCCGTCCAGAACGACACGATCGTGAAGATGACGGGGAGGTTGTCCAGCGAGACGGTGGCCACGAAGGAGTCGAAGCCGAGACCCCGCAGGATGCCGGACACCGGGCTCACGCTGGGATCGAGCAGAAACAGCCACAGCAGGACGCTGGACGCGCCCGCGAGCGCTCCCGGGATGTAGTAGACGAACCGCACCGACGTGGAGAGCCACCGCGACGCGAAGTTGTGCACGATCAGCGCGAGCAGCACGACGAACACGATCTGGAAGATCAGCCAGATCACCAGGTACGCCGAGACGTGCTGGACCGCGGGCCAGAAGCGGTAGTCGCCGAAGACACGGACGAAGTTGTCCACGCCCGCGAAGCTTCCGGCCTTGGTGAACGCGAGATACACCGCGTACAGGGCCGGACCGAGGCCGAACAACAGCAGCAGGATGCCGTACCCCGAGCTGAAGGCGTACGCCATCGCCGACTGGGAACGGTTCGGGTTTCGACGCCGTTGCTCGCCTCCCCGCCGGCGCGTTTCGGCGCCGGCGGAGAGGGGCGTCATCGTGGAAGTGACGATGGCCTGGCCTTTCGTGGGATCGAGCGGGGTCAGCGAGTGACGGTGTAGCCCTGCACCTGGGCTTCGTTCAGGATCTCGGCCTGCCAGTCACTGGTGACGTCACCGATGGACTTGCCCGCCGCGAGTGCCGGCAGAACCACCTTGCTGTACGCGGTCTCTGCGCTGAAGCTCGGGAAGCCCCATCCGCTCCACACCTGGCCGCCGGCGTCGATCACGTTCTTCTCGAAGTCGCCGACGAAGTAGCCGTCCGCGGCCTGCTTGGCGATCCACTTCTCGCCGGCCTCGGCGTATGCCGGGTATCCGGGCGCGAGGTCGACCTGGTACTCGTCGGAGCTGGTGGCGAACTCCATGAAGGTCTTGGCGGCATCCAAGTTCTTGGAGTGGCTCGACGCGAGCCACGTGCCGCCGCCGACGTTTCCGGTCCCGATGTCCTCACCCTCCCAGTGCAGCGGGGTGCCGGCACCCAGCTGACCGGAGGGGACGTTCAGGCTGTCCGGGTTCTGGAACAGCGCGCCCGTGAACCACACGGGCCCCGGCATGCCGAGGAGCTTGCCCTGCGCCTGCTGGATGAAGTCGGAACCGAACACCGAAGCCGTCGACAGCGTCTTGTTCGCCACCATGTGGTCGAGCAGGTCGGTCATCTTCTGCGAGTTCTCGGCCCCGAAGTCGGACGTGAAGTCGTTGCCGTCGAGCTGGAAGATCGGCGCCTGCGCACCCCAGTAGTAGACGTACGACCCGAGGAACCCGTCTCCGACCGAGCCCAGCAGGTAACCGGGGTGCTCCTGGGCGACGCGGTCGCTCAGCTGCTCGTACTCCTCCCAGGTGGTGGGAACGTCGTAGCCGAACTGGTCGAAGAGGGCCTGGTCGTACCAGAACACGACCTGGGCGAGATCGTTGCGCAGCCCATAGGTGGTGCCGTCGATGGTGAGCGGGTCCAACGATCCGGGGGTGAACCCGGCGAGGAAGTCCTCGTCGAACCAGCCCTTGTTCACGGGAGCGGCGAACGCCTGCTGTCCGTTGGACTCCTTCGAGGCCCAGGACGCGTCGTTGTTCTGCGTCGAGAACACCACGTCGGGCCAGCCCTCACCGGCCTGGTCGAACAGCGCGATGCGTGTCTGGAGGCTCGCCGAACCGCTGGCGTTGCCGTCGTAGGTCTCGGCGTTGATCTGGATGTCGGGGTGCGCCTTCTTGAAGGCATCGATGATCGGTTCGCGGGTGGCATCCACCCATACCGTGATCGGGCTGCCGGCCTCCTGCTCGGCCTGCGGGAAGCCCAGCGAAGTGTCTCCGCCACCGGAGCCGGGGCTGCAGGCGCTCAGAGCGACAGCGGTCACCCCCGCCAGGGCCAAGGCTCCGAATCGGGCGAAACGGATGAAGCGACGGTGCTGTGTTGCCATTTCCAGTCCTCACATGGTCGACGTCGTTGACGACTCACCGCGATGCGGCGCGCATTCATTAGATCATACATGTGACCTATGAGGAAAACCCCCGTATGGTGAAGGGGCGGATGTCGACCTCATCCGCTCTCATCGGAGAGGACCCGTCGTGCGCGCACTTCACTACATCTCGGCTCGAACCGTCGACCCTGTGGACATCCCGCCGGAGGCTCCTACCGCGGGACAGGTGCAGATCCGCGTGGCGTACACCGGCCTCTGCGGCACCGACCTGCACGTCTTCCACGGTGACATGGATGCCCGCGTCCAGCGACCCCTCGTCTTCGGCCACGAGATGAGCGGAGTCATCACCGCCGTCGGTGATGAGGTGGACGAATGGATGCCGGGAGACCGCGTTACCGTGATGCCGCTGGACTGGGACGGCACGTGCCCCGCGTGCCTCGCGGGCAACGAGCACATCTGCCAGAACCTCGACTTCATCGGCATCGACTCCCCCGGCGCCTTGCAGGAGCTGTGGAACGTCCCGGCATCCACCGTGGTGCGTCTGCCCGAGGACCTCGACCTGCGCGAGGGAGCTCTCGTGGAGCCGGTGGCCGTCGCCGTCCATGACGTGCGTCGGTCGGAGCTGTCCGCCGGTGACACCGCGGTCGTCATCGGGGGCGGCCCCATCGGCGTCCTCATCGCGAGCGTCGCCCGGCACACGGGGGCGGATGTCGTCGTCATCGAGCCGGATGCCGGGCGCCGAGGCACGATCGAGAACCTCGGGTTCCGCACGCTCGATCCGCGCGCGACCGACCAGGCGGCCTGGGTGGAGGAATGGACGGGCGGTGCCGGCGCGGACGTCGTGTTCGAGGTGTCGGGTGCCGCCGCGGCTGTCCGCGGGATGACCGCGTTGGCGAAGGTCCGCGGCACCATCGTCGTGGTGGCCATCCACTCGCAGCCTCGCGAGATCGACCTGCAGCGTGTGTTCTGGCGCGAGCTGCGACTCCTCGGTGCGCGCGTCTACCAGCGCCGCGACTTCGAGACCGCCGTCGAATTGCTCGCGGGCGGCGCGATCCCGACGGACACGCTGATCACCGACGTGGTTCCCCTGGAGAAGACCGGTGACGCGTTCGCCGCGCTCGAGGCGGGTCAGGCCCTGAAGCTGCTCGTCGCGGTCGGGGGCGAGCAGTGAGCGCCGGCCTGTTCGACCTCACCGGTCGCACCGCCCTCGTCACGGGGGCGAGCCGCGGGATCGGCCTGGCCATGGCATCCGCCCTGGCGGAGGCAGGCGCCGACATCGTCGCGGTCAGCACCAGGGATGCCGAGCCCGACAGCGCCATTGCGACCGCCGTGCGCGACCGTGGGCGGGGGTTCACGTCGTTCGCGTGCGACTTCTCGGACCGGTCCGCTGTGCTGGCGCTCATCGAAGACCTCGGCGACCATCGGATCGACATCCTCGTCAACAACGCCGGCACCATCGAGCGCGCCCCCGCGGTCGAGCACCCGACGGCCCTGTGGGACCGCGTCCTCGAGGTCGACCTCACCAGTCCGTTCCTGCTGACGCAGGCCGTCGCGGCCGGCATGCTGGAGCGCGGCTCGGGGAAGGTCGTCTTCACCGCCTCACTGCTGAGCTTCCAGGGCGGGATCAACGTGCCCGGATACGCCGCAGCGAAGTCGGGCATCGCGGGGCTGACGAAAGCCCTGTCGAACGAATGGGCCGCCAGGGGCGTCAACGTCAACGCGATCGCCCCCGGGTACATCGCCACCGACAACACCGCGCCGCTGCGCGGCGACCCCGATCGATCGCGCAGCATCCTCGAGCGCATCCCCGCGGGACGCTGGGGGGAGGGCTCGGATCTCGCCGGTGCGACGGTGTTCCTGGCCTCGGCCGCATCGGACTACGTGAACGGCATCGTGCTGCCCGTCGACGGCGGGTGGCTCGGCCGATGAGCGAGTGGCTGCGGCCGTTCCCGATCGTTCCGGTGATCGTGTGCGACCGCCCCGACATCGCGGCTGACCTCGCGCACGCCCTCCACGACGGGGGTGTCGACTGCGCCGAGATCACACTGCGCACGCCGCGCGCCCTGGAGGTGCTCGCCGCGATGACCGCGGGCGCACCCCCCGGGTTCGTCGTCGGCGCGGGCACGGTCCTCGACGTCGCGCAGGCGGACCGAGCGGCCGACGCGGGTGCCGCGTTCATCGTCAGTCCGGGGTTCGACCCCGATGTCGTCGACCGGGCCCGTGACCGCGGGCTCGACGTGCTGCCGGGTGTGGCCACGGCGACCGAGGTGCAGCGTGCCCGGCGCGCGGGACTCCGCGCGGTGAAGCTCTTCCCGGCCGATCTCCTCGGCGGACGGGCGGCGATCGACGCGCTGTCGGCGGTGTTCGCCGATACGGGCTTCGTGCCGAGCGGCGGCGTCGGTCCGCACAACGCGGCCGACTACCTCGCGCATCCCTCGGTGCCGTCGGTGAGCGGGAGCTGGCTCGCTCCGCGCGCGGAGATCGAGGCGGGAGACCTGGCGCGCGTGGCGGAGCGCGGCCGCGCGGCGATGCGCCTGCGGGCAGCGTCGTGAACGCCGCCGTCATCACGTTCGGCGAGACCATGGCGCTGTTCCGCCCGGTCGACCCCGCCGAGGGTGAGAGCGCAGACGCCTATCGCCTGTCCTTCGGTGGCGCCGAGAGCAACGTGGCCGTCGGCGTCGCGCGTCTCGGCGGCCGCGCGGTGTGGATGGGACGCGTGGGCGATGACGTCGCCGGGCGACGGATCCGAAGGGAACTGCGCGCCGAGGGCGTGGAGCTCCACGTCACCGTCGACGCAGAAGCCTTCACCGGCTCGATGATGAAGACCGAGATCGCTCCGGGACGCGTCGGCGTTCAGTACTGGCGCGGCGGCAGTGCGGGAAGCCGTCTGCGCCCCGACGACCTCGACCTCTCGATCCTCACCACCGCAACGGTGCTGCACGTGACCGGGATCACTCCCGCACTGTCGGCATCCGCGTCCGAGACCGTCGACGCGGCCGTCTCGGCCGCCCGCTCGGCCGGGGCGACCGTGTCGTTCGACGTCAACCATCGACCTTCGCTCTGGCGCGGTCGAGATGCGTCCGCGGTGTACCGGCGGCTCGCCGCGCAGTCCGACATCGTGTTCGCCGGGCGCGAGGAGGCGGCGCTCATCGTCGGCGAGAGATCCGATGACGAGCTCATCAGCGCCATCGCCGACCTCGGGCCCGCAACCGTCGCACTCAAGCGCGGCGCGGAGGGGGCCACGGTCTCCGCCGAGGGCCGCCTGCTCCGACGACCCGCCTGGCCGATCCACCCCGTCGACACGGTCGGCGCGGGCGACGCCTTCGTGGCCGGTTACCTCGCGGAACACCTCAGCGGCTCGTCCCTCGAGAACCGCATCGACACGGCGGTGGCGGCGGGCGCGTTCGCGTGCCTCGGCCGCGGCGACTGGGAGAGCCTGCCGCACCGCCGCCAGCTGGAGCTCCTCGCGGCGGGAGACGGCGACCCCGTCGTGCGGTGAACCGCCGCCGGACACGACCGTGCCCCCTCGCTCCGCGGAACGAGGGGGCACGGTCGTTCGTCAGTTCAGTGTGAACAGCGTCGACTGGCTGTTGCCGGCGACGTCGAACACGACGAGCGTGTTCTCTCCGCGCACCGCACCGAAGACGCCGGGAGTGACGAAGTTCACGTCCGACCACGGCGCGTTCGCCAGATTCTTCACGACGCCGTTGAGCTCGACCCGGTCGATCCGACCGGCGTCGTACAGCTTGAAGCTGACCCGGTCGTACGAGTCCCCGGTGGCCACGGTGAAGTTCTGACCGTCCTTTACGGTCACCGTCGGCGCGGTCGCGTCGATCGTGAACGCGAACGTGCCGGTCGCCGAGACGTTGCCCGCGCGATCGTGCGCGTTGTACTTCAGCTGGTACTGCCCGTCCGGTAGGGAGACCGACGCCGTGTGGGTCGCCGCGCGTGCCCCGTCCGCGACCGCCGTCTGCGTGCTGCGCACGAGCGTGCCGTCGCGGTAGACGTTGGCCACGATCTGAGACAGACCGCGGTCGTCGGTGGCGTCGACCCGGAGGTCGAGCGTGCGGAACGGACCCGCCGCGGTCGGCGCGACGAGCGCCGCCGTCGGCTTCACGTCGTCGCGTTCGATACGGAGGTCGCTGAACACGTTGAGTGCCGAGCGGCCCGCGTCGTGCGAGGACGAGAAGATCCCGGCATCCTGAACCGCTGCCGCTCCCGTGAGCGTGACCGCGGAGCCGATCTGCGCGTAGTTCGTTCCGTCGAACGAGTACCAAGCGCTGACCTGCTCACCACTGCGGTCGAGCTTGACCCACACCGGGCGGAACGTGTTGACGTTCGCCGCGGCCGAGCTCTCGACGTAGCCGTCGCCGTTGGCATCCCAGTGGAAGACGACGCCGTTGCGGGGCGTGACGGCCACGAGCGCGTACCCGCCGGACGCGCCCGGCTGATCGATGTCGTTGCGGATCATCACGCCGGACTTCGCCCAGGCGTTCGCATCGCCGACGGTGTCGACGCGCGCGGACACGCTGGAGACGGCGTTCACGGCGTCCTTCTGGAAGATGGAGCCGTACGCGTCGTCGCGCTGTCCGCCTCCACCCCACACGTCCGCCCCCTGAGCGCGGATGGCGAAATGACCGTCCGACTGGGCGAAGTGCGAGCTCCCGGCGGACGCCGCCGTGGTCGTGAACGGCGCACCCACCTGCTCGCCCGTGTTGCCGCACGCGGCGTCCTCGGTGAACAGGGTGGCGTTGAGCGCGGTCCGCCGCTCGGGCGCGACCCCGGCCTCGCAGATGACCTGGCGCGCGGCATCCGGCCAGTTCAGCCCGGACACCTGCACGTTGTCGACGAGCCGGTTGCGGTTCGCTTCGAGATTGGGTGTCTGCGCGCCACCGGAGTTGTACCAGTTGCCGGTGATCAGGTTGTCGCTGGTGTTGGTGGCGTTGTAGGCGTTGGTGAAGACCCACGGGTTGGTGCCCTGCAGCACGTTCTGCCGGTAGATCGTCGAGCGGGTGCCCTCGTCGAGGTACAGCCCCACGCCGGAGACGTTGTAGAGGTAGTTCCGCTCGGTGACCGACCCCGGGCTGGCCGAGAGGTTGTAGATCGAGCCGCCGTCGGCGAACTGCGACTTGGTGTTGTGCACGAGGTTTCCGGAGACGACGTTGTCCTTCAGGGTCGTGGGCGTCTCGTAGCGGGTGTTCCAGTTGTAGTACCCGCGTTTGGTGTACTCCCCCGACCCGCCGGCGTCGTTCATTCCCCAGCCGTAGCCGGTGTCGATCCCGTCGTAGGCGACGTTCGCGACCTCGTTGTTCTGAATACGAGCGTTCGTGACGTAGGTGCTCAGGATGCCGGAATTGTCCTTGTACTCCACCGCCGCGCGCGTCACGGTGTTCTGCTCGACCGTGATGTCGCGGTTGATCATCCGCTCATCGTCGGGGTGATGGGCCTCGGGACGGTTACCGCCCACGAACACCCCGTGACCGCCCACCTCGGTGAAGCGGTTGCCGATCACGTCGATGTCGTGCGCGCCGAGGCCGACACCGCTGAGCGCGGCGTTGGCGTCGTTGCCGATACCGAGCGCCGACGACCCGAGTCCGACGAACAGGTTGTTCTCGAAGCGGACGCCGGATGCCGCTGACACCTGCACCGCGGCCGGCTGCTGGTACCAGCCCGTCCGCGCGCGTTCGAACTGCTCGCATCCACGCGAACAGCTGGTGAAGGCGTCTTCCGGTCGGTAGTCGTAGTGGCCCTTGATGTACGAGCCGTTCTGCTGCGTGGCGTACCCGTCGGTGGTCGGACCGAGCCACGAGGTACCGGTGAAGGTGATGCCCTCGAACGCCAGGTTCTGCAGCGGCTCGTCGTATGTGCCGCCGATGCTCAGCAGAACCTCGACCCGGGGAAGCTCGACGTCGAGATCGTTGGGGTCGACCCCCGCACCGGGCTTGTAGTAGAGCTTCCCGCCGTCGGGGTCGATGTACCACTCGTTCATCTGGTCGACGAACGCGAGGGAGTTCGACAGCCAGTAGGTGGACCCTCCCAGGAGGGCGAACTGCGGAGTGTCCCATCCCCAGGTGTTGTTCTCCCAGGCCGGCTGGACCATCGTCAGCTTCGAGTCGGCGATGCTCGCCACGGGCGAATACCGGTAGGTGAAGTCGCCCTTCGCCTCGAACTCGATGCGGTCGGGCTGGGGGACATCGTTGAGGAAGGCGAGGTCGGGGTTCTTCAGCGTGATCCCGGACTCGTCGAGCGCCAGATCGGCTCCGGCCACCTGACGCTGCGCCCGCTGCGCGTAGACGCCGTTGACGTAGAGCTGGCGGGTGTCGACGCCTTGCGGGGTGTCGGCCACCCAGATGCCGGCGTCGCCGTCGTGCACGCGCCATCCCGACACCCGATCGGCGCCGGAGATCACGGGGTGGGCGCCGGCGGCGGCGGTCCAGCGCACGGACCCGCCGTCGCCGCCGGCGTCTTCCGGACGGAACTGCAACGGCTCGCCGACCCGGTACTCGCCGTCGGCGAGCTCGACGACGACGTCGGCGCGCCCGTCGGCGACGAGTTCGCGGACGCGGTCCTTCGCCGTCAGCAGGTCGCACGGGTTGCCGGGAGAGCAGACGGAGCCAGAGCCATCCGGCGAGACGTGGAGGGTCCGAGCTTGTGCGGCGACGGCGGGACTGGCTATGGCGAGGGATGCCGCGAGGGCTCCGATCACCGCCAGTGCGCCGCCGCGGAGGGGGCTTTTCTTCACGGGGGGGTCCTGTCGAGGAAGGGGGATTTCCCGGACGCGCGACTCGCGATTCGATCACGGCCTTGTGAACGGGGCGTGCGGCTGCACATCAAACATCATATGAATGATGTATGAGAACGCAAGGTTCTTTCTGAATCCGTGACGCGACCCGACCCGTCGCCCGTCGATCCGCCGGCGCGCGAATGACACCGAGTACCACCATGCGCGATACTGAGTACATGAGCACCGACGCCCAGCCCCGCACGCTCCCCGGCGAGCGCATCGCCTCGTACGACCTCCTCGGCCGACGCGACACCGACTACTACGCCGTATTCGCCGACGTCCCCGACGCCGACCGCGACGCGTGGGACCGCGCGAAGACGTTCGTCGACGAAGTCGGCACCCGCATGCAGGCGGAGTGGGATGCCGCGACCTACCCGGTCGAGCTCCTGCGGCGGATGGGCGAGCTCGAACTCTTCACCGACGGCGTCGAGCACCCCGACCTCCCGGCCTCCTCACCGCTCGCGGCGGGCCTGGTGAACATGGAGGTCTCGCGGGGCGACGGCTCGCTGGCGACGGCTCTCGCCGTGCAGGGCGGCCTGGCCCTTCGGACGCTCGCCCTGTTCGGCTCCCCCGAGCAGCAGGCGCGCTGGCTGAAGCCGCTCGCGGACGGCACGGTGCTCGGCGCGTTCGCCCTCACCGAGCCCGACCACGGCTCGGACTCCGTCTCGCTCGAGACCACCGCCACCCGCACCGCCGACGGGTGGTCGCTGTCCGGCACCAAGAAGTGGATCGGCAACGGCGCCTCCGGCGGCATCACGTTCGTGTGGGCGCGCGTGAATGCCGAGGGCGACGACGACCACGACAAGGTCCGCTGCTTCCTCGTCGAGCAGGACACCCCCGGGTACACGGGCACGGTCATCACCGGCAAGGTGTCGCTGCGTGGCATCCATCAGGCCCACATCGCGCTCGATGACGTGCGCCTTCCCGCGGATGCCGCACTCCCCGGCACCCACACCTTCAAGGACGCGTCGACCGTCCTGTTCGCCACGCGCTCGGGCGTCGCCTGGTCGGCACTGGGCCACGCGACGGCCTGCTACGAGGCCGCGCGGACATATGCCACCGAGCGCATGCAGTTCGGGAAGCCGCTCGCGAAGTTCCAGATGGTGCAGGAGCGCCTCGCGCAGATGCTCGACGAGCTCACCGCGATGCAGCTGTTCTGCCGCCGCCTCGCCGACCTCGAGACCTCCGGGGGGCTGCGCCCGACGCAAGCGTCGCTGGCGAAGTACCACAACACCCGCGCCGCACGCCGGGTGGCGGCGATCGCGCGCGACCTGCTCGGCGGCAACGGCATCCTGCTCGAGAACGGCGTGATGCAGCACATGGCCGACATCGAAGCGATCCACACATACGAGGGCACCGAGAGCGTGCAGGCGCTGCTCCTCGGACGTGACATCACCGGCATGAGCGCGTTCGTCTGATCCCGGATGCCACGCCCCGGCGCCTAATCCGCCCCGGGGCCGGGCGCAACCCGAGTGCCCGATGTCGGTCGGCCCCGCTACCTTCGTGACATGAGCCTGTTCTCTCGCCGCCCGCCGCACCGCGACGCCGTGGCGTCGGCGATCACCCATACCGAGCAGACCCCGCCGCACAGCCTCTGGGCCGACGGGTTCGGCCGCCTGGCCGTCCGGGCGGTGCAGATCATCATCGTGGTGCTCCTGCTCGCGGGCCTCATCTGGGGCATCCGGCAGGTGTCGCTCGTGATCATCCCGTTGATCCTCGCGCTCATCTTCGCTTCCGCGTTCGGACCGGTCACCATGTGGCTGCGCCGGAAGGGCGTCCCCGCGGTCCTCGCGACCCTGCTGACTCTGCTCGCGGTCGTGGCGGTGCTGGCAGCCCTCGGGTGGCTGGTGGTCAACGCCGTGATCGGCCAGTGGAGCTACCTCAGCTCGCAGGCCGTCGAAGGTTTCCAGCAGGCGCAGGACTGGTATCACACCCTGCCGTTCGCCATCCCGCCCGATCAGGTCGACGCGGCTCTGAAGGGCATCGGCGACTTCGTCACCAGCGCGCAATTCGGCACGGGAGCCCTGGCCGGCGTCAGCGCCGTCGCCTCGTTCGTCACGGGCTTCGTGCTGCTGGTCGTCATCCTGTTCTTCTTCCTCAAAGACGGACCGCGCATGTGGGAGTTCGTGCTGCGTCCGTTCCGTGGCAGCGATTACGACCGCGCCCGACGCATCGGCGACAAGACCGTGACGGTGCTCGGCTCGTACGTGCGCGGCACCGCCTCGGTGGCGGCCGTCGACGCGATCGGCATCGGCGTGGGTCTTGCGATCCTGCAGGTGCCCCTCGCGCTGCCGCTCGCGGTCCTCGTCTTCCTGCTGGCGTTCATCCCCATCGTGGGGGCCGTGACCGCCGGCATCCTCGCCGCGCTCGTCGCCCTCGTCACGAACGGCTGGGTCGTCGCGCTCATCGTCGTCGGCATCGTCGTGCTCGTGAACCAGCTCGAAGGCAACTTCCTCCAGCCCGTCCTCATGGGTCGCTCGATGAAGCTGCACTCGTTCGTCGTGCTGGTCGCCCTTGCCGGCGGAACCGCGATCGGTGGCATCCTCGGCACGCTCCTCGCCGTGCCGCTCACGGCCGTGGCGTGGGGCATCATCACCGTCTGGAACGGTCCCGACCAGCCCGCGGAGTGGGCGCGCCGCAAGAAGCGCCGCAACCCCGTGCCGCTTGCCGGGAGCGAGAGCGAAGGCTGAGCCGATGCCGTACGACATCCCCGCGCCGATGCTGGCAAAAGCCGTGACCGACGTGCCTGAGCCGGGAAAGGTCGCGGGCGGCCTGTCGTATGAGCCGAAGTGGGACGGGTTCCGCGCGCTCGTGTCGTGGGACGGCACCGACGTCGAGATCGGGAGCCGCGGCGCGAAACCTCTCACGCGCTACTTCCCCGAACTCGTCGAGGCGTTCGCGCGTCTGCTCCCCCAACCGTGCCTCATCGACGGCGAGGTCGTCGTGGCGCGGGGCGAGTCCGGCGCCCAACGCCTGGACTGGGAGGCGCTGTCGCAGCGCATCCACCCCGCCGCGTCCCGCGTGACACTGCTGTCGGAGCAGACCCCGGCGATGTTCATCGCGTTCGACCTGCTCGCCCGCGGCGACCGCGACCTCCGGGACGAGCCGTTCGCCGAGCGCCGCGCCCAGCTCGTCGACCTCCTCGGCTCCGTCCCGCACCCCGTGCACGTCACCCGCACGACCGATGACCCCGACCTCGCCCGCCGGTGGCTCGCCGAGTTCGAGGGCGCGGGTCTCGACGGCGTCGTCGCGAAGCCGCTCGCGCAGCCGTACGCCCCGGGCAAGCGGACCATGTTCAAGATCAAGCATGCGCGCACGGCGGACGTCGTGGCGCTGGGCTACCGCATTCACAAGTCGGGCCAGGGCGTCGGGTCGCTGCTCGTCGGCCTCTACGACGACGCGGGCCGGCTGCACGGCGTCGGCGGGGTCTCGGCGTGGACCGACAAGCGCCGCCTCGAACTCATCGACGACCTCGCGCCCCTCGTCGAACGGGACGCCGACGGCGAGGCCGTCGTCGGTGAGACCGATCGGTCGCGCTTCTCGGCATCCAAGGATGTGTCGTTCGTGCGGCTGAGGCCGGAGCGCGTGCTCGAGGTGCGCTACGACCAGCTCGAGGGCATGCGTTTTCGGCACACGGTGCAGTTCGAGCGCTGGCGTCCCGACCGCGACGCCACCTCGTGCTCGTTCGACCAGCTCGAGACGGTCGGCGCCTACGACCTGGGCGACGTCCTGGACTGACGGCCGGGGCGTTAATCCGCCGGGTTCTTCGCGCGCGAGGGCTGCACGCGCGGCGGCTCCCCCGGCATCTTGGGGAACTCCGGCGGGAAGGGCAGCTCTCCGAGACCCGCGTCGAGGTCGCGCTGCCACCACTCGAGCAGCGTGTCGATGCGGCCGGGTGCGGCACCGAAGTCCGCCCACGGATCGCCGACGGATGCCAGCCGCTCCGGCACCGAGCGCACGGTGAAGGCCGCGGGGTCGACGGCATCCAGTTCGTCCCAGGTCACCGGCGTCGAGACCGTTGCGGCGGGGAGCGCCCGCGGCGAATAGGCCCCGGCCATCGTCCGGTCGCGGTTGGCCTGGTTGAAGTCGACGAAGATCCGCTCGCCGCGCTCCTCCTTCCACCAGTTGGTGGTGACGGCATCCGGCATCCGGCGCTCCAGTTCGCGCGCCGCGGCGATCACGGCGTGCCGGACGTCGAGGAACTCGTGCGAGGGCTCGATCGGGCAGAACACGTGCAGACCGCGATTGCCGCTCGTCTTGACCCACGCCTCGAGGCCGGCTTCGCGCAGGACCTTCCGGAGCTCGTGCGCGGCCACGACCGCGTCGGCGAAACCGGTGCCCGGCTGCGGGTCGAGGTCGATGCGCAGCTCGACCGGATGGTCGGGGTCGCTCGCGAGCGACGCCCACGGGTGGAAGACGATCGTGTTCATCTGCGCCGCCCACACGGCCGATCCGATCTCGGTGAGGACGAGCTGCGGATGCCGACGCCCACTGTTGTACGTCACGGTCACCGCCTCGACGAACGACGGAGACCCTTTCGGCGGGTTCTTCGAGAAGAAGCTCTCGCCGCCCACACCGTCGGGGAAGCGTTCCAACGAGACGGGGCGGTTGCCGTTGGCCGCGAGGAACGGCTCGGCGACGGCGACGAAGTATTCGGCGAGCTCGCGTTTCGTGATCCCGACCTCGGGCCACAGCACACGGTCGGGGTTGGACACGCCGATCTCACGATCGCCGTCGGGGCCGGGCACGGTCAGCGTGATGCGCGGGGATGCCATGACCCGACGCTAACGGTCGCGGCGACCCGTGTCTGCCCCGTTGCCCCACGGCCCACCATGCCAACGGCGGCGGTGACCGGCCGAATGCGGCGCCGCGCCCGAGCTCGGGTCACGCTCCGCGTCGCCCGGGGCGGCGCAGCAGCACGGCACCCGCGACGGTGAGCATGATGCCGAGCACCGTCAGCGCGAGCGGCACAGTCGTCCCGGTGTCGGCCAGCGCCGGCGGGCTCACCGGGGACGACGCGGTTCCTCCGCCGATGGGCGTCGGCGAGCCGACCGTGATCGGCACGGATGCCTCGCGGCCGCTTCGCTCCCCGATTGCGAAGATGTGGTGTTCCCCGGGGACCACCGTCAGCGGCAGCGTGGTCGGGAGGCGGAAGTTCCCTCCCGCGTCCGCGACAGCCGTGCCCAGCTGGATCACCGTGGAATGCAGTTCGACACGAACGGTCTCTCCTGGCTCGTAGCCGGACCCGGCGACCACGACTGCGCCGCCCGGCAACGCCGACGACGAGTCGAGCGCGATGGATGCCGAAACCGTCCCCGCGTCCACGATCACGGTGGCGGGGGTATAGCCGGACTTGGTTCCCGTGACCGACACCGTCAAGTGTCCACCGACATCCGTGGCGGTGGGTGTGTACCCCGCCCCGGTCGCCCCGTCGATCGGCTTGCCGTCGAGGGACCACTGATAGGTGAGGTCGACCGGAGGTGGCGCCCAGTCACCGGGGCTCACCACGAGCGGAACGCTGCTGAGCGCCGGTCCCGACAGCCCGGGCCGACCCGGCTGGAGCGTTCCGGGAGCGCCCGCGAGGACGAGCGCCGACTCGGGGCTCACAACCGTGACGCTGTCGAAGCCGGGACGCGACCCCGTGACGGCGACCGTGAGCTTCGTTCCGGCCTGCGCGGCCGTCGGCGTGAACGCTCTGGAGGTGGCGCCGTCGATGTCGACACCGTTCGCCCGCCACTGGTAGGCCAGTTGAATCGGCAGCGGCGCCCACGAACCGGAGTCGGCGGTGACCAAGCCACCCACCTGAGGGGTACCCACGATCATCGGCGCGCCGGCGACCACACCGTTGGCGACGCACCCGCTCGACTTCAGTCGGAGGGTGGCGTCGATGCCGGGAGTGTCCTCGCCGTCCACGACCTCGAAGTGGTCCGCGGATCCGAACGCATCCTCGCCGTTCCAGTACTGCGGGCAGTACGGGTAGTCGACGCCGTCATCCCCGAAGACGGCATCGGGGTCGGAGAAACCGACGGTGTACGTGCCTTCCGGGAGCCCGTAGCTGGTGTCGGTGAGCCGCGCTCCCAAGCTGTAGCGCCCCCATCCCGAGACAGAGAGAACCTCATCCCAGGTGGCGCCATTCCAGCGGTAGGCAGTGACCAGAGTGTTCTCCAGCGGTGCCGCGCCGCCCTCCACGCCGACCTCACCGGAGGCCGTCCCGTGGCCCAACAAGACGATGTCGATTCCGATCACGTTCTCGCCGTGCACCGGGACGGGCGTGGCCCCGGAGGCCGTGGGGGAACCCTTGTAGTAGCCCCTGTACAAGAGGTACGGCCCACTGGAATCGTCATCGAACTGGCGAAACCCCTGCACGGACACGAGGTAATCGCCATCGGCGAGTCCCTCGATGGTGTAGCTGCCGTCTCGGCCCGCGGTCGCGTCGCCCCGACGCATAGTCAGGTGGATCGACTGTCCCTGCCACTCGATGGGAGCGGAGGTCGCGTTGGCGTGGCCGGACTCCAGCGGCACTCCTGTCACCGTTCCCGTGATGCTGTGACCGGCCAGGAGGGCGAAATCGAGCCCCTCGACGGTTGCCCCCGGGCCGACCGTCACCACCGCCGCGTCATGGGGGTCGAACACCCCCGGAGAAAATGTGGGTGCCTGCGAACCGCCGTCGGCATCGGCCTCGAGCAAGTACTGGCCAGGACGCACATGGTCCATCGTGAACTGACCGCCGACGGCCCGCACCTCCTTCTCCATTTCGAGATCCTCGATGCGCAGCAATCGGACGTCGATGGCACTGGCATCCGTCGAGGCGACGTGGCCGCTGACGGTCCCCGGCCTTTGCAGTACGACGTCGGTGGTCGTGTCCCCCGTGACCTCGAGCCTCTGCCAATACGGGGCATAGGTCACGTCGGAGGGGTAGATGTCGAGGCTGTACGAGCCCGGCGGCACATCGGTGAGGAGCGTTTCGCCGGATGCGTCCGTGAAGCCTGCGGACGAGGACGAATCATTGATTAGCGTGACGTAGGCATCCAGCGAGCCCCCACTACCCCCCGTGAGGCGCACGTTCACGCTGTACGTCGCGGAAACCCCGGGTACCGCGGCGGGCTCGGCTGCAGCGCGCGCGGTCGCGACGTCCGGCGCGGCCTCGTTCGCACTGGCCGGGGCCTCGGTCGGGCTCGGTGCGGCCCCCGTCGGGCTCGGCACGGGCGCCCGTCCCGCCCCGACCACCACGTCGATGCCCGTCACCGCCGCGGTGTCCGAGACCTCGACAGTGCGCGCATCGCCGAGGGTCGTGGCATCCGGCCAGAACACGGGACCGGCCCCGTCCGCGACAACCGACACGGAGAACGTCCCCGCGGGAAGGCCTGCCACCGTGTACCCGCCGAGAGATCCCGTCGTCACCTCGGTAGCTGCGCCGCCGCCCGCGGGGACGACCGACACGTCGGCATCGGCGATGCCCACTCCTCGGGTGTCGGTGACGGTTCCCGAAATCGATCCGGCGCCGACGGAAGTCGGCGTGGGCGAGGGTGATTCGGTCGCTGCCACTGCGGGAACGGCACCGAGGGAGAGTATCCCCACGAGCACTCCCATGGCCGCGACCCCCGCGAGGCGTGCGGTAGCGCGCTGTCGTACGTCGAACATCGTCCCCCCAAGAGATGTACGGCGGATCGGCACCCTCACGGCGCGGATGGCACCCCTGATGTCACCGAGTCGGCCCTCATTTGTCCGAAGGCTATCGTGCGGCCCGGGGCGGGGCAAAGCGCCTCCCACGGCGACCCGGGTGGCCGATAGCGCCCGTACGCTCGATGCCATGACCTCCCGCGCCGCCCGCACTGCCCTCGACGTCGCCGACTGGCGGCGCCGCGTCTTCGCGCTCTACGCCGCGATCCGGGAGGCGGACGATCCCGAAGACGCCCACGAGCTGTGGCGCATCGAGCGCGATGCGCTCTTCGCCGACCACCCCGCCACTCCTCTGCTGCCCGAGCAGCGCGAGGGATTCACCGGGCTGCCGCTGGCACCGTACGACGCCGCGTGGCGGTTCGAGGTCACACTGCTCGACGCCGATGAGGCATCCTTCGTCGCGACCACCGGCACCGACGGCGACGTCGGGTTCGAGCGCATCGGCCGCGTCGAGCTGCCCGACACCGGATCGCTCGACGTGTGGCGGCTCACCTCGTACGGCGGCGGCCTGTTCGTGCCCGTTCGGGATGCCTCGGCCGGGCGACCGGGCGGAACGTACGGCGGAGGTCGCTACCTCCTCGACACGATCAAGGGTGCGGATCTCGGCGTCGCCGCGACCCCGGACAGCCTCGTGATCGACTTCAACTTCGCGTACAACCCGTCGTGCGCGTACGACCCGGCGTGGGCGTGCCCCCTCGCTCCGGTCGGCAACGTGCTGCCGGTGACCGTTCCGGTCGGGGAGCTGTACGGGGTCTAGTCCGCGAGCGAAACTCCTGAAGAATCGCGGATTCCGCTCGCGGAACCGGCCGTCGAGACCCCGCGAGGCCGAGAACTCAGGAGTTCGGTCCGCGCACCGGTCGATGCGGTCGCGGCCGCACCCACAATCGAGAGGCCGGCCTCGCCCGCCATGTGACATGCGCCACCGTGCGAAACTCCTGAGAAATCCGGCGCGGAGCGCGCGGAACCGGCCGTCGCGACCCCGCGAGGCCGAGAACTCAGGAGTTCGGGCCGCAACGCAGCGCCCCCAGAGCCCCGCACCAGCCGCGGCGCGGAGCCGGCTGAACTACTCCGCGAGCTCCAGCACTGCGGCCAGGTCGTCGCGGGTCAGGCGGATCCACGGACCGGCCGGGTCGACGAGAAGACCGGTGAGCCCCTCGTCGCCGAGGAGTGCTTTCGCAAGCTGCTCGTTCTTCAGGGGCACCGCCTGATCGCCTCTGCCGAGGGCAAGCAGCTCGAGCGGATGCGAGAACACCTCGAGGACGCGTTCGCCCGACGCCGTCCGCGACTCGGCCACGCCGACGGGTCCGCCCTCGGCCTGGCTGACGGCGATCCACAGCGGGGCACCCGCGACGATGGCCTCGACGATCGTGGATGCCGTTTGCTCGGTGCGCTTCTCGCTGAGTGCCGTCTTGATCCGAAGTTCGGGGTCGGCCTCGGACACCATCCGCTCGAGCAGCGCCGTGGGAAGGACGGCGCGCGCGTCACCGGAGGCATGGTCGAGGACGACACCCGCGTAGGGGCCACTGAGCGCATGCTGCATGAGCGCCATCACCGGCTGGCCCATGGCCGACGTGTCACGATCGCCGTCCTCTTGAACGCTCTTGGTCAGCGCGTCTCCGCTGCTGTACGCCAGCACGAGCTGTTCGTCGCCGCGCGTGGCGACCGCGAGCGGCAGGTCCTTGCCCTCGGCGAGGAGCGCGCGCGCATCGCCCTTGACGCGCAGGAAGACGTGGCCCTGCAGGAGCTGACGAGCAACGTTCAGGAGCTGCGGAGGCTCCGCCTGACCGGTGATCTCGGCCAGCGCGACCGCGAGAAGCGCGTTGTCGCGCAGGCCGGGGATGGACTCGAAGCCCTCGGGCGCCTCCATCGGTCCCGGCTGCCGCGCGGACGGGCGAGCGGCCACCGGCGGGGTGGAGTCGGCGACCGGGGTCGCATCGGCCGGGGCGCCGACGCCACGGAACGACGAAGTCGAGATGGTGACCTGGGGCACGGGCGCCGCGGACGCGGTCGCGTCGTCGGGGCTCGCGGGATCGACGGGCTGCTCGCCCGGTTCGATCACGCCCTCGGGGCGGTCGGCCGACACGTCATCGGAATCGGACTTCTTGCGGCGCGAGAAGAGTGCCATTGTTCGACCCTATCCGTGGGCGGACAGCCCCCGGCGTGTCGCCGGGACCTCACAGCTTGGAGATGGGCGCGATCTTGACGAGGAGCTTCTTCGCGCCGACCGTCTCGAAGCGCACGTGCGCCACCCTCTTCGCGCCCTCGCCCGTGATGGCGTCCACGCGTCCTTCGCCGAAATCGTCGTGTCGGATGCGATCGCCGGCGGACAGCTCCATGTCGCCGTTGTCGCGCACCTTCGCGGGGATGCGGTTCGGGAACTTGCTGGGATCGGCGGGCGCGCGCTTGGGCAGCGGCACGAGGTCGTCGCCGTACCGGTTGCCGCCGCCGCCGGGCTGCCCGGGACGGCGCCCGCGCGCGTTGAGCGCGCGTGACTGCGTTCCGCCGCGACCGTTGACGTCGCCGGGCGACTGGCGCCAGTCGATGAGATCGGCGGGGATCTCCTGAAGGAACCGGCTCGGCATCGCGACCGTGACCTCACCGAACTGCGCCCGGGTCATCGCGAGCGAGACGTGCAGGCGCTTGCGCGCGCGGGTAATGCCCACGTAGAAGAGCCGACGCTCCTCCTGCGGGCCGCCCGGCTCACCGGCCGAGATGCGGTGCGGAAGCAGGTCTTCTTCGACGCCGGTGAGGAACACCGCGTCGTACTCGAGACCCTTGGCCGTGTGCAGGGTCATGAGAGAGACCGAGCCGGACGCATCGTCAAGGTCATCGGCGTCGGCGACGAGGGCGACCTCCGTGAGGAAGTCGATGATCGTGCCGTCGGGGTTGTTCCTCGCGAACTCGCGGGTCACGGCGACGAGCTCGTCGAGGTTCTCCAGACGCGCCTCGTCTTGCGGGTCGCGGCTGGCGCGCAGAGCGTCGAAGTACCCGCTCTTGTTGAGCAGCAGCGTGAGACCTTCGGTGACCGAGCTCGAGGGAGCGAGCTCACCGGATGCCGGGAGCATCAGCGCCGACGCCTCGCTCAGCACCGCATCGAGCTGATCGATCGCCTTCTGCAGCTTCGGGCCCACACCGAGCTGAGCGGAGTTGGCGAGGGCGTCGCGGAAGGTGATGTCGTGCTCGGCGGCGTAGCGCGCGATCGCCGTCTCAGTCACATCGCCGATGCCTCGGCGCGGGCGGTTGAGGATGCGCCGCAGCGCCATGGAATCGGCGGGGTTCGCGACCGCGACGAGGTAGGCCAGGGCGTCTTTGATCTCGGCGCGCTCGTAGAACTTCGTGCCGCCCATGATCTTGTACGGCACCGCAGAACGGATGAAGATCTCTTCCAGCGCACGGGACTGGGAGTTCGTGCGGTAGAACACAGCCATCTGCGCGTAGTCGACGCCCTTGCGGTGCAGGGCCTCGATCTCGTCGGCGACGAACTGCGCCTCGTCGTGCTGCGAGTAGCCGGTGAACCCGATGATGGGGTCGCCCGCGCCGACGTCGGTCCACAGCTTCTTGTCTTTGCGGTCGAAGTTGTTGGAGATGACCGCGTTGGCTGCCGACAGGATGTTCTGCGTCGAGCGGTAGTTCTGCTCGAGCAGGACGACCTTGGCGCCCGGGTAGTCGCGCTCGAATTCGCTGATGTTGCGGATGTCGGCGCCGCGGAAGGCGTAGATGGACTGGTCGGAGTCACCGACGACGGTGAGCGACGCACCGCTCTCGGTCGAGGGCTCGGCCTCGAAGATCATCATGCCGCCGCCCGCGGACATCGGCTCGGCGTCGCTGCCGGGCGGGCGCGTCAACTCGTGGATGAGGGCGTACTGCGCGTGGTTGGTGTCTTGATACTCGTCGACCAGGATGTGGCGGAACCGCTTGCGGTAGACGTCGGCCACCTGCGGGAACGCCCGGAAGAGGTAGACGGTCTGGGCGATGAGATCGTCGAAGTCGAACGCGTTGGCGCGCTGCAACTCGCGCTGGTACGCCGCGAAGATCTCGATGAACACGCGCTCCGCGGGGTCGCTCGTGTTGGCCTGCCGCGCGTAGGACTCGGCATCCGCGAGCTCGTTCTTGAGCTTGGAGATGCGGCTCTGGGTTCCGGCCGGGGTGAGCCCGAACGCGTCGCCCTCGTGCTCTTTGACGAGACGCTTGATCAACGCGCGGGAATCGCCCGAGTCGTAGATCGTAAAGGCCTTCGTGAAGCCGAACTGCTGCGCCTCGCGACGGAGGATGCGCACGCACGCGGAGTGGAACGTCGAGATCCACATGCCGTCGGCGCGCTGCCCGATGAGGTTGTGGACGCGCTCACGCATCTCGCCCGCGGCCTTGTTGGTGAACGTGATCGCGAGGATCTGACTGGGGTACGCCTCGCGCGTCCGCAGAAGGGAGGCGATGCGCCGCGTCAGCACGCTCGTCTTGCCCGATCCCGCACCCGCGACGATGAGCAGCGCCTGCCCACGGTAGGTGACGGCCTCGCGCTGCGGTCCGTTCAGCCCTTCGAGCAGGTCGGCGTCGGGGCGGGCTTCCGACGGGGCGGAGCCGCCGACGATGAGGGGGGTGGAGGCGTCGGTCATGGCGATCTCAAGTCTAGGCGGGGGCTCCGACACCCCGCCCGGTTCGGGGATCATGGACACATGCGCCTGATCCTCAACGTCCTGTGGCTCGTCCTCTCGGGGTTCTGGCTGTTCCTCGGCTACCTCGGCCCGGGCATCGTGCTCTGCATCCTGATCCTCACGATCCCGTGGGGCATCGCGTCGTTCCGCATCGGGCTCTACGCCCTCTGGCCGTTCGGCCGCGAGATCGTCGCGAAGCCGACGGCGGGCGTCGGATCCTTCCTCGGCAACGTCGTGTGGGTGGTGCTCGCGGGCTGGTGGCTCGCCCTGGGCCACATCGTCACGGGCCTCGCCCTGTGCATCACGATCATCGGCATCCCGCTCGGGATCGCGAACTTCAAGCTCGTGCCGGTGTCGCTGATGCCGCTGGGCAAAGAGGTGCGCGAGATCCGACGCGGCGGACCGTTCGACCGCACGCTCGCGGGCTGACGCGCCGACTCAGGCCGGCGGCAGGTGACGTCGGCGCTCCCCCGCGCGCAACGGCAACGCGAGGACGAGACCGACGATCGTCATGATGCTGCCCACGGTGGCCACCGCGACCGTCATCCCCGCGGGGAAGTGCTCTTCGTACATGCCGGACAGTCGCGCCAGGTGCCACGGAAGGACGCCGATCTCGCTGTTCCACGACTGCAGGGCGTCGCCCGCACCGACGACGGCCGCGGTGATCGCGGGCAGCGCGAACGCGACGCCCACCCCGCCGATCGCGACACCGGCGGCTCGACGTCGTCCGAGTTGCGCGGCGAGCGACCATCCGGCGACGACGAAGACCCACGCGACGAGCGCGAATGCTGCCGTGAGGTAGACGATCCGCACGACGAGGATGCTCCAGAGTGCGGGCCACGGGCCGCCGGGGCCCGAGAGCGCGAGGGGCGCGAGCGCGACGATGCAGCGCAAGACGAGGGCACCCCCGACGGCGGCGATGATCGGCCACGGCGACCGCGATCCCAGCAGCAGCCGGACGACCAGCGCGAACAGGAGCCAACCCGCGACGGCGAGGATGACACTCCCGACGCCCTCGCCCGGCGCCTGCACGATGCGGGTCGCCAGGAGCAGTCCGCCCGGGATGGCGATCATGAACCACCGGTCGAGCGGAAGGACTCCGAGCGTCGATTCGCGGGCACGCCATGGGCGGGTCGATGCGATCCAGGTCGCGCGGGCGGCCGCGGCGCCGGGCCGGCCGACCAATCGCGTCCGGGCCGCGACCATGCCGATGACGACCCACGCCGCCCCGAGCACGAGCAGCGCGCGAGCGATCCACGCTGTCGCCGCGTCGATCTCGACCGGCGTCCGGGTGAACGGATCGACGACCAGCGCGAGCACCGCCCCGATGATCAGCAGCGCGGCGACGGTACTCAGGGCCAGGATGCCTCGCCCCGCCGTCGTCGCCATGCACCCACGTTACCGGGCCGCGCGGGGCGTTTTTCGACGCGGGCGCCGCGACGAGACCCCGGGCCCTCCGGCGGAGTTCGTCGCCGACACGCCGGGCCAGCGGCATCCGCCACCGGCGCGTCGGGACCGGACTCCGCGAGACGGCCCGGCCCCGACCGACGGCCCGGCCTCACCGGCGGCCCGGCCCCCACCGACGGCCCGGCCTCACCGGCGGCCCGGATTCACGCGCGGTCGTGGAGGGTCACGTGGTAGCCGTCGGGGTCGGCGAAGGTGAAGGTGCGGCCGAACGGTCCGTCGATGGGCGCGGCCACGATGCGGTGGCCGTCCGCGGCGAGCGCGTCGTGGATCTCCTGCGCGTCGGTGGCGTGCAGCCACAGGGCGGTGCCGATGCCGGGCTGCGTAACACCGGTCAGATCGGTACCGGGTGCGAGGTCTCGGTTGGCGAAGGCGATCGGCGCGGTGTCGAAGACGACGGCGTGCGGCGGACCGGCGGGCGATCGGACGAGGCCGAGGTACTTCTCGTAGAAGGACTGCGAGGCGTCGAGATCGCGCACCTGCAGGGAGATGAAGTCGGGTCCGGTGACGGGCATGGGATTCTCCTTGTGTCAGATAACTGACACCGAATGTATGTCAGACTACTGACATGGCGCAAGAGGGAATCGATCTGAACACGTCACTCGGGTATCTCGTGAAAGAAGCGTCGAGTGCCCTTCGCGTGGCGATGGAAGACGTTCTGCGCCCCCTCGGGATGACGATCACTCACTACTCCTGCCTGGAGCAGCTGGCCCAGCGCCCCGGCTCGTCGAACTCGGACCTGGCCCGCGGGGCCTTCGTGACGCGGCAGTCGATGAACGTGCTCCTGCAAGCACTGGAGCGCGATGGCATCGTCGAGCGCGCCGAGAGCGCCCCCACGGGCAAGGCTCTTCCCACGAGGCTCACCGAGAAGGGGCGCAGCGACCTCGCTCGTGCGAGCGCGGCCGTGCGGGCGGTCGAGCGGCGCATGCTGAGCGGGATGACGGATGCCGAGCAGATCGGGGCGCGAAAAGCCCTTCGGTCCATGGTGCAGTCCCTGCGCGACTGACGGACAGGAGCAGATTGTGTAACAATCTGCTCATGCTTCCCGCCCTCGCGGTTCTCGCGGCCGCCCTGTGCTTCGCCACGACCGGCACGGCCCAGGCGCTCGCGGACGTCGACGCGTCTCCCCTGGCCGTCGGAGCCGCGCGCATCGTCGTGGGTGGCGGCATCCTGGGGGTCATCGCTCTGCTGCGGGTTCGCCCGCGCACCGGATCGCCCGGAACGAAGAGCCCCACGGCGAAGGGCCCGACGGCGCTGGGCCCGACGGCGAAGGGCCCGACGGCGCTGGGCCCGACGGCGAAGAGCCCGACGGCGCTGCTCATCGCCATTGGCGCCGCGGGGGTTCTCGCCTACCAGCCGCTGTTCTTCCTCGGCACACGTGAGAACGGTGTCGCGATCGGCACGGTCGTCGCGCTCGGCTCCGCCCCCATCGCGACGGGAATCGTGGATGCCATCCGCTCACGTCGCCTGCCCTCGGGCCGGTGGATGCTCGCCACCGCGATCGCCCTCGCCGGCGTCGTCCTGGTCTCGGGCGTGACAGGCGGCGCCGTGACACTCGCCCCGGCGGGCCTGCTCGCGTCGGCCGGGGCAGGAATGTCGTACGCCCTCTATACGGTGTGCGGCAAGGCGCTCATCGAGAGGGGGTGGGACTCCACACGCGTCATGGGTACCGTCTTCGGCGCGGCCGCCGTCGCGAGCGTGCCGGTGCTGCTCGCCGCGGGAACGTCGTGGCTGGCCACGCCGAACGGTGTCATGCTCACGCTCTGGCTCGGCGTCGTGACCACCGCGGTGGCCTACCTGCTGTTCGGGTGGGGCCTGGCACGACTGACGGCGGTGACCGTGTCCACGCTGACCCTCGCCGAGCCGCTGGGCGCGACGCTCCTCGGGCTCCTCGTGCTGCACGAGCAGCTCACGGCCGTGAGCGCGGTCGGCCTCGCGCTCATCGCCGTCGGCCTCGCCGTCGTGTCCGCTCCGTCTCGTCGGCGGGAGGGTGTTCCGGATGCCACGGCCCCGGCGTGATCCCCCGATGGTTCCGCCCACTGCCGCCAGCACGGCGAGCTCCGCGTCGATCCGTCACGGCCCTCGCCGTGACGGCACCCCGGGCCCTCGTGCGGCGGACGTCGTCGCGGATGCGGTGCGCAGCGGCATCCTGTCGGGCGAGCTCGCCCCGGGAACCCCTCTGCGGGAAGAGGAGCTGAGCGCGACGCATGGCGTCTCGCGTCATACCGCCCGCACCGCGTTGGCGACGCTGACGGCGGAGCGCCTCGTGACTGCGGAACCGTACCGCGGCGTGCGCGTCTCCCTGCTCGACGATGCCGCGCTCGTCGCCCTGCAGCAGTTGCGGTGCGCCCTCGAGACCGAGGCGCTCCGGATCGTCCGCGACCGCGGCATCCGTCCGCCCGATGTGGATGCCGCACTCGACGCGCTGGCCGCCGCCGAAGCATCCGGGGACTGGCCGGCCACGCTCGAGTCCCACGCGTGGGTGCACCGCGCTCTCGTGGATGCCGCGGACTCCCCGCGCATCGCCGAGGAGTACCGGCGCCTCGACTCCGAGATGCACCTGCTGCTGACGCACGTTCGACCCGCGTACTCCCCGGGCGCACTCGCGGAGGAGCACCGCGCCTACGTGGAGGCGGCTTTGGCGGATCCGGGGCGCGCGGTCCGCGAGCACCTCGACCACTCGACGCGCATGATCATCGAGGGACGCCGGGCGGCCGATCGACCCGGATGACATGATGACGGGAAGGGGAACGGTGGGGGCACCATGACTTTTCACATCCAGCCGCCGGTGGGACGGCCGATCATCACGGCGGTCACGGGGACGAACGGGAAGACGACCGTCGCCACCGCGACACGCCAGGTGATGAACCTCATCGGGTGGCGGGCCGCCGGATACGACTCGACCGGGGTGACGGAGGTCGACGGCACCCTGCGGGAGAGCCGTGTCCGCCGCTCCCCGGACTACCTCCCCGACCTGATCGACGCGCAGGCGCGCGCGGGCGCGCACGCGGTGTCGCTGGAAGCGTTCGTCGGCATCCTCGCGGACGGACTCTTCGATCGCGTGCCCGTCGACGTCGCCGTCTCCACGGGGCTGGAGCGCGATCACATCGACGTCCACCGCAGCGTCGAGGGGTACTGGAACGCCAAACTGCGGTTGTTCCGCGAGTATCTGCGCCCGGACGGTATCGCCGTCGTCGCGGCCGACTCTGCGCAAGGGGATCTCGTGCGCGAGGCCGTCGCGCTGCGCGGGATCCGCCTCGTCGTCGTGGGCGACGGCGGCGACGTGAGCACCGAGGGCCTGGAGGAACGGTCAGGTCGACTCGTGGGAACTCTGCGCGTCGAGGGACGGGCCCATCCCGTCTCCCTCCCCACGGTGCACGCGGTCGCGGTGACGAATCTGCTCCTAGCGGGGACAGCCGTCATCGCTGCCGGCGGCGACCCCGCGGCCGTCACCGATGCGCTCTCGCGGGTCGAGCCGCCGCCCGGCCGGCTTCAGGTGATCGGCGAGAAGGACGGCGTGACCGCAATGGTCGACACGGCCCACAATCCGGGCGCCCTGAGGGTCGCTCTGGGCGCGGCTCGAGCGCGGACCGCCGGCCGGGTGATCCTCGTGTTCGGAGCCGGCGGCGAGCGCGACCGCGGCAAGCGAGCCCCCATGGGAGCGATCGCCGCAGAGTTGGCCGATGTGGTGGTGCTGACCGACGACAACCCGCGCCGCGAACCGCCCGAGCGCATCCGCGCCGAAGTCCGGGCGGGCATCCCGGACTGCGTCGAGATCCCCTCGCGAACGGATGCCATCCACGCCGCGCTCCGCATGGCGCGGGCGGGCGATCTCGTCCTCGTCGCCGGGAAGGGCGACGAGGACACTCAGATCGTCGGCACGACGAAGGTGCCGTACGACGATCGAGAGGTTCTCCGGCAGGCGCTCGCCTGAGGGAGCTGCTCCCGCCTCAGATCACGTAACCGCCGTCGGGGTCGTAACCGCCGTCGGGGTCGTAACCACCATCCGGGTCGTAACCACCATCCGGGTCATAACCACCATCCGGGTCATAACCCCCATCCGGGTCATAACCACCATCCGGGTCATAACCCCCATCCGGGTCATAACCCCCATCCGGGTCATAACCCCCATCCGGGTCATAACCCCCATCCGGGTCATACCCGCCATCCGGGTCGTAAGCCGATGCGTCGCTCATGATGCCCCCAAAGTTTTCGACTGCGATGTGCCACCGATTGAACGCCCTCCGGGATGCTGAGCGCAAGCATCGGAACGCACGCCGCCGCGCCACACGACGACATATCTCGTCACGCCCCGAAACGACCGTTTGCGGTATCGCCGCCCCGGGTTAGCGTGGGGGCACATCGCGGCGATCCGGGCGGTCCCGGGCCTCGGTTCATAACCGAAGGCGTGGCGGGTTCGACTCCCGCCGTCGCGTCCACTCCCGGAGGGCAACGATGCGCGCCACCGAGCGTGACGTCATCGCCTAGCGCGAGGGCGACTCTGTTCGGGAGTCAATCACTGTCGGAACAGCCCCGGTGAACTGGTCTGCTCGCTCCTGACTCTGTTCCGAGCCCGAGAACAGCCCTGACTGGTCGGCCGAACGGGCCTCAGGGGCTGTCGGCTCCTCCTCACCAGTCACGATCTGCACCCGCGACAGCGGCAGCGCGACTCTGGACTCGCGCACCCATTCCACGAGTTCTTCCCGGACGAAGCAGCGCAGGTCGAACAGCTTGGCCGCGTCGGCGGCCGACACCAGCACACGGACACGCACGAGTCCGCCGGTGGCGTCGGTGACCTGAAGAACACTCGTGCGACCGTCCCACAAAGGCGTGCGTTCGAGGATGCGGTCGAACTCGTTCCTCATCTCAGAAGTGCGCACCTGCCAGTCGACGTCGAGTTCGACCGCGCCAAGAAGTTCGCTCGACCGCCTGGTCCAGTTCTCGAACGGCGTCGTTGTGAAATACGTGGAAGGCAGCACGAGTCGACGATCGTCCCAGATGTGCACGACCACGTACGTGAGGGTGATCTCCTGGATGCGACCCCACTCGTCTTCGACCACCACGACGTCGTCCACACGGATCGCCCCGCTGAACGCGATCTGAATTCCTGCGAACACGCTCGCCAAGGTCGACTGCGCAGCAAGTCCGGCGACGATTCCGGCGACGCCTGCGGAGGCGAGGATGCTGGTGCCCAGCGCGGCGACGGCGGGGAAGGTGATGAGGATCGACCCGAGGGCAAAGACGATGATGAAGACGATCAGCAGGCGACGGATGAGGATCAACTGGGTCTGGCGGCTGCGAGCGACACGATTGTCGGCCACTTCGAGCGGAAGCCTGGCCATGGCGACGCCGATCGCGAATGCGAGGATCGCACCGACGAACCACGCGCTCGCAGCGATCGTGAGGATGACGAGCAGGTGAGCGACCTGCTCGCTCGTGTCGGGGTCGGGCCAGGTGAAGATGAACACAGCCCAGAGACCGACCACGGTCAGAAGCGCGCGGAACGGCCCGCGCACCGTGGCCGAGAGCGTTTGCGGCCAATCGTGCCGCCGCGCGATCCTTCGTACGACCAGCGAGATGACCCCCGCGACGACAAGGGCTGCAGCAAGCGCAATCGCCGAGGCGACCGCCACACCGATCCACGATCTCAGTTCGAGCATCCGAACCTCCAGACGATTTCGGAGCTCACCACCCTAGCGAGACGCACCCACGTTCGCTCGACGCCCGTCGCCATGCACCGCGCGCGACCTCGGGCGTGGGAATCACGACTCCCGAGGGTTAGGGGTGATCCGCCGGCCGCGGCAGGCTGCCGTGCGCGATGAGGAGTTCGTAGATCTTCTCGAAGGCGCTGGCCAGGTGTGCGCTCTGCTCCTCGTCGAGCGCGTCGAAGAAGACCTTCCGAACGAAAGCGACGTGGCGGGCGAGGCACGACGGAGCAGGTCGCGCCCGCCGGGGTCAGCGTCACGTCGGTCGCTCGCCGGTCGTTCGCGTTCGGTGTCAGGTCGACGAGGCCGTCCCCCGCGAGACGGCGCGACTGGTGCGACACCCTGCTGCGCTCCGCTCCGATGCGGATCGCGAGGTCGGACACCGTCATCGTCCCGGATGGTTCGCTCGTCAGCGCGACGAGAACGTCGTAGTCGGCCAGCGAGATACCGCTGTCGTCGCGCAACTGCCGGTTCGTCTCGTAGCGAAGGCGCAACTGCACCTTCATGAACGCGAACCAGGCACGGACGTCGTCGTCGTTGAGGAACGCGTAGGGCAACTCGGCGGGCACGTCGTATCGACTCATGGGTTCTCCGCCCATCGGCGGTCCGCTCCCCGGCATCCGAGCGGGCCGTCGGCATCGCCCATCGCTGGGCCGCGGACGGCATCACCGCGAACGCCCTGATGCCCGGGTGGATAACGACCAACCTCCAGCGCCACCTCGACGATGACACGCTCCGCTCGATGGGAGCGATGGATGCCGAGGGCAACCGCATCGATCAGGACCACTTCAAGACCGTCGAACAGGGTGCGTCGACTTCGGTGCTGGTCGTGGCATCCCCGCTGCTCGACGGCGTCACCGGACGCTACTTCGAAGACAACCAGGAAGCCGAGGTCATCGTCGAGACGGCGGGCCGTACGAAGGGCGTCGCCGCGCACGCGCTCGACGCAGACGCGGCTTCGCGGCTGTGGGACGAGGCGGAGGCGGTGCTGCGGGGGCGGTGAGGTAGCGGGACGACGCAGTCGAACCCCGCCGTCTTCTGTACCGCCGCCACCTCCCCGGATGAATGACGGTTTCGCGAGCGCTATTGTTCGTTTCATATGGGGAGTGCTTCCCCGGCGTCGGGGGGCGCATTCATGACTCGTTCGAACGCGCGCGCACGCGTGAAACGTCCGTCGCTCACGCACGAAAACCTTCAGGCCAAAGGCCGGATTCCGATTTGGGTGTGGCTGATTGTCGGCATCCCGTTGATGATCGTTGCGCTCATCCTGTCGCCGATCTTCGCCGTCCTATTCCTGGTGGTCCTCATTACAGGGATCGTTGCGCTTGCCAAGAACAGCCGGACCTGGCTGCGCTTCAAGAGCCGCAAGACCGCCGCATGGGTAACGGCGGTCGCCGCGATCGGATTTCTCGCAACGGCCGGAATGACCAACGCTCTCGTGACCGGAGGCGCGAATAGTCGCCCGGTCGCCGTCGCCGCCACGTCAGTGGGCACACCCACGCCCGACAGCGCAGCGACACCGGCGCCGTCCCGGACACCGCGGTCGACGCCGTCGGCCACGCCCACCGCGACCGCGACTTCCGTCCAGATCGTGTCGGTGATCGACGGCGACACGATCGACACCAACGTCGGCAAAGTGCGGCTGATCGGTATCGACGCACCCGAAACGGGCTCCTGGGGCTACGACCAGGCAACTGCCGAGCTGACCACATTCCTGGCTCCGAGCGGCGCCGTTCTGGTCAGTGTCCCCGGACGCGACGACCACGATCAGTACGGGCGACTCCTGCGGTACGTCCAGATCAATGGGCAGGATGCCGGAACCCACATGATCAACACGGGGTGGGCGATCGCCCGCTACGACGGGCGTGACGGATACGGCACGCATCCGCTGCAAGCCTCATACGTTCGCCTCGACGACTCCGTGGCCATGCCCGCAGAACCGGCCCCGGCACCCGTGGAACCCGCCCCCGCACCCCCGCAGCCGGCTCCGGTTGAGCCCGAACCCCAACCCGCTCAGCCCGAGCCTGCCCCCGCCGAACCGGCCCCGGGCTTGGACCCGCGTTTCGGCACGTGCAAGGAGGCCATCGCCAATGGGTACGGCCCCTACCAGCGTGGTGTGAACCCCGAGTACGACTGGTACCGGGATGGCGACAAGGACGGGTGGAACTGTGAGAGTTGAGCGTCGCGCAGCAAAGACGAAGCGGATCACGCTGACGACTGGCCCGAGGAACCACTGATGCCCCACGGGTTGGATTCCCCCGCCTTTCTTGCAGCCATTGCGGGTTCAGCGATCGACGGAATCCCCGGGGGAAGCCTCACGCTCTTCCTGTCGATCAGTGCCGGTCTCGTTCTGGTCGCGGGTATCGGTATCCCGCTCGTCATCGTGGATCGAACTCGGCGAATCGTCGCCGGGACGAGTGCCGCCCTCGGCGCCCTGCACCAATTGAACGGGAGGTACGCCGCGTCCGTCATGCCGCTCCCGGTCCTCACACGACGCTATCGCGCGGCGACGACATCGAAATCGGCGTTCGACCGCTTTCCTCTCCGCGCGTTTCTCATGGATGCGGTCCTCGACGAGGAGACGCGCCTCTTGTTTGATATCGACCAGCGACTCGAGCAGATGCGGCACTACTCCGCCTACACGCACGAACTGACCGACGTCGGAAATCGGTCGATCGGCCGCTCCGGCGACCGACGCGTGAATCCCGACAAATACGCGAAGATCGAACGGCGACTTTTTCATAAACGGATGCTGGCCGCGCCCACACCTCTCGCAACGGTGACCGCCGTGGTCACGTATACGAGTCCGCAGGGGCGCAACTCGTATCGCAAACACCTGGAGTGGAGCTTCGCCGAATTGCGCGCGGGCCTGGACGAGGCGCGGCGCCAGCGTGCCGCCAAGTCGACCTCAGAGTACCTCCGCCGTCGCGAACGGAGCCTGCTCACCCCGAAGCTGCGCACGGACATCCTTCGTCGGGACGGGTCGCGATGCCGCATGTGCGGCGCATCGGCCCAGACCGGCGCGATCCTCCACGTCGATCACATCGTGCCGATCAGTCACGGCGGGCTGACCGAGCCGGGCAATCTGCAGACCCTCTGCCAGTCCTGCAATCTCGGCAAGAGCAACCGCTTCGTCGGCTGACCGGCCCGGACGGCTTCCTCAGCCCTGCCGCCCCTTCCACCGCGGGTTCAGCTTGTTGATCACGAACACGCGCCCGCGGCGGCGGACGACCTGCGCGCCGGGCTGGTTCTTCAGCGACTTGATCGAGTTGCGGACCTTCATGGCATCCTCCTGTTGATAATCGTTCTCAATAACAAGATAGGCTGGCGATCGATTCCCGACAAACGAAGGGCGGATGCCGTGGAGACGACGATCGTGACGATGGGCGTGTGCGCACCCGAACGCCAGGCCTACGCAGAACGCACCGCCGTCGCGCTGAGCCGCCCGCTTCACCTCGTGAGATACCGCGATCTCCGCGCCGCGCACGCGCTCCCCCACCCGCACGTCCGAGCCGACGGGGAGCGTGTCGTCGTCGACCTCGGCACCGACGTCGACCTGCTCCACGCGGTCGTCGCGCGCGGCGGGGTCGACGTCGAAGCGGTGTGCGTGGTGGACGCGCGGCACATGATCGGCGACCTTCTCGACGAGGCACCGCTCGTGGCATCCACCGTGGTCGGCGATTCGCGCGGCGACGTCGGCGCCCGCGCCCGGCAGGCGGCCCTGGCCCTCGAGATCGCAACCCGCATCGTCTGGGTCAACTGGGAGCAGGTGCCCACCGCAGCCCTCGCGGTGCAGATGGCGCTCGCGTCGCACCTGAACCCCGGCGCGACGCTGCGGCTCACGCGCGATCCGCGTGCCGACCTCCACGCCGGCACCCCACGCGCGCCCGAGACCGAGGTGCTGGAGCGCGCCGGCTGGGTCCGCGCGCTCAACGACGAGCACGACCCCTACATGCGCGACAACCGCGTCAGCACGCTGCGCTACGACCAGGTGCGCCCGTTCCACCCTGCGCGTCTGCAGGCCGCCCTCGACCGCCTCGACGACGGGGCGGCCGGACGCCTGGTCCGCTCCGCCGGGTTCTGCCGGATCGCATCGCGCCCCGGCATCCTGGCCCGGTGGGAGCACGTCGGCTCCGCGATGTGGATCGAGCCGATCGGCGCCGACGACGGGCGGATGGGCTTCGGGCAGGAGATCGCGTTCACGGGCCTCGACCTCTCGTCGCCGCGCCTCCGCCACCTCCTCGACACCGCCGCGCTGACCGACGAGGAGCTCGCGGCCGGTCCCGGCGCATGGACGGCGTTCGACGACCCCCTGCCCACCTGGCCGACGGTCGACCTGACGATCCCGGATGCCAACGACTAACGCCCCGGTCCTGTCAAGAGGCTCGTCCGCACGGAGGCCATGGGGCACCGTGGCGACATGAGCACACCGGATCTCCCCACCCGCCACTCCGACGACGCACACGCCGACAACGCGGCACCCACCGACGCCGTCACCGACGACGTCCGCGAGGATGCCGCGGAGGCCGAGGAGCACGTCGACCTCGACGACCACACGGGCGACGCCATCACCGACGACGACGCCCCCGCCGCGGAGGGTCACGCCTGAGCGGGACGGCTTTCGTCGGCACCTCGGGGTGGCGGTATCCGAGGTGGCGGGGCGACTTCTATCCCGGTGGCCTGGTGCAACGCCGCGAGCTCGAATACCTCGCCGAGCGTCTCCCGAGCGTCGAACTGAACGGATCGTTCTACTCCCTGCAGCGCCCCGAGAGTTACCGGCGCTGGCGCGACTCCGTGCCCGAGGACTTCGTCTTCGCGGTGAAGGGCTCGCGCTACGTCACCCACATGCTTCGATTGACGAACGTCGGTGTTGCGCTGGCCAACTTCTTCGCTTCCGGCGTCCTCGCGCTCGGCTCGACCCTCGGTCCGATCCTGTGGCAACTGCCTGAACGCGTGGAGTTCGACCCCGAGGTACTCGACGCGTTCCTCGACAGCCTCCCCCGGACCACCGGCTCGGCGCTGGCTCTCGCCCGCGAACACGATGCTCGCCTCAACGGACGCGCGTGGCTCGACATCGAGTCGGACGTCCCTCTGCGCTACGCGATCGAGCCGCGGTCGGAATCGTTCCGCGACCCGCACGCCGTCGAAATCCTCCGCGCGCACGGCGTCGCCCTCGTTCTCGCCGACACGGCCGGGCGTTGGCCTGCGTTCGATGCGGTCACGACCGACCACGTGTACGTCCGCCTGCACGGCTCGACCGAGCTGTACGCGAGCGGGTACACGTCGGCCGAACTCGACACCTGGGCCGACCGCGTCCGGCAGTGGCGTGACGGTACCGGGGAAGACGGGATGCCGCGCGACGTCTACGTCTACTTCGACAACGACGCGCGCGGCAGGGCGCCCCACGACGCGGTCGCGCTGGACGCGCGACTTCGCTGACGCGCCATCCGCTGGAAACACGCGTCAGGCGATACGCGTCCCCGGCGGCAGCCGCCGCGCGGGCGTCCGCGTGCGGGCGATGCCCCAGGCCAGGAGTCCGGCAGCGAGCAGCAGCTGCAGGAACAGCCCCACGAACCAGCTCGGAACGGTGCCCGCGATACGGTCCTCCATCGACTCGTTCGTGAGCGTCGCGCCATTGCAGGAGTCGTAGGACGGCGCGGGGTCGGGCGCGATCTGAGCGAGGCGGACACCGGACGCGATCTGCGAGAAGAGGTCGGACGGGCTGCCGTACTCGTCGTAGGTCGGCGGGGTGGCATCCGCCAGGATGACGAACGGGTTCGCCGCCAGCACGCCCCATACGCGGTCGAAGCGCGGCACCTCACTCGTGTAGGTCGAGGTCGTGCACCCCAGCTCGTCGGGTCGCGGACACTCGGTCGCATCGTTCTCGAGGAAGGGGTCGCAGCCCACGGGAACGGCGTCCCAGTTCACATCCCGCGTGGTGACCGTCTGCTCCGTGCGCAGCGCCGTCCCGCCGAGCCCGAACGCGATCAGCGTCCCCAGTGTCAGCGCGGCCACCAGCAGGTACGTCGCAGCCACCGAGAAGACGGGGCGCGCCACGATCGCGCTCACCCCGACGCCGATCGCCGCCACGACGCCGACCTCGAGAATCAGGATGCCGAGCGACGAGGCGATGACCGCCGGGTTGAGCTCACCGGCGAACGTCGCGATCACGAGGAACGGCAGCGCGACGACGAGGAACGCCAGGCCCGAGATCCACGCCGCGAGGAACTTCCCGAGCACGATCTCGGCGGTCGTCACCAGCGTCACCTGCACGGGCGCGAGCGTCGCGGCATCCCGGTCGCCGTTGACGGCGCTGCCGCTGAGCGTGGGCGACACGAGCAGCACGAGCAGGAGGACGAACATGATGACGAGCGAATAGAACCAGCCGTTGCCGCCCGTGCTCAGCGAGAAGGACGAGAAGGACAGCATCAGCAGGGCCAGCAGGATCACGGCGAAGATGCCGAGCAGGACGTACCAGCCGACCGAGCGCACCCGCTGACGCAGGTCGATGCCGATGACGGTGCCGAGACGACGGAAGTTCATTCGAGGCTCCCCTCGGTCGCGGCATCCCCTCGGAGGTCGAGGAAAGCGTGTTCGAGATCGCCGACGGCGGGGGCGAACTCGACGACAGGGATGCCGGCTCCCACCACCGCACGCAGGCCCGCGACGGCCGCGGACTCGTCCGCGAACGGCACGAGCAGGTCGCGACGGTCGATGCCGACGTCGTCGACCGCGCGGCCCAGAGCCGAGGCGACGGCATCACGGTCGGAGCCGATCGCTCTCGAGGCGTCGGTGGCCATGCGCACCCGCCAGACGCGGACGCGCGTGGTCGCCGCCGCCACCCGATCGCGGCCGACCGTTCGACCGTCGAGCATGAATACGGCGTCGTCGACGACTTCCTCGAGCTCCGACAGAACGTGGCTGGAGATGAGGATCGTGCGACCCTCGTCGGCGAGGCGCCGCAGCAGCACACGGAGAGAGATGCGAGCCTGCGGATCAAGCCCGGACGCGGGCTCGTCGAGCAAGAGGACGCGCGGCTCGTGCACGAGCGCCCGCGCCAGCGCCAGGCGCTGCTTCTGCCCGCGGGAGAGCACGCGGGCCGCGGAACCCGCGAGCGGGGCGAGATCGACGAGGTCGAGCAGGCGGTCGGCGCGCTCTCGGGCCTCCGCGCGCGGCAGGTCGTAGAGCTGCGCGGTGGCGATCAACACCTCGCGGGAGGTGAGGCTGGGCCACGCGCCCAATGAGTCCGGCATCCACCCGAGGAGCCGGCGCGCGCCGGCCGGATCGGACACCGGGTCGACACCGCCGATCCGCATCTCTCCCTGGTCCGGCCGCAATAGCGACGCGAGCATGAGCAACAGCGTCGTCTTGCCCGACCCGTTCGGCCCGACCAGGCCCGTCACCCGCCCTGGCTCGGCGGTGAACGTCACGTCCGCCACCGCCGTCACGGCGCCGAACGCCCGTTTGACCTGTCGTGCCTCGATGCCCGCGCCCCCTGCGTCCATTCCTCCACCCTATGGGCGCACTCGGACACGCCCCACGGTTTCCGGGACAGGACTCAGGATGCCGCGAGCGCGCGTCCCAGAGCGTCGCCCGACGACCACGCCGTACGGACGGCCGCCGATGCGCCCCACGCGTCACCGCACAGAGAGAGGCCGGGGGAATGGAAGAACGGCTCTCCCGTCGCCGCCGCGGGGCGGGCGAAGGTCCACCGGTGCGCGAACGTCGCAACCGGTTCGGCCTCGATCCCGAGGAGCCTTCTGGTCGCTGCCACCACAGGCGCGACCACCCCGTCCGGGTCACCGAGGTGCCGCCGCGCCGCGGCGCCGGTCGTGTGGACGACGAGCACCGGCGCCCCGTCTCCACGCCGGTCGCCGTCGTCCGCGATGAACGAGACGTCGGGATCGTCGTTCACGAAGGCCCCGTGCAGGTCCGCGGGCCAACGCCGCTCGTCCCACCGCAGCACGACGGCGATCACGGCCTCCCATTCCTGCGAGGCGACCGGGATGCCATCGACCACACGCCGCGCCTGCGGTTCGGGCATCGCCAGCACCACCTCACCGGCATCCTCCCCGTCGACGCGGAACGGGGCGACGCTCTCGACCTCGCGACCCGATTCGACATCCACGCCGTCGGCGAGATCCAGGACGAGCGACCGCGATCCGCTCGGGGTCGCCCATCGCATCGGCCCGGTCTTCCGTGTCTCAGCGCCGTCCGCATCGAACGCCGAGAACGTGTCCGTCCACGGGCGTGCGATCCCGCGGGCCTCCCAGTCGGCCACGACGCGGGCGAACCCGGCGTGGTCATCGCCGACGACGAAGTACGAGGCGCCGAGGTCGACGGCACGCCCGTCGAGGGTTCGGCTCGCGAGCCGGCCACCGGGCCGGCGCCCGCGGTCGATCACCCGCACCGCCCCACCGGCATCCCGCACGACCCGCGCACACGCGAGACCCGAGATGCCGCCCCCGACCACCGTCACGTCCACCGTCATCCCGCCATCCTGGCGGCGACGAGCCCGCGGCGGGCGGGGCTTGCGCCTAGGAACCGAAGAACGCGAGGCCCAGGTCGGGGTGGTCGACGAACACCCCGTCCAGCCTCGCGTCGCGCAGCAGCGCCCACTCGCGCTCGTAGTCGCCGAATGCCGACGGCCCGCCGGGACGCCTGAACGGCGGGAGCAGGAAGGGGTTCTCGGGGCGGCAGGTCCATGTGAAGACCCGCAGCCCGCGGTCGTGCGCCTGGGCGACGAAGGGCGCGGGCCCGCGCACGCGCCCGAGCCGGTCGGGCGCGAGGATCAGCCGCTTGTCGGGGCTGATCCCGTCGACCGCCTCGGCGAGCGCATCCAACCCCGCGGGCGTGAGCATCGACGCGTACGACGCGGCCCGCGCCCCGTCGCGCTCGCGCAGGTCCCACGGTGCCCCGCCCGCCTCCACGAGTTGGACGAGCGGAGCCGGGATGCCGCGCTCCCGCAACCGCTCCAGCACGAGGGGCTCGAACGACTCGATGACCAGGGCCGGATCGTCCCACCAATCGGCATCCCGGAGCTCCCTCTCGACGAGCTCCGCCATGTCGGACCCGGCGCGCGCGAAGTACGCCGCGTGCTTGATCTCGAGCACCACCCCGACACCACCGGCGCGGGCGAGGTCGAGCACGTCGCGCAGGGACAGCACCGGGTCTTCGTCGTCGTGAGCCGCGCTCTCGGGACGGATCGCCGGGATGCGCTCGCGACAGCGGAGTGTCCGCAGCTCCGACCAGGTGAAGTCCTCGGTGAACCAGCCGTCCAGGCGTTCACCGTCGACGACCGCGGTGCGGCGGCGCTCCGCGAATTCCGTCCGCGCGGAGACATTCGTCGTCGAGCCGATCTCGTTCTCATGCCGCACCACGAGCACGCCGTCTCTCGTGGGCACGACATCGGGCTCGATGGCATCCACTCCCGCGGAAATTGCGCGCGCATAGGACGAGCGGGAGTGCTCGGGAAGATAGCCCGGGGCACCGCGGTGGCCGATGATCAGGGGGCGCTCGACAGGCACCGCGCCAGGCTACCGGCGGCCCCTCGGAGGGTGCTGCGCTCAAAGCAGAATCCCAGTCGACACAAGGATTCTCACGGCCTGCTCAGCTAGTGTTGTTTCACAGCACGGTGCTGTGATCACCAGCAATTGGAGTGTGAGTCCCTGTGGCCCTCAACAACCCGGCATTCAATACCCCGGCGTTCCAGGACCCTCGTGGCGGAGCCCAGACCCGTTACAGCCCCCCGCCCGCCGCGTCGACGACCGCAGCCGCTGCGGCCGCTGAGACGGCGAACATCGAGGGCATGTACTCGGCCCCGTCCGCGGGCGCGGTGCAGACCGACCGGATGACGGTCGAAGACACCGTCTTCAAGACCCTCGGCCTTTTCGCCGTTCTCATCGTGACCGCCGTCGTCGGCTGGATCTGGACGATGAGCACCGTCACGGTCGCCAACCCCAGCCCGAACGTTCTGCCGATGGTCATCGGCGGTCTCGGCGGCTTCGTGCTGGCGATGGTCGCAATCTTCAAGAAGAAGCCGTCCGTCCCCGTCTTCATCGCCTACGCAGCGTTCGAGGGCCTGTTCGTCGGTGGCATCTCGGCGTTCTTCGAGTTCCTCTACCCGGGCATCGTCGTCCAGGCCACCCTGGCCACGCTGTCGGTCGTCGGCGTGACCCTCGCGCTCTTCGCGAGCGGCAAGATCCGCGCCTCCGCCCGCGCCACCAAGATCTTCCTGATCGCCATGGTCGGCTACCTCGTGTTCAGCCTGGTCAACCTCGGTCTGATGCTCTTCAACGTCCCGCTCGCCGGTGGCGCGTTCGGCCTGCGCAGCATCGAGATCTTCGGCATCCCGCTCGGTCTCATCATCGGCGTCTTCGTGGTCATCATGGCCGCGTACTCGCTCGTGCTCGACTTCGACCAGATCCAGCGCGGTGTCCGCAACGGCGCCCCGCGGGTCTACGGCTGGGTCGGCGCCTTCGGCATCATGGTCACCGTCGTGTGGCTGTACGTCGAGATCCTGCGCATCCTCGCGATCCTCCGCGGCAACAACTGACGCACCGCTTCACGCGGAGGGCCGTCCCATTTGGGGCGGCCCTCCGTCGTTTCCTCAGGTCCTTCTCTCATCGAGTGTCCAAGACACGCCGCATCCGGTCGGCGGCACACGGCGTGTCTTGGACACTCGACGCCCGCGCGCCCCGCGTCCCGCAAGGGGCGGACACCGCGGATGCCACCGGACTAACCTCGCGGCATGAGCCCCGCCAAGACGCCCCCGACGGTCCTCGACGTCGACGGTCACGAGGTCCGCGTCACGAGTCCCGACCGCGTCGTGTTCCCCCAGCCCGGTCTCACCAAGCTCGACCTCGTGCGGTACTACCTCGCGGTCGCCGACGGAGCGCTGCGCGGAGCGGGCGGCCGTCCGATGGTCCTCAAGCGCTTCACCAAGGGCCTCGATCAGGAGCCGTTCTTCCAGAAGCGGGTGCCCGAGAACCATCCCGACTTCATCCACACCGCCACCCTGCACTACGCCTCCGGCACGTCCGCCGAGGAGACGGTTCTGCGCAACGCCGCGGGCCTCGCGTGGATCGTGAACCTCGGATGCCTCGACCTCAACCCGCATCCGGTGCGCGCCGAAGACCTCGACCATCCCGATGAGTTGCGCATCGACCTCGACCCCATGCCCGGTGTCGACTGGGCGCAGATCGTCGATGTCGCCTTCACGGCCCGCGATGTCCTCGCCGACCACGGTCTCGTCGGCTGGCCGAAGACCTCCGGTTCGCGCGGACTGCACATCCTCGTGCGCATCCGTCCCGGCTGGGAGTACCCCGACGTCCGCCGGGCAGCCGAGACGCTCGCCCGCGAGGTCGAGAACCGCGCACCCGGGCTCGCGACGGCGCGCTGGTGGAAGGAGGAGCGGGGCGAAAGCGTCTTCGTCGACTTCAACCAGAACGCGAAGGACCGCACGGTGGCATCCGCGTACTCCGTCCGTGCGCTCCCCGACGCGCGCGTGTCGACGCCGCTCACGTGGGACGAAGTGCGGGGCCGTCGACCCGAGGAGTTCACTGTCCTCACCGTGCCGGAACGTTTCGCCGCGATCGGCGACCCTCACGAGGGCATCGACTCCGCCGCCGGATCGCTCGAGAGCCTGCTCGCCCTCGCCGAAGAGATGGGACCAGCCGAGAAGCCCCCGCGCGGCTCCGACGGGTCGGGGCGGAGAGCATCGACGATGCCGCTCATCGAGGTGGCGCGCACGAAGACCAAGCCCGAGGCGCTCGACGCCCTCGAGGAGTGGAAGCGTCGGTATCCCGAGGCGACGGCGGCGCTGCATCCGGCCGACATCCTCGTCGACGGCATGCGCGGCTCGAGTTCGCTCTGGTACCGGGTGCGCGTGAACCTTCAGCACGTCCCGGATGCCACCCGCCCACCGCAAGAGCCCCTGATCGCCGACTACGACCCCTGGGCCGGCCGCGCCTGACCCGCCCCTCGCATCGATCTCGAGTGCGGAGCTACCGCCGCGTCGGGCGTGACAACGCCTCGGCGGTCGCGGCGGCGAGGGTCTCCATCGCGCGCTCGGGGGCGAGCGCCGCGGCGGCCGCGCGCGCCTCGGCAGCGAGCCGCCGACGCAACGCGGCGTCGGCGAGGAGGCGCGTGAGGGCGTCGGCGAGCGCTCGCTCGTCGCCGTCGGGCACGAGGATGCCGCCGCC
This sequence comes from Microbacterium canaveralium, assembly GCF_047238045.1. Classification (NCBI taxonomy): domain Bacteria; kingdom Bacillati; phylum Actinomycetota; class Actinomycetes; order Micrococcales; family Microbacteriaceae; genus Microbacterium; species Microbacterium canaveralium. The sequence continues at coordinate 698,897 of NZ_JBDFMA010000003.1, read as the reverse complement.
TCGGGCGAGCATGTCGCGCGGGCCGTAGCGGATGTCGTAGGCCACGACGGGAACCCCGTGCGCGAGCGCTTCGGCGAGCGCGAGCCCCTGCCCTTCGAACGCCGACGTCGTGAGGTACACGGCCGCGGAGTCGAGAACGGCATCCGGATCGAGGGTCAGCCCCGGGAGCGACACGGCATCCTCGAGGCCCAGGTCGGCCACCAGCGCCTCGAGTGAATCGCGTCCCGCACCCGCGCCCCAGAGTTCCAGCCGCGCGTCGGGCAACTGGTCGACGACGTGCGCGAAAGCCCGGATCGCGTGGTCGAGACGTTTCCCCGGCGCGAGGCGCCCGAGCATCACGACGGGACCGTCCTCCGCGTACGCGACCTCGTCGGGTGCCGAGATGCCGTGCGGTGCGACGACGTCGACCCGGTCGTCGCCGAAGCGGGCGCGCACGTCGTCGAACTGCCAGGGCGTCGGCCAGAGCACCGCGTCGAACCGCGGGGCCACCGCGAACCACCGTTCCCACAGGGCGTTCATGGACGCATCCGCCGTGTACGGGGGCTCGAGGTGGATCGTGTGGATCGTGTGCAGGATGCGAACGTCGCGGTCTTGCCAACCGACGATGAGCTCGCCCAGCTGCCGAGACTCGCAGATCACGACGACGGGGCGCTCGATTTCGGCGCGGAGTCCTGCCACGACGTCGCCGAGCCACGCGCGGTACAGCGCGCCGAACCCGTCGATCACGCCGATCGCGCGCCCTGCCCCGTCCCGCACGACGATGGGGGCCGTGGCCAGGTGCCAGTTCGGGTCGACGACGTTCGGCAGATCGATCGCCCCCGCTGCGACGCTCCGGTACTCGAGCGCCGGGTCGGCCTCCCCCGTCCGCGCGGCCGCGCGCAGCCACTCCGCCGCCCCACCGTCGGGATCGGCGGCCTCGTCGAACAGATTCCGGAACACCTCGGATGCCCCCGCCGCACCGCGGCGCACGAACTCGGCGCGGTGCTCGGCGTGGGCCTCGGCGGGGCCGGGGTCGACCGTGAGCAGCAAGGCCGGGGCCCCGGCATCCGCCATCTGTCGTGCCCGCGCGAGCGTCGAGATCGTGTATCCGCCGTCGAGGTCGGGGATGAGTCGGCTCGAGAGGATCAGGTACCACGCGTCGGGGAACCCGGTCATCGACGCCCCTCGGAGCGCAGCCGGAAGACGGGGAATCCGGGGGCGATCTCCTGCAGCCGCTCGTCCGGGGAGTTCTTGTCGACGCCCTCGAAGAAGCGGCCGACCTCCCACGCCCACGCGACGAGGTAGGCGCGCAGAATCGGCGGCTTCTCGGCATCCGGGACTTCTTCTGCACGGAACACTTCGACCGACCGACCGGCTCGCAGCTCGCCGCCACCGGCCGCCCGAAGATTACGCACCCACTGCGTGGTGCCGCGCGGAGCGACGAGATACCGCTCCCCGCCGACCCGCAGCGGGTTCACCGGGGTGGTCCGCCACTCCCCCGAGGCGCGTCCGCGCACCGCAAGGACACGACTGCCCGCGAGGGGCAGACCGAGCCGGGTGAGGGCCGCGACCGCGGCGTTGAAAACGGTGTCGACCCGGGTCGGGCGCACGAACCTCTCACTCATGCCCCCATCCTCCCGCACTCGCTCGTGTCACGACGTGCGGACGGATGCCTCCGGCGACCTCATCGACAGCAGGAGCTCCCCGACCACCCCGAAAACGAGGATGGCCACGCAACTCACGGCCATCACGGTGAACCCGAGAGCGGGACCCGCGGCATCCAGTCCCAGGCCGGCGACCGTGGAGCCGATCGGGATGCCAGCTCCCACGCCGAGGGACGGGTACGCCAACAGCTCCGTGACGCGATCGCGGTCTGCGCGTGATTCCACGAGCGCGAACCCCGTCACCAGGACCGGGCCGACGAGAGCGCCGACCACCGCGGCCACGAGGAGCGCGAGCGCACCGTCGGCGGCAACCGGAAGCGCGAGACACGCCACGGCGAGCGCCGCACTGCTCCACAGCCAGCGGGACCGTAGCGACGCCCGGGGGCGAAGCGCCCCGTACACCAGCGCGCCCGCGGTGTTCCCGACGGCGAGGGACGCCATCATGACCCCCGCGAGCCACGGTGTGCCGGAGCGTTCCGCCCACGCGATGCTCGTCACGTCGAAGGAGCCGAACATCGCGCCCACCCCGATCCACGCGATCGTCACCGGGAGGATGCCGACGGGTGGGATCAGGCGTACGCGGCGTCCGCTCGCCGGGACGAGGGGCGGCTGCGACCGGCTCAGGAGACCGAGCCAGACGAGGCCCACCGCCCCCACGAGGACGACGACGGCGATCCCCGCCTGCGGCGCCGACGCGGCGGCGATGAAGGTCAGCACGGGCGGCGCGATCACGAAGACGCTCTCGTCGGCGATCGATTCCAGAGCGAAGGCGCTGTGGCGCTGCGTGGGCGGGACCAGGGCATTCCAGCGCGCGCGGACCGCGGGTCCGACGTCGACGGAGACGGCCCCGGCGATGACCGCGAGGAAGAACCAGGTCGCCACGGGCGTCGCCGACAGCACCGCCCACAGGAGCGCCGAGACCGACACCGTCAGGGTGCCCGCCGAGATCAGGAGCACTGACCGTTGTCCGCGCCGGTCCATGATCCGGGACCAGAGGGGGCCGGCGAACGCCATGCCCACCACGAACGCCGCACCCACGGCGCCCGCGAGCGCGAAGCTCCCCGTCGCGGTCTGGACGAGAAGGATGATCCCGAGGCTCAGGGTGCCGCGCGGAAAGCGAGCCACCCATCCGGCGAGGGTGAACCACGGAGCCCCGGTGGCCCGCAGCACGTCGCGGTAGCCGGAGAAGTCGATACGGGCCATGGGAGACCTGTGCCGTTCTGGCCGGACGAACCCGGGAGATTCCCGAGGGCTGATCGCCGACGCCGTCAGCCTACCGGCCGCGCTCCCCACTCAGCGGACCGACAGAGCGCCGACACCGACGGACGACGAAGGGGCATCGTCCTCGGGTCGATCGGGGTAGGGGCCCTGTTCTCGATCCGAGGACGATGCCCCGTAGTCGGCCGACGATGTCGGCGCGGGAGCAGGCGGAACGCCTACTCCCATTCGATCGTCCCCGGCGGCTTCGACGTCACGTCGAGCACCACGCGGTTGACCTCGCGCACCTCGTTGGTGATGCGGTTGCTGATCTTGGACAGGACGTCGTAGGGCAGACGCGTCCAGTCGGCGGTCATCGCGTCCTCACTGGAGACGGGACGCAGCACGATCGGGTGACCGTAGGTGCGGCCGTCGCCCTGGACGCCGACCGAGCGCACGTCGGCCAGCAGCACGACGGGGCACTGCCAGATCTCGGCATCCAGGCCGGCCTTGGTCAGCTCGGCGCGGGCGATGGCGTCGGCATCACGCAGGATCTCGAGGCGGTCAGCGGTGACCTCGCCCACGATGCGGATGCCAAGACCGGGCCCCGGAAAGGGCTGGCGGCCGACGATCGCCTCGGGGAGGCCCAGCTCGCGACCGATCGCGCGGACCTCGTCTTTGAAGAGGGTGCGCAGCGGCTCGACGAGCTCGAACTGCAGGTCTTCCGGCAGGCCGCCGACGTTGTGGTGCGACTTGATGTTCGCGGTGCCCGCGCCCCCGCCCGACTCCACGACGTCGGGGTACAGCGTGCCCTGGACGAGGAAGCGGATGGGCTCGCCATCGGCCTTCGCCTCGGCGACGAGGTCGGCCTGCACCTTCTCGAAGGCGCGGATGAACTCGCGGCCGATGATCTTGCGCTTCTCTTCGGGGTCGCTCACACCGGCGAGGGCGTTGAGGAAGGTCTCGCGCGCGTCGACCGTGATCAAACGCACGCCGGTCGAGGCGACGTAGTCGTTCTCGACCTGCTCGCGCTCACCCTTGCGGAGAAGGCCATGGTCGACGAACACCGCGACGAGCTGGTCGCCGACGGCCTCGTGCACGAGAGCGGTCGAGACGGCGGAGTCGACGCCGCCCGACAGCGCGGACAGCACGCGACCGGTGCCGACCTGTTCGCGGATGCGCGCGACCTGTTCGGCGATGACGTTGCCGCTGTTCCAGTCGGCCGGCAGACCGGCGGCCTTGTGGAGGAAGTTCTCGATCACGTGCTGGCCGTGGTCGGTGTGCTTGACCTCGGGATGCCACTGCACCCCGTACATGCGACGGGTGTCGTTCGCGAAGGCGGCGACCGGAGTGTGCGCGGTGCGTGCGAGCACCTCGAAGCCCTCGGGGGCGCGCGACACCTGGTCGCCGTGGCTCATCCACACGTTCTGTTCGGCGGGCTGCCCCTCGAGCAGCGTGCCTTCGGTGACGACCGTGGCATCCGTCGCGCCGTACTCGCGCAGGCCCGTGTTCGCGACCTCGCCGCCGAGCGCCTGCGCCATGACCTGGAAGCCGTAGCAGATGCCGAGCGTCGGGACATCGAGGTCGAACACGGCCTCGTCGAGGCGCGGCGCCCCCTCTTCGTATACCGACGACGGGCCGCCGGAGAGGATGATCCCCACCGGGTTCTTCGCCGCGATCTCGTCGGCCGTGGCGGTGTGCGGGACGATCTCGCTGTACACACCCGCCTCGCGGACGCGGCGCGCGATCAGCTGGGCGTACTGGGCGCCGAAGTCGACGACGAGGACGGGACGCTGCGACGTTTCGGTCTGTTCGGTCACCGGGGTCCTTCCGGGGCGGGGACGGGAGCGGATGCCTCGGCGGCTTCGCGCTCGGCGAGATAGGCGCGCACGCGGCGGGCGGTGCGCACCTCGAGAATGAAGGAGAGGAAGGGCACGACGCCGCCGAGCGCGAGGAACACGAAGCGGGAGAACGGCCAGCGCATGAGGCTCCACACGCGGAAGCACGAGAACAGGTACACGACGTAGAACCAGCCGTGGACCACGAGGATCGCGAGCGAGATGTTCAGGCCGTCGCCGGTGGACAGGATCTCGCAGCCGCTGCCGCCGGGAACGAACAGCGAGAACCACTGGCATCCCGGACCGGGGATGGCATCCGCGAACCACAGGAAGCCACCCGACCCGCCCAGGAACAGTTCCTTGTGGATGGGCGTGTACTTCACGATCATCTCGGCGACCAGAAGAAGCAGGCCGACACCGGTGATGATCGAGCAGATCTGGTAGAACTTCAGGGCTCCGCGGATCGCCGGGAACGAGGCGAGCTTGGGGGCGCGGGGCATGGATGCCAGTCTAGTCGCGACCCCGCGGCATCCCCGCCCCGACGACGTCGGGCCGCCCTCCCCGCAAGGGAAGTGCGGCCCGACGGATGCGGCGACTCAGCTCCGGGGCAGGGTCACCTGGATCATGCCCGCGGGGAACCGGTCGCGCGCGGAGACGTACAGCAGGTAGCGTCCGGTGTCGATGGAGACCCCGTAGACCTTGTTGCCGAACTCGTGCGCCGAGAGCCGCCTGACGAGGCTCAGGTCACCGGCGGAGAACACCGTCGCCCCGGACTGATCGAAGGTCGTGCTCTGGTTGCCCACGACCACCGTTCCGCTCTTGCCGTCCACGGCGATCGAGCGGAAGTCGGCTCCCGCGACTTGCTGGCGCTGCACCAGCGAGTAGTCCGACCCCGTGTACACCCGGATGCCCTCGGTCGACCCTTCGGCATCACTGTTGCTGATGTACACCCGGTCGGTGACCGCGTCGTAGGCGACACCGTGCGTGCGCCACGCGCCGCCGTCGGACGGACCCGCGACTGTCTGCTTCAGCTCGCCTGTCACGGCGTCCGCGACGTCGAAGCCCCCACCACGGGTCGCGCCGTAGACGAGTCCGCGACCGAGGTCGACGTCCATGCCGCGGACGCCGCCGCTGAACGCGAACGGTCCGCGCACCGGGGCGCCGGACTCGGCATCCATGACCACCCAGTTCGAGCCGAACGCGACGTACAGCAGCCCGTTCTTCGCATCGATCGCGAGGTCACGCAGACCGTCCTGCACCGGGTCCGTGGTCGGCGCGGTCAGGGTACGAACGACCGTGTCGGTCGCGGGATCGATCACGTGCACGCGTGCCGGGCGCATCTCGTCGGCGACGAACACGTACCCGGTCGCCGGGTCGACCGCCGACCCGACCGGACGGATCTCGGCCGCATCGGCCGCCCCCTCGGTCGGGACAGAGCTCAGGGCACGAGCGACCCACGGCTCGGCCGGCGCGGCGGGTAGCTCCGCCGGGAGCGTCACGCGGATGAACCCGGTCGGGAAGCGGTCGCGTGCCGACACGTACAGCGCGTGGCTCTTCGGGTCGATCGAGACCCCGTAGACCTTGTTGCCGTAGGTGTGGGCCGACAGCCGCTCGACGAGTCCAAGGTCCGCCGCCCGGTAGATCGAGACACCCGAGTTCTCGAACGTGGTCGACTGGTGACCGACCACGACGGCGCCGGTGGCGGAGTCGACATCGATCGAGCGGAAGTCCGCGCCGTCGATGGCAAGCGTGTCGACCAGCGTGTAGTCCGTGCCGTTGTAGACGCGGATGCCCTGGGTCGACCCCGAGGTGTCGCTGTTGCTGACGTAGATGAGGTTGTTCTTCTCGTCGTACGCGACGCCGTGGGTACGCCACGCTCCGCCGTCGGCGGGACCCTCGACCGCGGTGATGAGCTCGCCCGTCACCGCATTGCGCACGTCGAAGCCCGTGCCGCGAAGGCCACCGAAGACGCGTCCGCCGGCGAAGTCGACGTCCATGCCCCGCACCCCACCACTGAAGGCGAAGGGTCCGGCGACCTTGTTTCCGGTCTCGGCGTCCATGACCACCCAGTTGCTGCCGAACGCAACCGTGAGGTTGCCCGTGGCCGGGTCGAACGCGATGTCGCGCAGCCCGTCCTCGACCGGGTCGGTCGTGGGCGCCGTGAGGGTGCGCACGATCGTGTCGGTCTTCGGGTCGACGACGTGCACCCGCGCGGGGCGCATCTCGTCGGCCACGTAGACGAAGCCGGTGGCGGGGTCGACCGCCGAGCCAACGGGGCGGATCTCCGCGGCATCCGGTGCACCCTCGGTCGGGAAGACCGTCAGAGCCTTCGGCTCGTACGGGGTACCGGGAACCTCGGGGTCGGTCGGGTCCGTCGGGTCGGTCGGGTCCGTCGGGTCGGTCGGGTCCGTCGGATCCGTCGTCACGCGAGCGCTGACGGTGACCGCTTTGGGCTCGAGCTCTTCCCCGGGCGGGTTGAGGCGGAAGTCGCGGTTGGCGACGAAGACGCGCTGGTCTTCCTCGTCGATGGCGATGCCGTAGCCGTCCTTACCGAACTGCGGACCCACCTGGTCGGCGTACTTCTCACCGGTGGCCAGCGAGTGCACCGAGAACCCACCGCGGTCGGCAGCGGTACCGGTGTAGCCGACGTAGAGCAGACCGCGCTCGCTGTCGATGTCGACCTGACGCGCGCCGGGGCGCACCTCACCCTCCCAGACCTGGGCGAACCCCTTCTTGGCGTCGAACACCTGGAGGTCGGGGGTGCCCGCGACTCCCTGGAACTTCGTCGACGCGACCATGCCCGTGGCCGGGTCGGCTGCGACGTAATAGGCATCCGCCGTTCCGCGCACGACTCCGAGCGAGACACCGGTCGAGGCCCGGAAGACCTCGATCCCCCGCGCGGGAACCGCGACGTAGACGTAGTCGTTCACCGGGTCGACGTCGATCGAGCGCTGCGACTCGATGATCGGGTAGGGCCCGCGCACGACCTGTCCGAACGTGTCGTCCGCGATCGAGACGACCACCCAGTTGCGGTTCTGCTGACCCACGTAGAGAAGCTGTCGCTCCTCGTCGATCCCCAGGTCACGGATGTTCTCCGGCAGGGTCATCTCGCGCCGCACGGTGTCGGTGTCGGGGTCGATCTCGAAGATCTTGCGACCGTTCTGGTCACCCAGGTACAGCACGTCACGACCCTGGTGATAGGCCACACCGGCCGGCAACGCCGCCGTGTGCGCCCCACCGACACTGTTCGGCATGACGGCGTCGAGAAGGGCCGTCTGCTCGTACTCGAAGTCGCCCACGGGGACCTCGGGGTCGGTCGGATCCGTCGGGCCCGGGTCGGGGTTCGGCTCGCAGCCCAGGCACGGCGCCGGGGTCCCGGGGTCGATGACCTGCGGCTCGACACCGTCGACGACGAGTTTGGTGTCGCCGTCCTTGGTGATGGTGAAGCCGTCGAAGAACTTGCCGTCGGCTGTGCGCGATTCGAAGCGGAGCGTGCCACCGTTGACGTCGATCATCTGGTAGGTCTGCAGACCCGTCTCCAGACGACGCAGGTGCGCCGCGTTCTCGTTCCAGTGCCGAGGCCCGGCCTCGTAGAACTTCGATCCGACGCTCGACGAGACATACACCGGGCCCGTCGAGCTCAGCTCGGGGTCGGCTCCGGCCGGCAGGTTCTTCTCGTTGGCGAGAAGGTTGCCGCGACCGTAGGCGTGATCGTGTCCGTTCAGCACGAGATCGACATTGTGCTGCTCGAGGATCGGACCCCACTCCTGACGGATACCGAGGTTGTTCCGGCCTTCGTCGAGCGAGTAGACGGGGTGGTGGAAGTACACCACGGTCCACCGCTGGTCGTTCTCGGTGAGCACCTTGTCGAGCCACTCGCCCTGGACGCGCAGCCCCTCGGCATCCGAGATGTTGCTGTTGAGCGAGACGAAGCGAACGCCCTCGTGGTCGGTGTAGTACACCGTGCCGGCGAGCTGGTCGTAGATCCCGCCCTCGCCCTGCGGGCCGTTGTCCGGGTAGGTGTACATGCTCGTGAACTGCGACGACAGAGCCCCGTCGTACTCGTGGTTTCCCGGCGTGGTCAACAGTTGCTGCGTTCCGAGGCCGTACGAGAAGGCCTCGTAGAGCTCGCCCCACTGCTGGTCGGAGTGCGCGTCGTTGACGAGGTCACCGATCTGCACGACGAGGTCGGCGTTGGGGCGGTCGCGGAACGCGTTGCGCACGACGCGTGAGGCATCCCCGAGGATGCCGTTCTGGATGTCTCCGAGGTAGACGAACGAGAACCGGTCGTCGTCGGAGACGGCCGCGGTGTCGAAGTCCTGCCACTCGCTGAAGTTTGTGCCGTCGCCGACGCGATACATGTACGAGACGCCAGGCTGTAGGCCGCTCAGGGTGGCCGTGTGGATGACGTTGGTGTACCCGAGATCGGCGGCCTGCTCGACGCGACTCTGCGCGTCGACCGAGAGCACGTTCGCCGGATAGGGGGCGGGGGTGAAGCTGCGGTACTCCACCACACCCTGCGCGACGCCGGTGGACGAGCGCCACTTCACGACCTGCTGGGTCGTGGGATCGGCCGCGGGCAGCAGCGTGATGCGATCGGGGACGATCGACGGCGCATAACGCTGAGCGGCGGAGACGGATGCCGCGGACGCGGGTGCCGCGGTGACGACGACACCACCGGCCGCGATCACACCCAAGGCGACACCGGCGGCAAGGGCGCGACCGGCTGTACGGATGCGGGCCATGATCAGGAGGCCTTTCGGTTGCGAAGGACGGAGCGGAGGATGAGGACGGCACCCCCCGCGGCGAGGACGCCGCCGAGAACCATCAGGGTGGTCGGAAGTGCGGCACCCGTCGCGGCAAGCGAGGCGGCGCCGACGGCTGGCTGGGTCACGACGATCCCGATGGACGCGGTGCGCTTCGAGTCGAGTCCCGTCAGCACGATCGAGTGCTCGCCGGGCTCGGTGCCGGCCGGAATCGTGACGGTCGCGTTGAGCGCGCCTGTCGCATCGGCGGTCACGAGCGACAGGGTCACCGGCGTCGAGTGGAGTTCGACCGCGACCCGCTCTCCGGGAACGAAGCCGGTGCCCGAGACGGACAGGGCTCCGCCCGGCGCCACGGTGTTGTCGCCGACCATGATCTTCGTCTCACCGCCGGGTGCGAGCGTGGGTGCGGGGCTCGTCGTCGGCTCCGAAGTCGGTCCGGTCGTCGGGGTCGGTCCGGTCGTGGGCTCGGCGGTCGGGGTCGGCGTCGGCGTCGGCGTCGGGGTCGGCGTCGGCGTCGGGGTCGGGGTCGGCGTCGGCGTCGGCGTCGGGGTCGGGGTCGGGGTCGGCGTCGGCGTCGGGACGCTCGGAGCGGCGACACCGTCACGGGTCGATCCGGGCCCACCGGCCCACGCGGTGTCGTCGTCGGTCACGAGCTTTGCGCCTTCAGCGTCCTTCGTGATCGTGAAGGCGTCGAACAGCGCGCCGTCGACCGTACGCGCCTCGACGTGCATGCGGCCGTCGGAAGTCACATCGACCGTCTGGAAGAGCTGGACATCGCGGCCCGTCACCCGGAGGTTCGCATTGTTCGCGGTCCAGTTGTTCGCCTCGGCGGGGTCGGGCACATACATCTTCGGTCCGGCGACGCTGACGAGATAGGCGGGACCGGTATGGCTCTTCGCGGGGTCCGCGCCTTCGGGAAGGTTCTGCTCATTGGCGCGGAGGTTGCCGCGGCCGTAGGCGTGGTCGTGACCCTGCACGACGAGGTCGACGTCGTACTTCTCGAACAGCGGCAGCCAGGCCTCGCGTAACACGGCATTGTCGCGCCCGCTCGTGACCGAGAAAATCGGGTGGTGGAACGTCACGACGGTCCACTGATTCGGGTTCTCGGCCAGGCGCGACTCGAGCCACGCCGTTTGTGCCGCACGCGACTGCGCGCCCATCGCCTGGGTGGAGTCGAGGCTGATGAAACGCACGCCCTGGTAGTCGACGGAGTAGACCGTCTCCTTCAACGTCTCCTCGCCTGCGGGGCCGTTGAGCGGGTATTCGAACTGCGCGCCCCAGTGCGCAGCCAGGTCGGGACCGGGGTAGTACTCGTGATTACCGGTGGATGCCACGACGTTGAGGTACTGGTTGGAGAAGGCGGCGGCCTCGTGCCACTCGCCCCACTCGGCGTCGCTCGTCTCGGTGTCGATCAGATCGCCGGCGTGCACGACGAGGCGCGCGTACGGGCGCGATTCGAATGCGGCACGGAAGGTGCGGGAGGTGTAGGCCTTGTTGTCGTTCTGGGCGTCACCTTGCACGAGGAAGCTGAAGTCGCCCGGCTTCTCGCTCGCGGTGGAGAACTCGAGCCATTCGCTCCAGGTCTCGCCGTCACCCACGCGGTAGACGTAGGTCGTGTCGGGCGCGAGGCCGGTGAGCGTGGCCGAGTGATGCGCGATCTCGTAGCCGAGGGTGGTGTCCAGTCGGTGGGTGGAGGTGGCATCCATCGACTTTGCCCCGCTGACCACGCTCGGGCCGCTCACGGCCCATTCGACGCGGGGCGTCGTCACGTCCTTCGAAGTGCGCCAGGTGACGGATTGGCTCGTCGTCGGCGTCTCGGTCGGGGTCAGGATCACCCGGTCCGGAACCGCGGTCGGGGCGTGCACGAGCACGGGATCGATGGCGGGCGGCGCGAGGCCTCCGCCGGCGGCGACGGCGACGCCGCCTCCGAAGCTGGACAGACCGATCGCGAGGGCGACAGCCCCCGCGGTGACGGCCGTCGGACGAGCGAATTTGAGCACGCAGAAGCCCTTTCGACATGGCCGGCCTCGGGTAGGCCGACGGATGCACGCGAGATGACCCGCTGTCAGCGGATCCCTAGCGATTGTGTCGGTGGCTCGTGACCTCATCAGGTCGTCGGCGGCCTTCTCGCGCGACGTTCCGTCAACGTTCACGTCAGGCGAGAAATGTCATCTCGACCTTCGTCGGGCGTCCTCGCGCGCTCGTCGCTCGTTGGCGCTCGCGTTACCCGCCAGTCACCTTTGCGTGTGCCCTTCCGTCCGGCTAGATCGAAGCCGAAGGGGTGGCGCCGGCGGTCTCCGCCTCGGCGTCCTCGAGATCTTCCACTTCCTTCTCCCACGCATCACGGGCGAGGCGGTACCAGAGGTACAACGCGAAACCGGCGAAGATGGCCCACTCGGCGGCGTAGAAGATGTTGAGCCAGTTGACCCGGGAGCGCTCATCGGGGGCCGGGGAGTCAATGGCATCCACAGACCCGATGGCCGTCTGCGAGGCGAGGTACGGGCGATACACGGCGACACCGTCGATGTCGTGCCACCGCCCGAGAAGCACCGCGGGAGACATGCGCGTCATGGTCTGCGGATCGGTTCCGGCCGGCGGCCGGGCGGGGCCCTCGTCGGCGATGAGGCGACCGGTCACCGTGGTCGACGTGTTCGGGTCGGCGGTGACCTGCGCTTCGAGCTCATTCGCGGCGCTCTGCGCGGCGGCGGCATCCTGCGTCCATCCGAGGGCGACAGCGATCGAGGTCGGCGACGGGACCCCGTCGAGCCGCAGCTGTCCGGTGACCCAGTACCCCTCGACGTCGTCGTTGTAGCGAGACGCGACGACCAGGAAGTCTCCCGGGATCCACTGCCCCGTCGCCTCCACCCGCTGACCGACGAGCGGATCCGCGAGGTACTGCCCCGGCTGGGCCACATCCGCGAGCGGGCGAACGATCTCGGTCTGTCCCGGCTCGGACGGGGCCGTATCGATCGCGCGTCCGAGCTGCCACTGCCCCAACCACGCCAAGGCGCCCGCCACCACGAGCGAGAACGCCAGCAGCGCCAGCCAGCGCGGGCGCAGCATGACCTCGCGCAGGGTCGGCGGGAAGACCTGCCGGGGCTCCTGCTCGATCGCAGTGGGGGAGGTCACACGGTCACCGGTGTCAGTGTCCGTAGGGGGCGACGACGACCTCGACGCGCTGGAACTCCTTCAGGTCGGAGTATCCGGTCGTGGCCATGGACTTCCTCAGCGCGCCGATGAGGTTCGCGGTGCCATCGGCCACGGGGGCCGGGCCGTAGAGGATCTGCTCGAGGGGACCGACGCGATCGACGGCGACGCGGTGACCGCGCGGCAGCTTGGCGTGGTGCGCCTCGGGGCCCCAGTGGAACCCGCGACCCGGGGCATCCGTCGCACGAGCGAGCGCCACGCCGAGCATGACGGCGTCGGCACCCATGGCCAGCGCCTTCACGATGTCGCCCGAGGTTCCCACACCACCGTCGGCGATGACGTGCACGTAGCGCCCGCCCGACTCGTCGAGGTAGTCGCGACGTGCGCCGGCGACATCGGCGACCGCGGTCGCCATCGGCGCGTGGAGTCCGAGGGTCGCGCGGGTCGTCGATGCGGCGCCGCCGCCGAAGCCGACGAGCACGCCCGCCGCCCCCGTGCGCATGAGGTGGAGGGCCGCCGTGTAGGTCGCTGCGCCACCGACGATCACCGGGACATCGAGGTCGTAGATGAACTTCTTCAAGTTCAGCGGCTCCGCGACGCTCGAGACGTGCTCGGCCGAGACGGTCGTACCGCGGATGACGAAGAGGTCGACGCCCGCGGCGACGACGGTCTCATAGAGATCCTGCGTACGCTGCGGCGTCAGGGCGCCGGCGACGGTGACTCCGGCGGCACGGACCTCGGCGAGGCGGTCGCGGACGAGCTCGGGCTTGATCGGCTCGGAGTACAGCTCCTGCATCCGCCGCGTCGCCGCCGAGTCGGGCAGGCCAGCGATCTCCGCGAGCAGCGGCTCGGGGTCGTCGTAGCGCGTCCACAGTCCCTCGAGGTCGAGCACGCCGAGGCCGCCGAGACGGCCGAGCTCGATCGCCGTGCGCGGACTCACGACCGAGTCCATCGGCGCGCCGAGCACCGGGATCTCGAAGGGGAAGGCATCGATGGTCCACGCCGTCGACACGTCCTCCGGGTTGCGCGTGCGGCGCGACGGAACGACGGCGATGTCGTCGAAGGTGTAGGCGCGGCGGGCACGCTTGGCGCGGCCGAGATCGATCTCCATGGTCACTCCCCCAGCCTACCCGCCCACATTTTGCCGGTCCGCGTCCTCGTCTGGTTCGTCACCACGGTTCATCCGCGCGCGGCGCCATCGGCAGCACCCGCACCTTGTCTGTGGGGAAGCACGCGTCGAAGATCTCCGATCCGCTCAGGTCTCTCGCGGCTCAGACCCGTCCGACGTGACGGAATCCGTCGGGGCGTCCGCTCCACGCAGAACGCGGGTGAGGGGGCCGTCGAGGAAAAAGAGGAGGAATCCAGCCGACCCCACCAGCGGACTCACCGCGACCGCCATCCCACTGATGATGACCGCGCTCAGCGCGGCTCGGCCGAGCCGGCGCGCGTCCTCGCGGGAGAGATCGGGGATCGCGCCCGAACGCAGGGCCCACGTCCATTGCAGCCAGCCCACCAGGATCGCCAGGAAGAAGTTCACCGGCAGCAGCACGCGGCCGAGCAGATAGTCGGAGTAATCGGTGTCGAGCGACGTGGTGAAGGGGACCAGGACGACCAGAAGCAGCCGCAGGTTGTTGATCCACATCCCCGCGTTGTCGATTCGGACGATCCACTCGAACTGCCGCACATGCGTCATCCACATGATGCACAGCACGAGGAAACTGATGACGAACGAGAACACCGGATGGAGGAGATCCAGGAGCCCGTTCGCGAGATCGGCATCGGACGTCACTTCTCCGAGCGACTTCGAGGTGAGGTCCAGGACGAGCAGCGTCGCCGCGATCGCGAAGACGCCGTCCGTGTACGCCTCGGTTCGTCGCGCCGAAACGGTGACCGAAGGATGCCTCTCGCGCCGGATCATGCGGACAGCGTAGACCCGCCGGTGAACGACGACGGGCCGGGCAGTCGCCTGCCCGGCCCGTCGAAGAAAAGCGACTACTTCTTGTAGTTCGGCGCCTCGACGACGATCTGCACGTCGTGCGGGTGCGACTCCTTCAGACCCGCGGAGGTGATCCGCACGAACTTGCCCTTGGTCTTGAGCTCTTCGACCGTGCGCGCGCCGACGTAGAACATCGACTGGCGCAGGCCACCGATGAGCTGGTACGCCACCGCGGCAACCGGCCCACGGTAGGGAACCTGGCCCTCGATGCCCTCAGGGATCAGCTTGTCGTCGCTGGGGACATCGGCCTGGAAGTAACGGTCCTTCGAGTACGAGGTCTTCTTGCCGCGGGTCTGCAGCGCACCCAGCGACCCCATGCCGCGGTACTGCTTGAACTGCTTGCCGCCCTGGAAGACGATCTCGCCGGGCGACTCGTCGGTGCCGGCGAGGAGCGAACCGAGCATGACGGTGTCGGCACCGGCCACGAGGGCCTTGGCGATGTCACCGGAGTACTGCAGCCCGCCGTCGGCGATCACGGGGACGCCGGCGGGGATCGCGGCCTGCGCCGCTTCGTAGATGGCGGTGACCTGCGGCACGCCGACGCCCGCCACGACGCGAGTGGTGCAGATCGAGCCCGGTCCAACGCCGACCTTCACGGCATCCACACCCGCGTCGATGAGCGCCTGGGCGCCCTCGCGCGTGGCGACGTTGCCGCCGATGACGTCGACATGGTCGAACGACGCGTCGGCCTTCAGACGGCGCACGATGTCGATGACGCCCGCGGACTGGCCGTTGGCCGTGTCGACGACGAGGACGTCGACACCGGCGTCGCGGAGGGCCTCGGCACGCTGCCAGGCGTCTCCGAAGAAGCCGATCGCCGCGCCGACGCGCAGGCGGCCCTGCTCGTCCTTGGTCGCGAGGGGGTACTTCTCGCTCTTGTCGAAGTCCTTGATGGTGATGAGCCCGGCGAGCTTGCCCTCGTCGTCGACGAGGGGCAGCTTCTCGACGCGGTGCTTCGCGAAAGTCGCGATGACGTCGTTCGCGTGGATGCCGACGGGACCGGTGATCAGACCGTCCTTGGTCATGACGTCCTTCACGAGGGTGGTCTGACGCTCGAAGCCGGACACGAAGCGCATGTCGCGGTTCGTGATGATGCCCACGAGCACACCGTCGGGGTCGACGACCGGGAGACCGGAGATGCGGTACTGCGCGCACATCGCGTCGACCTCGGCGACCGTGGCATCCGGGGTCGTGGTGATGGGGTTCGAGACCATTCCCGACTCGCTGCGCTTGACCTGGTCGACGATGGCCGCCTGGTCCTCGATCGAGAGGTTGCGGTGCACGATGCCGATGCCACCCTGGCGGGCGATCGCGATCGCCATGCGCGCCTCGGTCACCGTGTCCATCGCGGAAGACAGCAGCGGCGTCGCCACGGTGATCCGACGGGTGAGGCGCGACGACGTGTCGGCCTCACTGGGGATGACGTCGGTGTGTCCCGGCAGGAGAAGGACGTCGTCGTACGTCAGTCCGATGAAACCGAAGGGGTCGTGCTGCTCCATGGATCCTCCTGCGCGCGCGGCGCCTGCTCGAAAAGGACGACGTCGGCCGGTGCGCGCAACGCGCCCTGCCCTGAATTCTAAGCGCCCGGACGGCGGAAACATTCCCGGGAAACCGCCCCGGGAGCTCCGTCACCACGACACGGTTCGCTAACGAGGCGGTCTGCGAAACACCGATGACACATTACGCTCGTAGCGTCGATCGTCGAAGCTGACGAAACGACCTCGTCAGCGTTGCCGAACTGGAGACTCCGTGGGTCATTCCTCCCCCACCGCGACACGATCGCGCACCCTTGCCCGCCCAGCCGTCCTGCTCGTCTCGCTCCTCGCGAGCGCGATCGCCGTGCTGAGCCTCGTCCTGGCCTCACCAGCCCATGCCCAGACGACGCCTTCGCCGACACCGTCCGGGAGCCCCGGCGCGGTCGACGTGGCGACGCAGTTCACCATCGGCGGCATCATCCAATCCGAGGGCGAACCCGTCGAGGGCGTCGAGATCTCCGTCGAGGGCTCCGGCTTCTCGGAGGTCGGCACCACCGGAGCGGACGGGCGTTGGTCGGTGGCCGTCCCGGGACCGGGCACGTACACGGCAGAGCTCAACGTCGAGTCGCTGCCCGACGGCGTCGCTCCGCGCGACCCCGACAACGTCACGCGCGAAGTGACGGTCGGAACCACGAACACCGTGAACGTCCTCTTCCCGACGGGCGAAGGCACCGTGGCGACCGGGTCCATCTGGGACACGCTGTTCTCGCGCTTCATCTACGGCCTGAACTTCGGTCTGCTGCTCGCTCTCGCCGCGATCGGCATCTCACTCATCTTCGGAACGACCGGAGTCAACAACTTCGCCCACGGCGAGATGCTGACCTTCGGTGCCATCATCTTCTACGTCTTCACCTCGCTGGGATGGAACCTGCTTCTCGCGGTCCTGCTCACCGTGGCCCTGTCCGCGGCGCTCGGATGGACGCAGGATGCCGTGCTGTTCAAACCCCTCCGTAAACGCGGGGTGGGGTTGGTCCAGGTGCTCATCGTGACGATCGGTCTGTCGATCGTGCTGCGATACCTGTACCTGTACTTCTTCGACGGCGGCACCCGGAACATCGACACGGGCATCACCGACAACGTCACGATCGGTCCGGTGACCATCACGCTCACGTCCCTCATCAGCATGGGCGTCAGCGTCGTGATGCTCGCGGCGGTGGCCTACTTCCTGACCCGCACCCGGATCGGCAAGGCGACGCGTGCGGTCAGCGACAACGCCTCGCTCGCGGCGGCATCCGGAATCAACGTCGACCGGGTCATCCGCATCGTGTGGGTGCTGGCGGGAGCGCTCACGGGCCTCTCCGGCGTCCTGTACGGCCTCTACCGCGGTGTCACGTGGGACATGGGCTTCGCGATCCTGCTGCTGCTCTTCGCGGCCGTGACGTTGGGTGGCCTGGGCAGCGCCTTCGGTGCTCTCGTCGGCTCGCTGATCATCGGCATCATCACGGAAATGTCCACCATCGTCATCCCCCCGGACCTTCGGTACGCGGTGGCGTTGATCGTGCTCATCGGCGTGCTGCTGTTCCGGCCGCAAGGTGTGCTCGGTCGTAAAGAGCGGATCGGCTGAGGAAGAACGACATGGACTGGCTTTCGATTCTCAACAACGCCGCGGGCGAGCTCATCAGCCCGACCACCGCGGCCTACGCCCTCGCCGCCATCGGCCTGAGCGTCCACTTCGGCTATGCGGGCCTGCTCAACTTCGGCCAGGCCGGCTTCATGGCGGTCGGCGCGTACGCCTTCGCCATCGCCACGCTGTCGTTCTCGGCCCCCGTATGGCTCGCGATCCTCATCGCGATCGTGGCCTCGGTGCTGTTCGCCTTCATCCTCGGCATCCCGACCCTGCGGCTCCGAGCGGACTACCTCGCGATCGTGACCATCGCCGCGGCCGAAATCGTCCGCTACGTCGTCTCGACCGTGGGACTCACCGACATCACCGGTGGCTCGCAGGGCCTGAACGGCTACAACCGCGAGTTCCAGAACCTCAACCCGTTGCCCGGCGGCACCTACGGCATCGGGCCGTGGACCTACTCGGCGAACGACTGGTGGGTGCGCGTGTTCGGCTGGGGTCTCGTGATCCTCGCGACCCTGCTCGTCTGGCTGCTCATGCGGAGCCCGTGGGGCCGCGTCGTCAAGGGCATCCGGGAAGACGAGGATGCCGTGCGCAGCCTCGGCAAGAACGTCTACTCCTACAAGATGCAGGCGCTCGTCCTCGGTGGTGTGATGGGCGGTCTCGCCGGAGTGGTCTTCATCCTCCCCCGCGCCGTCCAACCGGGGAACTACGGCACCGCGCTGACGTTCTTCATCTGGACCGCACTGCTGCTCGGCGGCGCCGCGACCCTCCTCGGCCCCATCGTGGGCGCCGCGCTCTTCTGGGTGCTGCTGTCGCTGTCGAACGGCATCATCGTCGGACTCCGCGATGTCGGCATCCTGGGCTTCATGAGCTCGACCCAGACCGGTCAGGTGCGCTTCATCCTCGTCGGGATCGGGCTGATGCTCCTGGTCATCTTCCGACCACAGGGCATCTTCGGCAACAAGAAGGAGCTGTCGTTCAATGTCTGACACGACCGTCACCCACCCCCTGGTGAAGGGCGAGGTCGGCCCTGGTTGCGCGAAGGTCGATCCCATCGTCGTCGCCGACGGAGTCACCCGTCAGTTCGGCGGCCTGAAGGCCGTCGACGTCGACCACCTCGAGATCCCGCGCGGGCAGATCACGGCCCTCATCGGACCGAACGGCGCCGGGAAGACCACGCTGTTCAACCTGCTCACCGGGTTCGACAAGCCCAACACCGGACAGTGGAGCTTCGAGGGATCCAACCTCGCCAGCGTCCCCGCGTTCAAGGTGTCCCGCAAGGGCATGGTCCGCACGTTCCAGCTGACGAAGTCGCTCGGCCGCCTGTCGGTGCTGCAGAACATGCTGCTCGGCGCCCGAGGGCAGAAGGGCGAGAACATCTTCCGCGCCCTGATCCCCTCGATCTGGCGCTCGCAGGAGAAGGCCAACACCGAGCGCGCCGACGACCTGCTGCGGCGCTTCAAGCTGGATGCCAAGCGCGAAGACTTCGCGGCATCGCTCTCGGGCGGTCAGCGGAAGCTCCTCGAGATGGCTCGCGCCCTCATGAGCGACCCGACGCTGGTCATGCTCGACGAGCCCATGGCCGGTGTGAACCCCGCGCTGACGCAGAGCCTCCTCGGTCACATCCTCGACCTCAAGAAGGAGGGGATGACGGTGCTCTTCGTCGAGCACGACATGCACATGGTCCGCCACATCTCGGACTGGGTCGTCGTGATGGCAGAAGGACGCGTCGTCGCCGAGGGTCCGCCCGAGACCGTGATGAGCGACCAGGCCGTCATCGACGCCTACCTCGGCGCGCACCACGACACCGACCTCGGCGACATGACCACCTCGCAGATCGAGACGATCGAGGCCGAGGCCGCCGCCGAGGCCGAGGCCGCTCTCGTCGCCGACGAGAAGGACGGAAAGCTCTGATGACCGACACCGCCACCGCCACCCGCACCGCGGTGCTGCGCACCGACGACCTCGTCGCCGGCTACCTGCCCGGGGTGAATATCCTCAACGGCTGCACCGTGGATGCCTACCAGGGCGACCTCATCGGCATCATCGGCCCGAACGGCGCCGGCAAGTCGACGCTGCTGAAGGCGATCTTCGGTCAAGTGAAGATCCGCGGCGGAGCCGTCCTGCTCAACGGCGAGGACATCACCGCGCTGAAGGCCGACAAGCTCGTCGGCAAGGGCGTCGGCATGGTTCCGCAGAACAACAACGTGTTCCCGAGCCTGTCGATCGAGGAGAACCTGCAGATGGGGCTCTTCCAGCGCCCCAAGGTCTTCGCCGAGCGCTTCGAGTTCGTCACCGGCCTCTTCCCCGAGCTCGCCAAGCGACGGCGACAGCGGGCCGGATCGCTGTCCGGCGGTGAACGTCAGATGGTCGCGATGGGCCGCGCGCTCATGATGGATCCGTCGGTCCTGCTCCTCGACGAGCCGTCGGCGGGCCTGTCCCCGGTCCGGCAGGACGAGACGTTCCTGCGCGTCGCGGAGATCAACCGCGCCGGCGTGACGATCATCATGGTCGAGCAGAACGCCCGCCGCTGCCTGCAGATCTGCCACCGGGCGTACGTCCTCGACCAGGGCAAGGATGCCTACACCGGCACCGGACGCGAACTGCTCACCGACCCCCGTGTCATCGAGCTGTACCTGGGCACCCTGGCGGCCGACGAGGACGCCAAGCGCGACGCACGGGAGAGCGAAGCCTGAGCCGCGCGCGCCCCGTGGGGGCGACGCTCACCCTGGTGGGTGTCGCCCTCGCGGGATGCTCCGCGGACGCTCCTCCCGCACTCCCTGAGGGGCTGACCGTCTCGGTCATCCAGCAGCGCGGCGACATCGCCCCCGGACGCGTCCAGCTGCGGGTAGACAACGGCTCGACCGAGACACTCGTCGTCTCCGGCGCGACGCTCACCTGGGCTGCCCTGTCCGAGCCCGCGGCCTGGGCGGCGCATCGCACGGAGGTGATCGGCCCCGGCCGCGTCATCGACCTCCCCGTGGCTCTCCCCGCACTTCGCTGCGCCTCGGACGGCGGCACGGCGTCGGTCACCCTCGAGATCGACTCCACGGGCGGCACGAGAAGCGCTGACGTCACGGCGGACGACCCGCTCGGCATCCTGCCGCGGTTGGGCGCGGCGCAGTGCGACCGCGACGCCCTGGGCGCGATTGCCCGCATCGAGGCCACGGCGGTGTCCGCGCGGGCGGACGGCACGGCCGATCTCACGCTCTCGATCACGCCGACCGCCGGGGGCGACGGCCGGATCGAACTCGTCGCCCTGCGCGGTACTCCCCTCCTGCACTTCGCCGCGGGAGAGGAGGCGACGCTCGACACGACCGTCGCCGCCGACGACGGCCCCTCGACCATCTCCGTCACGGTGACGCCGCGACGATGCGACCCGCACGCGATCGCCGAGGACAAGGTCGGCACGTTGTTCGACCTCGTCGCCCGCGTCGACGGTCGCGAGGTCGTCGTGTCGCTCGAACGGCCGCAGTCCGTCGCCGACGCTCTGCTGGAGTTCACGGCCGCTGCCTGCGGCCTCACGCCCTCCCCCTGACCCGACTCCGTCCCCGGCACCGGCGCCCCTCCCCGGCCCAACGCCGCGCCCATGACACGTCGAGACTTCATCTCGCCGACAAGACCGCGGCAGACCGCACGGGGGATGTCGGCTGGATGCGGTTTCGCGCTGATGGGGCAACGAAGAAGGGCCCGGATGCCGTGGCATCCGGGCCCTTCGAACGGGTCAGATCACTCGTTGAGCGAGCCGAACTCCGTGTTCAGCAGGGTGTACTTGTTGTCGGCACCGTACTGGTAGATGCCGATGTACGCCTCGGTCGGGTCACCGTTCTCGTCGAACGTGATCGGGCCGGAGACACCGTCGTAGTCGACGTCCTTGCCGTCGTTGATCAGCGCGAGGCAGTCGGCGAAGGTGGTGCACTTCTCGCCGCCCTCGGTGACCGACTGCAGGTTGTCACGGATCGCCGTGCCCGAGTCGTCCTTGGCCTGAGCCGCGGCCAGGGCCGCCACGATGACCGCGTCGTACGACTCCGGCGCGTAGCTGAAGTCGGTCAGCGACGGGTCGATCTCGAGGAGGCGGCTCTGGAACTCGGTGTCGGCCGGGTTACCGGGCAGGGTGCCCTTGGCGCCCTGGAGCGTGCCGGGCTGGAACTCGTACGAGTTCGACAGGTTGCCGTCGACGAAGTAGACCTTCGACCCCGGAAAGCCCTGCGTGTTGACGAGCTGCGGGATGATCGAGGAGGTCTCCTCGAACGCGATCACGGCGATGGCGTCGGGCTTCGCGGCAAGCAGCTGGTCGACCTGCGACGTGAACACCGTGTCACCCGGGTTGTACGGGACAGCGACCGAGACCTCGCCGCCGGCGGCTTCGATGGCCTTGGTGGCGTTGTCCTTCAGGCCCGTGCCGTACGGGTCGTTGATGTAGATGATGCCGACGTTCGCCGCACCGTCACCGACCATGAGGTTACCGAGCACGCGACCCTGGAGGACGTCCGAGGGAGCCGTGCGCCAGTAGTAGCCGTCGTCGGCGTACGTGGTGAAGTCCGGCGACGTGTTGGCCGGCGAGATCTGAACGATGCCCGCGTTGACCAGCTGGTCGACGAACGTGAACGACACACCCGAGGAAGCCGCACCGATGACGACATCGGCGCCGGCGTCGACGAGCTCGGTCGCCGACTGGGTGGCGATGTCGGTCGTGGTGTCACCCGAGTCACGCTCGGTGAGCTTGGTGGTGAACGGGAACGCGTCGCCGGTGGCTTCGATGTCCTTGATCGCCAGCTTCACGCCGGCGACCTCGGGCGGGCCGAGGAAGGCGAGGTTTCCGGTGGCGGGGAGGATCGTGCCGACGCTGAAGGTCCCGTCGGACTTCGACACGGCGCCCCCGTCGGACGATGCGCTGGGGTCTGCGGCGTCGCCGCCACCACCGGCGCAACCGGCGAGGACGAGCGCGCTGGCACCGACCAGGGCGATGCCGCCCAGGACCTTGCCGGCACGCGTGCGCGTGAAGACGCTCATAGTGCTCCTTGCTGTGGATGAACGTTCGACGGCACAGGGGTGCCGTCTGGTGTCCTAAACCTAACGGCCCCCACGTTTTCGCCGTGTTGCCGTTCGTTAACGATGTGGGTCGCCCAGGTCACAGCGGCATAACGCCCCTAGACGGGCTCCGTGACATCCGAGACGGAGGCGCGGCGCCGCCGCGCCGCGACCAACGAGTCCACGCTCAGCACGACCAGGGCGACCCAGACCAGACCGAACCCGATCCAGCGCTCGAGCGTCATGGGCTCGTGAAGCAGCCACACGCCGATCCCGAACTGGATGATGGGCGCCACGAACTGAATCAGTCCCATCACGGTGAGCGGGGCACGGCGAGCTCCCGCGGCGAAGAGCAGCAGGGGGATCGCGGTGACGGCGCCCGCCGCCAGGAGAAGGACCGTGTGCAGCGAGCCGTTGGCCCCCATCGTCAGCCCCGTCGTGACACCCACGACGACGAGCTGGACCACCGCGACCGGGAGGAGCCAGAGGGATTCGAGCGTCAGGCCGCTGACGGCATCCACCGAGGGCCCGATCTGCTTCTTCACCAGGCCGTAGACACCGAACGACACGGCGAGGGTGAGCGCGATCCACGGGAAGCTGCCGTACCCGACGACGATCACGATCACCGCGGCGACGGCCAGACCGATCGCGATCCACTGGACCGGGCGCAGCCGCTCGCGCAGAACGGTCACACCGAGCAGCACGGTGACGATGGGGTTGATGAAGTAGCCGAGGCTCGTCTCGATGACGTGGCCCGTGAGCGCCCCGTAGACGTACGTCTGCCAGTTGACGTAGATGAGGAGGCCCGCGAGCGCGGTGAGCCCGAGCAACCGGGGCTGGCGGACGATCGCGAGGAACGGACGCCACGCGCGCAGCACCGTGAGCAGGAGCAGACAGAACACCAGAGAGAGAGCGATGCGCCACGCCACGATCTCCCACGGACCGGTCGGCGCCAACTGCAGGAAGTACAGCGGAAGCACACCCCACAACAGGTACGCGGAGAAAGCGAAGAGGCCGCCGCGGACGGCTCCCGAGGCGGGCGGTGGGGCGGGGGTCACGGTGTCAGCCTAGAGGCCGCCCGAGCGGCGGCAGCTCGATCACCCCTTCGGGGAACCAGTCGAACGCGGGCGAATCCAGGTACCTCTCCCGCGCCGACGGGGCGTCCCGGGGCTCCGTGACTCCGCCCGCCAGACTCTCGCCGTCCGCCACCCGGAGTCGGCCGCCGCTATCGCGGAGGGGACCTGCCCAGATGTCGAAGCGCCCCGCCGCCAACGCAGGCGACACCCGGTCGACCGCGTCCCGAGCCGCGACGGGAAGATCCGCGGCGGGAGCGGAGTTGCGCACGACGCCGTCCGACGCGCGGAGGCATCTGTCGCTCGGGATCGCGCGTCCCGCTCGGACGCGTTCGATCACGTCGATGACGAAGGGGGTCCAGTCGAGGAAGGCGCAATCCAGGATGCCGAGGACGCCGGCATCCCGTGGATCGTGCCCGCTGACCCTCAGTCCGGCCTCGAGCGCGGCTCGCACCGCGGCGGGGTTCTCCGTGAGGTTGCCGCCGACGACGTCCGCCCCCGCCGCGCGGACCCGCTCGACCGCCGTGCGCTCGCGCTCGTCCTGATCGTGGGCGCGGTAGGAGCCGACCCACTCGACGAGGACGCGGACATCGGCGCGGGTGGCCCGCGCGCCGAGGACCCATGCTCCCGTGAATCGTCGATCGTGCGGCGACGGCATCCCCTCGATCGCGGCGATCACCCCGCTGCGGGTCGCGGCCCCGGCCAGCATCCCCGAGACGAACGCGTGCTGATCGCGTGCGGCGCGGTAGACCGACACGTTCTCGGTGGGGCGCCGCCCCTGGCAGTGCACGAAGCGCACGGCGGGAAACTCCTCGGCCACCTCCGCCACGAGCGGCTCGACGGCCGCGTCGCAGACGAACACGACGTCGGACGACGCCCCCGCTTCCCGCGCCGCCTCGAGCCAGCGCTCGCCCTCGCCGAGGTCGCTCCACGCGCGCGCGTGGAGTGCGGAGCTGAAGTGGTCTTCCGCACCGCGGCGCGCGAGCGCGTGCGTGTGCCCCCACCAGGCGTCGAGACCGTTCGCGTGGAGCCACGTCGCGCGGATCATGCGGACCGGAAGCTCGAGGCCTCGGGCAGCACGAGCTCATCGACCCCGAAAGCCGCCGCGAGCTCGGCGGAACTCCCGACCGGGTCGGGGTGGTCGGGACCGAGAGCGAACCGGCCGAGTACGTCGTCGGGGATGCGGGCGCCCGCCGCCAGGGGACCCGCTGTGCGGAGGGTCGCGAGCACGTCCGCGCGCAGAGCCTCATCCACACCGCCGGCCGCCGCATACTCGGGACGCATGTTCGTCATCTCGTAGACCAGCCTCTCCCCGGATGCCGCCCGCGAAGCGGCGTCGAAGAAGTGGTGCAGCGTGAAGGCGACCCTCGCGCCGGTGATCTCCCGCGTCCGGGCGGCGACCTCGGCGATCAGGGGGAACGGGATTCCCGACAGCAGGATGACGTCGGCGGTCCCGGACACGGCGCGGATCGTTCGCGGCCCCTTGGTCGCCACCCAGACCTCCCCCGCGTCGGCGGCGCGCACGAGCGCCGCCGCCTCCGCGAGAGTCTCGATATCCGCCGGGCGCGGCACACCCATCCCCGCGAGTTGCACCGCACCGCCGACGGCGAGGATCACGAACGCGCGCCCACCGGTGAGCTCGGCGAGTGTCTGCAGCGCGCCGGCGGTCACCTCGGGCCGACGAGTCAGCGGATTCGTGATCGCGCCGAGGCGGATGGCATCCGTCATCGCGCCCGCCGCGCCTAGCGTCACCCAGGGATCGCGCGTGGACCGGCCCGCGTCCGGCAGGACGAAGCGGGGAATTCCCCGTCGATCCGCCTCGACCGCGCGGGCGACGACGTGGCGTGCGTCGTGGGGCATGACATTCACCGCGAGCGGCGCCGTCGGGTCCAGGGCTTTCACGGGCGGGGTCCTCCCTTTCGTCGACACCACCATACTTGTCGGACAAGTCGCGTATGTGTCGAGTGCGTCACGCTTTCGCGGTGATCGTCCGCGGCGAGTGTTGCCCCGTGTGACGCCGCGTTTCGCTTGCGGTCGCGCCCGCTCGCTAGCGTCACGGAGTCGCCTCGCGCCGACATCCCCTCACTTCTCGCGCACCGAGCGCAGCACCGCCCTGCACCATCCGAGTCCCGGAGGATCCATGAGTATCGCCCGTACCGCAGCGGCCGCCCTGACCGCGACCCTTCTCGCGGTGAGCCTCGCCGCGTGCGGCGCTTCGTCCACCTCGTCCCCGACGGAGGCATCCACGGACAAGACCGCGCTGAAGATCGGCTTCAACCCCGGCCCGTACGAGGAGATGTTCCAGGGTGGCATCCAGCCCATCCTCGAGTCCGAGGGCTACACCGTCGAACCGGTCGACTTCACCGACGGCATCGTCGTCAATGTCGCCGTGAACTCCGGCGAGATCGACGCGAACATCATGCAACACCCGGTGTACATGGACTTCGTCAACAAACAGGAGAGCATCGACAACGCCGCCCTGGTCCAGGTGCCGACGCCGCGCATGGCGCTGTTCGGCGGCAAGAAGACGTCTCTCGCCGACGTCGCCGACGGGTCCACCGTCACCGTCCCGAACTCCCCGGCCAACCTCTACCGCGGGCTGTTGATCCTGCGCGATGTCGGCTGGATCGACTTCGACGACGTCGATGACCCCAACACCGCCGACCTGTCGATCATCACGTCGAACCCGAAGAACCTGAACATCACGCCCATCGAGAACGCTCAGCAGGTCCCGGCCCTCCAGGACGTCGACTACGCGACCATCCAGGGCAACTTCATCGTCTCGGGTGGCCTGGACTACGACAAGGCCCTGGCCGTCGAGGACCAGCCAGTGCAGTTCTCGAACGTCGTCACCGTGCGCTCGGTTGACGTCGACACCCCGTGGGCGCAGGCGATCAAAGCCGCGTACCAGTCGCAGGAGTTCATCGACTTCATCAAGGCGAACCCCCAATACGCCGGCTACCAGCTCCCGGCCTGGTTCGAGTGAGCGGCGCCGCGGGCGGAGGCATCGTCTTCGACGCGGTGACCAAGAGCTACACCCGGAGGGCCGTCACCACGACGGCCCTCCGGGATGTCTCCCTTCAGGTCGCCCCCGGAACGATCTTCGGCGTCATCGGATACAGCGGAGCGGGGAAGTCCACGCTCATCCGCACGGTGAACGGCTTGGAGAAGCCGACGTCGGGGCGAGTGCTGGTCGACGATCTCGACATCTCCTCGCTGTGCGGGCGGGAACTCCGCGCGGCACAGAAGAACACCGGCATGATCTTCCAGCAGTTCAACCTGCTGGAGACCCTCTCCGCCCGCGACAACGTCGCCCTCCCCCTGCGGCTGGACGGCGTCTCGCCCGTCGACGCCCGCCGTCGCGCCGACGAGGTACTCGACTTCGTGGGGCTCAGCGGCAAGGCCGGGAGCCACCCCGGCGATCTGTCGGGCGGTCAGAAGCAGCGCGTCGGGATCGCGCGGGCGCTGGCCCGCAACCCGAAGATCCTGCTCTCGGACGAGTCCACGAGCGCCCTGGACCCCTCGACGACCGCGCAGATCCTCGACCTGCTGCGTCGGATCAACCGCGAGTACGGCACGACGATCCTCGTCGTGACCCACGAGATGGACGTCATCAAGGATCTCGCTCACGAGGTGGCCGTGATGGCCGACGGTGAGGTGGTCGAGCACGGGAGCGTGCTGGACACGTTCGTCCGCCCCCGTGCGGCGGCGACGCGTGACTTCGTCGACACGATCGTCCCGCGCGGGTTGCCGCGCCGTGTCGTCGACCAGCTCGGCGGCGAGGGACTCTGGCGCATGCTCCTCCTGGATGCCGAGGTCGAGCAGCCGCTCATCACGGGCCTGATCCGGGATGTCGGCGTGGACGTGAACATGCTCCACGCGGACATGACCCAGATCCAGGATCACACCGTGGGGCAACTCATCATCAAGGTCACCGGCAGTCCCGAGAAGATGCGCGAGGCCCACCGCTACCTCTCCGAGCGGGTCGTCGAGCTCGAGGAGGTCGTGGCGTGAACGGCGGCAAGTGGACACTCGTCACCCCCGAGATCTATCTGCGCGCTCTCGGCGAGACGCTGCAGATGCTCGGGGTCTCGCTCGTTCTGGGGTCGATCCTCGGTATCGCCCTGGGCGCGATCCTCGCCCTGACGCGTCGGGGCGGTGTGCTGCAGAACACGCCCGTGAACCTGGTCCTGGGCGCCGTGGTCAACCTCATCCGTTCGCTGCCGTTCATCATCCTGCTCGTCGCGATCCTTCCCTTCACCCGGCTCCTGGTGGGAACGAGCATCGGCGTCTGGGCGGCGATCGTCCCCCTGACCGTGATGATCGCGCCGTACATCGGCCGGCTGGTCGAGAACTCCCTGCTCGAGGTCCCGGCCGGCGTCGTCGAGGCGGCGCGCTCGATGGGTGCGTCCCCTCTGCAGATCTTCTGGCGGTTCCTTCTTCCGGAGGCGCGTGGCTCGCTCATCCTGGCCATCACGATCGCCACCGTCGGTCTGATCGACGCCACCGCCATGGCGGGGACCGTCGGAGCCGGCGGCATCGGTGACCTGGCGCTCTCGTACGGCTACCAGCGCTACGACGGATTCGCGATGGTGATCACCTGCGTCACGCTGATCGTGCTCGTGCAGGGGATCCAGGCGATCGGGTCTTCGCTGGCGCGACGTTTCCGGCGGCGGTGAGCATGGTCGACTTCGCGCCCGCCGCCCGCGTCGCGGCCCTGCCCCCGAACTTCTGGGGCGCGATGGATGCCGAGAACGCCCGACTCTCGGCGCTTCCCGGGCCGCGGTTCATCGACGTCTCGAAGGGCAACCCCGACCTTCCGACGCCCGAGCGCATCGTGCGCGCGATGCAGCGTTTCGTCGACGATCCCATCAACCACCGCTACCCGTCGTACGCCGGACGGCGCTCGCTGCGGGAGGGCGTCGTGCGCCGCTACCGCGACGACCACGGGCTCGAGCTCGACCCCGATGCGCAGGTGGGCATCTTCCACGGCTCCCACGAGGCTCTGATGGCCGCGGTCCTGGGTCTCGCCGACCCGGGCGCGACCGTCGTCCTCCCCGACCCGGGATACCCGCTGTACACGTCGGCCATCGACCTCGCGCAGGCACGGGCGGAGACGGTGACCCTCACCGAACCCGACTATCAGCCCGACTTCGCCGCCCTCGACCACGTCGATGACGCGCGACTGCTCCTCCTGAACTACCCGAACAACCCGACCGGAGCGTTGGCGACGCCGGCGACGTTCACCGCCGCCATCGGCTTCGCGGAGCGGGTCGGCGCGGCGTTCGTGCACGACTTCGCCTACGCCTCGCTGGGGTTCGGCGAACGGCCGCTGTCGGCCCTGGCGATCGACGGTCCGGAGGGCCGCACTGTCGAGGTGCAGACACTGTCGAAGACCTACAGCATGGCGGGATGGCGCGTCGGCTTCGCCGCCGGGAACGCCTCCCTCATCTCGGCCATGCGCCGCTACCAGGCGCACGCCTTCAGCACGATGTTCGGCGCGACGCAGGAGGCCGCGGCCAAAGCACTGCTCGGCGACCAGGGAGCCGCCGCCGATCTGGTCGAGGTGTACCGACGGCGCCGCGACCTCGTCATCACGGGTCTGCGCGGCATCGGGTGGGACGTGATCGAGCCGCGGGGGACGTTCTTCGTGTGGGTGCGTCTGCCCGAGGGCACGGACGCCGTCGCGTTCGCTCGGCGTGTGCGAGAAGAGGCGCGGATCGGGATCGCGCCCGGCGACGGCTTCGGCGCCGGCGGGCGCGGGCACGTTCGCCTCGGGCTGGTCGTGGACGACGCCACGCTGCAGGAGCTGATCGATCGCCTCGCGGCGCTGACGTCCGCCGCGGACCTGGTGCGCTAGAGCTTCCGCCCCGGGTTCAGGATGCCGCGGGGGTCGAACACCCGCTTGATCTCGCGCTGCAGACCCCGCAGGCGGCTCGACAGCTCCCCGTCGAGGTCGTCGAGCTTCAGCGTGCCCACGCCGTGCTCGCCCGCGACGGTGCCGCCGAGGTGCTGCGCGAGCTGCAGCAGGTCGGCCGCGGCCCGGTGCGCCGCGGCGGTAGCGACCGGATCGGCAGCGTCGTAGACCACCGTGGGATGCAGATTCCCGTCGCCGACGTGCCCGGCCAGGCTGATCTCGACGCCCCGCTCTTCCGCGATGCGCTCGGCCTCCTCGGCGAAGGCCGCCAGACGCGACCGTGGCACCGCGAGGTCGCCGTGCGTGGCGGCGCCGCGCAGCGCGAGCAGCCCGGGGTTGAGAGCGCGGCGAGCGGCGAGGAGCCGGTCCAGCTGCTCTTCGTCGTCGGCGCGATCGACCGAGACCGCACCATGCGCGCGGAAGGTGGCAACGAAGTGGTCGAGGTCGCGATCGGCTCCCTCGACCGCGTCCGTGATCGCGAGCAGCCATGACCGCGCCGCCGGGTCGAGATCCATGTCGGGACGGGCGATGCGGATGCCGCGGAGCGCCGTGTCATCGAGGAACTCCAGCGTCGAGGGGAGGCGGGGTCCGGTCGTCAATGCCGCGGCGGCCGCGAGCGCTGCCGCTGTCGAGGGGAACAGGCCCAGGACGCCGCGGGCGGGTCCCGGTGCGGGGAGGAGCCGGAGCGTCGCCTCGGTCACGACCGCGAGGG
Source organism: Microbacterium canaveralium (assembly GCF_047238045.1). Taxonomy (NCBI): domain Bacteria; kingdom Bacillati; phylum Actinomycetota; class Actinomycetes; order Micrococcales; family Microbacteriaceae; genus Microbacterium; species Microbacterium canaveralium. Next base: position 668,475 of record NZ_JBDFMA010000003.1, on the reverse strand, counting down.
TTCCCTCCGAGCCCACGACGAGGCTCGTCAGGTCGAGGCCCGCGACGCCCTTCACCGTGGCGGGGCGCGTGCGTTCGATCGAGCCGTCGGCCAGGACGACCTGGAGCGACAGCACCGCGTCTCCGGTCACGCCGTACCGGATGCACCGCATGCCACCGGCGTTCGTCGCGATCGTGCCGCCGATCGTCGCCCACTCGGCCGATGCCGGATCGGGGGCGTAGAAGAGCCCCCGCTCGGCCGCCGCGCGCTGGAGATCCGCGACGACCACGCCGGGCTGAACCGTGGCCGTGCCCTCGACCGCGTCGATGGCGAGGATGGCATCCATCCGCGACAGATCGAGGAGGATGGCTCCCTCGATCGCGGCCGAGCCGCCGACGAGCCCCGTGCGCGCGCCCTGGGGAACGACCGGGGTCCCGGTCGTGTTCGCAACGCGGAGGACGGCCGAGACCTCCTCCGCGGTGCGCGGCTGCACCACCAGAGCGGCCCGCGGGGCCGGAAGACGCGAGGCGTCCGTCGCGTACGCCGCGACGAGGGCGGGGTCATCGATGACGCGTTCGGCGGGAAGGTTCTCGGTCAGACGCACAGCGAGATCGGCGGTCACCGAACCAGCGTATTCAGCCCCGGACCAGAGCCCCCCGCGGTCGGTCACGGGGCGTAAGACGCCGCTGGACAAAAGCAGAACCCCGGATGCCGAGGCATCCGGGGTTCTGAGGAAATCGCAACGCGATCAGCGAACGACCACCGCGAGGACGTCGCGAGCCGAGAGCACCAGGTACTCGTCGGCGCCGAACTTGACCTCGGTGCCGCCGTACTTGCTGTACAGAACGCGGTCGCCGACGGTGACGTCGAGGGGGACACGGTTGCCGTTGTCGTCGATACGGCCGGGTCCGACGGCGACAACCTCGCCCTCCTGCGGCTTCTCCTTGGCGGTGTCGGGGATGACGAGACCACTCGCGGTGGTCTGCTCAGCCTCGACCTGCTTGATGACGATGCGGTCCTCGAGCGGCTTGATGGAAACCGACACGGTCTACCTCTTCTTTCTCGTTACAGAAGACTCGTTAGCACCCACACCAGGAGAGTGCTAATCCGAGTGTAGAGAAGTGCTGGCACTCATGCAACGCGAGTGCCAACAGTTTCGACACCTAGGCTGGCCCGGTGGAGATCGCCGAGCTGACCGCCCTGCTCACGCCCGACGGGCTCACCCTGCTCGACGAGGTGGGACCGCTCACGACCACCGACGACGCCGCCCGCGCGGTGTCGAGGCTGCGCGCGGCGGGCCACTCCCCCGATCTCGTCGCGGCCGTCGTGAGCCAGGCTCGGCTGCGCGTGCGCGCGGGCGCGAAATTCGGTCCTTTCGCCGACCGGATGCTCTTCACCCGCGCGGGGCTCGAACAGGCGACGCGCCTGCCGATCGCGGCACGGCACGCGGGTCGGTTCCGGGCCGCCGACGTGAGCTCGGTGGCCGACCTCGGCTGTGGCATCGGCGGTGACGCACTGGGCCTCGCGGGGCTCGGCATCCGGGTGCACGCGGTCGACGCCGATGAGGTCACGGCCGCGATCGCCGCCTACAACCTCGCCCCCTTCGGCGACGCCGTCACGGTCGCCCACGGTCGAGCGGAGGATGCCGACCTGAGCGGCGTGGATGCGGTCTGGCTGGACCCCGCGAGGCGCACCGCCGGCCACGGCGAGACCCGGCGCGTATCGGCCGACCAGTGGTCGCCGTCACTCGAGTGGGTGTTCGAGCTGCTCCGGGGCCGGCCCGGCGGCGTGAAGCTCGGGCCGGCGTTCGACCGTGAGCTCATCCCGGACGACGTCGAAGCGCAGTGGATCAGCGCCGACGGTTCGACGATCGAACTCGTCCTCTGGGCGGGGAGCCTCGCGCGCGACAACGTCCGCCGCGCTGCGCTCGTCGTGCGCGGCGACGACGCCTGGGAACTGACGGCACCCTCGGATGCTCCCGACGTCGAGCCCCGCGAGCTCGGTGCGTACGTCCACGAACCCGACGGCGCCGTGATCCGCGCGCGCCTGATCGGCGAGGTCGCGCGATCGCTCGAGGCCGGCATGGTGGCCACGGGCATCGCGTACCTGACCTCTGACGCGGCTCTGACGAGCCCCTTCGTGTCGTCGTTCCGCGTACGCGAAGAGCTCCCCGCGGACACGAAGAAGCTCGCGCGCGCCCTGCGCGATCGCAACATCGGAACGCTCGAGATCAAGAAGCGCGGGGTCGACATCGACCCCGCCGCACTGCGGACGCGCCTCTCGCTGCGCGGCGACGAGTCGGCGACCTTGCTCGTGACGCGCGTCCGTGGCCGCCGCGTGGCGCTGCTGGCCGACCGCGTGGGGTGACGCGCGGGCGCTGAAGCAGACGCTCGCCGAAGCCCGGACCGCGTCCTCAGGCCGCGGTGTCCGCGGCGCGGGCGGCGAGGAAATCATCGATGCGGTGCCGGGTCGCCATCAGCGTCTCGATGCGCGTGGAGAGATCCTCGCGCACGCGGGCGAGCTGGACGGCGAGCGCATCGTGAGCCTCGGCGGGGGCGTCGCCGGTGCACGCGAGCACGGACGTGACGATCTCGCGCGAGAAGTCCATCTCGAAGAGCATGTGGATCACGACCGCCCGCTCGACCGCGACGTCGTCGTAGCGGCGGTAGCCATTGGATTCACGTTCGGAGTCGATGAGCCCGAGCTGCTCGTAGTACCGCAGCGAGCGCGGGCTGACGCCGCTGCGCCGACTGACCTCGCCGATCCTCATAGCCACCGCCTTGACCTTGACACGATGTCAATCTATACGCTCGCCCCGACCCCGTGGCGAGCCGCCCCGGGTGAGGAGGACTTCTCATGACCCACACCATCTCGGTCGCCGGCCGGACGCGCACCTTCGTCGTGGTCGGTGACCCCGACGGCCCGCCCGATCGCCCTGTCGTCCTCGTCTTCCATGGGTCGCGCCAGAGCGGCGACATCCACCGCCGCTTCACCGGCGGCACCCTGGACGGTCTCGCCGACGAGGGTCGCGCCGTGATCGCGTATCTCGACGGCTACCGCGGCAACTGGAACGACGCACGCGCGGCGAGCGCGTTCCCCGCGCGCCGCGAGAACATCGACGACGTCGCCTTCGCCCGCGATGTCGTCCGATCCCTCGCCCGCAGCCACGGCATCGACACCGCGAGGGTCATCGGGGTCGGGTACTCGAACGGGGGCCAGATGGTGATTCGCCTGCTGCACGAGGCGGACGACCTGCTCGCGGGAGCGGCGATCGTCGCGGCCACGATGCCCGAGCGAGAGAACTTCCTCGGTGATTTCGGCGCGCCGACGCGTCGCCCCGTGCCGATCGCGATCGTGGCCGGAACCGCGGACCCCATCGTCCCGTTCGAGGGCGGACCGATGGCGTGGTGGGCGCGCGCGCTATTCCGCGTCGGCGGAGCCTCCCTGTCGGCCACCGCCACCGCCGAGTACTTCGCGCGCCGCAACGACATCGCCGACGCGCCGTCCACCGACCACGGCCCCGCCCCCGCGCCCGGGCGTGCGGCGATCCACACTGTCGCCTACCGACAGGAGGGCCGTGCTCCGGTGACCCTCCACGTCGTGCGCGGCGGGGGCCACACCGTGCCGGGGCCGACCCCCGGCCCGCGGGTGGTCGGGCGCACCGGGGAGCGTCCCGGCATCCGGGACATCGTCGGCGATCTGGTGAGCGCGAGCGCCGTGGAAGGGGCTTAGACCGGCGACAGCTGCGGCAGCGCCCACAGGAGCCATCCGGCGCTGAAGACGATCGAGAGGACGGCGAGCGCGAGAGCCCAGATCGCCACCCTCCGGCTGTCGTGCGCGCGACGCAGCGAGATGACCGACATGACGAGCGCGATCACGCCGAGCGGGAGCAGCACGCCCGCGAACAGCGAGGCGACGAGTGCCGTGATCGCAACGGCCAGGGCCCACGGTGCGACGGAGGGCGGCGCCGTCGGCGTCGGGGGGCTCCACGGCAGAACGTGCTCGCCGAACGCCGCGCGCTCGAGCTGGGCCGTCGGCAAGCGCTCGCCGTCGAAAGCGTCGCCGGCCGCGATCTGTTCCGCGGCGGTGGGGACCGGCGCGCTCTCGCCCGCCGCGCGCTCCCGTCGGCTCAGCGGCTCCGGCTCACTCACGAGGCGGCCCCGACGGGAACGGGGCCGGGGGCCGTGGCATCCGGATCCTCGGCGACCTGGATCTCGGTCACCGGCAAGGTGGAGTCGGCGCCGAACGCCAGGGTCGAGGGGCGGCGGCCCGACGCGATGAGCTCGGCGGCGAGCGCGGCGATCATGGCGCCGTTGTCGGTGCACAGCCGCAGCGGCGGAATCCGCACGGCCACGCCCGCGGCGGCGGCGCGCTCGATCGCGACGTCGCGCAGGCGCTTGTTGGCGATCACCCCACCGCCCAGGAGCAGGCGCGGCACGCCGTACCGCTCGCAGGCGTCCAGCGCCTTCGTGACGAGCACATCGACCACGGCCTCGCGGAACGACGCCGCAACGTCGGCGACGGGCACCGGCTCGCCCGCTGCCTCGTGCTGCTCGACCCAGCGCGCGACCGCGGTCTTCAAGCCCGAGAACGAGAAGTCGTACCGGTGGGATGCCATGTCGGAGGCGCGCGAGAGCCCGCGCGGGAAGCGGATCGCGGTGGGGTCGCCGTCGGCGGCGGCGCGGTCGATCTCTGGACCGCCCGGGTACGGCAGCTCCAGCAGACGGGCGACCTTGTCGAACGCCTCGCCGGCGGCGTCGTCCATCGTCTCCCCGAGCAGTTCGACGTCGCTGGTGAGGTCGCGGACGAGCAACAGCGAGGTGTGTCCGCCGCTCACGAGGAGCGCGACCGTGGGGTATTCCAGCTCCCCCGCCTCGGCATCGAGGATGTCGGCCGCGATGTGTCCGACGAGGTGGTTCACGGCGTAGAGCGGTTTGTCGAGGGCGACCGCGAGACCCTTCGCCGCTCCGACGCCGACCATCAAGGCACCGGCAAGTCCGGGACCGCTCGTGACGGCCACGGCGTCGATCTCGGCGAGGGTCACCCCGGCCTCGGCGAGCGCCGCGTCGATCGAGGGCTGGAGCGCCTCGAGGTGCGCCCGGGCTGCGACCTCGGGGACGACGCCGCCGTAGCGGGCGTGCTCGTCCATGCTCGAGGCGATCGTGTTGCTGAGCAGCTGGCGGCCGCGGACGATACCGATCCCGGTTTCGTCGCAGCTGGTCTCGATACCCAGGACGAGGGGCGCGTCCATCAGCACCATCCCTTTCCGGTCGTCGCCGCGTCATCGGGCGTGCGGCGCGCGGTCCACGCCCGCAGGTCGAGCTGCATGACGATCGCGTCGACGTCGTCGGGCTGGTAGTACCGCGGGCGACGGCCGATCTCGGCGAAGCCCTCCGAGGCATACAGCGTCTGCGCGACGGGGTTGTCGGCGCGGACCTCGAGGAACACCTCGTGCACCCCACGACGCTCGGCCTCGGCGAGAAGTTCCGTCAGCAGAGCGCGGCCTCTCCCGCGTCCGCGCGCGGTCTCGGCGATCGTGATGGTCTGGATGTCGGCATCCCTCGCCCCGCGCACGGCCCGCAGCCCCGCGTACCCGACGAGGCGCCCCGCCTCCTCCACCACGACATACCAACCGTGCGGAGACGTCAGCTCTTCGCGCATCATCGCCGGACTCCACGCGTCGGTGGGGAACGAGGCGTGCTCGAGCGCCATGATCGCGTCGAGGTCGTCGAGGGTCGCGGCGCGCGTCGTCACGCGCTCACCCGCTTCGGCGCATGCGCGGCCACGACGTCGGGGCTGCGCAGATACAACGGCTCGGATCCGGCGAGGACGCGGCCGGCATCGAGCGCCCGGGCCGCCGCGAGCGCGATCATGGCGGCGGAGACGCTCGTGGCGTCGTACCGCACCGCCCCGGCCTCGGCCAGTCGTGCGTCGAGGTCGTCGCGGGGGCTGAGCACGGCATCCGTGATCCGCACGGGGAGTCCGTCGTCGTCGATACCGTCGAAGACGCTGTACGCGAACTCCTTTCGCCGTGCGTCGGTGACGACGGCGAAGCGCGGGGTGTCGGTGCCGGTGAGCGCATCGGAGAGCAGGATGCCGAGCGCGATGCCGTCGTGGCTCGGGACGGGGACGACCGGGATGCCACGCCCGAGAGCGAACGCGCGCGCGGTCGCGATCCCGACGCGAAGACCGGTGAAGGGACCCGGACCCATGCCGATCGCGACGTGCGTCGGGTGCGTGGCCACGCGAACGGCTCGGCTCAGCAGATCGCCGATGACCTCGGCGTGCCCGAGCGGGTTCGCGCTCTGCTCGTCGGCGAGGATCTCGCCGTCGCGCGCGATCGCCGCCACGGCGGTGCCGAGGGAGGTGTCGATGCCGAGGATCACCGTTCCAGGGTATCCGGGGCGCCCGACACCGGTGCCGCCGACCGCCCGTCCGGCGTACCTCGTCCCCCTTCTGGCGGTGCATGTCCCACTTTCGGCCACTTCAGGCGGCCCCCACCGGCCATAAGTGGGACATGGGTGGGGAACAGCCCGGACCAGGGGCATCCGGCGAGGCCCTCGGCTCCGAAGAAGGGGTATGGAACGACAGCTGCGCCGCGTGGTGGTGCCGACGGCCGCGGGCCCGATCGTCGTGCACGCCGGTCGGAGCTCTGCCGGAGCCGTTGCGACGGTGCTCCTCCACGGCGCCGCCGGATCGTGGCGGACGTGGATGCCACTGCTCAGCGCCGCCGAACGGCTCGGCATCCCCCTCGACGACGTCATCGCGATCGACCTGCCGGGGTGGGGCGAGTCGCCCGGCCCCGTCCCCGCCCCCACCGATGCCGCCGAAGCGGTGGTCGCGGTCGCCCGCGCCCTGGGGTATCCGCGCTGGCGCGTCGTGGGCCATTCCCTCGGCGCCGTCGTCGCCCTCGATGTCGCCGCGGCGTTCCCCGCGCAGACCGTGGCCGTGGGGCTCGTCTCCCCCACCGGTGCGGCGGTGCGCGCTGTGATGCGCCGGCCCGTCTCCGGGTGGACCGTGCTCCCGGCATTCGGCGGCATGGTCGCCGCGATGGGCATCCTCCGCGGTATCGGTCCCCTCGCGCGTCCCCTCCTTCGAGGACTGCGTCGCATCGGCGCCCTGCGGCTGTTCGCGCGCCCGCTGTTCCGGCATCCGGATCGTGTCGACACCGCGGTCTCCGACGCTCTGGCGGACGAGATCCGGCCCGCGGCCTTCCTCGCCGCCGCCCGTGCCGCCCGGACCCACGACGACGCCGCGTGGAAGCGGATCACCGCACCGGTTCGCGCCGTACGCGGCCGGCACGACGTGTTCGCCGGGCGTCAGGACGCGCGCGACGCCCGCCGGCGCATCCCCGGGTATCGCGAGACGGTGCTGGAGGACAGCGGGCACTTCGCCCACGTCGAGCAGGCGTACGAGACCCTGCGCGCCCTGCGCGACGTGTGGACCGCCGAGCCCGACCGCCGTTCGCCTTCGCGGCGCGACCGGCAGCCGACCTGAGGCGTCAGGGGCGACGCGAGATGGTCACCGTCCGCGGGGCATCGGCGTCCAGGTCGAGAGTGTGCGGGGCGATCTCGCCGCACGCGTTGTCCACACCTCGACCGCCGGTCTGACGCGAGATCTCGATCTCCCACCAGGAGTCGGCGAGGTGGTCGGCGACACCGCGGCCCCACTCGACGATCACGACCGAGTGCTCCACATCGATGTCGAGGTCGTCGAGCTCGACGGCGGCGCCCAGCCGGTAGGCATCCACGTGCACCAGGGGTGCCCCGCCGACGAGCGACGGGTGCGTCCGAGCGATGACGAACGTCGGACTCTGGACCGGACCCCGGATGCCGAGCCCCTCGCCGATCCCGCGGGTCAAGGTCGTCTTGCCGGCGCCGAGCGGACCGGTGAGCACCACCACGTCACCGGGTTCGAGGGCGTGGCCCAGCGCGCGTCCGAGCTCCTCCATGTCGGCGGGTCCGGCGATCTCGCGCTCACCCAGCAGCTCATCGGGAACGCTCACACGCCCACCTCCCGTCGCGGCACCCGTGGACCGATCCGGGTCACGATCTCGTAGTCGATCGTGTCCGCGGCATCCGCCCAATCACGCGCCGCGGGCACACCCAGCGTCGGATCGCCGAACAGCACGGCCTCGTCTCCCACGGCGACGGGGTGATCTCCGACGTCGACGACGAACTGGTCCATCGCGATGCGCCCGGCCACCGTGAAGCGGCGGCCGTTGATCGACACGGGTCCACGACCCGACGCCTGCCGCGGAACGCCGTCGGCGTACCCGAGGGGCACGAGCGCGAGAGTGGTGTCGGTCTCGGTGCGGTAGGCGTAGCCGTACGACACCCCCGTGCCAGCCGGGACGCGGCGCACCGCGGCGACGGCCCCGCGCAGCGTCATCGCGGGACGCAGGCCGAGGTCGGCCGAGCTGCGGTCGTGGAACGGTGAGATGCCGTAGATGCCGATGCCGATGCGCACGGCGTTCAGCCGCGCCTCGGGAAGGGCGATCGCGGCGTGGGTCGCGGCGATGTGCCGGAGCGGCGGGGTGAGCCCGGCCGCGGCGGCGAGCACGACACCTTCCTCGAACTTCGCCAGGGCCGCGCGGTCGTCGGCCTCGCTCGTGTTCGACAGGTGCGAGAACAGCCCCACGACCCGCAGACGACCGATCCGCTCGAGGCGTGCGGCCTCGGAGAACACCACGCGCCAGTCGGCGGGCGGGATGCCGTTGCGCGACAGCCCCGTCTCGATCTTCAGGTGCACGGCGGCGGCGCGGCCGCCCTGAGCTGCCTCCCCGGCCCGCAGCAGTTGGTCGATGTCGGAGATCCCGAGCTCGACGTCCTCCCGCACGGCCTCGACGAAGGACGCCCCCGGCGCGTGCAACCACGCGAAGACCGGTGCGCGGAGGCCCCGGCGTCGCAGCGCCAGCGCCTCGTCGATATCGGAGACGCCGATCCGCGTCGCGCCGCCGCGCAGCGCCGCGACCGCCGCACGGTGCGCGCCGTGCCCGTAGCCTTCGGCCTTGACCACGGCGATGACCTCGACGCCGGTCAGTCGGCGCAGGTGCCGCACGTTCTCGGTGATCGCGTCGACGTCGATCAACGCTTCGCGGAGCACTCCGGATGCCATTCTCATGCGCGCTCCTCCCGGATCGGTTCGGCGGGCCCCGCCTCGGGTGCAGCCGGTCCGGCCTCCGCGATGACGTACGCCGTCGCGAGCGCGGCGTCGTGCGACATCGAGAGGTGCAGCGCCGTGATCCCCCTCGCGGCCACGGTCGCCGCGGTCTCGCCGGTGAGCGTGAACGTCGGACGCCCCGAGGGCTCGGGCGTCACCTCGATGTCGGTCCAGTACACGCCGTCGGAGCCGCCGAGGGCCTTGATCAGCGCCTCCTTCGCGGCGTACCGCGCGGCGAGCGACCGGGGCTTCAGCAGCCGCTCGGCGGGCGCGAACAGGCGGGTGAGCAGCCGGGGCGTGCGCGCGAGCTGCTGCTCGAAGCGCGGCACGTCGACGAGGTCGACGCCGATTCCGACGATCATGCGCCCTCCCTCCCTGGCATCCCGTCCATTCTGCCGGTGCTTGTCGTCGCCGAGCGAAACGGCGAGGGGCCGGATGCCCGTGGCATCCGACCCCGAAAAGCCCGCGGATTACTCGACCGTGACCGACTTCGCGAGGTTGCGCGGCTGGTCGACGTCGAGGCCCTTGGCCTCGGCGAGGCCCATGGCGAAGATGTGCAGCGGCACCACGGCGAGCAGCGGCTCGAACATCGGGGCGGCGAGCGGGATGCGCAGCACCTCGTCGGCGGCCGGGAGCACAGCCACGTCGCCCTCTTCGGCGATCGCGATAACGCGGGCGCCGCGGGCGCGGATCTCCTCGATGTTCGACACGACCTTCTTGTGCATCTCGCCCGACCCGCGCGGCGACGGCACGACGACGAACACCGGCTGGCCGGGCTCGATGAGGGCGATCGGGCCGTGCTTGAGCTCGCCGGCCGCGAAGCCCTCGGCGTGGATGTACGCCAGCTCCTTGAGCTTGAGGGCGCCCTCGAGCGCGATCGGGTACCCGACGTTACGGCCGAGGAACAGCACCGACCGGGTGTCGGCCATCCAGTGCGCGAGCTGCTCGATGCGGGCCTGCTCGGTCTCGAGCACGCGCGCGATCTTGCCGGGGACGGCCTCGAGCTCGGTCACGGCCTCGACGGCGACGACCGGGTCGACGGCGCCGCGCACGCGGCCGACGTGCAGCGCGAGAAGGTACAGCGCCGTGATCTGCGCGACGAAGGCCTTCGTCGAGGCGACCGCGACCTCGGGGCCGGCGTGCGTGTAGACGATGGCATCCGACTCGCGCGGAATCGTCGCGCCCTGCGTGTTGCAGATCGACAGCGTCTTCGCGCCGCGCGAGCGGGCGTACTTCACGGCCATGAGCGTGTCCATCGTCTCGCCGGACTGGCTGATCGAGACGACGAGCGTCCGGGGCGAGAGCACCGGGTCGCGGTAACGGAACTCGTGCGCGAGCTCGACATCGACGGGGACGCGCGTCCACTTCTCGAGCGCGTACTTGCCCACCATGCCGGCGTACGCGGCGGTGCCGCACGCGATGACGAGGATGCGGTCGATGCCGGCGAGGAACTCGTCCATGCCGTCCAGCTCGGGGATCTCCACACGGCCCTCGTGGATGCGGCCGCGGATGGTGTTGGCGACGGCCTCGGGCTCTTCCGAGACCTCCTTGGCCATGAACGACGACCATCCGCCCTTCTCGGCGGCCGACGCGTCCCAGGTGACGTCGAAGGCTTCGACCTCGACCGCGGCGCCGGAGAAGTCGGTGACCTCGACACCCTCGGGCGTGATCGCGACGATCTCGTCCTGACCGATCGCGAGGGCCTTGCGGGTGTGCTCGACGAACGCGGCGACGTCGGAGCCGAGGAAGTTCTCCCCCTCGCCCAGGCCGATCACGAGCGGCGAGTTGCGGCGGGCACCGACGACGAGGCCGGGGTGGTCCTTGTGCATCGCGAGCAGCGTGTACGCCCCCTCGAGGCGGGACACGACGGCGCGGAATGCCGCGACCAGATCGCCCGTGCGGGCGTACTCGCGCCCGATCATGGCGGCGGCGACCTCGGTGTCGGTCTCGCTGCGGAACGTGATGCCCTCGCCGACCAGCTCGCTCTTGAGCTCGGCGAAGTTCTCGATGATGCCGTTGTGGATGACGGCGAGCTTGTCGTCGTCCGCCAGGTGCGGGTGCGCGTTGGCGTCGGTGGGTCCACCGTGCGTGGCCCAGCGCGTGTGTCCGATGCCCGTGGTGCCGTCGGCGAGGGGCGTGGATGCCAGGTCATCCCGCAGAACGGACAGCTTGCCGGCGCGCTTACGCATGCCGAGGCCGCCGTCGCCGTCGATCACGGCGATGCCGGCGGAGTCGTATCCCCGGTACTCCAGCCGTGACAGGCCCGCCAGCAGGATGTCCTGGCTCTGACGAGGACCCACGTATCCGATGATTCCGCACATAGCCTCCGAGTCTACGGGGCCGTGCCTGGGGGATCCCCCGTGGGCCGGGGGCGTCAGAGCTTGCGCAGCAGCACCGATTCGACGGTGTGGTCTGCGCCCTTCTGGAGCACGAGTTTCGCGCGGTGGCGGGTGGGCAGCACGTTCTCCTCGAGGTTCGGAAGGTTGATATCGCGCCAGAACCCGAGCGCGCGCGACACCGCCTCCTCGTCGCTGATGTCGGCGAAGACGCGGAAGAACGACGTGGGGTTCGTGAACGCGTTGTCGCGCAGCGCGAGGAACCGTTCGACGTACCACCGCTCGATGTGCGCGGCCTCGGCATCCACGTAGATCGAGAAGTCGAAGAGGTCGCTGACCGCGACGTCGTTCGGCGTCGGCGGGGGCTGCAGGACGTTGAGCCCCTCGACGATGACGACGTCGGGACGGTGCACGGTGACGTGGGCGTCGGGCATGATGTCGTACCGCACGTGCGAGTAGAACGGCGCCCGCACCTCTTCGGCTCCGGACTTCACTTCGCTGAGGAACTCCACCAGCGCCCGGCGGTCGTACGACTCGGGGAAGCCCTTGCGATCCATCAGTCCCCGCCGCTCGAGCTCGGCATTGGGGTAGAGGAATCCGTCCGTGGTCACGAGCGCGACGCGCGGAGTGTCCGGCCAGCGGCTCATCAACTCGCGCAGCAACCGCGCGATCGTGGACTTCCCCACCGCCACCGACCCGGCGACCCCGATGACGAAGGGGGTCGTGGCATCCGGTTCGCCCAGGAACTCGCTGGTGTCGGCGCCGAGCCGACGCGTGGAGCGCGCGTAGAGGCTCAGCAGCCGGCTCAGCGGCAGGTAGACCTCGGCGACCTCGCGCAGGTCGAGCCGGTCGCCGATACCGCGGAGCTGCACCACCTCGGTCTCGGTCAGCGGCTGCTCGATGCCCCCGGCCATGCGGGCCCAATCGGCGCGATCGATCTGACGGTAGGGGCTCAGCGACGGCGCGGGCGCGGCGGTCTCGGCGGCGGACACCCGCCCATGCTACCCGCGGCCTCGCACTACGCTCGGAGCGTGCGACTCGGGGTACTCGACATCGGTTCCAACACCGTCCACCTGCTGGTCGCGAACGCTCGCGCCGGCGGACGGCCCACCGCGACGACGTCGCACCGTTCGGTGCTGCGCCTCATGCGCTACCTCGAACCCGACGGCTCGATCTCGGACGAGGGCGTCCAGGGACTCGTGGATGCCGTGACCCAGGCGCGCGAGAAGGCGCGCGCGGAGGGCGTGGACGAACTGCTCGCCACCGCGACCTCGGCGGTGCGCGAGGCCACCAACGGGGAGCGTGTCATCGCTCTTATCGAGGATGTCCTCGGCCAACCGCTGCAGGTGCTCGGTGGCGAGACGGAGGCTCGGTACACCTATCTCGCGGTGCGGCGCTGGTTCGGCTGGTCGGCGGGCCAGATCCTCCTCTTCGACATCGGCGGCGGGTCGCTCGAGATCGCCGGCGGCGCCGACGAACTGCCCGAGCTCGCCGAGTCGGTGCCGTTGGGCGCCGGGCGCTCCACGGTGCAGTTCCTCCCCCACGACCCGCCCAGCGAGCACGAGATCGATACGCTGCGCCGGCACGCGGCATCCGTCCTCGCGCCGGTCGCCCAACGGTTCTCCGCCCTCCCGCGCCCGGACCACGTCATCGGGTCGTCGAAGGCGATCCGGTCGCTGGCGAAGCTCGCCGGGTACCCGGTTCCGGGGTGGTCGGGAATCGACCGCATGGTGCTGCCCCGCAGAGAACTGAAGGACTGGATCCCGCGACTGGCGCGCATCCCCGCGGACGCGCGCGAAGCCCTCCCCGGGATCACGGCGGACCGCACCTTCCAGATCGTCGCGGCCGCGATCGTCGTGGAGCGGGCGATGAAGGCGATGGACGTCGACGAGCTCGAGGTCTCCCCCTGGGCGCTGCGCGAGGGCGTGCTCCTGCGGTACATCGAGTCGCTGGAGTACTGACCCTTCTCAGTGCCGCGGCCGCGCATCCTCTGGTTTGGGGGCCGTGGGTCAGAGGGCCAGGCGCTCCCGCACGACCTCGGCGAGCCGGTCGGCGTGGGCGCGGGCGACGTCCTCGGACGCGGCCTCGACCATGACGCGCACGAGCGGCTCGGTTCCCGACGCGCGCAACAGCACACGACCGGAGTCGCCGAGCTCGGCCGCCGCGGAGCGAACCGCTTCCTGCACGACATCGTCGGACACGCGGTCGCGATCGACTCCGCGGACGTTGATCAGCACCTGCGGGTACACCGTCATGATGGCGGCGAGCTCGGCCATCGTCTTCTTCTGCCGGGCCATCTCCGCCACGATGTGCAGGCCCGTGAGCAGACCGTCGCCGGTCGTGGCGAACTCGCTCATGATCACGTGCCCGGACTGCTCACCGCCGAGGGAGTATCCGCCCTCGTCCATGGCTTCCAGCACATAGCGGTCGCCGACCGCCGTCTGCTTCACCTGAATGCCGTGCTCGGCCATCGCGCGGTGAAGTCCGAGATTGCTCATGACCGTCGCCACGAGGGTGTCGTGCGCGAGGGCGCCGCGCTCCTTCATGGCCACGGCGAGGATCGCCATGATCTGATCGCCGTCGACGACGTTGCCCTGCGCGTCCACCGCGAGGCACCGGTCGGCGTCGCCGTCGTGAGCGATACCCACGTCGGCGCCGAGACGCACGACGGCTTCGGACAGCACCTCGAGGTGCGTCGAGCCGACGCCGTCATTGATGTTGAGACCGTCGGGATCGGCACCGATCACGGTGACGGTCGCACCGGCGTCGCGGAACGTCTCGGGCGAGACACCCGCGGCTGCGCCGTGCGCGCAGTCGAGAACCACGTGGATGCCGTCGAGCCGGTGCGGCAGAGATCCGAGCAGGTGCACCACGTAGCGGTCTTCGGCATCGGCGAAGCGGCGGATCCGCCCCACGCCGGCACCCGTCGGCTGCAGCCGCTCCCACTCGAGGGCACGCTCGATGCGCTCTTCGACGATGTCGGGGAGCTTGGTGCCGCCGCGGGCGAAGATCTTGATCCCGTTGTCGGGCGCGGGGTTGTGCGAGGCCGAGACCATCACGCCGAAGTCGGCGTCGCGGTCGGCGATCAGGAACGCGGTCGCGGGGGTCGGGATGACGCCTGCGTCGAGCACGTCGACGCCCGACGAGGCCAGGCCCGCAGCGACCGCGGCGGAGAGGAACTCCCCCGAGACCCGCGGGTCGCGCGCGATGACGGCGGTGAGGCGACGGCCTTCGGCCTTTCGCGCCTCCGCCGAACGGCCCTGGCCCAGGACGACAGCGGTCGCCTGGGCCAGGTGCAGCGCGAGTTCGGCGGTGAGGAGGCCGTTGGCCAGCCCCCGCACCCCGTCCGTGCCGAAAAGAGGCATCCGGAGCGTCGAACTCAGCGCTTGGAGTACTGAGGCGCCTTGCGGGCCTTCTTGAGACCGGCCTTCTTGCGCTCCTTCACGCGAGCGTCGCGCGAGAGGAAGCCGGCCTTCTTCAGACCCGGGCGGTTGTTCTCGACGTCGATCTCGTTGAGCGCGCGGGCGATGCCCAGGCGCAGCGCACCGGCCTGACCCGAGGGGCCGCCGCCGGAGATGCGAGCGATGACGTCGTACGCGCCGGCGAGCTCGAGGACCGTGAACGGGTCGTTGATGAGCTGCTGGTGGAGCTTGTTCGGGAAGTAGTCCTCGATCGTGCGGCCGTTGACCGTGATCGTGCCGGAGCCGGGGACCAGGCGCACGCGGGCGATGGCCTGCTTGCGGCGGCCGACGGCTGCGCCGGGGACCGAGAGAACGGGGCGCTCGGCCGCGACGACGGTCTGCTCGGCCGGCGTCTCGGTGCTGTAGTTGCTGGGGTCGATGTTCGACACTGTTTCGTCCTTATCCGGCGGCGCTTACTGGGCGACCTGGTCGAAGGTGTACGCGGTGGGCTGCTGGGCACCGTGGGGGTGCTCGGCGCCGCGGTAAACCTTGAGCTTCTTGAGCTGCGCCGCGCCGAGGCTGTTCTTGGGCAGCATGCCGCGGATGGCCTTCTCGACCGCGCGGACGGGGTTCTTCTCGAGGAGCTCCTCGTAGCTGACCGACTTCAGACCACCCGGGTAGCCCGAGTGACGGTAAGCCATCTTCTTCTGGAGCTTCTGACCCGTGAGCGCGACCTTCTCGGCGTTGATCACGATGACGAAGTCGCCGGAGTCGATGTGGTTGGCGAAGGTCGGCTTGTGCTTGCCGCGGAGGAGGACCGCCGCGTGCGAGGCCAGGCGGCCGAGGACGACGTCGGTGGCGTCGATAACGACCCACTCGCGCGTGACCTCAGCGGCCTTGGGGGTGAAAGTGCGCGTCACAGTAGTGCTGCTTTCTTGATCGAACGGAGGAGTTCGTGAATCCCGCTCCGGTGGTCGGTTCTCCGGTCGACGACCGGGGAACTGGGCCGGTGGAGGGCTCACGTTCGGGTAACCCGCTCGCAGTGAGGCGGGCACCAAAGGGTTAGCTTACGGCATCGGGATGCGACGGCCAAACGCGGGCCGGCCGGCGGGGCGCCGGCATCCGCCCGCCTCGCACGACCGCACCCCCGGCTCCGAAGTGCCGGGGGTGCGGGAGGCGTCCTCCGCGGGGTCGCGGGCGAGGTCGAGGACGCGGCGGATAGGGGCGGTCAGCGCTGCAGGAAGTCCCGCAGCACGCGGTTGAACTCGTCGGCGTGGCTGACGTTGACGCCGTGCGGAGCCCCCGTCACCACGTGCAGCTCGCTCCCGGGGATCGCCTCGTGCGTGCGCTTGCCCGAGCCTTCGAACGGGACGGTCCCGTCGCTGTCGCCGTGAAGGATGAGCGCCGGAACCGTGACGTTGTTCAGGTCGTCACGGAAGTCCGTGGTCGCGAAGGCCTCCATGGCCTTCAGCGCCGCGTGGTGGTCGGCCTGGTTTGCCAGCCGCTCGGCCTCGGCCTGCTCGGATGCCGGGACGGCGAGAGTTCCGTCGACCGAGAAGAAGTCGGTCGTGAACTGGTGATAGAAGGCCTTCTCGTCCTCCTTGAGGCCCTTCTCCATGCCGTCGGCGGTGTCCTTGTCGAGCGGCCCCTCAGGGTTGTCCTCGGTCTGGGCGAGGTACGGCGGGACGGCCGCGGCGAAGACGACGCTGCGGACGCGGTCGGCACCGTGGCGCGTGAGGTAGCGGGCGACCTCGCCACCGCCCATGGAGAATCCGACGAGCGTCGCATCGCGCAGATCGAGCTCCTCCAGGACCGCGTGCAGGTCGTCGGCGAACGTGTCGTAGTCGTATCCGGTGCGGGGCTTGTCACTCCGCCCGAAACCGCGGCGATCGTACGTGACGACGCGGTAGCCCGCAGCCTCGAGGGCGGGGACCTGGTGGGCCCACGATTCGCCCGAGAGGGGCCAGCCGTGGATGAGGACGACGGGGCGGCCGGCCCCGCCGGTGTCGTCGACGTGGAGGTCGATGTCGGTCAGCAGTCCGTGGTGTGCGGTGATCTCGCTCATGTCCGCCATGTTTGGACGCCGACCTGGAGCGGAGACCGCGGTTGACGATCGCGGGACGAATTGCTACCCCCGGTCGAACGGCTGGCACATCAGCGACTCCGGCGCAACGACCGGGAGCGGTCGCACGCGGGTCGCTAGCCTCGCGCCATGGCATCCCTCCGCGTTCTCGCCGCCGGGCTCTCGGCGCTCGGACTCGCCCTCACCCTCGCCTCATGCGCCCCCTCGCCAGGTTCGGGCACCCCGGGCGACGAGGGGTACGAGTCGACGATCGCCGCGGTCGTCCTGGCGGAGTCGGATGCCGGCGGCCGCGCCTTCGCCCTGGAGACCGAAGGAGGGACGTCCCGGATTCGCGTCGCCGTCGGTGATCGCGACGTCGAGGTCGAGGTCGAGCCTGCCGGCCCGACCGTGGCGGGTCGGCACGAAGGCGGGGATCTCGACGCGGACGATCGCGCGGCCCTGAGCGCGGCGTCGACGCCGCTGGCGGACGCGATCCGCATCGCCGCCGCAGCCTACGACGGGAACCGCAGCGTCGACGAGGTCGCGCTCGATCGCGATGGCGGTGCCGCCGCGTGGACGATCGAATTCGTCGACGGCGGCGAGGTCGCCGTGGCAGCGACGGACGGCGCGATCGTACGCACCGAGGACTGACGACGGGGTCCGTCAGGCCGAGTCGGCGAGACCCGGGAGGCCGGGGATCCCGAGGTCGAAGTGGTGCCCGTTGATGGCGAGGACGTCGCGGTCTGCGTCGGGGAGGAAGCCCGACGGAGAGACGGCGCTCGCGTCGCTGCGGGGGGTCATGCGACCCATGGTCGGATCGAACCGACGGCCGTCGGCAGGGGTTGACTTCGGGGGCGATCGTTGATTCATGTTGTGCACAATTGAATTGTGTGCAACTCTTTTGCCATGCCCGCCGTCGACTCCCTCGTGTGCTTCGCCCTCTACGCCGCCAGCCGCACCACGACGCAGGCGTACCGCGTGTTGCTCGACCCGTGGGACCTCACCTACCCGCAGTACCTCGCCCTCGTCACGCTGTGGAACGACGGTGCCCAGACCGTCAGTGGCCTGGGCGACGCCCTGCAGCTCGACTCCGGCACGCTCTCGCCCATGCTCGCCCGCATGGAGTCCGCGGGTTACATCACGCGAGAGCGTCGCGCCGACGACGAGCGCGTCGTCACCGTCTCGCTCACCTCGCGCGGACGCGAGATGCGCGAAGAGCTCGCCCACGTCCCCCGCTGCATCGCGGTCGGATCGGGCCTCACCGACGCCGACAGCGCCCGCGAGCTGATCAGCGCCCTGCAGCAGCTGACGGCCGCGATGCGCGACCTCCGCGACCACCCGCAGACCGTGGTGGACGCGGTCGGCGGGCGCACACTCGCCTCCTGATCGACCGGCGCACCGCGCGCCCGTCCTTGCCCACGTGTGCCTCCCGGCATCCGTTCGTCCTCGAGAAAGGAACCTCACCCATGGACGTCCTCTACACCGCCGAATCCCTCTCGACCGGGGAAGGCCGTAACGGCCACGTCGTCGCCGGCGACCTCGACCTGGACGTCGCCGTCCCCAAGGAGATGGGCGGCTCCGGCAACGGCACCAACCCCGAGCAGCTCTTCGCCGCCGGGTATGCCGCGTGCTTCCACAGCGCTCTCCACGCCGTCGCCCGCGGCCACAAGGTCAAGCTCGAGGACTCCTCGGTGGGCGGGCGCGTCCAGATCGGCCCGAACGGCCAGGGCGGGTATCAGCTCGCCGTCCTGCTCGAGGTCGTGCTTCCGGGCGTCGAGCACGACCTCGCCCAGCAGCTCGCCGACGAAGCTCACCAGGTCTGCCCGTACTCGAACGCCACGCGCGGCAACATCGACGTGACGGTCACCGTCTCGGACGACTGACACCGCTCGCAGGAAGGGGACGCCGCGCACACGGCGTCCCCTTCGCCGTTCACACAGGGACGGCACGGCACGCGCCGTCGTAGTGTGACAGACGTGATCCGCGTGGTAGTCGTCGATGACGAGGCCCTCGTCCGTTCCGGCTTCGAACTGATCCTCGGCGCCGCCGACGACATCGAGGTGGTGGCCGCGGTCGACGGCGATCAGGCCGTGGAAGCCATCCGTCGCGAACGCCCGGACGTCGTCCTCCTCGACATCCGGATGCCGGGGCGCAGCGGCCTGGATGTGCTCGCCGATCTCCGCGACGACCCCGACCGCCCCGTCATCGGCATCCTCACCACGTTCGACACGGACGACCACATCGCCCGCGCGCTCCACGACGGCGCGTCCGGGTTCCTGGTCAAGGACACCCCTCCCGAACATCTCGCCGCGATGGTGCGTTCCCTCGCCGCCGGCGGCGTGGTGCTCTCCCCGCAGGTCTCGCGCACGCTCGTCGAAGGGTACGTCGGAGCCCCCGACCCGGACGCCGTGGAACGCGTGGCGCTGCTCACCGAACGAGAGCGGGACGTGTTGCAGCACCTCCCCACCGGCGAGTCCAACGCGGAGATCGGCAAACGCCTCCATCTCAGCGGAGCGACGGTCAAGGACCACGTGAGCGCCATCCTCGCGAAGCTGTCTGTATCGACGCGTCTCGAAGCCGCCCTCATCGCGGAGCGCGCCCGCCGGGGCGGCGACCGGAAGTGACCCGCGTCGCGCGCGATCGGCTGGCGGAGGTCACCGGCAGCAGGTGGTTCGCGGTCGTGACCGACGTGGCGCTCGCCGCGGCGGCGGTGGTCGACGTCATCGTTCTTCTCCCGCGCTGGACGCCCTTCGAAATCGCCCTGGCCGCCATCGCGGTGCTCGGACTCTTGGTCCGCCGGCGGCTACCCTGGGTGGCGTTCGCGCTGGTTCTGCCCGGACTCGTGGTGGATGCCATGACGATCGCCGCGCCGATCGCTCTCTACTCCGTCGCGGTGCGCGAGCGACGCCTCCCGCCGCTCCTCATCGCGGGGGCCGTGACGTTCGCGTGCTTCCTCCTCCCCGACTGGCAGCTGCCGGAACTGGACTATCTCGCCCCCTCGCTGCTGTACGCGCTGCTGTACGCCGCGACCCCGATCGCTCTCGGCGCCCTCGTCCGAACACGGCGCGAGCTCAGCGACCGTGTCGCCGAGCTCTCCGCCGCCCGCGCCGCCGAACGCCTTCGCGACGAGCAGGACGTGCTCCGCCGCGAGCGCATACGACTCTCCCGGGAGATGCACGACGTCGTCTCCCACCAGGTGAGCCTCATCGCCGTTCAGGCCGGCGCCCTCCAGGTCGCCTCGGCGGATCCCGACGCCCGCCGAGCGGCCGATGTCATCCGCTCCCTCGCGGTGCGCACTCTCGACGAACTCCGCCAGATGGTCGGCGTTCTCCGAGCCGAAGGCGCTCCCGCTCCCGGCGACAAGCCGCAACCCACGCTCGGCGACCTGCCGAGCCTGGTCGCCGACAGCGGGCTGAGCGCCGAGCTGGTCACCGAGGTTCCCGTGGACCTCGCTCCCGCGGTGCAACGGGCGGTGTATCGCACCGTGCAGGAGGGGCTCACGAACGTCCGCAAGCACGCTCCCGGCGCCGTGGTGAAGGTCAGCATTCGCGCGACGACGGCGACGATCGATGTCGTGATCTCGAACGACGCCCCGACCGAGCCCGCCCTCACCCTCCCGTCGAGCGGTACGGGTCTGCGCGGTCTCCGGGAGCGAGCCGAGCTGTTGGGCGGCCGGCTGGACGCCGCCAGCGAAGCCGGCGGAGGTTTCCGCCTGTCGGTGTCCCTCCCGCGGCGCGTGCCGCGACGGTGACGCCCGATCAGGACAGGCGCAGCTCCCCCTCGGACATCGGGTAGGTCCTCCGCAGCCACTCGCCGAAGCCTGGTTGCGCGAGACACGTCGAGGCTTCTCCGCACCGGACCACGGGGTCGTCCGCCGCGTACGTGCGGTACACCTCGACCTTGGCATCCAGTTCTTCGCCGGTGACGTTCACGGGCCGGTCCTGCGAGGGATAACCGATGTAGTACGACATCGCCTCGGCCGCGATACCGACGACTGGCGCTGAGGCGCGCACGAGGGAGCCGACGCACGAGTGGTCGGGGTGGTCGCCGTGGGCGAAGGCGCTCTCGTGCGGAACGTTGGTGCTCACCCGGCCAGGCTGCGCGGCGGCGAGAAGCTCGGCGAGAGTGGCCGTGAGACGCGGGAGATCGTATGCCGGGGCACCGTCGACCGGGACCAGTTCGGCCACCTCACCGTTGACGAGCTGGGTCAACCCGGCGTTTCCGGTCGCCTCGAAGCCCTTCCCGTTGAGCCCACCGTCGGGAAGACGCAGGACCGTGATTGATAGGCGGGGCTCGTCTCGCGGCACGAAACGCGTCACCCGCGCGCCGCTCAGCAGGGTGAGTGACCGCTCGTCCCACTCGCCCACCGAGCCGCGCATGAGGTCGTACGCGGCGCGGATGCCGGCTTCCCGCTCCCGCGCGTAGTCGAGACCCTTCCCGGCGTCGCCCGCCGTGACGTAGACCGCGCGGACCGTCGCGCCGGCCGCGATGGCGGTGGAGAGCTCGGGATTGGCGAAGATGATGTCGTCGTCGGCGTGCGCCCAGATCGTCATCGCCGTGTCGGGCCCCGGCGCTTCGCTCGCCGGAGAGGGACCCGCCGGCAGCGTCGGTGCAGCGATCGAGTGAAGAGGAATCCACGCGCCCACCGGGGGGCCGCTCCGGCGCAGTTGACGGACGAGCAGAGCACCGCCGCCGAGGCCCACCAACGCCAGACCGCCGATGAGCAGGCCGCGCCGGGTCACCCGAATGCGGCGCGCATCGCGCGCTGCATCCCTTCCCCCACTTTCCGCCCCGGAAAGGTCCTCGTCCTGCACCGTAGCTCCGTTCTGTGTCCCCCCGACCGAACGCGGCGACGGTCTCGGGTCGTCGGCGCGCGGCGTGACCGTACGACGCTATCGCGCGGACCCGCCGGAATCAGGCACTCCACGCCATGCCCCCACCGAGTGGCGGGGAGGAAGGCGCCGATCGGGGGGCACTTCGGGACTCTGCCTCCGCGATCTGCCGACGAGCGTCGGCGGGCGATTACCCAGCGTGGGTCTCCCGTGCAAGCCCGCCCGCCCCGGGAATGCCCCGCCGTATGGTTCCGGCATGGTTGATCTGACTCGTCTCCCCACACCCGATCCGTACCCGCTCCTTCCCGCGGTCGCGTCTTTCGACGTCGTCAGCGATGACGTCACCGACTCCCAGCCCCTCAAGGACGACCAGGTGGCGGCCCGCGGCAACACGTCGCCACATCTGAAGTGGTCCCAGGTGCCCGAGGGCACCGCCTCGTTCACCATCACCTGCTTCGACCCGGATGCCCCCACGCCGAGCGGCTTCTGGCATTGGGTCCTCGTCGACCTTCCCGGCGATCTCAGAGAGATTCCCCCGGGCTTCGCCGACGGCGACCTGCCGCCGGGAGCATTCCACGTGCGCAATGACGCCGGACAGCTCGGATTCCTGGGCGCCGCGCCGCCCGAGGGCGACCAACCCCACCGTTACTTCTTCGTCGTCCACGCCGTGGGTGCCGAGAGCCTCGGTGTCGACGGCGACGCAACGCCGGCCGCCGTCTCGTTCGCCTTGGCGTTCCAGACGCGGGGTCGCGCGATCGTGCACGGCACGTTCGCACACTGACCGCGCCGCCGAGTCGAGAAGGCGCTCTCGGACGGGACGTCAGGACATGCGGAGGTCGGCCTCGCTCAGCGGGTACGACCTCCGCAGCCACTCCCCGAACTTGCGCGTCTTGAGGCATGCATCGCGGTCCGCACACCGGACCACATCGTCCTGCTGCGCGTAGATGCGGTACGTCTCGACCTTGGCATCCAAGGCAGCACCGTCCAGCGTGCGCGGGAGGTCGATCGACGGATACCCCACGAGGTAGCGGATGCCGGGGGCCAGCGACGCGTCTCGGCCGAGAGAATCCCGCACCAGCGTGCCCACGACCGAGTGATCCGGGTGGTCGCCGGGAGCATAGGCGCTCCCTCGGGGGACGTGGGTCAGCGTGCGGACGGGGTGGAGTGCCGCCGCAAGCTCGGCCAAGGATGCGGAGAGCTGCGCTCGGTCCACGGCCGGACCGGAGTCGATCGGGGTCAGTGTCGCGATCGCGCCGTCGACGAGCTTGCTCAACGTCGCGTGCCCCGTGGAGTCGAAGCCTTCATCCGTGATGTTCCCGTCGGGCAGGCGCGCGAACATCACCGAGACGCGGGGGTCGCCCTGCGGACTCAGCCGCTCCACGCGCAGTCCCCCCGTCAATGTGAGGACCGTGGAGTCCCAGAATCCGTCGGCGCCGCGCATGTGGTTGTACGCCCGCAGGATCCCCAGCTCGCGCGAATGCACGTATCCGAGCCCCCTGCCCGCATCACCCGCGGTCAGGAAGATCGTGCGCACACACTCACCCGCGGCGAGGGCGTCGGAGATCGACGGGTTGCCGAAGATGATGTCGTCGTCGGGGTGCGCCCAGATGGTCAGAACCGTGTCGCCGTCGCACGGCTGGGCGGCGGGCGAGGCAGGCACGACCGGCGTCGGTGTCGGCGTCGGCGTCGGTGTCGGTGTCGGCGCGACGCTCGGGATGGGCGCGATGGTCACGTCCGGGCTCGTTGATGCGATGGGGGCGGGAGCGGCATCGTTGCGCGCGACTCCGAGCGGCCAGACCCCGAACGCGCTGGACACCACGATCGACCCGCCGATCACGAGGAGAACGGCCAGCCCCGCGATGAGGACGCTCGGCGCGACGCGGGCGCGCAGACGGGTCCACCGGCTCTCGAGTGTCATCGGCGATCCCCCCGGAGTCGCGTCCCACGACAGTGTGGATGTCGAGAACCGTGTCGAGTGTAGGCGGCTCGCGCGCGAATACCAACAATGCCACTATCGAGAACACGGTTGACATCGCCGCGGGATCGTGTTGGGTTGCGGAGATCGGGCAGGCCATACGTCGTCCCCCAATTGGAGGACAGGCCGTTCCCCGAGGGAAATTCAGGATGACGATCCGGGGTACTCAGGAAACAATTCGTTCATACAGGGGTGATTCACGGGGTGAGTTCAGGCTGTTATCGTTCAGCACGAGAACCACGATCCGGCACACCCGGGGAAAGGGGCCTAAGCACTGTGACGTCTGACCTCCAGGTCGACGCGACATCGACGTCGCAGGGCGCCGTCGGCGACATCGATGATGCGCCGACGACGAAGACTCCGGGCCACGCATCCTTCTTGGACCGCGCTCCCCAGGCCAGCCCTTCGACGCATGACCGCTGGCGCCAACGCTATCGCCGCAACCTCATCCTGACCGATCTCGCCGCCCTGATCTGGGTCGTGTACGGCACGCAGTTGGCGTGGTTCGGCACCGGCAACGCCGCCATCGCGGCGAGCCGTGACAGTCGGATCACCGATCTGTCGTACTGGGTCTTCTCGGCCGTGCTGATCATCGCCTGGATGTGGGCGTTGTCCTTCATCGACTCGCGGAGCGACCGCGTGCTCGGCACCGGCTCGCAGGAGTACATCCGGATCGTCGATTCCAGCTTCCGCCTGTTCGGAACGATCGCGATCATCGCCTTCCTCACGCAGATCGATGTGGCACGCGGGTACCTCTTGATCAGCCTGCCCGTCGGCATCCTCGTCCTCATCTTCACGCGCTGGCTCTGGCGTCAGTGGCTCATCGTCCAGCGCTCGCACGGCAAGTACTCCGCGAACGTGCTGCTGGTCGGATCGCTCGCGTCCGTCACGCAGTTGGCTCGCGAGTTCGCCCGCAACACCAACGCCGGCTACCGAGTGGTGGGCGCGTGCGTGCCGAGCGGCAAGGTCGCCGACACCATCCCCGGGACGGACATCCCGGTGATGGGTCACGTGGGTGACATCGCCCGTGCCCTGCAGGTGACGGGGGCTGACACGGTCGCCGTGACGAGCGCCGACGAGCTTCCCGCCGACAAGGTGAAGCAGATCTCCTGGAGCCTCGAGGCGGGTCGCCAGCACCTCGTTCTCGCACCGAGCATCATCGACATCGCGGGCCCGCGCCTCCACACGCGACCGGTCGCCGGGCTGCCCCTCATCCACGTCGAGACGCCCCGGTTCTCCCGCGGACAGGTCTTCCTCAAGCGCACCGTCGACCTGGTCGCGAGCATCGCCGGGGTGATCGTTCTCAGTCCTCTCCTCGCCTTCCTCGCCATGGCCGTGCGCCTCTCCAGCGAAGGCCCCGTGTTCTTCCGCCAGAAGCGCGTCGGATTCCGCGGCCGCGAGTTCACGATGATCAAGTTCCGGTCGATGGTGGTCAACGCCGAAGACCTGCTCGAGCAGCTCGCGAAGCAGGAGCGGGATGCCGGCAACGAAGTGCTCTTCAAGATGAAGAACGACCCGCGGGTGACCCCGATCGGTCGGATCATGCGCAAGTTCAGCCTCGACGAGCTCCCGCAACTGTTCAACGTGATCGGCGGATCGATGTCGCTCGTCGGCCCGCGGCCGCCCTTGCCGTCGGAAGTCGCCCTCTACGCAGACCACGTGCACCGTCGATTCCTCGCCAAGCCCGGTATCACCGGCCTGTGGCAGGTCAGCGGTCGATCCTCCCTCTCCTGGGAGGAGTCGGTGCGCCTCGATCTCTCGTACGTCGAGAACTGGACGCTCGTCGGCGACTTCGTCATTCTGGGCAAGACCGCTCGCGCCGCACTGGCGCCGGGCGAGACGGCCGCGTGAACTCCCCGCGCTCCCGCGCGGGTCGACGGTGCGACACTCGCGTGCCGTCTCGATACAAAGCTGGAGGAGACCCGTGCGTCTTTCTGTGATTGGTTGCGGATACCTGGGAGCCGTCCACGCTGCGGCGATGGCCTCGATCGGACACGAGGTCGTCGGTATCGACGTCGATGAGCGCAAGGTGAACTCGCTCTCGAAGGGGGAGGCACCCTTCTTCGAACCCGGACTGCAGGAGATCCTCGCTGAGGGCATCGCCTCGGGACGCCTGTCGTTCACGACCGACATGGCGGCCGCGCAGGGCGCGAAGGTCCACTTCATCGGCGTCGGCACGCCGCAGCAGCCCGGTGGATATGCCGCCGACCTGACGTATGTGCACGCGGCCGTCGACGGCTTGCTCCCTTACCTCTCCGAGGGCGACATCGTCGCGGGCAAGTCGACTGTGCCGGTCGGCACCGCCGAGTCCCTCGCACCGCGCGTCAGCGAACGGGGCGCCACACTCGTCTGGAACCCGGAGTTCCTGCGCGAGGGATGGGCCGTGCAGGACACCATCGATCCCGACCGTCTGGTCGCGGGTGTGCCGAGCGCGGACGGTGGCCCGACCGAGGAAGGCGCTCGCACCGCCGACGTCCTGCGCGAGGTGTATCACCCGTCCATTGCCAAGGGCACTCCGTTCATCATCACCGACTACGCCACGGCAGAGCTGGTGAAGGTGTCGGCCAACGCCTTCCTCGCGACCAAGATCAGCTTCATCAACGCGATGGCCGAGATCGCCGAGGTCACCGGTGCCGACGTGACCACCCTGGCCGACGCGATCGGTCACGACGCTCGTATCGGCCGCCGCTTCCTGGGCGCCGGCATCGGATTCGGCGGCGGGTGTCTGCCGAAGGACATCCGCGCCTTCTCCGCACGGGCCGAAGAGCTCGGCCGCGGCGAGTCGGTGGCGTTCTTGCGAGAGATCGACGCGATCAACCTCCGACGCCGTGATCGAGCCGTCGACCTCACCGTCCAAGCACTGGGCGGCTCGGTGTTCGAGAAGAAGGTGACGGTGCTCGGCGCCGCCTTCAAGCCCCACAGCGACGACATCCGCGACTCGCCCGCCCTGGACGTCGCCGTGCGCCTGCACGGTCTGGGCGCCGACGTCACTCTGACCGACCCGGCCGCGATCGAGAACGCCCGCCGCATCCACCCGCAGCTGACCTACGTCGAGGACCGCGACGAGGCGCTGCGCGACGCCGACGCCGTCATCGTCGTGACGGAGTGGGACGAGTACCGCCGCGATCTCGACCCGGCGCACGCCGCCGAGCTGACGGCCGGTCGCGTCGTGGTGGACGGGCGAAACTGCCTCGATCCCGTCGCTTGGCGCGCGGCCGGTTGGACGTACTACGGCATGGGACGCCCCTGACCTCGGAGAAGCATCACGCGAACGCCCCGGCAGCAGTGCCGGGGCGTTCGTCGTCCATGGCGGCGGGGAAAGATCTTCGTGCGGCGCGTGACGAATCCCCTCCTCGGTGCGTCTCACCAGTAGCGAACACCGCTGCACCGGGATCACCCGGGCAGAACGTACTGGAAGGACACTCCGATGGCTATCGAAGAGAAGCCCGCGGCGCCGGTCGCCGCGCCGCAGGGGTCGCGCGTGGACCGCGCGTTCACCGGCGCCGAAACCGCCGCCGCCGACACCGCCGGGAAGACCACCATCGCCGACTCCGTCGTCGCCAAGGTCGCCGGCATCGCCGCGCGTGAGATCGCCGGCGTCTACGCCCTCGGCGGAGGCGGTGCCCGCGCCTTCGGCGCGATCCGCGACGCGATCAACGCGACCGACCTGACGCAGGGCGTCAAGGTGGAAGTGGGCGAGACCCAGGCCGCAGCCGACCTCACCATCGTGGTCGAATACCCGGCACCCATCCAGGAGGTGGCCGACCAGGTGCGCTCCCGCGTCGCCGGCGCCATCAGCCGTCTCGTCGGCCTCGAGGTCGTCGAGATCAACGTCGACGTCAACGACATCCACATCCCGGGTGACGATGACGACGACTCGACCCCCGCGCGCGTCTCATGAACCCGACACTCACCGGCGCACTCGTCGGACTCGTCCTGGCCGCCGCCGCACTGATCTTCGGATTCTGGGGCTTCCTCCTCGTCGCCGTGTTCATGGTGATCGGCGCCGTGATCGGCCGCATCGTGTCGGGCCAGATCGACATCCGCAGTATCGCCAACGCATTCTCGGGTCGGAGCACATCGTGACCTCCGCGCTTCCCGGGGTGGCCACCGCCACCCCGGGGGGCGGGGTCACCGTGCACACCGGCGGTCGCGTGGACGTGGCCGATCGCGTCTTCCGCAAGGCGGCAGAACAGGCCGCCGCGGAAGCGATCGGCATCGACCGTTCCGACGTGTCGGTCGACATCGCCGCCTCGCGCGACACCGTCGTGGTGCGCGTCCAGGCTCCGTTCCCGGTCCCCCGCCTCGACGACACCGAGGCCATCCGCGCCGCCACTCCCGTGCTCGAGGCTGCGCGCGGCATCCAGAACGATCTCCACGACCGCCTCACGCGTCTGTTCGGGCGCGAGGTGTCGCGGGTGGACCTGACCATCGCCGGGGCGACCGCCCCGAAGAAGAGGAGGGTGAGATGACCGATTCCGTCCTGCGTACCGTCGTGCGTCGTGAGACGCACTCCCCCCGCACGGGCGCGATGCTCGTCGTCGTGGTGCTGCTGATCCTGGCCGCGATCTACGCCGGCCTCGAAATCGCTCTCTCCCTGGCCGGCCGACCGCCGCTCCTCGTCGACCCCGGGGCGGCATTCGACTCCGTCGCTGCGCTCCCGACAGCCGTGGTGCCGGCGGCACTGATCGCGGCGGGCGTCGGCATCGCTCTCGTCGGTCTCATCATCCTGCTGATCGCCGTGGCTCCCGGCCGCCTCTCCAAGCACGAGATGACCTGGGGCGAGCGCGCCGTCGTCGTCGACAACGGCGTCGTGGCTTCCTCGATCGCGCAGCACCTGAGCACCGAGTCCGGCATCGCCCGTGAGAACGTCGTCGTGGGCGTCGCCCACCGCGCGGTCGACGTGACAGTCCGGCCGCCCCTCGGCATCCCGGTGGATGCCGATGACCTCCGTCGGATCGTCGACGAGGAGGTGGCCTCGTACCGGCTCACCCCGTCTGTCCGCACGCACATCCGCATCGAGCGACCGCTCGACCCGGGAAAGGAGGGCTCCCGATGAGGAACACCAACCGCGCGCTCAACCGCATCGTGTTGTTCGTCGTCGCACTCGTCGTGATCGCACTGGGCGGTGTGTTGATCGTCGTCGCTGCCGTGCCCGGCGCAGCCGAGCTCTGGACGCAGTCTGCCGACTCCGTCCGCGGATGGGCAGAGGGCATCGGTCAGCCCTCCCTCGACATCGGCGCCATCGCGGCGCTCGCGATCGTGGTGATCGTGCTCGTCCTCGTCGCCATCGGCGCCGTCCGTGGCAAGCACCGTGTGCCCCTGCAGTCCACGGGCGCCGAGAGCGAGGCCGGTCGCATCACGGTCACGGACGGGTTCGCGTCCGCGGCGCTGAAGAACTCGCTCGACGAGCGCGACGAGATCCTCACGTCGCGCATCCACTCGAACGAGGTGCGCAAGGAGACGGTCCTGCACGTGAGCGTGACGCCGCGGCAGAACACCTCTCCTCGGCAGATCACCGAGTACGTCGACACGCTGGTGACGAATCTCGGCACCCTGACCGGTCAGCAGTTCCGCACCTACATCTCGGTGCACTCCAGCCTCCGTGCGAGGCTCGCGCACGACCAGAAGCGTTTGAACTAGGAGGGTGCCATGCGCAATCGCATCATCATCGTCGGCGGCCTCGTCGTGCTGGCGTATGTCCTCGGCACCCGCACCGGCCGCGTACAGGTCAAGAGTCGGGAGTCGGTCGGACACCAGGTCGTGCGCCTGTGGGACGACCCTCGGTCGCGCCGACGTCGCCGGAAGGCGGCCGCCCAAGCCTCGAAGAAGGCGAAGAAGGCCCTGCGGGACTTCCGCCGCTAGGGCGAGACGCGAGACTCGCGGAACGGGGGAGGGGCGTCGACGCTCCTCCCCCGTCCTCTGCGCTCGAGGCGGGCGTATCGAGATCCGATCCGCACCCTGTCGCATGCGCATGTCAGAATGCCCTCGACAGAAGGGCCCCATGCACCCGCCTCACGATCTCCCCCCGGTGTCCCCCGAAATCCTTCCGGCCCTCCGCGAAGATCCGGGCGGCTTCCCTCCCCGTTGCGACCGGTGCCTCCATACGCTCGAGCCGCGAGGATGGCACCGCACGGCCGCCTGGGTCTGTCCCGGGTGCGGTCTCGTCCGCATCGCGTGATCGGCGGCTACGCTGACCCCGTGGTCGTCACCCTGCTCATCGCCGTCCTCGCGGTCGTCTGCGCCGTCCTCGTGGGGTTCGTCGCCCGGCAGATCCTGGGGACGGCGGTGGGATGGCCGCGGAGCATCGTGGTCGGCCTGCTGGTGTTCTTCCTCGGGGTACCCGCGGCCGGATGGGTCCTTCGGCAGACGGGCATGCCCGACGGCGCGACTCTCGCCGCGGACGACGTGTGGCTGTGGGTCGGACTCATCGCCCTCTCCATCAGCTGGGTCTTCGCGCTCGGGGTCGCCGCCCTCGTGGCAAGCGAGGCCATCTTTCCCACACGGCCGCTTCCGAATCCCATCGACGTCATCCGCGCGGCCCTCCGTCAGCGCAAACGCACGCGCCGGTATCTGGAGATCCTGGCGATCGCCTCGCGTCATGGCGTCGGGTGGCTCTTCCACGGCGGGCACTCCCGCGTCGAACAACAGCTCAGCACGTCGGAGGAACGGGCCCGCGCCATCGTTGCGACGATCAACGACGCCGGCGTCAGCTTCGTCAAGCTCGGCCAGGTGCTCTCGACGCGCCGCGACCTCATCCCCGAGCCCTACCTGAGCGCCCTCGCCTCGCTGCAGACGAGCGCCACGACCCTCCCCTGGGAGACCGTGCGCGAGGTCATCGAGAGCGACCTCGGACGACCGATCGACGAGATCTTCGCCGACGTCGACCCGAGCCCCCTCGCCGCTGCCTCCGTCGCGCAGGTGCATCGCGCAACCCTTCGCGACGGCAGTCGCGTCGTCGTCAAAGTGCAACGTCCCGCCGCCCGCGCCCAGGTGGAGGCGGATGCCGACATCATCGGCCGCCTTGCGCACCGCGCCGAGGCGCGCACCCGGGTGGGGCGCGACCTGCGCATCGAGTCGGTCGCCCGCGGCTTCACCACGACTCTTCTGGAGGAGCTCGATTACCGTGTCGAGGCTCGGAACACAGAGATGATCCGCGCCACCATCGAGCACATCGACGCTGCCGAACCCGCCCGTCGCGGGCTGGTGACCGTCCCCACCGCCTATCCCGAAGCCTCCAGCACGCGCGTGCTGACGATGGAACTCGTCGACGGAGCGGCGCTCGGCGACTCGGCCGAGCACCTCGCGACCCTCACGGCCGAGGAACGCGATCGCTTGGCCGAGGTCCTGATGACGACGGTCATCGAGCAGATTCTCGTCTACGGCGTCTTCCATGCCGACCTCCACCCCGGCAATGTCCTCCTCACACGCGACGGAACCCTGGGTCTCATCGACTTCGGAGCCGTCGGGATCATCGAACGCAGTCGTCGCCAGCACATGACGGCGTTTCTGCTCGCGGCGCTCAGCGAGAACGATGTCGCCGCCACCGACGCGCTGCTGCTCATCGTCGACGCGCCCGACGATGTCGACCTGGATGCCTTTCGGCACGACGTCGGTATCGTGCTGACGGCCGAGCACGTCCGCAGTGTGGGCCAGGGGTCGATCTTCACCCGCATCGTCGACGTCATCCGGCAGCACCGGATCGCTCTTCCGGGTGAGCTGGCATCCGCTCTGCGCAGCTTTGCGACTCTGGAGGGGTGTCTGCGCGTCATCGTCGACGACTTCGACATGGTCGGCCGCGCACTGCCCCTCATGCCGAAACTGCTCAGGCGCACGATCTCGCTCAGCCGCGCTGCGACCGATCTTCAGGCCGGCGCGGTCATCTCCCTCGCCCGGCTGCAGCGGATGCCACAGCGCCTCGAGGCTCTGCTCACGGGCATCGAGCGCGGTTCGATCGGTATCACGCTCCGGTCCGACGACGGAACCGATACCAGTGGCATCCTCAGTCGGATCACGTCGGAGATCGCCACCACCCTGGTCTCGATCGCCGCGGTCGTCATCGCCGTCGTGCTGATCGTCGCCGGTGGCGGACCCGTGCTCGGCGGGTCGGTGACGCTGTTCGCCATTCTGGGAGCGGTCATCGGACTGTTCGGATTCCTCGGATTGCTTCGGGTGGTCCGACGCACGTTCGGTCGGCGCCGCTGACATAGCGCATCACGTCACGGCGCGGCAACCAGTTCTTCCCTGCCCGGTGGGCGCTAGAGTGTCGACCAGCTACCCGTTGTGCACCACCGGACTCCAAAGGAGAAGTCCCATGGTCGTTGTCGTCGCCGCCGTCTTCGTCGGTATCGTCGCCTGGATCGTCACCGCTCTCGCTGCAGGGATCGGCCTCGGCCGAATCATCGCCCGCGCCGACAGCGAAGAGGGGCGGGAGGTCGACGTTCCGTCGGCCGCCAGCCTGAGCGGGGCCGTCACCCTCTGAGCGCTCGCGCGCGGGCGGACCCGCGCACGGGGACCGTTTCGTACCGTGAAGCATCTCCATTCACCACCACGGTCGAGGCCCTGATCTCGGCGTCGCGGTGGGCGCGAGTCACCTCGTCGCTCGGGGGGGGTCATCACGTTGTGCCCGAAGCACGTCGACGCGTGGGCCGGACCGCTGAATGAGGCCCTGGCGCACGCGCTGCCCACGGCGCTCCCGTTCGGCCTCATCGGAGCGGCAGGTGTTTCAGCGGCACGCCACCTGAGACACCGGCTCAGCTGCCTCCGCCGCTGAGCAGTTGGGACGCGGATGCCGCATCGTCGGGCGGGCCCGGCGCGCGCCGGGCCCGCATCTCGCGCCGCGTCGCCGGCGCGGTGGTCGTCAGCGAGAGACCGGCTCCGCCTCGTAGCGCCGTCGCCCCGTAGGCGGTGATGGCCTCGACGGCCGCCACCGCATCGCGTTCGAACTGTTCCCACACGGCGAGCGGCTGGCCGATCGGATCGACGAGGTCGTCGTCTCCCGCGGAGGCCGGGCGAACCCGCGTGCGACGCCGCGCGACGGCCCGAACCAGCGACGGCCAGTCGTCGCGCTCACCATCCGGACCCTCGGTGAGCAGGCGCGCGAACTCCCGAATCGTGAACGTGGAGTCCAGAAGATCGGGCCGCATGTCGAGGACGGTTCGCCGGTGCGCTGCCGCCGCACAGAGCACGATCGGGGAATCCCGCAGCATCGCTTCGTCAAGGCGGCGCGTGCGGTGACGATCGAGATCGAGGCCGTACGACCGACCGATCTCGACGACCTGCGGCGCAGCGGGGCTTCCCGGCCGCGCCGCGGAACCGGCGCTCTCTATGAGCGCGCCGGTGACTCCGGACATGGCGAACCTCGCCCTGAGCAGATACTCCAGGAAGGGGGATCGGATCGCGTTCGCGGTGCACACGATCAGCACGCGCGCGGGCGATGATGCACTCACGGGGACCTTTCGGCGAACGGACCGGGGTGGCGTCCGCTCCCCTAGTTCAGCGCCTCGCGGCTCGACCACTGCCCATTCGTCAACGTCCTTACGGAGCGCGGCGCCGGGTGAATCACGACGACAGGACGGGAGGTCGTACTCAGCAGAGGAACGCCTCGCGGATCTGCGGGTTCTCGACCAGGATCCGACGAAGCTGCCGCACTCCGTCTCGGCCGAACGCGAGCCCCTCGCCCGCAACCTCGACCACGAGCCAGTCCTCGTCATCATCGAGACGCCGGAGGATCCCGACCTCAACATCGGCCTCCGCCCCCGCCCCGGTCTCATCGACGGACCGAACGCGCGCGGTGAAACCCACACCGGCGCTGCGATGCGCTTCGTCGTCGGGGTGAGCGGTCTCTCCGTGGAGCGTCGTGCACCACGGGAATCCGCAGCGAGCCTCGGTACGCACCGGGCGGACATCGTTTTCTCTCATGCCGGACACCTCTTTCTCCGGATCGCCCTCACGGGCGACCCGATCGTCGGTGGGCACGAGGGAAGTGAAGCACGAGCCTCCGACACCGCCCTCAGCGCCCGGGCGCGACGCCCTCCGGAGGCTGAGGGAGAAGTTCCGACAGCGGGATGCCCAGGACCTCCGCGAGACACACGATGGTGCGTAGGCGCGGGTTCGCTGGCGTACCGGGATTGGACTCGCCGTGCTCCAGCTTGCGATAGGTGAAGGTCGCCAGCCCCGCGGCGTGGGCGACGTGTTCCTGCGAGAGGCCGCGGTCGGCGCGTGCGTGTCGAAGGCGTGCGCCGAACTCGTGGGCGAACTCGTTCCAAGGATCGGGCACGTCGGTCATGGGTCCAGCTTGACTGCACAGTTACGCCCACATGAACATGTGTACATGCCGTGACATTCCTTCTCGCCACCGCCAGGCGCCGCCCCGGCTGGGTGACGGGTGTGGATGTCAAGGTGAGCGAGGGGGCGATCCATCGACGGATCGCATCGGAGTGCGCACCGAGCCGTGCGCGGTCCGTGCCCTCGATCCATCGCGGTCGGCCTCCTTCACCCTTCTTCGCCGTGCGGAGAATTCTGAACTCCCGACCGACGCGGTGGCAGAGTGCCCGGGCCACGCGCCTTTCAATCCCGCACAGGCGCGCACCTTCTCCGGCCACTGAGCCCGATCAGCGGAGCGTTCATGGATCTCGCGACCTCGCCACTCGTTTCACCAACCAATACGAAAAGCTCCACCTCCCCCCGCCTCCCGCGCCGACGGTCCTGGCAGGCGAGGTACGCCAATCTGCTCACGATCCTCGACTCCCTCGTGGTCGTCCTCGCCGTGTTCGTCACGCAGTTCCTTTGGCTCGGTCCTGCACCGGCCAGCGTCGGCGGGGCGCCGATCGACTACACGACGGCGTCGATCCTCCTCAGCGCAGGCTGGTTGGCGGCGCTGACCCTCTGGGGAACCCGGCTGCCCCGTGTCGTCGGACAAGGCATCGCCGAGCATCGCCTGGTCATCGCGGCGTCGTTCCAGCTCTTCGGACTCGTCGCCATCGCCGCATACCTCGCGGAGATCGACCTGTCCCGCGGCTACTTCCTCCTGAGCCTCCCCCTGGGCACTCTGACGCTGCTCGTGGCTCGTACCGCCGCGCGGAGATGGCTGGTCGCACGGCGACGAAAGGGCGACATGTCCGCGCGCGTCGTGCTGGTGGGCAGCGCCGATGAAAACGCGCGGGTGTCCGCCGAGATCATGCGACAGCCCGGCGTCGGCCTGACGGTGGTCGGCCTGCACCAGGTGGACTCCGACGACGGGACGACGTGGACGGACGCGCACGCGCGCACGCTGCAACGTCGACTCGACGCGCTCGACGCGGACAGCGTACTCATCACCGGAGGCGGCCAGCTCGATGCCCAAGACATCCGACGGATCGGTTGGGGGCTCGAGCCCGGAAGGCAGCACCTCATCGTCGCGGTGAATCTGACCGATGTCGCCGGCCCCCGCATCCACACGCGTCCGGTCGCTGGCCTCCCCCTCGTCCACGTCGAGACGCCCCAATACTCCACGCGTCAGCGGGTGCTCAAGCGCGCGTTCGACATCGTCGCGTCCCTGTTCCTCCTCGTCGCGCTCAGCCCTCTGCTGCTCGTCCTCGGCGCTCTCGTCCGCCTCTCGGGCCCTGGTCCGGTGTTCTACCGGCAGGAGCGCGTGGGGCAGGGAGGCACGCGCTTCGGAATGTTCAAGTTCCGCTCCATGTTCGATGGCGCCGACGCGCGACTCTCCGAGCTGTTGTCGGCCCAGGGCCGCGACGGCTCACCCCTGTTCAAGATCGAGAACGACCCGCGGATCACCCCGATCGGCCGGGTCCTGCGGAGATATTCCCTCGACGAGATCCCGCAGCTGTTCAACGTCCTCGCCGGCCAGATGAGCCTCGTCGGCCCACGACCCCAGCGCGAGGCCGAGGTGGCTTTCTACGACGATGACGCACGTCGACGCCTCATCGTGCGCCCGGGAATGAGCGGGCTCTGGCAGGTCAGCGGCCGGTCGACGCTGCCGTGGCAGGAGGCGATCCGGCTCGACCTCTTCTACGTGGAGAACTGGTCGCTCATCGGCGACATCGTGATCCTCGTCCGCACGGTCAAGGCGGTGGTCGCGCCCGGCGACACCGCCCACTGAGCCCACGGCGAAGGCACCGGCCCCATCGGGGACCGGCGCCTTCTTCGTTTCAGACCGTCAGCCGCGCTTTCGACGTGTGGAGGGGGACTCGCCGACACCGTCGGTGGTCGTCGCGGTCGCCTTAGCGCCTTCACGAGCGGTTTCACCCGCCGGCGAAGATCCGTTCCGCCGCGTGGAGAGGGTGCGTAACCCGCTGACGTTGGACGGGGGCATTTCGGGGGAACGCCGGCGAGGGCCGGGCGTCTCGTCATCCGTGCCCGGGGAACTCTTCGATGCGCGCCGCCACAGGCCACTCCACCGGCGACTCCGGCCCGAGCGAGAGCTGGACACCCCGTACCCGTAGTAGCCCCCATACTGCGCCCCGTAGTAGTTCGAGTCGGCACCGCGCAGCGGGACGCGATTGAGCACGACTCCCAGCAGCCGCCCCCGCGTCTTGGAGATGTTTCCGACCGCTCGCACCAGCATGTCGTCGGTCGTGCGCCCTGCCGTGACGACGAGCACGGCACCGTCGGCCCAGCTGGCGATGACCGCGGCGTCGGCAACGGCGAGCGTCGGGGGCGAGTCGATCACGACGACGAGATCGTCAGCCAGCGTACGTGCGAGTTGTTGCATGCGCTGGGAACCGACCATCTCGCTCGGGTTGGGCGGCGTGCGCCCCGCCGCGACGACGAAGAGGCGGCCGTGTTCGTCGACCTGGTGGGCGACCTGATCGATGCGCGCGCGACCAGCCAGCACGTCGGACAGTCCGACATCGTCGGAGAAGCCGAACATCGCACCCAGGACGGGCCTCCGCAGATCAGCGTCGATGAGGATGACGGACTGTCCCGTCGCCGCGATGCTGACCGCGAGATTCGCGGCCGTCGTCGACTTGCCGTCCCCGGGGAGAGGGCTGGTCACGACCATCACTCGCGCAGGACGATCGACATCGACGTACTGCAGATTCGTCCGGAGTTCTCGCATCGCCTCCTTGTGCGCGAAGGATCCCCTGCCGTCGCGAATGTCGTCGAACGAGAACACGGCCCGACCGGCGGCCAGCTCTTTGTCGATGGGAAGAATGCCAACCACCGAGGCATCCACGGCATCGGAGACGTCGTGCGCCGACCGCAACCGACGGTCGAACGCGCGGCGGACCAGGGCGAAGACGACGCCCATCACGGCACCGGCGATGGCGCCGATGGCCACCGCGAGCTTCACGTTGGGCGAGGACGGCGCGGTCGGAAGACGCGCCGAGTCCCCCGCGACCAGACGAACAGCACCGTCGCCCGCCGCGCTGGACTCCAACTGGTCGACCTGCGAGGTCATGCCGTGCAGCCACGCCTGCGCCAGATCACGCGCCGCTTCGGGAGTCGGTCCGCTCGCGTCGACCCGGATATTCACCGTGTCGATCGGGTTGGACACCTGTATTCGTGCCACCAGGGATTCGGGGCTGGTGTCGAGTCCGAGTTCATCGCGCGCCGCTTCGGCAACGGATCGCCAATAGCCCATGTCGATGAAGGATTTCACCTTCGACAACGCGAGCGAGTTTCCCGCGAGGGCCCCCGCGGTCGACCCGTCCGAGGACGCGCTGGCAACGTAGCCGGTCGCGTCGGCGGTATAGACCCGCGGCTGCAGGGCGCTCCAGCCCAGCCCCGCGAGCCCCCCGGCGATCGTGAGCGCG
Source organism: Microbacterium canaveralium (assembly GCF_047238045.1). NCBI lineage: Bacteria > Bacillati > Actinomycetota > Actinomycetes > Micrococcales > Microbacteriaceae > Microbacterium > Microbacterium canaveralium. Next base: position 630,971 of record NZ_JBDFMA010000003.1, on the reverse strand, counting down.
AGGATCGTCTTCCAGTACGCGCGCAGGATGCGCGCCACGCGTTGCATGTCCACTCGTGTTCCGCCTTTCGCTCGGCCCGTGTCGGGAACGCCGAGCCCGGGGAAGCATAGGCACGTGGCCGGCGTCGGTCCGCGCACGCGGGGAATCGCCGCGAGCGGGCGAAACGCGGGGGGATTCAGGGGCTCGTCACGGTGGTGAGACCAGGTCGGGGAGTGTGATGTCGCCAGGGTGAAAGGGGGATGACGACCGGGATGAAACCGCTCTCTTCGTGCGGTCAACGGGCGAACATCGCCCCAATGATCGGGTGAAGCGGCCCGACGCCGAGCGCTCACCTCGTCGCCGTCGCACACAGCGGGCCGACGACACCACCGGCCCGAGAGTTGGAGAACAGGATGCTGATCGACCTCGACACCCCACCCGCTGCCGCGCGCACCGTGCGCCGTTCCAGCCGGTTCTGGACACCGCGCACCGCCACTGTTGCCAAGCTCCGCAACGCACTCGAGAGCGATGTCGTCCTGCTCCGCGGACCCGCGGGCGTCGGCAAGAGCGCTCTGCTGCGGCAGTTCGCCAGCGAGCTCGAGGACGATCCCGAGGTCGGCATCCAGCTCCTGGAGGCCGCACACGCCGACCCGGCCACCCTCGACCGCATCGGCGCGGCGTTCCGCGAAGGTCCTCCGCAGCACGTCCTGCTGGTCGACAACCTCACGGATGGGACACCGGTGGACTCGACCGCGATCCTCGACCTCCTCCGTGTCGATCCCGCACTCCGCGTCGTGGCGGCCACTCGTCATGTCACCCGACTCGAAAGCCCGCTGGTCGCGCTCGAGTTCGACGTGCACGTGCTCACCCCGCCGGACCTCCTCATGTCGAGAGAGGAGCTCGCTCTCGTCCTGGAGCTCAACGGGGTCGAGACGACCGACGTCGCCATCGACGTCTTGATGCGGCGCACGCACGGATGGCCCGCGCTCGCTCAACTGGCCAGCTCCCGACTGCGTCTCGAGGGTCTGCCCCTGCGAACCCGCGACGAAGCGGATGCCGTCGCCGACGACGCCACCGTCGCCCTGACCGCGGAGATGGAGGCCCACTTGAGCGCCCCCGTCACGGACGAGGTGCGGCTCCTTGCGGTGGCTCCGTACATCAACGTGGAACTGGCCGACGCGATCGGCATCGATTCCACGACGGGAACCACGAGCGACCTCCTGACGGAGCTCCAGGATGCCGGCTTCGTCTGGCCGAGCACGACTCGACTCGTTCTGGCAGAGCCCGTGCGCACGCAGTGGCTGCGGGAGATCACCGCGGGCGCTCCCGAGCTGGTCGAACGGGCCCGTCTCCGTCTCCTCGATCACCTCGTCGCCGCCGGAGAGCCTCTCCGGGCCGCCCAGCTGGCGTCGGACGCGGGCCAATGGCCGACTCTCGGTTCGATCCTCCGCTCGGCCGGTCCGGAGATCTGGGCGCGGGATTCCCAGGCCTTCACGTCCCTGGTCTCGACTCTTCGATCGCACGTCGGCTTCGATCCCGTGTCGGTGGACGCCCTCCTCTCCGTCGACCCCGAGACGGCCGCATCCGCCGAAACGCCTGCGCTGGTCGTGGGTGCACTCGGCCGACTGCCCGAGGCCAAGGCCGCCGCCCAGCACAACATCGAAGCGCTCATCATCCGGGTGAACCTCCTGCGGGCGGCAGGCCGCTTCGCTCTCGCCACCGAATCCGCCACCCTCCTGGTGGACGCGTTGCGCAAACGGCCCGCCGTGCCGGACGACGTCGTTGCCGAAGGCTGGTACCAGGTGGGGATGACTCACCTGGCGATGGGCAAGCTCCGGGATGCAACCCTCGCGCTCGGGCAGGTCGACCGTCTCGCGCCGCCCGCACGACGACTGCGAGCCCGAGGTGTTCTCGCTGTCGTCGCGCTCCTGGAAGGCGACGTGCGCGCGGCGGGGGCTCTCTGCGACGCCGACCGCGAAGACGGATGGTTCGCCTCGCCCTGGGGCGAAGGGACCCGCCTGGCCGATGCGTGGTTGTCGCTGGAACGAGGGGATGCGGCGGCGGCCCGCGACCGGCTCGACACCATCGCGGCGACGAGCGGGGCACGGGAGCTGTGGCCGTTCGCCGCGGCCGTGCAGGCGATCGCGTTTCTCCTGTCCGGAGCGGCGCCCGATGCGCTCGGCATGCTGCGGTCGTGGATGGTCAGGACGCGCAGCACCCCGCCGTCGCACTTTCAGTCGATCCAACTGCTCACGGCTCGCGCCAAAGTTCTGATCGCGCTCCGTCAGGCGCGCAAGGCGATGGCCCTGTTCGAGGGGCCATTCGGCCTCTCCGCCGCGACGGCCCCGGCCATCGCGCTTTCTCAGCTCTATGCCGGTCGCGCGCACGAAGCGTACGTGATGAGTGTCAAGTGGGGCATCCATCAGGACTCGTCGCCACGAGCTGCCCTCGAGAGCATGGTGGTGAGCATGGTCGCCGACGTGCGGCTGAACGGGACGGGCGCGCATCGCTCCACCGCCCAGCGCGCCGAGGCACTCAGCGCCCGCCACGACCTGTGGAGCCCCTGGAGCGCGGTCGCCCCCGAGGACCGCGGGCTCGTTCTGCGACTGCTGTCGCCGGCGGCGCGCGAGCGCATGTCCGAACGCGCCTCGTTCTTCGCGTCATCCGTGAGCGTGCCGCATCTCACCAAACGCGAGCAGGTGGTTCTCGCGCAACTCACGCCCACCTCGACGATCGCGGACATCGCTCGCGCTCTGGTCGTCTCGCCCAACACCGTGAAGACGCAGCTGCAGAGCCTGTACCGGAAGCTCGAGGTGTCCGATCGCGCGAGCGCCATCCGCGCCGCGCACGCGTGGGGTCTCATCGAGGCCGAGAGCGACCTGTGACGCGGTGGCGCGCCGACTCAGCCGCGGTCGGTGCGCCGCCGACGCCGCAACCGCACGACCGTGCGTGCGATCACGAGGATCACGAAGACGACGAGCACGCCGGGCAGAGACAACGGCACGCCGGCGCCGTGGAGCACGACCAGAACGATGACGAGCGCTGCGACCGGCGCGGCAACGCCGAGGATCCGGAGCAGGAGTCGTTTCGTCATGACGTCACGGTACTTCCTGCGCGGGCGCGCCGCGGCGCCCCTCCGCTCCCGCTGACCGGATGACGCGATGGTCGGCCGCGACTTGCAGACCGAAGACGCCGAACCAGGAAATGGCGAGCGTGGCGGCCGTGAACTCGAGATTGCCCCCCAGCACGGTGTCGCCGCGGAAGAGCGCGAGCATGGCACCGGAGAACGAGGTCACGCCCACCGCCACGAGGGTTGCGAGACTGGCCGCGCGCATCCAGGGGCGCCGACGCAGGAAGGCCACCTGAGCCATGGCGACGATTGCGAGGACGAAGCCCAGCACCGCCGCGCTGATATGGATGAGGTCCTGCGGAAGGGCTCCCGGGGTGAAGGGGACCGGGCACCCGGGAGAGCAGGTGACGACGGATGCCAGCGCGAAACACGCGCCGCACACGACGAGCGTGGCCGACACCGGCCACCCTGCGACATAGACGTTCGGCCCGTGGAGGAGCGCACGATCGACCAACACCGCGGCGATGCCGAGCAGGAGCAGAGCAGAGTTGAACAGCGGCGCCGTCGGCATCCCGGTCGCACCGAGCTGGCTCACGTACTCGACGCTCGGGTCTCCGAGTCTGCTCATCCAGATGAGTGCCGCGCTCACGAAGGCGAAGCTCCCGCCGAGGGCCGCGAGGCGGGCGACCCGACGGCTTCGCTCGCCCGCGGTGGAGCCGGCGGACCGAACGATCGTCTCGGTCATGGGCGTCTCCGGCGGCGTCGAGGGGCTCGGCCAGGGTACCGCGCCCCGAGCCTGTCGCGCGGGATGCCGACGCACCCGACCTGCGTGCGGTCGGAAATCCGATCGGGTTCGGGCGATTCCTCGGGTGAGGAATCGCCCAGGAACCGGTCTCGGGCTCGTCGGCATGGCATCGTCTTCTCCGAGTGATCGTGAGCGGTTCTCCCCCAAGTTCCCTGCTCGTAAACCCGGTCATTCATCATGGATGCGCGGTCTCGTGGCCACGGCACCCGGTTCGAGGCCGCGCATCCCTCGGCTCGGGCTCCTCCCCGCACTCGCCGCTCGTAGCGTGCCGAGAGCAGCACGACGCGGACCATGATCGCTCGAGAGGACACCCGTGACGAACGATCAGGCCGAGCCGTCCCCGTCATCGTCCGAGGACGCGCCCGACCAGGAGGCAGCGTCGCCCCTGGAAGAACTCCTCGGCGACACTCCTGACGACAGCGCCGCGACGAATTTCCCGATCGGCTTCCGCGGATACGACCGCGAGGCCGTCGACGAAACGGTCCGCCGTCTGACGGAGAGAGCCCGATCAGCATCCAACGACGCGCAGCGCGAGAAGATGCGCGCCGAGGCGATGTTCGCCCAGCAGCGTGCGGAACACGACGACGAGCTCGCCGAATCAGCCCGACTCCACTCCGAGGAGACGAGCCGATTGCGAGAAGAGCTACGCGCTGCTGCCGCACGTACGGCGGAGGCCGAGGCACAGGTCGCCGCTCTCTCCAGCGGGCTGGCCTCCGGTTCTGACGACGCCGGAGATCCCGCCCAGGCGCGTCAACGGTTCGACGCGATCCTCCGCGTCGCCGAGGAACAGGCGAGCGCACTCGTGCAGAACGCGGTTGTCCAGGCGGAACGGCTCTTGGACAGCGCGCGCGACGAGGCGGCCGGCATCCGCGAGGACGCGACCGCCGAGCGCGATCGGATGCGCGCGGAGGCGCAGCACGATGCCGACCAGGTCCGCCTTCGGATCGAAACCGAGCTCACCGCGCACGTCGCTCGTATCGAGCGCGAGGGCGCCCACGCCCTCGAGAAGGTGGCACAGGCAGAACGTGAGGCCGTGGCCGTACGAACGGAGGCCGAGAAGGGAGCAGCGGCGCTGCGTTCCCTCGTATCCCGTGAGACCGGCGACATGCGGGCGAAAGCCGACCGGGACGTGCGGGAGATGACAGCTCGAGTCCTCGAGTTCGAAGAGTCACTGACGCGCCGACAGAACGACGCCCAGCAGGAATTTCTCGTTCTTCACAATCAGGCCGTGGCCCATGCTGAGCGCATCACTTCGGACGCGAGCGAACAAGTGGAGGCCGCGCTCGAGCATGCGCGGCGAATCGCCTCTCGGGCGGACGATCACGAGCGGCTGGCTCGGGCACAGGCGCAGCAGATGGAGGCATCGGCGCGCGTGCACGCCAGGGAGATCCTCGATGACGCGCGCGAGAAGGCGCAGCGCATCGCGGATGCCATCACCGGACACGCCTCGAGCGTGCTGCGCTCCACTGAAGACCGCACGCGCGATCTGCGGTGGCAGCAACAACAACTCGACAGTTTCCTGTCCGAGATGGACGAACTGATGCGTGCCGCCCCACGGGGCACGCAGCGGTCGGAGGAGGAACGCGACGCGTCGGAGAAGGGCTCCGACGACGAGGCCGTCGCCGCTGATTGAAGCCCCGGCGGCACATCCCGGGATAGCGTGGGGCGATGCGAACCGTCCCGCTCGGCCCTTCGGGCCCCGCTGTCCCCGCCGTCGTTGCCGGAATGATGCGGATCGACGGGAAGAGCGACACTCATGTGCGCGAGCTGTACGCCGATGCCCGCTCCGCAGGTATCGATTTCTTCGACCACGCCGACATCTACGCTCGAGAGCTTCACTCCGCGGAGCAGCGATTCGCCGAGGCGCTTCGGTTGTCATCCTCCGAGCGTGCGGAGATCCGTCTGCAGACGAAAGCCGGGATCGTGCGCGAAGGTCCGTACTTCGACTTCTCCTACGATCACATCGTCTCGTCCGTCGACGCCTCGCTCCGCGCCCTGCAGACGGAGTACATCGATGTCCTGCTCCTGCATCGGCCGGATGCCTTGGTCGAGCCCGACGAGGTCGCGCGCGCGTTCGACGAGCTGGAAGCCGCCGGGAAGGTCCGAGCCTTCGGTGTGTCGAATCACACGCCGCGGCAGATCGATCTGCTCCGCACCGCCGTGCGCCAACCCATCGTCGCCAATCAGGTGCAACTCTCGATCGCCCACGCGCCGATCATCGCCCAGGGCTTGGCCATGAACATGGAGACCGCTCCCCAGTCGGCTGTCCTCGATGGCGGCGGTCTCGTCGACTACTGCCGCCTGGAGGGCATCACCCTTCAGGCGTGGTCCCCTCTTCAGGGGACACGGAGCGAAGGCGTGTTTCTCGGCCACCCGGCGTACCCGGAACTGAACGCGGTGATCGACGACCTCGCGAAGCGCTACGGCGTGTCGCCCATTGCCATCGCTGTGGCCTGGATCACCCGCCATCCCGCCGGGATGCAGGTCGTCCTCGGGACGACGACGCCCGGTCGCGTGGTCGAGGCAGCAGCCGGCGCGGACGTCGTGCTGTCGCGAGCAGAGTGGTACTCGCTCGTCCGCGCAGCGGGATACGTCGTTCCCTGATCGCACGGTCTGAGGAGGAGGGTGTCATGGAACGCAGACGGGTACGACCCTGGGGTCCGATCGTCGCGGTGATCTCCGCCCTCGTGTTCGCCGCGCCGACCCTCCTTCTACCCGCCGACAGCCCGGTAGGGCCGAAGCTGCTCTTCATCGCGATCGGGTCCGTGCTGCTCGTGGCGGCGATCGCGTTGACTCGACTCGAACCACCCACGAGGGCTTCGCACGGCACCGTTCCGACGGACGACGTCAAGCCGTAACGACCGGCCCGGCTGCGGCCGCAGCGATGATCGTGAGCGGCTCGGTCGGGACGTCCCACGCGGCGGCGTGGTTCACCGCGGCATCAGCGGACGTCATGCGGCGCGGACGAGAGAGCGCGGTGCGGTCGACGGGCGGGCCTGCGCGGGACGGGCCGCTGCCGGACGCTGATCCGCGCTGGTCTCCGCCACATCGATGTCGAGGCTGAGACCACGCGAAGAGTTCGCATCGTTGGCCATGCGCTTGAGGAGGTTCTGGTCGAGAGACTCGGGCTGCTCAGAGTCGAAGACGAACCGCAGCGGGATAGCAGGCTGCAACCAGATCGTCGATCGACCGGTCGGCTCACCGGCGGCGTGCGTCCAGGACATGGTGAAGCTCTCACCACGGCGCAGCTTGGTCGCGATGACCACCTTGACGTGGGCGAGCACTCGATCGTCGATCGTGATGGGCTCGGGGGTGGTTCCGTAGAACAACTTCGCCATGGTGGTTCCCTTCCTTCTTATCTTGTTCGCAAACTTACTAGGTAGACTAGCGAATAGGCAAGCGAGATATAAGTTTGGGTCGCCACGGCACCCCTTTCCGCGGCCCACATCCGTGGCGCGAACAAGGCGTTCGATCCCCCGGGCGACGGAGGCGGCTGCTCTCGCTGGTCGGTAGCGTCGAATCCATGGACGCATCCGCCGGCCGGGCCCGCTCTCTTCGTCTCCTCCTCGCTACCTTCGCCGCCGTCCTCGGGTTCCTCGCGATCGCGCTCGCGATGCCCACGACGGCGCACGCTGACGTCGATGATTTCCGCTTCGATTCGTTCGATGCACGGATGACCCTCACGCGCGACGCCGACGATCACGCCGAGCTCTCGGTCATCGAGACCCTCGTCGCCGTCTTCCCCGACGACGACCAGAATCGCGGCATCATCCGGGCGATCCCCGACGACTACGACGGCGTGCCGCTGCACACGCGGATCACCTCGGTGACCGGCGCCGACGGCGCCCCCATCCCGTACGAAGTGGAGACGGGCCGCCGCGAGGTGCGCATCCTCACCGGGGACGACACCTACGTGCACGGAGTTCAGACCTATGTGATCTCGTACACCCAGCGCGACACCATCCGATCCTTCGCCGATACCGACGCCGACGAGTTCTACCGCGACATCAACGGGACTCAGTGGGACCAGCCGTTCGGCCGCGTGAGCGTCGAGCTGACGGTCGACGGAGCGCTCGCCGACAACGTCCTCGACGGGGCCACGGCCTGCTATCGCGGGGCGGAGGGCTCGACGGACCGGTGCGACGTCGATCGCGCCACCCAGGCGAACGGCGATGAAACCTTCTCGGCATCCACGAGCGACCTCCAGCCGGGCGAGAACCTGACCGTTTCCGTGGGATTCGCCCGCGGCACGTTCGTCCCCGGGGAAGTGGTCCGCACCGCGGCCGAACAGTTCGCGGTGGATGCGGCACCCGTGCTGTCGGCGGTCTCCGTGGGTGCTCTGGGAGTCAGCGCCGTGGCGATAGGTGCGGCCGTTGCCTCTCGGCGCCGCAACCGCGACGCCCGGGGGCGTGGAATCATCGTCGCCCAGTACGAGCCCCCCACCGACACCGACGTCCTAGAGGGGGCGCACCTCATTCGGCGTACCGGCGCCGCACTCCCCGCAGCGATCCTCGACACGGCGGTATCAGGACACCTGCGCATCGTGGAGGACCCCACCGCGGACGACGAGCTCGTCCTGGAGTACATCGACGGGGCGGGCGCGACCGCGCTCCGGGCCGGCGTCCTGGCCGCGGTGTTCGGGAACGACCCGCGCCCCGGCGAACGCGTCGCTCTCGATACCCCCGGAACCGACGCCGGAGAGCGGCTGCGCGACCTCCTCCCCCTCGCCAAAAGCGAGCTGCGCCGCCGCGGATGGCTCCGCCCGCCGCGGATGGGAAGCGCTGCCGCGGCGGGGACGATCGCCGTGGTCGCGTTCGGCCTTTCTGTCGCCGCCCTCGTCGTCACCGCGGTGGGGACGGCACCAACCTGGTGGCAGGTGGCGGCGATTCCGGTGACGGTGGTGGCCGGCATCCTGACCTTCGTCCTGATCCGGTACTCAGATCGCGTGACGGATGCCGGGGCGCCCGCCCGCGATCATCTCTTGGGACTTCGGGACTATCTGACACTGGCCGAGACCGACCGGTTGCGCATGCTGCAGAGCCCCGAGGGAGCGGAGCGCAGATCCAGCGGTACCCACGATCCCGTCCAGGTGCTGCACCTCTACGAGAGGCTCTTGCCGTGGGCCGTCGTCTGGGGCGTGGAGCGGGAGTGGGTCGAGGTCCTGGCCACACAGGCGCGCGCGGGCGGGGTGGATCTCGGCTGGTATCGGGGACCGAACGGATTCTCGAGCGCCGCCTTCGCCACCTCGCTGGCGACGATGCATGCGGGAAGCAGTCCCGCTCCGCAGGTCAGTGGGTCGGGCAGTTTCTCGGGCGGATCGTTCGGCGGCGGTTTCTCCGGCGGCGGAATGGGCGGCGGTGGCGGCGGTGGTCGCTGATCGACGGATGCCGCTCACTCCGCCACGCGGACGACCTCCGCAATGACTCGAGGGTCAGCCAGGACACGGAAGTGGCCACCACTGTTCAGGCGCACGTTGCGGGCTCCGGCGAGTGCACTGCCCTCGGGGATGTGAGGGTCGAAGGCACCGTAGACGGAGGTGATCCGGGTGTTCGCCCCGGCAGAGGACGCCAGTGCGCGCATCGTGGCATCCCCGGATCGGAAGGCGCGCAGCGAGGGGGTGGGCATGAGGCTGCTGTATCGCGATCCTCCGAACGGGGTTGCCACGGCGACCATCGCGCGCACGCGCACGCCCGCCGGATGGAACGCCATGAGGTGTTTGCCGATCAATCCCCCTTTGCTGTGCGCGACGATCACGAGATCGTCCAGATCTCGAGCAATGAGGAGATCGGCCACGAGACCCGCGGATTCGGCGATCGGGCGCCGATTCGACCCCAACCCCGTGACGACGTGGACGGGGTGCCCACGGGCGTGGAGGGTACGCGCGAGCGGCTCGAGGAACCGCCACGTCTCGTAGATCCCCGGAAGGAGCACGAGCGGACGGCCCGCACCGGTGGCGAGGTCATCGGGACCGGCGGGCCCGACGGCACGCACCTGGGCCGCGATGGCGTACAGATAGTCCTGTCCCCACCACACCAGGTCACGGGCGCGGTCGCGCCACCGGTGCGGCGCGGCGTCGGTCGACATCCCCTCCCCTTCACTGACGGTCATGCGCCGGGTGAATGGGCGCGGCGTCCCACGGCATGACGATTCCGGCAATTGCCGAGGCGGCGCCTTGGGATCGGCTGTGAGCGGATCCCTCGTCCGTCCTGCGGGCGTACTGTCGAACTCCCCAGCCCCGGCATCGCCGGTGCGGACGCGCTTCGGAGCGCGCGACGCCCCGTCCGTCGAGCCACTCCCCCACCCCGGCTCCGGACGGGGTTCGTCGTTTCAGCGGTCTTCCCCGTAGCCGCGGATGCTCCGCAGATCGTCGTTCAACTCCTCGTCCGCGGCGTCGTCGGCGACGGACGCGTCGGCGGCGCGCTGGTCCCGGGCCCCCGCCTTCTTCTCCTCGGGTGCCGCCTCGGTGGCGCCGTCCATCACGGGGGCGTCCTGGGTGGGTTCGCGATCGTGCATCAAGTCCTCCTCGGTCCGTGGCTTTACGGCATCCTGCGAGGAGGTCGGATGCCGACGCGAGGGGTTGCGTCCACGACGGGCTCGTGCTGATCGCTTTTCAGGCGGCGTACGGCTTCCCCTCGTCGACCTCGCGTAAGATGGTCATCGACAAGGGGAGTATTCCCACGCGACGATCCCGTCAATACGGTCCACGCCATCGTGGGCCCGGGCCGTCGGCTCGCATCGCGAGTGGAAGAGACCTTGGTGTCTCGACGTACACCAAAACCCTTGGAGGCCCGCGTGGGTGTCACCCCACTCATCTGGATCATCACGATCGCGGTCACGATCGCGTTCTTCGTGTTCGAGTTCTTCGCGCACGTGCGGAAGCCGCACGAACCCACCGTCGGCGAATCCGCCCGCTGGTCTGCGTTCTACATCGGCCTGGCTCTGCTCTTCGGCGTCGGAATCGGCGTCTTCTCGGGCTGGACCTACGGCGGCGAGTACTTCGCCGGCTATCTGACCGAGAAGGCCCTGTCGATCGACAACCTCTTCGTCTTCCTCATCATCATGACCGGCTTCGCCGTGCCCAAGAAGTACCAGCAGAAGGTGCTCATGATCGGCATCGTGATCGCGCTGGTCATGCGCGGCGCGTTCATCGCGGTCGGCGCCGCCCTCATCGAGAACTTCTCGTGGATCTTCTACATCTTCGGTGCGCTGCTGCTGTTCCTCGCGTACCGGCAGGCGTTCGCCCACGGTGAGAGCGACCCCGCCAACGGCAGGTTCATGCGCTTCGTGCGTCGCATCCTCCCCGTCAGCGAGGAGTACAACGGCGACAAGCTGACGGTGAACAAGGGCGGCAAGCGCTTCGTCACCCCGATGCTCCTCGTCATCGTCGCGATCGGCTTCATCGACCTGGTGTTCGCCGTCGACTCGATCCCCGCGATCTACGGTCTGACCAACGAGGCGTACATCGTGTTCACGGCGAACGCGTTCGCGCTGATGGGTCTTCGTCAGCTGTACTTCCTCATCGGCGGCTTGCTGGAGCGCCTGGTGTACCTGTCGCAGGGGCTGGCTGTCATCCTGGCCTTCATCGGCGTGAAGCTCGTCTTCCACGCCCTGCACGTGAACGAGCTGCCCTTCATCAACGGCGGCGAGCCCCTGCTGTGGGTGCCCGAGATCCCGATCTGGTTCTCGTTGCTGTTCATCGCCGCGACGGTCGCCGTGGCCACCGTCGCGAGCCTGGCCAAGACGCGCAAGGACGCGGAGAAGAACCGGCGCGATCAGTTCGACGGCGAGAAGGTCATCCACGCTCCCGAGGACTGAGCGAGGGCGCGGGCCCGCGGCGAGCGCCGCGGGCCTGCTGCCGTATCCCGACGTCGAGCGCAACCCCGCGGGCCGTGTCACCGCGCCGACCTACCGTGACGGCATGACTCGTTTCGGATACACCCTCATGACCGAGCAAAGCGGCCCCCGCGCACTCGTGGACTATGCCGTCGGCGCCGAGCGCGCCGGATACGACTTCCTCGTCTCGAGCGACCACTACTCCCCGTGGCTCACGTCGCAGGGCCACGCGCCCTACGCCTGGACGGTGCTGGGTGCCGTCGCTCAGGCCACCACGGACGTCGAACTGATGACCTACGTGACGTGCCCGACGATCCGTTACCACCCCGCCGTCGTGGCGCAGAAGGCGGCGACGCTGCAGTTGCTCTCCGACGGCCGCTTCACCCTCGGCCTGGGGTCGGGAGAGAACCTGAACGAGCACGTCGTCGGGGAGGGGTGGCCGGCCGTGCACGCCCGACAGGACATGCTCGTCGAGGCCATCGAGATCATTCGCGCCCTGCACACCGGAGACCTCGTGACGTACGACGGTGAGTACTTCCGGGTCGACTCCGCCCGGGTCTGGGACGCCCCCGAGGGCGGCGTGCCCATCGGTGTCGCCGTCTCGGGCGAGCACTCGATCGAGCGGTTCGCCCCGCTCGGCGATCACCTCATCACCACCGAGCCCGAAGCGGACCTCATCCGCGGGTGGGACCAGCACCACGAGGGGGACTCGCGCAAGATCGGCCAGATCCCGATCAGTTGGGACCCGGACAAGGACGCCGCGATCGCGCGCGCGCACGACCAGTTCCGCTGGTTCGCGGGCGGCTGGGCCGTGAACTCCGACCTTCCCACCCCCGCCGGTTTCGCGGGTGCGTCGCAGTTCGTGCGTCCCGAGGACGTGGCCGAGTCGATCGCCTGCGGCCCCGACCTCGACGAACTCGCCGAGAGCGTCCGCCCGTTCATCGATGCCGGCTTCACCGACATCGCGATCGTGCAGGTCGGCGACGAGCAGCAGCAGCGGTTCGTCGACGAGGTCGCGGCACCGCTGCTGGAGAAGTTGCGCGCCCTCTGAGGGAGCGCGGCCACGCGGTGGCGCTTTCGGAGCGACTCAGACCGCGTGGCCGGACTCGCGCACCCACTGTTCGAGCCGCCACGCCGGAACCCGGAAGACGCGGGCGACGTCAGCGATCGCATGATTGCCCTCGACCACGGATGCCACGGCGAACTCCTGCAAGGAGCGGAAGTTCCGCCCGGCGAGGGGTCCGACCCGCAGGTCGGCGAACGTGCGGGGGGCGGTGACCGCGCCGGTACCGGGGGCCACGAAAACGTACGCGGAGGCCTCCTGCATCCCGCGTTCCGCCGCGCGCTTGTGCACGCGCGGCGCCGCCGAGGGCGCATGGGCAGGCGGTGTCGGATCCGCCGGGCCGGGGTACGGCGGTCCGGGCGGCGACGCCGGCGCGGCGGGAGTCGCCGTAGCCGCCGGTACCGAGGTCTGCCACGGGGCGGGGGGAAGCACTCCGGTGCCGGGGGCGATGTGCGGAGAGAACCCCGCCACGGGAGCCATCGCCTCCGGCGGGACCTGCGTCGCCGGCGCGGCCGGGGCCCACGCCTGCGGCACCGACGCCGGGGGCGCGGCCGGGGCCTGTGCCGGGGCCCACGCCTGCGGCACCGACGGGGGCGCGGCCGGGGCCTGTGCGGGGGCCCACGACTGCGGCACCGGCGTCGGCGGCCAGGCCGGCGGCACCGAAACCGCGGGTGGCGCCGACGGCGGGGGCCCTGGAAGCGGGTCCGCCGCAGGAGCGGCGGGTGCCGGCGCAGCGACCGCCGTCGGTGCGGACGTCTTCCAGGGCGCGGGAGGCAGCTCACCACCCCAGATGACGGGGCTCGGCACGACGTGCGGACTCGAACTCGGCGCATCGATCGCACCCGATTCCGGCGCGGGGGCGTTCCCGTCGCCGAACAGATCGGCCACGCCGACCTCGAAGACGTCGGAGAGCGCGACGAGAACCGCGAGAGGCACCGCGGTTCGCCCCGCCTCGATCGAGCGGATTCGCTGTTCGGAGAGCTCCGCTTCGAACGACAACTCCGTGAGCGACATCCCTCGTGCCAGACGCATGGCACGCACGCGTTCCCCGAGCATGTGCAGAACGGCGTTCAGACGATCGTCCTCGCGTTCTTCGGTCATCGTCGATCTCCTCCGACGGTGGTGCTTCGTGCTGCCTCCTCGACCCACTGTTGCAGTCGCCATTGCTGGATGCGGAACAGGCGCGCGATGGTCGGCACGGAATAGCCGCCCTCGAGCACCGCTGCCACGGCGAACTGCTGCAGAGAAGCGAAGGTCCGCCCCTCGAGGGGGCCGGTCCGCAGATCCGCGAAGGAACGCGGTCGCGGCGGTGCCTGGCGTGGTCCGGCCGTCGAGGCCGGCATCGCGCGGGGGGCCGCCCCGCGGGACGGGATCGTGGTCGGCACCATCGTCGGGGTATTCCACCCGGTGCCGGGACGTGTCGTCGTGACGGGTTCGGCCGGCGACACCCGATCCGACGGCCGCGGCGGCGCCCAGTCGGTCGCGGGGGTGCGAGCCGCGTATGCCGCCATTTCCTCCTCGCCGTGCCGGAGCAGCGCCTCGTGCAGAAGCCTGCGCAGCTTCCGATGCTCACGGCGCCGGCGCCAGAGCACGGGAATGCCGATCGCCGGGATCAGCAGCACCAGCGCCCACATCCACATCATGGGGTGCTCGTTCATCCACCCGACCCACGCCCATTGGAAGGTCCAGTCGGTCTGCGAGTTGTTCGCCTGCATCGTGCGCGACCCCGACCACGACGCCACGACGTCCTGGCCGACCCCGTGGAAGGTGTTCCCGGTGATGTCGGCGCGTGCCCCTTCCGCCAACTCGACCGCGAACCCGGATGCCACGCGCATATCGTTGTCGCGGACGATCACCGCCGCGCCGGTCAGCTCGAGCGCGATGCGCCGCCCCGCCAGACGAGAGTCGGAGACCGTGGCATCCGTGATCTTCCCGGATATGTCGAGCGCGCGCAGGTCGGACGACGTGAGATCGGCGTCGGCCACCGTGAGCCCCGTGGAAGGCCCCTCGACGAGGACGGCGCTGCGAGCCTCGTCCACCTCGGTGCCGCGGATCTCGGTGGCGTCGGTGGAGATGACGCGGACACCGCCCTCGCGACTGTTGCGCACGTTCGAGCCGGTGAGCGTGAAGCCTTTCGCGGGGGTGACGCCGTATCCGCCGGAGGTCGGGCCGTCGGCGAGAGCGGAACCGTCGATGCGGATACCCCACCCTGCCGAGTCGTCCACGGTGGAGTCCGTGATCTCGGTGCCCGTCGACTGGCGCGAGACGGAGATGCCGTCACCGCCCGAGCCGGTGACGGTGCTTCGTTCGATGGTCGTGTCGGAGGCGCCGTTGGTCACCTCGACGCCCGTCATCGTCGAGTTCTCGATCGTGCTGTCCTGGATGCCGGCCTGAGTCGTGTTGGAGAAGAACACGCCGTAGTGCAACCCCGAGATCTTCGTCGACACGATTCCCGCCGACGCCCGGTCATCGCCGGTGCCGGTGACGGCGAGCCCTCCGGTGCGGCCGCTCCAGAAGCCCAGGTCGCGGAACTCGGCGTGACCGATCACGAGCACGCCGTCGCGGGCACGCACGTACGCACGACCGTCGTCCTCGGTGAGATCGGGGGTTTCGGCCGCTTCGTCCCACGAGGTGAAGGCGAGCGGATCATCCTCGCCGCCGAAGACCCCGAGGATGCCACCCCAGACGACGATGCTCGTGGTCCCCTGCGCCGAACTGAGCATTCTGACCGTTCCGCCGCCGTAGAAGTCCAGCTCGGCACCGCGGCGAACGACGACGTTGCGGACGAGGGTGATCGTGCGGTCATCGTCGATACGAACCGCCCCGAGAGCCTCGAGATCGGCGACGGTGTACCCCGACTGCTGCCCGTTCTTCGGCGCGAGCACCACGGTGTTCCACTGGTCGACGAGTGCGGGATCGCCCGGCGCCAATGCCGCCACCGCCGTGAGCCGCGCGTCCTCGGCGGCGACCAGCTCGGCCGGTGTCTTCGGCGCGGCGGGGGCGTCGGTGGCATCCGGGCTCGGGGACTCGCCCACGACCGGACCGGTCGGTGCGTCGCTGCGCAACCACGGGAGGAACGTGCCGGTGTGCACGAAGTTCCCGACGAGCACGACGCCCGCGACGAGCGCGACCACCGCGATGACGATGATGACGCGGGCCACCCCGCGGATCGCGGGATGCGTGTCGCCGCGCTCCAGAGCGGTCAGGGCACCGTCGTCAGCCATGCGCCGCCTCCGTGGCCTCCGAGGACGGGACGGTTAGTCCGACGCTCGCGGCCGACTGGCCTTCCCCGCCGAGGCTCGCCTCGGACTGGCCCTCCCCGCCCTGGGTGTCGGCGGACCGCGTGAGCCACCCCTGCTTGTTCATCGTGAAGAGGGCATACACCTTGATCGGCAGGGCGACGAAGATGATGATGAGCGTCACCAGGGGCAGCAGCACGATGTCCTCGGGGCGGCGCCACAGGTGGGACATGCCCCGGATGCCTCGACCGACGAACAGCCACACGATCGCCAGTCCCAGACCGAGCAACGGGTGGTCCGCGCGAACCGATAGCGCGATGTAGGCCAGGGCGACGAACATCGTGAACGGGGTCAGCAGGATCTGCATCATCGTGATCTGCGAGATCAGCGGCACCTTGAACACCCAGCCGTGCCGAATGGCCGTGAGGTAGCAGCGGAACGAATTGCGACTCCACCGGACCCGCTGCTTCACGAACGCCCGGAACGTGCCCGGGAACATCGAGAGCGCACGGGCGCTGTCCTGGTGGGCGACGCGGAAGCCCTGGGAGAGCACGAGCCACGTCATCCGCCCGTCGTCGCCGGCGATGCACTCCTTGCCGAAGAAGATCTCGTGCTCGAGGTCTTCCACGCGCGGTTGGATGACCGATCGGCGATACGCCGCGGTGCGGCCGGACGCGCAGATGATGCCGCCGAACCGGCCCATCGCCGGCGCGTAGTCGGTGTAGCGCAGGTCGATGATCCAGTCGGCCACCCGGCGCCAGACGCTGGACTTCGGCAGGTAGACGTTCTGCCGTGTGCTCACCGCGCCGACCGCGGGATCGATGAAGGGCATCTGGACGGCGTCCAGCATGCCGTCCTCCCACGCCGTGTCCGAATCGACGAAGACGATCAGCTCGGTGTCGACCATGCGGATGCCGACCCCGAGCGCCGAGCGCTTCCCCCGGTGACGGAACATCACGACCTCGACCGTGGGGATCTGCAGCGCCTCGATGCGCTGCTGCGCTTCGACGTCGGCGAGGTCCAGGACGATGATGATGCGCGACGGCCCCTGCCGCACCCACGTCTGCAGACACCTCAGCAGGACGTCGGGGTCTTCGTGGAAGGACGGGACGACGACCGTCGTCGTGGTGCGGTAGTCGTTGCGGACGGGACGCGACGTCGCGGCGAGAAGCTTTCGCACGATCCAGAAGCCCCACGACACGATGCCGAGGTACCCGAACGGGAGCAGCCACATGAGCTGTTCCCCGAATGACCCGTGGCCCACGCGCACTTCCTTCTCCGCGGCGGAACGCCGATTTCCGGCCCGGGGAAGACAGTGAAGGTTACCGCGTTCGTGTTACGTGCACGCAACGTCCGTCAAGGACACGCCCGTTTCGACCGCGTTGTCGCATCCGACGGTGTTCCCCGCAGTCCGGGCGGACCCCACGACAGCGACACCCAGACCTCCCGGCCCCGGACGCAGGGTGTTCGCGACGACGACGTTGTCGGATCCCCAGGGATCGAGGATGGTGTGGATGCTGACGGCGTCGACCGGTCCCTCGATCGTGTTGTCCTCGAGGCGCCACTGGGCGCCCTTGAGATCGACCGCGCTGTCGACGGCGGGCGCCGGGCCCGTGGACAGCGAGGAGCCCCGGACGACGCCGCCCGTCGTCCCCTCCTTGGCATCCACTGCCTCGGCCGTCGTGTCGCGGACCACGAGGCGTTCGAACGCGTTCCGATCACTGCGGTCGGGCTCGCACGCGGTGTACCGACACCAGTTCGACTCGGCGGAACCGACGTAGACGCCCTCCCCGAACTCCGGATCGGCGCGGCCCGTTCGCTCGATCGTGACGGAACGCACCGTGTTGTCGGCGCTCCCGGCCCGCAGGTGGAGTCCCTCCTGACCGACGTCCGATATCGTCACGCCGCTGAGGGTCGAGTGGGTCGTGGCATCCAACACCACCCCCTTCTGGCTCCCCCGCACGGCCAGGTCTCGCACGTCCCAATACGTCGCGCCGTCGAGGTGGAGCGTGTACCCGTCGCGGATGTCCCCGCCGTCGAGGACCGTTCCCTCCGAGCCGCAGAGCACGATCGGCGCCTCCGCAGTCGCCACCGCCGTGGCGTGGAATCGCCCGCGGTACACGGTCGGTGACAGCTGAAGCACGATGCCCGGAACAGCCGTGTCCAGGGCTGCCTGCAGAGCGTCGGCTCCCTCGCCCACCACGACGGCCCCCGGTGCGCACAGGATGGCGGGCGTCGCGGAGGGGCTGGCGGGCACGAGTCCCGGCATGGGTGCGGGAGCGCACCCGGACAGGGCAGCGGCGCACGCGATGGCCACGATCAGGGCGGTGAGGGCACGATTCATCGCGTCGAGTATTACAGGCGCTGATCGCACGGTGCTCGCACGCCGCCGGCGCCACCTCTCCTCCTGCGCTCGGCTGTCGCTGGCGCTCCCCCCGCGCCTCTGCCGGCGCCGCGAACGGTGGTGCTCCGGACGCGCGGCCCGGAGCACCACGGCTCACCGGCTCATCAGATCCCGGAAGAACCCGTCGACGTGCGACCGCAGCGCCTCGACGCGGCGATCGCGCGCAGCCTCCGCGTCGTGCCCGAGATACGCCGGCGGATCGAGACGGCGCACGTTCGCGGAGCACTCGAACCCGGCGCACAGCAGGGTGCCGACCGAGTTCCCCGCCTTTCCGGCGCTGCCGGATCGGCGTGCAGAGAAGAACACCACGTCGTTGGGCAGGGTGACGTCGGAGCACCAGGAGCACTGGGGGCGTGACCGGGTCGGCTGCTCGGCCTGTCGGAGCTGCAGACCGACGGGGGTGCCATCGATCTCGGCGACGACGAAGCCCAGCAGGGGCGATTTGGGGTCGCGCCAGCCCACGTAGTCGAGACGGTCCCAGTCTCGATCGGCGAGATCCGCGGGAAGGACGATCGCCTTGCGCTCGCGTAGCGAGACGTTGACGAAGCTGGATCGGATGGTGGATTCGGTGAGGGCGATCATGGTGGTCCCATCGATGGACCGGGTGGGTCCCGGTCGGACGATGCCCGCGACGGGGCGCGGGCGAACGGAGCACTCCGCACCGACGAGGTCGGTCGCGGTGTGGCAGCGCGACGGCGGGGTCGCGCGCGATGACGCTCAGGCGGCGAGAGCCGCGGGTCCGATCGAGCCTCTGTCGTCGGCGCACGACACGCCGACGACCCCCTCACGCCCGACGGGCATCGTGGAGGAGACAGACAACATGCCTCGAGCGTACGCCTCTCACCCGCGGAGCGGGGCAGATCCGAGCACGCGCTCCACCGTCATCTCGAGAACCACCCGCTCGGGGTTCACACGCGGCTGACGGTAGCGCGCGGCGTAGAGGTCCACGGCGTGGGCAACGACCGACGGGTCGTCGGTGACCCGGGCGGGACCCTCGAAGCTGATCCAGCGTCCGCCGTCGACCGAGCAGATCGAAGCGCGTCCGGAACGCTCGGCATTGAGGAACTTCTGGGTGCCGCGCGATCCGATGACGCGGACCACCCCGTCCTCGTACGTGAAGCCGACCGGTACGGCGTGCACCCGGCCCGAGCGCCCGACGGTCGACAGGGTGGCGAGGTGGTATTCGGCCAAGAAGGTCAGGGCATCGTCGGTCAGCACGGTTCCAGCGTCCCACGTCCGGCGAGGTGCGAGACCGTTTTGCTGGCGGCATCCCACCGACGGAGGCCGACGGCATGGGCCGCGATCGGCTCGACGCCGTCATCGGCGAGCACCGCGAGAGCCTCGCCGATCCGGTCCAGCGGGAGTCGCCGCGCGAGGGTCACGTGCGGCGTCCACTCGCCCGGCTTCGTATGGGGTGCGTCGTCTCCGGGCCCGGCGAGGGCGTGTACGGCCTCGTGGCACTCGAGCAGCGACGCCGTCGGCACCACCGAGCGCGCCAGGACCCGTGTGCGGCCACCGCCGAACAGAACGGGAGCGCCAAGCGTCACCTCGATCGGAAGACGGTGGTGAAGGGCGGCCCCGGGGAGATCGCGCAGCGCCGTACGGACGAGGAGTGTCAGGTGGGGACGGTTGCTCATCCCGGCATGCCTCGCCTGGCTCGGCAGCCCCGCTGCCTCCAGCAGAACCCACTCGCGACGCACTGCAGCATCCGAGGACGCATCGAGCACGAACTCCACGCTGACGACGGCACCCATCACCGTGTCAGCGAGTCGACCACCAGGCCGCGGCCACCAGGACGGGCTGGAAGAACAACCGCGTGAATCGTCGGCGGTCGGTGTCGAGCCCGAAGGCGGAGCGCTTCTTACGCCACTGGTCGACGTTGCCCGGGAAGATCGCCACATAGAACGCGGCGAGCGCGGCGCCGATGCGTCGCCGCTCCTTCGGCAGGGTGACCAGAGCGAGGCCGAAGGCGATCTCGACGACCCCGGATGCCACGACGACGGCGTCCCGATCGAGTGGTCCGACCTCCACGACCGCGTCGGGTACCTGCGCCTGAAAATCGCGCCGGGCGAACGTGAGGTGCGCGACTCCGGCGAAGGTCATGGCCAGGGCCAGAGCCCATCGAACGAGGGTTCTCATGCGGCCAGGCTAGACGGTGGGTGAGCGACCGAACGGGGCTTGACGAACCGCCCGGGGGCCTTTCCGCGGTGCTACGCGAAGTGCTCGCGCAGCGCAACCCCCGGACGCTGGGCGCACCTGTCGATTGAATGAGGCCTGTCGACGAAGGAGGTGCCCCCGATGACGCTCACCGACAGCCCGCGCCCCGCGGTCGAGGGAGCCGACCTCGACGCACTCCTCGTGCGCGCCGCCTCCGGCGATTGCGACGCCTTCGTCGACTTCTACGACGCGACGTCGCCCCGCGTGTACGCCGTACTCGTCAGCCTGACCCGGGACGCGAACCGGGCGGCATCCCTTCTCGAAGAGATCTACGTCGAGGCGTGGGAACGGATGCGGGGTCGATCCGCGCCGCCCTGCCCCGGCATGGAGTGGATGACCGTCATCGCACATCGACACGCTGCGGGGCGGCGCTGACGTGGTCAGGAGCGCTCGGAGTGGAGCGCTCTCGCCCTCACGCCGTGCGGACGGGTGCCTCGGCCGGCACCGCGACGCCGAGATCGATCGTGAGACCGCTCGACGAGTTCGCCGAGTTGGCGTAGGTCTGCAAAAGGGCCGGGTGGAGAATCTCGGGCTCGACGGACCCGAAGACGAAACGCAGCGGGATCGACGGCTGGATCCAGATCGTGCTTCGACCGCCTGCCTCGTCGTCGACGTGGCGCCACGACATCGTGAAGCTCTCTCCGCGGCGGAGCTTCGTCGCGATGACGACTTTCACGTGGGCGAGCACTCGGTCCGGGATCCGGATCGGTTGCTCGGAAGAGCCGTAGAACAGTTGGCCCATGAGCGTCCCCTTCCGGAGGTTTCGGCACTCGATATTTTACTAACTGGCCTAACTATCACCAAGTGAATTCCGCTGATATATCGGCCAGCCGCCAAGTTTCTTTCCGTCTCACCAGGCCCCGCACGGATGCATCGAACCACGAAAATCTCGTTTGCCTAACTAGACTGTCGCATCGGGCGGCCGGACCCCTTACAGGAGAGCCATGACGATCGTGACTGATGACGACCCCTCCGCCGTCGCCGCCCGCGCCGTCGAGAGACTGCGACTGGCCGAGGCTCGGCTGGCCCGGCGACGCCAGACGGGCTGCGGCCCGAGCGAAAACGCACGAGCAGCAATGCGACTGATCCTCGAACGCGCCGATGAAGGTGCCACTGTGACGCCTACCGAGATCGCCCAGGCACTCGCCGTCTCGACAGCGTCCGTCACCGGCATGCTGGACCGCCTCGCCGCCGGCGGGCTGATCGGTTTCGTCGCGAACCCCGCGGATCGACGCAGCAAGTTCGTCGTGCCGTTCGATCGCAGCACCGACGCGGATGCCATCGACCCCGTCACCGCGAGAATCCGCGAGTTCGCGCTCGATCTTCCACCCGGTGCCGCCGACCAGCTCGCCGACTTCCTCGACCGCGTGCGCGAGGTCGTCGACGCCGAGTGCCGCTGACGGCTCAGGCCGTCGCCACCTCCACCGCGTCAGGTTCCGGCTCGACAACGACCGTCAGTCCGTTCGGCGAACTCGCCTCGTGCATGAGTGCATCGATCCATCGGCGATTCACGTGCGGCGGACGGCTTCCGTAGAAGTGGAAGACCAAAGGAATAGACGGGTGGATCCAGAGCGTGCGCGTTCCGCTGCCGTCGCCCACGGGGAAATGGAACATGAAGGGTTCACCCCGGCGAAGCTTGTTCATGAAAACGAGCCGCAGGTGGGCCAGAGTACGGTCCTCGATGTCGAACGAGTGACCGGCGGCGTCGTAAACCAATTTACCCACGGTCACAGGGTATCCGCATCGCACGGTTAGCCAGTGCGCATCGATACGAACGATTCCCTTGTTTTTCGGATCCTGTCCAAGAATGTCGCGCGGAGTCCGGCGATGAGACCGTGGCCGCCCAAGACCGAGCACTCGACTAAAGTCCTCAGAGTGGGGAGAGCGCACCGCCCGGGCCGTCGGCGTCGGATTCCGCGGCCGGTCCTGATTGGCGGGGCGGTCGTTCTCGTCGTCGCGCTCGTCGCCGGCATCGCGGTGGTCGGCTCCCTCGTGACCTCGCTGTTCCAGACGCTTTCCGCACGCCCTCCCGCCGTCGATGTGCGCATCGTCACTCCGGACGAATCGAAGGCGGCGAAGGCGGCCGCGCAGGCGGAGCCCGGCTCGGCACCGTCCGAGGCCGCGGAGTGGCTCGCCGCACAGCCGACGACGTACTGGCTCACGCCCGAGATCGACCCGGTCGACGAGGTGTGGGACCGAGTGGCGCACCTCGCGGCGGAGGCTCGCGAGCAGGATGCCACGATCTCGATCGCGGTCTATGGGCTGCCCGATCGCGACTGCGGCAACCACTCCGCGGGAGGGCTCGACCCCGACGCCTACGCAGCGTGGACCGCACGCATCGGAGATGCTCTGCGCAATGCCTCCGACGTCCGGAAGATCGTCGTCCTCGAGCCGGACAGCATCGCGCTCGCCCCCTCGTGCGGGTCGCTCCAGGACCGGGCAGGCTATCTGCGCACCGCCGTGGACAACATCCGCGGGGTGGACACGTGGATCTACATCGACGGCGGCCACTCGGCCTGGCATTCCGCGGTGGAGATGGCCGACCTGCTCACGTCGACCGGATTGCTCGGCGAGGTTCGCGGGGTCGCACTGAACGTCTCGAACTACCAGGACACGGCGAACGAGTTCGACTACGCCCACCGGTTGTCCGACCTCGTCGGCGGGACGCACGCGATCATCGACACGTCTCGCAACGGTGCCGGCCCCGCCGGGTCGGAGTGGTGCAACCCGGGTGGTCGCCTCGTCGGCGCGGCCAGCGGCGCCTACGGCGACGGCGTCGTGGACACGACACTGTGGATCAAGCCGCCAGGCGAAAGCGACGGCGAGTGCAACGGCGGCCCGGTCGCGGGGACGTGGTGGCCGGATGCCGCCGTGGAACTGACCCGCGAGAGCCGATGATTGCGACGCGACCGGTCTCGGGCTAACCGTAAGCGCTGCGAAGTATGTAAGGATGTCGCTCGGCCGGTCTGTGGCCACCGCACCTCGGGGAGAGCGCGGGCACGGGAGACGTGCGACTTTGGAAGAGTGGTGGGATGAGCGACAGCACCGAGATGCTGAAGACGGCCGTGATCGTCGAGGACGACCCCGACATCCGCCACCTCCTCGTCGAGGTTCTGGAGTCGGCGGGTTTCTCCACGGTGTCGGTCGGTAACGGCATCGACGGGGTCCGGGCGGTCATCGCCTATCAGCCCCTCATCACCACGCTCGACGTGAATATGCCCGGGATCGACGGTTTCGAGGCCGCCCGGCGCATCCGTCAGCAGAGCGACACGTACATCATCATGCTCACCGGGCTCGAGGAAGAGGCCGACGTCGTCCTCGGTCTGGGTGCCGGCGCCGACGAGTACGTCGTGAAGCCCTTCCGCCCGCGTGAGCTTCGGGCGCGGATCGAGGCCTTGCTCCGGCGGCCACGCTCGGGTGGCCCTGCGGTCACCGCCCCGCGCCAGGACAGCGTCGGCCCCTCGTTCCCGGGCGCCCGCCCCGCCCCCGAAGCGGTCTCGCCCACTGCGGCTGAGCCGGCACCGGCGCCCGCCGCCCCGCTGCCGAGCACTCCGGTCGTCGTTCCCTCGTCGCAGGGCCCCGACCCGTGGGCGTCCACGACCACGCCAGGGAACGAAGTGGCGCCCCGCGCCGGGGCCGAGGTCGCCTCGCGCGCGCACGGAGAGCTCACCCCGACCGGCGGCCCCTGGATCGTGCACCGTGACCTCCAGCTCGACCCGGACAGCCGCATCGTTCTGGTGGACGGATTCGAGCTCGATCTGACCCGCACAGAGTTCGACCTGCTCGCGACCCTCATGGAGTCCAAGCGGCGGGTGCGCAGCAAAGCCGATCTCACCCTCGTCCTGCGCGGGGAGTCGTACGTCACCAGCTACTTCGTGGGCGAGGCTGACAAGCGCGCCATCGAGGCACACATGACGAATCTCCGTCGCAAGCTCGGGGACAACCCCGCCAACCCTCGCTACATCGAGACCGTCCGCGGGGTGGGCTACCGCCTCACCTCGGAGCTGATGGCCGCCCCCTGATCCCGGCGGAACATAACGGATGCCTCGACCCTCCCCAGGGCCGAGGCATCCGTTTTCTCTGACGCGTTCGGGTCGCGATCAGACCTTGAATCCGTGGTGACGACGGACGAGCTTGGAGAACATCAGAAGGGTCTGGAGGACGGTGACCACGCCGACGATGGGCCAGCCGATCCAGAGGATCGAGGACTGCACCACCGGTCCCACCAGGACCCAGATGACCGCGAGGGCGATCGCGACGCCGATGAGCACCACCATCGGGGCCCAGTGCCCGAGCCCGCCACCACGCTCGGCCTTGGCCTGCATGGCCCAGTTGTCGACCTTCTTCCGCGAGAGGAAGCGGGTCCAGGAGCGCACGAAGTGGCTGATGCGGATCCACATGAAGATCTCGGCGGGGAAGAAGAGGATGGCGAAGAGCACATCGGTACGGTTGACCGCCGCCATGGTGCGCGCGATGCGCAGGTTGAGCAGCATCGCCACCACCGGTGGGATCAGCCACAGCGGCGAGAAGACGAAGGCGTTGATCGACAGCGATCCGGCCAGCAGCGTCAGGAACGCCACGCGCACGAAGAGGTTGGTGAGCATGCCGAAGTTCTCGAACCAGCGCAGACGCAGGTTCGGGTGGAACGGCTGGCCCTTCGTGTCTCCGCGCTGGCCGGGCCACATCAGCTCGATGGCGCCGTAGGTCCACTTGACCTGCTGGGCGTCGTACCCGGACAGGGTGGTCATGCCGCCCACGTTGGCGCGGGCGTACGGGCTGATCTTGGTCAGGTAGCCGGCGCTCTTGATCTGCAGCGAGAGCAGCGAGTCCTCCACCTCGGAGTCCTTCACCCACGGCGTGACCTGGTGGTTCTGCTTCATCGCTTCGCGCAGCGCGTTGGTGGAGAAGATCGAGAACTGCCCGCCGAGCACCGCCATGTTGCGGCCGCGCAGCAGGTTCTGCAGGTTGAACGCCGCGAACTGCGTGCGTTGACCGGCCGTGAGGAAGCGGGCGATCAGGCCCTTGATGGGCTTGTCGTCGATCGTGTAGATCGCCGAGATGCCGCCGATGCGGGAGTCGGACACGGCCTCGGTCTCGAGGTACTCCACGGCTTTGCTGTCGGCGATGGTGTCCCCGTCGACGCCCAGCAGATAGTCGTAGCCCTCGACGAGCGAATAGCCGTAGTTGAGAGCCCCGACCTTCTTGTCGGGGTTCTTGCCGATGTCGTGTACGAACACCTCGGTGAACTGCTCACCGAGGTCGGTGTGGATCTCGTGCGGGCCGCTGTAATCGGAGGCGATCTTGACGGTTGCGTCCGAGGTGTTGTTGACGACGACGTGGATGACATCGGGCACGCGTGTCTGACCGAGCAGAGCCTCGATCACATCGGCGATCGACTCCTCCTCGTTGTAGGCGGGGATGATGCATCCGATCGTGGAGCGGTGCACCGTGGAGTGCTCCAGCACCGACGCGAAGTCGTCCGGGAACGCGTGCTCCTCGACGACGGGGCCGGCCGCGCCACCCGCGGGGTAGGCGAGCGCCCGGGTCTGGGGAGCGAAGCTTCGCGCATCGGTCATGGCGGTGTCTTCCTGTCGGAGGGGCGGCGGTTCAGCCATGTCCCACTCTGATAGGTTCACCGCAAGGCCACCGCCGAACATGACCACCGTCCCCGCAAGGTTTCCTCAAGATTCCCTCGGGGCCCCGGCACAGGGAGAGCTCCGACGATGGTCGTTCTCGACCTCCTCGCCGCCATCGCTGCGGCCTCGGTCGCCGGCGCCGCACTGTTCCTGGCGCACGGCCGTCACGGGGACGACCGCGGCGGCCCCCGTGCCGAGCTCGTCCGGTACATGGGGGTTGCGGCCCTTGCAGCTTTGGCGTGCTCGATTGCCAACGTGGTGGAGGTCGCGGGCGGAGGCACCTTCGCCGCCGCGGTCGGCAACGCCACGAACGTCGTGACGGTGGGCTTGGCCTGGGCCGGGGCCCGGCGCCTCAACGCGCGCCGGGCGATCGGCGCCGCGACGACGGGGGCCGCCGCCATCCTGATGCTGGCCGTCACTTTCGTCGTCAGCCTCGACGACGCGACGCTGGTGAAGACCGCCGGCCTGGTCGTCTTCGCCGCATTGTCGGCGGTGGAATTCGGTCGACGCCCCGTCCGTGAGTTGTCCGGCTCACGGATTCTCGTGGTGACGCTCGTCGTCTTCGGGGCGTTCAACCTCTACCGCCTGGCGGTCAGCGCCACCGTCGGCATTTCATCCGCGCTGTGGCAGCACACCGCCTCGACGCAGATGACGACGATCGTCAGCGCCCTGGCCATCGTCGGCATGGGGTACGGATCCGTGCGCCTGGGACGTCAATTGGACGACGACCCCGCGCCGGGCACGCGCGCGCACGATCGAAGGAGCCTGCGCCAGGCCGCACAGTCGATCCTTCTCGCGCACGGTCGGGTGCACACCCTGATCGTGCGCGTCCCCGAGATCGATCTGATCCGCGCGGCGCACAGCGCCCGGCGCGCCGAGGAGATGATCACGGTGCTGGTCGACGCCGTGCACGAGGCGATGCCCGGCGCCGTCGCGGGGGTTCCCGCGCGCAACACGGTCTTCGTGCTGCATCCGGGATCGGTCGTCCGCACCGACGTCGAAGCGCGCATCCGCCGCGTGTTCGCAGACCAGATGCCGCTGATCGATTACACCGACACCCCCGACCTCTCGTTCGAGCACCACGCCGTCAGCGACGTCCACGACCTGTCGCTGCTGATGGAGAGTCGGCGGCTCCGCCCCGGCTCACACGCAGTCCCCCGCGCGTGAGCCGACGGGGACGCTGTCAGTTCTGGTTGCTGGTCTGTCCCCAGCCCGGCGCCCGCCCGGTGCTCGTCCCCGAGTCGGTGGGCTGACCGGCCGACGCGGAACCGTCCGACTCGAAGATCGCAATGGGCAGGTACTGGTAGACCGTCTGTTGCGTGAAGGACGTTTCGGAGTTGGCTGAGCCCTCGACCGCGATGTTCAAGGCGAACTCGAGCGTGATGCCGTAGCTGTCGTTCGGAAGCTGACGGATCGAGGTCGAGGGCACGAGAAGCCCGCCCTGGAAGCTGTTGAGCAGGAGACCGCGGTCGGACCGCAGGGTGTCGGAGGGGACGAGCGTGCGAGGGTCGGCGCTGAACTGGAACGGGTTCGACACCTGGCCACTGGTCTGCGCGGTCTGCGACGTGATGGACACGGACGAGATGTAGACGCGGCGCTTCTGGGTGAGCACCGCCTTCTCGTCGACACGGTGATCGTGCACGTTGAGGGCGAAGCCGAACTGCTTCTCGTTCGACGAGGTCCACTCCATCGTGCGCTTCGGGTCGACCGCCCAGACGTCGAGGCGCAGCTCCAACCCGTCGGCGACTTCCGACGAGAGCGAAACCGACCCGTCGTAGGTGAAGCGGGAATCGAAGGGCATCTCGGACGACGTCGCCTGCGGCGAAGGGGTCGCCACGACGACCGACTGTCCGTTGCCCGAGGTCTGGGCCTGGATGGCGTTGAAGGCGTCGACGACCTGAGTGCACCCCGTCAGGGTGATCGGTCCGCCGAGAGCGACGATTGCGGCGAGCGCGAGGGCACGCACGGTACGGCGGTGAGTGGAGCTGCTCACGGGGTTCTCCTGGATCTGAGGGCGCGGGTGCGCAGAGGTCGACGAAACGACCATCACGCTGCGGGATGCAGGCCTCAGGGGGAGTCTGACCGGACGACGCGACGGGTAGGGCGCGAAAGGGCGAGCAGAGACAGGATGGCGCGCAGAAGACTACACCATGGTCGATACACTCGATAACATGCCAGCGGTGAGGAGCGGTCCGCGCGCGACGTCGCCCGTCGTCGCCGACGCCGACGAATCCGGCGGCCCGAGCAGTCGTACTCGATCCGTCTGGCTGCTGCAGCTGGTCCTGGGCGCGAGCGTCGTGATCACGGTTCTCCTCGTGCAGGCCCTCGAGCCGTCGCTCTTCGCCGTGTGGACGTTCTCGACGGGAGTGGGCGTCGTCATCGCGCTGACGGCGGTGGCGATCATGGTGCCGTGGCACCGCTTGCCCCGCAACGCGGTCGCGCTCATCCCCTTCGGCGACATCATCGGGATCGGTCTGCTGAGCTTCGGGACCGATCTGCGGTTCGGATTCTTCTGGGTGTTCCCCATCACCTGGATAGCCACCCACTTCGTCCTCAGCATGATGGTCGCCTCGCTCGCCGCGGTGGGGGTCATCATCGTCGCGGATGCCTCGGTCAACGGCGTCGGACCCGCGACCGCCCTGCGTCTGATCGTGGTCCTGCTGTCTCTGACGTTCATCGCCATCACCGCTTTCCTGTCGTCGCGCCAGACGCGCGCCTTCAAGCAGCTGCTCCGCCGACAGGCGAGCCGGCTCCAGGGCACTCTGCAGCGCGTCACCGGGCAGGAGCGTCGGGTATCGCAGATGCTCAACGGGCTCGACACGGGAATCGCCCGACTTTCGGTGGACGGCGAAGTCCTGGCCCTCAACGACACCTATGTGAACCTCTACGGAATCGAACGCGACGAGCCTTCACGTCCCGGCGGCGCCGTCGAGTACGCGACTCTGCGCGGCGAGCCCCTGCCGGAGTCCGAGCGGCCCTTCGCCCGCGCGGCCCGCGGTGAGCAGTTCGAGGACGAACGGCTGTGGCTCTTCGACGCCCAGGGAGATTGGCACGCTCTCTCGGCATCCACTCGCCGCCTGGTGTCGTCGGACGAGCCCGAGAGCACCCTGCTGATCGTTCACGACATCACCGCGCTCATCGAGGCGGAGCGCGCTCGGGAGCGCCTCGCCGCCACCGTGTCGCACGAGTTGCGCAACCCTCTCACGGCCATCATCGGTCACGCGGACCTGGCTCTGGACGCGCCGGATCTGACTCCGAAGGTGCGCGAGCAGCTCGAGGTCATCGCGGGTGCCGGCGAGCGCATGCAGACCCTCATCTCCGAGATCCTCGCCAATTCACGCGGAGTCTTCCGCGAAGAGAAGGCAGCGACCACGACGGATGCCAGCCGCATCATCGCCTCGTCCTTGGAATCGTTCCGTCCGGCCGCTGCCGCGCGTCGCGTGACCGTGAGCGACGACCTGCCCGCCATCGCCGAAGTGGTCGGCGATGGCTTCCGCCTGCGACAGGCGTTCGACAACATCCTCAGCAACGCGATCAAGTACACGCCGGGGGGCGGGAGCGTGCACATCTCCGGCGCCGTCTTCGACGACCATGTCGAGCTCACCTTCACCGACACCGGGATCGGCATCCATCCCGAAGATCTGCCACGCATCTTCGACCCGTACTTCCGCGCCCGCGCCGCGCGAGAGAGCCCGACTCCCGGCACGGGGCTGGGTATGGGGATCGTCCGCAGCATCGTCGAGGAGCAGGGCGGGTCGCTCGAGCTCGAGAGCGAGGTCGGAACCGGGACCACGGTGACCGTGCGTCTCCCCTCACGGCCGGGAGCCGCCGAGGCATGACGACGCAGGACACTCTCGCCAACCTGGGATTGGCGCAGGCCACCGTCGCGACGCTCGCGACCGTGATGGTCATCGGCCTCGGGTTCCTGCACAGACCGTCGCGCGCCGCCTTGCTCTGGTCGCTGGCGTTCGTGCTGGCGATGTCGAGCACCTGGATCTCGGTTGCGGGCTCGGTCATCGGCGACGAGGCCGTGCGCCGAGCGGGCCTCGGGCTGATGTTGGGCGCGCCGGCCCTGATCTGGTCGGGATTCCGCGCTCGCCGCCACGTGCCCGCACTGCCCTGGATCGCGGTGCTGCAGTCGATCGCGACCACGGCGGCATTCGTCCTCGCCGTCGACCCTCGTGTCTACGGGATGACATTCCGCGTCGCGTTCTTGGGCGCCGCCGTCTTCGCCGGGCTCACGATCGCCGAGATCCGCCGCGCCGCTGATCGCCTGGAACGACTCGCGCTGCCCCTCACCATCGTGTCCGCGGGATTCGTGGCCCTGGCGGGCGCGATCGTCGTGGCGGGCCTGGCTCTCCCCTCCAACGCCCAAGACCTCCAGCTTCCCCGCATCCTGAACGGGCTGGCGATGCTGATCTACCTGGTGTGCGCGACCGTGAGCGTCCTGTATTTCACCTCGGTCTCGCCGGTGGGCATGCGCGCGGCGAGTTCTTGGCCCCAGTTCTCGGTCACGGCCGCTGATCGCCTTTCCCGCGCACGTCGCGCACAGGAGATCTCCTGGGCCGTGTTGGCGATTCGTCTGGATGACCCGGACCAGATCCGAAGCACGATCGGCGAGAACAGCTGGAACCGTATCATCGCCGCCTTCGAGGCCCTCGTCGCCGCGACGCTCCCGGCCGAGGCCGATATCGGACGCCCGGCGCGCGGGCGTGTGATCGCGGTGGTGTGCCGTCCCGGTCCGGTCTTGCGGGAGCATGTCCGGACCCTGCTGCGCCGCGTCACCGAAATGGATGCCGACGAGTGGTCGGACGTCCAGCTGTCGGCCAGCGTGGGCTGGGTGCCCGCCGAGTCGGCCGGATACGACCTGACGACGCTGGTTCAGCGGGCCGAAGAGGCCGCGCTCACCGCGAGCGGCCTGGGTGGCGACCGTTGGGAACGGCTACGCGCCTGATCAGCCGACGGGCGGCGCTATAGCGACCGTGAGCGTGTCGGTCGCCGTCTGCTTGGAGAATTCGCTCGAGGTCGGTGTGGTCTGCAGCAGGAA
Source organism: Microbacterium canaveralium (assembly GCF_047238045.1). Classification (NCBI taxonomy): domain Bacteria; kingdom Bacillati; phylum Actinomycetota; class Actinomycetes; order Micrococcales; family Microbacteriaceae; genus Microbacterium; species Microbacterium canaveralium. The sequence continues at coordinate 599,678 of NZ_JBDFMA010000003.1, read as the reverse complement.
CTCGTACGTGAACTGCAGAGTCACGAAAGTCGCGTCGGCGGGCACTTCCCCCACGTTGAAGGTCTGCGAGTAGCTGTAGGGCGCGAGCACCACATACCCGGGCGGGTTGCTCTGGTCGACCTGGGGCGAGAGCGGCGCGAACGACTGCGTGGCGTTGCCGGGCACCGCCGTCATGGTCGCCCGCTGCAGGTAGACCTGCTGTCCGTCATTGGGCGTGACGGTGGTGGCCATGGAGATGCTCACGGGCTTGAGTGCCGATGCCGACCATCGGTCCATGGAGAGAGTGGACCAGTACTTGACCGTCGCCGCGATGGCTCCGGCGGCGATCTTCTTCTCCGTCGACCCGCTGGACAGATCGTTCGCCACGGGCGTCGGCACGGGCACAATCGATGCCGAGGGGATCGGTGAGGGCGAGGTCTCCCCGCCGCCTTGAGCCCAGGGCGGTGCACCGCACCCCGTCAGCGCGAGCAGCGTCACCGCCGCGCCGATCGCACTCAGCGCGGCACGGCCGCGGCGCACCCGCTCCCCCATGAATCCTCCTGTGGTCTTCTCTCGAGTCTAGGCGGCGGCGGGTCGCCGGGAGCGGGGACGCGACCCTCGGGCCGCTGGGCCGGGACAGAGATCGAGGCACGGACGCGGGAAGCGCGGGAGACACCCACCCTTTACGCAATCGAAACTCCCCCCGCTGGCGTCGTCCGCGCGCATGAGGGATAGTCGAACAGGGGGGATTCGGATCGCGCATCGGATCACCGTCGGCCCGTTGCACGTGCCGTGCTCGGACTCTTGTCCTCGACGCTAGTGGGTGCCGAATGAAGAACACGTTCGTCCGTTCCTTGGCCGCTGCCTCGATCGTCGCGGGATGTGCCCTGGCCATCCCGAGCGTCGCCCACGCCGCGACGGTCGACCCGCCGGAGGATGCCACGTCCCACGCCTCGGCCAGCAGCACCGGCGCGAGTGGTGCCCCGATGCTGGGCTACTGGATCGGCGGAGGCTCTCTCGCCCTCGCGGGCGGCGCGATCGCCGTGGGCGCCACAGTGCGCCGTCATCGTCACCACCACGACATCTGACGCCCTTCCCGTCACGCGGCCGAGCCGCCGTGAGCCCCGCTCCGTTCTGGCGATGTGGCTCGCGGACGTCAGCGGCGCAGCAGCGGTCGGGATTCGCGCCGCGCGGCGTCGGCGTCACGCCATCGGCAGAAGCCGGATCAGGACGTCACGGAGGACCGCGTGCCCGTCACCTCGGCGGTGATGAGAATCGGCAAGTGGTCGCTGAGGCCCTGAGGGAGGGTCCTGATGTGCGCGATGTCGAAACCGATCGAGGTCGCGAAGTCGTAGTGACCCCGGAAAAACCGGTAGCGCGTGTAGGTGCGGGAATCGCTCAGCGTCAGTTCGTAGCCCTGATCGCGCACGGCTTGACCGAGGTTCTCCTTGAAGACGGGGTAGTTGTAGTCGCCCACCATCAACGTCGGCAGCCCCGCCCCGAGGTTCTGCAACTCCGTGAGGGCCGTGCGGATCTGGTGGCGGCGGAGCGAGTTCAGCGCGGTCAGTGGCGCGGCGTGGAAGGACGCGACGATGATCTCGTGGCCATCGTCGATGTCGCGGAGGCGAACACCGAGCATGCGCTCCTCGGCCGGCTTCAGGACGTAGTCGTGCAACGACTTCTTCAGCGCGATCGACCGGACCTCGACCGCACGGAAGGTGTTGGCGCGATAGTAGACGGCGAGCCCGAGCCGATTGCGCTGGGTCGCCTCGGCCAGGCGCAGCCCCGCGATCTCCGTCGGAATATCTTGCGTGTCGTACTCCTGGAGGCACAGCACATCGACCGCATGCGCGTCGACGAGGGCGGCGAGTTCACCGGCAGCGCGATGCTTGCGCAGGTTGTAGGAGATGACCTTCATGGCATAGCCAGCCTAGGGCGGCGTACCCCGCAGCTTCCTGAGGGTTGCGAAACACTCAGGAACCGATGTCGGCGGCGTCCCGGCGATTGCGCGTCTGTTCGGCACGGGATGCCAGGAGCTCATCGACCGGGTAGCCGACCTCCGCCAGCACGAGCCCGCGGGCGGCGAGCACCTTCGTGTCCGGAGTCCGCGCGGCCGCGTCGCGGATCTCGACGACACGCTCCACCGGTATGCGCCCTTCACCGACGGCGACGCACGCCCCGACGAGCGCACGCACCATGCTGTGACAGAACGCGTCGGCTCGGATGTGCGCAACCAGCACTCTGTCCGCGTCGCGATGCCAATCGAACTCCAGCAGCGTCCGGATCGTCGTCGCCTCTTCGCGGGCCTTGCAGTACGCCGCGAAGTCGTGGAGCCCGATGAGGCTGCGGGCCGCGGCATCCATCGCCTCGACGTCGAGGTGCGCCTTGACCGTGGTCGTGTGGGACCGCTCGAGCGGGTCGTACCCCGTGGTGAGATCGGCGATCCGATAGGCGTACCGACGCCACACCGCGGAGAAGCGGGCGTCGAAGCCCTCCGGCGCGCGCGCGGCGCGCGTCACGGTGACGTCCGGATACGCGCCCAGAACGCCCTGGATACGACCCGAGAGCGCCGCAACCGCGTCCGTCTCGTCGCCCTCGCGACGCCGCCGCGCGATGCGCGACACTTGCGCCTCATCGAGGTCGACGTGCGCCACCTGTCCCGAAGCGTGCACGCCGGCATCCGTTCTGCCTGCCACGACGAGGCGCGGATCTCCGCCGACGATTCGGGCCAGCGCATCCTCGAGGGTGCCCTGGACGCTGCGCAGCCCCGGCTGCCGGGCCCACCCTCGGAAATGCGTGCCGTCGTAGGCGATGTCGAGGCGGATACGCACACGTCCAGCCTACGTGCACCGCACGAAGACGACTGAGGCCCCCTCCGTGCGGGAGGGGGCCTCAGGACAAGAGAGGAGGATTACGCCTTGGCGTCGTCCTCGACCGCGTCAGCGGCGGCAGCCTCGGCGGCCGCGCCCTCCTCAGGCGACTCGGCGCCGGCATCGGCGGCCTCGTCCGCGGCGGGGGTCTCCTCCGCGGCGGTCTCCTCGGCGGGAGCCTCCTCGGCGGGGGTCTCCTCCGCGACCGGGGCGGCAGCCGCTGCGGGGGCGGCAGCCTTCGACGCCGACGGCTTCTTGGTGACGGGCTCGAGGACGAGCTCGATCACGGCCATGGGGGCGTTGTCACCCTTGCGGTTGCCGACCTTCGTGATGCGGGTGTAGCCACCCTCACGGTCGGCGACCAGCGGAGCGATCTCGGTGAAGAGGGTGTGCACGACCTCCTTGTCACCGATCACCGACAGGACGCGGCGGCGGGCGTGGAGGTCACCCCGCTTCGCGAACGTGATGAGGCGCTCAGCGAGCGGACGCAGGCGCTTGGCCTTGGTCTCGGTCGTCTTGATCGACTTGTGGGTGTACAGGGCCGCGGCGAGGTTCGCGAGAAGCAGGCGCTCGTGGGCCGGGCCGCCGCCGAGACGGGGACCCTTCGTGGGCTTGGGCATGTCGTGTTACTCCAGTAGGAAGGTTCGGTCGGGTCCGACGGGTCAGACGGTCTCGTCGTCGTAGCCGCCGAAGAACTGAGCGCCGTCGAAACCGGGCACCGAGTCCTTGAGCGACAGGCCGAGGGAGGTGAGCTTGTCGCGCACCTCGTCGACCGACTTCTGACCGAAGTTGCGGATGTTCATCAGTTGCGTCTCGGAGAGAGCGACCAGCTCGGAAACGGTGTTGATGCCCTCGCGCTTGAGGCAGTTGTACGAGCGCACCGAGAGGTCGAGGTCTTCGATCGGCATCGACAGCTCGTTCGAAAGGACCGTCTCGACCGGCGCCGGGCCGATCTCGATGCCCTCGGCCTCGACGTTCAGCTCGCGGGCGAGCCCGAACAGCTCGGTGAGCGTGCGGCCGGCGGAGGCAACCGCGTCGCGGGGAGCGATCGACGGCTTCGACTCGACGTCCAGGACGAGCTTGTCGAAGTCGGTGCGCTCACCGGCACGAGTGGCGTCGACGCGGTAGCTGACCTTGAGCACGGGCGAGTAGATCGAGTCGATCGGGATCTGGCCCGCCTCGGCGTACTCGTTGCGGTTCTGGGTCGCCGACACGTAGCCGCGGCCGCGCTCGATCGTGAGCTCGAGCTCGAACTTGGCGGTGTCGTTGAGCGTGGCGATGACCAGCTCGGGGTTGTGCACCTCGACGCCCGCGGGAGCGGAGATGTCGGCGGCCGTGACCTCGCCGGCACCCGTCTTGCGGAGGTACGCGGTGATGGGCTCGTCGCGCTCGCTCGAGACCACGAGCTGCTTGATGTTCAGGATGATCTCGGTGACGTCTTCCTTCACGCCCGGGATGGTGCTGAACTCGTGCAGGACGCCATCGATGCGGATGCTCGTGACGGCCGCGCCGGGGATCGACGACAGGAGGCTGCGACGCAGCGCGTTGCCGATCGTGTAACCGAAGCCGGGCTCCAGCGGCTCGATGACGAAACGGCTGCGGAACTCCCCGATCTTCTCCTCGGTCAGAGTGGGACGCTGTGCGATGAGCACTATGTGTTCCTTTCGATCACGTGCCCGCTATATGACACGTGTAATGGGGTGAGGTGTTGAGTTGTACTCGTCGGATGTCACCCGCCCGAGGGCGGCGTGGCATCCGAATGTCCGTGGGGTGCGTGAGAGCACCAATGTTCCCGGGGAGTGACAGGCACTCCCCAGGACGGTGATCAGACGCGGCGGCGCTTCGGCGGACGGCAGCCGTTGTGCGCCTGCGGCGTCACGTCCTGGATCGAGCCGACCTCGAGGCCGGCGGCCGTGAGCGAACGGATCGCGGTCTCGCGACCCGAACCCGGGCCCTTGACGAAGACGTCGACCTTCTTGACGCCGTGCTCCTGCGCCTGGCGGGCAGCGGACTCCGCGGCCATGCCTGCGGCGTACGGGGTCGACTTGCGCGAGCCCTTGAAGCCGACGCCACCGGACGAAGCCCAGCTGATGACGGCCCCGGACGGGTCGGTGATCGAAACGATGGTGTTGTTGAACGTCGACTTGATGTGGGCCTGACCCACGGCGATGTTCTTCTTCTCCTTGCGGCGCGGCTTGCGCGCGGCGGACTTGGCCTGTGCCATGTGCGGTTCTCCTGGATCCTGCGCCGGCGGAGGCCTAGCGCGCCTTCTTCTTGCCGGCGACGGTGCGCTTGGGTCCCTTGCGGGTACGAGCGTTCGTCTTCGTGCGCTGACCGCGCACCGGGAGGCCGCGGCGGTGGCGCAGGCCCTCGTAGGAACCGATCTCGACCTTGCGGCGGATGTCGGCGGCCACCTCGCGACGGAGGTCACCCTCCACCTTGTAGGTGCCCTCGATGTGGTCGCGCAGAGCGACCAGCTGGTCGTCGGTGAGGTCCTTGACGCGGACGTCCGGGCTGATGCCGGTCGCGGTGAGGATCTCGGTGGAGCGGGTGCGGCCCACGCCGTAGATGTAGGTAAGTGCGATCACCACGCGCTTGTCGCGCGGGATGTCGACGCCGGCGAGACGTGCCATGCGGCTCTCCTCAGAGTGTCGTGGAGGTGTGGAGCAGGATCGGTGCCCGGGCCTCCGCCCCGAGGTGTCCCCCGCATCGCGGGTTCTGATCCTGCCGTTGTGTGTTCAGTTGGAAGTCGTACGTGGAGTCCGAGGGGACTCAGCCCTGGCGCTGCTTGTGACGCGGGTTGCTCTTGCAGATCACCATGACGCGCCCGTGGCGACGGATCACCTTGCAGTGGTCGCAGATGGGCTTCACGGAGGGGTTGACCTTCATGGGGGTGTTTCCTGTTCGCTGTCTTCGATCCGCCGAAGCGGTTCGTTACTTCTCGGCCGGACTCAGCGGTAGCGGTAGACGATGCGACCTCGCGTGAGGTCGTACGGGCTCAGTTCGACGACGACACGGTCCTCGGGGATGATGCGGATGTAGTTCTGCCGCATCTTGCCCGAGATGGTGGCGAGCACCTTGTGACCGTTGGTCAGTTCGACACGGAACATCGCATTGGGCAGTGCCTCGGACACCGTGCCCTCGATCTCGATGACACCGTCTTTCTTCGCCATAAACTCGCTCACGCTCATTGCAGACCGGCCGGTCTGCGGTGGATGGGGATTTGGTGCTGCGACACGCCAATAAAGGCGCAACGCACCAAAGATCAAGCATACGTGGTAGAGCGCGATGCGGCAACTCGCCGCCTCGGCTCACCCGTTCAGTCGGTCGACGATGTCCTTCTGCGGGTCGCCCGAGAGGTCCTTCGAATTGGTGAGCACGGTGCCGTTGATCGCGATCGTCGGCGTCGAGACGCTGCTCAGGCCCGACTGCACCGGCGTCTTCTTCGTCAACGCGGTGACGTACTTGGAGTAGGTACCGTCCGTGATGCAGGACGTCACGGCATCCGACGCGCCGGCATCCTTCGCGATCGAGGCGAGCGTCGCGTCGTCGAGGCCCGCGGTGCCTTCCTTCGGCTGCTGCGCATACATCGACTTCACGAACGCCGGAATGTTCGCGGGATCGTCGACGGCGACGCAATAGGCGGCGTTGGCCGCGCGCGTCGAGTACTGCGTGCCCTGCGACTGCGAGTCGAGGATTGCGATCGGGTGGATGTTCAGCGTGATTGTGCCGTCGTCGGCCAGCTGCTGCAGCGTCGAACCGTACGCCTGCTCGAAGTTGTTGCAGACGGGGCACATGAAGTCGATGTACGTGTCGACGGTCTGGTCGCCCGAACCGACGGCGATCGCGCCCGTATCCGTGTTCACGGCCGAAGACTCGGGCAGGGTTCCCGGTGAAGTCGCCTGACTGTTGGCAAACCACACCACTCCCCCGATCACGAGGACGATGACCACCGCAGCGGCCGTCACCCCGATCGCGAACCAATTCGTGGACTTGCGTGCCGCGGCCATCATCATGCGTCGATCTCCTTCGGCACCACACCGAACGGTGCCAGCTTCGCCGCACCGCCATCGGGAGCGGTGAGGACCCAAACGCCTCCATCGTGCACGGCAACGCTATGTTCCCAATGAGAGCCGGCGGTGCCGTCGACCGTCGAGACCGTCCACCCGTCGTCGTCGACCTCGGTCGCCTGATCACCGATGACGACCATCGGTTCGATCGCGACCGCGAGTCCTGGACGCACTTCGGCACCCCTGTCGGGGACGCGATAGTTGAACACGCTCGGCGCCTCGTGCATCTTGCGCCCGATCCCGTGACCGACGTAATCCCGCAGGATTCCGTATCCGCCCGCGGGGGCGTTGTCTTCGATATAGCCCTCGATCGCCGCGCTCACCTCACCGAGGTGCGTCGCCCGGCTCAGAGCGGCGATGCCCGCCCACAGCGAGCCCTCCGTCACCTCGGAGAGATGGCGCCGCGGCGCCACCACATCCTCGGGCGCGTCACCGGGAACGACCATGGTGAACGCCGAGTCGCCGTTCCACCCACGGAGCTCGGCCCCGGCGTCGATCGAGAGCAGGTCGCCCGCCCGCAAAGGCCGATCGTTCGGGATGCCGTGTACCACCTGCTCGTTCACGGAAGCGCAGATCGTATGCCGATACCCCCGCACCATCTGGAAGTTCGACTTCGCACCGCGCTCGATGATGACGCGCGAAGCCGCCGCATCGAGTTCGAGCGTGGTGACCCCGGGCGCGATCAGCGCGCGAACGGCATCCAGAGCCGCCGCGGTGATCAGGCCGGGCTCGACCATCGCTCGCAGCTGCGCGGGCTTCTTGTAGATCGAGGAACGCAGCACCACGTCAGTGCGCCGGACGAAGGCCGCGCGCTTCGAGCGCCGCGAAGATGCGCGCGGTGATCTCGTCGAGATCGCCCACGCCGTCGATCTCGTCGACGATGCCGCGTGTGGCGTACACGTCGAGGATCGGGGCGGTCTCGCGCTCGTAGATGGCGAGACGAGTCGCGATAGCGTCCTCGGTGTCATCGGCACGACCCTGCTCGACCGCACGCGCGGTCAAACGCGACATCGACTCATCACGCGGCACGACCAGCGCGATGACGGCATCCAGCTTCTCGTCACGCCCCTCGAGGAACTCGTCCAGGTGCATCACCTGGGCGAGATTCCGCGGATATCCATCGAGGAGGAAGCCCTCGGCCGCATCGGCCTGGGACAGGCGGTCGCGGACGACGGCGCTCGTGAGCTCGTCGGAGACGAGGTCTCCCGCGTCGATGATGGACTTGACCTGCAGACCCAACTCGGTGCCCTGTGCGACGTTGGCACGGAAGACGTCGCCCGTGGAGACGACGGGGACACCGAGCGCTTCGCCGACACGGACCCCCTGCGTTCCCTTGCCCGAGCCCTGAGGTCCGACGATCAGAAGACGCGCGGTCATCGCAGCAGCCCTTCGTAGTGACGCTGCTGAAGTTGCGCGTCGATCTGCTTCACCGTCTCGAGTCCGACGCCGACGATGATGAGGATCGACGCTCCGCCGAACGGGAAGTTCTGGTTGGCACCGACCGTCGCCAGCGCCACGAGCGGCAGCAGGGCGATGAGGCCGAGGTAGATGGAACCGGGCAGCGTGATGCGCGTCAGCACGTAATCGAGGTACTCGGCGGTCGGACGGCCGGCCCGGATACCGGGAATGAAGCCGCCGTACTTCTTCATGTTGTCCGCGACGTCGACAGGGTTGAACGTGATCGCGACGTAGAAGTACGTGAAGCCGACGATGAGCAGGAAGTAGACGAGCATGTACAGCGGGTGGTCGCCACGCGTGAGGTACTGCGAGATCCACGTGACCCACGGAGCCGGTTCCTGACCCGCCTGCGGCTGGTTGAACTGCGCGATCAGCGCGGGGATGTACAGGAGCGACGACGCGAAGATGACCGGCACGACACCGGCCATGTTCACCTTGATCGGGATGTAGGTGTTGGTGCCGCCATACGTCCGTCGACCGACCATGCGCTTTGCATACTGCACGGGGATACGCCGCTGTGACTGCTCGACGAACACCACGAGCGCGACCACGACGATGCCGACCGCGAGGACGAGGAGGAAGACCTCCACACCACGCGTGTTCAGGATGGCGAGCATCGCGGCGGGGAACGTGGCAGCGACGGACGTGAAGATCAGGATGGACATGCCGTTGCCCACACCGCGCTCGGTGACGAGCTCGGCGAACCACATGACCAGACCGGTACCGGCGGTCATCGTGATGATCATGAGCAGCTGCGCCCACCAGATGTCGTTGGTGAGCAACTGCTGGCACTCGGGAGCACCGTTGCCGAGCAGCTGCCCGGAGCGAGCGACCGTCACGAGGGTGGTGGACTGCAGGAGCGCCAGAGCGATGGTCAGGTAGCGCGTGTACTGCGTGAGCTTGGCCTGGCCGGCCTGACCCTCTTTGTACAGCGTTTCGAAGTGCGGGATGACGACGCGCAGAAGCTGCACGATGATCGTCGCCGTGATGTACGGCATCACTCCGAGAGCGAAGATCGACAGCTGGAGGAGGGCGCCGCCCGAGAAGAGGTTCACCAGGGAGAGCAAGCCCTCGGTGCTCCCCGACTGAGCGAGACAGCTCTGAACGTTCGGGAAGTCGACGAAAGGCGTCGGAACGTGGGCACCCAGCCGGTAGATGGCGATGATGCCCAGCGTGAAGGCGATCTTCCGCCTCAGGTCGGGCGTGCGAAAGACCCGCGCGATGGCGCTGAACAAGGGGAATCCTCCAGAACGATCTCGGCGCGCAACAGGGCGCACACGGAATCAGACTAACCCAGAAGGGGCCGACGGCCACACGGCCGCCGACCCCTCACAGGATGATGCGTCAGTTGATCGAGCCGCCGGCGGCGACGATCTTCTGCTCCGCAGAGCCGGAGACCTTGTCGACCGACACGTTGAGTGCGACCGAGATGTCGCCGGTGCCGAGCACCTTGACCTTCTCGTTCTTGCGAACGGCACCCTTGGCCACGAGGTCGACGACGGTGACGTCGCCGCCCTGGGGGTAGAGCTCGGCCAGCTTGTCGAGGTTGACGACCTGGTACTCGACCCGGAACGGGTTCTTGAAGCCGCGGAGCTTCGGGGTGCGCATGTGCAGCGGCATCTGCCCACCCTCGAAGCCGACCTTGACCTGGTAACGGGCCTTGGTTCCCTTGGTACCGCGACCGGCCGTCTTACCCTTGGAGCCCTCACCGCGACCGACACGGGTCTTCGCGGTGTGAGCGCCCGGGACGGGACGGAGGTGGTGGACCTTCAGCACGCCGGGGCGCGCCGCGGGAGCGGCATCCTTCTTCGCGGCCGGCTTGCGGGCCGCAGCCTTCTTCGGGGCGTCGACCGTGGCGGTCTCGTCCTTCTTGTCAGCCATTAGTCGATCTCCTCAACCTTGACGAGGTGGGCGACGGTCTTGACGTAGCCGCGCGTCTGCGCGTCGTCGGGACGGACGACCGAGTCGCCGATCCGCTTGAGACCGAGCGAACGCAGCGTGTCGCGCTGGTTCTGCTTCTCGCTCACCTTGGACTTGATCTGCGTGACCTTCAGACGCTCGGCCATCAGGCACCTACCTTCTGAGCGGCGGCCTCGGCGCGCACGAGGCGGGCCGGGGCGACCTGGTCGAACTCCAGACCGCGGCGGGCGGCCACGGCGCGGGGCTCCTCGAGCGACTTCAGCGCCTCGACGGTCGCATGCACGATGTTGATCGTGTTCGACGAACCGAGCGACTTCGAGAGGACATCGTGGATGCCGGCGCACTCGAGGACGGCGCGGACGGGACCACCGGCGATAACACCGGTACCGGCAGCGGCGGGGCGCAGGAGCACCACACCGGCGGCAGCCTCACCCTGGACGGGGTGCGGGATGGTCGAGCCGGAGCGGGGGACGCGGAAGAAGTTGCGCTTGGCTTCCTCGACACCCTTCGAGATGGCGAGGGGGACTTCGCGGGCCTTGCCGTAGCCGACACCCACGACACCGTTGCCATCGCCCACGACGACGAGCGCCGTGAAGCTGAAGCGGCGACCACCCTTGACGACCTTCGACACGCGGTTGATCGTCACGACGCGCTCGAGGAACTGGCTCTCGTTGCGGTCGCGCGAACCACGGTCGCGCTGGTTGGCGTTGCGCTCGCGACCACCGCGGCGGGGCTCGCGCTCACGCTCGGCGGGTGCCTGGGACCCAGCCGCACCCTCAGTCGGTGCAGTCTGCTCGGTCACTTCGGTCTCCTTGTTGTCACTCACAGGTTCAGCCCTCCTTCGCGGGCGCCTTCGGCGATCGCGGCGACACGACCGGCGTAACGGTTGCCGCCGCGGTCGAACACGACGTCCGAGAAGCCGGCGGCCTTGGCACGCTCGGCGACGAGTTCGCCGACCTTGCGGGCCTTGGCGGTCTTGTCACCGTCGAACGAGCGCAGGTCGACCTCGAGGGTCGAGGCCGAGGCCACGGTGTGACCCTTGCTGTCGTCGACCAGCTGGACGAAGACGTGGCGGGCCGAACGCGTCACGACGAGACGGGGACGGAGCTCCGTACCCACGACCTTCTTGCGCAGACGAGCGTGGCGACGCGCGCGGGCGGCGGACTTTGTCTTGATAGCCATGGCTACTTACCACTCTTTCCGGCCTTGCGGCGCACAACCTCGCCCGCGTACCGCACACCCTTGCCCTTGTAGGGCTCGGGCTTGCGGATCTTGCGGATGTTGGCGGCGGCCTCGCCGACGGCCTGCTTGTCGATGCCGCTCACGGTCAGCTTGTTGTTGCCTTCGACCGTGAGGGTGATGCCCGCGGGCGGGTCGATCAGGACGGGGTGCGAGAAGCCGAGGGCGAACTCGACCGAGCTGCCCTTCTGCGCCACGCGGTAACCCGTACCGACGACCTCGAGGCCCTTGGTGTAGCCCTGGGTGACACCGATGATGTTGTTGTTGATGAGCGTGCGGGTCAGGCCGTGAAGCGACCGCGACTCGCGCTCGTCGTCGGGGCGGGTGACGAGAACCTGGTTCTCCTCGACCGACACCTCGAGGGGGGATGCCACGGTGAGCGTGAGCTCGCCCTTGGGGCCCTTGACGGCGACCTCCCGGCCGTTCACCGAAACGGTGACACCGGCGGGGATGTCGATGGGAAGACGTCCAATACGCGACATGTCAGATCACCACACGTAGGCGAGGACTTCCCCGCCGACGCCCTTCTGCTCGGCCTGACGGTCGGTGAGGAGACCGGAGGAGGTGGACAGGATGGCGACGCCCAGGCCGCCGAGGACCGTGGGGACCTCGGTGGACTTCGCGTACACGCGAAGACCGGGCTTCGACACGCGCTTGATGCCGGCGATCGACCGCTCGCGGTTCGGGCCGTACTTCAGCGTCAGGGTGAGGGTCTGGCCGACACGGGCGTCCGAAACGGTCCAGCCGGCGATGTAACCCTCCTGCTTGAGGATTTCGGCGATGTGGGTCTTGAGCTTGGAGCTCGGCAGCGACACGGAGTCGTGGTGCGCCGAGTTCGCGTTGCGCAGACGGGTCAGCATGTCTGCGACCGGGTCTGTCATCGTCATGTGTTGCTTCTTTCGATCATGAGGTTTCGACTGCCGTTACACGACAGGCGACCTTCGATGAGAGGCCCCCGGGATCCCGGGGGCCCGGGGCTCAGGCCTGAGCGTCCGCCGACTGGAACGGGAAGCCGAGCTGACGCAGCAGCGAACGACCCTCGTCATCGGTCTTGGCGGTGGTGACGATCGTGATGTCGAAACCACGCACGCGGTCGATGCGGTCCTGATCGATCTCGTGGAACACGGACTGCTCCTGGAGACCGAAGGTGTAGTTGCCGTTGCCGTCGAACTGCTGGGCCGAGAGACCGCGGAAGTCGCGGATACGGGGCAGAGCGAGGTTGACGAGGCGGTCGAGGAACTCCCACGCACGGTCACCGCGGAGGGTGACGTGTGCACCGATGGCCTGGCCCTCGCGCAGCTTGAACTGCGCGATGGACTTGCGGGCCTTGGTGACGATGGGCTTCTGACCGGTGATCTTGGTGAGGTCGTCGACCGCACCATCGATCACCTTGCTGTCACGAGCTGCCTCGCCGACACCGGTGTTCACGACGACCTTGACCAGGCCGGGGATCTGCATGACGTTCGCGTAGCCGAACTCTTCCTGCAGGGCCTTCTTGATCTCGGTGTTGTACTTCTGCTTCAGGCGGGGCTGGATCTTGCCAGCCTCCGCGGCAGTCACAGTGCTCATTCTCAGAGGTCCTTGCCTGACTTCTTCGCGAAGCGCACGCGGACGGTGCGCTTGACGCCGTCCTTCACCTGCTCCTCGACACGGTGGCCGACACGGGTCGGCTTCTTGGTCGAGGGGTCGACGAGCGCGACGTTGGAGATGTGGATCGGGGCCTCGAACGTCTCGATGCCGCCGGTCTTGGTCCCGCGCTGGGACTGGCCCACGCGGTTGTGCTTCGTGACGTAGTTCACGCCCTCGACGATGACGCGGTTCTGCTCGGTGAGGACCTCGAGGACCTTACCCTGCTTGCCGCGGTCTCCGCCGCGCTCGGGCTTGGCGCCCGAGATGACCTGAACCAGGTCGCCCTTCTTGATCTTCGCCATGATCAAATGACCTCCGGGGCGAGCGAGACGATCTTCATGAACTTCTTGTCGCGAAGCTCACGGCCAACCGGTCCGAAGATGCGGGTGCCGCGGGGCTCCCCGTCGTTCTTCAGGATCACGGCGGCGTTCTCGTCGAACTTGATGTACGAGCCGTCGGGACGACGGGTCTGCTTGACCACTCGGACGACGACGGCCTTGACCACGTCGCCCTTCTTGACGTTTCCACCGGGGATCGCGTCCTTGACCGTGGCGACGATGACGTCGCCCAGGCCCGCGTACCGACGGTTCGAGCCGCCGAGCACACGGATGGTCAGCAGCTCCTTGGCGCCGGTGTTGTCGGCAACCTTCAGCCGGGATTCGTTCTGAATCACTTGTTACTCCTTGGGTTCCAAGCAGCCGCGAGGCTTACTTGGCCTTCTCGAGGATCTCGACCAGGCGCCAGCGCTTGGTGGCGCTGAGCGGACGGGTCTCGTTGATGACGACCAGGTCGCCGATGCCGGCCGAGTTCGTCTCGTCGTGGGCCTTGACCTTCGACGTGCGGCGGATGACCTTGCCGTAGAGCGGGTGCTTCACGCGGTCCTCGACCTCGACGACGATCGTCTTGTCCATCTTGTCGCTGACGACGTAGCCGCGACGCGCCTTGCGGTAACCGCGGGCGTTCTCGTCGCGCACGTCGTTGGCGGCGTGCTCGTGACCGACGACCTGCGCCTCGGCCTCTGCCTTCTTCGCGGTAGCCATTACTCCGCCTCTTCCTTCACGGCGTCGTCAGCGGCATCCGCCTTCTTCGCCTTGGTCTTCTTCGCCTTGGTCGCCTCGACCGGGGCCGGCGTGGCACGGATGCCGAGCTCGCGCTCGCGGATCACCGTGTACAGCCGCGCGATATCGCGCTTGACCGCACGGATGCGGCCGTGGCTCTCGAGCTGGCCGGTAGCCGACTGGAAGCGCAGGTTGAACAGCTCTTCCTTGGCCTTGCGCAGCTCCTCGACGAGGCGCTGGTCTTCGAACGTGTCGAGCTCGCTCGGGGCGAGCTGCTTGGTGCCGATCGCCATTACGCGTCGCCTCCCTCGCGCTTGATGATGCGTGCCTTGAGCGGCAGCTTGTGGATGGCACGGGTCAGGGCCTCACGAGCGAGTTCCTCGTTGACGCCCGCGACCTCGAAGAGGACGCGACCCGGCTTGACGTTCGCAACCCACCACTCGGGCGAACCCTTACCGGAACCCATGCGGGTTTCGGCTGGCTTCTTGGTGAGCGGACGGTCGGGGTAGATGTTGATCCACACCTTTCCACCACGCTTGATGTGACGCGTCATCGCGATACGAGCGGACTCGATCTGACGGTTGGTCACGTAAGCGGGGGTCAGAGCCTGGATGCCGAACTCACCGAACGACACCTCGGTGCCACCGGTGGCCTGGCCCGAACGACCGGGGTGGTGCTGCTTGCGGTACTTGACCTTGCGGGGGATGAGCATTACGCCGACGCTCCTTCTGCCACGGGGGCCTCGTTGCGGGGGCCACGACGACGGTCGCCGCCACGGTCGTCACGACCGCGGGACTTGGGTGCGTTGGCCTGCTCGCGGGCGAGCTCCTTGTTGGTGAGGTCGCCCTTGTAGATCCAGACCTTCACGCCGATGCGGCCGAAGGTCGTCTTGGCCTCGTAGAAGCCGTAGTCGATGTTCGCGCGCAGGGTGTGCAGGGGCACACGGCCTTCGCGGTAGAACTCGGAGCGGCTCATCTCGGCGCCGCCGAGGCGGCCCGACACCTGGATGCGGACACCCTTGGCGCCGGCGCGCTGAGCGCCCTGCAGACCCTTGCGCATCGCGCGGCGGAAGGCCACGCGGGCGGAGAGCTGCTCGGCGACGCCCTGGGCGACGAGCTGAGCGTCGGCCTCGGGGTTCTTGACCTCGAGGATGTTCAGCTGGATCTGCTTGCCGGTGAGCTTCTCGAGGTCGGCGCGGATGCGCTCGGCCTCGGCGCCGCGGCGACCGATCACGATGCCCGGGCGGGCGGTGTGGATGTCGACGCGAACGCGGTCACGCGTGCGCTCGATCTCGATGTTGCTGACGCCCGCGCGGTCGAGCGAGGTGGTCAGCAGGCGACGGATCTTGATGTCCTCGGCGAGGTAATCGGCGTAGCGCTGTCCGGGCTTCGTCGAGTCGGAGAACCACCGCGACACGTGGTCGGTGGTGATGCCGAGGCGGAAGCCGTACGGGTTGACCTTCTGTCCCATTACTTGCTCGCCTTCTTGTTGGCGCGAGCCGGGGCCGCAGCAGCGTCTTCCGGCGTCGCGAGCACGACCGTGATGTGGCTCGTGCGCTTCTTGATCTGGAAGGCGCGACCCTGTGCGCGGGGCTGGAAACGCTTGAGCGTCGTGCCCTCGTCGACGTACGCGTTCTTCACGTACAGGTCGGCGTCATCCAGGTACTCGTTCGTCTTGTCGGCGGTGACGCGAGCGTTCGCGATCGCCGAGGCGACGAGCTTGTAGATCGGCTCGCTCGCGCTCTGGGGCGCGAACTTCAGGATCGCGAGGGCCTCTTCGGCCTGCTTTCCCTTGATGAGAGCGACGACACGACGAGCCTTCTGAGGGGTCACGCGGATGTGTCGCACGCGTGCGATGGACTCCACCATTTCTCTCTCCTCTTACGCCCCCGCGTCAGCGGCGGCGGCCCTTCTTGTCGTCCTTCACGTGGCCGCGGAAGGTGCGGGTGGGCGAGAACTCGCCCAGCTTGTGGCCGACCATGGTCTCGGTCACGAACACGGGGATGTGCTTGCGACCGTCGTGCACGGCGATGGTGTGTCCCAGCATGGCGGGGATGATCATCGAACGGCGCGACCAGGTCTTGATGACGTTCTTGGTGCCGGCTTCGTTCTGCGAGACGACCTTGCGAAGCAGGTGCTCGTCGACGAAGGGGCCCTTCTTAAGGCTGCGAGGCATCTTCCTCTACTCCTACTTACGCTTCTTGCCGGCGGTGCGACGGCGGACGATCAGCTTGTCGCTTTCCTTGTTCGCGTGGCGGGTGCGGCCCTCGGCCTTGCCCCACGGCGAAACGGGGTGACGACCACCGGACGTCTTGCCCTCACCACCACCGTGCGGGTGGTCGACCGGGTTCATGGCGACACCACGGACGGTCGGGCGGACGCCCTTCCAGCGCTTGCGGCCGGCCTTGCCCCAGTTGATGTTGGACTGCTCGGCGTTGCCGACCTCGCCAATCGTGGCGCGGCAGCGCACGTCGACGTTGCGGATCTCGCCCGAGGGCAGACGCAGCTGCGCGTAGGGGCCGTCCTTCGCGACCAGACGCACCGAGGCGCCGGCCGAACGGGCCATCTTCGCGCCGCCACCGGGACGGAGCTCGATCGCGTGGATCACGGTACCGGTGGGGATGTTGCGCAGCGGCAGGTTGTTGCCGGGCTTGATGTCGGCGCCGGCGCCGGACTCGACGATGTCGCCCTGCGACAGCTTGTTCGGCGCGAGGATGTAGCGCTTCTCGCCGTCCATGTAGTGCAGGAGCGCGATACGCGCGGTGCGGTTGGGGTCGTACTCGATGTGAGCGACCTTGGCGTCGATGCCGTCCTTGTCGTTACGACGGAAGTCGATCAGACGGTACTGACGCTTGTGTCCACCACCGATGTGGCGCGTCGTGATGCGGCCCTGGTTGTTGCGGCCACCGGTCTTCGACAGCGGGCGCAGCAGCGACTTCTCAGGCGTCGATCGGGTGATCTCGGCGAAGTCGGCCACCGACGAGCCGCGGCGACCGGGCGTCGTGGGCTTGTACTTGCGAATAGCCATTGTTCTTGTCCTCTATCCCGACCGTCAGCCGACTGCCGTGAAGATGTCGATGGTCCCCGACTTGAGGCTGACGATCGCGCGCTTGGTGTCCTTGCGCTTGCCGATGCCGAAGCGGGTGCGACGGGCCTTGCCCACGCGGTTGATCGTGTTGACCGAGGCCACCTTGACGCCGAAGATCTTCTCGATGGCGAGCTTGATCTCGGTCTTCGAGGCGCGGGGGTCCACGAGGAACGTGTACTTGCCCTCGTCGATGAGCGAGTAGCTCTTCTCGGAGACGACCGGCTTCAGGATGATGTCGCGCGGGTCCTTGTTGACGGTGGTCATGCCGAGACCTCCTCGGTGACGCCGGACTTCGACGCGACGAACGCGTCGTAGGCGGCCTTGGTGAAGACGATGTCGTCGGAGACGAGCACGTCGTAGGCGTTCAGCTGGCCGTAGGTCAGCACGTGGACGTACGCGAGGTTGCGCACGCTCTTGACGGTCAGCTCGTCGTCGCGGTCAATCACGACCAGGACGTTCTTGACCGCACCGAAGGCGTTCAGAACGGCGGCCGCGGCCTTGGTCGACGGAGCACCCTCGATGCCGAAGGTCTCGACGACGTGCAGACGCTCGCCGCGAGCCCGGTCGCTCAGCGCGCCCAGGAGGGCGGCGGCGATCATCTTCTTGGGGGTGCGCTGGCCGTAGTCACGGGGCTTGGGGCCGTGGACGATGCCACCACCGGTCATGTGCGGCGCGCGGATCGAACCCTGACGGGCGTTACCCGTGCCCTTCTGCTTGAAGGGCTTGCGACCGGCACCGGAGACCTCACCACGACGCTTGGTCGAGTGGGTGCCCTGGCGGGCGGCGGCGCGCTGGGCGACGACGACCTGATGGATCAGCGGGATGTTCGTCTTGACGTCGAAGATCGCGGCGGGCAGCTCCACAGAGCCGGCCTTCTTGCCGTCGGACTTGCGAACGTCGAGCGCGAGAGTCGAGTCAGCCATGAGATCAGGCACCCTTCACTGCGTTGCGGACGTAAACGATGCGGCCGCGGGCACCGGGGACGGCGCCCTTGACGAGCAGCAGACCCTTCTCGGCGTCGACGGCGTGCACCGTGAGGTTGAGGACGGTCACGCGCTCGCCACCCATACGGCCGGCCATGCGCATGCCCTTGAAGACGCGGCTCGGGGTCGACGACGCGCCGATCGAACCGGGCTTGCGGTGGTTGCGGTGCGAACCGTGCGAAGCGGAGACACCCTTGAAGTTGTGACGCTTCATGACACCGGCGGTGCCCTTGCCCTTGCTGGTGCCGACGACGTCGACCAGCTGGCCGGCCTCGAACAGGCCGTCCACGGTGAGCTCCTGACCGAGCGAGTAGTCAGCGGCATCCGCGGTGCGAACCTCGGTGAGGTGACGACGCGGGGTCACGCCCGCGGCCTCGAAGTGGGCCGTCAGGGGCTTGTTCACCTTGCGGGGGTCGATCTGGCCGTAGCCGATCTGAACGGCGTTGTAGCCGTCCTTCTCGACAGAGCGGAGCTGGGTCACGACGTTCGGAGCGACCTCGATGACGGTGACGGGAACGAGCTTGCCGTTCTCGTCCCACACCTGGGTCATGCCGAGCTTGGTGCCGAGGAGGCCCTTGGATATCTTGGAGTTGATGTCAGCCATGTCGAACCTCAGAGCTTGATCTCGATGTTGACATCGGCCGGGAGGTCGAGGCGCATCAGCGAGTCGACGGCCTTGGGCGTCGGGTCGATGATGTCGATGAGGCGCTTGTGGGTGCGCATCTCGAAGTGCTCGCGGCTGTCCTTGTACTTGTGGGGCGACCGGATGACGCACACGACGTTCTTCTCGGTCGGCAGGGGAACCGGGCCCACCACGGTGGCGCCGGCACGGGTCACGGTGTCGACGATCTTGCGCGCGGACGAGTCCAGTCCGGCGTGGTCGTACGACTTCAGGCGAATGCGGATCTTCTGTCCCGCCATTGTCTGCTCACTCTCTTTCTCGCGTCTTACCCGACCTAGGGCATCGGACGCACGGTGGCGCTCTCGCGCCCTGGCACTTCCCCCCGCTTTCGCGAGAGATGCTGCACCGCTGTTCAGCTGTCAAACCGGACGCCATGGAATCCGGCCCACCCCTCGCACGCAGGCGTGCGAATCCCGTGAAGGATGAGGGGGTTCGGTGTGTGTTCTGCTGCCCGCGGCCCAGGACCCTGCGCTCACGCGCCGCCTGTGCACTGCCCTGGCAGTGATCCTGGCGCGCGCCGAGCGCACGCCGGAATGTGGAACCTGGATAGTCTACGGGGCACTCGGGCGTGTCGCAAACCCGGGCGTGTCGCGTCCGGCATATCCTCAGCCCCCCTTTGCCGACGCGGCGGCGCCGCCCCCGATTCCCGGGGGCGGCGCCGTGCTCCGAACCGGTACGTCAGGCGTTGCCGACGTTCTTGTCGACGTTGTCGCGCACCTCGTCGACCTTGGCGTGCTGCTCGGCCGGCACGACTCTCTTGATCGCGGCGGCCGCGCCGTCGAGGAGCTTGTCGCTCACCTCTTCGGCCTTCTCGCTCTTGAGCGCTTCCTCGATCTTGTCGCGGTTCTGCTCGAGGAGCTGCTTTCCCTTGTTGATGATGTCGTCGACGCCCATGTCGGCTTCCCTTCGCCACCCTGCGTCCGCCCCTTCGGCGGCCGATTGTCCATTTTCCCCGGGAACGGAAACGGACGGAAGGGCCGGGGGTGACGGTCAGATCGTGACCGAGCTGTCAATCGTGTCGAAGTTCACGGCACCCGCCTCGACGGTTGCTCGGGTAGAACCGAGGGTGTTCCCCGACGTCGGCCGAAGTGCCACGTAGGGAGCAGGTACCCGGTTGACAGCACCGTTGAGAAGCTGACCCCCGTAAAGAAAGACGAGTGATCCCGACGTTCCCGAAGCGGTGGAGCCGGCGATCTTCAGCCAGCCCCTGAGGTCGCGGAGCACCGGCGTGTAGTCACCGATTCCCGCCCATTCGACGGTGATCGTCGGAGTGGATGCCACGTACGACCCCGCGGGATATTCGTCACCGTTGCCATCGAAGATGAAGAAGCCGAAGCCGGAGGTCGTCTGATTGATGCGGATCTCGTTAGGGTTGCCACCCCGGTAGGTCGCGATCGACGTTCCCCCGTCGAGCGAAGTGGCGGCACCGGGCGGCACCGGGTCCGGTCCTCGGAGACTGGCGGCAGCAAGTGGGGCCGTTGCCGCGACAGCGATGACCGGGGCGATCCACGCAGCGGTGTGGACGACGCTGCGGCGGCTGACGAAGGAGTTTCGCGCGAAGTCCTGTGACTCTTCACTCATGACTGCCCCTCATGTTCGGTGGTGACCCGCACCGCCGGGACGCGGCGCAGGTTCTGGACATGGTGGCAGGCGGGCTTCGTGGTCGTGCGCGACGCTGATGATGCTTTCCTCCTGAGGACGAGGTGAAGTCGCACCATTATGTGAAGTGGCCCAAACGAGCGAGGGCGCGCCGCACCCTCTGCACGGGCCGCGGAGAATCCAACCCCGGGGCTACAACGCTGCCGTACGCCCCAAGCGTGAGGGGACCGGCCGGGACTCCTGTATCCTAATTCGTCTTCCAATTCACACCCTGCCGCGTCCAATCCCAGCATGTTCAACGCGGCGTTGACGACCTGAGAACTGCTCTCGCGATCGCGCCCCAATTGAATCGCGGTGTGCCGGTGCTTGTGTAGCTGAGGGCGCCTCCGATTGCACGGCGGATTAAATATTCGCTGCCGAGCCTGCGGCTGTTAATACCAGTGTGACGAGCGGGGTGGGCGTCAAACGTCGTGCTGGCCCACGCGAAAGCCTGTGGGATGGATACGGCGGCGACCGGTGCCGCCCAAGCGGTCGTCTTCGGCACGCCGCGATGGGTGCTGCCAGGCGTGGGAGAACGCTTAAGCATGATTACTTCCTTCCGGGTAGGAGATCACGAGGGCAGTGAACCGCCCATGCCCCATCTATCAAAGGCGAATACAGAACTGGCTGGCAAACGCCGGCTCCGTGCAGGTAAGACAACAGGCGCAGGGAGAGCCCCCTCCAGGGCACATCACCGTGCCCCGTCGCTTCAGCGGTCCGGTCGCGCATCCGCTCCGAGTAGCGGTCAGGCCGTAGGCTGTGAACGGAGGCTTTCGACGAAGGAGGGACTGAGCAAATGGGCTTCACAGTTCTATTCGTATGTACGGGGAACATTTGCCGCTCCCCTATCGCCGAACTGCTGCTGACGAGGGACCTGCCGGGAGTCCCGGGAGTTCGAATTCTGAGCGCGGGGACCAGCGCACTGGTGGGGTACGGCGTCCCCTCCACGGCGCGCCGTCTTGCCGCCGAACACAACATAGACGCGACCGAGCACGTCTCACGCCAGATTGACATCGAAATCGTTCGCGGCGCGGATCTCATCTTGACAATGGCGCGAGACCACCGCGGCTATGTCATCGACATGGCACCTGCAAAGATGAGGCGCACATTCACGCTTCGCGAGTTCGCACGAATTACCGATGTCGCGGAACCCATGTTGGCGGAGGCGATCAAGACAGCTGGCGCAACAACACCCACGGATGCCCTGAGGGTCGGGGTGGAGCTCGCCACGTCGACGCGTGCAATGACACCCCGACCGCACAAGCTCGACGAACTCGATATCGTCGATCCCTACAGGAGAGATGACGGAGTGTACCGGCGGGCTTTCGACGAGCTCGTCCCCGCGGCCGAGAGGGTGTCGCGCTATCTAATGCATTCGATCCGTTCCGTTAATCCGAAAGAGACGTAAAGAGTCTCGAATGTGCTGCGGATCACGAATCGCAGCCACCACACAGCGAGCAGGACATCCATTGAGATGACTCGCGAGCCTGTCCTGCCCCGGTCGGGGATTCGAACCGCTCACCGCACCGATTCGCATAATGTCGAGGACGACACACACTGGTTCTCCGCCACTCGCCTACGACCGTTGTGCGCTCTCAGATCCGTACACGGGCCCGAACATTCACACCGGAGGCAGTTGCGGGATGCCGCGTCTCTCCATCATCTGTCTATACCGAATGCGACCGGCGAGAGCGGCGGGTCCCGGTCATCGGCGGCTCAACACCGAAGGACGCGACGTCTTCCATTTCGCTCGCGCCGGCCTCAGGCGCGTAGTATTCGCGAGTGTATGAGTAGTCGTAGTAGGCCCCGCGCCGCTTCGGAACCCTATTCAATACGATTCCGAGCGGCTGAGCGCCGACCTTTCTCAGAGACGCCAAGCCCCTCCGGAGGATGTCTGTCGTGGTCTTACCGGCCGATACGACGACGATCGCTCCATCCGCCTGAGTGGAGAGAACTGCCGCATCTGTGACGGCCAGCAACGGCGGCGCGTCGAGAATGACGATCGCGTTCGTCGACAGGTGTTCGAGCAGACTTCTCATGCGGCCGGAGCCGAGCAACTCGCTCGGATTTGGCGGGATCCGACCCGCCGCTATGATGTGAAGACCTGCAGCGCCAGGAGCCTGAGTAACGTCTTCGATGGACGCACGATTCGCGAGGATGTCAGACAGCCCGGCTCCTTCGACAAGACCGAAATAGGACGCGATCCTGGGCCGCCGGAGGTCGGCGTCGATCAGGTAAACCTGCTGCCCGCTTGCGGCGAGAGCGACGGCGAGGTTCGAGCTCGTTGTCGACTTCCCGTCGCCGGGGACCGGGCTCGTGACCACGATCACGCGAGGCGGATCGTCAACATTCATGAATTGAATGTTGGTCCGCAGCTCCCGCATGGCCTCGCTGACGGAGAAGAGCTCTCTCGGAACCGGCTGACCGTCCAGGGGGAGCAGGTGAATTTTGGTGGCCAACATTTTCTCGAAGGGAATTGATCCAACGACGGACACACCTACCTCAGACTCGAGTGTTTCGGTGGATCGGATGCGCCGGTCGAGCAGATGCCGAACGACAGCGTAGAGCAGGCCAACCACAAGACCGACAAACGCTCCGAGGGCAGAAAACAGCTTCGCGTTAGGATAGCTGGGCTCTTGCGGAAGCTGCGCAGAGTCACCTTCAGTCAATCGCACTGCCGGAGTTCCGCCCGCACTGCTATCTCCGCTATCCGCCCCCGACTCAAGGTCAGCGATCTCCGTCGCCATACTGGAGATCCATGCCTGGGCGAGGTCCCTCGCTGCCTCCGGGCTCGCCCCCTCGGCACGGACGTTGACTATGACGGTGTCGATTGGATTCGTCACCGTTACGCGCCCGACGACGTCTTCCGGTGATGCGTCTAGGCCCAGCTGGTCGATCACGCGTTGGGCGACGGTGCGCCACTTACCCAGGTCGATATACGACTTGACCTTTGCTCTAGCCAGATTGTCGCCGGCGAGAGCGGAAGAGGCTTGCCCATCCCCGATCACCACGTCCACATAGCCGCTCGCGTCCGCGGCATACACCTTGGGTTGGACGAGTGCCCACCCGCCGAACGCAACGGTACCCACGATGGTGAAGATGACAACTGCCAGCCAATGGGCGCGAAGCACCTTGAGTTGCGATCTGAGGTCCACATGCCCACCTTGTCATTACGGAAGCTGCGATCATCGTAAACCAGCGATGTCACCACTTTGGTCACTACCAGGTGTCCGCCGTGTCACCAGCGTCTAGTTGCACTGCAACCGTACCCAAGAGTGCCCGGCAGGGGCAGCGCACTCGGTGACCGCTTCTGGACGCGATCGAGGCAGTGGCGGCGCTCGAGTGTGATGTCATCGGCGACAATTGACGCATCGGAACTGCCGGGCGGACCGTGTATCGCGAGCCGCGGGTAACCCGACCCCCGGCGCAGGAGGCCCCAACCCCTGGCTCATCACCCCGCAGGTTCGCGTATGCCGCTGCAGGTGCATGCGCGGCTCCAGCAGGACACTTTGGGGGCCGAGCAGCGTGCAATCGACACAGAAGGCTGGTCATGACCCGGTCTCCCGGAACTGTGGTTGAGGAGTCGTGGCTGGTTGACGGTGTCTGTTCTCGAACGCTAGCGGGGTGTCTCAGCCGCGCGATCCGTGCTGGCGTCGGCGGTTGTGGAAGCCCTCGATGTACTGGAAGATCGCGTTAGCCAGTTCGACCCTGGTAGACCATCGGCGGCGGTTGAGGAGCTCGACTTGCATGCGCGCCCAGAACGACTCGACCACGGCGTTGTCGTACAGGTGCCCGACCGTCCCGAGCGAGGGTAGGAGGCCCGCGTTGCGGGCGCGCGCGGTGAACGCCCAGGAGGTGAATTGGGCGAGTTCAACCGGTCGATGCAACACCGGGCTGTTGAAGCGAGGATAGCTGCTCGGCGAACACCTCCGCCGGGGTGCGCCAGCCGAGGATCTTCCGGGGCCGGTTGTTGAGCGCGAGAGCGACCGCTTCGAGGTCCTCGGCCGACCACCGCGACAGGTCGGTGCCCTTCGGGAAGTACTGCCGCAGCAGCCCGTTGGTGTTCTCGTTCGTCGGGCGCTGCCAGGGCGAGTGCGGGTCGGCGAAGAACACTCTCGTGCCGGTATCGAGGGTGAGCTGCGCATGCCCGGAGAGTTCCTTCCCACGATCCCAGGTGAGGGTCTGGCGCAACTGGACGGGCAGCGTGGTGAGCGACGCGGCCAGTGCGGCGTTCATCGCGAGAGCGCCGTAACCACCGAGCGCGGGCCCGTTCTTCACCACGGGCTGCTCGCCCCAGCCCTCCAGCCGGGGCAGTTGCACCAGCATCGTGGACCGGCTGGAACGCTCGATGAGCGTCCCGATCGCCGAGCGACCGGTGCCGATGATCAGGTCGCCCTCCCAGTGCCCGGGAACCGCGCGGTCGGCAGCCTCGGCGGGACGCTCGGAGAGCACGACGTCCGCGGTGACATGCCCCTGCGGCTTGTTCCGCGACCGTTCCCGCGGCTGACGCAGCGCTCGCCCGGTGCGCAGGCAGGCCACCAGCTCGCGCTTGAGCGCGCCGCGGCCCTCGATGAACAGCGACTGGTAGATCGCCTCGGGGCTGATGCGCATGGACTCATCATCGGGGAAGTCGATCTTCAGCCGGGAGATCTGCTCCGGGCTCCATGCCAGCGACCAGCACCTGTCCGCCCGATGCGGCTTGTTCAACCCCTTCCAGGGCGGCGGCGTCGGCCCTTCGACCGCGGTGCCGTCGGGCCGGCGCACCTTCCCCGCGAGACGGTCCTGCACGTACTCACGCAGCGCGTCGTTCACGACCAGCTTCGCGACCTTCGGTCGCTTCGCCGACTCCTGCGCCTTCCACTGCGCCACCAACGCCCGATACTCCGACTTCCCGCTCCTCGTCGCCGCGTTCCGCCGCAGCTCCCGGGAGATCGTTCCCGGATCCCGGCCCAGCTCACGCGCGATCTCGCGCACGCCCTTGCCCTTCGCGCGCATGAGTGCGATCTCCTCGCGTTCTTCGAAGGACAGGTATCGGCCCGACGGTTCGGTCAGACTCAGCGGCGTCATGCCGCCAGCGTGGCGAAACCAGCGCATCCCGACCGGCACGGACACGCCCACCGCGATCGCAGCTTCCGCGGACGTGATGCCCGTCGCGATCAGCCGCCAGAACTGTCGCTGCACCGCCTTCGAGGGCGCAGGCCGTCCGGGCGAACGCATCGGCGGCCTGAGAGCCCGATCCGCGCGCCACTGCCGACGAACCCCCTCGGGCGCATCGCCGGTCTTCGCAACCCAGTCTTTCGTCGCCACCGCTCACCTCCGCTGTCAAGGTGTTGCGACGACCGATTGAATCCGCCTTGCGTGCCGTGATCCCGTGGATGATCGTTCCTGGCCCTGGCTGGCGAGAATCGATCGCCATCCGGAGCGCGTTCGTGGCGAGCTCCGCGGTTGCGTAGTGCCGATCGCCCAGCCCGGATTGCCGCATCAACAGGCCGACGGTGTTATGCCCGATCGTGATTTCGTGGGAGCACTGCAGTTCCGCGCGCACCCGCATCCGCCCGTAGGTGCCGCACGACGCTTCGTGGATCTGCCCGATCAGGTTGGTCAGCCACGCGTGTCGAATGGACCGGGTTGCGGGTGCGCGTGACCTCCAGTCGTAGTATTCCGACGTCGAGACTCCGAGCGCGCAGCATGCCTTCCGGATGCGGACTCCGTCAGGGTGGAGTTCGTCCACGAGACGGAAACGGTCTTTTGGGAGCACCACCTGCTCGACAGCCGCAACCGCCTTCCGGAGGATCTTGTTCTCTTCCTCCAGCTCACGGATGCGCCGGTTCGCGGCAGCCAGCTCAGCCGAGGGTGCATGCCCAATTGCGGGTTTCATACCACGGTCGATAAGGTCTTGCTGCTTCCACCGGTACAGGCACGACTGCGCGATGCCGAGTGTCACGGCGGCGTCGGCGACGGTGCGCCCCGCTCTCAATAACTTGAGCGCGCGCTCACGAAACACGGACGGATACGGTCTCGGCATACGATCACTTCCTCTCTCAGAAGCAGCCACATCCTCTGAACCAATCGTTCAGGGAAACGAAGGCAAGACCAGGTGTCCGCGGATGCGACCTCGGCAGCGTCGTTGTACGTGGCGGGCGGGCCGGGGAAGCTGACGCTCGGCTTTACCCAGGAGGACGCGGGGGCATCGGCGATCATGGTGACGATGCCAATGCGGCAGGCAAGCACGGGGGCGTATCGGGAGATCACTTTGGATCCGCGCTGGTTGCGGCGGTGCCGGGGCCGGTGTCGAAGTTGGTGGCGTTGTCGGGTGTGAATCGGGTGGAGAAGGGGACGTCGGTGGCGTCGTCGGTGACGGTGCGGGACTCGTCGGGGTGGCCGTCCACGGGGGCTTCGGTGTCGCACGTGTCTCAGAACGTGCCGGTAGCGACGGTGGGCGCGTCGAGAAATGTCACGGGGGTCTCGCGGGGAACGTCGAAGGTGACGGTAACGGCGGTGCCGGGCAGGCCACGGTGTCCTCGGCTGTCACGGTCATCGTGACCGACTCCACTCACGTGCAACAATAATTTGGCGGCCCCCCGACCACGGTGGCCGATGGGCTGCCGACCCAGCCAAACTCGCCTCCTGCGACGTAAGGTTTTGGTCAGGCGGTCAGACATCTAGAAGACGCGAAAAACTCATCACATCCGCGATCCACTTGACGACAATTCGCGCAGGGCTTAGGCGGGGTCGCGCCGGAACTCATGCGCGGGGAGATGCTCATGTCTGTTTCTCGCGAGGTTCATCTCGGGGCCGGAGGCCCTCCTCTTGGCAACCCGCCGCAGAAGTTTGCGGAGTTCGCCCTGTCGATCGCACTCGTGATTGCAGTCTTCCAGTTCCAGGAAGTTCTTCCCTTCGCGCCGCTGTCGCTCTGGTGGCTGCTCTTGGCGATTCCCGCTCTCCTCGGGGCGCCGAACCCTAGGTGGCCAGCGGTCGCGGCGTTGACCCTGGCTCTAGCAAATGTCGTTGTCAGCTTCTGGTCGCTCATCCCGCTGGAGGCCATCAGGATGAGCGCTAATTTCGTGGGTTTGTCGGTATCAGCTGCGCTCACGGCCAGGATCCTCAAGGGCAGCCTTTTGAATCTCAGCCGTCCGCTCGCGATCGCCGCTCCTGCGCTGGCGATTCAAAGCGGACTCACCATCCTGTTTTTTATGCGTCCAGACATAGAGCAGCTGTACTTCGACTGGCAGTATTCCACCTACTTTTCCGGCGCGGGCGTTAAGCTGCTTTTTACAACGGGGTTCAATAATGTAGTTTTTCCCGAGAAGTCTGGCGGTTTCTTTCTCAATGGGAATACGGCCTCGATGTTCATGGCCATGTCGGCATGGCTGTATTTCGGTCTGGGCGCGAGGACCAATCGCAAATGGATGATGTGGTTCTCTCTTGTGCCGTTTGTTGGCGCAATCGGGACCGGCTCCAAGACTGCGTTGCTTCTCGCGGGCACGTCTGTGCTCGTTGTGGCGCTCCTTACGGTCGTGCGCAAGAGCATCATTGCAGGTGCGGCTGTGGCGATGTTGCTTCCCCTGGTTGGCCTTTTCGCGCTCAGCGCATTGAGTTCCGCTCAGGCGTTCAGTCAAGATACGTCTAATACTGTCGGCTCGAGAGGCCGCATCTGGGAGCTGGCAGCGGCGGCCATTTCCCGTAACAGCGTGACGGGCCTCGGGTACGGCGGATGGAGAGAATACTTCCGTCAAGAAGGAGGATTCATTGGATTCGACGAGCGGCCTGCGCACAACTTTTTGATTCAGGCTTGGCTTGACGGCGGAATAGTTTATCTTGCCCTCATCTCGATGTTCGCGATTGTGTCCGTAGGATCCGGGCTTGTTGCGGTGCGCCGTGCATCAGGAGTGCGCGATGCGCTTGCTAGCGCCTCTGTGTTGATGAGTGTGACGTGGGTTTTCGTTCATGGTTTGGCGGATAACACTTGGGTTTACGGTGACTGGCACTCTCTGCCATTCTTCGGCGTGGCGCTAACGATTCTCGCCTCATGGAGCGCATCGCCGACGTTGGAGCCTCGCTCCGGTTCCGCTAGCGAGGCTGTGCAGTCAGCGCAGGCGAAGAACACTCACGCGCCCGATGGGCGCGACACATCGGGGATCAAGCGTTCTCAGTCCCGCACCTGCGGCGAGGATTGTCCGTTCGAACATCAGACCGTAAGTGGCTAGGGCAGCCGGCGTCGTAGCCGATCCGACCGCGGACTATGGGGATCGGAGCTTGAACCGCCTTTCCGGACACCTGGTCTTGCCTTGGTTTCTCGGAACGGTTGATTGAGAGGATGTGGCTGCTTCTGAGAGAGGAAGGGGTGTGAGGAACGAATCGGTGACAACTGATCGTTAGTGCCGGGAGGCGCTGGCGGGGAGGATGTCATCATGCCCGGTCCCTATCCCAGAGAGTTCCGCGAGGACGTTGTCGCGGTCGCTCGGCGTCGTGAGAGCGGCGTCACCATCAAGCAGATCGCCACTGACTTCGGTATCAGCGAAGCGACGTTGCAGAACTGGCTCCGCCAAGCCGATGTCGAGGACGGCAACCGTCCCGGCCAGACTGCTGCCGATGTCGCCGAGGCCCGGGAGCTGAAGAAGCGGATCCGGCTGCTCGAGCAGGAGAACGAAGTGCTTCGTCGTGCGGCGGCGTATCTGTCGCAGGCGAACCTGCGGCTCGGTGGCTCCCCAAAATGACGTACCCGCTCGTGTCTGAGCTCGCCGACGCGGGGATTCCCGTGACGGTGTCGTGCCGGGTCCTCAAGCTCGCAAGACAGCCCTACTACCGGTGGCGAAACGACCCGATCCGGGACGCGGACGTGCTCCGCGCGTACCGCATCAACGCGCTGCATGACGCACACCACGACGACCCGACGTTCGGCTACCGATACCTCGCCGACGAAGCTCGTCGAGCGGGGTGGCGGATGAGCAGGCGGACGGCGTGGAAGCTGTGCTCGCAGGCCGGGATCCTCTCGTCCGCGCAGCGCCGGCGGCGCGGGAAGGGCAAGAAGGCCGGTCCGCCCGTGTTCGACGACCACGTCCAGCGGGTGTTCCGCGCAGACGCGCCGAACCGGCTCTGGCTCACGGACATCACGGAGCATTGGACGAGCGAAGGCAAGCTCTACTGTTGCGCGATCAAGGACGGGCGGTTTCAAGGAGCCAACGCAACACTGCTGATTAGTTCGTCCAGTTTCTCACGAGGTGTGTGGAACCCGAGAGTCTTGCGAGGGCGGTCGTTGAGCTGGGTGACCATGGCTTGGATCTCGGCATCGGTGACGGCGTTGAAGTCCGTTCCCTTCGGGTAGTAGTCGCGAACCAGGCCGTTCAGGTTCTCGTTCGATCCGCGCTGCCATGGGGCGTGGGGGTCGCAGAAGAACACGGGGCAACCGGTCGCGATCGTGAAGTCTCGATGCCGCGCCATCTCCTGTCCCTGATCCCATGTCAGCGTTTGCCGCAACCAACGCGGTAGCTGAATGATCTGGTGCTGGAGGACATCGATCACGGTCTCGGAGTCACGTGTTCCAGGGAGGCGACCGATGAGAGCGAAACGCGTTGCCCGTTCCACGAGAGTGACGAGGCCTGAGTTTCCAGGACCGACGACGAGGTCACCTTCCCAATGCCCAGGAACAGCACGATCAGCGGCCTCGGCTGGGCGATCAGCGAGTCGCGCCCCTGCCAGCCAAGGACGGACGTCACGAGAGGGCAGCCGAGAAGCAGGCGTCCTGCTCACGCGACCTGATCGAAGCGCCTTCGCGACGGTCAGCTCATGCCGCAATGCGCCCCGGCCCTGCACGTAGAGAGCTTTATAGATCGTCTCGTGAGACACGCAAAGCTCCGGCCGGTCAGGAAACTGCATACGCAATCTTCCCGCGACCTGCTGCGGAGAGTGCTTCTCATTCAGCCCCGCGACAACAAGAGCACGAAGTCGGGGCTGATCGAGCTTGCTTGAACGGCCTCCCCGTCGAATCCTCATCGTGTGGTGGTGTGCGACGCCCGCGTGGTACTTGAATTCGCGCGTCGCACCGCGCCCACGCCCGGTCTCGACCGGGTAGCGACGGAGCTCCCGAGACACTGTCGACGGTGCGACTTCCAGGTGCTTCGCGATCGCCCGTATCGACCACGCTGGCGTACTGCTGATCGCCATCTCGATGAAGATCCGGTCCTCACGCGTGAGACGCCGATAAGTGCCAGATGGATCCCGTAGCGGCTCCGGATCGCGTACCCGCTCGATACCACCGCGAGCACCCATGCGAATGACCATGCCCGCAAGCCTGGCCCACTCCACGACCGCTCCCGTGTTCACCTGGAATCGCCGAGCCGTCCCCTGCGCCGACGCGCCTGAGAGCAGCATCGAGTACGCGATACAACGTTGGTCCCACGAAACCGTCACGATTACCTCCAAGAGAAGGTGTTGCGTTGGCTCCTTGAAACCGCCACGTGTTCTCGAACCGGATCGTGGGGTACTCGATCTCGGATCGGATGACCGCGAAGCTTGCCGTCGACGCCGTCCGCAACGCCGTCGCCCGGCGCGGTGAGGTCGCCGGCTGCATCCTGCACGCCGATAGGGGCAGCCAGTTTCGCAGCCGGGCGATGGCCCGCGAACTGCGCCGTCACGACATGGTCGGATCGATGGGACGAGTCGGCGCCGCGGGAGACAACGCGGCCATGGAGTCGTTCTGGTCGCTGCTGCAGACGAACGTGCTCAACCAGCAACGCTGGGCAACACGGCAGGAGCTGCGCCTCGCGATCGTCGTCTGGATCGAACGGAAGTATCACCGCCAGCGCGCCCAAGACACCCTCGGCGGCTTGACGCCCATCGAGTTCGAAGCCAAGCTAACCGAGCCGCTCACACTCGCGGCCTAAACCGAACCTGTCACCAGTTCGTTCCTCACGCCCGACCTCGATAACGCCTGCACCTGCGACTTCTCATCGACCGAGAGCACGACGGCGGATTCGGGCGGGTCCAGGTAGAGACCGACGATGTCGTAGACCTTCTCCACGAACAACGGGTCGTTGGAAAGCTTGAACCCATCGGTGCGGTGAGGCTTGAGACCGAACGCTTTCCAGACCCGCCCGATCGTGGAGGCGGACAGCCCGGTGCGCTCGGCCATCTTCGCCCGCGACCAATGCGTCGCGTTCTCCGGCGTGGACTCCAACGTCGCGACCACGACATCTTCGACCTGCTCGGCGGTCACCGTCGCGGGCCGACCGGGGCGGGGGTCATCGACGAGACCGTCCAGGCGATGCTCCAGGAACCGGGACCGCCACTTGCCGACCGTGGGGCGGCTCACTCCGAGGCGCTCGGCCACCACCGTGTTCGCGTCCCCCGTCGCGCACTCAAGCACGATCCGCGACCGCAACGCCAGAGCCTGCGACGACTTGCGCCGCCGAGCCCACCGAACAAGCTGCTCACGCTCGTCATCGGTAAGGACCAGATCAGCTTTCGGGCGCCCAGTTCGTGCCATACCCCATTCTAAGACATAGATAACGAATTACTGGCGCATGACACTAGCTTCAAGCTTGCCAAGTTGGCAGTCAACCCTCGTAGCGGAGTCTGTCCAGCAATTCGGGCGGGTAGGCGACCACCGCTGCCTTGTCGTTGTTCCCGCCGTCGAGGTTTCGGTGACGAAGTCCAACATCCTGGGAACTGAGAAGAAGTGGGAAGTCGTGCGGCGAAGGCTCAGCTTGGGCGACACGAATCTGAAGTGACACCGCAATCGAGTGCAGCCAGATGTCGTCGACGTGCCGGAGCGCTGGATCATAGGTCGCTCCCCGCCGCCGCAGCTCAGCGAGCATATGCGGGGGATAGATCGCACCGGAAACCCCGAGAGCGAAATGGCGCAGCCGTGGAACGGTCGAACTGACCTCGGGCCAGTCCAGGTACGTTGCCAAGTCTCCCTCGGGGGTGAATGTCACGACACGCGCCCGGTAGCAGTACACATTCTGCGGATCCCTGGACCAGGACGCATACAGTCGTTCCAGCCACCAGACGGGGTACATCGTGTCGTCGTCCGCGGTCACCAATGGCAGCTCGTGGGTAGTGTCCGACAGCACGTATGGGAGGTACTTCGTGTGCGGGCCGAAATTCTCGGAGAGTAACACCTCCAGCCCGCGGCGCTGTAGGCGCCGCAATGACTTTGGCAGATTAGCGTAGATCTCTGGATCGTCGAGCCAGAGAATGAGTCGGGACGGCTTCACGGCGCCCCGCGCGATGCTTTCGATCGTCAGGTGCACCTGCGCGACGCGCTTTCCGTAGGACGTGAGGGACACGATCGCGGGTACTGTTCCCGTCACCGGAACCCTCGACAGCTCATTACGGATCTGCAATGAGATCATGAGGAGCGCCTTGTGGACACCTCGTGTGAGCCGGTGTGCAGAAAAGTCCATCGTCATCGAACCCCCAGGCTGTCTCGGAAGAGATCTCGCCATCGGCTAGTGATCGCGAGTTCTCCGTACTCACGCCGCACATCATCGAGCCCCGCCCTCAAGCTTGGGTCGTCGCGGCTTGCCCGGGAGATGGCGTCCGCCAGCGCCTCAGCACTTCCCGCCGGGAACCCGACGGCTGCACCTCGGTCGAGGAGGAATCTGTGAGTGGTGATGTCACTCACCACGATTGCGCAGTTCTCAGCTACCGCTTCCAGAAGGGACACGGGCATAGCCTCCCAGAGCGACGGCAGGACGAACACGGACGACTTCTGCATGAGGGTGCGAACCGTTGAGTTCGGCAATCGTCCGGCGAAAGCGACGCGGTCGCTCACGCCGACTTCCGCGGCATGTCGCTGCAGTTCGGCGGTCAGCGGGCCACCTCCGACGAGGGTGAGGCGGCGTCCCGGCAGTAGCGTCATCGCCTCGATCGCGGTACCGATCGACTTTTCTTCTGCGTGTCTCGCGACGATCAAGATATCGGGAGTCTCCGTCTCCTCGTCCTCAGACATCCTCGCAGCGGGCACCGGATTGGGGATAATCGTAGCTCCATCGACATCCGCAATCGCAGGGCTGACATACACCTCATCCGTGAACTTATCCCATCGCCGAGCCCACCGTACAAGCGCACGAACGACGCTGGGATAGCGATCCAACGGCCAATGATGGACGGGAAAGAGTGCCGTATTGCTGCGGCTGGGCCACAACAGAAGTGCTGCGGCCATGGCGAAATGGGTGTGAGCCAAGACAATGTCAGGCGCCTCGCGACGCAAGCGGACTGCGCTCCGGGCGAACGTCAGAAGCTCGCGAGGACTCCGGGGCCTTGAGGCGGCCACAAGACGGGGGTTGGGGAAGAGGTCACTGCCCGACTTGTCGTAGAGGAACCATGTATCGATTTCGAAGTCATCCGCCAGCGCCTCTTCCGTCCACCTCGCCATAGATTGCGCGCCTGCCGGCTCCAGCTGGGTGACGATCTGCAAGACCTTCGGGCGACGCGGCGTCTCCTGCACGTCACTCAGACGAGTAGGAGACTGCCTTCCCATCAGGTCCCCGTCAGATGTGATCACAGTGTTCTCCTTGATTCGGTCTGTGATGCGTCGACGCCCGAGCACCGCTGACACGGCATCTACTGTGTACCGTCGGCCGAGGCGACGCGGCTCGTGAATGATGCGCCAAAGCCAACCCAACCGAAGCGAATGGACGATAGGCGGGAAGTACTGCGCCTTCTTGCTCAACTGATCAAGCCAGCCACCGGCGGTGAAGATCGTGGCGTCTGGGAAGGCTGCTCGCAGTTCTGCGCCGACCCTGTCCTGTAGACCTGCGCCGAGGCCGAGGATGATGACGTCGGGCGACGCGGCTTTAAGTTCGTTCGGGTCTCTTCGCAGTTCTTGGAGCTCGCTGTATCCGTCGGCAGTGAAAACCACCCCGCGCAACTTCTCGGCTGCACGGTCCGCCACCCCAGGCGCTCCACCGATCAAAGCGAGCCGAGCCTCGGGTCGCAACTCGAGGTACAGCGGGATCGTCAGGTCTGCCGATGATCGACCGGTCCGAATGCGGCTCCAGGAAAGCAGCAACTGCAGGAGCGTACCGTCGATGCCTACAAAGTCGGCGCGGGCAACGGCTGACCAGTCCGCATGCAAAGCGGACCAATGGTTGAGCCAGGTCACCGACAAGCCGTGTTCGCGCCCAGAGAGGCGGGCAGCGAAGGCGGCCGGATAGCGCCACGCGCCCGGAAGTGAGTCGCTCATGGTGCCTTCTCCCAACGTCTCCATGATCAGTCGTAACCAGGCTGGCCGAGTACACGACGCATGACGGCTGCTGAGAAATGCGATGGCGTCGTATTGGCCAATACACCGGCAAGGTGACGGGCACGCTTGAGAGGCGTCTGTCCCGCGTAAAGGTTGGCGATGTGGACTTCTCTGCGCAGACGACGTCTCTGCCGCCGCCCCAGCAGATCCTTGTGCTTCTCTCGATAGGCCGCAATGCCTCGCGCCCGCCGCTCGCTGCGCGTGGAAAGGTGCTCTCCAGCCGCCACCCTCTGACGGACGAGGTCCTCCTCGACGGTGGTGTAGAGCAATCCAGAGTCGAGGAAGCGAACGAGGAAATCGAGATCGTTGAACACCCAGAGCTGTGGGTCGAATCCTCCCACTCTCTCGAACGCAGTCCGTCGAATGACGAAATTGCTTCCGGTCACGCCGGGGTTGTCCGCAACAACATCTCTGGCGGACTTTCCCCGAGGGGCCCGCCAGTTGTGTTCACGCACTACCCCATCGCGCTCCAGAGACCCCCATGCCACAGCCATCGAGGCCGCCGGCTCAAGGTCGAGCGCTGCGGTCATCTTCTCGAGGTACGTGGCCTCCCACACGTCGTCATCGTCCAAGAACGCGAGGAACTCGCTAGCAGCCCCTTCCGCGCCGATGTTACGAGATCGTGAGGCCCCGGGGTGGCTAAGTCCGCTCGCGTCGCGAAGTTCCACGAGACCGGCGCCCGTGTCCAGAATCTGGCGAAGAGATGAACGATCGGGATCCCTGCCCGTATCGTCCACGACGACTACCCTCTCGGGGAGGTGGGTCTGAGCGAGTATCGAGCGAACGGCCGCGTAGGCGAGATCATCCCGATCGTGAGTGGGAACCACACAGGTGACAGAAACGGTCGCGCGATGGCTTGACGAAGTCATGAACGCCCCTAGACCAGAACCTGCGCTCGGAGGGCGCTATCCGTTCGAATGAACTTGGACATAGCCCGCAGCCGGCTGATCGCTGGGCCGTGCGAACCCGCGTCATACACAGGAAATCGGTGAAAATTTGGTACTACATTCGGCATTTTGCCCCCGTGGAAGTGACCGGAACGCCGACGCCGATGGCGGCACGATTGATCATACTGTCCCACGCCCTTCGAGCAATTTCACCCCGGCAGGATCAACGCATTTCCGCGCATGGCGGCAGACCCAGTTGCTTCCGGTCAATCCAGCAACGCCACTCCAGCTGAGTGCTCGTTACACGCAGATTTCCCAGACCGTCGCCTCCGCGCTGAAGAGTGATCCGCCCTCACCGAGAACGTCTCACTTGGTCACGACGGTGATGGTGGTGGTGGTTTGAGCGGTGAGTCCGGCCGCGGACGCACTGGTAGTCAGAGTCGTGGTCCCCGGCGATACGCCCGTGATGGCCCCGTTGGATGCCACCATCGCGACCGCGGTGTTCGCTACCGCGTACGTGACCGTCGCCCCCGACAATGGTTGCCCCGTCGAGTCCTTGACCGAAACGGTCGGTGACACCGTCGACCCCTTCTCGATCGAACTCGGAACATTCGAAACCACGACCGAGCCCAACAACGCGGGCGGAACAGCCGCCGTCACCGGCGCAAACGTCACATCGAGATACGGCGGCGACGTCGACTCACGAGAATCCAGATACACCATCACCGCGTTCCCGCCCGCATTGTCCTGCGTCATCCCCAACGACGCCACCGGCGTCCGCGTCGACGCCAACGACGCAATGAACGAGGTGATATTGGCCGAAGAGGTGTTCTTCGTCTTCGACGTCAAGAAACTCCCCACCGTCGGACCCATCGATGGTCGATTCCGATACGTCACCGACGACTCCGACCACGAATCACTCACCGAATGCAGATCAACACGCGCAGGATCAAGCGGACCATTGTCGATCCAATTCGACGTCGTCAACACCGCCGACGTCACAGACTTCCCCGCCAACGATGACACATCGAACTTCACATACGACGAACTATCCGAATACCCCGCAGGCCCCGGCTTATTCCACAACGTCCGCCACGTCCCATACACCGTGTCCGCCCCCCAACTCCCCACCGCCGCATCCTCCACCGGGAACAACCTCACCCGATACGAATCCGCCACGGTGATGGTGGTGGTGGTTTGAGCGGTGAGTCCGGCCGCGGACGCACTGGTAGTCAGAGTCGTGGTCCCCGGCGATACGCCCGTGATGGCCCCGTTGGATGCCACCATCGCGACCGCGGTGTTCGCTACCGCGTACGTGACCGTCGCCCCCGACAATGGTTGCCCCGTCGAGTCCTTGACCGAAACGGTCGGTGACACCGTCGACCCCTTCTCGATCGAACTCGGAACATTCGAAACCACGACCGAGCCCAACAACGCGGGCGGAACAGCCGCCGTCACCGGCGCAAACGTCACATCGAGATACGGCGGCGACGTCGACTCACGAGAATCCAGATACACCATCACCGCGTTCCCGCCCGCATTGTCCTGCGTCATCCCCAACGACGCCACCGGCGTCCGCGTCGACGCCAACGACGCAATGAACGAGGTGATATTGGCCGAAGAGGTGTTCTTCGTCTTCGACGTCAAGAAACTCCCCACCGTCGGACCCATCGATGGTCGATTCCGATACGTCACCGACGACTCCGACCACGAATCACTCACCGAATGCAGATCAACACGCGCAGGATCAAGCGGACCATTGTCGATCCAATTCGACGTCGTCAACACCGCCGACGTCACAGACTTCCCCGCCAACGATGACACATCGAACTTCACATACGACGAACTATCCGAATACCCCGCAGGCCCCGGCTTATTCCACAACGTCCGCCACGTCCCATACACCGTGTCCGCCCCCCAACTCCCCACCGCCGCATCCTCCACCGGGAACAACCTCACCCGATACGAATCCGCCACGGTGATGGTGGTGGTGGTTTGAGCGGTGAGTCCGGCCGCGGACGCACTGGTAGTCAGAGTCGTGGTCCCCGGCGATACGCCCGTGATGGCCCCGTTGGATGCCACCATCGCGACCGCGGTGTTCGCTACCGCGTACGTGACCGTCGCCCCCGACAATGGTTGCCCCGTCGAGTCCTTGACCGAAACGGTCGGTGACACCGTCGACCCCTTCTCGATCGAACTCGGAACATTCGAAACCACGACCGAGCCCAACAACGCGGGCGGAACAGCCGCCGTCACCGGCGCAAACGTCACATCGAGATACGGCGGCGACGTCGACTCACGAGAATCCAGATACACCATCACCGCGTTCCCGCCCGCATTGTCCTGCGTCATCCCCAACGACGCCACCGGCGTCCGCGTCGACGCCAACGACGCAATGAACGAGGTGATATTGGCCGAAGAGGTGTTCTTCGTCTTCGACGTCAAGAAACTCCCCACCGTCGGACCCATCGATGGTCGATTCCGATACGTCACCGACGACTCCGACCACGAATCACTCACCGAATGCAGATCAACACGCGCAGGATCAAGCGGACCATTGTCGATCCAATTCGACGTCGTCAACACCGCCGACGTCACAGACTTCCCCGCCAACGATGACACATCGAACTTCACATACGACGAACTATCCGAATACCCCGCAGGCCCCGGCTTATTCCACAACGTCCGCCACGTCCCATACACCGTGTCCGCCCCCCAACTCCCCACCGCCGCATCCTCCACCGGGAACAACCTCACCCGATACGAATCCGCCACGGTGATGGTGGTGGTGGTTTGAGCGGTGAGTCCGGCCGCGGACGCACTGGTAGTCAGAGTCGTGGTCCCCGGCGATACGCCCGTGATGGCCCCGTTGGATGCCACCATCGCGACCGCGGTGTTCGCTACCGCGTACGTGACCGTCGCCCCCGACAATGGTTGCCCCGTCGAGTCCTTGACCGAAACGGTCGGTGACACCGTCGACCCCTTCTCGATCGAACTCGGAACATTCGAAACCACGACCGAGCCCAACAACGCGGGCGGAACAGCCGCCGTCACCGGCGCAAACGTCACATCGAGATACGGCGGCGACGTCGACTCACGAGAATCCAGATACACCATCACCGCGTTCCCGCCCGCATTGTCCTGCGTCATCCCCAACGACGCCACCGGCGTCCGCGTCGACGCCAACGACGCAATGAACGAGGTGATATTGGCCGAAGAGGTGTTCTTCGTCTTCGACGTCAAGAAACTCCCCACCGTCGGACCCATCGATGGTCGATTCCGATACGTCACCGACGACTCCGACCACGAATCACTCACCGAATGCAGATCAACACGCGCAGGATCAAGCGGACCATTGTCGATCCAATTCGACGTCGTCAACACCGCCGACGTCACAGACTTCCCCGCCAACGATGACACATCGAACTTCACATACGACGAACTATCCGAATACCCCGCAGGCCCCGGCTTATTCCACAACGTCCGCCACGTCCCATACACCGTGTCCGCCCCCCAACTCCCCACCGCCGCATCCTCCACCGGGAACAACCTCACCCGATACGAATCCGCCACGGTGATGGTGGTGGTGGTTTGAGCGGTGAGTCCGGCCGCGGACGCACTGGTAGTCAGAGTCGTGGTCCCCGGCGATACGCCCGTGATGGCCCCGTTGGATGCCACCATCGCGACCGCGGTGTTCGCTACCGCGTACGTGACCGTCGCCCCCGACAATGGTTGCCCCGTCGAGTCCTTGACCGAAACGGTCGGTGACACCGTCGACCCCTTCTCGATCGAACTCGGAACATTCGAAACCACGACCGAGCCCAACAACGCGGGCGGAACAGCCGCCGTCACCGGCGCAAACGTCACATCGAGATACGGCGGCGACGTCGACTCACGAGAATCCAGATACACCATCACCGCGTTCCCGCCCGCATTGTCCTGCGTCATCCCCAACGACGCCACCGGCGTCCGCGTCGACGCCAACGACGCAATGAACGAGGTGATATTGGCCGAAGAGGTGTTCTTCGTCTTCGACGTCAAGAAACTCCCCACCGTCGGACCCATCGATGGTCGATTCCGATACGTCACCGACGACTCCGACCACGAATCACTCACCGAATGCAGATCAACACGCGCAGGATCAAGCGGACCATTGTCGATCCAATTCGACGTCGTCAACACCGCCGACGTCACAGACTTCCCCGCCAACGATGACACATCGAACTTCACATACGACGAACTATCCGAATACCCCGCAGGCCCCGGCTTATTCCACAACGTCCGCCACGTCCCATACACCGTGTCCGCCCCCCAACTCCCCACCGCCGCATCCTCCACCGGGAACAACCTCACCCGATACGAATCCGCCACGGTGACTTCGAGCTCGTCTACAACGGTCGTCCCGTTCCATGTCGCGTATACGCCCACCCGAGCAACACCGGGAGCGACCGCTGTGATCACTCCGGATGGCGTCACGGTCGCCACCGTCGGGTCGGATGAAACGTAGCGCAGAGCGGGCGAGACATCGCCGATGTCTTGGCTCCAGGTGTAGGACACCGACGTGTTGAGCGACGACGATTTCTCCATCACCGCTTTCGACTTGTCCAGAGCGACCGCCGCCAGGTCGGGACGTTCCTGCGGAATTGCGGCATCGCCTTTCGGGGCGCTATACAGTGCAATCTCGGAGATCGCCGCAGGAGAGTTGAGAGTCAGGCGAACGTAGCGTACGTTTCCCGATGTCGCACTCAGATCGACCGTTTGGTCTGACGTCCAATACGGCGATCGCCCGGTGAACCCCGTGCTCCAGGTCTTCGCATCGGAGGAGGTCTGGACCGAGAAGGTGGGCATCGACGACACGGGGTTCCTCCACCTCACCAACATCGAACGCACAGCAGATGGCGATTGGAGTTCCCACTGCACGAAAGCCCCCGAGGTGCTCGCCCAGGCCGTGGAAGTCGAGCGGTCCCAGGTCGACCAGGCACTGGGAGGGTTCGTCACTCCCCCGCTCCAAGCCGTCTTGATCGGCAAGGCCTCGTTGGGGAAGGACACCCGGTAAGAGGTCGTGGCGTCAGCCGAAGTAATCCGTACCGTCGCTGTGCGACTGCCAGAGTCGGCCTGGGTGACCCGAACCTCTCCGGTGCCTGTCGCCGAGATGGTGGGTAAGACGCCGGCGCGCACGGGCACCGAGTAGGAAGTGGTGGACGGATCGAAGCCTGTGAGCGGTACTCCGTCCAGCGCTATCCCCGATAAACGAGGACCGACCGTCTCACCAGCGAACCAGGATTCGAGTGGATCGAGCTGGACGACAGGAAATCCCGATGCCGACGCGTCCACCGGAAGGGGGGTCAGCTGCACCCCAACCCGCGTCGGCCCGGCGATGTCGACACTCACCGTCAGCTTTCGAGTGTTCGAGTAATCCGCCTGCGAGGGATGCGGCGAGGTCGGCAGCGGTCCCCCGGGGCTCACTCCGAGTACGGCGCTGTCAGGACCCACAACTCGGACAAGCAGACGCTGGTCGACGAGGTAAAGGATCGCAGATTTACGATCGGCCGACATATTCACCACGGCTGGTGTGTGCATTGACCAAAGTGCCTTCGTCCCTGCCGGGGCCGTCACCTCGTCTTGCACGAGCAATTGCTTCCGGCCGTCGAAGAGCTTGACCCCGCGACGCCACGAACTGGCTACATCGGCGACGGACTGAGTGAGGTCGGAAATGGCGTTCCACTCGTCTAGTCGGTTTCCAGTCGACACCTGAGATGTCGCAACGGGCTTGGTCCGGTATACATCCTGGCCGACGATCATGGTGTTGTGACCCTCCGACGACGTCGCGTAGTAGTCCCAACGCTCACCGTCGCTTGACCAGAGTTCACGGTCATAGATGGCCTGCTCACTTCCCAGGCCCGTTGCCCACACTTGCCCAAGCGCCTGGAACTGAAAGTCCCCCCCGTCGATGTGAGCATGCGGGGCCGTGGGATCACTGCCGGCTCGGAAACCGACGAAGCTCGCCGATGGATCTGCCGATGACGACCGTGCTGTGACGATTCCATTTATATACTCGGCAGACAAAGGAGACCGAGCCCCGTCGGTGCTCGTCCCGTCCGACCATAACAATTGCAGCACGGGGTCATCGACGGCGTAGGGGTCGTCGGT
This sequence comes from Microbacterium canaveralium, assembly GCF_047238045.1. Taxonomy (NCBI): domain Bacteria; kingdom Bacillati; phylum Actinomycetota; class Actinomycetes; order Micrococcales; family Microbacteriaceae; genus Microbacterium; species Microbacterium canaveralium. Next base: position 557,777 of record NZ_JBDFMA010000003.1, on the reverse strand, counting down.
TAGTTTCCAGACCCCTTGGCGATCAAGAAGCCTGCCAAGGCCCGCCATCGCGGCGGGATAGCGATCGAGCTTCGACGCGTCGGCGAAGTCGTACGCCGTCCTGGTAGGACCGATCGTTCCGAGCATATAGTCCAGGGTCTTGGACACCCCCGCGCTCGCGAGCCCTAGGCCGTGTTGATCAAGTCTGATTTGATCCAGATCAGCGTGGCGGCGAGGCTGACGGCGGCGCGGTAGGTGCGGACGAGCTTGTCGGAGCGCATCGCGATGCCACGCCACTGCTTGAGCCTGTTGAAGCAGCGCTCGACGACGTTGCGGCCCTTGTATCGCTCCTGCTGCTGGTCGCCGAAGTCGATCGGCCGGCCCGGCTTCTTGCGGCGGTGCGCGATCTGATCGTCGCGCTCCGGGATGGTCGCCGCGATCCCTCGCTCGCGCAGCCATGCCCGGTTCGCCTTCGATGGGTAGCCCTTATCGGCGAGTACCCGGTCGGGGCGGGTGCGGGGCCGGCCCTTCCCGTCGCGGGGCACGCGGATGTCCTCGAGCACGGCGGTCATCATCGTGGTGTCGTTGATGTTCCCGCCGGTGATCATCATCCCCAGCGGCCGGCCGCGACCGTCGCAGACCAGGTGCAGCTTGGTCGTGAGCCCGCCCCGGGAGCGGCCGATCCCGTGATCAGGCGGCTCGAACCACGGATTCTTGTGATTCGGCAGAGCCCCCTGTGTCCCGGGCGAGGGTCGCGCCGTGCTGATGCACACGCGCGATCGTGGAGTCGATCGAGACGACCCAGTCGATCTTCCCGGCAGCGTCAGCCTGCTTCTGCACCTCGGCGAGCAGTCGCTCCCAGGTGCCGTCCTCGGCCCACCGGTTGAACCGCTTGTAGATCGAGTTCCACTTCCCGAACCGATCCGGCACGTCCCGCCACGGCGCCCCGGTGCGGTACTTCCACGCCATCCCCTCAACAGTGAGTCGGTGATCTGTCCACGGCCGCGACCTCCCGGTCGCCGTCGGCATCAACGGCTCCATCACGGCCCACACCTCGTCAGAGATCTCCTGTCGCGTCACCGTTCAAGACTTGCCCACCGAGGAACGAAACCTCTTGATCAACACGGCCTAGCGGTTCCTGTCCGTCCCATTGCCGCCTGGACAGAGCCGCAGACACGAGATATCGCGTCGCGTACACCCAGTAGGTCGGCCCTTCCACCACGCTGCCGTCGGCGGCATACGACGTGAGCCCCACGGCCAAGCTATCGGTGGCCGCATCGAGAAGCTCATCCACTGGTGCCGTCGCATCCCCGTTCAAGGCAATGGCGGTCATGATGAGCGCGGAATTGATCACCACGTTGACGTTCGTCGCCAGTGCTCGCCAGTCTTTCGCCGATCCTGGTGCCGCCGGCGCTCGAAGTACGGACAGCGCCGGACCCACCCCCTTCTCGACTAACGCTGCTACCAGTTGCTGTTTCTGCGACGCGGACCAGTAACCACTTCCCCAGTCGTAGGCGACGGCAAGAGACGCCATCATCTCGGCCGTCCCGAGGAAATGCTCTGGTCGCCACGAAGGAAGCTGCGTGGCGACGGCCAGATCACGCCATGCACGCTGAATGTACTTCTCCTGACCGGTCGCCTTCCACACGAGCAGAAGCGGGTAGACGCGGTCCCGTACGGTGCGCGCCGCCGCCAGCATCCCCTCGTTCGTCGTCGGAGCGACGAGGGTCGGCTCATTGAGCGCTTTGTCTGCCAGCTGTAACGCGCGGGCGTAAAGCCCAGCACTCATCGCGTCCGTGCTTCGGCGATCGAGAGCGCTCGCAAACATTTGCTGCGACGCAACGAGTCGCGGCCGCTCAGCCGTTGACGTTGCACCGAGGGCATTTACTCGACCGGCGGATCCAGCCCCGAACCCGGAAGCGGTCGCAGCGGAGGCGCCGCCTGGCGCAAACAACGCCAGAAAAACGAAGCTGAGCGCCACAATGGACGCAATGATGGACCGTCCCACAACTCACCCTTTTTGCCGAAATCAGCACACTTCCACCTACGAATGTATGCGACGAAATGGCAGCGAAGCGATATATTGGGGTTTTTACATTTGCGTAATTGGTGCGCAATCTGCGCAAATCGACCTAGACCTTAGAATGCGCCAATCTGGCTCATCGCATGTGAAGGCGTAGGTGGGGGCTGAAGCCGCCGGCTTCGAGTATGTCCGCGCGATGTAGTTCGTGAGGTTGTGGAGGCCGAGCGCGGGACCACGGAGGTGCTGAAGGCGCCCGTTGATGACCTCCGGTCGGCCCGTTAGCACTGTCGGAGCGGTCGAAGAACGCGAGGACGTCAGCAGCGTGCTGGTTCAGCGATCAGCCGAGACGGCACAGTTCGACCGGGGCGGTCGGAACACGCGTAGCGACGGCGTCGATGACGTCCCACATCATCTGCTTCGCCTTCTCCTTCTCGGGTTCGCGGTAAGCGGCGCCGATGCGCTGGTAGATGGTCCAGGTCGCTTCGACCTGAATGTGCTCCGGGGTCGCCAATACCGCGGCCAGCCGCGCGGTCTGATTGTCTATGGGGAAGCTTGAGGCGGTGTGGAGGTTGTGGCGGACACCGTAAAGCGGGTCCCGGCACGACGGAGCCTGACCCGGTTTCCCGGACGGTTCTTGTGTGTTGATCATGCCGCGGTCGCGGCGGGGATGTGAAGTCGTTCGAACTCCACGGGGCTGAGGTTGCCGAGCGCGGTGTGCCTGCGGGTGGGGTTGTAGAACGCCTCGATCCACTCGAACATCGCCGATGACAGCTCGGCTCGTGAGGTCCAGACGGATCGGTCGAGGAGTTCGCGTTGCATGGTCGACCAGAAGGATTCGATCAGTGCGTTATCGACCGACGATGCGACCCTACCCATCGAGCCGAGGAGGCCGGCCTGGCGAAGCCGGTGCCCGAAGAGCCAGGAGGTGTACTGGGCGAGTTCAACCGGTCGATGCAACACCGGGCTGTTGAAGCGAGGATAGCTGCTCGGCGAACACCTCCGCCGGGGTGCGCCAGCCGAGGATCTTCCGGGGCCGGTTGTTGAGCGCGAGAGCGACCGCTTCGAGGTCCTCGGCCGACCACCGCGACAGGTCGGTGCCCTTCGGGAAGTACTGCCGCAGCAGCCCGTTGGTGTTCTCGTTCGTCGGGCGCTGCCAGGGCGAGTGCGGGTCGGCGAAGAACACTCTCGTGCCGGTATCGAGGGTGAGCTGCGCATGCCCGGAGAGTTCCTTCCCACGATCCCAGGTGAGGGTCTGGCGCAACTGGACGGGCAGCGTGGTGAGCGACGCGGCCAGTGCGGCGTTCATCGCGAGAGCGCCGTAACCACCGAGCGCGGGCCCGTTCTTCACCACGGGCTGCTCGCCCCAGCCCTCCAGCCGGGGCAGTTGCACCAGCATCGTGGACCGGCTGGAACGCTCGATGAGCGTCCCGATCGCCGAGCGACCGGTGCCGATGATCAGGTCGCCCTCCCAGTGCCCGGGAACCGCGCGGTCGGCAGCCTCGGCGGGACGCTCGGAGAGCACGACGTCCGCGGTGACATGCCCCTGCGGCTTGTTCCGCGACCGTTCCCGCGGCTGACGCAGCGCTCGCCCGGTGCGCAGGCAGGCCACCAGCTCGCGCTTGAGCGCGCCGCGGCCCTCGATGAACAGCGACTGGTAGATCGCCTCGGGGCTGATGCGCATGGACTCATCATCGGGGAAGTCGATCTTCAGCCGGTGGGAGATCTGCTCCGGGCTCCATGCCAGCGACCAGCACCTGTCCGCCCGATGCGGCTTGTTCAACCCCTTCCAGGGCGGCGGCGTCGGCCCTTCGACCGCGGTGCCGTCGGGCCGGCGCACCTTCCCCGCGAGACGGTCCTGCACGTACTCACGCAGCGCGTCGTTCACGACCAGCTTCGCGACCTTCGGTCGCTTCGCCGACTCCTGCGCCTTCCACTGCGCCACCAACGCCCGATACTCCGACTTCCCGCTCCTCGTCGCCGCGTTCCGCCGCAGCTCCCGGGAGATCGTTCCCGGATCCCGGCCCAGCTCACGCGCGATCTCGCGCACGCCCTTGCCCTTCGCGCGCATGAGTGCGATCTCCTCGCGTTCTTCGAAGGACAGGTATCGGCCCGACGGTTCGGTCAGACTCAGCGGCGTCATGCCGCCAGCGTGGCGAAACCAGCGCATCCCGACCGGCACGGACACGCCCACCGCGATCGCAGCTTCCGCGGACGTGATGCCCGTCGCGATCAGCCGCCAGAACTGTCGCTGCACCGCCTTCGAGGGCGCAGGCCGTCCGGGCGAACGCATCGGCGGCCTGAGAGCCCGATCCGCGCGCCACTGCCGACGAACCCCCTCGGGCGCATCGCCGGTCTTCGCAACCCAGTCTTTCGTCGCCACCGCTCACCTCCGCTGTCAAGGTGTTGCGACGACCGATTGAATCCGCCCTGCGCTCCTCGATCGGCGTGAACGACGGTTCCCGGTTCCGGGCGGCGGCGCCAGCGGGCCATCTCGAGCGCGTCGACGACGATCTCCGCGGTGATCCGGTCGCTGATCGACCAGCCCACGATCCGGCGGCTGAACGCGTCGATCACGGCCGCGCAGTAGACCCACCCGTCCTTCGCGCGGTGTTGGGTGATGTCGCAGAACCAGAGCCGGTTCGGCGCGTCGGCTCGGAACTGCCGCTTGACGAGATCTTCGTGAGTGGCGGTGTCGGGCTTCCAGCCGCGCCGCTTCCGACGATGTGAGACCCCTGCCAGTCCGTCGAGTCGCATCAGCCTCGCGACGCGTTTGCGGCCGACGTGAACACCCAGACCGAGCCGCAGCTCCGCCAGCACCCGGGGGGCGCCGTAGGTCTCGCGGGAGTCGGCGTGGATGCGGCGGATCGTCGAGGTGAGCTCCGCGTCTGCGATCGCTCGCTGCGACGGTGGGCGAGAAACCCAGTCGTAGTAACCGGAGGTCGAGACGTTCAGGAACCGGCAGGCCACCGCAACGGGGATCCCGTCCGCGGCGAGCTCCTGGACCAGCCGGAACCCTATTTTGGGAGCACGTTCTCTCGGGCGAAGCCTGGAGTCCCGCGGGGTGGTGGTCTTTCGGGCCCGCGGCGTCGTGACCGCGACGGGGTGAGCCATCGTGCGATGGTCAGTGAGAACGACCAAGAACTCACACAGAAAGACGACACCGCACGATGGCTCTTGACCAGTCTGCCCTCCTCGAGCTGCTCGGGGAACTGAAGCTCACCGGCACCACCGACCGCATCCGAGCCGCGACCGAGCGGCTCTACCAGGAGCTGATCGACGCGGAGACAGCCGCATTCATCGGCGCCGCCCCCTACGAGCGCACGAGCGAGCGCACGACTACCCGCAACGGTTCCCGGCCGCGGGTGCTGTCGACCACGGCTGGGGATCTGGAGTTGCGGATCCCGAAGTTGCGGCAGGGGTCGTTCTTCCCGTCGCTGCTGGAGCGGCGCCGCCGGGTCGACCAAGCCTTGTTCGCGGTCGTGATGGAGGCCTACCTCCACGGCGTCTCAACCCGGAAGGTCGATGACCTCGTCAAAGCGCTCGGCGCTGACACTGGCATCTCGAAGTCCGAGGTGTCCCGCATCTGCCAAGGGCTCGACGCCGAGGTCGCATCGTTCCGCGACCGCTCGCTGTCTGACATCGCCTACCCCTACGTGTTCCTCGACGCGACCTACTGCAAGGTCCGCATCGACCACCGTGTCGTGTCCCAGGCGGTCGTCGTCGCGATCGGCGTCGCCGCTGACGGGCGGCGGGTCGTGCTGGGCTTCGATGTCGGAGACAGCGAGACCGAGGAGTTCTGGAAGCAGTTCCTGCGCTCGTTGAAGACACGAGGTCTGGGCGGGGTGAAGCTGGTGATCTCCGACGCCCACGCCGGACTGAAGAAGGCCGCAGCGACCGTGTTGCAGGGCGCCGCCTGGCAGCGCTGCCGCGTCCACTTCATGCGCAACGTCCTGACCGCCCTCCCGAAGGGCCGGCAGGAGATGGTCGCCAGCGTGATCCGCACGATCTTCGCCCAACCCGACGCCGAGCACATCGATGCCCAGTTCGACGAAGTCGTGCGCATGATCGAGCGCGTCCACCCCAAGACCGCCGTGATGCTCACCGACGCCCGTGACGACATCCTCGCGTTCAAAGCGTTCCCCGCCCGGCATTGGCGACAGATCTGGTCCACGAACCCGCTGGAACGCCTCAATCGGGAGATCAAGCGCCGCACCGACGTCGTTGGCGTGTTCCCGAACAACGCCGCCCTGCTCCGCCTGGCCGGCTCCGTCCTCGTCGAGCAACACGACGAATGGGAAGCCGCCGACCGCCGCTACTTCTCCGAAGCCTCCATGACCGAGCTCACCGCGACCACCCCCACCATCGACGAGGCGGTGATACTCCCCGAGATCACCGCCGCCTAAACTAACGACAGCTGATCATCGCAACGAAGCGAAAGACCACCACTCAAACGGACGCGGCCGGGCGAAGTACGCCGACGCGCGCTTGAGGATCTCGATCTCAATCTCCAGCACACGGTTCCGGCGACGCAGCTCGACGAGTTCCTTGTGCTCATCGGTGGTGACACCGGGCTTGCGGCCGGCATCGATCGCGTCGCGGTTCATCCAGTTCCGAAGGCAGGACTCGCTAATCCCCAGATCACGGGCAGTCTGGCCGACAGGGTTGCCCTGCGCGACCAGATCCAGGGCTCGACGCCGAAACTCCGGCGGGTGGGCAGCAGGCATCTCACGGACTCCTTCCGAGACGATCATCGCCTCAACATTGGTGTCCGGAAAAGCGGGTCAGGCTCCCGACCGCGGTGGGCGAGGGTATCCTGCGGCGGCCGCTGGCGGGTCCGGTCCAGGGCGTCACCGGCGACCCGGAGGTCTGGAACGGATCCATTACCGTGACCGCGTCAGCGAACTACTCGGTCGCGGCGTCTCGAACGTACTGAATCCGTCCATCGCGACCACGTCGTTCTGCTTCGACCACTCCCTCGGGTGGCCGGTGAGCCACGTGTTATCTCTCGCTGAGGCTACTTGCCTAGCAGCCGGAGCAGGGCAGACCTCAACGCAACGACATCCTGACCACGCAGACGATAGAAGTCACTCCAGGCGAACCCCGAAAATCGCACGGCATACGCGATGCAGATGTTGCTGGATGTGAGGTTGCCAGCGAGCGTTGCAAGCACAGCCCCCATACCTCCGAAAGGCGGGACGAGGATGAAGAGTAGGACCACGTTCAGCACGCAAGCCGCAAGTATGCTGTAGCTGCGCAGTTCGGGACGACCACGTGCGCTGAGGGTCGCGCCAGCTATTGATCCGGGTACACCGATCACCACAGCTCCAGCCGCAGCGATGGCCATCGGAATGGCACCCGCAAAATCCTGGCCAAAAACGAGGGGGAGCCACCAGCCGATTGGCGCCACGACGACGATGGAGCAGAGGAGGCAGGCGATAAACGTGACGCGCGCAGCTAGACCGGCGCGAGCATTGTCACGTTCGGCGGCGTCCCGCGAGAACATCACCTCACGAGTTGCCGCGTTTATAATCAACGGAACCTCACTGACATTCACTGCTACTGAGTAGAGCCCGAGCTGGCCCGATCCCGCCAGCGGGAGTATCAGTAACTGATCGATGCGCATCAGGAGGATTCCTGCGACCGATCCCAGCCAGGCCTTCGACCCGAACACGAACGCGGCCCTGCCAGGCGTCGGAGGCATGTCCGACGTGATTCGTGGATGGTGGCGAATCAGCCGCAGGTATGCAAGCCCGGCAAGCACCGGCCCCACAACCGTCACTATCGTGGCGGTGACGAGTGTGAGCTGTCCCGCAATCGCGAAGCCTGCGATACCCACCAAACGAAGAGTCCCATTCAGGATCCGCTCGCTGGCCACCACACCCCAGAGGTGGTAGCCCGCCGCCTGCCCCCTCAATAGCGCCACCAGAAGAGCGGGGATTGTCCCAATCGTCGCAACGGTCATGATGATCGCTAGACCGGAAGATCCTCCGTCAGACAACAAGGGCGAGGCCACCCAGACGAGAAGGACGGCGAGGATTCCAGCGAGCGAGAGGAGTGAGATGATTGCGGCCCAGCTCGACCGCCTCAAGTACGACCGCCGAGCGAGGATGTTTGTCACGGCATCCGGTAAGCCGAGCGCTCCGATCGCCGTAGCTAAGAGAAACGGTGCTGTTGCCGCCGCTAGATCACCTCGCCCGTCCACGCTAAGAGCACGGGCGAGGATAGGCGCCGTGGCGAGGACGGCGATCGGAGGAAACGCGTTTCCCAGAACGGACAAGGCAACATGACGGGCCCCAGACGCCATCAGCTCTCCCGGACGCCCATGACGCCGGTGTGTCCGGCGGGTGATAGGGCTGGTCTCACACCAGCGACCCACAGAAGGCTGTTTCGACACTCCCGCATGAAAGGCGAAGTCCGGCCCTCCGATTGACTCATATGAAAGATCATGGCAGCCCGCCCATACTTTCCGAGCCATTCGACTCACATTGGTGGTGCCTGACTCGACGTCTGTAACGCCTGCGTAGCGAATCCGGCAGCTTCGTGGCGTCGACAGCGCGCGCCGGCCGTGGAGTTCGCAATGCCGCGAGATCAGAATAACCGGACTCAGGGCCGCACATTACGCGCACCAGAAGGGCCAACTGTTCGGACGCTAAAAGATCGAAGTAGGACGACCGGCGGAGGAGACGCTCCGCCGCGATTGATCTGCACCGCCCGTGCCGACGCGTCGTCAATCCGATAGGTTCCGTCGTCGCGAGGACCTAGGCCGTGTTGATCAAGTCTGATTTGATCCAGATGAGCGTGGCGGCGAGGCTGACGGCGGCTCGGTAGCTGCGGAGGAGTTTGTCGGAGCGCATCGCGATGCCGCGCCACTGCTTGAGCCGGTTGAAGCAGCGTTCGACGACGTTGCGGCCCTTGTAGCGTTCCTTCTGCTGTTCGCCGAAGTCGATCGGCCGGCCCGGCTTCTTGCGGCGGTGCGCGACCTGGTCATCACGCTCCGGGATGGTCGCGGCGATACCGCGGTCGCGGAGCCAGGCCCGGTTCGCCTTCGACGGGTACCCCTTGTCGGCGAGCACCCGGTCCGGTCGGGTCCGTGGCCTGCCCTTCCCGTCGCGGGGGACGCGGATGTCCTCGAGTACTGCGGTCATCATCGTGGTGTCGTTGATGTTCCCGCCGGTGATCATCATCCCCAGCGGCCGGCCGCGACCGTCGCAGACCAGGTGCAGCTTGGTCGTCAACCCGCCACGGGAGCGTCCGATCCCGTGATCAAGCGGCTCGAACCACGGATTCTTGTGATTCGGCAGAGCCCCCTGTGTCCCGCTTCAGGGTCGCGCCGTGCTGATGCACACGAGCGATCGTGGAGTCGATCGAGACGACCCAGTCGATCTTCCCCGCGGCGTCGGCCCGCTTCTGCACCTCGGCCAGCAGCTTCTCCCAGGTGCCGTCCACGGCCCAACGGTTGAACCGCTTGTAGATCGAGTTCCACTTCCCGAACCGCTCCGGCACATCCCGCCACGGAGCCCCGGTGCGGTACTTCCACGCCATCCCCTCGACAGCCAACCGATGATCCGCCCACGGCCTCGACCTCCCGGACACCGTCGGCATCAACGGCTCCATCACGGCCCACACCTCGTCAGAGATCTCCTGTCGCGTCACCGCTCAAGACTCACCCACCGAGGAGCGAAACCTCTTGATCAACACGCCCTAGGGCGTGTTGCCAAACGCTGAGCAGAGGTGTGTAGACGAGCCTTGAGGTGTGGAGCGCTGTGAGATCTCGGATGGGCTGTGACAGTGGTCGAGGCGACGACGTGGCAGTACATATCAGCGCGCCCTGGCGGGAGCGTTCGGGCGGCCCACGAACGATCTCCTACGTCTTCGCCGCATGCACCGTAACTGTTTCGCGACTGCTCGACCACGCCCGAAGTGGACACCTGCGTGCCTCCGTCGACAAGTACGCGCCAGATGACGGCACCGCCACCGTCGATGGACGAATCAGAGTCAGACCTGCCCGTCGCCTGGCAAGCAGTCCCTCGGACCGAAGTGGCCGCATATAGGAGGAGACAAGCACGCTGATTGGCCCGACGGACTCAGTGAAGGTGAGCTTGCCGCAGATGAGAGCGAGGATGAAAAGCAGCGCTCGACGTGTCCCGCCGGTCGACCGTTACGAACTTTGCCGAGGCATCTACTACCACGAGATGCGCGCCAACATCCAGATACGTCATCAAGGCTCATCGTACGGTCCGCCCATAGTCCGCGGGTGCGGCGTGCGAACGCAGTCCCGTTACCGCGTTCACTATGTGATCCTCCGCGTCATGTCTTTCACAGTCTCGCTCACCTACGGCGCCTTGGTCGTCCAACAACCGAGACCGGAACCTCCAAGGAGCGCTGTTATCTTCCACGAGGGCAAGACCGACGGCAGGGGGGTTCACGCGATGAACATCGCCAAGCTCACACCGTGGCAGGACACACTGTTCGCCTCCGTCGAGGCGCTGGGCGTTCCGCTGCAGATCGTCGGTGACGCGGAGGTGCCCATGACGTCGGTCTCCGCAATCCGATCGGCGTGGCGCGACTGCGTCACGAGTCACGGCAACCACGATGAACGGCACCGCATCCGCGTCTTGGATGACGCGACGCCCGACCCCGCGCGTGCCCTCGCCGACCTCTCCACCCAGGTCACCCTCGCCGCCCTGGACGCGGTCCGGGGTACGCGCCTGCTTCTCCACGCCGCCGGCGTCGCAGCCCCCGACGGTCGCGTGCTGGCTCTCGTCGGCCCCTCCGGCCGCGGAAAGACCACGGCGGCGCGACACCTGGGCACACGGTTCGGCTACGTCAGCGACGAAAGCGTTGCCGTCGACGACGCGCTCACCGTGTGGCCCTACCGCAAACCCCTGTCCGTCATCGTCGAGGGCAGGCCCTTCAAGGAGCAGATCGCCCCGAGCGACCTCGGACTCCTCCCTCTCCCGGACGCTCCCCTCCGTCTGGCCGGGATCGCTCTGCTGGAGCGCGACCCCGACGCCGACGACACCCGCATCATCCCGGTCGACCTCATCGACGCGATCTGCGAGATGACGCCGCAGATCAGCTACCTGCCCGAGCTGCCCTCCCCGCTGCAGTACGTCGCCGGAATCGTCGAGCGCATCGGATCGGTCACCCGGCTGATCTACCGGGATGCCGCCGACCTCACGGCCGTCGCCGAGGGGATGTTCGCGGCAGCGCCGCCGCGGGCCCAGGACTGGTCTCCCGCCCCACGAGCGAAAGCAACGGGCCCTTGGCGATGTGCGGAGGTGGACGACGCGATCCTCGTCAACGGCCGTGCCTGCATCCTTCGCGAGGGCGTCGTCACGGCGTTGGACCACCGAGGATGCCTCGTCTGGACGATGTGCCTCGAGGGTGCGGCGACCGACGACATCGTGCGGGCCGCTGTCGCGACGTTCGGCGCTCCCGAAAACGCTGACGCCCGTGAACTGATCGAGGAGACGCTCGAGGCCCTGTCCGCGCACGGCCTCCTCGCCCCGGCATGAGCGCACCACCGGCCACCCGCCCGACACGCGCCCAACGGATACGACGGTCGCCGCTCACGCACCTCGTTCTGGCGATCGTCGTGCTCGCCCTCGTTCAAGGCTTCGTCATCAAGCCCTTCGAGGTGCCGTCCGAGTCGATGTCGCCGACACTCGAAGCCGGCGACCGGCTCTTGGCGAGCCGCCTCGCCTACGCCGTGTCCGAACCCGGCATCGGCGACATCGCGGTGTTCTCCCGTCCCGACAGCTGGGGTCCGCGGCCGGACCGGGACGCCCTTCGGACCGCCCTCGGATGGGTCGGAGACATCGTCGGATTCGGCCCGAGCAATGAGGACGCTCTCGTCAAGCGCGTGATCGGCGGCCCCGGGGCCACGGTCCGCTGCTGCTCCGCGCAGGGACAGGTCGAGGTGGACGGGAAACCGGTCACCGAGGGTTACATCGTGAACGATCTTCCTTTCACCCCCGGGGTGAACGACTGCTCGAGCACCCCGGCATCCGCCCGCTGCTTCGGACCTGTGAGGGTCCCGCCGGACGAATATCTCGTCCTCGGCGACAACCGCGCCAATTCCGCCGATTCGGTAATCGCGTGCCGCGGTCTTCTTTCGGCCGGGTCGGACTGCGCCCGATTGGTCCCGCGCTCGAACATGATCGGGAAAGTCGTGTCGATCGTCTGGCCGCTCGATCGCCTGCGGATGTTCCCGGGCTGACGACGCGGGCGACTCCTCTGGCCGGCTGGGCGGATCTCAACCAGCGGATGCGAAGAGTTCGCCGCAGGAGGGGTCGATGCTGACCGCGGTGTCCGAAGCCGTGGGCGTGTGGCGAAGCTGCAGCGGACCGAGAGGGCCGTCCGGCAGCTGCACCGTGTAGGACACCGTGCGATTGGCATCCTTGTCGAGGGTCACCATGCGGCTCTCGCCGGTGTTGCCGTTCTCACTGCCGCTGCGCGACAGGCGCGGGATGTCGCCGTCCGACGGGTCGAGGGCGGTGATGGTCGCACCGGGAGGGGCGAAGAACAGGGTGTCGAGCATCATCGTGGTGCGCGGAAGGCCCCAGCTGCTGTTGCGGAAGCCCAGTGTGTACGCATTGGTGATGTCGTCGGTGATCCCGTTGTGCATGTCCAGCGCGACCGTGACGGTTCGGGCACCCGCATCACACGTCGCCCGCACGGAGGTCGTGAGGTGGTACTCGAGCTTGCCCACGGAGTAGTCGTTGAGATAGATCCCCAGTTGCGTTGCCGCGGTGTTGTCCGCGCGCAGTCCGCCATCGAGGTTGATCTCCTTCACGAGGGCCTGCGTCTGCTCGTCCGCGAACCAGAGGTTGATGCGCTGCTCGTTAGCGCTCCGGGTCAGCTGGTCGAACATCGCGATCGGGTTCCACTGTCCGCTCGTGAGCCTCGAGAACACCGACGACGACACCTGTGCGAAGAACTGGTCCGACGACCGACCATTGTCGCCGAGATCGCCGAAGCGCTGATAAGCGTCGCTCAGAACGACCTTCACCGCATTTTCCGATGTGATCTGTTCACCGTCGGGCAGCGTGACGGGGCCGAGCACCTCGAGCATGTGCGCGAGCACGACGGGGTCGACCGAGAGGACACCGTCGAAACGGGTGCCGTCGGCGCGTTCCCACAGCGCCCGGAACAAGCTCGCGGTCGTCGGGAAGTCCGGGGTGAAGGTGTAGTCCTGCGAGTAGCGGGTGAACGTGTCGGGGTAGAGCGCGCGCGTGGATTCGGGCAGGTCGACGAACGACTCCCCCGCCAGTCCGTCGGCGTAGAAGGCCATGGAATCGGACTGCTCTTTGAGTTCCATCCGCCCGTTGTCGACGACGAGCACGCTCGACGCCGCCGGGTTGCCGCCCGTCGCCCGGATCTCCGCGTTGTTCTGGAAGAGCACCAGATACGTGCGCGGTCCGTCGGCCCCCGCCGCGCTGAGAAGCGAGGGCAGATACTTCTGGACGAGCGCGAGCGACGGTGCCGCCTGGTCGACGAGCTGCGCCACCTGGTCGAGCGGGTCGGTGATGACGGGCAGAAGACCCTCGCGGTCGATTCCGTCGGTCACGGCCTTCGCATCATCGAAGGCCGCCGTGATCTCGGGGAGCGCCCCCTGAGCCTGCCGGAAGGGTTCGAGATTGATTCCCCCGCCCTCGATGGCGAGGGACGAGAAATCGGATGCCGTGAGCAAAGCCACCGTCGGCGGCAGCGCGCGCTGGGTCAGGTCGCGTGTCATCCCGGTCAGCTCTTGCACCGCCGCGGTGTTCTCGCGGACGAAGGGGACCGAGGACGCCAGATCCCACAGCGGCCCCGAGGAGCCGGCATCCGCCTTCTCAGTGAGATCGAGCACTTCTCCGGACACCTGGTTCAGGCCGTTGATGTCACCGTTCGCCACGATCTGCGGGACGAAAGACAGCTTCGCCTGCGCGGACAGAAGATCGCCGCGCACATTGCCGGCCTGTTGCGCGAAGGCGAGGAACACGACGGCCGACCCCATTGCGGCGAAGCCGAGGACTCCCACGACCCACGCCACGACGGTGGCTGCGCGGCGGCGCGGCCGCTCGGGGGTCGCACGGGATTCTCTCCGAGACCGACGGCTCTCCACGAATGCAGCGTCGTCGCGGGATGTCGTCACCCGATGAATCTTATCCGGCGATCCTGGGCAGCGAGAATCCTCGCGACACTCGCCCGTCCCCCGCCGTTCAGACCCGGGTCACTGAGCGGCCAGCCGCTCGTTCCGGGAAGTGCCGTCACCCGTGACGCCGCCAGAACCGGAACCCGGCGATATCGCCTTCGAGGTCATACGACGCAGCGACCCAGGGCGCCAGCCCGTCGAAGTGCGACGAGGACGGCGCGCAGGCGGTCGAGATACCGCACACGGTCGGCGACTCGACGATCAGCACCGGGGGAACGGCCTCGATCTCGGCGAGGTACTGGGCGGCGAGACCGCCGAAGCCCTGCTCGACCGGAAGCGAATAGGTGATGGATGTCGGCGAGAACCGACCGGATGCCGCGAGGATCCACGTCTCCGCCCCGTGGACGAGGACGCGATCGTCGGGGGTGGTCTCCGCCTCGACGCGGTCGACGATCTGCGCCTGGTAGGAGCCGGCGACGAACACGCCTGACTCGGACGTCCACCGCATCCCCTGCGCCGCGGTCGCGGCGGACCCGGCCACCGTCACCGCGAACGCCACGATGATCGCGACGAGGCGAAGCCGACGAGTGCCGGGGGTGCGCACCCCGCGGGCCGCCCTCACGACCCTTGCCGAGGCGATGACGGCGGCTACGGCGATGCTCGGCAGCGCGACGATCAGGTAGTGCGGGTACGGCCTTCCCGAAGCCACCTGCGAAAGTGTGTCGACGATGCCGAGCCCTGCGAACAGGACGACGGCGAACACCTCGCCGCGAGGAAGAGACTCGGCCCGCAGCACGCCCACGAGCCACCCGCCGAGCACGCCCATCGCGGCCAAGACGACGGAGCTCGAGAGGAGCAGCTGGGCCAGGGCGGCGAATCCGTCGATCCGCTCGTTGAGCGTCGCTCCGCCCGCGTAGAAGAGGTTGTACCGGACGTACTGCTCGATGGCCGCCCGGAACGCGTGACCGGCGAGCAGCCACAGCGTCAGGGAACCGCCCACCACGGCTACGACGCCGACGACGGCCGCGGCGAAGAGCAGTCGCCTGCGCAGCACCACGACCCCCACCACGGCGAGCGCGAGCAGCCCTGCGGCGTTGTTCACTCGGGTGAAGAGAGCGACGGAAACGGCGAGCCCGATGACAGCACCGAGGAGCGCGATCACCCGTGCCGGCGCGTCGCGTCCGTACGTCAGAGCCGTGTGAGCGGCCGCGCTGTACGCCACCAGCTGCACGGGAAACAGCCACGTCTCGGTGAAATTGCCGCCCTCGAAAACCGCGAGGTAGGACAGTCCGAGCACCACCACGGCGACCGACGCCCAACCTCCGATCCACCGCGCCCACAGCACTCCGGCAACGGCGAGTCCGACGAACAGCACGAGCGCTTCCAGCAGCGGCGCTCCGAGGATGCCACCGCCCAGACGCCACGCCATCGCCTCGAGTGCCGCGAGGAGGGGACCCTTGTGATCCCAGGAGTCGACGTAGGGCATCCCCCCTCGGGACACGACCATGCCGGTATACAGGAACACCCCCGAGTCGCGGCTGATGTGCCCCGAAGAGACGACCGGGACATAGGCGGCAAGGCTCACGACGAGCGCGGATGCCACGGCCGCGGGCGCGGCCCAGACCCGCGTCGCCCTCACGCCACCGGCTCCTGGGCGCGCACGACGAGCTGGCTCCGCCACTTCTGTTGCAGACGTCTGTCCCGCTCATGAACTGCTGTGACGATGAACGCCGCGATCGTGACCCCGGCCCAGCCGCCGATGCTGTTCGCGAGCACGTCGGTGAGCGTGGCGAACCGGGCGGGCAGGACGAAGAACTGCAGCGTTTCCAGCGTGGCCGACAGCGCCGTCACCGCGGGGAGGGCGATCCACAGGAAGCGCGTGGGGAACACCAGCGCGAGGAAGAACCCGACCGGCAGGAACAGGCAGATATTGGCGGTGAACTCCAACCACCGGTAGCCGAACCATCCGGGCACACCGTTGCGGTGCATCACCGACAGAACCCGATCGACGGCCGCCTCGTACCCCTGGTCGACGGGCGTCGGCGAGAGGGTCAGCACCAAGACGACGGCGAGACAGCCGAGGAGCCCCCCGAGGGCGAGCGTGAGGCGCATCTCACCCTCCCACGGCCGCGTCGGACCGGAGGCGGCGTCTGACGGAGAGTCCACCCACGATGTCGATCCTCCACACTTCTGCGAGCGCCGCCCCCGCGAATCTCACGAGTCGCGTCGGCGGAATGAGGCGTCGCGCACGCCCGGTTCCCCACATCGTGCCCTGGGCGGCGGCTCCGCGTCGAGGAATGCTCGCGACCGGAACGTAGCGAACGCGCAGACGTCGACGCGCTTCGGCGATGGAGAAGTGCACGTGCGGAACGAGCGCATCGGCGGGGACGGCATCCAGGAGCATTCCGAGCCCCGCCGGTCGGTAGGCACGGAGGGGAGTGTTCACGTCGGGGACGGAACGGCCGCAGACGCCGAGAACGATGAGCCGCACGAGAGCGCTCAGGCCGCGCCGGAACCACGGGTCGGTCCGGCCCCGCCGAACTCCGTGCACCACGTCGGTGTCTGTCCGATCGAGCGCCAGCGCGACCCGCACGATGTCGTCCCCGTGGAACTGGCCATCGCCGTCGACGTGGACGATCACCTCCGCCCCGCTGGCGAGCCCCGCCGCGTAGGCGGCGAGGGCCGTCGGCCCGTGACCGCGGTTGCGGGGCGCGGAGATGACCTCGGAGAACGCGGCTGCGACTCTCGCCGTCTCGTCCGTCGACGCATCGTCGACGACGATCATCGAAACCGGGACGTCCACCGCGGCGAAAGACTCACGAATCTCCGCCAGGAAGACGGGAAGGGGATCCGCTTCGTTGAAAGCCGGAATGACCAGGGCGATGCGACGTTGTGCGTGCACTCCTGAATCCCCACCTTCAGCCGGACGGTCTTCACCCGGCATGTCCCCCGGGCCTGTAGCGTAAGGCATCGATGGGTGCCAGTCGGAATCTGCGTCGAGCGAGCGCTCTTTCGGCGCGGTTTCTGATCGTCGGTGCGGTGAGCACGCTGATCGAGATCGCCGCCTTCAATCTGTTGATGCTCACCGGAGTCGGCCCCGTGCAGGCGAAGATCATCGCCTCGCTGATCGCGTTGATCAACGCCTACATCGGCAATCGCGAGTGGGCGTTCCGGTCTCGGGCGCGCACGGGTCGGGGGCGGCAAGCGCTGTGGTTCCTCGCCGTGAACGCCGTCTGCACCGCCATCGGCGCGGGGGCCGTCTGGGTCGGAGCGCGCGTACTGGAGGGGGTTTTCGGCACGGCGGGGCCCGTGGGGCTCAACGTCGTCAACCTCGTGGCGATCGCCGGGGTGACCGTCATCCGGTTCGCCCTTTATCACTACCTCGTGTTCCCTCGGGAGAAAGTCACCCGGGACGATCACCTCCCCTCGGGTAGGCTCGCGGGGTGAAAATCGCCGCCCGCGTCCTCGGCACCCTGTCGCTGCTCGCCGCTCTGGCCTCGCTCGCGCTGCAGGCCGTAGTCGTCGCGCGGCTGTGGACGGCATACGTCGAGACGTTCCCCCTGGACACCACGATCGGCCTCGCTGCCGCGGGAGCGGTGCTCGGGCTGGTCCTCGCCGTCGTGGCGATCATCCTGCGTCGCGCCTTCGGCGTGCTTCCCGTCATCGCCGGCCTCATGAACCTCGGCCTGCTCGCCGCGTACGGCTACCTCACCGTCGTTCTCTGACGACGGCTGCGGCACTCAAGCGCAGGGCATCTCGACGACGGTCGTGTTGACGGGATTGACCATCGGCGTGTGCACGATCGCGGCGTCGGGGCCGTCGTCGGGAGTCCCCTGGAACCGCACCGCCAGGGTGTGGACGAACTGCGGAGGATTCACGATCCACATGCGACCGACCGGGCGCCCGAGGTGTTCTCCCGTGGTGATCGACACGTCGACGCCGTCGAGGGCCGCGCCCACGAAGGTCGACCCGGTGGGTCCGTAGAACTGCAGGTCGGTGCCGATCGTTCCCTTGGCGAAGTGGTTCGCCCCGTCCACATACCGGCCGAGCCCGTCCGACGTGGCCTGATCCAGCCCGTTCACGAAGGTCACGACGGTCGTATACGTGGGCACGGACGAGCATCGATCCACCTGCACCTCGGCAGACATCCACGTGTAGTAACTGAGCTTGGCCTCGGTCAGGTCGTTGACGAAAACGCCCAGGGTGGGGATGCCCCCCGAGTCCGTCTCGGGTAGCGGCCCCAGGAGCCGCGAGCCCGCGAACCCGGCCTCCACTTCGGGACGGAACGAGTGGAACATCACCCGGTTCTCGTCCACGGCCCGTACGAGCGCTTCGGCGAACGCCACCGGCTGGAAATCTCCCGACGACAGGGCGTCGAAGACTTTCACAGCGGCGGAAGCGAAGAAAGCGTCCTGGTCCGCGTTGTCGGGATATCGAGCGTAGACATCGCTGAGCAGGATCTGCACGGCATCCGAAGACGTCAGCTTGTCACCGGTCGCAAGAGTGATGGGCCCGGTGGCGTCCAGGATGTACGACAACGTCACCGGGTCGATGGAGATCACACCGTCTACGGGCGTGCCGTAGGTCTGGGCCCAGAATTCCTTGGCGAGATTCGCCGACAACGCGAAATCCGGCGTCGAGGTGATGTCCTGCGAATACCGCCCTACCTTGTCGTCGTAGAGCTTCACGACCTCCGGATCGAGCGGAAGGATCGGGGTTGCTCTGTTGTTCTCGAAGTCGCGACTGGTCGCCTGATCGGCGATCTCCATCTTGCCGCCCTCGAACCGCAGCCGGACGACGGATGCCGGAATGCCCCCGGTACCGCGCGCTTCGGCGTTGTTCTGCACGAGCAGCAGGTAATACTGCGGACCGTCCTGACCCATCATGGAGGGCAGTTGCGGCATGATCTGATCCGCGCGGGTGAGCGCGGGGTGAAGCGCCGCCACCACCTGTGACAGCTGGGTGAGAGGGCCCCGCAGGGCGCCCGGTGTGCCGCTCGGGTCGACGTCCGCGAGCGCGTCCGCAGCGGCGCCGCTCGCCGCAGCCGCGGTCGAAACGGGCTCGGCGAGCTGAGACAGCGCAGCCAGATCGAACGTCCCGCCCTGAGGACGCAGGAGCGACGGATCCATGTCGGAGAGGACGGGCAGCACCCCCTCCGCGAGATCGTCGACGGCGACGGCCGTCTGACGGACGGCGTGCAGCGTGGATCCGATGAACGGGGCCTGCTCGGCCGCCTGCCACAGCCAGGTGTCGACCGCGCCTCGGGCGGTGGAAGCGTGCTGCTGCAGCTCGTGAACGCTGGCCGACAGTTGCGTGCGATCGTCGGCGGCGAAATCGTCCTGCAGCGTGGCGACGAGGGGGACTGCCGCGCGCAGTTCCTTCTGAGCGATGAACGCCCCGACCCCGACGGCCGCAGCGACGGCGACGAGCGCGACGGCCACGACGCCGAAGGCGCTCCAGGCGATGACGGTGATGGTGCGGCGGTTCGGAATGGCTCGCGACATGGGATTCCCCTCACCCCGGGAGTCGGGACCGGCGTCTGCGCAAGACGGATGCGCTCGCGCAGACGGGTATGCTACCGAACTTAGGGGGACGGTCTGCTGAGTGCGCTGGCACGAGTGGGGCGACGCATCGTTTGTTCTCCCGCACGCAGAGACCAGACCCGAGGAGACGCGTGGCACCTCACCACACGCCTGCCGTTGCCATCATCGGCACGCGCGGTTACCCCAGTTATTACGGCGGATTCGAGACCGCTGTGCGCAAGCTTTCGCCGTACCTGGTTGATCAGGGATGGGACGTCACCGTCTACGGTCGCCCCGGCGCGACCGACCCCGCGGATCCCGACCGGGACCCTCGCGTGCATGCCCGGACCACCTGGGGAATCGACTCGAAGGCGGCGAGCACCCTGTCGTACGGGCTTACCTCGACCCTGGATGCTGCGCGTCGGAAACCCGACGTCGCCCTCATCATGAACGTGGCGAACGGCTTCTGGCTCCCGCTTCTGCGCGCACGCGGCATCCCGACGGTCGTGAACGTCGACGGACTCGAGTGGGAACGTGAGAAGTGGAGCGCCCTGGGCAAGGCGGTCTTCCGCGCCGGCGCGCGCGTCACGGCGCGCTGGTCCAGCGAGCGCGTCGTCGACGCGCGCACGATCGGCGACGCCTGGCAGACCAAGTTCGGCGTCGGAGGCACGTTCATCCCCTACGGTGCGGACGTCCCGCCCGCCCTTCCGGTCGAGCCGGGCTTCACTCACCGGGGGTACGCCCTCGTCGTCGCCCGCTTCGTGCCCGAGAACACCGTCGGCCCGTTCTTCGACGCGGCGGCGCGCCTCGCAGCCACCCACGACGTCATCGTCGTGGGATCGTCGGGCTACGGCGGCGACCTCGATCATCGCGCGGCGAAGCTCGCCGAACAGCTGCCCCGCTTCCACTGGTTCGGGCACGTGCACGACGACAATCGCCTCCATGCGCTGTGGCAGCACGCGGGCGCGTACTTCCACGGCCACAGCGTCGGTGGCACCAACCCCGCCCTCGTCCAGGCCATGGCGGCCGGAGCGCCCATCGTGGCGCGCGACACCGTGCACAGCCGCGAGGTGCTGGGCGCGGACGCCGGGGAGTTCACCGGACCGGCACCCGATCAGATCGAGGCGACGTTGCGACGTCTGCTGGACAGCCCGGAACGCCAGGAGCAGTTGAGCCGGGCGGCCGTTCGGCGTGCCCGAGAGGCGTACTCCTGGGAGAGCGTGAACGCCGCCTACGAACGACTGCTGCGGTCGTACGTGGGCGGTGCGGATGACCGCATCCGCGACCGCGCGGCCCAGGAGCAGGATCGCTGATCGTGGGCATCGCCGACAAGATCATCCGAGAGCAGCGGGAACGCCTCCGCGAGGCGGGAAGCGAACGCTGGCGCATCGTCAGCGCTCAGCTCGCCGCGAAGGTCGCGCCGATGGCGGTGCGGGGAGCCCTTCTCGCACCCCGGATGGGGTCGACGCGGGGTCTGCCGCTCATCGGCCGCGGCGTGCGCGTACGCAACGCCCACCTCGTGCACGCCGGCAAGGACCTCATCGTCGAGGACTTCGCCGAGATCCAGGGCCTGAGCCGGGACGGCATCCGCTTCGGGGACGGCGTCTCCATCGGCGCGGGAACCCTCATCCGCCCGAGCAGCTACTACTCCCGCGCGATCGGGGTGGGCCTGGTCATGGGCGACGGGAGCAGCCTGTCGCCGGGCTGCTACATCGGATGCTCGGGGGGCGTGACGATCGGCGAGAAGTCGATGCTCGGCCCCGGGGTCCGCGTGTTCGCGGAAGACCACGTCATGAGCGACCCGACGGCGGACGTGAAGTCCCAGGGAGTCGAATGGTCGCCCATCACCATCGGGTCCGGGTGCTGGATCGCCAGCGGCGTGACCATCACCTCGGGCGTCACCATCGGGGACGGCGCCGTGGTGGCCGCCGGCGCCGTGGTCACGCGCGATGTCCCGGCCGGCGCGGTCTGGGGTGGCATCCCCGCCCGAGAGCTGAAGACGCGAGCGGCCGAGTGAGCCGCCGCCGCTGCATCATCCTGCACCCGTCGGACGAGATGTACGGCGCGGACCGCGTGCTGCTCGAGGTCCTGCGGACTGCTCCGGACGACACGGATCTCGAGGTCTGGCTCCCCACCGACGTCGACTACCCCCAGCGCGAATTGTCACGCGCCCTCGAAGAGAACGGCATCCGCGTTCGTCGTCTCTCTCTGCCCATCATGCGACGGGCATACCTGCGCCCCGCGCGTCTCCCCGGTCTCGCCTGGCGGGCGCTGACGACGAGCGTCCGGCTCGCCCTCTCGCGCCCGGCCCTGGTCTACTTGAACACCGCGGCCACCGCTCTCGCCGCCCCCGCGGCGCGCCTGTCGGGCGGGCGGGTCGTCCTCCATCTCCACGAGCACATCGACGAACGGTCGCGTGCCGTCACTCCGTTCCTGCGTTTCCCGCACCGGATCATCGCGGTGAGCTCAGCCGTCGCCGAGGTTCTCCCTCCACCGCTTCGGGGCCGCACGCGGGTGGTCCACAACGGTTTCGACGCCGCGCCCCCCACCGAATTGCCGTCGTTTGCGGACGGTATCCGCCTCGTCATCGCGAGCCGATGGAATGCCTGGAAGGGCCACCGCGTGCTGTTGAGCGCGTGGGATGCCGCCCACCGGGAGGATCTGCGACTCGAGGTCCTCGGCGACCGTCCGCCGAGCGGGGAGGCCGTCGACGTCCCGGGCATCGTCGAGCGTTCGCCGCGTCGCGACAAGATCGTCGTCGTCGGACCCACACCGGACGTCCGTCGGCACCTCGACGCCGCCCACGTGGTCGTGGTGCCGAGCGTCCTGCCCGACCCCCTGCCGACGATCGCCATCGAGGCACTCGGCGCCGGTCGCGCCGTCCTCGCCAGCGACACGGGCGGACTGCGCGAGATCGTGGGAGACAGCCCGCTGCTCGTCGCCCCCGGTGACGAATCCGCGTGGACCGAGGCGCTCGACGCCCTCGACGAGGACGCCATCCGAACGGCCGCGCTCGCTGCTCGGACCCGCTTCGAGCAGCTCTTCTCCCGCGACACATTCGATGAGCGGATCCGGGAAGAACTGTGGACGCAGGAGAACCGCCGATGACAACGACAGCCTTCGCGCAGCCGACCCTGACCCGACGCGCCCGTCTGGTGACCTTCGGACTCATCGCGGCCGTCGTCGTCAGCTCGTTCCTCGGTCGATACGACGCCGAGATCATCGGGTTCCGAGTCCGCGTCGAGCAGGTCGTCCCGCTTCTACTCGCGGCATGGATGCTGGGCCATCCGGTGTTGCGCCGATCGTTCTTCCGAGCCGCCCGCCACCCCGTGCCGGTGGTCTTTGCGGTCTTCGTCGCATGGAACGTCATCTCGACGCTCTTGTTCTCACCGAGCCTCACGTGGAGTGCGTCGATCCTCATCTGGCTCCTGATCGACCTCCTGCTGCTGATATCGATGATGGCCCTCAGCGAAGGCGCGGAGTTCGCCGGCCGTTTGGGGCGCTGGTCGGTGGCGCCGTGGGCTCTCGTGGGGTTCGCGGCGTTCGCGATCGCCAACCTGACACGCGGCGGGTTCACACTCGGCACCGATTTCGACTGGCTCTACGAGGTGTACGTCGCGCGATTGACGGCCATCGAAGCCAACATCTACGCGTCCATCCTCGTGTTCTGGACGCTCCTGACCATCACGCGGCGACGCATCGGCCGGTGGGAGACCGCCGCGATCGCGATCGCCGTACCGCTAGGGCTCGTCGCGTCGCAAACGCGGACGGCGGTGTTCAGCCTTCTCCTGGGTCTCGCCGTCTTCGCGGTGTACACCCTTCTGTCGCGCCGTTCGAGTTGGCGCGACCGATTCCGCCGGGTCGTGCCGACCGCCGTCCTCGCGGCGACGCTCGTCCTCACCTACGGAATCATCGCGGCGATCGGCGACGCCGCACCCGCCGACCGCTCGCTCCCTGTCCCCTCGGATGTTCCGACCGTCGCGACGGAGTCCGCTCCTGCCGCGGCGGTGGAGGAGACAGCCCCTCCCGTAGACACGCCGGCGCCCGAGGCCACGCGAATCCCCGACCCGACGGATCCGGCCCAACAGAACAAGATCGGCGACGTCGACCTGCAGGGTGGCACCATCGGCTTCCGTGTGACGGTCGCCCAGCTCGCCGCGCAGGAGATGAACGGCATCCATCTCTGGCTCGGGAACGGCACCAATACCTTCGGGCTGCGGCACGACCAGCCGGGCACGCCGGGTATCAGCGGGCACATCATCATGCTGCCCGTGCAGGTGCTGTACGACGCGGGCATCCTGGGTCTCGCCCTGCTGATCGCGCTGTTCGTCCTGGTGTTCCTCAAGGTCCCGCGCGAGCGGCGACCCGTGGCGGCCGGGCTCCTCACGGCCTATCTGTTGTCGGCGACGCTCACGAGCATGTTCTGGTTCGCCGTGACCTGGATCCTGATCGCCGTGCTCCTGCGTCCGGCCACCGAAGACGATCGTGCCCTCGAGCACGCCTGAGGCGCCGAAACCGCACCGGGCGCGCAGCGTCGCGCTGCTGACCGGCGTGTCCGCGCTGTCGGCCGTCTCGCCGCTCATCGCGCTGCCGCTGCTGACCCGTGCGGCCGGCCCCGCCGGCTTCACCGAGATCGCCATCGGCCAGGCGCTCGGAACGCTGGCCGCCACGCTGATCACATTCGGGTGGGCCGTTCGCGGCCCCGTGGAAGCCGCGCGATCGCCCCACCCGGCACGCGTCTTCCGCGCGAGCCTGGCGGTGCGGGGGGCCAACAGTCTGGTCGTGCTGCCCGTCATCGCCGTGATCGCCGCGCTCGCCAGCCACGCGCAAGACCATTCCCTCGCGATCGTCGCGGCGCTGGCCTTCGCCCTGCAGGGACTCTCGATGAGCTGGTACGCGGTGGGGGTCGGTCGTCCGCTGCTCGCGCTGAGCTTCGACGCCGTCCCGCGGATCGTTCTCAACCTGGTCGGTGCGGTCGCAGCGTTGATCACCGGCGCGGCGATCCTCTACCCCGTGATCCTCCTGGTCGGGACGCTCGTCGCCACCCTCGCCGCCACCTGGGCCATCGGGCTCCGCGAGCGGTTCTCGCCTCGATCGACCCTGGCGGATGCCGCCGCGGCGTACCGTGCCGGCTGGCGCACAGCACTGACGGCGAGCCTCCTCACGTTCTCGGAGACCGCTCCCCAATCCACCCTGGGCGTCGCCGCGTCGCCTGCCGCCATCGGCTTCGCCCCCTTCGACCGGATCCTGAAGTACGGCTACATCGGCGTGTACATGATCTCGTCGTCGTTCCAGGGGTGGGTCTCGTCGGCCACCGGCGACCTCGCCCATCGGCGAATGCGCCGCGCTGTCGGCATCCACGCTGTCCTGGCACTGGTGTTGGGCGCCCTGTTCGCCATCGTCGTGCCGTGGGCGACGCCCGTCGTCCTCGGCCCGGGGTTCGTCATCGCCCCCCTCACCGCCCTGTTCGGAGGGATCGCCCTCGCGGCCATGACCGTCGGCACGGCCCTCGGGGTGTGTGTCGTGCTCCCCGCGGGGCGTGACGGCGCCTACCTGGCCGCGGTCATCGTGGGGGCCGCTCTCGTCGTGCCGGCGGTCCTCATCGGCGCCGGCCTCGCGGGCGTGACGGGCGCGGCCGCCGGAGTGGCGCTCGTGCAGGTCGCGGCGCTCGCAACGCTGGCGGCGGCCGCCGCGCCTGTTCTCCGCGCACGCTGACGCTCGACCCGTTCTCCGCTCCCGCTGACGCCCGACGAGGGCAAGCTCCCTCGCTACTTTCGTGCGCCAACCACGACGGTCAAGCCAGGAGCGTGCCGAGAACCGACAGGGCGACCCACACGCCCGAGAAGATGGCGGCCGCGAGCAGAGCCCCCCACAGGCGCTGGGACAGACCCGCGAACACGCCCAGCGCCACTCCGAGGACGATCGGCAGAGCGACGGGCATGCCGCTGACGTCGCCGCGGAACACCACGGGGATGACAGCGAACCCAACGGCCGTCAGCGCTCCGGCGACGATCCGCGTCACCACGGGACTCATTCGCGGAGACAGCGCCCGCACTGCGGCGGGGAAGACGAGACCGACCGCGAACACCGCCAGGAACGCGCTCGTGAGGATCGGAGCGACGACTCCCGTCGCAACCCATCGCGGCGACAACGCGGCGTACGCCGGCCAGGCACCGCCCCCGGCGAACACGCCGGCGACGAAGGGCAGGAGGACGCCCAGCACGAGCCCCCACAGGATGTCGAGAGCGCGCAGGCCGAGCAGGCCCGGAAGGCGTGAGCGGGACAGCACAGCCAGCGCCGTCGCGGCGACGAGGACGGATGCCACTCCCCCGCCGAGCGACTGACCGAGGGCGCCGCCGAGGGCCAGCGACACGATGAGGCCGACGACCGTCGAAACCACGAGCGTGGCGCCCGCGATCGCCAACCACAGCCAGGCTCGCTCGGGACGGCCACGACGGCGTCGGACAGGGTCGGTGGGGGTGGACGGAAGTACTGCGACGGCGGGCGTGACGGGCTCGTCAGACGCCGGCGTGCGATTCTCGGCCCGGGCAACAGGCACCGAGGCCGGAGCGCCGGTCGCGTCCGATGACGCGACAGACGCGCTCAGCGCCCCGTCATCGACTGCAGAAGCATCGATGACCGCGGACGTCGGATCCGTCGAAGCGTTGCGCTCGGCGCGCAGCGAGCGGCGACTGCGCTCCCCAGGGGCAGTGTCCATGCCCTCAGCTTACGGGGCGGGTGCGAGTGCGCCGGACCGGATGCGAGGCGGCGCCATGCGCACGGCCTGAGCCGGACATCGTGCCGCCACGCACGCCGTCCTGCCGACGACGAAGGGCCGGGCCCGAAGGCCCGGCCCTTGCCGGTCAGTCCGAAGGGACTTACTTGAGGATCTTGGTGACGGTACCGGCACCGACGGTGCGGCCACCCTCACGGATCGCGTAGCCGAGGCCCTCTTCCATGGCGATCGGCTGGATGAGCTCGACCGACATCTCGGTGGTGTCACCGGGCATGACCATCTCGGTGCCCTCGGGCAGCGTGATGACGCCGGTCACGTCCGTGGTACGGAAGTAGAACTGCGGGCGGTAGTTCGTGAAGAACGGGTTGTGACGGCCGCCCTCCTCCTTGGACAGGATGTACGCCGTGCCCTCGAAGTTGGTGTGCGGGGTGACCGAACCGGGCTTGACGACGACCTGGCCGCGCTCGACATCGTCACGCTTGGTGCCGCGGAGGAGCAGACCACAGTTCTCGCCGGCCCAGGCCTCGTCGAGCTGCTTGTGGAACATCTCGATACCCGTGACCGTGGTCTTCTGCGTCGGGCGGATGCCGACGATCTCGACCTCGGAGTTGATCGCGAGGGTACCGCGCTCGGCGCGACCCGTGACGACCGTTCCACGACCGGTGATGGTGAAGACGTCCTCGATGGGCATGAGGAACGGCTTGTCCTTGTCACGCACCGGGTCGGGGATGGACTCGTCCACGGCGTTCATGAGCTCGACGATCGACTCGACCCACTGCTCGTCGCCCTCGAGAGCCTTGAGGCCCGAGACGCGAACGACGGGGGCGTTGTCGCCATCGAAGTCCTGCGAGGAGAGCAGCTCGCGCACCTCGAGCTCGACGAGCTCCAGGATCTCCTCGTCGTCGACCATGTCGGCCTTGTTCAGCGCGACGAGCAGGTAGGGCACGCCGACCTGCTTGGCGAGCAGAACGTGCTCACGCGTCTGGGCCATCGGGCCGTCGGTCGCCGCGACCACGAGGATCGCGCCGTCCATCTGAGCGGCACCGGTGATCATGTTCTTGATGTAGTCGGCGTGACCGGGGGCGTCGACGTGAGCGTAGTGACGCTTGGGGGTCTCGTACTCGACGTGCGAGATGTTGATGGTGATACCGCGCTGGCGCTCTTCCGGCGCCGAGTCGATCGACGCGAAGTCACGCTGGACGTTGGTGGCCGACGGGTACTTGTCGGCGAGCACCTTCGAGATGGCAGCGGTGAGCGTGGTCTTGCCGTGGTCGACGTGACCGATCGTTCCGATGTTCACGTGCGGCTTGGTCCGCTCGAACTTGGCCTTAGCCACTGGGTCCTCCTCAGGACGTTCATGCAGAGTGACGGGCGCTGGATTGCGACCGGTTCTCTACGGGGATGGTTCTCAGGTTACTAGAGAGTCGGTATTGAGTTTGAGCGGATGCCGGGAGCCCGGCCGGGGCGCGGGCCCCCGGCATCCGTGAGAGCGGAGTTACTCGCCCTTGTTCTTCTGGATGATCTCGTCGGCGACAGCCTTGGGCACATCGGCGTAGCTGTCGAACTCCATCGAGTACACGGCACGACCCGAGGTCTTCGAGCGCAGGTCACCGATGTAACCGAACATCTCGGACAGCGGGACGTTGGCACGGACGACCTTGACGCCGGCCGCGTCCTCCATCGACTGGATCTGACCGCGGCGCGAGTTCAGGTCACCGATGACGTCGCCCATGTACTCCTCGGGAGTACGGACCTCAACGGCCATGATCGGCTCGAGGAGGGTGGGGTTCGCCTTGCGGACGGCCTCCTTGAAGCCCATCGAACCGGCGATCTTGAACGCCATTTCCGACGAGTCGACGTCGTGCGAGGCACCGTCGAGCAGGATCGCCTTGACACCCACCATGGGGTAACCGGCGAGCACACCGACGTTCATCGCGTCCTGGAAGCCCTGGTCGGTCGGCGAGATGTACTCGCGCGGGATACGACCACCGGTGACCTTGTTCTCGAACTCGTAGGTCTTGTCAGCCGTGACCTCGAGGGGCTCCAGCGCGAACTGGATCTTCGCGAACTGACCCGAACCACCGGTCTGCTTCTTGTGGGTGTAGTCGTGACGCTCGACCGTCTTACGGATGGTCTCGCGGTACGCCACCTGGGGCTTTCCGACGTTGGCCTCGACCTTGAACTCGCGCTTCATGCGGTCCACGAGGATGTCGAGGTGCAGCTCACCCATGCCCTTGATGACCGTCTGGCCGGTCTCGGAGTTCTGCTCGACGCGGAACGTGGGGTCTTCCTCGGCGAGCTTCTGGATGGCGACACCCAGCTTCTCCTGGTCGGCCTTGGTCTTGGGCTCGATCGCGACCTCGATGACCGGCTCCGGGAACGTCATCGACTCGAGGACGACCTGGTTCGCCGGGTCGCTCAGGGTGTCACCGGTGGTGGTGTCCTTGAGGCCGATGACCGCGTAGATGTGACCGGCGGTCACGGAGTCGACGGGCATCTCCTTGTTGGCGTGCATCTGGAAGATCTTCCCGATGCGCTCCTTCTTGCCCTTGGTCGCGTTGACGACCTGCGCGCCCGAGTCGAGGTGACCCGAGTAGACGCGGATGTAGGTGAGGCGACCGAAGAACGGGTGCGTCACGATCTTGAACGCCAGGGCCGCGAAGGGCTCCTCGCGGTCGGCGTGGCGCTCGATGACGACCTCTTCGTCCTTGGGGTCGTGGGCCTCGATGGCCGGCACGTCCAGGGGCGAGGGGAGGTAGTCGACGACCGCGTCGAGCATGGGCTGGACACCGCGGTTCTTGAACGCCGAACCGCAGAGCACGGGGTAGAGCTCGGAAGCGATCGTGAGCTTGCGGATGGCGCCCTTGATCTCGGCGACCGTGAGCTCTTCGCCGCCGAAGTACTTCTCGAGCAGCGCCTCGTCGGACTCGGCGACGGTCTCGAGCAGCTTCTCGCGGTACTCGGCGGCCTTGTCGGCGAGGTCGGCCGGGATCTCCTGGATCTCGTACTTGGCGCCCATGGTCACGTCACCCTTGGCATCGCCGGGCCACACCAGGGCACGCATCTCGACGAGGTCGATGACACCGACGAAGTCGTTCTCCGCACCGATGGGCAGCTGGATGACGAGCGGCTTGGCCTTCAGACGGTTCACGATCGTGTCGACCGTGAAGTAGAAGTCGGCGCCCAGCTTGTCCATCTTGTTGACGAAGCAGATGCGGGGGACGTCGTACTTGTCGGCCTGACGCCACACCGTCTCGGACTGGGGCTCCACGCCCTCCTTGCCGTCGAAGACGGCGACGGCGCCGTCGAGCACGCGCAGCGAGCGCTCGACCTCGACCGTGAAGTCGACGTGTCCGGGGGTGTCGATGATGTTGATCTGGTTCTTGTCCCAGAAACAGGTGACAGCGGCGGAGGTGATCGTGATGCCACGCTCCTGCTCCTGCTCCATCCAGTCGGTGGTCGCGGCGCCGTCGTGCGTCTCACCGATCTTGTGGTTGACGCCCGTGTAGAACAGGATGCGCTCGGTCGTCGTCGTCTTGCCGGCATCGATGTGCGCCATGATGCCGATGTTGCGGACCTTGTGGAGGTCGGTGAGCACGTCTTGTGCCACGGGTGTCTTCCTTACCTGTTGGGAGGTTGATGCCGGGCCCATCGGAGGGTCGGCCGCCGGGGTGCGGTGGCCGACCCTCCGCGGGTGTTACCAGCGGTAGTGCGCGAAGGCGCGGTTCGACTCGGCCATCTTGTGGGTGTCTTCGCGGCGCTTGACCGCGGCACCGAGGCCGTTCGAGGCGTCGAGGATCTCGTTCTGCAGACGCTCGGTCATCGTCTTCTCACGACGACCCTTCGCGTAGCTCACGAGCCAGCGCAGCGCGAGGGTGTTCGCGCGGTGCGGCTTGACCTCGACCGGAACCTGGTAGGTCGAGCCACCGACGCGGCGGCTCTTGACCTCGAGGGTGGGGCGCACGTTGTCGAGCGCCTTCTTGAGGGTGGCGACGGCGTCCTGACCGTTCTTCGTCTCGACACCCTTGAGGGCGTCGTAGACGATCGACTCGGCCAGCGACTTCTTGCCGTCGACGAGGATCTTGTTGACCAGCTGCGTGACGACGGGAGCGCCGTACACCGGGTCGTTGACGACGGGACGCTTCGGGGCGGGACCCTTACGAGGCATGGTTCTCAGCCCTTCTTCGCGCCGTAGCGGCTGCGAGCCTGCTTACGGTTCTTGACAGCCTGGGTGTCGAGCGCACCGCGGACGATCTTGTAGCGGACACCGGGGAGGTCCTTCACACGACCGCCGCGGACGAGCACGAGCGAGTGCTCCTGCAGGTTGTGACCCTCGCCGGGGATGTAGGCGGTGACCTCGGTACCGTTGCGCAGCTTGACACGGGCGACCTTGCGCATCGCCGAGTTCGGCTTCTTGGGGGTGGTCGTGTACACGCGGGTGCACACGCCGGCCTGCTGGGGGTTCGACTTCAGCGCGGGAGCCTTGGTCTTCGAGACCTTCGGCGAGCGGCCCTTGCGAACCAACTGCTGAATGGTTGGCACGTTCTCTCCTTGTTTGTGCTGCACGGTGACAGCGTCGTGTCTCCCCCGAAACCTCGCGCATCTTGCGATTCGTGACGTGTCGGGCTCACGTGTGATCCGCCGCGCGTCAGAATGATCGGACGCGGTTGTGGTGGATATGCCGTGGGGGTGGCCTGTTCGCAGGCCATTCCCTGAGATGGTGCGAGCGTTGTTCCGCGGTTCAGACCCGAGGGCATGGCACACGGCGCGCGTGAACGCACACCCGCTCAATGATACGCGCCCTGGAGGGTGCGGGCAAACGTGCGCAGCCCGACGCTCAGCCCATCAGCAGGAACAGCCCGATCGCTGCCGCGGCGACGAGCACGACGACCGTCACGGCGAGCACGAGACCGCGCTTACGGGCACGTCGGGACGACCGGGGAAGGACCTCAGCGGCATCCGGGGCGTCGCTCGACCGAGCGGGCGCTGCGGTGCGGGCGACGCGGACGGCCTCATCGGCGCGAGGGCGGTACAGCTCGTGGTCGGCGACGGGAGGACGTGCCTCGCGGGGCGTGGGAACCGGGTCGCCGGAAGGGGGAGCTGCGGTCGACACGCTCACGCGGGAACGGGCACGCCGTGTACCCGCCGCGGTGTCCGACGTCGGCGTCTCATCGGGAGCATCGGCGGGCGCCTCGTCGAGGGTGCCCACGCCGCGTGCCCGAGCGGGGGCGGTGGTGTCGTCCGGAACGGGGACGTCCACTGACGGCCGTGGTCGCCGCCGTTCCACGCTGATCGTCTCGTCGGCGGGCTCGCCGTCCGGCGGCGTCGACGGTCGGTGCGCCGGGGCCGCCCGGGGGGACGGACGCTCCACACGCACCGTCTCGTCCGACAGGACCGGACGCTCCACACGCACCGTGTCGGCAGCGACCTGCCGCGGCGAGACCGCGGTGTCGTCGTCGATCTCGTCGTCCGCGGCATCCGTCGCCCCGGTGGGTGGGGTGGGCCACGCGCGGAGACGCCCAGCCCACAGCGTCACGTCGTCCGGCTCGTCCGGCACGTCGTAGGGCCCGCTCACGGCTCGCTCCGCGTGAGGCGCACCTCCGCGTCACCGAGGAAGAAGCGCTCGCCCGCCTCGATCTCCTCGCCCGGGGGCGCCTCGACCTCGGTCCCCATCAGCGTCGCGAACAGCACGCCGTTGGTCGAGTCGAGATCGGTGACGTACCACGTATCTCCGCGAAGCTGCAGACGGGCGTGTGTCTTCGAGACGGTCCGAGTCTCGTCGGCGATCGGGACGAGCTGGGCATCGGGGTGAGCGGCATCCGCCGACGGCCGCCGCCCGAGGATCACCACGTCGGAGGTCAGGTCGATCGGGACACCGTTCGGCGGGACGAGCGCCCACGGGATGCGGCGGCGGCGGGTGACGACGGTGCGGTCGAGGGCGTCGATGTCGTCATCGGGGTCGACGGGGAACTCCGGCTGCGTGTACAGCGCCGATACCGACGTGCGCGCCGACCGCGGGGCCCCCGCCTGCGGGGCATCGGGAACGGCCGAGACCGCGCCGGAGAGTTCGGGGAACTCCTCCCCCGGCCCGTCATCGGTGCGGGCGGGCACCGCCGAGACCGGTGCGGGCCGCGTGAGCGGCTCGTCGGCTCCCGCGGCGTCCTCGTCGGGCAGTGACGGTGCCCGCCACGACGCGAGTCGGGGCTCATCCTCCTCAGCGGTCAGGGGCGGCAGGCCCGCGACCGGAGCCGACGCATCGGGCTCCGCGGGCGAATCGGAGGGAACGACCGGTCGCACGCGACCCGGGGCGGCGGGGGTGAGAAGACCCACGTCCCACGCCTCGGCGTCCGGCGCCGCGGCCGACGGGGTCGAAACCGCCGCACCGGGGTCGACCGACCGCTCCCCCGCACGAGGGGCGCGCAGGGCCGCCAGCACCTCCGACACCGAACTGCGGCCGTCTTCGGGCGTCGGCGCGGGGGTGGCGCCGGGGACCTCGTCGCGGGGAGTCGAGGCATCCGGGATCGTCGGCGGGGCCCACTCGGGCGGGGCGGGCGGGACGTCGGAGAGCGACGGCGATATCGCGGCGAACGGCAGCGGGATGGGCTCGGACGCGGGTTCGGGCGTCTCGGCATCCTTCCGCTCCTCGACGCCGGTCGGAGTCGGCGGTTCGGGGGTCCACCCGCCGACGAGCGGGACGTACGGACCCGCGAAATCCTGACCGCGCCGGACCGGGGCGGAGTTCTCGTCGACCCCCGACCGGCGGACGCCGGGTGCCGCCTCCGCCGTCCAGCGGGCACGACCGAAACCGAGGATGCTCGCCCAGACCATCGGGATGAAGGCACCCAGCACGGTCATGCCCGGTCCGCGGCCGAAGCCGAGCGTCACACGGTGGATGGCGACGATCAGCACGACCGCGAACGCGATCGCACCGAACAGGGGGATGAGGATCAACAGCACGAGCCACGGCGAGAATCCCCCGAGCTTGAGGACGGTCGCGAGGTTGACGACCGGCACCCACGCCTTCCAGGTCGCCTCGCCCGTCTTGGCGAACACCGCGGCCAGCGCCAGGGCGTACCAGACGTACACGATCACGAAGAGCAGGAGCGTCAGCGCCCCCAGGATCACACCCGTGGAATCGTTCATGTCGTCTCGCGCCGGCCGGCGGGCGGGCGCTTCCCCCTCTCGTCGCGGTGCGGCGGCCGTCGGCGCGTGGGGCGCGGGGCGAAGAACCGCAGGAACGATCTCAACGATACGGCCGCGCGCACGCGGCGCCACCACCCGCGCTGCCGCGACAGCACGCGGCGTTCGTCGTCCACGATGCGCCAGAACTCGGATGCCTCGTCGGCGGTGACCGTGCGCGACGAGAACACGGCGCGGTCGGCGTCGTCGGCGAGCCGCAGCCCGGCCGGCGTGTCGAAGGCCTCGGCCAGCTCCCGGCGGGTCGACGACGTGCGCACCTCACGACCGGAATCCACGCCGGCATCCACGTACTCGTCCCACCCTCCGGCGATCGCGACGCGCGGGTCGGGGTCACGGCGACGCCCGCGGCGCCGCACCGCCTTCGCCACCACGACGGCCAGGAACGGACCGAACAGGATCAGGACGACGAGCAGCGCGATACCGGAGACCCGCAGGATCGGCCACAGCCAGGCCAGGTCGAGCCCGTCGTCGCTCTTCTCGTCGTCGTCGGAGGCGTTGTCCTCCTGCACGGGGTCGGGCGGGACGACCTCGTCGACGGTGTCGGGACGGACCTCGGTCACGTTCTCGGGGTCGCGTTGCTGGGTCACCTCGAGGCTGGGGGAAACCTCCCACTGCGGTGTCACGTCGATCGGCGCCCAGCGACCGTCGGTGCCCTGGACCTCCGTCCACGCGCTCAGGTCGCGGGCACGGCACTCACCGGCCTCGCATGTGGCGACGCCGGGATCGCTCGAACTCATCCGCGTGCCGACCACCACGCGGGACGGGAACCCGAGCTCGCGGGCGATGAGCGCGGCTGCGACGGCGAACTGCTCGTCGTCGCCGACGGCGGCGACATAGTTCCCCGACGTCTGCGCGCGCGGGTCGTCCTCGCGATCGAGGAGACGCTGGAACATCGTCTCGATGCGCGCCAGTGAGTGACCCGACGCGCTGGGCTGCAGCTGATAGCCGGGCAGATCCGTGGTCCACTCGGGGGCGGGAGCGCCCGCGGCCGGGACCAGCCCGTGGCTGAGATAGCCCCGCTCGCGCAGGAGTCGGACGAGGGCCACCAGGTCGGCGCCAGAGCTGCCCGTGGCATGCTCGTCCACCCAACGGCGCAGATTCTCGCCGCCGGTCACGCCGCCATCGACACCGGGCGCACTGAGGGTGGCGGGGTCGTCGTCGGTGGGCTCCGTCGCCGCGATCGTGTACTCGTCGCCGGCGACCAGGCCACCATCGGCGATCTGCACACCGGCCTCGGCATCCACGCTGTAGTAGAAGCGGTCGGCGAGGACGTTCTGCCGATCGCCCTCGAACGTCGCCGAAACGAGACGGCCCGCCGTCGGCATCCAGATGCCACCGAGATCGCCGATCCGGATGTCGGCCTCGACCTCGCGGCCGTCGCTCAGCGGGAGACGCGAGGGCACTCGGACGAACGCCCCCTGTCGCGCCCCGGATGAGCGGAAGACTTCGCCGTCGTACGTGTCGAGCGTCGCCACCCGGATGCGCTCGGGCGCCGTTCCCGCGGTGTCGACGCGGAACAACACGTCCTCGGCGCGGGCGTCGGAGAACATCGCGCGGTACTCGGACAGGGGGCTCACCGCCTCCGCGATCTGCCGCTCCGGTCCCGCCGCCGAACGCAGCACGCGCCGATCGGCATCCCTCGCCGTCCCGGGCACGATCGCCACCGCGGCGACCACCGCCACCACGACCATCGCGGCGCCCAGGGCGCCCCGTCGACGATCGGTGCGCGTGCGGCGGCGCGGAATGGCGACCGCCCCGCTCTCGCTGGCCCGCCGGAGCGCGCGGGTGCGCTCATCGCGCGTTCGCCACGCCAACCACAGCACCGCCGACAGTACCGCCGAGACGCCGATCACGGTCTCGACGGGGGCCGCGAGCGACAGCGGGCCCACCACCAACGGAGCACTCGTCGAGGTGCGCCCGAAGAACAGGCCGAAACCGCTCATCGCCAGACCGCTGACGACCGCGGTCGGTGCCCGCCGATCGGCGCGGCACGCGAGCGCGAGCGTCACCGCCGTCCCGACGAGGAAGACCACGAGCGCCGGCACCAGGAGGTTCCGGTAGGACCCCACGGGAAGGTCGACGGTGACCAGGTCTTTCCACGCGAGCACGAAACCGGACAACGCCTCGCCGAGACCGCGGAGGACCTCGAGCGGGCTCGTCAGCCGCGAGGGGATCGCCAGCGGAACGGCGAGGACCACGAAAGCCCCCGCGACCAGGGCCGCGGTGATCCAGCCGCCCCAGCGGCGCCACATGCTCACGGCCACGAGGCCGGCAGCCACCGGCACCGCGACGGCCACGAGCACGACGAACGACACCGACGCGTACACCGGCCACGCCGCCACAGCCGCCAACAGCACGCACGCGGCGGTGTAGAGGCCGCCCGCGATGATCCGGGACCGGCGCCCGTCGTCCCGCGACCGGGCCGCGGCGCTCACGACGTCGCTCCGCGCACGAGGAGCCCGGCGAGATCGTCGAGCGTGCCGATCGTCAGGACGGTGAGTCCTGCCACGGTCTGCATCCGCGGGTGGGCTCGTTCGTCGCAGACGACCGCGGCGACCGCCGTGTCGGCCGGGAAGGCGAGAGCAGCCCGCCGCAGCCGCCCGATGGGCACGACCGAGCCGACGACCACGAACGCGATCGACAGCCTGTCATTGGCCTCGGATGCCAGCCGGCACACGTCCTCGACGGGCATGGTGTTCTCGTGGCTCGAGAGCGCACTGAACCCGTCGAGCATCGTGCGGGGCGTCACCGCGGGGATGTGTCGGATCGCCCGCAGACGGCCCTTCACCACGCGCGGGATCTCCGTTCCGGTCACGACGTCGACGTCGCGCGCATCGCGGACGGCCCGCACCCCGAGCGAGGCGGCGGCCGAGACGGCGAGTTCGTACTCGTCGGCATCCGCGTACTCCTGGGTCGCAGCCGCGAGCACGACGGCCATCCGCGACCGACGGGACTCCTCGTACTGGCGCACCATGAGGCGGCCGGTCTTCGCGGTGGACTTCCAGTGCACCTGACGGCGGGAGTCGCCGGGAACGTACTCGCGGATCGCGTGGAAGGACATGTCGGCGTCGACGAGGCGGCGGGTCGCGTTGCCCTCGAGGTCGCGCACGAGACCGGCACTCGTCGAGGGGAGGCCGACGGTCCGCGGGTGGACGTAGAGGTCGTGCACGTCGTCGAACGCGTGCTCGCGCCGCAGCAGACCCACCGGATCGCTACGCACCGTCGTCACCGGCCCGACCCGCACGACGCCCCGCGGCAACGGGGGGATCTCCAGCGGCTCGGTGATGCCGTGCCCCGGCCGCAGCAATGGAACCGCGAACTCGACGAGGCCGCGGCCCACCGGAATGTCCAGGCGCCCGGGCAGGGCCGGTCGTCTGCTGTCGTTGCGGACGGCGATCGCGCCGGTGACGCCGTGGCCGGCGACGACGCGCTCGTGCGTCAGGCTCAGGTCGACCTCATAGGCGCGGGCGCCGAACAGGAACGGAACGCTCATCAGAAGCAGCAGCAGCGCGACGGCGCCGCCGACCATCCATTCGACCCACCCGAAGACAAGGCCGAGGACCAGCCCCACCGTCGCCGCCATCGTGACGACCGCGCCGGCAGGCCGCACCGTCCGACCCGCCCACCGCACCGACGCTTCCGCGGCATCCACGATGGTCCGCCACACCTCGGCCGCGCGCACCGCGGCGCGCACCAGTCGCCGCGTACGCCGCGTCGACGTCGAGGTGATCGACGTCCGCGAACCCGTCGCCAGGGTGCCGGCGGAGGTGCGCGTGAGCCGCGACTCGGTGAGGTTCACGTCGGGCACGACGTCACCCCTTCCGCGGAGAGACCGGGGGGATGGGCACGGATCAGGCGCTCTCGCGCTGCGTGGGCGGGACGGTGTCCAGGAGCACCTGCCCCACGACGGCCTCCTGCGTCACGCCGTCGTACTCCACGTCGGGGTGCAGAATCAGCCGGTGCGACAGCACGGGGACCGCGAGCGCCTTCACGTCGTCGGGCGTCGCGTACGTGCGCCCCTGTGCCGCGGCCCGGGCACGAGTCGCCCGCGTCAGCGCCAGCGCGCCACGGATGCTGACCCCGAGGCGGACCTCGTCGGCTGAGCGGGTGGCATCCACGATCCGGGCGATGTAGTCCAGGACCAGCGCGTCGACGTACACGCTCGCCGCGAGGTCGGCCATGCCCACCAGGGCCTGCGGCGTGATGATCGGACGCAGGTCCGCGGTCGAGATCGCGGCGCCGTCGAGGATGCGGACCGTCGCTGCGTGGTCGGGGTAGCCGAGCGAGGTGCGCAGGAGGAAGCGGTCGAGCTGCGCCTCGGGAAGCCGGTAGGTACCCGCCTGCTCGACGGGGTTCTGCGTCGCCAGCACGAGGAACGGAACGCCCACCTCGCGCGAGACACCGTCGATGGTGACGCGACCTTCCTCCATGACCTCCAGCAGAGCGGACTGGGTCTTCGGGCTCGCGCGGTTGATCTCGTCCGCGAGGACGATGTTGGCGAAGATCGGTCCGGCGTGGAACTCGAAGGTGCCGACCTTCTGGTCGTAGACGGTGATGCCCGTGATGTCACCGGGGAGAAGGTCGGGGGTGAATTGGATGCGGGTGTTCGTGCCCTGGACCGATTGGGCGATCGCCCGGGCCAAGGAGGTCTTGCCCGTGCCCGGCACGTCCTCCAGCAGCACGTGACCGTCGCTCAGCATGGCCGTGAGCACGAGCTCCACGACGTGCCGTTTGCCGAGCACGGCGCGCTCGACGTTGTCGGCGATCTGCGCGAAGGTCTGGGCGTACCAGGTCGCCTGTTCCTGGGTGATCGTCATGGCGGTGGGTCTCTCTGTCAGGGGGATCGGAAGTCGGGGTCAGGGCCGGGAAGTGGAGGTGGACGTGGGCGTCGGGTCGGGTGTGCCCGGCCGGCAGGAACCCTCCGTCTCGAGCACGGCCGAGTCCAGCCCCCATCCGCGCGCCGACCAGTCGACCGTCACGCGGACGTTCTTGACCGACGTCGCCCCGATCGGCACCAGCCGAGACCCGTCGGTGGTCGGCAGCGCCGTGCCGTTCCGGTCGTAGTAGCGCACGGCATCCCAGTCGACGGTGAGGTCGGCCTGGTCGTTGGTGGAGCTGCGGGAGACGTCGAGGTTCTCGCCGCCGACGCAGGATGCCACCCGCGCGCTGGCCTGCACCTGATACGGCGCACTGCCCGACGCCGGAGCGACACGGCCGGTCTCGGACGTCGTGCCCCAGAACCGGTGCTGGAAATAGACGCCGATGTTGGGGTCGGAGCCGAAGACGGACGACCGTTCGTCGTCGAAGTTGGTGTACTTCACCTCGTTGAAGCGGGGCGGATCGTTGCCCTCGACGATCTCGGCGATCCGCCAGCGTGCGACCGGACGACCGTCCTCGGTGGCCTGGCCCGGCTTGGTGCCGACACGGAACGTGTACCCCCGCGGTGCCGCGGTGTCCTGCGCGACGCGATACTCCTGCGTGGTGCTCTTCGTCCCGTACGAGCGGCCGTCGTAGCTCGACTCCACGCAGAAGGTGAACGTGTACGCGACGCCGTCTTCCTTGCCCGGGAACTCCCGGCGCGGCCCGCCGTCGCCGACGCGGCAGTTCGTGCCCTCGACGATCCCGTACCGCAGCTCCGAGTCGGTGCCGTTCTGCCGTGCCGTGCCCTCGACGGTGACCGTGGACACGCCGTCGCCGGACGACCGCGAGGTGACGGTCATGTTCGGGTCGAGGGGGGCGCCGACACCGTGCGCCGAGAACACGAGCGCCCCGCCCTGCGCAGAGCCGCCGAGACCGGCCGGGATCTCGAATCGCGAGGACGGCGTGACGGTGATCTCGGTGCGGGCGTTGCTGCCGACCCGGAACCCGTCGATGCGGACGTCCTGCTGGTTGCGGCCGACGCTGATCGTGCGCGTCTCGCCGGCGGCGCTGCGGATCTCGAGCTTTCCCGTCTCGGCGGATTCGACGCCCCGGATGACGAGGTCGGCCACGTCGCCCTCGCCGTCGCCCGTGGCGACGGGCGTGAAGTCGGCGGACTGGGGTCGCGCGGGCGGGTCGTACGCCCAGGCCGTCGTGCGCACCGATCCGCGGGACTCACCGACGGAGTTGACCGCGGTGGCGACGTACTCGCGCTGCTCGCCGTTGGGCGCGGCGATGGCCGGACACGACCCGTCCGGACCGCACTGCGCCACGACCTCACCGCCGAAACGCACGGCGAACCCGGTGAGCGACGGGTAGGCCCGACGCGCCTCGCCCGGATCGATGCGGAGGGTCAGGGAGCCGTCGGCGTACGCCGTCTGCCGCACGCTCGCGGGAGTACGGGGGAAGCCCTGGAGGTCGAGGACGACGCGTGCGTCGCGCGTGCCGGCGGTCGACCGACCCTGCGCGTCGCGCAGCGTGACGCTCGCCGCACACGTCGCACCGGGGGCGTCGGCCGTCCACGACGCCCGGACACCGGACGCGGACGCGACCTCGAAGCTCACCCCGGCGCACGCGCTCGTCGGGCTGACGCTCACGACCTCGAGGGGCGTCCGCGGGAGCGGATTGACCTCGCCCGGCAGACCCACCGCGTCGATCGTGCAACTCGACCCGGAGGCCTGCGAGCACTGCAACGTGGTCGTGCCGCCCTGCGGAAGGGTCGAGGGCGCAGCGCCCACGCGGAGGAGAAGACGTGCGGGCGCCACCGCGTTGTGGCTGGTCACCGAGACGATCGCGGCGTTCTCGGTGCCCGGTACGGCGCGGTCCGCGCCCGTGACCGTCACGATCGAGCCGTCGAGCGCGACGGAGGAGAACGCCGACCCGGAGTACTCGAGGGCGTAGCGGATGCCCGCCCAGTCCTCACGGCCGAGCTGCCAGCTGGTCATGTTCCGCAGGTCGAAAGTGGCGGTCTCGCCGGGGCCGACGGTCAGCGACGCCGGCCGCAGCTCGGGCTGCGGTTCGCGGGCCACCACGCCGATCGGCACCGCCAGCACGGTCCAGTCCTGGGTACCGGCGATGCGGACGGGGATCTGGCACGCGTCCGTCCACGGCGACCCGGTGCCCGCGTCGTACCGCACGACTGTTCCGGTCACGCTGCAGCGTCCCTCGGCGCGTACGCCCGTGGTCGAGACGTCGGGGCCCACCTCGAGCGTCGACCGGCGTGGGACGGCGACGAGGGATGCCATGTCGAACTGGACCGACGCCAGCTCGTCGACGCGCTGGGCCGACCCCGGACGCAGCGCCAGCGTGAGATCGTCATCGCCCGGCACGCGGACGAATCCGTACGTCGTGACCTCCTGATCGCCCACCGTGCCGGTGACGGCGAAGGGGATCACGCGACGCGTCGCGGGCAGGTCGCCCGAGATGCGACGACCGTCGACGCGAACGTCGGTCGGGTCGCCCCACAGCGACACCCGCAGGTCACTCACCTCGCCGCCCGACCAGGTCGTGTGACCGTCGAGCACGTCGACGCCGGAGACGAACTGGTCGCGGTCCTCGACGGTGAGCACGGTGTCGGAGACCACCGGGTAGTCGGGAACGCTCTCCCGCACGACCTTGACGACGATCAGACCCCGACCGGTGTTGCCGGAGTCGGACTCGACGTCGTACAGGAACGACATCGTCGTGGGGGCCTCACCCGCGCGGACGACGACGCCCGTATCCGAGACGTTCTCCACGAGCGCCTCGAGACGGGTGAACTCGGGGTTCTCGCTGCCGTCGACGAGGGTCTTCGGTAGATCCGGACGGACACCGGTGAGCTTCAGACGCCCCTGCGTCGGGTCGATGTCGTTGGCGAGCGGGCTCACGCGGATGCGACTGTCGGCACCGGCCTGCACCTGGACGTAATCCGTGAAGGTGATGGGGCTGGGGTTGGCCTCGGCATCCAGGACTCCGATGCGGATCGTGCCCTCGCCCGTGGCGCCGGACGGATCGACCACCCGGTACCGGAAGGACACCTGTCCGCGGTCGCCGGGAACCGAGGAGTAGACGATCGCCGAACCGTCGGCCGAGATCGAGGCGGTCCCCCGGTCAGGCTGGTTCACGATGCGATCGAGCACGACGGCGTCACCGTCGGGATCGGCACCGAAGCTGCGGAACGGAATCGTCGTCGAGCCGCCGCTCAGGACGCGTCCCTGCAACGTCTCGGGGAGCGGCGCACGGTTGGCCTCGGGCCCGAGGACCGTGATGCGCACGGTCGCCTCGTCCCACAGCGACGGCGTCCCCGTCGTGTAGACCCGGTAGGTCACCTCGTAGGAACCGGGGGTCGTCGGGGCGAGGTAGCGCAGGACACCGCCGGACGCGAAGGCGAGGCCGTCTGGCGACGGACTGGACTGCACGGATGCCGGGTCGAGGGTGGGGCGCCCTCCGGCCGGGGACACGT
Organism: Microbacterium canaveralium; assembly: GCF_047238045.1. Lineage (NCBI taxonomy): Bacteria > Bacillati > Actinomycetota > Actinomycetes > Micrococcales > Microbacteriaceae > Microbacterium > Microbacterium canaveralium. The sequence goes on along the minus strand of NZ_JBDFMA010000003.1, from coordinate 515,819 downwards.
CGTTGTCGAGCACGGGGATGTCGGCCTGTGCTCCCGCGCGCACCGTGACACTGTCGTCGACGGCGATCGGAGCGATCTCGGGCGCGGGCGGAAGCAGGTACACGGTGGCCTCGCCGCCGATGCTGGAGCCCTCGTCGTCCGTCCCGTCGCTGACGGTGTACGCGACGGTGCCGAGCAGACCCGGTCCGCCCCCCGACGTACTGCCCGAGACGCGGAGGTCGTTCTGACCGACCGTGTCGACGGTGAGCGACGCCCCCTCCTCGGCGGTTGCGACGACGTCGCTGAGCAGCAGGACGCGCCCTGTGGGGTTGGAGACGGCGGCGAACACGTCGAGCGTCGCGTCCTCCTGCGGCCGGACGAAGGCGACGACGGGCGCGGTCGACAGCTGCGCCGGGGCGTCTCCCGGCAGCAGCGTGATGCGCGCCGTACCGGTGGCGTCGCGTCCGGCACCGGTGACGGTGAAGTCGACGCGGTAGACCCCGGGCTGCCCGGCGGTGAAGTCGAACGTCGTCGTCCCGCCGACGACGGTCGCCGATGCCTGCGCGTCGTCGAGGACGCGCACCGACCCGATCGACACGTCACCCGCGGTGCCGGTGACGTGCGGACCGACATCGACCGTCAGCGCGGAACCGGCCGTGTCTACGACCGCGAAGGACTGCACGGCGAGCGCCGGGTCGGGCGCGACGCGGATGAGCAACGGCTTCGTGGTCTGGGCGCCGGCGGTATCGGCCACCGTCACGTCGAGCTGGACCGTCTGCTCTCCTCCGGAGCCATCGTCGGAGTGCTGATAGACGACCTCACCGGCGGGGGTCGCGGCGACGCTTCCGACGCCGCTCGGGTTCTCGACCGACAACAGGAGGAGGGGGTCGCCGTCCGGATCGACCCAGCCCGGAAGGACGGGGACCGTGATGGTGCCGCCGCGCGCGACCTCCGGCGTCGGCCAGGGCTGGAGACACTTCTCGACGCCGCACCAGACCGGGGCCGCGTTGGATCCATCCGGCGACACGGTGAGAGTGACGGTGGTCGGAGAGGAGGTGAGGCCGTCGGCGGTGGTGCCGTCGGTCACCGCATACGAGAAGGTCGCCGAACCGGTGGCACCCGGCGCGACGCGGACCGCGAGCCGCTGACCCTCGTCCGTGACCGAAAGGCTGCCGAAGCCGGGGTCGAGTCCCGTGACGCTCTCCCCCACGATGCTGAGCACGTCTTCATTGGGGTCGTGGTCGTTCAGGAGCACCGGCAAGGTGACCAGGCGTCCCGCGCGCACCCCGAAGCCGTCGGGCTCCGCGATCGGGGGCTTCGGGTCGAGGACGACGCTCACCTGCTCGTCGCTCTGGACAGCGGCCTCCTGCGTGCGGTCATCGAGCGTCCAGCTCTGACTCGAGGCCACGAGCCGGCCGTCCGGGACCGTCCACACCCAGCCGGTGCGCGTCTCGTTCAGGATGACGGCGTGGTCGGTCGCGACGAACACCGGGCGCCTCTGATCGGGCATCGTCGCCCCGCCGTAGTCGAGGCCGGTCTCGCCGGCATCCGAGCGCCAGAGGGTTCCGCGCGCCTCCCCGGGCAGGAGCCACGCCGCATAGGCGACGCCGCCGTGTTCGAGCGGCTTGGCCGGCTGACCCAGGACGTTTCCGCCCGCGCCCACCTCTCGCCGCGGTTCGCCTCCGTCGACGGGGATGCTCCACAGCGACTGCTCGTCGGCGAGATAGACGGCGTCACCGCGGGGGTCGGGGTCGCCGACGACGAGCTGCTCCGCCGTGCCGAGGTCGACGGGGTCGTGGCCGCGCACCCACACTCGCCCCGCTTCGGCGTCGACGAGCACCCACTGGTCGCCGGCGGCGCTGAGCACGGGCGTCCCGACGTCGACCTGCAGGGCGTCGCGTCCTCGCAGCTCGTCCGCCTCGATGTCGTAGCGGATGACCGAACCGTCGGCCGACGAGTAGGCGAACAGCGTGCCGCGCTCATCGACCGCCACGGCATCCGCCGTGTAGGTGCGCGCGTTCTCGTCGCCGGCGGTCCCGAACGGGTCGAGCTCGGTGACGGCCTGCCCCGCCCGGCTCAGGCGACTCGCGAAAAGCGCGCCCGTGTCCGTGCGGTAGACGACGTAGTCGCCGGCCGTGACGACCGAGGTCGTGCCGGGGGGAGTGTCCGGGGCGGACTCGAGTTGCTCGTCCTGCAGGTCGATCGGCTGCGCCTCGTCGATGCGCGTCAGCTTGCTGTAGCTGTCGGTGAAGAGGTAGGCGCCGTCGGGACCCTGAGCGACCTGACTCGGGTTGCCCGCGGTGCGCACCGTGTCGAGCTCGCCGACGGTCGTGTTCACGCGCGCGTACCGCTGCCCCTCCCCCGTCTGCAGCGCCCACACCGACGTGTCGACCTCGGGCGTCTGCTGTGCGTCGAGGCCCGGCCAGACGATGCTCGCCGTGACGACGAGCGCCGCGGCGACGACCGTGGACGCCAGCCCCGCGACGGTCCTGCGCCTCACCGGACGACCCCGGTGGCCAGCAGAGCCGCGACCACGACCGCGGCGGCGGCGACCAGAGTCGCCGCGGCGAGCGCCCACGGCAGGAAGCGGTGCGAAGAGCGCGTGGGAGCCGAGATGTCGGTGTCTTCGTCGCGGGCGAGGCCGGCGACCCCGGACGGACCGCGGAGCTTGCGCACGCCTTCGCGCTCGATGTGGGAACGCGCGGGGCCGCGCAGCGTGCCATCGGCGAAGTCGACCGCACGAGCGGTCGGCGCCCACTCGGCCGCGGGTACCTCGAGCGGGGTGGCGGGGAGTCCGAGCTCGGACTGCACGCCCTGCAGCGCCTCGCCCACCTCGCGGGCCGTGGCGTAACGGTCGGCGGGGTTGCGTGCCATCGTCCGCGCGAGCACCGCCTGCAGCGACGGCGGCACATCGGTGCGCGCGATCTCGGTGTACGACGCACGCGCGATCCGGCGGCGCAGCTGCTCCCGCGAGTTCTGTCCGCGCTCGCGCCGTTCGAAGGGGCTGTGCCCGGCCAGCAGCGAGTAGACCGTCGCCCCCAGGCTCCACACCTCGCTGGAAACCGTGCCGGCGGTCTGCTCGGCGACGACCTCGGGCGCGCTCCACGGCACGCTCATCGCGAGCATCTCATCGGCGCTCTGGCGCACGAGCGACGACGAGATACCGAAGTCCGCCAGCACGGGGGCGCCGAAGGTCGTCACGAGGATGTTGCTGGGCTTGACGTCGCGGTGCACGAGGCCGGCGTGATGCGCCGACTCCAGGGCACCCGCCATGCGAACGCCGATGGAGAGCACCTCGGCGACCGGCATCCGCTCCACCCGGTAACGCTGCGCGAGCGACCCGGGGCAGTACTCCATCACGATGTAGGGCCGGCCGTCGGCGGAGATCCCCGCCTGGTACACGGTGACGATCGACGGGTGGGCGGACAGGTGCGCGAGCACGTCGGCCTCGGCGTTGAACATGCGCAGCAGATCGGGGTCGCGCACGTCGCCGGGGAGCACCTTCACCGCGACGTCGCGGCGGGGCATGTCCTGCCCGTAGAGGAACACGTCGGCGAAACCGCCCGACCCGAGCGGTCTGATGTATGCCAGACCGGGAAGGATCGGGGGTGAGGAGGGCAGGCGCTGCGGCATCGTGCCCCCTCCCCGGAACCGGAATCCGCTGCACCTCGCGCGGACAACCCGGCAACTCTAACAAAGCCCCCCGAGTGGGCATTCGGGGCTTGTGGAGGCGCTCAGGATGCCAAAGGCCCGGGGTCGCGCGGATCGAACGGCGCGTCGAGGGAGCGGGACAGGTCGTCGAGCAACGCCGCGACCTGCGGCTCGACGTATTCGGCGACGGCCGCCTGGATACGCAGCCGGTGGTGCAGCAGCATGGCGCACACCTCGCGCCCGATCATGTTGGCGTAGTCGTCGGCGAGCCCGACCTCCTGCCGCAGTGCCGCCTTCGCGGCGTCCGACAACGGCGGCAGGGCGGGGAGCTCGGCTTCCTCTTCGGCCGCGAGACCGGTGAGCGTGAAGAGGAACGGCGCACCCGGTTCGGGCTCGGGATCCAGCGGCATCCCCTCGAACTCCGGCTCCAGTCCCTCGGCGGGACGATACGAGCGGCGGCGGTTGCGCGCGGCCTGCTGGTCGAGCTCGGTCTGCAGCATCGGAAGGTTACGGGAGGTGTACTCGGCGACGGCGTGGTCGACGATCGTCTTCACGCGCGTCGACAGCCCGTGCTGCACTCCGTGCGGCACGTCGGAGCCGAGACCCGCGGCCGAGAGCACCGGCGAACCGAAGCATCGGCGGCACGGCGCGATGCGCCCGCGATGGTGCGCCGGCTCCCATCGGGGCAGCCACGCGAGCCAGGCGTCCACCGCCTGGCCGACCTGGGTCTCGAGCGACCGCTCCACGCCCCTACGCTAGCCCGACCGAAGCCCGAGCGGGGGGATGCCACGGTCCCCGATCACTGATCGTCATCGTCGTCGCGCTCCCATCGCCAACGCGGACGGTCGCTTCGGCTGCGGACGAGGAGCACGCCGAAAGCACCGGCGAGGAGTCCCGAACCCGCGATGACGACCCCGGGCCATCCCAGCGCGACCGCACCGGCGGCCGCCAAGCCCCGGGCCGCGTCTCCCCCGGTCACGGCCGCGCCGATCGCGATGCCGAGCGTCTCCCCGACGTAGACGCCGACCGCGCACGGGACGGCGGTGAGGTATCCCGGCGGGACGGCGCGAAGGCCCCACAGCAGCACGCCGGCGAAGACGAGGAGTGCGAGGAGCATGCCCGCCACCCCCGGCAGCGGTCCGAGGCCGCGCACCGGGATGACATCGGCGTCGAAGACGAGGCTCGCCACGCCCAGGCCGCCGATGGCCAGGGCGAGGAACGTCGCCGTCGCGAAAACGACGGCGACCGGCGGGGTCACCCCCGCCGGTCGCGGCGCGTCTGTCATGGCATCCGGTCTCAGTGAGACAGGACGGGCCCGGCTTCGAGGGTGCGCTCGTACTCGCGCTGCGCCTCATCGTTGATCTCGGTGACGCGGCGTCCGCGCTTGGCGACCCACGCCCCGAACCAGATGGTCAGCTCGCGGCCGAGCACGAAGGCGACGATGGCCAGCGGCGCGAGCACGCTCTCCTGGACCACGTCCACGCCCTGGCGTGCCGTCAGCATCCAGAACGGTGCGGCGAAGAGCGCCCCGAGAAGGTAACCGCCCCAGGAGATCACCCCGACCAGGAGGCCCCAGACGACCCAGTGGCCCCAACGCCCGCGGTTGATGATCGCGCCCAGGAACCAGAAGCCCACGAAGAACGCCACCACCGGCACCCACAGGGTCCACGTGGCCAGGGCCGAGAGCGCGGCGTCCGCGAGGCCGGCCACCTGGACCGACCCCGTGAGCAGGTCGAGACCCAAGGTCGCGGCGAGGTACAGAACGGCGAAGGCCAGGGCGGCGAGCAACCCGATCGCTCCGGCCGCGCCGCGGTTGCCGCGGGGGCGGGGAGCCTCGGGGGCCTGCACGAAGATCGGCTGCGCGGCACCCACCGGACGGGTCTCGTCCCCGTAGGCGGGCGAAGCACCGTAGGCGGGCGAAGCGCCGTAAGCGGGTGACGCGGCGGTCGCCGCAGCGGCACCGGCCGCGGCCGCGGCAGCGGGTGCGGACACGTCGGAGCGGCGCTCCTCGCCCGCGGGCTCGGGGCTCGGCGCGGCCGCGGGGGTGGACGCAGCCTCGGGCTCGGCGGACGCCGCGTAGGCCGCCCACCGCGCGTCCTCATCGTCGAGGTCGACCGAGCGGTGCGTGCCCGGAGCGGAGACGGGGGTCTCGCTCTTCGGCTCGACCGGCGACGCGTCGTGCACGGTGGTCGTCGCGGCAGGCGACGGGGAGTCGCCACCGGACTCGCGCTCGTTCCACGCGGCAGCGGCCACCTCCGGGTCGACCGCGTCGCGTCGGGCCGCCTCGGCGTCGGCGAGACCCTCGTGGGCACGTCCGACGACGTCGTGCGCCTCTTCCTTGGGCTCATCGACGGGGTCGCCGTACGACTGGGGGTCGCTCATCGGGATCTCCTCACGCGCGCAGATATGGTGCGGCGCAAGGCTAACCCGCGCGGCGCCCCGCGTCGGGGAGGCGTGCCGTCGTGTGTCGGTCTCGACGTTGTCGGCGGGTCCGCCTAGGGTGGGCGGCATGACCGGTCGACCGACAGCAGCGGCTCTCGCCGCGGTGCTCGCGACCGCCGCCGTCTTCGCGCTCAGCGCATGCGCTCCCGAGCAGAGTGCCGAGCCCGCGCCCACCGCCGCCTCGCCCGCCGACTCCGCGACGCCCGGCGGAACGCCCATTCCGACCCTCACCCCCACAGTCGCGCCCGCGGCGATCCCGACCGATTGCCGTGCGATCCTGACCCCCGACGTGCAGTCGCAGCTGGGCTCCACTCCGCTGAACGATCCGGCCCTGGGCCCCTCGGGTGTGCAGTCCGACGGCTCGCTCGTGTGCATCTGGCGCGATCCCGCCGCCGACACGACGGGCCTGGTGACCCGCATCACTCGCATGGACCGCGGACCCGCGCTCGACATGCTGAACGACCTGGTCAACACTCAGGGATTCAGTTGCTACACCCCCGACGAGGGCACCCGCTGCGAAAAGACGTGGATCAACCCCACGTACCCGGTGAACGACGGTCGCACACTCTTCTGGCGCAACGACGTCCTCATCGACACCCAGTACTCCAACCTCGCACCGACGGGCTACACCGCGAGCATCATCGCCGCGATCTTCGGCTGACGCCCGCTCACTCCCCGAAGGCGCGGGATGCCACGACCGCGGCGTACCCGTCCGGCATCCATCCCGAGAAGGTCGACGACACCCACCGGTCGCCGCGCAGGTCGTGCACCTCGGTGACGTCGTCCACCGTGCGTTCGCAGTGCACGCCGTCACCGTCGGGTTCGCACGCGAAACCCTGGCCGCTCAAGGCGCCCGACACCGCCGCGGCACCGGCGGCGGAGACGGTCGCGACGCTCGTCTCGAGCCACCGCCCGGACTCTCCGCGCCAGTGACACGTGATCACCGGGGTGGGAGCGGCCGCAGCGACCGCCTCGGGCGTCGAGAGCGGTCCGGTGTGCCGCTGCGTCAGCAGAGCCTCCGGCGACCACACGAGCTCCGACCACATCGGCTGGGTGTAGAGATCGCGGCACGTCGTCGCCGGCCCGGGCACGCGCGGTGCATCGGTCCAGGGTGGGGTGGTCGACCCCGCCCTCAGCGTCTCGCCGACGAACGTCACGGCCCCGGGCAGCCCCGGGGCGGCGAGGACGGCCAGAGCCGCGACGACCGCGGCGCACAGCACGCCGACCGGCCACGCGATCCAGACACTGCGCCCCGCGACTCGAGCCATCCGTTCCTCCCCCACAACGGTAGGCGACCCACCCCCGCGCGCCCGAATGGCGACACGCCGCGCCCGCGACATGTCACGCGCCCGAAACGCGTCGGGCACAACGAAGGCCCCCGGCGTGAGCCGAGGGCCTTCGGGATCCGGATGCCGCACCGGGGTGCGGCATCCGTCTCACTCAGTTGTAGGTGCCGGGCGTGAAGTCGTCCGTGGAGAAGCTGTCGAAATCGACGTAGCTCAGGTCGGCGTCGCTGTACGCGCCGTCCGAGGCGAAGATGCGGTTGGGGTACCGCTCGCTCTTGGCCTCTTCCGTCGCCTCGACGGTGACGTTGCGGTACTTCGCAAGACCCGTTCCGGCGGGGATGAGCTTTCCGATGATGACGTTCTCCTTGAGGCCGACCAGCGGGTCGCTCTTGCCCTCCATGGCCGCCTGCGTCAGGACGCGGGTGGTCTCCTGGAAGGACGCGGCCGACAGCCACGACTCGGTCGCCAGCGACGCCTTGGTGATACCCATCAGCTCGGGACGACCCGACGCGGGGCGCTTGCCCTCGCCGACCGTCTCGCGGTTGATGGTCTGGTAGCGCTTGAAGTCCACCAGCTCACCGGGCAGCAGATCGGTGTCGCCGTGGTCGACGACGGTGACCTTGCGCAGCATCTGGCGCACGATGACCTCGATGTGCTTGTCGTGGATCGGCACACCCTGCGAGCGGTACACGCCCTGGACGCCGTTGACGAGGTACTTCTGCACCTCGCGGGCACCCTGCACGCGCATGACCTCCTTGGGGTCGAGCGTTCCGACCTGGAGGGGCTCGCCGACCTTGACGTGCTGGCCGTCCTCGACGAGGAGGGTCGCACGCTTCAGGACCGGGTAGACGACCGGCTCGTCGCCGTTGTCGGGCGTGAGGATGACCTTCTTGGCCTTCTCGGTCTCGTCGATCGTGATGCGGCCGTCGGCCTCGGCGATCGGCGAGGCACCCTTGGGGGTACGCGCCTCGAACAGCTCCTGCACGCGGGGAAGACCCTGCGTGATGTCGTCGGCCGACGCCGAACCACCGGTGTGGAAGGTACGCATCGTCAGCTGGGTACCGGGCTCACCGATCGACTGGGCCGCGATGATGCCGACGGCCTCGCCGATGTCGACGATCTTTCCGGTCGCGAGCGAACGGCCGTAGCACTTCGCGCAGACACCGACGGCCGAGTCGCAGGTCAGCACGGAGCGGACCTTGATCGACTCCACGCCCCCCTCGACCAGCTTGTTGATGAGCACGTCGCCCACGTCGTCGCCGGCCTCGGCCAGAACCGTGCCCTGCGCGTCGACGACCGCCGTGGCGAGCGTGCGAGCGAAGACCGAGTTCTCGACGTTGGCATCCTTGACCAGGGTGCCGTTCGCGTCGAGCGCGGCGATCGGGAGCTCGAGGCCCTTCGACGTGCCGCAGTCCTCTTCGCGGATGATGACGTCCTGCGAGACGTCGACGAGACGACGCGTCAGGTACCCCGAGTCGGCCGTACGGAGGGCCGTGTCGGCCAGACCCTTACGGGCACCGTGCGTGGCGATGAAGTACTCGGCGACGGACAGACCCTCGCGGTACGAGGAGATGATCGGACGCGGGATGATCTCACCCTTGGGGTTGTTCACGAGCCCTCGCATACCCGCGATGTTGCGGATCTGCAGCCAGTTACCACGGGCACCCGACGAGACCATGCGGTTGATGGTGTTGTCGGCCGGGAAGTTGTCGCGCATCGCCTTCTGGACGTCGTCGGTCGCCTCGGTCCAGATCTTGATGAGCTCCTGACGACGCTCGGCGTCGGTGGTCAGACCCTTCTCGTACTGCGCCTGGACCTTCGCGGCCTGCTTCTCGTAGCCCGCGACGATCTCCGCCTTGTTCGGCGGGGTGAGGATGTCGCTCAGCGCGACCGTCACACCCGAACGCGTGGCCCAGTAGAAGCCGGCGTCCTTGATGCGGTCGAGCGATGCCGCGACCTCGACCTTCGGGTACTCCTCGGCCAGCTTGTTGACGATCTGCGACAGCTTGCCCTTGTCGGCCTGCTCGCGGACGAACGGGTAGCCCTTGGGCAGCGTGTCGTTGAAGATCGCCTGACCGAGCGAGGCATCCACGAGACCGTGACGCTCGTAGCCCTCGGGCGCCTGACCCTCGAGGAAGGTCAGACCCGGGATGCGGATGCGCGCCTTGGCCTGCAGGTCGAGGGTTCCCTCGTCCTTCGCCAGGATCGCCTCGCCGACCGAACCGAACGCACGGCCCTCGCCCTTCGCACCCTCCTTGAGGGTGGTGAGGTGGTGGAGGCCGATGATCATGTCCTGCGAGGGCAGGGTCACCGGACGACCGTCCGAGGGCTTCAGGATGTTGTTCGACGCGAGCATGAGCACGCGGGCCTCGGCCTGCGCCTCGACCGAGAGCGGCAGGTGGACGGCCATCTGGTCACCGTCGAAGTCGGCGTTGAACGCCGCGCAGACGAGCGGGTGCAGCTGGATCGCCTTGCCCTCGACGAGCTGGGGCTCGAACGCCTGGATGCCGAGACGGTGCAGGGTGGGTGCACGGTTCAGCAGCACGGGACGCTCGCGGATGATCTCTTCCAGCACGTCCCAGACCTCGGGACGGTAGCGCTCGACGGCGCGCTTGGCGGCCTTGATGTTCTGCGAGTGACCGAGGTCGATCAGACGCTTGATCACGAACGGCTTGAACAGCTCGAGCGCCATCTGCTTGGGCAGACCGCACTGGTGCAGCTTCAGCTGGGGTCCGACGATGATGACGGAACGACCCGAGTAGTCCACGCGCTTGCCGAGCAGGTTCTGGCGGAAGCGACCCTGCTTTCCCTTGAGCATGTCGCTCAGGGACTTCAGGGCGCGGTTGCCGGTACCGGTGACGGGGCGACCGCGGCGACCGTTGTCGAACAGCGCGTCGACGGCCTCCTGCAGCATGCGCTTCTCGTTGTTCACGATGATCTCGGGGGCACCGAGGTCGATCAGGCGACGGAGGCGGTTGTTGCGGTTGATCACGCGACGGTAGAGGTCGTTCAGGTCGGAGGTGGCGAAACGGCCACCGTCGAGCTGGACCATCGGGCGCAGCTCCGGCGGGATCACCGGAACGACGTCGAGCACCATCGAGGCCGGCGACATGCCGGTCTGCAGGAACGAGTTGACGACCTTCAGACGCTTGATCGCGCGGATCTTGCGCTGGCCCTTGCCCTCCGAGATCTGCAGGTGGAGGCTGTCGGCCTCGGCCTGCAGGTCGAAGATCTCCAGACGACGCTTGATCGACTCGGCGCCCATGTGGGCCTCGAAGTACTGACCGAAGCGGTCCTGGAGCTCGTGGAACACGTCGTCCTCGGGCTTCAGGGCGCCGACCTCGAGCGTGCGGAAGTCTTCCCACACGCGCTCGAGCTTGGCGATCTGCTCGTCCGCGTTCTTGCGGATCGAGGTCATGTCCTTCTCGGCGGCGTCCTTGACCTTCTTCTTCTGGTCGGCCTTGGCGCCTTCGGCCTCGAGGGCCGCGAGCTCCTCCTCCAGCTTGGCGAGGCGAGCGGCGATGCGAGAGTCGCGGCGGTCGCCGAGCGTCTTGAGCTCGAGACGGATGTTGTTCTCCTGCGTCGCGAGGTCGCGGTGACGAGCATCCTCGTCGACCGAGATCACCATGTAGGCGGCGAAGTAGATGACCTTCTCGAGGTCCTTCGGCGCCATGTCGAGCAGGTAGCCCAGACGCGAGGGAACGCCCTTGAAGTACCAGATGTGGGTCACGGGAGCGGCGAGCTCGATGTGGCCCATGCGCTCACGGCGCACCGAGGACTTGGTGACCTCGACGCCGCAGCGCTCGCAGACGATGCCCTTGAAGCGGACGCGCTTGTACTTGCCGCACGCGCACTCCCAGTCGCGGGAAGGGCCGAAGATCTGCTCGCCGAACAGACCGTCCTTCTCGGGCTTCAGGGTGCGGTAGTTGATGGTTTCGGGCTTCTTGACCTCACCGAACGACCAACGACGGATGTCGTCGGCGGTGGCCAGGCCAATACGAAGCTGATCGAAAGTGGTTGATTCGAGCACTGGTTCTCCTGTGTCGGAATTCTGTTCGTTGCCTGGCCGGGTCAGATCTCGTCGATGGACGAGGACTCGAAGCGGCTGGAGATGTTGATGCCGAGCTCTTCGGCGGCGCGGAAGGCGTCGTCGTCGGTGTCACGGAGGTTGACCGCCGTGCCGTCGGCCGAGAGGACCTCGACGTTCAGGCAGAGCGACTGCATCTCCTTCATGAGCACCTTGAAGGACTCGGGGATGCCGGGCTCCTGGATGTTCTCACCCTTGACGATCGCCTCGTACACCTTGACGCGGCCGAGGATGTCGTCGGACTTGATCGTGAGGAGCTCCTGCAGCGCGTACGCGGCGCCGTAGGCCTCGAGCGCCCACACCTCCATCTCACCGAAGCGCTGGCCACCGAACTGGGCCTTACCGCCGAGCGGCTGCTGGGTGATCATCGAGTAGGGGCCCGTCGAGCGAGCGTGGATCTTGTCGTCGACGAGGTGGTGCAGCTTCAGGATGTACATGTAGCCGACCGAGATGGGCGCGGGGAAGGGCTCTCCGTGACGACCGTCGAACAGGATGGTCTTTCCGGTGGAGTCGATCAGCCGCTCGCCGTCGCGGTTGGGGATCGTCGAGTCGAGCAGACCCGCGATCTCATCCTCGAAGGCGCCGTCGAACACGGGGGTCGCGACCTTGGTGCCGGGAGCGGCCTCGCGGGCCACCTCGGGCAGGTGAGCCGCCCACTCCGGCGTCCCCTCGACCTTCCAACCCTGCTGGGCGATCCAGCCGAGGTGGAGCTCGAGGACCTGGCCGAAGTTCATTCGACCCGGGATGCCGAGCGGGTTGAGCACGACGTCGACGGGGGTGCCGTCGGCGAGGAAGGGCATGTCCTCGATCGGAAGGATCTTGGCGATGACACCCTTGTTGCCGTGGCGACCGGCGAGCTTGTCGCCCTCGGTGATCTTGCGCTTCTGGGCGATGTAGACCACGACGCGACGGTTGACGCCCGAGCCGAGCTCGTCGTCGCCGTCCTCGGCGTTGAACTCCTTGACGGCGATGATCGTGCCCTGCTCGCCGTGGGGCACCTTCAGCGAGGTGTCACGGACTTCGCGGCTCTTCTCGTTGAAGATCGCGCGGAGCAGGCGCTCCTCGGCGGAGAGCTCGGTCTCGCCCTTGGGCGTGACCTTGCCGACGAGGATGTCACCGGGACGGACCTCGGCGCCGATGCGGACGATGCCGCGCTCGTCGAGGTCCTTCAGCAGGTCGGGGCTGACGTTGGGGAGGTCACGGGTGATCTCCTCCTTGCCGAGCTTGGTGTCGCGCGCGTCGACCTCGTACTCCTCGATGTGGATCGACGACAGCGTGTCGTCCTTCACGAGGTCCTGGCTGAGGATGATCGCGTCCTCGAAGTTGTGGCCCTCCCACGTCATGAACGCCACGAGGAGGTTCTTGCCGAGGGCGAGCTCGCCGTTCTCGGTCGCAGGACCGTCGGCGATGACCTCGCCGGCCTCGATGCGCTCGCCGGCGGAGACGACAACGCGCTGGTTGTACGACGTGCCCTGGTTGGAGCGGTCGAACTTCCGCAGGAAGTAGTCCTGCGTGCCGCCCTCGTCGAGCTGGATCGTCACGACGTCGGCCGAGACCTCCAGGACGACGCCCGGCTTGTCGGCGGTGACGACGTCACCGGCGTCGATCGCGGCGAAGCCCTCCATACCGGTACCCACGACGGGCGACTCGCTGCGCACGAGCGGAACGGCCTGGCGCTGCATGTTCGCACCCATGAGGGCGCGGTTGGCGTCGTCGTGCTCGAGGAACGGGATGAGCGAGGTCGCCACCGACACCATCTGGCGCGGCGAGACGTCCATGTAGCCGATCTCGTCGACCGGGAACAGGTCGACCTCGCCACCCTGGCCGCGACGGGCGAGGATGCGGTCCTCGACGAAGTGACCGTCGGCCTTGAGAGCCACACCGGCCTGAGCGACGATGTGGTCGCTCTCTTCGCTCGCGGTGAGGTAGTCGATCTGGTCGGTCACGCGACCGTCGACGACGCGGCGGTACGGCGTCTCGATGAAGCCGAACGCGTTGATGCGCGCGAACGAGGCGAGCGAACCGATCAGGCCGATGTTCGGGCCTTCCGGGGTCTCGATCGGGCACATGCGGCCGTAGTGCGACGGGTGGACGTCACGGACCTCGACGCCGGCACGCTCACGGGACAGACCGCCGGGGCCCAGCGCCGACAGGCGGCGCTTGTGGGTCAGACCCGCGAGCGGGTTGTTCTGGTCCATGAACTGCGACAGCTGCGACGTGCCGAAGAACTCCTTGATCGCGGCCACGACGGGGCGCACGTTGATCAGGGTCTGCGGCGTGATCGCCTCGATGTCCTGCGTGGTCATGCGCTCGCGGACGACGCGCTCCATGCGCGACAGACCGGTGCGGACCTGGTTCTGGATGAGCTCGCCGACCGCGCGGATGCGACGGTTGCCGAAGTTGTCGATGTCATCCACGTCGAGACGGATCTCGGCGGGCTGGCCGTGGCGGACGCCGTCGAACGCGGTGTCGCCGCGGTGCAGACGCACGAGGTACTTGATCGTGGCGACGATGTCGTCGACGGTCAGCACCGAGTCGGACAGCGGCTTGTCGAGACCGAGCTTCTGGTTGATCTTGTAGCGACCCACCTTGGCGAGGTCGTAACGCTTCGGGTTGAAGTAGAAGTTGTCCAGCAGCGCGCGGGCGGCCTCGGCGGCGACCTGCTCGCCCGGACGGAGCTTGCGGTAGATGTCGCGGAGCGCATCTTCCTTGGTGAGGATCGTGTCCTTCGACAGCGTCTCCTCGATCGAGTCGAAGCCGGCGAACTCGGCGAGGATGTCCTCGCTCGTGAGGCCCAGTGCCTTGAGGAAGACGGTGACCGACTGCTTGCGCTTGCGGTCGATGCGCACGCCGACCTGGTCGCGCTTGTCGATCTCGAACTCGAGCCACGCACCGCGCGAGGGGATGACGCGCGCCGAGACGATGTCCTTGTCGGAGGTCTTGTCGGGCGTCTTGTCGAAGTAGACACCCGGCGAGCGAACGAGCTGCGACACGACGACACGCTCGGTGCCGTTGATGATGAACGTGCCCTTGTCGGTCTGGAGCGGGAAGTCGCCCATGAAGACCGTCTGGGTCTTGATCTCACCGGTCTGGTGGTTCATGAACTCGGCCTCGACGTACAGCGGCGCGGCGTAGGTCTTGCCGCGCTCCTTGCACTCCTCGATCGAGTACTTCTCGGGCTCGAGGTACGGGTTCGTGAACGAGAGCTGCATCGTCTCGCTCAGGTCTTCGATCGGCGAGATCTCCTCGAAGATCTCCTCGAGTCCGCTGATCTCGGGCACGTCGGTGCGACCGACGGCCTGAGCCTCGGCGACCCGGGCCTTCCAGGCTTCGTTACCGACCAGCCAGTCGAACGACTCGGTCTGCAGTGCGAGCAGATCGGGAACGGTCAGCTTGTCGGAGATCTTCGCGAACGAGAGGCGGGATGCTCCGCGTCCGCTCTTCGGGGTGGTGGTGGATGCGTTGCTCGCAGCAGCCAAGGGAATAACCTCCAGAAGCCCGGGCGAGGGGCTCGTGATTCCTTGTCGTCAGGTGGAGTGCGTTCCTGCCCCGATAACCTGCAGGTCGCACACCGCGGTCAAGCGGGGACGGGCAGGCTCAGCCGACCACCATATGAGGGCAGGGGGAATCGAGGAGCGCAAAGTCCAAGCATACGCGGGAGGACGCGCCGTGTCCAGTCGGATTCTTGACGACTTTGCGTACCTGCGGTATAACCGCGAGCACATCCGCGGAATTCCCCGCGTCAGGCCCCTCAGACGCCCCGGAATCGCACGAGATCACCGGGCCGAGCCTGGGCGAGACGGTCGAGCGTGGCATCCGTCACCACCGCGATCACGGGGTACCCGCCGGTCACGGGCCCGTCGGCGAGCAGGATGACGGGGCGACCGTGCGGCGGCACCTGCAGCGCGCCGGGGCGCATGCCCTCGCTCGGCAGTTCGTCGTGCCGCACCCGCTCGAGCACGGGGCCATCGAGGCGGATGCCGACCCGATCGGCGTCGCTGGAGACGGTCCACGCCGTCTCGCGCAACGCCCGCTGAGCGGCCGGCGTGAACCAGTCGGCGCGCGGCCCGGGGGCGAGCGAGACCTCGACCACCGACCCCGGCACCGACCACGGGAAGACGTCGACGACGGGAACCGGATCCGGCGCCTCCGCCACACCGAGCACGTCCCCCGCCCGCAGCGGTGCCGGTCCCAGCGAGGCCAGGACGTCGGTCGACCGCGACCCCAGCGAGACGGATGCCGCGACCCCGCCGCGGATCCCCAGCACGAGCCGCGCCCCGGCGCGGGCCACCCCGATACTCAGCTCGGCACCGGCGGGGAGGAGCACGGGGGCGTAGGCATCCACCGCTCGTCCGTCGACGCGGACCTCGGCGAGCGTCCCGGTCACCGCAACCCAGGTGTCGGTGACGGCGCGGGCGCGGAAGCCGCCGAGCACGATCTCGACTCCCGCGGCCGTCTCGGCGTTGCCGACGAGGCGGTTGGCGATGCGCAGGGCCGCGCGGTCGAGCGCGCCGGCCCGGGCGATGCCGAGGGCCGCGCGACCGGGGCGTCCGAGATCCTGCACCATCGCGAGGGCGCCGGGGGCGAGGACCTCGAGCGCGGCGACGCCGGGCGGGGGTGACGTGCGCGGACGGGAGGAGAGTTCGGAACGGGAGGACTCGGCAGCGGCATTCGATCCTCCGCCGGCCGAATCTCCTCCCGGAGCCGCCGGTATCCGGGAGCGCTGCGGCACGAACCGTACGCGGGCGCCGGGGGTGAGGAGCACCGGGTCGGTGGCATCCGGGACGAAGAGCGGGGCGCCGGTCGTCCCGATGAGGCGCCAGCCGCCGGGGGTCTCGCGCGGATACGCCCCGGTGAACTCGCCCGCGAGCCCGACAGACCCGGCGGGGACGCGGGTCCGCGGCTGCCGAAGCCGAGGGACGTCCCAGGGCCAGTCGTCGCTCACGAGGTACGCGAAGCCGGGAGCGAAGCCCGTGAACGCCACGCGCCAGCGTGCGGCGGTATGTCGATCGACGAGCTCCGCGACGGGGATGCCGAGCACGGCGGCCGTGTCCTCCAGATCGGCGCCGTCGTACCGCGTCGGAATCTCCACGAGGGGCCCGGGCGTCACGGCATCCGGGGCCGCATCGGCGGCGGAGCGCACCCACGCGCGCACCGCGGCCGGGGTGATGCGAGCCGGGTCGAAGGCGACGAGCACGGTGCGGGCGGCGGGGACGAGGTCGTCGACGCCCACCGGTGGGTCCGCGGCGAGCGCGGCGTGGAGCCCCACGACCTGGGCGAGGTCGTCGACCTCGGCCAGCAGCGCCCGCTCCCCCATCGGCCGCAGCCGCGGCGTCACCACGGGGCGCGCACCTCGACGCCGGCGCCGTCCAGCGCGGCGCGCACGGCCCGCGCCATCGCCACCGCCGCGGGGCTGTCGCCGTGCAGGCACAGGGAGGCGGCGTCCACCGCGATGCGGGTGCCGTCGACGGTGTCCACGGTTCCGTCGGCGACGAGCCGCAGGGCGCGTTCGGCCACGCGTGCCGGGTCGTCGACAAGGGCGTCCGGCCGATCCCGCGGGACGAGTCCGCCGTTCGCGGTGTAGCCACGGTCGAGGAACGCCTCGTGCACGAACGGCAGCCCCGCGGATGCCGCGGCCTCGACGATCGCGCCGGGGAGACCGAGCACCGGGAGGGGCCGGCCGAGGCGGGCGGAGTGGTCGGCGATCGCGGCGACGACCGCGGCGGCCTGCCCGGCGTCGGCCGACACCGCGTGGTAGAGCGCCCCGTGCGGCTTGACGTAGCGGAGGTCGACCCCGGCGGCCGCGAGCGCGTCGAGCTGCCGGGCGACGCTGGCGCGCAGGTCGGCCGGGGAGGGGTCGCGGCGGAGGCGTCCGAAGTTCGCGCGATCGTCGTACGACGGGTGGGCACCGATCGCGACACCGTACCGCGCCGCACGTTCGACCGAGGCCCGCATCGAGGCGTCGTCGCCCGCATGCCCCCCGCACGCCACGGAGGCGCTGCTGACGAGCGCGAACATCGCCTCGTCGTCGGCAGTCGGCATCCCGTCGACGGTCTCTCCCAGGTCGGCGTTGAGGTCCACGTCTCTCACGCTACCCACGCTGCGCGCGCGTGAGTCGCCAGGATTTGTCGCTTCGGAGCCGTCCGAGGCGACAAATCTTGGCGACTCACGCCCACGAAAGAGGGGTCAGCGGGAGCGGACCAGGGCGGACCAGACCGGGAAGTCGGGGTCGTGGGCGGGCCAGACCTCGGAGGACGGGCGGCGATGCAGGGCCGCGAGGCGGGAGATCGCGCGGTCGGCGGCGGCGGGGCCGTCGGTCCCGACCGTCGAACCGCACCGGACCTCGCGCTCGACGTTGTCGAGCAGGTCGGCGGCGTCGCCGGCGAGGACCACGGTGCGCTCGGGCAGCTCCACGACGAACGACTGGTGCCCGGGCGTGTGGCCGGAGGTGTCGATCGCGGTGAGACCCTCCGCGAGCGGCGTATCGCCGTGGAGCAGGCCGAGGGTGAGGCCGTCCCTGTCGAGGTCGGCGCGGAACAGGAAGTTCCCCCGCGGGTCGGTGGTCTCGCGGACGTGCTGCCACTCCCGTCGCTGCAGGAGCAGGGGCTGGTCGGCGGCGAGCAGGCGCGCGGCCCCGGTGTGGTCGAAGTGCGCGTGGGTGAGCAGCGCCGCGGCCAGGTCGGCGAGGTCGAGCCCGGCCTCGGCGATCTGGTCCACCAGCGGGTCGCCGGGCGGGACGATCGGCGTGTAGTTCTCGTAGTCGAAGGATGCCGTGCGGGTGGCGCGGTCGCGGATGCGGGCCGGATCGAACCCGCCGTCGACGATCACCCACCCCTCGTCGAACACGACGGCCACCGCGGTCACCGGCTCCATGAGGTGCCGGAAGGTGCTGCCGCCGTGCAGCGACACCGCCTCCGGGATCGCCTCGAAGCCGACCACCATCGGCACCAGGCGCCGCGGACGACCGCTCAGCCGCAGCGGCGGCAGCGTCGCGTGGTCGACGACCGTCGAGGTCGCGCTCACGACACGGCCGCCCGGTAGGCGCGCCACCCGCCGTAGCCGGTGATGTCGGTCGCGCCCTCGAGCGCGACGGCCTCGCACAGGAAGCCCGCGACGTTCGACCCGTCGGCGAGGACCGCCGACCCGATCCCCATGGGAGCAGGTAGGTCGGCGACGAATCGTCCGAAGCCCGCGGCCGGCAGACGCCACACCTCTCCCGCGATCGCCGCGCCGCCCTCGGTCGTACGGGCCAGGCCGGGCTTGGGTGGAACGGTGTCGAGCGCGAAGAGCCGATAGTCCGCGGAGGTCTCGACCTCCGCCACGAACGTGCCGCCCGCGGCGACGAGCTGGTGGTTGAGCGGCTGCCCGCGCAGGTGCGCGCCCACGACGAGGAGGTCGACGGCGGGTGCCTGAATGCGCTCCGCGAGCTGCGCGAGCGTCCGGTCGGCGAAGGGCGCACCCGTCAGCATGACCCCGAACGCTCGGCCCCCGACGACCCCGGCCGGGACGGCGAGAGCGCTGCGGTCGAGCAGGTTGGCGAAGTTCGTGTACCGACCCATGCGGCTGTTGGCTCCGAGCGGGTCGGCCGCGACCTCGTCGAGGGTCGGATGCCACGTGGTCGTGGGCGTGAGCAGGGCGACCGTGCCTTCGAGTCGGCGCAGTCCCTCCGCTCCGAGGCGGTCGAGGCGCTCGCGGTCGCGGAAGTAGTCCGCCGCGCGGGCGTCGGCGCCGCCGAGGACGATCGACGCCACCGTCGGGTCGAGGTCGGTGCCGACGAGCTCGGGGTGCGCGGCGATGAAATCGCCCACGGCTGCCGTCCGCTCGGCGACGAACGCTCCGCCGTAGAGGAGGGATGCGGCCTCCAGGAGCGGGGCGATGTCGACCTCGACGATCTCGACGCCCGACGCGGCGAGCGCGGCGACGACGCCCGCGAACGCCTCCGCCCAGCCGTCGGCGAGGCCCTCGAGGTGCTCGGCGGTCGGCACGGCGACCCGCGGGCGCGCGTCGAGCGGCGGCGCGGGCCGATCCTCGCGGCCGAGCGGGTCGATCCCGTCCGGGCCGGCCATCAGCTCGGCGGCGGCGCGGGCGGACCCCAGGTCGCGGGCGAACACGGTCACGCAGTCGAGGGTGCGGCACGCGGGCACGACGCCCGTGGCGGGCACCAGACCCACGGTGGGCTTCACGCCCACGATCCCGTTGAGCGCCGCGGGCACGCGGCCGGAGCCGGCCGTGTCGGTCCCGAGCGCGAGGTCGACGATCCCCAGCGCGACGGCGACCGCCGAGCCCGAGCTGGACCCGCCCGAGATCCGCGTCGGATCCCACGCGTTGCGCACGGCCCCGAAGGGGCTGCGGGTGCCCACGAGACCGGTGGCGAACTGGTCGAGATTCGTCTTGCCGATCACCACGGCCCCCGCGGCACGCAGTCGTGCGACGGAGGTGGCGTCGCGCTCGGGGCGGTAGGCGTACGCGCGGCTCCCGGCGGTGGTCGGCATCCCCTCGACGTCGATGTTGTCCTTGACGGCGACGACCACCCCGGCCAGCGGGAGTCGCTCCCCCGCCGCCACGCCGAGGTCGACCTCGGCGGCGTCGGCGAGGGCGTCGTCCTCGCCGCGCACGGTGATCCAGACCTCGGGGCGGTCGACCTCGCGCATCCGGGCGTAGGCGGCGCGGACCCGCTCGACGGCGCTCACGGGGCCACCGCCACGGCGGCCAGCAGCTGACCGGCGGCGACCGTCTCGCCCGGTCGCACGAACACCTCGGCGACGGTCCCCGTCACCGGCGACCCGATCGGGGTCTCCATCTTCATCGCCTCCAGCACGATCATCTTCTGCTCCTTCTGCACCGATGCTCCCTCGGTAGCATCCACTCTCCACACCGCGGCCGCGAACGGCGCGGTCACTCCGACCGTGCCGGGCGGCAGCTCGCGGCCGGCCGCCGGGGCCGCCGCGGCCGCCTCGTCGACCCGGTCGAACTCGCCGCTGGCCCGCCACCGCTCGCGCTCCTCGTCGAAGGCGCGGCGCTGGCGCTCACGGAACGCCTCGATCCCCGGTGCCTCGTCGGCGAGGAACCGCTCGTACTCCGCCAGGGCGAACTCGCCCTCGACGGTCTCGAAGTCCCCCCGCCCGGCATCCACGTCCGCCCGAAGGTCGAGCAGCTCCTCGGCCGAGACCGGGTACCAGCGGATGCGGTCGAAGAAGCGCAGCGCCCACGGGTTCTCGGCGAACAGCCCGCCGCGGCGGAAACGGTTCCAGATCTGCACCGTCCGCCCGACGAACTGGTACCCGCCGGGGCCCTCCATGCCGTAGATGCACAGGTAGGCGCCGCCGATGCCGACCGAGTTCTCGGCCGTCCACGTCCGCGCCGGGTTGTACTTCGTCGTCACGAGGCGGTGGCGCGGGTCCAGCGGCGTCGCGACGGGTGCGCCGAGGTACACGTCGCCGAGCCCCATCACGAGGTACTGCGCGTCGAACACCGTGCGGTAGACGTCGTCGACGCTGTCGAGGCCGTTGATGCGGCGGATGAACTCGATGTTCCACGGCGTCCAGGGCGCGTCGTCGCGGACGCCCGCCATGTACCGCTCGATCGCGAGTCGCGTCGCGGGGTCGTCCCACGACAGCGGCAGGCGCACCTCGCGCGAGGGCACGACGAGCTCGGACGTGGGCGGCAGATCGTCGTCGAGCTCGCGGAGAAGCCCGACGAGCTGCGACGCGCGCAGCACCGAGGCATCCGTGTGCACCTGAAGAGACCGGATGCCGGGAGTGACGTCGAGGATGCCTCTCGGGGCTTCCTCCGCGAGCCGCGTCTGCAGCGCGTGCACACGCATCCGCAGGCCCAGGTCGAGCACCTGGTCGCCGAACTCGACGAGGACGTTGTCGTCGCCGTCGCGGCGATACGTCGTCCGCGGGCGGAGAACGCGCTCCCCCTCGACCTCGGCGTCACGCACCGCGATCACGCCGTCGTCGCCGTCACCTGTGCCGACGAGCGCGGGGGCGGCGACCGCCGGGTCGAGCGTCGCCGCGTCGGCCTCGCGCACGGGCGCGAACCGCACGACGTCGCCCGGACGCAGCTGCCCGAGCTTCCACAGATCACCGGATGCCACGACCACCGGGCACACGAACCCGCCGAGGCTCGGCCCGTCGGGGCCGAGGAGCACGGGGGTGTCGCCGGTGAAGTCGAGCGCACCGACCGCATAGGGCGTGTCGTGGATGTTCGAGGGGTGCAGGCCCGCCTCGCCCCCGTCGGTGCGCGCCCACGTCGGCTTCGGGCCGGTGAGCCGCACGCCGGTGCGCGCGGAGTTGACCTGCACGCGGTACTCCGCGGCGTACAGGGCGTCGATGTCGGCACGCGTGAAGAACTCCGGGGCACCGTGCGGCCCCTCGGTCACGGCCAGCACCCACGTCGAGTCGAGGTGGGGGCGGCGGTCCGACGGCGTCGGAGCGGGGGCCGCCTCCGCGGCGTCGCCCGGACGCAGGACGTCGCCGGTGACGAGCGCGCGGCCGCCGTGCCCGCCGAAGCCGCCGAGCGTGAAGGTCGACGCGCTCCCGAGGTACGCGGGCACGTCGATGCCGCCGCGGACGGCGAGGAACACGCGCATGCCCGGGCCCTCGGCTGTGCCGATCCGCAGCACGCCGCCCGGGGGAACCTCGATCGGCTCCCACTGCGGCACCGCCTCGCCGTCGAGCTCGACCTCGACCGGGGCTCCCGTCACGGCGACGACCGACGCCACGCTGAACCGCAGCGTCGGACCGGTGAGCGTGATCTCCAGGCCCGGGGCGCCCTCCGGGTTGCCCACCGCGAGGTTCGCCTCGCGGAAGGACACGGCATCCATCGGCCCGGACGGCGGGACGCCGACCTGCCAGTACCCGACGCGTCCGGGGAGGTCCTGCACGGTCGTGAGCATGCCGGCATCCACGACGTCGATGCGCGGGTCGGGGTCGCGCGCGTCGTCGAGGGTCCCGGTGTCGTGCGCGACGGCGCGGACCCGCGGGTCGTTCACGATCTCGCGGATCATCCCGGCGCCGGTGACGATGCCGTCGATGCGCGTGTCGGCGAGCGCGGCGGAGAGCCGGTCGAGGGCCGCGTCGCGGTCGGTGCCGTGGGCGATGACCTTGCCCAGCAGCGGATCGTAGAACGGTGACACCTCGCTGCCGGCCTCGACCCAGGAGTCGACCCGGATGCCGTCGCCCTCGGGCAGGCGCACGGCGGTGACGAGTCCGGTGGAGGGCGTGTTGCCGCGATCGGGGTCTTCGGCGTAGATGCGCGCCTCGACGGCGTGCCCGCGGGGTTCGCGGGCCTCGGCGAACAGCTCGTCCGGGAGCGCGGCGGGGCCGCCACCGGCGAGGTCGAGCATGAGGCCGACCAGGTCGACGCCGAACACCGCCTCGGTGACCGGGTGCTCGACCTGCAGGCGCGCGTTGACCTCGAGGAAGTAGGCGCGCTCGGCGACGGGGTCGTAGACGAACTCGGCGGTCCCGGCGGAGCGGTACCGGATGCCGGATGCCAGTGCGGCCGCGGTGCGGTGGAGTTCCGCGCGGACCGCGTCGGGGAGCCCCGGCGCAGGAGCCTCCTCGACGACCTTCTGGTTGCGGCGCTGCAGCGAGCAGTCGCGGTCGCCGAGGACCGCGACGCGCCCCGCGCCGTCGCCGAAGAGCTGCACCTCGACGTGGCGGGCGGGCCGCACGAACTTCTCCAGGAACACCCCGGGCGTCCCGAAGCTCGCCTCGGCCTGGCGGACCACCGCGTCGTACGCGGCGCGGAGCTCGGTGGCATCCGCGCACACGCGCATCCCGATTCCGCCGCCGCCACCGGTCGCCTTGAGCATCACGGGGTATCCGATGACGGATGCCGCGGACTCGGCCTCGTCGACGGACTCGAGCACGCCGGTGCCGGGGAGAAGCGGCACGCCCGCGGCCTCGGCGAGTGCCCGCGCGCGGTGCTTCAGACCGAAGGCCTCGAGCTGCTCGGGCGTGGGACCGACCCACGCGAGCCCCGCCGCCTCGACAGCGCGCGCCGCGTCCGCGTTCTCGGCGAGGAAGCCGTAGCCCGGGTGGACCGCGCCGGCGCCCGTCGCGCGGGCGGCTTCGAGGATCGCGTCGATGCGCAAGTACGACTCCGCGGCGGGGGCGGGTCCGAGTCGCACGGCCTCGTCGGCCTCGCGGACGTGCGGGGCGGCGCGGTCGGCGTCGGAGAACACCGCGACCGTGCGCAGGCCCCGCTCGCGCGCCGAGCGAAGGATGCGGCGGGCGATCTCGCCGCGGTTGGCGACCAGGAGCGTGTCGAACGAGCTCACGGGCGCGTCACCACCATGCGCAGCGGCGTGCAGCTGAAGTCGTTGCACGGGTTGTTCATCTGTGGGCAGTTCGAAACGATCACGAGTACGTCGCGTTCGGCACGGAGGGCCACGCGCTTGCCCGGCGCGGACATGCCGTCGACGATGCCGAGCGACCCGTCCTCCTCGACCGGCACGTTCATGA
The DNA here is from genome assembly GCF_047238045.1 of Microbacterium canaveralium. Taxonomy (NCBI): domain Bacteria; kingdom Bacillati; phylum Actinomycetota; class Actinomycetes; order Micrococcales; family Microbacteriaceae; genus Microbacterium; species Microbacterium canaveralium. The sequence continues at coordinate 491,901 of NZ_JBDFMA010000003.1, read as the reverse complement.
ACCAGTTGAGGTTCGAGACGAGGTCGCGGGCGCCGAGACCGTAGCGCGCCGCCTCGGCGAGGAAGTTCTCGCGGCATCCGTGCTGGTACAGGGTGTGGTGGCCGTAGCGGAGGGTGTTCGACTCCTTGGAGCAGGCGCCGCCGATCGTGTCCTGCCGGTCGACCTCGTTGCCGACCACCGTCATGAGTGGGCGACCGAGGTTGCTGCGCAGCACCGTGCCGGTGCGGACGTAGACGTTGCGCTGCCACGCGATCGTGTCGGCGGCGCTGTAGCGCTCATCGGTGTCGTCGGCCGCGTAGACGAGGAAGTCGGCGGACTGGTTGCCGCCCACGTCGACGATCGTCAGGACGTCGCCGGCACGGACGATGCCCGACCACGGCGCGCGGGGCGCGACCCGCTCGTCGAGCACGATCTCGCCGGCGACAAAGGGCTCGGACCAGTCGAGGGGCACACCGTCGGCGTGGACGGGACGTTCGGGAACGGTGGTGATCATCGCGTCTCCTCCTCAGAGCCCGGCCAGGGCGGCGTAGGTGATGGTGTTGCGGTACGCGCCTTCGCGCTCCGGGGTGAGGGAGAACACGGCATCTCCCTCGCCCGTCGGTCGAGACGCCCACGCGGTGACCTGGAGCGGCCCGACGACGTAGTCCTCGCGCGGGTCGAGGGGGTGCGGGACGTTGGCCACCAGCACGATCAACGGCAGCTCCGCGACCAGTTCGACGAAAGCCCCCGGACCGGCGGAGCCGAGCCACTCGAGGTCGCCCTCGGGGTTCGCGCGCACACCCTGGAAGAACGACACGGACGGGGGCAGGTCGCGCACGGTCAGGCCGTGCTTGCTCGCGGCGAGACGCAGCAGGCCGTGGCCCGAGGGCGACGGGCCCTCGGGCGCGGCGTCTCCGTAGCGCTCGATCGCGAACGCGTCGCTCGTCGTGCCGCAGAAGGCATCGTGGCGGCCCGATGTGTCGGCGGCGATCGTGGCGAGGACACGGCCGTCGCCGGAGAGCAGCGGGTGCCCCTCGCCGAGGTACGCCTGCCACGGGATCTTCTGCGTGTCAGCGACATTGAGCCGCTCGCCGGGCTCGACGGCGTTGAACAGGAGCACGGTGGCGCACGCGTCACCCGTCGGGTCGGTGAACCGCAGGCGCGTGCCCCGGGCCACGCGCAGGTGCGTGTACCCGCCGGGGGCCACCGTCTCGGCCCAGCGCAGGTCTTCCGCGGCAACCCCGTCGGGCGCGAAGGGCGCCATGGAGGGCGGCAGATACGGCATCCATTCCGACCGGGCGGCACGCGCCCGCGCGTCGTCCCGGGCCCGCTGCACGTCTCCGAGTGCGTCGACACGACCTTCCATGGGCATCCCTTTCTGTCGGCTGACAGGTATTAGAACAGGCGTGCGTTTCGACGGCGTTACACACCACCCCGGGTACGGTGGGGGCATGGCGCCGACGAGAACGGGACGACCCCGGGCGTCCGGCTCCTCCCCCACCGGACTCGGCACGCGAGCGGACGTTCTCGCCGCCGCGGCCGCCCTCTTCGGCACCCGCGGGTACGCCTCGGCCAGCACGCACGCGATCGCCGAAGCCGCCGGCATCCGGCAGGCGACGCTCTACCACCATTTCGCGCGCAAGCAGGACATCCTGCTCGCGCTCCTCCTCGACACCGTGCAGCCCTCGCTCGACGTCGCCGCTCACCTGCTCGCGCGCGACGAGGAGCCCGCCGCGCGCCTCTGGGCCCTGTGCGTCTCGGACGTCACGCTCCTCGCCGAGGCGCCGCACAACACCGGCGGGCTGTACCTGCTGCCGGAGGTGTCGGACGCGGCGTTCCAGCCGTTCCGCGAGCGCCGGAGCGAGCTCGAAACGACCTACCGCACGCTGGTGGCCGCGTGCGGTCTCGACGCTCCTCGGGCGTCGGCGGGCGCGGCGCTCGTGCTGGCGCTGGTCGAGAGCGTGATCCTGCAGCGCAAGGGCGGGCAGACGGCACCCCTGGATGCCACGACCATCGCCGCCGCCGCGCTACGCGTCCTCGACCTGGATGCCGCCACGCGCGAGCGCGCGGCCGCGCTGGGCCCCGCGGTGCTCGCGGCGTTGGGCTGACCCGGCATCCCGTTCCGGGTCCGGGTTCTGCTCCGGTTCCGGCCCTGCTCCGGTTGCGGCCCTGATTGCCCGCGAGACTTCATCGCGCTGACATCTCCCTTGCAGGCTGCACGGGAGTTGTCGGCGCGATGAAGTCTCGCGGATTCAGAACCACGCGGAACGGCCACGCGGGTTCAGGACGCCGCGGAGCGGCCGACCGGGATGCCGGAGGCGGGGCGCCGCGGGCGATTTCACGCGCCTTTTACACGGGCGAAACCACGGGGGACCGCGGTGCGCGGATTCTTTCTGTCAAGCAACAGAAACCCGAACCGCCCCTCATCGCCGGGAGCCCACCATGATCATCTTCGGAGTCGCGCTCAGCGTCGTCCTCATCCTCGTCGTCGGCATCGTCGTCGCGCGCAAGGTCGACGGCGACAGTGCGAACTACCTCGTCGCCGGGCGGCGCCTCGGCGTGCCGCTCGTCGCCGTCAGCCTCACCGCTGCCGCCGTCGACGCCAACGCGACGGTCGGCAACACCGACCTCACGTCGCAGTTCGGCTTCTGGTCCGGGGCGTCGCTCGCCATCGGCCTGGCCGTCTGCCTGCTGTTGACCGGCCTGTTCCTCGCCAAGCGCATGAACGCCATGAAGCTGTTCACCCTTGGCGACTTCTTCCGCCTGCGCTACGGACGCCCGGTGGAGTTGCTGGCATCCGTGCTCATGATCGTGTCGTTCACGTTCCTGCTCGCGGGCAACCTCGTCGCGTGCGGATTCCTGCTCGAGCGCTTCGCGAACATCCCCTACGCCTGGGGCGTCGTGCTCGCCGTCGTCCTCGTCCTCGCGTACACCGTCGCCGGCGGCTTGTTCTCGGATGCCTACACCGCGGCGATCCAGACGACGATCACCGTCATCGCCGCCATCGTCCTGCTGGTGTGGGTCGCGGTGTCGTACGGCATCGTGATCCCCGAGGGTATGGGACCGTTCGACCTCCAGCAGCTCAGCGACCCCGCCGCCGGCGCGCCGATCAACTGGGCGACGCTCATCTCTCTCGCCATCGGCGACATCGTGGCGATCGACTTCATGCAGCGCATCTTCGGTGCGAAGAGCCCGTCCGTCGCGCAGCGCTCGTGCTTCATCGCCGCCGGGCTCACCGCCGCGATTGGCTCGGTCTTCGCGATCGTCGCCCTCAGCGTCTCGTCGACGCTCGGACTCTCGGTCGAGAACGGCCCGGTGCTGTACCAGCTCCTCGGCGACTACGCCCCGCCGATCATCGCGATCCTCGTGCTCTCGGGCATCGTCGCGGCGTCCTTCTCGACGGCCTCGGGCGCGATGCTCGCGACGTCGGCGATCGCGGTCCGCAACGTCTTCACCGTCCGCCGCCACACCGGCACGGGTCCCGACCCGCTGCTGCGCTGGACGCGTCTGGCGATGGTCCCGTTCGTCGTCGCGGGCGCCTTCCTCGCGATCCGCGTGAGCCAGACCGGCATCCTGCTCACCCTCGCCTTCGACCTGATGCTCGCGTGCCTCGCGGCGCCGTTCGTCATCGGGGTGTTCTGGAAGCGTCCCGGTGCCGTGGCCGCCCTGGGCGCGATGGCCGTCGGGTTCGTCGTGCGAATGGTGCTCCTCGCCCTCACGCCGACGCTCTACGGCGTGCCGAACGACATCCTTTACATTCCCAACGACCTCATCGGCGCGGATTTCGACGGATGGGCGACGCTCGTCTCGGCCGTCGTCGGGTTCGGCACGTACGTCGCGCTCGCCTTCGTGGTCCCGCGTCGGACGCCCGAGCTCGACCGCGAGGCGGCCGTGCTCGCCGACCTGACGGCAGAGCGCGAGGCGTCGGAGAAGGAGAGCGTCGAGGTACCGGCCTAATGTTGGATCCAAAGATGCATTTATCGGATCCCAGACGCTAAGGTGCTGCGCGTGACCATCATCGATCTGAGCATTCCCGTCCACCCCGAGATGCTGCACTGGGGCCGCCGACCGACGTACGAGATGGTGGAGGATATCTCCGACACCAACCCCAGCGAAGTGTCGCGCTGGCTCATCGGAGCCCACACCGGCACCCACGTCGACGCCCCGAGCCACTTCGTGCCCGGCGGGACCACCGTGGACTCCCTGCCCCTCACCCACACCGTCGGCCCGGCGCGGGTGCTCGACCTGCGCCACGTCGAGAAGGAGATCACGGCCGACGACCTGATCGCCGCCGGAGCGGAAGGCGCGACGCGCGTGCTGTTTAAGACCCGCAACTCCACCGACGCCCTCACCCGCAACGAGAAGAGCCCCACGTGGGTGGGGCTCGGCCCCTCCGGTGCACAGTGGCTCGTCGACCACGGCGTCGTCTTCGCCGCGAACGACTACATGACGATGGAGGCTCCGGACCACACCGTCGAGTGGCCCACGCACGTGATCCTCTGCAACGCCGGCGTCGTGATCCTCGAGAACGCGAACCTCGCCGAGACCGAGGCCGGCGACTACTACCTCGTGTGCCAGCCGGTGCCCTTTGAGGGACGCGAGGCCGCACCGGCTCCCGCGCTGCTGCTGCCGGCCGAGACGGCGAACGTCGTCTGATCTCCGCGCGGGGCGTTCGGATGCCGTCAGGCGTCGGGACGCCCCGCTCCGCGGTCGAGCAGACGACGCGGTTGGTCGACGAGCATCTCCGCGACCCGGGGCACCCCAAGTCGCGCCCGCAGCTCCGGAACGATCACGCCGAGGAGACGCCCATACCCGTAGCCCCCGTGACGCGTCAGCTGCGCCTTCGTCCATACCGACTGCCCGAGCACGTACCGCGCCGCCGGGCGGGCGGTCACGGCGTCGACGAAGAAGCGCAGGCGCTCCGCGTCGGTGGGGTTGAACACGCGTCCGACGTGCACGTCCTCGGTGCCGAAGCACATCTCGAGCGTCGCGCCCGCGTCCGACAGGTCGCGCCAGTACGCGGCATCCAGGAATTCGTCGGCGTTGGTGAAGACGACGCGGTCCGCGGGCAGCCCCGCGCGGGCGAGTTCGTCGAGCACCGCGAGCCCGTCGCGCGCATCGGGGTCGAGCCGCACGGTGACACTCGCGCCGCCGTGCGCCGCCGCGTCGGCCGCCGCGCGCAGCATGCCACGTTCGACGCCCGGAAGACCCGCGGTCGTGCCCAGGATGCCGAGCAGCCCCGCGCGGTAGTCCGTGCCCGGGACCGCGTCGTCGAGCGCCGCGGCGAACAGGGCGTGCAGGCCATCCTCGTCGAGCGCCGAGATCTCGGGCGGGAGCGTGGATCGGATGTACGTGCCGTAGGCCACGACGATCGTCATGCCCGAGCGCCGCGCGATCTCGGGCAGCCGCGCGTGGTCGGGTCCGAGGCCCCACGATGTCGACTCGACCAGCGCCTGCTGGCCCGCGTCGGCAGCGATCCGTAGCTCGTCGACCGCGGCATCCGGGTCGTCGAGCCGCAGATTGTCGGCGAACGCGAGCATGTTGCGGCTCAGATAGTCGCGCGTCTCGGGGCGCACGGTGGGCGGCCCGGGCGGCGGAGGCTGCTCGCCCGGGCGCTGCAGGCGGGCCGAGTCGGCGAGGACGTGATCGTGCATCGACGTCGGCCCGAGCGCCGCGGCGGGGAGGGCTCCCAGGACGGTCTCGATCACACCGGCTCCTTTCATTGCGGATCCATTCTTGCGCATTTAGGATCCAAACATGACTTTCGTGATGAGACCCGCTGAGCTGGATGCCACCGAACTCGAGGCGAAGCCCCTCGCCCCACCGAACGCCGAACCGCTGTCGGGCGAGATCATCGTCCGCGGCAAGGTGCAGTTTGTGAACGACGACCGCACGGTCATCTCCGGCGTGTGGGAGAGCGACCCGGGCACATCGCGATGGGAGTTCCTCACGCGCGGCGAGATCGTCCACATCCTCGCCGGACGGATGACCGTCCAGCGCGACGGCGAGGAGCCCGTCGAGCTCACGGCGGGGAGCGCGGCCTACTTCCCGATCGGCTGGACCGGTGTCTGGACCGTGATCGAGCCGGTCCGCAAGCTCTACGTGGTCTACAAGCCCGCCGCCTGAGCCGCGTCCGAACGCCGCTCAGCCCAGGCGAAGGAGCCGGGCGGCGTTCTCGCCGATGATCGCGGCGCGTTCGGCCTCCGACAATCCCGGCAGCTCCTCGACCACGGCGGCCGTCGCCCCCGGGGTGTACCAGGGGAAGTCCGAGCCGAGGACGACGCGCTCCACGCCCACGGCGCGCACGAGCGCGACCACCTGGGCGGCGGTCGGCGCCAGCGGCGCGCCGATCCAGTGGACGATCTCGGAGAGGTCGAACCGCAGCGTCGGCTGCGCCTCGGCGAGCGCCGCGACGTCGCGCCACGCCGCCCCGCCCAGGTGCGCCATGATGACGGCGAGCCCCGGCCGCTCCCCCGCCACCGCGGCGATGCGCTTCGGGTCCGCCCAGCCGAAGCCGCGGACGTCGGGCCCGCCGTGGAACACGACCGGCGCACCGGCCTCCTCCAACGCGTCGTACGCCCCAGCGAGACCCGGGTCGTCGGGGAACGTGCGGATCGCGATCGGGTGCAGCTTCAGGCCGCGCGCACCGTGGTCGCCGAACATCTCGGCGAAGTGCGCATACACCTCCGCGGAGGTCATGACGGCGGGGTTGGCGGCGAGGAACGGCAGCAGCCGCGGGTGCTGCGCCCCCACGTCGCAGAGCCACCGGTTGTAGGCGACGAGCTCATCGCGCAGGTCGGCGTGCGGCGGCACGGCGGGCCAGTAGTCCGCTCCCCCAGGGGGATGGGGAAGGTCAGGGAGCTCGAAGCTGCCGAGCACGGCGGCGTAGTCGAACCCCTCGGCCTCGAGCGTCGCCAGGGCGTCCGCGACCGTGCCCGCGATACCGGCGAACTCCACGTCATCCTTCTCGCCGTACTCGACGATCGGGTAGGCGGTGAGGTCGTGCAGGCCCTGCGCCGCATCGGCGTACAGGTGCAGGTGGGTGTCAATCCTCATCGTCGACCTCCGGCGCCGGATGCCGGGTCTCGACGACCGTGACCATCTCGAACACGTTGTTGCCGGACAGGGTGGTGACGCCGATGCCGGCGGACGTGGAGCGCCCGATGCGGTCGCCGAAGACCTCGACGAACAGGTCAGCGGCGCCGTTGGTGACGAGGTTGACGTCGGTGAAGTCCGGCGCGACGCACACGAACGTCAGCGTCCGGATGAACGCCGAGACCTCGTCGAGAGATCCCACGGCGAAGCGGATGAGACCGAGCACGTTGATCGCCGCATACCGCGCCGCCTCATAGCCCTGCTCGAGCGTGACCGTCTCGCCGACGCGGCCGGGGAAGACCTTGTTGCCCTGACGGTCCTCGGGAGTGATGCCACTGATCGTGAGCGTCCGACCGAGGTGGTGGAACGCCTTCATCGTGGCGTAGCGCTCGCCGTAGGGCGGGTCGGAGTAGTCCGGGATGACCAGCCCCAGTTCCTTGACACGTTGCTCAGCGGACCACGCCATGACAGCTCCCGTCGTAATGGATCCATTTTATGTGAGATAGGATACAACCGAAGAGAGGTGCGCCATGACATCCCCGGAAGCACGCGTCCGCGAACTCGGCCTCGAGATCCCCGACTACAGCGATCCGCCGTTCGGCATCCGGTACGGCCGGATGAAGCCCTTCCACCGGATCGGCACGCTCATCGAACTGGCGGGTCTCACACCCGAGAACCGCGCGGGCGACCGCCTCCACCCCGGCGTCGTAGGAGTCGACGTCACGGTCGAGGAGGGGTATGCGGCCGCACGCCTCACCGCGGTCCACACGCTCGGAATGATCCGCTACGCCCTCGGGTCGCTCGACAACGTGGTGAGCCTGTCGCGCGCCCTGTGCTTCGTCGTGTGCCCGCCCGGCTTCGAAGACCTGCACCTCGTCTCCAACGGGGCGACCGACCTCTTCCTCGACGTCTTCGGCGAGGATGCCGGTAGCGTCGGCCGCGCGTCGATCGGCGCAACGAGCCTGTCGCGGAACAACTGCTTCGAATTGTGGCTCAGCCTGGAGTGCGCCCCGAACGCCCCCACCGCATGAACGGCACGCGGGACATCACCCGCACCGTGCCGTTCTGGGTGATCTTCACCGCCTCGGCGCTGAGCGGCATCACCAACTCCGCGAGCACTCCCCTCATCCCGGTCTATGTCGGTGACGTGCTCGGGGGCGGCACCGGGCTCGCCGGCGCGATCATCTCGCTCGCCGCGGTCGCCTCGATGCTGTCGATGCCGGTGGCGGGGGTGCTCGGCGACCGGCTCGGTTATCGGCTCATCGCGGTGATCGGCAGCGTCGTGGCCACCGGGGCGCTCGTGATGCTCGCCACGGTGCCGACGCTGTGGGGTGCGAGCGTGAGCCGCATCCTGTTCGGATTCGGCAGCTCCGCGGCCGTCACCCTTCTGATGGCCTGGCTGGTGACGGTCGCTCCCCCCGGGCAGCGGGGCAAGGCGCTGAGCATCTACGGGCTCAGCGTGTGGATCGGTCTCGCCCTGGGTCCGCTGGTCGGGACGGCCGTCGACGCGCTGGCCGACCCGCGCGCGGTGTTCCTGCTGTGCGCCGCTCTCGAGCTGACGACGGGAGCGCTGATCCTTCTCCTCCCCCGGGTGACGCCGGCCGCCCCGTCCCCGGACGCGTCGCCACGCCCGCGCGGTCTGCGTGCGCTGTGGCGGGCCTTCCAGGCCGTGTGGACCCCCGGCGTCGTCGCGGCGGCGGCGTGGTGCGGCGAGGGCCTCATGCTCGGATTCCTCATCGTCCACCTCTCCGGCGCCGGGGTGCCGGCGACCGGCCTCCTCGGCGCCGCGTCGGTCTTCGCCGTGTTCGCCGTCTCGGTCATCGTCGCGCGGCTGTTCCTGGCGAACCTCCCCGATCGGATCGGCCCGCTCCGGGCCACGGCGATCTCGCTCGTCGCGCTCACGGCGGGTCTGGTGACACTCGCCCTGGCGGCGGACTTCTGGGTGGCTGCGGCGGGCGCGGCGCTCATCGGCGTCGGGTTCTCCCCGCTGTATCCGTCGCTCACGATGCTCGCCACGCGAGCCCTGCACCCCGAGAACCGGGCCCTCGGCGTCGGCCTCTTCTCGAGCTTCACCAGTATCGGCTACGGCGGCGGCGCCGTGATCGGCGGCGCCGTGATCGCCGTGGCCTCATCGATGTGGGCGTTCCTGCTCGTCGCGGGCCTGCAGCTGGTCGCCCTCGCCGTGCTGACGATCTTCACGCGCGACGACTCGCCTCGCCTCCGACCGGATGCCACCGAGCCTCGGGACCCCGCCGCCTGACCGCGGCGGCGCCCGTCACCAGAGGCGGGAGCGCTTGGCGGGGAGCAGATCCCTCATCGCCACCGCAACCGTGTCGTCGCCGCGGGTGATCCACACGCGTGCGTCCGGCCAGTAGTCGGTGAGCAGTTCGGCGCACACGCCGCACGGTTCGATCACGTGCTCGCTGCCGCCCGGGCGGCGCAGCACGCTCACCCCGGCCACCACCGTCCCGCCGGCCGCGATGACGTTCCCCGCAGCGACCCCCTCGGCGCACACCGACGAGCGCCGGGCAGACCCGTCGACGTGCACGCCCGTGACGATCCGGCCGTCGGCGAGCCGGAACGCGGCGACCACCTCGTGCCGCCCCTCGCGGTAGACGGCGTCGAGCTGAGCCCGCGCAGCGTTGAGCAGCTCGGCATCCGCATCGGACATCTCCGCGGGACGCCCGAGCGGCGGCCGATGGGTCACACCGGCACCGCAATGCGCATGATGCGGGCGTAGTTCCCGCCCTCGACGAGCGCGCGGTCGGCGGCATCCGGGATCGCCTTCGCGATCTTCATGCGCTCGAGGTCGAAGTCCGAGCCCGGCCATTCCGAGCCCATGAGGATCTTCTCCGGTCCGAGCCGCGCGTACGCGCGCTTGACGTCGGCCATGAGGGTCGCCGAGGTCTCGAGGTAGACGTTCTCGCGGCGCTCGGCGACGATGATCGCCTCCGGGACGTTCCAGACCGCACCCATGTGGGCGATGATCGTCGGCACGTCGGGGTGGTCCTTCGCGATCTCCTCGATCGAGAACGGCGCACAGAAGGCGTCGTCGAGCGCGTTGATGATCACGGCCATGCCGTTCGCGGCGCACGCGCGGAACACCGGGTCGAGCAGACCGTGGTCGGCGACGTGATAGCCGTGCATGCTGGGGTGCAGTTTCAGACCCCGGATGCCGGCATCCGCCAGTCGCTGGATCTCCTCGACGGCGTCGTCCGCTTGCGGCATCACCTGACCGAAACCGATGAAGCGGTCGGGGTGGGCGTCCTGCAGCCCGATGATGAAGTCGTTCTCGATGCGCTGGGCGAGCGAGCACACCATCGCCATGTCGACGCCGGCGGCGTCCATGCGCGAGAGGATGCGCTGCGGGTCGAAGGGCACGTACGCCGGCGGTTCCTCACCGGGTCGGGCGCCGGTGAGGTAGTCGGATCGGCCGCGGACGTCTTGCGTCGTGTTGTAGGCGTCGATGATCATGGGCACTCCTCGCAGGGGGAAGGGCGAGCCGCGGCGGCTCGGGAAGAAACGGGATCCGGGTTCAGACCGGGACCGGGATGGCTGCCGTCGCGACCGCCTCGATCAGGTGGACCCGCTCAGGGGTGCGGCACGCGAGGCGCACGCGCGACCCCGCCGCGAGACCCGACAGATCGGTCGCGGGCGAGAGCGAGGCGACGACCTTGCGGCCGTACGGTGTCGCGAGCTCCAGGCGGTAGCGCGAACCCTGGAAGCTCACGAGCCGCACCGTCCCCTCGACAGACCAGGCGGGAGTGCTCTCGCCGGGCGCGACGACGCTCATGTCTTCGGGGCGCAGGACCGCCGTGGCATCCACGATCAGGCCCGTCGTGTCGTCGACGAGCGCGCCGTCCGACACCGGCAGGAGGTTGGCCTCGCCCAGGAAGCTCGCGACGTAGGCGTTCACGGGGCGCCGGTAGAGGTCTTCGGGCGTGGCGACCTGCACCAGGCGCCCCTCGTGCATGATCGCGACACGGTCGGACATCGTCAGCGCCTCGGTCTGGTCGTGCGTGACCGAGACGGTGGTGATCCCGACCTTGCGCTGGATGCGCGTGATCTCCACCTGCATCTGCTCGCGCAGCTGCTTGTCGAGGGCGGCCATCGGCTCGTCCAGAAGCAGGATGCCGGGGTTCGCGGCGAGCGCGCGCGCGAGGGCCACGCGCTGGCGCTGTCCGCCGGAGAGCGAGGCGGGCGAGCGGTCGGCCATGCCGGGGAGCTGCACGAGTGCGAGCATCTCGTCGGCGACGGCGCGCCGCTCCTTGGCGGGGCGTCGGGCGGCCAGCAGCGGGAACGCGACGTTGTCGCCGATGCTCAGGTGCGGGAATAGCGCGTAGGACTGGAAGACGACGCCGACGTTCCGCTTCTGCGGCGCGAGGCGTTCGACGTTCTGTCCGTCGAACGCGACGTGACCGGCATCGACGGCCTGGAGGCCGGCGATGACGTTCAGCAGCGTCGACTTGCCACTGCCGCTGGCGCCGAGGAGCGTGACGAACTCGCCCGGCTGGACGTCGAGCGAGACGCCTTTGAGCACGTGGTTGGCGCCGAGGGTGACCTCGACGTCGGTGACGGAGAGGGCGACGGTCATTCGATGACTCCTTCCGGGCGGATCGCCGCGGTGCGGGCGCGCCCACGGCGCGCTCCGGACCGGCGCGATGCGCGTCCGATGACGAGGGGGACGACCGCGAGGAGCACGATCGCGAGGACGGAGACGAGCGTGGACGCCGCCGTGAGCTCCGGTGAGAACGCCTCCGAGGCGGCGTTCAGCATCTTCAGCGGAAGCGTCTGCACGCCGGGGGGCAACAGGAAGACGGCCAGCACGACCTCGTCGAACACGACGACGAAGGCGAAGAGGGCGCCCGACAGGATGTAGGGCAGCAACGCCGGCAGCTCGATCTTCCACAGCACGAGGGGCCAGCGCGCCCCGAGGGTCCACGCCGCGGGCCGTAACGCCGGGTCGATGCGCGCGACGCCACCGGAGACGATGACGAACACGTACGGCAACGCCAGCAGGGCGTGTCCGAGGACGAGCGTGAGGATCGAGCCGCGCAGGAATGACAGCTCGGATCCGGCACCGTAGAGGCCCACCGCGTAGGCGATCGGCGGGAGCGCGATCGGGACGATGAAGAGAGTGCGGATCCATCGCTGGGCGGCACGACGGCGCACACGGGTGAGGCCGATGGCTCCCACCGCACCGAGAACGGTCGCGATGAGGGTGGCCGCTGCGCTCTCCCACAGCGAGAACGTGAAGGCGTTCATCCACCGGCGGTCGCCGAGGACCTTCGCGTACCACTGCAGCGAGAACCCGTCGGGCGGGAAGAGGATGAAGCCGCCCTGCGTCCACGAGGTGGACACCAGGATGAGGAACGGCACGATCAGGAGCAAGCTGGCGAGCAGGGCGACGAAGATCACGGGGATCCGCCACGCGCCGAGGCTCCGGGCAACGGTGGTCGTCATGTCAGCCCCACTTCTCGCTCACCTTGAACAGGCGGTCCGCGACGAGGTAGATGAGCATCGTTCCTCCGACCAGCAGGATGCTCATGGCCGCCGCCAGATCGGGACGGTCGGCCTTGCTCATCTGCGCGTTGATGACGCCCGAGACCGTCATGTTGGCGGGGCCGCCAAGCAGCAGCGGCGTGACGTAGAAGCCGAGCGACATGACGAAGACCAGGACGCCACCGCTGATGATCGAGGGCACGATGTGCGGCCAGGTCACCGTTCGAAAGGTCAGGAGCGGACCCGCGCCGAAGATCGTCGCCGCGTTGAGCTGCTCCTTGTCGATCGACTGCAGCGCGCTCATGACGGGAAGGACCGCGAAGGGGAGCATGACGGCGATCATGGCGGGGTACATCCCGGCCACCGTCTGGTAGATCTCGACCGGCTGGTCGCCGAGACCGATGATCCCGAGGAACCAGTGGATCGCGCCCTTGGGGAGTTCCAGCAGGACCCAGCCGAACGAGCGCACCATCACCGAGGTCCAGAGCGAGAGCATGAGGGCCGCCAGGAGGCCCACGCGCAGCCACGTCGGCGACGTCACGATCGCGAGCGCGTAAGCGGCGCCGAGGATCATGGTCAGCACCATGGTGACCACCGCGATCACGACGGTGCGCCCGAGGGAGCCGAGGAACGCCGGCACCGCGAAGGCGCCGGGGTAGGCGGCTCCGCCGCCCTCGAGCGACATCGCGATCAGGGCGATCATCGGAACGCCGAGGGCGATGGCGAAGAAGGCCAGCGGGGGCCAGACGAGCCAGCGGACCTCGGCCCGGCTGATCCCGCCGCGCAGTCCGCCGGCGGGCCGCACCCGCGGCATCCTCGTGGCTAAGGTCGCACTACTCACGGGCTCATGCTCCTCGGTCGAGATTGCGGGGGAGTTTCCCCCACAGGATCCCCGTCGACGCGAAGACCGTCGACTTGGATCCAAAGTTAGCTCTTGTGGATCCGATTGTAAACGCGCTGTGTTTCGGGCGAGTAACAACGGACCCGGAAACGACGCAGGGCGCCTCCCCGAGAGGGGAGACGCCCTGGATGAGGACTCGGGAACTCAGCCCGCGAGCCACGCCGTGTAGGAGTTGAGCAGCAGGTCCGCGTTCTCGGCACGCCACTCCTCGCCGTAGGCGAGCAGGTTGGTGTGCGAGGGGGCGTTCACGACCTGCGACTTCACGTCGTCGGACAGCTCATCGAACACCGCGGGGTTCACGGGACCGTAGCCGGTGCGTTCGGTGAAGACGGCCTGACGGGCCGGGTCGTTCATCCACGAAGCGAGAGCCGCGACGGCATCCGGGTTCTTCGAGGACTTCGGCGAAACGAAGCCCGAAGGCACAGCGAACGCCTGGTTCCACTGCACGGTCACATCCTGGCCCGCGTTCTGCAGGGCACGGAACTGTCCCGTGACGGTGACCGCGATGGCCACGCTGCCGCTGCTCAGCAGCTGCTGGGTCTCGGGGTAGGACTGGTAGAAGACCAGGCTGTCGCGAATCGTGTCGAGCTTCTTCTCGGCGCGCGGCAGGTCGAGCGGGTAGAGGTCGGCCGGCTTGACACCGTCGGCGATCAACGCGATCTCGTACGACGAGTCGTACGAACCCGGGTCACCGGGCCATGCGCGCTTGCCGGGGAACTTCGTGGTGTCGAAGAAGTCCGCCCAGTCCTGCGGCCCACCGTCGGGGTACGTCGAGGTCAGCCACCCCTGGGCGACACCGAAGACGAAGCCGCCGATGTAGTACGGCCGCACGTTCTCGGGCAGCAGGCTCCCCTGAGCGTCCGCGGGGACCTCGGCGAGGTTGCCGAGGTTGGGCAGGATGTCGGAGATGCCGGCCTGGAAGATGTCGTAGTCACCGTCCTCACCCTTGAGCTCGCTCTTGTAGACGGCGTCTTCGATGCTCGTCGAGACGACGTCGACGCCGGTCTCGTCGATGAAGCTGTCGAAGTAGGCGACCTGGCGGCTCTCGTTGGTCGGCCCACCGTAGTCGGCCCAGACGACCTGGCCACTGAGGGCGGCGGAGCCATCCGACGCGGCGGGCTCGGAGCCGGTTGCGCCGGCGCAACCGGCGGCCAGGACGCTCACCGTGGCGAGTCCCGCGAGGGTGACGGCGAGCCGTCGGGAACGGTTCGGGATCTTCATGACTGGACTACTCCTCGTGCTGTGCGAAAGGGTGGGCCGGACTCGACGCATTCGGGTTGCGTTCGGGACGCGGCGGCCGGGTGGAGGATCATGGATATATCTCGGGTGTAACTGGATCCAATTTTGCAGGATTGGATCCCTCATTTTGTGCCGAGAATGTTTCCACGTTGTAAAACGTGGCTCACTCCCCGGGTGTGCGGGCCGTCAGGCCGAGGACGGCCTCGAGCCCCGCGCTGATCGCGAGCAGATCCGCCTCGCCGCGGTGGCGACCGACGACCTGCATTCCGACCGGCAGGTGCCCGTGGAAACCCGCGGGCGTGACGACCACGGGGTGCGCGGTCACGGTGAAGCGGTTCGCGAGCATCTGCCACCGGAAGTAGCGATCGTAGACGGTGTCGCCCACGCGCTCGACCCACTCGACCTCGGCCGGCGGCGCCACCACGGGCGTCGCCGGGGCGATGAGCACGTCGACGTCGGCGAACAGCCGCTCGGTCCGGCGGAAGACCTCGGTGCGCGTGCGCAGGGCGTCGGCCAGCTCGGCGGCCGTGATGCGTTCCCCCTGCCGGACGTTGCGCAGCAGGTCGGGGCGCATGAGGTCGGGATGGGCGGCCGCCTCTCCGCGATAGGAGGCGAAGAAGTTGTACATCTCCACCGTCTCCCACGCGGCCTCGGCATCCGCCAGGTCGAGGTCGAGGTCGACGATGTCGTACCCCGCGGCCACGAGCGCGGCCCTCGTCGCCGTGTGCACGGCCGCGACCTCGGGCGAGATCGGCACGCCGCCCGCGTCGCTATTCCAGCCGATCCGGACCGATGCCGGACTCCGCGGCGTCAGCGACGCGAAGACAGCGGGGTCCTCCGCGATCGAGAGCGGTGCCATCGGGTCGGGACCCGCCATGGCCGCGAGAGCGTACGCGACGTCGTCGCTCGTTCGCGCCATCGGGCCCAGGACGCCGTGCGCGGTCCAGCCATTGTCGAGCCGTCCGCTCGCGACGCGGCCGGGAGTCGGGCGCAGGCCCACGACGTTGCAGAACGCCGCCGGGTAGCGCAGGCTGCCGCCGCTGTCGGAGCCGTCGGCGAACGGCAGCATGCCCGTCGCGACCGCGGCCGCGGCTCCGCCGCTCGACCCTCCGGCGTGGCGCGAGAGGTCGTAGGGGTTGCGGCACGTGTCGGCGATGGCGCTGAAGGTCAGCGTGCCGAGCCCCGCCTCGGGGGTGTTCGTCTTGCCGATGATGAGCGCTCCCGCGCGACGCATCCGTCCCACGACCATGGCGTCCGCACGCGCGGGTGCCGCATCGGCGTGGATCCGCGAGCCATGGCGGGTGGGCAGCCCCTCGACGTCGAGCAGGTCCTTCACCGCGGTCGGCAGGCCGTGGAGGAGCCCCACCTCGTCACCGCGGGCGACGGCCCGGTCCGCCTCGCGCGCCGCCTCGATGGCCTCGGACTCGGGGATCATCGTGACGATCGCCGCGACCGCGTCGTTGTGCTCCTCGATCCGTGCGAGGTGCGCACGCATCACCTCCTCGGCCGAGAACTCGCGGGTCCGGATGCCGGCGGCGAGCTCGCGCGCGCTCCGTCGGTGCAGGGGCTGGTCGGTGGGGGTCATGAAGGAGTCTCCGTCCTGTCCAGGAGCGCGACGGGGCGCGCGACGAGCATGTCGGCGAGACGGGCGTCATCGACGCCGACGCTCGCGAGGAGGGGGGCGATGCGCGTGAGCACGTGACCGTAGCCCATGCCGCCGTAGCGGGTCAGCTGTCCCTTGGTCCAGACCGAGGTGCTGAGTGTGATCGCGGCGTCGGGGCGCACGGCGACGAGGGCGCCGAGGAAGTCGAGGCGCTCGCGGTCGGTGTGATCGCGGATCCCGCCGCCGAAGGAATGGTCGCTCCCGAAGGCGAACTCCACCACGGCGCCGGTGTCGACGATGTCGGACACGTAGGCGAGGTCGAGCACCTTGTCGATGTTGCAGAAGAGGATCCGCTCGGGCGCCAGTCCCATCCCGGTGAGGATGCCGGCGACCTCCGGGCCGCGGCGGGCAGCCGCATCCAGACGAATGCTCACCGACGCCCCGGCCTCGGCCGCGGCTCGGCCCGCCGCGCGCAGCGCCCGGGCCTCGGGCCCCGTGATCTCGGCGCTGGTACCGAGAAGCCCCAGCAGCCCGGCGCGATACGCCGCCCCGGGCACGGCATCCGTCAGCGCCGTGCGGAACAGCGCGAACATCTCGCTCTCGCTCAGCTCCCGCCACCACGCCGGAAGCGTCTTGTCGATGTAGGAGCCGTACGCGGCCACGATCTGCACCCCGCTGCGGCGCGAGATCTCGGGCAGCTCGGCGTGACACGGGCCCATGCCCCACGATGTCGCCTCCACCACGGCACCCAGGCCGACGGCGGCGGCGGATGCCAGTTCCTCGGCGGCCGTGACGGGGTCGTCGAGCGTGAGGTTGTTGGGCATCGACATCCAGTTCCACCGGAGGTCGCCCCAGACCTCCAGACGAGGCGGGCCATCGAGGAACGTGCCGTCCGGGAGCGGGCGCGCGAGGCCCCGCGAGTCGGTGAGGAGGTGTTCGTTCGTCGAGGTCGCCCCCCACCCCTCCGCGGGCACGGGGCCGAGGACCGTCTCGATCACGAGTGGCCCCGGTACACGGTGCGGCCGCCCACCACCGTCCGGCGGACGTGGAGTCCGCGCAGCGCGTCGACACCGGCATCCACCGGGTCCGCCGACCACAGCGCCCAGTCCGCGAGCATGCCCGGGCGGATCATCCCCCGCTCGGTCTCGGCGAGACTCGCGTACGCGGCACCGGTCGTGTACCCGGCGAGCGCCTCCTCGAGCGTGATGGCCTCCGACCGGTCGAGCGGCTCGGAAGAGTTCGCGACGAACCGCGTGACCGCCTGCCACATCAGGTGGCGGGGATCGAACGCGAAGTACGGCCCGTCCGACCCGAGGGCGAGCACCGCGCCCGCGTCGATCCAGGAGCGCATCGGGTTCGCATGCTCGGCGCGCTCCCCCAGCTTCTCCCGCAAACCGGCGCCGTTGTGCCAGATGATCGAGGGCTGAAGGGATGCCACGGTCCCCACGCCGCCGGCCAGACGCATGGTCTCGACGCTCGGCTCGAGATACCCGTGGATCACCTGGTACCGGTTCTGCCGTACGGCGGCGCCGGCGCGGGCATACTCCCGGGCGACGAGTCCGATCGCCGCGCCCCCGACGGCGTGCGTGCCGACGCCCCAGCCGTTCGCGGCGCAGAACGCGACGAGACGGGCGTACTCGGCATCCGGGATCCGCTGCTCGCCGCGGTATCCGCTGGCATCCCACGGCTCGTCGAGCAGCGCCTGCCCCTTCAGTGCCTCACCGTCGGCGTACACCTTGATCGGCCCGAGGCGCAGGACGTCGTCGCCGAAGCCCGTGGAGACCCCGGTGCCCGAGAGGTGGGCGATGACCGCGTCGACGTCGGGGGTGCCCGGCGACCCGATCTCGAGGTAGGGCATCGCGACGGTGCGCATCGTGAGCCGCCCGCGGCGGTGCGCCTCCTGGTAACCGCGCATCTCGTCCGGGGTGACGGCGGGGTCGACGATGCCGGTGAAACCGAGGGCGTGGAACAGCGGCTGGACGAGGTCGAGCCCCGCGACCCGCTGATCGAGCGTGGGAGGCTCGGCACCGGTCCAGTCCTCGTCGTCGAACGTGCGCGCCATCGCGTCGATGTACCCGTCGACGTCGACGTCCGGGTCGACGTGTTCGCTTCCCTTGAGGCCGCCGCGCTGCATGTGCAGGTGAGCGTCGATGAGGCCCGGGAGCACGACGCCGTCGAGCTCCTCGACTTCGTGGTCGGCGGGGAGGACGGCGCTGACCTCGTCGACGCCTCCGACCGCGACGATCCGCCCCGCCCGCACCGCGAACGCTTCCGCGTGCGGGCGGTCGGGGTCCATCGTGCGTACGGGCGCGATCACCAGCGTGGTGGCGTCGTTCCGGGGGGACGGGGTCATGCGGGGCTCCTCAGCGGGGACGTCGGGTCAGAGAGGCGGGCGGCGGGCCATCGTGTCGGCGACGGCACCCTCCCAGGTCAGACCGAACTCCAGCAGGGTGCGGTCGGCGCGGTAGGGACCGACGAACTGCACGCCGATCGGCAGCCCCTCGGTCGAGAACGAGAAGGGCAGCGACAGCGCCGGCATCGCCGTGGCGGTGATGCGGCTGCAGGACCGCTGCCACGAGTAGTAGCGGTCCATCCCGACGCCGTCGATCTCGGTCGGGTACTCCCACTCGACGGGGAAGGGCAGCACCTGGACGCACGGGGCGAGCAGCAGGTCGACGTCCTCGAACAGCGCCTGGAACCGGCGGAACAGTCGGGTGCGGGCACCGGCGGCGCGGACGAGCGTCTCGGCGGTGAATCCCCCGGCCCACGCGATGTCGTCCTTCAGCGTCTGCTTGACCAGGTCGGGGTGCTCCGCCGCTTCCTCACCGTGGGCGTCGAGGAACTCCAGCGAGCGGAACGTCTCGAACACGAGGTCGGCCTCGGACAGGTCGAGGTCGACCGGGATCACCTCGGCGCCGAGGTCGGCGGCGAGCCGTGCGGCCGCCTCGGTCGCCGCGCGCACCTGCGGATCGAGCGGAAGCCCGCCGAGGTCGGCACTGTAGGCCACGCGCGCGCCGGCGAACGGTCGCGGCTGCAGCGACAGGAACAGCGCGGGATCCTCGTCGATGGACAGCGGCGCTCGACGCTCCGGCGCCGAGATCACCGACATCAGCAGGGCGGCGTCGCGGACGTTGCGCGCGAGCGGCCCCAGCACCGACCCGGGGTCCCACGCGTTACCGGGGCGGGCCGAGGCGACGCGGCCCGCGGTGGGCCGGAGCCCGACGAGGTTGCCGAACGACGCGGGGTTGCGGATGCTGCCACCGAGGTCGGACCCGTCGGCCATCGGCAGCATGCCGCTGGTGACGGCCGCGGCCGCACCACCGCTGCTGCCGCCGGCGGAGCGAGCGAGGTCGTACGGATTGCGGGTGATACCGAACACGTCGTTGAACGTGTGCGAACCGACCCCGAACTCGGGGGTGTTCGTCTTCCCGACGAACACGGCCCCCGCGTCGCGGATACGACCCGAGATGACGCTGTCCGACTTCGCGACAGTGCCGACGTGGATGCGCGAGCCCGACGTGGTCGGGAGGCCCGCGACATCCATCAGGTCCTTCACCGCGAACGGCAACCCGTGCAGGGGACCCGTCGAGAGGCCGCGGGCGCTGAGCGCGTCGAGCTCGCGAGCGCGGTCGATGGCCTCCTCGGGCCGATAGGACACCACCGCGTTGACCGCGGGGTTGATCTCGTCGATCCGCTCGAGATGCGCACGCACGACCTCCTCCGACGACACCTCCCGCCGTCTGATCGCCTCCGCGAGGGAGGATGCGGAGCGGCGGGTCAGGTGCGACAGGCTCATGCGGCGTCCTCGATCAGCATCCGGGCGATGTTCTCGCCCACCACGATGGCGGGCATGGCGGTGGTCGCGCGCGGCACGCGCGGCATGATCGCGCAGTCGGCGACGCGGAGTCCCTCCACGCCGTGGACCCGGCCGCGCGCGTCGACGACCGCGAGCGGGTCGCCCTCCACGCCCATCCGGCACGTGCCGACCGGATGCCAGTAGTTGTCGGGGTTCGCGTAGAGGTGGGCCGCGAGCGCCTCCCGCGTGAAGGTGTCGGGGCCGGGGTGGATCTCCCGTCCCACGAGGGGCGCGAGTGCGGGCGTGGCCGCGAGGTCGCGCAGGATCTCCGCGCCGTCCATCAGCATCGCGACGTCGAGCCCCTCGGGGTCGGTGAGGAACCGGTGATCGATGATCGGCTTCGCCTCGGGATCGGTGCTGCGCAGGCGCACGAATCCGCGCGACCGCGGCAGGAGCGCCGAAGTGCCGATGCTCCACCGTTTCTCGTCGCCGCGGTGGGTGGGGCTGTACGGGAGGAAGTGCAGGTCGAACGCCTCGGTCTCGACGCTCGAGGCGGCCTTGCCCATCGCCTGCTCGTCGGGGGCCCAGCCGCCCGCGCGGGCGGCATCCATCTCCACGCGCATGCGGTCCGACCCCTCCCAGCTCATCAGGAGGAACGGCTGGTCGTGGAGGTTTTCGCCGACGCCGGGGAGGTGCGCGACGAGCGGGATGCCGAGGGGGGCGAGCTGCGCGGACGGTCCGATGCCCGAACGCAGGAGCACGGTCGGCGAGTTGTACGCGCCGCCGGCGAGGACGACGGCTCCCGCGCGCACCTCGACCACCTCGCCGCGGTGGTGCACCACGACGCCGGTCGCGCGGCCGTGCTCGACGATCACCCGGTCGACGAGCACTTCGCCGACGATCGTCAGGTTCGGAAGGACCCGGACCGGGTCGAGATAGCCGAACGCCGCATTGATGCGGACACCGTCCTGGATGTTCATGTCTTCGGGCGCGAAACCGGCGGCCTCGTCGAGGTCGTTGAGCGTCTCGACGCGCGGCATCCCGACCGCCGGCGCCGCGTCGTACCAGGCGTGCTGCCACGGGGTGAGTTCGTCCGCGGTGAAACGGTGCACGCGCAGGCGGCGCATGCCCTCCTCGAAGAGCGGGCGCAGGTCGTCCGCCGCCCATCCCGCGAGGCCGGCCTCGGCCCACGCGTCGTAGTCGCGGCGGTGGCCCCAGGTCTGCGTGCACCCGTTGACGTCGCTCGAGCCGCCGATCGCGCGGGCGCGCTCGAAGCCGACGCGCCATGGGTACGTGTCGCCGGAGTCGTACCCCCAGTCGTGCGAGCGGCCGAGCCGCGTCGCGTCGAGCAGGTCCGCCGGCCACGCCGGATCGCCCTCCGGCCCGAAGTCCGGTCCGGCCTCCAGGACGAGCACCTCGTGGCCCGCCTCGGCGAGGCGTGCCGCCACGACGCTTCCCGCCGTCCCGCCGCCGACGACGACGTACGCCGCCTCCCGCGGGAGGGCGCTCGTCACGCGGGCACCCGCTCGAACGAGGCCTCGACGTCGGCCGCGGTGACGAGGGCATCCCGCTGGAGGTACTGCACGGCCTCGAGCGCGTTGTCGTGCGCCCGCTGCGTCGACCCGGCGACGGCGTCGGTGACCACGCGCACGCGGTAGTCGTGCTGGTGCGCGTCCACCGCGGTGTAGTGAATGCAGACATCGGTGAGGCCGCCCACGAGCACGACCGTCTCGGCCTTGTACGCCTTCAGCACGATCTCGAGCTCGGTGCCGAAGAAAGCCGAGTACCGGCGCTTGCGGATGACGAACTCCTCGGGCTGCGGGTCGAGCCAGGCGGCGATCTCCGTGTCGGGGTCGCCCTCGATGCAGTGCGGCCCCTCCGCGCCGTCGAGTTCGCGCCCGATGTCGACGAGGGAACGCTTGTGCACCTCCTGGATCCACACCACGGGCACATCCGCCTCGCGGGCGCGGTCCACGAGCGAACGGACGCGGACGCGGCGCTCGGCGCGGCCGCCCATGAGCACCGGGATGCCGCCCTCTTCGGGCGGGGTGGTGCCGGCGCCGCCCTGGATGTCGACGACGATCAGGACGGTGCGGCCGACCAGGTGAGCGGGGCCGATGCCGGTTTCGAGTGCGGTGTCGGTCATGAGTCCTCCGAGAGCGTGGGGCGGTCCAGCAACCGCCGGGGAGTGTGGATGAGGATCTGGTCGGCGACCGCGGGGTCACCCGCGATCTTGGCGATGGCGGGGCCGATGCGGGCGAAGAGGTGGTCGTAGCCGCGGCCGCCGTTGCGGCGGAGATTGGCCTGCGCCCACACGTCCTGCGCGATGACGAGCTGGCCGCCGTACCCCTCGGACAGCAGCCACTCGACCATCTCGAGTCGCTCCGCGTCGGTCGGGTTCCGCAGGTCCGTGCTGCCGTAGTAGAAGTCGGAACCGAAGGTGTCGTAGGCGAGCACGGCACCGGCCTGGGCGACGTCGCGGTGGTACGCCTTGTCCCAGTATTCGTCGAGGTGGCCGATGATCACGCGGTCGGGCGACATGCCCTCGTCGACGAGCACCTCGAGCACCTTCGTCCCGGCCATGCCGCGGAAGGACTGGTGGGTGTAGACGGCGGCGCCGGTCTCGCTGCCGGCCCGGGCGGCCGCGCGGAGCGAACGCCACTCGGCATCCGTCACCGGATAGCTCGTGCCGATCTCGCCGAGGAGGGCGGGACGGATGCCGGTGTCGTCGATGCCCTCGCGCAGCTGCGTCACCAGAACGTCGGTGAGGGTGTCGACGTCGGCGGTCCGGACGTCGTCGGGCATCGTCGGCTCGACGTAATACCCGGCGCCCACCATGACGTGGACTCCGGAGCGACGCGAGATCTCGGGCAGTTCGCGCAGGCGTCGACCCATGCCGTCGAGGGTGAGCTCCAGCACCCCCGACCCGCCGGCGGTCACGACGTGCGCCAGCTCCTCGGCGGCGACGACGGGATCGTGGAGGACGATGTTCTCGGGGATCGAGAGGAAGTTCCACCGGAGGTAGGCCATGAGCTCGGGGCCCATCTCCACGCCCTCCGGCGGGAGCTCCGTCGGCGTCTTCGCCCAGATGCGCAGGTCGCTGAGCAGGTGTTCGTGCATCGACGTCCGGCCGAGGTCGGCGGCGTCGATGGGTCCGAGAACGGTGTGGATCGGCATCGGTCACTCTCCGAAGACGGCGCGACGCGGGTTGTCGCGGTGGATGGCGTCGAGGATCTCGGGGGCGATCCCGGACTCGACCGCGATCTGGCGGAACTCCTCGAAGAGGAAGGTGTATCCCGGGCCACCGTACGCGCGCAGGTGCGAGCGCTGGCAGACGTCGTGCGACAGCAGGACCTTGTGGGCATACCCGGCGTCGACGAGGCGGCGCAGGTAATCGATGCGCCGGTCGATCTGGTGGCGGATGAGCGAACCGCCGACGCGGCACGTCATGAGGCAGTCGAACTCGACGAAGGCTCCGCGGCGCAGCAGCTCGAGCGAGTACTCGACGCTCTTCACGGTGTCGGCGTGGCCGATCACGACGCGAGACGGGTCGACGCCCTCCTCGGTGAGGATGTCGAGCTGCGCCAGGCCCGTGGGAAACGACGCCGCATGGGTCGAGATGAGCGCACCCGTCTCGCGTCCGGCACGGGCGGCTGCGCGGAACGACCGTTCCTCTGCCGCCGTGATGTGCGACAGGTCGGACGCGATCTCGCCGATCACCCCGGCGCGTACACCGGTGCCGGGGATCTCGTCGAGGAGGTCGGCGACGAGGAAGTCGGCGAGCGTGTTGGTCGGGGTGCGGTCGAACCATTCCTTGTCGAGGTAGGTGTCGTAGTAGTGGCCGGTCCCGAGGATGACCTGCACGCCGCTTGTCTCGGCAGCCCGGCGGGTGGCTCGCACGTTGGCGATCGAGCGCGACCCGGTCCGCCGGTTCTGCTGCAGCTCCGTCATGTCGTCGCTCTCGCCGAAGGGTGCCGCATAGTCGCTCAGCTCGCCATTTGTCAGGTCGATGATCGTCGAACCGCCCGCGGCGCGGAACAGCGCGAGCTCGGCGAGCATCTCGTCCTCGACCGCGAGGTAGCCGTCCTGTGGGGTCGTGCGCGTCATGTTGATGTAGACGTGCTCGTGCGGCAGCGTGACCCCGAGCTGCCCGGGGGCGATCGGCCCCGAGACGCCGTGCACGGTGAGCATGCGGTTACGCCTCCGGGATCGCGATGACGACGCTCTTGGACTCGAGGAAGCCGCGCAGGCCCTCCTCGCCGAGGTCGCGACCGAGCCCGGACTCCCCCGTGCCCCCGAACGACAGAGCGGGATCGAAGAGGTTGTAGGTGTTCACCCACACCGTGCCGGCATCCAGCGCCGCCGCCATCCGGTGCGCCCGCCCGAGGTCGCGCGTCCACACGCCGGCGGCGAGACCGTACGCGGTGTCGTTGGCAATGCGGATGGCATCCGCCTCGTCGTCGAAGGGGATGATGCCGACGACAGGACCGAAGATCTCCTCGCGCGCGATCCGCATGTCGTTGGTCACGCCGGCGAAGAGGGTGGGTTCGACATAGAACCCGGGCTCGCGCACGCCGCCGCCCGCGAGGAGGGTCGCGCCCTCGTCGACACCGGCGCGGATGTAGCCGAGCACGCGCTCACGCTGCTCCTCCGACACCAGGGGGCCCACCGTGATGCCGCCGTCCAGGCCGTCACCCACGGGCACGCGGGCCACCGCCGCCGTCATCCGCTCGGTCATCTCGGCGAGGATCGAACGCTGCACGAGCAGGCGGCTTCCCGCGGTGCACATCTGCCCCGAGTGGCCGAACGACGCCCGCATCGCTGTGAGGACCGCGGCATCCAGGTCGGCGTCCTCGAACACGATGTTCGGGCTCTTGCCGCCCAGCTCCAGCGTGACGCGCGTGAAGTCGTCGGCGGCGGCGTGCGCGACCAGGCGTCCGACCTCGGTGGAGCCGGTGAAAGTGATCTTCGCGATGCCCGGGTGCGCGGTCAGGGCCGCCCCGACCGAGCCGTCGCCGGTGAGGATGCTCACGGTGCCGGCGGGAACGCCGGCCTCGAGAAGGATGCCGCCGAGCCGCAGCAGCGTGAGAGGGGTGTCCTCCGCGGGCTTGGCGACCACCGGGCAGCCCGCGGCGAGCGCCGGGGCGAGCTTGAAGGCCGCGGTCATGATCGGGAAGTTCCACGGGAGGATGATCGCGACCGGGCCGACCGGTTCCTGCACCGTGTAGACGTGGTGTCCCCCGCCGTCGACGGAGACGACCGTGCCGCCCAGACGCGAGGGCGCACCGGCGAAGTGGCGGAACGTCCGCGCCGCCATGGCCGTGTCCGCGCGCGAGCGTTCGATCGGTTTGCCGTTGTCGCGGGTCTCGAGCACCGCGAGCTCCTCGAGCCGCTCCTCGATGAGGTCGGCGACCCGGTTGAGGATGCGGGCGCGATCCAGCGGCGCGAGCCCGCGCCACCGCCGGTCGGCGTGGGCGGCGACGGCGGTCGCCACCGCCGCGTCGACGTCGGCGGTCGTGGCGTCGGCCACCGTCGTGAGCACCTCGCCGGTGGCGGGGTCGATCACCGCGCGTGCGGGGCGTTCGCCCCGCGGCATCCACTCGCCCCCGAGGAGGAACGGCTCGTAGTCCGGGAGGGCGGTGACGGTGGTGCGAAGGCTCATGGTGGTCCTCAGAAGATCTCGAAGTACTCGCGCTGCTCCCAGTCGGAGACGTGGCGAAGGTAGCGGGCGAATTCTGCCCTCTTGATGGTCGCGTACCACTCGACGACGACGTCGCCGAGCGCGGCCCGGAACACCGAGTCGGCCTCGAACGCGTCGACGGCGGCACCCAGGGATGCCGGGAGCGAGGGCGCATCCGTGCGGTACGGGTCGGCGGTCGGCGCCGGCGGGATCAGACCCCGGTCGATGCCGTCCACGCCGCTGATCAGCTGCGAAGCGATGTAGAGGTACGGGTTGGCCGCCGGCTCGCCGGAACGGTTCTCGAGGCGCGTCGCGGGGTCGCCGACGCCGCCGACGGCGCGCACCATCGCCCCCTTGTTGTCGATGCCCCACGCGATGCGGTCGGGCGCGAGGGAGTTCGGCTGGTAGCGCTTGTAGCCGTTGACCGTCGGCGTCGTGAAGACCGCCGCGGCTCCGGCGTGCGCGAGCAGGCCACCGAGGTAGGCCGAGCCCAGGAGCGACAGCGTCGTTCCGGGGGCGTCGGGCACGAACGCGCCACGACCGGTCGCCCGCTCGGTGAGCGACTGGTGCAGGTGCCAGCCGGTGGACGCACCCTCGGCTCCCTGCGGGCGCGACATGAACGTGGCGTGATAGCCGAGCCCCGCGGCGATGCGCCGGACCGCGGTGCGGCACAGGACGATGGCATCCGCGATCTCGGCGGCGGAGCCGGCCTCCATCGTGATCTCGAACTGGCTGGGACCGAACTCCAGCTCGATCGAGCGCAGCGGAAGGTCGAGCAGCGTCAGCCCGCGGTACAGCGCATCGACGAGGGGCTGCATGCGGTCGAGCCCTTCCTCGAGCAGCAGCTGCGAGCCGCGCGTGGTCGGAGCGGCGAGCGACGCGGCACCCGGGCGACCCGGGGCTCCGACGTGCTCGGTGCCCAGCGCCGTTTCCTCGGCCCGGAAGACGTGGAACTCCAGCTCGGCGCCCACGGTCAGGTCGTAGCCGCGCGAGGCGAGCGTGGTCAGCTCGTTGCGGAGGATCGTGCGCGTGCAGAACGGCACGGGGCTGCCGTCGGGAAAATGCAGGTCGCACAGGATCCAGGCCGTCCCCGGCGCCCACGGCAGCACGCGGAACGTCGTCGGGTCGGGCACGAGCACGATGTCGCCCGCGCCGCTGAACCCGGCGACACCGACACCCGTCTCGGCGCTGAACACCGAGAAGACGGACTGTCCCGACGTGTCCTTGAGCAGGAGCGAGCTCGGCGCGGTGACACCCGAGCGCAGGGCCGCGGCGAGCCCTCCGCGGGCGATCGTCTTCCCGCGCAGGATGCCGTGCTGGTCGACGAACGAGAACCGGACCATGTCGATCCCGAGCTCGTCCACGACGCGGCGCATCTGCCCGGCGGCGGCGTACTTCGCTTCGCTCCACAGCCCGTGGCGGTGGACGAAACCCTCGCGGTCGGCGGCGAGCATCGGTCGCGCGGAGATCCCGCCGCCGCTCTCGGAGACGGGGCGTTCGTCGACGTTGCGCTCACGCATCGACGGTCTCCTCGGCGCTGGCGCTCGCGGCCGCCCACGGCGAGGCGGCGCGGCGCTCCTGCTCGCGCTGGACCCAGCGCTCCTGCCACGCGTCGTTGGCCGAGATCGTGTCCATCGCGAGGGGCCCGGTGAGCTTCGCGGCCTCCTCCGCGCTCACGGGGTGCGAGGGCGTCTGCCCGCCCGCCGCGAACGCGTCGATGGCCCGCAGCAGCAGGCGCCGGTTCGCGGTGACGGCGCGGTCCGAGACCCCGAGGCGCTCGACCGTGCGGTCCTGGATCGGGCCCATGCTCTCCACGGCCCACTGGTCGTGGACGTTGATGTCGAGCCCCATACCCGTGTACGTGAGCTCTTTCTGCTCCTGCGGGTCGAAGCCCCAGTTGTTGTCGCGATTGCGGATCGGCCGGTAGTCCGGCAGCGTCACGCCCTCGAGGCGCTGCTGCAGCAGCGTGTCCTTGTCGGTCACCTCGGCGAAGTCGTACCAGATCATGTACCAGTAGTGGTGCTCGTCGTCGATCGGCACGTGCCACTGCGTGAACACCTTGGTGTTGCCGAACGGGACGACGAACGCGTTCGGGAACATCAGGTTCGTCACCCGGACGTGCTTGATGTCCTCAGTGAGCTGCCGCAGCGCGAACACGCGCAGGCCGTGGTCGGCGCTCTCGACCTCGATGTCGGGGCGGTAGCTCTCTCCCACGAGCATCGAGAGCTTCTTGCCGGTGCCCTCGACCTCCTCGGCGAACTGCTGCCCGTACATCTCGCGCGGGTCCTCCTGGATGAAGCGGTGGAGGAACGACACGTGGCTCGGGTCGATGCCGCCCTCCAGGCCCTGCAGCCAGTTGCAGTCCCACAGGCCCTTGAAGGCGAAGGTGTACTCCTCCGGCGCGATGAAGCAGTCGTAGTCGGGGAACGGCGGCGGGTCGCCCGCGCCCATGTAGGTGAAGATGATGCCGTTCTTCTCCACGCACGGGTAGTTGGCGATGCGGATCTTGCCGAGGAACTGGCTGTGTTCGGGCTCGGCGGGCTGTTCGACGCACTTCCCTTCGCCGTCGTAGAGCCACCCGTGGTACAGGCAGCGGATGCCGTCCTCCTCGAGACGGCCGTACGACAGGTCGACGCCGCGGTGGGCGCAGTAGCGGCTGATGAGGCCCCAGCCCTCGCGCTTCTTGAACAGCACGAGGTCCTCGCTCATGATGCGGACGGCCTTGACCGGCCGCTCGCCCGGCATCTCGGAGACGAGGGCGGCCGGCTGCCAGTACGAGCGCAGAAGGTTTCCGAGCGGCGTGCCCGGTCCGGAGCGGGTGATCTTCTCGTTGTCTTCCTGCTTCAGCATCGCCGTCGCCCTTCGTGGTCGGTGTGGGTTGTGTCCGGGGCTCTCAGGCCTGGAGCACGAGGAGGGGGCACGCGGACCGCGAAACGCAGACCATCATGCAGTCGTTCGCGGCACGTTCCTGTGAGGTGAGGACGAAGTCGCGGTGCTCGACCTCGCCTTCGAGCACGCCCGTCTCGCAGCTGCCGCAGATGCCCTCTTCGCAGTCGGAGAGCACGTCGACGCCGGCTTCGCGGATGACCTCGAGCACGCTCTGCTCGGGTTCGACGGTCAGCTCGACGCCCGTGAGCGCGAGACGCACGGCGAACGGTCCGCCGGGCTCGTACTCCACGGCCGGGGCGGTGAAATACTCCAGGTGAAGACGACCGGATGCCTCGGGCACCAGGCGCGTGACCTCCTCGAGCATGCGTGCCGGACCGCACGCGTACACGGCCGCGTTCGGGTGGGCCGCGAGCTCGGCCTCGAGGTCGGCTCGGACGCCCTCGTCGCGCGCGACGACGTCGACCGCTCCCCCCGGGAGGGCGGCGAGATCGTCGAGGAACGCCATGCGGGTGCGGGAGGCGCCGAGGTACAGCACGCGCCACGGCACGCCCGCCGCGGCCGCGGCGCGCACCATGGGCAGAACCGGCGTGATGCCGATGCCGCCCGCGAGGAAGAGGTACTCGTCGGCGGGTTCGAGGCCGAAATGGTTGCGCGGACCGCGGAGCGACACGACGTCGCCCGGGCGCAGCCGCTCGTGCACGGCGCGGGAGCCGCCGCGGCTCTGCTCCTCGTGCAGGACGGCGACGCGGTAGCGCGCCGACCCGGGCTCGCCGCACAGCGAGTACTGCCGCACCGGTGCGCCGGGGAGGGCGAGGTCGATATGGGCGCCGGGTGTCCATTCGGGGAGCGGCCCGTCGACCCCCTCGAGCTCGACCGACATGACGTCGGCGGTCTCGAGCGTCAGAGAGCGCACGCGGGCGCGGAGCTCGGTGGCATCCTCTCGGGTCGTCATGTTTGGATCCTAACAGAAACAAATTGGATCCCGAATGCATGACCTGGGAGCCAGACCCGCGTGGATTGCGTGGCATCCGGGAGCCCTTCTGCTAGGTTCGGCAGTCGCGGGAGCGCGACCACGACCGACCGAGAGGGGCAGCATGGCCGCAGGGGGGGACACCGAGATCTCGGCGGCCGGGGGGCACGCCCTCGTCGATGAGATCGCCGCCAAGATCCGGGAACGGATCATGTCGGGCGACATTCCGATCGGAGCGCAGCTGCGCCAGGCGGAGCTCGCGAGCGACTTCGGCGTCAGCCGCACCCCCGTGCGCGAAGCGCTGCGTCAGCTGCAGACGGGTGGGCTCATCGAGGTGCTGCCCAACCGAGGCGCCGTGGTACGCGTGCCCGCGCCGTGGGAGGTGCGCGAAGCGTACGAGGTGCGCGCCGAGCTCGAGGCCCTCGCCGCCGCCCGCGCCGTCGAACGCATCTCGCGCGGCGACGTCGCGCGCCTGCGCGAGGCGAACCAGGACATGTACGACCGCTCCGTCGAGCGCGAGCGGGGCCAGGGTGACCCGGCGCTCGCCAGCCGCCGCGAGAACGATGTCTTCCACAACACGATCGCGCAGGTCTCGGCCAACGCCCGCCTCGCCCGCGCCATCGAGGAGATCAACGAGACCTTCCCCCGCAACGTGTCGGCCCAGCTCCTCGTGGGCGACGACCGCCACCGCGAAGAGAACTTCCAGGAGCACGTCCGCATCATCGAGGCGATCGAGAGCGGCGACGCCGAGGCCGCCCGCCGAGAGATGCGCGAGCACGTCCTCAAGGCCGGCGAGCAGCTCGCGCGGTGGTACGAGCGGCGCTCCGCGACGGTGTTCACGGGCTGACGCGGGGCTCCGCGGGTCGGTGCACGTTCTGTGGCACGGGGCGTCAGCGGTGGCCCCGGGGCCACGAATGCGGCTGCTCAGCCCACCCATCCCCGGGATCGGTAGACCCGGGTGATGGATCAGTCGCGCACCGGCTCGCCAGCCGTCTCAGACACCGCCGAACACCGTCGTTGTGTGGCTGCGACGGCTCCGGATACCGTGACCGTACGTGCAATATCAACATCTGGGGGGAATGTATGAACGAGTACGCAGAGGGCGTCGATGACGCCCGCGACGTCGACATCGCCGAGGGTCAGGAGGTGATGCCGTTTTACATCATCCTCGACCAATCCGGGTCGATGAGTGCGGACCTGGGAACTTTGCATTCGGCGGTGCAGGAGATCGTCGCCGAGCTCCGAGCCGATGCGGCCACGGACGACACGGCCTTGCTGGGCGTGATCAGCTTCGGCTCGACCGCGCGGGTGACGATTCCGCTCTCGCGATTGTCCAACATCGAGTCGGTCGAACCGCTCACCATTCTCGGCGGCACGAACTTCAGCTCGGCGTGGGAGACATATGACCGTGCCGTTCGCGCGGATACGGCGGCCATCAAGGCGAAGAACGGGAGCTACCACCGTCCCTGCGTGTTCTTCCTCACGGACGGGCAGCCCGACCACAACGACAGGGGTCGATTCCGAGACACGTTCCTCAGGCTTCAGGGCGCAGAGGCGAACAAGGCGTGGCCGTACGTCGTGGCCTACGGCTTCCGAGATGCGGACGTCGAGGTGCTCAAGAGCATCGCGTACCCCGACTTCGGCGAGAAGCGGGGAGAGTACTTCCTTTTTAAGAATGCTGATATCAAGTCGGTGATCGCGCAGGTGAAGCACCTGATCAATCAGACGGTCATCCGCGCCAGTGCCGCGGCCGCATCCAGCCAGCCGAACCTCCAGGCCGCGCGTCCGGCACCCGCATCCGACATCGCGCACGGAACAGTCGACGCGACGTTCTAGGAGCCGGGCCGTGGTGAAACGTCTTCGCGACATCCCGTACCCGATCGGCATCCCCGGGCGACTCGCCAGCGAGGTGCGCCTGGGAGTGCCGCTCGGACCCTCCGCCAGCCCCGAGATCGAACTCGCGGAACATGACATCGACGGCGCGGCGATCCGCGCCGCCTCGGTGCGCGGCCTCCTGCACCGAAACCGGGGCACAGAACGGCAGGATGCCTTCTCGTGCGCCTGGCGGGCAGAGCGGTCGAGTCTCCTGATCGCCGTCGCGGACGGGGTCGGATCCCGGTCGCGTTCCCGAGAAGCCAGTGCGGCCGCCGTGAGGGTGGCCGCCGATGCCTGGAGTTTGGAGGACACAACCCTCGGCGAGCTCGTGCAACGGGCGAACGCCCACCTCCTCGAACACACGGTGATCGGAGAATCGGGGTTCCCCCTCGGCGGAACGACTCTCACGCTCGTGGAGGTCTCCATCGTGGATGGCGTCATCGGCCCGGGCCATATCGCGTGGGTCGGCGACTCTCCCGTGTGGGTGTTGTCCGGTGGAGCCTGGTCCGAGGCGACAGCCTCGGCGGTTGCGGGCGACGCCTTCGCCGCACCGATCGACGCGCTGCCCTCCGCACGAGCAGTCGTGCAGTTCGCCACGCTGCCCGGCGGCGCAGACAGCATCTTCGTCATGACGGACGGGGTCGGCGTGCCCCTCCGCAACTCGCACGAGGTGCGGCAGGCTCTGGCGTCATGGTGGGCGGACGCGCCCGGTATCTACACCTTCGGCGGGCAGGTGGAGTTCGCGCGCCAAAGCTTCCAGGACGACCGAACCGTGGTGGGCGTGTGGTCTGCCGCGACCGCCGACCCGGACGGTGTCGCGGCGTCGAGGGACGCCATATGAACGTCGAGCTGTCGTCCCTCCGCATCGAGAACGAAATCGGCGACGGAGGGTTCGGAGTCGTTCACGAGGTCGCGGGAACACCCGTACCCGGTGACACGCGGCCCATGGTTCTCAAGCGGCCCAAGCCGGACATCGACCCGGTGCACGTTCCTGCCGTTCTGGAGGGGATGCACCGTGCGGTGGCCTTTCGCGCGGTGTTGAGCGATGCCGATCGGCAGAAGATCGACGAGATCGCCGTCTGGCCGGTCGCGATGGTCGTCGACCAAGGTCGAGAAGTGGGATGCCTGCTGCCCTTGATTCCCCCCGAATTCTTCATGGACATTCACCCGACCAACAACATCCCGGGCGCGCGCAAGCCGCGCGGGTACGAGTACCTGAGCGCACCGGAGCAATCGAGGAAGAATCTCGGGTACGACCACCCCGACTACGACGACGACGCGCTGCGGCTGCATGTACTCGCCAAGCTCGCGGGCGCCGTCGAGCTGCTCCACGGGCACGGGGTGGTGTTCGGAGACCTCAACCCGCACAACGAGGTGTTCACTTTCTCGCCCGCGCGCGTGTTGCTGTTGGACTGCGACGCGGTCGGGCACGTGTCGGACCCCACCCGTGCGGCCCGTCAAGGCCACTTCCCCCGGTGGCTTCCCCCCGAGATGTCTCAGGGCAACGATGACTCGCGGCCACACGTGAAGATGCTGCAGGACTTCGAGACCGACGTGTACAAGCTCGGGCTCGCTTTCGTGCGCTTCATCCGCGGAGGGAAAGGGGCCACGCAGCGTGGAGCACTCCCGTCACCACCGCCACCCGTCGTCACGAGTCAACTCGCCGCCATGATCGAGCGGGCGTTGGATCCCGATCCGGCGAACAGGCCGACCGCCGGACAACTGCGGTACGCCGCGGAGGATGCCGTCCGCACGGTGATCGCCCCTCCCGTTATCACGCACGCCGGCCTGAGCAAGCCTGCGGCCCTGCGGGGAAGCGACATCATCGCCTCCTGGCACATCCAGTCGGGGAGCCCCTACGAGGTGCAGATCTCGGGCCCCTCCGGCGAGTGGGCGAGCGTGCCAGGAGATCGCGACAGCGCACCCGTCCGCGTCCCCCACGCCGGCCAGGTCGTGCTTCACGTGCGAACCAGATATGACAGCGCCACGCGCGTCCTCGGCACGGTCGACTGCTACGAGCTGCCGCCCTTCCACGTGGAGACGGGAGCACTTCCTGCACCGTACGTCCCGGCCCTCCCCGCCTTCACTGCCCCGTCCGTTCTTCGCGATGACATCCGTGTTCCCCTGCCGGCGTGGCCGACCTCGATGGACGACCTCACGAACGGCGCCGCGGAGCTGGCATCCACCGCTCCTTCGATGGAGAGACTCGGCTTCGACGTCGCGGAGCTGCTGCGCGCCTCCGGCTTCGACGATCTCCGGGCGGATCTGACGCGCTCGTTCCCCCTGCCCGATGCTCTTTCGCTCGGGTCTTCCCTCGTCGCGGTCCTCGAAGAGCACCTTTCCGCGATCATGAGCGCGCAGGCCCTCGCGTTCGCAGAAATCGCCGAGGAGCTCGGCGACCAGAAGCGGAGCCCCGCCGAGGAGAACGGCAGTCAGTCCTCACCTTCCTGATCGATCGGCGACAGCACTTCGGCGAGGAAGATCTTCGCGCCGTCCTGCTCTGCCTGCAGCACACGGGAGGGCGGTTGCTCCAGCTCCCACGGGGTCTCCATCCATCCGGAGTCCCCAGCCAGGAGCCAGGTCACCGAGTCCACGGCGCCCAGCAATTCTCGGTACGCGCTGTCGGCGGAAGAGTCGACGAACGGCGGCTCGGTGGCGAACACGACGACGTGCAAGGAACCCACGTCATGACCGCGAAGCCGCAGCGACGCGACGTCTCGCGAGAGTTGGGCCGACACTTCTCCGGCGGCGTGCCCGAGGTCGAAGTCGTTGCTGCGATCGGTCCTGCGCCACGCGGGAGGAAGGAGATTCGGTACCGTGGGCCCGGCCACGCGCGAGAGCGTTGCGCCCATGTTCGCAGCGATGACAACCCACTGCCGCCCGAGCCCGCGCGTGATGAGAGTCAGTGCGGCATCGCGCGTGCGCATCGACCTCTTGTCCCACTGCGGGGAGGCCGCCACGACCACGTAGAGCAGAGGGCGTCGAGCTCCCGGCAGCGGCCGAAGCTCATCGAACTCGGCTACCCCCACGCGCTCCGCCGCCCGTCTGACCTTCGAGGTTTCGCTGCGCCAGTCGTCCAGCTGTGACGCGAACGCGGTGCGAACGTCCTGGACGAACGCGGGCCCGCGTCCGGGAAGTCGGTCATCGGCGCGCGAGAAGCGTTCCGCGCTCCGCCCGGGATCGCGGTACCCCTCGCCGGCCGTCGATCGAGTGGCGTAGCCGCCCTCGACAGGCATCGACGGAAGCGGAGAAGCCTGGTCGCGCCCGGCCACGGGATCGCGAGACACCGGCGCCGGGGCCGGCTCCTGAGCATGCCCGAAGGCCTCGATGAGCGGTCGTGGCGTGCCGCGGTGTCCTTCCGCCGCCGTGAGCGCCGCGATCACGGCCCTCCGGGCAACGACGTCGGGGGCGGCGCTGCGCTGGCGAACCTGTTCAACGACCGCAGCGGTGAACCGCACCGCGTTGAGGGGCTCGAGGTGCGGGGCGAGCGAGCCGTCCACCGTATCGGCCGGTTCGCACCAGACCAGGGAGATCGCGGATGCCTCCGTCTCGTCGAGGACCCTGCCCAGGACATCGTCCACCGATGTCGGAAGGCCCCCCGCGTCGCCGGGCGATCGGACCAGGACATGGAAGCTGACCTCGTCGAATTCGGGCGAGGCGAGCACGGTCGCGGCGGCGGCGTTCAGGACGGCCCACGACGTCGTGGGGATCTCGCCCGAGGGGGAGGCGACGATGATCGCCGTGTGGATCCAGCTTTCCGAGATCGGATACGTCACGTCGTGGCCTTAGGGGTGAGCGGCGTCGTGCGTGGTCGGCCGCGGTGGAGGGCCGTCCTGCCGCGGGTCGGCGTGAGGGAGGTGAGAGCTCCACGTGGCGAGAGCAAGATCCAGGACTTTCTCCATCTCTCGCGCGACGTGCACATTCGCTTTCCGCGCCTGATCGGCTTCCAGTTCGAGCATGTGCTCGATCTGCTTGCGACGATTACCCGAACGCTGCTGGGCCTCCCACCGGCTGTCGTTGCGCTCGATCTTCTCCCGTTCGACCATCGAGGCCTTGTCCATGGCTTCGACCTGCTCGTAGAGGGATTTGTCCCCGTAGGCCATCACGGATTTCGAGACCACGGGCAGGATCTCGAACATGAAGAAGAGGGTCGCGAGAGCGAAATGCGCCCAGCCGATGATCGGGCTGCCCTCGGTCTCCCTCAGGACGTTGCCCTGGGCATCGACCATCCGGTCTCCGAAAGTGAGTGTCTCCAGCGCGTTCATCCGGGCGATGAGGCCCGTCGAGTTGGCCACGTCCGTCTGGATACGCGTGCGCTCGGCGTCATAGGCGGCGAGCGCCTGCTCTTCGGCGAGGCGTGCCGCCTCGACCTGCGTGGCCGCCTGCTGGCGGTTCGCCGCTTCCGACGACTCGTTCGCACCGGCGGAGGCCGCCTCGGCTTCGGAGAGTGCCGCCTCAGCGCTCTGAAGCTGCTGCGAGAGGGAGGACCAACGCTGGTTGGCCTCATCGATCTGCTGCTGCGCTGAGCGGGCGTTGGTTCCGTCGCCCGGTGTGCCCGAACAACCCGCGACGTTTCCACCGTTCAGCTCGCACTGGTACAACGCGCGCGCACTCTGAAGGTCGGTGCTGGCCTGAGCGAGCTGATCGGTGAGGCGAGCGACCTGAGCCCTCGCCTCCGACACCGAGTACGTCTCGGAATCCCCCGTTCCGGCGATCACACCTGTCCGTTCCTGCTCCGCGAGATCGAGGTAGCGCTGTCGCGTATCGTCGCGGGCCTTTGCGAGAATGCCGGTTTCCAGCGCCTGGAGCTGCGTCGTCTCCTCGACCTGATTGATCGCGTTCATCTCACGAGTGATCTCGTCGTTGAAGAGTTGGAGAACCAGCGGTTCAGCGACGATGACGCCGATCACGGCTGCCATGGCGACGCGTGGCAGAGCAGCGATGACGAGAACGGATACGTTCCTCGTCGACTTGATGGACGATGTCAGAAAACGGTCCAGGTTGAAGATCAGCGCCATCCAGATCAGCGCGAGCGGCGCAGCCACCCACCACCACACCTCCATCGCAGTGATGAGGGCGACGCAGATGGAGATCCCGGACAGCAATGCGGTGCCCAGCAGAACGAGGAACATGGTCACGAAACGACCGGCCTCCGATGGCGCCCGTTCGAGAACACGAGGGTCCGCACCGCCGAGAATCGCCATCAGACGCGTCGCGGGGTTCGTCAAGATCGCCCTGCCCCGGACACCCCTCGCGTCCCCTTGCCGTGAGCTCGTGGCCTTCCGACCGGGCGTGCCCGATCCACCACCCGAGCCCGATGGCGGTACGAAGAAATTTCCCGTCACCATGCCCAGATCCCCCCCATTCCAGAATCAGGCGCCAGCCCGGATGCGCGCCCCCCGCGCACCCCGGATGCCTCATCCTAGGGTGGCGGAATCACCGCCGGGTACCTGAATACGATCGGTCGTTTATCCGATCCCGGTGCCCGGGGTCGATCGGGTGCCCTCATCCCCCCAGCAGCAGCGGCGCCGCCATCAGCACCGCCGACGCCCCCATCGCCAACGGCGGCAGCCGCGTGACGAGCGGTCGATCACGGTGCGCGGCGACGAACAGCACCACACCGCCCACGGCGTACGCCGCCACCCCGACGAGCGTGAGCGCCACGAGCGGCATCGCCCCCGACCCGTGGTGAGACGTACCGACGGATGCCGGGACGTGCGCCGCGAGCAGAAGCGCCGCCATCAGCACGGCGCCGAGCGCATCGAAGGCGCGCATACGACGGTCGCCCCCGCGCCGCGCGGAACCCGGAGCCACCGCGACCAGCGCCGCGGCCAGCAACGCCGCCGCCCAGAACACCGCCGGCACACGCCCGCCGCCGACGACCATGTCGGCCATCGCCAGCAGCATGAGCGTCGCGATGAGCAGTTCACGCACGCGCGCGGCCGGACGGTCGGCGGCGACGCAGCACGCGCCCGCCGCCGTCGTCACCAGCGCGCCGACGTGCAGGACCTCCCCCATCAGTGCCCGTGGTGGTCGTGCCCGTGGTGCCCGTGCGCCGAGTGGTCGTGGCCCCCGGCGGCGTGGTCGTGCCCGTGGTGCTCGTGCCCGCCGACGTCGTGCCCGTGGAACGCGTGCCCCTCGGCCACGGCCCCACCGGAACCCGCGGTCGGCGCGTGGCAGTGGTCGCCGCCCGAGGACGGCGGCAGGTCGAGCGAGGGGTTGCGGGTGAAGAAGCCGTCCGGCTCGAACCGCAGGCCGATGCGGTGCACCGGCATGATCGGCCATTCCTCGGGCTTCGGGTAGTGGTGCACGCCGACGATCGGCCACAGCACCAGTTCGGCGCCGTCGAGCGGACGGTCGGCCTGCTGCCACGCCGTGATGCCCTCGGCCTCGAGCGGCGCCTGGTTGGGGTAGTCGCCGGTGATAAAGCGCTCGTTCGGGTCGTACGCCGTGGCCCACAGGTGCTTCGAGACGAACGGCGCCTTGCGCGCGACGATGCTGCCGGGCTTGGCGAACAGGCGCGTCGTGTGCATCGCGGACAGGCGGTAGGCGGTACTCTCACCGAAGCGGTTCGTGCGCTCGGTGTTCTCCACTCGCCAGTGCACCGCGCGGGAGGCATCCGCCATGCGTCCGGCATCCTTCTCGGACGCGATGACCTCCGAGACCATCTTGACGGCGTTCCCCCACGGGTTGAGCTCTTCGTCCTCCTCGACCTCGGCGTGCACCTCGACGAGGCGGTTCTTCGGTCCGTCGATCGCGGTGTCCATGCGCACGGCGAAGTAGTGCTGGTGCGTGGGTGCCTGGACGTTCGGGCTGACCATGCGACCGAAGGCCGGCATCTTCCCGTCGTCGATCCCCGACACCGACAGGATGCCGGTGAGCTTGATCTCCAGCTCGATCGAGCCGTCCTGGTACAGCGACCAGTAGAAGCCGTAGTCGTAGTTGGCGACGGTGGCGAAGAACGAGATCACGAGGCGCCGCGAGCGGCGGACGTCCGCCTCACCCGTGCGGGTGTTGACGTGCTTCCACAGGATGGAGGAGTCCTCCTCGTGCAGGCAGACACCGTTCGTGATCGTCTGCGCCTCGCCGAGCCCGTCGAGCACGTGGGCGTCGAAGTAGTGGATCTCGCCGAGGCAGTCGCATCCGAGTTCGAGGGATGCCGTCAGGGGGCCCGCGCCGTACTCGCCCCAGTCGAAGAAGTTCTTGCGGTACGCCGTCGGGTCGGAGTCGAGGTACGGCACGTACATCTCGTTGACGGCGGCACGGCGGAGGACGGGGCGCTCCACATCGCCGTCGCGGTACGCGATGTCGTGCAGCACGAGCCCCTCGCGGTGCGTGAAGCCGATGCGGAACGACCAGTTCTGCCACGTGACCTTGTGGCCCTCGACGGTGAAGCCGGGGCCCTCGGGCTGGGTGATCTCCAGCGGCGCGACGGTGCGGTCGGGTCCCCACGTGCCCGAACGGTAGTTGCCGCCCTCGCTGGCCATCGGGATGACGCCGTGGTCCTCGATGCGGATGATGTCGAGCGTCTCGAGGTCGAGGATCGGCACGAGGCCGGCGACCGGACGCGCGTAGCCGTTGTCGTCGGCGCTCTCGCGGTACCAGACGGTGCCCCACGACAGACGGCGGTCCATGAGGTCCTCCGGCTCGAAGCCGGTGATCGACTCGGGGTCCACCCACACGTGCGTCGTGTCGGTGATCCCGCGCTTGGCGAGGGCCTCCTTCAGCAGCGGGTGCTCGCGGGCGGCGCGGGCGATCGCGCGCGCCTCGTCGCTCGAGACGCCGGGGCGCTTGGCATCCACCGGACTCCAGGATGCCAGCGACGCCTCGGCGCGATCGGTGCCCGAGGTCCAGCCGGTGACCTCCCACGCGGCGTGCGCCGCCGGGTTCATCACGACCAGACGCACGGGACGTCCCTGGCCCGGCGCGAGGCTGCGAGCGAGCCCCTCCTCGACGGCGATGCCCCAGAAGCGGGGCTCGGAACCGATGCGCTCGTCCGCGCGCACGAGCGCGGTGACCTCCACGATCTCGCTCGGGGTGAGGGGGTCGCTCCAGTGCCGGTCGGCGGTCATCGGGTCTCCTTGGTGGGGCAGGGCGTGCGGTGGGGCGGGTGAACGGTCAGGGGACGAGGACGGCGACCCCGTCGGCGCGGGGGTCGCTCGCGGCATCGCGCACCCCGGCGGTGCGCGATCGGCGGACGAGCTGGACGTGGCCGGCTTCGTCGGCGGGTCCGGGGAACGCCGCGATCCCCAGCCCGAGGGCTTCGGCCCGCTCCCCCACGTCGGGAACGACCCCGGGCTCGGTCACGAGGGTCAGGCGATCGTGTCCCAGGTCGCGGTCGCCGATCACCCAGCGCGGGCGGCCGAGCAGTTCGTCCAGGTCGGTGGCGGGGTCTGTCGCGTCGGGGAGCAGCTGCGCGAGGATCCACGGCTGCGCTCGGCCGCCCTGGCATCCGGCGACCACCGTGAGGTCGTCGCGATCGACGATCGCCGGGGCGAGCGTGTGCGGCGGACGCGCTCCGGGGCGGATCGCCGCGGGTGAGGCCGGGTCGATCGAGAACGCCCCACCGCGGTTGTGGAGGAGGATGCCGGTCGCCGGGTCGAGGAGTCCGGAGCCGAACGTCTGGTACACGCTCTGCACGATCGTCACGGCATACCCGTCGTCGTCGATCGCGACGACCGCGGCGGTGTCTCCCTGCGGACGCGGCTCGCCGGGTCCGGTGAGCGGGCCGGCGTCGAGAGAGAGCAGGGCCTCGAGGTCGACGGGTCCCGCGGCGGGGTCGCCGAGGTGCGCGCCGCGCGCCTGGGCTCCGCGGACGCTCGCCTCGAGAAGCTCAGCGGCACCGGGATGCCGTTCACCCGCCGCGGCGACGCCGACGAGGATCGCGCCCACCGACGGCGGCGGAGCGACGCTGTACTCGGCGCCGCCGATCGTGCGGGTCAGCGCCTCGGTGACCTCGGGGCGGTATCCGGCGAAGTCCTCCACGGTGTGAGTGCCTCCGTCGGCACGCAGCGTCGAAACGAGGGACCGGGCGATCTCGCCCGCGTAGAAGTCGTTCGGGTCGGCGGCCATCCGGCGAAGCGACCCGGCGAGCGCGGGCTGGACCAGAGCGTCGCCCTCGGCCAGCAGCTCACCGTCCCGGGTGAACACCTCGCGCAGGCCCGGGTCGGCGAGGATCGCATCGGCCCGCGAGACGAGGGCACGGGCCAAGCCCGCGCTGACCGGCGTGCCCGCCTCCGCCGTCGCGGCCGCCGCGTCAAGAGCACGCGAGAGCGGCAGAACGGCGCCGAGGCGCGCGATCGCCTCCCATCCGGCGAACATCCCCGGAACCGTGACCGAGCCGGCGCCGGCCCGCGGTACCTCGACCCACGTCGCGGCGACCTCGGCGATCGCGGCGGGGGCGGTGCCGGCGGCGACGATCGCGGTCGTCGAGCCGTCGGGCCGGCGGACCAGGGCGATGAGGTCGCCGCCGACCGCGCACTGGTGCGGGTAGACGACGGTGAGCATCGCGGCCGCGGCCAGGGCGGCATCCACGGCGTTACCCCCCGCGGCGAGGGCGGAGCGGCCCGCCTCGACGGCGGCGTGGTGCGGAGCGGCAAGGGCGGTGGTCATGTCAGATTCCTCGGCGGGCCGTCGAGACGAAGTCGAGATCGGGGCGGTCGACACCCGTGGCGAGGTCCGCGACGGCGTCCCCGATCGCCGGGCCGAATTTGAAGCCGTGACCCGAGCAGGCCGAGACGGCGATGACCTCGGGGCTGTCGGCGAGCGGACCGATGACGAAGCGCTTGTCCGCTGTCATCGTGTAGAGGCACGCGGCGAGCTCGACGGGCGCGGTGTCCAGAGCCGGGACGTAGCGGTGGAGCAGCTCGCGCAACGCCTCGGCCTCGGCCGGGGTCGGTGGGGCGACGGGGGTCTCGGGATCCCAGACCTCTCCGGCATCCACTCCGAGCTTGACGCCGTTGCCGTCGGCATCCGGGATGCCGAAAACGAGCCCCTCGGCGCGATCGACCGAGAAGGCTCCGAGCGCCGCCGGGATCCCCGCGGGTTGCCCCGCGCGGACCGTGACGGTGAGGATGCGCCACACCTCGAGAAGGTCGGACAGCTGCGGCAGCAGGCGACCGGCCCACGAGCCGCCCGCGATGACGAGACGCCCGGCGCGCACGGCGCCCCGGTCGGTGCGGACCTCGACGCCGTCCGCGGTGGAATCCCACCCGAGAACTCGCTCGCCGTCGCGGAGTTCCGCCCCGGCACCCTCGGCGAGTCCGCGCAGCGCGACCAGTGCGCGCTCGGCCTCGATCACGCCCGCCGACGGGTCGTAGACGGCGCGGTATCCGTCGGGCACGGCGAAGGACGGCATGAGGGATGCCATCTCGGCACGGTCCTCGACCAGGACGCACTCCGGGCCCTGCAGCTGCGCAGCGCCCTCGTGGGCGTACATCCCCCCGGTGCGATGCACCAGCGTCGTCCCCGACGCCCGCTCGAGCGCGCCCCACGCGTCGAAGGCCTTCTCGACCAGCGGATTCCACACCGGGTTCGGGTACGCGCGGCGGATCATGCGCGTCCGGCCGTGCGAGGAACCCCGGGAGTGCCCGGCGGTGAAGCGATCGATCCCGATCACCCGCACGCCGCGGCGGGCGAGCGACGCGACGGTCGACATCCCGTGGATGCCGAGTCCGAGCACGACGACGTCCGCCGACACGACCGCGCTCATCGCGTGATCCCCGTGGCGATGGCGGCCACTCCGTCCACGAGGGCGGCGACGTCGGTGTCGTCGTTGTAGACGTGCGGTGAGGCGCGGACGACGCTCGGCACGCCGCGGTCGCCGAGGTCCCACTGTCCGTGCGTCGCGGGGACCGACACGACCCGGACGCCGCGGCGGGCGAGTTCGACGACGGCGTCGGCCGCGCCGACCCCGTCGATCACGAAGGTGACGATGGCCGAGCGGCTGTCGGCGGGGTCGGCGACCGTGACGCCCTCGATGTCGGCGAGTGCGGTCCGGAGACGGCGGCCGGCGTCGATGAGCCACGCCTCGCTCTCGGGGATGCCGCGGGCCAGCGTCTCGTCCAGCGCGACGCCGAGTCCGAGCCTCGCGGCGACCGGACCTTCCCACGTCTCATATCGCCGCGCCGAGGCGTCGAGCTCCCAGCTCGCGCTCGACGTCCACTGGGCACCGCGGACGTCCGGGGCGATCGGCAGGAGACGCTCGAGCAGGGAATCGCGCACGTACGCGAACCCGGTGCCCCGCGGGGCGCGGAGGAACTTGCGGCCGGTCGTGACCATCATGTCGCACCCGATCTCGCGGACGTCGACCGAGAGGTGGCCGACCGACTGCGTGGCGTCGAGGATGTAGGTGCCTCCGTAGCGCTGCACGACCTCCCCGATCTCGGCGGCCGGCTCGACGAGACCGGACGAGGTGGGCACGTGGGCGACCGTCACGATCGACGGTACCCCGTCGGCGAGGATCGCCTCGAGCGCGGGGACGTCGACCCGGCGACCCTCGTCGTACGGGGCGATCACGAGGTCGATGTCGTGCTCGCGGGCGAGACTCATGAGGTGCAGCGCGTGGCTGACGTACGTGCTGGAGGAGGCGACGATGCGCTGCCCCCGGGTCGGACGCAGGGCGTCGAGGAGGATCCGCAAGCCCGTCGACGCGCTGTCGAACAGGGCGATCTCGGTCGACGCGGCGCCCACGAGCGCGGCCGCCGAGGCGTACACCGCGTCGATCCGCCCGCGTCGCTCGGCCGCTGCCTCGTACCCGCCTTTCTGCTCCTCCAGACGCAGATGGTCGACCACGGCGGTCACGACGCCGCGCGTCGGGAGCGCCGCTCCGGCGGCGTTGAAGTGGTGGGCGAGAGCCGAGCCCGCGGTGCGTGCTCGCTCCGCGGCGACGTCGATGGAGGGTCCGTCCGCGACGGGCGCGGGTGCCGTGGCCGTGACGGCGTCTGCGGTGGGGGGCGGGTTCATGGGGGACGGGATACCTCCGAGTAGGATCCAAACATACTACATGTGGATCCAATCTTTGATCGCTCGTCCCGGAGGTGCCATGTCCCGCATGCTCGCCTACGTCGGCCACCGCCCGGTCGACGCCGCCGCCACGCTCGGCGAGGACCTCCTGGCATCCTTCGCCGCCCTCTCCCGGGTGCACGCCGACGGGTGGGGGGCGGGGTGGCGCACCGAGTCCGGCGTGGCCGCGCGTCTGGCCACCG
This sequence comes from Microbacterium canaveralium, assembly GCF_047238045.1. Taxonomy (NCBI): domain Bacteria; kingdom Bacillati; phylum Actinomycetota; class Actinomycetes; order Micrococcales; family Microbacteriaceae; genus Microbacterium; species Microbacterium canaveralium. Next base: position 448,166 of record NZ_JBDFMA010000003.1, on the reverse strand, counting down.
GACGCCCGGCCACGCGGGACGATCTCGCCCGTGCGGTCCGGATGCCGACGACGGCCGCCCTGCTCTACCTGCGTTTCGGCAGCGCGGGAACGGGCCTGAGCGAGACGGAAGCGCAGCCCTTCGTGTTCGGCGACGAGGCGTTCCAGCACAACGGAGCCCTCGCTCCGGCCGAGCGACTGCGCGCCGAACTCAGCGAGGAGGAGCGTGCGACCCTCCGCGGGAGCAACGACAGCGAGCTCTACTTCGCACGCCTCCGGCGCGCCCTCAGCCCCGGCACCGCCATCGACCCGACGAGGATCGCGGATGCCGTCGCCGCGGTGCGCGCGTCCTACCCGGACGCGTGCCTGAACGCGCTGCTGCTCACCCCGGACGCCCTCGTCGCGGTGCATTCCTCGGCGGGGCGTCCGGCCCCGCTGACCGCGTTCGCCGCGCGCGGGCTGGACGTCGCCGACCTGCCGCCCGGCCACGGCGCGGACTACAATCGCCTGTTCACCCGACGGACCGCGTCCGGGGCGCGGCTCGTGGCGACGACCGGCATCCCCCTGGACGGCTGGACGCCCCTCCCCGACGACACGGTCTCCCTGGTGACCCCCGACGCCCTCACCTCCGTCCCCCTGCCTCTCCCCCGTCCCCGCGCTCCGCGCGCGTGAGGGGTCGCCGGGCTAGCGTGGACACATGGCACGGATGCGAGTGGAACCCGACGACGCACCGACGGCGCGTCTGTCCGACGGGTCGATCGCGCGGGTGACCTCTTCGACGTTCGTCTCGGGGTCGGAGATCGTCGTGGACGGCACACCGCAATCCCACGTCGACCTGGACGACCCCACCCACCTGCACTTCGAATACGTCGCGCGCATGGGCGCGGTCATCGACCGACTCCGGATGCCGGGACAGCCGCTGACCGCGGTCCACCTCGGCGCCGGCGCACTGACGCTCCCCCGCTACGTCGAGGCCACACGGCCGGGATCCCGCCAGCAGGTCATCGAGTTGGAACCGGCGCTGTGGGACCTGGTGCGCGAGAACCTCCCCCTCCCGCGGGGAGCGGCGATCCGCGTCCGCATCGGAGACGCCCGCGCCGGCCTCGGTCGCCTGCCCGCGGGCCTCCACGGCGCGGTCGACCTCCTCGTCAGCGACGTGTACTCGGGCGCGCAGACCCCGGCCCACCTGACCACCGTCGAGTTCTACCGCGAGGCCGCCGGACTCCTGGCGCCCGACGGCGTCCTGCTGGTCAACGTGTCCGACGGTCCGGGACTGGCGTTCGCGCGGCGCCAGGTCGCCACCGTGCGCGACGTGCTCCCCGAGGTCATCGTGCTCGCCGAGGTCCAGGTGCTGAAGGGGCGTCGCTTCGGCAACCTCGTCGTCGCCGCCTCTGCCGCTCCCCTCCCCGTGGAGTGGCTGCCGCGTCTCATGGCCGCCGGCCCGCACCCCGCGAAGGTGTCCCAGGGCGCCGAGATCGACGAGTTCATCCGCGGCGCACGCCCGGCGACGGATGCCGACGCGACACCGTCACCGAAGCCCTCGGCATCCATTTTCGACCGCTGACAAGGGACGCCGAGCTGCTCGCCCGGGCGGGTTCGCGACCCGCCGGTGTGGCGAGGCGGAGCAACGGCCGCGGGCACCGCAGACTGGATGCCATCGGCCATTCGAGAGGAGCGAGGGTGAGCTATATCCACGGGTACGACCCCGACACGTTGCGCGAGATCACCGACTCTCGCGAGTGCGCGGAACGGCTCGAGGAGATCGGCTCGCAGCGCAGCCTCCCCGCTCTGCTCGAGCGCACCTGGCTCCTGAAGGTGCTCGACCGTTTCGACGAAGCGCTCACGGTCTCGGAGCAGTCGGTGCGCGTCGCGCGCATGGCCGGAACGCGCCGCGATCTGCTGCGGGCGCGCATCGTGCACGCCACCATTCAGCAGTGCCGGGGCGCGTTCGCCGCCGCCGAGCAGGAGCTGACCACGTGCGCCGAAGAGGCCGAGGGGCAGGGGTGGGCCGGTATCGCCGCGTTCGCGCTGCAGCACCGCGGCAAGGTGCACTACGACGAGGGCGAGTACGAGGCGGCCCGCCGCGACTTCAAGCGCGCCCTGTTCCTCCGTCAGAACGCCGGAGCCAGTGACGCCGAACTCGAGTCGACCCTTCTCGCGATCGACGCCGCCGACCGGCGGCGCACGCGCTCGGTCGTCGCGAGCTGACGTCGGAGCCCCTCTCTACGATTCCCGTCATGTCCGATCTGCAGCGTGTGCGCGTCTGGGCAGAGGCATTGATCGCCCTGCACCTGGATGACTCGTGGTCATTCGCCTTCGACAACGCCAAGCGCCGGGCCGGTCTCTGCGACTACGGCCGCCGCCGCATCAGCGTCTCGCGCTATCTCGCCGCCCGCTACGACGACGACACCAATCACCAGACGCTGTTGCACGAGGTCGCGCACGCGTTGGCCGGCGCCGCGGCGGGTCACGGACCGGTGTGGAAGCGCGCGGCCCGCGACCTCGGCTACGTCGGGGGCACCACGCACGCCGGCGAGACGGCCAACGAACTCGCGCCGTGGGTGGGCACGTGTCCGTCCGGCCACGTCGCGTACCGGCACCGCCGAGCGACGCGGCCCACGTCGTGCGCCAAGTGCGCGCCGTACTTCGACCCCCGCTTCGCGCTCACCTGGGTGCACCGCGAGATCACGCCCGCGACACGGCTGGCCGCGGCGACGCCGCGCTGACTTCCCGCATCACGCGGTGGTGCCCCGGCGAACCCAGCGCGTCCCGGGCCGCGTCGGCTCCCCGCGGCGCGCGGCGACACCGCGATGCGCCGGGTACCCGCTACCGGCGATCCGCGTCACGCGGCGGAGAAGACGCCCTCGCGCAGCACGGGGACGACGGATGCCGCGTCGCGCTCGGCCGCTTCGAGCACGAGGTCGCGGTCGCCGGCGTCGGCGTGCAGACGGCCCGTGCCGCTCGCGGTGAGGAGATGCCGCACGGCTCCCCGCAGCGCCCGGAAGCCCTCGCCGGCGACCGCTGCGTCCGGCGAGGCGTGATCGATGCCGTGGTCGCCCAGCGCCGCGACGACGGCCCCGGCGCCCAGGAGGTCTTCGACCGCGAATCGCACTCCCGCCCCCTCCGCATCGCCGGCCGCGATCACGGCGATGCTCGTCCGCTCGCCGCGCGAGCGCTGCACGTCGAGCACGTGCGAGGCGACGGCGGCGGCGTTGCGGATCCCGGCGACGACGACGTGCGCCCCCGCGCGTTCGGCGGCGAGGGCGAGGCGATCGGCCGCGTCGGTCGACGATGCCGCGTGCGCACGCGCGTCCTCCGCGGCCGCCAGCACCCGCGCCGACAGCCCCAGCGTCTGCACGACGACGACGACGCCCGCCGGGGCGAGTCGCCGCAGTCCCTCCTCGCCCCACTCCAGGCGTACCTGGTAGTTCGCCTGCGCGAGAGCGTCGGGGGTGTTCGGCATCCTTCGACCCTACGACGATCCGCCCTCCGACACCGGGCACGTCAACCCGCCCGCGTTCCCCGGTGTCCTTGACACAATGCGAGCATGCGCATTCTGCTGAAGTTCGAGATCGACTGCGATCCGGATGCCGCCTGGCGGGCCCTGCACTCACCGCGCGCGGTCGCGGAGCTCTACGGTCCGCTCCTCGCCGTCGAGACGCTCGAGGACGCTCCGACGTCGTTCGCGTCGGGCGACGACGTGCCGGTGCAGATGCGCGCGGCGGGTGTCTTCCCGGTGGGGCGGCAGCTCATCTCGGTCGCCGACCGTGAGACGTCCGACGCGAACGGCCGCGTGCGGGTGTTCCGCGACTGGGGCGTCCCGCTGACCGGCCCGCTCGCGGCGCTCGACGTCTGGGATCACCAGATGGCGGTCTCGGCGGTGCCGGGTGACCCGAACCGCACGCTGTGGCGCGAACGCCTCACGATCGGAGGGGCCGCCGCCCCGGCGCTCTGGCCGGGCCTGTGGGCGATGTGGCAGTGGCGCGCGACGCGCATCCGCGCCCTCGCTCCGACGTGGGCGCACGACCCGGAGCCCGCGGAGGGCGCGGCGGACTGAGGAACGCGTTGCTCGCACGGCTCGGCACGCGCCGGTCGGCAGAGCACGCAACCTCGGCGATCTGCACAACCTCCGTGCGTTCAGCCGGATGCCACTGAGCGTGGGCGGATCGCTGAGGTTGTGCTGGTGCCGATCCCGCGTCGCGGCAGTTGCACGCGCCGTCCCGGCGCGTGCGGCACTCAGACCAGCCCGTGGCGGTAGGCGAAGACCACGAGCTGGACCCGATCGCGAAGCGCGAGCTTGGTGAGGATGCGGCTCACGTGCGTCTTGACCGTCGCCTCGGACAGGAACTCGCGCGCGGCGATCTCGGCATTGCTCAGGCCCGCGGCGGCGAGGGCGAAGATCTCTCGCTCGCGATCGGTGAGCGTGCCATAGCTGGACGGGAGAGGGTCGGTCGAGCCCGTCTGGGCGATGTGGGCGAAGAGGTCGCGCGTCGCCTCCGCCGCGATCACGGCCGACCCGGCGTGGACCGTCCGCACCGCGGAGAGCAGGAACTCCGGCTCGGAGTCCTTCAGCAGGAAGCCGCTCGCACCGTGCTGGATCGCCCGAGCCGCCGCCTCATCGAGGTCGAACGTGGTCAGCACCACGACGCGCGGGGCGTCCGCGTCGCGGAGGATCTCCGCTGTCGCGGCGAGGCCGTCCATCACCGGCATCCGGACATCCATCAGCACGATGTCGGGGCGCGTCGCGCGCACGACCTCGACACCCTCACGTCCGTCGGATGCCTCGCCGACGACCTCCACGTCGGGCTGCGAGTTCAGCACCATGCGGATCCCGGCGCGGAACAGCGCCTGATCGTCGACGAGCACGACGCGGATCGACGAGGTCATGACGCGGTGTCCTTCCGAGGAACGGGGGTGGGATGGCATCCACTCTGCCGGTCGACCGGCGCATGAACGAACCGTGCGGTCACGAGGGCGCGCCGATCGGCAGCATCGCCCGGACGACGAAGTCGTCGGCCTCGGGCTGTGCCGACAACGTTCCGCCCGCCAGTTGCGCCCTCTCGCGCATGCCGATCACGCCGTGGCCGCCGGTGGACGGCGCGGCGCCGCCGCGGAGATTGCGCACGGTGAGCTCGACACGGTCCGGATGCCACGCGATCTGCACCGCCACGCGGCGGTCGGCTCCGTGGCGCAGGGCATTGGTGAGGGCCTCCTGGAGGATGCGGTACAGCGCCAGCTGGACGGTCGCGGGCGGCTCCGCATCCGGTGCCGGATCGACCGTGGCCTGCAGGTCGACCCCGGCGGCCCGGACCTGGGCGTACAGCACCTCGAGGTCGGCCAACGTCGGCTGCGGCCCGTCCGCCTGGCTGTGGCGCAACTGCTGCAGGAGCAGCCGGACATCGGACAGCGCCGCCCGGGCGGTCGTCGAGATCGTCGACAGCGCCTGCGTCGCGGCCTCGGGGTCCTGCGCGGCGGCGTACCGGGCGCCGTCGGCCTGCGCGATCACGACGGCGAGCGAATGTGCCACGACGTCGTGCATGTCGCGCGCGATTCGGACGCGCTCCTGCTCGGCGATCGTGGCCTCCTCCGCCGCGCGCTGAGCCGCGGCGTTGGCCGCGGCCCGGCGGGCCGTGCGGACCAGCGCCCCCGTCACCCACGCGAGGACGAACGCGAACCCCGAGGCCAGCAGCACCGCGAGGACGGCGAAGAGGCTGTTGGGGTTGATGACTCCGTCCACCCCTCGGAGGACGACGTACGCCGAGGCCACTCCGGCCCCCACGAACGCCGAAGCGAACCCCGCCCAGAACACGCGGCGGCTTCCGTAAGCGGCGGTGACGTAGAGCACGACGAACACGACGACGTCGGTCGGCGACGGATCACGGAGGAACGCCATCTGCACGCACGCCCCGACCCAGGCCAGGAAAAGTGCCAGTCCGGGCTGCAACCGGCGGAAGGCGAACGCCGCCGTCATGAGTCCGACGAACAGGAACGCCCCGAGGTTGCCCCCGACATCGCCCGGCTCCACCTCGATCACGATCGAGAACAGACCGAACACCCCGGCCACGACGAGGTCGACGGTCCGCTGGTATCGGAGCAGGGGACGCAGGGTGATGCGCATCCCCGTCACGCTACGCGGCGCGTGGGGCCGACGGCATCCATCGAGGGATGTATCCGGGTGCCGTGCCGCCGGGGGCGGTGCCCCGTCCAGCCGGCGGCGCCCCCGTTGGTGAGTGGCCGGCGCCGCGTCAGGCCGGGAAGTCCGCCGGCTCGATGGGTCGCGCCTCGAAGAAGGTCTGCAGCACGATCGTCGTGCGCGTGTTGACCTGTGCGGCGGCGCGGATGTCGCGGATGAGGGTCTCGAGATCGCGCGGCGTCGGTACGCGCACAAAGAGCATGTAGGCGGCGTCCCCGGCGACGGAGTGGCACGCCTCGATCGCGGTGAGGTGAGCGATCAGCTCGGGGGCGTTGTCGGGCTGAGCGGGGTCGAGCGGCGTGATCTCGACGAAAGCGGCGAGCGGGCGACCGAGCGCCTCTGCGTCGAGCACGGGCCGGTAGCCGCGGACGATCCCGCGCGCCTCCAGCCGACGCAGACGCGACTGCACGGCGGACACCGAAAGCCCGACCTTCTCGGACAGGTGCGCGAGGGTTGCGCGCGCGTCGAGGGAGATCTCGCGCACGATGGCCGCGTCGACGGGATCGTCGAGACGCACGCGGCGGGCAGAACCGTCGGACATGCGCCGAGAGTAGCAGTCGGGACCACATCACCCCTCTCGGCATCCGTAATTTTTACGTTAGTATCGGTGTTTGACAGGAATTTTTTTGCTCCCCTCGATCGGAGGCCACGATGACCCTCGCAACTCCCGCGCACGACCTGCTCGATGGACACACCGTGACCACTGTGGAGCACACGCCGGCGTGGGCTCTGCTGAAGGATGCCGCCGTCGAAATGCAGTCGCTGCAGGCCCCCGACGGCTCGATCCCGGAGTCGTCGGACCACCCGCGTGCCGCCGAACTCGTCGCCGACATCGTCGACGCGATCGCGGCCCTCACGCCCCTCTTCCCCCACGACGATGCCTACCTGCGCGCCGTCGTGGCCGACTTCGACCGGTGGAAGGACGCCGGCTTCGGCGTGCCCGACTTCCTCGACTCGCTCGTCGCCTTCCAGCCGCAGGAGCACCGGGTCGATGGCATCCGGCACCTGGTCGTCTTCCCGATGTATACGCAGAACGGCTCGCGCGACCGGCACGTGGAAGCGGTGCTCGTCGAGGTCATCTGGCCCGAGTTCATCGCACGGCTCGAGACCGAGTACACCAACGGCTTGTTCGTCTCGCTGCGCCTCGTCGACTTCACTCCGGGGTACGACACCAACTCGGCGGTGCTCTTCCCCGAGACGGTCGCGATGCGCGAGGTGCCGACCTTCACGTGGGGCGCGATCTTCCAGGACCGCGAGGCCGCCCGCTACCGGCGCGTGACCCGGGCGGCGGCGGAGATCACCAAGCTCGACCTGCCGGACGCTGCCGCCCGGATGCTCGATGACCAGTCGCTCACCGAGCAGACGTTCGTGATGTGGGACATCATCCACGACCGCACGCACATGCGCGGCGACCTGCCGTTCGACCCGTTCATGATCAAGCAGCGGATGCCGTTCTTCCTGTACTCGCTCGAGGAGCTGCGGTGCGACCTCACCGCGTTCCGCGAGTGCGTCTCGCTGCAGGCCCGCCTGTCCGCCCGCGACGATCTCGACGACGCGGAGAAGGCGATGCTCGAACACGCCGAGCTCGTGCAGTACGCCGTCATCTTCGACCGCATCTTCCGCTTCGCCATCACCGGCTCGCGGGTGCGCAACTACGACGGTCTCGGCGGGCAGCTGCTGTTCGCGTGGCTGCACCAGCGGCGCGTGCTGCACTGGACCGACACGTCGCTCGCGTTCGACTGGGACGAGGTACCCGCCGCCGTGGTCGCCCTCGCCGACGCGATCGACGAGCTGTACTGGCGCTCGATCGACCGCCCCAAGACGGCGCACTGGCTCGCCGCTTACGACCTCGTCCGGTCGGTCGTCACCCCGCACCCGGCCTCGGTGTGGGCACGGGGGCTGTCGGACGACGTCCTGGCCGGTCTCCCCAAGGGGTACACCGACGCCGTGCTCGACGACGAGTTCCCCCTGTCGATGTTCTTCGAGGCGCTGGAGAAGAAGATGCGCCCCGTGATCGCCTCGACCGAGGGCATCACCGGCCGCGACTGAGTCCCGCGGCCCGCGCCGCGGGCTCCGGTCCTGGTTCGGGCGGCGGTTCGGCCCGCGCCGCGTCACGCCGTCGTGCGGAGATCGTGTCCGACACGCCGTGGGGGTGGCATCAGAGCCGGAGTGTCCGACACGATGTCCGCACGACGGTACGCCGCGATGCGCGGGCGGCAGCGGCCACCGGCGCCCGACGACGGAGGAGACACGGCATGGAAACCGACACCGCGGTGAACGGCCGGACGGTGCTGCTGGCCGGGGGCACGAGCGCGGCCGGGCGGAGCATCGCCCGCATCCTGCGAGACGCGGGTGCGACGGTCATCGTCGTCGGCTCCGACGTGGGGCGGCTGGCATCCGTCGCCGAAGAGCTCGACGGGGTCGTGACGGAACAGTGCGATCTCACCGACCCGGATGCCGTCACCGCGCTGCGCGACCGGATCCACGCCGCGCACGGACCCGTCGACGGCATCCTGCACCTCGTCGGAGGGTGGCGCGGCGGCGGAGGACTCGCCGGACAGAGCGATGACGACTTCACCTTCCTGCTGCGCTCGTTCACGGCGCTGCGGAACATCACTCGCGCGTTCGACGCCGACCTGCAGGCGTCGGATGCCGGCCGCCTGGCGATCGTGTCGTCCACCGCGGTCGCGCGGCCCCTCGCCGGCGGAGCCAACTACGCGGCGGCGAAAGCAGCTGCCGAGGCGTGGACGCGCGCCGTCGCCCAAGGGTTCGCCAAGGCGGCGCGGGACGCCGGGCGCGAACCATCGGCGGCGGCGGTGATCTTCCGCGTGAAGAGCCTGGCCGGGCTCGAGGACGCGCTCGGCCTCGCTTTCCTCGGGCTGTGGGAAGACCCCGCCGCCGACATCAACGACGTGACCATCGAGCTGGCCGGGGCCTGACACGGGCTCCTCGGCCGCCCGATCGATTCCTCTCAGCCGCCCGGCTGTGACCGGCTCCCGCCGTCGCCGAGCGCGGAGGCCTCGGTTTCCGGGATGCCACCCGCCCGCGCCGCGAGCGAGGAGTTCTCGTCGGCCGGTCGGGGAACGTCGGACGGCTCGGACGCGTCGGACGCCGACTCGTCCGGCGCCGCCTGGTACTGGGCGGACAGGACGCGATACGACCGGGTCAGGAACGCGGCGACCCCGACGACGACCATCACGAGTCCGGCGAACACGAACACCAGCGCGATGCCCCGCCCGATTCCGTCGCCCAGCAGCCACCCCCACGTGGCGCGCCCGTCGGGCCCGTCCATGTACGGGATGATCGCGAACTGCGCGATCGGGGCGATGAGGAACGCGGTGATCGGCGCCGCCGCCGATTCGAATGCGGCGGCGAAACCGAAGACGCGCCCCTGCGTCTCGAACGGCACGACCTTCTGGATCACCGTCTGTTCCGCGGCTTCGACCGCGGGGATGAGCGCCATGTAGACCCAGATGCCCAGGACGTACAGCCACCACCAGTCCCGAAGGGTGAAGACGGCGCCGAGCACACCCATCCCGATCACGACGAGCAGCATCGTCCGGATGGGATTGCGGCCGAGTCCGAACTTCGCCACCAGACCGCCGCCGATGATGAAGCCGGTCGCGGTGACCCCGAGCACGAGGCCCCAGACCTCGACCGTGAAGAGCTGGAGTCCGTAGGGGTCCATGAGCGCGAGGTACACGCCGCCGATGAGGTTGTTGAACGTCGAGAAGATGAGCAGCGCGAACAGCCCTCGCGAGGCGCGGACGGCACGCACCGCCCCGCGCACGTCGACCGCGGGCACCCGCTCGCCCGTCGACTGCGGACGCGCCTCGGGGATCCGGATGGTCAGCAGGTGCACCAGAGCCCCGAGGGTCAGGACGATCGCGATCGCCAGCGTCCATCCCATGCCGAGCTGACCGACCGACAGCCCGCTGAAGACGCTCGTCACGACGAAGGACAGGCCCTGCACCGTCCCGACCAGCCCGTTGGCGTTGGCGCGGCGCTCCTCGGGCACGAGCAGCGTCACCGTGGTCGACAGCGCGATGTTGCGCATGTTCTCGATGACGGCACCGCCGAGCACCACCCCGGAGAAGATCCAGAACCACGGCCCACCGAGATCGAGCAGCGCACGCTCGGGGAAGGCGAGCCACAGGGCGCCCGCGATGAGGAAGGCGACGAGCGTGACGACGCCCGACACCACCATGACGCGGTGCTTCCGGTGCCGGTCGACGATCGTGCCGAAGAGCATCGCGAACACGGCCAGCAGCAGCATGTAGGCGCCGCCGATGATCCCCGTCGCGAGGACCGACCGCGTTTCGAGGTACACCCAGAACGTCAGGGCGAACCACAGGAAGCTCGTCGTGACATTGGCGGCCGCGGTGTTGACGAGGACCCCGAGGAAGACCCGCCGACCGGCCGCGGGCTCGACGAGGGGCGTCGCCGCGGTCGCGGGGATGGGAGGCTTCTCGGACATGGAGCCGACGTTAGTCACCCCCTCCGACATCGGCCAGACCCCCGGCGTCCGCGGCATCGGCGATGACTACGCTGGAGGGGTGACCCCCCTGCATGACACCGCCGTCCGCGGCTTCGCGTCCGACAACTACTCCGGCATCCATCCCGACGTCCTGGCGGCCATCGCCTCGGCGAACGAGGGCCACCAGGTGGCCTACGGGGAGGACGTCTACACGTCCCGCCTGCAGGAGCTGTTCGTCGATCTTCTCGGCGAGGGAGTCGAGGCGTACCCCGTCTTCAACGGCACGGGCGCGAACGTCGTCGGCCTCCAGTCGATGCTGCCCCGCTGGGGCGCGGTCATCTCGGCGTCCACCGCACACATCAACGTCGACGAGGGCGGTGCCCCCGAGCGCGTCGGCGGCATCAAGCTCCTCACCGTCCCGACCGACGACGGCAAGCTCACGCCCGAACTGGTCGATCGCGAGGCATGGGGGTGGGGCGACGAGCACCGCGCGCAGCCGCTGGTCGTCTCGATCACCCAGTCGACCGAGCTCGGCACCCTGTACTCCGTCGACGAGATCCGCGCCCTCGCGGATCACGCGCACGCGCACGGCATGCGTCTGCACATGGACGGCGCCCGCATCTCGAACGCCGCCGCCGCCCTCGACGTGCCGCTGCGGGCCTTCACGCGCGATGCCGGCGTCGATGTCCTCAGCTTCGGCGGCACCAAGAACGGCGCGATGATCGGCGAGGCCATCGTCGTCCTCGACCCGGCGGCATCCACCGGACTCACCTACCTCCGAAAGCTCGACATGCAGCTGTCGAGCAAGATGCGCTTCGTCTCGGCCCAACTCGTCGCCCTGCTCGAGAACGACCTGTGGCTTCGCAACGCCCGGCACTCGAACGCGATGGCTCAGCGGCTCCGTGCCGGGGTGGAGGCGGGCATCGCCGACGGTTCCATCCGCGGGGTGGAGTTCACCCAGCCGACGCAGGCCAACGGCGTCTTCGCGATCCTGCCCGCGGGCGTCGCCGATCGACTGCGCGAGAGCTTCCGGTTCTACGACTGGGACGAGCTGCGCCGCGAAGTGCGCTGGATGTGCTCGTTCGACACGACCGAGTCCGACATCGACGCCTTCGTCGCGGCGATCGCGCGCGAGACCACGCGCTAGACCCGGACGGACCACGAGGGCCGCGGCATCCCGAACCCGGATGCCACGGCCCTCGGCGTCTCACTCGCCGGCGAGCCAGGCGCGATAGGCGTCGAACGTCGTCTCGCGTCCGAGGAACGCCTCGACGAGGTCACGTGCATCGCGCGTGCCCCCCGGCTCGAGGATCTCTCGGCGGTACCGCGCCGCGGTGTCGGCGTCGAAGAGGTCGTCGCCGAACGCCGACAGCAGGTCGCGGGCGATCACGAGGCTCCACTGGTACGTGTAGTAGCAGGCCCCGTAACCGGTGAGGTGGCCGAACCCCGCGTACGAGTGCGCACCGTCGAGGGGGACGACGGGGCTCGCGCCCCGGTAGTACCCGTCGACCGCCGTCGCCAGATCGGTGGGGCGGTCGACGTGCAGACGATACGACGTCGTCGCGTGTCCGAGCTGGCGCGTGACCTCCAGCCCGCGTCCGAACGCGTCGGCGGTGCGCATGCGCTCGACGAGATCGGCGGGGATCGGTTCGCCGGCGTCGTTCACGGCGAAGGATGCCAGCGCCTCGGCGTCCCACGCCCACTCCTCGAGCAGCTGGCTCGGCGCCTCGACGAAGTCCCACTCGGTGGCGACGCCGGTCCAGCGCGCCCACCGCTGGTGGCCGCCGAGGATGTCGTGCACGAGGTGCCCGAACTCATGGAAGAACGTGACGACCTCGTCGTGCTCGAGCAGGCCGCGCGAGAAGTTGCACAGCAACACCGACTCGGGCAGCGAGCGACCCACGATGCCGGGCGCGAGACCGAAGCACGCGGCGTGACTGTACTTGCCGTCGCGCGGGTGCAGGTCGAGGTGGATGCGCCCGAGACGCTCGCCACCGCGGACGACGTCGTACGTGCGCACGTCCTCGTGCCACGAGGGCGCGTCGATCGCGACGTATTCCACGTCGAGCAGTCGCCCGGTCGTCGCGAGCACCCCGTCGAGCACGCGGTCGAATCGGAAGTACGACCGCACGAGCTGCGCGTCGACGTCGTACTCCTCGCGTTTGAGGGCACCGAGGACGTACCAGAAGTCGGCGATCGTCACGGCCCGGGCGTCGGGCTCGTCGCGGCGCAGGCGCTCGAGGACGCGCTCATACTCCGCCGCGGCCGCGGGCGCGGCGGCATCGGCGATGCGCGTGAGGAAGGCCGCGACCGCGGCGCTCGACCCGATCATGCGCGTCTCGGTCTCGTAATCGGCCCAGTCTCCGTAGCCGAGCAGGGCGGCGCGTTCCGCGCGCACGGCGAGCAGTTCCGCCAGCACGGGCTCGTTGTCGGGCCAGGCCAGGTCGTTGTACGCCGCCACCAGGTCGTGCCGGACGGAGCGGTCGCGCGCGTACTCGCGCACCGGCATGAGGTCGGTGTATTCGGTCGTCAGCGTCACCATCCCCTCGTCGTCGGCGGGGTGCTCGGCGAGGAAGTCGGCGGGGAGTCCGTCCAGCGCGGACGAGGGCACGCGGATCGTGCGACGGCCCTCACGGATGTTCCGTGAGAACGTCAACGACAGCTCGGTGTCACGGTCGGCGAGTTCGCGGACGCGCTCTCGCGCCGCGTCGTCGAGGTCGACCCCGCCGCGACGGAAGTCACGCTGCACGTGCGAGAGGAAACGCAGTTCGTCGGGCTCGAGGCCCGCCGCGTCGGCATCGGCGAACACGCTCCACAGATCACGGTCGAGCAGTCGGCGCGACTGCACGGCATCGACGGCCTGCGCCTGCTTCTCCGCGGCGTCGCGTACGGCGGCGTCGGGATGCGATTCGCTGATCAGGTGCGAGGGCGCCGCGGCCTCGGCGAGCGCGATGTCGGCCTCGTTCCAGAGCGCGAGGCGTTCGCGCATCGACAGCTCGGGCTCGGCGACGAGTCGGGCGTCGATCGCTGCGACGCGCGCGAACCGCTCGGCGGGGCGGTCGCCGGCGAAGGCGAGCCACGCGTCGAGATCGTGCGGCAGGACAAGGGGCTCGAGGGGAGAATCCGGCATCCTTCGACCCTAGGCAGGGCCGACGACACCCACAACGACCCGCGGGCCGAAAGGGGAGGAACGTCGCGCCGCCGGCCGCTGTGCAGGAGGGGCCGACCTCAGGAGCCCGGCCGCCCGAGGACGACCGTCTTCACAGAAGGCTGCCAGTGACGCGCCACGTACTCGACGGCCTCATCCACGCCGAGGGCGCGGCTGGAGTTGCCGACCCGCACCCACAGATCGGTGACGGAGCCGCCGTCCTTGGGCTGCGTCAGGAACACCGGCCGCGGAGCCGGGCGGCACACCACGACGCACACGGCGGGGCCGCCCTCATCCGCCGTCGCGAAGACGATGCGCGGCTGGGCGGCGGCGTTGCGTCCGATCGCCTTCGAGAGCATGTCGCGCAGCCACAGCTCGAACCGGTCGTGGTCGGGGGTGCGCAGCGTCGCCAGATCGCGATCGAGACCGATCGCCGTGCCGGCATCGTCGGCACCGATCACGAGAGTTCCCCCGCGGGAGTTGAGGAAGGCGGCGATCGACTTGGCGATCGCGATCTCCATGCGCGGGTCTTTGCGGTTCTCCCGGACGTTCCAGCGCGCGGTCTCCTTGAACTCGACGCGGTCGGACTCCCCCGCGCGCAGCAGCGCGGGGACGTCGATGTCGCCGCCGTCGCGCCGAGCCGCGGCGACCACGGCGGCCACGATCGCCGAGAGCCCGAGGCTCGCTCCGACCGAGAACAGGATCGTCGTCGGCACCCACAAGCGCGCCGCCCCGCCGACCCACGCCGACAGCAGAAGCCCGACACTCACCCCGAGCACGCCGATGACCGTCATGGTCGGCATGCTCAGCGACCGCGCGGGTCCGAACACGCGCCGCAGAAGCAGCGCGATGACCGCGGCGAGCGCGAGAACGACGGGCAGCGCGATCGCGAGATCGACGAGGGAGGTGTCCATCGGCATCCGGGGCCGTGACGGATCAGCGCAGGGCGCCCACCGAAGCCAGCCCCAGCCGGATGAGCGTGCCGCGTCCGCCCTCCATCTCGGCGGAGAGGGCTTCGGATGCCGCTTCCTCGGGCGAGAGCCAGGTGACCTCGAGCGCGTCCTGCCGGGGTTCGCACGTTCCCGTCACCGGCACCACGAACGCCAGCGAGACGGCGTGCTGCCGGTCGTCGTGGAACGCGCTCACGCCGGGGATCGGGAAGTACTCGGCGACCGTGAAGGGCGCCGGCTGCGGAGGCAGCAGGGGGAAGGCCATGGGTCCGAGATCGTTCTCGACGTGGCGGAACAGGGCGTCGCGCACCGTTTCGCCATAACGCACGCGACCGGAGACGAGCGTCCGGGTCATCTCACCGAGGGGGGTCGCCCGCAGCAGGATGCCGACCTGCGTGACCGCCCCCATGCCGTCGGTGCGCACGGGCAGGGCCTCCACGTACAGCATCGGAAGCCGCCGACGCGCCTCGGCGAGCTCGACCTCACTGAGCCACGCGGGGTTCGTGTTGGGGCCGGGGCCGCCGGTGGGCGCACCCGAGAAGGGCGTCGAGAGCGAGTCGCGCTCGTCGCCGTTGTCGCCGGGCTCGGGATCGGGTGTGCGGACGGGCATGCTCCCTGTATATCAACCGTCCGCACCGATGCCTATGTCGGGGGAGGGATGCCGTGCTTCCGCGAGCTGGGGAGAAGGGGCGGGATGCCACGGGACGACGGCCGTGTCGGGGGCGTTTGCCACAATGGCCGCATGAGCGAGCGTCCGATCCTCGACCCGTCCGTCGTCCGCTGGTCGGTGCCGCCGACCGAGATCGGCGATCGACCCGTGCTGCTCCTGCTGCACGGCTACGCGGCCGACGAGCACGATCTGTTCGGTCTCGTGCCGTACCTCCCCGGCGACTTCGCGATCGCGAGCGTCCGCGCACCCCTGACCCCGCCGTGGCCGACGCCGGGCGCCTCGTGGTACCCGATCGAGGGTCTGAACGGCCGCGATCCCGGGGCCATCACCGTCGCGGCGGAATCCCTGCTCGCATGGATCGCCGACGTCTTCGGAGACCGGCCGGTCGGCCTCCTCGGCTTCTCGCAGGGCGGCGCGGTCGCGGTGCAGACGTTGCGGGTCGCGCCAGACGCCGTGGAGTTCGCGGTCGTCCTCGCCGGCTACGCGGCGGGCGGCGAGCTCCCCGGCGACACCGTGTTGGCCGAGCGCCGGCCACCGGTGTTCTGGGGCCGCGGGTCGCGCGACGACGTCATCCCGCCTCACCTCGTCGACATGACGGCGCAGTGGCTGCCCGCGCACAGCGAGCTGACCGGCCGGGTGTATCCGGGGCTGACCCACTCGGTGTCCGAGGAAGAGCTGGCCGATGTGCGCGCGTTCCTCGAGGGGCGGCTGGCCGCGCGGTCCGGAACAGCCGAAGGTTGAGAAACCGGAGGCCGAGCGACTATCGTAGGCAGCCCTGTCCCCGAGAACGAGGTCTCCTCCGGTGAAGAACGTCGACGCTTCCGCGCCCCTGTCCGCGCGCTGACCCGTCGACCCGCCGTTTTCTCGGCCGCCCTCCGCTGATGCGGACGGGTCCGGTGTCCGCGCATCCCGCGTTCCCGGAGTCTCGTCATGTCATCACCGTCCCCCTCCCTCGTCTTCGATCGCGTCCGCCTCGTGTGGCCGGACGGAACCGTCGCCCTCGATGACGTCTCCGGCGCGCTCGGCCGCGGGCGTACCGGCCTGGTCGGCCGCAACGGCGCCGGCAAGTCCACCCTCCTGCGTGTCGCCGCCGGGCGTCTCACCCCCTCGTCCGGAACAGTCTCGGCATCCGGTGACGTCGCGATGCTGCCCCAACGTCTCGCGGCCGATCCGCGTCGCCCGGTCTCCTCGCTCCTCGGCGTCGACACGGCGCTCACCGCCCTCCGCGCGATCGAGTCGGGCGATGTGGCTCCGCACCATTTCGACGCCGTCGGCGACGACTGGGACGTCGAGACACGCGCGCACTCCCTTCTCGCCGAGGCCGGCTTGGCCCCCGATGCGCTGAATCGAACCGTCGGCGAGCTCTCCGGCGGCGAGACGATGCTGACGGCGCTCGTGGGACTGCGCGCCCGCGCGGCCGACATCACACTGCTCGATGAGCCGACCAACGACCTCGACCGCGAGGCGCGCGCACGGGTGGGCGAACTCGTGCAGGGGTGGCCCGGCACGCTCGTCGTGGTGAGTCACGACGTGGGTCTCCTCGAGCGCATGGATGCCACCGCCGAGCTGTACGGCCACGCCCTCAGCGTCGTCGGTGGTCCGTACAGCGTCTGGAGAGCGCACCGCGACGCCGAGCAGGAAGCCGCCGTGCGCGCCGAGCGCGACGCCGCGCAAAGCCTGCGGCGCGAGCGCCGGCAACGCATCGAGTCCCACGACAAGCTCGCCACCCGCGCCCGCGTCGCGCACAAAGCGCAGGTCGAGAAGCGGGTTCCCAAGATCATCGCGGGCAACCGGGCGAACGCGGCGCAGGTGAGCGCGGGTCGATGGAGCACCGAGATGAAGGGGAAGGAGGATGCCGCGCGCGCGGCGCTGGACGCGGCGGCGGCGCGCGTCCGCGACGACGATGTGGTGCGCATCGATCTGCCCGATCCGGGCAACGCACCCGGTCGGCGCATCTTCGCCCTGGGCGACGACGAACGCGAATGGATCGTCACCGGCCGCGAGCGGGTCGCCCTGGTGGGGCGGAACGGTGCGGGGAAGACGACCCTGCTCGAGAGCGTCGTTCACGGTGCGCAGGCGGCGGGGGTGCTGCACGCCCGAGCGAGCGTGGAGCACGTCGGCTATCTCCCCCAGCGTCTCGACGGCCTCGACGACACGGCATCCGTCCTCGACACCGTCTGCGCGGCGGCGCCGAACGTTCCCCTCCCCGCGGTCCGCGATCGGCTCGCCCGTTTCCTCGTACGAGGAGACGCGGTCAGCCGTCCCGTCGGCTCGCTATCCGGCGGCGAGCGCTTCCGTGTCGCGCTCGCCCGAGTGCTGCTCGCCGATCCCCCGCCCCCGCTCCTCGTGCTCGACGAGCCGACGAACAACCTCGATCTGGACACGGTCGATCAGCTGGTGTCGGCGCTCCAGGCCTATCGCGGGGCGGTGCTCGTGGTCAGTCACGACGACGCGTTCCTCGCGCGCCTCGGACTCGACCTTCGGCTGGAGCTAAGCGACGGGCGGCTCACGGAGTGCGCCCCGTGAGGTCAGCCGGCGCCGCCTCGCGACGGGGCGCCGTTCCGCGGCGGGCGAACGTCAACCCCGGCCCGATGTCGGAGGTCCGGGAGAGGATGTCGGCATGGCCGACGTACTCGACAGATTCGGTCCTGCGACGCAGGACTGGTTCCGCGGTGCGTTCTCGGCGCCCACGACGGCCCAGAAGGGGGCGTGGGAGTCCGTGGCATCCGGTCGCAATGCGCTCGTGGTGGCGCCGACCGGCTCGGGCAAGACGCTCTCAGCCTTCCTCTTCGCGATCGACCGGGTGTTCCGCGAGAAGTCTCCCGACACCCTGGATGCCACTCCTCCGCGTCGCGGCCGGGCGACAGCGAAGGCAGCGGCGAACACCACCCGCACACGCATCCTCTACATCTCACCGCTCAAGGCACTCGGCGTCGACGTCGAGCGGAACCTGCGCTCCCCGCTCGTCGGGATCGGGCAGTCCGCCCGGCGGCTCGGCATCGACGTGCCCTCGGTCACGGTGGGCGTGCGCTCGGGCGACACGACCTCGAGCGACCGCCGCAAGCTCGTCACCGACCCGCCCGACATCCTCATCACGACGCCCGAGTCGCTGTACCTGATGCTGACGAGCCAGGCAGCCGAGACCCTGCGCGGGGTGCACACCGTCATCATCGACGAGGTCCACGCGGTCGCGGCGACCAAGCGCGGTGCGCACCTCGCCGTGAGCCTCGAGCGCCTCGACTCCCTGCTCGACGCCCCCGCGCAGCGCATCGGTCTCTCCGCGACGGTGCGGCCGATCGACGAGGTCGCGCGCTTCCTCGGCGGGGCGCGGCCGGTCGACATCGTGGCCCCGAAGGCGACCAAGGCGTTCGATCTGTCGGTCGTCGTCCCGGTCGACGACATGCTCAACCCCCCGCCCCCGCCCGGGTCGCCGGCCCCCGACGACCCCACCGACGGCGAATGGTTCTCCGAGCGGCCCGAGAGCACCGAGATGTCAGGGTCGGTCTGGCCGCACGTCGAAGAAGCCATCGTCGATCGCATCCTGGAGCGACGCTCGACGATCGTCTTCGCCAACTCGCGCCGCCTCGCCGAGAGGCTGACCGGGCGCCTGAACGAGATCTACGCCGAACGGCAGGGCATCGACGTGCCCGAGCCGACGGTTCCGGCATCCATGATGGCGCAGGCCGGTTCTTCCGCCGGCGTCGCCGCCATCCTCGCCAAGGCGCACCACGGCTCCGTCTCGAAAGAGCAGCGCGCGCAGGTCGAAGACGAACTGAAGTCGGGCACGCTGCGCTGCGTCGTCGCGACGAGCAGTCTCGAGCTCGGCATCGACATGGGGTCGGTCGACCTCGTGATCCAGGTCGAGGCACCGCCCAGCGCGGCATCCGGTCTTCAGCGCGTCGGCCGAGCCGGCCACCAGGTCGGCGAGGTGAGCCGCGCGGCGCTCTTCCCGAAGCACCGGAGCGACGTGCTGCACACGGCCGTCGTCACCGAGCGGATGCTGTCGGGCAAGATCGAGGCCATCACCGTGCCGCAGAACCCGCTCGACATCCTGGCGCAGCAGACGGTCGCGGCCTCGGCCCTCGGGTCGATCGACGTCGAGGAGTGGTTCGAGACGGTCAAGCGCAGCGCCCCGTTCCGATCCCTCCCCCGCTCGGCATACGAGGCGACGCTCGACCTGCTCGCCGGGCGGTACCCGTCCGACGAGTTCGCGGAGCTCCGCCCGCGCCTGGTCTGGGACCGCGATGCGGGCACGCTCACCGGGCGCCCAGGGGCGCAGCGCGTCGCGGTCACCAGCGGCGGAACGATCCCCGATCGCGGCCTGTTCGGTGTCTTTGTCGCCGGCGAATCACAGAACGCCCGGGTCGGCGAGCTCGACGAAGAGATGGTCTACGAGTCGCGGGTGAACGACGTGTTCACGTTGGGCACCACGAGCTGGCGCATCGTGGAGATCACCCACGACCGGGTCAACGTCCTGCCCGCGTTCGGGCAGCCGGGCAAGCTCCCGTTCTGGCACGGCGACGGCCTCGGGCGACCCGCCGAACTCGGCGAAGCGCTCGGCAAGTTCTCGCGCGACATCGCCGGAGCCGACCGCGCCAAGGCCGAAGAGCGCCTGCGCGAGTCGGGGCTCGACGACAACGCCGTCACCAACCTCCTCGCCTATCTCGCCGAACAGCGCGAGGCGACCGGCAGCCTTCCCACTGACCGCACGCTGACGGTCGAACGCAGTCGCGACGAGGTCGGGGACTGGCGCATCATCCTGCACTCGCCGTACGGCATGCAGGTGCATGCGCCATGGGCATTGGCGGTGAACGCGCGGATCCGCGAACGTCTGGGCGTCGAAGGCGCCGCCGTCGCCAGCGACGACGGCATCATCGCGCGAGTTCCGGATGCCGCGGCCGAACCGCCCGGAGCCGACCTCTTCGTCTTCGAGCCCGACGAGCTCGAGCAGATCGTCACCGACGAGGTCGGCGGGTCCGCCCTGTTCGCCTCGCGCTTCCGAGAGTGCGCCGCCCGGGCGCTCCTCCTCCCCCGGCTGAACCCCAACCGCCGGTCGCCGCTGTGGCAGCAGCGCCAGCGTTCCGCCCAGCTGCTCGAGGTGGCACGTCGGCATCCGTCGTTCCCGATCATCCTCGAGACGCTCCGCGAGGTGCTGCAGGACGTCTACGACCTGCCCGCTCTGCTGCGCGTGGCCCGGCAGATCGGCGAACGCCGCATTCGCCTGGTCGAGACCACCACCAGCCAGCCCTCACCGTACGCTCGCGATCTGCTGTTCGGCTACGTCGGCGCCTTCATGTACGAGGGCGACTCGCCGCTCGCCGAGCGCCGCGCCGCCGCCCTGTCGGTCGACCCGGCCCTGCTGAGCGAGCTGCTCGGCAAAGTCGAGATGCGCGAGCTCCTCGACCCCGACGTGATCGCGCAGTTCGAGCGCGAGGCGCAGCGTCTCGACCCCGAGCGCCGTGCGCGCGGCGTCGAGGGCGTGGCCGACCTGCTGCGCCTGCTCGGGCCGCTCGACGCGGCCGAGGTCGCGGCCCGTCTCGAAGGCGGGTCGCTCACTGACGCCGGAGAGCACCTCGCGGCGCTCGTCGACGAGCGGCGGGCGATCCCGGTGACGATCGCCGGCGTCTCCCGCGTCGCGGGGATCGAAGACGCCGGACGCCTGCGCGACGCCCTCGGCGCGGCCCTGCCGGTCGGCATCCCGAACGCGTTCCTCGAACCGCTGGCCGACCCGCTCGGCGATCTCGTCGCGCGCTACGCCCGCACGCACGGACCCTTCACCACCGACGCGGTGGCCGAGCGTTACGGGGTCGGAGTCGCGGTCGCACGCCTCACGCTGCAGCGCCTGGAGTCGCAGGGGCGTCTGTCGAGCGGGTTCTTCCTCCCCGAGGCGGCGGGCGGGCGCGCCGACGACACCGAGTGGTGCGACACCGAGGTCCTGCGCCGGCTGCGCATGCGCTCGCTCGCCGCGATCCGCGGCAGCGTCGAGCCCGTGCCGCCGGCCGCATACGCCCGGTTCCTGCCGGTGTGGCAGCACCTCACCCGGCCCCTGGAGGGCGTCGACGGCGTGCTGGCCGTGGTCGAGCAGCTCGCCGGGGTCCCGATCCCGGCGAGTGCGTGGGAGTCGCTCGTGCTGCCCTCGCGGGTCGCCGACTACACCCCCGCGCTCCTCGACGAGCTGACCGCGACGGGCGAGGTCGTCTGGTCGGGGCACGGCACACTGCCCGGGCGCGACGGATGGATCGCCCTTCACCCCGCCGAGGCTGCCCCGTTCACGCTGCAAGATCCGGACGACCCGGAAGATCCCGCGCCCGACTCGCTCGAGGCCCGCTTGCTCGCGGCGCTCTCCGGCGGCGGCGCCTACTTCGCGGCGCAGCTGAAGCAGCTCGTCGGTGCCGAGAACGAGCAGTCCGTCAACGACGCACTGTGGGCTCTCACCTGGGCGGGACGTGTCACGAACGACACGTTCGCGCCGGTCCGCTCGCTGCTCGGGGGTGGCGGCCAGGCCCATCGCGTCGCCCGGCGTGCTCCCCGCGCGCGGATGTACCGCGGCGCGACCCTGCCGCGGCCCACCTCGGCCCCGCGGCCCCCGTCGCTGGGCGGTCGCTGGTCGCTCCTGCCGGAACGCGAACCGGATGCCGCGGCCCGCGCGACCGCGACGGCGAGCCTGCTCCTCGACCGGTACGGCGTCGTCACGCGCGGTGCCGTGCAGTCGGAGGGCGTGCCGGGCGGCTTCGCACAGGTGTATCGCATCCTCGCCGGATTCGAGGAGGCGGGGCACTGCCGCCGCGGCTACGTGATCGAGAAGCTCGGTGCCGCGCAGTTCGCGGCGTCGGCCACGGTGGACCGGCTCCGCGAGTTCGCGGCGGTCGCCGACCCGCCGCCGCTGCGCACCGTCACGCTCGCGGCGACCGATCCGGCGAACCCCTACGGCGCCGCCCTCGGCTGGCCCGCGATCGACGGGGTGAGTCACCGACCGGGCCGGAAGGCCGGTGGTCTCGTCGTGCTCGTCGACGGCGAACTCACGCTGTACCTCGAACGCGGCGGACGCAGCGCGCTCGCCTTCACCGACGACGAGGCCTCCTTGCAGGCGGCTGCGCGCGACCTGGCCGACACCTCACGGCGCCGGCGGCTCGACACCCTCACTGTGGAACAGGTCAACGGCGAGTTCGTCTACGGCACCGCGGTGGGCCGCGCGCTTCGCGAGGCCGGTTTCGTCGAGTCGCCGCGCGGGCTCACCCTGCGCCGTCTCACCGCCGGCGACACCCTGCGCGAGGCCGCCCGTGCCTGAGGCCCCCACTCACGCCACGGCACCCGCGGCCCACCGCTCCGCGAACGCGAACGCGATCGCGATCGCGAACGAGGCCGCCCGTGCCTGAGGGCGACACCGTCCATCGGGCCGCCGCGAAGCTGTCCGCCGCCCTCGCCGGCCGGACCGTCACGAGGTTCGACATCCGCGTTCCGGGCAGCGCGACGGCAGACCTGCGCGGAGAGACGGTGCACGAGGTCGTCGCGCGGGGAAAGCATCTGCTCGAACGCATCGGCGGATACACCCTCCACTCGCACCTGAAGATGGAGGGCCGGTGGGACGTCTACCGTTCCGGCGAGCGCTGGCGGCGGCCCGCGTTCAAGGCTCGAGCGATCGTCGGGGTCACCGGCGCCGACACCGTCGGTTTCGATCTCGCCATGGTCGAGGTGCTGCCGACGGCCGACGAGGAGCGGGTCGTCGGACACCTGGGCCCCGACCTGCTGGGCCCCGACTGGAACGAGGCCGAGGCCGTGCGCCGGGTCTCCGCCGACACCCGCGCTGCCCACGTCGCGCTGCTCGACCAGCGCAACGTCGCGGGATTCGGCAACGTCTACGCGAACGAACTGCTCTTCGTGCGCGGCATCGCCCCGACCACTCCGGCGAACGAGATCGACGTGGCGGCGACGATCGCGCTCGGCCATCGGATGATCCACGCAAACCTCCCCCGCGCCGAACGCACCTTCACCGGAGACAACCGACCGGGCCGCCGGATGTGGGTATACGGACGCGAAGGAGCGCCCTGTCGTCGGTGCGGCACACCCATCCGCGCGACGACGCTCGGGGCCTCGGCCACGAGCGAGCGCAACGTCTACTGGTGCCCGACGTGTCAGCCGGAATGAAAGTGTTCCCGACCCCGCTGTCAACCCGCCGTCGCCGTGCGCTCAAGCGTGCGACAACGGTCTGAGACAAACCGGCGCAGCGGAAAATACCGTGGTCCGGCGGGAATCCGCCGGGGCGTCCGCGCCGAACAACCATGCACGGGAATGCGACAGAGCCCGCATCGGTTGTCACACAAGTCGGCCAACCCGAAGGCCGATCGGAGGGGATCGTGGGAAAGAACTACATCGACATCGAGAACGACCACGGCGAAACGCTGCGTTACCGCAAGCACGTCAACGGTCGTGGACTCGTCGCGCACGGCGCGAAGGTCCACCCATCGGCACTGGTGGAGAACGGCGCGTACGTCGAACCCGGAGTGCAGATCGCGGCCGGTGTCCGTGTGGGCCGCGGGGCCTGGATCGAGACGGATGCCGTGATCGGGCCGGAGGCACGCATCGAACCGCACGCGCACATCTGCGCGGGCGCGGTGATCGGCGCCGGCGCGCACATCGGTGTTCGCACCCAGGTCGGGTCGAACGCCCGCGTGGCGGTCGGCTCGCTCATCGGCGACGACGAGATCATCAACGACGGCGAAGCCGTCGCGACCGATCAACGAGGCCTTCGCCTGGCCGCCTGAGGCACACGCTTCGAGGCATCCATCACCCGCACGTCTCTTCGGAGCGTGCGGGTTTCGTCGTGTCGGGACCGGGAAGTCCTTCGACGTCGAAGAAATCGGCGCTGACTTTCTCTCGATATCGAGGCATTCTCGCGTCGAGAATTCCTCGACGTCGAGGAAAGCGACGAGAGATATTGCTCGACTTCGAGCAATCAGGCGAGCAGCGTCAGCACGAACCCGATGAGCGGCAGCGTCCCCTGGACCGCCGCCGGGCGCAGGTACTTTCGACCCGAAGTGATGAGGACGAGAGCCGCCGCGACCATCGAGCCGAGCGCGAAGAGCAGAAGCGTGCGGCCCGCGACGTCCCCCACACCATTGACCGCCCAGAGCACCACGCCGATCGCCGCGCCGATCGCGAGGAACAGGTTGTAGAACCCCTGGTTGTAGGCCATCGGCTTGGTCGTGTCGGCTGCCTCCTGGGACGCGAGGCCGAAGATGCGCCACACGTTCGGGTGCGACCACCGCACGCTCTCGAGAACGAAGATGTAGACGTGCAGGAGGGCGGCGAGCCCCGCGAAGACCAGCGCCAGAATGCCGAGCATGTCCCCCACGTTAGCCTGGGGGCATGGCGAAGAGCGGAGGCGGATCGCGGAGTTCCCGCGGCGGCGTCCGGCGTCCCCGGCCCGGGGCGACCGCTCGTGGCACCGCGCCCGCCCGCGGCGCACGAAAACCCGCCCCGAAACCGGCGGCGGTGCCCGCACCCGCTCCCGAAGAGCCCCGCACCTTCGCGCTGGGCGCGGTCCCGGGAGCGACGCCCGGGAAATGGATCGGCCTGTGGCGGGACCGGATGCCGCACGTGCCCCTGGACCTGCGGGTGATCGACGTGATCGGCCAGCGCGCCGCCCTCGACGACCTGGACGCCGCACTCGTGCGTCTCCCCGTCGACGGCGCCGACGACCTGCACGTCATTCCCCTCTACGACGAACTGCCGGTGGTCGTCATGTCGACCGAGTCGGCGCTGACCGCGGCCGAGGAGGAGATCGCGATCGATGACCTCGCTGGCGAGGTCGTGATCGTTCCGGCGGACGACGTGCTCGGCATCCAGATCCCGGATGCCACCACCCCGGCGTTCGCGCCCCCGACCGACACCGCCGAGGCGATCGCGACCGTCGCCGCCGGTGTCGGCGTCGTGATCGTGCCCATGTCCCTCGCGCGCGCGCACCAGCGCCGCGACGTGGAGTACCGGGTCCTCGCCGACGGACCGGTGTCCACGGTCGCGCTCGCGTGGCGCCGTGATGCGACGACGGAGGACGTGGAGACGTTCGTCGGCATCGTGCGCGGCCGCACGGATCGATCGTCGCGCTGACGGCGCCTTCGCCCGCCGTGCGCGATCCGTTCCGCCGCCGGACGACCTGAGTTCACCCGGCCCGCTCCGAGAGGTCACGACGGCCCCATAGTTTCGCTCCATCTCCCGTCGGCTCTTCCCCCGCCGGCTCACCCGAGAGATTCGAGAGGAAACTCATGTCATTCCCGAGCATTCGCGCGGGCCGGTCCCTTGCCGGCGTCGCCCTCGTCACCGTCGCCGCCCTGTCCCTGGCCGGCTGCGCCGGTGCCAGCAACGACTCTGCCGCGGAGGGCGGTACGGACGCCGCGACGGCGACCAGCCTCGCCGACTTCGGCACCCTGGCCGACCTCGAAGCCGCCGCGAAGGCGGAGGGGCAGCTCAACGTCATCGCGCTCCCCCGCACGTGGGCGAACTACGGCGAGATCCTCGACCTCTTCGCCCAGCGCTACCCCGAGATCACGATCAACGAGCAGTCGCCCGACGTCTCCAGCGCCGAGGAGATCCAGGCGGCGACCGCCAACGAGGGACTGGACACCGCTCCGGACGTGTTCGACCTCGGTCTCGCCGTCGCCCTGCAGAACACCGACAAGTTCGCCGCGTACAAGGTGGAGACCTTCGACGAGATCCCCGACGCGCTCAAGGAGCCGTCGGGCCTGTTCGTCGGCGACTACGGCGGCTACATGTCGATCGGCTACGACTCGGCACGCTTCCCCGCCCCGACCCAGCTGAGCGACCTGCTGGAGCCGACCTACAAGGGCGCCGTCGCGATCAACGGCGACCCCACGCAGGCGGGCTCCGCCTTCGCCGCTGTGGGCCTGGCCACCGTGCAGAACGACGGCACCCTCGACGACTTCACGCCCGGCATCGACTTCTTCGGTGAGCTGAACAAGGCCGGCAACTTCCTCAAGGTCGACCCGACGGATGCCACCATCGCCAGCGGCGAGACCCCCGTCGTCTTCGACTGGGACTACCTCAACGCCGCGCAGGCGAAGGCCGTCCCCACGTGGAAGACGGTCGTCCTCCCCGGCACCGGCTACGCCGGCTACTACAACCAGGCGATCAACAAGGACGCCCCGAACCCGGCCGCGGCGCGCCTGTGGCAGGAGTTCCTCTACAGCGACGAGGTGCAGAACCTGTGGCTCAAGGGCGGCGCACGTCCGGCGCGCATGGAGGCCATGACCTCCGCCGGCACGATCGACGCCGACCTCGCGGCGGCCCTGCCCGAGGTTCCGACCGACACGGTCGTCCCCACCGAGGAGCAGTCCACGGCCGCCGGTGAGACGCTCGGACAGAAGTGGGCGACGGCGGTCCAGTGACCGTCCTCGACCAGGTCGTCGCCCCCGCGGTACCGGAGCCGTCCGCTCCGGCACCGCGGGGCGCGGCGCGCCGCGGGTGGGCCTGGCTCGGGCTCGTCCCGTTCGCGGCGTACATCCTCCTCTTCCTCGCCCTGCCTACGGTGCTGGCGGTGGCCTCGGGCTTCGTCGACGGCACGGGCGCTCTCACGCTCGACAACCTCGCCGCCCTCGGCGACCCCCTCGTGCTCACGACCTTCGCGAACTCCGCGTGGCTGTCGCTGGTCACCGCCGCCGTCGGCGCGGTGGTCGGGGCGCTGGTGTGCTGGGCGATGCTGGGGCTCTCCGAGACCGGGGCGGTGCGGACCACCGTGGACGCGGCATCCGGAGTCCTCGCCCAGTTCGGCGGCGTCATGCTCGCCTTCGTCCTCATCGCCGCGATCGGCGCGCAGGGCGTGGTCACCGTGTTCGTTCGCCAAGTCACCGGGTTCTCGTTCTACGAGAACGGCGTCTGGCTCTACGACCTGCCCGGAGTGGCGCTGGCCTACCTCATCTTCCAGGTGCCGCTCATGATCATCACGTTCATGCCCGCCCTCGCCGCGCTCAAGCCGCAATGGATGGAAGCGCACCTGACCCTGGGCGGAACCCGCGCGGGATTCTGGCGCCATGTCGGGATGCCGGTGCTCGCCCCCTCGTTCCTCGCGAGCCTGCTGCTGCTCTTCGCGAACGCGTTCTCGTCGTACGCGACCGCCGCCGCCCTCGCGAGCCAGGGATCGCAGATCGTTCCCCTGCAGATCCGCACGGCCCTGACCAGCGAGACGGTGCTGGGACGCGAGAACCTCGCGGGCGCCCTCGCCCTCGGCATGATCGTGGTCGTCGCACTCGCGATGGCGCTGTACACGCTGGTGCAACGACGCGCATCGAGGTGGCAGGCATGAATCCGCTCGCTCCCCCGCGCGCGGCGCGCTGGATCATCGGACTGATCGTCGCCCTCGTCTTCGCCGTGCCGTTCGCCGCCACGGTGCTGTTCACCCTCACGCCCCTGCCGGGCGGGTCGGGCCTGTCGTTCGATCGCTGGGCGGGCATCTTCGACCCCGCCAACGCCGCGAAGTACCGCCCGATCTGGACGGGCCTGGGCAACTCGCTCATCCTCGCCGGTGTCACGGTCGCTCTCGTCATCCTGCTGTTCACGCCCACGATGGTGCTCGTGGCGCTCGCCTTCCCGCGCCTGCGGCGGGTGTTCGAGTTCGTGGCCCTGCTGCCGATCTCGCTCCCGGCCATCGTCCTCGTGGTCGGACTCACGCCGATCTACCTGCAGATCGGGCGCAGCCTCGGAACGGGGGCGTGGACGCTCGCCTTCGCCTACGGCATCCTCGTGCTGCCGTTCGCGTACCGCTCGATCCAGGCCTCGATCGACGCGATCGACGTGACGACACTGGCCGAGGCCGGGCGCACCCTCGGTGCCGGGTGGGGCGCCGTGCTGCTGCGCGTGATCGTGCCCAACCTGCGACAGGGCCTGCTCGCGGCCGCCCTCATCTCGGTCGCGGTCGTGTTGGGCGAGTTCACGATCGCCTCGCTCCTGAACCGCCAGACCCTGCAGACCGCGCTGTTGGTGGTCAACAAGCAGGACGGCTACGTCGCCGCCATCTTCACCCTGCTCGCACTGGCGTTCGCGTTCGTGCTGCTCCTCGTCATCGGCCGCGTCGGACGCATCGGCGCCGGAAGGAAGACCCCATGACCTCCGCCATCCCCCTGCGGGCGCTTCCCGAGACCGGGACGAACTCCCTGCTGGCCTCGACACGCGAGAGCGCCGGCGTGCAGCTGCGCGGCGTCGTGAAGGATTACGGCACCACCCGCGTCCTGCACGGCGTCGACCTGGACGTCGCGCCCGGAGAGTTCGTATCGCTGCTCGGGCCGTCGGGATGCGGAAAGACGACGGCGCTCCGGGTGCTGGCCGGCCTCGAACACGCGAGCGGCGGCGAGGTGCGCATCGGTGGCCGTGACGTGTCCGGCGTGCCGACGAACAAGCGCGACATCGGCATGGTGTTCCAGTCGTACTCGCTGTTCCCGCACCTGCGGGTGCTCGAGAACACCGCCTTCGGGCTGCGCCGTCGCGGCGTGGGGTCGACCGAAGCACGCCGACGCGCGGGCGATGCCCTGGACCTCGTCGGGCTCGGCCACCTCGCCGACCGCTATGCGCACCAGCTCTCCGGCGGCCAGCAGCAGCGCGTGGCTCTCGCCCGGGCCATCGTGACCGAGCCCCGCGTGCTCCTCCTCGACGAGCCCTTGTCGGCCCTGGATGCCAAGGTCCGCGTGCAGCTGCGCGATGAGATTCGCCGCATCCAGCTCCGCCTGGGCATGACGACCGTCTTCGTCACGCACGACCAGGAGGAGGCGCTCGCGGTGTCGGACCGCGTCGCCGTCATGGGCGCCGGCCGGATCCTGCAGGTCGGCAGCCCCGAAGACCTGTATCTGCGCCCGGCGTCGGCCGAAGTGGCCGCGTTCGTTGGCACCTCCAGCCTCGTCCCCGGCGTGGTGTCGGGTGACACCGTGGAGGTGTGGGGACGGCACCTGCCGTTGCTGTCGCCCGCGGCCGACGGGCCGAGCGACGTGTTCGTACGCCCCGAGAACGTGCGCATCGTCGGTGCGGACGACGAGGGGGTGGACGCGGTCGTCGAGACCAGCACCTTCCTCGGCAGCGTGCGCCGCTCGATGCTGCGGGTGAGCGACGGCACCGTCGTCCACGTCCAGCACGCCGCGGAGACGCGCCTCACCCCCGGAATGCCCCTGCGCGTGCGCGTCGACGACGTGCCCGTGCTCGCGCGCGTCGCCGCGGAGTCCCCCGCTCCCTGACCGGACCGCGGGCGGCGCGCTCAGCGCTTGGTCGTCTTCCGCACCTCGTCGACGGTCGCTCCCCCGCGGAGCCCCCGGGCGCGAGCACCCCGGAGCACGGCCTCAGCGTCGACCACCGTGGCATCCGACAGCGCGTGGAGGTCGACGCGCACCGGAATCGGGAGGCGCTTGCGCTCACGGTCGCGGCGCGCGGCGGCAGCCGTCTCGGTTTCGTCGACGTCGTCGCCGGCGAGCGTGCGGACGGTGAGGCCGTAGTCCAGGTCGGCGGCGGCAGCCCGCAGGAGGGCGACGACCTCCCCCAGGTTCTCCACATCGGTGACGAGCAGGGTCGCGGTGGTCATACCCCCATTGTCGCGGGACGTCACACCGTCGCGGGCGGTTCGGGCCGCCCGAATAGAATCCTCGGATGACCGGTCGACTGCTCTACGTTTGCGCGCGCCCGCAGCGCGAGGCGGCTGTCGCCGAGTGGGCCTCGTTCCGCGACGGGCTGGGCGTCGACGACGACGACCTCGTCCACCACGATCTGGTCCGCGAACCGCTCCCCGCCGATCTGGAGCGCTACGCCGGAGTCGTCGTCGGCGGGAGTCCCTTCAACGTCACCGATCCCGACAAGACCGACGTGCAACTCCGCCTCGAGCGCGACCTCGAGACCCTGGCATCCGCGGCTCTCGACGGGCGGACACGCACGATGTTCACGTGCTTCGGGATCGGCGTGGTGACGCGCCTGCTCGGAGGCGTCGTGACCCTCGACCACCCCGAGGGCACGGGCCCGACCGAGATCACCCTCACCGCCGAGGGCGCGAGCGATGAGCTGTTCGGCATCCTGAGCACGCGTTTCGAGGCCCTCACCGCGCACAAGGAGGGGACCGCGGTCGTTCCTCCGAGCGCGACCCTGCTCGCGAGCAACGACGCCTGTCCCGTCCAGGCCTACCGCGCCGGCGTCTCGCTGTGGGCGACGCAGTTCCACCCCGAACCCACCGCCGACGCGTTCGTCGCCCGGATGGCGGTCTACCGGGCCGCGGGGTATTTCGACGCGGATGCCTTCGACGAGGTCGCCGCGATCGTGCGGACCGTGTCCGTGGAACAGCCGACCCTCCTGCTGCGGACCTTCGCCGCGCGCGCCCTCGCCGTCTGAGCCGTCGAAGCGCGGCCACCGCTGTCAAGCGCGTGCGGAAACTGGCTAGCTTTTCTAGTGTTCTAGGCATGAGCGCGAAAGATCACGTCACCACGACCGCCCGAGGCGCCGACCTCGCGCGGCAGATCGTCGTCCTGTCCGCGGTGTCGTTCATGCTGATCGCCGCGGTGATCGGCGCGGGAGCGTTCGGCAACACCGCCGTCGAAGGCCAGCAGGGCGGCGCCCTCGACACCGACGGTTCCTACCTGGCTCCCGCGGGGCCGGCGTTCTCGATCTGGTCGCTCATCTACCTCGGGCTCATCGCCTACGCCGTCTGGCAGGCGCTTCCCCGCCAGCGCGGCTCGGAGCGTCAGCGCGCCATGGGCTGGCCGATCGCGGTGACCATGGTGCTCAACGGCCTGTGGTTGGTCGCCGCGCGTTTCGGCACGCTGTTCCTCACCGTCGTTGTGATCGTGCTGCTGCTCGCGGCGCTGGGGTGGGCCTTCCGGACGGCCGTCGCGACCCGCGACCCTCGCGGCGGCGCGGTCGACTCCGTGCTCATCGACGGGGTCACCGGTCTCCACCTCGGCTGGGTGACGCTCGCGACCGTCGCCAACACGGCCGCGTGGCTGACGACGGTGGTGCCGCCGTCGTGGGAGAACGCGGCCTCCGCGATCGGTGTCGCCGTCCTCGTGGTCGTGGCCCTCATCGGTCTCGCCCTCGCGTGGCGCAGCGAGTGGCGCGTGGCTCCCGCCCTCGCGCTCGCGTGGGGGCTCAGCTGGCTGGCTGTGGAGCGCCTCACGGGTTCGCCGACGAGCACGCCCATCGCGATTACGGCGATCGTCGTCGCGCTCGTCGTGCTGCTTCCGCCCGCCGCCGTTTCGGGCCTGCGCCTGATCCGCCCCTCGATCGACTGACCCGCCTGACAGGTCCCACACAGACCTCGTCCCACTTATGGCTGCTTCAGAGGCGCTGAACCCACAAGAAGTGGGACACGCACCGCCATAAGTGGGACGAGGGACGTCAGAGCGCGGGGGCAGCGATCGCGCTGCCTCCGGCCGGGACGGTCAGCGACCCGGCATCCAGGACGACTCCGTCCACGGTGGCGAGCAGAACACCGGCTCCGGATGCTACGGGCACCGAGACCTCGGCATCCGAGAGGTTCACGACGACGACGAGGTCGCCGCGGCGCAGCTCGTGGACGCGGCCCCCGTGGGCCTCGGTCGTGCGCGCGGACAGCCCCTGGCGAGACGGATCCGTGAGCTCCGGGCGCGCGCGACGGAGCTTCGCCAGCTCTCGGTACAGCCCGAGCAGCTCGGCGTGGCCGTCGCCCTCCGGTTCCGTCCAGTCGAGCTTCGACCGGTGGAAGGTCTCGGGGTCCTGAGGGTCGGGGACGACCGACTCGTCCCAGCCCATCTTCTCGAACTCGGCGACACGGCCCTTCGCCGTCGCCTCGCCGAGCTCGGGCTCGGGGTGCGAGGTGAAGAACTGCCAGGGCGTCGTCGCTCCCCACTCCTCCCCCATGAACAGCATCGGGGTGCCCGGCGCGGTGAGCGTCAGCACGGCGGCCGCGGCGAGGCGGTCGAACGCCAGCGTCTGCGAGAGCCGGTCTCCCGCGGCACGGTTGCCGATCTGGTCGTGGTCCTGCGCGAACGTCACGAGGCGCCAGTTCGGCACCTCGGCGGGGATCGGATGGCCGTGCTTCTCCCCCCGGAAGGACGAGTACGTGCCGTCGTGGAAGAAGCCGCCCTTCGACACCTTTTCGAACGCCTCGAGCACCGCGAAGTCCTCGTAGTAGCCGATCGTCTCGCCCGTGAGCGCGACGTGCGCCGTGTGGTGCCAGTCGTCCGACCACTGCGCCGCGAGCCCGTACCCGCCGGCCTCGCGCGGCAGGATCAGCTTCGGGTCGTTCATGTCGGACTCGGCGATCGTGGTGAGCGGAATGCCGCGGTGCGCCGACAGGGCGTCGGTGCGCTCGGCGATCTCGCGCAGCACGTGCACCGGGCGATGGTCGAGCAGCGCATGCACGGCATCCAATCGAAGACCGTCGACGTGGTAGTCGCGCATCCACATCAGGGCGTTCTCCACGATGTAGGCGCGCACGGCGTCCTCGTCGAGGTTGATCGAGTCGCCCCACGTGTTGCGGCTGCCCTCGCGAAGGTACGGGCCGAACTCGGGCAGGTAGTTCCCCGAGGGTCCGAGGTGGTTGTAGACCACGTCCTGGACGACGGCGAGTCCCGCGGCGTGCGCGGCGTCGACGAACCGCTGGTAGGCGGCGGGGCCGCCGTACGCCTCGTGCACCGTGTACCAGAGCACGCCGTCGTAACCCCAGTTCCAGACGCCGTTGAACCCGTTGACCGGGAGCAGTTCCACGTGGGTGACGCCGAGGTCGACGAGGTGGTCGAGGCGTCCGATCGCGGCATCCAGGGTCCCCTCGGGCGTGAACGTGCCGAGGTGGAGCTCGTAGATGAGACCGCCGGCGAGCTGTCGCCCGGTCCAGGCGGCATCCGTCCAGGTGAAGGTGCACGGATCGAACCACGCGGAGGCCTCGTGGACACCGGCCGGCTGGCGCCGGGACCGCGGGTCGGGGCGCAGGTCGTCGCCGTCGCCGAGGACGAAGCCGTACCGCTCGCCGTCGGCCAGGCGCGCGTCGGCGCTCCACCAGCCGCCCGCTCCGGCGGAGGCCTCGACGTCTTCGACGACGTTCTCGCCGCTCTCGTCGAGGCGACGCAGCCGCACCCGGTCAGCCTTGGGTGCCCACAGTTCGATGCCCATGGCATCCCTCCCTTTGTTCTGACGCCTGACGGAACCTCACGGGCAGGCGGGCTCGTCCACGAGGAGCGCCACCGGAAGGTCCTGAAGCAGGTCCGAGAGCAGCACGGGACCGCCGGGGAACCGCCGACCCGTTAGCACGTCGACCGCGGGGACGTCGGGGCGCAGCAGCACCGTGTCGCGCCAGCCGCCCGCCGCGCGCAGGCCCCGCGGCAGTCGCGTCGCGACCGCGGAGACGCCGCCGCGATCGAAGGCGATGACGTGACCGGATGCCGCACCCGCCGCCTCGAGCGGACGGTAGAGCGAGTACCGCTCGGGGCAGTCCCGCCGCACGCGCAGCGCGCGAGAGGTCACGAGGAGCTTCGCGCGGCCGCTCTCGTCGAGGGTCGGGGTCTCGGCGCCGTCGGCGTCGATCTCGGCCAGCAAACGCGCCCGCTCGGCGAAGTCGATCGGGCGGCGGTTGTCGGGGTCGACGAGCGACTGCTCCCACAGCTCCGAGCCCTGGTACACGTCGGGCACGCCGGGTCCGGTGATCTGCAGCAGCTTGGCGGAGAGGCCGTTCGACCAGCCGTCGGCGGCGATCTCGTCGACGAACGCGCGCACGCGCTCCGCCGCGGGGCCGGTGGCCGCGTCGACGACGGCGTGCATCCGCTCCTCGAACGCCTCGTCCTGCTCCCACCAGCCGGTGACCTCGGACGCCTCGCGCGCCGCCTTCTCGGCGTACGCGTGGAGCCGCTCGCGGAACTCCGCGAGTCCGGAACGAGTGGATGCCGATCCCGGCCACGCCCCGACGATCGCCTGCCACAGCAGCGCGTCGAACGGACCGTGCCCGGTCGAGGCGATGCCGCGGAACTCCGTCAGGACCTCGGCCCAGCGCTCGGGGATCTCGGCGAGCACGGCGATGCGGGCGCGGGTGTCCTCGCCGCGCTTGGTGTCGTGCGTCGACAGTGTGGTCATCGCGGTGGGCCAGGACGCCTGCCGCCCCGCCTGTGCGGTGTGGAAGCCGTCGACGTCGAGCGCGAACTGGCCCGGGTCGCCGCCCACCTCGGTGAGCGAGCCCAGGCGCGTGAAGCGGTAGAACGCGGTGTCCTCGACGCCCTTGGCCATCACGGGGCCCGTCGTCTGCTGGAAGCGCCACGCGATCTCGAGCGAGGTGTCCGTCAGTGCGGGGACGAGCGCCTCGAGCACATCGCCCAGCTCGGGACGACGGACCTCCGCCTCACCGACGGCGGCATCGAGGTGCGCGCGGCCGGCGGGCAGGTAGGAGCGGTACACGGGGAAGCACGCGAGCA
Source organism: Microbacterium canaveralium (assembly GCF_047238045.1). Classification (NCBI taxonomy): domain Bacteria; kingdom Bacillati; phylum Actinomycetota; class Actinomycetes; order Micrococcales; family Microbacteriaceae; genus Microbacterium; species Microbacterium canaveralium. Next base: position 413,341 of record NZ_JBDFMA010000003.1, on the reverse strand, counting down.
CCTCGGCGAGCGCGTCCTGCAGCGTCTCGGCCTCGAACTCCGCGCGGATCGACGCGGGGAGCCCGCGCACGATGCGCCGGATCTCGGAGACCTGGATCGTGTCGGCGATGCGCCGCTTGGTGTCGTGGATGAGGTCGTGCCAGCCCGTGAGGGACGCGAGGCCCGTGTCGGTGCGCAACCGCGCGTCGACGGCATCCAGGGCCGCCTCCCCCGCGGGGTCGGTGAGAACGCGGTCGATTTCGGCGAGGGCGTCGTAGCCGGTGGTCCCGGCGGTCTTCCACCACGAGGGCAAGGCCTCGCCGTGCTCGAGGATCTTCTCCACGAGCACGTACCCGGCGTCATCCCCACCCGCCTCCCGAAGTGCTCCCGCGAGCCTGTCGAGGTACCCGCCGGGGTCGACGAGCCCGTCCGGGTGATCGACGCGCAGGCCGTCGGCGAGACCCTCGCGCACCCAGCGCAGGATCTCGGCGTGCGTGGCGTCGAACACCTCGGGTCGCTCGACCCGCACGCCCGCGAGGGTCGTGACGGCGAAGAAGCGGCGGTAGTTCAGGTCTGCGGCCTCGTCCTGCCAGAAGCGCAACTCGAAGTTCTGCGCCGCGAGCAGAGCCTGGACCGCCTCGCGCGACCCCGCGGCCGCGGCATCCGTCCCCGTTCCCGGTGCGACCGGGAACACGTGGTCGTAATACCGGATGAGTCCGTCGGGGGCGTCGGAGGCGGGCGTCGGGTCGTACGAGATCTCGCCGATCACCTCGGCGAGGTCGGCACCGAGCACCGGCACGCGCACCTTGCCGTCGCCGAACTGCCAGTCGATGTCGAACGCATCGGCGTGCACCGACGCGCGACCCTGCCGGAGCACGTCCCACCACCAGGCGTTCGTCCGGGGCTCTGCGACGCCCATGTGGTTCGGGACGATGTCGATCAGGATGCCGAGCCCGTCGGCCCGGGCAGCCTCCGCGAATCGCGCCAGGCCGACAGCCCCACCGCGCGCCGGGTCGATCCGCGTGACGTCCACGACGTCGTATCCGTGGTCGGACCCGGGCGTGGCCTCCAGCAGCGGCGACAGGTACGCCCACGACACCCCGAGGTCACGGAGATAGCCCGTGACCTCGGCGGCGGTGTCGAGGGGGAAGGATTCGCGGATCTGCAGGCGGTAGGTCGAAAGCGGATGCCGCATTCTGGATCAGAGCTCCGGTTTGGGTGCCTGCCCGGGCAGGTCGTCGGTGGCGGTGATGGCGATCTGCGCGGTGAGCGACGCGGCGACGGTGTGGTCGATCTCGGGCTCGGGCAGGTGGTGCTCGCGCAGCACGATGAGCGACTTGGGCTCGAGCTTGAGAGCCTCACCGGGAGCGATCGGCTCGGTGTTCGCGCGCTCGCCCGCGGTGTCGACGTACACGTCCCACTCGGGCGAGTACTGGATGTCGGGCACGTGGAAGTCCACGGGCTCGTCGCCGGCGTTGAACAGCACGAGGAAGTGGTCGTCGCTGATCGTCTCGCCGCGGCGGTCGCGCTCGCGGATGCCCTGCCCGTTGAGGAACACGCCGACCGCACGACCGAAGCCGGAGTCCCAGTCCTCGGGCTGCATCAGGGTGCCGTCGGGGCGCAGCCACACCACGTCGGGGATGTTGTCACCCTCCTCCATCTTCACGGGGCGGCCGTCGAAGAACCGGCTGCGGCGGAAGGTGGGGTGCTCCTTGCGGAGGCGCGCAAGGGCCGCGGTGAACTCCACGAGCGGGTGGTCGATGCTCGACCAGTCCACCCACGTGATCTCGTTGTCCTGCGCGTAGCCGTTGTTGTTACCGCCCTGCGTGCGGCCCAGCTCGTCGCCGTGCAGCAGCATCGGCACGCCCTGGCTGAGCAGCAGGGTCGCGATGAAGTTGCGCTGCTGCTGCGCCCGACGCGTCAGCACTTCGGGATCGTCGGTCGGACCTTCCACGCCCATGTTGCTGGAGCGGTTGTGCGATTCGCCGTCGTTGTTGTCCTCGCCGTTGGCGTCGTTGTGCTTCTCGTTGTAGGACACGAGGTCGCGCAGCGTGAAACCGTCGTGCGCGGTGACGAAGTTGATGGATGCCACGGGCCGACGACCCGAGTGCTCGTACAGATCGGCCGAGCCGGTCAGTCGCGAAGCGAACTCGCCGAGGGCCTGAGGCTCTCCGCGCCAGAAGTCGCGAACGGTGTCGCGGTACTTGCCGTTCCACTCCGTCCACTGGGGCGGGAAGTTGCCGACCTGATACCCGCCGGGGCCGACGTCCCACGGCTCGGCGATGAGCTTCACCTGCGAGACCACCGGGTCCTGCTGCACGAGCTCGAAGAAGGTGGAGAGGCGGTCGACGTCGTAGAACTCGCGGGCGAGCGTGGATGCCAGGTCGAACCGGAAGCCGTCCACGTGCATGTCGAGCACCCAGTAGCGCAGCGAGTCCATGATGAGCTGCAGCGCGTGCGGGTTGCCGACGTTGAGGCTGTTGCCGGTGCCGGTGTAGTCGGTGTAGTACCGCTTGTCGTCGTCCTCGAGGCGGTAGTACGCCTCGTTGTCGATGCCGCGCATCGACAGGGTGGGGCCCAGGTGGTTGCCCTCGGCGGTGTGGTTGTAGACCACGTCGAGAATGACCTCGATGCCCGCCGCGTGCAGCGCCTTCACCATGGCCTTGAACTCCTGCACCTGCTGGCCGTGGTCGCCGGTCGAGGAGTAGGTGTTCTGCGGGGCGAGGAACGCGATGGTGTTGTAGCCCCAGTAGTTCGACAGGCCCTTGTCCTCGAGCGTGGAGTCGTTGACGAACTGGTGCACGGGCATGAGCTCGATCGCCGTCACGCCGAGCTTGCGGAGGTGATCGATGATCGCGGGGTGCGCGATGCCGGCGTACGTGCCGCGCAGCTCCTCGGGAACGTCGGGGTGCAGCTGGGTGAGGCCCTTGACGTGCGCTTCGTAGATGAAGCTCTCGGCGTAGGGGGTCTTGGGGTGGCGATCGCCGGTCCAGTCGAAGAACGGGTTGATGACCACGCCCTTCATCATGTGCGCGGCGGAGTCCTCGTCGTTGAACGAGTCCGGGTCGCCGAACTCGTAGCTGAAGACGGGCTGGCCCCAGTCGATCTGCCCCTCGACGGCCTTGGCGTACGGGTCGAGCAAGAGCTTGCTCGAATTGAAGCGCTGGCCGTTCGCGGGGTCGTAGGAGCCGTGGACGCGGTAGCCGTACCGCTGCCCCGGCTGGATGTTCGGCAGGTACGCGTGCCAGACGAACGCGTCGACGTCGACGAGGTCGACGCACGTCTCCGTCCCGTCCGCGTCGAAGAGGCAGAGCTCGACGCGCTCGGCCCCCTCACTGAACAGGGCGAAATTCGTCCCATTGCCGTCATACGTGGCCCCGAGGGGATAACTGGATCCTGGCCATACCTGCTGCACGTCGCTCACGATAGACCAGCGAAGTTACGTTCGACCGCCGGGCGCATCGTCGTTGACAGCACCCCTGTCGCGCACTATGCGCGCTCGGGCGGGTGGACCAGCAGATCGACGCGTTCGTCCAGATAGCGGGCGAGCGGGACGTAACCGCCCCGCGCGCTCCAGCGCACCATCGGCTCGCCGTCGCGGAGGGCGACCGGCGCGGTCCGCTCGTCGAGTGCGAGCGGATCGACCGGATGCCACCCGATATGCACCGTCTCCCCCTCGGGCACGCCTCCGCGGTGGGCGGCGGCGGCGAGCTCGGCGCGACGGCGCTGCGATTCCGCCGCGAAGCCCCGGCGCACTTCGGCGCGCGACCGCACGATGTCCCCGGTGGCGAGCACCGCGTCGGCGGTGAGGAGCAGCGTGCCCAGGTGCCACGCGCGACCGCGGTCCACGATGCGAGGAGCGCGCGGGATGCCGAGCAGGCGTCGTCCCTCCTGCAGCTCGCCGATGCGCTCTTGCGGTGCGTCGACGAGCCGGAGACGCGCGGCGGCGACGAGCTCGGCGAGACGGTCGGCGCTCACGACGTCGCTCCCCCGTCGAGCGCGGAGCGGGCGCGGTCGAGGTCGCGGGCCGCGGTGGCCGCCGTGGCGCGCGCCGCGGCGGTCTCGTCCTCGGCCGCGTCGAGAGCCGCCTCCGCCGCTTCCACGTCCTTCTCCACGCGCGCGATCTCGGCGCGCAGCGACGCGAGCCTCTCGCGGATGCGGTCGGCCCGCTCGCGCGCCGTCGCCTCGCGCGACGTCGCCCCCACCAGCGCCCGATCGGCGTCCGACCGCCCACGCTCCGCTTCGCGCACGGCGCGCTCGGCCGCTTTGCGCGCCCGGCGCTGCTCCAGGTCATCCCGCGCGGGGGCCTCGGCGACGGCCGCACCTTCCGGCACGGAACCGGCCACGGCCACACGCGGGTCCGAATCATCGGCGAGATCGATGGATGCCACGAGCCGCCCGGTCAGGATCATCGCGGCGGCGTGGGGGTCGATGATCGCGGCGTTGACCGTCTTCTCCACCGCGTCGCGCATCGACGCGCTCAGGGGTGCGCCCGCCTCGGCGGCGAGGTCGGCGGCGCGCCGGGCCAGCGCGGCGACCAGCTGACGGCGCTGCCGTCCGAGGCGCGTCATCTCCGCGGCATCCGCGTCGTCCTGCGCCTCGCGCAGTGCCTGCGACAGCTCGACGGCTTCACCGAGCTGTCCGTCGCGGACGAGCAGGTTGACCGCCCACGCCGCGACCGTCGGCTTGCGCACCTTCCCGATCTGCCGGCCCACCGTGCCGCCGACCTCTTCGGCGCGCGCGTTGCGCGCCGCGGTGAACTGTGCCGGGGGAAGCGCGAGGAGATCGGCGGCCGCCGCGTCGAGGAGGGCCGCCGCATCACTCATCCCCCCATTGTGACCCGTCGGGTCAGAGCGAGACCACCCCGGGGCGGGGGCCACGGATCTGGCGGTGGAGTCGCTCCATGCGAGCGTCGAGTTCGGCGGCCGTGTCGGCGGCATCCTTCAATTCCGCCAGCAGGTCGTCGGGAACGAGCCGGTCGTACTTGTAGTAGATCTTGTGCTCCAGGCTCGCCCAGAAGTCCATCGCGATCGTCCGGAACTGCACCTCGACGGGCACGTCGACACGACCGGTCGAGAGGAACACGGGCACCTCGACGATCACGTGCAGGCTCTTGTATCCGTTCGCCTTGGGACGCGCGATGTAGTCCTTCACATCGCGGACCGTGATGTCGTCCTGCTGGGTCAGCAGATTCGACAGACGGTACGCGTCGTCGACGAAGCTGCACGTGATGCGGATGCCGGCGATGTCGGTGATCGCGCTCCGGATCGAGTCGAAGTCGGTCTCGATCCCCTTGCGACGGACCTTGTCGACGAGACTGTCGGGTGACTTGACCCGGCTCGACACGTGTTCGATCGGGTTGTAGTCGTGCATCTCCTGGAACTCCTCGCGGAGGATGGAGATCTTGGTCTCGACCTCGGCGAGACCGAACCGGTATTCCATGAGGAAGCGTTGGAACTCGTCGCGCATCGCGCGCAACGACGCTCCGGACACCGTGATCTGCTGATCGTCCAGCGGGTCGGACATGACACCGACGCTAGCGGTGACGCCTACGAGGGCCCTGGGAGCTCACTCGCCCATCGGGGTGGCGCGCGGGATCAGCTCGCCGTCCACCACATCGATCCCCGTGAGCTGATCGAAGACCTCGGGGAGGTCAGCATCGCCGGCGGGTTCGGGAGTCAGGGGAAAGCGGGAGTCCATCACGGGGATCCTTCCGTGGATGTCACCACGATTCCAGAGCCGCCGCGCGCAACGGGTGGCCTTGACACCCCGGCGGCCGCCGCGTAGTCATGCCGAGGCACCCCGGTATCGTGGATGCCATGGGCACGATCTTCTACGGCGGGGGCGGGACGGCCGTCCACATCGAGGACCGCGCGCTGGCGCATCTCAAGGTCGTCATCTCGACGAAGCTCCGTCGCGGCGAGAGCTTCACGCTGTCGTGGCAGCACCCCGAGAACCAGCCGCGGGGCCGAAGCACCCTGTGGCTGCACCCGGCCATTCCGTTGCGGTTCGTCTTCGACGACGCGGAGCCGACGAAGCTCAGCCGCGAATGGATCGAGCGACTGGCCGAATCGGCCAACTCCTCCGGCGGGATCATGCTCGTCCCCGAGGACATCGCACCCGCTGAAGACGCGCCGAAGCGCTGAGGTCAGCCCTCTTCGACGAGGGTGTCCTCCGACGGCTCCGGCGTGATCGCGAGACCGTTCGGGCCCGATGCGGCGAGCATCAGGTCTTCGACCCACACCCGGTTGATGCGCGGCTGACGGCTGCCGTAGAAGTGGAACTGGATCGGCACCGACGGGTGCATCCAGAAGCTGCGCCGGCCGCTGCCGTCGCCCACCTCGACGTCGAACATGAACGACTCGGAGCGTCGGAGCTTGTTCATCACGACGATGCGGAGGTGCGCCAGCGTGCGGTCATCGATGTCGACGGCGTTCGCGACGGTGTCGTAGATGAATCGGCCCATGACGACGAGCCTATCCGAGACCCGCCGCCGCGCGAATGGCACGGCACCCGGTGCCGAATCAAGCCCCCATTTCGCGATACCCCCACGGCGTTACGGTTCTCTCGTGGGAACGCTCTACTACGGCGACGCCGCGACGCCGATCGAGATCGAGGATCGCGCGCTCGCCCACGTCAAGGTCGTCATCGCGACCAAACTCCGCCGCGGCGAGAGCTTCACGCTTTCGTGGACGCATGGCCCGGGTCAGGAGGTGGGACGCAGCACGGTGTGGCTGCACCCCTCGATTCCGCTGCGCTTCGTCTTCGACGACCCGGAGCCCGCGCTGTTGAGTCGCGCGTGGGTCGAGGCTCTGGCAAACTCGGCCAACTCGTCCGGCGGGCTGCTGATCGTCCCCGATCCGGCCGGCGACGCCACGGACGGCTGACTCAAGCGATCCGCTGATCCAGGATCTCGCGCGCGCCCTCTTCGACGGCCGTCGGGATCACGAGAGGCCGACCCGCCGAGAACGCCTCCCACTCGCGCAGGACGACGGTCTCGATGTGCACGGGGTCCTCACCGGGGTAATCCAGACGCAGTCGTGAGACGACCGACTGGAGGGATGCCACGGCCACACCGTCCACCGTCTGGACGGCGTCGATGCCGGCCGCGGGGATGCGCGCCTCGATCGTGTTCTCGTCCATAGACGTCATGGTTTCACGGAGCGCGGACGATTCCTAATACTCAGAATTCAACTAGGCTTCCTAGTTACTTACGCGGTATGTAGATCGCCGATCAGAGGGCCGCGTCGGCGTCGACAGGCAGCTCCGGATGGGGGTCGACCTGGTCGACGGCATCCTGCAATCTGCTCAGGCACGCGATGACGACGGCGCATTCCTCGGGCGTCATGTCGATGACGGCGGCCATCATGCGGGAGTGCATTGAGCCGAGCGTCGCTCGGACTTCGGCGTCGCTGGCGGCCGTGGCCACGATGTGGATGCTGCGACGGTCGGTGGGGTGCGGGACGCGTGTGACGTGCCCAGACTTCTCGAGGCGATCGATGATCGCGGTCGTCGAAGCGGTGGAAACCCCCAGGTAGCGGGTCACTTCACTCGGTGAGACCTGGCGACCCTGGCCGGTGGCCCGCAGCAGGTAGCGAAGGACGAGCAACTCGTTCTCGCCCATCGACATGGACTCGCGGGTGCGACGCCGCATCGCGACCTCCGCCGCCCGATAGACCCGGAATGCCTGGAGCACTTCGACGGCGCGGCGACGGCGGTCTTCTTCGGTCGCACCGTACCAATAGCGCGACACCTGCGAGCCGTTCTCCACCTCGGCATCTTACGTCAGACGGACACCGCGGAGCCCCTGCCACCGGGCACGGTCGACAGCTACGATGGTAAATATATCGTTTCGCTACTTGATGGGTGTGCGAGATACGAGAAAGATGAACTATCCCGATCAGGGGGTGACGAACACATGACCACGGAAGACGATGTGGTGAAGGCCGTCAGCGACCTGTCCGAATCCGGCGCCGCCTCCGAGCGCGCCGCCCTGCATTCCCTGGGCATCGGCCCGAACGACGCCAAGGTCCTCCGCTTCCTCCTCGCCCGTGAGGACGGCGATGAACCCGTGACCCCGCGGCTCCTGGCGGAGATGCTCGGCATCTCCTCCGCCGCGACGACGGCTCTCATCGACCGCCTCGCCGACGCCGGGTGGGTGGAACGAGTCCCGTTCCCCGGCGACCGCCGCTCGATCGTCGTGCGCGCCACCATCGACGACGCGTCGCCCGCCCGGCACCTGCTCGCGGTGCGCCGGTCGTCGGTGGCCGAGGCGGCCTCCCGGCTGGGAGCGGCGGAACGGCGGGTCATCGCCGATTTCCTCGACGAGGTCGCCCGCGCCGAGAAGCAGCACATGGAGCGGCTGAGCGCCCGGACAGAGTAATCCCGCTCCGCCTGAGCGACGGAGCGGGATCGGATCAGCCGTTGGAGCGGCCGGTCTCCTGCTGCAGGCGTTCGATCTGCTCCGAGGCCTCCGCCTTGGTCAGATCAGCGGTGATCTCCTCACCGGCCTCGCGGGCGAGGGTGTCGATGTAGCTGCGCTGCGGCGCGGTCATCGGCTCGTCGCCGGTCACCCAGTCGGACGGGTCCTTCTCCGCCGGGTTCTGTGCGTCGTGCGTTGCGCCGAGGGTTTCTTCTTCGTGGTCACGGGGAGCATCGGTCATGGCGCCAGGCTAGGTCGGCGACCCGAGGCGGGAACCGGGATTGACAGCCTCCCATCCGGAGTGCGGCATCCTGGACGGATGGCCGACGAGACCCGCCCCGCCGACGTCGATGTCCAGACGGTCCGGCGCGGGAGCGCCCAGACCCGAGTCACGATCGTGTCGACCGGTGCCCGTGGGCGGGCGTTCGTGCTCGTCGCCGGCATCGGTGTGGCGGCGAGCTACTTCGAGTTCCTCGCGCCGCTGCTGGCGGAGCACGGCGACGTGTACGCGCTCGACCTTCCCGGGTTCGCCGGGATGCCGGCATCCGGCGACGAGCCGACCGCGCGGTTCTTCGCCGACCAGGTCGAGGGCGTGATCGCCCACTACCGCCTGGAGAACCCCGTGCTCGTCGGCCACTCCATGGGAACGCAGGTCGTGGTGGAGGTGCTCGCCCGGCGCGACGATCTGTCGCACGCCGTCCTCGTGAGCCCCGTGGTCGACGAGGACGAGGCGTCAGCGTTCGTGCAAGCGGTGCGCTTCGTGCAGTCCACGGCGCGCGAGTCCCTGCACATCGCGGTGATGGCCGTGTCGGCGTACCTCCTGTGCGGGTTCCTCTACTTCGCCGAAGTGCTGCCCCACATGCTCCGCTACCGGATCTCCGACCGCATCCGGCACGTCGACGCCCGACTCCTGCTCATCCGCGGCGAATTCGACCGGCCCTCGCCCCGACGGCTGCATTCCCGCCTCGTGGCGCGGGCGCGCGACGTCCGACGGTGGGAGATCGAGGGCGCGGCCCACTCGATCGTCAACGGTCACGCCGTCGGCGTCGCCCGCCTCGTGCGTCACCACCTCGACGACGACCTCGCGGCGCGGGGCCGACTGTCCGCGGCCGAAGCGAGAGTGCCACCCGCGCGGCACGCCGACGTGCGCATGGTCCTGGATGCCGCGTCCAGCCGCATCGCGGAGTGGATCAGCGCCGTGCGGCACGACCAGGACGGCGTCGAGCGCGCCAAGGTGCGTCACGCGCGCCTCCTGTGGCGCGCGTACGTGTCGCGGCGCTGACCCCGCCCGGCGTTCAGCGCGGGACGCGGTCCTGCGCACGCGTCGCGGCAGCACGGACGGCCGCGGGCACCGCCGCGAGGAATCCGCCGACGAACGTGTCGCCGAGGCCGATCGTCGTCGGGTGCGCGACGTCGACGACGTGCGCGGCGACGCCGGCGGACGGCATCCGTTCCTCCACCGCGGCGACGACGGCGGTTCCGCCCGGATGGCGCGGCAGCGCCGCGGTGTCGTCGAGGTCGGCGATCGTGCACGCGTCGCCGACGCGGTAGCGGGTCGCGGCCGTGCGCACCGCGCTCACGAGCCCCGCGCGATGGCGGTGGGCTTCGGGCCCCACGGCGAGCGCCCAGTACTTGGTGTGGACCACGAGCGCGGGCACCGGGATGAGCGCGTGCACCTCGGTGAGCGCTGCGACGACGTCGTCCGGCGCGAGCAGGTCGACCGGGCGGTCCAGGTACTCCTGCAGTTCGTCCTCGTTCATGCCGTACACGTCGATGCGGTCGAGGAGCCGCCGCCGGACGATCGCGGCGAACGAGCGGTCGTAGAACCCCGCGTCCTCGTAGTAGACCATCGCCTCCCGCGGGAGACGGCGCATCGCCGCGGCCAGGTCGTCGAGACGCCGCTCGAGCAGGGCGGCATCCTGCATCGTGTTGAATCCCGACACGAGGAATGCCGCTGCCCCGGCGAGCGCGTCGCCGAGGCCGTCGGCGATCGCCATCTCGCGGTTGGGGGCGTCGTTGGCGAAGATCAGGCGATTCGACGCCGGTGCCGTCACCGTCCCGTCGGCGAGGGTCACCGACGTTCCCTCGGGGTACTGGACGATGAGGTGCGGATCGAGGGTGTCGCGCGTGGCCGACGAGACGACGCGCATCGAGCGGGGAAGCAGCCGCCGGACGGTGTCGTCGATGCTGACGAGGTGCTGCACCGTGGGGACACCGATCCGGTCGAGGGCGATGCCCGCGCGCACGCCGGTTCCGCCGAGTGTCACGGCCGTGTCGAACCGGGCGGCGAAGATCTCGATGATCTCCGAGCTCGAGACGAAGCGCTCGCCTCCCCCACCGGTGGCGAGGAAGGCGAGCACCGTCGCGACGAGCGTGCGCTCATCGACGATCGGCGCCGTGGTGACGAGCTCGTCGCGGCGGATGCCGTGCTCCCCCGCGAGGGCGGTGAGCACCTCGGCATCCCAGCGGATCTCGTAGTCGACGGTGCCGCCGAGTCCGAGGACGAGGTCTTCTGCCATGACGCCGATCATCTCCGATCAGTACAGGTCGGCCTTGCCGGCGGCGCCGAACAGGTCGATCTTCTCGGCCGCGGTCACCTTCATCGCCGCGATCGGCTCGGGCTGGATCGCGTTGGGCTCGCGCAGGCGCCGGTCGGTGCCGAGCACCTCGCGCATCCGGTCGTGGTAGGCGACCTTGATGTCGCTGGAGATGTTGATCTTGTTGATGCCGAGCGACACGGCCCGCGCGAGTTCGGCATCGGGGTTGCTGGATCCGCCGTGGAGGACGAGGGGGATGCCGACGGCCGCCTTGATCTGCTCGAGCAGGTCGTGACGCAGCTCCGGGTTCTTGTCGGAGGGGTACAAGCCGTGCGAGGTGCCGATGGCGATCGCCAGGCTGTCGACGCCGGTCTGCTCGACGAAACGCACGGCGTCATCGACGTTGGTGTAGATGATCTCGGCCGCACCCGACTCGCCGTAGCTGTCGTTCGCGCCGATCGTGCCGAGCTCGCCCTCCACCTGGATGCCGGCCGCGTGCGCTGCCTCGACGACCTTGCGGGTGATCGCGACATTCTGCTCGAACGGCTCGAGCGAGGCGTCGATCATGACCGACGTGAAGCCGGAGTGGATGGCGGTGATCATCTGCTCGTACGAGCCGCCGTGGTCCCAGTGGATCGCGACGGGCACGCTCGACCGGTGCGCGCGGGCGTGCATCGCCGGGATGAGGTCGGTCGTGATGTGAGAGACCTCGTCGGGGTGGATGGCGATGATGACCGGGGCGGACTTCTCTTCGCTGATGTCCATGATCCCGGTGAACATCGCCCAGTCGGAGATGTTGAAGGCCGGGATGGCGAAGCTGTGGGCGTTCGCCACGTCGAGGATGGACTTGCCGGTGTAGAGCACGGATTTCTCCTTGTCGGGGGTGGTGGTCGAGAGTCAGCTCTTCACCGAGCCGGCCGTGAGGCCGCTGATGAAGAAGCGCTGGAAGAACAGGAAGAGAACGAGGACCGGGATCGAGCCGAGGATGCTCATCGCCATGATCTGGTTCCACTCGTAGGAGTGCTGGCCCATCAGCAGCTGGATGCCGATCGGCACCGTGCGCATGTCGATGGTGCGCGTGAGGGTCAACGCGAAGAGGAACTCGTTCCACGCGATCATGAACGTGTAGATGCCAACCGAGACGATGCCGGGGATCGAGATGGGCACCAACACCCGCCAGAGCGCGGTGAACGAACCGGCGCCGTCGACGCGGACCGCCTCGTCGAGCTCCTTCGGGAGCGTGTTGAAGTAGCCGGTCATCATGATGATCGCGTAGGGCAGCGTGAACACCATGTAGGTGAGGATCAGGCCCGGGTAGGTGTTGTAGAGCTTCAGCGTCACCATCAGACCGAAGTACGGGATCAGCAGCGTGATCGGCGGCACCGCCTGGACGCTGACGATGATGACGTTGACGATCCGCTTGCCGCGGAAGTCGAACCGGCTGAACGCGTACGCCGCTTGGATCGCCACGAGGAGCGTCAGGACCGTCACCGCGCCCGCGACGACGTAACTGTTGATGAAGAAGCGCACCGTCTCCGGGGTCGTGAAGATCTTCACGTAGGCGTCGAACGAGAACGTCTCGGTGATCAGGCGCGGCGGCAGCTCGAAGATCTGGGTGTTCGACTTGAACGAGCTGGAGAGCATCCACAGGACGGGGCCGGCCGCGAAGACGGCGCCCAGCACCAGTCCGATCAGCACTCCGGTCTTGGCGACGCGGGTGCGCGCCGTGGTGGTCAGGGCCATGTCAGTCCCTCGCCTTCTGGTGGCGGACGTAGAGGACCGCGATGATCATGGACATCGCCAGCACGAGCACCGCCGACGTGGCTGCCGTCGAGAAGTCGTACGTGGCAAACGCGAGCTTGTAGGTGTAGGTGCTGAGCATCTCGGTGACGTCGATCGGACCGCCGCCCGTCGTGAGCCAGATGAGGGCGAACTGCTGCGAGGTCCAGATGAGGTCGAGCAGCAGGAGGCTGACGATGATGGGTCGCAACTGCGGGATGGTGACGTTCCAGAAGCGCTGCACGGGGCTCGCGCCGTCGACCGTGGCGGCTTCGTAGAGGTCGGTCGGGATGCCCTGGAGACCCGCGAGCAGGCTCACCATGAAGAACGGGTAGCCCGCCCAGATGTTGATGAAGGTGACGGTGCCCAGCGCGAGCTGCGGCGACGCGAGCCACTCGATGTTGGTGTTCAAGAGGAAGTTGACGATGCCGTTCGGCGACAGGAGCATGCGCCACAGCACCGCGATGACGGCCACGGTGAAGAGCCAGGGCAGCACGTAGAGTCCGCGGAAGATGGCCCGGGGCACCGCGCCGATGAGGCGGCTGTTCAGCAAGAGGGCGAAGGACAGACCGAGGACGAGGTGGGCGGCGACGCTCGTGAGCGTGAAGAAGAGCGTGTTGCCGGTGGCCTTCCAGAAGCCCGCGTCCGTGAGGACGGTGATGTAGTTGTCGAGCCCGACGAACTCGGGGTTCTTGTTGGTGATGACGTTGTCCTGGAACGAGTACCCGATGACCATGACGATCGGCACGATCATCAGGACGAACAGCAGGATCAGCGTCGGGGACAGGAAGGCATAGGCCTCGGATGCCTTGCGGAGCTGGCGCGTGCGCCGGGACGCGGGGCGGCCGGTGACGATCAGCTCGGTATCGGGGGGAGTGAGGGTGCGCATGGTCATGGTGTGCGGCCTTCCTGGCGGGGATGCCGCACCGCCCGGTGCGGCAGTGCGGCATCCCCTGTCAGTGTCGGGTCAGAACTTCGCCGTCCATTCGTCCTGGGCCTTCTGCAGCGCGTCCTTCATCGACTGCTGGCCGTCCAGGGCGGATTGGAACTGCTCGCCGAACTGGCGCATGAGGTCTTCGGCGACGGGCAGACCCGTGAACTCGTTGGCGGGGTAACCGGCCTTGTAGATCTCGAACGCCTTCTTGAACAGCTCGTCGTCTTCGACGAACGTGGGCACGGACTCGGTGTTGCCGGGGAAGGCCTTGGCCATCGTCGAGAGCTCCGAGTTGACGTCCTTGCCCATGAGGAACTGCACCAGCTTGAAGGCCGCGTCCTTGTGCTCGGAGTTCTCGGCGACGCCGATGCCCCACGAGGCGTAGGGGATGCCGCGCTCGCCGGTGAAGCCGTCCTCGGCGGGGATCGCGGAGATCGAGAAAGTCAGGTCGGGGTTCGACTCGCGGATGAGGTTGATGTGGGCGAGCGAGTCGATCATCATGCCGACGCGGCCGTTCGTGAACTCCTCGACCTTGTCCTGCTCCTTCATCGTGAAGGATCCGGGGGCGATCACCCCGTCGTTCCACAGCTGCTGGACGTAGTCGGCGGCCGAGGTGACGTCCGCGTTGGTCAGGTCGGGCTTGCCGTCTTTGAGCATCGATCCGCCCGACGCCCACACCCACGACATGACGTCGTTCTGCACGCCGTTCGGGGCCTCGAGCGAGAGCGGGAGCACCCACCCGGAAGCCTCGCCGCCGAGCGCCTTGATCTTCTTGGCCGCGTCGGCGAACTCGGTACGCGTCGACGGGGGCGTGTTGACGCCGGCCTGGGCGAGGATCGCGTCGTTGGTGAACATCGGGTACACGAAGTTGACGACGGGGATCATGTACGTGCTGCCGTCGACCTTGATCTGGCTCGCGAGCTGGCTGTCGTCGAAACCGGCGTCGCTCATCAGCTGCGACAGGTCGGCGATGACGCCCTGCTTCGCGAAGTCGCTGACCCACGCGCCGTCGAGACCGACGACGTCGGGCATGGTCCCGGAGGCGGCGCCCGCGAAGAGCTGCTCCTTGGTCGAGGCGTACGGCCCGCTGACCAGGTCGACCTTGATGCCCGGGTTCTCCTGCTCGAAGGTGTCCATGAGCGCACGGAACTGGCCGTCGGGCAGCTCGGGCTCCCACCACTGGGCGAATTCGATCGTGACGTCACCGCCGTCGGACGGGGCCGCCGAGTCCGACGAGCACCCCGCCATCGCCAGGAGGGTCGTGGCCGCTGCGGCGGCACCGACGAGCTTGATGGCGTTCCGACGCCCGCGCCCACTGTTGTCCATCGTTTCTCCTCATTGAGATCTGCTGCATTTCGCGCTGTTCTGCGCGTTCTTGCTTCTTTCAGCATGAGTATGCGCGTATGTGCGTCGGCGCGCAAGGCGACGATGCAGATTCGTGACAATAGCGGCACTGAGCAGCGTCGCATCGCGGCCACATCGGCAGAATAATGCTGTTTCGTGCCGATTCTGGCAGAATCTCCTCGAACCGTTTGCCGCTCTGTGCTAGAGATGACGGCATGGAGGGCACAACCACTCAGAACAAGAAGCGGCTGCCGGCGGGGCGGAAGGCCGAACTCGCCGCGTACGTCGCCGAGACCGGCCAGGTCACCGTCGTCGACCTCGCCTCGCACTTCGGCGTCTCGATCGACACCGTCCGCCGCGATCTCGACCAACTCGACCGCGAGGGGATCGTCGTCCGCACGCACGGCGGCGCGGTGAGCGCGATGTCGGTTCCCGGGCGCGATCGCGGTCTCGACGTGCGCCTGCAGATGCAGACCGCCGAGAAGGAGAAGATCGCCGCGCTGGCGGCCGACCTCATCGAAGACGGCTCGGTCGTGATGCTCAATGCCGGAACGACGACGCTCGCTGTCGCGCGCGCGCTGCGCAACCACCGCAACCTGACGATCGCGACGAACAACCTGCGCATTCCCGCCGAGATCTCTCCGCAGGTCTTCCGCGACCTCTTCATCTTCGGCGGCGCCGTGCGCACGATCACGCAGGCCACGACCGGACCGGTGACGCTCGCCGCCGGCGCGCGCGGCGCCGACGTCGACATCCGCTGCGATTACGCGCTCATCGCCGTCGGAGCGGTGGATGCCTCGGGCTTCTCGACCAGCAACCTCGGCGACGCGACGATGATGAGCGAGATGATCCAGCGCGCCGACCGCACCGCGATCCTCGCCGACTCCACGAAGCTCGACCGGCGACTCTTCGCCCAGGTCGCGGCGCTCGAGAAGGCGGACTACCTCATCACCGACGCTCCGCCCTCGCCCGACCTCGCGGCAGCGCTGGCGGAAGCCGGTGTGACGGTGCTCACGCCCTGATCAGCCCGTTCTCAGCGGGACGCGCAGGATCGCGTCGTCGTCGCCGCCACCGCGATCGGTGTTGCTCGTGACGATCCACAGGGTGTCATCGGGGGCGACGACCACGTCGCGGATCCGGCCGTACTGGCCCGCGAAGAACTCCCGCGCGCTGGCCGGGTCGGCCGTCGGAACGACCCGCACCCGCTGGCCGCGCAGGTTCGCGACGACCACCGAGCCGTCGACGACCGCGAGGCCGCTGGGGCTGGCATCCGCGGGCGCCCACTGCTGCACGGGGTTCACGAAACGGTCGTCGTCGCCGAGGCCCTCGACCTCCGGCCAGCCGTAGTTCGCGCCGGGTTCGATGACGTTGAGCTCGTCCCACGTGTTCTGGCCGAACTCGGAGGCGAACATCGTTCCCGCCGTGTCCCACCCGATCCCCTGCGGGTTGCGATGACCGAGGCTCCACACCGGCGAACCGGGGAACGGGTTGTCGGCGGGCACCTCGCCCTCGGGGGTGACGCGCAGGATCTTGCCACCGAGCGACTCCGGATCCTGGGCGCGCGCGGGCTCGGCGGCGTCGCCCGCGGTGATGTAGAGCATGCCGTCGGGTCCGAAGGCGATCCGGCCGCCGTTGTGCGTGCTGGCCGAGGGGATGCCGTCGACCACCGTCTCTGCGGTGCCCAACGCGAACGACCCCGGCGCGCCGTCGAGCGGGAACCGCATCACCTGGTTGCCGTCGGCGGTCGTCGCGTAAGCGTAGAGGTAGCCGTCGGCGTGGGCGATGCCGAGGAGCCCGCCCTCGCCGCGCGGGGCGACGTCGGGAGCCTCCCCCACGACACGGGTGCCGTCCCCGACGATCTCGAGGATCTCCCCCGTGTCGCGCTGGCTCACCAGCGCCGCCTCGCCGACGAACGCCACCGACCACGGCGTGGTGAATCCGGATGCCACGACCTCCGGCTCCCCGGCGGGCACGACGAACGCGGGCGGCGGAACCGACGGCGACGAGCTGATCACCGGCGGCGCGGGTGGGGAAGAGGACGGAGGCATGGCATCCGTCTCCCGCTCGCCCGTGCACCCGGCCAGGGCGGCCAGTGCCAGGGTGAGGCCGGCCGCGAGTCCCGTACGGCGTGTCGTCGAGGGGCTCATGGGATCGTCAGCAGCACCTTGGTGGCGCGGCGTTCGTCCATCGCGCGGTAGCCCTCCGCGGCTTCCTCGAGCGGGAGGGTCAGGTCGAACACCGCGCCCGGGTCGATCTCGCGGTCCCAGATGAGCTGGATGAGGTCGGGGAGGAAACGCCGCACGGGCGCGGGCCCGCCGTGGAGGTGCACGGCCGAACGGAACAGCTCCTGTCCCTCGAGCGTGACGTCGTGCGAGACCCCGACGAAACCGATGTGCCCGCCGGCGCGGGTGGAGCGGATCGCCTGCTCCATCGACTGCTGAGTGCCGACGGCCTCGATCACCGAGTGCGCGCCGAGCCCGCCGGTGAGCTCCTTGACCTTCGCGATGCCCTCGTCGCCGCGCTCCTCGACGATGTCGGTCGCACCGAAGCGTCGCGCGAGCTCCTGCCGGTCGGCGTGGCGCGACATCGCGATGATGCGCTCGGCGCCGAGCTGCTTCGCGGCCAGGATGCCGAGCAGCCCGACCGCTCCGTCACCGACGACGGCCACCGTCTTGCCGGGACCGACCTCGGCCGCCACCGCGGCGAACCACCCGGTGCCCAGCACGTCCGAGGCGGCGAGAAGCGACGGGATCAGGTCGTCGTCGGGCTGGCCCGGGGTCGCGACGAGCGTGCCGTCGGCGAGCGGGATCCGGGCGAACTCGGCCTGCGTCCCCACGCGCCCCATGGGCACGACGTGCACGCAGCGCGACTGGTATCCGGCCTGGCAGATCTCGCACGTGTTGTCGGATGCCATGAACGAACCGACGACGAAGTCGCCGACCTTCACGTTCTTCACCGCGTCGCCGATCTCGGTGACGACCCCGACGTACTCGTGGCCCATGGGTGTGGCATCCACCTTGTCGGACCCGCGGTACGGCCACAGGTCGGAGCCGCAGATGCACGACGCGGCGAGACGGATGATGGCGTCCGTCGGTTCCTGGATGGTCGGGTCGTCCCGGTCTTCGACGCGCACGTCTCCGGCGGCGTGCATGATGACTCCACGCATGGCGGTTCCTTTCGGGCGGAGGGATGTCTTCGTCCGGTCTACTCCTCCGACCCGACCGCGATGCGGGGCTTGCGCGATCAGAAGCCGGTCGTCAGCACCCGGTCGAGCATGTCGGCGAAGTAGTCGACCGAGTCGCGCGAGACGCACAGCGGCGGCTTGATCTTCAGCACGTTCTGGTGGTCGCCGGTGGGCTGCATGACGACGCCGAGCTCGAGCAGGCGGTCGCAGATCGCGGCCGTCTCCTCGGTCGCGGGCTCGAGGGTCTCACGATCGCGCACGAACTCCAGCCCGAGGTAGAGCCCCGACCCGTGCACGGTGCCGACGAGGGGATGCCGCTCCCCCAGCGCCTCGAGACGGGCCTTGAGGTGCCCGCCGACGACGCGGGCGTTCTCCTGCAGCCCCTCGTTGCGGATGATGTCGAGCACCGTCAGCCCGACGACCGACGACAGCGGCGAGCCGCCCGTGGAGGAGAAGAAGTAGCCCTGCGTGCGGTAGCGGTCGGCGATCTCGCGGCGCGTGATCACGGCGCCGAGCGGGAAGCCGCCGCCGATCGACTTGGCCACCGCGACGATGTCGGGCACCACGCCCTGCTGCTGGAAGCCCCAGAACCACCACCCCAGGCGGCCGAAGCCGACCTGCACCTCGTCGGCGATCGCGAGTCCGCCGAGCTCGCGCACCGTCGCGTAGACCTCCCGCAGGTAGCCGTCCGGAAGCGCAACGCCACCGGCATTGCCGTAGAAAGTCTCACTGAGGAAGGCGGCGGGCGCGTGCCCCTCGGCGGCGAGCGCGCGCAGACGCGCGACCGCTTCGGGCGCGTAGCGGGCGGCATCCGCACCCCGGTGACGGCCGCGGTAGGAGTTGGCGGCATCCACGGTGTGCACCCAGTCGGGGCGCGTCTCGAGGGCGTTCGGGTTGTCGGCGATCGAGGTCGACACCGCGTCGCTGGCGTAGGTCCAGCCGTGGTACGCCTCGGCCATCGCGACGACGTCCGTGCGCCCGGTCGCGGCCAGGCCGAGCCGGATCGCGAGGTCGACGGCCTCGGAGCCGGAGTTGACGAAGAACACCGTGTCGAGCTCGTCCGGGAGGGTCGCGGCCAGCCGTTCGCCGTACTCCGTGATCGCGGCGTAGTGGAAGCGCGAGTTGGTGTTGAGCAGCCGTGTCTGCCGCGACACGGCGGCATGGATCCGCGGGTGCGCGTGGCCGACCGAGGCGACGTTGTTGACCATGTCGAGGTACACGCGACCGTCAACGTCGACGAGGTACTCGCGCCAGCCGCGCTCGATCCGAGGCGGACGGGAGTAGTAGTGCTCCTGCACCTCGGCGACGACGGCCTCGCGACGTTCGAGCAGATCGTCGGGGCCGGCTGCGGGCGCGGCGACGCCGAGCGCGGCAGTCGCGTCACCGATCACGGCGCGCCACCCGGGCAGATCGCTCGGTCGCACGGCATCCGGAACGTCGGCGGGGTCGAGCCTCGTGAGCAGCACGCGAACGCGCGTCCGGGCGGGCACGTCGACCGTGCGCGCGGGCGAGTGCAGGATGCCATCCCCCACGCGCACCGAGAGCGCAGCGTCGGGCAGGGTCAGCGTCGCGGGAGCCGCGAACCACACCGACGCGGCCGTGGGGACCGTCGCCGGTTCCTCGGGGGTGCGCGAGGGGGCACCGAGCAGCGTCGGAACGAGCGCGGGAAGCACGACGGCGTCGGCTCCCCCGTCGAGGAGGCGCCGGGCTGCGCGCTCGAGGGCGTCGTCGTCGAGCCACGCGCCCTCGTCCGCGAGCGGCGAAAGGGTCGTGGCATCCAGCACGACGGGGCGGATCGTCTCGGGCAGGATCGACGCCCCCTCCCACGCCGGAGCGGGGGCGGACGGGCGACCGAGGGCGTGACGGATGCGGGCCGTCGCCACCTCGAGGGGCACCGCGACCGACCGGCGGAGGATCTCGAACTCGCGGTCGAGGGCACCGCTGGCGTAGTCGTTCGCGTCATCCAGCCGCACCTGCTGACGGCCGCTCAGCACGAGCACGACCCCGCGCAGCACGACGAGGGGCCACAGCGCCGTGATCTCGTCGTCGGAGAGCGGACGACGTCGGTCGAAGGCCGCGATCGCGGGGAGGGTCGAAACGGATGTCGCGCGGTCGTGGTGCAGCACCGACGACACCGTCACCGCGATCTCGCCCACGGCCCACGAGTCGATGACATCGCCGAAGTCGATCACGGCGTCGGGGAGCGTCCCCACACCGTGCGGGCGCAGGACGTTGTCGTCGGTGACGTCGAAGTGGCCGAGCTGCCGCGGGAGCCCGTCGGCCACCGGGGACAGCACGGCGAGCGCCGCGGCCGTCGCCGCGGCGCAGTACTCCCGAACCTCGGCATCCGGTTCGGTCGCCGCGATCTCGGCGATCACCCGCTCGGCGTGACGCAGATCCCACTGGAGGACTCGACCGGAAGCGGGGTGGGTCTCCTCCGCGAGCGCAACGCTGACGGCGGCGGCGAGTTCGCCGAGCCGCTCGATCACGCGGGGCGCGAGGTATCCGGAACCGGTGAGAGTCGCCCCCGAGACGAAGGAGATGATCCGCGCGTGCAGACGCCCCTGACTCGTCTGCCACCACCCTGCCACGGGGCCGCGCGGGCCGTCGACGACCTCGGGGATACGAAGCCCCGGCTCGGCCCTCGCGACCGCTGCCGCCGCGGCATCCTGCATCTCGATCTCGATCTCGCTGAAGACCGGGTTGCTGATCTTCAGCACCCCCAGCGGCTCACCGCCATCGACCGGACGGACGAGGAAGTTCTGGTCCTGCTGGCTGCCGAGACCCTGCAGCTCGACCTCGAGGCCGTGCACTTCGCGGAGCAGCTCGACGGCCTCGGCGGTCGGGAGGGTCGGTGTCGGCAGCTCACCGTGGCTGAAGTAGTCGAACAGGGTCTCGGTCATGGCGGGCTCCATGGTGCGCGGAACGGGCGGGGCGACGGTGCCCCGGGTCTTCGGGTGACCCCAAGAACACTAGCGAGGCGCCGCCGTGCCCTACATCCGCGCGTAGCGGGCGCGGGCGAAACAGAACACGCCGTAGACGACGAGCCCCGCGCCCACGAGCCACAGCACGACCTGCCCGAACGGCAGTCCCGCGAGCGAGCGGAGCGCCCCGTCGAGTCCGCTCGCGGCGTTCGGGTCGTGCGTGAGCGCCGCCACGATGAACAGGATGCCGGCCACGCCGACGGCGATGCCCTTCGCGACGTAGCCGACGGTTCCGAACACCCGGATGCCACGACCGGCCGGACCGCTCGGAACGGACAGGTTCTTCAGGAACGCCCGCGTGATGCCGCGCACGACGAACGACACCCCGACGGCGGCCACGATCAGGCCGACGAGGACGAGGAGGAACACTCCGCCGGGCGACGCGAGCAGGGTGGCGCTCAGGTTCTTGGTCGAGGCCGAAGAGTCCGAGCGTCCGCCCATCGCCGCGGTGAAGGCGGTGCCGGCGATCGCGGCGTACGCCACCGCCGTGCCGACATACTTCGCGCGGTAGCCCCAACGCTTCTTGGCATCCGGGTTCCGCTCGACGATCGCCTCGCTGATCTGCCAGATCGCCAGGGCGACGAGACCGACGATGATGACCCACAGGAGCAGCAGTCCCGCCGGCGCGGAAGCGATCTGCGCGAAGGCTCCCGACTGATCCGCGCTGTCGCCGGCACCGCCGGTGGCGATGGCGATGGCGATCACGCCGATGAGGAGGTGCAAGAGTCCGAGCACGACGTACCCGACACGGGCCGCGACTCGGAAAGCGGTCGAATCCTGCGCCTTGTCGGCGGCTGCACTGGCAGAAGTCATCCGTGTACCGTAGCGCTCAGAGCGCGGCTGCGGCAGCCCGTTGCGCTCGGCGCTCGCGAGCCACTTCGATCGCCGACCACGCGATCGTCGCGACCGCGAGACCCTCCAGCGCGCCGGCCGTCACGTCGGACAGCCAGTGGGCGTGGAGGTAGGTGCGACTCCACATCATCAGGACGACCCACGCCACCCCGACCGCCCACACCCAGCGCCGTCGCAGGATCAGCCCCAGCGTCACGACGATCGTCGTGGCCACGGCCGTGTGCCCCGAGGGGAACGAGGTCGCCACGGTCTCGGCGAGCGAATCGGTCGGCCGCGCCCTGGCGATGACCGCAGCCATCGGCGCACCGATAGCGACGACGAGGGCGATGGATCCTCCGACGTTCAGCGCGTCCCACGGGCGGCGGAGGACGAGGAACACGATCGTGGTGGCCACCCCGATGAGGATCATGCCGATCGTGCCGCCGACGATCGCCGGGACCCACGCGACGATGACGCCCACCGGTGATGCGAGCGCCGACATCGCGTCGTCCCACCACACGTCCACAGGAAGCGGGGCGGATCCGGTCAGCGCGACAACGAGGCGCAGGGCTACGAAGGCGACGGTCGCGGCGACCCCGACGACGAGTGCGTGGGCCCGTCGCGCGTCGGGGTCGGCGGTCGGGGGTGCTGCGGCGGTGTCGGCCGTGGCGTCGCCTGTGGTGGCATCCATCCCGCCATCTTCGCAACAACGGGCCCCGCGGAAGGAGCACTTGCGAACGGCGGAATCAGCCCTTTCGGAAGTCGAGGGGCGCGTCGGCAAGACGGAGGCCGGAGGAGCGGATCGCCTCCTCGACGGCCTCCGCGGAGGCCGTCGAGGAGGCCGGGTCGCACAGGATCTGCGTCTTCGCGACACCGTCGGTCGGCATGCCCCCGCCCGCACCGTCCCAGAATCCCGTCACGCCGTAGGCGTCGACCAGCGTGCGCAGCAGCGCGGCATACGCGGCGGACTCCCCCGGAGCGGGCGCAGCGGTCAGTCGTGGCCCGCTTATCTCGATCTCGCCGTCGGCGTCCACATCGGCGGCCCGTCGAAGCTCGTCGGCTGCTGCGACGAGCGGGATCATCGTCGAGATGTCGTCGCGTCCGTCGAGCAGATCCGAGAACGAGAGGCGACCGTTCTCCCAGACGGCGGCCTGGATGCTGCGCCCCGGGGCGAGGCGGTTCACCGCGTCCACCGTGGGCAGCACATCGACCGGGAAATCTGGGCAGCCGGATGCCGCGGGCTCGGCGAACACGGACACTTCGGCACCGGCGGGGGTACGGACCGTGAGTCCCCAGACGACGGGATCCCGGTAGTCGGACGAGCACGCCAGGTCGAGCAGCGCGGGGAGTGCGGCGCGGTCGAGCGTGACCCGGAGGGCCGACGACGGGTTCGAGAAGATCGGCGCCTCCACCCAGCGCTCTTTGTCGACCGCGACCACACCTGGCAGCGCCGTGATCTCGGCTTCCAGGCGGTCGAATTCCGCGCTCGGGCGATCGAAGTGCGTTTCGTCGATCACCCAGCTGAAGACGAGCAGGTAGCCCGCGCCGAGTCCGACCGCGGCGAGGACGAGGGCCGAGATCCCGAGGATCTTCAGACGTGAGACCCTTCGCGGTGCGGACGTCGTCATGTGAGCCCCCGTTCTCATGCGTGTCACCTCCGAGGGTACGACCGCCGTGGAGACGCCACATGGACGCAGCGAGAACGGGAGGGGCCGGCGCGGCATGTCACGACGGCCCGGCCGAGTTCAGAATGGTGCCGGTTCGGGATCGTGGCCGCCGGGTACGCGTGGCGGCGATGTCGCGGCATGAGTCGACGCCTCGGCATGCTCGTCGGGGACGAACCTCACCGCCGGCGAGTAGGGCAAGGGTTCGTCCGTGTAGACCCGTCCGGCCGGTGAGGTCCATTCGAGCACCCCGCCGGGGAATTGTCTGACCTTCCACCGGGTGAACTGTTTCTGGGTGTGGTGCCGTTGGCAGAGGTGGGCGAGGTTGGACACGTCGGTGGCGCCGCCGAGGGCGTAGTCGTGGGTGTGGTCGACCTCGCACCGGACGGCGGGAGCGACGCAGCCGGGCCAGCGGCAGTGTCGGTCGCGGGCGCGGAGGTGCCGGTCGATCGCGGCGGTGCGGTGGTAGGCGTCGGTCCGCAGCACCGCACCGGAGACCGGGTGGGTGATGACCCGGTCCCAGGGGACGGCTGTGGCTTCCGCGAGGTTCCGGGCGGTGGTGGCGTCGATGGGACCGTGCCCCACGAGGTCGGCAGGGTCGGAGTTCTCCTCCCCGGGGCGCAGCATCGTCAACGCCGGAACGATGACCTGCACCCGTGCGCGGATCGCGCCGAGGGTGCCGGGGCCGTCGTCGGCGCGGGTCGGGTCGGCATCCGGCGCGGCGGTGAGGAGCAGGTCGGCGAGGATGTCGGCCCGCACCTGGTCGGCGGTCCGGGTGTCGGGCGCAGGAGTCGTCCCGGCCTCCGAGCGGTCACCGCGTTCGTCGCCACCCCCGCGGGTGCTCGCGGGTGCCTCCGCGGAGGCATCACCGCGCGCCGCCTCTCGGCGCAGGTCGATGATCGCTGCGCTCTGCTGCACGAGCCGGTCGTAGATCCCCACCGCCAGCACCGTGGGCAGCGTCGCGATCAGGTCGGACATGCCATCCTCCCCCGCGACCACGCGGACGCACCGCGTCTCGCGCCCCCGCCGGTGACGATCCGTGAGGGTCGTGGGCTGCAGCGACTCCACCAACGCGGCCAGTCGCGTCTTCAACCGTCCGGGACTCAGCCCCTCGGCGGTGGCGACGGCGAGCACGTCGAACTCGTGGCGCCTCTCGAGCGGCAGCGGGATCCCGGCATCCACGATCACCCGCACGTGCGCCCGCGTGAGCGCGCCCGCCTCCCACGCGTCGAGCGTGACGGGGAAGTGATCGGTGAGGGTCATCGCCCGCCCGATCTGCGCCTGCACCGACCGGTCCGACAGATTCGATGCTGCCGCGATCTCGGACGCCACCTCCCGCAGAGCCATCTCCGCGGCCTTCGACGACGCCCGCAGTCCGGCCGGCGCGTCTAGGGCGAGATGACCCGCGCGAGCCAGCGCGCGCGTGCGGCGGGCTTCGGCGGAGGCCACCTCGGCATCCACTCCCCGCACCTCGGCCAGCACCGACGACAGGGCGTCAACCCCATCATCGGGGAGCGGCGGACGCGTCTCGAAAGTCATGTATGCATGCTAGCGACGGCCTCCGACATCGAACCCGACTCAGGGGGCGAATGGGGGACAGATCGCGTGTGCGGCGTGATGTGGAGGAGGGGAGCGCCGGACGCGCCCGCCGCCCCCTCCCGGCCGACCCGTCTCAGGCGGCGTCAGCCACGTGCGACAACCCCGCCCGCACCGCTCGCGTGGTCTCATCGGCGAGGACCTCGCCGTGCCCGCTGCGCAGGCCGTCGTAGATCGCGGCGACGACATCGGCGGGGTCGTTCATCTGCTGGCCGGTCAGACCGTCATTCATCGGGGTGTCGGTGAAGGCGAGATACGCCCCGACCACGTGCACACCCTGGGGCTCGAGCTCGAGTCGGAAGCCCTCCGTGGCCGACCATAGCGCCGCCTTCGAGATGCTGTACCCCTTGCCCCACGCCAGCCACGACAGCACCGACGCGACGTTGACCACGGCACCCTTCGCGGCGATCAGGCGCGGCGCGAAAGCGCGGGTCAGCAGGACCGGCCCGAACAGGTTCGTCTCCAGCTGGGCACGGATGTCGGCGACATCGCCCGTCAGCAGGTCACCCCGTCGGAGGATGCCGGCGTTGTTGATGAGGACGTCGACGTCCGCGGCATCCGCGGCCGCACGAGCGACCGCGGCTTCATCGGTGACGTCGAGGGCGAGGGGCACGACGCGGGGGTCATCCCACTCGCGAGGCGATCGGGTCGCGGCGTAGACCTTCTTCGCGCCACCCGCCAGGGCCTGCCGCACGAACTCGGTGCCCAGGCCTCCGTTCGCGCCCGTGACGAGCACGACGGCATCCGAAATCTGCGTCATTTGTCTTCTCCTTGTTCGAGCCCGCTCCCGCGGACGTGATCGAGCCCGCCCCGACGGGCGGACGGACGGATGCCGGCCCGGACCACCGGCGCGCTGAGCACGACCGCAGCGAGGATGACGGCCGCGGCGTCGGGCCGCGGGCGGGAGCGCAGAGCCGCCTTCGTCGAGGTGGTGTCGGTCACGTCATTTACTTTCTTTAAGCTAGTAAATAATGGCACGGTAGCGGTTATGCTTGCTTCAAGCAAGTCAAGGAGGGACCCATGCCCCTGAGATCGGACTGGAGCGGCAATGTCTGCCCGATCGCGCGCGGAATCGACGCGGTCGGCGACCCGTGGGTGCTGCTGATCCTCCGCGAGTCGCTTGCCGGAGCTCGCCGCTTCGACGATTTCAAGCGTCGACTCGACGCGGCCGACAACGTGCTGTCGTCGCGGCTGTCGGGCATGGTGTCGGCAGGCCTCCTCGACACGCGCGCCTACACCACCGGACCGCGCCCGCGCGTCGAGTACTTCCCCACTCGCGCTGCTACCGACGCGCTGCCGATCCTGCAGGCGTATGCGGCCTGGGCGCGGGAGCACCGCCCGTCCGAGAATGAGGACCCGCCGTTCGCGGTTATCTGCGGCGCATGCGGAGTCGCCTCCGAGCGCTCCGAGGTGTGCGAGCACTGCGGAGCGCTGCTGGACGTCGCGCACGACGTGGCGTGGCAGCGGCCGGGACCCTGGGACGCCCGGCTCGTCACGCTGGGCTGAACGACCGAACGCCGGTCAGTCCCGCAAGAGGCGGAGCTGACCGGCGTCGTGAGGCAGGCCCGAGGAGACGGTTCTAGGACACGGTCTCCACTGCCTCCGTGACGGGCACCAGATCGGCCGTGTGGTACGCGAACACCA
Organism: Microbacterium canaveralium; assembly: GCF_047238045.1. Lineage (NCBI taxonomy): Bacteria > Bacillati > Actinomycetota > Actinomycetes > Micrococcales > Microbacteriaceae > Microbacterium > Microbacterium canaveralium. Next base: position 386,443 of record NZ_JBDFMA010000003.1, on the reverse strand, counting down.
GACGCGCCGGCACAGAGCCCGCGAGCACCTCTTCCACGGAGCGGTTGACGTCCGCAAGGTCACGGGTCTGCGTGATGACCCGCGTGCGGCCGAGGGCGTGGAGCGCGAAGACCTCGACGAGATCCTGCCGCGTGCCGACGATCGAGCCGATGACGCTGATTCCTTTGAGCACGGTGTCGAACACCGGAATCGTCAGCTCACCGTCGGCGGGAAGAGACACCAGCACGAGACGGCCTCCGCGGTTCAACGAGTCGAATGCCTGACGGAACACTGCGGGAGCGACCGCGAGGACGATCGCCGCGTCGGCGCCGCCGTACTGCCGGATCGCCTCGACCGGATCGGTCGTACGGGCGTTCACGACGTGGTCGGCACCCAGCTCGGTCGCCAGTTGCAGCTTCTCGTCCGTCACGTCGACCGCGATGACCTTCGCCCCGACGAGCCGCGCGTACTGCACCGCCAGGTGTCCCAGGCCGCCGACGCCGAAGACGACGACGGTCTCCCCCGGCGTGACCCGGGCGTTCTTCACCGCCGCGTACGTGGTGACGCCGGCGCAGGTCAGCGGCGCCGCGTCCAGCGGCGTGACCCCGTCCGGCACCGGGACGGCGAAGCGCGCGTCGGCGAGCATGTACTCGGCGTAGGCGCCGTCGACGCCGTACCCGTTGTTGTACTGCTGCTCGCACAGGTTCTCGCGCCCGTCGACGCAGTACCGGCACTCGCCGCACGCGTGCCCGAGCCACGGCATCGCGACCCGCTGCCCGACGGTGCGGGTGGTCACGCCTTCACCGAGTTCCTCGATGATGCCGACGCCCTCGTGGCCGGGCACGAGCGGGAGGGGCGGCTTCACCGGCCAGTCACCGTTCATCGCGTGGATGTCGGTGTGGCAGAGGCCGCAAGTCTCCAGGCGGACCAGGACCTGCCCCGGTCCGGGGTGAGGGATCGCCCGTTCCTCCACCTTCGCGGGCGTACCGAATTGTTCGACGACTGCTGCGCGCATCATCTCTCCTTGGATCGTTTGCCTACGTCGAGTCTTCGCCGGTGGCCCCTTTCGCGGCGGGCCGAAGGTCCCGCGGCGTTCGTTCCGTCGGCGGCACAATCGAAAGTGAGCCGACGAACGGCACGAGCGGAGGAAGGATCATGAACGGGACGATCGCGGTCGGAGTCACCGATGCTTCTGCGGCGCAGAACGCCCTGCACTGGGCGATCGAGCGCGCGGTCGCGCGACGAGAGCGGCTGCTGCTGGTGTCCGTGGTGGGAACCGCGTGGGGCATCGGCGGCGAAGAGAGCCTCATCGCTCACGCCACCCGCAGAGCCGAAGCGATCCTCGAGTACGCGGCAGAACAGGCACGCGCGGCGGGCGTGGATGCCGAGACGGTGATCGAGCGAGGGGACCCGGTGGCTCGACTCGTCGATGTGTCCCAGCGCTCCGATCTGCTCGTCATCGGCAGCGACTTCGCGAAGGACCGGTCGAGTCTCCGCGGTGTCCGCGGGGTGCGGATCACCGCCGCGGCAGGCTGCCCGGTCGTCGTGGTGCCCGAGATCGTGGCGCGCGAGCAGACGGGCATCGTCGTGGGCGTCGACGGGTCGGAGGCGTCGGAGAAGGCGATCGCCTTCGCCGCGGCGGAGGCCGACCGTGCGGGCGAGAACCTGACCGCGGTCATGACCTGGTCGCCCGTCCCGGTGCCGTTCGAGCTGGACGAGTACCCGCAGGACTACCTCGACCGTATGCAGGACCTGACCACGGAAGAGCTGGCCATCTCGCTCGCGGGGCTCCGCCAGGACTATCCCGATCTCGCGGTCACGACCGTCGTGGAGTCCGGCTACCCCGCGCAGGTCCTGATCCGGACGGCCCGCACCGCTCGGCTCCTCGTCGTGGGCAGCCACGGTCGCGGAGCGGTGGCGCGGTTCCTGCTCGGTTCGACCAGTCACGCGGTGCTGTCGCACCTGCCGACGGTCACCGTCATCGTCCGGTGATCGTGGCGCGTCGCCTACCCGGCCGCGGGAACGGATGCGGAACGAGGCCGCGTGGGGGCCCGCGCGCAGCCGAACGGAAGAGTTCTCAAAACAATCTGGCCGGACTGTCGATCCGACGGCAGGCTGTTCGTCGTCAGTGATGACGGAGCCGGACAGGCCGGCCCGCGACCCAGTGCAGGAGGCATCCCATGGCCAAATACGCGATCCTCATCTACGAAGACCCGGACTTCTACGCGACGATGTCGCCCGAGGCGTGGGGCGCGGTGATCGACGCGCACGACACGTTCACGAAGCAGGTCGCTGAGCTCGGCGGGTCCATCGAGGGCGGCGCGGCGCTCGCGTCCACGACGACGGCCACCACGATCAAGGCGGGCGGCACGCTGACGGACGGCCCGTTCGTCGAGACCAAGGAGGCCTTCGGCGGTTTCTACGTCGTCGAGGCGCGCGACCTCGACCACGCCGTCGAGATCGGCAAGCTCTGCCCGGCACCCGGTGGCGGCGTCGAGGTGCGCCCCATCGTGGACCCGACGGCGAATCCGTTCTGATCTCTCCCGCCGACGAGCCGACCGCGTCCGCCACGCAGGCGGACGCGGTCGTTGCCGCGCTGGCGGAGGCACACCGCTCCGAGTGGGCGTTCGTGCTATCCGCGACGGTGCGCGTGGCCGGCGACCTCGACCTGGCGCAGGAGTGCGCCCAGGAGGCCTACGTCAGTGCGCTGCAGGCCTGGACCCGAGACGGCATCCCGACACGGCCGGGCGCCTGGCTGACAACGACGGCGCGGAATCAGGCGCTGGACCGGTTGCGCCGCGAAATCACCCTTCGGCGAAAACTCCCGCTCCTCGTGGAGCCCGCGGGCGTCGACCCGCACGAGCCTGTGGACGGTGACGACCCCGATGCCGCGGTGCCGGACGACCGGCTCCGGCTGGTGTTCACGTGCTGCCACCCGGCCCTCGCGCCCGAGGCCCGCGTCGCCCTCACGCTCCGCTTGGTCTGCGGAGTCGCGACCCCCGATGTCGCCCGGGCGTTCCTGGTCTCCGAGTCGACGATGGCCGCACGAATAACCCGGGCCAAGAAGAAGATCGGCTCCGAAGCGCGGATCCCCTACCGCGTGCCGGGCCGCGCGGAGCTGCCGGAGCGGCTGGACAGCGTCCTCACCGCCGTCCATCTGCTCTTCAGCACCGGCCACACGGCCGGGGAGGGGGACACGCTGGTCCGGGAGGACCTCTGCGACCGGGCACTGCACCTCGCCCGCATGTTGGCCGCGTTGCTCCCCGAGCAGGCGGAGACCCGCGGCCTCCTCGGCCTGCTGCTCCTCACCGACGCGCGCAGAGCAACCCGGACGGACGAGCGGGGCCGCCTCCTCCTCCTCGCCGACCAGGATCGGACGCGGTGGAACCGGCGGGCGATTCTGGAGGGACTCACCGTGACCGCCGGGGCGCTGGCGTCCGGCGCACCGGGGCGGTTCACCCTGCAGGCAGCGATCGCCGGTGTGCACGCCGTGGCCCCGTCCCTGGAGCTCACCGACTGGCCGCGCATCGTGCACATGTACGACCTGCTGCTGGCGGTCTGGAACACCCCGGTGGTCGCGCTCAACCGGGCCGCCGCCGTAGCCTTCGCCGACGGTCCCGCCGCAGCGCTGCCTCTCCTCGACCAGCTGGCGGCCGATCCCCGGCTCGCCGAGTATCCCTACTTTCACGCCGCCCGCGCCCATCTGCTGCAGCGCCTCGGCGACGCCGCCGCGGCGGCGGCGGCGTACCGGCGCGCGATGGAACTCACGGCGAACGCCGCGGAGCAGGCGTTCCTGGGGGATCGCCTGGCCGAGCTCGGTCGCACGGACCCCCCGACCGGGTAGCGCCGTGTGCCGGGCTCGCCAGGGAAGGATGCGCCCGACGCCATCGATCAGCGAGGGTCTCTCCGGGCGTCTTCGCGGGATATCTGCCGACGGAAGCTCAGGCGTCCGCCCTGGGCGTGATGCCTGCGATGGGGTGCGGCGATCGAGCCGCCGCGGGAAGGGTGTCCTCCCGCGTCCGGAAGATCCGCGACCAAAGCGGCTCGCTGTCGTCGCGCTCCCGGAACCGGCGTCCGGTCACGGTCCGCGGCGAGATACGAATGACGTACGGCTTCGGCGTCGGGCTCATCGACCGCAACCCGGTCTCGCGGCTGCGGCGGATCTCGGCATCCACGTCGACGTGAACCGCGTCGCCCCGCACGACGACGCTCCACCGATCACCGGCATCCTTCCCGTCGATCTCGAAGGCGACCGTGGGATGCGAACGCAGGAGGCGCAGCTTGGCGTCGTAGGCGCTGCGGATGTAGAGGGCTCCGTCGCTGCTGGCGAAGTTCACGGGGTAGATGAGGGGCTCCCCGCCGGCGTCGACGAGCGCGAGCCTGCCGAGGGCCTGCGTCTCGAGGAGACGCCAGCACTCGGCGGTGCTCAGCTCGGTGACGGACGACGGGACTTTCGGTGAGTTGCTCATGGCGGACCTCCGAGTCCAGTGCACCCCGAGCCGGTGTCGCGGGAGGGGCCGAAGGTCCCCCCGTCCTGGCGAGACCGGGTGCCCGGTCGTAGATTAGGCGGTGGGGAGAGGGGGTGGTCGATGACGAGCGAGAGGTTCGGATCGCTTTCCGCGGAAGGTCACGGATCGGCTGACGGCGCGCCCTCTTCACACGACCGCCTGCGGGGGCTCCTCCATGCGGTGGAGACGGTGGTCGGCGAGATCGAACTGCCCGTCGTCCTACGTCGGGTCGTCGAGGCGGCCGTCGAACTGGTGGATGCCGAGTTCGGAGCGCTCGGCGTGCTCACCGCCGACCGGGCGTCCCTCGATCAGTTCATCCACGTCGGGATCACCCCGGGGGATACCGAGGACATCGGGCGACTGCCCCGGGGGCGAGGCATCCTGGGTGCGCTCATCTCCGACCCGCGCGTCATTCGGCTCGCGCACTTGCAGACCGACCCGCGGGCCGTGGGGTTCCCGGCGCACCACCCGCGCATGGACTCGTTCCTCGGCGCCCCCGTCTCGGTGCACGGAGAAGTGTTCGGCAACCTCTATCTCACGAACGCGCGAAGCGGTTCGTTCTCCGCCGAGGATGAGGAACTGGTGCGGGGTCTGGCATCCACCGCGGGATTCGCGATCCAGAACGCGCGACTGTTCGACGAAGCCCGCACGCGAGCGACCTGGACGGCGGCGACGGCCGAGCTGTCCGCGGCCATCCTCTCCACTCCGCCGGACGAGGTCTTCGACCTCGTCGCCGGCCGCGTCCTCGACCTCGCCGCGAGCTGCCGCGTCACGGTCCTCGTCCCGACCGACGTCGCCGAGGTGCTCCGGGTCGCCGCGGCGCGGGGGTCCGGCGAGCTGGACATCCTCGGCACGACCGCGGTCACGCGCGGAAGCATCGCGGGCGAAGCGCTGGAGCACGGCGGCATCCGGATGGCCGCCGCCGTACGCTCGACCGGACCGACCGACCCGGCCGTCCTGACCGTCGACGATGAGATCGGGCCCGCCGTCGCCGCGCCGCTGCGCACGCGCCGGCGCACCTGGGGGGTCGTGACCGTCGCGCGGGCACCCGGAGAGCGCGAGTTCACCGAGGTCGAGCGGGAGGTCCTCGGCGACCTGGCCTCGCAGGCGGCCATCGCCCTCGAGCTGACCTACGCCCGGCGGGAGCAGCAGAAGGCCATGCTGGCGGAGGAACGCGCCCGCATCGCACGCGACCTGCACGACCACGTCATCCAGCAGATCTTCGGAGCAGGGCTGACGCTGCAGTCGATGGCCGCGACGCTCGCCGAGACGCACGATCGCTCGCGCGTGGACGAGGTCATCGGGCAACTGGATGACGCGATCACGCAGATCCGCACGGTGATCTTCGCCCTCTCCGCGCGCGACGGGAGTTCGCTGCGTCACCGCCTCATCGATGTCGTGGCGGAGGTGTCGGGCGCGCTCCCGCGGCCGCCGGCGCTGCGTTTCTCCGGCCCCGTGGACACGGCCCTCACCGGTCCTCTGGCGGACGACATCGTCGGGGTGGCGCGCGAACTCCTGACCAACAGCGTGCGACACGCCGACGCACGCAGCATCTCGCTCGACGTGGGGGTGGACGGCAGCGCAGTGACGGTCGTAGTCGCGGACGATGGGGGCGGCATCCGGGATTCGCGGCGGAGCGGCCTTGCCAATCTCGCTGCGCGAGCCGAGGGGCGCGGCGGTGCGCTCACGGTGGACACGGGCGCGGACGGCACGCGCGCCGAGTGGCGCGTTCCCCTCGGCGACTCTCGAAGGGAGACACGATGATCCGCGTGTTCCTCGTCGACGATCACGAGATCGTGCGGCGCGGGCTGTCCGACCTGATCGACGGCGCCGACGGATTCGAGGTGGTCGGCGAGGCGGGCAGCATCCGCCAGGCACTTGCGCGCATCGAAGCCGCCCGGCCGGACGTCGCCGTTCTGGACGTGCGCCTCCCCGACGGCAGCGGCATCGACCTGTGCCGACGGATCCGCTCCTCCATGCCGCACGTCGCGTGCCTGATCCTCACGGCGTACGACGACGACGCCGCCACCTACGCCGCCGTGCTCGCCGGCGCGTCGGGGTACCTCCTCAAGAACATCGGCGCGATGCGCCTGCTCGAGGACATCCGCGCCGTCAGCACCGGACGCTCGCTCCTGAACACCGCGGCGGCTGCGAAAGCCGCCTCGAGCCTGCGCGACGGGGCCGGCGACGATGACCCGCGGTGGGGGTCGTTGGGCCTGCGCGAACGGCAGGTGCTCACCCTCATCGCCGACGGGTTGACGAACCGTCAGATCGGCGAGCGTCTCGGCCTCGCGGAGAAGACCGTGAAGAACTACGTCTCGTCGGTGCTGATGAAGCTCGGCGTCGACTCACGGACACAGGCGGCCGTCTTCCGGCTCGGGCACCCCGACCTCCTCTGACCCGTCGAGCTCTGACCCCGCGGGACTTTCGGCCCGTCGCGCGCGACGGCGCGCCGCCTATTCTCGGGGCGTTCGGAAGGAGAGCGCCATGGAGCGGGTCGTTCTGGGATTCGACGGCAGCGCCGCGTCGGAGGCGGCGCTGGAGTGGACCGCAGAGCGAGCACGAACCGAACGCTTCGAGCTCGACATCGTCCTGGTCACGAACATGTTCATCTCCGACCGGGCCGCCGCGGACAGGATCCTGGATGCCGCCAGCCGCCGGTGGCGCGACCTCGCTCCGGACGTACCGGCCACCGCCGTCCGCCTTGACGGGCTCATGCCCGCGACCCTCACGGAGGTGGCGCGGGGAGCCGCGTTGCTGGTGCTGGGGATCGAGCCGGGGTTCCGGATGCGGTCGGCTGTGAGCGCATGGATGCCGCTGCGTGCGGCCGCTCGCAGCGGGGCACCGACCGTGCTGGTCCCCACCGGGTGGTCGGCATCCGACGATCCGGTCACCGTCGGCCTGGACGACGACAACTCCTCCGCTCAGGCCCTCCTCTTCGCGGCCCGGGCGGCGTCCTTCGCCGGCGTCCCGTTGCGCATCCTCCATTCGTGGCTGATGGGCAGCTCCCTCCTCCGAGGTCACGCCTCCGCCCTGCCGAGCACCCAGCGGGTCGCCGCCGAGCACGAGCAGATCCTGGATGCCGCCGTCGCCGAGGTCGCACGGCAGTACCCGCGCCTCCCCGTGGTCACCGAACTCGTGCGCGACAACCCCACCTCCGCGCTCACGCGCGCTGCCGATCGCAGCAGCATGGTCGTCATCGGCACCCACGGGCGCGGGATCGCCGTCGGAGGACTCGTCGGATCGATCGGGCTGGACCTCGTCGGCTCACTCCATCGGACGATCTGCGTGGTGCCGCCGACCCGCGTGCTGGCCTGATCCGGATCTCGCCGATATCGCGCGGTCGCCGGGGGCGTCCTGCGTCTCAGCGCACGGCGCCGCTCATGGTCGCGATCCTCGGGGTGGGAAGCTCGCCGACGGCACGACGACGATGGGGCATCCCGCCCGCCACAGGATGTCCTGGGCGACGGACCCGAGGTAGCCGCCCGCGAGCACCCCCTCTCGATGGGTGCCGACGACGATCATCGTCGCGGTCGCCGCGTGGTCGAGGAGAGCCGCAGCCGGATGCGAGCGGACCAGGTCCGACTCGATGTGCACCTTCGGGAACCGGCGTCGAAGGGCCCGCGTGTCGGCGTCGAGCAGGTCGCGATGCTCCTGGAGGAGCCGATCCGGTCGCACCAGCAGGGCGGCGGAACCGTCGGTCGCGGGCTCGGGAAGACGCCAGGCGTGGACGATCCGCAGCCCCCGCGAGGTTTCCTCGGCCTCTCTCGCCGCGAAGTCCAGCGCCTCTGCCGACGACGGATCGTCCCCCAGTCCGACCGTGACGCTTCCTTCGCGCGGCACCCACCCGGCGGGGACGACGCACACGGGCGGCACCGCTCGGGCGATCACGCGAACGGGAAGCCACCCGCCGAGCGCCGTGTGCACCGGGCGGTCGGGGTCGACGCCGATGACGAGCAGATCCGCCGCGGCGGACAGCTCGCCGAGCGTTCGCGCCACTCCCCCTTCGGCGAGGTGCGGATGCACGGTCTGATCGGGAGCGATCTCGTGCACGATCCGTTCCGCGTGCGCCAGAAGCGCCCGCGCGGGCGCGTCGTGCGGGGCGACACTGCTCACGACATGCACTACTTCGACCTTGGCCGCACGCGTCGCACAGCGATGCGCCACCCACGCGAGCGCGGATCGCGATGCCGTACTGTCATCGACGCCGACGACGATGTTCTCCATGGCGGGCCCTCGGGCTTTCCCTTTCCTCCAAAGTTAGGAGTGATCGGGGGAACCGAACGGGCCGAAGGTCCCGTGGGAGAGCGAACCTCGGGGGCCGTTGGCCTGCCATCCTGAACGGAGCACCGGGTGCGGTTCTCGTCGAGCCGCTCGGTCCCCGCCAGAGGAAGAAGGCTTCACCGTGGCATCCGCATCCACCGTCCTCGACCGCATCGTGGCCTCGATCGACGGAGAGGGGCTCGGGGCATACGGCGTCCATGTGGCACTCGGCGGCGACACCGCCGAACACCGGTGGCGCAGCGACGACCCCGTGAACGTCTACTCGGTGTCGAAGGGCGTCAGCGCTCTGGCCGCGGGGATCGCCGCGGACGAGGGCATCCTGTCGGTCGACACCCGAGTGGGCGAGATGCTGCCCGACATGCAGCTCGGAGAGGGTGTCGAGGAGGTGACGCTCCGGCACCTGCTGACGATGACCAGCGGGATCGACTTCACCTGGTTCGGACGCGAGCCCGCCCCCTGGCCCGACCTCGCGCAGGAGATGCTGCGCCGCCCCACGCGGGGTCCAGGCGCGGTCTTCCAGTACTCGGATGCGAGCACCTACGTGGCCATGCGCATGCTCGGAGCCGCCGTCGGCGACGTCCGCGACTGGCTCCTCCCCCGGCTCTTCGACCCGCTCGGCATCCACAACCCGCAATGGCACCGCTGTCCGCGCGGCGGGATCATCGCCGGCAGCGGCCTGGAACTCCACACCGAAGAGCTGTCGCGGATCGCTCGCGTCCTCCGCGGCGGGGGCCTCTGGCGGGGGGAACGGATCGTGAGCGCCGAGTGGGTGGATGCCATGCACACCGACGTCGTCGACACCGGAGGCGAGGGCGACTTCGCGCGCTACGGCCTGGCGACGTGGCAGGGCCCGGGCGACGGATGGCGGCTCGACGGGCTCTACGGCCAGTACGTCTTCATCGCGAACGACCGTTCCGCGGCGGTGACGATCACCGCCCACGAGGAGACGCGCTCGCACCGGCTCGTGGAGATTGCCGCCACCGCGCTGCGGGGCTGAGTCGCTCCAACGCAGATCAGCCCCGCTCGAAAGCGGGGCTGATCTGGTGAAAGTGGCGGTGACGGTGGGATTTGAACCCACGGTAGGGGGTTACCCTACACAACTTTTCGAGAGTTGCACCTTCGGCCGCTCGGACACGTCACCGCCGACCAGCTTACGACACTCGGCAGGATGCCGCGAATCCGAGCGTCCCCGCTCTCCCGGCCGCGGCGGCCGAACTCCTGAGAAACCGCAGGCCGCGGTCTCGGTCTGGCCGTATTCAGCTCGCTGAAGCCAAAGCCTCAGGAGTTCGGCCACCGTGCGGCATCCGTCTCGCCCGCCCGGCCGCGGCCGCCGCCGGGCGTTCGGCATCCGGTCCTCCATCGTCGAAGAACCGTCCTGGTCGCGTTCCCGCACCGGTGCCAGGATCAGATCATGAGCGTGATCGAGAACTCCAAACTGACCGTCGTCGGCGCGGGGAGCGTGGGGGCCAGCGTCGCGTATGCGTCCCTCATCCGCGGGTCTGCCCGGCACGTCGCCCTTTACGACATCGCCGAGGCGAAGGTCGAAGCCGAGGTCCTCGACCTCGCGCACGGCACGCAGTTCACCGGTTCGAGCGACATCACCGGCGGCAGCGACGTCTCGGTCGCCGAGGGCTCGCACGTCGTGGTCATCACCGCCGGCGCGAAGCAGAACCCTGGCCAGACGCGCACCGAGCTCGCCGCCACCAACGCCGGGATCATCCAGCGCATGATGCCCGAGCTGCTCGAAGTGGCACCCAACGCGATCTATGTCATCGTCACCAACCCGTGCGACGTGCTGACCGTCCTGGCACAGCAGGCGACGGGACTCCCCACGCAGCGGATCTTCGCTTCGGGCACGGTGCTCGACACCTCGCGCCTGCGCTGGAAGATCGCGCAGCGCGCGGGGGTCGCGACCTCCAGCGTGCACGCGTGGATCGTCGGCGAGCACGGCGACACCGAGTTCCCGCTGTGGTCGACCGCCACGATCGGGTCGGTCCCCATCACCGAGTACGACCTCCCCGACGGCACCCGTTTCGACGAGGCAGAACTGGATGCCATCGCCATCGACGTCCGCGACGCGGCGTACAAGGTCATCCAGGGGAAGGGCGCGACGAACTACGCGATCGGGCTGTCCAGCGCCCGGATCGTCGAGGCGATCCTCCGCGACGAGCACGCCATCCTCCCGGTGAGCACCGTGCTCGAGGACTTCCACGGCATCTCCGGCATGGCGCTGTCGGTCCCGTCGGTCGTCAGCTCCAAGGGCGCCGTTCCCCTGACCGGCACACCCTTCTCCGACCGCGAGCTCATGCTTCTTCGCCGCTCGGCCGACGCCCTCACCACGGTCGCGGACTCCCTGCGCGACTGAGCACCCGGATGCCATCCGCACCCCGCATCGGCGATGTCGGAGGGCCCGCGTAGCCTGGGCGCATGGCATCCCGTCGTCCCTCCCCCACGACCGCTCCGTACCGGTGCACCGAGTGCGGGTGGACGACCCTGAAGTGGGTCGGCCGGTGCGGCGAGTGCCAGGCGTGGGGCACGGTCGTCGAGGCGGCGGAGCAGACTGGCATCACGCGATCGGTCACCGCGGTCGCACCCGGCGCCGCGCGCGCGGCCCGGCGCATCACCGAGATCGACACGCAGGACGCTCCGCGGCGCACGAGCGGTGTCGGCGAGTTCGACCGGGTCCTCGGCGGCGGGATCGTGCCCGGCGCCGCCATTCTGCTGAGCGGTGAGCCGGGGGTCGGCAAGTCCACGCTGCTGCTCGAGGTCGCGGCCCAGAGCGCCCGCGCCGGACGCCGCGTGCTGTATGCCAGCGGCGAAGAGTCGGCCGCGCAAGTGCGCCTGCGCGCCGAGCGCACCGGCGCACTGCACGACGAGCTGTTCCTTGCCTCCGAGACCGACCTGGCCACGATCCTGGGGCACATCGACCAGGTCGAACCCGAACTCCTCATCGTCGACTCGGTTCAGACGGTGTCATCGGCGCTCAGCGACGGAGCCGCCGGTCAGCCGGCTCAGGTGCGAGAGGTGGCATCCACTCTCATCCGCGTCGCGAAGGAGCGCGGGCTGCCCGTCGTCCTCGTGGGCCACGTGACGAAGGACGGCACGATCGCGGGCCCGCGCGTGCTCGAGCACCTCGTCGACGTCGTGTGCCACTTCGAGGGCGACCGGCAGACGTCACTGCGGTTCGTGCGGGCGCTCAAGAACCGCTTCGGCCCCACCGACGAGGTCGGGTGCTTCGACATGACGGGCAGCGGCATCGCCGAGGTCAGCGACCCGAGCGCGCTGTTCCTCGGGCACGGCGATCCCGAGCCCGGCACGTGCGTCACGATCGCGATGGAGGGGCGCCGCGCGCTGCCCGTCGAGATCCAGGCGCTGGCCGTCAAGCAGACCTCCCCGAACCCGCGCCGCATCGTCAACGGTGTCGACTCCTCGCGCGTGGCGATGGTGCTCGCCATCCTCGAGAGCCGCATGGGCGTCTCCCTGTCCGACAAAGACGTGTACGTCTCGACCGTCGGCGGGGTACGCCTCGTCGAACCGGCCGCCGACCTCGCGATCGCGATCGCCGTCGCGAACGCCGTGCAGAACCGCAAGGTCTCGAAGCGGCTCGCCGCGATCGGCGAACTGACGCTGACCGGCGAGATCCGCAACGTCACGCAGGCGGCGCAGCGGGCATCCGAGGCGGCGCGCCTCGGGTATCACACCGTGCTCGACTCCTCGTCGCGCAAGCTCGCGCAGGCTCTCAACGAGCTGAAGGTGCGCGGGATGCCACGCGACGAGGTCGCACCCGAGTTCTGAGACCACGGGGGGCTGGCCGACGCCCCGGCGGACGGAGCTGCGCGCGGTGGGGCAGAGCCCCGGATCAGCGACCCGGCGGCGCCGAGCGGCGACGGCGGTGCGGCGACGTGAAGCCCAGCACTGCGGGGATCACGAGTCCGGCGGCGCACACGGCACCGGCGATCAGGTACTCCATGCCTTGAGTCTTGCACGCGCCCATCACCCGCGCGAGTCAGGTACTTCACCCTCGGGGTGTCGCCGGGTCGCGGCATCCCTCCACACGCCCCGAAGGCGCGCGTCAGGCCTCGAGCGCGGCGAGGAGGTCGGCGGGGCTGGCCTGAATCGGGTGCGGGCCCGCGATGTCGATGAACACCGTCGTGATCTCGTCGCCGTGACGATCGAGGAAAGCGCGCAGCCACTGCGGCGACTGCAGCGCGACGTGCGGCGGCAGCGTCTCGGGCTTGTGGACCGCGTCGCTGAACAGCAGCAGGGCGATCTGCCCGGTGTTCGGGTCGCGGTACGTCCACACCTCGCCGACATCGAGTGGATTGTCGGCATCCCCCGCGCGCATCAGCGGCACGACAGTCGGCCCGTGCCGAAGAGCGAACGCGATCGCCGCCATGTCCTGGGTCTGGAGGGCGTCGGTGAGGGCGGTGTTCTTGAACTCCACGTCGGGCTTCTTCCCCTTGCGCTTCTTGCCGCCGGCCATCCCCCGAGCCTATCCGCGGCGCCCCGGCCGCGTCGCGTCCGCCCCACCCCGCGCGCGCAGCGGAGGAGATACCTCCGATGCATCGCGGACCCCGGCCCGCGCGCCCAGCGGAGGACATACCGCGAGCGGAGGACCCCAACCCCCGGACAGGTCCTCCCTCCGCCGAATCCCCTCCCCTCACTACCGCGGCCGCCGCGGCGCCCCCGACCCGCCGCTGCAGCCCCGCCCCCGAAGCACCCGCGCCCCGCCACACCTCTACGCGAGGAACCCCCGCAGCAGCGCCTCGCTGCCGGCGAGGTGGTCGCGCATCGCCGCGTGGGCGGCATCCGGTCTCCCGGCGAGGATCGCCGACACGATCGCGGCGTGCTGCGCGGTCGAGTGGTCGATGTTGCGCGGCAACAGCGGGAACGTGTCGAGCCACGCGTTGATCCGCGCCCGGTTGTCGGCCACGAGGGGCACGAGCGAGGGGATGCCGGACAGCTCCGCCACCGTCAGGTGAAGCAGCGTGTCGAGCCGGCGGTAGTCGTCGCTGTCGGCGACGGCGGCGGCCTCGTGCCGCGCCCACAGGACGTCGCGTTCCTCCGGGGCGAGCGTGCGGCCCGCGGCCGCCCACGCGGCCCCCGTCTCCAGGACGCCGCGCAGGGCGACGACGTCGTCGAGCTCGGTGGCGGACACCTCCGCCGGACTCGCGGGCCGGGGCACCGGGTCGACGACGAACGTGCCGCCGTAGCGGCCGCGCCGCGTCTCGAGCCAGCCGGCATCCGACAGCTCACGGATCGCCTCGCGCACGGTGTCACGGCTGACGCCGTACAGCGCAGCGAGCTCGCGCTCGGCCGGCAGCGACTCCCCCGGCGCGACGAGCCCGAGCCGCACGGTCTGGACGATGCGCGCCGTGGTGTCCTCGAGCGCATTGCCGCTGCGGACGGGCCGGTACACGGCTCGCCGCAGGTCGTCGAGCGGCGCTTCGGTCATCCCGTCAGCCTGTCATGACCCGGGTCACAGGGGGGTCACGTAGGCGTTGGTGATGCCGCCGTCGACGACGAACGCCGTCGCGGTGATGAACGAGGCGTCGTCGGATGCCAAGAACGCCACGGCCGCGGCCATCTCATCAGGTTCCGCGAATCGGCCCATCGGCACGTGGACGAGGCGACGCTGCGCACGCTCGGGGTCCTTCGCGAACAGCTCCTGCAGGAGCGGGGTGTTCACCGGGCCGGGGCAGAGCGCGTTGACGCGGATCCCCTGCCGCGCGAACTGCACGCCGAGCTCGCGGGTCATGGCGAGAACGCCGCCCTTCGACGCGGTGTACGAGATCTGCGAGGTCGCCGACCCCAGCAGTGCGACGAACGACGCGGTGTTGATGATCGACCCGCGCCCGGCGGGCACCATGTGTCGCAACGCCGCCCGCGAGCACAGATACACGCTCTTGAGGTTGACGTCCTGCACGCGGTCCCAGGCCGGCAGTTCGGTCGTCTCGATCGAGTCGTCGTCCGCGGGTGAGATCCCGGCGTTGTTGAACGCGATGTCGACGCTGCCGAGCTCGGTGGCGACACCGTCGAAGAGGGCGTTCACGGATGCCTCGTCGGCGACGTTCACCTGCCGGAACACGCCGTCGACCTCGGCGGCCGCCGCGGCGCCGGTCGTCTCGTCGAGGTCGGCGATGACGACGCGCGCGCCCTCCGCGGCGAAGCGGCGGGCGGTGGCCAAGCCGATGCCCGACGCGCCGCCGGTGACGATGGCGACGCGATCGCGCAGACGCTGGGTGAGGTCGATGGTCATGTGCGGTGGTTCCTTTCGAGCTGCACCTCGTCCCACTTATGGCTGGTTGAGAGCCTCTGAATCAGCCATAAGTGGGACAAGGGGCGTCATAACGGGGACGAGGTTCGAGGGGCGGGAGGGGCGGGGTCACTCGGTGGCGTAGAAGACGTTCTTCGTCTCGGTGAAGTGCTCGGCGGCATCCGGCCCCAGCTCCCGGCCGAGGCCGGAGGCCTTCATGCCGCCGAAGGGCGTGGAGTACCGCACCGACGAATGCGAGTTCACCGACAACACCCCGCTGCGCACAGCCCGCGACACCCGGATGCCACGGCCGAGGTTCTCGGTCCAGATCGAGCCCGCGAGACCGTACGCGGTGTCGTTCGCGAGCCGGATGGCATCCGCTTCGTCGTCGAACGGCAGCACGGCGAGCACCGGGCCGAACACCTCCTCGCGCGCGATGCGGTCGCCGGGCTGTGCGAGCACGACCGCGGGGGCGAACCAGAAACCATCGCCCTCGGGCGCCGATCCGCGGAAGGCGACGCGGGCCTCATCGACGAAGCCCTGAACGGTGGAGCGATGGGATGCCGAGATGAGCGGCCCCATTTGGGTGTTCTCGTCGCGCGGGTCGCCGACTTTCCACGCCCGCACGGCGGGTTCGAGCAGCTCGAGGAAGCGGTCGTAGACGCTCCGCTCGACGAGGAGGCGGCTGCGCGCGCAGCAGTCCTGGCCGGCGTTGTCGAACACCGAACCCGGGACGCCCGCCGCGGCCCTCTCGAGATCGGCATCCGCGAACACGATGTTGGCGCTCTTGCCGCCGAGCTCGAGGGTGACGGGCTTGAGCAGCTGGGCGCACCCGGCTGCGACCCCGGTGCCGACCTCGGTCGAGCCGGTGAACACGACCTTGTGCACGTCGGGGTGCGAAACGAAGCGCTGCCCCACGACCGAGCCCGAACCGACGATCACGCGGAACAGCCCCTCGGGCAGCCCCGCCTCGAGGGCCAGTTCGCCCAGCCGCAGCGCCGTCAGAGGAGTGAGCTCGGCGGGCTTCAGCACCACGGCGTTACCCGCGGCGAGCGCCGGAGCGAAGCCCCACGCGGCGATCGTCATGGGGAAGTTCCACGGCACGATGATCCCGACGACGCCGTACGGCTCGTGGTACGTGACGTCGAGCCCTCCGGCGACGGGGATCTGCTGACCGATCAGGCGTTCGGGCGATCCGGCGTAGTAATTCAGCACCTGGGCGACGTGCTGCGCCTCCCACCGCGCCGACCCGATCGGGTGCCCCGAGTTCTGCACCTCGAGCGCGGCAAGCTCCTCGACGTGCTCTCCGACAACGCGGGCGAAAGACCGCAGCGCGTCGGCCCGCGCCACCGGGGGCAGTGCGGCCCAGGCCCGCTGGGCGCGCACGGCATCGGCGACGGCAGCGTCGACGTGCTCCACCTCGGCACGGGCGAGAGTCGTGATCGGCGCGCCGGTGGAGGGATCGGTGACGGTGAAGGTGCTCATGAGGGGACTCCCTGGTGCTGGGCGGAGGCACGGGCCACGCGGTGGGCTGCGGCGGCGGCGACGAGACCGAGGAACAGCCGCCGGTCCTCGGAGTTCTCCTCGGGATGCCACTGCACCGCGACGAGGTAGTCGTCGCCGACCGTCTCGACGGCCTGCACGAGTCCGTCGTCCGTCCGGGCCGTGACCCGCAGCCCCTCGCCCACGCGGTCGACGCCCTGATGGTGGTAGCTGTGCACGGCGAGGTCTCCGGCACCGACGAGGCCGGCGAGCCGGGTTCCGGCATCCACCTCAACGACGTTCTCGGCGAACACCCCGCCCCCGATCTTGTAGCGCTCGGTGCCGAGGGCCTCGGGCAGGTGCTGGTGCAGCGTCCCGCCGAAGGCGACGTTGATGAGCTGCAGGCCGCGGCAGATCCCGAAGACCGGGATGCCGCGATCCCGCGCCCCGGCCAGCAGTGCCAGCTCCCACGCGTCGCGGTCCGCGCGCGGAGGATCGGTGAGCGGGTGCCGTTCGGCGCCGTAGAGCTCGGGCTGCACGTCGAGCCCTCCGGTGAGGATGAGACCGTCGAGGCCGTCGAGCACGGCGGCGGCCGCCTGCGCGGGTCGGGGCTGCGGGGGCAGCAGCACGGCGGTCGCACCCGAAGCGGTCACGGCGTCGAAGTACTGCTGCGGCAGGAACGACGCGCGCACGTCCCACACGCCCTGCGTCGCGCGCTCCAGGTAGGTGGTGAGACCCACCACGGGGGTCCGGGCGGGATCAGAGACGCTCGAAACCACGCACGCGCTCCCAGTCGGTCACGGCGGCGTCGAAGGCTTCCACCTCGATGCGCGCCTGGTTCAGGTAGTGCTCGACGACGTCGTCGCCGAAGGCCGCGCGGGCCACGGTCGACTCCGAGAACAGCTTCGCGGCCTCGCGGAGGGTCGTCGGCAGGGTGTCCACTCCGGCGGCGTACGCGTTGCCGGTGAGCGGTGCTGGCAGGGGCAGCTGCTGCTGTACCCCGTGGAGTCCCCCGGCGATGATCGCGGAGATCGCGAGGTAGGGATTCACGTCGCCGCCGGGGACGCGGTTCTCGACGCGCAGTGAGGAGCCGTGGCCGACGACCCGCAGCGCGCACGTGCGGTTGTCGACGCCCCACGCGACGCCCGTCGGCGCGAACGACCCCTTGGCGTAGCGCTTGTACGAGTTGATCGTGGGGGCGTACAGCAGCGTGAACTCGCGGAGGGTGGCGAGGATGCCGGCGATCCAGTGCTCCATGAAGGGGCTGAAGCCGTACTGCCCATCGCCGGCCATGACGGGCTCGCCGTCCTCGCCGCGCACCGACAGATGGATGTGGCAGCTGTTGCCCTCGCGCTGGTCGAACTTCGCCATGAAGGTCAGCGACTTGCCGTGCCGGTCGGCGATCTCTTTCGCGCCGTTCTTGTAGATCGTGTGGTTGTCGGCGGTCTCCAGCGCCTCGGCGTAGCGGAACGCGATCTCCTGCTGCCCGTCGTTGCACTCGCCCTTCACGCCCTCGCAGTACATTCCCGCGCCGTCCATGCCGCGGCGGATGTCGCGCAGCAGCGGCTCGAGCCGTGTCGTGGCGAGGAGGTTGTAGTCGACGTTGTAGTCGGTCGACGCGGTGAGCCCGGTGTAGCCCTTGGCCCAGGCATCCCGGAACGAGTCGTCGAAGACGATGAACTCGAGCTCCGTACCGACGTAGGCCGAGAGCCCGTCGTTCGCCAGCCGCGCGCGCTGGGCGTTCAGGATGCCACGCGGCGACTGCACGACGGCGGCGCGATCCTCCCACGCGAGGTCGGCCATGACCAGCGCCGTTCCCTCCTGCCACGGCACGTGGCGCAGCGTATCGAGGTCGGGGAGGAGCAGCATGTCGCCGTAGCCCTTCTCCCAGCTCGACATCGCGTAGCCGTCGACGGTGTTCATGTCGACGTCGACCGACAGCAGGTAGTTGCACGCCTCGGCTCCGTGCGGCAGCACTTCGTCGCGCCAGAATCGGGCCGCGACGCGCTTGCCGACCAGACGCCCCTGCGCGTCCGGGAAGGCGACGACGACGGTGTCGATCTCGCCGGAGTCGATCGCGGCATCCAATTCTGCGGTGGTGAGATTGCCCGCCATGATCTCCCTCTCGCCTGCTCGAGGTCCCCCACGCTCGGAGGACGTAACGAGGAACTTACACGCCAAAGGTAGACAGGTCGACCAATAGAACGCCATGATTCTCCGCAAAGGCGCTCCCGAAGCCTGATCGCATATGTCTGGAGGCTCCATGTCCACCTCGAGCAGTTCTCAAAAAAAGGTCGCCGGGGCCACCTATACCGCGACCGACTCCACCTACTTCGAGAAGCGCACCCTGAAACGCTCGGCCGGCGTGTGGGGCCTGTGGGGCCTCGCCGTCGCCGCGGTGATCTCGGGCGACTTCTCCGGATGGAACTTCGGCATCGGCTTCGCCGGCTTCGGCGGGATGCTCATCGCCTTCGTCGTCCTGGTGATCATGTACTACGGCCTGACGTTCTCGATCGGCGAGATGGCCGCCGCGATGCCGCACACGGGCGGCGCCTACTCGTTCGCGCGCTCCGCGATGGGGCCGTGGGGAGGTCTGGCGACGGGCCTCGCCGAGACCATCGAGTACGTCGCGACGACCGCCGTCGTCGTGTACTTCTCGGGGCAGTACGCCGATTCGGCGCTCGAACTCCTCACCGGCGTCAGCCTGCCTCCGTTCCTCTGGTGGATCATCCTCTACGCGGTGTTCATCGCCCTGAACGCCGCCGGCGCCAACATCTCGTTCGTCTTCGCGATCGTCGTCTCGGTCATCTCGATCGGCATCATCGTGGTGTTCGGCATCATGGCGCTGGCCAGCGGAGCGTTCAACTGGGGCTCGCTGTGGGACATCGCGCCGGACCCCGGCCAGTCGGAGTTCCTCCCCTTCGGCGTCGGATCGATCCTGCTCGCCCTCCCCTTCGCGATGTGGTTCTTCCTCGGCATCGAGGAGCTGCCCCTGGCCGCGGAAGAATCGCACGAGCCGGCCCGCGACATCCCTCGCGCGGGACTGTGGGCCCGCGGCACGCTCATCATCACCGGTCTCATCGTGCTGTTCCTCAACACCGGCGTCCTCGGATCGGATGCCACCGGTCAGTCGCTCGAGCCGCTGCTCGACGGATTCCGCGCGATGGTCGGCGACCAGGCCGCGGCGCTCCTGTCGCTGCTCGCCCTCATCGGTCTGCTCGCTTCGCTCATGGGCATTATGTTCGCGTACGGACGCAACATGTACTCGCTGTCGCGCGCGGGGTACTACCCGCGGTGGCTGTCGCTCACCGGCGCCCGGAAGACCCCGTGGGTCGCGCTCGTCTTCGGCGCGGTGCTCGGCTTCCTCGCGCTCGTGGTCGTCCAGGCGGCGGGTGGGGATGCCAGCCCCGCCGGCGCCATCGTGCTGAACATCGCCGTGTGGGGCGCGGTCGTGGCGTACTTCCTGCAGATGGTGTCGTTCATCGTGCTGCGGCGGAAGTTCCCCAACGCCCTTCGCCCGTACAAGAGCCCGTGGGGGCTGTTCGGCGCCTACTCGGCGGCGATCATCGCGGCGATCGTGTTCTTCGGTCTGCTGCTCAACCCGGCGTATCTCCCCGCGATCGTCGCGATCATCGTGGTGTACGCGGTCATCTTCATCGGCTTCGCGATCTACGGACGCCACCGGCTCGTGCTCTCCCCCGAGGAGGAGTACGCCCTGTCCGGCGGCCTGCACCGCGACCCGAAGGAAGAGGGCTACGACGCGATGGAGGGCGAGGTCTTCGGCGAGAAGCGCTGACGGCAGAGGGGCGGATGCCACGTGGCATCCGCCCCTCTTCGCGTCCGCGCGGGTCAGCGCAGGATGAACGATGCGGTCCCCGTCGAGGGGATGCCGCCGATCGACACGCTCAAGTGGTACGTGGCGCCCCCGCCCGGGGCGAACGGCCGCTCACCCTGGCACGACGACACCGACGAGCGCGTGCGGTCCCACGTCAGCGGAGCGGCGCTGGTGACCTGTTGCCCGGCCGCGAGCGTGACATCCATGTCGCTCGGCTCGGACTGGCAGTCGGTCGAACGCCACCAGACGTCGGAACCGCTGGTGATCGTGAAGGACTGGGCACTCGTGCCGACATTCATCGTGCACGGGTTCGTCGAGGTGTTGGTCAGGCGGATCGACAGCTGAGGGTTCTCGCCCTGGCCGTACTCGCCCTTGTCGGTGAGCGCTTCGACCGTGATGTCGGCGGGGCTGCACTCGACGGGTCCGGCCGGTGCGGTCGGCGTCGGGGTGCTCGACGGCGTCGGCGACTCCGCCGGTGCGGAGGGCGTCGTCGGTGCTGACGGCACCGGCGTCGCAGAGCTCGCCACGGTCGACGGCTCGGCCGTGGGGGCGGAACGCCACGGCGGTGCCGCGACGAGCCACACGACGAGGCCGATCACGAGCAGCGCGAGGAGCACGGCGGCGAGGCGGCGACGTCGGTAGACCGCCGGGGATTGCCGCCGCCTGCGGGGGGCATCGGTCATCGTTCCAGCGTAGGCGGCGAGGCTGAGCGGCCGCGCCACGCCGCGCTCAGAGCTGCTTGAGCATGCGCGTGTTGCCGAGGGTGTTGGGCTTGACGTGCGCGAGGTCGAGGAATTCCGCGACGCCCTCGTCGGGGCTGCGGACGAGCTGCGAATACACGTCAGGATCGACGACCTGCTCGCCGATGGGGGCGAAGCCGCGTCGCGTGAAGAAATCGACCTCGAACGTGAGGCAGAACAGCCGCGAGACGCCCAGCGCCCGCGCGTTCTCCTCGAGCACCTCGACGATCTGGCGGCCCACGCCGTGATGCAGCCAGTCGTCGTGCACGATGAGCGTGCGGATCTCGCCGAGGTCCTCCCACATGACGTGGAGCGCCCCGCATCCGATGACCTCGCCGTCGACCTCGGCGACGACGAACTGCTGCACCGACCCGTAGAGCACCACGAGGTCCTTGCCGAGCAGAATGCGCTTCTGCACGAACGGCTCGAGCAACTCGTGGATACGTCGGACATCGCTGGTCCCGGCGGGGCGGACGACGAACGGCGCGGGAGCGGTCATCGTCCCAGCGTACGACGAGGGTCTGGATGCCACGGCCTCCACCGCCGAGATCACCCGCGGTCGTCGAGATCACCGCCGTGCGGGCCGGATCGGCGGTCATCTCGGCGAGGGCGGGTCATCTCGGCACACGGCGCCCCGGCCGGAGACAGAACGAGGGCCCGGATGCCATGGCATCCGGGCCCTCGTGTCGTTACGCGTCAGCTGCCGGCGACGATGTCAGGCGTAGCCGAGATCTCCCCGGCCGTGCCGACACCGATGGCGACCTTGTCGCCGCGGGGGCTGGTCTCGAACGTGAACTGTCCGTTCTCGACGGCGACCTTGACGTGGTCGCCCGCCTCGAGCTCGCCGTGCAGGATCTTCTCGCTGAGTCGATCCTCGACCTCGCGCTGCATGGCGCGACGCAGCGGACGAGCACCGAGGGTCGGGTCGAATCCGATCTCGATGAGCTTGTCCTTCGCGTCATCCGACAGCTCCACGGTCATGTCGCGGTCGAGCAGACGGTCGGCGAGGCGCTTCACGAACAGCCCGACGATCTGGCGGAGCTCGTCCTTGTTCAGCTGCGGGAAGACGATGACGTCATCGACGCGGTTGAGGAACTCGGGCTTGAAGTGGCGCTTCAGCTCTTCGTCGACCTTGCCCTTCATCCGCTCGTACGACGTCTGCGCGCTGCCCTCGACCTGGAAGCCGACCGGACCACCGGCGATCGCCGACGAACCGAGGTTCGTGGTCATGATGATCACGGTGTTCTTGAAGTCGACGACGCGGCCCTGACCGTCGGTCAGACGACCCTCTTCGAGGATCTGCAGGAGCGAGTTGAAGATGTCGGGGTGGGCCTTCTCGATCTCGTCGAAGAGCACGACCGAGAACGGCTTGCGGCGCACCTTCTCGGTGAGCTGGCCGCCCTCTTCGAACCCGACGAATCCGGGAGGGGCACCGAACAGACGCGAGACGGTGTGCTTCTCACCGAACTCCGACATGTCGAGGGAGATCAGCGCACCCTCGTCGTCGAAGAGGAACTCGGCGAGCGCCTTGGCCAGCTCGGTCTTTCCGACGCCCGTGGGGCCGGCGAAGATGAACGAGCCCGAGGGACGCTTGGGGTCCTTGAGGCCCGCGCGCTGACGACGGATCGTGCGCGAGAGAGCCGCGATCGCCTCTTCCTGGCCGATGACCCGCTGGTGCAGGGCCTTCTCCATGAACATGAGGCGGCTGGACTCTTCCTCGGTGAGCTTGAACACCGGGATGCCGGTCGCCTGGGCGAGCACCTCGGCGATCAGACCCTCGTCGACCACCGCGTGGGAGGCGACGTCACCGGAGCGCCACTGCTTCTCGAGGCGGAGGCGCTCGGCGAGCAACGACTTCTCCTCGTCGCGCAGAGCGGCAGCCTTCTCGAAGTCCTGCTCCTCGGAGGCGAACTCCTTCTGCTCGCGGACCTTGGCGATCTTCTCGTCGAACTCGCGCAGCTCCGGCGGGCTGGACAGGATCGACAGACGCAGGCGCGCGCCGGCCTCGTCGATCAGGTCGATGGCCTTGTCGGGCAGGAACCGGTCGCTGATGTAACGGTCGGCGAGGTTCGCCGCGGCGACGATCGCGCCGTCCGTGATCTGCACCTTGTGGTGGGCCTCGTAGCGGTCGCGCAGCCCCTTCAGGATGTTGATCGCGTGGGGCAGGCTCGGCTCGGCGACCTGGATCGGCTGGAAGCGGCGCTCGAGGGCGGCATCCTTCTCGAAGTGCTTGCGGTACTCGTCGAGCGTGGTGGCACCGATGGTCTGGAGCTCACCGCGGGCGAGGAGGGGCTTGAGGATGGATGCCGCGTCGATCGCACCCTCGGCGGCACCGGCCCCCACGAGGGTGTGGATCTCGTCGATGAAGACGATGATGTCGCCGCGCGTGCGGATCTCCTTGGTGACCTTCTTGAGGCGCTCCTCGAAGTCACCGCGGTAGCGGGAACCGGCGATGAGCGAACCGAGGTCGAGCGAGTAGACCTGCTTGTCCTTCAGCGTCTCGGGCACGTCGCCCTTGACGATCGCCTGCGCGAGGCCCTCGACGACCGCCGTCTTTCCGACACCGGGCTCGCCGATGAGGACGGGGTTGTTCTTCGAGCGACGCGAGAGGATCTGCATGACCCGCTCGATCTCCTTCTCGCGCCCGATCACGGGGTCGAGCTTGTTGTCGCGCGCGGCCTGCGTGAGGTTGCGGCCGAACTGGTCGAGCACGGCCGAGCCGCCCT
Organism: Microbacterium canaveralium; assembly: GCF_047238045.1. Classification (NCBI taxonomy): domain Bacteria; kingdom Bacillati; phylum Actinomycetota; class Actinomycetes; order Micrococcales; family Microbacteriaceae; genus Microbacterium; species Microbacterium canaveralium. The sequence goes on along the minus strand of NZ_JBDFMA010000003.1, from coordinate 362,633 downwards.
GGGCAGCGCCCTGGCTCTGCTCCCCGGCGCCGGAGGCGACGCCCGCCGGCTCCTTGCCCTGGTAACCCGAGAGCAGCTGGATGACCTGCTGGCGGACCTTGTTCAGGTCGGCGCCGAGCTTGACGAGCACCTGAGCGGCGACGCCCTCGCCCTCGCGTATCAGGCCGAGCAGGATGTGCTCCGTGCCGATGTAGTTGTGGCCGAGCTGCAGCGCTTCCCGCAGGGACAGCTCCAGCACCTTCTTCGCGCGCGGCGTGAAGGGGATGTGACCGGTCGGCTGCTGCTGACCCTGGCCGATGATGTCCTGCACCTGCTCGCGCACGGCGTCAAGCGAGATGCCGAGGGACTCGAGCGCCTTGGCGGCGACACCTTCTCCCTCATGGATGAGGCCGAGGAGAATGTGCTCGGTCCCGATGTAATTGTGGTTGAGCATCTTCGCCTCTTCTTGGGCGAGCACAACCACGCGACGGGCACGGTCGGTGAATCTCTCGAACATCCTCAGTCCCTCCAGGAATGGGCTGACAGGCACGCCTCCGCGCGCCGTACATCGAGAGTAACCAGCGGCCGGATGCCGCGGACCCGTGTTCGCCGTGGGCATACCCGCGACGGTGCGGGGCTTGCGTCACACATCGATGATCGATAACTTATCGAAAGTCAATAACAACGATCATCGATAAGGAGTCGTCATGGCATCCCCCCGCCCGACCTCCCGCGCCCTCTCGCGCGGCGACACCGTCAGCCTGCTGCTCTTCCTCGTGGCCGGGGTCGGCCTCGCCGTCTGGGCCGTCGTGCAGAGCGTCGCGACCATCGTCCAGGCCCTCCCCAATCGCGACGTCCGGGTCGCGATGCCGTTCCTCGACACGGCGGCGGAGGCCCCGCTCGGCCCCGACGGTGCGCCCGTCCCGGTGGAGCTCGGCGCTGGCGCGATCGTCGCCCCCGAGCTCCCGGTCGCGTCCCTGTGGGCACTCGTGATCGCGGAGGTGCTGCTCGCGGTGGTGGTCGTGACCGTGGTGGCCCTCCTGTTGACGTTGACGATCGGCATCCTCCGCGGACAGATCTTCAGCAGACGCAACACCGCGATCGTCACGACCGCCGGGACGGTCACCCTCGTCGGCCTGGCCGGCGTGCCGTTCTTCCAGAACATGGTCGCCAACGGCGCTCTCGCCCGGATCTCGGACTACACCTACGACCGGGGACCCGTGCAGGTCATCGATCTGCCCGTGCTGCTGGGGGCGGCGTTCGTCGCCGCGGTCGCCGGCACGGTGTTCTCGGTCGGCGACCGCCTGCAGCGCGACACGGAAGGACTCGTCTGATGAGCACACCCGCGTGGGTGTCCGCCCGCATGGAGCGCGGCATCCTCCTGCTGTTCATCGCGGCCGGTGTGGTGATGGGGTTCGCGCTCGCCCTGCCCGGGATCCGGTCGGCGGTGGGCATCGCGACGGGAGCGGGCGGCTTCAGCCTGCTGACCGACGCCACCGTCGTGACGACGCCGGGCGCACCGATCACGGCGCGCTACGAGTCGGCGTGGGTGATCACCGACGAGTTGGGCTCGGGTGCGCGCACCCTGCTCGTTCTCGGCGCGGCCGCGGGTGCGCTGACGACGTTCCTCACCGTCGGGTCCGTAATGCTCTTCTTCCTCCTGCTGCTGTGGAGACGTCCGTTCCACCGCGCTCTGGTCGTCGCAACACGGGTGGCGGGGGCCTCGCTGCTCATCGGTGGCATCCTGTCGGCCGGACTGGGCGGTCTCGGCCGAATGATGGCCGCCGACGAGTTGAACCCGGCGGCCGGGAACGTCTTCGTCATCGGGTCGTCGTTCGATCCGGCATGGGCTCTCGTGGGTCTCGGCGTCCTCGCCCTCTCCGTGGTCTTCTCCTACGGCATCCGTCTGCAGCGCGACACGGAAGGACTCGTGTGAGCCCCGCGACCGAGGACGACGGCCCCAGCGGCATCCACTGCCGACTCGACGAACTGCTCGCCGAGCGAGGCATGACACTCACCCGGCTGAGCGAGCTGGTCGGGGTGAGCATCGTGAACCTGTCCGTGCTGAAGAACGACCGCGCCCGCGCAATCCGCTACTCCACCCTCGCGGCGATCTGCCGAGCCCTCGACTGCGAGGTCGGCGACCTGTTGGTGGTGCAGGGATAGCGTCCTGTCGGTGGTGCAGGGATAGCGTCCTGTCGGTGGTGCAGGGATAGCGTCCTGTTGGTGGTGCAGGCGCAGCGTCGCCGCGCGCCCGTCGCCACCGTGGGTCGTGCCAAGTTGCACGACCCTAGGCCGCGGGCAGCACTTTGCCGCGGCTGAGGCGGGGTGGCGCCGCGGCAATGTCCTTCGGTCGCGCCAAGTTGCACGACCGAACAGGGTCAACGACACTTTCGCGCGACCGAGACGAGTGACGGTGTCTCATTGCCACCGGTGCGTCTGCGCGACACGCGTCGCTACTACGGTCGTGCAACCTGGCGCGATCGAACCGCGAGCGCAACGCATTGCCGCGACCATGACACGACGGACGCCAAAGGGGGCCCGTTCAGTCGTGCAATTTGGCGCGACCAAACCGCGAGCGCAACGAATTGCCGCGACCATGACACGACGGACGCCAGAGGAGGCCGTTCGGTCGTGCAACCTGGCGCGACCGAACCACGAGCGCAACGCATTGCCGCGACCATGACACGACGGACGTCAGAGGAGGCCGTTCAGTCGTGCAATTTGGCGCGACCAAACCGCGAGCGCAACGAATTGCCGCGACCGAAGGCGACGGAGCGAACACCCGACGTGTGGGAGGTCAGAGGCGACGCTCGTCGAGTGCTCGCCGAACGCGTCGGACGAAAGCATCCGGATGCCGAAACACGTCGTCCGCAGTCACCCGGATGACACGCCAGCCGAGGTCGGCGAGTCGTTCGATCCGTTCGATGTCGCGACGCCATTGCGCCGGGCTCGTGAGGTGATGCTCGCCCTCGTATTCGAGCGCCAGGCGCTCGGCTTCGAACGCGAGGTCTACGCGAGCGACGAGATCACCGGCGTCGTCGGCGATCTCGAACGCCGGAGTCGGCTCGGGCAGTCCGGCGTCGACCACGAGGAGCCTCGTCCAGGTCTCGGGGCGAGAAGATGCACCGTTGCGGATCCGGGGCAACGCGCGACGCAGGTCTTCGGCCTTCACGCGACGCCCCGCGGACAGTGCCCGCCCCAACTGATCGACTGTCGCCAGCGCCCCGGGGTCGTTGGGGTGCTGGGGTTGTCTCACCAGCGCGTCTCCGACGGCGACCAGGTCGTACGGGTGGGTAAGGTCCCCGGCCAGCTGGACCCACGTGGACGCAGGCGAACTCACTCGGACGCCGAATTGCGGATGATCCCAGACGTGAACCCCGGACCCGCGCACCGAATGCCCCCGAACTCCACGCCCTTCCGGCGCGCGCCGCGGGAAGATGACGGACACGTCGACGGGACGCAACGCCGCCAGCGGTCCGGGCAGGGGAAGGCCCCACATGACCGCGGCACTGCGGTGACTGATGAACGCATACGGGGACATTCGGGTGGCGTACGCGAGGACGGCATCCAGATGTTCCCCGGCACCGGTCTCGAGACGCGACCGCACCCCGTGGAACGGTCGATCCAGGCGTCGCGACCGCAGAAGCCCCGGAGTCACTCCGAGTTCGAGCGCTTGCCGCACGCTGAATCGCGGCCCGAGCTCGGGCGGCAAGCGACGCGGATCCATCTGTCGAGCGTGCCCTGTCGAGTGCAACCCGTGGCGCCGCGGCAGCCTCTCTTGGGGAGAACTCCTCCCCTTACCGCGATGGGGAGGAGCGTCAACGGTTGCCGAGCACGGGAACCGGGCCGTCCGACGCGACGTTGCCGCCCGAGAGCGTCAGCTCGACGGAGCCGTCGCCCACGATCCCCGTGAGGTCGGCGAGAGTCACGCGCGGAGCGAGGTCCATGGTGCAGACCTGGTCGGCGGGCGGTTCGGCGAAGGTGACCGTGGCCCCTGCGTCCGAGGAGGTCACGGCTTCGAGCTGAGGGCGGCATCCGGAACTGCCCCACGTCAGGATCGCGGCGAGATCGCCACCGACCCACCCGGCGCTCGGCCCGAACTCCGCGACGGGCGCCGGAGACGTCGCCAGGCCCGCGAGCGACGTCGCCCCGGCGACGGCGCCGGTCACGACGATGTCGAGATCCTGCGTCGGGTCGACACCCGACGGCAGCGCAACGTATGTCGCACGCGGCGCCATGTCGCGCGTGCACGGACCATCGGTGACGTCGACGAGGTCGACGGTCAGCGTCGTGCCCGAGATCGAGGGATCCGCGGCGACCGGCACGCACGACGAACTGCCCAGGGTCACGACCGCGACACCGCGGCCCGCGTCGAGCCACCCCGCGTCGACCTCTGACGACGCGCTCGGCGACGTGGCATCCGGGGTCTCATCCTCGGCGGGAACGGAGCCGGTACCCGTCGCACAGCCGACGAGCACCCCGACCGACAGGATGCCGAGGCCCATCAGGACGGGCAGGGAACGTCGGACCATGGATGCCTCCGGTGGGGTCACTGCAGCGCCGAGGTGAGACGCGCGAGATTGTCGAGGATCGTGGAGCGCAGGGGCTGCCGCCGCCATTCCTCCGCCGTCAGTTCGCGGCTCAGCGTGCGGTAGACGTCTTCCACCCGCTGCATCTCGCGCGCGAACTCTTCGCCGCGGACGAGCATCGAGATCTCGAGGTTGAGACCGAACGAGCGCATGTCCATGTTGCTCGACCCGATCACGGCCACCTCATCGTCGATCGTCAGGCTCTTGCTGTGCAGGATGAACGGCTTGCGATACATCCAGATCTTCACGCCGGCCGTCAGCAACGCCTCGTAGTAGCTCCGCTGGGCGTGGTAGACCATCGCCTGGTCGCCCTCCTCGGAGACGAACAGCTCCACGTGCACGCCCCGCTGGCACGCGGTGGTGATCGCCAGGAGCAGCGCCTCGTCGGGCACGAAATACGGGCTCACGATGATGATGCGCTCGCGGGCCGCGAAGAGAAGCCCTAGGAACAGCTTGAGGTTGTTCTGGAAGTCGAAGCCCGGGCCCGAGGGAACGATCTGGCAATCCAGGTCTCCGGGACCGGATTCGACGCTGAACAGGTCGATCTCGTCTGTCAGCGTCTCGTCTGTCTCGCTGTACCAGTCGCTGAGGAACACGGCGTTGACGCTGGCCACGACCGGGCCCTCGACGCGGACCATGAGGTCGACCCAGTGGAGTCCGCGGCGGATGTTCTTACGCAGGTTGTACGACGAATCCGTGACGTTCTGCGAGCCCATGAAGGCCACCGCGCCGTCGATGACAAGGAGCTTCCGGTGATTGCGGAGGTCGGGGCGCTGGTAGCGCCCTCGCAGCGGTTGCACCGGCAGCATCAGGTGCCAGTGCGCCCCCATGGCGTCGAGGCGACGCAACGTCTGGCGGTAGAACGGCTTGCCACGGTTCGCCCAGTGGTCGAGCAGCACCCGCACGACGACACCGCGCTCGGCGACCTCTTCGAGCGCGCGGAAGAAGTTGTCGGTGGAGGCGTCGGTCTGGAGGATGTAGAACTCCACGTGGACGTAGCGCTTCGCCTGCCGGATGGCATCCGCCATCGCGTCGAGGCTCTCCTGATAGTCGGCGATGAGGGTCGCGGCGTTGTCGCCCGCGATGGGCATCGCTCCGAGATTGCGATTCAGGCGCACGAGCGCACGGAACCAGTCGGGCGCGTTCGGGCGGAGCGTGCCGAACTCGAGCGACTCGCTCGTGTCGTGGATGTACCGGTTGATGTCGGCCTGCTTGCGACGGCGCTTTCGCGGCAGACGCGGGTTCCCGATGAGGAGGAACAGGAACACGCCGACGAACGGGATGAAGTAGATGGCGAGCAGCCAGGCCATCGCCGCGGTGGGTCGGCGGTTGCGCGGAACGATGATGACGGCGGCGATGCGCACGACCAGATCGATCACGAACAGCGCGATGACGAGCCAGCTCGCCTCGAACGTGGTGTCGATCACGGGACCTCCTGGGCGGGATGTCCCCCCAGCGTAGTGACCGGCCCCGACACGCGGGGGACGGCGGGGCTCAGCGCTCGCTGCTGTCAGAGGCGGGGAGACCGCGCTTGGCACGCTCCTGCGCCTCGATGCGCGCGTACGCCTTGCGCTCCGTGCGGTCCATGCGAATGACTCCGCGCAGGATGAAGAAGAAGGTCACCGAGACCACGATGGTCGGCAGGATCGCCCACAGCACGCCGGCCCACATGTCATCCACCCTCCAAGGATACGGGCAACGCCTGTGCGTCGGTCGGGAGGGCGACCGTTCCCTCCCACCACGCCATCCTGGCAATCCCTCCCCAGATCGTGCCGATCGCGCCGCGGCCACCGCAAAGCCTGCGCCACCCTCGGGGCATGCCAACGATCGTCCGCGCCGGATCCTCCGCCGAGTTCCTCGCCCTCGTCCCCCACCTCCTGGAGTACACACCGAGATCCAGCCTCGCCGTCATCACCTTCGCCGCAGGGCGCTCCGTCGGCGCTCTGCGTGTCGACCTCCCCGACCCGTCGCACGCCGCCGGCGTCGACAGTGTCGCATCGACCGTCATCGGGATGGCGTGCAAGGTTTCGCAGACGGATGCCATCGCCGCTGTCGTTTACACCGACACCCGCCTCAGGCATGCCGAGACTCTCCCGCATCGTGCGCTGGTGGAGGCTCTCATGTCCCGGGCCGACATCTGCGGTCTCCACGTGACGCATGCGCTGGTCGTGGGCGCGAACGGGTGGGACAGCTATCTCGCACCCTCCGCTACCGGACCGCAACCGCTCGCGGAGATCGCGGCACCGTCAGAGCTTCCCCCGATGCCTGCCGTCGACGGTGATCAGTCAGCCGCGGCCGCGCTTCCCGTGATCGGGCCGACCGTGGGCAAAGCGGTGGGACGACTGCTGGTAGACGCCGAGCATCTGGTCTCCCGCTCCCCCGCGGGAAGGCGACTGCCGATCCACCGTCGAACAGCCGCGGCCGCGCTCCTCGACGACCTGAGCGATCCCCCGGCCCTGTTCGAGGCCGCCATCGCGTCCGAGTCGCCGCTCGACGCTCCCTGTCTCGCCGCGGTGGCGTTCTGCCTGCAGCGACCCGCACTTCGGGACGTCGCGCTGATGCAGTGGGTCGGCGACCTCGCCACCGGCGACGCGATCTACCGCGCCCAGTTCGCCTTCGCTGACGGAGGCTCCTTCCCGGAAGACCTCGCACGTCCGATGTGGGGGGAAGGCGCGAAGCCCGAGTCGACGCGACTTCACCGAGCACTGACCGCGTGTCGCCAGGTCGCCGCGGCGACCCCACTCGCCGGGCGGGCCGGGCCCCTCGCGGCGTGCGCCTGGCTCGCCTGGGCCACAGGGCGATCGACGCACGCGGCGGCCTACGCCGATCACGCACGCGAGATCGATCCCGACCACGGCCTCGCCGACATCGTGGCGACCCTGGTCGCCCACGCGCGCTTGCCCGAGTGGGTGTTCGAGCGCGAGTCGGCTACTTCACCAACGGAAACAGGATCGTCTCGCGGATGCCGAGACCGGTGATGGCCATGAGGAGACGGTCGATACCCATTCCCATGCCGCCGGTGGGCGGCATGCCGTGTTCGAGCGCACGCAGGAACTCCTCGTCGATCGACATCGCCTCGTCGTCACCGCGCGCGGCCAGCTTCACCTGCTCGGTGAAACGCTCGCGCTGGATGACGGGGTCGACCAGCTCGGAGTACCCCGTGGCGAGCTCGAATCCCCGCACGTACAGGTCCCACTTCTCGACGACGCCCGCGATGGAACGGTGCTCACGCACCAGGGGGCTGGTGTCGACGGGGAAGTCCATCACGAACGTGGGGCGCGTCAATCCGCCCTTCACGAAGTGCTCCCACAACTCTTCGACCCACTTGCCGTGCGTCTCGTGAGCCGGAGCATCGACACCGGCCTCCGCGCCGATCGCACGCAGCTCGTCGAGGGTCGTCTCGGGAGTCACGACGCGCCCCGCGGCTTCCGACAGGGAGTCGTACATCGAGATGCGGTCCCATTCGCCGCCAAGGTCGTATTCGGTTCCGTCCGCCCACGTCACCGTCGTGGAGCCGGCCACGGCGATGGCCGCGTCCTGGATCAACGTCTGCGTGAGGTCGGCGATGCCGTTGTAGTCGGTGTACGACTGATAGGCCTCGAGCATCGCGAACTCGGGGCTGTGGGTCGAATCCGCACCCTCGTTGCGGAAGTTGCGGTTGATCTCGAACACGCGGTCGATCCCACCCACAACCGCGCGCTTGAGGAACAGTTCGGGGGCGATGCGCAGGTACAGGTCGGCGTCGAAGGCATTGGAGTGCGTGACGAACGGTCGAGCACTGGCACCGCCATGCTGGACCTGCAGCATCGGGGTCTCCACCTCGACGAACGAGCGCTCGGCAAAGGTGCGGCGCAGGCTCGCGTTGACCTTCGCCCGCGCCAGCACCGTGTCGCGTGCGCGGTCGCGCACGATGAGATCGAGGAAACGGCTGCGCACCCGGCTTTCTTCGCTGAGCTCGGAGTACAGGTTCGGGAGCGGCAGCACGGCCTTGGACGCGATGGCCCAGTCCGAAACCATGATCGAGAGCTCGCCGCGGCGGCTCGAGATCACCTCACCGGAGACGAAAACGTGGTCGCCGAGGTCGACGAGTTCCTTCCATTCCTGCAGCGACTCCTCACCGACATTCGCGAGCGAGACCATGGCCTGGATGCGACTGCCGTCGCCCGCCTGCAGCGAGGCGAAGCAGAGCTTGCCGGTGTTGCGGCTGAACACGACGCGTCCTGCGACGCCTGCGGTCACACCGGTCTCCGCGCCCGCCTCGAGGTCGCCATAGCGCTCGCGCAGTGCGGGGATGGTGTCGGTGACCGGAACACCGACCGGGTAGGGTCCGCCGGCGGCATCCGCCCGCTCGGCGAGGAGGCGTTCCCGCTTCGCGAGACGGACCGCCTTCTGTTCGAAGACGTCGTCTTCGGTCGGTTCGGCGTCGTTCGCGGGCGCGTCGGTCATCGTGAAGGCTCCTCGGGGTCGCATCGAGTTTATCCGCGGCCCGCTCCGCGTTTTCCCGGAACGCGGCCGCTGCCACCGCGGAGCGACCGACACCCGCGGGGCGCGGGTGGATGGTGCGCGTCAGCGCAGCGAGATCTCGGCGTTGTCGATGAAGCGGTGCCCACCGACGGTCGCCGCGATGAGCGCGATCGCGCGACCACGGTGCCCGTCGTCGACGGGAAGGAACGTCTCCGGGTCGACCACCGAGAGGTACTCCAGGTTGATACGTGGTTCGCCCATCAGCGACGACTGCGCCGCCGCGATGCACGAGTCGACACCCAGATCGGCGTTCGATGCGGCGGCCTCGAGCGCGATGGGGAGCTTGGCCGCAGCCCGGCGATCCGCATCATCCAACAGGTCGATACGGCTCGAGATCGGGAGGCCGTCCTCGGCGCGCACGGTCGGGACCAGCGCCGTCGCGATGCCGAAGTCCAGGTCGCGGATCATGCGCCGCACCAGGAACTCCCGCTGGAGATCGCGCTCACCGTACACGGCGACGTCAGGACGGATCAGGTGGAAGAGCTTCGCCTCGACCGTGAGAACACCGTCGAAGTAGAAGGGCCGTGTGCGCCCCTCGTACCTCAGGCCGAGATCGCCCGCGGACACGCGGGTCGTGGCCGTACCCGCGGGGAGGAACTCCCGCGCGGTCGGTGCGAAAACGAGATCGATGCCCAATCGGTCGAGCAGATCGGCATCCGCCTCAGGGGTCCGGGGATAGGCCGCGGTCTCTTCCGCCGTGCGGAACCGCAGCGGATTGACGAAAGTCGACACCACGATGACGTCGGCACGCTCTCGGGCGGTGCGGATGAGGTCGCGGTGGCCGTCATGGAGGGCCCCGAGCGTCGAAACGAGAGCGACGCGCGCAGCACCGCCCGGGCGATCTGCGCTTCTGGCCTCGGCCAGTCGGGTGCGCAGATCCTCGATGGTGCGGATCATTCGTCGATCGTAGCGTCCGGGGGAAGGTCGTCCGCGCGGACGGGACCGGTCCCGTCCACCAGCGCCTGGTCGACGCTGGAACGCACGAGCGCCGACAGATACCCGCCCGTGTTCTCCACTCCCACGCCCGCCAAGAGTCCCGCCGCCTGCCTCACGATGGAACGCGAGAACTCGGTGGCCGTCGCGACCGCCTCGGCGTACGCGGAACGGTCGGACTCCGCGATCACCACCGGTTCGCATCCGAGTTCGACGGCCAGAGCTTGCGCGATCGGCAGGACGGGTCCGGGCGCCGTGACCGCGGCGTACGCCTGCGCGAGCTGGCGCAGATCGATCGACGACGCGCCGGTGAAGACGATCGCGGGATGGATCGCGAGGGGGATCGCCCCACGCTGGAGTGCCGGCGCCAGCACATCGACGCCGTACGCGGGGTCGGTATGCAGCACGAGCTGTCCAGGCTGCCAGGCGCCGAGGTCGGCGAGTCCGGCCACGAGCCCCGCGAGCTGGGCATGCGGAACGGCGACGACCACGAGCTCACTGCGCCGGACGACTTCCTCGGGCGGCAGGATCGGCACACCGGGGAGGATGGCTTCCACACGGTCGTCGTCCGATCCCGACGTGATGCCGGTCAACGCGTGGCCGGCACCCGCCAGCGCCGCGCCGAGAACGGGCCCCACGCGCCCCGCGCCGATGATGCCGACGCCGAGCCGACCGTCGCGTCCGCCGCTCATCCCGCCCACCGATGGCTACGGTCGCCCGCCGCCGCGGCGATGGTGAAGCGCGCGGTGTCCTCGAACAGGGAGACGGCGGCGTCCCGGTCGAGCGCGCCGACCGAAGTGCGAACCGTGCCCGCGATGACGTGCGCGGCCAGGGTCGCCGTGCGCGTTGCGCGCGCGACGGGTCCCTGGCGCAGGCCGATGGACTGCAGCCGCGCCAGCGGGATGATCGCGAGCGTCCGATGAACCCAGCCCCGCCGGAGGAACAGCGCGTCGGCCGAGAGCACCGCGCCGTTGCGTCGCCATGAGAAAGGCCGCAACAGCCGCGCGCGCCCCGGTGTCGTCACGTAGGGGTCGTCGTCCACCGGACCAAGGATGCCGTCCCGGAACACGAACGTCCATTCGTCCGGCGGCAGCGCCGGAGCCAGGATCCGCAGCACCCGCTCGATGTCCTCCCGCGTCCCGATAGGGAGCACGGCCGCGAACGGGTCGGTGGTGGAATCGGTCGAGCCACGACCCGAAAGTCTGTTGATCGAGATGCTCCACCAGCCGAACGGTCGCCACAGCAGCGGCTGGTGGACCTCGATCGCGTGCACGCGTCCCGGCGGCAGCACCTCGCTGATCGTCGTGAACAAGCCCAGCGTGAGCCTCACCCCGTCGGGGCTCGGCGCGATGGAGTACCGCAGGCCACGCGCGATCGAACGCACGTAGTACGCCCCGAAAGCCAGGAACGCCGGAACGATGGTGAACAGCACCCACAGTGTGGAGAGCGACGCAGCGACCGCGATCGCGACGATCAGCACGACAAGCATCAGGGTCGAACCGCTCAGCACGCGCGAAGCGACGAGACGCCCGAACGGGATTCGCACGATGCTCTCGGGTTCGGCATCCGAGAAGTCTTCCCCGTCGACGATTCCCTGGATGCCAGCCGCCACCGCGTCAGCGGCCTGCTGGACCGAAGATCCCGGGGCGACCGTCGCCGCGCCGCGTTCCGCGAGACGTCGACCGGATGCCAGCCGCAGGATGTCGCCTCGGACGGTCTCGGCGGCAGGAGCCGACAGGTACTCGAGTTTGACGTTGGAATCGAGTCCGGCGCCCACCACCTCGAGCTTCGCCAAGCCCAGGATGCGGGCAACGAGGGGTCGCGTGAGATTGACGCCCTGCACGCGGTCGAGCGGCGCTCGCCGGTGCGTTCGGAAGAGGACGCCCGAGCGCACTTCGACGTCGTCGTCGCTGATCCGGAAGGTGTGGAAGCGCCACGACAGCCGGAAGATCACGAGCAGCACCACGAGTACCGCGAGCGCCCCGCCCCCGGCGATCAGGATGAGGTTGTTCGCGAGGATGAAGTCGACCGGATCCGGCGGGACGACACCGGGAGGCAGGTCCGTCACGGAGGGCAGGAACAACTCGATCAACCGCTCCCGCAGGTTCGCCACGATGACACCGATGATCACGACGAGGAACAGTCCGCCACGCAGCAACGGGGTGAGCGGATGCAGACGCTGCCACTCGCCATCGCTCAACGGCGAGCGGACCATGGCGCGGGGAGGCGCACCCTCGGGGCTCTCCCCTCCCCCGGCGGGTCCGGCGCCCCCGGCGGGCCCAGCGCCCTCGGCGGGTCCCACGCCCCCGGCGGGCCCAGCGACCTCGGCACCCGACGCGGGCGCCGCGATCGCGTCAGGCGACGGCGGACCCCACGCGGGCTCAGGTCGAGGCGGTGTCGAACCCACCTCCGCCGACGGTTCCGGCTGCCGCGGATCAGTCACAGCCCGGTCCGGCGGGTCTCGGCGACGTCGATGAGAGTGTCGCGCAGCTGTTCGGCCGCGCTCTGCGTCAAGCCCGGGATCGTGATCCCCGAGGATGCGGCTGCGGTGACGAGCTTCAGCTGGGCGATACCGAATCCCCGATCCAGCGGACCGTGGGTGATGTCGACCAGCTGCATGCGTCCGTACGGCACGGCCACGACCCTCTGCCACAGGATGCCGCGGCGGAACACCAGGTCGTCGCGGCGCAGTTGGTATCCGAACGACCGCGCCTGGCGCGGCGTGATGATCATTCCGATCGCGGTGACCAGCAGCACGACGCCGGCCGGGATCCACTGCCACATCAGTCCGGTGACGATCTGTGCGACGATCGCCGCGGCGAGCACCACCAGGAACACCGCCCCCTGCGAGATCAGCTGGACTCGGACGTAGGCGCGCGCGAGCTGGTGCCACGTGCCGTCGCCGAGAGGGAGACGTCCCTCGCCGCGCGGCTCGAGGATGCGGGAGTAGGTCGCGTCGTCGAGGACGGATGCCGGGGGCTCAGCCGACGGAGGGACCGGCGTCGGGGTGCTCTCCGGCAGATCCGGGGTGTTCGTCATCGTCGTCCTTCCGGATGGTGCACAGCTGCTCGGCCACGAGTCCCGCGACGACGAGGACGGCACCGCACACGGCCGTCGCGATGATCGACCCCAATGAGCCTAACGACGGAGTGAAGGGACGCGTGAAGACGAAAGCGAGAAGTCCCACCGCGAAGCCCGTCGCCGCAGCTCCCACGAGAGAGGAGGCCTTCGCCAGCATCGCAATCCGCAACGCCCGGAACGGGTCGATACGGCGACCGCTTCGCCCCCGAGAAGCGCGGAAGATCGGCACGGCGAACGCAACGACGATCGCACCGAGAAGCACCAGGATCGTCGGCAGACTCGCCGCCGGCACGAACGTGGGGCGCCCCGTGGACGTCAGAACCGCGTCGACCAGGAACCCGACGACGAGGCCCGCGAGCACGGCGACGATGAGGATCGTCGCCCCGGTCCGCTTCACGATGCACCGCCCCGCACCGCAGCGAGCAACGCGTCGACCCGCCCGCGGCCCGGAATCTCGGCATCCGGATCGATCTGGAGCCACGGCGCGAGCACGAAGTCACGTTCGTGCGCGCGAGGATGAGGAACCGTGAGGTGTTCCTCCTCGATTCGGACGTCGCCGTAAGCGATCAGGTCGAGGTCGAGCGTTCGGTCGCCCCACTTCTCGCGCCGCACCCGCCCGTGCTCGGCCTCGATGCGATGCAGCTCCCGCAGCAGGGTCGCGGGAGCCAGTCGTGTCCGCAGCAGGGCGATGGCGTTGAGGTATCGCGGGGCGTCCACGTCCTCGCCCGCGAGGGTGACCGCCACCGTCTCGATCGGCGTCGACACGCGGACGTCGGTCGTCAGCGGCAGGAGCCGCAGCTCCTCGACCGCCGCCGTCAGCGTGTCTGCGCGCGAACCGAGATTGGCGCCGAGCGCGACGACGGCGGCGACGGGCCGGTCGGCGGGTGGATCGCCGATTCCGTGGGCAAGGCGGACGCTCACGCGCGCCCCCTCCGGATCGTCACCGATACGTCACCGAAGGGCACGGTGATGGGGGCCTGCGGCTTGTGGACGGTCACCGTCACGAGCATGACACGCTCATCGGCCAGGACGTCGTCGGCGATGCGCTGCGCGAGCGTCTCGAGCAGGTCGACGGGGTCGCCCTCGACGTGGGCCACGATGCGCTCGGCCAGTTCGCCGTAGTGAACCGTGTCGACGACGTCGTCCGACTCCGCCGCCGGGCGCAGCGACAATTGCAGCACGACGTCGACGACGAACTCCTGCCCCTCGCGCTTCTCGTCGGCGTAGACGCCGTGGAAGCCGAAGGCGCGCACCCCGGTCAGCGTGATCTCGTCGGCGAAGTCCATCAGGCCTCCCAGGCGTGGGCGACGGCGAGGGCGTCGCGGGTGGTCGGGACGTCGTGGACGCGCACGGCCCAGGCGCCGGCTCGGTCGGCCAGAACGCTGGTGACGGCCGTGGCCAGGTCGCGTCGCCCGAGATCGGCGTCGCCGCCCAGCGCCTCGGCCAGGAACCTCTTGCGGCTCGTGCCGATCAGCACTCGGCATCCGAGCCCGGACAGCCGCGGCAGAGCGCGCAGAACCTGCCAGTTCTGCTCACCGCGCTTTCCGAATCCGATACCCGGGTCCACGACGATGCGGGCGCGGGGGATGCCGGCCGCCTCGGCCGCGTCCACCCGCTCCTGCAGTTCGGCGAGGACCTCGGCCACCACGTCGTCGTACTCGGCGCGGGCGTACATCTCCACCGACGGACCCCGCCAGTGCCCGAGGGCGATGTCGGCGTCGGTGTCGGCAACCGCGGCGAGCATGTCGGGATCGGCCATACCCCCGGACACGTCGTTGACGATCCTCGCACCGGCGGCGACCGCCGCGCGCGCCGTCGTCGCGTTCATCGTGTCGACGCTCACGATGAGCCCCTCGGATGCCAGCGCCTCGACGACCGGCAACACTCGCTGCTGCTCGACCCGGGGCGCGACGCGTTCGGCTCCCGGGCGGGTCGATTCGCCACCCACGTCGAGCATGTCGGCCCCCTGCGCGCGCAGGGATCGGGCGTGGGCGATCGCCACGTCGGGGTCGAGGAAACGGCCGCCGTCGCTGAAGGAGTCGGGGGTGACGTTGACGATCCCCATGACGAGGGTCACGGACGACCCCTCCCGATGAGGGCGACGAGCTCCGCCCGTGCCACGGGCTCGGTGTACACGCCACGTGCAGCGATGGTCACCGTGGAGGCGTCGGGCTGCCGGCCACCGCGCATCGTGACGCACTCGTGCTCGGCATCCAGGACGACCAGCACGCCGCGCGCGTCGAGAGCACCCGCGATCGTGTCGGCGACCTGTTCGCCGAGACGCTCCTGCACCTGCGGGCGGGCCGCGAGGATGTCGATCACGCGCGGCAGCGCGCCGAGCCCCACGACCTGCTCGCCCGGGAGATAGGCGACGTGCGCGTGACCCCGAAACGGCAGCAGGTGGTGCTCGCACATCGAACGGAACGCGATGTCGCGCAGCATCACCGCGCCGGAGGGGAGGGTGTCGGGCGCCGGCCCGCGGCTCACCGAGATGGTGTGCTGCAGGGGAGAGCTGGCATCCTGCCCCACTCCCCCGAAGAACTCCGTCCAGGAATCCGCCACGCGCGCCGGGGTCTGGCGCAGGCCCGGGCGGTCGGGGTCTTCACCGATCGCTTCGAGCAGCTCGCGTACGAGCGCGGCCACGCGCTCCCGGTCGACGGCCACGGCGCCTTAGGCGGTGGCCGGACGCGTCTGTCCGCTCGGCCGACGCTGCGGC
Source organism: Microbacterium canaveralium (assembly GCF_047238045.1). NCBI lineage: Bacteria > Bacillati > Actinomycetota > Actinomycetes > Micrococcales > Microbacteriaceae > Microbacterium > Microbacterium canaveralium. Next base: position 346,808 of record NZ_JBDFMA010000003.1, on the reverse strand, counting down.
TGGGTCGCCGGCTGCGCGTTGGCCTCGGTGGACGCGGCGACACCGGCCGCGGACTGGCGTCGCGGGACCTCGACGGGCGGCAGGCTCGACACCGGGCGGTCGCCCGACGACAGCCACTGCGGCCGCGGGGGCAGACGCTTGACGTCCTTGAAGATCTCGGCGAGCTCCAGGTGGTCGAGCGTCTCCTTCTCGAGGAGCGCGAGCGCCAAGCGGTCGAGCACCTCGCGGTTGTCGTTGATCACCTGATAGGCCTCGTTGTGGGCCTGCTCGATGAGTCCGCGGACCTGGACGTCGACGCGTTCGGCGATGCGCTCCGAGAAGTCGCGACCGTGACCCATGTCACGCCCCATGAACACCTCGCCCGACGACGACCCGAGCTTGACCGGGCCGACCTCGTTCGTCATGCCGTACTCGGTCACCATCTTGCGGGCGATACTCGTGGCCTTCTCGATGTCGTTCGAGGCACCGGTCGTGGGGTCGTGGAACACGATCTCCTCGGCGACGCGGCCACCCATGGCGTACGTCAGCTGGTCCTGCAGCTCATTGCGGGTCACGGAGTACTTGTCGTCGAGCGGCAGCACCATCGTGTACCCCAGCGCCTTGCCGCGCGGGAGGATCGTGACCTTCGTGACGGGATCGGTGTGGTTCATCGCCGCCGCCGCGAGCGCGTGTCCGCCCTCGTGGTAGGCCGTGATGAGCTTCTCCTTGTCCCTCATCACGCGCGTACGCCGCTGCGGGCCGGCGATCACGCGGTCGATCGCCTCGTCGAGGGCACGGTTGTCGATGATTTGCGCGTTCGAGCGCGCGGTCAGCAGCGCGGCCTCGTTCAGCACGTTGGCGAGGTCAGCACCGGTGAAGCCGGGCGTCTTGCGGGCGACGACCTCGAGGTCGACCGAGTCCGACAGCGGCTTTCCGCGGCCGTGCACCTCGAGGATGCGCTGGCGACCCTTCAGGTCGGGGGCGTCGACGCCGATCTGGCGGTCGAAACGGCCCGGGCGCAGCAGAGCGGGGTCGAGGATGTCGGGACGGTTGGTCGCCGCGATGACGATGACGTTGACCTTGGGGTCGAAACCGTCCATCTCGACGAGCATCTGGTTCAGCGTCTGCTCGCGCTCGTCGTGACCGCCGCCCATGCCGGCGCCGCGGTGACGGCCGACGGCGTCGATCTCGTCGATGAAGATGATCGCCGGCGAGTTCTCTTTCGCCTGGTTGAACAGGTCGCGCACGCGGCTCGCACCGACACCGACGAACATCTCGACGAAGTCCGAACCGGAGATCGAGTAGAAGGGCACACCCGCCTCACCCGCGACAGCGCGGGCGAGCAACGTCTTACCGGTTCCGGGAGGGCCGTACAGCAGCACGCCCTTGGGGATGCGCGCACCGACCTCCTCGAACCTCTTCGGGTCCTTGAGGAAGTCCTTAATCTCCTCGAGCTCTTCGATCGCCTCGTCCGACCCCGCGACGTCCTGGAACGTCACGGTCGGCGTCTCCTTCGTCACGAGCTTCGCCCGCGACTTCCCGAACTGCATGACCTTGCTTCCACCGCCCTGGGCGCTGGACAGCAGCCACCAGAAGAGCAGGCCGAGCAACACGAGGGGCAGCATGAGGGAGATGAAGCCGTCGAACCAGCCGGGACGCGGGACGACGTCGTTGAAGCCGTCCGACGGGGCCGCGTTGGTGATGGCGGTCGCGACCTCGGATGCCCGCGCGGTGCCGTAGTAGAACTGCACGGTGTCGGCGCCCTCGTACTGCTGCGAGAGCTTCAGATCGACGCGCTGGTCCGTGTCATTGGTCGTCGCGGAGGTGACCGTGTTGCCCTTGAGGAGCTCGAGGCCCTCCTGCGTAGAGACCTGTCGGGCTCCGCTGAGGTTCGAGATGAGGGAGAAACCGATGACCAGAAGCAGACCGACCAGCAGAACGTAGATGATCGGATTGCGCGTGATCTTCTTGAAATCCATGGTGGGCGAGCCCAGCCCTTTCGTGATCCGCCCGGTGAAAAGCGGTGGGATCAGGGTAACGCCCGCCGGCTATGCCGAGACTGTGCGTTCGTCGTGGGCGTACGCGGGCGAGGGATGCCACGCCGAGACGCCCGGCATCCGGATACCGGTCAGGAGTAAACGTGCGGCGCGAGCACGGCGACGTCGCGCAGGTTGCGGTACTTCTCGGCGTAGTCGAGGCCGTAGCCGATGACGAAGTCGTTGGGGATGTCGAAGCCGACGTAACGGCAGTCGACCTCGACCTTCATCGCCTCGGGCTTGCGCAGGAGCGCCAGGACCTCGACGGACTCGGCACCGCGCGAGGCGAAGTTCTCGAGCAGCCAGCTGAGGGTCAGGCCCGAGTCGATGATGTCCTCGACGATCAGCACGTGCTTGCCGGTGATGTCGGTGTCGAGGTCTTTGCGGATCTGCACGACGCCGCTCGAGCGGGTGCTCGCGCCGTACGAGGAGACGGCCATCCAGTCCATCGTGATGTGGATGGGCAGGTGACGGGCGAAGTCGGCCATGACCATGACCGCACCCTTGAGGACGCCCACGAGGACGACGTCGCGTCCGGCGTAGTCGGCCGCGACCTGCGAGGCCAGTTCGGCGAGCTTGCCGTGGATCTGCTCCTCGGTGAGGAGGACTTCGCTGATGTCGTCGGAGATGTCGGCCGCGCGCATTGGGCAAGTCTACGCAGGACGATTCAGGATGCCGCCCGCGCGACGATCTCGATCCGGCCGCCGACCCGACGCGCGAGGCAGCCGGGCAGGTCGATGGGGCCCTGTCCGCGCCAGTCGGTGGCCAGGCGCGCGACCTCGAGGGTCTGCGTCCGGGTGAGGGCGACGCCGAACTCGCTCTCGACGACGTGGCGCACGATGCGGTTCCGCAGCGCGGCGGGGTTCGCCGCGAGCGCCGCGACCGACACCGAGATCCCCGCCTCGGCGTGCTCGACGATGTCCTCGATCGTCTCGTCGATCATCTCCTGGAACGCCGCGGCGTCCTCGCGCAGCTGATCGGCGGTGCGCGCGAGGGCTTCGGCGACACCGGGCCCGAGCTCGGCCTCCAGCACGGGCAGCACGGTCTCGCGCACTCGCACGCGCGCGAACACGGGGTCGGAGTTGTGGGGGTCGCGCCACGGGTCGAGTCCATCCGCGACGCAGGCGGCGGCCGTGGTCTCTCGTCGCACGGCCAGCAGCGGGCGCAGCAGCACCGGGCCGGCGGCATCCCGACGCTCGGGGGCCATGCCCGACAGGCTCGCCGTGCCCGACCCGCGCGCGAGCCCGAGCAGCACCGTCTCGGCCTGGTCGTCGAGCGTGTGGCCCAACAGCACCGCGTCGGCTCCGACCTCGGCGGCCGCGCGCGCCAGACCCGCGTATCGGGCCGCGCGGGCCGCAGCCTCGGGTCCGTCCCCCGTGCCCACCTCAACCGCGACCACCCGGGCAGACAGCCCCAGTCCGCGGGCGACCTCGGCCGCCCTCTCCGCGATCGCGTCGGATCCCGGCTGGAGCCCATGGTCGATCACCACGGCTTCGGCGCGGATGCCGTGCCGCGGTGCCTCGAAGGCCGTCGCCGCCGCGAGCGCGAGCGAGTCCGCCCCGCCCGACAGCGCGACCACGACAGCACCGCTGCGTCCCTCGAGGCTCGCCCGCACCGCTCGCCGCACCTCCGCGACGGCGGGGGCGAGTCCAGGTCGTCGCTCCACTCCTCCACGGTAGCGGCCCCGGCTGAATGCCCGAACGGACGTGGAGCGCCCCGGCTAGGCTGGGCGCGGAAACCCACAGATCTAAGGAGCACACGTATGGGCGCGTACGACGCCGTCATCGAGATCCCGCGCGGCAGCCGCGTGAAGTACGAAGTCGACCACGGCACCGGCCGGGTCTTCCTCGACCGCATCCTGTACACGGTGTTCGGCTACCCGGCCAACTACGGCTTCTTCGAGAACACCCTCGGCGAGGACGGCGACCCGCTCGACGTGCTGGTCCTCCTCGACCGCGACCTCTACCCCGGCATCCTCGCCAAGGTGCGCCCCGTCGGTGTGCTGAAGATGAGCGACGAGGCCGGCGGCGACGACAAGGTCGTCGCGGTCCTCGCGAAGGACCCCCGCTGGGACCACATCCAGGACGTCGGCGACATCGACGACTGGACGAAGAAGGAGATCTCGCACTTCTTCGAGCACTACAAGGACCTCGAGCCCAACAAGTGGGTCAAGGTCGACGAGTGGGCGGATGCCGCCGAAGCCGAGCGTCTCGTGGCCGAAGCGTTCACCCGCTTCGAGGAGCACGAGGGCCAGACCAAGACGCAGGGTGAGGGCGAGTCGCCCAGCACGATCTGACCCTCCCCGTCACGCGAAAGCCCCCGGTCACCGACCGGGGGCTTCGTCGTCTGATCAGACCCAGACGCCGCGATCGCGCAGCCAGGGCGCGGGGTCGATCGTGCCGCCCCACGGCGGGTAGACCTCGAAGTGCAGGTGGCATCCGAACGAGTTACCGGTCTGGCCGGTGGCCGCGATCTGCTGGCCGGCCGAGACGCGCTGACCGTACGAGACGTAGATTCCGCCCGGGACGATGTGCGCGTATCCGGTGCCGGAGCCGTCGTCGTGCTGAATGCGGATGTAATTTCCGTAGCCGCCGTTGTAACCGGCGTACGTGACCCGACCGGCCGCTGCCGCGTAGATCGGCGACCAGCAGCTCGCCGCGAAGTCTTGACCGAGGTGCCACGTGCTCGCACAGTAATCGGGGCCGCATTGCCCCGTACGGGGGCCGTACCCCGAGCTGATCCCGGCCGACGAGGGGCGCGCCCAGCCGGAGCCGACGACGGATCCGCCGCCGCCACCGCCGCCGCCACCGCCGCCGCCTCCGCCGCCACCGCCGCCTCCGCCGCCACTGCTGGCGGCAGCCGCGGCCGCAGCTGCCGCACGGGCTGCGGCCTCGCGTGCAGCACGGTCGCGCGCTTCTGCCTCTTCGCGAGCCTTGCGCTCCCGCTCTTCGCGCGCCTTGCGTTCGGCCTCGACACCGGCCTGGTAGTCGGCGACGGTCTTGGCCGTCGTGTCCTGGAGCGCCGCGAGCTGGGCCTGCAGCACGACCTGGTTCGCCTGCTGCTCGGTGAGCGCCGCCTGTGCCGCGTCGGCGGCCTGCTGAGCGGCCACCATCTTGTCTTCCGCGATCTTCTGCAGGCGGTCGCGTTCTGCCTTCGCGTCGTCGGCCTGGCTGCTGAGGTTCTTGGCGCTGTCGCGCGCGGCCACGGCCGCAGCGTACACGGACCGGTTGCGCTCGAGGAGCTTGTCCATGGTGCCGAGCTTGGAGAGCAGATCGTCGGCGGTCGCCGCCGACCCCGAGAAGAAGAGGTCGAGAGACGTGTCATCTCCGCCGCTGCGGTACAGCTGCGCGGCGACCTTGCCGGCCTTGGTCGCGGCATCCGTCGCTTTGGCGGCCTCGGCGTCGGCCTGCGTCCTCAACTGCTGAGCGCGGTAGTCGGCGTCGAAGAACGCCTGCTGCGCGGCGTAATACTCGTCCGATCGCGCGATGACCTCGGCCTGGGTGCGCTCGACCTCGGACTGCAGACCCGCGATCAGACCCTGGATGCGGGAGATCTCGCCGGCTTTGGCCGCCTCGTTGGCGCGGGCGGCCTCGACATCGGCCCATGACGGGTAGTCGGCCGCGAACGCTGGGGACGACGAGATGAGCGAGGGGACGGTGGCACCGAGGGCGCCGATCGCGACAGCGCCGAACGCACCGAACTTCAGTGCACCGCGGCGGTCGAGAGTCGGCCAGATCCGGGATCGTTCGGCCGCGCTCGGGGCGCAGCCGCAGTCATCAACGCCGATGGGGGGTTCAGGCGCCACGGGAATACCTCATCTCACCGGTTCGCAACTCGCACCACAGTAGCAACACGAATCACACGAACAACAGGGCGCGTTCCCGCTGCCGCGGCTAGTCTGGACCCTCGACACGCCAGGGCGGAGCATCGCCACGCCCCCGATTGGCAATCTCAAAGATCATGAAGTAGGCTCGGTGGTCGGCAAGTGAGCACGAAATCGTAAGGTTCGAGCTTCATCCGGCCCCATCGTTTAGCGGCCTAGGACGCCGCCCTTTCACGGCGGTAGCACGGGTTCGAATCCCGTTGGGGTCACTCACCGGTCACAATTAAATATGCATGGCCCTGTAGCGCAGTTGGTTAGCGTGCCGCCCTGTCACGGCGGAGGTCGCGGGTTCAAGTCCCGTCAGGGTCGCTCCACAGCGACGGGCCTTCTTTCGAGGAGGCCTTTCGTTTAGGAAGCGGCAGACATGCCGCTCGGCTCTGTAGCTCAGTTGGTAGAGCGTTCGACTGAAAATCGAAAGGTCACCGGATCGATGCCGGTCGGAGCCACAAGGGTGACCGTTACAGTCACCCCAGGAACCCTCGCGTAGCTTCTACATCGCGGGGGTTTCGCCTTTTCCCCCTCACCCCTCGCGGGCGCGCAGGTCCTTCCGCAGGATCTTCCCCGACGCGGACTTCGGGATCGCGTCGACGAACTCCACGCGTCGCACCTTTTTGTGCGGCGCGACTTCCCCGGCGACGAACGACATGACGTCGTCGGCCGTGAGCTCAGCGCCGGCGGCCGCGACGACGAAAGCCTTGGGGATCTCCTGCTTCTCGTCGTCGAGGACGCCGATGACAGCGGCATCCTGGATCTTCGGATGCGACAGCAGGAGCGCCTCGAGCTCGGCGGGGGCGATCTGATACCCCTTGTACTTGATCAGCTCCTTCAGCCGATCGACGACCGTGAAGTACCCGTCCTCGTGGTGGGTCGCGATGTCGCCCGTGTGCAGGAAGCCGTCCGCGTCGATCGTCTCCGCGGTGGCGTCCGGGCGGTTCAGGTATCCGACCATCACATTGGGCCCTCGGACCCACAGCTCGCCCGGCGCCGTGAGCCCGGCGCGGTCGTGCTCCTCGATCTCGGCGCCGGTCTCGACGTCGACGAGCTTCGCCTCGACGTTCGGCAGCAGGACCCCCACGGAGCTGACCGGCATGTCCTCTCGCTCGGGCGGGATCGCGTGCGACACCGGGCTCAGCTCGCTCATGCCATACCCCTGGAAGAAGCGGGCGTGGATGCGTCGGCCCGCGGTCTCGGCGGTCTCACCGTCCAGCGGAGCGGCGCCGGAGAACACGGTGTGCACGCTCGAGATGTCGAAGTCGTCGACGACGGGATGCTTGGCGAGCGCGAGCGCGATCGGCGGTGCGATGAACAGGAACGTACACCGGTGGGCTTGGATGCACCGGAGGAACGCCAGCAGGTCGAACTTCGGCATCGTCACGAGCGTGGCGCGCTGCCGCAGCGCGAGGTTCAGCAGCACGGTCATGCCGTAGATGTGGAAGAACGGGAGCACCGCCAGCACGCGGTCGTCGCTGTTCAGACGGATGCTGACGCGGCACTGCTCGACATTGGCGACGAGGTTGCGGTGCGAGAGCATGACGCCCTTGGGCACCCCGGTGGTGCCGGACGAATACGGCAGCACGGCGATGTGCGTCTCGGGGTCGAAATCGACCTCGGGCGGGGTCCGCCGTTCCGTCAGGAGCGACCGCAGATCCGGGTGGCCGTCGGCGCCATCGAGGACGATGATCCGCTCGTCCGCGATGCCGGCGGCGCGCGCAGCCTCCGCGGCGGGTCCGAGCAGCGGCGAGACCGTCACGAGCCAGGTGGCGCCGGCATCCCTCAACTGCGTCTCGATCTCGTGGGCCGTATAGAGGGAGTTGACGGTCGTCACCACGGCCCCCAGGCGCAGGATGCCGTGGAACACCGTCGCGAACGCTGGGACGTTGGGGCAGAGCATCGCGACGACCGTCTCGGTGTCGACCCCGCGGTGCGCGAGCGCGCCCGCGAAGGCGTCGACCTGCGCGCGCAGCGCCCGATAGGTCGTCTCGGAACCGGTCGCGGGATCGATCACGGCGACCCTGTCGAGATCAACGTCCTCGAGGGAGCCGAAGAGGTGATCGTAAACGCTGACGGCGGGGATCTCGATACGCGAGTACGGGCTGTGGAACACGGGATCTCCTTCGATACCGGCGCGGCGACGATGCCGTGTGCTCATCCTGCCAAACGAGAAACTCGGTGTCACTCCGTACGAGACGGAGGTTCAGCGGACTCTCAGAGCAGCGCGAGCCCGACTCCGCCCGCCGCCCCGACGATCACGACGATCCACGCCGGTGTCCGGAACGCCGTGAGCAGGACGAAGCCGACGAGGGCGAGCACGAAGGGCCCCGGTCCGGTCACGGCGGTCGTGAACACGGGGGTGTACAGCGCGGCCCCCAGGATGCCGACGACGGCCGCATTCGCGCCTCGCATCGCCGCACGAACCCGGGGGCGGCCGCGCAGCGCGTCCCAGAACGGCAGCACGCCCACCAGCACGAGGAACCCGGGGAGGAAGATCGCCACGAGCGCGACGGCCGCGCCCACGACGCCACCGGGACCGACCGAGGAGACCGCGCCGAGGTATCCGGCGAACGTGAACAGCGGACCCGGCACCGCCTGCGCCGCGCCGTATCCCGCGAGGAACACGTCGGGCGAGACCCACCCCGTCTCCACGACCGCGCCTTGCAGAAGAGGGAGGACGACGTGGCCGCCGCCGAAGACGAGCGCACCCGAACGGAAGAACGCGTCAGCGAGCGCGGCCACGCCCGATCCCGTCACCGCGGCCAGGACGGGGAGCCCGACGAGTGCGCCGGCCGCGACGACGAGGCTGCCGATCGCGACGGCGCGCGGAACACCGAAAGACGGGAGGGATTCCCCGGACCCCTCCTCCACGTCGCGCAGGAGGAGCAGTCCCGCCACGACGCCGATGACGAGGGACCCCAGCTGCCCGATGGCCCCCGGTGCGAACAGGGCGAGCGCGGCCGCGACGACGGCGATCCCCGCGCGCGGCGCGTCGGGGGTCAGCGAGCGCGCCATTCCCCACACGGCCTGGGCGACGATGGCCACGGCGACGATCTCGAGTCCGTTCAGGATGCCGCCGCCCACCGGGCCCGCGAACAGCGTGGCTCCCGCGGCGAAGGCGACAAGCAGCACCGCCGAGGGCAGGGTGAACCCGAGGAAGGCCGCGACGGCGCCGAGGAAGCCCGCGCGCTGGAGCCCCATCGCGAATCCGACCTGGCTGGATGCCGGGCCGGGCAGGAACTGGCACAGGGCCACGAGGTCGGCGTAGGCACGGTCATCCATCCACCGCCGACGGACGACGAGGTCGTCGCGGAAGTACCCGAGGTGCGCGATCGGACCGCCGAAGGACGTCACCCCCAGCCGCAGGAACGCCAGGAAGACCTCGGGCACCGTGCCGGCTCGTGTCATCCGCTCTTCCTACCGCGTCAGGGGAAACGACGGGTGAATCGCGTCAGCGCAGCGGACGCTGCAGGAGTACGTCGACCAGGCGCAGGGTCGACGCGGTGCGGTCCTGGTCGGACGCGATGTCGGCGCCGCGCACCGCGTCGCGGAGGCGCTCCACCTCACCGATCATCGGGTTCTCGGGGGCCTCGACGTCGATCACCTCCGATGCGCCGCCGTGCGGGGTGAGCACGAGGCGTCGCGGTGCGTCGATCGCGTCCACCGACAGAGAGGCCTCCTCGCCCTGGATCTCGCTCGGAAGCGCCGTGTCGGTGATCTTCGACCACGCCACATCGGCGACGAGATCGTCGTACTCCGCGATCGCGCTGCCGAGGCCGTCGGTGCCCGACGCGATGCCGACACGGGCGCCCGAGATCCGCCGCGGCTCGCCGAAGAGGAGGACGAGAGCGTGCAGGGGGTAGACCCCCAGGTCACGCAGTGCGCTCCCCCCGAGAGACGGGTCGAAGATGTTGGTCTGCTCCCCCGCAAGGACGTGGTCGTACCGCGCCGATCGCTTCTCGTAGCGGAAGGAGACCCTGCGGACACGGCCCAGACGCGGCAGGATCTCGGCGATCGACCGGATGCCGGGGTCGTACGCGGTGCGCATCGCTTCGAGGAGCACGACGCGCTGTTCCCGCGCGCGGGCGACGAGGCCGTCCCACTCGGCGGCGGCGAGCGTCGCCGGCTTCTCGACGAGCACGGCGACACCCGCGTCCACGGCCGCCTCGACCTGCTGCGCGTGTGCCGCGTTCGGGCTCGCGAGATAGACGGCATCCACCTCGCCCGCCGAGAGCAGGGCGTCCAGTCCCCGGACGGCGCCGGGCGCACCGATGCGGTCGGCGAACTCGCGCGCGCGATCCCCGTCACGCGACGCCACCGGGCCGAGCGCGACGCCGTCGACCGCCCGCACCGCATCCGCCAGGCGCTCGGAGATGGAACTGGTGCCGACGATGCCGATGCGGATCATGCGCCCATCATCCCCCGCCGACGCGCGCGCGACCGTGCACGGCCTGCGCGAAACGTCCGGATAGGATCGCGCTGATCGCGGGGACGATCGCTACATCCGGGGGAAGAGTCAATGGTCACGCGCGCGCAACGACGCCGCCGGGCATCACGGCGAGTGCGCCTGCGACGCACGATCGCCGCCGTGATCGCGGTCGTCCTCATCGTCGGAGCCGTCGGCGCTCTCGCGCTCCTGCGTGAATCGTCCGGGCAGCCCGTCGCCGAGACGGAGCCCTCTTCGCCGTCGACGCCGACGCCCTCGCCCACTCCGACCGCGCCGCCCCTCACCGCCGCGCAGAAGCTTCTGTCCACGACCAGTGACCCGAAGGCGTGCGCCGTCTCGTTCGCGGGCGACGGCATCACCGCGGATCCGCAACTGCAGACCCAGGACGCGCGCTACGAGAAGCTGCCGATCCCGCGCTCCGACGGTCGCGTGTTCGCGGGCTGGTACACCTCCGCGGCCGACGCGAGCGCGATGTCCGTCGCCGCTCGCGTGAACGGCGCGGACCTGGTCACCTGCAGTGACCGGCAGCAGACGCTCCACGCCGCGTGGACGACCCCCGCGGCGAACGCGGCGGAGGATGCCGGCATCCCGATCCTCATGTACCACCAGTTCACGCGGAAGCCGGAGGGCGAAGACAGCTGGTTGCGCGCGAACTACACCTACATCGGCGACTTCGACGCGCAGATGGCGTACATCCAGGAGTCGGCGTTCTATCTGCCGACATGGGACGAGCTGGGCGCCTTCATCGACGGCGCCCTCTTCCTCCCGAAGCGATCGGTCATCATCACGGATGACGATGCCGACATCACCTGGCTCGAACAGGCCGCCCCCGTGGTCGACGCGCGCCGCCTCCTGACGACCTCCTTCGTGATCACCTCGGCGCGCACCGAGGGAACGCCCAACCGATTCGTGCTCCAGCGATCGCACACCCACGACATGCACCGCGCGGGCGCGAACGGGAAAGGTCGCATGGTCAACGACGACGCCGACACGATCGCCGCCGACCTGGAGCAGTCCGCGGCGATCCTGGGCGCGAAAGAGGTCGTGGCGTACCCGTTCGGCCACTACAACGACACCACCAAGGAGGGGCTCCGACGTGCCGGCTTCGAGATGGGCCGCACGATCGAACACGGCTACGTCCGCCTCGGGACCGACAAACTCGCACTCCCGGTGATCCGCATGAACTACGGCATGACGGTCGAGGATCTGAAGAACGCCATCGGCTGAAATCGGCAGCGGACCACCCCTCCCGGGGATGAACGCCCCGATACCTCTCAGCTAAATGATTCACAATGCTTATTTGGGCACGTGTCGGCCCGTCTACGCTGTGTACTTCTGGCTTCACCGAAACGCGAGCATCCATGGACCTTTCCGTCATCGTTCCCACCTTCAATGAAGGTCCGAACGTCGCCGAACTCGTCCGTCGAACGGCAGATGCGCTCCCCGGTCGCGCTATCGAGATCCTCTTCGTCGACGACTCCACCGACGACACCCCCGACATCATCCGCGCCGTCGCCGCGCAGGCATCGATTCCCGTCCGACTCCTCCACCGTGACCAGCCGGTCGGCGGACTCGGCGGAGCGGTGGTCGACGGCATCCGCGCCGCGGCATCCGATTACTGCGTCGTCATGGACGGCGACCTCCAGCACCCGCCGGAGGTCATCGCCGAACTCCTGAATCGGGCCGAGGTCGGCGATGCCGACGTGGTGGTCGCCTCCCGTTACACCGCCGGCGGCACGTCCGACGGACTCGCGAACGCCGTGCGCACGCTCGTCTCGCGCGGATCGACCTTGCTCACCAAGGCGATGTTCCCCCGGAAGCTGCACAACTGCTCCGACCCGATGACCGGCTTCTTCCTCATCGACCGCCGCGCGCTCGACGTCGAGGGTCTGCGTCCGCGCGGCTTCAAGATCCTGCTCGAGATCCTCGCGCGCAAGCAGATGCGCGTCGCCGAGGTGCCGTTCTCGTTCGCCCCGCGTTTCGCCGGCGAATCCAAGGCCTCTTTCAGCCAGGGCTTGCGCTTCCTCACCCAGCTGACCATGCTGCGCTTCGGACGCATGTCGGCGTTCGCCGTCGTGGGCGGCATCGGCGCGGTGGCGAACCTCCTCATCACGTGGGCCCTGACCGGCCTCGGCGTCCAGTACCTCGTGGCGTCGGTGATCGCGAGCCTGCTGACGATCATCGGCAACTTCCTCGCGCTCGAGTACCTGGTGTTCGCCGACATGCGCGCCGAGTCCGGACTCATGCGGCATCGCTTCCTCAAGTCGTTCACGTTCAACGGCATCGAGGCGATTGTGCGTATCCCGTTGCTGTGGCTGCTGGTGAGCGCCGCGCACCTGCACGTGGTCATCGCCACCGCGCTGACGCTGCTCGCCGCGTTCGTCGTCCGATTCGTCTACCACGCTCTCGTCGTCTACGCGCCGAAGAAGAACCGTCTCGCGCGGCTTCCGCTCCCCGAGACGCTCGAGGACGAACTCGCCGCCTGACCGGGGTCCGAGTCCGCGCCGTTCGCAGCGGCGTACGCTGGAATCATGTCCGACGCATCTATCCGCATGTTCGGCGCCGACTGGTGCCGTGACTGCATCCGCACGAAGAAGCAGCTCGATGACCTGGGCGTCGCGTACGAGTACGTCGACCTGGTGGCCGACCCGGCTGCCGCCGATGTGGCCAAGGAGATCTCGGGTCGCACCAACATCCCCGTCGTGGTCTATCCCGATGCCTCGCACCACGTCGAGCCGACCAACGCCGACGTCGAGGCCAAGCTCCGCGAACTCTCGCTGATCTGACCCCGCCCGATGCTCACCGCCGCGTGGCCGGTACGCCGTCACGCGACCGGTGAGACCGGAACCTCGCTTCCGGCGTTCGCCGACCACCACGTGCACGCGCACCTCGTCGACATCGACGCGCTGCCCGCTCGCGGGATCGCGCGCGTGCTCGATCTGGGGGGAGATCCGGCGGCCCTCGCGCGGCGACCGTCCGGCCTGCCGCGAGTGACGTACGCCGGCGCCTTCCTCAGCGCGCCCGGAGGCTACCCGAGGGGGAGAGCCTGGGCACCGGATGCCATCGTGTGCGACGTGTCGAACCCGTCGCCGCACCCCGGCGTGCCCGGCGGTGCCCGCACGGCCGTCGACGCGCAGGCCGACGCGGGGGCCACGGTGATCAAGGTGGCGATGAACGCGGACGCGGGTCCGGTACCCTCCGACGAGGTGCTCGCGGCCGTCGTCGCCGCGGCGCGCGGGCGCGGACTCCCCGTCGTCGCGCATGCCCAGGGCCCGGGTCAGGTGGAGCGGGCGATCGAGGCCGGTGTCGCGGCGCTGGCACACACGCCGTTCGACCCGTCGCTCTCACGAAGACTCCTCGCGCACGCCGCCGAGGCCGGCCAGATCTGGATCTCCACGCTCGACATCCACCGCGGTGACGCGCGTGCGCGTGCGATCGCCCACCTCGGCGCTTTCGCGGAGCGTGGTGGGCGCGTGCTGTACGGCACCGACCTTGGCAACGGCCTGCTCCCCCTCGGCGTGAACCGCCGCGAACTCCTCGCCCTGCAAGAAGCGGGCATCCGCGGCGACGCGCTTGTGGCATCCCTCACCGATCCCTGGCCCGGTCACTCAGATGCCGACGCGGTCCGCAGCTTCATCGCCGGGCCCGCCCCGACCGATCTCGATGATCTCGCGAGCTGGCTGTCGCACGCGGTGGTCGTCCCCACCGAGGAGCTCACGCGTGTCGACTGATCCCTCCATCCCGTTCCGAGCCGAGGCGCACGCTCTCGACGCCGCCGACCCCCTGGCCGCCCTCCGCGACGCGTTCGTCGGCGCGGAGACATCGTTGGTGTACTTCGACGGCAACTCGCTCGGGCGTCCGCCGCGCGTGACCGCCGAGCGGCTCGGCGACTTCGTCACCGCCGAATGGGGTGGCCGTCTCATCCGCGGATGGGACGAGGCGTGGATGGAACTGCCGTTCCGCATCGGCGACCGAATCGGTCGGTCAGTGCTCGGCGCGGCCGCCGGGCAGACGATCATCGCCGACTCCACGACCGTGCTGCTCTACAAGCTGCTGCGGGCGGCCCTGGCCGAACGGTCCGCCGCGGACCCCGAGCGGGTCGAGATCGTCGTCGCACGCGACGACTTCCCCACCGACCGCTACCTCGTCGAGGGGATCGCCGCGGAGCGTGGCGCGCGGGTCGTCTGGATCGAGGTCGACACGGCCCGCGGCGTCGACGCGGACCGGCTGCGCGCGGCCGTCGGACCGCACACCGCGGTCGTGCTGCTCAGCCACGTCTCATACCGCTCCGGGTACCTCGCGGATGCCGCGACCCTCACCCGCATCACCCACGACGCCGGCGCCCTGGTGCTCTGGGATCTGTGCCACTCGGCCGGCTCCGTGCCCGTCGACCTGGACGCGTGGGGCGTCGACCTCGCCGTGGGCTGCACGTACAAGTACCTCAACGGCGGGCCGGGATCACCGGCCTTCGCCTACGTGGCGGAGCGGCACCACGCGACGCTCACGCAGCCGATCCAAGGATGGATGGGAGCGGCCGACGTCTTCGCGATGGGGCCCGAATACCGACCCGCCGCCGGCATGCGCCGGTTCCTGTCGGGTACTCCCCCGGTGCTCGCGATGCTTGCGATGCAGGACACGCTCGACCTCATCGAGGATGCCGGCATCACCGCGATCCGTGAGAAGTCCGTGGCGCTCACCGAATTCGCGCTGCGCGTGAGCGATGGCATCCTGAGCCCGCTCGGCGTGACGCTGGCGTCGCCTCGGGATTCCGGCGAGCGCGGTGGCCACGTGACGCTGTCGCACCCCGCGATGCGCAGCGTCACCGCGCGACTGTGGGCGAGCGATGTGATTCCCGACTATCGCGACCCCGACGGGCTGAGGATCGGGCTCGCGCCCCTCTCGACGAGCTTCGCCGAAGTTCTCACCGGACTCGGCGCCGTGGCCGACGCGGTGCGCGCCGAGCACTGAGACGGTCGTCTTCGCCGCACGGCATCCGCGGGTCTAGCCTCGGAGGGTGATCGACCCCCTCCTCATCGTCGTCGGCGGGATCGTGGTGGTCTCGCTCGTCACCGTCATCGCGCCGCGCTTCAACATCGCGGGTCCGCTGGTGCTGATGGCGATCGGGCTCGGCGTGAGCCTGCTGCCCTTCGTCCCGGCGTTCACGATCAACCCCGAAGTCATCCTCATCGGCGTGCTTCCGCCGCTCCTGTATTCGGCCGCGCTCCAACTCCCCGCGATCGAGTTCCGCCGCGACTTCGCCCCGATCGCGGGTCTGTCGGTCTTGCTCGTCGTCCTGAGCTCACTCGGCCTGGGTCTCTTCTTCGCGGCGGTCATCCCCGGTTTGGGGCTCGCCCTCGGCGTGGCGCTCGGGGCGATCCTGAGCCCGACGGATGCCGTGGCGACCTCGATCGCCAAGCGGCTGGGCATCGCTCCCCGCGTCGTCACGCTGCTCGAGGGCGAGAGCCTGCTGAACGATGCGACCGCGCTCGTGCTCCTGCGCACGGCGGTGGCGGCGGTGGCATCCGGCTTCGCTTTCGGCGACGCTGTCGCGAACTTCGCGTGGGCCGTCATGATCGCCCTCGTCCTCGGCGGGCTCGTCGGGTGGGGGAATCTGCGCATCCGTGAGCGTGTGACCAACCCCGCGGCGAACACGGCGCTGAGCTTCACCATCCCGTTCATCGCCTACCTTCCTACGGAGCACCTCGGTGGGTCGGGGCTCGTGGCCGCGGTCGTCGCGGGCATCGTCACCGGTCAGGGCGCGGCACGCCGTTTCACCCCCGAGCAGCGCCTCAGCGACAGACTCAACTGGCGGACGATCGAGCTGATCCTCGAGGGCGGCGTCTTCCTGGTCTTCGGTCTCGAGCTGAAAGACATCGTCAACGCCAACCTCGGGGAACACGAGGGACTCTGGTACGGCACGTGGCTCGCGCTCAGCGCGCTCGGAATCTCGCTGGGCGTCCGGGCCGTGTACGTCGCGGGGATCATCTGGCTGCAGGGGCGTCGGAGCCGGAGACATGTCGTTCACCGCGAACGCGCCGAACGGATCAACGAACGCATCGATGAGATGCAAGAGGCCTATCGCGCCGATCCCGCGGCCTTCCAGAACCGCGTCGCCGATCCCGCTCACGCGGAACGCCGCTTCGCCTTCGTGCGCCGCCGGGTCACGCGCACCCTGGCCGACCTGGACTATTACCGCGACAGCCCCCTGGGGTGGCGGCACGGGATCATCATCGTGTGGGCGGGGATGCGCGGGGTCGTCACGCTCGCCGCCGCACAGACCCTGCCCCACGAGGGCGTCGACGACCGGCCGCTGCTCATCTTCGTCGCGTTCCTCGTCGCACTCTTCAGCCTGCTGCTCCAGGGCCTGACGCTGTCCGCGGTGGTGCGGAGCGTCGGTCTCTCCGAGGGCGGGGAAGGCCCCACACGCGAGGAGCAGCACGCTCTGGATGCCGAACTCCGCGAGGCTTCGATGAACGCCCTCACCTCCGGCAGGCTCCTCCGGCGCAACGGCGAACCGTTCCCCGCGGATCTCATCGAACGCGCCGGCGCGCGGCTGACGCGCCCGCCCGACGACGAACTGACCGTGCGGGCTCGCGACCTGCTCGAGTTCCGCCTCGCGTCGATCGACGCGATGCGGCGCGAGCTGAATCACATCAGCCATGACGGCCGCTACAGCACGGCGGCGCTGCGCCACGCTCTCGCCGAACTCGACGCCGACCAGCTGAGCACCGAGCTCCGCATCGACGGCGAGGACTAGCCGGCGCCGCTCCGCGTGGCGCGGACCGCGGACCGCGGACCGCGGACCGCGAGACTTCACCTGGCCGACAAACCCCTTGCAGACTGCCGGCGTGTTGTCGGCGCGATGAAGTCTCGCGTTGATGGGGCTCGAGCCTGGGCGTCCGCGGGGGCGTAAGGCAGAATGGACGCGGGAGGTGCCATGAGCGAACCGATCTCGTCCACGGATGCCGATGTGCCGGTTGCTCACACCGCGGCCGACTGCCCGCAGTGTTTCACCGAGATGCAGAGCGACGGCGCGTGGTGGCGAGCGCGACCGGCCGGTTCGCGTCTCGTGGGCCTCGTCGTGTCGCGCCCCGGTCTTCCCTCCGTTGTCAGGCAGCGCGATGACCTCACTCGTTTCGGCGTGCCGATCGAGGGCTTCCGACACCCCGCCCCCGAGACCCTCGAGGACTGGGCAGCCCGACTCGAGCGCTTCTTCGGGACGCTGACCCGCGGTGACGTCCTCGTCGTCACCACGGTCGAGGCCCTCGGTGTCTCACGTGCCGACGCGTCTCGCGCCGTGTCGGAGCTCCGGCAGCGCGGGGTCATCGTCAAGGTGCTCGCCCACGGCGACCGGCACCTGCACACCGCGACTCCGATGGCCTGACCGGCCCCGCAGCCCCGCCGCCGGGGATCGGCGCGGCGTCAGACCCCCACGTACCGGGCGAGGTGCTCGCCCGTGAGCGTCGATCGAGCGTCGACGAGGTCGGCCGGGGTTCCTTCGAAGACGATCGTCCCGCCGTCTCGCCCCGCCCCCGGGCCGATGTCGATGATCCAGTCAGCGTGCGCCATGACGGCTTGATGGTGCTCGATCACGATGACGGTGTTGCCGGCATCCACGAGGGAATCGAGCAGGGCCAGCAGCGTGTCGACATCGGCGAGATGTAGACCGGTCGTCGGCTCATCGAGCACGTACACCGCGCCCTTCTTGGCCATCGAGATCGCGAGTTTGAGCCGCTGCCGTTCGCCGCCCGAGAGGGTGTTCAGCGACTGACCGAGCGTGATGTACCCGAGGCCGACGTCGACTAGTCGCCCCAGGACCGCGACCGCGGGCCCTCGGGTCAGGAACGCGGATGCCTCGGCCACCGACATCTGCAACACCTCGGCGATGTTCTTGCCGTCGAGGGTGTATTGGAGCACTTCGTCGGCGAAGCCCGTCCCGCCGCACAGCTCGCAGACAGTCTCGACGGTGGACTGGAAGCCGAGCTGCGTGACGATCACTCCGAGTCCGTTACAGGCGACGCACGCGCCCTCGGAGTTCGCGCTGAAGAGCGCCGGCTTCACACCGTTCGCTTTGGCGAACGCGGAGCGCACGGCATCCAGGACGCCGGTGTACGTGGCCGGGCTGCTGCGCCGCGAGCCCTTGATCGGCGACTGGTCGACGACCACGACGTCGTCGGCGGCCGGCAGGTTGCCGTGGATCAGGGATGACTTGCCCGACCCCGCGACCCCCGTGACGACCGTGAGAACGCCGAGGGGCACATCGACGTCGACGTTCTTCAGGTTGTGCTGCGAAGCCCCGCGGATGGGGATGGCGCCCGTGCGCGGGCGCACCGCGGCCTTGAGCTGAGCCCGGTGGTCGAGGAAGCGGCCGGTCAGGGTATCGCTCGCGCGTAGCCCCGCCACCGCGCCCTCGTACTGGATGGTTCCGCCGTCGCGGCCCGCGCGCGGGCCGAGGTCGACGACATGGTCGGCGATCTCGATGACCTCGGGCTTGTGCTCGACGACCAGCACGGTGTTGCCCTTGTCGCGCAGTTGCCGCAGGGTGTCGTTCATCCGCTGGATGTCGTGGGGATGCAGGCCCGCGGTCGGCTCGTCGAAGACGTAGGTGATGTCGGTCAGGCTCGAACCCAAGTGCCGGATCATCTTGGTCCGCTGCGCCTCGCCGCCCGACAGCGTGCCGCTCGCGCGGTCGAGCGAGAGGTATCCGAGCCCGATGTGCACGAAAGCGTCGAGCGTGTCGCGGAGCCCATCCACGATCGGGGCGACGGAGCGGTCGTCGATCGTGCGCACCCATGCGGCGAGGTCGGTGATCTGCATGGCCGCGGCATCCGCGATGTTCACCCCGCCGATGCGGGACGATCGTGCCCCCTCGTTCAGACGCGTGCCTTCGCACGCCGGACACGGCACGAACGTCACGGCGCGGTCGACGAACGCGCGGATGTGCGGCTGCAGGCCGTCGCGGTCTTTCTGCAGCATGCTCTTCGTGATCTTGGGGACGAGCCCCTCGTACGTCATGTTGGTGCTGGCGATCCGCACCTTCTGCTGCTCGCCGTACAGGAAAAGCTGCCGCTGCTCGGGGCTGAAGTCGCGCACGGGCATGTCGCCGTCGAAGAAACCCGCCTCGGCGAAGATGCGGACCATCCAGCCGTCGGCGGTATATCCGGGGACGAGGATCGCCCCGTCGTTCAGGGACTTCGACTCGTCGACCAGTTGCGACAGGTCGATGTCGCTCACCTGGCCGAGACCCTCGCAATCGGGGCACATGCCGCCGGTGATCTCGAACGACCGTCGCTCCTTCTGCCCCTTGCGCGCACCGGTCGCGATCTCCACCGCGCCGGAGCCCGAGATCGACGGGACATTGAAGGAGAACGCCTGCGATGAACCGACGTGCGGCTGCCCCAGCCGGCTGAACAGGACGCGCAGCATCGCGTGTACGTCGGTCGCTGTGCCCACCGTCGATCGCGCGTTGGGCGCCATGCGCTCCTGATCGACGCGGATGGTCGCGCTCAGGTTCTCGAGCGCATCGACCTCGGGACGCGACGGCTGCCCCATGAACTGCTGCACGAACGTCGGGTACGTGTCGTTGATGAGCCGCTGCGACTCGGCCGCGATCGTGCCGAACACCAACGACGACTTGCCCGAACCGCTCACACCCGTGAAGACCGTGAGCCGCCGTTTGGGTACGTCGACGTCCACGTTCTTGAGGTTGTTCTCACGTGCGCCGCGCACGCGGATGACGTCGTGGGCATCGGCGGGGGCATCGGCCATGGCGGCTCCTCGAAGGGTCGACCCTCAGTGTGCCGTAGGCCTCCGACATCCGCGACCGCGAACGTCGCCCCCGCGGACGGATCCGCGGGGGCGACGAGAAGGGTGGGTCAGCCCTGGGCGCGACGGTTCGTGCGCGGGCTGCGGGCGCCGACGACCATGCCGGTCGTGGGGGCACCGGATGCCGAGCGGCCGGCGCCCTGCGGACGACCGTTGCCGGAGCCACCGCGGGGGTTGCCGCCGGCTCCCTGACCGCGTCCCGAACCCGAGCGCTGACCCTGACGTGCGGGCTGCGCACCATCGGTGGTCGCGGCACCCTGCCCGGCACCGCGGCCGCGGCGACGACGCGCCTCGCCCGGAGCGGACGTGCGGGGAGCGGCATCCGAGGATCCCTGTCCGCGAGCGGCGCGCTTGCGCTGAGCGTTGGCGCCCTGCGAGCGTCCCCCACCCTGCGGTTGCGCGACGATCGGCTCGGGCTTGACGTACGGGGCGACCTCACCCACGAGCGCGAGGACCTCGGGCGAGGTCGGCGTCACCGCCTGCGGCGTGACCGAGATCTGCGCCTTGCGGAGGATGTCGAGCGTGTCGCGACGCTGCTCGGGAAGCATGATCGTCACGACGTCACCGGCGCTGCCGGCCCGGGCGGTACGGCCCGAACGGTGCAGGTACGCCTTGTGCTCGACGGGCGGGTCGACGTGCACGACGAGCTCGATGCCGTCGACGTGCACACCGCGGGCGGCGACGTCGGTGGCGACGAGGACCTTGGCGCGCCCGTCGCTGAAGGCGGCGAGGTTGCGGTCACGCGCCGGCTGCGAGAGGTTGCCGTGCAGATCGACCGAGGGGATGCCGGCGGCGGTCAGCGCTTTGGCGAGCTTCTTGGCCTGGTGCTTGGTGCGCATGAACAGGATGCGGCGGGCGGAGCCCGAAGCCAGCGTCTCGACGAGCTGCTTCTTGGCATCCGCGTCGGCAGGGGTGAAGACGTGGTGGGTCATCGCGGCGACGTGCGAGTGGGCCTCGTCGACGGAGTGCAGCACCTCGTTGCGGAGGAAGCGCTTGACGAGCTTGTCCACACCGTTGTCCAGCGTCGCCGAGAACAGCAGGCGCTGGCCGTCGGCGGGCGTGCGCGAGAGAAGGCGGGTCACACCGGGGAGGAAGCCCAGGTCGGCCATGTGGTCGGCCTCGTCGAGGACGGTGATCTCGACCGCGTCGAGGCTCGCGAAACCCTGACCGATGAGGTCTTCGAGGCGGCCCGGGCACGCGACGAGGATGTCGACGCCCGCGGCGAGCGCGTCGACCTGACGCTTCTGGTTCACGCCGCCGTAGACGGTGGTCGTGGTGAGGTCGTACGCCGCGGCGAGGGGCTTGATGACCTCGTCGATCTGGTTGGCGAGCTCGCGGGTCGGGGCGAGCACGAGCGCGCGGGGGCGGCGGCCGCGGCGGCGGTCGCTCTTCGCGGCGAGGCGGGCCACCAGCGGCAGCGAGAACGCGAGGGTCTTGCCGGAGCCGGTCTTGCCCCGGCCGAGCACGTCGCGCCCGGCGAGGGTGTCGGGCAGGGTGTCGGCCTGGATCGGGAAGGGCTCGTTCTTTCCCTGCTCGGCGAGGACGGCGATCAGCGGCGCGGGCACGCCGAGGTCTGTGAAAGTCTGGGACGTCATGAAGTCTCCTGCCGGCGCGCGAGCACGCACGGCGGTTCGGGATGCCGCGATACTGCGGCTGCAATGGGCGAAGGCGCCGGGCGGCGCATCCGTTCGCCGTGAAGGTCAAAGGCCCACGCAAGGGGGCCGGTGCGTTCGACGACGCTGGGAGCGAGAGCTCCACGACCCAGTCTAGCGGGTGACGTCAGGCCGCCGCGCGCCAGCACCCCGCGACGTGGTCGTCGACCATGCCCGACGACTGCATGAGGGCGTACATCGTGGTGGGGCCGACGAAGCGGAATCCGCGCCGTCGCAGCTCTTTGCTCATCGCGGTCGACTCGTCGGTGACGGCGGGCACCTCGGCGAAGGAGGACGGCGGTCGATGCTGCGCCGGGGCGAACGACCACAGCAGCGCGTCGAGTTCGCCCTCGGCCATGCCCGCGACGATCGCGGCGTTGCCGATCACGGCCTCGATCTTGCCGCGGTGGCGGATGATGCCGGCATCCTGAAGCAACCGCTCCACGTCGTCGGGCCCGAACGCGGCGACGACGGCCGGCTCGAACCCGCGGAACACCTCGCGGAAGCGCGGGCGCTTGCGCAGGATCGTGATCCACGACAGCCCGGCCTGGAACCCCTCGAGGCTCATCTTCTCGAACAGCGGACGATCGCCGCGCAGCTCGGTGCCCCACTCCTCGTCGTGGTACCGGCGGTACTCGATGTCGTCGCCGACCCAGGCGCACCGGGCGATGCCGTCGGCGTCGATGATGAGGTCGCTCATGCTCTCAGGGTAGGCCGGGGGTCCGACACCAGCGCTGGCCTGCGGTCCGACCGGCCGGTACCCTCCCGGCATGCACACCGTTCCCCTGGGTGCGCGAAGGACACGCGTCTCGCTCTACCTCGGCTGGTCCTGGCCGTCATCATGATCGTCGTCGGGCTCGTGGCCATCGGCGTGGACGGACCGCTGTGGTTCGCGCTCATCATGCTGTTCGCGGGCGCCATCATCGCGGGAATCGCCATCATCCGTCTGGCGCTGCTGCGCCGCAACTGACACGACGAAGGGCGGCGGCCGTCCCGACCACCGCCCTTCGTGAGCGCCTTACTTGCCCGGCTTCTTCTCCGGCACCGGGGCGTTGCCCGACGCCCGCAGCGCCGCGTAGTACGACGCCGCCTCGTTCTGCCGGTCGTCCTCGACGCCCGTCGCGATCGAGGCGCGGATGTGCTCGGGGCCGTAGCCGAAGGCATCCACCAGGTCTTGCGCGTGGGGACGCAGCCGCACGCACAGACGGTCGATGTAGCTCGACACCGCCGCCGCGCGCTGCGTCGACAGGCGCCCGTTGATCAGGTACCAGGCCAGGTGCTTCTCGATGAGCTGCAGGCCGAAGAGGTCACGCAGCCACGTCAACACCTGACGCGAGGAGTCGTCGCCGAGGCGATTGATCGCGTCGGTGAACGCCTCCCACTGCAGCAGTTCGCCGTGCGCTCGCGCGGCTTCGATCAGCTCGGCCTGGTTCTCGTTGAAGAGCGCGGCCGCGTCCTCGCGGGAGAGCTTGGATGCCGGGCGCAAGCGCCCCGCGATGTCGGCGACCATCTGCTGCACGCGACCGGCGAGGAGCTCGTGCTGCTGCTGTGCCCGAAGGCCCTTCTCGACCGAGCGCGCGGTCGAACCGAGGTCGGTCACGGCCTGTCCGAGCTGACGGAGACCGGCGCCGTGGAAGAGCTTCCCGGCCGTCTGCCCGACGGCGAACGCGGCGAGGGCCTTGGCATCCTTGCCCTTGAACTGCTTCGCATAGTCGGCGAGCAGACGCTTCCCGACGAGCTGCAGCAGCACGTTGTTGTCTCCCTCGAACGTGACGTAGATGTCGAGGTCGGCGCGGAGCCCCACGAGACGGTTCTCGAACAGGAAGCCCTGGCCGCCGCACGCCTCGCGCGATTCCTGCAGGGTGTCGAGCGCGTGCCAGGTCGACAGCGGCTTCAGCGCGGCGGCGAGGGTCTCGAGGTCTTCGCGATCGGCATCCGTGTCGAGGCGGCCGCTGAAGACGCCGTCGAACTTCTGCAGGAACTCGTCGTGCGCGAAGATCTGGGCGTACGTGGTCGCCAGACGTGGCAGCAGGCGGCGCTGGTGCTTGCCGTAGTCGAGCAGCGTGACCTCGGGGGTGCCGCTGCCGGAGTCGAACTGGCGACGCTGGTTACCGTACGTGATCGCGATCGTGAGGCCGATGGCCGACGCCCACGCGGCGGCGCCGTCGAGCGAGACGCGACCCTGCACGAGCGTGCCGAGCATCGTGAAGAAGCGACGGCCGGGGCTGGCGATCTCGCTCGAGTACGTGCCGTCGGCGGCGACGTCACCGTAGCGGTTCAGCAGGTTCTCGCGCGGGACACGGACCTGGTCGAAGTGCAGGCGTCCGTTGTCGATACCGTTCAAGCCGCCCTTGAGGCCGTCGTCCTCGCCGCCGATACCCGGCAGGAACGTGCCCTCATCGTCGCGCAGCGGCACGTAGAAGCAGTGCACGCCGTGGTTGACGCCGTTGGTGATGAGCTGCGCGAAGACGGTGGCCGCCTTGCCGTGCAAGGCCGCATTGCCGAGGTAGTCCTTCCAGGCGCCGCGGAACGGCGTGTGGATGACGAACTCCTCGGTCTCGGGATCGTAGGTCGCCGTCGTGCCGATCGCGGCGACGTCCGAGCCGTGGCCGGTCTCGGTCATCGCGAAGGCACCCGGGATCTCGAGGCTCATGATGCCCGGCAGCCACTTCTCGTGGTGCTTTTCGGTTCCCAACTGCAGCACGGCCGAGCCGAACAGCCCCCACTGGACGCCCGACTTGATCTGCAGGCTGGGGTCGGCGGCCACGAGCTCTTCGAACCCGGCGATGTTCGCGCCATTGTTCTCTTCGCCGCCGAACCGCTTCGGGAACGCGCGGTGCACGGCCTTGCGGGCGACGAGCTCGTGGAGCTGGCCCAGGGTGCGCTCGCGGTGGGCGTCCATAGCGAGGCTGTCATCGCGCCAGAACAGCGGGTCTTTCAGCATCTCGCGCGCCTCTCGGCGGGTATCGGCCCACGTTCCGAGCAGCAGATCGGTGACCCGCTCGATGTCGATGCGGTTCTCGGCGGCCTCCGCGGCGGAGTGCGCGGCGGTCGGCGCACCCCCGACGGGGGTACGCGTGCTCGTGGCGGGCGTGGTGGGACGGACGGCGGCGTCGGTCATCTCGGCACCTTTCGACGTTGCAAAGGGATGCCTCCACGGTAGGAGTCCCACAACGCTGGATCAAACATTGTGTGCGGTCTACACAAGCCCGGCCGGCGACGTCGCCACGGGTGGTTGTGGGGCGTCAACATCTCTGGGAGACACCCGGACGAGTCAGTGCTGGGCGACCACCGTCAGGATGCCGTCGCCGTAGGCCTCGCGTTTCTTGGCACCGATGCCGGTGATGCCGTCGAGGTCGCCCATGGAGGCGGGACGCTCGGCCGCGATCGCCCGCAAGGTGGCGTCGCCGAAGACGATGTAGGCCGGGACACCCTGCTCACGCGCCTGCTCGGCGCGCCAGACGCGTAGCGCCTCGAAGAGGTCGCGGTCGCCGGGAGCGACGTCGTCGGCACTGGACTTGCGGGGACGGGTCGAGCCGCCGCCGGCCGACCGCCCGAGGGCGTCGCGACGGAGAGGCACGGGGGTCTCGCCGCGCAGCACCGGTGCCGAGGCCTCGCTGATCGCCAGCGTGCCGTAGTCGCCCTGGGCGACGATGATGCCGCGCGCGAGGAGCTGACGGATGACACTGCGCCAGTCCTGGTCGGACAAGTCGGCGCCGAGCCCGTACGTGGTCAGCCGGTCATGGCCCTGCTGCGCGATGCGGTCGGTCTTCGCGCCGCGGAGGATGTCGATGAGGTGGCCCGCACCGAACGCCTGCCCGCGCTCGCGCTGAAGACGAACGATCGTGGAGAGGAGCTTCTGCGCCGCGACGAGCCCATCCCAGGTGTCCGGCGGGGTCAGACACGTGTCGCAGTTGCCGCACGGCTCGGACGGCTCGCCGAAGTACGACAGCAGGTTCTGTCGGCGGCATCCGACCGTCTCGCACAGGGCCAGCATGGCGTCGAGGTGCTGACCGAGACGCATCTTGTAGGACCGGTCGCCCGGCGACTGGTCGATCATGCGCCGCTGCTGCACGACGTCGCCGAGTCCGTAGGCCATCCACACGACCGACGGATCGCCGTCGCGACCGGCGCGGCCCGTCTCCTGGTAGTAGCCCTCGACGGACTTGGGCAGGTCGATGTGGGCGACGAATCGCACGTCGGGCTTGTCGATCCCCATGCCGAAAGCGATCGTGGCGACCATGATGACACCGTCGTCGCGGAGGAAGCGCGACTGGTTGGCCGCGCGCACGGACGCGTCGAGCCCCGCGTGGTACGGCAACGCGTCGAGCCCCTGCGCTGCGAGGTACGCCGCGGTCTGCTCGACGCTCTTGCGGCTCAGCGCGTAGACGATGCCCGCCGAGCCCTCGGGCTGCGATCGGATGAAGGACACCAACTGACGGCGTGGATCGACCTTGGCATCGATCCGGTACTGGATGTTGGGCCGGTCGAAGCTCGCGATGAACGTACGGGCGTCGCGCAGTCGGAGCCGCTCGACGATCTCGCGCGCCGTCTCGGGTGTCGCGGTCGCGGTCAGTGCCATGCGCGGAACACCGGGGAACCGGTCGGCGAGGTCACCGAGCGCCAGGTAATCGGGGCGGAAGTCGTGGCCCCACTGCGACACGCAGTGCGCCTCATCGATCGCGATGACGCTCAAGCGCCCCCGCGCGAGGAGTCCGAGGGTCTGCGCGCCGTTGAGACGCTCGGGCGCCACGTAGAGGAGGTCGAGGTCGCCCGCGAGATACGCCTGCTCGACGGCCTGGCGCTGGGCGGGGGCCTGCGTCGAGTTGAGGTAGGCCGCGCGCACACCGTTGGCGACGAGGGCGTCGACCTGGTCGTGCATGAGGGCGATCAGCGGGCTCACGACGAGCCCGGTACCGGGGCGCGCGAGAGCGGGTACCTGGTACGTGACGCTCTTGCCACCGCCGGTCGGCATGAGCACCACGGCATCCCCGCCGTCGACCACCCGCTGCACGATGTCGGCCTGGTCGCCGCGGAACGCGTCGTAGCCGTAGACCTCGTGCAGCACCTCGCGCGGGTCGCGGCCGGTGAAGTCACGGGCGTCGGGCAGTTCGCGTGCCGTGCCGGTCACGACCGCCGCTCGAGCGAACGGCGAGGCCGCGGCATCCGTCGGCGGCGGTGGCGCGTCAGGGTCTTCGGGCGGGGCGAACAGATCGGGGTCCCAGTCGGCACCCGCGTACGGATCGTCGTACCCGCCGAACGCCTCGGGAGGCGCGTCGGCGTACGGCTCGGGAGCGGCGCCGGGAGAAGTCACCCGACCACGGTAACCCGGGCGGCCGACACCGGCAGCGGAGGGAAGGACCGGTCGTGGAGAGCCGGGTCAGGCTTCGGCCTGGGGAGGAGGGTCCGACGGCAGCTCCCACAGCTCGAGTGGCAGCCCCTCGGGATCGCGAAGGCGGACGAACCGGCCGTAGGCGGTGTCCCACTCCTCGCGTCGTTCGACCGCGACCCCGGCCGCGTCGAGGCGCCGCACGATCGCGTCCAGGTCGGTGACCCGGAGATTCAGCAGGAACGGCTGATCGGCCGCGAAGTCCGCCGACCCGCTCGAGACCGGCGCGAACACGGTCGGGCCGGCGTCCTGCATCCACACGGCATCCGATCCCTCCGCGCCGACCGGGATGCCGAGCAGGTCGCGGTACCAGCCGGCTCGCGCCTCGGGATCGCTACTGCGCAGGAGGAGCCCGCCGATACCCACAACCGTCATGCCCGCACCCTAGCGATCGGCCTCGCCGCCCGCCAGCACCGGCCGACCCGGGATGGCGGAACAGCACGCACCCTGCGAACGTTGAGGTCAGGACCGACGACCGGAGGCGACATGACTGACGAAGTGACCGTGACCCGCAACGACGAGGCGCACCGCTATGAAGTGCACGTGGACGGCGAACTGGGTGGAGTGCTGCAGTTCCGCCCCGCTGGCGAGGGCCGCGTCGTCCTGCCGCACACCGAGATCGACTCGGCGTTCAAGGGCAAGGGCCTGGGCTCGACACTTGCGAGCGAGGCGCTGGCCGATCTCGCCCGGCGCGGCGAGACGATCATCCCGACGTGCCCGTTCGTCGCTCGCTACCTGCACGAGCACGACGTGCCGGGCCTGGTGATCGACTGGCCGAACGATCAGGACGCCGCAGACTCTGCCGATCCCGGCGAACCGGCATGACGCGGCTCGACGTCGCCCCCGAGGCCACGGAGGGCCCCGTCGACTGCGACGGTCCGCGTGCGCTCATCGTCGAAGCGCGTGAGGTGCCGCTCGGCGGCGTGCGGGCCATGGCCGTGCACCGCACGCTTCCCCACCGCGCGCTGCCGATGGTCGGGGCCTGGTGCTTCCTGGACCGTTTCGGCCCACAGGACACCCTCATGCGCGTCGAGCCGCACCCGCACATCGGACTGCAGACGGTGACCTGGCCGATCATCGGCGAGGTGCGCCACCGCGACACGGTGGGCAGTGACGTCGTCGTACGTCCCGGAGCCCTGAACCTCATGACGAGCGGGGAGGGCATCGCCCACTCCGAGTACTCGGTCGGCGAAAGTCCGATTCCGCTCGACGCGCTGCAGCTCTGGGTCGCCCTGCCCGAGTCCCGCCGCCACGGCGCGCCCGCCTTCGAGCGGCACGAGAACCTCCCCGTGCACGACCTCGGCGACGGGGCGGATGCCGTCGTCGTCATGGGCGAGTTCGGCGCGATCACGTCGCCCGCCACCGTCCACACCCCGATCGTGGGCGCCGAGCTCCGGCTCCCCGCGGGCCGGACCGTGCGGGTACCACTCCGGCCCGAATGGGAATATGCCCTCTACGGAATGATCGGCTCCGCCGAGGTGGAGACGGGAATGGATGCCACCGACGCCGACGCGGCGCAGCGAACGACTCCGCTCGCGGCGACGGGGGCCACGGCATCCGTCGACGCATCACGTCTGCTCTACCTGGGGACGGGTCGGGACCACGTGGACGTCACCGCGCCGGACGACGCCCGGGTGTTCCTCCTCGGCGGCGAGCCGTTCGAGGCCGACATCGTGATGTGGTGGAACTTCGTCGGCCGCTCGCACGAGGAGATCCTCGAGGCGCGTGAGGCATGGGAGGCCCAGGCCTCGCGCTTCGGCGCGGTCGTGGGACACGGCACAGAGCGCATCCCCGCTCCCCCTCTCCCCGCCGTGCGGCTGACACCGCGACGCCGCCGGGCGTAGCGCCGCGGTCGAGTGTCCAGAACACGCCGGATGCCGAGGCGGAGATACGGCGTGTCGTGGACAGTCGGCGAGGCCGCGACGACAGTCGTGCCGCGATACGCTGAGCCCGTGTCGTCGGCATCCCGTCTGTCCACCCGTGTGCTTCTGATCTGCGCCGCGATCGGGGTCGGCACGGGCATTCTCGGGGGCGCGGCCGGATGGCTCACCCTCGTCGTCCTGGCCACCGCACCGTGGGCGTACGGCCTCGTGCTCGGGTCGCACGTCCTCCCCGGGATCATCGCGCAGCAGGTCGTCCGCCGGCCGTGGGTGGCGCTGCTCACCCATCTGCTCGCGGCTCTCGTCGCGAGTGCGATGGCGCCGCAGTGGACGCTGCGCTTCCTCGGGACCGCGGTGCTGTTCGGTGGCATCCAGGAGGGTGTCGCGGCGCTCACCCGATACCGCGTGTGGGCGAGCGCCCGATTCTTCGTCTCCGCCGTGATCATCGGGCTCGTCGTGGCCGCCGCGGTGTGGTTCGCGGCGCACCTCGGCGCCCTCGCTCCGTGGGCGCAGGTCGCCTCGCTCGTCATCGCGGTGCTCGGGCCGGTCGCGTGGACGGCCGCGGGCATCGGGATCGGCTCGGGACTCCGAGGCGCCGGGGTCGCGCGCGGACTGTCGCGGCGTTAGCGGGTACGCCGGGGCCGCACCGCGAGCCGCGCCCACGCCCGCGCGAGCAACGCGGCGAGCGCGCCCACCACGATCCACGTCACGAACGATCCGAGCCCGCCGGTGACGAACAGCCCGAGGAGCAGCGCGGCGATCGCGACCACGACGATCGCGAGGAGGGTCAGCACCGCGAGCAGGATCGCCCGGACCGGATGCCAGAGGAACGCGCGCAGACCGCTCCACGCCGTGGCATCCGGGGTACCGGCGGGCGCCGCGAACACGAAGGCGACGAGGAGCGCCGGGAGGAGAGTCGTCGACGACACCACGGCGAGCGCCCCGACGATCACGAGCGCGAGCGCCACGGCGGCGAGTGAACGCCCCCCGCGGGCGCCGGGGCCGCCCACCAGGACGACGACGCCCGTCGCCGCGGCCACGAGCGTCACGACGGACGCGGTGAGCAGCGCGACGAAGAGCGGCGCGGCGGCCGGGGTCGCGCCCGGCAGGACGCAGAGCGCCTGGATCACGGCGTTCGCCAGAACCACGGCCGTGACGAGCAGCGCGCGCCTCACGGGGCGACTCCCGCGGCCTGATCGATCACGGCGCTGACGCTGCCGGAGAACACCGTCTCCGACCCGACGGTCACGGTGAAGCTGTCGGGGTCGCCGGCCGACGAGGCCGCGGAGACCGCAGCGCCGTCGGCCGTCGTCCCCTCGCACGAGATCGCCCCGTCGGAGGCCCGCGTGCAGATCGGCACCTGCTCCAGGGCTATGCCCTTCTGCTGCAGCACGTCGATCGTCGCGAAACGGACCTCCGTGAGGTGGTTGCCGCCGACGGGGGCGATCGCCGCGACCTGCGAACAGCCCGACAACGCCACGACCGCCAGAAGCGCCGCCGCCGCGCGGACGCGCCTCACAGCCCCCGCTCCTTCTCGTACGCGAGGATCCGTGCCCGCTCGGCGACGTGCTGCGCTTCCAGCTGCGCATCGGTGATGACCGAGAGGTCGAACGGCGCCGGCAGCAGCAGCTCGGTGTTGCGGTCCAGCGGCGATCCCCGGCGCATGAGCGGCGTCTCCGCCCAGTCGTTGGCGGCGAGCTCGCGGCTGCGGGACGCCAGGTCGGCGACCGAGCCCGAGTTCCCCGGCATCGCGGGGGAGGCGTGGTCGAGAACGGTGGTGAACAGCGACAGCGTGCCGTCGCGGTTGTCGACGATCTCGACCACCTGCTGCTGCTGCGGGAAGTCGATGCACGACGCCGTGGTGATCTCCCAGAAGCCGCCCTTCGCGTTCGTGTGGGCGAGGATTTGATTCAGATGAGTGTGGCCGTTGAGCCACCCGACGACGACGGGATACTCCAGCAGCATCGCGACGAGCTCCTCGGCGCCGTAGAGCTTCTCGTCCGCGCCGGGGCGAGTGGCGCGGTTCTCGAGCGTGAGGCTGTTGTGGTGGCTGAAGATCAGCGCGAGCACCTGGTCGCGCTGCGCGATCTCGAGCTGCGCGCGCAGCCACTGCATTTGCGACTCGGGCACCGCGCCGTCGGGGCCCGCGACAGCGTTGCAGGTGTCGAGCCCGAACGCGCGGACGCGGGGGCTGAGGTCGGCCTGCCACCAGGTCTCACCCGACGTGAGGTTGTGCGCGGTGAAGCCGTGCCCGACGGGTCCGGGCGTGGGCTGCGTCCGGAAGTGCTCGGCCATGAAGTCGCGCTGCTCGAACAGGTACCGATCCGGGTTGGCAGCGACCTCCTTGAACCCCGGGCCCCCGGACGCCAGCCCCAGCGACGCGAGCGCCTGGGCGAGCACGCTCGTCCCTGCGGCCCATCCTTCGAGGGCCGTGGATGTCGTGGCATCCAGGGTGTATGACTTCCGGGCGCCCACGGCGAGCGCTCGCAGCTGCGGGCTGATGTCGAACGTTCCGAGCAGGAGCGTGTCGTGGTTGCCATAGACCGCGTACCAGGGGGCGGGGAGTCCCACCGACGTCACCGGCTGCGCGATGGCCTGCGCGAGAAGATCCGGCAGGCGCGGAAATCCGTAGTCGCCGAAGTCGCCGCCGCTCGGGTCCCCGGGGCGGTACGCCCACGTCGCCTCGCTCCACGCCTGGACTCCCTGCCACGTCGGGCCGCCCGTGGCCGGGTCGACCGCGAGGCCGTCCATGAGGTCGATGTACCAGCGCAACTCGAGGTGCGAGTGCATGTCGGCGCTGTCGCCCGTGACGATGGCCGCGCTCATCGGCGCTCCCGTGAGCGGGCTGTACCGGGCGTCCGAGAAGGCCTGCACCATCGCGGCCGTCGCGTGCGGGCTGAGCGGATCCTGCGGGTGGAAGGCCGAGCCCCATGCCGAGTGGTTCTGCACGATCATCGGCTCGATGCGTCCCGGCGACTGCGCCTCGATGACGTGCAGGTCGGACAGGTGTCCGAGGTACAGGAGCGAACGACGGGCCTTCGTGCGCGCGGGAGACGGCGAGCGCCGCAAGACGTCGATGCGCGGGACGTATGGTTCGCCCGGTCCGGTCGTCAGGGTGCGGTACTTCCCGGACAGGATCGCGCCCCGACGGATCGTCTGCAGGAGCGTCGAGGGGATGTCCGCCGACGGTGCCGCTGCACGCGCGAGCTGCGGCGCGAGCACGTCGAACCCGAGCCCCGTCGCGGCGGCAGCGGCGGCGGTGGCGTGCAGAAACTGACGGCGGGAGAGACCGGTCACGAGATCGTCCGTTCGGGCGGAGGAATCTCGAATGTACCGTTCGCGCAATTCGGCCGTCCAGAGCGCAGGATCCGGGCTCCTCGACGTCGAGACGCCGCCCGGCGGTGGTTAGGCCTACCTAAATAGACTGGATGCCTCGCCGACAGGACATCCGTGACCACCCACCCGCACCCGACCGCCGCGACGCCCCGCGCGGACATCGATGCGCTGCTGCGCCTGCGGAACGTCGGCGTCACCCACCTCGAGGCCGACCGCCCGACGCCCGCCGATGTGAGCTTCGACGTCCGACCGGGCGAGGTGGTGCTCGTGCTCGGCCCGAGCGGGTCGGGGAAGTCGACCCTGGCCATGACCATGAACGGACTCATCCCCCATGCCGTCCCGGGCGATGTCACCGGCACCGTGATCGTGGGGGGCCGGGACGCCGCGACCTCGCCGGTCTCGGAGCTCGCCCTGACCGTGGCGATGGTGTTCCAAGACCCCGATGCGCAGCTCATCACCGGCACAGTGCTCGACGAAGTGTGCTTCGGTCCCGAGAACCTCCGGCTCCCCGTGGCTGAGGTGCTCTCACGGGCGGAGGCGGCGCTGCGTCGCGTCGGGCTGTGGGACCGGCGCGACGACTCGCCCGACGTGCTGTCCGGCGGCGGACGGCAGCGTCTCGCGATCGCGTGTGCGCTGGCGATGGCATCCCCGCTCCTCGTGCTCGACGAGCCCACCGCGAGCCTCGATCCGGCCGGGGTCGCAGAGGTCTACGCGGCGCTGCGCGACGTGGTCGCCGCGGGAGACCGCGCGATCGTGTTGATCGAGCACGACCTGGATGCCGCGGTGGACCTGGTCGATCGGGTCGTCGCCCTCGACAGCGAGGGCCGTGTCGTCGCGGACGGCGGCGTCGACGAGGTGCTGCGGGGGCGGGCGGAGGAGCTCCACGCGCTCGGCGTGTGGCTGCCGACCGCGACCCTCGCGGCGCTGCGGCTGCGCCGCGCCGGGTACGTGCTCGCGCGGTTGCCCCTCACACCGGATGAGTTGCGCACCGAGCTCGAGGCCGCGGCGCCGCCCGCCCTGGCATCCGTCCCCGGCCCCGTGCAGACGCGACCGATGGGCGAGCCGGTCGTGCGCGTGCGCGGCCTGCGGGTGACGCGCGGCGGCTCGACCGTCTTGCAGGACGTCGACCTCGACGTATCGGTGGGCGAGTTCGTCGCCGTCGTCGGCCCCAACGGTGCGGGGAAGACGACGCTCGTTCAGGCGATCGCCGGCGTGCGGCGCCCACCCCGAGGAACCGTCGCGATCGACGGACGGGACGTGCGACGCCTCCCCGCGCGGGTGCTGTCGCGCCACGTCGGGTTCGTGTTCCAGAATCCCGAGCACCAGTTCGTCACGACGACGGTGTTCGACGAACTCGCCCACGGCCTGCGTCGGCTGCGGCTCCCCGAGAGCGAAGTGCGCGCCCGCGTCGACGAGATGCTCGCTCGATTCGGCCTGCGGGACCGCGCGGACGCCCATCCATTCCTCCTCTCCGGCGGCCAGAAGCGCCGGCTTTCGGTGGGCACCGCGCTCGTCGGCGGGGCGGGGGTTCTCGTGCTGGACGAACCGACGTACGGGCAGGATCGCGCCCGCGCCGAAGAGCTGCTCGCGATGCTCGACGACCTCCGCGCGAGCGGGACGACGATCATCGTGGTCACGCACGACCTGCAGCTCGTCGCCGAGCACGCCGACCGGGTCGTGGTGATGGATGCCGGGCGCCTCGTCGCGAACGCTCCCACCCCTGCCGTGTTCGCCGACGTGCCGCTGCTCGAGCGCACCGGCCTGGGCGTTCCGCCCCTGCGCCGGGCGCTCGCCGGACTCCAGCGGCATCCGGAGCTCGCCTCGATCACGCGCCTGCGCGACCTCCCGGGGGGCGAGGGATGACCGCCGTCGCGCTCTCGCCCACCCGGGCGCCGTTCCTTCTGGGGCTGAATCCGCTCGCGAAGATCGCCGCGGCTCTGCCCGCGATCGTCGCGCTCGTCTTCGCGCGCGATCTCGCGACCCCGACGGCATTCCTCGGACTGGCGTCCCTCGTCCTGCTGATCGGCGCGCGATGGTCGGCGCGGCTCCTCGTGCTGCTCGGCGTCGTCGTGCCGCTCGCGGTGGTCGTCGTCGCCGCGGGCTTCGCACTGTGGGTCGACGCGTCCGGGGGCGGTGCCGAGGTGGTGCGCGCGGGGTCGTGGACTCTCACCGACGACGCTCTCACCACGGGGCTGGCCACGGGACTGCGGCTGGCCGCGATCATGGTGCTCGCCTTCATCGGCGGCCTGACGACCACCGGCCCCGACCTGGTCCGGGCGCTCGTGCAACAGCTGCGGGTGCCGTATCGCATCGGATACGCGGCGCTCGCCGCGATCCGCTTCGTCCCGCGCTTCGGGCGCGAACTCGACATCATCCGACAGGCGCACCGGGTGCGCGGCGTCGGCGGGTTCGCCCCGATGCGGTGGATGCGGACGGTCGTGCCGCTGCTGGCCGGCGGCATCCGTCACGCCGAGCGCGTGGCCCTCGCCATGGACGCGCGGGCGTTCGGCGCCCACCCCGACCGGACCGAACGCCACCTCGTCCCGTGGCGTCGCCGCGACAGCGTGTTCGTGCTCGCGTTCTGGGCCGCGTCGGCGGCGGTGTTCGTGGTGGTGTGACGCGGGTCAGTACGTCGGCGCCGCCGGGAGACCGAAGAACTCCTCCAGCGTCGTGTAGCCGCCGTCGTGGTAGGCCTTCGCCAGTTCGGGACCGATGTAGCGGAGGTGCCACGCCTCGGGATCGTATCCGGTCACGTCGGTGCGCCCCTCGACGTACCGCGTGATGAAGCCGTACTCCCACGCGTGGTCGCGGACCCACGCGCCCTGGCTCGATCCGGCGACGTCGTCGAGCGTGCCGCACGATCGGTTGCAGGGCACGATGTCGACCGTGAGCCCCGACTGATGCTCGCTGAAGCCGGCCCGTGCGCTCTCACGATCGGCGGTCTCGACTCCGCCGACCGCGACGCGTCCGGCGTACGTCGACTGCTGGTTCGCGTACGAGCGGAAGGCGCTGAGATAGCCGATCTCGCCGGCATCCGCGTCCTTCGCCGCCCCGACGAGGGACGACAGGGCATCCGCGGCCTGTCGGCGCAGCCCCGATTCCTTCAGCGCGCGCACGCCGTCGGGCATCACGAGGTCTCCGGGCCAGTAATCCACGGGTTCGTAGGGACGCTTCTTGTTCACCACGACCCACTGCCGGTTCGGGTCCGACAACGAGATGCACGGGGCGATCCCGGATGCCACGGCCGAACGGAACGCCTCCCCGCCACCGACCGCGGCGATCGCGGCACCATCGTCCCCGGATGCCAGGGCCGACGTGACCGCGGGGTTGTCGCAGGGGCTCGCGGGAGCCGGGGCTTCCGCGATCACCGGCACGGGCAATCCTTCGGCGGGCACCGCCGGCGGGCCGGCGATCACTGCCGCAGCTTCGGGTGCAGCGACAGGGGCGGGGGCGCTTCCGACCGCCGCGGCGACGGCGATGGTTCCGGCAGCCACGACGGTCGCCGTCAACGCGAGCGCCGCCACGAGACGGCGTACGGAACGTGGCTGCGAGGCCCACCTCACGCGTGCGCCGGGCGCCGCGGAGGCCGCGGCCGCGCGGTGCCGCCGTCGCGACATCGGGGGTTCGGCGATCTCGTCGGGAGTGACCACCGAGACCGCAGCCGTCGCCCGTCGTTCGACCTCGGCGCGCGCGGCGCGTCGAGGCGACAGCTCGGGATCGAAGGACGTCACTGCATCCATTCTCCCCCGGCCACCCGCCTCGGTCGAGGGGACGCACGGACGCGCAGCGAATCCCCGGTTGCCGGGCCGCGCCTGCCCAGGCAGGCTGGGAGGGTTGGGGCGAACGGGGGGCGATGATGATCGACGACGACGACCGGGAGATTCTGCGCACCGTCTACCGCTACCTGGAGCACGTGCACCTGGTGGCCACCGACGACAACGTGCACCGGAGCAGCGAGCTGGCCGACGTCATCTCGGCCCACTTGGGAGTGGATGTCACGACCGTGCCCGTCACGACCGAGTCGGTGTCGCTGCACCGGTACGTCGACGCGGACATCGCGCTGGACGAGCTGAGCGCCGCCGGCGACGGGCGGGTGATCGGCGTGACCGGAGGGGACCAGCGGTGGCACCTCTCGGCATCCGATCTGCTGACCTCGACGCACGGTCGCTTCACGCCCGGTCCGATCTCGTACGAGACGCGGGCGATCGGGCCCGGCACCGAGCGCCGCGTCGTCGCGTTCGGCGTGCGGCTGCTGACGTTCGACGGCCGTCCCCTCGCGGTGGTGCAGCGGGCGAGCACGGCGAACGCCATGCCTCCCACCGCGCGGCTGGAACTCTTCGGACCCGACCCGGATGCCACCAGCGCGGCCCTCGCGGAGATCCGACGCCTCATGGTCGAGCGGAGCGTGGTGCGAGGCCAGGTTCTGTCCTTCGCACCGACCGAGTACGGCTCGCAGGCGGGAGCGACGTTCCTTCCCCGCCCTTCGGTCGACGCCGACGAGGTCGTGCTCGCGGACGGCGTGCTCGAGAAGATCGTCGATCACGTGGTCGGCATCGGCGACCAGCGCGACGTCCTGCGCGCCGCGGGACAGCACCTGAAGCGCGGCGTGCTCCTGTACGGCCCGCCCGGCACCGGAAAAACGCTGACGGTGCGCCACCTGCTGTCGCGCACGCCGGGGACGACCGCCGTCGTGCTCACCGGCTCAAGCGTCCGTTTCGTCACCGCCGCCGCCGAGATCGCGCGCACCTTCGCGCCCGCGCTCGTCGTCCTCGAAGACATCGACCTCGTCGCCGCCGACCGCTCGTACTCGCCCCAGCCGGTGCTGTTCGACGTGCTCGACGCCCTCGACGGCTTGGAGGCGGATGCCGACATCGCCTTCGTCATGACGACGAATCACGTGCAGATCCTCGAGGAAGCCCTCGCCGCCCGCCCGGGCCGCGTCGACCTCGGTGTCGAGATCGCCCTCCCGGATGTCGCCGCGCGCCGCCGCCTGTTCCAGCATTACGCCGGCAGCCTGCCCCTCTCCCCGGAGGCCCTGGATGCCGCGGCGGAACGAGCCGAAGGGACGACCGGATCGTTCGCCAAGGAACTCGTGCGCCGCACGGTTCTGCGAGCGGCGCTCCGGGGCGACGATCTCCCCCTCGACGACGACCTGTCGGCCTCGCTCGACGACCTGCTGTCATCCGGCGCGGCGCTGACAAGGCTGCTCCTGGGAGGTCGGGAGTCCATGTCTTCTAACTGACGCCGTCTTCGCTTGCCATTTCTTCGAACACATGTTCCCATTGAGGGATGAGATGGCAGGGACAGAAGCTCGGCGTCGATGACACGTCGGCGCTTCCCGGCATGGAGCGTATGGACGGTCTCGTCCGCTCGGTCACCACCCCGGAGTTCGCGGGGATGACCTTCCACGAGGTTGTCGCGAAGACCGCCCTGAATCGCGTGCCCGGCGCTTCGGCGATGCCATTCGACTGGACGGTGAACCCATACAGAGGATGCAGTCATGCGTGCGGTTATTGCTTCGCGCGCAAGACCCACGAGTACCTCGACCTCGACTCGGGAGCCGACTTCGACTCGCAGATCGTCGTGAAGGTGAACGTCGCCGACGTCCTGAGGAGCGAACTGCGGCGCGGGTCGTGGGCCCGCGAACCCGTGATGCTCGGGACGAACACCGATCCTTACCAGCGCGCCGAGGGACGCTACCGGCTGATGCCCGACATCATCGGCGCGCTCGCCGAGAACCGCACCCCGTTCTCGATCCTCACGAAGGGCACGCTCCTGCGGCGCGACCTCCCGCTCCTCACCGACGCGGCGAAAGAAGTCCGCGTGACGCTCGCGATGTCGATCGCCGTGTTCAACGACGCCCTGCAGCGTTCGCTCGAGCCGGGGACGCCCACCGCCGAGGCACGCCTCGACACGGTGCGCGCGGCGACGGCGGCGGGGTTCCGCGTGACCGTCTTCCTCATGCCGATCCTCCCCCACCTCACCGACTCGATCGAGGCTCTCGACCATGCCCTCGGGCGCATCCGGGCCGCCGGCGCGGCGCGGGTCGTGTACGGAGCGCTGCACCTCCGGCCCGGAGCGAAAGAGTGGTTCCTGCAGTGGCTCGAGCGCGAGCACCCGGAGCTGATCTCGTCCTACCGCGGCCTCTATCCGGGTGTATCCGTGCAAGCGCCGCAGGCGTACCGTCGCTGGCTCGGCAAACGCGTCCAGCCCCTGCTGCGCCTGCACCGACTCGACGGCTGGGAAGAGGACGACCACCCGCGCGGCCGACCGCAGCCGGGGCTCGCCGACCGTACCGCGACGACGCCGCGGCTCGGACCGGTGCGCACGACCGGGTCCGCGGCATCCGCTCGCCCCTCCGTCGCACCGGCGAGCGAGCCCACCCTGTTCTGAAACCGCGAAAGCCCCGCCCGCACGCGGCGGACGGGGCTTTCGAGACCGGCTCAGGACGTGACGTCGGCGAGCTGGCGGCCGGCCAGCTCCTCGATGACGTCGTCACCGAGCTGCGTCTCTTCGAACGGCGCCTCGATCTCGGCACGCTCGAGCATCTCCGTCAT
Source organism: Microbacterium canaveralium (assembly GCF_047238045.1). NCBI lineage: Bacteria > Bacillati > Actinomycetota > Actinomycetes > Micrococcales > Microbacteriaceae > Microbacterium > Microbacterium canaveralium. The sequence goes on along the minus strand of NZ_JBDFMA010000003.1, from coordinate 307,833 downwards.
GCGACGGCGACGCTGGCGCGTGATGAGGGTCACGACGGTTCCGCGGCGACCGGCACGGCCGGTGCGACCCGAGCGGTGCAGGTACGTCTTGTACTCGTCGGGTGCGTCGGCCTGGATGACGAGGTCGATGTCGTCCACGTGGATGCCACGGGCGGCGACGTCGGTGGCAACGAGCACGTTGACGCGGCCCGAGGTGAGCTTCTCGAGGTTGCGGGTGCGCTTCTGCTGGTTGAGGTCACCGTGCAGGGCGACCGCCGCGATGCCGGCCTCGTCGAACTGCTCGGCGAGCATCTCGGCGTAGGCGCGGGTGCGGGCGAACACGAGCGTCTTGCCCTCGCGGTCGACGAGCGAGCCGAGGATCTCGGCCTTGTCGCGGTGGTCGATCACCAGCACGCGGTGCTCGATGGTGCCCGAGTCCTGGTCTTCCCCGGCGACTTCGTAGACGGCCGGGTCGACGAGGAATTCGTCGACGAGCGCCGCGACCTCGCGGTCGAGCGTGGCCGAGAAGAGGAGCTTCTGGCTGCCCTCGGCCGTCGCGCGGAGGATCCGCTGCACGGGCTCGAGGAAGCCGAGCTCGCACATGTGGTCGGCCTCGTCGAGGACCGCGATGCTCACCTCGGAGAGGTCGAGCTTGCCCTGGTTCAACAGGTCCTCGATGCGGCCGGGGGTGCCGATGACGATGTCGACGCCCTTCTTCAGCGCACCCACCTGACGCGCCTGCGGCACGCCGCCGTAGACCTGCGTCGTGAAGAGACCGACGCTGCGCGCGATCACCTGCACGGTGCGGTCGATCTGCAGCGCGAGCTCGCGCGTCGGGGCGAGGATGAGCGCCTTCGGCGCACGACCGAACTCGCGCTTCTTGCCCGCCTGGGCGCGCAGGATGCTCTCGACCAGCGGAGCGCCGAACGCGATCGTCTTGCCCGAGCCGGTGCGGCCGCGCGCGAGGACGTCGCGGCCCTCGAGGATCGGGGCCACGGTGGCCGCCTGGATCGGGAACGGGTTCGCGGCGCCGAGACCGGCGAGCGCGCGCACGATGTTGTCGCCCAGGCCCAGCTCGGCGAAGCCGGCGCCGGTCACGGTCGTCGCGTCCACGGCCTCGGCCTGCAGGCGCTCGTGGACGACGTCGACGCGCTGCTCGTGCTCGGCCGAACGCTTCGGCGTGGCGTTCCAGTCGGCTCGGTTGGGGCCGTCGGTCCGGCGGGGGCGGTCGTCGCGGCGCGGGCGGTCGTCGAAGGAGCGAGCCGGGCGGTCGTCGCGGCGCGGGCGGTCGTCGAAGGAGCGAGCCGGGCGGTCGTCGCGGGCCGGACGGTCGCTGCGGTCGAACGAACGGGCCGGGCGGTCATCGAACGAACGCGCGGGGCGGTCGGCGCGGTCGAACGAACGCGCCGGGCGCTCGGCGCGGGCCGGGCGGTCGCTGCGATCGAACGAACGCGCCGGGCGGTCGTCACGGGCCGGACGGTCGCTGCGGTCGAACGACCGGGCCGGACGGTCTTCGAAGGAACGCGCGGGACGGTCGTTGCGGTCGAACGAACGCGCGGTCCGGTCGTTCCGATCGAACGAACGCGCCGGACGGTCGTCACGGGCCGGACGGTCGCTGCGGTCGAACGAACGCGCGGGGCGTTCGGTGCGATCGAACGAGCGCGCGGGCCGGTCATCGCGAGCCGGACGGTCATCGCGACGCTCGAACGAACGCGCCGGGCGCTCGGTGCGATCGAACGACCGAGCGGGGCGCTCGGTCCGATCGAACGAACGCGCCGGACGGTCATCACGGGCCGGACGGTCATCACGACGCTCGAACGAACGCGCCGGGCGGTCGTCGAACGACCGACGCGGACGCTCATCGCGATCGAACGAACGCGCGGGACGCTCGTCGCGGCTGCGGGGCGCGGCATCCCTCTCGGGACGGGCGTAGCGGTCATCGCCGCGGGCTTGGCTGCGGATGCCGCGGGCCTCGTCACGACCGACACGGTCCTGCGCGGACCAGCGGCGCTTGGCGGGGGCGGCGTCGGCCTCGGGAGCGCGGTAGCCGCGGTGGCTCGGGCTCTTGCTCCCGGGTTTGGCGGGCGCATCCGCTCCGGGGCGACGCTTGCGGTCCTGGAACGACGTCGTCGCGCCGTAGCGGGGCTCGAAGTTCTTCGCGGCGCGACCGCCGGCGGGCTTCTTGTTCTTGGGCATGGGGTGTCCTTCTGGGTTCTGTTCGCGCGAAACAGCGGCACCGTACAGCGGTGCAAAACCCGGACATCCGTCGGCCGGGGGCCATTCACTAGTGATGGTCGAGACGCGATCGCGTTCTCTCCATCGGCCCCTTGGACTCACAAACCCATCCGCACACGGTGCGGTGTCCAGAGCCGACCTCACCACGTTACAGGTAGCCCCTGGGAATGGCATCCATATCGTCGAGGCTCGTCCCACTTGTTGCCACCTCGGCGGCGCTCAGACGGCAAGAAGTGGGACACGCTCCGCCATAAGTGGGACGAGGCTCTACGCGAGCGACGGAACCGAGGCGGCCGCTCGTCGCAGCCCGCGCGAGACACCCCTCCCTGCACGAAGATGGACGCATGGCAGACACCGACGCCCACCCCATCACGGTGGCGATCGAGCGGCGCATCGACCCGACGCGCACCGCCGAAGCGACCTCCTGGATGCAGGCCGGCACCGACCTCGCGACCGCCTTCCCGGGCTTCCTCGGCTCGGGATGGGTACGCGCGGGCGAAGACAGCGACCTCTGGTACATGCTGTACCGCTTCCGCGACATCGCCACCCTCGAGGGGTGGGAGACGTCGTCGCAGCGGCGGTGGTGGCTGGATTCGGGCAGACCCTTCGCCCGCGAGGAGCGCGTCGAGCGCCGCACGGGCATCGAGGGATGGTTCGACGCGGCATTCGGATCGGTGCTCGCCCCGGCCGATGCCACGACCCAGAGCGTGCAACAGCCGGTGCCGCCGGCTCCGCCCCGGTGGAAACAGGCCGTGACGATCTGGGTCGGCTTCTTCCCGACGAACCTCCTCGCCAGCTGGCTGCTGGGATTCGTGCCGGGCTTCGGCGAGATCCCTCTTCCGCTGCGCGTGCTGGCCACGACTCTCCTCCTGACGCCCGTGATGACCTACGCGGTCCTTCCCTGGGTGACACGCCTCCTGCGACCCTGGTTGCAGCGTCCGCCCCGCTCTCGAAAGGCCTCGTCATGACCGCCGATCCCACCGGCCACCGCTTCCATCTGCGAGGCCCCCGCTCCTCGGCCGAGATCGCCCAGGTGGGTGCCGCACTCCGGGCGCTCACGGTCGACGGCGTCGACCTCGTCCCCCGCTACGCGGACGACGTTCCGACTCCGGCCGCATCAGGGGTCGTGCTCGTTCCCTGGCCGAACCGCATCCGTGACGGCAGGTACTCCTTCGCGGGCGTGGAACGGCAGCTCGCCCTCAGCGAGCCGGCCTTCGGCAACGCCAGCCACGGGCTGCTGCGCTTCGGCTCCTACACGGCCGTCGAGGTCACGGACGACCGGCTCGTTCTGACGGCCGACGTCGTCCCGCAGACCGGCTACCCGTTCCACCTGCGCACCCGGGTGACCTTCATCCTCCTCCCCGACGGACTGCACGTCGAGCACGTGATCGAGAACGTCGGTGCCGACACGGCCCCGGTGGCGCTCGGCATCCACCCGTATCTGCAGATCGGCGGTGTCGCGACCGCCGACCTGGTGATCCACTCCACGGGCACCTCGACCCTCGTCGTGGACGACCGCAAGCTCCCCGTCGACGAGGTATCGGTGAGCGGGGCGACCGACCTCCGCGCGGGCCGACGTCTCGGCGACGTCGCGCTGGACAACGCCTACCGAGGACTGGAACGCGATGCCGACGGTCGGGCCCGCCACACGCTCACGGCACCCGACGGTCGGCGCGTCGAGCTGTGGCAGGACGCCGGTTTCGAATGGACGCAGGTCTTCACCACCGACCGCTACCCCGGGAATTCCCTGGCAGTCGCCATCGAACCCATGACCGCACCGTCGAATGCGTTCGCGTCCGGCGTGGATCTCGTCGCGCTGGAGCCGGGGTGCGAAATGCGTCGTGAATGGGGCATTTCTTACCGCGCATGAGGCTCTTGTCCCCCATTTGGGGGACAAGGAATTTGCCATACGATCTGGGGAATTCGCAGGCAAGACCTTTCCTATGAGGGCGCTCGGAAAGTTACGATTCCCTTGACGGATTCCGTCGCCGCCGGGGAGACCGAGGACCATCGTCCCCTCGGCTCAAACCCGAATGAGCCGACGGGGGCTGGGGGTCTCGCGGTGTGGGGGGACGCCCGATCCGTCCACGACGAAAGTGCCCGAAATGAGCATTGCGGTCCGCCCCGCCGTCCCTTCTGCCGACCTTCCCACGCTCGCGCGGCGCCTCACCCGCCGTTTCGACGACATCCCCACGATGCACCTGGCCGGTCTCGTGCTCGTCGTCCTGGTCGGCGGCATCCTGGCATCCATCCTCACGACGAGCGACCCGCTGTGGTGGCAGCTGCACTTCAGCCAGCTCGGCACGTTCGGCGACCTCTCGGCCGCCTTCTTCAACACCACGCTCAAGGTCGGCGGATCGCTCGTGGTCGTCTACGCCGTGCGGGTTCGTCGTGACCTGCGCCGGCTCGGACGCCGGGCCGGCCGTCGCGGTGCACCCACCTCCGCGGCATTCTTCCTGACGGTCATCGGCGTGAATCTGGCGCTCGTGGGCTGCGTTCCGCTGAACACCAACAAAGACCTGCACGACAAAGTTGCCGGAATGATGGTGCTGGGTTTCGCGGCCCTCCTGCTCACGTCCCCCTTCCTGCTTCACCGTCTGCCGAAGCGTCTCGTGATCTCCACGTCTCTCGTCTTCGTGTTCCTCTTCGCCGGGGCGTGGCTCTTCGTCACGGCCACCATCAACCTCGCGCTCTTCGAGGTCATCGCCTTCAGCGCGATGTTCGCGTGGTCGGGAGTATTCACGCACTGCCTCGGCGGCGCCCAGGCGCGTCCGGTCACCGCTCCTGTGGAAGCGCCCGCCCTCGAAATCGCTCGCCGCACCCGAGTGTCCGCCACGCGAGCCGCTGTCACCGGAATTCCGGTCGCCGCGAATCCCGCCGCGGCGACCACTCCCGTCGCGCGCCGATTCCCCCACGCCCGTGTGAGCGCGATGCGACGCCGCCCCGCGATCGTCAGTGGCGCTCGCGCAGCTCTCGTCGGCTCAGCGGGTGCTCGTCCGTCGTCGGCTCGGCCTCGTCTGCGGCGGGCGTCGAGCGCGCCGCGCGGCGAGCGATACGGCGCTCCCGCGCTCCCTCGACGAGGTTGTACAGCGTCGGCAGCACGAGCAGCGTCAGGAACGTCGACGACACGAGTCCGCCGATCACCACAACCGCCAGCGGCTGCGAGATGAACCCGCCGTGCCCGGTGATACCCAGCGCCATCGGCACGAGCGCGAAGATGGCCGCGAGCGCCGTCATCAAGATGGGGCGGAGTCGTCGTGAGCCACCGACGACCGTGGCCTCGAAAACGCTGAGTCCGCGCGCACGATATTGATTCACCAGGTCGATCAGAACGATGGCGTTCGTGACGACGATGCCCACGAGCATCAGCGCACCGATCATGCCGGCCACCCCCAGGGGCACGCCCGTGATCGCCAACATCAGGATCGCGCCGGTTGCGGCGAACGGCACCGAGACCAGCAGCTCGAGCGGCTGACGGAGCGACTTGAAGGTCGCGACCATGACGACGTACACGATGAGGATCGCGGCCAGCAGGGCCAGACCGAGCTGACCGAACGCGTCCTGTTGATTGGTCACGACACCGCCGAGCTTCGCCGTCGCACCGTCGGGCAGCGACACGTCGGCGAGCGCGTCTCGCACGCTCGCCGAGGAGCTGCTGAGGTTGTCGCTCGTGGGGGTGACCGTGACGGTCGCCGTGCGAAGTCCGCGGGAGGTCGTGATGCTCGGCGGCGTCTGACTCGTCTCCACCGTGGCGATCTCGTCGAGACGCACGGCACCCCGCGCCGTGGGGATCTGCAGGGCGCGCAGGGTGTCGATGGTGGTGGGCGGATCGTCCGAGGCGATGTAGACGCTCAGCCCGCGCCCATCGATCTCCACGGTGCCCGCCTGTCGCGGCTGCATCGCGCCGGACACCAGCGCGCCGACGGTGCGCTCGGAGAGCCCGCGCTCGGCGGCGGCATCCCGGTCGACCCGCACCGAGACGAACGGCAGTGACGCCGACAGGCTGCTGGTCACCTGACCGATGCCCTCGCGTCCCTGGAGCCCCGAGACGACAGCGTCGGTGGCCTGCTGGAGTCCTTCGCCGTCGGCGGCGGTCACGTCGACGGTGATGTCGCTCGAGCCGAAGCCACTGCCCTGGGCGCTCACCTCGATGTCGCCGGCGTCGGCGATGTCGGACACGGCGGTGCGCACGCGCTCGCGGAGCTCGACCTGGTCGGCGCCCGCTTCGGAGGTGATCGAGTACGTGATGCCCGATCCACCACCCGAGAAGGCGTCACGGAGAGCCGAGCCGCTCGAGCCGATGGAGGTCTGCACGGTCTCGACGCCGGGGATGTCGCGCAGGACCGCCTCGACGCGCTGCGCGGCGTCGTCTTCGGCCGTGAGACTCGGTGCGGCGCCGATCTTCTGTGTGACGGTGAACGTGTTCTGACCCGAGTCGCCGAGGAAGTCGGTCTTGAGGAGCGGAACGGATGCCACGGTCCCGGCCAGCACGAGCACGGCGAGCCCGAGGGTCACCCACGAGTGCCGCAGGGTCCAGCTGAGGATCGGGACGTACGCCTTCTGCAGGCGCGAGGGAGGCGCGGTCGGCGACTCGGGGTCGACGGGGTTGCCCTCGGCATCCCGGATCACCTTCCCGGGCTTGAGGAACCACGAGGCGAGCACGGGGACGATCGTGAGCGACACGAGCAGCGACGCGGCCATGGCGATCGAGACGGTCAGCGCGAACGGGCGGAACAGCTCACCCGTCACGTCGCCGACGAACGCGATCGGGAGGAAGACCGCGACCGAGGTGATCGTGGATGCCGTGATCGCGGCAGCCACCTCGCGCACGGCACGGATGATCGTGGGGATCTTGTCGGCATCGCCGACGTAGTGCCGCTTGATGTTCTCGATGACGACGATGGAGTCGTCGACGACGCGCCCGATCGCGATCGTCAGGGCGCCGAGGGTGAGGACGTTGAGCGAGTACCCGAACGCCTGCAGCCCGACGAAGGTCGCGAGGACGCTGGTGGGGATGGAGATCGCCGTGACGAGCGTCGAGCGCACCGACATCAGGAAGATGAGGATGATGACGACCGCGAACGCGAGGCCGAGCAGACCCTCCTGCGCGAGGGCCTCGATCGACTGCTCCACGAACGGCGCCTGATCGAATACGACCGTGAACGTGGCGCCGTTGAGCGAGGACTCGAGATCGGGGATCGCGGCCAGGACGGCGCGCGAGACGTCGACGGTATTGGCGGCGGGGAGCTTGGTCACGGCGATCGTGAGCGCGGGCTCGCCGTTGACCCGCGACAGGGTCGTCACGGGGTCGGACTGCTGCGCCACGGTCGCCACATCGCCGATCGTGGTGCGTCCGGCCGTCACCTGCGCCGCATCAGTCGGGACGAGCGGGAGCGCCGAGATCTCATCGACGCTGGTGATCTTGGCCCCCGTCTGCACCGTCAGCGTCTCATCGCCCTCGGTGACCGTGCCTCCCGGGAACAGCACGCCGTTGGCTTCGAGGGAGTCGCTGATCGCCTGCTGGCTGAAGCCGCGCTCCGCGAGCCGGGCCGGATCGGGGGTGATGGTGACCCGCTGGCCGGTGCCACCGACCACCTGGGCGGCGTTGACGCCGTCGACGTCCTGGAGAGCCGGGACGACGACCGTCTCGAGGGTCGACTGGATCGTCTGCGCGTCGGAGTAGCCGGTGACGGCGAGCTGGATGACGGGGAAGTCGTCGATGCTCGCGGAGGCGACGGTGGTGTCGGCGGACTCGGGGAGCTGGTCGTTGATGCGCGCGATCGCGGCGAGGATCTTCTGCTGCGCCGCGGCCAGATCGGTGCCGTAGGTGAACGAGGCGGAGACGATCGAGGAGTTCGTCGTGCTCGTCGCGGTGGTCGACTCGAGCCCCTCCACGCCGCGGATGGCGCCCTCGATCGGCGTGGACACGTCGGCTTCGACGACCTCCGGCGAGGCGCCCGGGTAGGTCGTGACGACCGCGAGCTGAGGGAACTCGATCGACGGGATGAGCTCCTGCTTGAGGCTGGTCAACGCGAGGCCACCGAACACCGCGGCGACGATCGTGACGAGGGCGATGAGGGCGCGGTTGCGCAGGCTGAGCACGGCCAGATACGACACGCGGGGGCCCTTCGGTCGGCCGGTTCGATACAGGACTGTATCGACGGCCAGTATCCCACGGTCCGCGCGCGTGGAAGACGGCCGCGGAGGCGGCGGGCCAACGGATCGTGCGGGCGGATCAGAGGGCGCGGCCGAGGGCCAGCCCGAGGTCGGCCGCCAGGACGGACCCCACGAAGGATGCCACCGCGTACGAGGTCGCGGCGCGCGAGCGCCCCTCCTCCGCGAGGAGCGCCGTCGTCACGGCGACGGCGCTGAACGTCGTGTACCCACCGAGGAGCCCCGTGCCCACGATCCAGCGCCAGGCCTCGTCGGCCGCGAGCGGTGTGACGAGCCCCAGCGCGAACGCGCCGGTGAGGTTCACCACCAGGATCCCCCACGGGAAGCGCTCACCCGTTCGCCGCCGCACGGCGACATCGACGACGAAGCGCAGGGCCGCGCCGACACCGCCGGCCACGACGACCGCGAGGAAGACGAGGGGCGTCACGCCGCCAATCTACGCCGACGCAGGCGTCCGTGGCGGCGCCGGTCGCCGGCTCACGCCTCGAGCGCTTCGACCCGGCGGCGGAGCTCCGCCGCCTTCTCCGCGCCGAGCTGGGCGGCGGCGAGCTGCAGCGCGGCGCTCGCCGTCAGCGTCCGCGCCACGAGATACGTCGGACTCTTCTTCAGGTCGGGAATGACGTCGAGGATGATGCTCTCGGCATCCGGATCGGTCATGAGTGCCCCCAGCTTGACCTTCGCCAGGTCGTAGCGTGCAGCCATCGTCTCTCCTGCTCTCCGTGACATCGTCGTCACGCGCGCAATTCTTGCACATATGTCCCGTCACACTAGGGTGTCGTCCACCCCACCGCGTCGGCGAGCGCGTTCGTGGTCACCAGACGCACGACCGCCGGCAGACCCGCGGCGATCGACCGACCGACCAGCAGGCCGTAGAGCTTCGCGAGCGGGCCGGAGATCTCGACCGCGTGGGTGACCGACAGCCCGTTCGGCGTCATGTGCATCCGGTGCGGGAAGGACAGCGTGGCCCCCGGCAGAGAGATCCGGAAATTCATGGCGTAGCCCGGCTGGAGCTCCGTGAACACGATCTTCTGCGCGGGAGTGCCGTGGTTCACGACACGACCGACGGCGCCGACGCGCGCCGGGACGGGGAACGTGGCTTCCCGCAGGTCGGGGTCGTCGGTCGCCCAGTCCTCGGGCGTCGTCCACCGCTTCCAGACCGCCTCCGGCGTGGCCGTGGTGAGCTGCGTGTACTCGCGGCGCCAGGTCATTCGCCGTCTCCCGTCATGTCGGTGTCGCGTGCGGAGGTGTCGACCAAGCGCCGCGCCTCGAGAGCGGCGCGCTCGCCGGCGCGGACGGCGCCGTCCATGAACCCGGTCCAGCGGGACGCGGTCTCGGTGCCCGCCCAGAGGATGCGGCCGACCGGCTCGACGAGGGCCGAGGCGTAGGGGGCCACGACGCCGGGTCCGGGAGCCGCGGTCGGCCCGCCGCCGACCCACGGCTCCGCGCCCCATCGCTGATCGATGTAGCCCCTGGCATCCAGGGCCCGAGAACCGAAGAGATCCGCGAAGGAGGACAGGGCCCGCACCCGGCGCTCGGCGGCCGGCAGATCGTCCCATTCGCGCGCGTAGCGGGCGCCGATGAATCCGAGCAGCACGCCCGGACCGCCGTCACCCGGCGGACTCGCGTCGAACGTGATGAACACCGGGCCGGTGTCGGAGAGGCCCTGACCCGAGAGGTTTCGCGTGCGCCAGAACGGTTCGTCGTAGATCGCGTAGGCCTTCGAGAGCACTCCCGCGGGCCACCGCTGCGCGAGCTGGGCATGCCGGGGTGGGAGTTCCGGCGAGAATCGGATGCGACCGCGCAGCGCCGGCGGCACGGCGACGATCACGGCGCGCGCCGTCACGGCCTCACCGACGGACGAGACGACGACGCCGTCCGCCGACGCCTCGACCTGCTCGACCGGCGCGTCGAGGCGGAGCGCGGGCCCGAGTCCGCGCGCGATACGCACGGCGATCTCGTGCGACCCCTCGACGAAGTGCTCCTCCTGCGCACCCCCCTCGGTATCGAGCATCGAGGACAGACCACCGGCTTGGTGGATGTAGTGCACAGCGTGCAGGAGCGAGATCTCGTCGGGTTCACAGCCCCACGTGGTGCGCCCGGCGATCGCGATGAGGTCGCGCGCGGCCGCCGACGCGCGCGATCGACGGAGCCATGAGCCGAGGCTCTCGGCATCCAGCTCGGTGGCGTGTGGTGCGGCGGCGGGGTCCCCGCAGGGAACCGTGCGGGCGAGTCGATCCAGCGCGAGCTGGATGCGTCCGACATCGAGCAGACCCGCGCCGACGGGCGGGACCGTGCCCCGATACCGACGACTCCGACCGCGCCATCGGATGACGTTGTCCCCCGCGCCGTAGGTCCGATAACGCTCGACGCCCACCTCGTCGGCGAGCGCGAGGATGCGGTCCTGCCCGGGGCCGACGAACGTGCCGCCGAGGTCCACGTGGACACCGTCGACCTCGGCAGATGACACGCGGCCGCCCACGCGGGCGGACGCCTCGAACACGGCGACCGTGAAACCGAACTGCCGGAGGCGGTGCGCGGCGGTCAGCCCGGAGAGACCCGCGCCCACGACGACGACATCGACGTCATCAGGGCCGTCGGAACCGCGTGGAGCCGAAGGCGCGGTCATAGGCTTGCTCCCATTCCGTTGCGAGGCCGACCCCGGAGGTCGGTGAGGAGGACACGGTGAGTGGGACGACGACTCGGTCGATGCGCGCTCGGGGTCGCGCGCGCCGCGAGCTGCTGCTGGAGGCGACGCTGTCGATCATCGCGGACCGCGGCATCTCGGGCGTCACCCACCGCTCGGTGGCCGCAGCGGCAGGAGTGCCGCATTCGTCGACAACATACTTCTTCGACTCGCTCGACGACATGATCGGCGAGGCGGTCGCGCACGCCATGGCGGCCGAGTTCGACCGGTTGCAGGAGTTCCGCACACTGCTCGAAACCGGGGCGAACGGCCCCGGCGCCGCGATCGACGAGTTCGTGGAGATCGTGCGGCAACAGTCGGACGAGAACGCCGTCGCGCAGTTCGAGATCTACCTCTTCGCCTCTCGGCATCCCGCTCTGCGCGTGCACGTGGAGCGCATCCTCGATGAGACGCGCACGATCGCGGCGGCGGTCCTGCGGACGAACGGCGTCACCGACCCGCACGCCGCGGCGGCGGTCGTCGCGCTGATCGACGGATTCACCCTGCATCGCATCGCCCGTTCGGAAGTCATCCAGTACCAGTCCCTCGCGCACGCCCTCCGCGCCGCCCTCATCGGCTTCGTGAGCCTCGCCGCCACGTCATCCCTCGGGGACGCGGAGCACGAAGCCGATTAGTTGGCACGAATGTACAGGTTTCACTTGCGGTCGGTCGACCCAGCCGCGGAAATTCACATTCTGGATACAAAACTCAGTACGCCTGTGCAATAAAGTGACCGGATAGTCGATTCCGATGCTGTGATCGACAGAAGGGCCACTGAGATGATCCCCCTCCCTGCCCGCGAGCTGAGGTGACATCCGCCGAGCGCCCGACGGCGCTGAGCGCATACGCCGAGCCGACCCGACCCGTGCGCGCCGGATGGATCGCCGCCTTCGCCGGCGTATGGCTCGGACTCTGGATGGCACAACTCGTCCCCGTCCAGGTGCTGCTGCCCCTGCAGATCGAGGCCCAGCACACCTCCGAGGATTGGTTGGCCTCGCTCGTCGCGTACGGCGCGGTCAGCGCCATCGCCGGCGCCTTCGTCGTCGTGGCGTACCCCATCGTCGGCGCCCTGAGCGACCGCACCCGCTCACGATTCGGACGTCGTCGTCCGTGGATCCTCGCCGGCGCCCTGACGGTCGGGGTGGGACTCGCCCTTCTCGGGTTCCAGACCGAGACGGTCGGCACGGTGATCTGGTGGACCGTCACCATGATCGGATTCTGCATGGCATCCGCCGCTCTCACCGCGGTGATGGCCGACCGCGTGCCCGAGAATCAGCGCGGCCTGGTGTCGGGCTGGATCTCGGCGCCGAACGCGTTCGGCATCCTGTTGGGGATCGTGCTGGTGACGGCGGTGTTCACGACCACGTCCTCGGGCTACCTTGCGCTGGCGGTGTGCGCGGTCGTGCTCGCCGTGCCGTTCCTGCTGCGTCTGAACGACGTCCCGCTGACCCCCGCCGAGGCGGCGCTGCTGGGGCCCCTCACCGTCCGCTCGGTGTTGTCATCCATCTGGGTGGACCCGCGCCGCCACCCCGATTTCGTGTGGACGGTGGTCAGCCGCGTCCTCATCAACCTGAGCAACGCGATCGCGACGACGATGCTGCTCTACTTCTTCACGTTCGCACTGAGGGTCGCCGACCCGACGGGGTTCCTCGTCTTCACGACGGTGATCTACATGGTCGTCACGATCGTCGCGTCGGTCGGGTTCGGCAAGCTCAGCGACGTCCTGGGCCGACGACGCGTGTTCGTCCTCGCGTCGGGCGCGGCGCAGTCCGTCGCGGCGCTGCTGCTCGCCGTCGCTCCCGCGGAATCGACGGCGATCGTCGGCGCGGTGCTGCTCGGACTCGGTCAGGGCTGCTTCTTCGCGGTCGACCAGGCGCTGGCCACGCAGGTTCTGCCGTCGGCGGAGAGTCGCGGCAAGGACGTCGGCCTCATGAACATCGCCCAAGCCGGGCCGCAGGCGTTCGGCCCCCTCCTCGGCGCCGGCGCGGTCGTGCTCTTCGGCGGCTTCACGGGGCTGTTCGTCGCGAGCGGGATCGCGGGGCTGGTGGGTTCGGTGCTGATCATGCGGGTGCGTTCGGTCCGCTGACGCCGCGCCGCTACACCGGTCTCGCAGCGCCGCTACACCGGTCTGGTCTGCCCGTAGCCCGTGGCGAGCGCCGCGGCCACGACGTCGGCCTGCTGCGCCGGGCTGAGCTCCGCCGGCTCCGCGACCGCCCGCGCGCGCAGGTAGATGTCGCACACCCACTCCAGGAGCGCCGTGTTCGCGACGGCATCGGCGAGGTCACGGCCCGTCGTGACGGCACCGTGGTGCGCGAGGATCGCCGCGTTCGCCGTCGTCAGCGCGGCACCGGTGCGGGCCGCGAGCTCCTCCGACCCGAAGACGGCGAACGGCACCACCTCGATCTCCCCGCCCAACGTGAGCTGCTGGTAGTGCAGGCACGGCAGCCGGTCGGACACGAGCGACAGCGCGACAGCGCCCGGCGCGTGCGTGTGGACGACGGCCCCCACCGCGTCGTCCGCGTACGCCGCGAGGTGCAGACCGAGCTCCGAGCTCGGGGCGAGCGCACCGACGACCACGCGCCCCGCGGCATCGACGACGGACACGTCATCGAGGGTCGCTTGCGCGAAGACCACGCCGGTCGCCGTGATCGCGATCCCCTCGTCGACCCGCACGCTGACGTTGCCCGCGGTCCCCTTGACGAGCCCGTCCGCGGCGAGCGCCCGGCACACCTCGGCGATGGCGGCGCGCACCGCCGTATGCGCGTCGGCGTCCGTCACCGGGCGGCCCCTGCGAGCAGGGCATCGATGGATGCCTCGTCGTAGGTGCCATGGCTCGTCCCCACGCCCGCGACGACCTGCGCCGCGACGGCGGAGCCGAACCGCGCGGCCTCGACGGAGGTCTGCCCGCGCAGCCGCGCGAACACGAACCCGGCGGAGAACGCATCGCCACCGCCGCTGGTGTCGACCGGAATCGCGGGAACGATGGGGATGTCGACGAGGTGGTCGCCCTCCACGAGGACGATGTCGTCGCCGCCGTTCGTGATCGCGACCACGCGCGCGCCCGCCTCGGCGAGGACGTGGGCGGCGGTGTGGAGGTCGGGGGCACCGGTCCACCCGAGAGCCTGCTCGGCGTTGGGGAGCATGTAGTCGGTGTACGGCAGCAGGGGCTCGATGAGCGCGTAGAACGCCTGCTCACCGCCGATCAGGAAGTCCAGCGACGTACTCGCCCGGTTCGCGCGCGCGTGGTCGAGGATCTCGATGACGTTCTCGGGCCCGAGGAGTTCCGGGGCTCCGATGTGGACGTGATCGGCGTCGGCGAGAACATCCCAGGGGACGACATCGGCGGCGAGCGCGTTGGCCCCGACGACGTGCAGGGCCGGCCGCGACCCGTCGGAGCGGATGGGAAGCACCGAGGCCGAGGTCGGCAGCTCGCCGGTGCGCAGATGCGTGACGTCGATCCCCGCGTCGGCCAGCAGCCCGCGCAGGACACGCCCCGCGACATCGTCGCCCACGGCCCCGCTCGTGATCACGCGCGCGCCGAGTTTGGCGAGCACGAGCGCCGTGCCGCCGGCGGGGCCGGCGGCCGACATCGCGATCTCGTCCACGAGGAGTGAGCCCTGCCCGGGCGGGATCTCGTCGACGGGCTGGACGATCGTGTCGAGCACGTGCGCGCCGAGCGTGACGATTCGGGGGACGGCTGTCATCGTTGAGCCTCCGGGTCGCTTCCGGCGCAGCGAGCCCACGTCGGCGAGTGGCACATTTGTACCACCGCGCCGCACTCACCACCAAGCGCCGGTCAGCGCACGCGGCCGCCCCGGCCGATGAGCACACCGACCCACGCCGCGAACGTCCCGACGACCACGGTCGCCGCCCCCCACCACACAAGTGACAGATCGGCCGACTCGACGGCCAGAGCGCTGTATGTCGTGAAGCCGCCCAGCACGCCGGTGCCGAAGAACAGCTGCGCCCGCTGAGCGCGGGTGGATCTCGGCATCCGCGCTCGGATTCCGAACAGGATGCCGATCGCGAACGCACCCACGACGTTGATGATCGGCACGAGCGCCGACCCGAGGGCGTCGGCGAAGGCGAGAGTGAGGCCCGCCCGCACCGCGGTCCCGAGCGCACCGCCGACGGCGACCGAGACGAGATCGCGCCAGGACACCACGTCGACACCCTACGCGCCCCGCCCCGCGGTCACGTCCCGCGGTCACGTCCCGCGCACGCGGTGTGGTTGCGGCCCCGGTTCCGCCGAGACTTCATCGCGCCGACATCTCCCTTGCAGGCTGCAAGGGAGATGTCAGCCGGATGAAGTCTCGCGGGTACGCGAGGGCCGCGCGGGTTCGAGGCTCGCGGGTACGTGCGGGCCGCGCGGGTTCGGGGCTCGCGGGAAGGGCGGGGGCGCGGGCCCAGGCGGGCGCGGGGCCAGGCGGGCGCGGGCCCAGGCGGGCGCGGGGCCGGCTACTGCCCCAGGATGAGGCGTCGGATGGCGGCATCCTTCGATCCGCCCAGCTCCATCGTGTGCCCGCGACGGTAGAGCGAGAACACGCGCGGATCGATGTAGCTGGACCGTGCGACCGCCGGGGTGTTGCCGAGGGCCTCGGCGGCAGCGCGGACGGCGGCGAGCTCGACCTTCTTGCGCTCGTTCTTGGTCGGCGCGACACCCGCCTTGGCGAGCGCCTCGGCCGCGAGGATCGTGCCGCGCAGCGTCCGGAAGTCCTTGGCGCTGAAGGGACCACCGGTCAGCGACCGAACGTAGGCGTTCACGTCGCCGGGAGTCAGCGGCACACGCCGACGGCCGCGGCGGTAGCTCAACAGCGCCGCACGAGACCGTCCTGTCGCGAGTTCGGACATGAGCGCCGCGACCTCGGCATCCCTCAGCGACAACTCGGCGCGCTTCCCGCTCTTGGCCGGGAAGGAGAGGCGGATGAGGTCGCCCTCGACAGTGGCATCCCGTCGTTGGAGGGTCGTGAGGCCGCGGCTGCCGTTGGTGACGAAGTAGCGCGCGTTGCCGACGCGGGGCGCGACCTGATCGAGGAGTCGGAAGGACACCGCCAGCACCCGTTCCCGGTCGAGGTCCGAGCGTCGCAGCGACTGCGTGACGCGCGCTCGAGCGCGCGGGAGCGCCTCGGCCAGCTGGAGGGCGCGCGAGTACTTGCCCTTGTCCCGGCCCTTCGACCAGTCGGCGTGGTACGTGTACTGGCGGCGTCCGGCCTCGTCCGTGCCGACGGCCTGGATGTGCGCGTTCGGTTCCTTCGCGATCCAGACCTCGCGCCACGCGGGAGGGATGACAAGTCCCCGCGCGCGATCGGCTTCCCGCTCGGGCACGGCGGCCCCCGTATGGTCAACGAATCGAAAGCCCGAGCCGGAACGGACCCGCCGGAACCCGGGGTCTTCGTACGGGCGGACCCGGACGAGCCGCGCCACCGTCAGTGGTTGCGGAGCAGGTCGATCAGCTCCGCCTTCTTCTTGCCGGAGTATCCCGTGATGCCGAGCTCCTTGGCGCGCTTACGGAGTTCATCGACGGTGCGGTCCTCGTAGTCCTCCGCATGCCCGCCGCGCGCGCCGACCTTGCCGCGTCCCTGCGCGGCAGCCGCGTTCGAGATGCGCGCGGCCTTCTCCTTCGAATCGCCTTGCTTGCGCAACTCCTCGTACAGATCAGGGTCCTTCAGGCTGCTCGATCCTCGCCCCTGGGGCATGGCCGTCTCCTTCCGTCGGATGCCCCGAACGTACGACTCGCGGCCCGGCCCCGCGGTCGGGCTTGACAGACGCCCCTTCTGATCCCCCGGTCAAGCATTCGCCGCGACTAACAGCGAATTTCCAGAAACGTCAACCCCCCGGCTCGGATGGAGCCGCAGTGGGAACGTAGAGGTCAACCACTCGCCGGTTGCCGCGCCCAGCGGAAACAGCAAGGAGCCCCCCATGAACATCTTCCTGATCATCATCATCGTCGCCGCGATCGTCATCGCGATCGTCAGCGGTCTGAGCCAGGCCGCGAGCTTCCTGCTCTGGATCGCGATCATCGTCGGCCTCATCGCCCTCATCGTGCTGCTGTTCCGTTTGATCAGCGGCCGCAAGCCGGTTTAACCCCCGAGAGGAGCGCTCGCACTTCTGCGCAGCGCTCTGATCCCCCGGCGGGTTCGCCCGCCCCGGATGCCACGTTCCCCCCGGGACGTGGCATCCGTCGTTTCCGTGCGGCGTCAGCACCGAACGGCGGCGTCAGCACCGAACGGCGGCGTCAGCACCGAACGGCTGCATCAGCACCGAACGCCCACGATCGGGTCGAGCGCACACGGTCGGGACGCCCACAACGTGTGCGCTGGACCCGAACGTGCGTTCTCGCCGGATGCCGGGGGCTAGAAGGGCGCGGGGCGAGGGCGGGGCTTGACGGACTCGAGATATATCGCGATACTCGAAAAAACGCGATATATCGTGAGTAAGGAGATCGCCATGGAGAAATGGATCGTCCACCCGGGCGAAACCCGCGTCATCGACGTCGACGGACTGCGGGAGCTGAAGATCGGTCTCGTCGGAGGCCAAGTCGACGTCATCGCCCACGATGACCCCGGCGCCCGCATCGAGGTGCACGGCGTGACGGTCAAAGACCTGCGCATCGAGATGACGGACGGTCGACTCGAGATCGACCACCCGCAGCTGCGGTGGGACAACTTCCTCGAGGTGTTCCGCAACTTCGGCGCGGGCGGCCCCAAGGCCGAGGTCAGCGTCGCCGTCCCGCGGACCGTCGCCCTGACGCTCGGCGTCGTGAGTGCGAGCGCTCTCGTCTCGGGACTCCGCCGGGATGCCAAGCTCAACACCGTCTCGGGCGACATCATGGTCGACGGACTCGTCGGCGACGTGAGCCTCAACGCCGTCTCGGGCGACGTCCAGGTGCGCGAGCTCCAGGGCGCCCTCACGGCGAACAGCGTCTCGGGCGACATCGCGGCCACCGGCGCCGTCACCAAGGCCTCGATCGACACCGTCTCCGGTGCGATGCTCGTCGACTCCACCGGCACGGTCCAGTCGATCGGACTGAACTCCGTCAACGGCTCGGCCACGATCCGACTGGATCGCGAACTCCCCGCGAACTACGTCGCGCGCTCGGTGAGCGGCCGCGTGCAGATCGACGGGCACGTGCGCTCGGGCTCGGGCCCCACCAACTACGCGGGCTCGACCGGCACCCTCGCCGGGTCGTTCGTCGATGTGCGCGCGAACACCGTGTCGGGCGAGATCACGGTCCTGCGGCGCGGCGTTTCGGGGCTGCGTCCCGACGAGCTCGCCGGAGAGGAGGAGTGGTGATGACCCCCGTCTTCTCCCACGGCGACCTGCGCCTGTACATCCTCAGTCTCCTCGCCGAGGCGCCCCGTCACGGGTACGACCTCATGCAGGCGCTCACCGAACGCACCGGCGGAACGTACTCTCCGTCAGCGGGCACGATCTACCCGCGCCTGGCGAAGCTCGAAGAAGAAGGTCTCGTCACCAAGACCGTCGACGGGCGCAAAACCGTCTATGAGATCACCGACGCCGGCCGCGCCGAAGTCACCGCTCGCGAGGGCGACCTCGAGGGCATCCAGGCCGGTCTCGCCGACAGCGTCCGGCTCATCGCCGACGAGGTCCGCGGGAGCGTACGGGATGCCATGCGCAGCCTCCGCGCCGACCTCGCCGCCGCCTCGCGCGACGAACGCGAGCAGGCGCAGAAAGCGCCGACGGACGATCCGCGCGTGCGCAGTCGAGAACAACTGCATCGCGCTGATGCGGCAATCACCGAGTTCCGCGGCAGGGTCCGAGCGGAATTGCGATCGCACGTGGCGCGGGGCGGCGAGCTCAGCGCATCCGGCGTGGATGCCATCGAATCCGCGCTTCAGCAGGCGTCGGATGCCGTCACGCGTGTCATGCGCGGCTGACGATCACTCCCAGACGAGTTCTTCGTCGGGGGCCAGCGGCTCACCCAGCGGAACCACCAGCACCGGACGACGCTGCCGATGGGTGAGCCGGGCGGCCACCGAGCCGGTGAGGAACTCGCGCAGCGACTCCCCCAGCCCGCGCTTGCGGGTACCGACGACCAACAGCGAGGCATCCAGCTCGTCGGCGAGTCGGATCAGGGCGAGAGCGGGATCGCCGATCACCTGCCGCACCGTCCACGACACCGTCTCATCGGCAAGGGCCGAATCCGCCGCGGCCTGCACCTCGGCGAGTGCCGCCCGGGACGCCGCCCCGGCGACGTCGACGGTGGAGGGGTTCACGTAACCGTCCGGGTCCTCGAAGGCGACGAACCGCGTGGTGTCGACGTGCGCGATCACGAGCTCGGTGCCCGCCAGAGCCGCCTGTCGCGCGGCGACACGCAGGACGCGGGGCGACTGACCCGGTACCGCACCCGCGATCACGGCTCCCGCGCGTTTCGGGGTGGGGGTGTTCTCGGCCATCGTCACTCCTCGCATTGCTCGGTGCACCTCTGGTCCGATCCCCGGACAGCCGGGGTCAGAGGGCACCGTGATATCCTGGCTGTTACTCTTACCGGCTCGGTCCGGAACCGCAATACGCAGGGCCCAGAGCGTGGCCCTCGACGTCGATCGTGAGGGGGTCTCGCATGGGGCGTGGCCGTCAGAAGGCGAAGAACACCAAGATCGCCCGTGAGTTGAAGTACGACACCTACTCGGTGAACTACTCGGCTCTCGAGCGCGAACTCGGCGCACCCGAAGCGGGTGAAGACGCGTACGTCGACAAGTGGGCCGACCAGTACGCGGACGAGTACGAAGACGAGAAGGCCTAGCCTTCCTCACCACGCTCGACCGTGGCGGCGTTCCCACGCCTCCTCGATCGTTTCCGAGCGCGCCACCACGACGGCTGCGGGCACCACGATCACGATGGCAGCCCCGAGCACGAGCAGTCCGGCGGCCCAACCGCCGGTGATCTCGTGGGTGACGCCGATCGCGAGCGGAACGAGCGCGGCCAGCGCGTAGCCCAGACTCTGCACGAATCCGCTGAGGGCGACCGCCGTCTCGTGCGAGCGCGTGCGGAGGCCGAACAGCACGAGCACCATCGGGAACATCAGGGGCGGCAGCCCGATCAGGACGACCCACAGCACGGTTGCGGTGCCCGGCGCGAGCAGCAGTCCCGCGACTCCCGCGACGCCGCTTCCGACCGCGAGGGCGTAGAACGGTGTGGTCCGGCGCAGGCGCGCGACGAGCAGCGGCACGACGAGCGAAACCGGCAGGCCCATGAACGAGAACAGGGCGAGCAGACTCCCCGCGGTGGCCGCGTCGACGCCGGCGGTATCGATGAGGATCGCGGGCAGCCACGCGAACATGCCGTAGGCGACCGACGAGTTCACGGCGAACGTGATGACGAGCGCCCACGCCTGCGGCACGCGCACCACGCGCGAGAGCACGGAGGCGCGCGGCTCCTCCACGACGTCCCCGCGTCCGGTTCGCGCCCGCAGGCTCGTCACCATCCACGGCACGACCGCCGCGACCGCGACGAACGCCCACACCGCGAACGACCCGCGCCACCCGATCGAGTCGGCGAGCGGGACCGCCACCAGGGGCGGAGTGAACGTGGCCACCGCCATCGTCGTCGTATAGACGGTGGTCATCAGGCCGACCCGCTCGGGGAAGTACTTCTTCACGACCGCCGGGATCAGCACGTTGGCCACACCGACCGAGGCGAACACCCCCGCCGTCGCGGCGAGGAGGGTCCAGGCATCCGTCGCGAGAGCCCGCAGACCCAGCGTCGCCGCCGCCGCGATCGCCGCGAGCAGGACGAGGCGCTCCAGCCCGACCCGTCTCTCGATGACCGGTGTGACGACCCCGGACAACGCGAACGCCACGGGAGGCGCCATGCCGATGAGTCCGACGACCGCCGCCGGCAGGGGGAAGTCACGGGAAATGATGGTCAGCAGCGGCGACAGGGATGCCACCGCGATGCGCAGGGTGAGCGCGAGCAGCACGATCGCCGCCGCGGCCCACGCGACCGTCCCCGCGGCGCGGGGCGTCA
Source organism: Microbacterium canaveralium (assembly GCF_047238045.1). NCBI lineage: Bacteria > Bacillati > Actinomycetota > Actinomycetes > Micrococcales > Microbacteriaceae > Microbacterium > Microbacterium canaveralium. The sequence continues at coordinate 286,775 of NZ_JBDFMA010000003.1, read as the reverse complement.
AGACTCCTGGCTGCCCTCGACCCAGGCGAGGTACTCCTCCGAGACGGTGCCGGTGACGTACCGGCCGTCGAAGCAGCTCATATCGAGGTCGACGAGGTCGGAGCCCTCCATGATCGCGGCCTTCAGATCGTCGACCTCCTGGTACACCAGGTAGTCGCACCCGAGCTCTTCGGCGATCTGCGGGATCGTGCGGCCGTGCGCGACCAGCTCGTGGCGCGAGGGCATGTTGATGCCGTACACGTGGGGGTACCGCACCGGCGGCGCCGCCGAGGCGAACGTGACGCTCTTCGCGCCGGCATCCCGAGCCATCTGGATGATCTCTCGGCTGGTGGTGCCGCGCACGATCGAGTCGTCGATGAGGAGGACGTTCTTGCCCTGGAACTCCGTCGACATGGCGTTGAGCTTCTGACGCACGCTCTTCTTGCGCACCGCCTGGCCGGGCATGATGAACGTCCGGCCGACGTAGCGGTTCTTGTAGAAGCCCTCGCGATACTCGATACCGAGCTTGCGCGCCACCTGCATCGCCGCGGGCCGCGACGAGTCGGGGATCGGCATCACGACGTCGATCGACCCGTGCGGGGTGTACTTCGCGATCGTGTCGGCCAGACGCTCACCCATGCGCAGACGCGCCTCGTACACCGAGATCCCGTTCATGACGGAGTCGGGGCGGGCGAGGTAGACGTACTCGAACGAGCACGGCGCCAGCGTGGGGTTCTCGGCGCACTGCTGCGCGTGGAGCGTGCCGTCGAGGGTGATGAAGACGGCCTCGCCGGGCTCGACATCGCGGACGACCTCGAAGCCGGCGTTCTCGAGCACCAGGGACTCGGATGCCACCACCCATTCCTCGCGCGCCTCGCCACCGGGCACCTCGGCCGCCGGCCGCTTGCCGAGGATGAGGGGGCGGATGCCGAACGGGTCGCGGAACGCAAGCAGGCCATAGCCCGCGATGAGGGCGATGGTCGCGTACGACCCCTCGACGCGCTCGTGGACGCGGGCCACCGCGCGGAACACCTGTGCCGGGTCGAGGTCGGGACCGGAGATCTCGGACTGCAGCTCGGAACCGAGGATGTTCACGAGCAGCTCGGTGTCCGAACTCGTGTTGAGGTGTCGGCGGTCTTTGTGGAACAGCTCGCTCGTCAGCTCGCGGGTGTTCGTGAGGTTCCCGTTGTGCACCAGGACGATGCCATACGGGGCGTTGACGTAGAAGGGCTGCGCCTCTTCTTCGCTGGATGCGGTGCCCTTGGTGGCGTAGCGCACGTGCCCGAGGCCGATGTCGCCGAGAAGCGCCCGCATGTCGCGGGTGCGGAACGCCTCGCGCACCTGCCCGCGGGCCTTGTGGATGTGGAAGACGCCGCTCGATTCCGCCGTCGCCATACCGGTGGAGTCCTGCCCCCTGTGCTGGAGGAGCAGGAGCGCGTCGTAGATCTCCTGGTTGACCGGGCCCTGCCCGGCCATGCCGACGATGCCGCACATGAAGTGTTACTTCGCTCCGTTCGCCGGGGTACCGGCATCCGCGTAGGTGCCGACCAAGCGCACGGCGCCACCGTCGACGCCCTTCGCACCCTGTTCGAACTCTCCGTCAGGACGCGCGTCGTCGCGCACCACACCGACCTGCCACGTGTGGATGCCGTCGGCGCGGAGTCCGGCGATCGTGGCATCCACGACCTCCGGGGCGACCACGGCGAGGAAGCCGATGCCGAGGTTCCATGTGCCCTCGGTCTGCGTCAGCTCGAGACCGCCCATGTCGGCGAGAACTCGGAACACCGGCGAGGGGCTCCACGTCGAGCGGTCGACGTCGACCCAGGTGTTCTGCGGCAGCACGCGGGCGAGGTTGGCGGCGATGCCCCCGCCCGTCACGTGGCTGAGCGAGTGGATGCCGGTACCCACGGCCGCATCGTCGAGCAGACGCAGCAGCGGCGAGGTGTACAGGCGCGTCGGCTCGAGCAGCGCCTCGCCCCACGTACCGCCGAGCTCGGCGGAGGCGGCGCCGTAGGCAATGCCGCGACCCGCGACGATGTGGCGCACGAGCGAGTAGCCGTTCGAGTGCAAACCGCTCGAGGCGAGAGCGAGGACGACGTCACCGGAACGGACGCCCTCGGCGCCCAGGACGCGGTCGGCCTCGACGACGCCGGTCGCCGCACCCGCCACGTCGTAGTCGTCGATGCCCAGCAGACCCGGGTGCTCGGCGGTCTCGCCGCCGACCAGGGCCGTGCCGGTCGCCGCACAACCGCGCGCGATCCCCGCCACGATGTCGGCGATACGGGTCGGCACGACCTTGCCGCACGCGATGTAGTCGGTCATGAAGAGGGGCCGCGCACCCACCACGACGATGTCGTCGACCACCATGCCGACGAGGTCTTCGCCGATCGTGTCGTGCTTGTCGATCGCCTGCGCGATCGCGACCTTCGTGCCGACACCGTCGGTGCTGGTCGCGAGCAGCGGCCGCGCGTAGTCCCGCAGCGCGGAAGCGTCGAAGAGACCCGCGAAGCCGCCCACTCCCCCGAGCACCTCGGGGCCGTGCGTACGCTTGACGGCCGACTTCATCAGTTCGACGGCGAGGTCGCCCGCGGCGGTGTCGACGCCAGCAGCGGAGTAGGGGTTTTCGTGGGGAGCAGAGGCCACCGCAACAGACTACCCGCAGGATCCGACACGCCTCCCGCCTCTGCGCTTCGCGGGGGTGTGCGGGGGCTGGTTGGGGCTGCGGCTGCGGCTGCGTGACGAGGGGAGGGCTTGGGACAGAGGGAGGATGCCATGGCCTCCCGACATCCTCCCCTCCTCCCCCGCCCTCCCTTCCTCACGCGAATCCGCGGTTCGGGCGGCGCGTCAGCCGCCGTCGACGCGGCGGCGAGCGGCGCCGTTGCTGTGACGAGGGGAGGGCTTGGGGCAGAGGGAGGATGCCATGGCCTCCCGGCATCCTCCCCTCCTCCCCCGCCCTCCCCTCCCCCCGCATTTCACGGGCGCGACGCCCGGATGTGACTAGTCGCAGATTCGGTGCAGCCCCTGGGCGACCGCGTTCATGACGGTCATCTGCACCTGGGGCCAGTCGTGAATGACCTGTCGGTACCCGACGCGTATGACGTGGTACCCGTGCAGGGTGAGCAGTGCATCGTGCTGGATGTCTTGCTCACGCTGAGCGTCGACGTGGTGGCCCCCATCGACTTGGAACACGAGCCGGTCTCCGATCAGGAGGTCCACGCGATGATCGAGGATCCAGGCCTGAGGAATCAAACGAAGCCCGAGCCACCGAAGTCGGGCGATGAGATACGTCTCCAGCCCCGAGTCCGCGAATGGTTGCGCAACCTCCGCGAGCGCGCGGGCTCTCGCGGGGAGCGGCAGACGCGAGAGTTCGTCCAGCGAGATGAGCCGCTTGTTCAATGCCGACTCCCACACGACCAGTGCGTCATCACGAGGAAGGCAGGATGCAACGGCGACGAGGGTGTTGCCGACGCCATCGACGAGTGAGTCCGGGTGCCGCGGGATCAACGGGCGCGTGCGATGGACGCGTGTACCCGGAGCAACGTCCACGCGCCCCGAGTGCGGACCCGTGGCAACATGCGGTTCGGTGTGCGATGCGACCCAGAGACCGTGATGCACCGCGGCCGTGATGCACGTCAGGATCACGCCCGCGCGCGCCGCGGCGGTGACATACGGATCGGCGTCGGGCAGGGCCAACCATCGGCGACGCAGCCGGACGAGTTCGCCACGGTCGGTGGCATCGGCCACCGCGCGCCATGAGACTCCCGCCTCTGCCAGTCGTACTCCACGCACGATCCCGCCAGCCCGGCGAGCGAGGTCGACGGGATCGGCGCGGTGAGCTGGCATCCACATACTGTGCGCGATTCGGCACGAACGCGTCCGGCGACGACGCGCTTCTGTGGACGGAATGCCGGATTCGGCGACTGGGGAGGAACCGTCGCCCGGAGTCCGTCCTTCGATGCCGCGGGACGAGCGGAGGAGTTGGGAAGTACGGAGGATGCCGGAAGGTGGATTGCTCCTCCCCTTGCCCCATGTCCTCCGGTCCTCACCGAGAAGCGGGCCGGCGAGCTACGAGCAGAGAACCCCGCGCAGCGACGCCGAGAGCAAGACCCGCCCTCGCGGTCACGACCGCTCCCTACAATGGCGCCATGGTGAGCGGTCAGCCGGACTGGGTGATCCGCGAGGACGCGGCGATCGCCGTCCTGATCGCGCTCTATCTGCGGCAGGTCTGCGGCATCCGCGCCCCGGAGGAGCTGCCGGCCCTCCGACGCGTGCCCGCGTATGACGGCCTCGACCGCCCCGAGGACGAACAGGCGCTTCTCGAACGCGAGTGGCGCGAACTGTGGGCCATGAGCGTCGAGCCGCTGGCGCACCCCTCGCCCGTCCCGCTCGAGTTGGTCGAGGGGTTCGACGACCTGCTGGCGCTACCGGTCGGCCGGGCCGAGGCGTTGCGGGAGGCGATCGCGCCGCACGCCGCGGACGCGCTGGAGTTCGCCCGGCTCGCTCACGGGCGCTACAGCGCGGAGGGCGCGTCGCGTCCGGGCGTCTCGTACCGCGCCTACGCCAGCGCGATCGCGGAGCACGAACGCCGGGTCGGGCGCCGGGCGCACTCGTTCGAGCTCAATGTCCAGGTGCTGCCGCTCGCACAACGCGGTGTGTGGTGGATCGGATCCCTCACCGTCGCCGTGACGGACGGCCTGCGCAGCGATGTCGTCGCGTTCGACACCGCCATCCACCCGATCATCGCCGAGCTGGCGTGAGCCGCGGGGGCGCCCGCGGGCGGCGTCAGTAGCGGTAGCGCTCGTGGTCGACCGCGACGTCACGGATCTTCCGGCCCACCACTCGCTCGGAGATGAGCGCGGCGATCGCGCCCAACGTCACGCCGACGACGACGCAGATGAGCGCCGTGAAACCAAAGACCTGCAGCTGCGAGTAGACGACCTGCGTGTACGGGCTGAGGTCGGAGCCGTCGATCGCGAACGTCAAGATGAGAGCCGCCAGGATGCCAAGGAGCGCACCCGCGGCCAGGAAGACGCCGTACTTGGGCGCGCGGCGCACGCGCAGCGTCACGATCTCCTCGTGCACGAGGGGCTTGCGTTCAGGGGCGGGCTGCTCAGCCATGCTCACATTGTCCCACCGCGGCAGGTTCCGCGGGTCGCCGATTGCCCGACGTCGAATCGGTCACGGGCGCAGCGGCAGCAGCGCGCTCAGGTCGGCGCGCACGCCGGAGGCGACGATCCGGCCCGAGGCAGCGGCATCCGCCCAGCTCTCCACGCCGGTGGCCACGGCGATCCAGGTCGCCGCGTCGGTCTCGACGACGTTGGGCGGGGTGCCGCGGGTGTGGCGCGGCCCCTCGATGACCTGGACGGCACCGAACGGCGGCACGCGCATCTCGACCGAGTTCCCCGGCGCCTTCTCGACGAGCAGTTGCAGCAGATACCGCACGGCGGTCGCGGTCGCCGTCCGGGGCGCGTCGCCCGCGGCCACGGCGGCGAGCGCCGCGCGGCCGTCTCCGGTGTCGATGCGGCGAGGGGGCATGGCATCCACGGTACTCGGGCCCCTCTCGCCCGACCGTCGCCCCTGTCGAGTGTCCATGACACGCCGGCACGTGTCCGGGCCCGACGCCGAGTCCTGGGCCTTCGACGGATAAAGGCGGTGTCCGAGGCGCTCGATAGGCTGGCCGCGTGAGAATCCTGGTCCTCGGTTCGGGCGCGCGCGAGCACGCCATCATCCTCGCCCTGCGCTCGGAAGAGGTCTCGCACGCGATCTACGCCGCCCCCGGCAATGCCGGCATCGCCCGCGACGCCCACGTCGTCGACCTCGACGCGAACGATCCGGTCGCCGTCACCGAGTTCGCGAACACCGAGGCGATCGACCTCGTCGTGATCGGTCCCGAAGCTCCGCTGGTCGCCGGCGTGGCCGATGCGCTGCGCGAGCGCGGCATCCCGGTGTTCGGTCCGGGCAAGGCGGCGGCGCAGCTCGAGGGATCGAAGACCTACGCCAAGCGGATCATGGATGCCGCGGGCGTCCCGACCGGACGAGCCGTGCGCGCGCACGATCTCGCCGGCGTCGAGGCGGCGCTGGACGACCTCGGCGCCCCGCACGTCGTGAAGGCCGACGGTCTCGCCGCGGGTAAGGGCGTCATCGTGACGACCGACCGCGCAGCGGCACTCGCGCACGCCGAGGCGTACCTGCCGACGGGTCCCGTGCTCATCGAGGAGTTCCTCGCCGGGCCCGAGGTCTCGCTCTTCTTCCTCAGCGACGGCGACCGGGTGCTGCCCCTCAGTCCCGCGCAGGACTTCAAGCGCCTGCGCGACGGCGACGAGGGCCCCAACACCGGCGGCATGGGGGCGTATTCGCCGTTGCCGTGGCTGCTGGAGCGCTTCGGCGGCGAGGAGGAGTTCGTCGACCACGTCACGCGCGAGGTGGCCGAGCCGGTGATCCGGCAGATGGATGCCGAGGGCACCCCCTTCATCGGACTCCTGTACGCCGGGCTCATCCTCACCGAGGCGGGCGTGAAGGTCATCGAGTTCAACGCGCGCTTCGGCGACCCCGAGACGCAGGTGGTCCTGCCGCGGCTCGTCGACCCGCTGTCGACGCTGCTCATGGCCGCGGCCTCCGGCACGCTCGAGGACCAGCCGCGTCCCGCGTTCGCCGAGGCGACCGCCGTCACGGTCGTGCTGGCGAGCGAGGGCTACCCCGAGGCTCCGATCACCGGGCGCCCGCTCACCGGCGTCGATGACGCCGAAGAGGTCGACGGGGTGCACCTCGCGCACGCGGCGACCATGCTCCGGGGAGGGCGGCTGCACGCGACCGGAGGCCGCGTTCTCAACGTGGTCGCCCTCGGGACGACGTTCCGCGAGGCCCGCTCCGCCGCGTACGAGGCGCTGAGCCTGATCGGCCTCGAGGGCGGTCAGTACCGCACCGACATCGCCGCCCGCGTCGTCGAGGACTGACGCGCGACGCCGTCTCGCCCGCGGTGCCGCGGCATCCGTCTGATCCGCGAGACTTCATCGCGCTGACATCCCCCGCGCAATCTTCAAGGGAGATGTCGGCGCGATGAAGTCTCGGCGTTTCGGCACCGAGCACCCCTCGCCCCGGCATCCGGATCGGGCTACCGTGAGCGCATGGTGGACCGGGATGCCATGGCGCGCGGGCACGTGATCTTCGACCCGATCGCGGAGCGTCTGTGTGCGCTGCCCGACGTCGACATCGGCCGCATGTTCGGCACCGACGGTCTCCGCGTGCGCGCGAAGATATTCGCGTTCGTCGCACCAGGGCTCTCTCGTGGTGAAGCTGCCCGAAGAGCGGATCGGCGAGCTCGCGGCGGACGGGATCGGCGCCCCCATGGTCATGCGCGGTCGGCCCCTGCGGGAGTGGGCAGAGATCTCGCCGGATGCCTCCGAGACGTGGGCCGCGCTGATCGACGAGGCCCACCGCTTCGTCGACGACATCACGCCCTGAGGCCGGCCGGCACGCGGTTCCCGCCGAAACAGCAACCGCCCGACATCTCCCCCGCAGAATGCAAGGGAGATGTCGGGCGCGTGCAGTCTCGGCGGACCCGACCCGGGCCGAACCTCGGCCGGGCTACTCGCCCGAGGGAGCGGTGCCCGCGGCCGCGGGAGCGGTCCGCGCAGGAGAGGTCGGCGCGGGAGCCGAACCCTGCCCGGCCGGAGCCGCCGGAGCCGAACCCTGCCCGGCCGGAGCCGCCGGAGCCGAACCCTGTCCGGCCGGAGCCGCCGAAGCCTGCGCCGGAGCGGCGTCGAGGGGCGTCCCGTGGGCACGGATCACCGAGGGCCGCCGCATGAACAGCACGGCCACGAGTCCGAGGACGATCACGCCGATGGGGAGGAGTAGCGACTGACCCATAGCGGTGGAGAAGCCCTCGACGATCTGCGGCGGGAGCACTCCCCCACCGAAGCTCGTTCCGGCATCGCCCGCTCCGGGCAGATTGGCCTCGAGGCGCGCCTGCATGAACGCGGCGATGGATGCCGAACCGATCACCGATCCGACGGTGCGGGTGGTGTTGTAGATGCCCGCGCCGGCGCCGGCCTGGCGCGGCGGGAGGTTGCGCGTCGCCGTCGTGGCGAGCGGACCCCACATGCCGGCGTTTCCGACGCCCATCAGCGCGGACGGGATCAGGAACGCCCAGATGGGAGCGTCGCCGAAGATGAGCGCGGCGTACAACGCGAGCGAGCCGCCGACCAGCAGGAGTCCGGGCACGAGCAGGAACCGCGGGTCGGTGCGATCGAGCAGCTTCCCCGCGAACGGCGCCAGGACGCCCGAGAGGATCGCGAGCGGGATGAGCAGCAGCGCCGACTCGGTCGGGGTGAGGCCGCGCGCCAGCTGGAGGTAGAACATCTGCGGCAGGGCCATGCTCGTCACGGTGAATCCCACGGTCGCGATCGCGAGGTTCGCCACCGAGAAGTTGCGCTCGCGGAAGAGGTCGAGCGGCACGAGGGGTTCGCCCTTGCTCCGGGCCTGCGTCCAGATGAACACGCCCATCACGACGACTCCGGCGGCCACCATCGCCCAGATCCACGCGGCCCACGAGTAGTGCTCGCCCTCCTGGAGGCCGAACACGATGAGGAAGAGCCCCACGGCGCTCAGCACGACGCCGAGGATGTCGAACTTGTGCGCGGTCTTGGGCAGCTGCGGCACGAGCACCAGCGCGGCGATGAAGCCGATGACGCCGACCGGGATGTTGATGAAGAAGATCCACTCCCACCCGAGGCCGTCGACCAGCAGGCCGCCCGCGAGCGGACCCACGAGCGTCGCGACACCGGCGGTGGCCCCCCACAGCCCCATGGCTGCGCCGCGGCGCTGCGCAGGGAAGGTGCGGGTGATGACCGCCATCGTCTGGGGCGTCATGAGCGCGGCGCCGAGGCCCTGGACGGCGCGGGCGACGATCAGCATCTCGAGCGAGGTGGCCAGGCCGCACGCGAGCGAGGCGATCGTGAAGATCGCCAGGCCCGTCAGGTAGATGTTCTTGGGTCCGAAGCGGTCGCCGAGACGACCGGTGATGAGCAGCGGCACGGCGTACGTGAGCAGGTAGGCGCTGGTGACCCACACGACGTTGTCGAGGTTGTTGGTGTTCGGATCGAGCGCCGCCTTGATGGCCGGGTTGGCCACCGAGACGATCGTGGTGTCGACGAGGATCATGAAGAACCCGATGACCAGCGCCCAGAGGGCGGGCCACGGGCTGCGTTCGGGCGGAGCGGATGCCACGGAGGCGGCGCGGGAATCGGTCATGCGGTGGTCTCCTTCGAGACGCGGAGTCGTTCGAGGTGGTGAGGAAGGCCGTCGGCGCCCCACGGGAAGGTGCCGGCGATCAGGCCGTTGCGCAGGGAGTCCTGCCAGGCGAGTTCGGCGTCGAGGAGAACGGACTGCCGCTCGACCTCGATCATGTACTGGTGCGGGACCGCGCGGTCGCGTGCACGGGACAGCCCGTCACGGTGCTCGTCGCGGGAGGCGACGAGGAGTTCCCGCCGCCGGTCGAGGAGCGCGACGACGTCGTCACGGTCGAGATTGTGGGCTTCGGCCAGGGCGACGCGGAAGTCGCCGGGACGGTCGATCTGCGGCAGTTCCGCGCGGACCCAGGCGTCCACGGCGTTGCGTCCGGCGTCGAGCAGGCGATACGTCGTGCGCTCGGGGCGGTTGCCGTCGCGGTCGACGCCGACCTCGGCGACGAGGCCCTCCCGTTCGAGGCGCGCGATCGTGTGGTAGATCGTGCCCTTCTGCAGCGGGACGAGCCGATCGTCGCCACGATCGCGCAGCAGTCGGAGCATCTCGTAGGGATGCATGTCGCCCTCGCGCAGGGTCGCCAGGAGCATCACCGCGAGCGGTGTGAGTCGCGTGGGTTCTGGCATCCACCCCTCCATGGTCCGTGTCGACTAGTCCATGTGGACTATATCGCACAGAAGGCGGTGGGAGACCCCCGCGGCGGTTAACATTTCGGTGTGCCGGGTGCGGAGGGGCGTCACTCCTCCGGGGCGTCGGCGTCGGCCGCACGGCGGCGCCGCCACCGCGCCGGCAGGCCGAAGATGCCGCTCTGGTTGGCCTCCTCGACCTCCAGGCCGTAGTGCTCGCCGATCTGCTCGCGCAGTCGCGCACGCTCGGCGCGGTCGTACGCCTTCAGCTCGCGCCGGAACGCCACGACGGTGGCCCAGCAGATCGCGAGCAGCACGAGGCTGAACGGCAGAGCGATGCTGATCGCCGCCGTCTGGAGCGCCGTCAGTCCCCCCGCGATGAGGAGGGCGAAGGCGATCACCGACGTCGCGAGGGTGAAGAACACGCGCGTCCAGCGGGGCGGCTCCTCCTCTCCGCCGGTGGCGATCATGCTCATCACGAGCGCGCCGGAGTCGGCCGAGGTGATGAAGAAGATCCCGATGAGGACGAGGAACCCGATGACGAGGAACACCGAGCCCGGCACCGTCTCGAGCAGCTGGAAGAGCGCCGTCGACACATCGATCGTCCCATCGGCGCCGACGAACGTCGCCGAGCCGGTCAACTCCGCGTAGATGGCCGAGCCGCCGAGCACCGTGAACCACAGGATGCCGACGAGCGTGGGCACCAGGATCACTCCGGTGACGAACTCGCGGACCGTCCGGCCGCGCGAGATGCGCGCGATGAAGATCCCGACGAACGGGGCCCACGACATCCACCAGCCCCAGTAGAAGGCGGTCCACGCGCCCTGCCAGGCCACGCCCGCCTCACCGGAGTAGGCGCTCACCGTGAAGGAGAGGCCGACGAAGTTCTGAATGTAGTTGCCGATCGACTGCACGACGTCGCGCAGCAGGAACTCGGTCGGTCCCACGAACAGCAGGTAGAGCATCAGGATGCCGGCGAGAACGAGGTTGATGTTCGACAGCCACTTCATGCCGCGGCCGACGCCCGACAGCACCGAGAACAGCACGAACCCGGTGATGATGCCGATGAGGATCGCCTGGCTGACGATCGAGGGCGGCACGACGCCGAGGAAGTCGAGGCCGGCGCTGATCTGGATGACGCCGAGTCCGAGCGAGGTCGCGACCCCGAACAGCGTGCCCACGAGGGCGGCGACATCGATCGCATTGCCCCACCCGCCCTGCACCAGCCGGGCGCCCAGGATCGGCTCCAGCGCCCAGCGGATCGTGCGCGGGCGCTTGCGGCGATGGAAGGCGTAGGCCAGCGCGAGACCGATCACAACGTAGATCGACCACGCGTGCACGCCCCAGTGGAGGAACGTCTGCGACATCGCCTGCTGCGCGATCTCCGTCGCCGAGCCGTCGACGCCCGGTCGCGGGGAGGTGAAGTGACTCAGCGGCTCGCTCACGCCGTAGAACACCAGACCGATGCCCATGCCGGCGGCGAACAGCAGCGAGAACCACGACAGGGTCGAGAACTCCGGCTCGTCGTCGTCGCCGCCGAGCTTGATGCGGCCGAATCGACTGAATCCCATCGTGAGGGCGAAGACGACGAAGAACGCCGCGATGAGGACGTAGTACCAGTTGAACGCCGAGACGATCGCCGTCTGCAGCGCGCCGAACGCGACCTCGGCCGCGGAGGGGAAGAGCAGCGCGAAGGCGATGAACGTCAGCGCGATGGCCGACGCCGGCCAGAACACCCAGCCGCGGAGGGTGCGGTGGGAGCTGCCGTCGGGAGGATCGATGGATGCCGCGGTGTCGGGGTTCGCCTCGGTCATCCTTCGACGGTAGCGAGGCGCCCCCGAAACGCCGGGGGGCGGGCGCGCGCGGCCGGGATGTGACAAAATCTCGCTCATCGCGGCCGTGGGCGGCCCGGCCGACCCGCGATAATGAGCGGGTGATCCCCGACTCCCCCCTCGCGCTCGACGGCTGGCGCCACATCTATTCGGGCAAGGTCCGCGACCTGTACGTCCCCGCCGACACGGCCGAGGGAGCCGCGCCCGCGCATCTGCTGGTGGTCGCGAGCGATCGGGTCAGTGCCTTCGACCACGTCCTGAGCCCCGGCATCCCCGACAAGGGTGTACTGCTGACGACGCTGAGCCTGTGGTGGTTCGACCGGCTCGCCGGCGCCGACGGGGGGCGTGGCATCCCGAATCATCTCGCCGCCGACCACGTGCTCGAGGGCGACGACGCCGTCGAGCTGATCCCGGATGCCGTGCGGGGTCGCGCGATGCTCGTCCGGTCGCTCGACATGCAGCCGATCGAGTGCGTCGTGCGCGGCTACCTGACCGGGTCGGGGTGGGCCGAGTATCAGGCGACCCGTACGGTGTGCGGCATCCCGCTCCCCGACGGACTGGGCGATGGCGATCGGCTGCCCGAGCCTCTCTATACCCCCGCCTACAAAGCGCCGATGGGCGAGCACGACGAGAACATCACGTACGAGCGATCCGTCGAGCTCGTCGGCGCCGAGACCGCGGCCGCCCTGCGCGACCTGTCGCTGGAGATCTACCGCCGCGCCGCAGCGATCGCCGAGAAGCGCGGCCTGATCCTCGCCGACACGAAGTTCGAGTTCGGCTACGACGCCGAGGGCGTGCTGACCCTCGCCGACGAGGTGTTGACGTCGGACTCGTCGCGGTACTGGGATGCCGAAGCCTGGCGCACGGGCACGACCCCGGCCGAGCGCATGGCGAGCTTCGACAAGCAGATCGTCCGCGACTGGCTCGCCGCCCACTGGGACAAGCAAGGCGAGCCCCCCGCCCTCCCCGACGAGATCGTGACGCGCACCCGCGCCCGCTACGCCGAGCTGCTGAGCCGCCTGACGTCCTGACGCGCCCGGCGCCCGCGCCGGCGCCGAGATGACCCGGCCTCGTCGAGACAACCCGGGATTCGCGGCATGCGCGGGTCCGCTCGCGAAACGCGAGTGATTTCGGCATCCATTCCCCACCACCGCGAGGAGAGACACATGTTCCAGTGGAAGCTGCACGGAAACGGGCGCACGGTCGCGCCGGGAGCGGTCGTCGCCCCGGGCGAGCGCCTCAACTGGGGAGCCACGGTCGCGATCGGACTGCAGCACGTCATCGCGATGTTCGGCGCGACGTTCCTCGTGCCCGTGCTCACCGGGTTCCCGGTGTCGACGACGCTGCTGTTCTCGGGCGTGGGGACGCTGCTCTTCCTCCTCGTCACCCGCAACCGGCTCCCCAGCTACCTCGGGTCGTCGTTCGCGTTCATCGCGCCCGTGACCGCGGCGACCACGATCGGCGGAACGGGTTCCGCCCTCGCGGGCATCGTGGCCGTCGGCATCCTGCTCGCCCTCATCGGCGTCGTGGTGCAGTTCGTCGGGCTCGGGTGGGTCGACAAGGTCATGCCGCCGGTGGTCGCCGGGGCGATCGTCGCGCTCATCGGCTTCAACCTGGCCCCCGTCGCGTGGCAGAACTTCCAGCTCCAACCCCTGCCCGGCACGATCACGCTCGTCGCGGTGATCCTCTTCAGCGTGCTGTTCCGCGGATTCCTCGGGCGCATCTCGATCTTCCTCGGCGTCATCGTCGGCTACGTCGCGACCGTGCTGATCCAGGTCACGACCGGTGAGACGCTCATCGACTTCGCGCCGGTCGAGTCCGCGCCGTGGATCGGCCTGCCCGAGTTCCACCTCGCGAACTTCGCGTCGCCGCAGACGTGGTCGGTCATCGCGATGTTCCTCCCGGTCGTTCTGGTGCTCGTGGCCGAGAACGTCGGGCACGTCCGGGGCGTGGCGGCGATGACGGATGCCACGGCCAACCGTTCCACCGGACGCGCGCTGATCGCCGACGGCGTCGCCACGACCCTCGCGGGAACGTTCGGCGGCTCGGGCACGACGACGTACGGCGAGAACATCGGCGTCATGGCCGCGACCCGCGTCTACTCGACCGCCGTGTACTGGGTCGCCGGGCTCACCGCGATCGTGCTGAGCCTCTCACCCAAGGTCGGTGCGGTGTTCAACACGATCCCCGCCGGAGTGCTCGGTGGGGTCACGACGGCGCTCTACGGCCTGATCGGCATCATCGGGATCAAGATCTGGGTCGACAACCGCGTCGACTTCTCGCGCCCGGTCAACCAGTACACGGGCGCGGTCGCGCTGGTGCTCGCGATCGCGGGGTTCACGATGCAGTGGGGCGACTTCCAGCTCGGCGCGATCGTGCTCGGCGCCGTCGCCGCCCTGGTCATCTACCACCTGGGCAACGCGATCGCCCGCGCCCGCAAGACCGGTGCCGACGACGGCGGCCCGATCCCCGCGGTGGGTCCCCTAGGCGGCGACCCGTCCTGAGGCCCCGCGCGGGCGGCATCCGCGCTCGAAAGCACCCGTTCGGGTCGAGCGCCCACGTTCCGGCCGACCCGAACGTGTGCTCCCGGCCGGATCGTGGGCTTTCGGCAACGTTCAGGTCGCCCAGGTAAACTGGCGCGGGCGTGTCGGGAAGTCTGGTCGACGATCGTGTCGATCGACCCCGAAAGCAGATGCCATGACCGAAACCCCCACCCGCGCGCCGAGCTGGCCGGGCTACCGCGAAGTCCACCGCGTCACCACCGTGCTCCGCCGAGAGTCCGTGGGCGGCATGCTGCTCGTGATCGCCGCGATCGCGGCGATCATCTGGGCCAACTCCCCCGCCTCGGACGCGTACTTCGCCCTGCGCGACCTGCGGTTCGGGTACGAGCCGTGGCACCTCGAACTGAGCGTCGGCGCGTGGGCGGCCGACGGCCTGCTCGCGATCTTCTTCTTCATGGTCGGTCTCGAGCTGAAGCGCGAGATCGTCGTGGGGAGCCTTCGCCGCTTCAGCACCGCCATCGTCCCGATCACCGCCGCCGCGGCGGGCGTCGCCGTGCCCGCGCTCATCTACGTCGCCGTCGTCTCTTCGCAGCCGAGCCTGCTCGCCGGCTGGGCGATCCCCGCCGCGACCGACATCGCGTTCGCCGTCGCCGTGCTCGCGCTCGTCGGTTCGCACCTGCCGGGACCGTTGCGCATCTTCCTGCTCACGCTCGCGGTCGTCGACGATCTCATCGCGATCGCCATCATCGCGCTGTTCTACACGAGCGACATCTCGCTCCTGCCGCTCGCCGTCTTCGCGGTGCTCGTCGCGATCTACGGCGTCATCGCGCATCGCGGCCGCGCCTGGTTCGCCCGCACCCCGTGGGCGGCGTGGGTCGTGCTGCTGCCGATCGGTTTCGCCGCGTGGGCGTTCCTGCACGCGTCGGGCGTCCACGCCACGATCGCCGGCGTCGCGCTGGCGTTCACCATTCCGGTCGCCCCCTCGAAGCGTCAGCCCGAGATCCGCGGCATGGACCTCGCCGAGCAGTTCGAGCACCGCTTCCGCCCCCTGTCGGCGGGCATCGCGGTGCCGATCTTCGCGTTCTTCGCCGCGGGCGTCGCGATCGGCGGCGCCGAGGGTCTCGCCCGCGCGGTCATGGACCCGGTCACCGTCGGCGTCGTCGCCGGGCTCGTGCTCGGCAAGCCGATCGGCATCCTGCTCGGGGTCCGCCTCCTCACGCTGGTGACGAAGGTGCGCCTCGACCCGGCGCTGAAATGGATCGACCTCGCCGGTGTCGGCCTGCTCGCGGGCATCGGATTCACGGTGTCGCTGCTGATCGCCGAGCTCAGCTTCCCCGCCGGCTCACCCCACACCGACGACGCGAAGATCGCGATCATGGTGGCCTCGCTCCTGGCATCCGTCTTCGCCGCCATCGTCCTGCTCGCCCGCAACCGCCGCTACAAGCAGCTCGCGGCGGCGGAAGAGGTGGATGCCGACGGCGACGACGTTCCGGACGTGTACCAGCAGCCGCTGCCCCCGAGAAGCTGATCGGCGGCTTGACCCTCACGCGGCGTGAGCCCTGAGCCTGGACTCATGACCCGCTCCTCCGACGCTTTCGAGATCAGCCCCGTTCCCCCGCCCGGACCGGATGCCGTCGCCCCACCGCTGTTCCGGGGCATCTACGGGATGCCGATGTTCGTCACCCTCTCCACGTCCGACCTCGCCGCCTCGGTCGACTTCTGGACGCGCGGGCTCGGGTTCTTCGAGCTGTTCGGCATCCCGGGCCGGATGGTGCATCTCCGGCGATGGGCGTTCCAGGACGTCCTGCTCGTCGCGGGCGAGGGGAACGAGATCGTCCCCACCTCCCGCGTCAGCTTCGCGTGCGTGCTCGGGCAGATCCCGGAGATCCTCGCGGCACTGCGCGAGGTGGGCGTCGACGCGGACTCGCACGACAGCCCCTGGAACACGCGCGACATCGACGTGGTCACACCCGAGAACGTCCGCGTGACCTTCACCGCGGCGAAGGTCTTCGATCCTGACAGCGCCGAAGGACGAAACCTCCGGAGCGTGGGCATCGGCACCGACAATGGACACCATGACTGACCAGGGTCTCCCCGTCGGCGAGACTGCCGCGCGCCTCGGGGTGACGGTGCGCACCCTGCACCACTGGGACGAGATCGGGCTCGCGCGGCCCGCGGCGCGCTCCACCGCCGGCTACCGGCTGTACACCCGCGACGACCTCGAACGCCTCCGCCGGATCCTCGTGTACCGCGAACTCGGCCTCGACCTCGACTCCATCCGCGCGGTGCTCGACGACGCCGGCGGCGACGTCGCCGCGCAGCTGCGGGTTCAGCGCGCGCAACTCGCGCAGCGCATGGAGCAGCTGCGCGACCTCGACGACGACCTCGAACGCATGATCGCGGCGCAGGAGCGCGGCATCCTTCTCTCCGAAGACGAGCAGACCGCCGCGTTCGGCCGGGACTGGGACCCCGCGTGGGCGGCCGAGGCGGCCGAACGCTACCGCGGCACGGAACAGTGGCAGCAGTACGCCGAGCGGTCGGCGTCGCGGACGCCCGCCGACTGGGCGGCCGTCACCTCGGCGGTCACGGCTCTCGAGCGCGAACTCGGCGACGCCCTGGCATCCGGCGCCCTCCCCGGAGACGAGCGCGCGAACGATCTCGTCGAACGGCACCGCGAGGTGTTCTCGGCGTACTTCCGGATCACACGATCGATGCAGGTATGCCTGGGCCGCATGTACGCGGCGGACCCGCGTTTCGCGGCGCACTACGACGGCGTGCACCCCGGCCTCGCCGTGTGGCTCCGGGACGCGATCGACGCGAGCGCCCGGGCGCACGGCATCGACCCCGACACCGCGACGTGGGAGTGAGGGTCAGCCGTAGATCTGGGCGGCGATGTCGGACAGCCACGCCCGCGCGTTGACGTTGACGGTCTCGAGGTAGATCCACACGTCGTCGCGCGCGACGATGACGTCCTCGCTGCTCGCCGCATCGCCGGGGCGCGAGCAGTACTGCGCTCCGAAGTCCTGCGCCGGCTGGCACTGGTATCCCTCGGACGTCAGCTGCGCGAGCCCGTCGGTCACGTCGGCGTCGCTCGCGGTGCTGACGATCAGCAGCACCGCGGCGGCTTCCTCCTGGATCCAGTTGCACGACAGCACGGTGGTCGCGTTCGGCGGGGCGGGGCGGACGAACCCGTCGGCGTGCTGGGCGGTGAGATCACCGACGGTCTCGGCGCGGCTGCTCGCGGTGCCGAGGTCGTCACAGGATGCCGGAACGTTGGCCGCCACGCTGGTCGAGGTCGAACTGGGCGAGGACGTGGGCGCGGGCGTGGCCGACGGCGTCACCACCGTCACCGACGGCGTGGACGTCTCGGACGCGACGGGAGTCGCCTCCTCGGGCACGCATCCGGTCAGGCTCGCCAGCGCCACCAGCGCGGCCACAGCGGAAACACTTCTCCATCGACGCATCGTCGGTCCTCTCGCGCGGGCGCGGATTCGGGTGCGCGCGCCGCCGTGCGCTCAGGCTAGCGGCTGGGCGCGTCGCTTGTCGCCCCGATCGGGGAAGCGCTCACGCCGAAGCGCGCACGATGATCTCGGTCGGCAGGATCGCAGTGTTGGCCGTCACCCGACCCGCGAGGACGTCCAGCAGCATCGTCGCCATCTGCCGGCCCTGATCGCGCGAGGGCTGCCGAACCGTCGTCAGGGCAGGTACGAGGGAGGTCGCGACCGCGGAGTCGTCGAAGCCGATCACGGCGATGTCGCGTCCCGGTTCGTGCCCACGCTCGCGGAGTGCCGTGTAGACGCCACGGGCCATGAGGTCGCTGGCGACGAAGAGCGCCTCGGGAAGATCCCCGGATGCCAGCATTCGGCGCATCGCCTCGGCGCCGCCCGCTTCGGTGAAGTCGCCGTCCTCGACACCCACGGGCTCGAGCCCGGCCTCCGCGAGGACGTCCCGAAACCCCTGGAGACGGTCGATGCCCGCGGGCATGTCGGCGGGCCCGGCGACGGTCGCGACACGGCGGTGACCGCGGTCGAGCAGGTAGCGGGTGGCATCCCGCCCGCCCTGGATGTTGTCGACGTCGACGTAGTGGTCGGTGGGTCGCACGCGCGCGGGGCGTCCGCCGAACACGACGGGGACCGTGTCGGCGAGGCGGTCGACGAAGGTGTCGCTCGTATGGTGCGAGGCCACGATCGCGCCGTCCACGCTGCCGCTGCGAAGGTACCCGAGGGCCTTGGCGCTCGCGTCATCGCTCGCGATCAGCATGTTCATGACGTAGTCGGAGTCGCCGATGACCTGCGAGATCCCCGCGACGATGGACCCGAAGAACGGGTCGCCGAAGAAGCGGTCGGTGTCTTCGGGGATGACGAGCGCGATCGCGCGCGTCTGGCGGCTGGCGAGCGACCGTGCGGCCCGGTTGGGGACGTACTGCAATTCCTCGATGGCACGGCGCACGGCCTCGAGGGCGGTGGGCGACACGGCCGTCGACCCGTTGACCACGCGCGACACGGTGGAACGGGAGACGCCGGCTCGGGCGGCGACCTCTTCGATGGTGGCGGCGCCTCGCGCAGGGGCGAGATCCATCGGCCTCCTCCCGGGTTCAGGGACGCGACGGTACGCCGGATCACTCCCGGCGACGTTGCGAGCGTACTCCTCCGCGGTCGAGGGATTCCGCTCGGCACGACCGCGGACGGGCCGTGCGATCGCCCGAGCTCCCGCGCTCGAGATCAGGCGGCGGGCAGTTCGTCGGCGACCGCAACGTCCGCGCGCAGTGCCCGCTCCGCGATGACCCGCGCGTAGGCGAGGCCGGAGTCCTTCACCGCTCGCTCCTGCGTCGCGTAGTCGACGTGCACGATGCCGAAGCGCTTCTCGTAGCCCCACGCCCACTCGAAATTGTCGAGCAACGACCAGTAGAAGTAGCCCCGCACGTCGACACCGCGATCGACGGCATCCAGGACGGCCGCGAGGTGCGCCTCGACGAACTCCACGCGCTCGACGTCGTGGACGCGCGTCTCGCCGTCCTCCGTGACCGGGACGTCGTCGTAGGCGGCGCCGTTCTCGGTGACGTAGAGCGCGACGCCGCGCTCGGCGGAGTACTCCGTGCTCACGCGTTCCAGCAGCTGGGTGAGCCCGTCGGGCTGCACCTCCCACCCCATCGTCGTGCGCGGCAGCCCGCGATCGTGCCAGTAGAGGTTCTCGTGCGCGGGGAACGGCGACGAGATCGGTCGCACCGTCGGGGCGTCGCCCCCGGGCGGGTCGACGAGTGGTGGAGTCCCACCGACGAACTCCCCGTGGTAGTAGTTCACGCCGAGCGTGTCGATCGGGGTCGAGATGACCTCGAGGTCGCCCGGCCGAACGGCGTCCTGCCAGCGCCGCACGGCCTCGGCATCCACGTTCCGGAAGTCCTGGATGATGTCGGCCGGGTAGCTGCCGCGGAACACCGGGTCGAGGAACCAGCGGTTGAACTGACCATCGATGCGACGCGCGGCGTCGAGGTCGGCGGCGTTCGACGGGTCGACGGCATCCGCGACCGTCAGGTTCAGCGTGAGCCCCAGGTTGAGCGACGCGTCACGGGCGCGCAGCTCGCGCACGGTCTGGCCGTGCCCGAGCAGCAGGTGATGCGCGGCGAGCATTCCCTCGGCCTGCGAGTACCGACCGGGCGCGTGGGCGCCGGCGGTGTAGCTGAGGAACGAGGAGCACCACGGTTCGTTCAGCGTCGTCCACACGTTCACGCGGTCGCCGAGTGCGTCGTGCATGTCGAGCGCGTACTCGGTGAAGAGGTCGCTCGTCTCGCGGACGGCCCAGCCGCCGCGGTCCTGCAGGGCCTGGGGAAGATCCCAGTGGTACAGGGTCAGCCACGGGAGGATGCCGGCATCCAGCAGCTCGTCCACGAGACGCTCGTAGAAGTCGACGCCCTTCGGGTTGAGCGCGCCGCCGTCCGGACGCACACGCGACCAGGAGGTCGAGAAGCGGTAGGTCTGCAGCCCGAGACGCTTCATCACCTGCACGTCATCGCGATACCGGTGGTAGTGGTCGCACGCGACGTCGCCGTTGTCGCCGTTGATCACCGCGTCGGGGACCCGGCTGAAAGCGTCCCAGATCGAGGCCGTGCGCCCGTCCTCGAACGCGGCTCCCTCGATCTGGTACGCGGCGGTCGCCGCACCGAACAGGAAGCCCTCGGGAAAGGCTCGGGTGTGGGACATGGATCGGGTTCCTTCCGTGGGCGCAAGTGTCATCCCTTGACCGCCCCTTGCATGATGCCACTGACCAGCTGCTTCCCGGCGAACACGAACAGCAGCAGCAGCGGGATCGTCGACAGCAGCACGCCCGCGAGCACGATGGAGTAGTCGACGAAGTAGTTGGACTGCAGCAGCGAGAGCGCTACCGGCAGGGTCGGGTTCTGCCGATCGAGCACGATGAACGGCCAGAAGAAGTTGTTCCACGCGCTCACGAACGTGAACAGCGCGAGCATCGCCGCGGCGGGGCGCGCCGCAGGGACACCCACCGTGAGGAACGTGCGGAACGAGCTGGCACCATCGACGCGCGCCGCCTCGATGAGCTCGTCGGGCACCGCCTGGCGCAGGTACTGCGTCATCCAGAACACGCCGAACGCGCTGGTGAGCGCCGGAATGATGATGGCGCCGAGCTGCCCGGTCCACCCCAGTTCGCTGAACAGGATGTACAACGGGACGACGCCGAGCTGCGTCGGCACGGCCATCGTCGCCACCACGAAGACCAGCAGCCACGGGCCGCCGCGGAACTTCAGCTTCGCGAAGGCCCACCCCGCGAGGGTGGAGAAGAAGACGACGGATGCCGCGATCAGCCCCGAGCTGATGATCGAGTTCAGCAGCGCGGGCCAGAAGTTCACCGCCGGGTCGCTGATGACGGCGGCGGCGTTGGCGAAGAAGTTGCCGCCGGGGATCCACGACCGGTTGGCGTCGCGGATCGTGGACGAGTCGCCGGATCCGATGAGCAGCGACCAGTAGAAGGGGAACACGCTCGCCAGCAGCACCGCGCCGAGCGCGGCGTACACGATCCAGCTCGGCCGCGAGCCGCGCACCGGGCGCGGACGTCGGCGCGGCGCCGAGGGCAGATCCGGGTCGACGACGGGGACGGGAACGGCGTTGACGGAACTCATCGTGCCGCCTCCTCTCGCGCGAGCTGCTTCTTCGCGGCGCGCGCCTGAGCGCGGACCTCGCGACGGGAGCGCGCGTCGCGCCGACCCTCGTCGCGCACGACGGAGCGCGTGATGAACAGGTTGATCACGCCGATGGCGAGGATGATGAGGAACAGGATCCAGGCCAGCGCCGCGGCGCGCCCGAAGTTCCACTCCCCCCACCCGACGTTGTAGAGCCAGAGCGTGACGGTGAGCCACTGGTTGTCCGCGCCGCCGGTGCCGTACTGGTCGTACATGCGGGGCTCGTCGAAGATCTGCAGGCCGCCGATCGTCGAGGTGATGATGACGAAGATCAGCGTGGGCTTGAGGCTCGGCAGCGTGATCGAGAAGAACTGCCGGATCTTCCCCGCGCCGTCGACGGTTGCCGCTTCGTAGTACTCGCGAGGTACGGCCTGCATCGCAGCGAGCAGGATCAGGGTGTTGTACCCGGTCCAGCGGAAGTTCACCATCGTCGCGATCGCGATGTGGCTCGCGAAGGCATCCGAATGCCAGGGCACGGCGGGGAGACCGAGGCTCTGCAGCGTGGTGTTCACGACGCCGTACTGGTCGCCGAACATGTTGCTGAAGATGAGGGCCACGGCCACCGGGGCCATGACGTAGGGGATCAGAACACTCATGCGCCAGAAGGTCTTGGCGCGGATGTTCTGGTCGAGCATCGCGGCGATGAAGATCGCGAGGATCAGCTGCGGGACGCTCGAGAGCAGGAAGATGCTGAACGTGTTGCGCAGGGCGATCCAGAACTTCGGCTGGCTGAGCACCCACGCGTACTGGTCGAAGCCGATGAAGTGCCCCGAGTTGCGGACCAGGTCCCAGTCCATGAACGAGATCACCGCGGTGTACGCGATGGGGAAGAGCCCCGTGACCGCGAACAGGATGAAGAACGGCGAGATGTAGAGGTAGGGCGAGAGTTTCAGGTCCCACGCGCTGCGGCGCTTGCTGAAACCCACGCGCCGGGGCTGGCGTCCCCCAGCGGACGGCGGCGCCGTCGGGGTCTGCCGTTCAAGTGTGCTGGTCACGTTCTGTCTCCTCCAGGGGGACGGGCGACGGATGCCAGGGGCCGAAGCAGCAGCCCCTGGCATCCGTTCGCGCGGGTCAGGAAAGGGCGTCGACCTCGGTCACCCACTGCTGCCAGGAGGAGGTGGCATCCTGCGTGCCGTCTTCGACACGCGTCAGCGCCTTCTGCATGGCGTCATTGATCTGGAAGTAGAACTTCCCCTTGTACGGCGACACCTTCACGGCCTGAGCGCGCTCCGAGAGCATCTCGCCGACGGGGGCGTCGTTGAAGTAGGCGTTGGTGCTACCGAGCAGGGCGTCGGCCTTGAGGGCGTCGGTCTGGCTCGGGAAGGTGCCCGCGTTCTCGAACGCCTTGACCTGCGTCTCGGGGTCGGTGAGCCAGTCGGCGAGCTCCTGTGCGGCCTCGACGTTCTTACCGTTGGCGGGGACGGTCAGGTACGAGCCACCCCAGTTGCCGGCGCCGCCGGGGAACACGTTGGCGATGTCCCAGCCCTTGACGTCGGGGGCGTTGCCCTCGATGACGCCGAGCATCCAGCCGGGGCAGAGCATCGTGGCGAAAGCGCCGTTGGAGAGCCCGGCGAACCAGTCGTCGGACCACTGGCCGAGGTGCGCCGACTGCGTCGCGCTGGCCTTGAGCACCTGGTCGTAGATCTTCTTGACCTCGGGGTTGGAGGTGGCGGTGATCTCTCCGTTGTCGGGGTTCTCGTACGCGGCCTCCACCTGGTTGATGGCGCCCTGGTAGGTGCCGCCGGCGGAGTCGAAGAACGCCTTGCCGGTCGCGGCCACGTACTTGTCGCCGACCTCGAAGTAGGTCGACCAGTCACCCTGGAGGAGCTTTGCGACCTCGGCGCGGTCGGTGGGCAGGCCCGCCGCGGCGAACAGGTCGGAGCGGTAGCAGACGCCCTCGGGTCCGATGTCGGTGCCGTAGCCGATGAGGTTGCCCTCGGGGCTCGTCGCGGCCTCCACCTTGTAGTCGAGCCAGCGGCTCTTCAGGTCGTCGGGCACGGGGGCGAGGAGGTCGGCGTACTCCATGACCTCGGGGAGCCAGTCGACCTCGATCGCCTCGATGTCGGCGAGGCCGGTCTTGCCGAGCTTCTGAAAGTAGTTCTCGCGCGCGTCGTTGCTCGTCGCGGCCTTGTTGTGGACGATCTTCACGTTCGGGTGGGCGTCCATGTACTCCTGCAGGAGCGCATCGGTGTACCCGAAGTCGTTGAACGTCGCGATGGTGAGGGTGACCTCGCCGTCGCCGGAAGCGGTGCCCCCGCTGCCGGAGCAACCGGCGAGCACGAGGGCGGAGGTGGAGGCGACGGCCGCGATGACGGCGGTACGACGCAGGGCACGTGATTTCACAGAACACTCCTTCGTGGTGGGTGATTCGGTGTGCTCCTATGCGCGGCGCTCCCTCGACCTCTGAACCGTGGGAGCGCTCTCACCGATCGCGACCGAGGCTATGGGATCGCTCCCACGGTGTCAAGAGAGCGCTCCCATATCGGAAGGGAGCACGCAAGGGCTTGCATCGACCACGCACAGGGGCGTGTCGGTCGACCCCGGGCACGGCCACGTAGAATGGCATCCATTGCCCTTCCGACACCTGGAGCTGGAATGCCCACCATCGTCGTCGACGTCATGCCCAAGGCCGAGCTTCTCGACCCCCAGGGGAAGGCCGTCGCCGGTGCCCTGTCGCGACTGGGTGAGAACCGCTTCTCCGACGTCCGCATCGGCAAGCGCTTCGAACTGACGGTCGAGGGCGAGGTCGATGAGGCCACGCTGGCCCGCGCCCGCGAGCTCGCCGACGAGATGCTGTCGAACGCGGTCATCGAGGACGTGGTGAACATCGAGGTCGTCGAGTGACGACGCGCATCGGGGTCATCACCTTCCCGGGCTCGCTCGACGACCGCGACGCGCAGCGCGCGATCCGCCTCGCGGGTGCGGAGCCCGTCGCCCTGTGGCACGGCGAGCACGACCTGCGCGGAGTCGACGCGCTCGTCCTCCCCGGCGGATTCAGCTACGGCGACTACCTGCGCGCCGGAGCGATCGCCGCGTTCGCGCCGATCATGGCCGAGGTGAAGGATGCCGCGGCCAAGGGCATGCCGATCCTCGGCATCTGCAACGGCTTCCAGATGCTCGTCGAGGCGCACTTGCTGCCCGGCGGCCTGATCCGCAACGCGCACCAGCAATTCATCCGTCGCGACCAGCGTTTGCGCGTCGACAACGCCTCGACGGCGTGGACCAGCGAATTCGACGAGGGCGACGAGATCGTCATCCCCCTGAAGAACGCCGACGGCGGATACATCGCGGATGCCGAGACCCTGGCCCGCGTCAACGGCGAGGGGCTCGTCGCGTTCCGCTACCTGGGCGTGAATCCGAACGGTTCGCTCGACGACATCGCCGGCCTCACGAACGAGCGAGGCAACGTCGTCGGCCTGATGCCGCACCCCGAGCACGCGGTCGAGCCCGGCTTCGGCCCCGGTACGACCGTCGCGATGCGCTCGGGCGTCGATGGGCTGGGCTTCTTCACGTCCGCGATCTCGGCCGTCGTGTCCGCGGCCGCGTAAAGCCACCCACCACCTCTCCTCCCCACGGCGTCGCGCCGCGCCGACCACTCGTTTCGGTGGGTGAACCGGGCGCGTTCTTGGCACATTTGTCATATCCTCGCTGTGGGGGCCGCTTCCCTGGGGGCATGCGGTCTCAGCGGCCGCTCGTGTACCCGAATTCGCGTCCGACCGCCCTTCCCGGGTGTCTGTCAATCCACGACGCGATCGCCGCGCACGCCAGCGGCGCGGATTCGCTCGTGCGACGGAGGTCATATGAGCGATTCACACGGTGCCACCGGGCACAGCGCCACTCTGCGTGCCGCGGCCGCGCACACGTTCGCGCGATTGGAGCCCGGACACGGACAGCCTCTTCCCCGGCACCTCTCGCTGCTCGCCGAGGCCGAACCGGGCCCCCCGCCGCTCGTCTGGACCGACACGCGCGCGATGCTGCTGTCGGCGATGCTCGTCGCGCGCGCCCGCAACGATGCGCTGGGCGACGGCATCGACCTGGTCTCACGCTACTTCGACACCGGGCGCCTGACGCGGCCCGCCGCGCTGTCGGGACCGGCCCGGTCGGGACTCTTCGCGAGCGTCGCCGAGTACTGCGCCGCCATCGGCTGGCCGCAGATCGGCGGTCATTACGCCGCCGAGGCGCTGATGTTCGCGGAGACACCCGCGCAGCGATATCGCGCACTCAGCGTTCAGGCCCTGAACCTCGGGTTGAATGCGGAATACCCCGCGGCCACGGTCGCGATCGACGAGGCCCGGCGCGTGTTCGTCGACGAGGGATGGTCCATCGAGAACACCTCCCACTGCCTGCTCCTGGGCGATGGGCTGGTCACCGTCAGCACCGCCGACATGGACCATATGCGAGAGATCGCCGACGAACTGGAAGCTGCGCAGCCGGACGATCCCTACTGGGCATTCAGCGTCGGGATGATCCGGGTGACGGCCATGTTCATCGATCGCAACCTCACCACGGGCCTCGCCGACAGTCGACAGCTGCTGCACGGATCCGGCCGCACCCGCAGCTTCCGGATCGTGCGCGATCTTCTTCTGGGCCTCCACGCGGACATGCTCGCCGCCCAGGGCGAGTTCGACGAGGCGATGGCCGTGATGGCGAACGCCGCCACGCACCCGGGCCACGCGGTCTGCTTCCCGATGCAGCGCGCGGGCGTCCTGCTTCAGATGGGCCGTGAACGCGAGGTCATCGAAACCACCAACGCATGTGTCGCGCTGCTCGACGAGCACTGTCTCCGAACCCTCACGCCCGTGTTGACGCGGAGAGCGGTCGCCTTCCTCCGGCTCGGAAGCGAGAAGCGCGCCGTGCAGAGCATGGAATCCGTCGTCCAGCTGATCGGGCGCACGGGAGGCTCGGTCACGCCGTTCCTAATGATCCCCTTCGACGACACCGAACGGCTGCTCAGCCTCGTCGTCGAACACAACCCCGGCCTGGCTCCGACGGTCGCGATGATGCGCCAGATCCTCCCGATGATCGCCGCCCGCTCCAACGGATCGGGAGCCTTTGCCGCCCTCACCACGACCGAACGCGAGTTGGCCTACCTGCTCACCTCGCCCCTGGGCATCCCCGAGATCGCGCGGGTGCGCAACGTGTCGGTGAACACGGTGAAGTCTCAGGTCCGGTCGATCTACGGCAAGCTGGGAGTGTCGAGCCGAGAGGACGCCGTGGAGCTGCTGCAGCGTCCCGACGATTGGCCGTGAGGCTCGCACGGAACGAGAGGCCCATGCGCGCGACAGACCAGGACGCCGTCATCGACCGGATCCTCGCCCTCTGGAGCGGCGACCTCGAGACGTTGCCGTCCGAGCCACGCCTCGCCGAGCTCACGGGAGCGAGCCGGGCCTCGGTGCGTGAAGCGCTCGTGCGCCTCGAGGAGCGCGGCTACGTCCACCGCACGCAGGGCACGCGAACGACACCGAACCGACGCCTCCCCGACGTCGGGCGCCGCATCGACGAACAGTTCGACCACTCCCTGTCGATCCGGTCCGCCGGTTACGAACCGCTGCTCGAGGTCGCGGCATCCGGGGTGCACGTGCTCCGGGGCGGCGACCCGGGCCGCTTCGACGACCTCCCGGACGGCACCCGGGTGTTCCGCACCGTCAAAGTGTGGCGGGTCGACGGGGCCCCCTACGCCCTCGCGGAAGACCTCGTTCCGCTCGCGCGCGAGGTCGACCTCGACCCGCGGCGACCCGTGTTCGACCTCGCCGAGGAGGCCAACGGCATCCGGGTCGCGTGGGAGACCCTGTGGGTCGATGCGGTGGGCCTGGATGCCGAGCGCGCGGCGCTGCTCGCGACGGCCGAGGGCACCCCGGTCGTCGAGATGACGTACTGCGGATACGGGACGGGCGACGACGTCGGGTACTGGTCCCGCGAAGTGCAGGTGGCCGCGCCCGCCGGGCTACGGAACGCGCTGATCCGTCGGGTCCGGCACGATCGGGGCGTTTCGGGATCGTAACAGCGTCGTGAACATGTCAGACAAGTATGGTGAGCACTTGTCGGACAGGCGTAGCTTGGGGGCATGACCGACACGCTCCCCGCCCACCCGCTGACCGCCGAGACGGTCACCGCAGAAACGTTCGCCCCGTTCGGCGTCGTCCTCACCCCCATGGCCGACGGCACACCCTTCACGTCGGAGGAGGCCGTGCTCGACGTGTCCGGCGGCATCCCGCGGTTCTACCTCATGTCGCTCGACGACAAGAAGCCCGAGTTCACGCGCGTCACGCGGCACCTCGAGACCACGCAGACGCTCATGTCCGTCGGTGACGTCGAGTGGACCATCGCCGTCGCGCCCGCCGGCATCGACCAGCCCGGTCTCGACGACCTGCGCGCGTTCCGCATCCCGCCGCGCACCGCGATCACGATGCTCAAGGGCACGTGGCACGCGGGTCCGTTCTTCGCCGAGCCGAGCATGGACTTCGTCAATCTCGAACTCGACGACACGAACGTCACCGACCACCACAACTTCCGGCTCGACGACGCGTACGGCGTGCGGGTCGTCATCCCCGAGTGAGCACGCTCGCACCCCTCCGCGACGCATCGGCGCGGTTGGCCGCGCTCGAACGGGAGGCCGCGCACCAGGAACACCTCAGCGCGGGGGACGGACGGTCGTGGGTCGGTGAGCGCGACGGGGAACACCCGGTCGTGATCGTCGGCGCCGGGCAGGCGGGGCTCGTCCTCGCCCGCGGTCTGCGCGCCCGCGGGATCGACGACGTCGTCGTGCTCGACGCGGCGCCGGCCGACGCGACCGGCCCCTGGACGACGTACGCCCGCATGCACACCCTCCGCACGCCGAAGGACATCGCGTGGCCGACGTGGGGCGTTCCGGCGGAGAGCCCGCGCGCGTGGTTCGAAGCCGTGTACGGCGAAGCGGCGTGGGACGAGATCGCCTTCTTCCCCACCGTCGCGTGGCAGGGATTCCTGCAGTGGTACCGCACGGTCGCGGGTGTCGAGGTCGTCGGCTCGACCACGGTCACGAGGATCACGGCGACGGATGCCGACGGCCCCCTGCGCCTGCAGCTCGACGGCCCCGACGGCTCCTGGGTGCTGCTGGCCCGCCATGTCGTCCTCGCGACGGGGATCGAGGGCGCGGGCGGTCGGCACCTCCCCGCCCTCCTCGCCGGCCTCCCCGCGGAACGCGTCCACCACACTCACGACGCGATCGATTTCCCCGCCCTCGCCGGAAAACGCGTGGGCATCCTCGGGGCGGGCACCGGCGCGTTCGACAACGCCGCGACGGCCCTCGAGCACGGCGCCGCCGCGGTCGACGTGCACATGCGTCGCCCGGCGATGCCGCAGGTGAGCCCGTACCGGTGGATGGAGTTCGCAGGTCTCATCGAGAACTACGGCTCGCTCACCGACGCGCAGAAGTGGACGTTCAACGTGCACCTCTCCGCGGTCGACCAGCCCGCGACGCAGAACGCGATCTGGCGCGCGCACGCCTTCGACGAGTTCCGCTTCCTCACGTCGTCGCCGTGGCACGGTGCCGAGTGGGACGGCGACGACATCGTGGTGACGACGCCGCACGGCATCCACCGCTACGACGTCGTCATCGCGGCGACGGGGATCGTCGCGGATCTCGCCAGCCGTCCGGAGCTGTCGACGGTGGCCCCGGATGCCACGCTCTGGGCCGACCGCCTCACTCCGGCGCAAGCGGCGGAGAGCCCGGGTCTCGCCGCGTTCCCCTATCTCGACGACGACTTCGGTCTGGTCAGCCGCAGCGCACCGGAACACTCGGCGCTGTCACGCATCCACATGTTCAATCACGGCGCGCGGATCAGCCAGGGCATGCTGAGCCATCAGATCCCCGGCCTGGTCGGCGGGGCGACGAAGCTCGCCGCGGCACTCTCGCGTCGACTCTTCACCCGCGACGCGGACGCGCTGATGGCGGAGTACCTCGCGTACGACGTTCCGGTCGGGGTGCACATCGGTCGGCGGCCCGCGCCCGCGGATGTCCCCGGTTGACCGACACGACGTGCTGCCCCACGCACGCGCGGGTAGCGTGGGGCGGGTGACTTCCTCGCTCGTCGTGTCCGTGCCCACCGCGCAGCTCCGAGATGACCTGCTGCCGTTGCCCGAAGGGGTGGAGGTGCTCGTCTGGGACATGACGGATGCCGCACCCCGCCCGCACATCGACATCGTGGTGCCGCCGTACATGTCGATGGACACCGTCATCGCCCGGCTGTCCGAAGTGACGACGCGGCTCGTGCAGGGACAGTCCATCGGGTACGACAACGTCGAGGGGCGCCTCCCCGCCGGCATCGCGTTCGCCAACGCGACGAGCGTGCACGAGACGGCGACGGCCGAACTCGCCGTCACACTGGCGCTGGCAGCCCAGCGGTCGCTCCCCGCCTTCGTCCGCGCGCAGGACCGAGCGGAATGGAAGGGCCTGTGGGCGCCGGGCCTCGCCGATGCCCGCGTCACGCTGCTCGGCTTCGGCGGCGTCGGCCGCGCCATCGCTGCACGCCTGAAGCCCTTCGAGGTCGAGCTGCGCGCGGTCGCCTCGCACGGCCGGCTGCAGGACGATGTGGAAGTCCTCCCGCTCGGCGAGCTGTACGACGTCCTCGCGGGAACCGACGTGCTCATCGCTTCGCTGCCCGGCGGCGAGAAGACCCGGCACCTCGTCGACGATGCAGCCCTGTCGGCCCTGCCCGACGGCGCGCTCGTGGTGAACGTCGGCCGCGGTCCGGTGGTCGACACCGACGCTCTGGTCGACCACGTGCGGAGGGGACGCATCCGCGCAGCACTGGATGTCACCGACCCCGAGCCGCTGCCCGCCGATCACCCGCTGTGGTCGCTGGACGGCGTGCTGATCGCTCCGCACGTCGGTGGCGCGACCGACTCCATGCGCCCGCGCATCGCGCGGCTCGTGCGTCGGCAGATCGACCACTTCCTCGCGGGCGAGGAGCCCGAGAACGTCGTGCTGCGCAGCTGATGCGCGCTCAGCCCGCGGCGCGCGCAGCGTAGGTGTTCGCCGCCGCGGCGACGTCGTCGACGTAGCTGTCGAGGTGGTTGTAGGAGAAGATCGCCCGTCGCCAGCCCGTGGCACTCGTCATCTCGCCGGCCGCGCAGAGGTAGCGGCCTGCCGCGAGGGCGGCGTCATCGATCTGGTTCGGGTCGGCCACACCGTCGCCATTGCCGTCGGCACCCCACCGCTGCCACGTGGCGGGGATGAACTGCAGCGGTCCGACCGCGCGATCCCAGGTGGCATCCCCGTCCCACTCACCGCCGTCGGTGTCGGCGATCTCGGCGCTTGCGCTGCCGTCGAGGGGGATGCCCCTGATCGCCGGCTGCGGGTAGCCGGCGGCATCCAGGTGACCTCCCGAGTGGGTGCCGTGCGCGGACTCGATCGCACCGATCCCGGCGAGCGTGTTCCACCCCAGTCCGCAGCCCGGCTGCTCGGCCTTCAGGGTCAGCGCGGCCGAGGCGTAGGCGCGGAGGGCGCGTTCCGGGATGCCGGTGGCTGCGGCGGTCCGCGCGCTCCAGGTCGCGTCCGCGGTGACGAGCTGCACCGTGGACGGGGCGTCCGCCGGCGCGGGATCGGCGGTCTGCGTCTCGGTGCTTTCGGAGCCGGTGACGGCCGTGGCATCGGGGTTCACCGTCGTGGTGATGTCGGCGGGCACCGGCTCTGCGGCCGCCGCCACGGGGGAGAAGGCCGCGACGCGCTCCCCGAGCGGACGCTCACGCCCCGCGGTCTGCGCCGACACGACGAGTGCGATCGCGATGCCGACGAACAGCACCGCCGCAACGGCGGCGAGCACGGATGACCACGAACGACCGCGGCCGGCGTCGAGATCCACGCGGGCCCTCCCCTGGCATCCGCTCGGGTAGCGCATGCCGCGGCGAGGCTAGCCCCCGTGATTGACCAGCGGGTGAACGACGCCCGTCGCCGCGGGAGCACGGGCGCCACGTCGCCGGACGTTCGGCAGCGCGCGCCCGGCGTCAGCCGCGGAAACCGGCCGGATTCGCCAGGAGGTCCGCGAACGCGAGCTCGGCGGGGCCGATGAGCATGAGGCGCGAACGCAGGTGCGCGCGTTCGAGGCGGATCGTTCGCCCCTCCGCGCCGAGCGGGTGGACGCGTACGGCCTCGGCGAGGCGCTCGCGACTCACCGACAGGAGTGCACCGAGGTACCCGGACAACACGACCGTCTCGGGGCTGAACGCGTTGACGAAGTTCGTCAGCGCGAGCGACAGAACCTCGACCTGGCGCGTGACCTCGGCCATCACCCGCGGGTCGCGGGCGACCCCGAGCTCGACATCGAGCTCGTCCTCGTCGAGCTTCCGGCGACCGAGCAGCGGCTCGAGGAGGTCGAGCCGGACCTCGGCCTCGAGGCATCCGTTCCGCCCGCACACGCACGCGCGCCCGCGGGGATCGATGACGGTGTGGCCGAGTTCGCCGGCGTAGCCCGAGGTCCCGCGCAGGAGCGTGCCGTCGATGATGAGGCCGCCGCCGATGCTGTGCATCGCGCCGCCGAGGTAGAGGAGGTTCGACACCCCGACGCCGACGCCGAACCGCGACTCGGCGAGCGCGCCGATGCTCGCGTCGTTGCCGGCGGAGACCGGGATGCCGAGCTCGTCGCTCAACCGCGCGGCCACCGGATCGCGCCGCCACCCCAGTGTCGGCGACACCAGCACCGAGCCGTTGGCGTTCACGAGCCCGGGGACGGCGAGACCCGCGCCGACGACGCGGTAGTGCCGGTCGATGTCGGCCCGCATCGCCTCGACCGACGACGCGACGATCTGCACGAAGCGACGCGGGGACGGCGCACTGGCCGTGTCGTGCCGGAGCCGCGCGTGGACGACGCCACCGAGCCCGACGAGCGCGACCGTGATGGCGTGCGGTTCGGCGCGGACGCTCAGCGCCGCGACGTGATCCTCGGGCTCGATGTCGAGCGTGGGGCGACCGACCTTGCCGGTCCGCTCACCGGCGGCGACCTCGCGGACGAGCCCCAGTTCGGTCAACTCCATGACCAGGCCCGTGACCGTCGAACGATTCAGACCGATCGTTGCACCCAGCTGGGCCCGTGAGAGCGCTCCCCGGAGGTGGAGCAACGACAGCACGGACGCGAGGTTCTGCTGGCGGATGAGGTCGTTCGTCGTACGACCTGCGGGCGGTGCGAGCGGCGTCGCGGGCTCGAACACGGCAGGAGTCATGAGGGCACCTCCCCCATTCTCGCATCGAGCGCCCCCCGGTCCTCGCCGGTGTGGGGAGCACGGCCCACGGCCACGCTCCCCACCCGATCAGGCACCGCCGTTGCGTCGCTTGTTGAAGATGTCGAACGCGACGGCCAGCAGCAGCACGATGCCCTTGATGGCCATCTGCCAGGCCGCGTCGACGCTGAGGATGGACAGGCCCATGTTGAGCACGCCCATCACGAGACCACCGACGACCGCGCCCACGACGGTACCGATACCGCCCTGGACCGCGGCGCCACCGATGAACACCGCGGCGATGGCATCCAGTTCGTAGTTCTGACCCGCGGATGCCACGGCACCGCCGGCGCGCGCCGTGCTCACGACCGCGGCGAGACCGGCGAGCACACCCATGTTCACGAAGATGAAGAAGTTGACCCACTTCGTCTTCACGCCGCTCATCACGGCGGCGAACAGGTTGCCGCCCATCGCGTAGATGTGACGACCGAACGTCGTGCGGTTCAGGACGAACGTGTAGGCGAGCACGAGCACGGCCAGGATGATGAGCACGATCGGCGTGCCGTTGTACGCGGCGATCGTGAAGGCCACGGCCATGATCGCGACGACCGCGATCGCGTTCTTCAGCCAGAACGACCACGCGACCTCGCGGGGCAGTTCGAGACGGCGCAGCGTGGCGCGGGTGCGCAGCTGCTGCACGATGAGGAGCACGCTCGCGATCGCACCGAGGACGAGGGTGAGGCTGTCCCAGTTGCCGACGTAGCCGAGGACGGGCGGCAGCCACCCGGCGCCGATCGCCGTGAAGCCGTCGGGCAGACCGCTGATCGTGCCGCCGGTGAGCAGAACGAGCGTGAGTCCGCGGAAGAGCAGCATGCCCGCGAGGGTCACGATGAACGCGGGTATCCCGACGAAGGCGACCCAGAATCCCTGCCAGGCCCCGACGATCGCGCCGACGATGAGCGACAGGATCACCGCGACGAACCAGGGCAGGCCCCACTGATTCATCGCGATCGCCGCGATCGCGCCGACCATCGCGACGACCGATCCGACCGACAGGTCGATGTGACCGGCGATGATGACCATGACCATGCCGATCGCGAGGATCAGCACGTAGGCGTTCTGCTGGATGAGGTTGTTGACGTTGCCCGGGAGCAGCAGGCGTCCGCCGGTGAGCACCTGGAACAGCACGATGATGATGACCAGGGCGGCGAGGATGCCGAACTGCCGGAAGTTGATGCGCGCGAGAAGACCGCGGCGCCGCGGCCCGGGTTGCGTCGGCGCTTCGACCGTCTGGGTGGATGCGGTGGCCATTGCTGTCAGTTCCTTCCGGCGGTCATGTGCCGCATGAGCGTCTCCTGGGTGGCATCCTCACGGCTGACCTCGGCCGTGATGCGTCCTTCGGAGATGGTGTAGATGCGGTCGGAGAGGCCGATGACCTCGGGCAGCTCCGACGAGATGACGATGACGGCCTTCCCCTGGGCCGCGAGTTCGTTGATGATGCCGTAGATCTCGTACTTCGCCCCGACGTCGATGCCACGGGTGGGCTCGTCGAGGATCAGCACGTCGGGTCCGGTGAACATCCACTTCGACAGGACGACCTTCTGCTGGTTCCCGCCGGAGAGGCGTCCGGTGATCGCGGCGACGCTGGGCGCCTTGATGTTCATCTTGTAGCGGTACGAATCGGCGACCTTGTACTCGCGGTACCGGTCGACGACGCCGAGACGCGCGAGGCGGGCGAGGGCGGAGGCCGAGACGTTGACCTGGATGTCGCCGATGAGGTTCAGACCGTACTTCTTGCGGTCCTCCGTGGCGTAGGCGATGCCGTTCTTGATGGCGGCATCCACCGTGCGCACGTCGATCTGCTGACCGTCCTTGTAGACCTCTCCCGAGATCCCGGTGCCGTACATGCGGCCGAAGATGCTCATCGCGAGCTCGGTGCGCCCGGCGCCCATGAGACCGGCGAAGCCCACGATCTCGCCCGCGCGCACCATGAAGGACGCGTCGTCGATGACGACGCGCTCGGTGTCGACGGGGTGGTGGACGGTCCAGTGCTCGACGCGGAACAGCTCCTCGCCGATGTCGGGCTCGCGCGGGGGGAAGAGGCTGTTGAGGTCGCGACCGACCATGGCGCGGATGATGCGTCCCTCGTCGGTTTCGGGGTCGTCGCGCCGCATCGTCTCGATCGTCCGGCCGTCGCGGATGATCGTGATGCGGTCGGCGATGCGGAGCACCTCCTTCAGCTTGTGGCTGATGATGATGCAGGTGATCCCCTGGTCGCGCAGCTGGTCGATGAGGTCGAGCAGGTGCGCGGAGTCGTCGTCGTTGAGGGCGGCGGTGGGCTCGTCGAGGATGAGGAGCTTCACTTCCTTGGCCAGCGCCTTGGCGATCTCGACGAGCTGCTGCTTTCCGACGCCGAGCTCGTAGATCTTCGTCGCCGGGTTCTCGCGCAGGCCGACGCGCTTGAGCAGTTCGGCGGCGGCGGTGTTCGTCGCGTTCCAGTCGATGACGCCGCGCTTGGACTTCTCGTTGCCGAGGAAGATGTTCTCGGCGATCGAGAGGTAGGGGCTGAGGGCCAGCTCCTGGTGGATGATGACGATGCCGGCGGCCTCGCTGTCGTTGATCGAGCGGAACGCGACCGGCTCGCCCTCGAGGGTGATCGTGCCGTCGAAGCTCCCGGCGGGGTAGACCCCGCTGAGGACCTTCATCAGCGTCGACTTCCCCGCGCCGTTCTCGCCGCAGATCGCGTGCACCTCACCGCGGTGCACGTCGACCGAGACGTCGGCCAGGGCCGGCACGCCGTTGAACGACTTGGAGATCCCCGACATGCGCAGGATCGGTTCGGTCATGGTGTCTCCCTCCGTCGCCGCGCGGCGACAGATAGAGCGGCGGGGCGGGCGAACCCGCCCCGCCGCAGTTGCGGATCAGAGCCCGACGTCAGAGGCCTTCAGGAAGCCCGAGTCGATGAGCTTGGACTGCACGTCGTCCTTGACGACGACCTCAGGCGTCAGCAGGTACGACGGGACGACCTTCTTGCCGTTGTCGTAGGTCTCGGTGTCGTTGACCTCGACCTCCTTGCCGTCCTTGATCTCCTGGATCATCGTGAAGACGCGGTCACCCAGCGCGCGGGTGTCCTTCCAGACCGTCATCGACTGCAGACCGTCGAGGATCGCCTTGACGTTGGCCTTGTCGGCATCCTGGCCCGTGATGATCGGGTAGTCGGCGCCGGCGGTGTAGCCGGCCGACTTGAGGGATGCTTCGATACCGATCGCGAGGCTGTCGTTGGGCGACAGGACGACGTTGACCTTCTTGCCGTCGCCGTAGAACGACGAGAGGCGGTTGTCCATCTCGGCTTGCGCCTTGTCGGAGGCCCAGCCCTGGATGCCGATGCTGGCCCACGCGTCGTCGTTGGCGGGCGACTTGCCGCTCGGGACGACGAGCTGACCCTTGTCGACGTACGGCTTCAGCACGTCCCACGCACCGGCGAAGAAGAACTTCGCGTTGTTGTCGTCGGGGCTGCCGGCGAAGGGCTCGAGGTTGAAGGGACCCTTGCCGTCCTTCAGGCCGAGCTGCTCCTCGATGTACTGACCCTGGAGGGTGCCCACCTTGTAGTTGTCGAACGTGGCGTAGTAGTCGACGTTCTCGCTGCCGTTGATGAGGCGGTCGTACGCGATGACCGTCGCGTTCTGGGCCTTGGCCTCCTGCAGGACCGGGCCGAGCGTCGAACCGTCGATGGCGGCGATCACGAGGATCTTCGCGCCGCCCGAGATCTGGTTCTGGATCTGGCTGATCTGCTGGTCGGTCTTGTTGTCGGCGTACTGCAGGTCGACGGTGCAGCCGGCGTCCTGGAGCTTCTTCTGGAGCTGCTCACCGTCGTTGATCCAGCGCTCGAGGCTGCGGGTCGGCATCGCGATGCCGACGTTGCACTCGCTGCTGCCCCCGGCGGCGTCGCCGCCGCCGTCGGCGGGACGCGTGGAGCTACACGCTCCGAGTCCGACGGCGAGAGCCGCGATGGCCGCACCGGTCAGAATTTTCTTCAGCATTGTGATCTGCGTTCCTCTCTGAACTGCAGGGACCCCCGTGGTCCGTACCCGGCGCCCTCCCCGGCGTCGGATCGGGTACGTCCTCGTCCCGGCTTCCTGGTGCCGTCGTTAATTATGACGGCTCCGTGAACATATCCCCGGGTGCCGGGATTTGTCCAGAGCTTCGACGCGGGCCGAGTGCAACGAACAGATAACGGAGTGGGGCTCGAGCCCCACTCCGTCACGCACCTCGGCCGCAACCGCTAGGGCTGCAGTTCCTCCAGATCGGCAAGGAGCGACGGATGCCGAGGCTCCCACCCCAACACCTGCCGGGTGAGGGCACTCGACGCGGGCTGGTCCATCGCGAAGATCGAACCGAAGGGGCCGAAGGTCTCCTCGGGGACCGATCGCACCGGAAGCTGGAGGCGTCGGCCGATGACCGTCGCGATGTCGACCACGCGGTCCCCCTCATCCGCAACGGCGTGCCACGCGCTTCCCCCGGGCGCCGACTCTAGGGCCAGACGGAACAGAGCGGCGGCGTCGCGGGCGTGTACCGCGGGCCAGCGCTGCTGCCCGTCACCGGGGTAGCCGGCGACGCCGGTCCGTCGCGCCGCCGCGGCGAGGAGCCCGGCGAATCCTCCCTCACCGTGCTCGTGCACCGTTCGCGGCATGCGGACCGCGGAAGCCCGCACCCCGCGCGCGGACAGGTCGAGCAGAGCCGTGACGGCGAGTGCGCGGCTGGCCACGGGACCTTCGAGCGGGAGCGGGTCGGACTCGGTCGCCGCGCGCCCCGGCACCCACGGCGTGCCGGACACCGTGACGATCGGCTTCCCGGTCCCGATCAGCGCGCCTCCGAGGGTCGCCATCGCCTCCCGCTCCTCGACGAGACCTCGATCCAGCGCCTCCGCACTGCCGTAATCGCGGCTGAAGGCGAGACTGATGACCCCGTCCGCTCGTGACGCGCCCTCGCGCAGGACGTCGAGGTCGGTGAGCGAGCCGCGGAGGACGTCCGCACCCGCGGCGAGGAGTGCGGACGCCGAGTCATCCGACCGCGCCAGTCCGAGGACGGAGTGGCCATGGGTAAGCAGTTCGGCGACGACGGCCGTGCCGATCGTGCCGGTGCCACCGGTGACGAAAACGATCATGGCGAAACCTTTCAGTGATGGGACTTTTATCCCATCACCATACGCCCCGACGGGACAATTGTCCCATCGGATAGGATTCCGGTATGGCTCGATGGGAACCGGGAGCGCGCGAGCGACTCGTCGTCGCGGCCGTCGACCTGTTCACGGAGCAGGGGTACGACGCCACGACGGTGACCGAGATCGCCGAGCGCGCCGGCGTGACCAAGAGCACGTTCTTCCGTCATTTCCCTGACAAGCGGGAACTCCTCGTGGCGGGACAGGAGACGCTCAGTCGCCTCCTGTCCGAGGGGATCGCCGAGGCACCCTCGAACGCCAGCCCACTGGAAGCGGTCGCCGCCGGGCTCGCGCGCGCGTCGAGCGAGATGGGCCCGCAGAACCGTGCACTCGGACCTCGATTGAAAGCGGCCGTCGCCGCCAGTGTCGAGCTCCAGGAACGGGACGCGCTCAAGAGCGTCGGAATGGCCGCCGCGATGTCGGCAGCGCTGAGCGAGCGCGGCGTGCCCGCGGCGACGGCGCACCTCGCCAGCGAGATGGGGGTGCTGGCCTTCAAGCAGGGTTATCAGCGCTGGTCCGACGACCCCCGCGGTGATGAGCAGGGGCTCGCCCCGCATGTCCTCCGCGTGCTCGACGAGCTCCGGGCCGCGGCCAGCGGCCTCGGCTGATCAGCGGACGTCGCGGTCGGCTCCCGACCACAGGTCGGCGCACTCGACGGCCTCGGCGCCGTGCGCCCGAAGGTACGGACGCGCGCCGACATCGCCGCGTACCGTAGCGGCCACCGCGATCCAGTGGTCCCGGCCGATCACGACCGGATGCCCGGGAGCGCCGTCGTAGGCGGCGAACGCCAGCGCATCGTCGCTCGTGCGCGAGGCCAACCGCGTGACGGCCGCGACGGGGAGATCCGGGGTGTCGACGGGAATCACGACGACCGCGGGAGCGGACGTGGATGCCACGGCCTCCAGGCCCGCGCGCAGAGACGCTGACACGCCCTCGCTCCACCCCTCCGCGCGCACGATGGTCGTCCCCGCGGGGACGAGGTGCCCCGCCGCGTCGGCCGCGGCACCCAGGACGACGAGGACGGGGTCGCACCCGCCCGCGCGGAGCGCACGGACGGCCTTCTCGACCCACGGGACACCGAGGGAATCGCGGGCGAGAGCCTTGGGGCCCCCGAACCGACGACCGGCGCCGGCGGCGAGAACGAGGCCGGCGGGCGTCTCTCCGACGGGGGCGGAACCGGTCGCGGAGGGCATGGTCACGACAGCGTAGCGTGCGTGAAACACGGCGGGGATACGGTCGCCAGCATGCTCGAACTGGCCGCCGATCTGCTGCCCCTGATCGAACGCGGGGTACCCGTCGCGGCCGTCACGGTGACTCGTGTCGTGCGGAGCGCTCCGCGCGGCGTGGGCGCGACCCTCGCGGTGACGTCCGACGCGCGCGTCATCGGCTCGCTCTCGGGCGGCTGCGTCGAAGGCGACGCCGTGATGCTCGGACTGGACGCGCTCCGCTCGGGCGAGGTCCGTCGCGGGAGCTTCGGTTTCACCGGCCCGGACGACGCGATCGTCACCGCGGGACTCGCGTGCGGCGGGGCGATCGAGGTGGTGGCCTACCCGATCGACGGCGACGACACCCGGGTGCGCGATGCCCTCGTGGCGGCCGCGGCCGGCCGCGAGAGCGCGATCGATCTCGACCTGACGGACGAGACGGTGCTGGAGCTGCACCGACCGTCGCGCCCCCGGCTCGTCGTCCTCGGCGCGGGTGAGCACGCGG
Organism: Microbacterium canaveralium; assembly: GCF_047238045.1. Taxonomy (NCBI): domain Bacteria; kingdom Bacillati; phylum Actinomycetota; class Actinomycetes; order Micrococcales; family Microbacteriaceae; genus Microbacterium; species Microbacterium canaveralium. The sequence goes on along the minus strand of NZ_JBDFMA010000003.1, from coordinate 247,284 downwards.
CGGCCCTGTGCCGCGTGGGGGCGGCAGCGGGTTTCGCCGTGACGGTGTGCGACGCCTGGGCGCTGATGGTGACGCGCGACCGATTCCCCGAGGCATCCGAACTGGTCGTCGCCGCGCCGCACGACTACCTCGCTTCGCTGGAATCGCCGGACGAGCGCACCGCGGTATGCGTCCTGACGCACGACGAACGCCTCGACATCCCGGCCATCCGCACGGCACTGCGACTTCCCGTGGGCTTCGTCGGCGCCATGGGATCGCGGGCGACCGTCGCGCGGCGGGCCGCGCTGCTCACGCAGGCGGGAGTGACGGATGCCGAGCTCGGGCGGCTGCGTTCCCCCCTGGGCCTCGATCTCGGCGCGGAGACGCCCGAAGAAACGGCACTGTCGGTCATCGCCGAGATCGTCGCGGCACGCCGCCGCGCGAGCGCCCTGCCCCTGAGCTCGACGGACGGCCCCCTGCACGCCGGCGCCGCGCCCGGCTGCGCGGTCCCGACGCCGGTGATGGCGCGATGACGGCGCTCGTCATCCGCGACGCGGTCGCGGTCGTCGAAGCCGAGGGCCGGGTCCGCGCGGGCGATGTCGTGAGCGTCGACGGGATCATCATGGACACCCCGGCGCCCGCGGGCGCGACGGTCGTGGATGCGAGCGGCTGCGTCGTGACTCCCGGTCTCGTCAACGCCCACCACCACCTCCTGCAGACGGCGTTCCGGACTCTGCCCGGAACCCGCGGCATCCCGATGCGCGAATGGCTGCCCGCGATGGCGAGCGCGTACGCCGCGGCGGGTGTCGACCCCGAGCTGACCGGGATCGCGGCGAGCGCGGGGCTCGCGGAGGCGCTGCTCAGCGGAGTCACGACGGTCGCCGACCATCACCTCACGTGGCCGTCGGGGGCCGACACGGTCGGGATTGCCCGCGCCGCCGCGGATGCCGCCGCCCAGGTCGGTGCGCGGCTGGCGTTCGTGCGCGGTGCCGCGCGGGACGACCCGGAGGAAGCCGCACTGTCGGCCGAGGCGATCGCCGCCGCGCTCGTGGACGGGCGCCCGGCCGGTGTGAGCGCGGACGGGATGCTGCAAGTGGCTGTCGGCCCCGCCGGAGTCCACAGCGACTCCCGCGAGACGTTCGCGCTGCTCGGCGAGGTCGCTGAGCGCCGGGGGCTCCGTCGCCGCACGCAGGCGAACGAGGTCGTGGACGTCGAGATCGCGCTCTCGACCTACGGCCGGCGTCCGATCGACCTGCTCGAGGACTGGGGCTGGCTCGCGCCCGACGTGACCCTCGCCCACCTGTGCGGCGTCACCGACGAAGAGATCGCCCGGCTCGCCGCCGCCGGTGTGACCGCGACCCACGCGCCGGGATGCGACGTACCGATGGGATGGGGCGTCGCTCCGGTGGCGAAGCTTCGGGATGCCGGCATCCCGGTGGGGCTCGGCACGAGCGGCGGCGGCAGCAACGACGCCGGACACCTCCTCGCGGACGCCCGTCTCGCGATGCAGGTCTCCGCCCTCGTGGGCCCCCAGCTCGCGGCATCCACGGTCCTGTCGATGGCGACCGCGGGATCGGCCGACGGCCTCGGGCGCCCCGAGCTGGGGAGGCTCACGCCGGGGTCGGCCGCCGACCTCTGCCTGTGGGACGTCTCGGGCGTCGCGGATGCCGGCGTCGCCGATCGCGTGGCGGGATTGCTGTGGGCATCTCCCGGCCGCCGTCCGCGCGCGGTCGTCGCCGCCGGGCGCCTCGTCGTGGAGGATGGACGGCTCACAACCGCCGACGAAGCCGAGATCACCGCGCGACTGTTCGAGAGGGTGGGACGATGACCACCATGGCTCCCGCGATCCCCGCCGATGATCCCGCCACCGGCTCCACCGGCGACGAACGTCTCGGGGCGCACCTGCGCGGTCTGCGCAAAGCGCGCGGGTTGACGCTGACCCAGCTGGCCGAGGCGGCGGCGCTCTCGCATCCGTTCCTGAGCCAACTCGAGCGCGGTCTGGCCCGCCCGAGCATGGCGAGCCTGGAGAGGCTGGCGCGCGCCCTGGGCACGAGCCGCGTCGAGCTCATCGCCGCCTCCGAACCGCCGCGTCCCGACGAAAGCGCGCACCCCACGTTCGTGCGCGCCGACGAGGGGCTCGTCGGACCCTATGCCGAAGGCAGCGCCCGGATGCTCGCCGAGGGTCCGCGTCGCTTCGAGCCGATGGAGTTCACCGGCGCGAACCCCGAACCCGGCGACCACTACGTGCACGAGGAGGACGAGTTCCTCACCGTGCTGGAGGGCTCGATCGTGATCTCGCTCGGGCCGTTCGGCGAGACGACCCTGTCCGTCGGCGACTCGGTCTACTGTCGGTCCGGCACACCGCACCGGTGGCACTCGCCCGGCGGTGCGCCCTACCGCCTGCTGATCGTGAAGGAACTGGTGCACGGCGCCCCCGACCCCGGCGAAGGAGAAGCATGAGCGGCGGTCTGACGTTCGAGGTGACCGTCCGCGAGCGCCGGGAGGCGGCGGACGGCGTCGTCGTGCTCGACCTCGAGCGGCCGGGTGGAGTACTGCCGCACTGGTCGCCGGGCGCGCACATCGACGTCGTGCTCCCCGGTGGGGTGGAGCGCCAGTACTCGCTGTGCGGCTCGCCGAGCGAACGGGGCACGTGGCGCATCGGCGTGCTCCGCGAGCGCGAAGGATCGGTGTGGCTGCACGAAAACGCCCACCCGGGCACCGCGCTGCGCGTGCGCGGCCCCGCGAACCACTTCCTCTTCGCTCCGACCGCGGGGCGCTCGTACGTCTTCGTCGCCGGGGGCATCGGCATCACCCCGATCGTTCCGATGATCGAGGCCGCCGAGACCGCGGGGGCCGCGTGGACGCTGCTCTACACCGGCCGCTCGCGGAGCACGATGGCGTTCGTCGACGAGCTCGTCGAGCGCTACGGCGACCGTGTGGAGGTGTTCGCCGCGGACGAGGGCCGACGTCTCGACCTCGACGCACGCCTCGGCACTCCCGTCTCGCGGGCGGTCGTCTACGCGTGCGGCCCCGCGCGCCTCCTGGAGGCCCTGGATGCCACGATGTCGGGGTGGCCGCGCGGCAGCCTCCACGTCGAGCGGTTCGAGGCGAAGGTCCTAGGGCCGCCGGTGTGGTCGGAGCCTTTCGAGGTCGACCTCATGATGTCGGGGCTGACGGTGACCGTGCCGCCGGAGAAGTCGATCCTCGAGGTCGTCGAGGAGTACGGCGCCGTGGTCCCGTCGAGCTGCCGCGTCGGCACGTGCGGAACGTGCGAAGTGCCCGTGATCGACGGGGACGTCGAGCACCGCGACTCAGTGCTGTCACCGGAGGAGCAGGAGGCGAACCGCACGATGATGCTGTGCGTCTCGCGGGCGGCGTGCCCGCGCATCACGATCGAGCTTTAGGCGGCTCACCCAGCAGCTCACCCGTCTGCGGTCAGATCTCCACCTGACGCCCGAGACGGCCGGCCACAGCGTCGCCGACCGCCCGACGGATGATCGGCAGCTTCGACCATCGGCGCGTCACGATGGCACACCCGGCACAGAGCGCGAAGAACAGCGCCGCGTTCCCCGCACGCGGAATGCTCCACCGTCGCCCCGTCCCCAGTTCGCGATGCAGACGGTTGCGGAGGAAGTAGTACAGCAACGCCGGGCTCGTCGACAGGAACATCGCCCGCACCTCGAAGCCCGGCGGCATCCATCGTTCCCCGCGGGGGTCGACGACGACGGCATCGCGGACGTGGCCGATGCGACCCCCGCGCGCGACGATCCGGGAGGTGTACTCGAGGTCGTCGCCGTACAGCACGAAATCGGCGCGCGGCAGGCCGAGGGCTCGCAGGACCTCGGCTCGGGCCAGCAGCCCACCGTAGGGTGCGTAAGCGAGGTCGGTCCCCCGGGACCGGGCGCGCGGGCGACGCACGCCGAGGCGCTCGAGAAGGCGGCGGGCGTACAGACCCGCCTCGACGCCGGCGAACGAGATCGCCTCGCGCGGGCTCTCGCGCGCGGTCTCGGTCGCGACGACGTGGGCGATGGTCCGCGCGTCGGCCTCCGGCGCGCGGAGCGGTGCCGCGGCGGTCAGAGCGACCCCCTCGTCTCGCAGAGCGCGGTCGGCGGCGAGCAACCGGTCGAGCGCTCCCGGTTGCGCCAGATTGTCGTCGTCGAGGAGCCACACGTACTCCGTGTCCGCGTCGCACGCGCCGGCGATCGCGGCGGCGAAAGCCGGGGCCGACCCCTCGTTCCGCGGCATCCGCTTCACCGTGATCCGTCCCCCGCTCTGCGCCGCGGCGGCGTCCAGAGCGGCCGCGGCTGCGGGGACGGAGCCGTTGTCGACGATGAGCACCGTGTCCACACCCTCCTCCACCATGCGGGCGACGACCGCGAGGCACGACGCGTGCCGCGCACCGTAGGTGACCGTCGCGCCGGCGACGGTCGGGCGGGATCCGGTCACGGTGTGCCTCCTCGATAGATGGCGGCCAGGGAACGTCGGAAGGCGCTCCCGGAGAACTCGTCCGCGACGGCGTCGCGGTATCGCAGGGCCTCGCGGCGCGCGGCGTCCGGATCGGCGAGGGCCCGAACGATGCCCGAGGCGAGCCCGCGGGCATCGTCGGCGACCGCGAAGGCGCGGATGCGGTCGTCGACGATCCCCTCGACGCCGACACCCGTCGCGACCACCGGGATGCCGCGCAGCATCGCCTCGACCGTCTTGAACTTCACGCCGGCACCGGCCCGCAGGGGCACGAGCACCACGTCGGCGGCGGCGTACGCCGTGTCGAGCGAGTCCAGACGACCCGTGACGACGAACGACTCCGGACGCGCGGCGGCCACTCGACGCATCTCGGCGGTCGGACGCGCCCCGGCGAAGACGAAGCGCGCGTCGGGCTGCACCGCGAGCACCCGCGGGGCGATGTCGGCCATGGCCCAGAGCGCCGCCTCGGAATTGACCGACCGGTCGAACGCGCCCACGAACAACACGGTGGGAGCCGGATCCCCCTCGCGCATCGACACCTCGACGCCGTCGGCCAGCGGTGGACGGACGACGATCGCCCGCGCCGCCGACCCGGCGATCCGGCGGACGAACGCGGCATCCTTCGCACTGAACGAGACGACGGCGTCGGCGTGGCGATAGACAGACCGCTCGTCACGGCCCACGCTGGCCCGACGCCACCGGGCGAGGAGTCCCCGAGGACTCCACACCGCGCCGGCCGCGGCGAGGAAGCGTTCATAGCTCTGCGACACGACGTCGTGAGCGACCACGATGTGGCGCGCCCCACCCACCGGGCGGCGGCGGAGGCCGAACCACCCGCTCTCGCTCCACTGGTACTCGACGATGTCCGCGGCGGACAGTGCCGTCTGCGCCGCCGCGCTGAGACGGAGCGCGCGGCGACGCCGTGCGACCGGGCGGACCGGGAAGAGCCGTCGCTCCTGACGCTCGACGACCTCGACGAATCGACGCGCTCGAGCCGATCGCGGCCGATCGACGGGCACGAGGACGACGGCGATGCCCTCATCGAGCGATTCGGCCGCGGCCCGATTCTCCGGCCCATCGAACGACACGACCGTCACAGCGTGCCCCAGTTCCCGTAGCACCCGGAGGTGGCGGAGCAGGTACTGGCCACCCGCGTGGGGGATGCCGTCATACGGCACGCTCGGCGACAGACTCACGATCCGCATGCACCCTCCCCTGCGTACCGCGCGGCCGGCACAGGGAATCAGCATGCCGAGGCCCCGACAGCGCCCCGTCGACGCCCGGATCCGTCGGCACCGGGTGAGGTGATCGCAGCGGAATCACGAGGGAGCGCATGAACACCGGGCCCGCTCGCACGCGTACGGGGACGAAGACGCTTCGCGGGCTCGAGGCCGCACGTACTGTGTGTGCGGCAGCGATCCGGGCCGGGCGGGAGGAGGGCAGATCGTCATGAAGATCACCCATCTCCACAGCACGTTCGCCCTCCCCTGGGGCGGGGCGGAGGCTTACCTCTTCGCCCTCGCCGCGGAGCAGTGGGAACGCGGCCACGATGTGGAGATCGTGACGGCCGTCGCGGACGGCGAGAGTATCGCCCGGGCGGCCGCCGCCGGCATCCGCGTCACGATTCGCCCGACCTGGCGCCCGTACGCACCCGACCGACGAGGCTCCTCCCCCCTCGCCCGCGTGGTCTTCCACGGCCTCGACCTCGTTCATGCCGTCAGACGTCCCCGGGCCTACCGTCACGTGCAGGACGGCCGCGACGTCATTCACATCCACCGTTTCCAGGGCGTGGGCGCCAGCGTGCTCCGCGCCCACCGCGCACCCGTCGTGCACACCGCCCACGACTTCTGCCTCGTCGACACGGCATCCACCACTCTTCGCGATGGCGTCCTGCCCCCGCGACTCGAGGTCGCCCAGCGCCTGCGGGCGCGCATCGTCGCCCGTTCCGCTCGCAAGGCGACCGTGATCGTCTTCCCCAGCGAGCGCACCCGGCTCCGTCACGCGGAGCTCGGCTTCGGCGCCGGCGGGGCGATCGGTCGCGTCGTGCCGCACGGCTGGCCGACGCCTCCCCTGTCCGCCGACGAGATCGAGATGCCGCCGCGCCCCCTGTTCGTGTTCCTCGGCAGGCTGCAGGAGTCGAAGGGCGTCGACCTCCTGCTGCGCGCGTGGAACGAGGCGCAGCTCGATGCCGACCTGGTCATCGCGGGCGACGGGCCCGAGCGCGCGACCGTCCAGGCGGCGGTGGGTGACCGGGTGCGGTACGTCGGCTGGGTCGACGCCGAGGCCAAGAGCGCCTTGATCCGCTCGTCGACCGCCCTCGTCTTCCCCTCGTTGTGGCCCGAGACCTTCGGCCTCGTCATCGCGGAGAGCCTCCTGCTCGGTCGCCCCGTCGTCGCGACTCCCCCGGCTGCCGGGGAACTGGTCACCGACGGTCGCAACGGGGTCGTGTCGACGGATGCCACGCCCTCAACGCTGGCCGAGGCTCTGCGTCGCATCGCGAACGACCCCGTCCTCCGGGAGACGGTCACCTCCGGCGCTGCGGCGAGCGCGGTCGAACTCGACTTCCATCAGCACGTCGATCGCATCGAGGCGATCTACCGCGAAGCGCGCGACCTGTTCGACGCCGCGAGCTGAGCCCCGGCATCTCTCCTTCCCCGTGGGGCGGCGTGCCGCGGCACGCCCTGCCGCGGCAGGTTTGTCACGAGGGTCACGAGCGGGAAATACGGCGGAAACGACCGGTTCCTAGCATCGGAAACAACCCAGATGTTGGTCACACCAACACTGGACCGCCGCTCCCGACGGCTCCCGCCTCGACGCCGCGGCATCCCTTCCCTCATTCTCCGGAGGTCCTCGTGTCCGCCGCTCCACCCCTTTCGATCAGCGAGATCCGCAACGCGCGCCTGGCCTCCGGCGCGCTCGTGGACATCGCGATCGACGGCGACACGGTCGTCGCGGTGGTTCCCGCGGGGACCCCGCTTCCCGAGACCGCGGGCGAGATCCTCGACCTGACCGGTTACGTGGTCACGGCCGCGGGCGCGGAGCCGCACGCGCACCTCGACAAGTCGCAGTCGTGGGATGCCATCCAGCCCCCGTTCGGCGATCTCGTCCGGGCGATCGAGAGCTGGCAGGCGTTCGCCCTGACGCTCGACGAGGACGAGACGCTCGACCGGGCTCGCTCCACGGCCCTGCGCATGCTGGCATCCGGAATCACCGCCGTACGCACTCACGTCGACCTGCTCCGCGGCGACGACGCCCTGATCGGCGCCCGCGCCCTCGTGCGGCTGCGCGAAGAGCTCCGCGGCCTGATGGACATCGAGCTCGTCGCCCTCGGCGGCCCGACCGTGCCCGACGCGGTGTTCGACGCCGCCCTCGATGCGGGCATCGACCTCGTCGGCGGCGCGCCGCACCTCGCGGACGACCCGCTCGCCGACCTCGACCGCCTCATCGCGATCGCTCGGCGCCGCGACGTCGGCCTCGACCTGCACACCGACGAGAGCCTCGCCGGGGCGGACACGCTCGCCGCGTACGCGCGGGCCGTCACCGGCTGGCACCGCACGCGTGCGGCGGGCCACTGCGTCCGGCTGAGCATGATGCCGACGGAAGACCTCGCAGCCTTGGCCGACGAGGTGCGCGCCGCCGACATCGGCATCATCGCCCTGCCCATCACCAACCTCTACCTCCAGGGCTGGGATGCCGACCACGCGGTGCCCCGCGGAATCGCGCCGATCGGCCGACTCAAGGCCGCCGGCGTGCGCGTCGCGGCGGGAGCCGACAACGTCCGCGACCCGTTCAACCCCGTGGGCCGTTGCGACCACCTCGAGACCGCGTCCCTCCTCGTCGCCGCGGGGCACCTCGCCCCCGAAGACGCGGTGGATGCCGTCACCACCGGTGCGCGCGACGTCATGGGCCTCCCGTTCGCGGGTCCGGTCCCCGGTGCCCGCGCCGACCTGGTCGCCGTCCGCGCCGACTCGCTCGGCGACGCGGTCGCCTTCGCCTCCGCCGACCGCGTCGTCCTGTACCGCGGGCGCGTCGTCAGCCGCACGACGGTGTCGACGCAGACGGCGCTCCCTTCCCACACACCCCTCGCCGACGCACCCGCACCGGCGCTTCCGACCCTCGTCCCGACCGGAAAGTGAGCGTTTCGTGACCCTCGCCTCCCCCACACCGGCAGCCACGCTCGCGGACCCCGCCGCGCCGCTGCTGGACTTCCGGAACGTCGCCATGACGTTCCCCAACGGCACCACCGCCCTCTCGGGGGTCGACCTCGTCGTCCAGCGCGGCGAGTTCGTCAGCGTCGTCGGCCCGTCCGGCTGCGGCAAGTCGACCCTGCTGCGCATCGCGTCCGGGCTCGAGTCCGCCAGCGAAGGAGACGCGACGGTCAACACCGACCGCATCGGCTACGTCTTCCAGGACGCGACGCTCCTGCCCTGGCGGGACGTGCAGTCGAATGTCGAACTCCTCGCCGAGCTCAACTGGCAGCCCAAGCGGGTGCGCACCCCGAAGGCCAAATGGGCCATCGATCTCGTCGGCCTCAACGGCTTCGAGAAGCACCTGCCCAAGCAGATGTCGGGCGGCATGAAGATGCGCGCTTCGCTCGCCCGTTCGCTCACGCTCGACCCCGAACTGTTCCTGTTCGACGAGCCGTTCGGCGCCCTCGACGAGATCACCCGCGAACGCCTGAACGACGAGCTCCTCAAGATCTTCGTCGAGCAGAAGTTCGGCGGACTCTTCATCACCCACTCGGTCTCCGAAGCGGTCTACCTCTCCACCAAGGTCGTCGTGATGTCCGGTCGCCCCGGCCACCTCGTCGACACGTTCGAAGTCCCCTTCGACATGCCGCGCGACCCCGAGATCCGCTACACGGGCGAGTTCGCCAAGCTCGTCGGCGAGGTCTCCCACGCCCTCCGGGAAGGACACTCATGAGCACCACCTCTGCAGAGCCGGTCGTCTCCGAGGCGTCCGAGCCCACGGCATCCACCCCGGCCCCGTCGGGCGACGCGGGCCCCAAGGCTCCGCCGCGCGGTCGCGGCCCGGTCGCCCGCGCGCTGATCATGGCGGGCCCGCCGCTCGGCGTCCTCGCCGTGCTCGTGGGCGTCTGGTACCTCATCGCGGGCCTCCTCACCGCCACCGGCAAGGGCTTCCTCCTGCCGATGCCGCACGAGATGTTCACGAAGGGCTTCTTCAACCCGCAGGTCAGCGTCGACATCTGGGTGGCGCTGTTCCGCACCACGGGTGTCGCCCTGACCGGTCTCGCGGTCGCCATGATCCTCGGCATCGGCTGGGCCATCGCGATGTCGCTGGCCCGCTGGGTCGAGCGCAGCACCTACGCCTACGCGGTGATCCTGCAGTGCATCCCGATCCTCGCGCTCGTGCCGCTGGTCGGCTTCTGGTTCGGGTACGAGTTCACCGCCCGCGTCATCGTCTGCATCCTGATCGCCCTGTTCCCGATGGTCTCGAACACCCTGTTCGGCCTGCAGTCGGTGGACAAGTCGCAGCGGGAGCTGTTCCGCCTCCAGAAGGCGAACAAGTGGACGGTGCTCACCAAGCTCACCCTCCCCGCCGCACTCCCGTCGATCTTCGTCGGCATGCGCACCTCGGCAGGCCTCTCGGTCATCGGCGCGATCGTCGGCGACTACTTCTTCCGCCGCGGCGAACCGGGCATCGGCTCGCTCATCTCCAACTACCAGTCGCGCCTGCAGAGCGCCGAGCTGTTCGCCTCGATCCTCGCGGCGTGCCTTCTCGGCGTGGTCATCTTCGCCTTCTTCGGCTGGCTGTCGAAGGTCGCCGTCGGCCGCTGGTACGAAGCAGCGCGCTGATCACGCGGGCATCACCCGCACCGCACAGACCCCGGATGCCACGGCACCGCGCCCTCGGGCGTGCCCGCGGGCGTGGCATCCGACCCCTCCTGCACCACCTCCGTACCCGAGAGTTCCACCCGTCACAGAAAGCGAAACAGCATGAAGCGCAGCACCCTCGTCCGCGGTACCGCCGTCACCGGCGCGTTCGCGATCGCCCTCACGCTCACCTCGTGCGCCGGCAGCGCCGCGGATCAGGCGGCACCGAGCAGCAGCGACATGACGATCGGCTCGGTCGACCTGTCGGCCGACTGCCCCGCGACCATCGTCGTCCAGACCGACTGGAACCCGGAGGCCGAGCACGGCCACCTCTACGAGATGATCAAGGACGACTACACGGTCGACGCCAACACCAAGGCCGTCATCGGCCCGCTGATGTCGGACGGCGAGTACACCGGAGTGAACCTCGAGATCCGCGCCGGCGGCCCCGCCATCGGCTTCCAGACCGTGTCGGCCCAGATGTACCAGGACGACGCGATCACCCTCGGCTACGTCAGCACCGACGAGGCGATCCAGCTCTCGAGCACCACGCCCACCAAGGCCGTCATGGCGCCGCTGGACATCAGCCCGACCATGGTCATGTGGGACCCCGAGACCTACCCCGACGTGAAGACGATCGAGGACGTCAAGCCCGCGCTCGAGGCGAACAAGGGCGTCTGGCGCTTCTTCGACGGCTCGGCGTACATCGAGTACCTCAAGAGCGCCGGGCTCGCCAGCGCCGACATCCTCGACGGCTCGTACGACGGCACCCCGTCGAACTTCGTCGCCGCCGGCGGCAAGGACATGCAGCAGGGCTTCGCCTCGGCTGAGCCGTACGTCTACCAGAACGAGGTCTCGGCCTGGGGCAAGCCGGTGAAGTTCGCCCTGATCCACGACTCCGGATGGCAGACCTACCAGTCCTCGATGTCCGTGAAGGCCGCGGACTTCGACGAGCTCTCGCCCTGCCTCACGAAGCTCGTCCCCGTCCTGCAGAAGGCCGGCGTCGCGTACTACGAGGACCCGAAGGCCGCGAACGACCTGATCCTCAAGCTCGTCGAGGAGTACAACACCGGTTGGACCTACACGCAGGGCGTGGCGGACTACTCGGTCAAGACGCAGGTCGACCTCGGCCTCGTCGGCGACGGCCCCGACTCGACCTACGGCAACTTCGACGACGCCCGCTTCGCGGACTTCTTCGAGAAGGCGAGCAAGGTCTACACCGACCTGGGCACCCCGCCCGCGTCCGGCTACACCCCCGCCGACCTGTACACGAACGAGTTCATCGACACCTCGATCTCGTTCTGATCGATCCGGCCCGGTCCGCTTCGCGCGGGCCGGGCCGGCCCCCTCTCCCCCCTCCGGGTTTCGGTTCGCCGAGACTTCATCCCGCCGACAACCCCCGCGCAGCCTGCGCCACCGTCGTCAGTCCGATGAAGTCTCGGGGATCGGACACCGGAACATCACCCACCCGCGTCACCCGGAGACACCCCCATGAGCGACACCGCCACCCGCGTCCTCTCCCTCGAGGACGACCTTCTCGAGCTGCTCGGCCCCGCGGCCGTCAGCACCGAACCGCGCGTGCGCGAGCGCGCCAGCGTCGACGGGTCGCCGATGTCTCCGATCATCGCCGCCAAGCTCCCCCTCGGCCTCGCCGACCTCGTCGTGTTCCCCACGGATGCCGAGCAGATCGCGATCGCGGTCGCCGCGGCCGCACGGCACGGCGTGCCCGTCACCGTCCGAGGAAAGGGCACCGGCAACTACGGCCAGGCCATCCCGATGCAGGGCGGCCTCGTCGTCGACACCACCCGCGCCAAGGCCATCATCGAGGTCGGGGACGGCTTCATCACCGCCGAGGCAGGGACCCCCATGGTGCTCCTGGAGCAGGCCGCGTGGGCCGCCGGCCAGGCGCTGTGGATGTACCCCTCGACCGCGCAGTCGACGCTCGGCGGCTTCCTCTCCGGCGGCTCCGGCGGCACCGGCTCCATCGAGCACGGCTCCAACGACCGCGGCTTCGTCGCCGCGCTCGACGTCGTGCACGCCGACGGCAGCGCCGACATCATCCACGTCGAGGGCGACGAAGCCCAGAAGTACGTGCACAACTACGGCACGGCCGGCGTCATCGTCCGCGCCACCGTTCGACTCGAGCCGCTACGCGAGTGGCGCGGTCTGTGGGCCAGCTTCCCCGACTTCGCCGGCACGCTCTCGGTGCTGCAGACCATCGGCAACCTCGACCCCACGCCGCGCCTGGTGTCGGGCGACGGACCCGAGATCTCGGCGGCCCTCCCCGCCGACGAGGCGATCCCCGAGGGCCGGTCGAGCCTGCGGGCCATCATCGACGCGTCGCTCATCGACACCGTCACGGCGATCGTCGAGGGAGCGGGTGGCCGCGTGGAGGCCGTGCGCGAGGGGCCGCAGGCCAGCATCCGCCTGTCGATGCTCAGCTACAACCACCCGATCGAGTGGTACCAGAAGAGCCAGCCGCACGAGGTGTTCCACCTCGAGGTCGCGGGCACTCCGCTGGCGGAGGACGTGGACGCCGTCGAGGCGGTGTTCCCCGGCGCGAAGCTCCACATCGAGTCGACCAAGCTCCACCCGATCGGGATGCTCGCCGCGCCCTACGTCAGTGAGGAGGACGTGTACCGCGGTATCGCCGATCTCAACGCGATCGGCGTGGGCGTGCACAACCCGCACCAGTGGAACGTCGACTTCAACGTCGAGCAGACCGCCGAGCTCGCCAAGAGCACCGACCCGAACGGGCTGCTGAATCCCGGCAAGCTCGACCCGGCGTACGCCGGTGCACGGAAGGGGGCGATCCGATGAGCCGCCTGCTCGCGGAGCTCAGCGGTCCCGCCGCGGCAGAGGCCCTCACCGAGAAATCGATCATCGTCCTGCCGACGGGAGCCATCGAGCACCACGGCCCCCACCTGCCCCTGGCGACGGATGCCATCGTGGCCGAGGCCTCCGCCACGGCCGCCGTTGCGCGCGCCGCCGCCCAGGGCCTCGACGTCTGGCAGCTGCCGACGCTGTCGATCACGAAGTCGGACGAGCACTCGTGGGCACCGGGCACGCTGTGGCTCACGCCCGAGACCATGATGCAGACGATCGTCGACATCGGCCGCTCCCTGCTCACCACGCGCGCGCGTACGCTCGTGTTCCTGAACGGTCACGGCGGCAATGTCGCGCTGCTCAACGTCGCGAACCGCGAGCTGCGCCGACGCTTCGGCCTGCGCACGTTCTTCATGCCGGCCGCGCGTGTGCCCTCGTTCACGGGCACCGACGGCGGCCCGGACGAGCACGGCACCGGCATCCACGCCGGGCACGGCGAGACGAGCATGATCATGCACCTGCGGCCCGAGCTCGTGGACGCGTCGAAATTCGAAGCGACCGTGCCCGCGCACATCGGCGACTTCCGGCACATCGGCTTCAATGGCAAGCCCGTGACCTTCGGCTGGCTCTCGAACGACTTCGGCCCCACCGGGGTGCTCGGCGACCCGACGGGCGCGAACGCCGCGCACGGCGCCGAGCTGTTCGAGGACAGCGTGTCGTTCGTCGTCGAGGCGCTCGAGGAGATCAGCCGATTCGACTACACCGCGTGAGCGTCGCGGCCGAGGCCACGGGCATCCGCGCGTACGCGCAGGTGCTGCGCCTCCCCGGCGCGCGGTCGTTCGTCGCCGCCGGGGTCCTGGCCCGCTTCCCGCGGGCCACGCTGTCGCTCGGCATCATCCTGCTCGTCTCGTCGGCGACCGGCAGCTTCGCCTCGGCGGGGATCGTCGTCGCACCGCTCGTCGTCGGCATGGCGGTGGCCGCTCCGCTGTGGTCATCGCGCATGGACCGCCACGGCCAGGCCCGCGTCATCCTCATCTCGCTCGGATGCCTCGTGCTCGCGGCATCCGCTCTGCTCGCCCTCGTGCTGACGGATGCGCCGTTCTGGACGTGGCTCGTGGGCGCGTTCGCGACCGGGGCGGCAACGCCCGACCTGACCTCGGCCGTGCGTGCACGGTGGACGGTGCTCGCACCGGAGTCGCAGCGGACTCACGCCCTCGCGCTGGAGACGATCGGCGACCAGATGGTCTTCATCTCCGGACCGCCCGCCATCACCGCGGTGGCCGCCGCGCTCAACCCGGCGCTCGCGATGCTCGGGTCGCTCACGCTCGGCGTGATCGGCGGGGTGTGGCTGGCATCGCAGCGCGGCACACAACCGACGGCGACCGGCGCGACCGGCCGCGCGCGGTTCGTGCTTCCCCCCGCCGGGGTCGTGCCCGTCGCTCTCGCGTGCATCGCGCTGGGCGGCGTGTTCGGGGCGTTCGACGTCACGCTGGTCGGATGGGCCGAGGTCGGCGGACGTCCGTGGCTCGCGGGCCCCGCGTTCAGCGCGCTGGCGCTCGCGATCGCGGTGGGGTCGGTGATCACCGGGGCGCGGGCGTGGAGGGTGTCGCCGATCACCCGCTTCATCGGGTTCGCCGCCGCGGCGGCGGTCGCTGCGCTCGCGCTACCCCTCACGCAGGGGCTGACCCCGGTGCTATTCCTCGCGATCCTGCTCCTCGGACTGCTGCTGTCGCCCGTGATGATCTCGGGGATCCTCGTGGCATCCGCCCGCGCCCCCGAAGGACGCGTGACCGAGACGCTCGCCTACCCGACCGCGGCCATGTCGCTCGGCGTCCCCATCGGCGGCGTGATCGCCGGATCGGCCCTGGATGCCACGGGCCCCGCGACCGCGCTCGTCACCATCGCCGTGGCCCTGGCGTGCACCGCGGTGGTCGCGGCCGCGGGTGAAGGGGTGCTGCGAGCGGTGCGGCGCTGACGCGGGTGGTGCGGCGCTGACGCGGGTTGGGCGGCGGGGCTGCGTCGCGGGTACGCCGAGACTTCATCGCGCCGACGAGCTCCTTGCAGGCTGCGCGGATGTTGCCGGCGGAATGGAGTGTCGCGAAACTGGATGCGGGACTGGACGGGGTGCGGAGGCACGAGGTCGAGGAGCGCGACGGGGAGGCTACAGCGACGCGGCGAGGTGCCGCAGCACCGACACGTGCCCGTCGCTGGGGTGAAGCTCGAGTGACGCGTTCGGCAGACCCGCGGCGAGTAGCCGCGCGTGTCGGGGCGGGATCACGCGGTCTCGTTCTCCGTGGACGAGCAGAACGGATGCCGCGACGTCGGTCAGCGCGAACCCCCACGGCCGGACGAATGCGAGGTCGTCGTCGATGAGGCCGTCGTCACCGTACGCGGCGGACGCCCCGACGTCGGCCCCGAGCGATGCCCACTCCCCTTGCAGCGCCGCGTAGTCGGCATCCACGAAGGAATCCGGATCGAACTCGTCGGTCTCGGCGAACCGACGGCGCGCGTCCTCCCCAGTCACCGCCGCGCGGATCGCCTGCGGCGCCTGCATCCCGGCGAACCAGTCGTCGCTGCCGTCGAACGGCGCGGGAGACGCGAACGTCACGACACGGCGGACGAGCCCGGGCATCGCGGCCGCGCACGCGAGCGCGTGTGGGCCGCCGCCCGAAGCCCCGACCGAGACGACGGATGCCACGCCGAGCGCCTCGAGTACAGGGCGCAGCCCCGCGGCGACATCGGCTACGGTCCGGCCCGGAATGCGCGGCGAGAACGCGTACGCGGGGCGCGCGACGGACACGACGGCGAGTCCGCGGGCGTCGGCAGCCGCCTGCACCGGCGGGAGGATCGCTCCCGTCTGCGGCGATCCGTGGTGCCACAGCAGCACGTCGCGTCCGGAGAGATCGTCGTGGGACGTGTGGACGTCGAGGCCCGCGATGGTCGTGCGCATCCGCCCAGGTTCAGACTCTCGAAGTCAGGTGGCGGAGTGGCCCGGCAGGCAGCCTTCTGCCTCTACTTCTTCGCCAAGGTCACGTTGACCCAGTTTCGCTGTTCAGACGCGGCAAGGGTGAGGTCGCCGCCGGTCGCATGACTCGTGCCGGTGCTCCACCACTGCGTCTTGATCGGCACCGTCGTCGACGAAAAGCGGACGCGATACGTTCCAGCCCGAAGGCCGTCGATGTAGAAACCTGTGTTCGCTTGAACGGTGGCTGAGGCAACGACATCACGCGAGTTCGTGCTGGAGAAGACGTCTACCTTGATCTGCCCAGCCGGTAGCGTTACTCCCGCCGGCATGATCACCCGACCTCTGATCGAAGAGTACTTCGTCATGACGACGTTCAGGTCCGACCTGACCTCCTGAGGGGCGAGCGTGACCGCCGTCCGAGAGCCGGAATCGCTACCTGACCACCACGCCGCAAACACTCGAGGGTTGTTCGTGACAAACCGAACCCAGTAGCTCCCGGGAGTCAGGTACGGCGCCGTCCACTTCCCGTCAGCCTGCACGACCTCTTCGCGGATCACTTTCCCCGACGAGGGAATGATGATCTGTGCCCGGGTGGGATTATTGGCGAGCGACATCTCCCCGGGCAAAGTGACTTTGCCTCCAGCTGTGGCGAGGGGAGAGGCGGCCATCGTGATGTCGATTCCGGCCGTCACATGGCCGCTCCCACTCACGGCTGTCACCGTCGCCCCCTCGGCGTAGGTGCTGCCTCCTCCCCACCATTGATCGACGACCGGCAGCCCTCCTCTGGCGAGAAACAGCAACTTGTAGTCACCCGGCGCGAGGTCGAGTCGATAGTCGAAAATGTTCGGGATCGAGGTTGTTGACGTGCGATATCCGGCGCCGCCACGCTCGACGGGGTAGGCCCGGATCTCGATGTAGCCGGCTGGATATTCTTTCCGCAACGAAGACGGCACTGAGATGTGCCCTGTGATGATCCCCTTTGCGGGGGCCGCCGCGACCCTCGCTCCTGAGCCGTCCGACACGGGCGCCGAGGGGATGCCGGCAGACGCGGTGGGCGTCGGCGACGGAGAAACATCGGAAGATGACGTCGGAGAATTCGTCGGGACCGGTGCGGCGGTGTTCGAGGCCGCAGGCACGGGAGTCGGCGCCGTAGCAGCCGGCGTCGCTGGAGCGAGTGTCGGCGCCGCCGAAGCGGAGGGACTCGGGGTCGTGGTCGGCGTCGGCGTCGGCGTCGCTTTAGCCGACGCCGAAATCGTCGGAATGGGCGTCGGCTCGGCCGCCTGTGCCTCTGCGTGCGCCGGCACGCTGAGACCCACCGCGACCACCACTGCTATGGCGGTCACTGCCAGCCGCGTGCGACCTAGTTTGACTTTCGACATGGAGCCCCATCTCCGGCGCGTGGCCGGCGACACGTACTCTCGAGTCAGCCTTCCCGCGTTGTTTCTGTATATCAGTTCCCGCGCCTGTTTCCGGCCGGACTGTCCCCTCAGGTCCTGCCCGGGGCGAGAACTTCATTTCGCCGAAATGTCGTGCGCGGGCCGCGCGGGAGAAGTCGCCGCGATGAGGTCTCGCGGTCGGAGAAACCCCCGTCATGGCGCAGCGCTGCTACAGGATGACGCCGAACTCGTCCGCCAGCGCGGGGAGCTGCGTGTGCAGCACCTCGGATGCCTCGGCCGCGAGCGGGTTCGTCGAGACGCCGTTCTCGTTCACGAGCTCGCCGCCGACGTACACCTGCTTCAGGTTGCGCAGGCCGCACGCGAGCACGTAGCTGCGCACGGGGTTCCAAAGCGGTCCGACGTCGGGGAGCCGCGGGTCGACCACCACGAAGTCGGCGAACTTGCCCACCTCGAGGCTGCCGACTCGGTCGTCGACGCCCAAGATCTCGGCGCCACCGAGGGTGTGCAGACGCAGCACGCGCTCGGGCATCATCGACAGCGGGTCGTGGGTGCGGGCGCGCTGCATGAACATGCCCATCCGCATGTTCTGCCACGGGTCGGCGACGTCGGTGCAGGCCTGGTCGTCGAGGCCCATGCCGACCTTCATGCCGAGGTCGAGCATCTCGGGCACACGGGCGATCCCCGACGCCAGACGCCCGTTGGATGCCGGCTGCCACGACATCGCGGCACCGCCGGCGGCGGCATCCGCGATGATCTCGGGCGTCGTCTGGATGAAGTGCCCGAACATCATGCCCGGCCGCAGCGCGCCGGCGTTCTTGTACAGCTGGAACTTCGTCTGCTGGTGCTCGATCGCCTCGTACGTCTCGAGGAAGTGCGCCTGGTTGGTTACGCCGAAGCGGTCCATGACCGCGACCTCGATCTCGGCGGCATCCGGCCGCGTCGACCACTGCACCTGCCCCATGATCGAGGCGCCGAGCGCGATGTCGGGATTCATCGCGAGGACGTGATCCAGGGATGCCTCGAACCGGGCGAAGATCTCGTCGTCGGTGCCGACGGTGGCATCGAGCGCGATGGAGTCGACGAAGCGGAGGCCCGCGTCGTGGCATCCGTCGGCCTGTCGCGTGTGCCACGCGTGGTCGCGCAGGACACCGCCGCCGTCGGCGCGCTTGCCCTCGACCATGGGCTCCCACGGCAAGAGGGGGTCGGTGAAGTTGTACGCGGTGGTCACGCCGTTGGCGAGGAAGTCGAGCGAACCGTGCAGCGTCGCCCAGTAGATCTGGTCGGGAGAGGCGTTGTTGAGGACGCTGAACATCGAGGTGCACCAGCCGTAGAGCGTCTGATCGACGCCGAGTCCACGGGAGCCGCTCGTGAACAGGTGGCTGTGCGAGGAGACGAATCCGGGAGCGACGAACTTGCCGTCCACGTCGAGGATCTCGTCGGCGGTGACTCCCGGATCGGGGTCGCCGGCGCCGATCGCGGCGATGCGTCCGTCCTCGACGAGCATGTACCCGCGCTCGATGTAGCCGGGGTCGTCGGTGCCCGCGGGGACCGTGATGAGCCGTGCGTTCGTGACCAGAAGCGACATGTTGATGACGGTAACAATCGCGTGTTTCCGCGGTGTTCCGAGCGTGCGGCGGGGCGTTTGCGGGGCTTCCTCGTCCCACTTCTGACGGAGCATGTCCCACTTATGGTCGGTTGGGAGCCGCCCAGGCAACCATAAGTGGGACGAGGTTCGAGCGACTCAGGCGAACGCGGCGCGCACCGCCGGCGCGACGGCGGCGAGCACGGCGTCGCGCGCGGGCGTCGACGGGAACACCAGGAACAGGTGCGGCACACCCTCGCGGCGCACGAACTCGACGGGGGTTCCGGATGCCGCCAACCGCCCGGCGTACTCCTCGGCCTCGTCGGAGAGCGGGTCGACGCCCGCCGCGATGATCACCGCCGGAGCCGAACCGGCGAGGTCGGGGGCGCGCAGCGGCGCGGCCTCGACGGGCACCGGGGCCGTGGCATCCGTCACCGCCGTGGCGGCCGGGTGCGCCCCATCCCTCGCCGCGTCGACCGCCCCGGCGGCCGGGTGCGCACCGCCCGCCGCCCCCGCGCCGCCGAGATACAGCCCCCAGTACCACTGCATCCCCTTCGCGGTGAGGGGCAGGTTCTCGGTGTGGGCGCGGTAGCTGGGGCGGTCGGGGTCGGGAGCGTCGAGCACGGGGCAGAGCAGCACCTGCACACGGATGCCGGGAGCGCGGCCCTCGCGCGAGCGGAGGGCGAGCGCGGCCGCGAGGTTCCCGCCCGCGCTGTGTCCGGCGACACCCAGCAGCTCGCGGTCGGGCACGAGCCCGCCGGCCCCGTCCGCGGCGAACCGCAGGGCGCGGTCGAGGTCGTCGAGTCCGGCCGGGAAGGGATGCTCGGGCGCGAGCCGGTAGTCGACGCTCAGCACCTGGGCGCCGGTGGCCACGGCGAGCGCGCGACACAGGGCGTCGTTGTTGTCGAGGTCGCCGGCGACCCATCCGCCGCCGTGGGCGAACACGAGCGTTCCGCGGTGCCCGGCGCGCGGCCGGTACATCCGCAGCGCGAGGCCGTCGGCATCCGTGTCGATCGACTCGACGTGCGCGTCGTCGGGCAGCCGCACCCACGACGGGTTCGCGCGCAGCTCGGCGATCCGCGCAGCGTCGTCGCCGTCGGCATCCGTGGCTCCCGAGGGGATCGTGCCCGCCCGGGCTGCGAGCCGCGCGAGGTGCGCGCGCACGTCGGGGTCGGTGATCGCGGGGTGCACGCTGTCGGTCACGGTTCTCCTCGGGTGGGTGGGGTCGGGTGCGGATGCGGGCCTCGAGTGTCCAGGACACGCGGATGCCACGCGACACGGTCCGCGGGTCTCGGACACCAAGCACCCGAAGGAACCGCCCGGCACGCCGCCACTGCCACCGTACGGGCGCGAGGACCTCGCCCGGTCGAGCGCCCAGCAAGCGTTACGGCGCGGAAACACGCGCGTCGCCCGTACCACCGACGATGGCCGCATGACCTCTCCCGAGCGGCGCGCGGCGGCGATCCTGCGCGCGCAGCACTTCGTCGTGATCGGTACCGCGGACGCCGACGGACCCTGGACGGCCGCGGCGCAGTACCGACTCCTCCCCCGCGGCCTGTACGTCGAGTCGGACGTCTCGTCGCGGCACGCCCGCGCGATCGCGGCGTCGGGGGTGGCATCCGGGGTCGTGTTCGACTCGTCGGCCGCGCCCGCCGACGCCGACGGGGTGCAGCTGGAGTTCGCGGCGCGGGAGGTGGATGCCGAGGCCTCGGCGATCCGCGACATCCTCGCCGCACGCCTCCCCCGCGACGCCGGCGACGACGACCCGGCCGCCGTGCTCGCCGTGCCGGCGAAGCGTCTTTACGTGCTCGAGGTCACGCGGGCGTTCGTGTTCGATCGCGACGCGTGGCGCTCGCGCGGCACCGACGCCCGGCTCGAGGTCGACGTCGCCGCCGTGTGGGCGCTGCTCGCGGGCTGAGCCCCGTTACGCCGCGGAAACACGCGCGTCGCGAGCGCGTTCCGGCCGGCGCGTACGGTGACGCCGAGGGGGCTCGACACCGTGTGAAGGGAGAACCATGTCGCAACGCGTCATCGTGACAGGAGGTTCCGGCGGCATCGGCGCCGCGATCGTGGAGCGCTTCGCCGCCGACGGCGCTCGAGTCGCCGTCCTCGACCGGCGCGCACCCGCCGGGGGATCGGCATCCTTCTTCCCGGTCGATCTGCTCGACCCTCTCGATACGCGGCGCGCGGTGGGCGAAGCGATCGAGGGGCTCGGCGGCGTCGACGTGCTCGTGAACTGCGCCGGCATCTTCCAGCACGCGTCCCTGCTCGACATCACCGTGGACGACTGGGATCGCGTCCTCGACATCAACGCCCGCGCGACCCTCGTCACGATGCAAGCGGTCGCGCCCGTCATGCTCGAGGCGCGGTCAGGCTCGATCGTCAACATCGCGAGCATGGCCGCGAAGCACGGCGGCGGCGGCGAAGGACATTACGCCGCGTCGAAGGCCGCGGTCGTGGCGCTCACGCGCGCGGGTGCGCAGGAGTGGGGATGCCATGGCGTCACCGTCAACGCCGTCTGCCCGGGGTACGTGCTCACCGACATGGGCGCCGACACGCGGTCCGAGGAGGACATCGCGGCGTGGAGCGCGAAATCGCCGCTGGGTCGTCTCGGCATCCCGGAAGACGTCGCGGGGGTGACGCACTTCCTCGCCTCCCCCGCCGGCGGTTACCTGACCGGCCAGGCGATCAACGTCACCGGCGGCATGATCATGCACTGAGGCCGGAGGGCGGCGGGCGAAACTCCGGAAGAAACGAGCTGCATCGCTGGAACGAGGGGCATCCACACCGTCATCCGGCAGTTTCTCCGGAGTTCGGCCCGCCGAGAACCGGGAATGGCCCGCCCAGCCCGACGTTGCATACCGGGTACCCCGCTCGGAATGGATGCCATGACCTCAGCCGACCTCGCCCCCACCGCCTCGACCCCCGACGACCCCGGCCGCGCCGAAGACGCGACGGCAGCGACGCACGACCCCGCCGCCGTGCTCGACAACGCCGCGTGGCATTCGCTCGCCGGGCCGCACGCCCGCTTCGCCATCGGTGGCGACCTCGTGCGCCGCTACCCCGAGGACGTGGCCCCGTTCGTCGCCGTGCGCACATGGGACGACCCCGACGTGTGGGATGCCATGCGCGAGCTCGTCGGCGCCGGTGCCGAGGTCGGCCTCTCGGGGTACGAGGGCGATCTTCCCGCGGGGTGGGAGTTCCTCGGCGGCGGCGAGGGCGTTCAGCTCGTCGAAACACCCGCTTTGCGGGCACGCCCCGACGACGAGGCGATCGAGCTCGACGCCGACGACGCGGCCGAGATGATGGCGATCGTCGAGCGGAACCAGCCCGGCCCCTTCCGGCCCCGCACCCACGAGCTCGGCCGGTACATCGGCATCCGTCGCGGAGGTCGCCTGGTGGCGATGGCGGGCGAGCGCCTGCACCCGACCGGCTGGACCGAGATCAGCGCCGTCGCCGTCGACGCGGACCACCGCCGGCAGGGCCTGGCCTCGCGTCTCGTGCTCGATGTCGCCTTCCATATCCAGCAGCGCGGCGACCGCGCCATGATGCACGCGGCCGCGAGCAATGTCGGCGCGATCGCCGCCTACGAACGCCTCGGGTTCACTCTCCGCCGGATCAACCGCTTCGCCGCGGCGCGCACGCCCGCCTGACGCGCCGGCACGATGCGACGCCCCGCGCGTCGCGCCCCGGGCGTCGCGCCTTGCGCGTCGCGCCCCGCCCCGCGCCTTCGGTCGCGCCAAAACGCACCACCCACGCCTCAGTCGCGCCACTTGGCACGACGCCACGCACCAACGCCCCACCCCGCGCCTTCCGTCGCGGCAAAACGCACCACCCACGCTTCGGTCGCGCCACTTGGCACGACGCCACACACCAACGCCCCACCCCGCGCCTTCGGTCGCGCCAAAACGCACCACCCAAGCCTCAGTCGCGCCACTTGGCACGACGCCACACACCAACGCCCCACCCCGCGCCTTCGGTCGCGGCAAAACGCACCACCCACGCCTCAGTCGCGCCACTTGGCACGACCCAACGCCCCCCCGCGCCTCACCGCAGCCGCCGCGCCACCTCGGCCTGGGCCTCGGCGAAGGCCTCCTCGCCGCCGTCGCGACCGCCCGAGAGATTGACGCCGACGACGCCCGGGAGCGCCAGCATCTCCTCGGCGAGCGCGACCGCCAGCGCGATGCCCTCCGCCCGCGGGTCCCGCGCCGACCGCACGCGCTCGAGGAACCCATCTGGGAGCACGAGCGTCGTGAACGACTCGAGCACGTCGGCCGAGGCATGGTCGACCACCACCGGCACGCACGGAATGAACTGCACCGGGGCGGCCACGGAGTCGATGAACCTCCGCACCGGTTCCGCTCCCCCGGCGTGGTTCACGAAGCAGACGTCGGCGCCGGCGCGCAGCTTCTCGCGCAGGCGCGCCGCGCGACGCTCCACGGGCGGAGCGGACGGCGACGCCGCGACCGACACGACATGCCCCGCCGCGCGGGCGAGGGCCGTCGCCTCGGTCGAGTCGAGGTCGAACACGGGGGCGGCGTCGGGCCGATGCCCCGTGCGGGTGTGGTCGCCGGTGACGCAGTGCACCCCGGCCACCCCCTCGACCGCCAGGGCCGCCAGCTCTCCCTCGATCGCCACGCGGTTGCGGTCCCGCATGTTCAGCCCCGTCCAGACCCGCAGCCCCGCGCGCTGCAGCAGGTACGCGCGGTAGGCCGGGGGGAACTGGACCCGCGCCGAACCCGCGTCACCGGCGAGGACGGCATCCACCTCTCCCCCCAGGATCGCGGCGCAGGCGTCGATGGATGCCACGCTCAGCGCCCGCGCGGGCAGGTCGGCCACGACCCACGGGCGCGTGCCGAGCGAGGCCAGGGTCTCTTCCGCGGCGACGGTGCGCGCGCCCGGGGTCGGTGCCGAGACCCGGTCGACGCCGGTCCACGGCACGGTCGCGCGAGGGAGGAATGCGCACGCGTGCTCGGCGTCGATCTCGCACGAGCCGTCGAAGCCGACTCCGCCGCACGGACCGTACTCCATGCGCTTCGGACACGCGTCGATCAGGGGGAGAACTTCCACGGGACGCCTCCGTTCCGAGGCTCCGCGGCCTCACGCCCGGAGTGTACGGATCGCGTGTTTCCGCGAATGTTCATGGCGGCAACATCACCGAAACGCGCGGTCCCTACGCTCGGCGGTGACACGTACAACCCGGAGGTGGCGATGATCACGGCAGGCACCACGTTCGGTTCCGACCTCGACGAGACCGACGCCCTCGTCGGCGACCCGCTCGCGCTCATGGCGCAGTGGCTGCCCGAGCACGAGAGCGAGCTGCGGCCGCTCGCCGCTCTCTCGACGATCGGTCGGGACGGCCTGCCGTCGCTCCGCCACGTCCTCGTGAGCGACCGGGATGCCACGGGCCTGTACTTCCACACCGACGCCGCCAGCGCCAAGGTCGCGGAGATCGCGGCGAACCCCGTCGCGGCGATGGCGGTCGCGTGGCCCGAGGTCGGCCGTCAGCTCGTGGTGCGCGGAATCGTCGAGCGCGTGAGCGCGCCCGAGGCGGCCGCGGTCTACGCCCAGCGGTCCCGGTACCTGCAGCTGCTGGCCTGGATGAACACGCTCGACAACGCCCAGCTCCCCGCCGACGAGCGTCGACGGGTGTGGGCCGACTTCGATGCGGCGCACCCCGTCCTGGATCCGCCGCAGCGCTGGGTCGGCTTCCGCCTGCGCCCCCTCACCCTGACGTTCTGGCGCGGCGATCCCGCCGGGCAGAGCACGCGCCAGCACTACCGCCTCACCGACGGAACGTGGTCGGGCGAGATCCTGGCGGGCTGACGCGTGGACATCACCACCGTCACGTCGTACCGCGCCGCGCGCACCCGCGAGGATCTGACGCTCGCGCCCGGCGAGGTCGTGATGGCCGGCGGCACGTGGCTCATGAGCGAGCCGCAGCCGCGCACCACCGGCTTCGTCGACCTCACGACCCTCGGGTGGGCCGACGTCGAGATCACCGAGACGGGTCTGCGCATCGGCGCGACCTGCACGATCGCCCGGCTTCTCGCGTGGGTCGAGCGCGAAGCGCCCGCCGAGTGGACGTCGCTCGCGCTCGCGCGGCCCTCCGCCGAGGCGCTCCTGGCGTCGTTCAAGATCTGGAACACCGCCACCGTCGGCGGGAACGTCTGCCAAGCGTTCGCGGCCGGGGCGATGATCGCTTTCCTCTCGACCCTGGATGCCACGGCCGAGGTGTGGACGCCCGACGGCGGCGAGCGCCGGATCGCGGTGGCCGACCTCGTCATCGACAACGCCGCGACGTCGCTCGCGCCGGGTGAGGTGCTGCGGGCGCTCGAGATCCCGCGCGCGGTGCTCAGCTCGCACGTGGGGCTGCAGAAGATCGCCCTGGCCGAGCTCGGGCGCTCCGGCGCCGTCGTCACCGCACGCCTCGACCCGGACGGATCGTCCGTGTTCGTCGTCACGGCGGCGGTGCGCCGACCCCGTGTGCTGCGGTTCGCCCGCGTGCCGGGGGCAGGAGAGTTGCGGGATGCCGTGGCATCCGCGACCGATTTCTACACCGATCCGCTCGGGAGCGCCGATTGGCGGCGCGGGGTGAGCGTCGTGCTCGCCGAGCGGCTGCGCGCGGGATTCGCCCGCGCTTCGCACGAGGGCGCCGCGTGAGGGCGCAGGCCGGTGGACGCCGGCGGGAGGACACCGAGTGAAGTTCCAGGTCAACGGGTCCGCCGTCGAGGCCGACCCGCGGCCCGGTCAGTGCGCGCGCACGCTGCTGCGCGAGACCGGCCACGTCGAAGTGAAGAAGGGATGCGACGCGGGGGACTGCGGCGCGTGCTCGGTCCTGCTCGACGGCGAGCCGACGCACTCGTGCATCGTTCCGGCGATGCGTCTCGAGGGACGCTCGATCACGACGGCCGCCGGACTCGCTCCGGGCGATGACCTGCACCCGGTGCAGGAGGCTCTGGCATCCGGATTCGGGTTCCAGTGCGGGTTCTGCACCCCGGGCATGAGCGTCACGGCCTCGACCCTGTGCGAGAGCGACCTCGACGACCTCGACCGCCGCATGAAGGGCAACCTGTGCCGCTGCACGGGATACCGTCCGATCCGCGAAGCGATCCGTGAATCCGTGCTGGGCCCGGTTCGCGAGACCGGCCCGGCGGACGGGCGCGTGGGCGCCTCGGTGGTCCCGGAGTCGGCCCGCCGGATCGTGCAGGGTAAAGAGCCGTTCACCTTCGACGAGCCCGTGCCGGGTGGTCCGCCGCTCGTGCTCCGCATCGTCACCTCGCCTCACGCGCACGCCCGCGTCACCTCGATCGACACCACGGCCGCGCTCGCCCTTCCCGGCGTCATCGCCGTGTTCACCCACGCCGACGTCCCCGACATCCGATACTCGACCGGCCGTCACGAGCACCGCACCGACGACCCCGACGACACGCGCATGCTCGACGACGTCGTCCGCCACGTCGGCCAACGGGTCGCCGCGGTCGTCGCCGAGACGGCGGAGGCGGCGGATGCCGGCTGCCGCGCGGTCCGCGTCGAGTACGACGTGCTCCCCGCCGTCTTCGACCCCGAGGAGGCGCGTCGGCCGGGAGCACCGCTGCTGCACCCCGACCGCACGCCGGAGGAACGGGTCACCGCGGCCGACCGCAACGTCGTCGCCGAGTTCCACACCGGTCACGGCGGCGACATCGACGCCGCCCTCGCCGCGAGCCACGTCACCGTGACGGGCGAGTGGCGCTCCGCGCGCGTCACCCACGCCGCCCTGGAGACGCACGGCTCGGTCGGGTGGCTCGACGACGCGGGACGCCTCGTGATCCGCTCGTCGACCCAGGTGCCGTTCCTCGCCCGCAACGAGCTCGCGCACATCTTCGACCTCGAGCGCGACCGTATCCGCGTCTTCGCGAACCGCGTCGGCGGCGGATTCGGCGGCAAGCAGGAGCTGTTCACCGAGGACCTCACGGCCCTCGCGGTGCTGAAGCTCGGCCGCCCCGTCGCGTACGAGTTCTCGCGCACCGACCAGTTCGTGAGGGCGTCGCTGCGGCATCCGATGCGCGTACGCACGACGCTGGGGGCGGATGCCGACGGGCGCCTCACGGCGATGAAGCTCGACGTGCTCAGCGACACCGGCGCCTACGGCAACCACGCGATCGGGGTGCTGTTCCACTCGTGCGCGGAGTCGACGACGCTCTATCGCGTGCCGACGAAGTGGATCGACGCCGCGGCGGTCTACACGAACAATCCGCCGTCGGGCGCGTTCCGCGGCTACGGGCTGGGGCAGGTCGTGTTCGCCGTGGAGTCGGCGATGGACGCCCTCGCCGAGGAGCTGGACATCGACCCCTTCGACCTGCGCCGGATCAACGCGGTACGCGAAGGCGATCCGCTCCACCCCGACGAGGACAAGTACGAGGAAGACCTGATCTGGGGCAGCTACGGCCTCGATCAGTGCCTCGACCTCGCGCAGGACGCGCTGCGGCGCGGCAACGGCGTCCAGGCGCCCGCGGGCTGGGCGGTCGGCGAGGGCATGGCCGCCGCGATGATCGCGACGATGGCTCCGCGCGGGCACATCGCGCACACCACCGCCACCCTGCGCCCGGACGGCACCTACCTGCTCCGCGTCGGCACGGCCGAGTTCGGCAACGGCACCTCGACCGTGCATCGGCAGATCGCGGCGACGGTGCTGGACGCGTCGCACGACCGCCTCGAACTGTGGGCCGCCGACACCGACGCCGTCCGCCACGACACCGGCGCTTTCGCCTCGGCGGGCACGACGGTCGCGGGCAAGGCCCTGCACGCCGCGTGCACGGCGCTGCGGCGGCGGATCCTCGACGTCGCCGCGGAACTCGCCGGAGGGGACGCCTCCTCCGCCGAGGTCGTGGCATCCGGTGTTCTGGCCGGTGACGAGCTGGTTCCGTGGGATCGGATCGTGGATGCCGCCCCCGCCACGATGCGCGACGAGCACGGGCTCACGGCCGACGGCGCGGAGTTCGGCGACCTCCGCTCGCTCGCGTTCAACGTGCACGCCGTGCGGGTGGCCGTGGACCCGGCGACGGGGACGGTCAAGGTGCTGCAGTCGATCCAGACCGCCGACGCCGGCGTCGTGATCAACCCGGCCCAGTGCCGGGGCCAGATCGAGGGCGGGGCCGCGCAGGCCCTCGGCGGCGCGCTGTACGAGGAGGTCATGCTCGAGGACGGCGTCGTTCAGAACGCGGTGTTCCGCACCTACCGGGTGCCGCAGTTCGCCGACGTCCCCGACACCGAGGTGTACTTCGCCGAGACGGACGACGCGCTCGGCCCGTTCGGTGCGAAGTCGATGAGCGAATCGCCGTACAACCCGGTGGGCGCGGCGATCGGCAACGCCGTCTCCCGCGCACTCGGCCGCCGCGGGTACGAGCTGCCGTTCTCGCGCGACCGCGTGTGGAGGCTCGCCGGCGGGGAGTGACGCGCCAGGTCGCGAGCCTGCGCGTTCCGTCAGCGGGGGCCTTCGACTCGCGCGAGATCGCGATGGTCGACGTGATGCTCGCGCCGAAGCCAATCGCCGAAACCGGGGAGCGAGGCGTAGCCCGCCGGATCACGGCACACGACGGCGTCGTGCGCGGCGTACGCGGCGAACACGTCGAGTTTGCGGTCGACGTCCGCGGCGTCGAGGTTCGCCGGCCACGACTGAAGCGGATACCCCACCGCGTAGCGGACGACCTCGCCGTCCACGAGGCCCGCGTCGACGGCCGCGGCGACGAGTCGACCCGCACCGCCGTGGTCCGGATGGTCGCCCTCGCTGCCCACCGCCGAGTCCGGCATGGTCGTCAGCACCGCCGACGCACCGCTCTCGGCGACGAAGGCGCCGATCGTGCTGACGAGTTGACCGAGGGTGAGCTCCCGTCCCGTGTCGAGCGTGGTCAGCGATGAGACGCGCCCGTCGACGAGCTTGGGGAGGGTGCGGTATCCGGTCGCGTACCACCCGCCGCCCGTCAAGCCGCCGTCGGGAAGGCGCAGGAACGCCAGGGCGATCCGGGGGTCGTCGTCAGGCGAGGTTGTGGTGACGGCGACGCCGTTCGACAACACCGTCTGGTGGTCGGTCCAGGGCGTCGACGAGCCGCGCATCACGTCGTAGGCCGCGCGGAGGCCCCGTTCGCGGCCGGTGACGTAGGTCGACATGCCGGTGCCCGCATCCGAGGCGGTGAGGAACAGGTTGCGCACATGGTGCCCACGGCGAATGGCCCGATCGAGCGTCGGGACGGCGAACAGGAGGTCGTCGTCGTAGTGCGACCAGATCCCTGCCGTCACCGGCGCCGCGGCGGTCACCGGCGGGTGAAGAAGTCGTAGCGGTGCGCGTAGTGCGTCTCGGTCACCAGGTGGTCCCCGCCCGCGGCGGGGAGCACGGCCCGGTCGAAACGCCCGGCGGCGAGCGCGTCGAGATCAGGGATACGCCGCCCCTCCATATCGTTCCAGCCCACGACGAGCCATCCGCCCGGACGCAGCACGTCGGCGCACGCCGCGAGTCCGCGCTCGACTTGGTCGGCGGTGTCGAGTCCCCACCCGAAGACGCCGTTGCAGACGATCAGGTCGAAGGTGTCGACCGAGTAGGCCGTCGCGAGCTCGGTCATCGACAGGGTGAGGTGGTGCGGTCCCGCGATCCGCTGCATCTTGGGGTCGACGTCGATGGTGTGGTATTCGATCCCGCGATACAGCCGCGGATACGTGCGGGTGTACCAGGCGACTCCGACGTCGAGGACGCGCCGGACGTCGGCGCGCCCGACGAACTCCGGCACGATCACGTCTTCGAGCAGCACGCGGTCGGGCGTCGCCAGACGCCACCGGCCGTTCTTCCACCGCAGCCGGCTGCGCAGGCGAACGCTGCGGGGGACGAGTCGTCTCCAGAGGGGGGACATTCGTTCTCCAGCGGTCGACGCGGTCGAGGGATGGACTTCCGCCCATGATTGCACGCGCGCGTCCGCACCGTCGGGATCTGCGGCGATCTCCCGGGTAGCGGGCCGCGTTTGCCGCCGCCGGTCACATCGGCGTCGCGCCACCCCGGACATGGATGCCACCGACCGGAGGCACATCGACCTCGAGGATGCTCGGCCGGCCGATGTGGCGTCCCTGGTGGACGGTGACATGGAACGGCGCGTCCAGCCCCGCCCGCTCCCGCAGGTACACGCCCAGGGCAGCCGCCGCGGATCCCGTAGCCGGGTCTTCGGTGATGTCGCCGACGGGGAAGAGGTTGCGCGCCTCGATGACCGCGCCGTCAGCGATCTCGCCGC
The DNA here is from genome assembly GCF_047238045.1 of Microbacterium canaveralium. NCBI lineage: Bacteria > Bacillati > Actinomycetota > Actinomycetes > Micrococcales > Microbacteriaceae > Microbacterium > Microbacterium canaveralium. Next base: position 216,982 of record NZ_JBDFMA010000003.1, on the reverse strand, counting down.
CGGCGTGGACGACCGTGACCGTGCCCGTCCACCCGCGCTCGCGCATGAGGGCCTGCACCGTGAGCGGGTCGAACCCGAAGCCGTCGAAGACGTCGAGCACCCGCACCGCGACGATGGGATGCCAGTTTCCGGCGAAGGCCTCGGCGAGCGGCATCCGCGGGTCGAGGTCGTCGGCGTCGAGTCCGAGCAGCGCCAGCAGCGGCGCGGCGTCGTCGAGATCGCGGACCGTCGGCTCGACGCTCGTGAAGCCCGCGGCGATGCGGCCGCCATCGTCGCGCGCCGATACCTCGACGTCACCCGCGACCGTCTCGAACACGAACTCCCCCGGCCCCTCGGCCTCGGCGAGGGCGACCGCGGTCGCGATCGTCGCGTGACCGCAGAACGGCACCTCGGCCTCCGGCGAGAAATAGCGCACCCGCAGTCGGCGCCCGTTCCGAGCGACGACGTACGCCGTTTCGGGATGACCGAGTTCGGCCGCGATTCGCAGCATGTCGGACTCGTCGAGGGCCGTGGCATCCAGGACGACTCCCGCGGGATTGCCACCCCCCGGTTCGGCGGCGAAGGCGAGCAGGTGCAGGATGCCAGGAGCCTCGGTCATGCGTCGATTCTTCCGCGCGAACCCGGGGCATTCGCGGGCCACACGGGAATCCGTGGACCGCGTGCGATCCCCAGAGGTGACGCCTCCGCCCGACGTTTGTCGCCCGGTGGGTGTACGGACGCGCGCGACACCATCGCACCGGTGCACCGTCGGGGCTCCTTCTCGACCGCACCACCCGCTCGCTCGGGGCCCGGACGGCCGGCCCGGCCGCTGCTCGGCTACCGCGGCTCGGCGCCCAGCGCGAGCACCGCCTCGGCGAGTGCCCGGACCCCCGCCGCGACGTCTTCCGTGGAGACGGCCTCGTCCGGGTGGTGACTGATCCCGTCGGGGTTGCGGAGGAACAGCATCCCCACCCCGGTGATCGCACCGATCGCCATCGCGTCGTGACCGGCGCGACTGAACAGGGTCGGAGCCTCGGCACCGATCCCCGCCCGCACCACGTCCTGCAGCAGCGGCTCGCAGAACACCGCCGGAGCGGAGTGCACCTCGCGCGCCCGCCAACGCAGCCCGCGGCGGCCCATGATGGCATCCAGTTCTGCCGAGATCTCGGTCCACGCGTGGTCACGGGTCTCGTCGAACTCGCCGCGCAGGTCGAGGGAGAACACCGCTTCGCCGGGCACGACGTTCACCGCACCGGGGAACGCTTCGAGCTGTCCGACCGTGCCGACGATGTGGTGCTCGGCACGGCAGATGCGCTCGACCGCGAGTGCGGCCTCGCTCGCCCCGAGGAGCGCGTCACGACGCATGTCGTACGGCGTGCCGCCCGCGTGCCGCGCCTCGCCCTCGACGACGAGCTGGAACCGCCGCGCCGACGCGATCGACGACACCGCCGCGAGCGACAACCCGGCGCGGTCGAGCTCGGGGCCCTGCTCGATGTGCGCCTCGAGATACCCGACGAGCTCCTCCGGCTTCCGCGCGGCCTCGCCGACACGGCCCGGGTCGAGGCCGAACTCGCGGAACGCCTGCCGCAGCGTCGAGCCGTCGGCATCCGACAGATCCCACCAGGCGGGGTCCCACTGCCCGGCCACCGCCGACGAACCGAGCAGTGCTTTGCCGAACCGTGTCCCCTCTTCGTCCGAGAACGCGATGACCTCCAACGCGAACGGGAAGGGGCTGGATGCCACACCCTCGTCGTCGACGCGACGGACCAGCCGCACCACCTCGAGGGCCATCAGCACACCCACGATGCCGTCGAAGCGGCCGGCATCCGGGACCGTATCCAGGTGCGAGCCCATCAGGAGCGCGGGCGCGTCGCGATCGCCGGCGGGAGCGAGGCGGCCGACCTGGTTGCCGGCCGCGTCCTGGCGGGTGGACATGCCGAGCTCGCGCATCCACTCGGCGGCGAGCCGGTTGACCCGTGCGTGCTCGGGCGACAGGTACACGCGCTCGATGCCACCGGTCATTGCGGTGACCCGCGCGAGCTCTTCGCACCGGCCCATCACGCGCCGGGCGGCCGCCGCGATCCGCTCGGGAGCGACCTGCAGGCGCGCCGTCATCCGGCGGCTCCGTACACGCCCTGCGCGGCCTCGACGCCCCCGCCCGCGGCGACCGCGGCACCATGCCGGCGCAGCACCGTCTCGAGAGCGGCGAGGGTGGTGAGCACGGCATCCTTCCGCGCGTTGTAGCCCATCGTGCCGATGCGCCAGACGCGTCCGTGCAGCGGGCCGAATGACGTGCCGATCTCGATGCCGAAGTCGTTCAGCAGCTCGGCGCGCACCGCGTCTCCGACGACCGCCTCGGGGATCTCGACCGCGACGACGTTCGTCATCTTGTGCGCCACGTCTCCGAAGACGGCGAGCCCGAGACCCTCGACACCGGCGACCATCGCGTCGCCGTGCAGCCGGTGCCGCGCGATCACCTCGTCGCGACCCTCGAGGAGCAGCACGCGCGCGCACTCCCGCGCGCCGTAGAGCATCGTGGTCGCCTCGGTGTGATGGTTCAGGCGCCGCGGGCCCCAGTAGTCCAGGATCATCGCGAGGTCGAAGTAGTTGGAGCGGATGAAGTCGGATGCCTCGGCATCGCCCTCCTCCCGGATTCCCGCCTCCACCCGGGCGCGCGAACGCACCACCTCGACGGCGCGGTCCGACAGGCTGATCGGCGCCGAGCCCGAGGGTCCGCCGAGGCACTTCTGCAGGCCCGCGGTCGCGGCATCCAGGCCCCAGGCATCCATCTCGAAGGGGTTGCCGCCGAGCGAGGCCGTCGCGTCGGTGTAGAACAGGGCGCCGTGCGCGCGGCAGATCTCACCGATCTCATCGAGCGGCTGGAGCATCGTGGTCGACGTGTCGCCCTGCACGCACGCGACGAGGTGCGGCTTCACCCGCTCGATCGCCTCGCGGATCGTCGACACGGGGAAGACCTCTCCCCACGGAACCTCGATCGTGTGCACCTCGGCGAGCGCGCGCTCGGCGATCTCTTTCAGCAGGTGGCCGAACCGGCCGAAGACCGGCACGAGCACCCGGTCGCCGGGGCGGATGAGCGACACCATCGCCGCCTCGATGCCGGCGCGGCTCGTGCCGTCGATCAGGACCGTCGCGTCGTTCTCGGTGCCCCAGACCCGCCGGTAGAGCTCCTGCGTCTCGGTCATGGTCGCGGTCATGAACGGGTCGTACTGTCCGACGAGCGGGGCGCCCATCGCCCGCAGCACGCTCGGATACGCCGAGATGGGGCCGGGGCCCATCAGCAGGCGCGCGGGCGGGTCGATCGGGCCGGGGAGCTGGGTCATCGGGACTCCGTGGTGCGGGGGTGGGTGGGACGGGGGACAGCGGCGGTTCGGCACTGCCGAACTCCTGAGATTTCGGTCGCAGAGGCCGCTGGCGCGGGGGCAGCAGCAAGATGACGACGGTTCCTCAGGAGTTCGGGACGGGGCAACAGCCCGGTGCTGGGCGCGGATGCGGAGGCGCGACGGGTCATCGGCCGGCTCCCGAACCGACCAGCGACGCGAGCCGGCGGGCGAGGCGGACCAGCGCGATGTCGGTGCCGGCGCGCGACACCAGGCAGACGCCGACCGGCGCACCGGCGACCGTCAACAGCGGCACCGACACGGCGGGGAGGCCCGCCGCCGCGGCCGGTGCGGTCATCCGCAGGGTCGCGGCGCGGACGGCATCCACGTCGGCGGTCCGCAGCGGCGCGGGACCGGGCACGGTCGGGAAGATCAGCACGGCCCCGTCGACGAGCTCGGCGAGGTGCGCGGCGATGGGCTCCAGCTCCCGACGCGCGGCGGCCTCGTCGGCCGCGGTGATCTCCGACGCGACGCGGAAGCGCTCGGCGACCGCCGGGCCGACGGCCCCGGGGTGCGCACTCAGCCACTCGCCGTCGTTGCGCCACGCCTCGGCGCCCTGCACGGTGCGGAACGCCGTGAACGTGGCATCCAGGTCTCCCGAGTGCACCGCGCGGAAGGGCGGCGGATCATCGGATGCCGCGAGCCCGGCGAGCATCCGCGAGAAGGCCGCACGGGTGTCGGGCTCGACGCAGTCGAGAATCTCCTCCGGCACGAGGAACCGCCAGGGCAGGTCGTCACCGGAAGCGCCGTAGACGTTCTCGGTCGATGCCGAGCCGTCGTAGCTGAGGCACCAGTCGGCGACGCGCTCGAGGGTCTCGCCGTCGCGGGTGAGCCAGCCGACGGTGTCGAAGGATTGCGCGAGCGGGAGCATCCCCTGCCGCGGCACGAGGTCGTGCGTCGTCCGCAGCCCCCACAGGCCCTGGTACGACGCGGGCACGCGGATGGAACCGGCGGTGTCGGTTGCCAGGCCGATGTCGGCGTGGCCGAGGGCGACGGCGGATGCCGGCCCGCTCGACGATCCGCCGGGCAGGGCGCCGACCACGGCCCCGTTCGGCGGGGTGCCGTAGTGCACGTTGTCGCCCGCGATCGAGTAGGCGAACTCGTCGGTGCGGGCGATGCCGCGCAGCGACGCCCCCGCGCGCAGCAGGTCGGCGACAGCCGGAGCGGTGGCCTTCTCGGGGCGGGCTTCCTCGAGGAACGTCGGGTTACCCGCGCCGATCCGGAAGCCGGCGACGGCGAAGAGGTCTTTCACGGCGACGGTGAGTCCCGCGAGCGGGCCCTCCCACGCCCCCTGCAGGAACGGGTCGCCGACACTGCGCCAGATCGTGCGGTCGATTGCGGGAGTCCGGGGCGTGACGTGGGCCGCGGTGATGAGCCACCGCCCGTCGATGCGCTGCCAGATCTGGGTCTGCAACCCTCGCCCGCCGCCACGGAACGCCGACACCGAGACGAGGAGGGCGACGTCGCCGTCGGTGCTCTCCGGGGGGTTCGCGGCGGCGTCGCTCTCCGGGGCAGTGGCGTCGGCGGGGGATGCCGGGGTCCGGCCGCCGCGTGAGAGGGGGCGGTAGTGCAGTTCGGCGATCTCGCGCCGAGGGACGCCGCCCCGCAGCGCGCGGAACCCGCTGATCGCGTCGTGCCCGACGAGGAGTCCCGCGGTGTCGCCCCTCAGCGTCTCGTCGCCCGGCGCGAAGAAGGCGTCGAGCGCGTCCAGGTCGTTCGAGACGATCGCCCGCTCGTACGCGTCGAACGCTTCGCGCAGGTCGGCCGGGATCGTGGCATCCGTCACTGTCGTCCCCTCTCCGGCGCGTCGTCCAAGGGTGAGTGTCCAAGTCGTGCGGATGCGTGCGCGAGCCATCCGCGTGTCGTGGACACCGAACCACGAGCCGGGCGCTGCGGGACGATTCCCGGAGCGGCACCGGCGGCGTCCGCGGCCTCGGCGCGGGCGAGGGCGGCGGCGAGAGCGGGGGTCACGGGGCGTCTCCTTCGGGGCCGACGGAAGGATCGGGGGTGGCGGGGACGTCGTCCGGTGGGTCGGCCGCGTCGGCGGCGGAAGCGACCGGGGCGTCGTCCGCCGGGTCGGCGGCGGAACCCGATGGACCCGCACCGGATGCCGACGGTGCGGGCTCCCCCACGGCCGACGCACCGAATGCCAGCGGCACCGGCTCCACGGCGGGCACGGACGCGAAGTCCGCCTCGCGGATGCGGGCGTGGACGCCGGTCACGATGTCGACGACCTGCGAGATGTCGAAGTCGGTCGCGGCGCTGAGGTAGGCGTAGGCGAGGTGCTCGTCCATGCCCCACCGTCCGCCGAGGAGCGACAGCGCGGAGCGGACGCACGCGCGCATCGCGGCGTTCAGGTCGGGATCCATGCCGGTCGGCACCAGGTACTCGGGGGTCCGGACGAGCGGGCCGGTGACCTCGCCGAACGCCGCGAGGGCGGCATCCGCGGGGATCACCTCGAAGCGCAGGGTCGCCCGCAGCGAGGCCTCGAGCGCCGTGAGCGCCACCTCGCCGTCGCCCTGCGCGAAGTGCGGGTCGCCGACGTACGCGAGAGCCCCCTCGACCTGGACGGGAAGGAACAGCGTCGTCCCCTCGACCAGCAGGTTGATGTCGATGTTGCCGCCGTGTGTCCCGGGCGGCACGGAGTGCGGGCGTTCACTCCCCGCGACGGCGACGCCCATGGTGCCGAGGAACGGCGCGAGCGGGAAGGTGACGACCGGCTCCCCGCCGTCGGCGACGGGCAGAGTTCCGTACAACGCGCCGTCACGCTCGGCCACCGCGGCGAACACGCTGACGTTGCGCTCTCCGCGGGGCAGTTCGCCCACGAGCGCGCCCTTGCCGTGGCGGTTCGAGATCACGCCGTACGGCACCCGCGGCGCGAGGGCTTCGACCGTGATCTTGAGCAGATCGCCGGGGTGCGCTCCCCGCACGTGCACGGGCCCGACGACCACGTGCGGACCGTCGGCCATCACATCGCGCGGGACGGATGCCGCGATCGCGATCGCATCGTCGAGCACGTGTTCCGCGGGCACACCGTGCGAGGCGAAGTACGCGCGCGGGTTCTTGCCCTGGTCGTCGAGGATGCCCTCGTGGCTCACGGTGTCGAACGTCACGCTCTCGCCCGAAGCGATCTCGAGCACAGCCGCGTCGGTCGCGCACGGGAGGCGCCCCCACAGCACGGTCCCGGTCGTCGCCCGGACGTAGTGGTCGCCGGGGATGGCGCCGACGCCGGGCTGCAGGATCGGGACGGCGCTCACGCTTCGACCGCCGCGTGCACGAGCTCGCGCCCCGCGCGAAGCGTCACGGGCTCGCCGCGGCGGAACACCGACTCCCCGCGCAGCCACGTCTCGCGCACGACGCCGGCGAGCGTCTGCCCGTGCCACGGCGACACCGGATTGCGGTATTCGAGGGCGGTGGCATCCACGACGAACTGCTCGTCGGGGGCGAAGGCCACGAGGTGAGCGGGGGCTCCGGGAGCGATGACGCCGAGTCCCGCGAGCCCGGCGATGCGCGCGGGTCCGGTGGTGAGGAGAGGCAGCAGGCTTTCGAGGGGGATGCCACGCCCCCGCGCCGCGGTATGCACCGACGACAGGCCGGTCTGCAGTCCCGCGATCCCTCCCCAGGCCAGTCCGAAATCGGGGTTGGACTTGAGCTCGACGGTCGCGGGCGAGTGGTCGCTGACGATGGCGTCGATGGTGCCGTCGACCACCCCCGCCCACAGCAGGTCGCGGTTCGCGGCGCCGCGGATCGGCGGGCAGCACTTGAACGCCGCGGCCCCGTCGGGCACCTCGGCGGCGTCGAGCGTGAGGTAGTGCGGACACGTCTCGACGGTCAGGCGCACGCCCTCGGCCTTCGCGGCACGGACGTCGTCGAGCGCCTCGCCGTCGGACACGTGCACGATGTGCGCCCGCGCCCCCGTGCGGCGAGCCGCGTCGATCACGCGGAGGATTGCCGCGCGCTCGCTCTCGGGCGGACGACTCGCCTCGAAATCGGCGTAGTGCGGGCCGAGGGCACCGTCGGCGTGCAGGTGTGCGGGGTCTTCGGCGTGCACGATCAGCAAGCCGTCGAAGACGGCGAGCTCGGCGAGGCACGCCTCGAGCTGCTCGGCGTCGAGGTGCCCGAACTCGTCGATGCCGCTCGGCGAGAGGAAGCACTTCACCCCGACGACGCCGGCATCCGACAGCGCACGCAGCGACCCGAGGTTCTCGGGGACGGCTCCTCCCCAGTAGGCCACGTCGACGGCGAGCTTCCCCGCGGCGGCGGCGCGCTTGGCATCCAGGGCTTCGGGGGTCGTCGTGACCGGCGAGCTGTTGAGGGGCATGTCGACGACGGTCGTCACTCCGCCGGCGGCCGCGGCGGCTGTGCCGGTCGCGAAACCTTCCCACTCGGTGCGTCCCGGCTCGTCGAGGTGGACGTGCGAGTCGACGAGGCCGGGGAGCAGCACGGCATCGTCGGGCAGGACCGTGTCGGCGACCGGGTCGAAGACGGTGACGGCGGAGATCCGGCCCTCGTCGATCACGACCGTGGCGGGGATGAAGCGCCCGTCGACGTACGTGCGACGGGCGGCGATCCTGGTGCTCATGCCGATCACGCTAAAGGCCCCGCGTTTCGCCGATGTAACCGTCATCAACATTCATGCGAACACTCGGGCTGTGGAGGAGGAGTCGGCCCGCCGCAGCCGGACCCGGTGCAGCGCGGTTCAAACTCCGGAGTTTCGGCGCCTACCGGCCGTAGGGACGCCGGTTGGCTGGAATCCAGCCCGAATTCTCAGGAGTTTGGCCCGGGGCGGGCCCCCGGCGCGCGGCCGTGGGATGGGCGGGTCCCCGGCGCGCGGCCTCGGGATGGGCGGGTCCCCGGCGCGCGGCCGTGGGATGGGCGGGTCCCAGGCGCGCGGCCGTGGGAGGGCGGGCGCCCTCGCGCAATGTTCCCCACAGCAACATTGCGGACACATCCCGCCACAGCCCCGTAACGCGCGCCGCATAGCGTTGCGGGCATGCACCTCACCGCCTTCAACGCGGCCTCGCCCGCCGATGCGGCGGAGGTCGTCCGCGTCTGGGCCGACATCCCGGGGTGGGTCGACGCCGTCGTCGCCGGCCGCCCCTACGCGGACGTCGACGCCCTCGCCGCCTACGCCGGAGACCTCGCCGCGGCCTGGTCGCCACAAGACCTCGCCGCCGCCCTGCACGCCCACCCGCGCATCGGCGCGAAGGTGTCGGGCGAGAACGCCGAGGCTGCGGCATCCCGTCGCGAACAGGCCGCGATGACCACTGCCGCCGACGACGACGTCGCCGCGATCGCCGCGGGCAACGCCGCGTACGAAGCACGGTTCGGACGGGTGTTCCTCATCCGCGCCGCGGGGCGAACCCCGGGTGAAATTCGCGCCGAACTCGAGCGACGTCTCGACAACGAGCCCGACGCCGAAACCCTCGAGGCGACGCGGCAGCTCGCCGAGATCGCCCTGCTGCGCCTGCGGACCACCCTCGCCGACGACGTCCCCGACGAACCGGAGCCCGCCGAGTGACCTACCTCACCACCCACGTGCTGGATGCCGCCACCGGCACACCCGCGGCCGGCGTCTCCGTGACGCTCTCGCACCTCGACGGGGCCACGATCGATTCCGCCGTCACCGACGCCGACGGGCGCCTCGCGCTCGGCCCGGATCGCCTCACCGACGGCGACTACGCGCTGACGTTCGGCACGGGCGCCTACTTCCGCTCACGCGGGGTCGCGTCGTTCCACCCCGTCGCGACGGTCGCGTTCACCGTGAGCGGCGAGGGACACCTGCACGTGCCGCTGCTGTTGAGCCCCTTCGCATACTCGACCTACCGCGGCAGCTGAGGAGAAGCCATGAAGGTCATCGTCATCGGAGCCGGCGTCGGCGGCACCTCCGCCGCCCTGGCGCTCCAGAAGCTCGGCCACGAGGTCGTCGTCTACGACCGCATGCGCGAGAACCGCCCGGTGGGCGCCGCGCTGTCGCTGTGGTCGAACGGCGTGAAGGTGCTCAACTGGCTCGGCCTCGGCGCCGAGGTGGCCGCGCTCGGCGGACAGATGGATGACATGGCCTACTACGACGGCCACACCGGCGACGAGATGTGCCGGTTCAGCCTGGCATCCGTCACCTCCCAGACCGGGCAGCGACCCTACCCCGTCGCCCGCGCCGACCTGCAGGCGCTGATGATGGATGCCGTCGGCCTCGAGCACATCCACCTCGGGATGCAGCTCATCGAGGTGGCCGACGACGGCACCACCGTCACCGCGACGTTCGCCGACGGGTCGACCGACACCGCCGACCTGCTCATCGGGGCCGACGGGGCGCGCTCGCTCGTGCGGGACTACGTCACCGAGCCCACCGGCATCCGCCCCGAGAGGCGCTACTCCGGCTACGTCAACTACAACGGCCTCGTCGCCGCCGACCCGCGGATCGGCCCGCCGCACCAGTGGACGACCTACGTCGGCGACGGCAAGCGCTGCGCCGTGATGCCCGTCGCGGGCGACCGGTTCTACTTCTTCGTCGATGTGCCCGGGCCCTCCGGCGTGCTCGAGGACCGCATGGCGGCACTCGAAGCCGCGTTCGGCTCGTGGGGCGCGCCGGGTGTCCGGGCGCTCCTGGATGCCATCGACCCCGACGCCTCACTCAACCGCGTCGAGATCTGGGACATCGACCCGTTCGACACGTGGGTCCGCGGGCGCGTGGCGATCCTCGGGGATGCCGCGCACAACACCGCCCCCGACATCGGTCAGGGCGCGTGCTCGGCGCTGGAGGACAGCTTCGCCCTCGGCATCGTGTTCGCCACGACGACGCTGGGGGTCGAGGACTCGCTGAAGCGGTACGAGCGCATCCGCACCGAGCGGGCCGGCGACCTGGTGCTCCGCGCCCGCAAGCGCGCGCACGAGACGCACGCCTTCGATGTCGAAGCGACGCAGGCGTGGTACGACGGCCTGCGACGCGAGGACGGCACGGGCGTCATCCGCGGCATCGTCGGCAACATCGAGGGCAGCCCCGTGGAGCTCGGCGCTTCCGTGCTGCGCTGACGCGCCGGTTCCCCGTTCGCCACTGTCACGACGGCCGGGCCGAACTCCGGAGAAACCGAGCCCGGGGGGGCGGGAAACCCCGGCCCTCCGGCCGGGCCGAACTCCGGAGAAACACGCCACCCACGGCCAGAACGCCGGTCACACCGGCCACAGGATGCCGAAACTCAGGAGTTCGGCGCGGCTCGGCACCCCGCTGCTGCAACGGCAGCGCGGCCGCAGCCGCCCCGGGCAGAATGTGCCGGGCGGCCGGCGTGGGGCGGGAAACCCCGGGCCCGGGGCCTCCGGCCGGGCCGAACTCCGGAGAAACCTGCCACCCACGGCCCCGACCACAGACGCACAGGCCCCAGACCGCCAAGAGTCAGGAGTTTGGCACTGCGGGTCGGCATCCCCGATGCCCTCCCCCGGGCAGAACGTGCCGGTCGGCCGGCGCGGCGCCGAGGAGCCCCGAGGTTTCCGGGCCGGGCCAAACTCCGGAGAAACCCGCCGCCCACAGCCAGAACGCCGGTCACACCGGCCACAGGATGCCGAAACTCCGGAGTTCGACACGGCACGGCGCGGCACAGCGCGGCGCGGCGTCAGACGTGGAAGACCGTATGGACGTCGCCGCCGAGCACCTCGCGGCCACCCAGGACGTCGATCTCGAGCAGCACCGCGGTGCCGGTGACGTCGCCGCCGAGGCGCGCGACCAGGGCTCGGCCGGCCTCGAGCGTGCCACCCGTGGCCAGCACGTCGTCGAGCAGCAGCACGCGCGTGCCGTCGGGGATGTCGTCGTGCATCTCGATCTCGGCCGTGCCGTACTCGAGCGCGTACGAGACGGACGCCGCCGGCCGGGGCAGTTTGCCCGCCTTGCGGATGGGCACGAGCCCGACACCCGCCGCGACGGCGGCGGCGCCGGCGAGAAGGAATCCGCGCGCCTCGATGCCCGCGACCACGTCGAACCGTCCGGCGAAGGGCTCGAGCAGCGCATCGATCGTGGCGCGGAGGGCCTCGGCATCCGCCAGCAAGGGCGTGATGTCGCGGAACGTCACCCCCGGCTCGGGGTAGTCGGGGATGCTGCCGATCAACGATTCGGCACGGGCGAGGGCGGAGGCGTCGGGCACCGCCCCAGCCTAGACGCGGACCTCGTCCCACTTCTGGCGAATCATGTCCCGATGGTGGCCGAATGCGGGGCGCCGAAGTGGCAATGAGTGGGACATGGTTCTGCCGCCGCGAGAACGCCGCCCCGGACTCGCCCCACTGCAAGCGCTTGCACTAACGTGGAACGCATGACTTTCACGCAGGAGGACCCGCGCCCCGAACTCGTGTCCACCCCCGGATCCGAGTGGTGGCGCACCGCTGTCATCTACCAGATCTACCCCCGCTCGTTCGCGGACGCCTCGGGCGACGGTCTGGGCGATCTGCCCGGCGTCACCGCGCACCTCGACGACCTCCACGAACTGGGGGTGGATGCCATCTGGCTCAGCCCCTTCCAGCGGTCGCCGCAAAAGGACGCGGGGTATGACGTCGCCGACTACCGCGACGTCGACCCGATCTTCGGCACGCTCGCCGACTTCGACGCGATGCTCGCGGGTGCGCACGAGCGTGGCATCCGGGTGATCGTCGACCTCGTGCCGAACCACTCCAGCGATCAGCACGTGTGGTTCCAGGAGGCGCTGAAGGCCGCGCCCGGCAGCCCCGAGCGCGCGCGGTACATCTTCCGCGACGGCAAGGGCGAGAACGGCGAGCTGCCCCCGAACAACTGGGAGTCCGTCTTCGGCGGCGGCATGTGGAAGCGCGTGACCGAGGCCGACGGGCAGCCCGGCCAGTGGTACCTGCACATCTTCGACGAGTCGCAGCCCGACTTCGACTGGACCAACCCCGAGGTGCGCGCGGAGTTCCGCGACATCCTGCGCTTCTGGCTCGACCGCGGGGTCGACGGATTCCGCGTCGACGTCGCGCACGGCCTCATCAAGGCCGACGGCCTGCCGGACTACACGCCCGACCCCGAGGGCGGGTCCATGGGTGGCGACGACGAAGAGGTGCCGTACTGGGGGCAGCCCGGCGTCCACGAGGTGTGGCGCGACTGGCACGAGGTGCTCGCCGAGTACGACGGCGACCGCGCCCTGTGCGCCGAGGCGTGGCTGCCGACCGTCGCGCAGACCGCGCTGTGGGTGCGCCCTGACGAGATGCACCAGGCCTTCAACTTCCACTACCTCGAGACAGCCTGGGATGCCACGGCCCTCCGCGCCGTGATCGAGGAGTCGCTGGACGAGTACGGTGCCGTCGGCGCGCCGAGCACCTGGGTGCTGTCGAACCACGACGTCGTGCGTCACGCGTCGCGGCTCGCACTGACGGCCGAGAACCCGCAGGGCGCGGGCATCGGACCGAAGTCCCCGGGCCAGCCCGACCCGGTGAAGGGCCTGCGCCGCGCCCGCGCCGCGACCTCGCTGATGCTCGCACTGCCCGGATCGTCGTACCTGTACCAGGGCGAGGAGCTGGGCCTTCCCGAGGTCATCGACCTGCCCGACGACGCCCGCCAAGATCCGACGTGGTTCCGCACCAACGGCGAGCGCTACGGCCGCGACGGCTGCCGCGTCCCGATCCCCTGGACCGCGGACGCTCCCGCCTACGGCTTCAACGACACCGGTGCCGCCTGGTTGCCACAACCGGCGGAGTGGGCGGAGTTCGCTCGCGACGCGCAGCGTGACGACCCGGCATCCACCCTGTCGCTCTACCGTTCGCTGCTCGCCGAGCGTCGCGCGCGGGGCCTCGGCGCGGGGACCCTGGAGTGGCTCGAGGGGTACGGCGACGACGTCGTGGCGTTCCGCAACGGACAGATCACCGTGATCGCCAACCTCGGCGACTCCACCGTGGACCTCCCCGCCGGTGACGTCCTCGTCGCGAGCGGTCCGCTCGACGGCGCCACGCTCCCCACCGACACGACCGTCTGGATCGCCGCGGCCTGAGCCGTGGCATCCGGGATCCGCGAGACCGTGGTCGGCATCGACGAGGTCGCCCGCCGGGCGGGCGTGTCGACGGCCACGGTCTCGCGGGCCCTCAGCGGCCGCGGAGCCGTCTCGCCCGCCACACGGCAGCGCGTGCAACGAGCCGCGGACGAACTGGGATACGTCGTCTCGGCACCCGCGTCGGCCCTCGCGACCGGACGCACGCGCGCGATCGGCGTCGTCGTGCCGTTCCTGGACCGGTGGTTCTTCAGCACGGTACTGGCCGGCATCTCGGACGCGCTCGTTCGCCGCGGCTACGACATCACCCTGTACAGCGTCAGCGGCGAGCGCGCGGAACGCCGACGGGTGTTCGACGACCACCTCCGCCGCCGCCGCATCGACGGGGTCATCACGATCGCCCTCGAGTTGGATGCCGCGGAGTCCACGCTGCTGCGGGGCCTGGGCATCCCCGTCGTGGCGATCGCGGGGCCGACCCCGCTGCTCACGACACTCACGGTCGACGACCTCGCCGTGGGGCGTCTGGCCACGCGGCACCTCCTCGGCCTCGGGCATCGCCGCATCGCGCACATCGGCGCCGACGCGACGACCGACGCCGTGTCATCCGTCCCGGCTCTGCGGCGTCGAGGCTTCGTCGAGGAGATGGATGCCACCGGTGCGACGCCGGCCTTCGCCGCCGGCGACTTCACGATCGAGGGCGGATCCGCCGCGGCGCGGCTGCTCCTCGGCGACGACGAGCGCCCGACCGCGATCTTCGCCGCGTCGGACGAAATGGCGATCGGGGCGGTGCTCGCCGCCCGCGAGGCGGGGTTGCGGGTGCCGGAGGACGTGTCGATCATCGGCGTCGACGGCAACGACCTCGGCCGATGGTTCGGCCTCACGACCGTGGATCAGTTCGCCCGCGGCCAGGGCGAGAAGGCGGCAGAAGCCGTGCTCGCCGAGCTCGACGGCGCGGACCCGGCCACCCGCCGCGGCACCCTCCCGTTCGCGCTGCTCGAGCGCGGGTCGACGGCGCGGCCGCCGGAGTAATACTTCTCGGCCCGTCAGCGCTGCGAGGCCGCCAACGATCCGGTCGTCTGCGCCGCGGCCGGGTCGAAGATGAGACACAGGATTTCGCGGTCGCCCTGCGCCCAGGTGTCCTCGGTCGGTGAGACGTAGGAGTAGTCGAGGGCCGAATCGGCATACGGGATGCCGACGAAGTCGCCGAACACCGCACCGCACCGGTCGAGCGCCTGGGTCTGGAGCGCGTCGTCCCCGGGGAAGGCGCCGTCGTCGAGCAGGAACGAGGAGAACACCTCGTACGTGTGGGGCTCGGCGCAGTCGAGCACGTTGTCACCGGTGATGAAGCCGCTGGCCACGTCGTCGAGGCACGAGCCCACCGGGAGCGCAAACGTTTCGTCCGGCTGGGCGGAGGACTCCTCGCCGGGCGGAACGAACGGATCGGGCGGCGAGCCCGCGCTGGACGAGGTCGCCGCACCCAGCGCGAAGAAGAGGAAGAAGCCGATGGCGGCCATGACCGTGAGCACCATCACGACCGCCCCCACGACGATGCCGCCGATCGCGAGACCGCGCCCCTTCTCGCCGGTCCGCTTCACTTGGGCGAGGGCGACGGAACCGGCGACGATACCGCCGATCGGGAAGACGAAGCCGAGGACGAGGGCGACGATCGCGACCGTGTTCGTCCGTTGCTCGGCGCCGGGGATCGGAGCCGGTGCGCCGTAGCGGACACCGGGAGGAATCGCCGCGGAGCCCGCGGGCGGAACAGGGAGACCCTGGGGGAAGGCGGCGGTGTCGCCGGGGAGCGGCCCCCCGGGCGCATCGGAGGCGGTCGGTGCGGGGACGGCTCCATCGGGCACGGCTCCGTCGGGCACGGCACCGTCGGGCACGGCACCGTCGGGCACGGCGCCGACCAGCAGACCCTGCTGCGCCAGCCGCAGTCCGGACAGGTGTGCGGCCTCGCGGACGACGTCGCCCGCCTTGACCGCACCCACGGCGCCGCCTTTGAAGAACCCGCCGACGGTGGAGTGCTCGAAGGCGGCCAGGGTGCCCTCTTCGATCTCGGACAGGTGGACGTCGAATCGCACGTGCATGTCCTGGCCCGCGAAGGCTCCTGCGACGATCGTGGTGCCGAGGCTTCCGCGGGAGACGTCGAGCGAACCGCTTGCCGTCGGCTGCACGGTGAACCCCTGCTCCACCAGGGTCGACGCGACGGCGTCGCGCGCCTGATCGAGCGGAAGAAGAAGACGCAGTTCTGCGGTCGCCACGGATGCCCCCTGATCTCGTCACCCTACGGGTGACGTGGCCGGAACCAGGCTATCGCCCGGCTCTCAGCGGATGCGGCCCACCAGGTCGTCGCGCGTGAGCGTGTCGGCCTCGGCGAGAACCGCGCGGGCGGCATCCCGGGCGTCCTCGACGTTCCACAGCAGCACACCGACGACCCGATCGTCGTCGAGGTAATAGACGACGCCGCGGTCGGGCTCGACCCAGTCCTCGACCGTCTCGAGCGAGGAGTCGAGCGTGCCGACGGCCTCGTACCGGATGCCGAACACCGCCGAGTAGTAGTACGGCGTGTGGGTGTAGGGCTCCCCGGCGCCGGCGAGGTTGCGCCCCGCGGCCCGGCCCATCTCGTTGGCGTTGTCGACATGCTCGACGCGGCGACGTCCGAGCAGCCGGTCCGGGTAGCTGGCCACATCCCCGGCGGCCCACACGTCGTCGACCGACGCCCGCAGCTGCGCGTCGACGACGATCCCGTCGTCCACCGCGAGTCCCGCGGCTTCGGCGAGATCGGTCGCGACCTCGATGCCGAGACCGCTGACGACCGCGTCGGCGCGCACCTCGTCACCGCCCTCGAGTGCGAGCCGCACGCCGTCGGCATCCACCTCTCCGCCCTCGACCTTCGAGCCGGCGACGATCTCGACCCCGGCGTCGCGGAACAGCTTCTCGAACCGCTCCGCGAGCGCGGGCGGGAACACGGCGTCGCCGAGCACCGCGCCCGTGTGGATCAGGACCGTGTCGACGCCGTTCTGCACCAGGGCGGCCGCGAGCTCCGAGCCGATGTATCCCCCGCCGACCACGGCGATACGGTCGACGTCGTGCGCCAGCGCGCGCAGCCGCCGGTAGTCCGCGGCGGTGCGGAAGGTCAGTGCGCGCTCGCCGTTCGACGCGTCCTCGATCGGGAGGGGCACGGGGTGGCCGCCGGTGGCGACGAGGAGCTTGCCGTAGGAGAACGTCTGGCCGTCGGCATCCACTTCATGCGCGTCTGGACGGATCGCGGTTGCGGGAGTACGCAGACGAATGTCCGCGCCGGTGTCGTCGGCGGTGTTCAGCGGCACCTTCTCCCACGTGAACTCGTCGTCGGTCCACAGCTTCTTGCTGAGGGCAGGGCGCGTGTACGGCTCGTCGATGTCATCGCTCAGGATGCCGATCGACCCGTCGGCATCGAGCTCGCGGATGCCGCGCGCAGCGGTGTCGGCGACCATTCCGCCGCCGACGATGAGGTAGTCGAAGTGTGTCGTAGGCATGCCGCCAGCCTCGCCGCGGCCGCGCCGCACCCGGGACGGGTGGACAGGGGGCGTGGCATCCGGTAGCGGGCGACGGCATTCGGTGTCCCAGACACACGGATGCCACGCGCTCTCGTCTGCGTGTCCTGGACACTGAATCGCATCGAACGGCACCTCGCACGCGCGAGCGTCCCGTGAGAGGTTCAGTGTCCAAGACGCGCCGTAGGGCGTCGGGCGCACGCGGCGTGTCTTGGACACTCGCCCGAAAGCTCGGGGCAAGCGGACAGCCGCCGCGAGTACTCCACACTCCAGCGCAGGGTGCAGCGACAGTCGTGGCTTTCTAGCGCATTCGCTAGATCGGCCATAGAGATCGGTAGATTTTCCGACGTGCCCGCCGCATAGGCTCGGGAGCATGAGCGTCGACCTCGAAAGCCTCTACACCGACCTGCACGCGCACCCCGAGCTGTCGTTCCAGGAGACGCGGACCACGGGCGTCATCGCGCGGCACCTCGCCGACCTGGGCCTCGAGGTCGAGGAGGGCGTCGGCCGCACCGGCGTCGTGACCCGGATCGACAACGGCCCCGGCCCCGTCGTGTGGCTGCGCGCCGACATGGACGGCCTCCCGGTCGAGGAACAGACGGGCCTGGCCTACGCCAGCACCGCGCGGGGCACCGATCCGGCGGGCAACGCCGTGCCCGTGATGCACGCGTGCGGGCACGACATGCACGTCACCGCACTCATCGGCGCGCTCGAACGCCTCGTCGCGACCACGTCGGAGTGGTCGGGCACCGTCGTCGCGGTGTTCCAGCCGGCCGAGGAGTACGGCGCAGGATCCCAGGCGATGATCGCCGATGGCGTGCTCGACCGGTACCCGCGCCCCGACATCGTGCTCGGTCAGCACGTCACCCCTCTCCCCGCCGGCACGATCGGCGTACGACCGGGCACGCAGATGGCGGCGTCGGACGGCCTCACGGTCGTGCTGCACGGCCGCGGCGGGCACGGCTCGCGCCCTCACTCCACGATCGATCCGGTCGTCATGGCCGCCGCGACCGTCATGCGGCTGCAGACCGTCGTCTCGCGCGAGGTCGACCCGCGCGACGTCGCCGTCGTGACGGTCGGCTCGATCCACGCGGGGCTGAAGAACAACATCATCCCCGCCGAGGCGAAGCTCGAGTTGAGCCTCCGCTACCCCGACGACGCCGCTCGGGCACGGGTGATGAGCAAGGTCGAGCGGATCATCCGCGCCGAGGCCGAGGCATCCGGAGCCGAG
Source organism: Microbacterium canaveralium (assembly GCF_047238045.1). NCBI lineage: Bacteria > Bacillati > Actinomycetota > Actinomycetes > Micrococcales > Microbacteriaceae > Microbacterium > Microbacterium canaveralium. The sequence goes on along the minus strand of NZ_JBDFMA010000003.1, from coordinate 198,861 downwards.
CAGACCCCCACCATCACGACCGATCACACCCTGCCGCCCACCATCAACGACCCGGATGCCACCTCCCGCCTGACCGCGGCCTTCCGTCGGGCGTTCGGCGAGGCCGGCGTCGTCGACCCCGGCATGTTTACGGGCAGCGAGGACGTGTCGTGGTTCGCGCGGGAGTCGGGCGCCCCGCTCGTGTTCTGGTTCTGGGGCGGCGTGGATCCGCAGACGTACGCGGATGCCGTGGCCGGCGGCACGGTCGAGCGCGACATCCCGACCAACCACTCGCCGTTCTTCGCACCGGTGATGCAGCCGACGATCGACCGCGGCGTGGAGAACCTCGTCGTCGCCGCGCGGGAGTTCCTGGACTGATCGGAGCCGCCGTGTGAGGGTGGAAGGGTCCTTTGGGGAGGCGATCATGACCATCACGCGGAACGAGACCGACGAGAACACGCTGCTCCCGGGTGCGGCGGTGGTCGTCGGCATCCGGTCGCTCCTGATCTGGGCGATCGTGGCGGCGACGATGCTCGCGGTGTTCCTGCGCGGTTCGATGAGCAGCTGCTCGGGGGGTGTGACCGGCAGCGGGGGGTTCCTCGACGCCGACGGGCAACCGACCGACACCGCGCCGATGTGCGGCTCGGTGACGTTGAGCGCGAACCCGCTCGTGTACGTCGCGATCGGCCTGATCGTGGTGATGTCGTTGACGCGGATCCTGGGTCGCGCCGACACCATCGACGCCGCCCTGCGCATCATCAACAATGCCCGCATGGTGATCGTGGTGCTCACACTCGTCACGTTCGTCGTGGGGTACGGGGCGATCATGACGATCCGGGTCGACGACTGGAGCAGCTACTCGCTGCTGTACCCGTTCCCGTTCGCGACGTTCGACATCGCGACGCACCCGATGGGCGCGACCGGCTGACGCCCGCGTTTCAAGCCCCCTTCCGCCGCGCCCGCCGCGCGCTACGGTCGCGGACGTGACGTTCAACGACAACGCCCGCGTCGGCGGGAACTCTGCGAAGCGCCGAGGTGGCACGGTCGCCGCCGTCGGCGGTGGGGCCGTCGGGCTCGGCGCAATCGTCGTGCTGCTGATCTCGATGTTCACCGGCACCGACCTCACGGGGCTCATCGGCGGCGGTGGCGAACCCGCCGCGCCCCAGACCGGCGGCGAGCGCATCGCGAACTGCGAGACCGGGCAGGATGCCAACCGCAACGACGACTGCCGCCTCGCGGCCGCGTCGCTGAACATCGACCAGTTCTGGGGCAACACCCTCGAGGGGTACCGCGAGCCGCAGCTGATCATCGTGGACGGCTCCACGTCGACGCAGTGCGGCACGGCCTCGAACGCGACCGGTCCGTTCTACTGCCCGCCCGAAGAGACCGTGTACGTCGACCCGACGTTCTTCGCGCTGCTGCGCGAGCAGTTCGATACGACCGCGGGTCCGCTCGCCCAGCTGTACGTCCTCGCCCACGAGTACGGGCACCACGTGCAGAACCTCATCGGCGTCATGGAGCAGCACCCGAACGACGGCACGGGACCCGCGAGCAACGGCGTCCGCACCGAGCTGCAGGCCGACTGCTTCGCGGGCGCCTGGGTGGCCGACGCCGGCGACCAACGAGACGAGAACGGGACGCCCTACCTCGAGCCGCCTACGACGCAGCAGATCTCGGACGCCCTGGCGGCAGCGGCATCCGTGGGTGACGACCACATCCAGGCCGAGTCGGGCGGAGTCGTCAACCCAGAGAGCTGGACCCACGGGTCGAGCGAGCAGCGACAACGGTGGTTCGAGGAGGGTCGGGCCGGCGGCGTGAACGCCTGCGACACATTCGCGGTGCCGGCGGGGAGTCTGTAGGTCCTGCGCCGACGTTCTCCCCCCTGAGCCGCGTCCCACTTCTGGCGGTGCATGTCTCACATATCGCCGCTGCAGGACGGCCGAAACGGCAATATGTGGGACGAGGTCACCCCGTCACGGCAGTTGGGACAGCGCTGAGCGGAGGGCGCGCGACGTCAGCCGGCTCCCCCGCGCAGCGCCTCCCACGCGTCGTGCGCGGCATCGGCGAACGCCTCCACGTCGGGAACGGCGACAGGGTCGACGCAGAAGCCCACGCCGAGCCAGCGGTCGTTCGAGATCGCCGCGACCCGCAGCGCGTGGTGGGGCGCGGGCTCGGACGACGTGTAGACGTGGGTCACGCGTCGCCCCGACACGGCGACGGGAACCCGCGGCCCCGGCACGTTCGAGACCGACAGCGCGAAGGCGCGCGGACCATCGGCGAGGCCGCGCAGCACGTTCCCCATCGGCCCGACCGCGCGGAACAGCTCGTCGAGCGACCGGGCGTCGCGATCGCGCTTGCGTTCGCGGGTCTGGGCGCTGAGCAGATCGACGCGGCGCAGATCATCGGTCTCCGCCAGGCAGAGGTCGATGTCGACGAACGAGTCGCGGTTGCCGGCTGTCGTGGCATCCTCCCCCGCCTCGTGAAGGCTCACGGGAACCTGGACGTTCAGGTGCGGCACGTGGCCGCGGCGCTCGAGCACCCGACGGACCGCGCCTCCCACGACGGCGAGGAGCACGTCGTTCACGGTCGCGTGCGCGGAACGCGATGCCCCGACCGCGTGCGCCTCCGCGAGCGGCACGTCCGCGAAAGCGAGCGCCCGCCGCGCCGTGAGCGGGCGGTCGAACGGCGACCGCCCACCGGGGTGGCCGAGTTCGCGAGCCAGAGTCAGCGGCATCCGTTCCCACTCCCGCCAGCGCGACGGTCGCGCGTCGGGATCCCGGATGCCGACGGCATGCGCCGGAGCGTCGTGCGGCTCGAACACCACGGCGTCGAGGAACCGCACGGCCGTGATCCCGTCGGCCATCGCGTGGTGGAGGCGGATCGCGAGGGCCTCGCGACCGTCGGCCAGCGGTCCGATGAGGTCGAGCGTCCACAACGGCCGCGACCGGTCGAGCGGTTCGGACATGAGCTGCCCCACCACCGCGCGGAGTTCTGCCGGATCGGCAGCGGGGAACCGCCGCACGTGGGCCGCGATCTCCGGTTCCGCGTCCTCCCACTCCGGCGAAGAGCCCACGACCCGCTGCCGCGCCCGCGGGAACGCGCCCAGGCGGGACAGGACGCTCGCGCGGACGGCATCCAGATCGAGCACCGCGCCGGGCTCCAGAAGCAGCAGCTTGAGCGCGTGTCCGCGCACCGCATCCGATTCGAGCGCGAGGATGCGCGCGTCGTCGGCCGAGAGGGGCTCTCCCATGGCGTCAACGGTAGCGGGCCGACTCAGCCCAGCGGATACACCCGCAGGTGGCCCTCGCTCACGTCGACGGACAGGTCGTCGGCCGCCGGGGAGAGGACGGCACTGAACACCCCGGCAGAGGACGACAACTCCAGGACCTGCCCGTCGAGGATGATCCGCACCCCCTCGCCGACCGGGATGTCCCACTCCCTCGCACCCACGTGCACCGTGGCTTCTGTCGCGTCCCTCTCGACGACGAAAAGTTCCTCTCCGCCCGACGACACAGTCAGGCGACCCGCAGGAGCCGCCCACTCGATGTCGGCCGCGAGCCCCGTCACCCGCCCGTCGGCGGCGAGTGCACCGCGGTGACGTGCCACGTCGGGATGCGGCTCGGCGGTAAGGAGGGCTCCCCGGCGGCCGAGGCGATACGGAAAGCTGTGCGCTCCCTCCCACCCGGCGGCGTGATCGCCGACCCCGCGGATCCAGAACTGCACGCACGGTTCCCCGTCGGCATCGAGGAATAGCGACGGCGCGTATAGACCGTCGCCGTACGTCAGGCGCCCCCACGCTTCGGCGTCGAAGCGATCGCCGTCGAACCCGCCGATGGCGTACCCCGCGTAGTGCAGCACGTCGGCGTCCCACACCGACGAGATCATCACGTCGCGGCCGTCGAGGGTGACGAATTGCGGGCACTCCCACAGCGCACCCATCCACACCGGCTCGGTCACCTGGGTGGAGCGTTCGAGCACGATCCCCCGGTACTCCCACCCCCGCAGGTCGGGAGAGGTCCACGACAGGGCCATGGCCGTCCCGTCTCGGCCCGCCGCACCGACGAACATGCGCCAGCCGTCGATGTCGCGCCGGATGAACGGATCGCGGAACGCGATGAGGTCGAGGTCGGGCGGCGCCGTAACGACCACGTCGCCCTTCACCCACGGTCCGTCGAGGCCGCCCTCCGGCGTCGCGACGCGCACGCGGCCGATGCCGAAGTCAGGCTCGGTGATAGCGGTGTAGAAGATGCGGACGTCCTCGCCGTCGACCACGAGGCATCCGGTCCAGATCCCGTCATCGCCGTCGTTGGGCGCGAGCACGACCGCGCACTCGGTCAGCGAGAGCAGGTCGGGCCCGCTCGCGTGCCCCCAGTGGCAGCTCGGGGCCCACTCGACCCGGTCGGGGACGTACTGGAAGAAGGCGTGGTACTTGCCGTCCCGCCACGTGATCCCGTGGGGGTCGTTGATCCAGCCCGAGCGGGCGGTGAAGTGCAGTGAAGGGCGCATGGAGGGTCCTCAAGACAGGGTCCCCGAGGGGAGGGGTGGCGGGAGGTCAGGCGCGGGGAGCCGCAACCGACTCGCGCTCGACCAGGGGGCATGGCAGCAGAGTCGGCGGAAGGGATGCCGCGCGCCCGTCCGATCCGTCGATGACCGCATACAGCGCGTTTACTGCCCACGCCCCCATCTCGTAGTGCGGCAGGGCGACGGTGGTCAGCGGCGGGAACAAGCTCTCAGGGATCGGAGCCTGGTCGTCGAAGCCGACCACCGACAGATCACCCGGAATCGACAGGCCGCGTTCACCAGCGGCCCGGTAGGCGCCCATTGCCATGCGGTCGTTGTAGCAGAAGAGCGCGGTGGGTGCGGCGTGCAGAAGCGCGTTGGCGGCGCTATACCCGCCGCGGGCGTCCGAGCTCCCGTCGACGACGAGTCCCGCGGTCGACAGCCCCGCCGAGGCCATCGCGTCGAGGTAGCCACGGAGGCGGCCGCGCGTCGCCGGGACGTCCTCGGCGCTGGCCGCGAAAGCAATGCGACGGTGTCCGCGCGCGGCCAGCATCTCGACGACGGCGACCGCTCCGGCCCGCTCGTCAGGGAGGACGGCGGGCAGGATGCCAGTGCTGTCGCGTGCACCGATGAGTACGGCCGGACGAGCAGAAAGGTTCTCGGGCACGACGATCTCGTCGTGATAGACGGTGGCGTAGATGATGCCGTCGACCTGCCGGTCTAGGAACGCCTGCACCTGGACCGGGGGAACCTCCGGCTCGGGATTCAACTCGGAGTTGATGATCGCCAGCGTCAGGTTGTGGCGACTCGCCTCTTCCTGGGCGCCGAGGATGATGCGACCGGCGTGCGGAGTCGTCGCGATCTCCTCGGTGAGGAGCCCGATCATCTCGGACGCCTGGGTGCGCAGGCCTCGCGCCAGGCGGTTGGGGCGGTAGCCGAGCTCCTCGGCCGCCGCGCGGACACGGGCAGCGGTCTCTTCGTTGACACGGGTGTGCGGGGTGGCGTTGAGCACGTGCGAGACGGTCGTCTGCGACACCCCGGCGCGCGCGGCGACATCACGGATCCCCGCCGTCTTACCGCTCCGCCGCGTCTCGGTCATCGTCGCCCCCCTCACGTTCGTACCATCTTCTGCCCCGGCGCGGTGCCGTGCGGTGCCCGGACGGCCGGAGTGAAGCGCACGGCGTTCATCTCCAGGTCGACGTCCACCTCGTCCTCGGTTCCCGAGTCGAGCACGGTATTCCCCGTGGATGCCGGGTCGACGCGGACCGTGACGATTTCGAGTGGCCGCGCGTCGGCGGTCGACAGCAGCGCCTCGACCTGCGCCTCGAACGCGGAGTCCTGCGAGCCGGGGTCGACGTCGGAGGCCACGGCGTGGTTGTCAGATACCCGGTTTCCGCGCCCGGCGGCGACCCGGATGATCACGGGCGGTGCGCCCATTGGCCGCACCCGCGACATGGCGACCACCTCCGAGAAGTGGTTGCCGATGATCGAGTTGCCGTCGCCGTCGATATGGACGAGCCCGAACGCGTCGTCGTATCGCCCCTCGACCCCGAGGAACGGTGTCCAAGGCTCGTGGTCGCGCAAGAAGTGATTGGATGCCACGAGGTTCTCGGAACTCCCGGCGGCGAGGACCACCATGCCCGGGTAGAACGAATGCAGCCGGTTGTTCGTCACGCTCGATCGGGTTACCGCGTGCAGCGAGACGCTACTGGCTCCGCGGGGGAAGACGTTGTTCGCGGTGATCAGCAGCCCGCCGTGGTTCTCCGCGTAGATCGAGTGCCCCGCGAAACCCGCGCCGATGAGGTTGTCGGTGATCTTCGACGCCTGCCCCCAGCCGCGTAGCTCGACGCAGCTCCCGCACTCCGCGATGAAGTTGTCGTGGATCGACAGCGCATCGGCGTTGTAGATCGTGAGGGCGTTCTCGAGGTAGACGAAGCCCATGCCGTTCACCCGGAACGAGTCGTTGGCATCCTGGACGAAGATCCCGGTCTTGCCATTGACGTACGAGTTCTCGACGTTGTCGTCAGGGCCTGGTGCGGTGAAGTGCAGGCCGTCGATGCAGAACCCGCTGAACTCCACCGAGCTGATCCGCGGGCTGCCCGTGCGCGCCACGAGGAACGCGGCTCCGGACGCCTCGTCCCCGGGGCGCGGGTCGTCGAGGTCGACCATGACGCGGCTGCCGCCGGGCCACAGTTCGTGCAGACCGGGCCACTCGGCCTCGGGGACGTTGAACCGGATGCTGGACGAGGTGAAGCCGTGCCCGGCGCCCTCGATGCGCAGGAAACTGACGTCGATCACGACCTGGGTGCGCAACCGGTAGTCGCCCGGCGGGATTCGGATGACGGCCCCGGGACGACCGCCGTCCTCGACGTCGCTGACGCTCTGACGCTCCTTCACGTCACGGATGATGTCGTTGATGACCGCGCCGATGTCCTGCGCGGCGTCACCGGAGGGCCATTCGGTCACGTCGTAGCGGTTGTTGTGCGGAGGCATCGGAAGGTTCTCCCTTTCTGCGGGCGCCATGTCAGCCCTTGACGGCGCCCAGCGTGAGCCCGGCGACGATGTGCCGCTGGAGGAACAGCGTGAGCAGGATGACGGGGATCGAGTAGACCGTCGCGAGGGCGGTCATGCCGCCCCAGTCGAGACCGAACTGGGTCTGGAAGTTCGCGATGACGACGGGGGTCGTCTGTGCGCGGACGGAGGTGAGCAGCAGCGCGAAGAGGAACTCGTTCCACGAGGCGAGGAAGGCGAAGATCGCCGTGACCGCCAGCCCTCCCGAGACCACGGGCAGGACGACCCGCACCATCGCCTGCAGGCGCGAGCACCCGTCGACCTCGGCCGCTTCGCCCAGCTCGTCGGGCACCGCCTCGAAGAAGCTGGCCATGAGCCAGATCGACAGGGGCAGCGAGATCGTCGTGTGCGCGAGGGCGAGTCCGAACGACGTGTCGGTGAGGCCCAGCGACCGCATCACCTCGATGAGCGGGGCGCCGACGGCGATCGTGGGCACCATGCGCGTCACCAGGGCGGCGAGGATGAACACGCGACCGCTCGGCGTACGGAACCGCGTGATCGCGTACGCGGCGGGGACGGCGAGCACGAGCGACAGCGCGGTCGAGATCACCGCGGTCACGACGCTGTTGATGAGCGCGGCCGGGACCCCCGCGCGGGAGAGCGCCGAGACGTAGTTCTCGAGCGTCCAGACGCCGGGGAGGACCGTGGGCGGGACCGCGATGGCATCCAACGGGGTCTTGAACGACGTCAGGAGGAGATAGAGGAACGGGAAGCCGTACAGGACGACGGCGACGGCGAGCAGCGCCCACAGCACCACGCGGCTCCGGCCGACCGTTTCGAGGGGATTCATCGCGCGGTACCTCCGGGACGCCAGATGAGCAGGACGGCCGCGATCGCGACGGTGAGCATGGCCACGAGGTAGACCGTGCCCATCGCGCTCGCCAGTCCCGGGTCACCAAAGCGCGTCATCGTGCGGTAGATCAGCAGACTGAGGGTGGTGGTGCTGTTCTGCGGCCCACCGTCGGTCTGGATGAGGATGATGTCGAACGCCCGGGCCGCGTCGATGCCGCGCACGATCAGCGCCACGGCGATCACCGGCCGCAGCAGCGGAAGGATGATGCTGAACAGGATGCGGGGGTACCGCGCTCCGTCGATCCGGGCCGCCTCGATCACGTCGCCCGGGATGTTCTGGAGACCCGCGAACAGGACGAGCGTGATGAACGACGTCGTCAACCAGATGTCGGGCACCGCCACCGAGAACAGCGCGATGCGGGGATCGCTCAACCAGGCGATCTGGCCCGGATCGGACAGGATGCCGGCACGGGTGAGCAGTTCGTTGACGATGCCGAAGTTGTCGATGAGCAGGAAGCGCCAGAGGAGCCCCGCCACGACGGGGGCGATCATCAGCGGGTACATGAAGATCGTGCGGAACACCGCTGATCGCCGGCCCAGCGCCGTGAACAGCAGCGCGACGGCGAGGCCCAGGACGAACTCCGCCCCCACTACCACGACCGTGTAGACCACCGTGCGCACCGACGCCGACTGGAACGTATCGGATCCGAAGGCGGCCGCGTAGTTGGCGAGACCGACGAACGTGCGCCCTGCCCCTGCGAACGGTGAGATCTCGAAGAAGCTGTCATAGACGAAGCGGACGAGCGGCCACAGCACGAACACGGTGAGGAAGAGCGCTGCTGGAGCCATGAGGGCCAAGGCGAAGCGGCGGTCTCCGGCATCCTTGCTGTGGCGCCGACGCGGGGGCGGCGGCACGTCCCGCGATGGGGCGGCCGGGGCCGCCCCATCGCGGGCGGGAGGAGCGATGGTCTCCACGAGGTACTTTCCGGTGGGGATCGTCAGTTGACGATCGACTGAATCTGGGTCTTCGCGTCGCCGAGGAGCCTCGCGGTGTCGGCTCCCGGCTCGACAGCCTTCTGGAGCATCGGTACGAGCACGGAGTCGACGATCTCCTGCCATTCCCCGGTCGCCGGGCGGGGACGGGAACCTGGCGCCTCGAGCGTCTGAACGAGAGCGGCGTAGTTCTCGAATCCGGCGACGTCGGCCTTCGACTCGAAGGCGCTCTTGCGGGCGACGAGACCCAGAGACGTGTCGGCAGCCAAGTCGTTGTGCTCGTAGGCGAAGGCGATGAAGTCCTTCGCGGCATCCTGCTTGGCACCCGTGGCAGGAACCGACAGGTACCAGGCGCCGGGGACGCCGGCCACTCCTCCGGGGCCGCCGATCATCGGCGCGACGCCGATCGAATCCTTGATCAGGGAATCGGCCGGGGTCTGGCGGTACGCGTGACCCCAGAAGCGCATCATCGCGAGCTTGCCCTGGTAGAAGAGGTTCTGCGAACCGGCCCAGTCGAGCTGAGCGGCGCCGGACGGCGCGTAGGGGAGCAGACTGACGTAGAAATCGAGCGCCGCCTTGTGCTCCGCGTCATCGATGGTCACGTCGCCGGTGGACGGGTCGAGGATCATCTGAGACTCTCCGGCCTGCGAGACGGTCGCGAGCCACTCGGTCTCGACCGCACCCTTCACATCGGTGCCGTAGAGATCGACGGTGCCGTCGCCGTCGGTGTCCCGCGTGAAGAACTCGGCGACGTCGCGGTATTGCTCCCACGTCGTGGGAGCGGCGAGCGGGTAACCGTACTTCGCCTGGAAGTCGGCCTTGTTCGTGGCGTCGTCGAAAAGATCGGTGCGATAGAAGAGGATCTCGGAGTTCGTCCACACCGGCATGCCGACGTGCTTCCCCTCGACCTGCGACTCGCCGACGAGGCCGTCGAACAGGTCGCTCTTGACCTCGTCGGTGAAGAGGTCGTCGAGGGATGCCAGACCCGGGGCGAAAGCGGGAAGCCAGATGGCATCCAGCGCGGCAACGTCGAAGGAGGGCGTCCCGGCCTGCAGCTCGGACTGGATGCGGTCGTAGAGACCGTCGTACGGCAACTCGACGAGCGTGACGTCGGTGCCCTTCTCCTTCTTGTAGAGGTCGGCGATCGGCTGCAGCTCGGCCTTGCCGCCCCCTTCCACGACGACGGTGAGCGTCGAGTCGCCCTCGGCGGCTCCGGTGCCGCCTCCGGCACCGCATCCGGTGAGGACGACGGCGGCCGCCGCCACGACGGCGATCGGCCCCAACGCGCGCCGGACACGTCCGGTGCGCTGCTGCGTGCGAAGCTTCATCACTTCGACTCCTTCGTGAGTGATTGGGAAAAGTGAGGGTGGGACGGTCCGCCAATACGTTTTGGCAAATCGTCTTGGCATGACGCTAACCGCCCCTCAGCGCACGCGTCAAGTGCGCGAAAGGGCCAAAGACTTTGGCGCTGGGAATCGGCAGATGGCGCGAGCCAAAAGCATTCGGCTCGCCTGGCGCTCCTGCCCCGTCTGCGCCCGGTGACCCTCGTCCGGTCAGCGCCGAGAGACCCCGTCCACCGTCGGGCTCACCACGCCCGCGCGGTCGTCGACGAGCCGCCGCCGGCCGATCCAGCCGGTGAGGCCGCGGCCGTCCTTCCACACGAACAGCAGCACCACCGTCGCGATCAGCAGCACCACGGACGCGATGGACCACGGCGCGGGCAGGCTCTCGAGCACCGAGTACGCGGCCGCACCGGTGACGAACCGGAGGACCCGCGCGAGCCACGCGGGCAGCACTCCATTGGTGTAGCGCACGCGCGTCGCGAGATCGCCGACGGAACGTCCGGTGACGAGGATCACCAGGAGCCACACGACCGCCGCGACCGCCGCCCCCGCCGCGGACGCGACGTCTCCGGTGCGGCCCGGATCCTCGAACAGCAGCACCAGCACCGCCTGCAGCACCACCGCGACACCCGACTGGAGCAGACCGACGCCGAGCACGTCGCACAGGATGCCGAGCAGGCGACGCCCGCGCGTGACGGGACGGGGGAGGTCGGCATCCGGGGTCTTGTCCGCCCCGCGGTACTCCCTCGGCACCGCGAACGCCACGAGCGACCCGAGGAGCGCCCCCGACGTGTTGGTGATGAGGTCGTCGACGTCGAACACCCGGTACGCGCACGGGAAGACGCCCCACACCCCGGTGAGCTGCGTCGTCTCGATCACCCCGCTCACGGCCAGTCCGACGAGACCGGCGACCAGGATGCCGCGACCGCCCAGCACGCGCAGGAAGAACCCGAGCGGCACGAAGAGCAGCACATTCAGCGCGACCTGCAGCACGACCGGATCGGTGAGGTATCGGCCCGAAACCGCGACGGCCTCGCGGATCTCGTCGACGAACTCGAACGGCCGGAGGTTCGTCCCCGCACAGCGGTAGGCATCGCCGTCGGGCGGGGGGACGAGCGTGTACGTCCAGATCGCCCAGAAATAGACAGCTGCGCCTGCCCAGAGCACGCTGCGCCCGAACGACAGACCGCCCCGTCGCCAGTAGCTGAGAGCGACGAACGGCACGAACGCGAGGACCGCGACCACACCGCCGAGGAGGACCGCAAGCAGCCCGGAGCCGACGATGTTGTGCACCCGCAGATCCTAGGGAATACAGACCGGCCTCACCGAGTTCACTCCGTTATCGGTCGTATTCTGTCTCGCCGGTGGACTACCACCCGGTGAACGACCCGTGAGTCAGATTGCATACGGCCCGTAGTGCGCGTAATGTCGCGCGCCGTGACTGACGAAAGTCGCGAGCCCGGCGAACAGACGCCGATGGCCAAGCGCATCCTTATCGGGGAGCCGCTCACGTCGGAAAAACTCGACGAGCAGCTCCTCCCCAAGAAGATGGCACTCCCCATCTTCGCCTCCGACGCACTCTCCTCCGTGGCCTACGCGCCACAGGAGCTGCTGATGATCCTGCTCATCGGCGGAACGGCCCTGCTGACGCTCAGCCCCTGGGTCGCGGCGGCGGTCGTGGTGCTGCTGGTCGTCGTGGTCCTCAGCTACCGTCAGCTCATCAAGGCCTACCCCTCGGGGGGTGGCGACTACGAGGTCGCGAGCAAGAACCTCGGCGAGGTCCCGGGCGTCGTGGTCGCCGCCGCGCTGCTGGTCGACTACGTGCTCACGGTCGCCGTGTCGGTGGCATCCGGGGTCGACAACATCATCTCGGCCCTGCCGGGGTTGAACCCGTTCCGGGTCGAGATCGCCGTCGGGTTCGTCATCCTCATCGTCATCGTCAACCTGCGCGGCGTCCGTGAGGCGTCGTCGGTCTTCGCCATCCCGACGTACCTGTTCATCGGGTCGGTGGGCATCATGATCGTCGCGGGCCTCGGCCGCGCGCTCCTGGGCGACGTGCCGGTGGCATCCAGTGCCGAGTACGCGGTCCGCGCCGAATCGTTGACGCAGGCCGCGCTGATCCTGCTCGTGCTGCGTGCGTTCTCGAGCGGATGCTCGGCCCTCACCGGCGTGGAGGCCGTGTCCAACGGCGTCCCCGCGTTCCGCAAGCCCAAGATCCGCAACGCCCAGACGACGCTGACCCTCATGGGCGGCATCGCGATCGCGCTGTTCGTCGGTCTCACCCTGCTCGCCCTGCTCGCCGGCGTCCACTACGCCGAGAACCCCTGCAACCTCATCGGCTTCGACTGCGCGAACAACCCGCAGCCGAGCCTCATGGCGCAGGTGGCCGCCGCGACGTTCGGAATGGGCAGCATCCCGTTCTTCATCATCCAGGCCGCCACCGCGTGCGTGCTGCTGCTCGCTGCCAACACCGCGTTCAACGGCTTCCCCCTGCTGGGCGCCGTACTGGCCCGTGACGGCTACGCCCCCAAGGCCCTCAACACCCGCGGCGACCGCCTCGTGTACTCGAACGGCATGGTGGTGCTCGGCATCGTGGCGATCGGCGTGCTGATCGTCTACCAGGCGAACCTCACGACGCTGATCCAGCTGTACATCATCGGCGTGTTCGTCTCGTTCTCGCTCGGACAGATCGGCATGGTCCGCCACTGGCGGCGGGCGCTGGCGGGTCTTCGTGCGCTCCCACCCGAGGCGGCACGCCAGCAGAGCGCGCGGTACGAACGACGCTCGGCGATCACGGGCCTGTGGATCAACTCGGTCGGCGCCTCGCTCACCGTGCTCGTGCTGGTCATCGTCACGATCACGAAGTTCACGCACGGCGCGTGGCTCGTCTTCATCGCGATCCCCATCCTCGCGACGCTCATGCTCGGCGTGAACCGCTACTACCGCGACGTCGAGCACGAGATCCGCATGGACGACACCGTCCACTTCGGCTCGTCGGGCGACGTGGCGATCATCCTCGTGAACCGCCTGCAGAAGCCGGTCATGAAGGCGATCGACTACGCCCTCGCCGCCAAGCACGACAAGACGCTCGCGGTGCACGTGGCGATCTCGGAGGAGGATGCCACGAGCCTCCAGAAGGAATGGGCGGCGCACGACATGCCCATCCCGCTCGTCATCATCGAGTCGCCGTACCGCACCTACACCTCGCCGGTCACGACGTTCATCAAGAGCTACCGCGAGAAGCACGGCTCCGCGGTGGTGACGGTGTACCTGCCGCAGTTCATCGTCGGCCACTGGTGGGAGTCGATCCTCCACAACCGGCGGTCCCGCCGCCTCGCGCAGCAGCTCATGCTCGTGCACGGCGTCTCGATCACCCTGGTTCCGTGGCTGCTGGACTCGTCCGAGGTCATTTACGGCCGCCGCTCCCGCCCGCTCCCTGGCCAGCAGCGCGGTGGTCAGCCCGTCGCCGAGGTGCCCGCGCACCGGAACAAGGGCTCGCGGACCTCGGCATCCTGATCCCGTCCGGGCGCCGCCGGCCATGCCGCGGGCGGCGTCTGCCCCCGGGCCGCGTCTGCCCCCGGGCTCCACGTTTCCCGCGAGACTTCATCGCGCTGACGTCTCCCTTGCAGACTGCAAGGGACTTGTCGGCGCGATGAAGTCTCGGCGTTTCGGGAGGGGCCGCGGCACCGAGCCTTGCCCTGTGCGGAGCACCTGCGACAGGGTGGATGCCATGCCGATCCTCGCCGTGCTCACTCTGGCCGTCATGGTGTTCGCGCTGATCGATGCCATCACCCGCCGCGACGACCAGGTCAGACACCTGCCGAAGTTCGCGTGGGTGTTCTTCATCGTGCTGCTCCCGCTGATCGGCTCGATCCTGTGGTTCACGATCGGCCGGGAGTGGGAGCAGCGGGGCGAGCCGATGAGCTTCGGCGACCCGCGGCGCTGGCAGAGGGATGCCGAGCCGGCTCCGGCACCGCGCGCCTCCGACGCACGGACGACCGAGCAGCAGATCGCCGACCTCGAGCGGGAGATGTACCTCGCCGACCTCGAGGAGCAGGTGCGCCGCCGCCGCCTCGAGGGCGACGCACCCGCGTAACCCGGCCTCAGCGCCCCGACCGCCGGAACAGGGCGACCGCGACGATCCACGCGACGGCGAGAATCCCGGCGCACCACGCCAGCGCGACCCACACGCTCGCGCCGACGGCCTGCTGCGCGAGCAGCGCGCGGATGGCATCCACGAGCGAGGTCACGGGCTGGTTCTCGGCGAACCAGCGCACCGGGCCCGGCATGGTGTCGGTGGGCGCGAACGCCGAGCTGACGAACGGCAGGAAGATCAGCGGGTAGCTGAAGGCGCTGGCACCGTCGATGGTCTTCGCCGCGAGGCCGGCGACCACCGCGACCCACGTCAGCGCGAGCGTGTACGCCATCAGGATGCCGACGACCGCCAGCCACGCCCCGACCGAAGCCCCCGACCGGAAGCCGACGAGCAACGCCACCCCGACGACGAGAGCGAGAGACACCGCGTTCGCCAGCAGCGACGTAAGGACGTGTCCCCACAGGACGCTCGCCGGGGCGATCGGCAGGGAGCGGAGTCGGTCGACGATGCCCCCGCGCACGTCGAGGAAGACGCGGTACGCGGTGTAGGCGATGCCGGATGCCACGGTGATGAGAAGGATGCCGGGGAGCAGGAAGTCCACGTACGCGGTGCCGCCCGTGTCGACGGCGCCGCCCAGGACGAAGACGAACAGCAGCATGATCGCGACCGGCATGATCGCCGTGGTCACGATGGTGTCGGGGCTGCGGAGGATGTGCCGCAGGGAGCGGCCGGTAAGGGCTGCGGTGTCGGACAGGGCGTGCGTGGTCATGACTCCTCCTTGTCGAGCGGGCCGGCGGAGCCGACGATGGCGAGGAAGATCTCCTCGAGGGTGGGCTGCTTCTGGACGTACTCGACGGTGGTGGGCGGGAACAGCGCCCGCAGCTCGGCGAGAGTCCCCTCGGCGATGATGCGTCCGCCGTGCAGGATCGCGATGCGGTCGGCGAGGTTCTCCGCTTCGTCGAGGTACTGCGTCGTGAGCAGCACGGTGGTGCCGGATGCGGCGAGGGAGCGCACGGCATCCCACACCTCCAAACGTCCCTCCGGGTCGAGCCCCGTCGTCGGCTCGTCGAGGAAGACCACCGCCGGCTGCCCGACGAGGCTCATCGCGATGTCGAGGCGTCGGCGCATGCCGCCGGAGTACGTGGATGCCGCCCGGCGTGCGGCATCCGTGAGCGAGAACCGCGCGAGCAGCTCGTCCGCCGCGCCGGCGGGGTCGGGGAGGTGGCGTAGACGCGCGATGAGCGTGAGGTTGTCACGACCGGTCAGGACCTCGTCGACGGCGGCGAACTGCCCGGTGAGGCTGATCGAGGCCCGCACCCGCGCGGCCTGGGTCGCGACGTCTGCTCCGTCGACGACCGCCGTCCCGCCGTCGGCGCGGAGCAGGGTCGACAGGATGCGGACGACGGTGGTCTTCCCGGCACCGTTGGAGCCGAGCAGCGCGACGATCGTGCCGCGCTCGACGTCGAGATCGACGCCGTGGAGCACGGCGACGTCGCCATAGGACTTCCGGAGGTCGCGCACGCGGATCGCGGGACCGGTATCGATGATGGACATGTGTTGTTCCTCTCGTGGGGTACCGGCCGGAGGGCGCACGAGGCCATCGCCTCCGGCCAGCCGGTTCCGGAGGACGCGTGCGAAAAGTCGGGTCAGCCCTGGGTGCGGGCCGCCTCGTCGATCGCGCGGGCGAGGCGGGCGCGCTCGCGTCCGATCCAGCTGCCGTCGCCGTAGTTCGCCATGAACTCCTCGGCGAAGGCCGCCGGCTGCTCGCCGGTCAGATCGCGGATGGGGGTGCCGGCCGCGGCGGCCTGCTCCAGCAGGTCGGCGAGATCGGTCACCATGCGGATGAGGGCGTCGCTGTCATCCGTCGGCCCGAGGTTGAGCACGTACCGCTCGAGCGCTCGGCCCGCCTGCCGGTAGGGCGCGGGGAGGGCGTCGAGGCGACGCCGGTACTCGCGCCACTGCTTCTTGGCGCTCAGGTCGCCGATGATCTTCTCGTACCAGGCCATGTCAGTTCCCTTCGTTGCGGAGCTGCTCGAGCCGGTCGGCGAGAAGACTCCAGGTGGTCCAGAATTCGGCGAGCTGCGCTCGTCCGGTGTCGTTGAGGGTGAAGACCTTGCGGGGCGGCCCCTTTTCGGATGCCACCTTCTCGACGTCGACGAGACCCCGCTGCTCGATGCGGACGAGGATCGCGTAGACCGTGCCTTCGGCGAGGTCGGCGAAGCCCCGGTCGCGGAGGTCGGCGGTGATCTCGTACCCGTACGCCGGCCGGCGCGCCAGCACGGCGAGGACGACGCCCTCGAGCACCCCCTTGAGCATCTCGGTGTCTTGTCTGCCCATTCGCTACTCCTCAACATTGACTACCACTACAAAGTAACACTGACTACCGGTACTCAGCAAGAGTGAATACCGCACGCGACTGCTGTGGGCCCCTTCCGCCGAGACTTCATCGCGCTGACGTCTCCCTTGCAGACTGCGCGGGGGATGTCGGCGCGATGAAGTCTCGCGGGAAGTGGGGGGGCACGCGGGCGGGGGCACGGGCGGGGGCACAGCGGGGGGGGCACGGCGTGAGCAGGGCGTATGCGTCGGACGGCGGGCCGTAGGGAAACCGTTAGGACCGCCGGATGCCACCGCGCACAGGAGTTGCATCGACACACGTGCCGCCCCGCGGCGCCCGCGCCACAGCAGTCGCGCGGAAGCTCCCGAATCTGGAGTCATCGTGCTCGATGTCGTCTACCTCGTCGCGATCCTGGCGCTCTTCGCGCTGGTCGCCCTCATCGCGCAGGGGGTCGAGAAGCTGGGCCCGCAGCCCGGCGCTCCCTCCGCGCGCACCCCCGGCCACGGCGCCCCGGCGTCACCCGCGTCCGGCACCACCCAGGCACCCACCCGAGGGGGCGACTCGGCATGACCGTCCTCGCCGCCGTCCTCGCGGTCGCCGCCGTGGTGTACCTCGTGATCGCCCTCCTTCACCCCGAGAAGTTCTGATGGATGCCGGAATGATCTGGTCCATCGTCCTGACCAGCCTCACGCTCATCGTCGCCCTGGGCCTGGCCTACCGCCCGCTCGGCGACTACATCGCCCGCATCTACACCGGCGGGCGCGACTTCGCCGTCGAACGCGGCACCTACCGTCTCATCGGCGTCGACCCCCGCGGCGCGCAGACCTGGCAGGCGTACCTGCGGTCGGTGCTGCTGTTCTCCGCCGCCGGAGTCGTCTTCGTGTACGCGCTCATGCGCCTGCAGGCGCTGCTGCCGTTCTCGCTCGGGCTCGAGTCCCCCGGCGAAGCCCTGTCGTTCAACACCGCCGTCTCGTTCGTGACGAACACGAACTGGCAGTCCTACTCGGGCGAGACCACGCTCGGCTACACGGTGCAGTTCGCGGCGCTGACGGTCCAGAACTTCGTCTCCGCCGCGGTCGGCATCGCGATCGCGGTGGCGCTGGTGCGCGGCTTCGCGTACCGCCGCAGCGGCGTGATCGGCAACTTCTGGGTCGATCTCGTCCGCGGCACCTACCGGCTCCTGCTGCCGTTCTCGATCGTCGCGGCGGTCGTGCTGCTCGCCGGCGGCGTCATCCAGAACCTGACCGGATTCACGGATGCCACGACCCTCGCCGGCGCGGCCCAGTCCATCCCCGGTGGGCCGGTGGCATCCCAGGAGGCGATCAAGCTTCTCGGCACCAACGGCGGCGGATTCTTCAATGTCAACTCGGCGCACCCGTTCGAGAACCCCGCGCCGTGGACGAACCTGTTCGAGATCTTCCTGATGCTCGTGATCCCGTTCTCGCTCCCCCGCGCGTTCGGCCGCATCGTCGGCGATGACCGCCAGGGCTACACGATCCTGGGCGTCATGGCGGCGATCTTCGTGGCATCCGCGGCTCTGCTCACGTGGGCCGAGCTCGCTGCAGCCGGGACCGCCCCGCAACTCGCCGGCGGTGCGATGGAGGGCAAGGAGGTGCGGTTCGGCATCTTCGGCTCGACGCTGTTCGGCACGACCAGCACCCTCACCTCGACGGGCGCGGTCAACTCGATGCACGACAGCTACACGGCCCTCGGCGGGATGATGCCGATGATCAACATGATGCTGGGCGAGATCGCGCCCGGCGGTGTCGGCTCGGGCCTCTACGGCATGCTGATCCTCGCGGTCATCGCGGTGTTCGTCGGCGGACTGCTCATCGGGCGGACCCCCGAGTACCTCGGCAAGAAGATCGGGCCGCGCGAGATCAAGCTCGCGAGCCTGTACATCCTCGTCACGCCGACGCTCGTGCTGGCCGGTACCGCGCTGAGCTTCGCGCTCCCCGGCATCCGAGAGGACGTCGAGTCGACGTCGATCTGGAACCCGGGCGTCCACGGGCTGAGCGAGGTGCTCTACGCGTTCACGTCGGCGGCGAACAACAACGGCTCCGCGTTCGCGGGACTCACCGCCAACACCCCGTGGTTCAACACGGCCCTCGCGGTGGCGATGCTCCTCGGACGCTTCCTGCCGATCGTGTTCGTGCTCGCCCTGGCGGGTTCTCTCGCGGCACAGGATGCCGTGCCCGCCACCGCCGGCACCCTGCCGACACACCGCCCGCAGTTCGCGGGCCTCCTCGCGGGCGTGGCCGTCATCGTCACCGCCCTCACCTACTTCCCGGTCCTCACCCTGGGACCCCTGGCCGAAGGACTCGTCTGATCATGTCCACGCTCACCCACGCCCCGGCACCCGCCGAGGCCCCGACTCCGGCCGCCCCGCGCCGCGCGTTCAGCACCGCGCAGGTCGTGGCCGCCCTGCCGGGCGCCGCGAAGAAGCTCAATCCCGCGTCGCAGTGGCGCAACCCCGTCATGTTCCTCGTCTGGGTGGGGGCGGCCCTGACCACCCTCATCGCGATCACCGAGCCGTTCCTCGGCGGCGGCGACGCCTCGTTGCCCTTCGGTTTCACGTGGGGCATCGCGATCTGGCTGTGGCTCACGGTGTTCTTCGCGAACATCGCGGAGTCGGTCGCCGAAGGTCGCGGAAAGGCGCAGGCGGCGACGCTCCGCAAGACCCGCACGACCACCACGGCCCGCCGCGTCGTCTCGTACGACGCGAAGGCCGACGCCCTGGCATCCACCGCGTCCGTCGAGGACGTGCCGTCGGGCGACCTGCGCGTCGGCGATGTCGTGCTCGTCGAGGCGGGGCAGCTGATCCCCGGCGACGGCGACATCGTGGCCGGCATCGCGACCGTCGACGAGTCGGCGATCACGGGCGAGTCGGCCCCGGTGGTGGGGGAGTCCGGCGGCGACCGCAACGCCGTGACCGGCGGCACGCGCGTGCTCAGCGACCGCATCGTGGTGAAGATCACGTCGAAGCCGGGCGAGACGTTCGTGGACCGGATGATCGCGCTCGTCGAGGGCGCCTCGCGCCAGCGCACGCCGAACGAGATCGCGCTGAACATCCTGCTGGCCAGCCTGTCGATCGTGTTCGTCGTGGTCGTGCTGGTGCTGAACCCCATCGCCTCGTACGCGGCATCCCCCGTGTCGATCCCCGTGCTGGTGGCGCTGCTCGTGTGCCTGATCCCCACGACGATCGGCGCGCTCCTGAGCGCCATCGGCATCGCCGGTATGGACCGCCTCGTCCAGCGGAACGTCCTGGCGATGTCGGGCCGCGCCGTCGAGGCGGCCGGCGACGTGACGACACTGCTGCTCGACAAGACCGGAACGATCACGTACGGCAACCGTCGCGCGTCGGCGTTCGTCCCGATGCCGGGCGTCGGTGCCCCGACCCTCGCCGAGGCGGCGTCGCTGTCGTCGCAGGCCGACCCCACGCCCGAGGGCACCTCGGTCGTCGAGCTCGCCGCGGCGCAGGGAATCGTCGCCGAGATGCCCCGCGGTGCGGAGCCGGTGCCGTTCACGGCCCAGACCCGCATGAGCGGCCTCGACCTCACCGACGGCACGCAGGTGCGCAAGGGCGCCGGATCCGCCGTCGTCGCCTGGCTCGCGGCATCCGGGGCGCCCGTCCCCGACGCGCTGCGGGCGACCCTCACGAGCGAGACGGATGCCATCGCCCAGTCCGGCGGTACGCCCCTGGTCGTGGCGACCCTGTCGCCCGCGGGCGAAGGACGCGCGCTCGGCGTCATCCACCTGAAGGATGTCGTGAAGGACGGACTGCGCGAGCGGTTCGGGGAGCTCCGGGCCATGGGCATCCGCACCGTGATGATCACGGGCGACAACCCGCTCACGGCGAAGGCGATCGCCGCCGAAGCCGGCGTCGACGATTACCTCGCCGAGGCCACGCCCGAGGACAAGCTGGCCCTCATCCGACGCGAGCAGGAGGGCGGCAACCTCGTCGCCATGACCGGCGACGGCACGAACGACGCCCCCGCGCTCGCGCAGGCCGACGTCGGCGTCGCGATGAACACCGGCACGTCGGCCGCGAAGGAGGCCGGCAACATGGTCGACCTCGACAGCGACCCGACGAAGCTCATCGACATCGTGCGGATCGGCAAGCAGCTGCTCATCACCCGCGGTGCGCTCACGACGTTCTCGCTCGCCAACGACATCGCGAAGTACTTCGCGATCATCCCGGCGATGTTCATGGGCGTGTTCCCCGGGCTCGCGGTGCTGAACGTGATGCAGCTGTCGTCGCCGGCCTCGGCGGTGCTCAGCGCCATCATCTTCAACGCGATCGTGATCATCGTGCTCATCCCGCTCGCGCTGCGCGGAGTGAAGTACCGCGCGGCGAGCGCGTCGAGCATCCTCAGCCGCAATCTGCTCATCTATGGGCTCGGCGGCGTCATCGTCCCCTTCATCGGCATCAAGCTCATCGACCTCGTCGTGAGCCTGCTCCCGGGTTTCTGAAAGGTCCTGTCATGCGCACCACTCTGCGTACCGCCGGTGTCGCCGTCCGCGCGATGCTCGTCTTCACCGTCCTCCTCGGCGTCGGCTACATGCTGCTGATCACCGGGATCGGCCAGCTCGCCCTCCCCGCGCAGGCGAACGGATCGCTCGTCCGATCCGCCGATGGCGCCGTGGTCGGTTCGTCGCTGATCGGGCAGTCGTTCCAGGATGCCGACGGCCAGGCACTCCCGCAGTACTTCCAGTCGCGTCCCTCGTCGGCCGGCGACGGGTACGACTCCGCGGCGTCGAGCGGGTCGAACCTCGGCCCCGAGAACGAGGACCTCATCGCCTCGATCTCGGACCGGGCCGAAGCCTCGCGCCTGCTCGACGGCGCCGGCACGATCCCGGCCGACGCGGTCACCGCCTCCGGCTCGGGCCTCGACCCCGACATCTCCGTCGCGAACGCGGAGCGCCAGGTCGCGCGGGTCGCCGAGGCCCGTGGCATCCCTGCCGCCGACGTGGAGGCGCTGGTCGCGGAGCACACCCTGCCCCGCGACCTCGGCTTCCTCGGCGACCCGCGCGTGAATGTGCTCGAGCTCAATCGCGCACTGGACGCCCGATGACGCGCGAGAATCGCTGACATGCGTCCGTTCCCGGCCACCGCCGTCGCCCTCCCCGGGCGGCGGCGGTTCGGCGCGTCCGCGGGGACGCGGCGCGGCCCCGCGCCGCGTTGGGTCGCGCTGCGTTGCGTCGCGCTGCGTTGCGTCGCGCCACTTTGCACGACCCAACGCCCCCACGCGCACTTCGCCGCCACCCAAGCCGCATCCCCACACCCCACCCCCGCTTCCATCGCGCCACTTCGCACGACCCACCGCCCCCACGCGCACTTCGCCGCGACCCAACGCCCCCACGCGCACTTCGCCGCCACCCAAGCCGCATCCGCGCCGACCCCACACCCCGCGCCGACCCACCACCCCGCACCGACCCCACACCCCACACCGAGCCGCGCCCGCGCAACCGGAACCCCCGCCCCCCGGAGCGTCTCGTGAAGCGCGGGCACCTGCGCGTGCTGCTCGGCGCCGCACCGGGCGTGGGCAAGACGTACGAGATGCTCGAAGAGGGGCGCCGGCTTCGCGAAGAGGGCCACGACGTCGTCATCGCGATCGTCGAGACGCACGGGCGCGCCGCCACCGCCGCTCAGGCCCAGGGGCTCGAGGTCGTTCCGCGCCGGGACGTCGCACACCGCGGCGTCGACCTCGACGAGATGGACCTGGATGCCGTGCTCGCACGGCATCCACGAATCGCCCTCGTCGACGAGCTCGCGCACACCAATGCCCCCGGCTCGACGAACGAGAAACGGTGGCAGGACGTGGAGACGCTCCTCGACGCGGGCATCGACGTCATCACGACCGTGAACGTGCAGCACATCGCCTCGCTCGGCGACGTCGTCGAGAAGATCACCGGCGTGGTGCAGCGTGAGACGGTTCCGGATGCCATCGTCCGCGCCGCCGATCAGATCGAGGTCGTCGACCTCGCGCCGCAGTCGCTGCGCGATCGCCTCTCGGCCGGGTTCGTCTATCCGGCCGAGCGCATCGACGCCGCCCTGTCGAACTACTTCCGCCTCGGCAACCTCACGGCGCTGCGCGAGCTGGCCCTGCTGTGGCTCGCCGACGAGGTGGACTCGGCGCTGCAGCGGTACCGCGTCGAGCAAGGCATCGAGGGATCGTGGCAGGCGCGCGAGCGCGTCGTCGTCGCCCTCACCGGTGGTGCCGAGGGAGAGACGCTACTCCGCCGCGGTGCCCGCATCGCCGCGCGGTCGGCCGGCGGCGAGCTGCTCGCGGTGCACGTGTCGACGCAGGACGGGCTGCGCGCCGACGAGCCCGGCGCCCTCGCGGCGCAGCGCGCGCTCGTCGAGTCGCTCGGCGGCACGTACCACCAGGTCGTGGGCGACGACGTCGCCGCCGCGCTCGTCGACTTCGCGCGGTCCGTCAACGCGTCACAGCTCGTCATCGGCGTCAGTCGGCGCGGACGCCTCGGCGCAGCCCTGACCGGTCCCGGCATCGGCGCGACCGTCATCCGTCTCTCCGGCGACATCGACGTGCACATCGTCAACCACGCACGCGCCGGCGGACGCTTCGCGCTCCCCCGTCTCACGGGCCCGGCGCTCAGCGCCAAGCGACGCATCCTGGGATTCGTCACCGCCCTGGCCGGCGGACCGTTGCTCTCGTGGCTGCTCATCGCGACCGGCACCGACGAGTCCATCACCACCGACGTGCTCGCGTATCAGCTGCTCGTCGTCATCGTCGCCCTCATCGGCGGCATCTGGCCCGCGGTGTTCGCGGCCGTGCTGTCGGGCCTCACCCTGGACTTCCTCTTCATCGCGCCGGTGTACACGATCACGATCGCCGACCCGATCCACGCGATCGCCCTCGTCCTGTACGTCGTCATCGCGATGCTCGTCAGCATCGTCGTCGACCAGGCCGCACGTCGGGCACGAGCCGCTCGCCGGGCCGCCGCCGAGTCGGAGCTGCTCGCGACCGTGTCGGGCAGCGTCCTGCGCGGCGAGAGCGCCGTGCCGGCACTCATCAGCCGTGCCCGCGAGGCGTTCGGCCTGGCGGGAGTGCGGCTCGTGGCATCCGACGAGTCCGTCATGGCCACCGACGGTGAGCCCGTGCGCGACGGCCGGGCGACGACGATCCCCATCGGCGACGGACGCGCCCGACTCGAACTGCACGGCAGAGACCTGGATGCCACCGAGCGGCGCCTCCTCGACGTCATCGTCGCGCAGCTCGCCGCCGCCCTGGAGCGCACGGATCTGGCCGAGACCGCCGCCGAAGCCGGCATCCTGGCCGAGACCGACCAGGTGCGCAGCGCCCTGCTGTCGGCGGTGAGCCACGACCTGCGCCGGCCGCTCGCCGCCGCCGTCGCGGCGCTCGGGGGCCTCCGCGCCGCGGGCGACCACCTGTCGGAGGAGGACCGGCGCGAACTGCTCGAGACCGCCGACGAGAGCCTGGCGACGCTGTCGGTGCTCGTGACCGACCTGCTCGACGTCAGCCGCGTGCAGGCGGGGGTGCTCGCCGTCTCGCTCGGGCCGGTCGATGCGGCGGGCGTCGTGCTCGCGGCGCTCGACGAACTCGGCCTCGGTCCCGACGAGGTGGAGCTCGCCCTCGACCCGGATCTCCCGCCGCTCCGCGCCGATCCGGTGCTGCTGCAGCGGGTGCTCGTGAACGTCCTCAGCAACGCCGTGCGGTTCACCCCCGACGGACAGCGCGCCCGCGTCGCCACGAGCCGCCTCGGGGGCGTGGCCGAGATCCGCGTCATCGACCACGGGCCGGGGGTCGCGCCCGAACGCCGCAGCGACATGTTCGCGCCGTTCCAGCGCCTCGGCGACACCGACAACACCGTCGGACTCGGCCTGGGTCTCGCGCTGTCGCGCGGCTTCGCCGAGGGCATGGGTGGCACGCTGGCACCGGAGGACACTCCCGGCGGCGGCCTCACGATGGTGATCGCTCTGCCGGTGGAGTCCGCTATGTCCCTGTCGCGAACGGAGCTGTGATGAAGGTCCTCATCGCCGACGACGACCCGCAGCTCGTGCGGGCGCTGCGCATCACCCTGGCCGCGCACGGGTACGACGTCGTCGCCGCGGCCGACGGCGCCGCCGCGATCACACTCGCCGCACAGGCGCACCCCGACATCGTGCTGCTCGACCTCGGGATGCCGCACCTCGACGGTGTGCAGGTGATCCAGGCACTGCGGGGCTGGACGACGGCGCCGATCATCGTCGTGTCCGGACGCACCGGTTCCGCCGACAAGGTCGAGGCGCTGGATGCCGGCGCCGACGACTACGTCACCAAGCCGTTCCAGATCGACGAGCTGCTCGCGCGCCTGCGCGTGCACGGGCGGCGGACGGTTCCGACGAGCGGTGAGTCGGTGGTGCGTTTCGGCGACGTCGAGGTCGACCTCGTGGCCAAGGCCGTGACGCGTGCCGGCACCCGCGTGCACCTGACGCCGACCGAATGGCGGATGCTCGAGTTCCTCGCCCGCAACCCCGGTTCGCTCGTGACGCGCCAAACGCTGCTGAAGGAGATCTGGGCCAGCGAACAGGTCGCCGACTCGGGATACCTGCGCCTGTACATGTCGCAGCTCCGGAAGAAGCTCGAGGCCGAGCCTTCCGCCCCCGCGCACCTGCTGACCGAGCAGGGCATGGGGTACCGCCTGGTGCTGTAGCGGGGGCGGGGGTGGGGGGCGGGTCACGGCCGCGGTCGAATCGGGGCGCGCGCCCAACTCCGGAGAAACCCGCCGTTCCGGCCGCGCCGAGCGGCATCCGGTCCGAATCGAGCCGAAAACTCAGGAGTTCGGCACACGGCGGCCCGGTACGGCTGACCCGCCGCCCACGCCGCTGCCGGATCGCGGCACGTGCCCAACTCCGGAGAAACCCGTCGTTCTGGCCCCACCGCGCGGCATCCGGCCCGAATTCGGCCCAGATCTCAGGAGTTCGGCGCGGGCTCCTCGGCGTCGACGGCCTCGAACTCCGCCTGCACGCGGGCGCAGCGGCACGCGTAGACGATCGAGTGCACCAGCATCAGCGGACCTCACCGACGGTGTGGCACCCGGGGCACGGGAACGCGACTCGGTCCCCCGACCGGACGTCCCCGGGAAGGATCACGCTCCCGGCGGCCAAGCCGCGCGCGTCGACGATCGCGAATCGCTCGTCGTACGCGTGCGACACCCGTCCGATCAGCCGCACCTCGCGCCACACCGCGTCGAGTTCCGCGACGCACGCGTCGATGCGCAGCGTTCCCGGCATGGCATCCAGGACGGTCGCCACGACCACCGTCGTCGAATGCACCGCGGATGCCACCCCTCCCGACGCCGGGATCACCGCGGGGCCGGTGCACACGCAGGGCGTGCCGCAGATGTCGGCGTAGCGGCCGATGGACACCGCGCGGACGGTGACATCGTCGAGCGTCGGCGTGGCACCGGCGGGCCACGCGGCCGCGTCGAAGGGCGCGGGGATACTCGCGCGCAGGGTGGGAAGGAGGGCGGTGAGGGTCATGGCATCCGGTCTACGCTCCGGGCGACCGCGCTCCCGGGGCGCTCACGCTTTCCGTACGACCTCGCGCCCGTTCCTGACGGTTCCCGATCCGCGAGACTTCACCGCGCCGTCAAGTCACGCGCAGCCTGCAAGGGAGATGTCGGCGCGATGGAGTCTCGGCGACCGTAGCGCGGCCCCGACCCGCACGGGCCCGGCCCCGACCACGGCCCGGCCGCGCCAGCGCCTCCCCACGCGCCACGCCGTAGCCTGGAGGGGTGACAACCCCCTTCGACGTGGCCGCGGTGCGGGCCGAGTTCCCGATCCTCGGCACCGAGATCGACGGCCGACCCCTCGTCTACCTCGACTCCGGCGCGACGAGCCAGAAGCCGCGTGCCGCCCTGGATGCCGAGCGCGACTTCCTCGAGCACGCGAACGCGGCCGTGCACCGCGGTGCGCACACGCTCGCCGCCGAGGCGACCGAGCTGTTCGAGGACGCCCGTGCCGCCGTCGCCGCCTTCGTCGGCGGTACGCCCGAACAGCTCGTCTGGACCTCCGGCGCCACGGCCGGCCTCAACCTCGTCGCCGGCTCGCTCGGCTACGCGGGGCGTCTCCTCGAGGGCGACGAGATCGTCGTCACCGAGGCCGAGCACCACGCGAACCTCATCCCGTGGCAGGAGCTCGCCGCCCGCACCGGCGCGCGCCTGCGCCACATCCCCGTGCACGACGACGGCACCCTCGACATGACCGCCGCGACCGACCTCATCGGCGAGCGCACGAGAGTCGTCGCCTTCCCGCACGTCTCGAACGTCCTGGGCATCGTGAACCCGGTCGCCGAGCTCGTCGCCCTCGCCGAGAGCGTCGGCGCGCTGACAGTGCTCGACGCATGCCAGTCGGCGCCGCACCTGCGCCTCGACCTCCCGGCATCCGGCGTCGACCTGGCCGTGTTCTCGGGCCACAAGGTCTTCGGTCCGTACGCGATCGGCGGACTCTGGGGCCGCGACGAGGTCCTCGACGCGCTCCCGCCGTTCACCACGGGCGGTTCCATGATCACGACCGTCACGCTCGACACGGCCGAGTTCCTCCCGCCGCCGCAGCGCTTCGAGGCGGGCACGCAGCCGGTGTCGCAGGCCGTCGCGCTCGCGGCCGCGGTCCGCTGGCTCGGCGACCTCGACCGCGATGCCGCTCACGCGCACGAGGCGGCGCTCGAACGGCGCATGCGTGAGGGGCTCCGCTCCATCGACGGCATCCGCCTGCTCGGAGACACGGATGCCGCCGACCGCGTCGCGCTACAAGCCTTCGATGTCGAGGGAGTCCATGCGCACGACGTCGGACAGTTCCTCGACAGTCGCGGCGTCGCCGTGCGCGTCGGGCACCACTGCGCGCAGCCCCTCCACCGCCGCTTCGGCCTGACGGCGTCGGTGCGCGCGAGTGCGGCGATCCACACCACGATCGAAGAGGTCGACACTTTCCTGGATGCCGTCTCCGGCGTCCGGGCGTTCTTCGGGGTGGGGGCGATGGCATGAGCGGGCTCGAGTCGCTGTACCAGGAGCTGATCCTCGATCACTCGAAGAACCGCCGCGGCTTCGGACTCGCCGACCCCGGCGCGCACTCCGCCACGGTGCATCAGCGCAACCCGATCTGCGGCGACGAGATCACGCTGCGGGTCGACGTCGACGGCGACCGCGTGGCATCCGTCAGCTGGGAGGGCGCGGGCTGCTCGATCTCGCAGGCGTCCGCGTCGATGCTCGTCGCCCTGCTCGAGGAGGACGGCGGCGAGGACGGGATGCCGCGTACCGACGCCGAAGCGCTGATCGGGAAGTTCCGCGAGGCACTGCGCTCGCGTGGACAGATCCCCCTCGACGAGGAGACGTTCGCCGACGCCGCCGCGCTCTCGGGCGTCTCGAAGTACACCGCGCGCGTGAAGTGCGCGATGCTCGCGTGGGTCGCGCTCGAAGAGGGGCTGCGCCAGGCCTGACGCCCCCGGCTCCTCGTGCGCCGGCCTGTCTGCGCCTGCCCGCCGCCGCGCAACCTCGGCGATCCGCACAACCTCAGCGGCATCCCCACCCACCCCACTGAGCAAACGCGAATCACTGAGCGAGCGCCGCACCCCGGCACCCGCACCCGCAGCGGTCTGCGCAACCTCTGCGACCCGCGCTGCGCCTGCCCGCCCCCGCACAACCTCAGCGATCCGCACGACCTCAGCGGCATCCGAGCCTCCGTGACTGAGCGAACGCACGTCGCTGACCCTGCGTAGCACTCTGCACCCCCGCACCGCGCACCCACGCCACCTGCGCAACCTCAGCGATCCGCACAACCTCACCGGCATCCACCCCCGAGCGACTGACCGAGCGCGAATCGCTGAGCGAGCGACGGCCGGCGGCGCTAGTCTGCGGAGCGACGACGTCGGAAGGATGGATGCCATGGCGGCCAGCGGAGCAGGATTCAGCGACGAAGAACTCGCGGCGATGAAGCAGCGGGCCGAAGAGCTCAAGGCCATGAAGGGCCTGAAGGGCGCGGCGAAGCTCGAGAAGGAGAACGACGCCTGCCTCGAGGCGATCGACAAGCTCGAGGGCGCCGACCGGGCTATCGCGGAGCGCGTGCACGTCATCGTGCTCGAGGAGGCACCGCACCTCACCCCGAAGACGTTCTACGGCTTCCCGGCGTACGCCAAGGACGGCAAGGTCGTGGTGTTCTACCAGCCGGCGTCGAAGTTCAAGACCCGCTATGGCACGGTGAGCTTCGACGAGACCGCCCAGCTCGACGACGGCCCGATGTGGCCCGTGTCGTACGCGGTGCTCGAGGTCACCCCCGAGGTCGAGCAGACGATCCGGGCTCTCGTGCGACGGGCGGCGCCGGGGGCCTGACGCGACGCACCTCAGGACGGGTTGCACCCTACGCCTCGCGGCGCGAAGCCGCACCTGTCTTGCCCCTCTCCGTCCTTCGGCGTTTCGTGGAGGCATCCGTCGCGCCGACGTCTCGGCACGGGACGTCTCGCGTCGGGGGTCTAGGACCCTGCCTGCACGACACGATCGGTCGGGCCACCGGCTGGAGAGGACGAAGATGTCAGGGAACAGAGCAGTCGCGTACAAGGAGCCCGGGGTCGTCGAGGTCATCGACACCGACTATCCGGAGTTCGAGCTGAAAGACGGCCCCGGGGTCAATCCCGCCAACGTCGGGCGGAAGGTGCCGCACGGCGCGATTCTGCGCACGGTGGCCACGAACATCTGCGGATCCGACCAGCACATGGTGCGCGGACGCACCACCGCGCCGGCCGGGCTCGTCCTCGGCCACGAGATCACCGGTGAGGTCGTCGAAGTCGGCCCCGACGTCGAGTTCGTCAAGGTCGGCGACATCGTCTCGGTCCCCTTCAACATCGCGTGCGGCCGCTGCCGCAACTGCAAGGAGGGCAAGACCGGAATCTGTCTGAACGTGAACCCGGACCGTCCCGGCAGCGCCTACGGCTATGTCGACATGGGCGGCTGGGTCGGCGGTCAGGCAGAGTACGTGCTCGTTCCGTACGCCGACTGGAACCTGCTGGTCTTCCCCGACCGCGAGCAGGCGCTCGAGAAGATCCTCGACCTGACGATGCTGTCCGACATCTTCCCCACGGGTTTCCACGGGGCGGTCACCGCGGGCGTCCGCCCCGGCTCGACGGTGTACATCGCGGGCGCCGGGCCGGTCGGCATCGCCGCTGCCGTCGGCGCGCAGCTGCTGGGCGCGGCCGCCGTGCTCGTCGGCGACCTGAACCCCGAGCGCCTCGCGCAGGTACGCTCGCTCGGGTTCGAGAGCGTGGATGTGTCGCAGGGCGATCCGGGGGAGCAGATCGAACAGATCCTCGGCGTTCCCGAGGTGGATGCCTCTGTCGACGCGGTCGGCTTCGAGGCCCGCGGTCACGGCGCCGATGCCGGACACGAAGCACCGGCGACCGTGCTCAACTCGCTGTTCACCGTGACCGCGGCCGGTGGTGCGGTCGGCATCCCGGGTCTGTACGTCACCGGCGACCCGGGCGGGGTCGACGAGGCGGCCAAGGTCGGCTCGCTGTCGCTGCGCCTGGGGCTCGGGTGGGCCAAGTCGCTGTCCTTCACCACGGGCCAGTGCCCGGTCATGAAGTACAACCGACAGCTGATGCAGGCGATCCTGCACGACAAGGTTCAGATCGCGAAGGCCGTCAACGCGACGCCGATCTCTCTCGACGATGCTCCGCAGGGCTACGCCGACTTCGACAAGGGCGCGCCGCGCAAGTACGTGTTGAACCCGAACGGGTACATCCGCGCCTGAGTGACAACGGGGGTGGCGGACCGGGTCTCTCGGCCCGCCGCCCTCGTGCTTCAGCTGACGAGCACGCCCTCCAGGCGCCGGTAGCTGATCTCCATGCCGTCGATCATGCCCGTGGCGAGGACCATGTCGCGGGTGGCGGCATCCGGGTACTCGATGAGCAGCGTCAGCAGGGTGACGCCGTCCTCCTCGTAGAAGGAGAGGTCGTTCGTCGTGGACGGGAAGTCGGTGCCGATCATGTGCTCGGTCTGCACGACGCGGCGGGGCGCGTCGATGAGGAGAACCTCGCCGTCGAAGCCGAACGCCTCGCCCTCGGTGCCGGGCTCGGGCGCCCACGCCGTGCGATACGTCGCGCCCACAGTGTCGCCGATCTCGCACTCGGTCATCCGCCAGCCGTCCGGCCCGAGCAGCCACTGCCGCATCAGGTCGGGGTCGGTGTGCGCGCGCCACACCAGGTCGCGCGGCCCGTCGATGAGGCGCGTGATCCGCACGTGCTGGTCGCTGAGCACCTCGAGCTGTGTGCCCTTGCCCTGCGCATAGGCGCGGAGGTCCTGCAGGACGACGTCGAGCTGGTTCATCGCGAGCGTGGAGCCCTCGACGGCGCCCATCGCGACGACCTGTTCGAGCGCGTCGGCCGAGGCGAAGGACGAGACGTTGGTCATGCGGGAGCCCTCGGGCGTCGCCTCGAACGTGAACACCATGTGCATCGACGGCATCCCCTCGATCGGCTCGCCGTTGTCGTCGGCGAACGAATCAATGACCTCGAATCCTCGAGGCGGGTCGATCGACACGAACTCCCACGCGCCGCCGGCGCGCTCCCCCGTTGGCGAGGTCATGTGGTACTTCGCCCAGCCGCCGGGGGTGAAGTCGAACGCGTCGAACGTCGACGGCCAGCCGGGAGGGCCCCAGAAGCGCTCGAGCTGCCGCGGATCGGTGAACACCGCCCACAGCCGCTCGGGGCCGACGGGGAAGTCGGCGACGAGGGTCATGGTGAGCGACTCGGTGTCGGTCTCGACGGAGGTGACGGGCATGAGGGACTCCTTCGTTTCTCAGTTCGGCTGGCTGGATGCCGTGGCATCCGGGTCTTCGGCGAGGAGGGCGTCGAGGCGGTCGATGCGTCCGCGCCAGAGGTCTTCGTAGGAACGCAGAAGCTGCTGCACCCGCGCGATGGCGCCGGGATCGGCGTGCACGAGACGCTCCCTCCCCTCGGCGCGTTTGCGGACGAGCCCGGCCTCGACGAGCACGCCGATGTGCTTCGAGACCGCCGCGAACGACATCGCGTACCCCGCGGCGAGCGCCGACACCGACTGCTCGGCCACGAGCGTCCGGCGGACGATGTCGCGCCGCGTCGCATCGGCGAGCGCGTGGAACACGCGATCGATGTCGGCATCGGTGGGATCGGTTCGTTCAACCATTTGGTTGCACGTTAGCACTGCGGCGGAGGGTGGGCAAGAGCGCGCCGGCTGTTGCGGTGGTGGTCGAGGGTCGACACGAACTCGGTGATCTGCACGACGTCACCCCAAAGACTCCGGATGCCACTCGAGTAGCGCGAATCGCTGAGGATGCGCCGCACGCGACGGGCCGACGGGCGTTGTCGCACCCAGCCCTATTTCCATTCACCCGCATCCATCCCCCTCACGCAGGCGTAGGCTCGAAGCACGAGGACGGACCGTCCGAGAAGATCTCCCGGCACCGCGCCCGCCCGGGAAGAAGCCCACCCATGGCTCAGTACGACGTAGCGAACCGTTCGGCGATCGTGACGGGAGCGGGCAGCGGTATCGGACGCTCGACCGCCCTGCTCCTCGCCCAGAACGGCGCCGCCGTGGTCGTGAACGACCTCAATGCCGACCACGCGAACACGGTCGTCGAGGAGATCCGCGCCGCGGGCGGCACGGCCGAGGCCTCGGTCGGCGACGCCACCGATGTGGCGTGGATCGCGTCGTCGATCGAGCTCGCGAACTCCCTCGCGCCGCTGCGCATCGGCGTGAACAACGCCGGCATCGGCGGCGCGGCCGCCCCGACCGCCGAGTACCCCGATGACGCGTGGGACAAGGTCATCGCGATCAACCTCAACGCCGTGTTCCGCAACATGAAGGCGCAGATCACCTCGATCCTCGCCAACGGCGGCGGCTCCGTCGTGAACATGGCCTCGATCCTCGGCAGCGTCGGCTTCGCCACCTCGCCCGCCTACGTCGCGGCCAAGCACGCCGTGGTCGGCATGACCAAGACCGCCGCACTGGAGTACTCGGCGCACGGCGTCCGCGTGAACTCGGTCGGCCCCGGCTTCATCGACACCCCGCTGCTGGACGCCCTCGGCGACGAGGCCAAGGAGTTCCTCGTGAGCAAGCACCCGATCGGCCGCCTCGGTCGGCCCGACGAGGTCGCGCATCTCGTCGCCTTCCTCGCCAGCGACGCCGCGAGCTTCGTCACCGGCAGTTACCACGTCGTCGACGGTGGATACACCGCCGCCTGATCCCGGATGCCGCGCGGCCCACGCCCCGACCGGGCGGGGCCGCGCGGGCCTCAGCGGGCCAGATCCTCGAAGTCCCCGTCCGGCAGCGCGACCCACCCCTCGCGCCGCGCGACCTCGAGGTCAGCGGGCTCGGGCCGGACGAAGCGGCCGGCGGCTGCGGCGCGGGTCGCGAGGGCCGCGATCACCGCGTCGAACGCGTCGGCGGATGCCACGGCGAGCGCCGCGAACGGCCGCGCGTCGAACCACGGTGACCGCTGCTGCAGCACCGCGAGCAGGGCCGCTCGGCGGGCGGCATCCACTCGATATCTCGTGGTGTCGAAGCCCCAGATCCGCAGCGTCCCGCCGGGGTAGACCTCGAACAGCCGCCCCTCGGCCGCGCGATCGACGGGGAAGCCCGCCTCGGCGAGACGTCGCAACAGCCCCGCCCCCCGCAGGGCGGTCACGCCGAGCCGGTCGGTCGAGACACTCAGCGGCCAGCGCCCGATGCGGTCGCGCACCACGACGTCGGTGCGGCGGTAGACGAGGCCGCGCCGCCATTCCGCTCCCCCGTCGACCTCGCCCGCGACCGGAACGGTGCGAGCGTGGTGCGCCTGCACGAAGTCGACGAACGCGTCGGGCCAGCCCAGCGGACAGTCCAGTCCCAGCCAGCCGTCCGCGCCGACGGATGCCACGATCGCAGCGTCGTCGACCCCCACCTCGAGCCGCGTCAAGCGAGCGCCGCCGCTCGACCACTCGATCTCGGCGAGGGCGGTGCCGGGCACACCGGCCGCGAGGTCGACGCCGATCGTTCTCATTCCGGCAGGCTACGCGCGGCCACCGACGTCGCAGCCCTCGCCGTCGGGGCGGCGAACCTGCGAGGATCGACCCATGCCCGCCGACGACGAACTCCCCGACTCCCTCGAGCCGGGACAGAACGTGCCGCCGCGCGACGAACCGCCGGCACCCCCGACGCCGCGGGGTGACCTGCGCGCGGTGTCGATCATCGCGATCGTCACGGGAGCGATCGTGGTGGGCTGGCACATCTTCCTGGTGTCGGTGAGCGCTGTCGCGGAACTCGATGAGTTCCTCTGGATCCAGATCGGCATCTGGGCCCTCGCCCTCGTGTCCTTCGTGCTCGGCATCCTGAGCCTGAATGCGCGCATGGCGCGCGAGCTGGCCGCCGCCGGCTTCATCGCCGGTGTCGCGGCGTTCCTGCTGTCGATCTCGATCGGCCTCTTCAGCGGCGCCCTGTTCCTGACCTGACCCGTTCCCCCCGGTCGAGGACACGGGAGCACGCCGCAGGAATGCCCGGGCGGCGCCGGCCGTTTGCTCACGCATGACGCCGCCGACCGACGCTCTCGAGCGCGCCCTCGCCACCCTGGACGTGCGCACGGGGAGCTCCCGCCGCGTCGTCCTCGACGCCGGCGGAGACATCGTGCTCCCGACCGGATCGACGACCTTCGTGTACGTGCACCGCGGCGAGATCACGGGTGACCTCGCGGTCGGCACGGGCTGCCAGGTCGACGCCCCGACCGGCGGCGGCCACTCCGTCAGCGGTCGACGCACGCTCCTCGCGGGCGATGCGGCGATGTCGCTCGGAGGCCGCCGTCTGGTGCTGTCGTCGCAGTCCGGCGTCGAGGTCATCGTGGTCACGGCGGAGATCACGCCGTCCGAGGTCGTGGCATCCCTCCCGCCGACCGTGCTCGTGACCGGATTCGCGCGGCTCGAGCCCGCTGCCGCGGCTCTGGCCGGGCACCTCGGCCCCATGCCCGACGGCGCCGCGTGCGACCGACCGGGTGACACCGTCGTCTGCCGATCGATGATCCGGTCAGTGCTGCTGTCGGCCGTGCGGGCCTGGGCGTCGATGGACGGCTGGCCCGCGCCCGTCGCCGACCCGTTCCTCGCCCGCGTCACGGCCGCGATCGCCGCGGACCCCGGCCACGACTGGACGCTCGAGCAGCTCGCGTCGCTCGCCGCGATGTCGCGGAGCGTCTTCGCCGAGCGTTTCCGCGACACCGTGGGGCGCTCGCCCGCGGGCTACGTGACCGAGGTGCGCGTGCGGGAGGCCAAGAGACTCCTGGATGCCGGGATGCCGGTGTCCGAGGTCTCGCGCTCCCTCGGCTACGCCAGCGACGAGGGCTTCCGCCGCGCGTTCCGCCGCCACACCGGGGTGGCGCCGTCGTCCTGGCGGGCGCGCGCCGTCACGGCGTAGGAGCCGCGAGCCCGGAGCACACTCGTTCGGTGTCCAGCGGGCCCGCGACTCCCGCGCTCACCGAACAGAGGCGGCCGTCCGCCGACGCAGCGAGAGCCCGAACAGCACGGCACCGACGACGAGCAGCAGGATGCCGATGGCATCCACCGTCTCGATCCCGACCGTGTCGACGAGCAGGCCACCGACCCCCGCGGCGATCGTGATCGCGAGCTGGAATCCGGTGACGACCAGGCTGCCGCCGGCTTCGAGGCGGTCCGGCATCCGCTTGCCGACCCACGTGTTGACGATGATCAGCCACGACGAGAAGAAGAAGCCCCACACGACCACCGCGACGGCCACGGCGGCGAAGGCGCCGGGCAGCAGCAGGACGACCGCGATCGCGGCGGCGATGACGAGCGGACCGGTCACCGCCAGCCGCCCGAAGGCCCGGTCCACGATCATGCCGATCACGATGTTGCCCGCGAACCCTCCGACACCGAAGGCGGCGAGGAGCAGCACGACGGTTCCCGGCTCGATGCCGGGCAGGCGCTCCAGCGACAGGCGCACGTACGTGTAGGCGAGGAAGTGTCCGAGCACGACGAGGACGTGTCCGATCATCCCGACGAGGTTGCCGGGGCGCAGGAGCGTGTCGCCGAGGATGCGCAGACTCGACACGGTGACCGCCGGCACCGGGGGCAGCACGGCGCGGACCGCGACGCCGAGAACGGCCGTGGCGACGCCGACGATGAGGAACGTGATCCGCCAGTCGAGCAGCTCACTCAGGGCGACGCCGAGCGGCACACCCGCGACGGTGGCAAGCGACAGGCCGGCCGACGTGAACATGACGGCCCGGCCGATGCGTCCGGGGGCGGCGAGCGCCGCGGCCGCGAGGATCGACATCGACCAGTACGTGCTGATCGCCGCCCCGAGCAGGAACCGTGCCGCCAGGATCGCGATGAGGCTCGGCGCGACCGCGACGACGATGCTCGACACCGCGGCGGCCGCCGCCGCGGCCGTCAGCAGCAGTCGCCGATCGAGGCGCGGCACCAGGATGCCGATGGTCGGTGCCACGAGCAGTCCCGCGAGCGCCGTGACGGTGACCGTCTGACCGGCCTGACCCGGGGTGATCCCCAGGCTCGCGGCGATCTCGGTCAGCACGCCGTTCGGGAGGAACTCGGCGGTGACGAGCAAGAAGCTCATGAACATGAGGACGACGAGTCCGCCGTACCTCATCCGGGTCGGAGAGGAGACGGGAACGGGTGCTGTCGTGGTCATTCCTCGATGCTCGCGGACGACCGACCGGCGCGCCCGACCGAACGTCCGCGGCATCCCACCGTTCGTCCGGGGGCCCGCCCGCCGCGGTCGTCCGCAACGCGTCGGCGTCCAGACCGCGCAACCGGACGCTACGACAGGGGCCGGCCCACATAACGCGCGGACGGCCGGATGATCTTGGGGTCCCGCGCCTGCTCGAGCACGTGCGCCGTCCAGCCCACCGTCCGCGCGAGCGCGAACGTCGGCGTGAACATCTCGGGAGGGATGCCGCACTCCTCCATCACGACCGCGGCGTAGAACTCGACGTTGGCGTGCAGCGGCCGGTCGGGCTTGTGCGCGGCGAGGAGCCGCTCGGCGGCCTGCTGGAACGTCAACGCGTGCGCGACCCGCGGACCGCCGAAGCCCTCCGCGATGTCGCGCAGGAGCGCGGAACGCGGGTCCGTCGTGCGGTACACGGCGTGACCGAAGCCCATCAGACGACGGCCGGCGGCGAGTTCGGAACGGATCCAGGGCTCCGGGTCCTCACCGGCGCGATCGAGGCTCTCGAGCGCCCGCGCGGGCGCTCCGCCATGGAGCGGTCCCGACAGCGCACCGAGCGCCCCGGTCAGGCACGCCGCCATGTCGGCGCCGGTCGAGGCGATGACCCGCGCGGTGAAGGTCGAGGCGTTGAAGCCGTGGTCCATCGCGGCGATGAGGTACGCCGTGAGGGCCCGCTCGTGCCCGGCGTCGGGACGGGAGCCGGTGAGCGCGGTGAGGTAGTCCGCGACGACGCTGCCCGTCGGGGTGAGACCGCTCCCAGTCGGGCCCGCGTCGGCCCCACGCGCCGCGGCGGCGATGACCCGCGGGGCGACGGCCGCGAACGCGATCGCGTCGTCGAGCCGCGCCCCCTCGTCGAGGTCGTACAGGGGGCGGGTGCCCCGCGCGGATGCCAGCAGGGGCCACGCCGCACGCAGAGCGGTGAGCGGATCACCGACGTGTGCCACGACCGTCTCGACGACCCCGGCGACGGCGGGATGCGCCGAGGCCTCCGCGACCCGGGCGAGGAAGGATGCCCGGGCGGTGGCATCCGGAAGCTCACCGACGACCAGCAGATGCCAGACGTCTTCGAAGGTGCGCTCGCGCGCGAGGTCGACCGCCGGGATTCCCCGGTAGTGGTAGACGCCGGCCTCGCCGTCCACGTCGCCGATGGTGGTTTCGGCGGCCACGACCCCGGTCAGGCCGCGGGGGACATCGATCAGCTCGCTCATGCGCTCAGTGTGCGAACATGACGTTCGTACCGTCAATGTTGATCGGATCAATGTGTCCGCACCACTCGCCCGCCTTACCGCCGCTCAGGCCGCCGCACGCCTCGGCGTGAAGCCCGCGACCCTGTACGCCTACGTCTCGCGCGGCATGCTGGCGCGCGAGCGCGACGCACGCGGATCGACGTTCGACGCGCTCGAGGTCGAGGCCTTCGCCGCCGCCCGTCGGCGGACGGCCGCACGCACGCCCCCGCACCCGACGACCGGCATGCCCCTCGGCGTCATCCGGACCGACGTCGCCGACGTCGAAGACGGCGAACTGCTCTTCCGCGGCCGGCGTGCCCGCGATCTGATCGATCGCCCCTTCGCCGACATCGTCGCGTGGCTGTGGGATGCCGAGCGCGTCGACGCGCCCGACACCGCGATCGGCTCCGCCCGAGCGATGGTGCAGGCGTTGCCGCTGCACACGGGTCCGATGGACCGACTGCGCGCGGCACTGACGGGCTTCGCCGCCGACGATCCGCTCCGGCGCGACGCGAGTCCCGCGACGGCGTATCGCGTCGGGTGGGTCCTGCTGACCGGGCTCCCCGTCGCCCTCGGCGGGCACCCGCACCCCGATCTCGCCCGCTCCCTGGTGAGCTCGTGGATCCCCGCCCCGTCGGCCGCGGTGGTCGCAGCGGTCAACGCCGCTCTCGTGCTGCTCATCGACCACGATCTGGCCGTGTCGACCTTCGCGGCGCGCGTGGCGGCATCGGCACGGGCCGACGGATACGCCGCGGTCAGCGCGGCGCTCGGCGCCGCCGATTCGCCCCTCCACGTCTCTGCCGCCACCCGCACCGCGCGCCTCCTGGCCCGGGTGCGCCGCGGCCTGGAGCCGGAGCGGGCCCTGGCCGAGGCGCTGCAGGAGGGCAATGGCATCCCGGGGTTCGGCCATCCGCTCTACGACAGCATCGACGACCGGGCCGACGCCCTGTTCCCGCTGCTCGCCACCCTGCCCGACGGCGCAGGGACGATGGATGCCGTGCGCCGGCTCCGGGAGGTCGTCGCCGACCGCGCCCGCCTGGCACCGAACGTGGACCTGGCACTGGCGGCGCTCGCCTCGGCGGCCCGGCTCCCCGAGGACACCGCGGCCACGGTGTTCGTCGTCGGGCGCACGGCCGGATGGATCGCCCACATCGCCGCCGAGTACGCCGAGCCCGCGATGCGCCTGCGACCGCGCGGCGAGTACGTCGGGCCGTAGCCCCGGCGGCGGGGTTCCCTCCGTACCGCGTGCGGGCTCCGGGCGTGCGGTCGTGCGGAGTCCGTCCGGGACATGCCGCTACGGCGGGCCGCCGACGGCGTGCCACCCACCGACTCCGCGGGACGGTCCCGGGTCGGTCAGCCCCGGTCCCACCCCTTCGCCAGCTCGACCACCGCGGCGACCGCGGCCTCGGTGTCGGCGGGCGTTCCCCCGGCTCGCCCGGCGGCCAGTCCGGCGACGAAGGCGCTGAGCGGAGCGGCAGGGCGCGCCACACCGTTCGCGACGTCCCGGGCCAGGTCGAGGATCAACGCGATGGGGATGTCGCCCTCCGCGAGGCCGAACTCCTCGGCCAGGGCGGCGCTCCACTCGTTCAGCGCCTCGGGCGGCAGGGTGCGGGATTCGGTCACGGCTCCTCCTCGGGGGATGCGGGAGCTCGTCCGCCCGCCGCAGTCAGATCGTCCCACGTGTCGATGTCGCGGGTGACGTCGGCATCCGCGCGGATCGCGCCGACCTCCAGGCCGCCGAGCAGTGCGCGCATCGACGCGTCGCGCCCGCCGTCGGGCAGAGCGGATGCCGCCTCCCGCAGCGCCACGGTGCGATACCGCCCGACGAGCCACTGCCGTCGACCGTCGTCGAGGCACGCTCCGTCGAGACCGGCCGACAGCGGCTCCGACAGCAATGCGACCGCACGATCGGCGTGCGCGAGATCGCAGGCCACGACGTAGACCTCGTCGGCATCCACCGAGCCCAGAGCCGCGACGATGCCTGCGACCGGCCCACCGAAGGGCGGATCCTCACGCACCCACTCCACGTCGAGCGTCGGATCGAGGACGGGGGCCGCGACGACGATCCGCCGCGCCCCGTGCGTCCGGACCGCTTCGACCGCCGCGCCGAGCAGCGTGCCGCCGCCGACCTCGAACAGCGGCTTCACCGCACCATCGACGCGCGAGCCGCGCCCGCCCGCGAGGAGGATCGCGTCGACGCTCACCACAGCGCGACCGTGACGAGCTCGTCCGGCGCGACATCGCTCTCGCGGGGCGGGAGCACGGCGAGTCCGTCGGCGGCGCCGAGACCGCGCGGGCCTCGCTCGGTCGGGCGCGCCACCCACGCGGCCGGATCCGTCCGGTCCAGCGAGACCGGAACGTACTGCGTCTTCTCGGGTCGGGCGCGCCACCCTCCGGCGAGCGCGACGCGCGTGCTCGTGCGGCCGACCTCGGCGTCCCCCTCCAGTGCCCGCAGCGCGGGGCGCACGAAGAGCTCGAACGAGACGGCCGCGCTCACGGGATTGCCGGGGAGGCCGAACAGCAGCGTTCCACGGGGCGTGACCCCGAAGCCCTGGGGCTTGCCGGGCTGCATGCGCACGCGATCGAAGCGCATCAGGTCGCCGAGCGTGTTCTTCACGACCTCGTACGCTCCCGCGCTGACGCCCCCCGAGAACACGACCACGTCGGCACCGGCCTCTTCGGCGGCGGCAATCGCCCGGCGGGGGCCGTCGCCCTCGTCGGGCACGCTGGTGCGCAACACGATCTCGGCACCGGACTCCTCGGCGAGTCCCGCGAGCAGGACGCTGTTGGACTCGGGGATCTGCCCGCGCCGCATCGGAGCGCCGGGCGAGACGAGCTCCGACCCCGTGGACACCACCGCCACGCGCGCCGTGCGCGACACCGACACGGTGCCGACCCCGGATGCCGCGATCGCGCCGATCCACGCCGCGGTGAGCCGCACGCCCGCGTCGACGACGAGGTCCCCCGCGCTCACGTCCGACCCCCGACGGCGGATGTGCGCCCCGGGCGCGCGCGGCGCCGCGACGACCGTGACGGGGTCGAGGCCGCCGGCGAGTCCACGCTCGGTGTCCTCGAAGGGGACGACCGCCGTGGCGTCGGTGGGCACGGGCGCTCCCGTCATGATGCGCGCGGCCTCGGCGGTATCCAGGGTCGGATCGAGATCGGTGCCGGCCGGAAGGTCGGCGACGACGCGGAAGGTCGCCGGCACGGCGGTGACGTCGGCGAAACGCAGCGCGAAGCCGTCCATGGCCGAGGAGTCGAACGCGGGCACATCGACCGCCGCACGCACGGGATGCCGCAGCACGCGGCCACGCGCCGCGGCGACGTCGTGGGACTCGGCGGGGAGCGGCCGCGCCGCCTCGAGGACGGCGGCGAGGTGCTCGGCGACGTCGATCACACGACCGACCGACGGAGGGTGAGGGGCATGTGCCCAGCGTAAGCCGGGCCGGCGCGGCGGGAGGGAATCGCGCGAGCGGAGGACGTGGGAGCTCTGACACGTCCTCCCCCGACGGAATCCCCTCCCTTCGGCGACACCGCGCGAGTACCGTGTGCGGCATGAGCGACCTGACCTACGCCGAGATCGGGGCGACGGCCGGACCGCTTCCGCCGGGGTACCACCACGTGCGCGCCGAGCGCGTGATCGGTCGAGGTCGCGTCGCGTTCGAGCAGGCGGCGGACGCGCTGCTGTGCGGCGCCGTTCAGCGACGGGCGGGCGCCATCGTGCGGATGTCGGACACACCGCTGCGCGTCGGCACCCGGATCGACATGCGGCTCGGGCCGTTCGGCATCCCGTGTCTGGTGGTCTGGGCCGAGCGCGACGACGACCACGCGGGGTTCGCGTACGGGTCACTGCCCGGGCATCCGGAGAGCGGCGAGGAGCGCTTCGTCCTGGCCCTCGCCTCATCGGGCGAGGTGACCTTCACGATCACGGCGTTCTCGCGTCCCGGCCGCTGGTTCACGCGGATCGCGTGGCCCGCGAATCGCCTGATCCAGCGCCGCATGACCGAGCGCTACCTCCGGACTCTCGACGCGCCGAGCCGCTGACACCCCGAACCACTGACCGACCGGATGCCACGGCCCGGGCCGAATGCCACGGGCCGGGCCGCATGCCACAGGTCGAACCGCATTCCACGCCCCCACCCGAGAGGGGAGGGACCGCAGCCCCTCCCCTCCGGTGTCACTCGTCTGAGGACTCGTCCGTCCGGCGCGGACGCAGCAGCAGCGCCACCACGACCCCCACCACGATGACGGCGACGCCTCCGACCGACAGGCCGATGACCAACCCCGACGGGGCCGCGGGGGTCGAGGCATCCGGGGCCCCCGCTGCTTCCTGCTGCGACGCGACGCTCGCGCACGGCGACGCTTCCGAGCCGGCGGCGGCCGTCGCGCCCGGTGCCGGGGCATACGCGAACGCGTACGTGCCCGAGACGGGGTGACCGTCCGACGACACGGCTCGCCACGTCACCTGGTACTCGCCGGCGGGTCCGAGCTCCACCGGGGTGGTGAGCGCCGGTCCCGCGAGAGCCGTGCAATCGGTCTCGTAGTGGCGGGCGTCGGGCCCGACGACGATGACCTCGTTGCCGCCGTCAGCGCCGAGGAGGTTGGCGCTGAACGTCAACACCACATCGGATGCCGTCGACACCGTCTCGTCGGCCGTCGGCGTCGCCGAGACGAGGCTGTCGTGGGCCGACGCGGCCGGGGCTCCGCCGAACGCCGCGCCCACGGCGGCCGCGGCGACGATGAGGCTGAGGAGGCCGGCCCGACGCCGAGACGCCGTGAGCGCGCGCACGGTCAGGCCTTCTTCGGGCGGCGGGCGAACGCTAGCGCGCCGAGGACTGCGCCGCCGATGCCGATGACGAGCGCCGCGATGCTGAGGCCCAGCGCAACCCCGGCCGAATCGTCGGAAGCGGAGGACGCCGACGCCGACGCGTCGGCCGCGTCGTGGTCGTCGTCGGGCGCCGCGGTCGCGGTGTCGTGCGAGGCGCCGTGGCCCGCGGCCGGCGGTGCGTCGTTGATGTACAGCACCGGAGCGGGCTCGAGCGTGTCGTCGGCGGCGACCTCGTCGGGCGTGGCCGACCAGTTCACGACCTCGCCGTCGGAGTACGTCTGCACGGCGGGCAGAACGACGTGTCCCGTGTCGGGCACGGGTCCGAGGACGGCCGAGAAGACCTGGAACTGGTCCTGACCGATGCCCACGCCGGGGTCGGCCTGCCA
This sequence comes from Microbacterium canaveralium, assembly GCF_047238045.1. NCBI lineage: Bacteria > Bacillati > Actinomycetota > Actinomycetes > Micrococcales > Microbacteriaceae > Microbacterium > Microbacterium canaveralium. The sequence continues at coordinate 156,096 of NZ_JBDFMA010000003.1, read as the reverse complement.
GACGATCTTCAGCGGTCCGTCGCTGATGGTGTTGCCGTCGACCTCGACGGGCGCCGGGAGGGCGCCCTTCTCGACGGTCGCGGTCCAGCCGGGCACCGGCTGCACGAGGACCGCCGTGAACGGGGTCTCGGTCGGGAGGGTCACTTCGATCTTCACCGTCGAGGCCGTCTCCGACTCGGTCGGAACGCGGAAGTTGACCGTGGCGTAGCTGCCCGGGGTGGCGGTGTTGGGGTTGACGGTGACGTGTGCGGATGCCGCGAGCGGGATGCCCAGCGCGAGGGCGAGGCCGGCGGCCGCGCCCACGAGGGCGCGCGAGAACGTACGGGACATGAATGCTGCTTTCTGCGAAATGCGCAGGCGTGAGGGCACGCCGAAGCGCGAAGGGTGAAGAGGAGAGGGTCTTACGCCGCGAGCGGCGGACCCCGATGCCTCATCACCGACAGCACGGTCATTGCGACCGTGAGCAGCGGTGCCTCCGGACGCACGCGGGGCGCCACCCGGGGGCGCGGCGCCGAGACGGGCACGAGGGCGCGGAACGTGTCGGTCAGCAGCCAGGCCACGGCGCGCAGCGCATGCTCGCCCGAGCCGAGCGCCACGACGGTGACGGCCGCGGCGAACGCGTGCGCGACCCACATCCAGGGCGACTCGGTGCCCGTGAGCCCGTGGGAGTGACCGGATGCCGCGACCTCGGCGAGAGCTGTGGCACCGCCGTGGTGGCCGGAAGCGACGATTCCCCCGCTGAGGTCGACGGCGAGCAGCGAGTGGAACAGCGCCTGGCTGGCGACGATGGCGGTCGTCAGGCGCCACCACGAGGCGGTGCGGCCGACCAGGGCGATGCACAGCGGCGCCGCGAGGCTGAGCGCCAGGACGACGTTCAGGGCGGCGGGCAGGTCACCCGCGGCGACGGAGTGCGAGAGGGTCGCGACGAAGGTGGCGAGCACGGCAGCGGACACCCCGCGTACCGCGCGACGCGCGCGCCCCGCTCTCGCCGACATGTCGGTCCTCCAGATTCGTGCGCTGCCATTCCATCACACGGGTCGGACACCGGCCCCCGCCCCGCACCCCGGGCGTACGCTCGACGCATGTCCCCCACCTCGCGCGAGCGGTCCTGACGTGGGCCGCCTGACGGCGTCGCGCCGCGTCACCCGCATCACGCTCGACGGCGTGAACCGGCAGCGACCGGATGCCGTCGCCGTCGAGGAGCCGCTCGAGATCCGCGTCGCCGGGTCACCGCTGTCCGTCACCATGCGCACGCCGGGTCACGACGTCGAGCTCGCGGCGGGGTTCCTCGTGTCCGAAGGCGTCATCCACCGGGGCGACCAGTTCGCTCGCGCGATCCACTGCGGAGGACCGGGCACCGGCGGCGCCGACGGCAACACCTACAACGTGCTCGATCTCACCCTCGCCCCGGGTGTGACGCTCCCCTCGCCCGACATCGCCCGCAACTTCTACACGACCAGCTCGTGCGGGGTGTGCGGAACGGCATCCATCGAGGCGGTGGAGAAGGTGTCGACGTACGACGTGTCGGAGGACTCCATCCGGGTCGAGGCGGTCGACCTCGCGGGCTTCCCCGACCGCCTCCGCGAGGGCCAGAAGGTGTTCGAGAAGACCGGCGGGCTGCACGCGGCGGCGCTGTTCGACGTCGCCTCGGGCGAGCTGCTCGTCGTGCGCGAAGACGTCGGCCGCCACAACGCCGTCGACAAGGTCGTCGGTTGGGCCCTGCTGAACGACCGGCTGCCGCTGCGTGGGACCGTGCTGCAAGTGTCGGGCCGCGTGAGCTTCGAGCTCGTGCAGAAGGCCGTGATGGCCGGCATCCCCGTTCTCTCCGCCGTGTCGGCGCCGTCGTCGCTCGCCATCGAGTTGGCCGAGCGTGCCGGACTCACCGTCGCCGGATTCGTCCGCGGGGGCAGCATGAACCTCTACACACGTCCGGATCGCATCGTCGCACCGTCCACAACCCCCGCCATGGCGGAGGCCTCGGGCGTACGCTGACCGGAGGCGCACGGTGTGTGGATGCCACCGTGTCGGCGCCGCAACCATCGAAGGGGTGAGCATGGGTGACGCGTTCGGGCTGATGAAGGAGACTCCGCGCCAGGGGGGTCTCGGACCCGCCGTGACAGGCGACTGGTCGAGCACCGGCGAGTACCAGCACCCAGCCGCCGGATGGGGTGCCGCGCTCACGGTCGGCAAGGTCCTGCTCGAGCAGCGCCAGCCCATCGCCGGCACGAAGGCGATGTTCACGATGAACCACCCGAAGAGCGGTTTCGACTGCCCCGGGTGCGCGTGGCCGGACGACAAGGGCGTCGCCCTCGACATCTGCGAGAACGGCATCAAGCACGTCACGTGGGAGATGACCCACAAGCGCGTCGGCAGGGAGTTCTTCGCCGAGCACTCCGTGTCCGAGCTGGCCGAATGGTCCGATTTCGCTCTCGAGGATGCCGGCCGACTCGTCGGTCCGATGGCGTACGACGCCGCGACCGACCACTACGTCCCGATCTCGTGGAACGACGCGTTCCGCCTCATCGCACAGCACCTGCAGGGTCTCGATAGCCCCGACCAGGCCGCGTTCTACACGTCCGGGCGCCTCAGCAACGAGGCGTCGTTCCTGTACCAGTTGTTCGCGCGAGAGCTCGGGACGAACAACCTCCCCGACTGCTCGAACATGTGCCACGAAGGTTCGGGCCGCGGGCTGACGGCATCCCTCGCCACCGGCAAGGGCACCGCCGACCTCGAGGACTGGGAGAACTGCGACGCCCTCTTCGTCCTCGGCGTCAACGCGGCGTCGAACGCCCCGCGCATGCTCACGAGCCTCGCCGAGGCCGTCGATCGCGGGGCGCAGGTCGTGCACGTGAACCCTCTGCGCGAGGCGGCGGCGACCCGCACGATCGTGCCGCACGAGATCGTCGACATGGCGACGTTCCACTCGACCCCGACGAGCACGATGAACCTGCAGGTTCGCCCCGGAGGCGACCTCGCCCTCATCCGCGGCATGGCCAAGGTCGTCTTCGAGGCCGCCGAGAGCGACCCGTCGGTGCTCGACCGCGCGTTCATCGACGGATACACGAACGACTTCGAGGCCTACCGAGCACTCGTCGAGGCGACGGCGTGGGACGACCTCGTCACGCAGGCGGGTCTGACCGAGACCGAGATCCGCGCAGCGGCCGATGTGTACCTCGCGTCCGAGCGCACCGTCATCAGCTGGTGCCTCGGCGTCAGCCAGCACGAGCACGGCGTCGACACGGTCCGCGAGATCGTCAACCTCCTCCTCCTGCGCGGCAACGTCGGGCGCCTGGGCACCGGTCCGTCGCCGGTGCGCGGCCACAGCAACGTGCAGGGCAACCGCACGTGCGGCATCAACCACAAACCGACGGAAGAGTGGCTCGCCAAGCTCGACGAGGTGTGCGGCATCCGCTCGCCCCGCGATCCCGGGCTCGACACCGTCCACACCGTCGCGGCCCTTCACCGCGGCGACCTGAAGGTGTTCGTCGGAATGGGCGGCAACTTCGTGCGGGCCGCTCCCGACACGAAGCTCACGGCCGAGGGCATGAGCCGCTGCGAGCTGACGGTCCACGTCAGCACGAAGCTGAACCGCAGCCACCTCACGCACGGCAAGGCCGCGCTGATCCTCCCTTGCCTCGGTCGCACCGAGCGCGACGAGCAGGAATCCGGTCCGCAGTCGATCTCGACCGAGGATGCCATGAGCTCCGTCATGCTCTCGCTCGGGTCGCGCAAGCCCGCGTCGCCGCACCTCCTCAGCGAGCCGGCGATCATCGCGCGCATGGCCCGCGCCGCGATGCCCGACTCGAAGACGCCGTGGGAGTGGTACGTCGCCGACTACGACCGCATCCGCGACACGATGGCGAAGGTGCTGCCCGGCTTCGAGGGCTTCAACGAGCTCGTGCGTCAGCACTGGGGCTTCCGCATCCCGCAGCCGGCGCGCGAGCGCGACTTCCGCACGCCCTCCGGCAAGGCGGAGTTCTCCACGGCGGAGCTCCCCGACGTCATCCCCGCCGACTCCGACGTCCTGGTGCTCCAGACCATGCGCTCGCACGACCAGTGGAACACCACGATCTACTCGGCCGACGACCGGTACCGCGGCGTCCGGAACATCCGCGAGCTCATCTTCATGAACCGCAAGGACATGAAGGAGCGCGGCATCGCCGAGGGCGACCTCGTCGACATCGTGGCGACCTCACGCGACGGTTCGGTGCGCAGCATCACCGCGTTCCGGGCGCTCGAGTACGACACCCCGCGCGGCAGCGCCGCGGGGTACTTCCCCGAGATGAACGTGCTCCTCGGCCCCGACGACTACAGCCGCCAGAGCGACCAGCCGCTGATGAAGAGCCTGCGCGTGCGGGTGGCGAAGACGGCCTGACCGGATGCCGCGGCTGCACGCGCTGTTCGCGTGCAGCCGCAACCGGCTGCGCAGCCCGACCGCCGGCCTCGGTGCGCACGGCACAACCTCAGCGATTCGCACAAACTCAGCCCGGGCCTCGGCTGAGCGACTGAGGTTGCGCGAATCACTGACCGAGCGCGCGCGGCCCCGGCGCGGCACCGTGGGGCGGGGTCGGTCAGTTCTTCGTGCCGGGCGCGTCGGCGACGCTCATCCGCGATCTGAGCTATTTCCCCGCTGCAGACACGACACAGCCCTGGCTCGTGCTGACGGCGTGGGCGGTCGTCGGTCTGGTTCTCAGCGCGATCGGTCACTGGCGAAGCCGCGAGGTCGTCCACATCGCGGACTGACCTCGAGGGGATGCCACACGCCACTGTCGCGCGCAACCTCAGCGATTCGCACACCCTCAGCCCGGATGCCGCCAAACGGACTGAGGGTGTGCGCATCGCGGAGCCGCGGCAGCCTGCACGGACCGCCCAACTAGACTGATCCCGTCCGGCCCCCGCGATTCTTGGAGCTCAGCCGCGTGACCACCCCGAACCCCGCTGCACCCGCCCACCGCACGGCCCTCGCCGATACGGTCGAGAACGCGATCGCCACGCCCGAGAAGGACCAGCCCTACGGCGCCCTCGGCCTCAAGGACGACGAGTACGCCCGCATCCGCGAGATCCTCGGCCGTCGCCCCACCAGCGGCGAGCTGGCGATGTACTCGGTCATGTGGAGCGAGCACTGCTCCTACAAGTCGAGCAAGATCTACCTGCGCCAGTTCGGCCAGAAGGTCAGCGACGAGATGAAGACCCGCCTCATGGTGGGCATGGGCCAGAACGCCGGCGTCGTCGACGTGGGCGACGGCTGGGCGGTCACCTTCAAGGTCGAGTCGCACAACCACCCGAGCTACATCGAGCCCTTCCAGGGTGCAGCGACGGGCGTCGGCGGCATCGTCCGCGACATCATCTCGATGGGCGCGCGCCCCGTCGCCGTCATGGACCAGCTGCGCTTCGGCGCCATCGACCACCCCGACACCCCGCGCGTGGTGCACGGCGTCACCAGTGGCATCTCGTTCTACGGCAACTGCCTGGGCCTGCCGAACATCGGCGGCGAAACGGTGTTCGACTCCGTCTACCAGGGCAACCCGCTCGTCAACGCCCTCGCCGTGGGCGTCCTCCGCCACGAAGACCTCAAGCTCGCGAACGCGTCCGGCGCGGGCAACAAGGTCGTGCTGTTCGGTGCCCGCACGGGCGGCGACGGCATCGGCGGCGCCAGCATCCTGGCATCCGACACCTTCGCCGACGGCGGACCCACGAAGCGCCCCGCGGTGCAGGTGGGCGACCCGTTCGCCGAGAAGGTGCTCATCGAGTGCTGCCTCGAGCTCTACCGCGACGACCTCGTCGAAGCCATCCAGGACCTCGGTGCCGCAGGCATCTCGTGCGCCACGAGCGAGCTCGCGGCCAACGGCAACAGCGGCATGAAGGTCGAGCTGTCGAAGGTGCTGCTGCGCGACCCGTCGCTCACGCCCGAGGAGATCCTCATGAGCGAGAGCCAGGAGCGCATGATGGCGATCGTGGCTCCCGAGAAGCTCGACGCGTTCCTCGCGGTCGTCGGCAAGTGGGACGTCGAGACGAGCGTGCTCGGCGAGGTCACCGGCGACGGCCGCCTCGTCATCGACTGGTACGGCGAGCGCATCGTCGACGTCGACCCCTCGACCGTCGCCGTCGACGGCCCCGTGTACGAGCGTCCCGTCGCGTACCCCACGTGGATCGACGCGCTGCAGTCCGACTCGGCCGCGAAGCTCCCCCGCGCCGTCGACAACGACGCCCTTCGCGAGCAGTTCACGACCCTCGTCGCGAGCCCCAACCTCGCCGACACGTCGTGGATCACGAACCAGTACGACTACTACGTGCTCGGCAACACGGCGCTGAGCTTCCCCGACGACGCCGGCATGATCCGCGTCGACGAAGAGACCGGTCTCGGCTTCGCGATCGCCACCGACTGCAACGGCCGCTACTGCCAGCTCGACCCCTACACCGGCGCGAAGCTCGCCCTCGCCGAGGCGTACCGCAACGTCGCCGTCACCGGCGCGGTTCCCACCGCCGTCACCGACTGCCTCAACTTCGGCAGCCCCGAGAACCCCGAGGTCATGTGGCAGTTCAGCCAGTCCGTCGAGGGCCTCTCCGACGGATGCCTCGAACTCGGCATCCCGGTCACGGGCGGCAACGTGTCGTTCTACAACCAGACCGGTGACCAGCCGATCCACCCGACCCCCGTGGTGGGCGTCATGGGCATCATCGACGACGTCGCCGCGCGCATCCCGAGCGGCTGGCAGGATGCCGGCGAGAACCTGTACCTCCTGGGCGTCACGGCCGACGAGCTCGACGGTTCGCAGTGGGCCGGCACCATCCACGACCACCTCGGCGGCCGTCCACCGAAGGTCGACCTCGCGCAGGAGCGCAAGCTCGCCGAGCTGCTGCAGGCCGCGGGTTCGCAGTCGCTCGTCTCCAGCGCGCACGACCTGTCTTCGGGCGGACTCGCCCAGGCCCTCGCCGAGGGCGTCATGCGCTTCGGCGTCGGCGCGCGCGTCTGGCTCACCGAGCTCATGGAACGTGACGGCGTGGATGCCACCGCCGCCCTGTTCAGCGAGTCGACCGGCCGCGTGCTCGTGAGCGTGCCGCGCGAGGAGGACGTGAAGTTCCGGGGCCTGTGCAACGGCCGCGGCTACCCGGTGCTGCGCATCGGCGTGACCGACGTCGAGCCGGGTGCGGAGGCGACGCTGGAGATCCAGGACGTGTTCACGGTTCCCGTCTCGGAGCTGCGCCGCCTGTCGACCGAGACGCTCCCCGGCGTCTTCGGCCCGACGGTCACCGAGCCCGCCGCCTGAGCCGTCCGGCCCATCAGGCCGGGGTCCGTACGAACCCGCCACACGAAAGGAGTCGCCGATGACCGAGCACGACGACGACATGGCGGGCTTCGACGCCCGCCGTCAGCGCCGCGTCAAGATCACCGCGTGGGTGGTGATCGGCGCGCTGATCCTGACGGGTGGCGGCGCGACGGTCCTGACGCTGCTGTTCGGCTGACGCGTCCGACGGCCCCGCCGGTCACGACGCGACACCTCGGCGGCCGGCCGCGAGGCACCACCCGGGTCAGAGGAGGGCCGCGAACCGCTCCGTCTGCTCGACCGGGCCGATGACGATGAGCAGATCACCGGCCGACACCACCGAATCGGCGCCGGCGGGACGCCATTCCCCATCGGCGCCCTTGATCTTCACGATCGTCACACCGTGGCGACGACGCACACCGGCCTGCTGAAGGGTCATCCCCTCCAGTTCCCGGGGTGCGACGGTCTTCGCGACCACGAGGTCTTTGTCGAACTCGACGTAGTCGAGCATCGCGCCGCGGACGAGGTGCGCCACCCGTCGGCCCATGTCCGCCTCGGGATAGACGACGTGCTCGATACCGAGCTGCTCGAGGATCAGTCCGTGCTGCTCGCTGATGGCCTTCGCCCAGATCGACCGCACGCCCATCCGCTTGAGCAGAGACGTCGTCAGGATGCTGGCCTGGATGTCGGTGCCGATGCCCACCACGACCCGGTCGAAGTCCAGAACACCCAGCTGCTCCAGGGCTGCCTGCTTCGTGGAGTCCGCGCGCACGACGTGGGTGAGCACGCCGTTCATCGCCTGGACGATGTCCTCATCGGTGTCGATGCCGAGCACTTCGGTGCCCGAGCGGGCCAGCTCGATCGCGAGCGCTCCGCCGAAGCGCCCGAGACCGATGACCGCGATGGAGGATGCGTTCTCACGTGTGCGGCGGCGACGGAAGAAGGGGGCTGCGTTATCCAATGATCGGACGCTCCTTCGGGAGTTCGTACATGCGCTTCTCTCGGGTCAACGCGAGGGCGGTGCCGAGCAGGACGGGGCCGAGCCGGCCGATGAACATTAGGACGATGAGGATGAGCTGGGCGGCGGTCGGAAGGTCCGCGGTGATCCCCGTCGACAGGCCCACGGTGGCGAACGCGGAGATCACTTCGAAGAGGACGCGGTCGAGACCGAACGGGCTGATCACCATGATGGCGAGGGTCGAGCCGACGACGAGCGCCAGCGACAGCAGCGCCACGGTGAGCGCCTCGCGGTGAGTCGACCGCGGGAGGCGTTTGCCGAACATGTTGACAGCGGTGTCCCCTCGCAGCTCGGCCACGATGATGAACAGGAGGACGGCGAACGTCGTGATCTTCAGGCCGCCCGCCGTGCCCGCGGGACCGCCACCGATGAACATGAGGATGTCGGTCACGTACCAGCTCGCCCCGTGCATCTGCGACACGTCGATCGAGTTGAACCCCGCGGTGCGCGGCATCACGGACATCGTGAACCCGGCGAGAACGCGCCCGGCCGGGTCCATGGGCCCGAGAGTCGCCGGGTTCGACCACTCGAGCGCCGTGAGGGCGACCGCCCCGGCCACGAGCAGGACGATGGTGCCGGTGACGACCGTCACGGTGTTCAGGGTCCACCGACGCGGGAAGCGGATCCGCCGACGCAGCTCCATGATCACCGGGAACCCCAGACCGCCGAGGATGATCGCGGCGCAGATCGGCAGGCAGATCCACGGGTCGGTCGCGAACGACATCAGGTTGTCGCTGAAGAGGGCGAAGCCCGCGTTGTTGAAGGAGGACACGGCGTGGAACGCGCCGAGCCAGAGCGCTCGACCGAAGGGCTCGCCGTACCCGAGTCCGAATCGTCCCGCGAGCAGGATCGCCACCGCGACCTCGGCGATCACGGTGATGGTGGCGACGCCGAGGAGGACCCGACGCACATCGCCCACCGCGACGGTGTGCGTCTCGCTCACGGCCGTCAGGCGCGTACGCAGGCCGAGCCGCCGCGCCACGAGCAACCCGAGGAGGGTCGCGAGGGACATGACGCCGAAGCCGCCGATCTGGATGAGCACCATGATCACGACCTGACCGAACGGCGACCAGAAGGTCGCCGTGTCGACGATGATGTGCCCCGTGACGCACAGCGCGCTGGTGGCGGTGAACAGGGCCTCCATGAAGGTCGCCCCGCGCCCCTGCGTCGAAACGGGAAGGCTGAGCAGACCCGTGCCCATGGCCAGGACACCGCCGAACGCGAGGACGATGGCCCGCCCGGGCGTGAGTCGCCAGAGCACGCCGGCGCCCACGCTGCCGCGCCCCGCGGATCGCCGGAATCTCACCGAGCAACGATCTCACACCCCCGCTCGGCGGCCGACCGGACGACTCAGGCGCTTGTCGGCACACCGTCGTAGCATGAGGGCGTGGAACCGCTCCTGGCGCTGATCGTCGACTGGTGGTGGATAGGCCCCGCTGCAGCCGGTGCCGGCACCGTCGGCTGGATCGGCGTGCGCAGCACGCGCCGCCGCGCCCTTCCCGCGGGTGCCTCCACGACCGATCGCACTGCGCGGGCGTGGACGAACCGACCGCTCAGCAAGTCCGCCGCCCGACGCCTCGAGTTCGACGCGGCCCTTCTCGATCTGCAGAGGTCACGCCACGCCGTCACCCGCGGCCGGGCCGAGGTGAAGATCGCGGATGCCGAGGTCATGCGCGCCCAGGCCGAGCGCGCGGCATCCCGAGTCTCCTCCGACGCGGTCTCCTCGGCGCGGGCCCGCCTCACCGCGGCGCAACGCGAACTGCGGGCGGCCTCGGCCGAGATCCGGGCGCGTCGCGCCGCCGTACGTGCGGCGAAGGCGATGCTGCCCGCGATCCGCGCGGGCAGTGCTCCGCTGCCCGTCGAGCGGCTGTTCGCCGAGCACGACGCGGTGCTCGTGCGCTGGATGGCGTACGAGACCGACCCGGCGCTCGCGATCGACTTCCCGGTGATGAGCGATCCGAAGTCGCCGCTCCTGGCGGAGTTCCTCCGCGCTCACGAGCGAGCGCAGTGGCTGCGCCCGGCGTCGACGACCTCGCGGCTCGAACCGGCCGACTTCCTCGCCTACCGCGACGCCGTCCGCGCGCTGACCCACGCGTTCGAGCGGGCCGAACGCGCCGCGCGCCGTGGGCGGGACGACGGTCCCCCGGTGGATCCCGCCGACGCGTGGGGCCGGATGGCGTCGGACTGGGCCGAGCAGGCGCAACGGGCTCTGGCCTGGTCGATGGAGAACATGGGAAAGGCGGCATCCAAGTCGTGGAACGAGCGCCACACCAAGCGTGCGCGCAAGAACGACTCGGACGCGTAGCGTGGCGACGTGAACGAATTCCTGCAGTTCGCCGGGCACTACTGGTGGCTCGTGTTCCCGCTGTTCGGCATGACGATGGGTGCGATCGGAACCGTCAACAAGCAGCGCGAGCTCTCGGCCCGACGCCGCCACCGCGAGCAGCTGGAACTGATGCGGGTGCAGAGCGGGGTCGCGGCATCCGTGCCCTCCCCGGTCGTCCAAGCCCCTGCAGTGGGCGACGACCTGGCCCGAGCGCAGGCGAGACACGACGACATCACGCACCGTTGGCTCGACTACGAACTCGACGTCTCGAAGCTCATCTCCTACCCCGCGATGAGCGACGGCCGGCAGCCCCTCACCGCCGCATTCCTGCGCGCGAAGAAGGTCGCCGACAACCTCCGCCCCGCCGCGGGTGAGAAGCCGACGCCCGAGCGTCTCGCCGAGTACCGCGACGCCGTGACCGACTACGAGGTCGCGTTCGAGGTGGCCGAGCGCGACGCACGGCGTGTGAAGGCGGCGGCGTTCACCCCCGAGGAGCGCAAGCGCCTCGAGACCGCTCAGCAGTTGCTCGGCGTCGCGGTCGACCAGGCGGCGACCCCGAACGAGCGGCAGGTCGCCTACCGCCGCGTCCGGCAGGAGCTCGACGGACTCATCTGGCTGAGCGACGAGGCCGTCGAGAACCTCGAGAAGAAGGTCGCGCTCGAACTGCCGCGCCCTGCCTCACCGACGCCGCCCGAACCCGCCGTCTGACGCCACCGTTCGTCGCGGATGCCGATCCGCGAACCTCGACGCGACGCCGCCTCAGCGCGCGCGGCGGATGCGCACCGGCCCCCGCGCGGTCGTCACGTCGACGATCTCGCCGCGCTGCGTGACCTCGACCTCGCCGGCGTCGACGAGCTCGCGTGCGGCATCCCGCGCCGGTTGCATCAGGTCGCGCCACTCGTCGCCGCCCACCTCACGGGCCGCCTCCGACGGGCAGATCGTCGCGCCGTCCGCCCGCTGCGCGAGCAACGAGCGGATGGATGCCACGAGCCGGGGATCCGCAGCAGATGACGGGGGCATGTGTCCAGTGTCCCTCCGCGAGACGGCATCAGGGGCGAGAATCGGCGCGTGCCTGTCGAACGCCACGCCCCCGCCCTCCCCGGCCGCGCCGTCATCGAGCAGCGGTGGAACCGCGCCGTCTTCGTGCACTGGCGCGTCGACCCGGACGAGGTCGCGCCGATGCTGCCCGCCGGGACGCGCCCGGACGTGCACGACGGCTCGGCGTGGGTGGGGCTGGTGCCGTTCGTGCTGAGCGAGTTCCGCTTCCTGCCGTTGCCGCCCGTACCGTTCGTCGGCACGTTCACCGAGATCAACGTCCGCACGTACGCGGTCGACGGCGCCGGGCGTCGAGGGGTGGTCTTCCGCACGCTCGAGGCCGAGCATCTCGCGCCGGTGCTCGCGGCCCGGGTGCTGTTCGGACTGCCGTACCGCTGGGCACGGGCGGGGGTGCGCACCGACGGGCCGCTCATCGAGTACCGGTCGCGCCGGCACACCGACCGGCATCCCGGCACCCGCCTGCGCGCGCGCATCGGTACCGACCCGGTCGACACTCCGCTCTCGCGCTTCCTCACGGCGCGCTGGGGATTCCACGAGCGCCACCTCGGCCGCACGATCTGGGCCGCGAACAGCCACGAGCCGTGGCCGCTCGTCACCGCCGAGCTCGAGGTGCTCGACGACGACCTCGTCGCGGATGCCGGCTTCCCGCAGCTCGCCGGACGCACCCCCGACTCCGTGCTCGCGATGCCTGCCGGGCACCCCGGCTTCCGCACGCGCTTCACCGCCGCCCGGGCGATCGCGAAAGCCCCCTCCGCCTGAGTCGACGGAGGGGGCTCGCGGTGCGGTGCGTCAGCTGCGCTGCGTCGAGAACGCCTCGGGGTTCTGCTCCAGCCACGCGTCGACGGCCTCGGCCTCGCGGCCCTCGCCGTACTCGTTCACGACGAGGTCCTCGAGCGAGCCGTACTGCGCGTCGTCGAGCTGGATGCCGGCGATGAGCTCAGCGGCATCCGGGTACTTCTCGGCGAACCCGGCGGTACCGAGGAAGTGCAGCTTCTCGGGGTCGCCCATGAGGCCCTGGGGGTCGGCGAGGTCCTTCACGTCGTACGCGTCGTTGGCCCAGAACGGGCGCCACAGGGTCACCGCGATGTCCTTCTGCGCCGAAATGGCGTTGTCGAGTTCGGTGAGCATGGCCGCAGTCGACGAGGTCACCAGCTCGAAGTCGCCGTCGAGGCCGTAGCCGGGAAGCATCGTCTCCTGCGTCTGCTTCGTCAGACCCGCCCCGGGCTCGATGCCGTAGATCTTGCCGTCGAAGCGCGCAGCGTTGCCCTTGAGCTGGTCGATCGAGTCGATGTCGACGTAGCTGGGCACCGCGATCGTGAGCTTGGCGTTGTCGTAGTAGGAACCGAGGTCTTCGATCGAGTCGCCGTACGTGTCCATGTAGGACTTGTGGGTCAGTTCGGGCCACGCCGACGGGTAGATGTCGACGTCACCCTGCGCGAGCCCGGCGTACAGCGGACCGGCCTCGGTGAGCGTCTGCATCTCGACGGTGTAGCCGATCTTCTCGAGCTGGTCCTCGAGGAGGTACGCGGTGCTGAGGCCGTCGGTCCACGACGGCAGGAAGCCGAGCGTGATGGTGCCCTTGTCGCCGCCGTCGCCGGCGCCGCCCTCTGCCTGGTTGCCGCTCGCGCAGCCGGCGAGCGCGAGGGACGCTGCGGTGCCGAGGACGAGAATGCCGGTGAGGTGTCGCGTGTTCTTCATGTGATTGCTCTCTTTCTGGTTCCGTATGTCGTTTCTTCGACGCGTGAGGGGTCGATTTCTGTCGCTTCGATGACCCCGAAGCGACACTTGTCGACCCCTCACGCGCGGGGTTGGGGAGTCAGGCGCCCGTGGTGATCGGGGCGCGACGCGGGGAGGCGACCGCGCGCTCGGCCTCCGTGTGGGCATCCCCGGCCGGAGTGTCGGGCGTCCGTCGGCGACCGAGCATGCCGAGCAGCGACGACGTGTTGCCGGAGCGTGTGCCGAGGGCGGCGGTGAGGCGGTCGAGGTAGACCGCGAGGATGACGACGCTCAGCCCCGCCTCGACGCCCTTGGGCAGGTTGACCGTGGAGATCGACTGCACGACCTCCTTGCCCAGACCGTCGGCTCCGACCATGCCGGCCACGACCGCCATCGACAGCGCGAGCATGATCACCTGGTTCACGCCGGCCATGATCGTGGGCATCGCGAGCGGCAACTGGATGCCGCGGAGGATCTGCCCGGGCGTCGCGCCGAACGCGTGTCCGGCCTCGACGGTCTCGGAGTCCACCCCGCGGATGCCGAGCTCGGTCAGACGCACGCCAGGAGGGAGGGCGAAGATGACCGTCGCCACGACACCGGGAACGACCCCGATGCTGAAGAAAGTGATGGCCGGGATGAGGTACACGAACGCCGGCATCGTCTGCATGAAGTCGAGCACCGGCTTCATGACGGCGCGCACGGTGGGGTTGCGTGCCGACCAGATGCCCAGCGGCACCGAGATCGCCACGGCGACGGCGGCGGCGATGACCACGAGCGCGAGCGTCTGCATGGCGGTCACCCACTGTCCCATCGCGAGGATGAGGGCGAACCCGACCACGGTTCCGACCGCCAGCTTCCACGAGCGGACGAGCCAGGCCAGGAGCGCCGCGACGACGATCACGACGACGATCGGGGCGGACAGCAGCACGTCACTGAGGCCGCCGACCAAGAAGCGGACGACCACGGCGATGACGTCGAACAAGCCCGAGAGATTGTCGCGGAGCCAGTCGACTCCCGCGTCGACCCACGTGCCGACAGGAATGCGGAACCCGTCCATCAGCGCACCGCCTCGATTCCGGATGCCACGGCGTCGGGCGCCTCACCCGCCGAAGCCGGGGCAGCGGCGAGCACGGCGTCGATCTCGGCGGAGGGCACGGGCTGTGGAAGCACCGTGATCTCCTCGGTGGAGGTGGGTCCAGGGCCGAGCGCGGCGAGCAGCGTCACGCGCGGGATGACGCCGGTGAGGCGTCCCTCGGCATCCACCACAGCGAGCGGGAGGGGCGACTCGACCGCGGGCACGAAGAGGTTCATCAATACCTCGTCCTCGCGCACGCTCTGCGGCACGGGCTTGAGCCTGCCGAGCAGCGAGCTCTCGCCGGCGCGGACGAGCTTCACGGCGTCACGGTCGGTGACGATGCCGAGGAGCTTCCGGTCGCGGTCGGTGACGTACACGGCCGACATGTAGGCGTCGCGCATCTGGCGCAGGGCCGTGCGCGGGCCGGCGGCGGCATCCACTCGGGGGCGCGGACGCTCCATGACGTTGGCCGCCGTGAGCACGCGGGCGCGGTCGACGTCCTGCACGAACTGCTCGACGTAGTCGTTGGCGGGGTCGGTGAGGATGTCCTCCGGCGTTCCGATCTGGACGATGCGGCCGTCGCGCATGACCGCGATGCGGTCGCCGAGGAACATCGCCTCGTTGAGGTCGTGCGTGATGAAGACGATCGTCTTCTTCAGCGTCCGCTGGAGCTCGAGGAGCTGCTCCTGCATCTCGCGGCGGATGAGCGGATCCAGGGCACTGAAGGCTTCGTCCATGAGCAGGATGTCGGTGTCGGCGGCGAGAGCGCGGGCGATGCCGACGCGCTGCTGCATGCCCCCCGAAAGCGCCGAGGGGAGCTTGTCGCCCCAGCCCTCGAGGCCCACGAGCGCCAGGATCTCGTCCGCCTTCGCGAGGCGCTCGGCCTTGCCGACGCCGCGGATCTCGAGCGGGTAGGCGACGTTCGCGGCGACCGTGCGGTGGGGCAGGAGGGCGAAGTGCTGAAACACCATCGCGATGCGCTCGCGACGGAGGGTCCGCAGACGCGCGGAGCTCACTCCGGTGAGGGCGTCGCCCTGCACCTCGACGGTGCCGGCGGTGGCGTCGTGCAGGCCGTTGAGCATGCGGATGATGGTCGACTTGCCGGAACCGGAGAGGCCCATGATGACGAAGATCTCGCCGGGTTCGACGTCGAAGCTCGCGTCGATGACGGCCGCCGTTCCGGCGTCGTCGAGGTCGTCCCGCCGGGCCCCGGCACGGAGCTTCTCGACGGCGGTCTGAGGGGAGCGGCCGAAGACCTTGAAGAGGTTCCTCGCCGCGATGGCATGCGGATGGGTCACTGTGTGCACCTGTGCGGCCTCGGGTGGCCGCATCGGTCACGCCCGGGTGGCAGCCGCTCGGCGCTCCTCGGGGGGACGAGCGCTCCGACGCCGGATGTCGGATCCGGGTCCTGGCCGCCGACCGTACGCTCGCGGCGCGACTCCCCCGAGTCGGCACCGGCGACCGCGGACTGGTCGGGTGGGCGGCCCCGCGAGGGGCCTCCTCTACCGTTTCACGCTGATGGATCGGCTGGCAAACCGACCGCTCGTTTGCGTTCGGCGGACATCCGTGGCACGCGCGGGCGCGAGACAGAAGAGCCACGGGCGCTCGGCGACGGAGGATCCGACGGCTGGCCCGGGCGTGTCGGCTCAGTCGTCGGCAGGCGTACCGGCGGCGGACCGGTGGTGCCGGATGACCTCGGCCACGACGAAGTTGAACCACTTCTCGGCGAAGTCCGGATCGAGGTCGGCCTCGGCGGCCAGACGCTTCAATCGGGCGATCTGCTGCTCCTCGCGGGCGGGGTCGGATGCCGGCATCCCGTGCTGCGCTTTGAGCACCCCGACCTGCTTGGTGCAGCGGAAGCGCTCGGCGAGCAGGAAGATGAGCGCGGCGTCGATATTGTCGATGCTTCCGCGCAAGCCCTGCAGGATCGTCGTGGGGTCGGCCTCGGTCATGGGTCCTCCGGATGCGACCCTATCGCGCCCCGCCCCGTGCGACCGCGAGCCCTACAGTGTGAGCATGAGCCGATCCACGCGCCCCGACCCGTCCGCCGAAGGCGCGAACGCCGGGGAGGTCACGTCCCGGGATCGGCCGATGTGGTGGGCCTTCTCCCGGCCCTACGCCGCAGGGTTCTTCCTCACCCTCGGCGGCCTGACGGCGATCCTGCTGGGCCTCGCACTGTCGAGCCTGTCGACGGTGCTCATCTACATCGCGATCGCGCTCTTCATCGCGCTCGCGCTCGATCCCCTGGTGCGGCGGCTCGTTCGCCGAGGCGTCTCGCGGGCCTGGGCGATCGTCATCGTGTTCGGCGGCCTCGCCGTCATCCTCGTGGCCGCTCTGTGGCTGCTGATCCCGCCGGTCGTCCGGCAGGTGGAGCAGTTCGTCACGGACATCCCCACGTTCGTCAACGACCTGATCAACAGCGACGCCGTCCGGTGGGTCGAGACCAACTTCGGCGACAGCCTCGGCAACATCCTCCAGGAAGTGCAGAAGTTCTTCACCAACCCGGCCAACCTCACCGCCATCGGCGGCGGCCTGCTCCAGGTGGGCGTCGGCATCGCGACCGGCATCTCGGGCGCGATCATCGTGCTCGTGTTGAGTCTGTACTTCTTGGCATCCCTGCCTGCCATGAAGAACTCGCTCGTGCGCCTGACTCCGGCGCGCAGCCGCGAGACCGTTTCGGAGATGACCGGCCAGATCACCGAATCGGTCGGTGGCTACCTCGCGGGGATGGTCGTCCTCGCGCTGTGCAACGCCGTCTTCGGTTTCATCGTCCTGACGATCCTCGGCCAGCCCTTCGCCGCGCTCCTCGGTGCCCTCGCCTTCGGCATCACCCTGATCCCGCTCGTCGGTTCCGTCCTCTTCTGGGCGACGGCGTCCGTGCTGACGCTCATCGTCGACCCGGTTTCGGGGCTGATCTTCGCCGGCGTGTACCTCGTGTACATGCAGGTCGAGGCATACGTCCTCACGCCCCGCGTGATGAACCGCACCATCTCGGTTCCCGGCTCGCTCGTCGTGATCGGCGCGCTCGTCGGCGGCACTCTCCTCGGCCTCCTCGGAGCGCTCGTGGCCATCCCCGTGACCGCGTCCGTTCTGCTGATCGTGAAGCAGATCATCATCCCGCGGCAGGATGCCAAGAAGTAGGAGTCAGCGCATCGGGAGCAGACGCGTCGGCGCGGGGGACGCCGTGCGGTGGCGCACACGGCCCGGGACCCCGGTGCGGGGGTCGAGCGGAAGCGACACGATCTCGTCGGCGAGCTGCCCGGCCACGAGCAGCATGTCGTTGACCACGACGTGATGCCTCGGCCAGTGCGTTCCGGCCTCGGCCAGCGCGGTGAACTGGAGCGCCTCGCCTGCCCCGCGGACCGCGAGCACGCCGACCGTGTCGCTGCCGCGGACGCCCGCGTACAGCGTCGTGCCGTCGCGGCTCGTGCCGAGCTCGGCCGCGGTGTCGCCCTCGAGCGTGCCGAGCAGCTGCTCGCCCGAGATGATGCGCCAGCGGCCCTCGGCATCCGGGGTCAGCACGAACACCTCGCGGCTGAGCTCTGTCACGACGTACAGGTGACCGGACGGATGCCACACGCCGTGGCGCGGGCCGCTGCCCTTGGGCAGCGCCACCTCCTGCACGAGGCGGAGCCCGGCGCCGGTCGAGTGCCAGAAGCGGACGAGGTCGAGACCCATGTCGGTGGTGGCGAGGAGCCCCCGCGGCAGCACGATCGTCTCGTGCGCGCGCGACACCCGAGCGCCTGCGACGGCCTCCTCGGACTCGGCGTCAGTCTCGGGGAGCGCGTCGTAGTCGGGGATCAGGTGACCGTATTCTTCGCCGGCGGCCTCGCGCAGCGCGCGGGCCGCGGCCGCGAGATCGGGCACGGCGGCGCCGGACACCGCGGTCGGCGTCTCGACGACGAAGGCGTCATCGGTACCGCCGTACGGGTCGCTCGCCGCGGCGGCGATCACGGGCGAGGAGGGTCGGCCCGCGGCATCCAAGGAGATGCGGACGACACGACCGTCGCCCCAGCAGCTGGCGACGAGGAACGACCCGTCGGGCGCGACCGCCACGTGGCACACGGCCTCGCCGGCGGGGACCGGCGCTCCGAGCGGGGCGAGGCGGGTCTCTCCGGTGCGGCGATAGGCCTGCACCGTGCCGTCCGACTCGTGCGCGGCGTAGAGGACGTCGAGCTGCGGGTGCAGCGCGACCCACGACGGCGAGCCGGACGCGGCGACCGCGGTGCCGACCATGCCCAAGGGGCCGGACGCCCAGGCCGAGTCGGCGTCGCCGGCCTGCAGGATGCCGATCCCTTCAGCCGCCCCCGCGTCGGGGGTGTACGCGCCGACCCAGAACCGCACGTCAGTCGATGAGGTCGTGACGGACGATGACCTGGTCGCGCGCGGGACCCACGCCGATGACCGAGATCCGCGTCCCACTCATCTCTTCGAGCGCCAGTACGTACTCCTGCGCCGTCTGCGGCAGCTCGTCGAACGTGCGCGCGGTCGAGATGTCTTCGCTCCAGCCGGGCAGGTACTCGAGGATCGGCTTGGCGTGGTGGAAGTCGGTCTGGTTGACCGGCAGGTCGTCGTACCGCTCGCCGTCCACGTCGTACGCGACGCACACCGGGATCTGCTCGAGTCCGCCGAGGATGTCGAGCTTGGTGAGCACGAGGTCGGTGATGCCGTTGATACGCGTGGCGTAGCGGGTGATCGGGGCGTCGTACCAGCCGACGCGGCGCGGACGGCCCGTCGTGGTGCCGAACTCGAACCCGCGCGAACGCAGATAATCGCCGCTCTCGTCGAACAGCTCGGTCGGGAACGGGCCGGAGCCGACGCGCGTCGTGTAGGCCTTCACGATGCCGACGATCCGGTCGAGGCGGTTCGGCCCGACACCGGAGCCGGTGGACGCCCCGCCCGCGGTCGCGGACGACGAGGTCACGAACGGGTAGGTGCCGTGGTCGACGTCGAGCATCGTGGCCTGACCGCCCTCGAAGACGACGACGTCACCGGCATCCAGGGCGTCGTTCAGCAGCAGCGAGGTGTCGGCGACCATCGGGCGCACGCGCTCGGCGTACGCGAGCAGATCTTCGACGATCTCGTCGACCGTGATCGACCGCCGGTTGAAGACCTTCACGAGCAGGTGGTTCTTCTGGTCGAGGGCGCCTTCCACCTTCTGCCGCAGGATGTTCTCGTCGAACAGGTCTTGCACGCGGATGCCGACCCGGTTGATCTTGTCGGCGTAGGCCGGGCCGATGCCGCGACCGGTCGTGCCGATCATGCGCTTGCCGAGGAAGCGCTCGGTCACCTTGTCGAGCGTGCGGTGGTATTGCGTGATGATGTGCGCGTTCGCGCTGATCTTCAGGCGGCTGGTGTCGAGACCGCGCGCGTTCAGAGCCTCGAGCTCGTTGAAGAGCACCTCGAGGTCGATGACCACGCCGTTTCCGATGACCGGGTTGACGCCGGGCGACAGGATGCCGCTGGGCAGCAGGTGCAGCGCGTACTTCTCGTCGCCGATGACGACGGTGTGCCCGGCGTTGTTGCCGCCGTTGAACTTCACCACCCAGTCGGTGCGCTCACCGAGCAAGTCGGTGGCCTTGCCCTTGCCCTCGTCGCCCCACTGGACGCCGACGATCACGATTCCGGGCATGTGCGCTCCTCGCGTGTTATCCGGCGGTACACCCCATCCTATCGACCGCCCCGACAGCACCCCCTCGGGGTTGTCCACAACCCCACCCGGCGCTCCTGCCGCGTCACTACCCTGGGCGCATGATCCGCTCTCGCAGCTGGGCGACCGGCTGGACCGCCCTCCGCCTCGCAATGGCCGCGCTCATCGCCGCCGCCATCATCGCCCAGTTCGTCTCCACCGTCGCGGGTGCCGCCGCCGCCCACCGCGACGTGCCGACGACCATCGCGAACTTCTTCAGCTTCTTCACCATCCTGTCGAACACCGCGAGCGTGGTCGTGCTCGCCTGGGCGGGTATCCGGTTCCTCTCGCGCGGACGCCGGCTCGAACCCGACCCGCTTGCGTTGGCCGCCGCGTTGGCCTGGGTGTCGACGTACATGGTGATCACCGGCGTCGTGTACAACCTGCTCCTCCGCGGTCTTCCGCTCCAGCCCGAGACCGTGGCCTGGTCGAACGAGGTCATGCACGTGTGGGGACCGCTGTTCCTGCTGCTCGACCTGTTCCTCGGGCCCTGCCGCCGGCGTCTGCCGTGGAAGGCGGCGCTGGGGGCCGCGATCTTCCCGATCGCGTGGATCGTCTACACGCTGGTGCGGGCGAACCTCGTGACCAACCCGACCACCGGGCAGCCCTACTGGTACCCGTACCCGTTCCTCAACCCGTACGAGAGCAGCTGGGGCAGTGTCATCGGGTACATGATCGGCATCGCCGTGACGATCATCGTCGTCGCGTTCGGCGCCGTGGCGCTCGGGCGGGCACGGGGGTCGCGCGAGGCCTGAGGCGTGCCGCGGCCTAGGCCTGCGGCTCGCCTGACCGGTTCCGGTGTTTCGGGGCGTGGCATCCGTCCCGAATAGAATCGAGGGCATGTCCAAGGTCCTGCAGTCCCTTCCCGTCGGCGAGCGCGTCGGCATCGCCTTCTCGGGGGGTCTCGACACCTCGGTCGCCGTCGCGTGGATGCGCGACAAGGGCGCCGTTCCCTGCACCTACACGGGCGACCTCGGGCAGTACGACGAAGACGACATCGAATCCATCCCCGGCCGCGCCACGCAGTACGGCGCCGAGATCTCGCGGCTGGTCGACTGCAAGACCGCGCTCGTGGAGGAGGGCTTCGTCGCCCTCGCGTGCGGCGCGTTCCACATCCGCTCGGGCGGACGCACCTACTTCAACACCACGCCGCTCGGCCGCGCCGTCACCGGGACGCTCCTCGTCCGCGCGATGAAGGAGGACGGCGTCG
This sequence comes from Microbacterium canaveralium, assembly GCF_047238045.1. Taxonomy (NCBI): domain Bacteria; kingdom Bacillati; phylum Actinomycetota; class Actinomycetes; order Micrococcales; family Microbacteriaceae; genus Microbacterium; species Microbacterium canaveralium. The sequence continues at coordinate 134,741 of NZ_JBDFMA010000003.1, read as the reverse complement.
ACATCTGGGGCGACGGCTCCACCTACAAGGGCAACGACATCGAGCGGTTCTACCGCTACGGACTGCTCGCCAACCCGGCCCTCCGCATCTACAAGCCGTGGCTCGACGCCGACTTCGTCACCGAGCTCGGCGGCCGCAAAGAGATGAGCGAGTGGCTCGTCGCGCACGACTTCCCCTACCGCGACTCCGCGGAGAAGGCGTACTCGACGGATGCCAACATCTGGGGCGCCACCCACGAGGCCAAGACGCTCGAGCACCTCGACGTGTCGCTCGAGACGGTCGAGCCGATCATGGGCGTGCGCTTCTGGGACCCCGCGGTCGAGATCGAGACCGAGGACGTCACCGTCGCATTCGAGGCCGGCCGCCCCGTCGCCATCAACGGCACCCGGTTCGACGACCCGGTGGCGCTGGTCCGCGAGGCGAACGCGATCGGCGGCCGTCACGGGCTCGGCATGAGCGACCAGATCGAGAACCGCATCATCGAAGCGAAGTCGCGCGGCATCTACGAGGCCCCGGGCATGGCGCTCCTCTTCATCACGTACGAGCGCCTCGTCAACAGCATCCTGAACGAAGACACCCTCGCCACCTACCACGAGCAGGGCCGCCGCCTGGGCCGCCTCATGTACGAGGGCCGGTGGCTCGAGCCGCAGTCCCTCATGCTGCGCGAGTCGATCCAGAAGTGGGTCGGTTCCACGATCACGGGTTCCGTGACGCTGCGGCTGCGCCGCGGCGAGGACTACACGATCCTCGACACCGTGGCATCCGGCATGTCGTACTCGCCCGAGAAGCTCTCGATGGAGCGCGTCGGCGACGCCGCGTTCGGCCCCGTCGACCGCATCGGCCAGCTGACGATGCGGAACCTCGACATCGCCGACTCGCGCGCTCGCCTCGAGCAGTACGCGGCGCTCGGACTCATCGGCGGCCCGACCGGCGAGCTCGTCGGCGACGTGGCCGCCGGCGGCGCGCGCGAGATCATCGAGCCCGCCGCTCCCCTCGACGCCGCCGGCGAGCGCTTGGCCGAGGCGACGGATGCCGCGGGCGAGTCCGCCGCATTCGAGTCCGGCACCGACTGAACCGCGTGAGGGGTCAAGAAGTGTCGCTTCGGAGCAAGCGAAGCGACACTTTCTGACCCCTCACGCGTGAGGCGAGGGGGGAACTTGCACACCGGAGTGCAAGTTCGGGCGTATACTCGACGCTCGTGAGCACCCCCGCACGTCGACGCGACGCCGTCGAGAACCGCGCCGGCATCGTGGATGCCGCCACCGCCGCCATCGGACACGACCCCCACGCCTCGATCGCCGCCATCGCCGCGCGCGCCGGCCTCTCGCGCCGCGCGCTGTACGGCCACTTCGACGACCGCAACGCCATCGTCCGCGAGGTCATCGCCACCGGCGCCGCGCGCTTCAACGCCATCGCCGACACCATCGACGACCCCGACTCGCGGCTGGCTCTCGCGCGCCTCGCGTCCGAGCTGTGGCGCGAAGCCGCCCACGTCCAGGCCGCCGCCGCCCTGGCGCTCGACGACGCCCACGTCCCCGAGACCTCCGAGGCGCTCGCCCCGCTGCGCCACCGGATCGACACCATCGTCCGGCGCGGCCAGGAGGCCGGCGAATTGCGCACCGACCTGCCTGCCCCGACCCTCTCGCGCCTGCTCGAGGAGACCGGCCGCATGGTCGTCAGCCGCGTGGATGCCGAGTCCCGCGCCGCCCGGGCCATCGCGGTGACGGCCGTCCTCGGCATCGCCGGCCTGTCGTGGACCGAGGCCCGCGAACTCATGGCCCAGCACCCCGATCTGGAGTCTTGATGAAGGTCGTCCTCGACGCAGTCACCAAGGGCAAGGCGCAGGGCGCCCTCCCCGAGACCTCCGCCACCTACGAGACCGGGCGGGCGACTCTCGCCGTCGCCGAGACCGAGCAGCGCCCCACGGTGCTCGGCCTCGTGGCATCCGGTCGAATGAAGATCGACAGCGGATCCGTCACGATCGACGGCCGCGCGGATGCCGGTCGGATCCGCCGCCGCGTCGCGCTCGTCGACGCCCCCGTCGTCTCGGAGCCCGAGGCGAACGTCACCGTGACCGGTGTGGTGGCCGAAGAGCTCATGTTCGCCGGGCACGCGCCGACACCGTTCGCGGCGCAGCGGTGGCTCGAGGGCCTGGGCCTGGAGTCGTTGGCATCCGTTCCGATCGGCAACGTCGACCCGCCGCAACGGATCCGGTTGCTGCTCGAGCTCGCGGCACTCCGTAAAGGCGTGGACGGCCTCGTGCTCGTCGCCCCCGACCGCCACGGCGGCGAGCCCGCCGCCTGGTGGCGCATCGCCGAGGAGTTCGCCGAACGCGGGTACGCGGTGCTCGTGATCGCCGGGCACGCTTCGCTCACCGCGATCTCCACCCTCGAAGCCGCGGAGCAGCCCGCAGAGGAGGACGCACGGTGAAGATCCCGCAGATGATCACGGCCGAACTCCGCCGCCTCACGTCGACGCGCATGTCGGTGCTCGCCCTGGTCGCGCTCCTCGCCGTGCCGATCCTGTACGGCGGCCTCTACCTCTGGGCCAATCAAGACCCCTACGGCAACCTCTCGCACGTGCCGGTCGCGCTGGTCGTCGACGACCGCGGCGCACAGATCAACGGGGAGCAGCGGAACCTCGGCGACGAAGCCGCCGACCAGCTGCTCGACAGCGACACGTTCGAGTGGCACCGCGTCGACGCCGACCAGGCCTCGACGGGACTCGAGCGAGGCGACTTCGACTTCATCGTGACCCTGCCCGCCGACTTCAGCGACGCGGTGGCCTCGCTCTCCACCGACTCTCCGCGTCAGGCCGCGATCGAGCTGCGCACGAACGACGCGAACAACTACCTCGCGTCCACCATCGGCTCGCAGGCCGTGGCGCGCATCCAGGCATCCGTCGCGCAGAAGGTCGTCGACGAAGCCGGACTCACCCTCCTCGACGCGCTGCACACCATCCGGGTGAGCCTCGTGGATGCCACGACGGGGGCGACGCAGCTCGTGGACGGCCTCGCGACGGCCAAGACGGGCTCCGCGCAGCTCGCCTCGGGCTCGGCGCAGCTCGCCGACGGCACGACCCAGCTCTCGAACGGTGCGTCGCAGTTGCGCGACGGCACCGCGCAACTGCGCGACGGCTCCGCGCGCGTCGCCGACGGCGCGCAGCAGGTCGCGGGCGGGGTCGACCGCATCGATGCCGCCGCCCGCCAGGTCAGCACGATCGCCGGGGATGCCGCGGCCCAGCTGCCGCAAGCCCGCGCCGACATCGCGCAGGCCCTGGCCGATGCCGGCCTGGAGCAACAGAAGATCGACGAGATCCTCGCGCGCCTCGACCCGGTCGGTGAGCGTCTGCAGGCGGCGAACACCCGCGTGCAGGACACGGTGACGCAGATCAACGTGCTCGACGACGGCGCGCGACAGGTGGCCGACGGCAGTGCCACCGTGGCATCCGGAGCGTCCAGCGCGGCCGACGGCGCCGCCGCCCTCGCCGACGGCGCGAGCACCGCGGCGACCGGCGCCGCGCAGCTGCGCGACGGGGCGAGCCAGCTCGACAGCGGCCTCGGACAGCTCTCGGACGGCGCGACGCAGTTGCGCGATGGACTGGCGTCGGGGGTGGACCAGATCCCCGACTCCGACGACCAGACACGGCAGGCGCAGGCCGACACGATCTCCGACCCCGTGAGCGTCGGATCGACCTCCGTCACGAAGGCGCAGAACTACGGCGCGGGACTCGCACCCTTCTTCGCCGCCCTGGCCGGCTGGATCGGCATCTACGCCCTGTTCCTCATCGTGAAGCCGGTGTCCAAGCGCGCGGTCACGGCACTGCGGTCGCCGTTCCGCGTGACGCTCGCGGGGTGGCTGACCCCGGCGGGCCTCGGCGCGGTCCAGATGGTGGGACTGTTCACGGTGCTCGCCGTCACGCTGCAGTTCTCTTTCGCGAACCCGTGGGCGGCCCTCGGCATCCTGCTGTTCGCCTCGGCGACGTACGCGGCGATCGTGCTCGCGCTGAACGTGTGGCTCGGGTCGGTCGGTCAGTTCCTCGGCCTCGTGCTCATGGTTCTGCAGCTGGTGACGGCCGGCGGGACGTTCCCGTGGCAGACCCTCCCGGGGCCCCTCGCGGCGCTGCACCACGTGCTGCCGATGGGATATGTCGTGGATGCCATGCGCCAGGTGATGTACGGCGGAGACCTGGGACGCGTCGGCCCCGACCTGCTCGTGCTCGGGGCGTGGCTCGTCGGCGGGGTCGTGCTCGCGGCCATCGGCGTGACGCGGATGACGCATCACCGCACGCTCCGCGACCTGCAGCCGAGCCTCATCGGCTGACCCGCGGCGCACCCGTCAAGATCCTGCGCGGGACCCCGGTCGCGCCCTAGGGTCGAGGGAACTCCGTTGACGAGGGGATGCCATGGCCGCCCGCAACACCCGCCTGATGCGCTGCACGCCCGACGACCTCTTCGCGGTGCTCGCCGACGGCTGGCTGTACCCGGTGTGGGTCGTCGGGGCCGCCCGCATGCGTGACGTCGACGCCGAGTGGCCGCAAGAAGGCACTCGCATCCACCACTCGCTCGGCGTATGGCCCGTGATGGTCCACGACACCACCGAGATGGTCGAGTGGGACCCGCCGCGCCGCGTGCGACTGCGCCCCAAGGCGGGCCCGCTCGGTCGGGGCGTCATCCGATTCGACGTCCGACCGCACGGCGACGGGATCGCGGTCACGATCGCGGAGGAGCCGGTGTCCGGACTCCCGGCGGTGCTTCCCGGCATCCTGTGGCGACCTCTGCTGGCGCTGCGGAACCACGAGTGCCTCACCCGGCTGGCGTTCCTCGCCGAGGGTCGACGCGAGGAACGCGAGCGGGGCGAGCTCGAGGCGCGGCCCGAGACACCCGACCCCGCCGAGGGCGCGGCGTCGCCCCAGGCCGAGAGCGACGCGGCCGAAGCCGACATCTGAACGTCCGGAGAACGTGCGCTCGCGAGTGCTCAGGCGTCGTATAGTTGACAAAACACAACTTCTTTTCGGTCGCGGAGGTACCCGCTTCGGACCGCCCAGCCGTGCACGCCCCTTCGCCCGGCATTCTCCCCCGTTCGACCCTCTCTTTCTCGAGGAACCCGTGACCACTGCTGCCGTGTCGACTCCGACCACCCGAAGCACCCCGGTGATGAACCACCGACAGATCCTGTTCGTCATCTTCGGGCTCATGGCGGGGATGTTCCTGTCCGCGCTCGACCAGACCGTCGTCGGCACCGCGATCCGCACGATCGGCGACGACCTCAACGGCCTCAGCCAGCAGGCGTGGGTGACCACCGCCTACCTGATCGTGTCGACCATCGCCACGCCGATCTACGGCAAGCTCTCCGACATCTTCGGACGCCGCCCCCTGTTCATCATCGCGATCGCGATCTTCATCCTCGGGTCGGTCGCCGCCAGCTTCTCGACCTCGATGATCGAGCTCTCGGCGTTCCGCGCCCTCCAGGGCCTCGGCGCCGGTGGCCTCATGTCGATGCCGCTCGCGATCATGGGCGACATCCTCGCGCCCCGCGAACGCGCCAAGTACCAGGGGTACTTCCTCGCCGTCTTCGGGATCTCGTCGGTCATCGGCCCGCTCGTCGGCGGCCTGTTCGCCGGGGCGAACGAGATCCTGTTCATCGCCGGCTGGCGTTGGGTGTTCCTCATCAACGTCCCGATCGGCCTCGTCGCCCTCGCGATCGTGTTGCGGTTCCTCCACATTCCGCGCCACCCGCACGGCTCCGTCCGCATCGACTGGTTCGGCGCGACGACGGTCATCATCGCCCTCGTGCCGCTCCTTCTCGTCGCCGAGCAGGGCCGCGAGTGGGGCTGGACCTCGCCGATCTCGATCGCCTGCTACATCATCGGCGCCCTCGGCATCCTGGCCTTCATCCTCATCGAGCGCAGCATGAAGGACGACGCGCTCATCCCGCTGAAGCTCTTCCGCTCCTCGACGTTCTCGATGGCGACGATCATCGGCGTCTTCGTCGGTTTCGCGATGTTCGGTGCGATGCTGACGCTCCCGCTGTACCTGCAGCTCGTGCTCGGCTCCAGCCCGACCGAGAGCGGTTTCCAGCTGCTGCCCATGATCCTGGGCCTCATGATCTCGTCGATCGTGAGCGGCCAGATCATCTCCCGCACCGGGCACTACCGCATCTTCCCGACCATCGGCACGGCCTTCATGGCGCTCGGCTTCTTCACGTTGACCTTCATCCGGTACGACACGTCGTACTGGATCATCGCCGGCGCGATGCTCCTGATCGGCCTCGGTCTCGGTCAGCTCATGCAGACGCTCACGATCGCCTCGCAGAACTCCGTCGGTCCGCGCGACATCGGCGTGGCCACTTCGGGCTCCACGTTCTTCCGCCAGATCGGTGGAACGCTCGGCACCGCCGTCCTACTGTCGCTGCTGTTCACGCTCGTCCCGCTGAACCTGCAGACGAACTTCCGCGACCAGGCCACGCTCACCGATGCGCTGGACGCCGCCCTCGACCCGACCGTTGCCAGCGCCCCGGCCAACGCGGGCATCATGTCGAAGGTCTACGACCCGTTCGTCGAGCAGCTCACCGACGGTGCGCTGAGCGGCGCGCAGCAGGGTGTCGAGCAGGCCAAGACCGCCGCGGCGGACGCCGTCGCGCAGCAGGTCGCGGCCGGCGCGATTCCCGCCGCCGCGCAGGCGCAGGCCACCGCCGCCGCGCAGGAGCAGGCGATCCAGCAGGCGGCCGCCGCGATCCAGCAGCAGCTGCCCGTCGCGAAGGTCGCCACCGACGGCACCGTGACGCTGGACTTCACGGATGCCACGGCCCGGCAGTCCTTCGTCGACCAGGCGGTTCCGCAGATCATCGACGGCATGTCGGGATCCTCGGACTCGTCGTTCGACAACAGCACGATGGACGACACGTCGTTCCTCAACGGCGCCGATCCGCGCCTGACGAAGCCGCTGCTGGTGTCGTTCAACCAGTCGACGGTCAGCGTGTACTGGGTCGCGATGGGCGTGGCCCTCATCGCCTTCGTCCTGACGCTGTTCTTCCGCACGCCGCCGCTCCGCGCCAAGTCGGCGCTGCAGGAGTCGGCCGACGCCGAGCGCAAGGCGGAGGCCATGGCAGCGCTGGGCTGAGGCATCCGTCCCCGGGGGTGATGTTCGCCCGATAAACGCTTCCTGCACTGAAACACGCGGTCTGCGCGCGTTTCTCAGTGCAGGAAGCGTTTATCGCAGGGGACGCCGAGCCCGGCGGCCCGAGCGTCAGCTCTCGGGACGGGACGGCGTCGCGATCGAGCCGCCCTCCTCGGTGCGGTGCTGCAGATCGTCGACGTACAGGCCCGCCTCGTCCATCGTGCGGTTGCGGTACGCGGCGCGCCCGACCATGTGCGCGGCGAGCGGTGCGGTGGCGAACTGGATGAGGATGATCGGGATGCCGAACGCCAACGCCTCCCACGTGCGCGCCGACAGCACGACGGCGATGACGATGAGAAGCACGCCCAGCACCTGCGGCTTCGTCGCGGCGTGCAGGCGAGAGGGGACGTCGGGCCAACGAACCAAGCCGATGGTCGCCGTGAGACACAGCACCGCACCGATCAGCACCAGGACCAGCGCGACGATGTCGAGGATGGACTCCAGAGTCACCGGGGGTTCTCCTTCCGCGCCACGAATCGCGCCACCGCGATGGAGCCGAACACGCCGACCGCGGCGATGACGAGCATCGCCGGCATCGATCGGGTGTGGTGATTGATGACCATGTCGGCGCCGAGGATGCAGATGACCTCGGTCAGCAGCACGTCGGCGGCCACCGCGCGGTCGAGGATCGACGGCCCGATCACGAGCCGGATCAGTGCCAGCACCGCGGCGACGGCGAAGACGACCAGGATGACGACGATGACAGCGGTCATAGCGGAGTCCGTCCGTCGCGGGGCGTCTCGGCCCCGAGGTGGGCGTGGTCATCGGCATCCGCGATCTGGCGGCGCAGATCGGCGAGCTGCTCGCGTGAGCCGACGGCACGCGTGATGCGGGCCTCCCAGCCGAGCACGACGCGGCGCTGATGTTCGGCATCCTCGTCGCTGCGGATGCCGATGGTGTGGAGGAACAGCGTGCGTCCTTCGCGGTCGACGTCGACGATGAGCGAGCCGGGGATGAGGGATGCCGTGACCGCGGTGTGCGCCATGATCACGTCGTCGTCCACGCGGAGCGGGACGGCGATGATGGCCGCTCCGGGAGCCCGACGGAAGTCGAGCACCTGCCACGCGACGACGAGCGAACCCCGCACCACCGCCGCGAAGAACGTCATGACGAACACGAGGCCGTACCAGAGATTCAGCCGCCCGGACAGGTCGACCGGGGAGAGGCGGAACACCCGGGTGACGAAGACGGCGGCGGCGAGTCCGGTGATGAAGGCGAGCCACGTGAACTGCCCCCACAGCAGCATCCACAGCGCCACGAGGACGATGAAGAAGGGCAGCTGGTGCAGGAAGAAGCCGACCTGCGACCGCCGTGACGGGCTCATTGCTCACCCGCCTGATCCTGCAGTTGCACCAGCGTGACGCCCTCGGTGATGCGCTCTCCGGCCCGCAGGCACAGGTCGAGCAGCGGACCGGCGAACACCGTCAGCGACAACGTGACCACGACCATTCCCGCTGTGGCGGCGGTCATGATCTTCGGGATCGTGCGGCGTTCGGTCGAGATCGCTGCGGCGGGTGCGTTGCCGAGGTACGCGATGCGCTCCAGAGTCTCGGTGGAGTCGTTCTCTTCGCGCCAGAACGAGAGGTTCCATGCGCGCATCAGTGCGTACAGGGTGAGGATCGACGTCACGATGCCGCCGACGATCAGCACCATCATCACCGGGGTCCCGACCTGGGCCCCCGCGTCGAACAGCGCGTACTTGCCGATGAAGCCCGAGAACGGCGGAAGTCCGCCGAGGTTGATCGCCGGGATGAAGTACAGCACCGCGAGCACCGGCGCGGCCCGCATGAGGCCCTTCACCTTGAGGATCGAGGTGCTCCCGGCGCGGCGCTCGATGAGTCCCACGGCGAGGAACAGGGTGGTCTGCACGATGATGTGGTGGACGATGTAGTAGATCGTCGCGCCGACCGCCAGCGGAGTGTTGATCGCGAGTCCGAAGATCATGTACCCGATGTGACTCACGAGCGTGAACGACAGGATGCGTTTGAGCTCGGCCTGCGCGACGGCGCCCAGGATGCCGACGATCATCGTCGCGAGCGCGATCATCATCAACAGGAAGTTGAGGTCGTTGGCGACGAACAGCTGCGTCTCGGTGCGGATGATCGCGTAGACGCCGACCTTGGTCAGCAGCCCCGCGAACACCGCCGTGACCGGCGCCGGAGCGGTCGGGTACGAGTCGGGCAGCCAGAACGACAGCGGGAAGACCGCCGCCTTGATCGCGAAGGCGAGCAGCAGCATGAGGTGCAGGATCGTCTGCACGTCCTGCGGGAGCTCGGCCATGCGCTCGCTGATCTGGACCATGTTGACCGTGCCGAGCGCGCCGTAGACCATGGCGATCGCGGCGAGGAACAGGATCGACGACACCAGGGACACGACGATGTAGACGACGCCGGTGCGGATGCGGGACTCGGTGCTGCCGAGCGTGATGAGCACGTACGACGCGACGAGCAGGATCTCGAAGCCGACGTAGAGGTTGAACAGGTCGCCGGCGATGAAGGCGTTGAAGATGCCCGCGCCGAGGATCAGATACGCCGGGTAGAAGATTGAGACCGGGGTGTCCTCGTCGTTGTCGGCGGCGCCCTGGCCGATCGAGAACAGCAGGACCGCCAGCAGCACGATCGCGGTGACCACGACGAGGAGCGCCGCCAGCACGTCGACGTACAGCACGATTCCGAGCGGGACCGGCCACGCCGCGATGGCCACGGCGATCGGCCCGCTCGTGTCGACGGCGACCAGCAGGATGGCGCCGAGCACCAGCACCGTCGTCAGCGAGACGACCGACACCAGGATCTGGGTCTTCTTGCGCCGACCGAAGATGAGGTTGATCGCCGCTCCGAAGAGCGGGATGCCGACGAGCAGGGGAACCAGGGCGCTCACGCGCGATCACCGTCTTCCGGGTCTCGGGTGTCGCCGGAGGGCGTCGTGGGGTCCTCGGAGCTCTCGGTTCCGTCCGCGTCGTCGGATCCCTCGGGGTGCCGCGTGTCTCCCTGAGGACGGTTCTGCCGCACGGCCACCCGATCGACCGGGGCGTCGTCGATGAGCTGCGAGAGGTCGCCCGCGTGCAGAACCCGGATCGGCGACACCGCGTCGCCGACGAAGTCGGTGGTGACGTCGGTGTCGTCCGAGCGGGACTCCTCATCCATGGCATCCTCGGGCTCTGCCGCGGTACGCGAGCGGATCGCGAGGTCTTCAGCGTCGTCGACGACCGTGTCGGCCTGACCCAGTTGCCACGAGCGGTAGATGAGGGCGAGCAAGAATGCCGAGATCCCGAAGGTGATGACGATGGCGGTGAGGGCGAGGGCCTGGGGCAGCGAGTCGGACATGTCGGCCGGGTCGGTCTGCCCGCCGTCGTAGAACGGGGCGATCCGCGGCTGGCCCATGACGATGAGGAGCAGCAGGTTGGCCGCGTTGCCCAGCAGCAGGAACCCGATCAGGACGCGCGTGAGGCTGCGCTCGAGCATGGCGTAGACGCCGCAGGCGAAGAGCACCGCCATCACGACGATGAGGACGAACGAGACGCTCACGGGACCGTCACCGCCTCGGTGTCGACGGCATCCTTCGACTGCCGGTCGACCTCGGCGCCGAGGCTGCGGAGGACGTCGAGCACGAGCCCTATCACGACGAGGTAGACGCCCACGTCGAAGATCGTGCTGGTGACGAACTCCCAGTGGCCGATGAGCGGCAGCTCGCCCTCGAATGTGAAGCTCTGCAGCGGCGCGAAGCCGAAGAACAGCGGCACGATCGCGCACAGCACGGCGATCGACATGCCCGCGCCGAGCAGGCGACCGGCGTCGGTGGGGGCAGCGGCACCGAGCTCCCAACGCCCGCCCGCGATGTAGCGCATCACGAGACCCATGCCCGCGACGAGACCGCCGGCGAAACCCCCGCCGGGCAGGTTGTGCCCCGCGAAGAGCAGGTAGAGCGAGATGATCATGATCGCGTGGAAGAGCACCCGGATGATGATCTCCATCAGGATCGACCGGTTCTCGGGCTGCACCTTCGATCCGGAGATGAGCCATGCCCGCGGCGCATCGGCTTCGCCCGCCCGCTGCGCGCGGACACCGCTGTCGGTCTCGATGAGCGGACGTCGGCGACCGATGCCGACGCGGCTGCGCCCGGTTCCGGAGCGGCGGCGTGACAGGTTGTCGCTGCGGTCGGTGATGAAGACGAGGGATGCCACGCCCGTGGCCGCGAGGATGAGCACCGACAGCTCGCCCATGGTGTCCCAGCCGCGGAGGTCGACGAGCGCGACGTTGACGACGTTGCGGCCGTGGCCGATCTCGTACGCCAGCGGCGGCCACTCCAGGGAGATGGGCTGATCCTGCCGCGCGCCGGTGGCGACGACGGCGACGAGCGCCATCGTGAGCCCGACGCCGACGCCGAGCGCCGCGCGCGCGAGCGGCGCGACGGAGGCGTTGTGCTCGCCCATGCGGGCGGGGAGGCGCCGCAGGACCAGCGCGAACACCACGAGAGTGATCGTCTCGATCAGCACCTGCGTGAGCGCCAGATCGGGCGCGCCGCTCGTGGCGAAGAGCACGACCATGCCGAGGCCCGTGACCGACACGAGCGCGACGCCGGTGAACCGTTTGGGTGCCCGCACAGCGAGGATTCCGGCGGCGATCATCACCGGGGCGGCGATGAGCTGGGCGGGCGACTGCCACGCGTCGAGCTGCGCGCGCCATTCGTCCGAAGCGAGGAGCGCCGTGCCCTCGGCCACGACCAGGACGACGAAGATCGTGCCGACGTAGAAGGGCAGCGATCCGCGCTGGAACCGCGCCGTCGTCCACTCGGACGTCCGGTCGATGGCACGCAGGGCACCGTTGTAGGCATCGTTCGCGGTGAAGGGGAGAACGCGACCGCGGCGGTGCAGCTGCGTGCGGCGCACCAGCCAGAAGACGCCGGCGCCGAGGGCGAGGGTGCCGAGCGAGAGGAACAGCGCCGGCTCGAGACCGTGCCAGAGCGCGAGGTGGTACACGTGCTCGGGGGCGGGAACGCCCGCCGTGGCCTCGGGGACGGTGTCGGCGTACGGCGCGAGCCAGCCGTCGACGAGGGGCGCGAGGAATCCGAGCGTCAGTGTGGCCGCGGACAGCAGCACGGGCGAGGCGAGGAATCCGATCGGCGGGTCGGGCCACTCCGTGCGTTCGACGGAGCGCTTGGTCCAGAACGCACCCCAGAGGAACCGGATGCCGTAGGCCGCCGTCAACGCCGAACCCGCGACCACGCCGATCAGCGCGACGATGCCCCACGCCGCGCCCGCGGTGGCTTCGTGCCACAGCGCCGTCAGCGCGGTCTCCTTCGCCACGAAGCCCAGGGTCGGAATGACCCCGGCCATGGAGAAGATCGCGATGAACGAGGCCGTCGCCATGACCGGCGCCTGACGTCCGAGGCCCGAGAGCTCGCCGATGTCACGCGTGGACAGCTGGCGGTCGATGACGCCGACGACGAGGAACAGACACGACTTGAACAGCGCATGGCTCAGGACGAGCGCGATGCCCGCGAGGGCGGCATCCCGTGTTCCGTATCCGAGCATGACGGTGAGGAAGCCGAGCTGGCTCACCGTGCCGAAGGCGAGGATGCGCTTGAGGTCGCGTTCGCGCAGCGCCTGGAACCCGCCCAGCAGCATCGTGAAGACACCCAGCGCGATGAGCGTGGGACGCCAGAACGGTGTCTCGGCGAACCCGGGGGCGAGCCGCGCGATGAGGTAGATGCCCGCCTTCACCATCGCCGCGGCGTGCAAGTAGGCGCTGACCGGGGTCGGAGCCGCCATGGCGCCGGGGAGCCAGAAGTGGAACGGGAAGATCGCGGACTTGCTCAGCGCCCCGACGAGCAGCAGGAGCACAGCGATGTCGGTCACCGTCCCGACGGGCGGGTCGGCGAGGATCGCGGACAGGCTCGTGGTGCCGGCCTGCACGACCATCAGCACGACGCCGATCAGCATGACCAGTCCGCCGAGCGTGGTCACCAGGAGCGCCTGCAACGCGGCGCGTCGGCTGGCGGCGCGACCGTGGTAGTACCCGATGAGCAGGTACGACAGGACGCTCGTGACCTCCCACAGCATGATCAGCACGACGATGTCGTCGGTGAGGACGAGGCCGTACATCGCTCCCGCGAACGCGAGCAGCACGGCGGAGAACTGCCCGACGCCCGTCGTCTTGTCGCGGAAGTACCAACGGCAGTAGAGCATGACGAGTGCTCCGACGCCCGTGACGACGAGGGTCAGCAGCCATCCGAGGACGTCCATGCGCATCGAAAGCGTCACACCGAGACCGGGGATCCAGCTGTATTCCTCGAACGGAATGGCGCCCGCGAGAACGGAGGGCGCGAGCACGATCGCATGCGCGAAGGCGAGGGCCGGCAGGACGGCCGCGACATAGAAGGCGCGGGCGCCGATCTTCGCGACCAGGAACGGGAGGAGGATGGGGACGAGGGCGAAGGCGCCGAGGAATGCCAGCACGAGTGGGCCTCCTCGGGGTCGACGGGCGGGTGCCCGGGCTCTCGGGGTGTCGGATCTATTCTACCCGGAGCATTCGTCTCCCCGCCCCGTCGGGCTTCAGGTCGACCGCGGCGGTGCGGTCGTCGTGCCCGCGCGGAACGTGCAGGTGAGGTCGAGACCGGCGGGCGTCGAGCCCTCGAGCATCGCGGCAACGGCCTCGCCCGCCGCTCTCCCCTTCGCCGTGGCCGGTTGCACGAGGGTCGTCAGCACGTGAGGCGCGAGCCCGTCCACGACCACACCGTCGAAGCCCGTCACGCTCACGTCGCGCGGTACCTGGAGCCCCGCCTCCTCGGCCGCGCGGATCACCCCGGCCGCCAGCAGGTCGCTCTGCGCGATCACGGCGGTGGGCCGGCGGGCGGGATCGGCGAAGATCGCGCGGCCCGCGATCGCGCCCTCGTCGATCGAGCTGGTCGCGGCGGCGAGCGCGGGCGCGTCGGCGAACACCTGGCGCACACCCGCTAGTCGGTCCGCGGTGATGTCGACGCGCACCACCGCGTCGTCGGGGATCCAGCCCCGGCGTCGCTCGACGTCGGTCGGAAGCGTGACGATGACGACGTCGGTGTGCCCGAGGTCCGCGAGGTGCTGGGCCGCTTGGCGTTGCGCTTCGACGTTGTCGAGCAGCACGCGGGGGATTCCCGCACCGGCGTCTCCCTCGATGACGACGACCGGGATGCCACGCCCTCGCACGATCTCGAGCGAGTCGGCCATGCGGGGACTGCAACCGATGAGCACGGCGGCGTCGATCGGGGCGGTGTGCAGCGACGGCTCGCTGACGGTCACCCCGTCGTCGCGCAGGAGGAGGAGCGCGGCACCGAGCCGGGACACGCCGTCTGCGAGCCCGTCCATCATGTGCGTCGTCACGGGGTCGAGGAAGGCGGTGCCGAGATGCTGGTCGAAGACCACGCCGACGATGCCGGAGCGACCGCGGCGCAGGGACGCGGCTCGGGGGTCGGGACCGGTATAGCCGAGCTTCTCCGCGGCGGCGAGGACGCGGGCCCGCGTCGCCTCCGACGTCGGAGTGTTGCCACTGAACACGACGGATGCCGTCGACGGGGAGACGCCCGCCTCCCGGGCGACGTCGCTGATGGTCGCGCGGCGCGTGCTCACCGCCCGATCGTACCTCGACCGTACCCCCGGTCTCGAATCGATTCGATTCGGCGGCGGGTTCCTCGTTACTGTTGCTGCATGGACTCCACGCTCACCCGTTCGCGTCTCGTGCGCTGGTACATCGCGATCTGCGCGATCTTCCTCGCGAGCGGCCTGAGCATCTCGACCTGGGCCTCCCGGGTCCCGGCCATCCGCGAGGCGCTCGGCATCGAGAACTCCGGCGTCGGACTGCTGCTGCTCGGCATGGGCGTGGCATCCATCATCGGGCTCACCATCGCGCCCGCCATCATGTCGCGGCTCGGCGCCCGCCGCGGCATGCTCGCGTCGCTCGTCACCGTCGCCGTGGGCCTCGCGATCATCGGCCTCGGGGCGGACACCCTGCAGCTGTTCGGTGTCGCGCTCGTCGGCCTCGCGCTGTTCGGATTCGGCAACGGCGCGGTCGACGTAATGATGAACGTCGAGGGCGCCGCACTCGAGAAGGCGACGGGGCGCACGGTCATGCCGCTGCTGCACGCGTTCTTCAGCTTCGGCACGGTGATCGGCGCCGGGATCGGCTTCCTCGCGGTGCGCGGGGGCCTGCCCGTGGTCGCGCACTCCGTCGCGATGGCGATCGTGATCGCCGTCGTGGTGTTCGTCGCCGTCGCGAACGTGCCGCCCCGCGAGATCGCGATGGACGCGTCTCCTGCGGAGGAGCGCGCACACTGGCGCGAGCGTCTCCGAGCCTCGCTCGCCGCCTGGCGCGAGCCGCGCACGTACACGCTCGGCGTGATCATGCTCGGGATGGCCTTCGCGGAGGGCAGTGCGAACGACTGGCTGCCGTCCGCCGTCGTCTTCGGCCACGGCGCCGCCGAGGAGGCCGGCCCCGCCGTGCTGGCGGTGTTCTCCGTCGCGATGACGGCCGGGCGTCTGCTCGGCGGTCCCGTGGTCGACCGGTTCGGGCGTGTGTGGGTGCTGCGGATCCTCGCGGTCACCGCCGCCGCGGGCCTGCTGCTCTTCATCGTCGCGCCGTTCGGACCGCTCGTGTACATCGGCGCCGCCCTGTGGGGTCTCGGCGCCTCGCTCGGCTTCCCGATCGGCATGTCCGCCGCCGCCGACGACCCCGCCAAGGCCGCCTCCCGGGTCGCCGCCGCCGCCACGATCGGATACGTCGCGTTCCTCTGCGGTCCCCCGATCCTCGGCTGGATCGGCGATCACATCGGGCTGCTCAACACGCTGTTCATCGTGGTCGGGTTGATCGTGGCATCCGGGCTCTTCTCCGGGGCGGCCAAGCCGCTCCCGGTCGCGACAGCCGAGCGCGAGAACGCCGTCCGCCGCGATTAGGCTCATCGGGTGCGTCTCGTCATCGCCCGCTGCTCCGTCGACTACACCGGTCGACTCACCGCCCATCTCCCCCTGGCCACGCGTCTGCTCGTGCATAAGGGCGATGGGTCGTTGCTCGTGCACTCGGACGGCGGGTCGTACAAGCCACTGAACTGGATGAGCCCGCCGTGCACCCTCACGGTCGAGGAGCCGGACGAGGATGCCGCCAGCGTCGGCGTCACGCAGCAGTGGCGCGTCACGCACAAGAAGTCCGGGGACGCACTCGTGGTGAAGATCTACGAGGTGATCCACGACACCTCGCACGAGCTGGGCGTCGACCCGGGACTCATCAAGGACGGCGTCGAGGCCGACCTGCAGCGTCTGCTCGCCGAGCAGGTCTCGGTCGTCGGTGAGGGCCTCACGCTCGTCCGCCGCGAGTACCCCACCGCGATCGGCCCGGTCGATTTGCTGCTGCGCGACGACAACGGCGGCACCATCGCCATCGAGGTCAAGCGTCGCGGCGACATCGACGGCGTCGAGCAGCTCACCCGCTACCTCGAGCTGCTCAACCGCGACCCGCTGCTCGCGCCGGTGAGTGGCGTCTTCGCCGCGCAGGAGATCAAGCCGCAGGCGCGCGTGCTCGCGACCGATCGCGGCATCCGGTGCCTCACCCTCGACTACGACGAGATGAAGGGCATCGAGTCGGGGGCCCCGCGCCTGTTCTGAGCCGCGGCCCGCGCGTCACTCGACGCGGCGAGCGGAGGAGATACGAGGAGCGGAGGATGCCGCACCGCTCGCGGATCCTCCCTCCGGCGAATGTCCTCCGTTACGCCACCGCCACCCACCCCCGCGCGGCCCACGCCCGACACGCCCGGTAGCGTGGAGCCCATGCCCGTGCGCTCCCCCTGGTCGTGCGTCCTCTGGGACGTCGACGGAACCCTCGTCGATGCATCCGAGGGCATCCTCCGCCGTCTCACCGTCACTCTCGAACACTTCGGGCGGACGCCGCCGACCCGTGGCGAACTGTCGCGCTGGATCGGGCCGCCGATGTTCGAGTCGTTCCAGGTCAACGTCGGCATGACCCCCGACGAGGCGACCGAAGCCGTCACCTTCTACCGCGCGCTGAACAAGGACGAGGGCTACACCGGCAGCGCACAGCTGTATCCCGGCGTCGCCGAGATCGTGCACGACCTGCACGCCGCCGGCATCCCGCAGTCGACCGCGAGCTCGAAGCCCGAGGTGCAGGTCGTGGCGCTCATGGACCACTTCGGTCTCGCCCCCGACCTCGAGGCGATGGTCGGCGCGAGCCCCGACGAGCGCACGCTCAGCGCGAAGGCCGACATCGTGCGCGAAGCGCTGCGGCGCCTCGAGGTGCGCGGCTACGACACCTCCCGCCCCGTCCTCATCGGCGATCGACACCACGACGTCGAGGGCGGGCTGGATGCCGATGTGCCGGTGATCTTCGTCCGCTGGGGCTTCAGCTGGCCGCACGAGGCCGACGGTGCCCAGGCGGCGGTCGATACCGCCGACGAGCTGCGCGCGCTCCTGCTCGTGCCCGACGAGGATCCCGGTCCCGCCGACGGTGTCTGACCTCTCCTGGGCGCTCCCCGCGTCGATCGCCCTGCTCGCGGCGCTGCTCGTCGCCGGAGTCATCGTGCTCGTCGTGCGGGCGCGCCGCCGGTCCCCTCGCGCCATCGCGGCGGCATCCGAGGCGCGCTCCGCTGCGGAAGAGGCACTGTCACGGCTCGATGATGCGGCGATCGCGCTCGACGTCGCGTTCGAGGCGGCCGGAGACGACGAAGCCCCGACCGAGCTTCGCCGTGCGCGGGCGGCTGCGCTGCGCGGCCGGGATCGCGGCTTCGCCGA
This sequence comes from Microbacterium canaveralium, assembly GCF_047238045.1. Taxonomy (NCBI): domain Bacteria; kingdom Bacillati; phylum Actinomycetota; class Actinomycetes; order Micrococcales; family Microbacteriaceae; genus Microbacterium; species Microbacterium canaveralium. The sequence goes on along the minus strand of NZ_JBDFMA010000003.1, from coordinate 116,799 downwards.
GGTGGCCGCGCTCGCGACCTCGGCACGGCTCCCCGCGCAGCGGCGCGTCGACGCCGTCCGCCTCCGCGACGACCTCGAGCGAAGGATCACGGCCGCGAGCACGACCCGCGTCGTCCTGTCCGAATGGACCCGCACGCACGGCAGCCCCGCGTCTCGCGTCGCCGCGGCCCGCGCGCGGCGCGAGGAGATCGCTCGGACCTCCGGCGACCCCGCCCGACTCCTGGCCGATACCCGCACGCGATTCGACGACGGGGAGTGGGCGGATGCCGACCGCGCCGACCGCGAAGCACGCGCGGCGCTCGTGCGGGCCGATGCGGCGTTGAACGACCCCGACGCGGCGGATGCCGAGGTGTTCGAGGCATCCGTCGCTCTCCGCCGGGCGGAGCGCCTGTTCCGAGCGGTCGAGGATGCGCACCGCTTCCTCGTCCAGGCAGAAGAGAACGCGGCAGCCGAGGTGGCAGCCGCCGAGGCCGAGATCGCGGAAGGCCTCGAGATCGCGGTGTCCCGGCCCGGTGAGTGCGCGCCCGACGCCGCCGAGCGGCTCCACGCCGCGCGTGCCGAGCTCCGCGCCGCGGCGGAAGGTCTCCCCCGGCGCCCACGCACGGCGATCGAGGTCGTCGCCCGCGTGCGCGAGACCCGCGACGACGCGCTCGGCGACGCCCCGAGCCCCCGCCGGAGACTGGAAGCCGCGCGCGCAGCCCTCCCCGGCACGCTCGCGTGCGCGCGAGCGGCCGTCGCCGCGACCGAGGCGTTCGCGGACGCGCCGCCCATTCAGGACCGGCTGCGGCTCGACGTCGCGCGGCGCGAGCTGGCGGCGGCCCGCTCCGCGCAGGACGCGTTCCAGGCATTGGCATCCGCCCGCGCCGCGTGGCATGCGGTGACGGACTGACGTCACCTCCCGTGGAGAACACGCGCCGGCACCGTGCTGACGGCTTCGCCCACCGCGTCCTCGGGGACGCCCGCGCGCAGGCACACCTCAACGGCACGATCCATCGTGAGGGTGGAACCCGCCAGCGTCTCGGTACCCCGCAGCACGGGGCGCCCGTCCGTCACTTCCACGGCGAGCTCGCCGAGCGTGTACGTCCCGTCGCCGAGCCCCGTCGCGGACATCGCGTCCGTCACCAGGGCCACGCGCTCCGGCGCGGCGGCGAAAAGCGCGCGGATGAGGGCCGGGTGCACGTGCACACCATCGGCGATGAGCTCGAGCACGACGTCGTCACGCTCGAGCGCCGCGCCCACGGGCCCGGGATCGCGGTGGTGGAGACCGGGCATCGCGTTGAAGGCGTGCGTCAGCAGACGGGCGCCGTGGTCGAACGCCTCGAGGGTCGTGGCGTAGTCCGCCTCGGTGTGCCCGACCGCCACGATGACACCCGCGTCGGCGAAGGCCCGGATCGCGGCGAGCGCGCCCGGGATCTCCGGCGCGATGGTGACCTGACGCAGGATGCCATCCCCCGCCGCCAGCAGTGTGCCCACCGCCTCCGGGGTCGGGTCGGTGAGGGCGGACGGGTCGTGGGCGCCACGACGGCGAGGCGCGAGGAACGGGCCCTCGAGGTGCACGCCCAACACCCCCGGCACGTCGGAAACGATCCGCCGGAGTTCGGTCACCCGGTGGACCAGCCGGTCGACCGGCGCACTGACGAGGCTGAGCATGACGGCGTCACTGCCGTGCTCCCGGTGGTAGGCCACGGCGGCGGCCACCCCGGCGGCGTCGGCGTCGTCGAAGGAGTGCCCGAGGGCTCCGTGGCAGTGCAGATCCATCGCCTCCATTGTTCTCCTCCTCTCCGCGTTCGACCCCCGGTCTCGACGGAGAGTGCCCTATCGTGAGCGGCATGGGGGAGAGAACCACCTTCCGTCGGGTCATCGCCGCCGTCGGCCGCCTCCCGGCCACGGTGGCACTGGCCCTGGTGCTGCTCGCCGTGGGCGTGGCATCCGCGGGTCTGTGGTCGCCGTTCGCGGCGTCGCCGCTGCACGACGCCGTGGCGTACGGCCTTCCGGCGCTGGAGGCCGGCCGGTGGTGGACGCCGATCACCGGGGCGTTCTTCGTGTCGGTGCCGTGGCTCTACGCGGCGATCGTCGTCGGGCTGGCCGGGATGGGGTACCTCGAGTTCCGCCGCGGCTGGCGTGTCGCCCTCGCCTACTTCGCGGGTGGACAGCTCGGCGCGGTGCTCCTCGCGTCGGGGCTGCTGTGGCTCGCCGCGCTGCTCCCCTGGCCGTGGGCCCAGGAGCAGGCTGCAGCGCTCGACGTCGGTCCCTCCCCCGGGGTGATCGCGTGCGTGGCGGCGGCGGTGTCGCTGCTCCCGTCGCCGTGGCGTCTGCGCGCATGGACCGTGCTGGTCGCGGTGCTCGCGGTGACCTTCCTCTACTGGGGGTCGCTCAACGACCTCGAACACGTTCTCGCGGTCGCCCTCGTGCTCGCCGTCGACCGGTCGCTGCGTCCGCAGCGGGTGTCGGTGCGTGAGCAGCGCCTCATCGCGTTCGTCGTGGTGTGCGGTCTCGGGGCGATCGACGTCCTCACCTACCTGAGCCCCACGACGGGGCCGTTCGGCAGCTCGGACCCGGTCTCGGGCTCGTGGGTGGATGTCGTCGTGAACACCGTCATCGTGCTCGCGGTGGCGACCGGCATCCGACGCGGTCGGCGGTGGGCCTGGGTGCTGCTCACGATCTACGGGGCCCTCAACGCCCTGATCCTCGCGCTGCTCGTGGTGATCGCGCTGATCGTGGGGCTCGGGGGCGTCGAGGGAACGGTCGACGTCGACCTCACGATCACGCTCGCCTCGTCGGCGACCTGGGTCGTCGCGTTGGTGTATCTGGTCCTCGTGCGCGCCGCTTTCCGCGCGCGTCCGAAGGCGGCCCTGGGCGACGCGCCCGCGCCGAGCGTCGACGACGTGAAGACGGAACTACGCGCGACCGGCGGCGGGACCCTGTCGTGGATGACGACGTGGGAGGGCATGTCGTACGCGCGGTTCGGCCGTGGGATCGTCGCCTTCCAGCGCCGGTCGGGTGTCGCTCTCGTCCTCGGCGACCCGCTCGGCCCGGAGGAGGATCGGGCAGCGACCGTCCGCGCGTTCGTCGAGCGCGCCGAGATCGCCGGGCTCGCGCCGTGCTTCTTCAGCGCCGGGGAGGCGACCCGCTCGGCCGTCCCGGAAGGATGGCGCAGCATCGTGGTGGCGGACGACACGATCGTCGACCTTCCGGGCCTGAAGTTCACCGGCAAGGCCTGGGGTGCGGTGCGCACGTCGCTGAACCGGGCCGAACGCGAGGGCATGACGTTCCGTCTCTCGCGTCTTGCCGACGAGACGTGGGGAGTGCGCCAGCAGTTGCGCGCCATCTCGGAGAGCTGGGTCGGCGACAAGGGACTCCCCGAGATGGGATTCACCCTCGGCACCCTTCAGGAGGCCGCGGACCCCGAGGTGCGGATCGCGCTGGCCGTCTCGCCCGCCGGCGACGTCGACGGCTTCCTGTCGTGGCTGCCCGTCTACGGCGACGGGCGCGTCCGCGGCTGGACCCTGGATCTCATGCGGCGCCGCGACGGCGGCTTCGGCCCCGTGATGGAGTACCTCATCGGCTCGTCCGCGCAGCAGTTCTCGACAGAGGGCGCCGAGGTGATGTCGCTGTCCGGCGCGCCGCTCGCCCACGAGTACCCGCCGGATGCCGGCGTCATCGCTGATCTGCAGGGGCGCATGGCCTCGATGCTGGAGCCGGTATACGGGTTCGCGTCGCTGCACCGGTTCAAGCAGAAGTTCCACCCGCGCTACGAGACGATGTACCTGCTCTATCGCGACGAGGCCGACCTCACGCGCATCGGTGCCGCGCTGACCCGCGCGTTCCTGCCGCATGCGACCCTCCGGCAGTTCGCTGCCGCCGGCGTGGACCTCGTCCGCCCCGAGCGGTGACCGCCCGGGTCAGAGCGGGCGGATGTTCTCCGCCTGCAGACCCTTGGGGCCTTGCGCGATGTCGAACTCGACGCGCTGGTTCTCCTCGAGCGAGCGGTAGCCGCCCGCCTGGATCGCGCTGTAGTGGGCGAAGACGTCCTGGCCGCCCTCATCGGGCGCGATGAAGCCGAAGCCCTTCTCCGAGTTGAACCACTTGACCGTGCCCTGCGTCATCGACGTGCCGTTTCCGCTCGTGCCGACGCCGAGCGCGTCGGTCAGGGCCCACGCTAACGGGTGCTAGCGGAACCGCGCATCGACCCGTGACAGAAACGTTGTACGGCGTCACGAAGGGAAAGTTCCCCTTAAGCCCATACGACGCCCGGGCTGAGCAGAAGCTCGAAGCCCGGGCGTCGACGGATCCCCCCGGATATGTCACGCGAGGCGTGACGGCGATCACTTTACAGCCGCGAATGCGGTTCGCGCGACACGAAAGCTGGGAATTCTTCACATATGACGAGGATGTGTGATAGCCGGTCGTCATAGAATCCGCCTGTGGACGAGCGGCGACAGCCTTCCGCCCTCGTCGATGAGGCGTACGCCGTCCTCGGCGAGGCGATCGTCGACGGCCGCCTGAGGCCGGGCGACCGGCTGCGTGACGTCGAGCTCGCCACCCAGATGGGCATTTCCCGTACCCCCGTCCGCGAGGCGCTGCAGCGCCTCGCGGCGATCCGGCTCGTCGAGATCGCACCGCACCGTTTCACCCGCGTCACGTCGCCCAGCGACAAGGAGGTCGCGGATATGCGCGATTACGCGGTGCACATGATCGGGATGACAATGCACCTGGCGCTCCTGCGGTGCTCCGACGACGACATCACGGAGGGCGCCAGGCTCCTCGGCGTCCTGATGGATGCCGCTCGCGCCGACTCCTCCCCCGCCTACGTCGATGCAGGCTTCGGACTCCTCGCCCACTTCACCCGCGCGTCCGAGAACATCGTGCTGATCGAAACGCTGAAGCAGACCACCTTCCTGGTGCGGCGGAACCTGCGCGGCTGGATGTGCGCGCACACAGAGGACTGCGAGGAGTTGTTCCTCCTCCTGGCCGACGCCATCCGTGAGCGCGACACCGCGCTCACCGCCCACCTGTGGCTGCGGCTGCACGGCCTCTACTGAGGTGGTCAGGGCTGGCGCAAGGCATCCGATCATCCCGGGCGATCCCGCTACCGTGACCTCATGACCCGCATCGAGCTCCGCGACCTCTCCGACGACGATCGGGATGCCGCCTACCGCGCGGTGCGCGCGAGCGCCTCGACGTGGCCCCGCGGACGGGTGGCCGATCGTGCCGCATTCGACGCGTGGGTGGACGGTGAGGGAGTGACGGCGCGGGCGATCGTCGACGGCGAGGACGTGGTCGGTCTCGCCGCGACCCTCGACATCGACGGTGACCGGGAGGCGCTCCTCGCCGTGACACCGGACACGTCACGGGAATCGGCGACCGAAGCATTGCGGCTGCTCACCCTCGCCGAGGCGGAGCGCCCGCTCTACGCGTGCGTCGCGGCCGACGACGACCCGTCGCACGACACGCTCGCGCAGTTGGGCTTCGTCGAGTACGAGCGTGACGGGGCCGACATCGTCTACGTGCTGCCCCCGACCCTGGAGTGAGCGACCCGCCTCAGCGGCGCGACAGCACCGCGACCACCGGGCGATGGTCGCTGCCGGCGTCGTCGAAGTCGGTGCGGACCTCGAAGCTGCGCACCTCCCACCCCGATCCGACCAGGACGTGGTCGATGGGTGCCGCGAGAGCCGCGGGCAGACTCGCCGGCCACGTGCCCTGCGCGGCCGCGCCCGCCTGCTGCGCGGCATCCTGACACTCCCCGACCGACCCGCGGTCTCTCCCGAGCCCGGACAGGTGATCGAGCGTCGAGTTGAGGTCGCCGGCGAGGATGACGTCGGGTCCCGCGCACTGCTCGGCGACCCAGTCGATGCCCCGGGTCCACTCGTCGACGATGAACGGCAACGGAGGCAGCGGGTGAGCCGCGATGATCGTGGGCCCGGTGCCCTCGACCGGGCGCCACACGCCGCTCGGCGCCCCGGGGGTCGACCCGGCATCCAGATCGAGGACGTACGGACCGAGCGCGTTCGCGACCAGGAGCGAGGTGGGGACGGGCCGATCGCCCGGGGCCGCTTCCACGGTCGCGGCGGTCATCCGGATCCCCTCCCGAGCCAGGATGCCGACGACCTCCCCGGCCGCGTCGGCGTCGGTCTCGGGCAGGCTGACGACGTCGGCACCGCTCTCGCGGACGAGCCGTGCGATCGCTTCGGGCGGCGCGCCGCCGCCGTACGTGTTCCAGACCACGACCGTGAGGTCGCCCTGCGCGACGGAACCTCCCCCGCCGCGTGCCAAGAGAACAGCGCCGTTGCCGACCGCGGCGACCGCGAACACGACCGCCAACCCGAAGGCGACCGCGACCCGGCGGCGCAGGAGCGCGGTGATCCCGGCGGCGACGGCGAGCGCGGCGAACCCGAGCGCGAGCGGTCCGCGAAAGGAGATGAGGAGCGCCACGCCCTGCCAGCGCTGCGCGCCGATGAGCTGCGGCCAGACGGCGAGGACCGCGAGGAGTCCGCCGATGCCCAGCGTGATGACGAGAGGGAGTCGGCGGCGCGATGCGGTCGGCATCCCCACAGTGAAGCGGACGTCGATGAATGTTCGCCGGATGGGCCCGCCAGATACCCTAGGGGGGTATGGTATCCAGCATGAACGGGTACGACGGACACAAAGACGACCTTCAGAAGCGGCTGCGACGCATCGAGGGTCAGGTGCGCGGCATCGCGCGGATGGTCGACGAGGACAAGTACTGCATCGACATCCTCACGCAGGTGTCCGCCGCGACGAAGGCGCTCGAAACCGTCGCGCTGTCGCTCCTGTCCGACCACCTCAGCCACTGCGTCGCCGAGGCCAGCGCGGAGGGCGGCCAGGTCGCCGCCGACAAGATCCGCGAAGCCAACGACGCCATCGCCCGGCTCGTCCGGTCCTGACCACCGAGGAGAACACCATGAACGAACGCATCGATCTCGGCCTCCGCGAAGCCGCGGCATCCACCCCCCTGCCAGAAGGCGCCGTGACCCAGCAGATCGGCGTGACCGGGATGACGTGCGCGCACTGCGTGCGGAGTGTCACCGAGGAGATCTCGGAGATCGCGGGGGTACAGGGCGTGTCCGTCGACCTGCGCGTCGGCGACGTATCGCGCGTCACGATCGCCAGCTCCGCTCCCCTCGACGCCGCCCTCGTGCGCGACGCCGTCGAGGAAGCCGGTTACGCCCTGGTCGCCGACCCGTCATGAGCACCACCGACGTCGAGCTCGACATCACGGGGATGACGTGCGCGTCGTGCGCCACCCGGATCGAGCGCAAGCTGAACAAGCTCCCCGGCGTCGAGGCATCCGTCAACTACGCCACCGAGAAGGCGCGCGTGCGCGGCGACGACCTCGACCCCGCCGGGCTCATCGCGGTCGTCGAAGCCGCCGGATATGCAGCCGCGGTGCCCGCGCCGCCGGTCGCGGACGAGGTCGCGACCGACCCCGAGACCGACGCCCTCCGCCGCCGCCTGCTCATCAGCGTGGCGCTCGCGCTGCCGGTCGCGGTGCTGTCCATGGTCCCGGCGCTGCAGTTCGAGAACTGGCAGTGGCTCGCGCTCACGCTCACGGCCCCGGTCGCGGTGTGGGGAGCCTGGCCGTTCCACCGCGCGGCGGCGATCAACGCCCGCCACGGCGCCGTCACGATGGACACCCTCATCAGTCTCGGCGTCATCGCCTCCTTCGGGTGGTCGCTGTACGCGCTGTTCCTCGGCGGCGCGGGCATGCCCGGGATGACGATGACCTTCACCCTCTTCGGCGCTCCGTCCGCGGGCGCGCACGAGATCTACCTCGAGGTCGCCGCCCTCGTGACGGTTTTCCTCCTCGCCGGCCGGTACGCCGAGGCACGAGCGCGCACGGCTTCGGCGAGCGCGCTGAAGGCCCTGTTGAACCTCGGCGCGACATCGGCGACGAAGCTCGACGACGGCCGAGAGCGCAGCGTCCCGGTCGCGAGCCTCGGCGTCGGCGACGTCGTCGTGGTGCGCCCGGGCGAGAAGATCCCGTCCGACGGCCTGGTCGTCGACGGAACCTCGGCGGTGGATGCCAGCATGCTCACCGGCGAATCCGTGCCGGTCGAGGTCGGCCCCGGTGCCCGCGTCGTCGGCGCCACGATCAACGTCGGTGGCCGCCTCGTCGTCGAGATCACCCGCGTCGGAGCCGACACCGAGCTCGCCCGCATGGGACGCCTGGTCGAAGAGGCGCAGACCGGCAAGGCCGAAGTGCAGCGTCTCGCCGACCGCGTCTCCGCGATCTTCGTGCCGGTCGTGATCCTCCTCGCGATCGCCGCGTTCGTCGGGTGGCTCGTCGCGGCCGGTTCGCTCGAGCTCGCCTTCACCGCCGCCGTCGCGACGCTCATCATCGCGTGCCCGTGCGCCCTGGGCCTCGCCACCCCCACGGCGCTGCTCGTCGGGACAGGGCGCGGTTCGCAGCTCGGCATCCTGATCCGCGGTCCGCAGGTGCTGGAGCAGACGCGCCGGGTCGACACGATCGTGCTCGACAAGACCGGCACCGTGACGACGGGCCGCATGGCGGTGACCGAGGTGCTTCCCGCGCCGGGCGTCGATCGCGCCGAGCTGCTCGCCGCCGCGGGGGCCGTCGAGGGCGGTTCCGAGCACCCCGTGGGCCGCGCCATCGCGGCCGCCGCCGGGGTCGGGGCTGCCGTCGAGTCGTTCGTCGCGCACGCGGGATACGGCGTCCAGGGTGTCGTGAACGGCTCCGCCGTGGTCGCCGGTCGGCCGTCGTGGCTGCGTGATCAGTGGAGCGTGGAGGCGATGGCATCCGAGGTCGATTCCCTGGCGGCGAGTGGAACGGTCGTCGCCGTCGCCCGCGACGGGGAGTACCTCGGCGCGATCGTCGTCGCCGACACCGTGAAGCCGACGAGCGCCGAGGCCATCGCGCGCTTCCGTCGCCTGGGACTGCGCCCCGTGCTGCTTACCGGAGACAACGCCGAGACCGCCGCGCACGTGGCGGCCGAGGTCGGGGTCGACGACGTCCGGGCAGAGGTGACTCCGTCCGAGAAGCTCGACGTCGTGCGCGGGCTGCAGGCCGAGGGCCGGGTCGTCGCGATGGTCGGCGACGGCGTCAACGACGCCGCGGCCCTCACCGCCGCCGACCTCGGCATCGCGATGGGCGGCGGGACGGATGCCGCGATCGCGGCGAGCGACGTCACGGTCGTCTCGGGCGATCTGCTCGTCGTCGCTGACGCCGTCCGGCTCGCGCGCCGCACGCTCGGGACCATCAAGGGCAACCTGTTCTGGGCCTTCGCGTACAACGTCGCGGCGATCCCGGTGGCGATGGCGGGCCTGCTGAATCCCGTCGTCGCGGCCGCGGCGATGGCGCTGTCATCGGTGTTCGTTGTGACGAACAGCCTGCGGCTACGGCGGTTCCGCGCCGAACCCGCCGCAGTCTGAGACCAGCAGAGAGGGATGCCATGACCTCGCACGATCACTCCGGCTCCGGCCCCGCAGCGCCTCCGCCCGCGACGACCGAGCACGCGCACGCGATGCACGACGGGCACGCGTCCGCCGGCCACGAACACGCGATGCACGACGCGAGCCCCGCGGACCACACCGGCCACGGGGACCACTCCGGCCACGGTGGCGGCCACGCCGACCACGTCGCGCGGTTCCGCCGCCTGTTCTGGACCATGCTCGTGGTCGCCGTACCCGTCGTCGGCTTCTCCGCGATGTTCGCCGACCTCCTCGGCTACACGCTTCCGGATGCCGCCTGGGTCCCGTGGGTCTCGCCGGTCCTGGGAACCGTGATGTACGTGTGGGGCGGAGCCCCGTTCCTGACCGGCGCCGTCGACGAGATCCGCGGGCGCGCGCCGGGCATGATGCTGCTGATCGCGCTCGCGATCACCGTCGCGTTCCTGGCATCCTGGGGCGCCAGCCTGGGCCTGCTGCACCACGATCTCGACTTCTGGTGGGAACTCGCGCTGCTCGTCGTGATCATGTTGCTCGGCCACTGGATCGAGATGCGATCCCTCGCCCAGACCACGTCGGCGCTGGATTCGCTCGCCGCATTGCTTCCCGACGAGGCCGAACGCGTCGAGGGCGAAACGACCGTGCCGGTGCCGCCGTCCGCACTGCGCGTCGGTGACGTCGTCGTCGTGCGGCCCGGCGGACGCGTCCCCGCCGACGGCCGAGTCATCCAGGGGTCCGCGCAGATCGACGAGTCGATGATCACGGGCGAGTCCCGCGCCGTGTCGCGCGGCGAGGGCGACCCCGTGGTGGCGGGGACGGTCGCGACCGACTCCGGCATCCGGGTCGAGATCACCGCCGTCGGCGACGACACGGCCCTGGCCGGCATCCAGAAGCTCGTGACCGAAGCACAGGCATCGACCTCGCGAGCCCAACGCCTCGCCGACCGCGCGGCCGCGCTGCTGTTCTGGTTCGCCCTCGGCTCCGCCGTGATCACCGCGGTGGTCTGGACGCTCGTCGGGATGCCGGACTCCGCCGTCGTCCGCACGATCACGGTCCTCGTCATCGCGTGCCCGCACGCGCTGGGGCTCGCGATCCCCCTCGTCGTCTCGATCGCGACCGAACGCGCTGCACGCGGTGGCGTCCTCGTCAAGGATCGCCTCGCGCTGGAGAGCATGCGCACGGTCGACACGGTTGTGTTCGACAAGACCGGGACGCTCACGCGCGGCGAGCCGGCGGTGACCGCCACCGAGGCCGCGCCCGGCATCGACCGCGATACCGCCCTCGCGTGGGCCGCCGCCGCCGAGACCGACTCCGAGCACCCCCTCGCCGGCGCGATCGTCCGCGCCGCCACCGCCCGGGGCCTCGACGTCCCGGCATCCACCGACTTCTCCTCGTCGCCGGCGGTCGGCGTCCGGGCGGTCGTGGACGGACGGGTCGTGCGCGTGGGCGGTCCCTTGCTCCTCGCCGAAGAGGGGGCGGCCGAGCTCCCCATCGCCGCGGACTGGGCGGGCGACGGGTCCATCGTGCTGCATGTGGTCGTCGACGGCGAGACGGTGGGCGCCCTGCGCCTGGCCGACGAGATACGGCCCGAGTCCGTGACCGCCGTGCGGGCGCTGACCGAGCGCGGGATCGAGGTCGTGATGATCACCGGCGACGCGCAACCGGTCGCCGCCGCCGTGGCCGAGGCTGTCGGCATCCGGAGGTTCTCGGCCGGAGTGCGCCCGGAAGACAAAGAGTCCGAGGTCGCCAGGCTGCAGGGCGAGGGTCGTCGCGTCGCGATGGTCGGTGACGGCGTCAACGATGCACCGGCGCTGGCGCGAGCCGACGTCGGGCTGGCGATCGGGGCCGGAACCGACGTCGCGATCGCCTCCGCGGGGGTCGTCCTCGCCAGTGACGACCCGCGGTCCGTCGTCTCGGTCATCGAGCTCTCGCGAGCGAGTTACCGGAAGATGCGCCAGAACCTGTGGTGGGCAGCGGGGTACAACCTGCTGTCCGTGCCGCTCGCCGCCGGCGTGCTGGCGCCGATCGGGTTCGTCCTGCCGATGTCGGTCGGCGCGATCCTGATGTCGCTGTCGACGATCGTGGTGGCGCTCAACGCGCAGCTCCTGCGCCGCCTCGATCTGCGGCCGGATGCCGTCGCCCCGGTCCGGTAGTCAGGGCGTTCGCAGGTCGGCCTCGATACCGCGCGCGGCGGCGAGCAGGGCGGGCACCAGCCGATCCGCGATGTCGCTCTCGGGGTAGCGGCCGGTCGTCATGGAGAGGTTGATCGCGGCGACGACCGCACCCTCCCGCCCATGAACGGGAGCGGCGAGGGACTGCAGTCCCGGCTCGAGCTCGCCGTCGACCCGCGCCCAGCCCTGCGCGCGCACGCGTTCGAGTTCGCGCCGGACGGCATCGGGATCGGTCAGCGTGCGCGGGGTCCGGGCGGAGAGGTCCGTGGCATCCAGGATCCGGTCACGTTCCTCGACGGATGCCGCGGCGAGCAGCACGCGTCCCATGCTCGTGACCGCGGCCGGGAACCGCGTCCCGACCGTGATCCCCACCGACATGATGCGGCGCACCGGAACGCGCGCGACGTAGACGATCTCGGTGCCGTCGAGCACCGCCGCCGACGCGCTCTCGCCGACCGCGCGCGACAGCGCCTCGAGGTGCGGTTGCGCGACCTCGGGGAGCGACAGGGCGGAGAGGTAGCTGTAGCCGAGCTCGAGCACGCGCGGGGTGAGGGCGAACGAGCGCCCGTCGTTCCGCACGTAGCCGAGGCTCTGCAGCGTGCGGAGGAACCGCCCCGCGGCGGCGCGCGTCACATCTGCACGGCGAGCGACGTCGCTGAGGGTCAGCTCGGGGTTGTTGGCGTCGAAGGCGCGGATGACTGCCAGCCCGCGGACGAAAGCCTGAACGACCTCGCCGGGGCCGTCGCTGTCGTCAAGGGGCGCGGCGTCGGTCACCGGCTCACCCTATCCATCGGGCGAGCGACACCCTCACCGCTCCAGGACGACCGCGAGGCCCTGGCCCACGCCGATGCAGATCGCCACGACCGCGACGCCCGATCCGCGGCGCGCGAGCTCGTGCGCCGCGCGGCCGATGATGCGGCCGCCGGACGCACCGAGCGGGTGCCCGATCGCGAGCGCGCCGCCGTGGACGTTGAGCTTCTCGGGGTCGAGGTCGGGCCATCCGGCGAGGCACGCGAGCGACTGCGACGCGAAGGCTTCGTTGAGCTCGACGAAATCCACGTCGGCCCAGGTCTTCCCGGCACGCGCGAGCGCCTTGTTCGCGGCCTCGATCGGTGCGATGGGGAAGACATCCGGATCCACGCCGTGGGCCGCGCGGCCCGCGATCCGCGCGAGCGGCTCGCCGTCCAGCGCGCCGTCGGCGCCGATGAGCACGGCGGACGCGCCGTCGTTGATCGGCGACGAGTTGCCGGCGGTCACGCTGCCGTTGCCGTCCGCCGCGAAGAGGGCCTTCAGCCCCGCAAGCTTCTCGAGTGAGGTGTCGTCGCGGATGCTCTCGTCTCGAGTGAGCGCGACCCCCGGCACCGTCACGATCTCGCCGTCGAAGACGCCCGCCTGCCACGCGGATGCCGCTCGCTGATGCGACTGCACAGCGAAGGCATCCTGCTCGTCGCGGGAGATGCGCCACTCTCGCGCGATCTTCTGCGCCGACTCGCCGTTCGAGATCGTCCAGTGCTTCGGGAGGGCCGTGTTCGTCATCCGCCAGCCGATCGCGGTGTTCCACATCGTCGCGTTGCCGACCGCGGGGAACGGCTTCGGGGACTTCTCCACGACGTAGGGAGCGCGGCTCATCGACTCGACACCGCCGGCCAGCACGATCTCGGCGTCACCCGCCTCGATCGCCCGGGATCCCTGGATGACGGCCTCGAGCGACGACGCGCACAGCCGGTTCACGGTGGTGCCGGTGACCGTCGTGGGGAACCCCGCGAGCAGCGCGCCGAAACGCGCGACGTTGCGGTTGTCCTCACCCGCCTGGTTGGCATCCCCGAAGATGACGTCGTCGATGCGGGCCGGGTCGAGACCGGTCCGCTCGACGGTGGCCTTCATGACGAGCGCGGCCAGATCGTCGGGACGGGTGGATGCCAAAGCCCCACCGGCCCGACCGAAGGGCGTGCGGACGGCGTCGTAGACGTAGCTGGCGGTCATGTCAGGCTCCTCGCTCGATCAGCGTGAGACCGAGCAGTTCCTCGATCTCGGCGTGCGTGTTGTCGCCGAACAGTTCCCGCACGCGGAAGCCGTCGGGGGTGATGTCGAAGACGCCGTGGTCGGTGTAGACCCGCGAGACGCAGGCGACGCCCGTCACCGGGTACGTGCATGCCTCGACGAGCTTGGGCGCCCCCTGCTTCGTCAGCAGGTCGGTCATGACGTAGACGTCCTTGGCGCCGATGGCGAGATCCATCGCCCCGCCGACGGCGGGGATCGCGCCGGGCTCGCCCGTGGACCAGTTCGCGAGGTCGCCGTCCGCCGAGACTTGGAAGGCGCCCAGCACGCACACGTCCAGGTGTCCGCCGCGCATCATCGCGAACGAGTCGGCGTGGTGGAAGTACGCGGCTCCGGCGAGCGCCGTGACCGGCTGCTTGCCGGCGTTGATGAGGTCGGGATCGACGCTCCCCTCGACGGGCGCCGGCCCCATCCCCAACATTCCGTTCTCGGTATGCAACACGATCTCGAGACCCGCAGGGAGATATTCCGCCACGAGGGTCGGGGCCCCGATGCCGAGGTTCACCACGGCACCTTCGGGAATGTCAGATGCCACGCGCGCGGCGAGCGCGGTGCGGGAGATGCGGGTGGTCACGCGTCCGCTCCGTTCCGGGCGAGCGGGCGCCCCTCGATGTCGACGCCCCCGACGAAGACGCCGTCGCGCAGCCAGCGGCGCTCCCCCACGGCGACCACGCGGTCGACGTACAGGCCGGGAGTGATGACAGCCTCGGGGTCGAGGTCGCCGAGCGGCACCATCTCGTCGACCTGCACGACGGTGGTCGTGGCAGCGGCCGCCATGATCGGTCCGAAGTTGCGCGCGGTCTCGCGGTAGACGAGGTTGCCCCAGCGATCGGCGCGGCGCGCGCTGATGAGGGCGACATCGGCGTGGATGGGGTATTCGAGCACGTAGTCGCGGTCGCCGATGCGCCGCGTCTCCTTGCCCTCGGCCAGCTGCGTTCCGTAGCCCGTCGGGGTGAAGAAGCCGCCGATGCCGGCGCCGGCCGCGCGGATCCGTTCCGCGAGGTTGCCCTGCGGCACGAGTTCGAGCTCGACCTTGCCCGCCCGGTAGAGCTCGTCGAACACCCACGAGTCGCTCTGTCGCGGGAACGAGCAGATCATCTTGCGCACCTGCCCAGCCTTCAGCAGCGCCGCGAGGCCGGTGTCGCCGTTGCCGGCGTTGTTGTTGACGACGGTGAGGTCGCGGGCACCGTGGGCGATGAGCGCGTCGATGAGTTCGACGGGCTGCCCGGCGCGGCCGAATCCGCCGATCATCACGGTCGCGCCGTCGGCGATGCCCGCCACGGCCGCCGCGACATCCGACACGGTCTTGTCGATCATGGGTCCTCTGTTCGTTCAGCGAACGCGTGTTCGTTTAGCGATCGTACTCCGCGCGAGGACGTCGCGCCAGTGGCATCCGCTGGCCTGCGGCGGGTTCGCCGGGGGAGGTCCGCCATGCTTCCGACGCGCGTCGAATGGCACCTCGCCCCGCCGCGGGTACGTTCGGCAGCACCCACCAGCGGAAGGAGTGAGCGATGTCTCCCAGCGCGTCGGCGCGCGCCACGCCTCTGCGCGCGTGGACTCCTCCCGATCTTCTGTCCCCGGCAGCCCTGCCGGTCGCGGTGTCCGCGACGTTGGCGGCCTTCGAGGCGTACGACACCGAGCTGCTGCTGACCGGCTTCGCCACGGATGCCGCGGTGAACGCGTGGGGCGTCCTCTTCACGGGCCCGGAGGGCATCCGCTTCTGGTCGGAGAACTGGATCCGCGCGGAGCGCGTCCGCTTCACGGACCGCGTTTGTCTCCGCGGGAGCGACCACGTGGCCGTCCATGTCCAGGTGCACAGCGCGCGCCTCAACGGCCCGGCCACCCTGACCTTCCACCTCGACGACGCCCTCATCCACACCCTCGACATCGCCGCGTGAACCACACCACCCCGAAGCACCAAGGAGCACCATGTCCGACTTCCCGCACCTGACCGAGAACCACCGCAACACGCTGTACCACCTGGAGCAGCACCCGACTTCGCACAACCTCGAGTGGCACGACATCGTGTCGCTGCTGCGCGAGGTCGGCGAGGTCACCGACGAGCACGACGGCAAGCTCAAGGTGCGACTCGGCGACGACGTCCTCTTCCTCTCGCCGCCGCGGCACAAGGACATCGACGAGCAGATGGTGCTCGACATCCGCCGCGCTCTCCGCAACGCGGGGTACTACACGGCGGAGAAGTGAGATGACCAGCCAGACGGATGCCATCCGACCCGAGGTTCCGCCGAGCGGAACCGGCTGCGTCGAGTGCGAGGCGGAGGGCTCCTGGTGGCTGCACCTGCGTCGGTGCGCCGAGTGCGGTCACATCGGCTGTTGCGACGACTCGCTGAACCGGCACGCCACGAAGCACGCCCACGCCAGCGGCCACCCGGTCATCCAGAGCTTCGAGCCCGGCGAGGACTGGTTCTGGGACTACCGCACCGAGGCGTTCATCGACGGGCCGCTCCTGGCCCCGCCGCGCAGCCACCCCGCGAGCCAGCCGACTCCGGGGCCGGCCGGGCGCGTGCCCGCCAACTGGCGGGCGCTGCTCGGCGGCTGACCTCATCCATTCGGATGATCTCTCGCGAGAAAAGTGGCGGGCGTCGCCGCGATATTCCGACGATCGGCACCGGAGGGCGCCCCATGGTCGGCTGCGCGCACGCTAGCTTCTGCGCAGAGAGATGCGTCCCGGTCATCCGGGCTTTCGGCGCGTGATCTCGCGCACCGCCCGGGCGGCCGGGCATCGCAGTCGGGCGGGGGTTGGGATTGGGGGCCTCGCCCGGCGGCGGCCCGTTCGACACGAGGTGTCAGACCCGCCCGTCCGAGCGCCCCAGATCCTCCGTCATCCGCGCGCCCCACAGCGCGAGCTGAGTGCGGTCGTCGACGCCGATCTTGCCCAGCGACGCGCGGATGTGTGAGCGGACGGTGTTGACCGAGACGACGAGTTCGGCGGCGACCTGCTCATTGGAGGTCACCCCTTCGCTGAGCAGCTTCACGACCCGGATCTCCGAGGGGGTGAGGGATGCCAGCTTGACCCGGTCCTCCTCCGTCGCTCTGTGCTGCACGACTCCGGCGAGAAGCGTACGGGTCACGCGCGAAGACACCAGCGCATCGCCGCGATGGGCAGCACGGATGGCGTCGACGAGCTGCGCGCTGTCGTGGGTCTTCAAAAGGTAGCCGCTCGCGCCGCTGGCGATCGCGCGACGCACGAGATGATCCTCGCCGTGGCTGGTGAGGGCGATCACCCGGACCGAACCTCCGGATGCCTCGACCACCGCGCGCGTGGCGTCGATGCCGTTCATCCCCGGCATCTCGAGGTCCATGAGCACGACGTCGGGACCCTCGCTCAGCGCGGCAGCGACGGCATCCCTCCCGTTGGCCACTTCGCCGACCACCGCGACGCCGTCGGTGTTCTCCAGTCGCAGACGCACCCCGCGCCGGAACGTGCGGTTGTCGTCGGCGATGAGGACACGGACAGGCTCGCCGTCAGTCACGCACGGTCTCCCGCGCGTGGGCGAACGGGATGTCGACCGTGAGGCGCCACCCGCCCACGCCGTCGTCCGAGGCGTCCAGCGATCCGTCCACGAGAGCGAGCCTGTCGCGCAGGGTGTCCAGGCCCCAGCCGAGTCCGAGGTCGTCCTCGCCGGGTCGGGCGTTCCGCGCGGCTCCGTTCTCGACGCTCACGTGGAGTCGCTCGTCCTCGACCGCCAGCCGCACCGCGACGGGCGCACCGGCCGCGTGCTTCGCGACGTTGGACAGGCCCTCCTGCACCACGCGGTAGGCCGTCGCCGACACCACCACGGGCGCGAGGTCGAGGTCGCCGCGGGTCTCGACCGATACGTCCATCCCGCGCTCACGCCAGAACCCGGCGAGCGTGTCGAGGTCGCGCAGGTCGGGAGTCGGCGCATGCGCGACCGCGTCGACGGCACGCAGATCTCCGAGCGCACCGTAGAGGCTGGCCGCCGCGTACCGCCCCTCGGCGCGGACCTCCTCGATCAACTGCAGGGCGCGTTGCGGATGCGTTGGCGCGAGGTCAGCCGAGGCGTCGCACAGCGAGACCAGACCGGCGAGGTGCTGCCCGGCGACGTCGTGCAGTTCCTGAGCGATCCGCCCGCGCTCGGCGGCCCGCGAGCGCTCGATGGCGACCGACTGCTCTTCCTCGAGCTCCAGGACCCGTTGCCGCTCCCGGGCCGCACGTCGATCCAGCACAGCCCACAGGATCCCGAGCGCGACACCGGCGAACGAGGTGGATGCCAGCGCCGTTCCCTCGGTGAGGAGGAACCCGATCACGATGTTGGCGGGCGTTCCCGTGCTCGCCGCCCACGATGCCAGGCCGACGCTCGCACCCACCACACCGAACGCGGCCCAAGCGGCGGCCACCGAGATCGGCCGGGCGCTACCGACGGCGAACATCGCGATGGCGATGACGAGGTACATGGGACGAGCCCAGTTCGGCACACCGAGGGCCACCGCGACGAGCAGGTAGCAGACGATGATCGCGAGCATCGCGAAGACGGGGCGGGATGCCACGAGCGTCAGGCAGGCCGCCTGCACCGCGCACACCGCGATCGTGAGGGCGATCACGACGACCGGGGCAAGGGCGTGGTCCCACGTCCCGATGCCGCCGAGCAGCGACAACACGGGCACCGCGCACACCTGCACGACGGTGGCGACGAACACGACGACCGCGAACAGCGGCGAGCGCATCACCGAGACGACCCGGGGGCTGGCGACCTTGTCCATCGCACCTTCCTACCGGGCGAAGGTGTCGCACCGCCATCCGTCGTCGG
Organism: Microbacterium canaveralium; assembly: GCF_047238045.1. Classification (NCBI taxonomy): domain Bacteria; kingdom Bacillati; phylum Actinomycetota; class Actinomycetes; order Micrococcales; family Microbacteriaceae; genus Microbacterium; species Microbacterium canaveralium. Next base: position 98,354 of record NZ_JBDFMA010000003.1, on the reverse strand, counting down.
ACATCAGAGGTGTTGCACCGGTGTGCAAGTGGTACACTTACATCATGCCCACCACTCGAACGCGCACTCAGGTGACCCACACGCCTGAGATCGAAGAGGCTCTGCGCATCGCTCGCACGCGGTGGCCCAACGAGAGCTCCTCCGCCCTGCTGGCGCATCTCGTCACCGAGGGTGCAAGAACGGTCGCTGCCGCCAGTCCGACCGCGGCAGCGGATCGCCTGCAACGCATCAACGCCATAGTCGGACGGTTCGCCGGCACCTACGCTCCGAGATACCTCGACGATCTCCGCGCGGACTGGCCCGAGTGATCGTCCTGGACGCTGGCGTCATCATCGCACTCTTCTCCCCCAGCGACGCTCATCACGCACGGGCCAAACAGCTGTTCGCGAGCCAGACCTCTCCATTTCTCATGCACCCACTGACCGCCGCCGAAACCCTCGTGGGAGCGGCAAAGATCGGGAACGACGCCGCACTCTGGTCTGACCTGCAGGCCATCGGCGTAGAACTCGCCACGATCGGACCCGCCGAGCCCATCCTTCTCGCACGACTCCGCGCCGAGCACGGGCTGAAGATGCCGGACACGTGCGTGTTGGCTACAGCGACCCACGCCGGCGCGCCGCTCGCGACTTTCGACGACCGCCTCGGCCAGGTCGCCGAACGCCTGGGCGTGCGGCATCCGATCGCCGACGCCGAGTAAGAGAGCACCGCGGATCACCGAAGCCGCCGGGCGGCCGGCCGACCTCGCCCGGGACGCCCTCCCGCTCCCCCAACCAACGACGAAGGCCCCGGTACTCCGGGGCCTTCACGTTCTGTGCGCGAGGGGGGACTTGAACCCCCACGCCCTTGCGGGCACTGGCACCTGAAGCCAGCGCGTCTACCTATTCCGCCACTCGCGCGATTCGTTTCGTGCACGGATGCCGCGCACTCAACTTCCCGAGAATATCACGGCCCTACGCGCCGTATGAACCGTGTTCGACGGCGGCATCCATGACCTGTCCAGGCGTGCTGACTACGATGTGGCTACTGGTCTGCCTGCCCGAAGGAGTCTCGTGGGACTACTCGACAGTTTCGAGAAGGGTCTCGAACGCGCCGTCAACGGTGCGTTCGCGAAGACCTTCCGCAGTGGCATCCAGCCGGTGGAGATCGCCTCCGCGCTGCGGAGCGAGCTCGACAAGAACGCCGTGGTGGTCACGCGTGACCGCATCCTGGCGCCGAACGCGTTCTCGGTGCGCCTCTCCCCCGCCGACGACGAGAGAATGAGCGCGCTCGGCTCGACGCTCGTGTCCGAACTCGACACGCTGGTCAAGAAGCATGCGCGCACGCAGGGCTATTCATTCGCGGGGCCCGTGACGATCTCGATCGAGCGCGACACCTCGCTGTCGACCGGCACGCTGCGCGTCGAGTCCCGCACCAGCGAGGGCCAGGTGTCGTGGCGCGGCGTCGTCGACATCAACGGAACGCGCCACCCGCTCGTCAAGGCCCGCACGGTCATCGGGCGCGGCAGCGACGCCGACATCACGATCCCCGACGCCGGTACGAGCCGCAAGCACGTCGAGATCCTGTGGGACGGCGAGCGCGCGATGGTGCGCGACCTGGGCTCGACGAACGGCACGACCCTCAACGGCCGCAAGGTCTCGGAGGCCGCGCTTCCGCCCGACTCGAGAATCTCGATCGGTCGCACCGATATCGTCTTCCGTGTGGTCGCTCAGGCGCAGACCGCACGGCGAGCGGCGCCATCCGATGCGACGCAGCTGTTCGACGCTCAGGAGCGGGGGCCCCTGTCATGAGTCCGCTGACTCTTCTCCTTCTGCAGGGCGGGTTCCTCGTTCTGCTGTGGTTCTTCGTCTTCGGTGTCGTGTACTCGCTCCGCGCCGACCTGTTCGGTGTGAAGGTGCGCAAGCTGCCCGAGCCCTCGGCATCCGCTCCCGCTCCGGCTCCGGCGGCCGCGGCACCGACCGCCGGGCCGAACGCGGTGACGACGCAGGTCAAGCGACCCGCAGCCCCGGCGCCGGCTGCCGCGGGTGGCCTCGCGACCACCGCATCGGTCTCCCGCATCGTCATCACGAGCGGTCCGAAGGCGGGGCTGGAGCTCCCGCTCGGCACCGAGCCCCTCACGATCGGCCGGTCCAGCGAGTCGGGCCTCGTCATCCGCGACGACTACACCTCCAGTCATCACGCCCGTCTCGTCCTGTGGGGCGACCAGTGGATGCTGCAAGACCTCGACTCCACCAACGGGACCACGCACGCCGGGGTGCGCGTGGCATCCCCCGTGCAGGTGAAGGTGGGTGCGCCGATCAAGGTGGGCGCGACGACCTTCGAGTTGCGGGAGTAACCCCCCTCCATGGTCTTTCAGGGCTCGAGCGCGGCCATCTCCCACACGGGCAAGGTCCGCTCCAACAACCAGGACTCCGGTTACTCCGGATCCAATCTCTTCGTGGTCGCCGACGGCATGGGCGGTCACGCGGGGGGTGACGTCGCCTCGAGCCTGGCGATCTCGCGTCTGACCGAACTCGACCGGCCCTTCCCCAGCACCACCGAAGCGGAGCATGCCCTACGGGACGCGCTGGCCGACACCGCGACCGACCTCATCGACACGGTCGCGCGGCGTCCGGAGCTCGCGGGCATGGGCACCACCGTCAGCGCGGTGATCATGGTCGACGACTACGCGGTCATCGGCCACATCGGCGACTCGCGCGTGTACCTGTACCGCGACGACACGCTCACCCAGATCACCACCGACCACACCTTCGTGCAGCGGCTCGTCGACTCGGGACGCATCACGCCCGAAGAGGCGCGATACCACCCGCGTCGATCGGTCCTCATGCGCGTCCTCGGCGACATGGACCCCGACCCCGAGGTCGACACGTTCATCATGCCGACGCAGGACGGCGACCGGTGGCTGCTGTGCTCCGACGGCCTCTCCGGCGTCGTCGACGACGCCCACACCGCGAAGGCGCTCGCGCAGGGCATGCCGCCCGCCCGCACCGCGGACGCGCTGCTCAAGCAGGCGCTTGACGGCGGCGCGCCCGACAACGTCACGGTCGTGATCGTCGACGTGGGCGGCCAACACCCCGTGTTCATCGGAACCCCCACCATCGTCGGTTCGGCCTCGAATCCCAGCGGCGTCGTGGTCCCTCCCGTCCGGGCGGCACGGTCACCGTGGCTGCATTCGGCTCGCCAGGCGGCGAACGAACCGACGCACTTCGAACCCGCCGCCGAGTTCCTCGAGGAGCTCATCGAGGAGGACCGCCGGCGCGCCCGCCGCCGCCGTCTGGGCTGGCTGGCGGCGCTCATCCTCGTCCTCGCCGCGATCGCGGGGGCACTGTTCGCCGGGTACGCCTGGACCCAGACGCGCTACTACGTCGGCGCCGACACCGACACGGTCGTCATCTACCGCGGCGTTCAGCAGTCCCTCGGGCCCATCTCGCTGTCATCCGTCTACGAAGACACCGGCATCGAGCTCTCCGGTCTCTCCGACTTCGACCGACAGACCGTGCAGACCACCGTCTCGGCCGGTTCGCTGGCGGATGCCGAACAGATCGTGGATCGTCTGCGTCCGAAACCGGAGGCCACCGGATGACCGACCAGAAACTGACCCGCACCGGCGAGGTGTCCACCGACACTGCGGTGATGCGCGCGCTGAAGAAGATCCGCACGCCCGCCAAGCAACGCAACCGCGAGCTCGGTCTGCTGCTGTTCGCGATCGCGGTCTACGGCTCGGCGATCGTGCTGGTCCAGCTCGGCGTCAATGGCGCGGTGGAGTGGGGCTACCTGCTGCTCGCAGGCGTCCCCGCTCTCCTCGCCCTGATCACGCACGTCGTCCTGCGACTGCGCGCTCGCGATGCCGACCCGTTCGTCCTTCCCATCGCCACCGTCCTCACGGGCATCGGCATCGCGATGATCTACCGGATCGACCTCGCGGTGGGGTTGAACGGGTGGGATGCCACGGCCATCCGCCAGATCGCCTGGGCAGCCATCGCGCTGGTCGCCGCCCTGCTCGTGGTGATCTTCGTCCGCAACTACCGCGTGCTGTTCCGGTACACGTACCTGTCGGGGCTGATCGGCATCCTGCTGCTCCTCCTGCCCTTCGTCCCGGGCCTGGGGACCGAGCAGAACGCCGACGTCTGGGTCTCGCTCGGCTTCGTGTCGTTCCAGCCCGGCGAGCTCGCCAAGATCGCCCTCGCGATCTTCTTCGCCGGCTACCTGGTGCGCACCCGCGAGAGTCTGACGTCCACCGGTACGCGTTTCCTCTTCATGACGTGGCCGCGCGCGCGGGAGCTGGGCCCGCTCCTCATCATCTGGCTCGTCTCGCTCGGCATTATCGTGCTGCAGCGCGACCTCGGTACGGGTCTGCTCATCTTCGGAATGTTCGTCGCGATGCTCTACGTCGCCACGGGCAAGACGAGCTGGGTGCTGATCGGTGTGATCCTCGCCGCGACCGGGGCGTTCCTGGCATCCCGCGTCCTCCCGTACGTAAACGGCCGCTTCACGAACTGGCTCGACGCGTTCAACCCCGCCGTCGTCGACGCCGACGGCGGAAGCTACCAGCTGACGCAGGGCATCTTCGGTCTCGCGCACGGCGGCCTCTTCGGCACCGGTCTCGGTCAGGGCCGTCCGTACATCACGCCGCTGTCGCAGAGCGACTACATCGTCCCGAGCATCGGTGAAGAGCTCGGCCTGGTCGGACTCTTCGCGATCCTCGCGCTGTACATGGTGTTCGCGAGCCGCGGCATCCGCGTCGGGCTGGCCGGTCAGGACGACTTCGGCAAGCTCCTGGCCACCGGCTTCTCGTTCACGATCGCCCTGCAGGTGTTCATCATGGTCGGCGGCGTGACACGGGTCATCCCGCTGACCGGTCTCACCACGCCGTTCCTCGCGGCCGGTGGGTCCTCGCTCGTCGCGAACTGGATCATCGTCGCCTTCCTGCTGCGCATCTCCGATGCCGTGCGAAGCCGCCCGCGGGTGGTGATCGGCTGATGAACACGCCCGCACCCACCCGCAGCCGCACCCCGGAGGAGGCACCGTGACCAAAGAGCTCCGACGCCTCAGCATCGTCATGCTGGCGATGTTCCTCGCGCTGTTCGTCTCCACCAGCGTCATCCAGGTGGGCCAGGCCGCCAACCTCGCGAACACCCCTGGCAACCGCCGGGCGCTCTACGACTCGTACGAGATCCAGCGCGGGTCCATCATCGCCAGCGGCACCGCCATCGCCTCATCGGTCCCCTCCGGCGACGTCTACAGCTGGCAGCGCGAGTACACGGATGCCGCCATGTGGGCACCGGTGACCGGCTACATGAACCCGGTGCTCGACGCGAAGACCCGAATCGAGTCGGCTGAGAACGCCGTCCTCAGCGGTTCGGACGAGAACCAGTTCTTCTCGCGCATCGATCGCGCCGTGACGGGCCAGGTGCCCCGGGGATCGAACGTCGAACTCTCGCTGGATGCCAATGTGCAGCGCGCCGCATGGGACGCGCTCGGCGACCAGCAGGGCGCCGTCGTCGCGATCGAACCCTCGACGGGCCGCATCCTCGCCATGGTGTCCAAGCCCAGCTTCGACACCAACACGCTCGCCTCGCACGACCCGGATGCGGTGAACGCCGCCTACGACCAGCTGGCCGCGGATCCGTCGCAGCCCCTGATCAATCGCGCGATCGAGGGCGACCTCAACCCGCCCGGCTCGACGTTCAAGCTGGTCGTGGCCTCGGCCGCCCTGGCATCCGGTCGCTACACGCCCGACTCATCGTTCCCGAACGTCGCGTCGTACACGCTGCCCCAGTCCTCGAGCGTCGTCAGCAACGCCGGAGGCGGCACGTGCGGCGGGGGCGACACCGTGACGATCGCCACGGCCCTGCGCCTGAGCTGCAACATCCCGATGGCTGAGCTGGCCGTCGAGCTGGGAGACGACGCGATCCGCGCGGAGGCCGAGAAGTACGGCTTCAACACCTCGTTCTCGCTGACGCCGTCGTCGACGTCGTTCACCTCGACGCCCTCGACCTACCCCTCGAACCTGGACGCACCGCAGACGGCGCTGAGCGGCTTCGGACAGGGACAGGTGCGGGCGACGCCGCTGCAGATGGCGATGGTCTCGGCCGGCATCGCGAACGACGGCGTGGTGATGAACCCGCGAATGATCGACCGGGTGATCGGAACCGACCTGTCGGTTCGCGATGAGGGCGCGAACAGCGAATTCGGTCGTGCGCTGGAGTCGAATGTCGCGGCCCAGATGGTCACCATGATGAAGGCGAACGTCCAGGACGGCGCGGCGTCGAATGCAAGAATAGACGGGGTCGACGTGGCGGGTAAGACCGGCACGGCAGAGAACGACACTCGTCCCTACACTCTCTGGTTCACCGGTTTCGCCCCGGCGGACGACCCGAAGGTCGCTGTCGCTGTTGTGGTGGAGAACGGCGGCGGCCAGGGGCAGAACGGGAGCGGCAACGAGATCGCCGCCCCGATAGCGAAGAAGGTCATGGAGGCGGTGCTGGGCAAATGAGACCGACGCAAGGAGTGACCTTCGGAGGACGCTACGAGCTGGATTCGCGGATCGCGATCGGCGGGATGGGCGAGGTCTGGGAAGCGACAGACCACGTCATCGGGCGTACCGTCGCGATCAAGATCCTCAAAGACGAGTACATGGGCGACCCCGGGTTCCTCGAGCGCTTCCGCGCCGAGGCCCGCCACGCCGCACTCGTCAACCACGAGGGCATCGCGAGCGTGTTCGACTACGGCGAAGAGGACGGCAGCGCCTTCCTCGTGATGGAGCTCGTCCCGGGTGAGGCGCTCTCGACGATCCTCGAGCGCGAGGGATCCTTGTCGACCGACAAGACCCTCGACATCGTGGCGCAGACGGCCGCGGCCCTGCAGGCCGCGCACGCCGCCGGCCTCGTGCACCGCGACATCAAGCCGGGCAACCTCCTCATCACGCCCGACGGTCGCGTGAAGATCACCGACTTCGGCATCGCCCGCATCGCCGACCAGGTGCCGCTCACCGCGACCGGCCAGGTCATGGGCACGGTGCAGTACCTCTCCCCCGAGCAGGCGTCTGGCCACCCGGCATCCCCCGCGACCGACATCTACTCGCTCGGCATCGTCGCGTACGAGTGCCTGGCGGGCAAACGCCCCTTCACGGGCGAGTCGCAGGTCGCGATCGCGATGGCGCAGATCAACGAGCAGCCCGCTCCGCTGCCGCCGACGGTGGCCGTGCCGGTGCAGAACCTCGTGATGGCGATGATCGCGAAGAAGCCCGACGACCGCCCGGCCTCGGCCGCGGCCGTCTCGCGCGCGGCGACCGCGCTGCGTCGTGGCGACCTCGCCGCCGCCGCCGGCGCCGTGCCCGCGATCGCCGCGGGTGTCGCGGTCGCCGACGAGGCGACGCAGCTGCTCACCGCGGGCCAGACCTCCGCGGCGACGCGTCTGCTTCCCGCCCCCGCCGCGACGTCGCTCCTCGCCGAGGAGCACACCGAGTCGGACGCGCGCCCGCAGAGGAAGCGCAGTCCGTGGACGTGGCCGCTGGTCGCCCTGATCCTGCTCCTTCTGCTCGTCCTCGGCGGCACTCTCTTCGCCGTGCTCAGTAATCAGAGCGCCCCCGAGCCCGCGCCGACCAGCGCTGGTCCGAGTTCGGCCACGCCGTCCCGGAGCGCCAGTCCTTCGGCGTCGCCGTCCCAGACCTCGCAGCTCGTCGACGTCAATTCGCTCGGGCTTCCGGGCAAGTCGTGCGATGAGGCCAGCACCATCCTGAGCAACAACAATCTCGGTGCCAACTGCGAGACCGGCAACGCCGCGACCAGCCCCGAACAGGTCGGCACGGTCGACACGGTCACCCCCACCGGTCGCGTCCCCGCGGGCACGATCATCACGCTGCGCGTGTTCGGGGAAGAGACGCCCCTGCCGACGCCGGCCACCCCCACGCTGCAGCCGGCCCAGGCCACGGCCGGGGGCACCGTCGAGGTCTCCTGGCAGCAGTACACCTGCCCCTCGGGCACGGGGAACGTCACGTCGTACAACTTCACCGCGACGCGCGGCACGTTCGACAACGGGCAGTCCACGTCGTCGTTCCCGCCGGACTCCCGCAGCGCTCAGCTTCAGGTGAGCAACTCGCCCGGCCAGACGCTCCAGGTGACCTACACGGTGAGCTGCTCGGGCACGAACCGGACGGCCGGTCCTTCGGGCGAGGCATCGGCCCAGATCGCGGGGGAGAACACCCCGTCACCGAGCCCCAGCGCCAGCCGCTGACCCGCAGACCCCGATCCCCCACCACGCCAGGAGTTCCCCCGTGACCACTGAGACGCGCGTCCTCTCCGGACGCTACCGCGTCGACGACCTCATCGGTCGCGGCGGTATGGCCAGCGTCTACCGCGGCTACGATCAGACGCTCGGGCGCACGGTGGCGATCAAGATCCTCAAGGCCGACCTCGCCAGCGACGCCGCGTTCCGCACGCGGTTCCGTCTCGAGGCACAGGCGGCTTCCCGCATGGCGCACCCGACGATCGTCCGGGTGTTCGACGCCGGCGAGGATGTCGAGGTTGGCGCGGACGGGATCGAACGGCCCGTGCCGTACATCGTGATGGAACTCGTCCACGGACGACTCCTGAAAGACGTCATCGCGGCCGGTCCCGTCCCCCTCGACGACGCGCTGCGCTACGCCGACGGCATCCTGGAGGCGCTGGAGTACTCCCACCGCGCCGGTGTCGTGCACCGCGACATCAAGCCCGGCAACGTCATGATCACCGACGCCGGCCGCGTCAAGGTGATGGACTTCGGTATCGCACGGGCCGTCTCGGACTCGTCGTCGACCGTCGCAGAGACGACGGCCATCGTGGGGACGGCGGCGTACTTCTCACCGGAGCAGGCCAAGGGCGAGTCGGTGGACGCCCGCGCCGACCTGTACTCCACCGGTGTCGTGTTGTACGAACTCCTGACGGGCCGTCCGCCGTTCCGAGGCGAGACCCCGGTCGCCGTTGCCTACCAGCACGTCAGCGAGGCACCCCTGCCGCCGAGCGAGATCAACGACGCCGTTCCGCGTGCGCTCGACGCCGTGGTGCTCCGTGCTCTCGCCAAGGATCCTTTCCAGCGCCCGCAGGACGCCGCCGGGTTCCGTGAAGACCTGGATGCCACGGTCGAGGGCAAGGAGCCCACGAAGCGTCAGATGTCGGCGCTGTCGAACGAACTGTACGGACCGAACCCGCGTCAGGCGGCTGAGACGGCGCGTTCGCTGCGCCAGCTGAGCACGGACACGACGATGCGACGTACGCAGCCCGGACCGCCGGTGGCCTGGATCTGGGCGGGTGTCGCCGTCCTGGCCGTTCTGCTCGTCTCCGTGCTGCTGTGGGTGATTCAGATTCAGCCGTCGTCCACGGTGCCCTCCGTCGGACGCACCGTTCCCAGCGTCGTCGACATGACGTACGACCAGGCCGTGGAGGCGCTGACGGAGCAAGACCTCACCGCCAAGCGGGTCGACATCGCTGATCCCGCGGTCCCGGAGGGCAACGTCGTCCGCACGACGCCGAGCGCCGAGACGTCGGTCGCCGCGGGCCAAGAGGTGACGGTCTACGTCTCGACGGGCGCCGACACGGCAAAGGTTCCGATCCTCGAAGGCATCAACGAATCCGAGGCTCGCACCGCGCTCGAATCGGCAGGCCTCTCGCTCGGCCTCGTGCAGCGGAAGCCCGACCCGGCCCTGGCCGCCGGGGTCGTCATCTCGGCGAGCGTGGCTTCCGGGACGGAGGTCGCCAAGGGCACCACGGTGAACTTGGTGGTCGCCAGCGGCACGGTCGTCATCGTGAACTACGAGCGCTACCCCGTCGATGTCGCTCAGCGCGAGCTGGAAGCCACCGACAAGCAGCTGACCGTGCGTACGCAGGAAGACCCCGGGTGCCCGGCCGCGACGCCATCCCTGGTGAAGACCCAGTCCCTCTCGCCCGGCGAGGTCCCCATCCACAGCGAGATCACGCTGACCTACTGCAGCGGTTCCTGATCCCGCCGCGGCTGCAGGCGGCGGCCCGTCTCCGCCGCGCCGCGAAGTCCGGCATCCTCGAGCCACGCACCGAGGAGGGCATGGCCGTGTTCGGTCAGGATGCTCTCCGGGTGGAACTGGACGCCGACGAGGGGCGACGTGCGATGCGCGAGCCCCATGATGACGCCGGACTCGCTGGTCGCGGTCACCGTGAGCTCATCGGGCACGGATCCTGCGTCCACGGCGAGCGAGTGGTACCGCGTGGCCGCGAAACCGGCGGGGAGGTCAGCGAAGATCCCCCGGCCGTCGTGGTGGATGCGACTGGTGATCCCGTGCAGGAGCTCAGGGGCCCGGACGACCTGCCCGCCGAACGCGACGGCGAGCGCCTGATGGCCGAGACACACGCCGAGCAGCGGGATGCCGGCCGCGTGGGCCGCATGGACCACCCCGACCGAAGCGCCGGCGTCGAGCGGATGGCCGGGGCCGGGCGAGATGAGGATCGCATCGGCGTCGGCGACAGTGGCCTCGATGTCGAGCTCTCGCGCCGCGTGCGTCGTCACGCGGGCACCCAGGTCGGTGAGGTACCCGGCCAGGGTGTGGACGAAGCTGTCGCGGTTGTCGACGACGACCACGCGGAAGCTCACTCGACCGTGACCTCCTGTGGATAAAGGATGTCGCTCGCCCACGGGAAGACGTAGAAGAAGAGCCCGTAGAGCACCGCCGCGGCGAGCACGAGGACGATGAGGAGGCGGACCCACCAGGGGCCGGGCAGAACGCGCCAGAGAGCGGCGTACATCAGGCGGCTCCAGAGGTCAGGGACGCGGGCGGTCCGTCCGCGCGCGCGGTGAACGATTCGAAGACTCCGTACGCGATGGCGCGCTCGGCGGAACCGTACCGGGGGCTGCACGTGGTCATCGTGATCACCTTGTCGGTGGCCTGGACCTCGGGCTGCTGCGGCACGGGGAGCAGAACCTGCACGCCGTCGGGGCGGACGTACTCGAGGTTGCGGAAGCGGTAGGTGTACCAGCCGTCGGGCGTCTCGACGATGACGGCGTCGCCGATGCGGAGGGACGGCAGGTCCGCGAAGGGCGCTCCGTGACTGCCACGGTGCCCGGCGATGGCGAAGTTCCCCTCCTGGCCGGGCATCGCGGTGTCGGGGTAGTGCCCGATCCCGATCGGATCGAGCGTGACCGACGCGCTGACCCCACCGGCGAGCTTGAACTGGTAATCGGGACCGAGGCGCGGGATGCGAAGGACGCCGAAGACCTCGCCGTTCCCAGGCTGTGCAAGGGCGGGGGGCTCGGCGGGGCTCGGCGCCGTCGGGTCCGCGGACGCGCTCGGTGCCGCCGGTGCGGCCGCCCACTCGTCTGTCAGGGCGCCTGCTTCGCTCTTGAACTGGGCACCGATGATGGCATCGCCGATCCACAGCTGCCACCCGACGAAGAGAAGCACCACGACACCGGCAGTGAGGAGCAGATCGCCCAGGACCGCGAGCACCGTGACCCGGCGACCACGCGGCGGACGCCGACGTGACGCGCGTCGCGTGAGGGGCGGCTCGACCGTGGACACCTGCCGAGTCTAGTTCCGTAGGGTCATCGTGACCTGGCCGTTAGACTGACCCGCATGGCACGTACTGGCAACGGCGAAGACCCGATCGCTGAGCGCAACGACAACGGTTCCACGCCCAATCCGGTGTGGTTCCTCCCGATCATGATCGGTCTCATGCTCGTCGGCTTGGTATGGGTTCTCGTCTTCTACTTGAGCAACTCCCAGTTCCCTGTGCCGGGCATCGGCGCGTGGAACCTCGTCATCGGTTTCGGAATCGCCTTCGTCGGCTTCTTGATGACCACGCGCTGGCGCTGATCTCAACGGACTTACACCCGTGTAATTCATCCCCAGCTGTGGATGATCCTGTGGATAACTTCAGTAGTAGAACACGGCGGGGATGACGAGAAGCGCGAAAAGCCCGACGGTGACAAGGACGAGCAGTCCGATCTGGACGGGACGCTGGCGGGACAGCCGAGTGCGCGCGTAGAGCGCGCCGACGAGCGCGCCGACGACGAGGCCGCCGAGGTGCGCTTGCCAGGAGACGCCCACATTGGCGAGCGCCGCGCCGAAATCGCCGGTGGTCAACGACGAGATCAAGGCCACCACGAACGGCCAGGCGAAGTTGATGCCGATGAGCACCGCGATGACGCGGATGTCGGCTCCGATGTGCCGCCCGATGACCAGCAACGCGCCGAACAGAGCGAAGATCGCACCGGAGGCACCCACGACGACGGTCGTCGGGGCCAGGAGCGCGACGGCGACCGATCCGCCGAGGGCGCCGAGCACGTACAGCATCACGAACCGCCACCGACCGAGGAGCGGCTCGAGGTTGCGGCCGATGAACCACAACGCCAGCATGTTGAGGCCGATGTGGAAGAACCCGGAGTGGACGAGAGCGGCGGTGAAGAGCCGCCAGGGCTCGATCGGTCCGAACTGCGGGACGAGGTACGGCGGGTAGAAGGCCAGGGCGTTGCCGACGATGCCACCGACGCCCGGGATGAGCCCGATGACGTAGGCGAGGCCGGTGATCGCGATGATCGTCAACGTCGCAACGGGGCGACCGCTCGCGACGATCGCCGCCGGCGCCGAACGCGACCAGCGCCGCTTCGCCTTCTTCTGCGCGGGCGTCTCCGTGGCCCTCTGCTGGGCCATGCACTCGGGGCAGATGACGCCGACGGCGGCGGGTGTACGACATTCCGGACATACCGTGCGAAGACACCGTTGGCAGAGCACGAAGCTCTGCCGGTCCGGATGCCGGTAGCAGAAGTTGTCGCTGTTGCGACGGAACTCCTCAGTCGTTGACACCCGCCGCCGCCGAAGGTCAGACGGCGACGACGTCGACCGACTCGAGCACGACGGGCTCGACGGGACGGTCACCGGCGGCGGTGGGAACCTTGCTGATCGCGTCGACGACCTTCTTCGAGGCGTCGTCGGCGACCTCGCCGAAGATCGTGTGCTTGCCCTGCAGCCACGGGGTCGGGTCGGTCGTGATGAAGAACTGCGACCCGTTGGTGCCCTCGGGCTGTCCGGTGATGGCGTTCCGGCGGAGACCGGCGTTGGCCATCGCCAGCTTGTAGGGAGCGGAGAAGTCCAGCTCGGGGTGGATCTCGTCGTTGAACGTGTAGCCGGGGCCGCCGACGCCCTGACCGAGCGGGTCGCCGCCCTGGATCATGAAGCCGGGGATGATGCGGTGGAACACGACGTTCGAGTAGAGAGGACCCTCGCCCTTGGCGCCCGTCGCCGGGTTGGTCCATTCCTGCGTGCCGTCGGCGAGGCCGACGAAGTTCCGGACGGTCCGGGGAGCGTGGTCTCCGAACAGGTTGACGACGATGTCGCCGTGGTTGGTGTGAAGGGTCGCAACGGCGGTGTGGGAAGCCATGGGTACATTCTCTCAGAGTTATCTGCAAGGGTCGGCGGACGGACAGCCCCGTTCTGGCAAGATGAGGGGCGTACATCCCATCGACAGGGAGGATGAAGCCGTGGGCCTCAGCCGCAAGAGCAAGAAGGAACTGCGCAAGCTCCAGAAGCACGCCGCAAAGGTGTGGGAGTCTCAGCAGGTGCTGCTGGGCGAGAGTGGAAAGGTTGCCCGCGAAGCAGGCCGCCAGCTCGGCCGCTTCAGCCGCGAAGACCTCGTTCCCACCGTTCACGACGGGTACGACAAGTACGCCGCGCCGTACGTCGACAAGAGCGTCTCCTACGCCAACCGTTTCCTCAGCCACAAGCTCGTCCCGGCGGCCGGTGCCGTCGTCGGCGGGGCATTGTCGGTGTGGGATGCCGCGGGCGACACGCGTGACCGCCTGGCCAAGGGTCGCGGTTTCGAACTCGACACGCACAAGTACGCCAAGCGTGCCGAAAAGTACGGCAAGAAGGCCAGCAAGCGCCTCGCCGCCAAGCTTCCCAAGCAGAACGACGGCATCGGTGCCGGTGGCGTCATCGCCATCCTCCTCGGCGTCGCCGCCGCCGTCGGCGTCGCGTACGCCGCATGGCAGACGCTGCGTGCCGATGACGAGCTGTGGGTGGCAGACGACCCGCTGCGCGCTCCCGACGCGTGAGCGACCCCACCAGCAGAGTAAGAGAGGCCGCGCTCCAGCGCGGCCTCTCTGTCGATGTACGCGAACGACCGGCCGCCAACTCTCTCGACGAGGCAGCCGCATTGCTCGGCATCCATCCGGACGACATCGTCAAGACGCTCGTCGTGAAGCGATCCGACGACACTTTCCTGTTCGCCCTCGTACCGGGTGACAAGGTCATCTCGTGGCCGAAGCTGCGCGCCCTCGTCGGCGTCAACAAGCTGCGCCTGCCGGAGCCCGAGGTCGCCCTCGCCGCGACGGGATACGAGCGCGGCACTATCGTCCCGATCGGGAGCACGCACGACTGGCCCGTCTACGCCGACGAGAGCATCGTCGGCCGGCGCATCGCGATGGGTGCCGGAGCCCACGGGTACAGCCTGTTCGTGGATGCCGACGATCTGATCCGTGCCTACGGAGCCACCGTCGCCGACATCACGGCACCCCGCGGCTGACGGCTACAGCTTCGCCATCCGGAAGGCGACGTCGACGAGCTGCACCCGCCGCAGGCGCCGCGCCGCCGGCAATGTGAACCACGCCGCGCGGTCGGTCGACCCGTCGACCTCGTAGCGCAGGCGCCCACCGACGATGTGCGCCCGGTACACGATCCGCAGGGCGTGGAGCGGACCCTGGGCGTCCTCGGATAGCCGTGACTCCGCCGGGATCACGCGCGAATGGATGCCGAGGAGATCGTCGACAGCGACCCGGAAGCCGGTCTCCTCGCGGACCTCGCGGCGCACAGCGCGCTCCGGGTCTTCCCCGTCCTCGAGGCCGCCGCCCGGCAGCGTCCATGCCGCCTTTCGACCGTCGACCCAGTGCGCGAGCAGGACGCGATCATCGGCGTCCGTGATGACGGCGTACGCGGCGACTCGCATGTCCATTGCGATCACTGTATCCGCGCCGGTGACGACGCGCGCGGCGATCGGGAGGAGCCTGCGAGGGTGATGTTGTGGAGCCTAGGAGATTCGAACTCCTGACATCCTGCTTGCAAAGCAGGCGCTCTACCAACTGAGCTAAGGCCCCGGGAAGGGAACGGGTGGGGCTACCAGGACTTGAACCTGGGACCTCTTCATTATCAGTGAAGCGCTCTAACCGCCTGAGCTATAGCCCCGTCTTGCTGACGCATCGTGGTCAACCTCGAAGACTTTACCTGAATCCCGAGGTTTTTCCGAATCGGTGTCAGTTCGAGGTGAAGCCTACGAGCAGGCCGCCCGTGACCTTGACCGCGAGGTTGTAGATGCCGGCGACCACCGCGCCCATCACGGTCACGACGACGAGATTGAGGATCGCGACGATGGCGGCGAAAGCCATCACCTGGGGCAGACCCACGTACTGCGAGAGCGTCGCGCTCCCGTCGGTGAAGCTCGCGAAGAACTCGTCGGCCTTGCCGATGAGACCGGTCGCGCTCACCACGAGATAGACCAGGAAGTACGACACCACCGTGACGATGGCAATGGCGACGGCCGCCAGGAACGACAGCTTCACGGCCGACCAGAAGTCGACGTACACGAGCCGGAGACGTACCTGCTTCGCAGGGGTCTTGTGCGTCGACTTCTTGGCGAGTTTGTCGGCTACCGTGCTCATGCGTCAGTACTTTCCTCGGGGGTCTCGGAGGAGGCGGTCTCGGCGGCGTCGGGCGCGGCCGGATCGGGGGTCGTCTCCGTCGTCTCGGTCAGGTTCCGCTCGCTGTTCCGGGCGATTGCGATGATGCGATCATCGCCTCCGGCGCGGGCGAACACGACACCCATCGTGTCGCGACCCTTGGCAGGCACCTCGGCCACGGAGGAGCGTACCACCTTGCCGCTGGCAAGAACCACAAGGACCTCGTCGCCCTCGGACACCATCAAACCGCCGGCCAAGACGCCGCGATCGTCCGTCAGACGGGCCACCTTGATGCCCAGCCCGCCCCGGTTCTGCATGCGGTATTCGGTGACCGAAGTGCGCTTGGCGTAGCCGCCTTCGGTGACGATGAACACGTACTCATCGTCCTTGGCGACGGATGCCGAGAGCAGGCTGTCGCCCGCACGGAACTCCATGCCCTTCACGCCCGACGTCGAGCGTCCCATCGGGCGCAGAGCGCTGTCCGTCGCGGAGAAGCGCAACGACATGCCCAGGCGGCTGATGAGGAGGATATCGTCGCCCTCGTCGACCAGCAGGGCGCTGACGAGCTCATCGGCGGTGCCCGGTTCGGCCTCGTCGCCGTCGTCGGACGCCTGACCGCGGAGCTTGATCGCGATGACGCCGCCCTGGCGGTTGGTGTCGTACTCGGTCAGACGGGTCTTCTTCACGAGTCCGGCACGCGTCGCGAGCACGAGGTACGTCGCGACGTTGTAGTCGCGGATGTCGAGGATCTGGGCGATCTCTTCGTCGGGCTGCAGCGCGAGGAGGTTCGCCACGTGCTGGCCCTTGGCATCCCGACCGGCCTCGGGAACCTCGTACGCCTTGGAGCGGTACACGCGTCCCTTGTTCGTGAAGAACAGGAGCCAGTGGTGGGTCGTGGTGACGAAGAAGTGCTCGACCACGTCATCGGCGCGGAGCTGTGCGCCCTTCACGCCCTTGCCGCCGCGGTGCTGCGAGCGGTAGTTGTCGCTGCGGGTGCGCTTGATGTAGCCGTCGCGCGTGACGGTGACGACCATCTCTTCTTCGGCGATGAGGTCTTCGACCGACACGTCGCCGTCGAATCCGTGCAGGATCTCGGTGCGGCGGTCGTCGCCGAAACGGTCCACGATCGCGGTGAGCTCGTCACGGATGATGGTGCGCTGGCGCGCCGGGGTCGCGAGGATGTCGTTGTAGTCCGCGATGCGGGCCTCGAGCTCCTGCGCCTCGTCGACGATCTTCTGCCGCTCGAGCGCCGCGAGGCGGCGCAGCTGCATGTCGAGGATCGCCTGCGCCTGGATGTCGTCGATGTCGAGGAGCTTCTGGAGGCCCTCGTTGGCATCCTGGGCCGTCGGAGACCGACGGATGAGGGCGATGACCTCGTCCAGCGCGTCGAGCGCCTTGAGGTAGCCGCGCAGGATGTGCATGCGCTCCTCGGCCTTGCGCAGGCGGTAGCGCGTGCGCCGGACGATGACCTCGACCTGGTGATCGATCCAGAGGCTGATGAACCCGTCGAGCGAGAGCGTGCGGGGCACGCCGTCGACGATCGCGAGCATGTTCGCGCCGAAGTTCTCCTGCAGCTGCGTGTGCTTGTACAGGTTGTTCAGGACGACCTTGGCGACCGCGTCGCGCTTCAGAACGATGACCAGGCGCTGACCGGTACGGCCCGACGTCTCGTCGCGGATGTCGGCGATCCCGGTGATCTTGCCCTCGCGGGCGAGGTCACCGATCTTGACCGCGACGTTGTCGGGATTGACCTGGTACGGCAGTTCGGTGATCACGAGGCACGTGCGGCCCTGGATCTCCTCGATGTTGACGACCGCCCGCATCGTGATCGACCCGCGGCCGGTGCGGTAGGCGTCCTTGATGCCACGGGTGCCGAGGATCTGCGCGCGCGTCGGGAAGTCGGGCCCGGGGATGCGCTCCATAAGGGCTTCGAGCAGTTCTTCACGGGTGGCATCCGGGTTCTCCAGAGCCCACAAAGCACCGGCGGACACCTCGCGCAGGTTGTGCGGGGGGATGTTGGTCGCCATGCCGACGGCGATACCGACCGAACCGTTGACGAGCAGGTTCGGGAAGCGGGCCGGAAGAACCGTCGGTTCCTGCGTCTGACCGTCGTAGTTGTCCTCGAAGTTGACGGTCTCTTCCTCGATGTCGCGCACCATCTCGAGCGCGAGGGGAGCCATCTTCGTCTCGGTGTACCGGGGCGCGGCTGCACCCTGGTTTCCGGGCGAACCGAAGTTGCCCTGGCCGAGGGCCAGCGGGTACCGCAGCGACCACGGCTGCACCAGGCGCACGAGAGCGTCGTAGATCGGAGCGTCGCCGTGCGGGTGGTAGTGCCCCATGACCTCGCCGACGACGCGGGCGCACTTCGAGAACGACTTGTCGGGGCGGAAGCCGCCGTCGTACATGCCGTAGATCACGCGGCGGTGGACGGGCTTCAACCCGTCGCGCACGTCGGGCAGGGCGCGCCCGACGATGACGCTCATGGCGTAGTCGAGGTAGCTCCGCTGCATCTCGAGCTGGAGGTCGACCTGGTCGATCTTGCCGTGGTTGTGAAGGGGCTCTGCGGGCCCGTCGGCGGGCTCGGGAGTGATGTCGTCAGCCATGGAATCTCAGTTTCGTATCGAGTCGACCGGTTCAGATGTCGAGGAAGCGGACGTCTTTTGCGTTGCGCTGGATGAAGCTGCGGCGCGACTCGACGTCCTCACCCATGAGCACCGAGAAGATCTCGTCGGCCGCGGCCGCGTCGTCGATCGTGACCTGCCGGAGCGTGCGGGTCTCGGGATCCATCGTGGTCTCCCAGAGCTCGTGATCGTTCATCTCACCCAGACCCTTGTAGCGCTGTATGCCGTTGTCCTTGGGGATGCGGCGCCCGGCGGCCTGCCCTTCGACGAGCAGGGCATCGCGCTCGCGGTCACTGTAGGCGTACTCGTGCGGGTGGTTCGACCACTTCAAGCGGTACAACGGCGGCTGCGCGAGGTAGACGTAGCCCGCCTCGATGAGTCCGCGCATGTAGCGGAAGAGGAGCGTGAGCAGCAGCGTCGTGATGTGCTGGCCGTCGACGTCGGCATCCGCCATCAGGACGATCTTGTGGTACCGCGCCTTGGCCATGTCGAAGTCTTCGCCGATACCCGTGCCGAAGGCCTGGATCATCGCCTGGACTTCCTTGTTGCCGAGCGCCCGGTCGAGGCGCGCGCGCTCGACGTTGAGGATCTTGCCGCGCAGCGCCAGGATCGCCTGAGTGTGGGGGTCGCGTCCCTGCACCGCCGAGCCGCCGGCCGAGTCCCCCTCGACGAGGAAGATCTCGCTGATCGAGGGGTCTTTCGACGTGCAGTCCTTCAGCTTGTCGGGCATGGCGGCCGACTCGAAGACGCTCTTACGACGTGCGGTCTCCCGCGCTTTGCGGGCAGCCAGACGTGCGGTCGCGGCGTCGATCGCCTTCCGGATGACGTTCTTCGCCTGCGCGGGGTTGCGGTCGAACCAGTCGCCCAACTTGTCGCCGACGACCTTCTGCACGTAGGCACGCGCCTCGGTGTTGCCGAGCTTGGTCTTCGTCTGACCCTCGAACTGCGGCTCGGAGAGCTTCACGGAGATGACGGCGGTGAGACCCTCACGGATGTCTTCACCGGTGAGGTTGTCGTCCTTCTCCTTCAGGAGGTTGTTCGCGCGCGCGTAGCGGTTGACGAGCGTCGTCAGCGCCGCACGGAATCCCTCCTCGTGCGTGCCGCCCTCGTGGGTGTTGATGGTGTTCGCGAACGTGAAGACGTTCTCGGTGTACGCCGTCGTCCACTGCATGGCGAGCTCGAGCGCGATGTTGCGATCGGTGTCTTCCGACTCGACCTCGATGATGTCCTCGTTGACCACGTCGGCCTTGCGGACGCGGTTGAGGTGCTCCACGTAGTCGACCAGGCCGCGCTCGTACAGGAAGCTGTCGTGGCGGCCCTGCGTGGTCTCTTCGCCCGGCTCACCCTCGGTCACGACGGCCTGCGGGCGCTCGTCGCGCAGGCTGATGCGCAGCCCCTTGTTCAGGAACGCCATCTGCTGGAAGCGAGTGCGAAGGGTGTCGTAGTCGAAATCGACGGTGTCGAAGATCGTGGCATCCGGCCAGAACGTGATCGACGTCCCGGTCTCTTCGGTCTCTTCGCCCTTCGCGAGCGGGGCCAACGGCACGCCGCCGTCGCGGAACGACTGGCGCCACGCGTGTCCCTGACGCTTCACCTCGACCTCGAGGCGCGTGGAGAGGGCGTTGACGACAGAGGACCCCACGCCGTGCAGACCACCGGAGACCGCGTACCCGCCGCCGCCGAACTTGCCGCCGGCGTGGAGGACGGTCAGCACGACCTCGACGGTCGACTTGCCCTCGGTGCGGTGCATATCGACCGGGATGCCACGGCCGTTGTCGATCACGCGGACGGCACCGTCGGTAAGGATGGTGACGTCGATCAGATCGCAGTGGCCGGCGAGGGCCTCGTCGACGGAGTTGTCGACGATCTCTTGGACGAGGTGGTGCAGGCCGCGCTCACCGGTCGAGCCGATGTACATGCCGGGACGCTTGCGAACGGCCTCGAGCCCCTCGAGCACCTGGATGGCGTCTGCCCCGTACTCGTTCGAAACCTTCGTGCTGGCCTTTTCGGGTTCCTCGGAAACGGTGTCGGGGTTTTCGGACGTCATGACTTCGCGAGCTCCAGATCGATTCGTCGGAATCTCCATCTTACCGCGCGAGGCCTCGTAAAGCGGTGTGTACGCCCCTAGGAGGGGAGAAATCGCACCGGACCAGTCCGGACCATGGCCTAACCGTAGGTATCGCGCGGACCGCGGCCTGGAACGGCTCTCGTCCCCCATTTCCAGGAGGGGACGTCCGGCCCGATGAAGCGGATCGACTCGACCCCCGCTTCCGGAAACCGTCGGATGATCTCCGACAGGATGTGCGCGCGCATCAACTGCAGCTGCTTCGCCCACGCCGTGGAGTCGGCCTGCACCGTCAACATCCCCGCGTCGAGGGCCACGGGGCGAGTGTGCGCGGCGGTGTCGGCGCCGGCGACGTCGTGCCACGTGCGGACGAGGTCTTCGCGGGCCAGCTGCGGTTCCCAGCCCGCTGATCTCGTCAGGGTCGAGAGCACGTCGCCGAGTCCGCGAGGGTCACGGCCGGCGGTGAATGGAGCGTTGTCGTCGTCGCCACCGCGACGGCGACGCTTCTTCTTCCGATACGGGGACGGTTCCAGGCCACGCAGCCGCAGATAGGTGGCGATCGTCTCGGGGAGATCGGGCTCGTCACTCATCGGCATCCTTGATCTGGCCGGCCTCGACCCGGACGACGTGCGCGCGGAGTCCGTCGGGCACATCTTCTTCGACGGCGGAGGTCACGATCACCTGTTCGTAGCCGGCGGCGAGTTCGGCCAGACGAGTGCGACGACCGGCGTCGAGCTCGGCGAACACGTCGTCGAGGATGAGCACCGGATCGCCGAGGCGCGACTCGGCCCGGAGGAGCTCAGCGGATGCCAGGCGCAGGGCGAGCGCGACCGACCACGATTCGCCGTGCGAGGCGTATCCCTTGACGGGGAGTCCGCGCACTTCGAGCACGAGATCGTCGCGGTGCGGACCGACGAGCGTCAGCCCGCGTTCCAGCTCCATCGACCGGCGCGCAGCGAGAGCGGTGCGGAACTGCTCGGCGAGCGAATCCGTCGTTCCCGTCTCGGCGGCTGCGTCGCCCTCCTCGGGGTCTCCACCGACCACCGACAGCGCCCAGCGCAGCCGGGGGTCGTGGTCGGCGCCCGCGATCGCGGTGTACGCCTCGGCCACGGGCGTGGAGAGATCGGATGCCAACGCCAGTCGCGCCTCGATCACCTCCGTCCCGAGCGACACGAGCTTGTCGTCCCACACGTCGAGCGTCCCGAGGGCGTCACCGCGGACACCGCGGGCGCGCGCCGATTTCAGCAGCGCCGTCCGCTGGCGCAACACGCGGTCGTAGTCGGCGAGAACCCCCGCGAGCCGCGGGGCGCGCTGGACGATCAGCTGATCGGCGAAGCGTCGCCGCGCCGACGGGTCGCCGCGCACGATCTGGAGATCCTCCGGTGCGAACAGGACGACCTGTGCGTAACGGGGAAGCTCGGCGGTGCGGACATTGACACCGTTGACCCGCGCCTTGTTGGAACCCTGGCGGTTGAGCTGCAGCTCGAGGAGGACGCTGCGGTCGCCGTGCGCGAGCCGCGCGCGGACGATCGCGGCATCCGCCCCGTCACGCACCATGGGGGCGTCGCTGGAGACGCGGTGCGAACCGAGCGTGGCGAGGTAGGCGACGGCCTCGACGAGATTGGTCTTGCCCTGACCATTGCGGCCGACGAAAAGGTTGGCGCCCGCGGAGAGAGAGACGTCGGCGGCCGCGTAATTGCGGAAGTCCGTTAGTCCGAGCTGCTCCACGATCACCGGGTCAGACTACCCGCCGGCTCAGACATCCGACGGGTCGGCGGCCGGTCAGCGAAGCAGCAGGTTGGGCTGCAGCAGGTACTTGAACGAACCCTCGCCGCCCTTGTCGACCGAGGTCTGCGGGGTGATCAGCACGGGGCTGAGCTTGTTCGCGTTGTCGCTCGAGGTGAACGTGATCCGCGTGAACTCGCTGCGGACCGCGCCGAGGGATTCGAGCAGGTACTGCGGGTTCAGACCGAGGGTCACCTCGTCGCCGACGAGCGTCGCGTCGACGGACTCGGTCGCGCGCGCCTGCTCGGTGCCCGAGGCATCCATCGACACCCCGTCCGGCCCGAACGTGAACCGCAGCGGCGCGGAGCGGTCGAGCACCAGCGCGACGCGACGGACGGCCTCGGCGAGCTCGGCCGTGTTGACGACGCTGTGGTGCTCGGTCTGAGCGGGGAAGAGCCGGCGCACGGGCGGGAAGTTGCCCTTGATGAGCAGCGAGGTCACGGTCTTGTTGCCCGAGGAGAACGCGATGATCTCGCGGTCGCCCGAGCCGGAGAACGCGATCGAAATGTCTCCGCCGTGCGCGAAGGTCTTGCCGACCTCCTGCAGGGTGCGAGCCGGCACGAGAGCAGCCGTGGGCTCGTCGGATGCCGCAGCGCCGCCGTCCCAGGGGATCTCGCGCAGCGCGACGCGGTAGCGGTCGGTGGCGACGAGGCTCAGCTGCGTGCCGGTGACCTCGAGCTGCACGCCGGTGAGGACAGGGGTGACGTCGTCGCGCGACGCGGCGAAGGCGACCTGGGCGATCGCGGTCGCGAAGTCGTCGGCCGGGACGAGTCCCGACTCGCCGGTGACCTCCGGGATGGCCGGGTACTCCTGCACCGGCATGGATGCCAGCGTGAATCGGGCGGAGCCGCACGTCAGGAGGATGCCGCCATCGTCGTCGACCGTGATCTGGATGGGGGCGTTCGGGAGGCGGCTGGCGATATCCGACAGCAGACGGCCGTGGACCAGGATCGTGCCCGGCTCATCGACGGTGGCTTCGATGGTCGTCCGTGCCGACGCCTCGTAGTCGAATGCGCCGAGGGTCAGCCCTTGCTCGCCGGCCTCGATCAGGACTCCAGCAAGGATCGGCTGGGGGTTGCGCTGCGGCAGGAGCTTGACCACGAACGAAACGGCTTCGCTGAAGACATCGCGATTGACGTGAAACTTCACGGGCGCTCCCTTGACGGCGGTATGGCTTTCCCATGCTAGTGCCCGGCTGCGTGACCACACGTCGACCCGCGATCGCTCCCCCAAGGTCATCGGATCTCTGTTAACTCATTAATGGGTCTTCATCTTCTTAACAGCTGTGGAGACTGTGGATAACTCGAGGGATGCGTGTTAACAGAAGGGAACTACACGCGTGTGATCTGTGGACGGATTGCGGAGAGGGTGGGCAGTTAACAGGAGTGCGTGGTCGTGGGTTCTTCGCTCCCTCCACAGGCGTACGCGTGTCGTTCACATGTCCTCCGCAGAGATTCCGAGTTATCCACAGGTTTTCCACACTGTGTAGAACCGGGTGAAGACATCTCCGTGAGAGACGTCTCGTGCCCCGTCGGGGCCCGAAAACAGCGAAGGGTCCGCCCGCAGACGCGGACGAACCCCTGGCCTCAGGTGGGCACTCAGCGCATGCGGCCGAGCTGGGTGGTGATCTCCGAGACCTGGTTGTAGATCGACCGGCGTTCCTTCATCAGGTCGCTGATCTTCTTGTAGGCGTACATGACGGTCGTGTGATCGCGGTTGCCGAACAGCTGTCCGATCTTCGGCAACGACAGACTCGTCCGTTCGCGGCAGAGATACATGGCGATCTGACGCGCCGTCGCCACGGCCTGTGATCGGCTCGACCCGTAGAGATCATCGACCGAGAGTTTGAAGTACTGAGCCGTCGCCGTGATGATGTCGGTCGGCGACACGACGTTCGCGTCGTCTTGATCGATGATGTCGCGCAGAACGGTCTGGGCCAACGACATGTCGAGGGTCGAGCGGTTCAGACTCGCGAACGCGGAGACGCGGATCAGCGCACCCTCCAGTTCGCGGATGTTCGACGAGACGACCGTCGCGATGTACTCGAGCACGTCGTCGGGGATGAGAAGCCGTTCGCTCTGCGCCTTCTTGCGGAGGATCGCAATACGCGTCTCGAGGTCGGGCGCCTGCACGTCCGTGATCAGACCCCACTCGAAGCGGCTTCGCATGCGGTCCTCGAAGCCGGTGAGCTGCTTCGGCGGCAGGTCGCTGGTGATCACGACCTGCTTGTCGTGGTCGTGCAGCGTGTTGAACGTGTGGAAGAAGGCCTCTTGCGTCTCGGCGCGCCCCTGCAGGAACTGGATGTCGTCGATGAGGAGGATGTCGACGTCGCGGTAGCGCGCCTGGAATGCGGAGCCGCGGTTGTTCGCGATCGAGTTGATGAAGTCGTTCGTGAACTCTTCGCTCGAGACGTATCGGACACGGATGCCGGCGTACATGCTCGCGGCGTAGTCGCCGATCGCGTGGAGGAGGTGGGTCTTGCCGAGTCCCGAGTCTCCGTAGATGAAGAGCGGGTTGTATGCCTTCGCGGGCGCTTCGGCGACGGCGACCGCCGCCGCGTGCGCGAAGCGGTTGGACTGGCCGATGACGAAGTTGTCGAAGGTGTACTTCGGGTTCAGGCGAGTGTCGTTGCGGGATGCCGGGACGATCGGGTCAGGGGCCTGTTCCGACATCGGCGAGTGGGTGCTCGTGGTCTGCGACGACGTGGGTCGGTCCTCGGCGGGCGGTGCCGATCGGTGCGACTCGATCAGGTCGGGGTTGACGACGACGCGGAAGTTGCTGACCTCGGGATCGACTCCCTGTACCTGTGTGAGGGCCTCCAGGATGGGCGCCCGCATGCGCTTGTTCATCTGGGCGGCGGTCAGGTCGTTGGGCACGTCGAGGTAGAGCGTTCCCCCCATGACTCCCTGCGGGACGGCCAGGTTGAGGAATCCGTGAAGCTGGGGGGTGACCCGGTCGTCGGTGAGGAGGTGGTCGAGCACGGCGGACCAGACGGGAACATCCGGTACTTGGTGCAGTGACATATCCCCTCCGGGACCTCGGCGCGATACTGTCGACGTGCAGCGCGCCGAACCTGTGGATAACTTCCGGGGCCACGCTAGTTCGCGGTCCGCACGGAGCAAAATCAACTGTAGAACGCGGTCGCGTGTCTTTGCCACGGGTGTGGACGACGCTTGGGGATAATGAGCGGTCGGGCTCCTCGGTTTGAGTTAACGTCCCGCGCGACGTAGCCTTAGTCGGTTGACTTATGCCTACACGGCAGTCCCGACCACGTCCCCCGGCAGAAGAGCATCGGGTGACATCACCTCCGGAGTGACCCCATGAGCAAGCGCACCTTCCAGCCCAACAACCGCCGCCGCGCCAAGAAGCACGGCTTCCGCGCCCGCATGCGTACCCGCGCCGGCCGCGCGATCCTTTCGGCGCGCCGCGCCAAGGGCCGCACCGAGCTCTCGGCCTGACCCACCTAGTGCTCGCGAAGCCGAACCGACTCACCCGCGGATCGGATTACAAAGCCACCGTCCGTCGGGGCTCTCGTTGTGCCGGAACGCACACGGTGACCTACGTCGGCACTGTGCCGGACGAGGGTCCCGCGCGGTTCGGCTTCATCGTGAGTCGCCAGGTCGGCTCCGCCGTCACACGCAACACCGTTCGCCGCCGTCTGAAGGCGGTATGCGCCGAGGCGCTCCCGTTCGTTCGCGGGGGCGCCTCCGTCGTCATCCGAGCGCTCCCGTCGGCAGCCTCCATCGATTACGCCGATCTCCGCGCCGACGTCGTTCGATGCCTCCAGCGCAAGGCCGCATTATGAGTACGTCGACGCTCCCCACTTCGTCCACCGGTGTCGGTCACCTCGAGTGGTCCTCGGTTGCGGCATCCATTCCGCTTCTCCCCCGTAACGCCGGTCTCGCTCTTCTGCACGCGTATCGCGCGACGATTTCGCACGTCTACGGCGACGTGTGCAAGTACTACCCGTCCTGCTCCGCCTATTCGGTGGGCGCCGTGCAGCAGCACGGACTCGTCAAAGGAGCCGCTCTGACTGCGGCCCGCCTCGCCCGCTGCCACCCCTGGGCTCAGGGAGGCATCGACGACGTCCGTCCTCACCGCGCCTTCCGTCACGAACTCACTCCGCACGGCTTCGTCGTGCCCTCCCGAAAGGACTGATCCGTGCCGGATCTCATTGGAATCGTCCTCTGGCCCTTGAAGTGGCTCGTCGAACTCGTCCTGGTCGGTTGGCACACGCTGTTCACGGCCATTGGTCTGGCGCCGGCGGCAGGTCTCACCTGGGTGCTGTCGATCATCGGCCTCGTGCTCATCGTTCGCGCCGCTCTGATCCCCCTCTTCGTTCGGCAGATCAAGAGCCAGCGCAAGATGATGGAGATCGCCCCCGAGCTCCGCAAGGTGCAGGAGAAGTACAAGGGCAAGCGCGATCAGCTCTCCCGCGAGGCCATGAGCCGCGAGACCATGGCGCTGTACAAGAAGCACGGCACGACGCCCGTCTCCAGCTGCCTTCCGCTACTGGTGCAGATGCCGATCTTCTTCGCTCTCTTCAGCGTGCTGAACGACGTGTCCAAGCACGCCGCCGCCGGCCAGGGCGGTGTGGGACTCCTCACGCCCGAACTGACGACCGAGTTCTACGATGCGCGCCTGTTCGACGTGGCATCCATGCACGTGAACCTCGTCACCGCGTGGGGTCAGCCCGACGGTCAGTTCACGGTCGCGATCCTCCTGACCCTCGTGGTCCTGATGATCGCTTCGCAGTTCTTCACGCAGCTGCAGATCATCTCGAAGAACCTGTCGCCCGAGGCCAAGACCGGTCAGGCGTACCAGATGCAGAAGATCATGCTGTACATCCTGCCGCTGGCCTTCATCTTCTCGGGTGTCTTCTTCCCGCTCGGCGTCGTCATCTACTGGTTCGTCAGCAACCTGTGGACGATGGTCCAGCAGTTCGTCGTCATCCGTGAGATGCCCACCCCCGGATCGGATGCCGCGAAGGCTCGCGAAGAGCGGCTGGCACGCAAGGGCAAGGCGATCGATTCGAGCGGCAAGGTCGTTCCGATCGAGAAGTACGAGGCCGAGCAGCAGCGACTCTTCGAAGAGGCAGAGCGTGCCCGTGCTGCGCAGCCCAAGCGCCAACAGCCGGTGGGCAAGCAGCGTGCCAAGAAGCAGCAGCAGTCCACCAAGGCGCCGGGAACCGCACCGCGGACGACGGCGAAGCCCGGCACCGACACCCCCTCCTGAGCACCCGGAGACCATGATGACGACGTCCGAACAGATCGCCCCTGACCACACGGTCGCCACGGAAGAGCAGCTCGAACAGGAAGGCGACGTAGCCGCCGACTTCCTGGAGGGCCTGCTCGACATCGCTGACATTGACGGCGACCTCGCCCTCGATGTGCGTGCCGGTCGAGCGTATGTGTCGGTGGAATCCGATGACGCCTCGACCCTGTCGACGCTGTCTCACCCCGACACGGTTCAGGCGCTCCAGGAGCTGACACGACTCGCGGTGCAGAACGCAACCGGCCGCTTCTCACGTCTCATCCTCGACATCGGCGGGTCGCGCGACGCCCGGCAGCGTCAGCTCGAGAACCTCGTCGATCGTGCGATCCAGCGTCTCGAAGAGGGTGCTTCGCAGGCGTCGCTCCCCGCGATGTCGAGCTACGAGCGCAAGCTCGTGCACGACATTGCGGCGGACCGCGGGTACGCATCCGAGTCCTTCGGTGAAGGAGCCGATCGGCACACCGTTCTGCGTCGCGGCTGATCCGGACGACGTGGAGCACGAACTCGAAGAAGAACCGGATGCCGCGGTCACGGTGTTCGGTGATCGGATCGATCTGGCGCGCCGCTTCACCGCGGCGTTGGCGGCGCACGGTGAAGAGCGCGGGCTGATCGGCCCCCTCGAGGTCCCTCGGCTATGGTCACGCCACATTCTCAACAGCGCGGTGGCGGCGCCCTTCTTCACGGGGAGAGTCGCCGACGTGGGCTCAGGTGCGGGACTCCCCGGCCTCGTCCTCGCGATCGCCCGCCCTGACGTCGAGTTCACCCTCATCGAGCCGATGGAGCGGCGGACGATCTGGTTGTCCGAACAGGTCGAGGCGCTCGGCCTGCAGAATGTCACCGTCGAGCGCCTGCGTGCGGAGGAGTGGGCCAAGGGGCGGGTGTTCGACGTGGTGACCGCCCGCGCGGTGAGTGCGCTGCGCACGCTGATCCCCTGGACGGCGCCGCTGGCACGCGTCGGGGGCAGACTGGCTTATCTGAAGGGCGCGAACGTCGCGGCAGAGGTGGATGCCGCGGAGAAGCAGATCCGTCGGTTCGGCGTGACCGGCGTTGAGATCCACGTCGTCGGTGAGGGTGTCGTCGACGAGCCCACACGCGTCTTGACGGCGACCGTCACTCGCTGACCTCGCGAGCTCGTTGCGGGCGTCAACTCGACCAGGCTCTCACTCGCTGAACCGCGGCAGACTTCGGGTACACCCCGTGACCGGCCCTCGACTCGAAAATGTCGATCATCAGGATCAGAGGGTACGTCGGAGCCTGATCGATGATGTGCACGGTAGCTCCTTCGCATCCGATCACTGTCCTCCCCTCCGCCCAGATGACCGTCCATGTGAGGGCACCGCTCGCGTCATGAGGAATGGATGTCGTGACCATCTCGGTGGCCAGTCGATCGTCGTCGTGGGCTTTGATACCGCACCTCACCGTGGTCTGTGCTCCGACCGCGTGTGCGTCGATCTCAACGACGCAAATCTCGCCCGAGTCACGGGGATCACGATGCTCGGTCCCCACGAGCCAGATGGCGGTCATGCAGTCGGGGTCTGTACTGGCGTGAAGCGTCACGTCCACGCGACCGCTTTCAGGCGCGAACGGTAGGCGGGTGGGCACAGCCGTGCGGACAACCAATCCATCAGATCGGTGCCGATGAGTGCCCCGAGTCGACCCCTGCGGACCGGAGAACGTCCCGGTCTGCACGTTCGATACCCGTAAGGGCGCGTCTTCGGGGCGCCATTCGGGCTGATCCGCGTCGATCCGGAGTTCGAGCCCGCGCTCACTGAAGGAGGTGCGCGCCCGCGAGCGCTCCGGCGTCGTCCAGTGCGGCAGGTAATGCGGCACCCAGGTGCCCCCGAGTACACCCGTCCGGAAGTCGTCGTCGATATCCGGGGATCTCCTCGGGGGGAGGGAGAGCGGAGCGCCCGATGCGGAAGCCATGCTCCAGTGTCTCGAACGGCGTCGAATTTCGGGAGGGTCGGCGGTGGATCATCCTGAGTGCGTCGTGCGGGCAGTGGTTGTCGGCCGTGAGCTCGCAGCTCTGATCCTTGTCCACGGCGGTGAGTGAGTGTACAGTCACTCCCGTGCCTACTCGTTCTTCTGTTCTTTCGACCGCGGATGCGCGGAGGCCACTCGTGGCCGGTGTCGCGGTTCGCGAGTTCGCTCGCGGCGGCTTTCACGCCACGACCATCGCCGACGTCGCACGTGAAGCGAAGATCTCCCCGGCGTACGTCTTCAAGCTGTATCCGAGCAAAGAGCGTCTGTTCGTGGCAGCTCTGCAGAGTTGCTTCGATCAGGTCGTCGATGCACTCGAGAAGGGCGCGGATGCAGCCGAGGCGCAGGATGCTGATTCCGTGCTGTTCGCGATGGGGGGCGCGTACGCGGATCTGATCGCTGACCGAGCCCTCCTCATGTTGCAGGTCCACGCGCAGTCGGTTGCGGAGATTGCTGAGATCGGTGACGCGCTCCGAGCGGGATTGGCGAAGGTCACGACCTTCGTGAAGACGCGTTCGGGTGGCAGCGACGATTCCGTCCAGCGCTTCATTGCCTACGGCCAGCTGTGCCACTTGATCGTGACTGCCGGCATCGAGAGTATCCCCGAGACCTGGGCCACGATTCTGTCGCACGGGATTCGTCACCGTTCTTAGCAGCTCGCGCGTTCGGCGATGTTCCCTTCTTTTGCCCTTAAGAGTGAGTGAGTAGTCACTCCCTAACGTCATCAACGAATGGAGATGGAAATGAGCACTCGAGAAGCTCTCGAAACTGGTCCCCAGCACCAGACGGTCCCGCGAAGCACGCACCGATGGTTGGCACTGAGTGTGCTGGCTTTGGCGCAGTTCCTGGTGGTGTTGGATGCGTCTATCGTCAACATCGCCCTTCCCGCCATCGGGGAGCACCTTCGGATGGACACCGTGGCGCTGGCCTGGGTCATTACGGCCTACGTCCTCCCCTTCGGCGGCCTTCTTCTCCTCGGGGGCAGGCTGGCTGATCGGTACGGACATCGCCGGGTGTTCCTGCTCGGAATCCTCGGCTTCGTCGGTGCGTCCGCGCTGGCGGGTTTCTCTTTCAGCAGCCCGATGCTGCTCGGTGCGCGGGCACTGCAGGGCGGGTCGGCGGCGCTTCTGGCGCCCGCAGCGCTTGCCTTGGTGACACAGCTCTTTCCCGGCGCGGCAGATAGAACCAAGGCTCTCGGAATCTGGGGTGCCGTCGCCGGAGTGGGGTCCGCAGCTGGTGTGCTTCTCGGCGGTGTCCTCACCGCGGCGCTCGGATGGCAGGCCGTGTTCTTCGTGAACATCCCGGTAGGAGTTCTCGTCATCGTCCTCGTCCCGAGACTCGTGAGTCGGGATCAAACCGGCGCGTCCACTCGCCTCGACTATCCCGGCGCGACGACGATCACTGGCGCGTTGTTCTCATCTGTCGGTGCGCTGAGTGCCGTTGAACAGCTGGGCTTCGGGCATCCCGTGACGATCGGGCTCGCCGTTGTGGCCCTGCTGTTCGCGGTGGCCTTCGTCCTCATCGAGCGCCGAGTTGCCGATCCCCTGGTTCCCCTGACCGTCTTTCGGAACCGAAACCTGACGTCGGGAAACCTCACGATGCTCCTTGTCGGTGGCGCGATGGTGGCGCTGTTCTTCGCGCTCTCCGTCTACATGCAGGCGGTCCTCCACTACGACGCCCTGACGGCCGGTCTCACTCAGCTGCCCCTCGCCGGCGCTCTCGTCATCGTGGCCGGTCTTGCGCCCGGCATCGTCGGTTCCGTCGGCCTGAAGCGAACGCTGACGGGTTCCTTACTGATCCTCGCGGGCGGCCTGGTGTGGCTGGCGAGCTCGCCGAGTGACGCGGTTTTCGTCCTCCACATCTTGGGTCCGAGCATCCTCATCGGTGTCGGTCTCGGCGGCGCGTTCGTGACGGCGACCCAGCTCGCGGTGGACGGTGTCGAAGGCGGAGAGGCCGGTCTTGCGGGCGGGCTCGTCAATACGAGTCAACAGATCGGTGGAGCTCTGGGCCTTGCCATCCTGGCGTCAGTGGCGACTGCCCGCACCGGCGCCTTGCTGGCCGAGGGTGTGGTCTCGGCTGATGCATTGACGTCCGGGTTCTCTTGGGTCTTCCTCGGCGCGGCGGGACTCGCTCTCGTCGGTATGATCGCGGCCATGTTCTCGCGCACTGGCCGCTGACCAGCGAAGGACCAGTCGCATCATGGATAAACTCAGCTCCTCCCCCACTCCCCCTCGTCCTCGGCCTCGAGTGCGGGGGGCTCACCCGGCGATCGTCATCTCGGCGTGGTCGATTCCGATCCTCATCCTGGGCCAGTTCGCGCTGTTGGCCGCCGTTCCCATGGTGGTGGCGGTGGTGACCGTGATGCGGGACACTCGCAGTCGGGCGCTCCGTTGGTGGGTGATGGCCGTGGCCATCTCCTACGTCGCGCCGCTCGTGTTGTGGATCCTGCGACCCGAACGGGCCCAGAGTCTCAGTGTGGACATGGATCCCGCGCTCGCGTCGATCATCGTCGCCGCGGCAGTGGCGCTGATCGCAAGAATCCTCGCCAGTGCCAAGCGATAGGCGATGGAGGCCGGAGTGCGCCACGGCCGGGTGCAGATTCCACCTCCGGTCGTGGCCCCTCCGGGTTCGCGGGCCCTGCTCACGAGAGCGAGGTCACGAAGTTGGTCGGTTGGCGGGTCTCAATGTTCCACGTGAAACAGTGCAATTCGCGCTCGCGAAGTCACATGGCAGTGAGTACCTGGGACTGGCGGGGGTTCGAGCGTCGATAGGCAGCTGAGCCGCTGGTGTCTACGGATGCCGAGGATGGGCCTTCGCGGCCACCCCTTCCAGCCATGGCCTTCCTTGATTGCATGGCAGCTGACTCTCGCAACTTGTCATGGGCGAGCGAGTGTTTCACGTGAAACGAACACCACAGCATGGGAACGACCCTGCGCGCGGGGTGGACCTCTCACCCAGATCATCTGCGATGCACAGCGTTGGACGGGCGATGTCCTCAAAGTGCGGCCGGTCGGCCTGGTGGCTCTCCTCCGGTGGCAGCGGTTCGTGCATCACCGGTCAGGACGCGACGGGTGGGGTAACGCCACGCCCCCAATGTGGTCCGCGGGATTGAGGCATTCCCTCGAGCTGACGGATCTCTCTCTCTCGCTGTCTCGAGATCTGTCGATGGGCATGCGCACAACCTGTGTCGCGTCGTGTCGAGACCACAGTGGTCTGGCCACGCCCCGCGGTTCGCGAAGGCACGAGCTCTGCGAGCCTTGCGTGGCAGTGCCGGGTGTCGTTCACGGTGCACGATCCCGGGTGCGTTCACCTCGTTGGGCAACGGGTAGATGCAGCGCCGGTATCGACCCGTGCGCGGCGCCGCGGTGGGATCAGAGCGCATGTCGAGTTCAATCGACCGCGCAGAGTGAATTCGCACGACGCATGTCTCGCCCAGGGACGTGCTCACAGGGAGTAGGAGGGGCCGGCAAAGGAGAGGGCGGCGACGTGCATCGCAGTCATATCCGCTCCTCGATCGACGTCCGGTCACGTCATGCATGTCGGGAGGTGGCTCCCGGAGCGAACCAGGGCGCGCGGTGGGAGTCTGTTGGAGTGCTTCGTTCGGACTGTTTCACGTGAAACATCGTCGCTTGCGTTCGGCGGTCCTACTGAGTCGGCGCTCCGTCTATCGTCGACGTCGTGTCTGGCGCGGGTCAATCATGCGAGCCCGGCCCGCGCAGCTCTGAGGTTAGCCGGTTCGACCAGCGGAGATCGTCTTCAAAACTGACCGCAGCAGAGATCGCTGTCCGGCGCGTGTGTGCGGGACACCGTCATGGATTAGCTGGTGCCAGCGATGTCGGTAGTCGCAGGGCGATCCGGCACGCGGGAGGGAACACTGGCGCGGGGCTGTGGATGGTGCGAGATATCTGGCTGGGCCAGGCGACGGCAGTCGGGCTCGAACCATTCCCGCCAAGCCGGGCCCAGGCAAGGAACGATCCCTCTGACCGCAGTCGGCGGAGACCTCCGCATCGACACCGCGCTGTGTGGGGCGACGGCACCTGGGCGCTCCCCCAGGCGGGGAACAGTCGCAGGCGCCCGACGGTCGACGACAGGTCTCTCGGGAGCCGGAGCCGTTCGTCGCTACACCCCGGCGGTTTGGTAAGGGTGCCGCGAACCTCCTCGGCGCTGGCGAGCGGACCGAGCTCAGTGAGTTCACTGCGGAGCACCATCGGCCTCGCCGCATTGGCGAGCGTGGACGGTGATCGCGCGCACGCGCGACCATACGGATCCTGGTGTCCGCAGCGCAGCGGTGTGAGCGCCACGGTGTGAAGTCTTCAGAACCGACAGGGTCGCTCGATGGGTGCGGTGCGCGACGGGATGAGCGGGACGCATGGCGCTGCGGCGCGGGAGTGCCGGCAGGTGGGCGACAGTGCAGGGACGCGCGCGGCGGTGCCCGGAGGTCAGCGGGACGCATGGGGCTGCGGCGCGAGAGTGTGGGCAGATGGACGACAGTGCACGGAGTCGTGCGGTGGTGCCCGCAGGTCAGCGGGAGGTAGGGGGCTGCGGTGCGGGAGTGTGGGGAAGTGCGCGACAGTTCCGGAGGGACCGGGAGTCAATCGACTGCGGCCGGGACGGCCCGGGGGGGCGGGCGCGAGTGCCGGGGGTGAGTGGGATAAAGGGCTGCGCGTGGGAGTCGCGGGGGCGGGGTCGGGTGTCGGCGGGCGGGCGCCAGCGTCGCGAGGCGGGTGTCGGTGCCGAGAGGCTGGCGCAGGTGTCGGGGAGCGACCGCGACTGCCAGAGCTGGGCGCACCGAGGAGCGAAGGGTCAGGGGCAGGCACCGCACCACAGTGGCGGTCTGCGCTGTGCGCGGCGCGTGAGTGAGGAACGCCGAGGAGTGACCGAGCAGAGAGGCGCAATCAGGAGTGAGTCCGGTCGGAAGCGTGCCCGCGCGCCAACGGCGAACCGAGCGGACGCACTCCCCCGATGCGGTGGGGCGGACGGTCATCCTCCCGGACTCGTCGGTTGAGCGCACTAGCACTGCTGACATATCGGACCGGGGAATGGCGCCGGATGTACGGCCTGACCGACACACTGACGGACGCTCGTCCGTGCCTACGGCTTCGCCAGCGGCACGAAGTGTGCGGCGGGCTGCGCGCGGGCCGCGCTCATCCACCGGAGACCACACTGCAGGTCCAGCGCGCCATGGGTGGGGTGAACCGATGCAAGGCGATCGCGGTGTCGTCGGCGACCAACGGGTTGGCACCGGAGGCGACTGGGACAGGAACCTGACATGGTGGCGGGACGTTTGAAGAGAGACGTTTCACGTGAAACATCCTCAAGAACGCCCCCGTGCACGCTCTTGCAGCGGGCTCAGCCTCGGTACACACCATGCGGACGGCGTCATCGCCGCACACATTGCCGCTTGGGTGCACCATGTGGCCGAGTAGGTCCAGCGCTCTCGGGATGGGTGCGGCGAGCGGGACGGCATCGTGAACGGGCGTGGCCACGTCCGCGTGCGCTCGGTGCGCGTGCGCTTGCGGGCGCGTCAGGGCAAGCGGGCCCTACCAGTCGTCCCCGAGCGCGCCCGATCAAGATGCATACGACCCATGCGCGGCGCGCTACGCCGGTAGACTTGGGACGTTGTCCCCGAGACGAAGGAGCGCGTTTCACGTGAAACAGTCCGGTGAGTCGTCAGGCTCCACCTCCTTCGAGGACTCCCCCATTGCGCGTGAAATCGCCGATCTCTCGGCCCGGCGCCGGGCGCTGGAGGCAGCCGAGGTGAAGCTGTCCGGGCGCACTCGAGTCTTCACGGTGTCCAACCAGAAGGGTGGCGTCGGCAAGACGACCACCGCAGTGAACATCTCCGCCGCTCTGGCGTCGCTCGGAGCGCGAGTGCTCGTGATCGATCTCGACCCTCAGGGAAACGCGTCGACCGCACTCGGTGTGCCGCACAACGCGGATACGGCGAGCATCTACGACGTTCTGATCGACGAGTTCCCCCTCGCTGACATCGTCCAGACCAGTCCAGAGTCCCCCAACCTGCTGTGCGCGCCCAGCACTATTCATCTCGCCGGCGCCGAGATCGAGCTCGTGTCCCAGGTTGCTCGCGAGCATCGCCTGCGTGGTGCGCTCCGCGACTACCTCGCCATCGAAGACAACCACCTCGACTTCGTCATCATCGACTGCCCACCCTCGCTGGGCCTGCTCACCATCAACGCCTTCACGGCGGCGGATGAGGTGCTCATCCCGATCCAGTGCGAGTACTACGCGCTGGAGGGACTGAGCCAGCTGCTCGGCAGCGTGCAGATGATCCAGAAACACCTGAACCCTGCGCTGCACGTGTCGACGATTCTGCTCACGATGTACGACGGTCGAACCCGTCTCGCTCAGCAGGTTGCCGACGAAGTACGCGAGCACTTCGCGAACGAGGTGCTCGATACCGTCATTCCCCGGTCCGTTCGTGTGTCGGAGGCGCCGAGCTTCGGCCAGACCGTCATCGCGTACGATGGCCACTCAGCGGGCGCGATCGCCTACCGCGAAGCAGCGGTCGAGATCGTCGCGCGCGACACCACCACGAAGGAAGACTGATGGCCAAGAGAACCGGACTGGGCCGCGGTATCGGTGCCCTCATCCCCACGGCGGAGTCGTCGGAGGCGCGCCCGGTCGACGTGTTCTTCCCCGGGGCATCGGCATCCGAGACAGCCAAGGAAGCCTCCGACGCAACGTCGACGACCGGCCAGGCAAGCGGTGCCGCGGACGCCGAACTCGTGACCGTGCCGGGAGCACGACTCGTCCACATCGATCCGACGACGATCGTTCCCAACCCGCGGCAGCCCCGAACGCACTTCGACCCCGAAGACCTCGCCGAGCTCGTCCACTCCGTACGTGAGTTCGGCGTCTTGCAGCCTGTCGTCGTACGCGACAAGGGCGACGGGACCTATGAGCTCATCATGGGTGAACGTCGAACGCGCGCATCCCGCGAGGCGGGTCTGACATCGATCCCGGCTGTCGTGCGGGAGACCGAGGATGAGTACCTCCTCCGCGACGCGCTGCTCGAGAACCTGCACCGATCGCAGCTCAACCCGCTCGAAGAAGCCTCCGCGTATCAGCAGCTCCTCGAAGACTTCGGCATCACTCAGGAGGAGCTCGCGACGAGGATCGGGCGGTCACGTCCGCAGATCAGCAACACGATCCGCCTTCTGAAGTTGCCGGTGCCGGTGCAGCAGCGTGTCGCCGCCGGAGTGCTCAGCGCCGGCCACGCCCGCGCCATCCTGTCGCTCGACGACGCGCGGGAGATGCAGAAGCTCGCGGACAAGATCGTGAATGAAGACCTGTCGGTGCGCGCGGCGGAAGCTGCCGCGAAGATGCCGGGTGTGGCACCTGTTCGCCAGAAGCCGAAGGCAGGGTCCCGCCGTTCCGGTCTGGACACTATCGCGGAGCGGCTCGGCGACAAGTTCGACACCAAGGTCAAGGTGTCGCTCACCGCGAGAAAAGGCCAGATCAGCATCGATTTCGCGACCATCCAAGATCTCAACCGTATCCTCTCCGTTCTGGGCGAAGAAGGGTACACCGGCTGAGCTTCGGCCTATTCCTCGCTCGGCATACGCTGTGACCGACGGTCTCCCGAGCCGGATGTCCGGCGTCCGACGTAGTCTGGAATGGTGACCGCGAACGACCACAGCCCTCGCCGCCGCGCCAGCCTCGAGCTGCTGCGGGCCGAAGCCTCGGATGAGCTCGCCGTCCTCATCCACGAGCGTCTCCGCGGCGGTGAAGATCCGTGGGAGTTCATGGAAGACCTTCCCAGCGTCGACGAGCTGGTCGTGCTCACGCTGCGCGCCGAGAACATCGCGGAGAACGGTGGGATGCGTCCGAACCGATCCCGCAATTACCGCGTTCTGCGACAAATCGCCCTCGAGTACCCTCCGCTGACGCGCGCGGTGTGGCGCATTCTCGGCGATGAAGAGCCACACCGGCGCTGGGACGCATCCGTGCGTCTCGACGCGTCGTAGCCCGCACTACGGACCAGCGCCGGCGAGGCGGGAAACCGACCCCAAGATGCCGCCACGCCGCTTGTTCCGCGGTCAGGACACGACGGCGGGCAGATGGCATCCGGGCACGAAAAGGCCCCGACATCGCGAGGATGTCGGGGCTTTCGCTGCGAGGGGGATCAGCCGATGTACGCCTGGAGGTCCTTCTCGAGGGCGAACTTGGGCTTGGCGCCGATGATGGTGGTCTTGACCTCGCCACCCTCGAAGACCTTCATCGCGGGGATGGAGGTGATCTGGTACTTCATCGCGAGGTCGGGGTTCTCATCGACGTTGAGCTTCACGATGGTGATCTTGTCGGCGTTCTCGGACTGGATCTCGTCGAGAACGGGGCTGACCATACGACACGGTCCGCACCACTCGGCCCAGAAGTCCACGAGAACGGGGCCCTCGGCCTGCAGGACGTCCTGCTCGAAGGTCGCGCTGGTCGTCGCCTTGGCGGTCATGTGCATTTCTCCTTAGATGGAAGCGTTACCGGCTGAAACCCCGGTGAGCGCAGATTTATTCCTCAGACGACAGCGGGGTCGGGGAGGCCGTCGAGGGGGCTCTCGGCGACGGCGGGCTCGCCCGCCTCACCGCGCGCGGCGAGGAAGTGCTCCACGTCGAGCGCGGCCACCGTGCCGCTGCCGGCGGCCGTGATGGCCTGACGGTAGGTCGGATCGATGACGTCACCGGCGGCGAAGACACCCTCGACCGACGTGTGCGAGGAGCGACCCTCGACCCAGATCGTGCCCTGGTCGGTGAGACGGAGCTTGTCGTGCACGAGGTGCGTGCGCGGGTCGTTGCCGATCGCGACGAACAGGCCGTCGATGGCGAAGTCCTGCTCGCTCCCGTCGACGGTGGAGCGCAGACGCAGACCGTTCACGGCGTCGTCACCGAGGATCTCGGCGACCTCGCTGTTCCACACGAACTCGATCTTCGGGTTGGCGAAGGCGCGCTCCTGCATGATCTTCGAAGCGCGGAGCGTGTCCTTGCGGTGGATGATGTAGACCTTCGACGCGAACTTCGTGAGGAAGTTCGCCTCCTCCATCGCCGAGTCACCGCCGCCGACGACAGCGATCGTGCGCTCGCGGAAGAAGAACCCGTCACACGTGGCGCACCACGAGACGCCGCGCCCGGAGAGGCGCTCTTCACCCTCGAGGCCGAGCTTGCGGTAAGCGGATCCGGTGGCGTAAATGATCGACGCGGCCTCGTGGACCTTGCCGCTGCCGAGCGTGACCTTCTTGACCGGGCCGTCGAGCTCGAGGGAGACGACGTCGTCGTACAGGACCTCGGCGCCGAAACGCTCGGCCTGGGCCTGCATCTTCGCCATGAGGTCGGGCCCGAGGATGCCATCGGGGAAGCCGGGGAAGTTCTCGACGTCGGTGGTGGTCATGAGGTCTCCACCCGCCTCGACGGAACTCGCGACGACGAGGGGTTCGAGGTTGGCTCGGGCGGCGTAGATCGCGGCCGTGTAGCCGGCCGGGCCCGATCCGATGATGATGACGTGACGCACGGTAGCGCGTTCCCTTCGTTGATTCCGTCGGATGAAACCCATGGTAGCCCCGCAGTATTCCGCCGGTCGGGGGCTGGCGCCGGGGGACGAACCCCGATTCAGAGTGCGGGGAGGCGACGCGATCCGCTTCGGCTCACGCGTCCGTCTTCTGCTCCCCGCCGCTCTCGGTGGCATCCTCACCCGCTGCCGTCTCAGCGGCCCGTGCCCGTCGCCGCCCGGTGATGGTCCGCAGGACACCGATGCCGAGGAAGATCACCACGAGCGCGATGATGACGATGAGGCCGATGCTCTCCCACTCGGCGCGCACCTCGACCTGCACGCTCTGGCGTGCACCGACCGGCTCGCCCGTCGGGCTGTACAGCTGCATCGCGACGTCGACCTCGCCGTTGGCGATACGGGCCTCGACGGGTACCTCGACGCGGGTGTTGGCGGCGGCCTGAGCGTCGATCGGGGTGCTCGCC
This sequence comes from Microbacterium canaveralium, assembly GCF_047238045.1. Classification (NCBI taxonomy): domain Bacteria; kingdom Bacillati; phylum Actinomycetota; class Actinomycetes; order Micrococcales; family Microbacteriaceae; genus Microbacterium; species Microbacterium canaveralium. The sequence continues at coordinate 58,980 of NZ_JBDFMA010000003.1, read as the reverse complement.
TGCACACGCAGCCGCACATCGTCGGGCTGAGCCCGCAGCACCACCGTGATGGGCCACGGGAGGTCGTTGCGCACCCACGGACGGAGGGGGGCACTGGAGCTGACGAGACGGAAGTCGGAGGACAGGATGCCGACCGAGTCGAGGGTGGTCTGCGTTGCGGCGCGGTGGTCGGCGACGGCTTTGCGGGCGGCATCCCCGGTCCAAGCGACATTCAGAACCTGCAGCACTTCGGCGCGTTCGCGCCCCGTGAGGAGCTCGGGTTCGTCGAGGATCGTCGCGAAGCGGTCGATCGTGCCCTCGTCCGCGGTGAGCGCCGAGACATCGGCGGCCCGCACGGCGTCGGGCGCGGCGTCAGCGAGGGTGACTTCCGTCGCCGGTGCGGCTTCGATCGCCGCGAGCGTCGAGGTGGTGTAGCCGGGCGCGGATGCCAGGGCGCCCAGCGTTGCGCGCAAGCTCACGCGCGAGCGATCGGTTCCACGGTCGAGGACGGCGAGGACCGGTCTGTCGCCGGTACCCGTGCGCGCGAAGGCGAGGTGACCCGACGCGGCCGCCAGAGCCGCACCGCGACGCGCCGTGTCGTTCTCGGCCGCGGCGGTGGTCAGCGCGCTCGACACTTCGGCGTCGTAGACGAGGGTCGAGACTCCGCCGATCGTTGCGCTCGCGGTGGTCGGAGTTTCGGCGAGATTGCGGGAGGCGACGAGCATACGAGCGGCCGCGGACTCCGTTCCGAGAGCGCCGAGCGCGTTGATGACTCCGGCGTCGACCGACGCCGTCGCGGGCCAGAACACGTTCTGGTCGGTGGAGCCGATGTCGAGCAGGGCCGCGAGGTCGGGAAACGACGGCTGCCCTGGCGCGGCCGACTCGGTGGGACTCGGTGTCGTCACGGACGCGACGGGTTGCGTGAAGTCGGCCGCGGTCATGTAGGACCGCAGCGACGTCGGCGCGAGGGGCGTCGCCAGGCCCGCGCGAATCTGCGCGGAGAGGTCGGCGTCGCCGAACTGCAGGGCGAAGCGGTCGTTGGGAAGAGAAAGAAGACGTTGGAGCCACGCGACCGCCGTGGGAGGGGCCGCCGACCCGAGCACCCGGATCGCCGCAGGAATCGCCGGATCGACGGCGAGGGTGGCGAGTGTCCCATCGACCGCGTCGAGCTGCGCCGACAGCGGGCCGTCGACCGCCGTGAGGTCGGCCAGTTCGCTCGCCGTCAGGAGCCCGCTCGTGCGGGGAGCCGCCGTGATCGGCACGACGACGGCCAGCGGGGTGGTCGCACCGTCGGCCGGGATGACGACCACGGTCGGCGCCTGCAGCGAGGTCCCCCCGGTGGTCTGCACGAGCAGGGGATAGACGCCGGCAGCGCGCCCGGCGAGCGAGGGATCCGTGCCCGGCACCGTGAACGACACCGTGTTCTGCGCCGCCGCGCTGGTGGCATCCAGGGTTCCCGTCGCGATCTGCTGAACCGCGACGCCCGACGTGTCACCGCTCAGCCACCGCGTCAGGGCCGCGTCATCGGCGAGGGGTGCCGTGCCGATCGACAGGGTCGCCGCACTCGAGGAGATGGTCGCGTCGCCGGGGTTCGCCAACGTGCTCAGCACGGCCAGGGTCTCGCCCGGGCGCAGGATGCCGTTGCCGGCCGGAGCCGCGGAAAGAACCGGTGGCGCCGTGCTCGCGGAGGCGGTGGGAGACGGAGTCGCGGCCGTCGCCGCAGCGGGGACGGCCAACCCGACCGCGATCGCTGCGACCGCGAGGGTCGCCAGCAACCGGCGCGTGAGAGAGCGCCGCGGTGCGGGAGAGCCCGAAGGCAGGGAGGTCACGGTCATACGATCGTTGGTCGGGCGAGGGGGCCTCGCACCGCGACGAGTCTAGGCCCGCGTACCTCGGAGCCCCCCGATAGCCTCGCGCAGACGGTTGAATGGACCGGTGCTCCCCGAACCCGATCCCACCCTCTGCCGGGCGCTCGCCGACGACCTCCGTTCCGCGGAATTCTCGGGGGCCTCCCTCCGTGGCGCGTGGGGCGCCCAGGCCGACGACGCCGTGGCCCGTGGCCTGCGCGGACCGGCCGAACGTGCCCTCGGCGACCGTCGCGACGCTCTCGCGGTGCTCGGTCGCCTGTGGGGTCTGGGTGCGGAGGTCTCGAGGGTAGATGCCGAGGCGGCCCTGCCGCGCCTCGGCCTCGCCGGTGCTGTCCGCCTCGGCCTCGTCGCACTCGACGGCGACCGGGTCGTGCCGGCGGCCCTCATCCGACCGCAACCGTTCGCCGACGCCGAGGGCGACGTCGAGTGGTGGATCGCGAGTGATCTCGACGAGGCCGCGCTCGGGGGTTCGCTGCCCGAGGACCACGTCCTCGGGGTGGGCGGCGCCTCGCAGACACTGGCGAAGCTGCAGCTCACGTGGCGCGGAGGCTCGGCGCTCGACCTCGGCACGGGATGCGGCATCCAGGCATTGCGCCTGCGGCGACTGGTTTCGCGCGTGATCGCGACCGACATCTCCGAACGCGCGTTGCGCTTCACCCGCCTGAACGCTCTCCTGAACGATGTCGACGGCATCGAGACGCGGCTCGGTTCGCTGTTCGAGCCCGTCGAGGGCGAGACGTTCGACCGGGTGGCATCCAATCCGCCGTTCGTGATCACGCCGCGCGTCGCCGGGGTTCCGGCGTACGAGTACCGGGACGGCGGGCTCGAGGGCGACGCGCTGGTCGCCTCCGTCATCGCGGGCGTGGGTGCGCACCTCGAACCCGGTGGCGTCGCGCAGTCGCTGGGCAACTGGGAGTACCGCGACGGCGAGTCGGGGCTCGATCGCCTCCGCGCGTGGGTGGATCCCTCCCTGGACGCGTGGGTCGTCGAGCGGGAGGTGCTCGACCCGCTCGCCTACGCCGAGCTGTGGGTGCGCGACGGCGGCACCGTGCCCGGGACACCCGACTACGCGCGGCTCATCGACGCGTGGCTCGACGACTTCGCGCGGCGCGGCGTCACGGGCGTCGGGTTCGGGTACGTGCTGCTCCGCCGCCCGCTCGCGGGCGCACCCACCCTCGCCCGGTACGAGCGCGTCGCCGGGGGCGGCGATACGGCATTCGGGCCGCACCTCGCGGCATGCCTCGAGAATCACGACCGTGCGGCTCTGCTCGACGACGAGGGACTGGCATCCGCGACTCTGCGCGTCTCCCCCGATGTGACCGAAGCCCGCCATCACCGCCCGGGCGAGGAGTCGCCGTCGGTCATCGAGCTGCGACAGGGCGGCGGGTTCGCCCGGACGATCGAGGTGGATTCGGCGCTCGCCGCGCTCGTCGGAGCCTGCGACGGCGACCTCTCGGTCGGCGCGCTCGTCGACGCGATCGCGCAGCTCTTGGACGTGGATGCCGAGGAGCTCCGCGCCGACATCCTGCCGCGGGTGCGCGAGCTCATCGTCACCGGGTTCCTCACGTTCGCCGACGCGTGAGGGTGGGGCGGCCTGTTCCGCGAGACTTCATCGCGCCGACAACCCTCACGCAGACCGCGGGCCACTTGTCGGCCCGATGAAGTCTCGCGGAACCGGGGAGAGGACCCCGGGGTTCGCGCGGGCCGGAAGGGCGGCGCCGGGACTTCGGCGCGTCGGTGGCCCCGGTTAGGCTCGAAGGCATGCTGAACATGGCCGACGGTGTCGCGCGCCTCGGCGAGCTCGCCGAGCATCCCGTCGTGGCGACGTTGGCTCGCGTCTTCGCCGAGGCGGGGCGCGATCTGGCGATCGTCGGGGGCCCCGTGCGCGACGCACTGCTGGGCCGCACGACCCACGATTTCGACTTCACGACGGACGCGCGCCCCGACGAGATCCTTGCGCTGGTGAAGCCGGTGTCGTCGGTGCAGTGGGACGTCGGCCGCGCCTTCGGCACGATCGGGGCCAAGGTCCGCGGCGAGCAGGTCGAGATCACGACGTACCGGGCCGACAGCTATGACGGTGTGACCCGCAAGCCCACGGTCGAGTTCGGCGACACGCTCGAGGCCGACCTGAGCCGCCGCGACTTCACCGTCAACGCCATGGCGCTGCGGGTGCCCGCGCGCACGCTGGTCGACCCGACCGGCGGTGTCGAAGATCTCCTCGCGCAGCGCCTCCGCACTCCCATCGACCCGGCGGTCAGCTTCGGCGACGACCCGCTGCGCATGCTGCGTGCTGCCCGGTTCGCGTCGCAGCTCGAGTTCGCGGTCGACCCCGACACCCTGGATGCCATCGCCGAGCTCCGCGGCACGCTCGAGATCGTGAGTCCCGAGCGCGTGCAGGCCGAGCTCGTGCGACTGCTGCAGACGGACGACCCGGTGCGTGGCATCCGGGTGCTCGTCGAGACGGGGCTCATCGAAGAGTTCCTGCCCGAGATCCCCGCGCTGCGGCTCGAGGTCGACGAGCACCACCACCACAAAGACGTGTACGAGCACTCGCTCACCGTGCTGCGACAGGCGATCGCGCTCGAGCAGCAGCGGCATCCCGGCTCTGCTCCCGATGTGCCGCTGCGTCTGGCCGCGCTTCTGCACGACATCGGCAAGCCCGCGACGCGTCGCCTCGAACCCGGTGGCGGCGTGACGTTCCACCATCACGACATCAAGGGCGCGCGTATGGCCCGCAAGCGGCTGCAGGCCCTTCGGTTCGACGCCGCCACGACGACCGTCGTCTCGCGTCTCGTGGAGCTGCACCTGAGGTTCTTCGGCTACGCCGAGGGGGCGTGGACGGATGCCGCGGTCCGCCGCTACGTCCGCGACGCCGGTGACGAACTCGAGCGCCTCCACATCCTGACGCGCGCTGATGTGACGACGCGGAACAAGCGGAAGGCCCAGCGCCTGGCATCCGCGTACGACGACATCGAGGCCCGCATCGTCGCGCTGCGCGAGCAGGAGGAGATCGACTCGATCCGCCCCGAGCTCGACGGAAACCGCATCCAAGAGGTGCTCGGGCTGAAGCCGGGGCGTGAAGTGGGCGAGGCGTACCGCTTCCTGCTCGACCTCCGACTCGACGAGGGCGTGCTCGGCGAGGACGAGGCCGAGAAGCGGCTTCGGGAGTGGTGGGCCGCGCGCGGCTGAGCTTCGACGCGGCGCCGGCGTGGCTTCCTGCCGGGCGTGCGGCATCTCGGTGCGCCGTCCGGCGGGCCGAAATCTGGCCGTGGCTGCGAGCGTCAGCTTTCTCCCCGCGGAAATCCTGAGGAAACGCTGTGTGTCTAGTGTCCTCCCATGACCCCCACACCCCGCGCCCTGAGTGCGCTCGCCGTCACGGTGCTGACGGCAGGATTCCTGGCCGCCGGACTTCCCGGTGTCGCCCTGGCCGACACCGTTGCACCGGCCGCTGACGTCTTCCCCCAGGTGGGAACCGCCGACTATGACGTCGAGCACTACGACGTGCAAATGGACTACCGCGCGAGCGACGACGTCTCCGTCGTCACGACGATCACGGCCTCCGCGGCGGTGACGCTCGACACGATCCGCCTGGACTTCGAGGGCCTCATCGTCGACGCCGTGTCCGTCAACGGAACCGCGGCCGCCTTCACCCGTGAGGACGACGACGCAGCGACCCTGCACAAGCTGGTCGTCGCGCCCGCGGCGCCCGTCAGCGGCGACTTCACCGTCGAGGTGAGCTACCACGGTGCTCCCGGGACGCACCAAGATCCGGACGGCTCGTTCGAGGGATGGATGCCGACGACTGGCGGCGTGGTCGCGCTCGGCCAGCCGGTGGGCACGATGACGTGGCTGCCGAGCAACAACACTCCGAGCGACAAGGCGACCTACGACATCGAGGTCACCGCACCGACGCAGACGAATGCGCGAGACCTGTCGGTCGCGAGCAGTGGCAACCTCGTCGGTCGGGAGGGTGTGGGGGCCGACCGCACGCGCTGGTCGTGGAGTGTCGGCGTGCCGCTTTCGACCTCCATGCTCGTGCTCGCGGTCGGGCCTTACGACGTCTTCGGATCGACGATCACGCTCGCGAGCGGACGAGTACTGCCCGAGCTGTCGTTCGTCACGGTCGACGCTTCTGACGAGGACAAGGCCCTGGTCGCGGACATGCGCGGCCGGATCACCTCGATGCTCAACTGGCTCGAGACGAAGCTAGGACCCTACCCCGGCGAGAGCACCGGCCTCATCTACGACTACGCAGACGTCGGGTATGCCCTCGAAACCCAGGACCGGCCGTTCTTCGACGGGTGGATCGACGACACCACGCTGCTTCACGAGCTGACGCACATGTGGCTCGGCAACTCGGTGAGTCCGCGCACGTGGTCGGAGATCTGGCTCAGCGAGGGAGGGGCCTCGTTCTTCGAGTCGTACTACGCGTGGGAGGTGCACAGCCAGACCGATCCCCGTGAGCTGGCCACAGAAGCCATCGGGCCCGATGGCGACCCCGACATCTGGCAGGTCCCCACGGTCGGTTGGACCGACCCCGCCCAGGTCTTCGGTAGCCAGAGCTACACGCGCGGCTCCTACGTCTACAGCGCCCTGATGAACGCCATCGGACCCGACGGATTCGACGCCGTGCTCCGTGCCTGGACCGCCAAACACGCCACATCATCGGTCGTCACGCAGGACTTCCTGACCCTCGCGAACGAGGTGTCGGGCCGCGACCTCAGCCGCACGCTGGTGCAGTGGATCTCGAGCGACACCCCGCCCGCCGTGCCGGCGGTCATCCAGTCGTTCGAGCCGCTCACGGCGAAGACGACCGCGGGTACGTCGCCGGAGCTCCCCGCGGAGGTCACCCCGGTCTACGCGTCGGAGTCGGGTGTGCCGGCGTCGGGTGTGCCGGTGCCGGTCACCTGGGACTCCGCTGGTGCCGACTGGTCGACGCCGGGCACCGTGACGCTGACCGGGTCGGGCACCGACTTCTTCGGTGCGCCGTTCACCACGGCATCCATCGTCGTGACCGTCGTACCCGGGCCGACCCCGACCCAGACGGGATCGCCGACTCCGACCGCGTCGCCGACGGCTTCCCCGTCGCCGACGGTCTCGCCCTCGGCGAGCACCCCCGGGGTGGCGCAACCGCCGGGCACCGCGTTGAGCGCGACGGGGTCGACACCCGCGTACGGCGCGCTCTTCGCCGGAGGCATGCTGCTCGCGATCGGTGCGGCTGTGCTGGTGATCGCGCGCCGTCGTCGTCGCGCGAATTGACTCGGGTGCCGACCGGCTCGGGGCGGGGAACGCGAACGGGGCGTGATTCGTGCGCCCCAATTCGCCGAATCACGCCCCGAGTGTGCGGATGCCTAGTCCTCCTCGTCGTGCGCCTGTTCCAGCGCAGCGATCACGAGGTGCGTGAGGTCGATGCTCACGATGCGCGGCTCGTCGCTCACGGCGTCGCCGATGCGCTCGGGGTGGGGGTGGCATCCGGAGCCGCTTCCGCCCCGGTGGTCGGGCTGGGCAGCGGGGTCGAACCGTGAGTCGGTGCCACGTCCGTGGGAACGGGCTGCACCCGCAGGAAGGGGAACGTCGTCGCCTGCGCCTTCGCGACATCCGTCGCGGGGTCCCACGACATCACACCCGGCGGGATCTCGCGCAGGGGATAGATGTTCCAGGTGTCGCTCGCACCGGGGGCGGTGTAGGGCACCGGTACGGGTCCGCCGCCTCCGTAGAAGTAGTTGTCGAAGGGCGCCGGACCGTTCTCGCGGCCGACGGTCGTGAGCGGGTTGCCGTCCTGGTCGAACAGTTGCACCGCCGGGATCGCATTGCCGTCGGCGTCGAACGCGAAGATGTTCCGCACGCGCTGTCCGTCGACCGAGAGGCCGGGCGTGTACGACGGCCCGCTGGAGGCGCTGCTCGACGAGTCCCACACCATCGACTGCAGGCTCGATCCGAGCGCCACCAGGGTGAACGGGGTCAGCAGTATCGCCACGACGGTGACGGGGGTGCGGATCCCCCGCGCGATCCGGTTCGGGGCCCAGCGCCCGCGTCCCCACTGCACGCTGATGAGGAGCAGCGCCGCCATGAGCACGATGCCCGGGAACTGCACCGCGCCGATGAGGTAAGCGATCGGTCCCGACATCCAGCCGTACCCCGACCAGAAGAAGGGGCCGATGAACAGGTAGAGCACCACCGCACGGAGGATCCACCACAGCGGACGGAGGGATGCCAAGAAGTCGACGGTCCACGCGGCCGCCGGGTTGCGCCGGATCTGCGCGTCGATGGACCGGACGAGCCCGGTGACGCGCTGCAGCACCGACGTGCGCTCCGTCGGGGCGGTGTCGCTGCGCTCCGGGAGCCCCGCGGCCGCGCGCAGCTCGGCGGCGTAGGTCGTGGCATCCGGGAGTGCGAAGGCGTCGCCGGCCTCGATGGCTTGATCGGAGAGGTCGGCCTCGAGGCCGTCGAGCAGGTCGTCGACCTCGTCGGCGGGAAGGTCGTCGAGTTGCGCGCGCACCGCGGTGGCGAACGTGCGGATGTCGTCGCGGACGGGCGTGGTGATCATCGGGCGTCTCCGATCGTGCGCAGGGTTTTCGGTCGCGTGGTGTCGTCGAGCAGGGTGGTCATGGCGGTGGAGAAGTGCGCCCAGCTCGCGCGCTGCGCGTCGAGCAACTCGCGACCCTGCGGATTGATCGCGTAGTACTTGCGGTGCGGTCCGCCGTCGGACGGGACGACGTAGCTCGACAGCGCGCCCGCGGAGTAGAGCCGGCGCAGGGTGCCGTACACCGAGGCATCCCCCACCTCTCCGAGTCCCGCGTCGCGCAATCTCCGCACGATGTCGTACCCGTATCCGTCGTCGTGCTGCACGACCGCGAGCACCGCGGCATCCAGCACCCCCTTCAACAGCTGCGTCGTATCCACGCCGCCCCCTCTCGCTTGTCTGCCTCGGACAGTACCACGCGATGCGCAGTAGTGCGCAGTGCGGATTTCGGATGCCGCGGATCTGGGGTGCCGGTCGGGTGACCGGGTTTGGGGCGCGCGATTCCGGTCGGGGCGGGAAATTCGCGCCCCAAACAGCAGAATCACGCCCTAAACGGGGCGGAGCGGGGGCCGGGGCGGGCGGGCCCGAAGCGGGAGCGAGACAGGGGCGAAGCGCGAAAGGGGGTGGCATCCGAGATTCCGGATACCACCCCCTCGACGCCGCGCTTACGGAACGACGACCGCGCGGCCCCGCACCTCACCGTGGTGCAGGCGCTGGTACGCCTCGACCGCCGAGTCGAAGCCGTACCGCTCGACGTGGACGCCGACGGCGCCGCTGCGCGCGAGATCGAGCACCTCGATCAGCTCACCGCGCGTGCCCCAGTACGGAGCGCGCACCGCGGCGCCCATCGGGGTGGAGAAGAAGCCGGCGGGCATGATTCCGCCGCCGATGCCGACGATGTGGATGAAGCTGTCGATGCCGGCCACCTGGCGGGCGAGGTCGACCGTGGGCTGCACGCCCACGAAGTCGAAGACGGCCGTTGCGCCGAGGCCGTTCGTCAGCTCGCGGATGCGTTCGGCGGCGTGCTCGTCGGAGGTCACCGTGTGGTGCGCGCCGACCTCGCGGGCGAGGGCGAGCTTGTCCTCGCCGAGGTCGACCGCGATGACGGTGGCCTGCGAGATGGCGCGGAGAATCTGCACGCCCACGTGCCCGAGCCCGCCGACGCCGATCACGACGGCCGTGGCACCGGGGTACAGCTTCTCCTTCGCCGAGACGATCGCGTGGTACGGGGTCAGGCCGGCGTCGGTCAGCGACACCGTTTCGACGGGGTCGAGGTCGCCGAGCGGCACGAGGTGGCGCGGGTCATCGACGATGACGTACTCGGCCATGGCGCCGGGGCTGCCGAGCCCGGGAGGGGTGATGCCCAGCTCTGCGGCGTAGGGGCAGTAGTTCTCGGCGCCCTGCGCGCACGCGTGGCAGCGGCCACAGCCCCAGGGTCCGTAGATCGCGTAGGCCTCGCCGATGTTCACGCCCTCGACGCCCTCGCCGAGCTCGTCGACGACACCGGCGCCCTCGTGCCCGAGGGTCAGGGGCAGGCCGTAGGTGTACTGGTCCTCCGGCAGGTCCATGACGAACCAGTCGGAGTGGCACAGGCCCGCCGCGGTGACCTTCAGTCGAATCTGGCCGGGACCGGGGTGGGGCTCGTCGATCTCGACCACTTCGGGTCCTTTACCGATCTCGCGATACTGCACTGCTTTCATGGCATCCCTTTCTTCGGGGGCGGTTGGGGATACCTCAACCGTGCGCCCGAGGGTCACCCGTGTCGAGGGGGTCGACGGCGTTTTCCGGCGTTGGGAATCGCTCTCATTAATGCGTGTGAATGGATTCCCGGATGCCGGGATCGACACGCCGGAGGGTTCATGCGGGCGCCGGTCGTCGCGGGGCGTTGCGCGTGGTCGCGGGGCGCTGCACGCGGCCCCGGGGCGTTACGCGTGGCCCCGGGCCCAGGGATCGCGCACCCGAACCCGTCGCGCGGCGCGGGGCGCCTGGCATCCCCCCGCGAACCCTCCCGCCGCGGCCCCCACCGACCTACACTGGTGCCACCTCCGTCACCGTCGATGGGAGTTCCGTGCCTTCACCGTGGTCGCGTCCCGCGATCTCCCCCGAAACGTCGGGGCTGCTGATCGCGCGCGCCCACGACGAATTGCTCGCCGGCAACGAGGATCGACGGCTCGCCGACGTGCGCCCGCTGGTGCAGGAGTCGTGGCGTCGGTCGCTGGCATCTCTCGTCGGTCCGGAGGGGCTGCCCACGCTCGACCTCGCGTCCGAGGAGCTCGAGGCCTACCGTCGCGCGCACCCGCTGGCCGGGGTCATGGACATGGTGCGGGGTCTGCTGCTGCCGGGCACGGCCGAGGACTCGGGTGTCGTCGTGGCCGTCGGCGATGCGGCGGGCCGCCTGCTGTGGGTCGAGGGAGACCGGCACATCCGCACTCTGACCGGCGACATGGGTTTCGTCGCGGGCGCGAACTGGGCCGAGGATGCCGTGGGCACCTCCGCCCCGGGGACGGCCCTGACGCTCGACCGGTCGGTGCAGATCCGCGGTGCCGAGCACTTCAACCGCCTCGTGCAGCCGTGGTCGTGCACCGCGGCACCGGTGCATGATCCCGAGACGCGTCGGCTGCTCGGTGTCATCGACGTCACGGGAGGCCCCGAGGCCGTGACCCCGCAGGCCCAGTTGCTCGTGGATGCCACGGCCCGGGCGATCGAGAGCGAGATCCTCGTCGGGCGGCTCCGTGCGCAGCAGGACCCGCCGCCGCGTCGTCCGCGGCGCTCCCCCGGGACGCGTGCCGTGCTGCGGATCCTGGGCCGCGACCGCGCACTGCTGGAGGTGTCGGGCCAGACCGGCGAGACGGTGGTCGAGCTCGGCGCCCGGCACGCGGAGATCCTGCTGCTCCTCGCCGTGCACCGGGAGGGGATGTCGGCCGAGGCGCTGAGCGAGGCTGTCTACGGGCACCCGGCGACCGAGACGCTGCGCCCCGAGATGGTGCGGTTGCGGAGGGTGCTCGCGCCCCTCGCACCCGCTCTGGTGCCGGCATCCCGGCCCTACCGGCTGCCCGACGGCCTCGAAACCGACGCCCAGCACGTGCTGTCGCTGCTCGACCGCGGCGCGCACCGCGTGGCGCTCGCCGCCTACCGCGGGCCGGTGCTGCCCGACTCGGTCGCGCCCGGGGTGGCCGAGGTGCGGGAGTCGGTGCGTCAGGCGCTGCGCGAAGCGCTGCTGGAGGAAGCGGGGGTCGACGTGCTGCTCGCCTACGCTGACACCGCCGATGCGCGCGACGACGCGGAGCTGCTGCGCCTGTGCCTCGGGATGCTGCCCGCGCGGTCGCCGAAACGCGCGGGACTCGTCGCCCGGATCGAGCGCCTCGAACAGGACTGATGTCGGAGGCCCTGGTTACGCTGAATCCATGGACGAACAGACGCTCGACATCTTCTCGGCAGCTCGCGCCCGTCGCGATGTGGGGCGCATCCGCGAGGCCGTCGCCGAGGTGAAGGCCGGCGACATCGCCCGCGTCCTCGTCCGTTCGCCACGCTACGGGCTGTACGCCCTGGAGGGCACCGTGCGCATCGGGGTCGGCGGTCAGCCACTCGTGGGCGACGTCATCCTCGCCACGAGCGCCGAGATTCAGCGCATCGACCTCGGCATCCCCGCTCCCGAGCCGGCGCTGTCGGCCGACGTCATCGATCCCTCGACTCTCCCCCACGGCACGCCCGTGCGCGTGACGTTCATCACGCCGACCCACGCGACGTTCGCGGTGACGGGTCCGATCACCGCCGGCAACGACCGCTTCCTCCTCGTCGGCAGCTGGATCGTCGCCGACGACCGCGCGATCGCGCCCCGCGTGGTGAGCATCGAGCGCCTCGACGACGTCGACCTGCACGAGGTCAACGTCCCGCCGCTGCGGTCGGTGCTGGTCGACGCCGACGCGTAGACGCATGATGTGACGGATGCCGCGGCCTCGGGGTCGCGGCATCCGTCGTTCTGCGTGGCGGGCGCGGCTGCGTCGGGTCGATGGGCTTGCGCCGCAACGCGCGGGCGACGCCGCGGCCGGGCGGTGGTGGGCGCGGGCGGGCGGCCGTGGGCGGCGCCGAGAGCACACGATCCGTGCGAGAGCACACGCTGTGGGCGGCCCGAACGTGTGACGTCGAACGGAACGTGTGACCTCGCGGCCCGCGCACCGTGCAACCGGATGCAACGTGCCGCGGCGTACCGTCGGCGCATCGCCGCCCGGAGCCGTCGCGGCGTTCATGACCGTCGAAGGAGACACGCATGACCATCGTCGAAGAAGGCGTTTCCAGCGTCTACGCCGCCCCCGGACAGCGCGGGGCCGTCGCCCAGTATCGCGAGCGGTACGGGCACTACATCGGCGGAGAGTGGGTCGAGCCGCACAGCGGCGAGTACTTCGAAGACATCACCCCCGTCACGGGCAAGCCGTTCTGCGAGATCGCGCGCGGCGACGCCGCCGACATCGACCGGGCAGTGGATGCCGCCTGGAAGGCGTTCGCATCCTGGAAGAAGACCACGCCCGCCGAGCGCAGCGTCATCCTGAACAAGATCGCCGACCGCATCGAGCAGAACCTCGAGATGATCGCGGTCGCCGAGACGTGGGAGAACGGCAAGCCGGTGCGCGAGACGCTCGCCGCCGACATCCCCCTGACCGTCGACCACTTCCGCTACTTCGCGGGTGTGCTGCGGGCGCAGGAGGGCTCGCTCAGCCAGCTCGACGAGAACACCGTCGCGTACCACTTCAATGAGCCGCTCGGTGTGGTGGCGCAGATCATCCCGTGGAACTTCCCGATCCTCATGGCCGCGTGGAAGCTCGCTCCCGCGCTCGCCGCGGGCAACTGCGTCGTGATCAAGCCGGCCGAGCAGACGCCGGCGTCGCTGCTGTTCCTGTTCGACATCATCGGCGACCTGCTGCCGGCGGGCGTCGTGAACATCGTGAACGGCTTCGGTATCGAGGCGGGGGCGCCGCTCGCGCAGCACAAGCGTGTGCGCAAGGTCGCCTTCACCGGTGAGACCACGACGGGCCGCCTGATCATGCAGTACGCGTCGCAGAACCTCATCCCGGTGACGCTCGAGCTCGGGGGCAAGAGCCCGAATCTCTTCTTCGAAGACGTGGCTCGCGCGACCGACGACGCGTACTACGACAAGGCGCTCGAGGGCTTCACGCTCTTCGCTCTCAACCAGGGCGAGGTGTGCACGTGCCCGTCGCGGGCGCTGATCCAGCGGTCGATCTACGACCAGTTCCTCGGCGACGGCCTTGCGCGCGTCGGCAAGGTGAAGCAGGGCAACCCGCTCGACCCCGAGACGATGATCGGTGCGCAGGCCTCGAACGACCAGCTCGAGAAGATCCTGTCGTACATCGAGATCGGCAAGGCCGGCGGCGCGAAGCTGCTCACCGGTGGCGAGCGGGTCGACCTCGGCGGCGAGTTGTCGGGCGGCTACTACGTGCAGCCGACGGTGTTCGAGGGCACGAACGACATGCGGATCTTCCAGGAGGAGATCTTCGGCCCGGTGCTCTCGGTCACGTCGTTCGATTCGTTCGACGACGCCATCTCGATCGCGAACGACACCCTCTACGGTCTGGGCGCCGGCGTGTGGAGCCGCAGCGGCGACACCGCCTACCGCGCCGGCCGCGCCATCGAAGCTGGACGCGTCTGGACGAACACGTACCACCAGTACCCCGCGCACGCCGCGTTCGGCGGGTACAAGCAGTCGGGCATCGGCCGCGAGAACCACCTCAAGATGCTCGACCACTACCAGCAGACGAAGAACCTGCTCGTGTCGTACGCCGAAGGGGCGATGGGCTTCTTCTGATCGACGGAGCGTCGGGGCGGCGGGTCGCCGGCGCTCAGTGACCCCCGGGTTCGCGCCCGGGGGTCACACCCATTTCGAGCATGATGCCGCGGCGACTGCTCATGGGTTGGGCGGACCCTCGTCCCACTTATGGCCGGTTAGCGGCTGCTCCGCCAACACATCTTGGGACATGAACTGAAAGGAGTGGGACATGACGACCCAGCTCTCCCGCGTGGACGTGACGGATGCCGCAGCCGCGCTGCTGCGCGACCTGACGGCGAAGCACGGCCCGCTGATGTTCCACCAGTCGGGCGGCTGCTGCGACGGCAGCTCCCCCATGTGTTACCCGGTGGGGATGTTCCTCACCGGCCCCAGCGACGTGCACCTCGGCAACATCGACGTCGGCCTCGACGACCCGATCGAGGTCTACATGTCGGAGTCGCAGTTCGAGTACTGGAAGTTCACGCACCTTACGATCGACGTCGTTCCGGGGCGCGGCTCGGGGTTCTCGGTCGAGGGACCGACGGGGATGCGGTTCCTGATCCGGTCGCGGATGCTTACCGAGGAGGAGGCTGTGGCGTTCGGGGTGGGGGTGTAGGTGCACCGGGCCAACGATCCCGTGACCTCACGATTTTCAGTCGCGCGACGGGTTGGTGGGTAGTGCCCCCGAAGGCCGAGTAGCGACTTCGTTCGCGTGCCTATCGGCCATCTTGCGCCCGATCCAATCGCGGATCATCGCTGTGATCGCGAAGCCGAGAATCAAGGCCGGCGCGGCGAGCGTGGCCTCGCTGGCTAGCGACGAGATGAGGGCGCTGGCGACAGCCGCTGCCGCCGCCGCTCCCGCGAGGGCACGCGGACTCCGGAGCTCATATGCCAACCCGGCTCCGACACCGATCAGGGCGGCGAGTATGCACACCACTACGGGCTCGCGGAGCAACGTGAGAACGTGTTCCATCTTCCGCCTCAGCAATAGGTGTGTGAAATTGCACCGGGCAGCGGCGCTACGACGATGTGCAAGCACCCCTTCGGACGCAGGTTGTTCGCCGTAGCGGCCTGCACCTGCAGATATCCCGACCACAGCCCGCATGCGAGCACGAGCCGCTTGTCCTTCGCCAAGGCGGCGCAGAACGATGAGGCGCCCGCGTAGTCCTTGATGTTCGCCGTTTCCGAGCGAGTGAGCGTGAGCCCCCATGTCGCATTCCGCCAGCCCCAGGTTGGATCGGCGACGATCGGGTAGATGGTGGCATCCGTCGGAGAGACGATCTGGACGAGTCGATCACCGCGAACCTCATAGTGCGTCGAAACCGGCGCGCCGCTCGCGTCCGTTGCCCAGGGGGCATCAACGGGAACCGCGACTCCCTCACGGCCGTCCTGGACGAACGCCGCGTTGCCCGTTGTATCGACGACGGCCCGGAAGCCGTCCATTCCGAACTCTGCCTCGTGAGTCGCGTGGCGATCAGGAATCACGGTGTGCACGCGGGTGTCGCCGGTCTCCAACGCTTGAACTGCGACGCTCGCGTCATTGTCGCTCGTGTAGACGACGGTCCCGTCATCGGTCGCGTCTGCTCGGCTGAGGTCGAGTCCTTCCGGCAGCGTGATGCTGGCCGAAAGTTCTCTCCCTCCGACCGTCGTCGACACATCGATGGGGTCATCCGGACTGACGGGGATACTCGTGTCCGTACCGAGGCCGCCTGCCTCGAAGGAATTTCCAGTCTCGACGGCAGGCGCCGGTTCAATGAGATCCGGGGCGGCGTCCGAGACGAGGGCCGCAACTTCAGAAGCGTTGATGGCGCTGGTGGGCTCGATTGCTGAAGCCGGCACCGCCGACCAGGCGACGACGCAACAGGCTATCGCCGCCACGGTCAGGTGCCCGCAGAGCCGCGCTCGCGGGGATACAGGTTCGCTTGTCATGTGATTCACCTCTCTGCGGCGCGGAAGCGAGAGCAGAGTGGCGAGTTGATCTCGTGCTCCGATGCCGTGGCCGCTAAGGAACACTAAGAAGCGTGAGCATGCACGCATGCGTATGCGCCGCGAAATCCACCCGAAGCTGGGTTGTGTCCGCCACAGAGAGGACACGGCCGCTTCCCCCACGGGGTTAGTGAGGTTGCGCTGAGTGTCGGCTTAAAGCCACCCCCGCTCCACCGCGACCCGCACGGCATCCGCCCGATTCCGGCCGCCGGTCTTCCCGATCGCGCTGGACAGGTGGTTCTTCACCGTGCCTTCCGACAAGTGCACCATCCGCGCGATGTCCGCGATCGACCCACCCGAACGGGCCGCGGCCAGCACGTCCGTCTCCCGCTCGGTCAGCGGCGAGTCCCCCTGCGCCAGCGACTCCGCGGCCAGCGAAGGATCCACAACGCGGAATCCCGCCGACACTCGCCGCACCGCATCCGCCAGTTCCGCCGCGGGCGTGTCCTTCACCACGAACCCCGACGCCCCGGCTTGCATGGCGCGCGCCAAGTACCCCGGCCGGCCGAAGGTCGTGACCATGAGGGCGCGGCATCCGGGAACCTCCGCACGCAGCTGCGCCGCGGCGGCGATGCCGTCGATGCCGGGCATCTCGATGTCGAGCAGGGCGACCGTCGCGCTCGACGCGCGAGCGGCCTCGACCACCTCGTCGCCGCGGCCGACCTGGGCGACGACCTCGATGTCGGGCTCCAGGCCGAGCAGCGCGGCAAGGGCGCCGCGCACGAGCGCCTGATCGTCAGCGATGAGAAGGCGGATCACCACGTCACCCTCACACGGAATCCGCCGAGGTCGCTGCGTCCCACGGTCATGCGGGCACCGGCGGTCTCGACGCGCTCGCGCAGCCCCGGCAGCCCTGAACCCGACGAAGGAACACCGGACGGCCCGCACCCGTCGTCGGCAACCTCCACCGATCGGCCGTCGAGCGAAACCCGACACACCGATGCCCCCGCGTGCCGCACCACGTTTGTCACTGCCTCACGAACCACCCACCCCGCGAGCTCCCGGCGGTCGGAAGGCACCGAGTCGGTCGACCCCGGCAACTCTGCCGCAACCCCGGCGCTCTCCAGCGCCGCCCGCGCGGCCGCCAACTCTCCGCTGATACTCACGCCGCGATACCCGTGCACCGTCGCGCGGACGTCGGCCAGCGCACCGCGCGACAGCTGCTCGATCTGCGCGATCTCGTCGCGGGCGGCGGGGGAGCCGGCATCCATCAGTCTTCCGGCCAGCTCGGCCTTCACCGTGATCACGGTCAGCGAGTGGCCGAGGATGTCGTGCACGTCGCGTGCGACGCGGCTGCGCTCGCGTTCGGCGGCGAGTTCGGCGACCTGCTCTTGCGTGGCCCGCAGGCGCTCAAGGGTCGTGATGTTCTGCACGAAGCTCAGCATCATGATCGAGATGGACAGGATGATCGCCGAGCTCAGGACGTTCGTGAAGGTGTCGGCGCCGCTCCACGTTCCGACGATGAACGACGAAGCGCTCAGCAGCAGCACGAGGATCCACGTGGGGCGCCGGGCCACGCTCGACACCGCGACGGCGACGCCGACGAACGTCCACATCCACCGCACGTCGCCGCCGATCCACGGCGCCAGGCTCAGGCTCAGGGCGAACATCACGGCGGCGGGGATCAGCCGGCGCCACCCGGAGGGCGTGCGGCGCGCGAACGGGACACTCGCGAGGAACACCGCCGCGAAGACCACCACGATGAGCGTTCCCACGGCGTGAGCGACAGGATCGGGCGACTCCCAGATCGACACCAGCGTCGGGAAGGTCCAGATGAGAGAGAGGCCGGCGCCGATGAACCAGCCTCGCGTGAACGAGCGCCTGCCCGGAGCGCGCACGCGCCCCGGGCCGGTCATCTCGCTCATGTCGTTCACGATAGAGCGGCTCACGAACGCCGCGTGTCCCGACGGAAGAAGTACACCGTGCCCACGATGAACACCGTCAGCCACACCACCGCGTTGATCAGGGCGCCGAGGTCGAAGGCATCCCCCGTCAGCGGCGCACGCGCGAGCACCCCGATGCCGTACACCGGCGTCAGCTTTCCGATCGTCTGGAGGAAGTCGGGCATCGTCGACAGCGGGTAGAACAGCCCGCCGAGGAACGACAACAGCACCACCGCGAGGCTGGTGATCTGCGCGACGTTCTCGCCCGGCACCATGTACCCGACCATGAGTCCGAGCGTCGTGAACACCGCCCCGGCCAGCAGCCACGCGGCCAGGCCCGTGACGATCCACTGCACGGCCGACAGCTGAACCCCCGAAAAGGATGCCACCAGGTACGTCGCCACCACGGCGATGAGTCCGAACACCATGCCCGCCAAGAGCTTGATGATCACGTTGACCAGGGGATTCAGCGGCGTGAGACGTAGCTGACGCGTCCAGCCCTGCGCGCGCTCGACGGCGACCGCGGCCCCCGTCTGGGTCGCCGACATCATCGCGCCGTACATCGCCATCGAGACCATGATGTAGGCGGCCACCGACACTCCCCCGGATGCCACCGGCACATCAGTCAGGGGCAGATCGAGCATCTGGTACCCGATGATGAAGAACATCAGCACCGGGAACGCGACCGTGAAGATCAGCGCCCGCGGATTGCGGATTTTGCGGAGCAGCTCGATCCGCAGGTAGGTGAGCGTGAAGCCCCCCAGGACGGGGGCGGGACGGTCGAGGCTGATGGCGGTCATCGGGATGCTCCGTTCGAGGCGTCGGCGGATGCCGGGGAGTCGATGGTCAGAGCGACGAACACGCTCTCGAGGTTCTGCGCGGTGATCTCGAGGTCCCGCGCGGGGGTGGCGGTGAGCAGGTGTCGTGCGAGAGCGTCCGAATCGCGCGTGTGGATCGTGACGCGCTCGCCGCTGGCCTCGACCGAATCGACGCCGGGCAGAGCCGCGAGCGCCGCGAGATCGGCATCCGGAAGCGTCGCCTGCACGACCCGACCCGACACAAGGTTCTTGATCTCGGCGGTCGACCCGTCGGCGACGATCTGCCCACGGCTCATCAGCACGATGCGGTCGGCGTACTCGTCGGCCTCGTCGAGGTAGTGCGTCGCGAACATCACGGTGCGCCCGCGGGCGGCATCCGCCCGGATCGCGGCCCAGAACGAGCGGCGCGCCTCGACGTCCATGCCCGTGGTCGGCTCGTCGAGGATCAGCAGCGCCGGGTCGCTCACGAGCGCCATCGCAAACCGCAGCCGTTGCTGCTCGCCGCCCGAGCACAGGCCCACGCGACGGTTCGCCAGATCCCGGATGCCGGCCCGCTCCAGCGCTTCGTCCACGGGACGCTTCTCGGCGAACAGGCTCGCCGTCAGCTCGACGGTCTCGCGCACGGTGAGGTCTTTCAGCAGCCCGCCGGTCTGGAGGACGGCGGAGACGAGGCCGCGCGACACGGCGCCGCGGGGCGTGTGTCCGAACACCTCGATCGAGCCCGCGTCGGGGTTCGTCAGCCCGAGGATCATGTCGATCGTGGTGGTCTTCCCGGCGCCGTTCGGGCCGAGGAACGCCACGATCTCACCGGGCTGCACGCGCAGATCGACGCGGCGGACGGCATGGACGGAGCCGAAGCTCTTGACGACACCCCGCGCGTCGATCGCCGCGGGGCCAGGGGTGGAGGAGGTCATGTCCTCATCGTGGCCCCCCAGCGGCCTCGGCACCCGGGGCGGGGGTCACCTCGTGGGGGTGACGTTCGTCACGGGTGCCGCGCCCCTCACCCCATTCGTTTGAGTGACACCGCGTAGATCGACGGATCCCCCTCGAGATCGAGATCGATCGTCATCCCCGTCTGCGCGATCGACACGTCGAAGGCGATCGTGGAGTTGTCGCAGGAGACCGTGTCCGCCAAGGACTCGCTGTCGAGTTCGCCGGCCGAGAGGACGATGGTGCCGCCGCCGCGGCAGGCGAGCTGGCCCTGATAGTCGCCCGGTTCGAGGAACCCGAAGGAGTTCCGCTGATGCGGGGACGTGTTCTGGCTCATCCAGCCCGTCAGCCTGCCGGTCAGCGCGCCACTCTCGGAGGGCGGAACCGCCGTCTCCGCCCAGTCGCCGATCTCGTCGAAGGGGATCGGCAGCAGGGCCTCGTCGCTGCTCGCGTCTTCCGTCGGCGCCGGCGTCGGTGAGAGAGAGGGAGCCTGGGATGCCACAGGCGGCGGTGACGACGCGGCATCCGTCGTCTGTGCCGTGCAGCCGGCGACCCCGACCGCGGCCAGGGCGAGTGCGGTGACCGCCGCAACGGTGCTCCGGAACGTCATCGGAGCTGTTCGTTGGTGGGCTCTCCGTTCCATTCCGGCACCCTCCCACGGGCCCGTCCGGGGCCCCGCGGGTCTTGACACTCCTCCGCCCGCCGGGGACCCTACGCCCGCTCAGGCCGGTTTCGAGGCCCGAATCGTGTAGCTCAGCGGCATGACCGACGGCTGCTCGGTGAGGGCGTATTCGCCCTCGGGCCGCAGGGTCATGCGGCCCGGGAGCGCCTCCCACGGCACGCTGTCGTGCTCGACCAGAGCGTCGATCCGCAGCCCGCGGTCGAGCAGCGCCGTGACGATCTCGCCGAGGCCCCGGTTCCATTCGTACGTGCGGGTCGACTGCAGCGGTGCCGACACCTCGACGTAGGTGCTGTCGTCATCCCATTCCAGAGGGACGGGCTGCTCGAAGTAGGGGAAGGCGAGCGTGAGACCGGGGAGCGTCTCGTTCATCGACCACAGCACGGGGTGCCCCTCGCGGATGTGGAGCGTGCCGCCCGGCGCGAGCAGGTCGGCGACGACCCCGGCCCACTCCGTGATCGACGGCAGCCAACACAGCGCGCCGATGCCGGTGTAGACGAGGTCGAACGCTCCCTTCGGCAGCACCTCTGCCGCCTTCCGCACGTCGGACTGCACGAAGTCCACGTCATCCCCGGTCTCGGCGACGAGGCGCCGGGCTTCCGCGACGGCGTTCTCGGAGAAGTCCAGGCCCGTCACGCGGGCACCGAGGCGCGCGAGCGACAGCGTGTCGGTGCCGATGTGGCACTGCAGGTGCACCGCGCGGACCCCGCTGAGGTCGCCGAGGAGCGGCTGATCGAACCGCACGACGTCGCTGAGGGCGGCCGGATCCTCGACGTACCGCAGCACGCCGTAGCCCGACCCGTCGCGGGCGGCGTGCAGCGTGGCACGCTCGTTCCAGTTGGCGCGGTTCGCGTCGATGTACTCGGTGGTCATGGCATCCCTTCCGGCCGTACAGCCTTGTCACGATACAGATCCGGATGCCAATTCCCCAGTCCGCGTCCGTCGTGACCGCGCGTGACGACGACCTGTCCCGCTGTCGGAGGCCCGGGTTAGCCTGACGGAATGTCGGGCAGCGTGTACGTGATCCATGAGAACCCCCAGTGGCTTCCGCCGTTTCAGGCAGCTTTCGAGGCGGAGGGCGTTCCGCTGGAGGAGTGGCTGCTGACCGACGGCTCCATCGATCTGTGCGTCGAGCCCCCGGAGGGCGTGTTCTGGTCGCGGCTCAGCGCCTCGGCGCACACGCGCGACCACGCGGCGAGCAAAGAGTACGGTCGCGCCGTGCTGCGGTGGCTCGCCTCGTGGGGACGCACGGTCGTGAACGGTGCCGACGTGCTCGAGCTCGAGGTCAGCAAGGTCGCGCAGCATGCGGCGCTGAGGCACGCCGGCGTCGAGGTTCCGCGCACGTCTGCGGTGTTCGGGCGGGCCGGGCTGGTCGCGAAGGCCCGCGAGTTCGAGGCGCCGTTCATCAGCAAGCACAACCAGGGCGGCAAGGGCCTGGGCGTCCGCCGGTGGGAGACGCACGACGAGTTCGCGGCCTGGGTCGACGGCCCCGACTTCGAGCCCTCCCCCGACGGCATCACCCTGCTGCAAGAACTTCTCGCCGCCCGCGCGCCGTTCATCACGCGCGTCGAGTTCGTCGGGGGCGAGTTCGTCTACGCCGTCCGGGTCGACACGAGCGCGGGCAGCTTCGAGCTGTGTCCGGCCGAAGCGTGCGCCGTCCCCGGTGCCGACGGCGTCGAGCCCGAGCCGCTGTTCCGTCTCCGCGACGACGTCGACCCCGCGATCATCGACCGCTACCTCGCTTTCCTTGCGGCCGAGGGCATCGGCGTGGCCGGTATCGAGTTCATCGAGACCCGCGACGGCCGTGTCGTCACCTACGACGTGAACACCAACACCAACTACAACCCCGATGTCGAGGCATCCGCTCCGCGCTCCGGACCGCGCGAGATCGCGCGCTGGCTCGGCGCGCTACTCCCGCACGAGGCGGTGGGGGCGCTCGGCTGAGCTGCACAGGGCGAGCCGGGGCCCGGCGTGGCCGCTGAGAGCGTCCCCGCGGAAGCAGGCGCCTCAGCATCCCCGCTGATGTCCAAGACACGCGGATGCCGCGGCACCCGACCCGCGTGTCGTGGACACCGAACGTCGGGTTCGCGCCGAGGGCCGGGTCGCGCCGAACGTCGGAGCGCGCCGGGCGTCAGCCGTCGCGCAGCGCTTCGAGTCGACGGACGCGCGGGATAACCTCGGCGGCGAAACGCTGCAGCTCGGGCAGGTGCGGCGAGAACTGCAGCAGCAGCGTCGAGACGCCGACATTCGCGAACGCGACGATGCGATCGGCCACCTGGTCGGGCGTGCCGACGAGGTTCGGGCGCAGGCCGCGGTTCGAGACCGAATACTCCTTGAGGTCGACGGGGGTATCGAGCTTCGACTTGCTCACGAACTCCTGGTACGAGCCGTAGGCCGCTCCCCCGCGCACGTGGGTGATCCGGTCGATCTCGGCCTGGGCCTCTTCTTCGGTGTCGCGGACGATGGCGTACGCCGCCATGCCGAACGCTTCGAACGGCGCAGCCCCGGCCTCCGCGCGGCGGCGCCGCATGTCGGCGACCTTCGTCTCGAGCTCGTCGAGCGTGCCGCCGTGGGTGAGGTACGCGTCGGCGAAGCGCGTGATCGCGGTGCGACCAGCCTCGCTCTCGCCGCCCGCGTACAGCCGAGGGATCACGCGCGGCTTCGGCTCGAGGTACGTGCCCTCGGTGCGGTAGTACTCCCCCGCGTAGGCGAACGGCGTCTGCGTCCACAGGCCGCGCAGCACCTCGACCCACTCGATCGTGCGGGCGTAGCGGTCGTCGTGCGAGCTGAACAGCCCGTCGTACTGCTTCGCCTCCTCGGCCCACCACGCCGAGACGACGTTCAGCGTGAAGCGGCCGCCACTAATCTCGTCGATGGTCGCGGCGTGCTTCGCCGTGTGGAACGGGCTGTGGAACCCCGGTCGTACGGCCGCGAGCAGTTCGAGCGTCGACGTCACCGCCGCGAGCCCCGCGGTCACGGCCCACGCGTCGAGTGACGGCGCCTCGACGCCCTTGATGTCGTTGAGGTTCAGCTCGGGGATGAGCGTCAGATCGAAGCCGCCCTCCTCAGCCGCCCGCGCGATCTCGGCGATGTGCGCGAACGACACGGGGGTCTGCTCGTCATCGACATTACGGAGCCACCCGCCGAAGATCGGGGTCCAGTAGCCGAATCGCACGCGCTGGGGGGAGGTCATGGCATCCATCCTCACCCGCGTGGCGGATGCGTGGCTCCCCCGTTCGCAACGCTGCGTCACGACGACGCGTGGGCCCGCCTCACCCCGGCACCTACCCTGACAACCGTATATGCCCCGTCGAGCATGGGCTGTGCGGCCACAGTTTGCGCGCGCAGCGCCTCCGACAGGGCCGCAACGGCGGGAATGCGCAGCGAGTCCGCGCGGACGATCATCCAGTACGCCAGCCGTTCGGCGACGAGATCGGGCAGCAGGCGGACGAGATCCGGATGCCGGTCGGCGGCGAAACACGGAAGCATGCCGATTCCGGCACCTACCCGCGTCGCCTCGACGTGAACGAACACGTTCGTCGACGTGACGCCGTCGCGCATACGCGGAACGAGCCGTCGCGGGAGGTCCAGCGCCTCGACCTGGAGCATCGAGTCGACGAAATACACGAGCCGGTGCTGTTCGAGCTCGGCGAGATCCCGCGGCGTCCCCTCACGCTCGAGGTAGGCGCGCGAGGCGTACATGCCGAGCGTGTAGGTGCCGAGGCGCGTCGCCGTGCCGCGCGACGTCTGCGGCTCCCCCACGACCACCTCCAGGTCGAGGCCGGGCCGGTGCAAGGCGGCGCGGCGCTGGGTGGCCACGATCTCGACGGACAGCTCCGGATGCCGCTGCCGCAACGTCGCGATGGCGGGAGCAGCCACGTACGCGCTGAATCCGTCGGTCGCGGACATCCGCACGACGCCCGACACGGGGTCCGGCTCCTCTCCCCCACCCGACAACCGCGACATCGCGGCCTCGATGCGCCCAGCCGTCTCGACGGCGTGCTGACCGAGCGCTGTCAGCTCCCAGCCGCGGGCCGACGCGGCGACGACGCGTCCGCCGAGGGCGTCCTCGAGCGCCGCGATGCGCCGGGCAACGGTGGTGTGGTCGACGCCGCGGATCTGCGCGGCGGCGGTGTAGCGACCGGTGCGCGCCACCGCGAGGAGCATGAGGAGGTCGTCGGCGCGGACGTTCGTGGCATCCATGTGTGCAATTCTGCACACCGGGTCGGCAGCTCTGGGCATTGCCGCGATCCGCACCTCGACGCAGACTCGTCTCCGGATGTCACCGTCGACACCGAAGGAGCAGCATGGAATCCCCCACCGCGCAGCGCAGCGCCTCCCCCGAAATCTCGACCAGCAAGATCCGCCGCGTCGTCGCCGCCTCGATGGCCGGCACCGTCGTGAAGTGGTACGAGTTCTTCCTCTACGCCACGGCCGCGAGCCTGGTGTTCGGCACGTTCTTCTTCCCGTCGTCGGGCTCGCCGCTCGACGGCATCATCGCCGCGTTCGTCACGTACGCCGTCGGCTTCGTCGCCCGCCCGCTGGGCGGCATCGTCTTCGGGCAGATCGGTGACCGCTTCGGCCGCAAGCCCACGCTGCAGGCGACGATCATCATCGTCGGCGCGGCCACCTTCCTGATGGGATGCCTCCCCGGCTTCGCCTCCGTCGGATACTGGGCGCCCGCGATGCTCGTGGCCCTCCGCTTCATCCAGGGCTTCGCGGTCGGCGGTGAGTGGGGCGGTGCCGTCCTGCTCGTCGCCGAGCAGAGCCCCGACCGTTCCCGCGCGTTCTGGGCGAGCTGGCCGCAGGCCGCCGTTCCGGTCGGAAACCTGCTGGCCACCACGGTGCTGCTGGTGATGTCGTTCATCCTCACGCCCGCCGCCTTCCTCGACTGGGGCTGGCGCGTCGCGTTCTGGCTATCGGCCGTGATCGTGCTCGTCGGCTTCTACATCCGCACGCACGTCGAGGAGGCGCCGATCTTCCTCGAGGCCAAGAAGCAGGTCGAGCAGGAGAAG
This sequence comes from Microbacterium canaveralium, assembly GCF_047238045.1. Lineage (NCBI taxonomy): Bacteria > Bacillati > Actinomycetota > Actinomycetes > Micrococcales > Microbacteriaceae > Microbacterium > Microbacterium canaveralium. Next base: position 33,520 of record NZ_JBDFMA010000003.1, on the reverse strand, counting down.
GCGACCTCGTTCGGCGTCGTCGAGGTGCTGCGCCGCTACCCGAAGGGTGTCATCCAGGCGATGGGCGTGCGCTTCGCGGAGAACATCGTCTACTACATCGTCGTCAGCTTCTCGATCGTGTACCTGAAGTTCGTGCACTCGTACGACACGAGTCAGCTGCTCCTCGCGCTCCTGATCGCCCACGTCATCCATTTCGCCGTGATCCCCCCACTCGGCCGTCTCGCCGACCGCATCGGCCGCAAGCCCGTGTACCTCGCCGGTGCGATCCTCAGCGCGACCTGGGCGTTCTTCGCCTTCCCGATGTTCGACACGCTCAACCCCGTCGTGATCGTCGCGGCCGTGTCGATCGGTCTGGTGTTCCACGCGGGCATGTACGCGCCGCAGCCGGCGGTCATGGCGGAGCTCTTCCCGACGCGCATGCGCTACTCGGGCGTCTCGCTCGGGGCCCAGGTCACCGCGATCCTCGCCGGTTCGCTCGCGCCGATCCTCGCGACGCAGTGGCTGCGTGACTTCGGTTCGTGGCTGCCCATCGCGATCTACATCGTGATCGCCTGCGTGCTGACGTCGGTCGCCGTACTGTCACTGAAGGAGACGCGCGGCATCTCGCTGCGTGCCATCGACGCCGCCGACGCCGCGCGGGGGAAGTAGGAACCATGAGCATCGACCTCAGCGGACGCCGCGCCCTCGTCACGGGTGGCGCCAGCGGTATCGGGGCGGCGATCGCCCGAGCGTTCGCCGAGGCCGGGGCCACCGTCACGGTCGCCGATCTCAACGCCGAGGGTGCCGAAGCCCTCGCCGCCGAGATCGGCGGCCGCGCGTGGGCGGTCGACCTCTCGGACACGGCGGCCCTGGCCGACCTGACCCTCGACGTCGACATCCTCGTCAACAACGCCGGCATCCAGCACGTGAGTCCGATCGAGGACTTCGCGCCCGAACGCTTCTCGTTCATGCTGCGGCTGATGCTCGAGGCACCGTTTTTGTTGATCCGGGCAGCGCTGCCCGGGATGTACGAGCGCGGGTTCGGTCGGGTGCTAAACGTGTCCAGCGTGCACGGTATACGCGCATCGGAATACAAGTCCGCGTACGTCACGGCGAAGCACGGACTCGAGGGGCTGTCCAAGACCACGGCGCTCGAGGGCGCCCGCCACGGCGTCACGAGCGTGTGCATCGACCCCGGGTACGTGCGCTCGCCGCTCGTCGAGAAACAGCTCGCGGATCAGGCGCGGGCGCATGGCATCCCGGAGTCCGAGGTGCTCGAGACGGTGCTCTTGAAGGATGCCGCGATCAAGCGGCTCGTCGAGCCGTCCGAGGTCGCGTCGCTCGCGCTGTGGCTGGCAGGACCGGATGCCGGAATGGTCACCGGGACGAGCTACGTGATGGACGGCGGCTGGTCGGCGCACTGAGTGGCACGGGGTGCGGCCGGCTCTGGAATCCGGCGCGGCGGACGCGCCCTCGCTGGTCTCAACTCCTGAGTTTTCGGGGCCGAGGCCGCCGGATGTCGCCGCTCGGGGGTCGCGCGGCCCCTGAAGCCGGGCCTCGCGCCGACGCCGGCGGCGCGCCGGTTCACGAAAGTCAGGAGTTTGGCTCGTTGGACGCCGTTGGATGCCGCCGGACGCCGCCCACCGCCGTCCACGGTCCCCCGGGCCTGGCCCGAAAACGCAGCAGGGAGCGCTCCCGCCCGGAACAAGTCCGAACCGTCATCCGGGGGACCGGAAGATTTCCGAGGTTTCGTTATCGTAAAAACACAGGCCAAGAGTTGGTGTGTGGCCTGCCGACGACAAAGATGTCCGAAGGACGGCGGCACTTGTCGCTATCGACACTTCACAGCAGAGGTAACTCAATGACACTGCACCACAGTGGTCGAGGCCGTCTCGGCCTCGCTCTCGGCGCTTTCGGCGCCTCGGCACTCGTTCTCGCGGGCTGCTCCGCCGGCGGCGGGGACACGGGATCCGACAGCGGCTCCACCGAGCCGCTCGTCGTCGGTACGACCGACAAGATCAGCTCGATCGACCCGGCCGGCTCGTACGACAACGGCTCGTTCGCCGTGATGAACCAGGTCTACCCCTTCCTGCTCAACAGCCAGTACGGCACGTCGGACGTCACGCCTGACATCGCCGAGTCGGGCGAGTTCACCTCGCCGACCGAGTACACCGTCAAGCTCAAGTCGGGCCTGAAGTTCGCCAACGGTCACGACCTCACGTCGTCGGACGTGAAGTTCTCGTTCGATCGTCAGGTCACGATCGCCGACCCGAACGGCCCGTCGTCGCTCCTCGGAAACCTGGACAGCATCGCGACGCCCGACGACACCACCGTCGTCTTCACGCTCAAGAACGGCAACGACCAGGTCTGGCCGCAGATCCTGTCGAGCCCCGCCGCGCCGATCGTCGACGAAGAAGTGTTCTCCGCCGATTCGGTGACGCCCGACGACACCATCGTCGAGGGCAAGGCGTTCGCCGGACAGTACACGATCGACTCGTACAAGCAGAACGAGCTCATCTCGTACGTGCCCTACGCCGACTACCAGGGCTCGCTGCCCAAGCCCGAGAACGGCGGCATCTCGGCGAAGTACTACGCCGACGCGTCCAACCTCAAGCTCGACGTGCAGTCCGGCGCGATCGACGTTGCGTTCCGCAGCCTCAGCGCGACCGACATCGCCGACCTGTCGTCGAACGACGCGGTGAAGGTCGTGGACGGCCCCGGTGGCGAGATCCGCTACATCGTCTTCAACTTCGACACGATGCCCTTCGGCGCCACCACGCCCGAGGCCGACGCGGCCAAGTCGCTCGCCGTGCGTCAGGCGGCGGCCGACCTCATCGACCGTCAGGCCATCGCGACCGACGTCTACAAGGACACCTACTCGCCGCTCTACTCCTACGTTCCGCAGGGTCTCGCCGGTGCCAACGAGGCGCTGAAGGGTCTCTACGGCGACGGCAGCGGCATGCCCGACGCCGCCAAGGCCAAGGCGACGCTCGAGGCCGCCGGCGTTCCGACGCCCGTCACCCTCAACCTGCAGTACAACGGCGACCACTACGGCCCCTCGTCGGGTGACGAGTACGCCGCCATCAAGGCGCAGCTCGAGAAGGACGGCCTGTTCACCGTCAACCTCGCGCAGACCGAGTGGGTGCAGTACAGCAAGGACCGCACGGCCGACGTGTACCCCGCGTACCAGCTCGGCTGGTTCCCGGACTACTCGGATGCCGACAACTACCTGACCCCGTTCTTCTCGCTGGACAACTTCCTCGGCAACCACTACGACAACGCCGACGTCCAGAAGATGCTCATCGACCAGGCCACGCAGACCGACAAGGCCACGCGTGAGCAGGAGATCGGCGAGATTCAGGACGCCGTGGCGGCCGACCTGTCGACGCTGCCGCTGCTCCAGGGCAAGCAGGTCGCGATCGTCGGCTCGAGCGTGGAGGGTGCCGTCCTCGACGGGTCCTTCAAGTTCCGCTACGCCCCGCTGCACAAGTAATCACGAGGCGGGTGTCCGGTCCCTCGCGGGGCCGGGCACCCGCCGCGTTCTTCCCGTTAGGTTCCCATGGCTACCGCCGTCGACGCCCCCGTCATCGCCGCGCCCGTCGCCCCGAAAGGCGGCGGCCTCTGGCGCTACATCCTCGTCCGACTCCTGCTGATCATCCCGACGGTCTTCATCCTCGTGACCGTGGTGTTCCTGCTCATGCGGGTCACCGGCGATCCGATCACCGCGGCCCTCGGCGGGCGCCTCCCACCCGAGCAGTTGGCCGAACGCATCGCCGCAGCCGGGTACGACCGTCCGCTCTACGTGCAGTACTTCGAGTACATCGGCGGCATCCTGCGCGGGGACTTCGGCACGACGATCACCGACAACCGTCCGGTCATCGGCATCCTGCTGCAGTACGGCTCGGCCACGCTCGAGCTCGCGATCTATGCGCTGATCGTGGCCTTGCTGATCGGCATCCCGTTCGGTCTGCTCGCCGCCTACCGGCGCGACCGCTGGCCCGACGCGGTGCTGCGCATCGGCGCGATCCTCGGCTACGCGACCCCCATCTTCTTCGTCGGACTCCTGCTCAAGCTCGTGTTCTCGGTGTGGCTGAGCGTGCTGCCGGTCGCCGGCCGCGCGAACACGCGCACAGAGCTGAAGCTCGCGAGCCTCGACAACCCGAGCGGCATCTACCTGCTCGACGCCCTGCGCCTCGGCGACGGCGCCGCGGTTGGTGACGTGCTGATCCACGCGATCCTGCCCGGTCTGGCGCTCGGCATCCTGACCGCGGGTATCTTCCTGCGGCTCGTGCGCACCAACGTCATCGGCACGCTCGGCGCGCAGTACGTCACCTCGGCGCGCTCGCGCGGCGTGGGGGAGTACCGCCTGGTCACCAAGCACGCCTACCGCCCCGCGCTCATCCCGATCATCACGGTGATCGGTCTGCAGATCGCGCTCTTGTTGTCGGGAGCGGTGCTCACCGAGACCACGTTCGAGTGGAAGGGCCTCGGCTTCATGCTCAGCGAATACCTGAAGGCGCGCGACTTCGTCGCCGTGCAGGGCATCGTCGTCATGATCGCCGTGCTGGTGGCCTTCACCAACTTCCTCGTCGACGTCATCGCGGCGATCATCGACCCGCGAGTGAGGTACTGACATGACGGATGCCACGACCCCCGCGGCCCTGACCGCGCGCAAGGTCCCGCTGCGCGACCGCCTGCCGGTCATCTCGCACCTGCGCCGCAGTGTCGGCCTGCAGCGCACGATGCTCGTGATCGGTCTCGTGATCACGACCGTGTTCGTGCTCACGGCGCTCCTCGCGCCCCTTCTCGCGCCCTATGGTTTCGCGCAGCAGGAAGCCGACGGCGTGAAGTTCGGCACGCAGCAGGCTCCCAACGCGACCAACCTGCTGGGCACCACGGTCGGCGGGTACGACGTGCTGTCCCGCGTGATCTGGGGTGCGCAGACGGCGCTCCTGGTGATCCTGTGCGCGATCGCCTTCTCGATCTTCCTCGGCATCTTCCTGGGCCTGGTCAGCGGTTATTTCGGCGGCTGGATCGACCGCGTCCTCGTGGTGCTGTGCGACGCGATCTACGCGTTCCCGTCGCTGCTGCTGGCCATCGTCATGTCGATCGCGATCACGAAGGGGCAATCGACGCTGTGGGGCGGCATCCTCGCCACCGCGATCTCGATCACCGTGGTGTTCGTGCCGCAGTACTTCCGCGTGATCCGCGCCGAGGTGGTGCGCGTGAAGGCCGAGCCGTTCGTCGAGTCGGCCCGCGTGATCGGCGTGCCGACGGCGCGCATCCTGCTGCGCCACGTGCTGCGCAACTCGACCCGCTCGCTCCCCGTCGTCGTGACGCTGAACGCGTCAGAGGCGCTCCTGACCCTCGCGGGCCTGGGCTTCCTCGGCTTCGGCATCGAGGCGACCGCCGCGGCTGAGTGGGGCTACGACCTCAACCGCTCGGTGAGCGACGTCACGAGCGGAATCTGGTGGACCGCCATCCCGCCGGGCGTCGCCATCGTGCTCGCGGTGCTCGGCATCACCCTCGTCGGTGAGAGCCTCAACGACCTGAGCGACCCGCGCCTGCGCACGCGTCGCCGCGCCGGACGCGCTCCGGCGCCGATCACGGCCGTCGACCCCGCCCCCGCGACGACGTCGGCGACCGTCGCCCCCGCCGGACCCCCGGCATCCGCCCCTTCCGACGGGAGCCCCTCATGACCGGCACCGCCGCATCCGTCGCCCGCATCGACGATCTGCGGGTGGCCTTCGCGACCGACGGGGCGCCCGTCGCCGCCATCAACGGCATCTCGCTCGAGGCCCACTCCGGAGAGGTGCTCGCGATCGTCGGCGAGTCCGGCTCGGGCAAGACCGTGACAGCCAACACGTTGCTCGGGCTCCTGCCGGAGACGGCGACGCTCTCGGGCGCAGTGATCGTGCGCGGCCGTGAGGGCGAGGAGACCGACATCGTGCACGCCACGCACGCGCAGCTGCGCGCGATGCGCGGGCGCGACGCGGCGATGGTGTTCCAGGAGCCGTCCACGGCACTGAACCCCGTCTTCACCGTGGGATGGCAGATCGCCGAGGGTCTGCGCGCGCACGGCAAGCTCTCGAAAGCCGAAGCGAAGACCAAGGCCGTCGACATCCTGCGCCGTGTCGGCATCCCCGATCCCGAGAAGCGCGTCGACGACTACCCCCACCAGTTCTCGGGCGGGCAGAAGCAGCGCGTGGTGATCGCCATGGCGCTCGTGCTGAACGCCGGCCTCATCATCGCCGACGAGCCGACCACGGCCCTCGACGTCACGGTGCAGGCCGAGATCCTCGAACTGCTCCGCACGTGCCGCGACGAGTTCGGCGCGACCATCGTGCTCATCACCCACAACATGGGCGTGGTCGCCGACCTCGCCGACCGTGTCGTGGTGATGTACCGCGGCGACATCGTCGAGCAGGCGCCGGTGCGCGAGCTGTTCGCGGCGCCGCAGCAGCAGTACACGCGCGAGCTCCTCGCCGCCGTGCCGCATGTCGGCCGCGGCAAGAGCGCGCAGCAGTCGCTCGACACCCCGGCGCCGACGGCTCCGCCCGAGGGCAGCCTGGTCGTCGCCGACAAGGTCGAGATCGGCTACCCCGGCCGCTTCGGCGCGACGGGCGTCATCGCCGTGAAGGGCGTGGACTTCTGGATCGGACCCGGCGAGGTGCTCGGTCTGGTGGGGGAGTCCGGTTCGGGAAAGACCACGATCGGCCGCGCGATGGTCGGGCTCACCTCGGTCGTCGGCGGCTCGTTGAAGGTACTCGGTACCGAGATGCGCGGCGCGAAGCCCCGCACGCTCGCCAAGACCCGGCCCGACATCGGCTTCGTGTTCCAGGACCCGGCAACGAGCTTCAACCCGCTCCTCACGATCGCGGAGTGCATCGCGGAGCCGCTCCTCGTGCACCGGCGCGCGTCTGGGGCGCGGGCCGCGCGGGCGCGGGTGGACGAGCTCCTGGATGCCGTGCAGCTGCCGACCGCGTTCGGCGACCGCTACCCGCACGAGCTGTCCGGCGGTCAGCGCCAGCGCGCGTCGCTGGCACGGGCGCTCGCGCTCGACCCGAAGCTGCTCATCGCCGACGAGCCGACCTCGGCTCTCGACGTGTCCGTGCAGGCCCGCGTGCTGCAGCTGTTCGCGCAGCTGCAGCGGGAGTTCGGGTTCGCCTGCCTCTTCATCAGCCACGACCTCGCGGTCGTGGACGAGGTGGCAGACCGCGTCGTGGTGCTGCGCCAGGGCGTGATCCGCGAGCAGGGCACGACCGTGCAGGTGCTCACGGAGCCCCGCGACGACTACACGAAGCGGCTGTTGGCATCCCTGCCTGTGCCCGACCCGATCGCGCAAGAAGCCCGTCGCGAGCTGTGGCGGTCGACGCGCGGCGCTTGACGCCTCGTCGGCCGGGCTGAACTCCTGAGTTCTCGTGGCTCGGCGGGCCGCGTCGTGCCCAGAACGCCGGTTGGGCCCGAGAACTCAGGAGTTCGGCACGAGAACTTTGACGTTCGGCGCTCAGCGGAGGAACGTGTCGGAGAGCACGGTGAACAGCCACCAGCCGACGCCGAGCACGATGAACACCGCGGTGATCCACGAGAACCCGCGGCGCAGCCGGCGGCCCTCGCGCGCCACGCCGACCGGCGGGGGAGTCAGCAACGGAATCCCGGATGCCACCGGCGCCGGCGCCGGCGTCGCGGCGAGCCGTTCGTCGCGCCACCGCGCCCACTGTCCGAGCTTGTCGTCGATGGCATCCACCGTGCTGAAGATCCACTCCCACGTCGCGAGGTCCAGCGTCGACAGCTCGCGCCGCGCATAGAGGAACAGCCGGTCGTCGATGATCTCGACGTCGAGGGCCGCGGCGTTGTCGATGAACCGCGCCATGACGTCGGGCGTGAACAGGTACAGCGCGTCGCGCTCGTATCCCTTCGGGCAATACAGGGCGAAATGCTGGTCGAAGTCGCCCTCGAGGCTGAGTCGTTGGTCGCGCGAGAACGTCGTCGGCAGGTTCGACGCCCCGAACAGGCCGTTGTTGCCCACGGCATCCAGGACGATATGGGGGAGCGGGGTGTCGAGCCGCAGCTGGACGTACGCCCACTTGTGCGTCTGCTCGCTCTTTCCCGAGCCGGTCTTGTAGGTGTAGTTGCCGACCTCGACCCATCGGGGGCGCGGCCCGTGCACGACGTCGGTGGCCTCGCGGTCGTGGCCCTCGCTGAAGATCATGCCGGGCAGGTCGGGGTTCGGGACGGCCGGGAACCACGTCAACCCATTCGCCTCGGCGAAGTGCGCGAGGCGGTAACGACGTGTCGCGCGGCCGCGGAACAGCACGATGAGCGCGTAGCCGACCAGCGCGACCACCGCGACGAAGAAGAGCAGGAAGCCGATGCCCACGGGGCTGGGCCGCCCGTTGTCGGCGAGAAGCCCGAAGCTCACGACGGATGCCATCAGGGTGGCGGCCACGAGGATGATGCCCCCGACCAGCACGAACCCGATCGTGGTGACGACGGCGCTCGTCAGCTTCCCCTCCCGGCGCAGCTGCGCGGTGAACGCGCGGACGGCGGCACGGTCGACGGGGGCGGTCAGGGCCGAAGTGTCCAGGGGCATGCGGCTCATGTCCCCACGCTACCGAGCGGGATGCCGAGTACGCGGAGGGATGCCGGTGAGGACGGGTTCCGCGGGGGAGCGTGGCATCCGCTAGACTACGAAGGTTGTCTGGCGACGCCCATGCGCGTGTAAGCCCGAGACGACGTGCACCACACCCTCCTGCTGCCGGGAAATGCCCGTCAGCCGTTCTAGTCCGAAGGAGGTGGGTTAGTGACGCACCAGTACGAACTCATGGTCATCTTCGACCCCGAGGTCGACGAGCGCCAGGTCGCTCCGAAGCTCGACGGGTTCCTCAAGGTCATCACCAACGATGGGGGAACCATCGAGAAGGTGGATGTCTGGGGACGCCGCCGTCTGGCCTACGAGATCAAGAAGAAGAACGAGGGCATCTACGCCGTCGTCGACTTCACCGCCACGAGCGAGGCCACGCAGGAGCTCGACCGCCAGCTGAAGCTGAGCGAGCAGATCATGCGCACCAAGGTCCTCCGTGCCGAGGAAGCCATCGCCCAGGTTGCCGCCGAGGCGAAGCGCTCCGAGGAGAAGGCCGCCCGCAAGGCTGCCGCTCCCCGCAATGTCGAGTCCGCCGAGAAGGCTGCGAAGTAACGACGATGGCCGGCGAAACCGTCATCACCGTCGTGGGGAACCTCACGGCCGACCCTGAACTGCGGTACACGCAGGGCGGGCTGCCGGTGGCGAACTTCACCATCGCGTCGACCCCTCGCACGTTCGACCGTCAGGCGAACGAGTGGAAGGACGGCGAGGCGCTCTTCCTGCGCGCCTCGGTGTGGCGCGAATTCGCCGAGCACGTCGCCGGATCGCTGACGAAGGGTTCCCGTGTCATCGCGACCGGTCGCCTGAAGCAGCGCTCGTACCAGGACCGCGAAGGCAACAACCGCACCTCGATCGAGCTGGAGGTCGACGAGATCGGCCCCTCGCTCCGCTACGCGACCGCCCAGGTCACCCGTGCCGCCTCTTCGGGCGGCGGCGGTGGCGGCGGCGCGCCGCGCCAGCAGGTGCAGCAGGGCGCCGACGAGCCGTGGTCGACCCCCGGGTCGAGCCAGGGCGGCGCCGATGCGTGGAGCACTCCCGGTTCTTACGGAGACGACACCCCGTTCTGATCTCGCTACGCCTCACGGCGTGACGACCCCTGAAATTCCGGATGCCGAGCCCGGGCCCCGCAAGAGCCCCCGGCATCCGAACCCACACGAAAGAAGGAAGCATGGCTGGAAAGGCCACTGGCGACCGCCGCAAGCCGCGGAAGGGCGCGAAGAACGCAGCCCCCGCGAAGGCGATCCGCGTCGGCGTCATCGACTACAAGGACGTCGCCACCCTCCGCAAGTTCATCTCGGAGCGCGGCAAGATCCGCGCCCGTCGTATCACCGGTGTCTCCGTGCAGGAGCAGCGCCTGATCGCCCGCGCCATCAAGAACGCGCGCGAGATGGCTCTCCTGCCCTACGCCGGCGCCGGCCGCTAAGGAGCACCCGATGGCAAAGCTGATTCTCACGAATGAGGTCACCGGGCTCGGTAGCGCCGGTGACGTTGTCGAGGTCAAGAACGGGTACGCCCGTAACTACCTCATCCCCCAGGGCTTCGCTGTGTCCTGGTCCCGCGGTGGCGAGAAGCAGGTGGCGTCGATTCGCGCCGCTCGCGAAGCCCGCGCGATCCACGACCACGAAGACGCCGTGGCCCTGAAGAACTCGCTCGAGTCGACCACCGTCAAGCTGGCCGTCAAGGCCGGTGCTGAGGGTCGCCTGTTCGGTTCGGTCAAGACCGGCGACGTCGCTGACGCCGTCAAGGCTGCCGGCCTGGGCGAGCTCGACAAGCGCAAGATCCAGATCACCTCCTCGATCAAGTCGGTCGGCGAGCACGAGGCGACCGTTCGCCTGCGTGACGACGTCACCGCCGTGATCACCCTCCAGGTGGTCGCCGCGAAGTAATTCGCTCCAGATTCGGCCCCGGTCCCGCTTCGGCGGACCGGGGCCGTTCTGCGTTGCACGACCGTCATCTGCGGCTCCTAGGCTGAGCGGCATGACCGTCGATCGCGCACCCGGGCGCCCGCGGGTCGTGCTGTATTCGGCATCCCTCGTCGTTCCGATCACCGCTCCGCCGATCGTGGACGGGGCGATCGCCGTCGCGGGCGGCCGTATCCGCCACGTCGGCGACCGCGAATGGGTGCGGCACGAGCTGCGCCAGCGCGGCGTCGAGTTCGACGAGGTGCGGTGGCCCGGGTTGCTGACCCCGGGTCTCGTCAACGCCCACTCGCACCTGCAGTACACCGGCATGGCCGAGGTCGGCCGCGGGTCGTATCGCGGATTCGAGGAGTGGGCCGCGGCCTTCCAGCCGGTCTACGAGTCGGGGTTGGACTGGGCGGCGGATGCCAAGGCCGGCGCAGCACAGATGATCGCCGCCGGCACGACCGCCGTGGCCGACATCGTCACCGACGTCGAGGCGGCGTCGGCGCTGCACGACGCCGGGCTGCACGGCATCACCTACTGGGAGGTGATGAGCTGGACCAACGAGGCGTGGGCGGAGCGCGGGAGGGCCGAGATCGAGGCGCGACTGGATGCCCTGCCGTCACCTCCGGGCACGGGGCTGTCGCCGCACGCGCCGTACTCGCTCGATGTCGAGCCGCTGCTCGAGATCCCCGACATCGTGCGAGAGCGGGGGAGTCGCCTGCACATCCACCTCGGCGAGGCCGCGTTCGAGCGCGAGCACGGCGAGGCGCTGCCGTGGCGCGAGCGGCGGCCCGCGAGCTTCCAGGCGCTGCGCGATGAGGGCTTCGGCACCGGAGCGACGGAGTTCGTCGACGAGCTCGGCGTCCTCGGACCCGACTGCCACATCGCCCACGGCGTCTACATGACCGCCCGCGACCGCGCGACGCTGCGTCTGCGCGGAACGACGGTGGCGCTGTGCCCGCGGTCGAACGCCGTGATCGGTCTCGACGAGCCGCCGGTCGCCGCGTACCTCGTCGAGGGCAATGCGATCGCGGTGGGGACCGACTCGCTGTCATCGTCTCCGTCACTCGACCTCCTCGCCGACGTCGCGGAACTGCACCGTCTCGCCCGTCACCAGGGGTACGCGAACCGCGACCTGGCCGCGCTGTTGCTGCGCGCCGCGACGCTCGGGGGAGCTCACGCGATGGGGCTCGACACCGGACCTCAGCGCACCGGGTATCTCGCCGTCGGGGCCGTCGCCGACCTCGCATTCTTCGACATCCCCGCCGCCGCGGCCGACGACATGCTCGAGCATCTCGTCGTCGATGGGGCCGGCCGCGCGGCCGCGACCTTCATCGACGGCGACGCGCGTTTCGCCTCGTCCGCCTTCACCCGAGAGACCGGAGTGTCCCGTGACTGACGACCGTCCCGCCACCGCCCGACTGCTCGACCTCGAGCAGCACCCCGAGGGCGGATGGTTCCGCCGCATGTGGACCGGGACGTATGCGGTCGACACCGCCGCAGGCCAGCGTCCCGCGGCGACGTTGATCCACTATCTGCTGACCCCGGGGGAGCACAGCGCGTGGCACGTCGTGACGAGCGACGAGGTGTGGCTGTGGCACGGCCCCGGTCGGCTCGAGTTGTCGTTCGGCGGCGATGAACTCTCTCCGGAACTCACTGGCGCCGTGGTGCTCGGCGCCGACCTCGCCGCGGGGGAGCGGCTGCAGGCCACCGTCCCCGCGGGTGTGTGGCAGTCCGCGCGGCTCGTCGACGACGCCGAGGCGGTCGTGAGCTGCCTGGTCTCGCCCGGGTTCAGCTTCGACGACTGGCGCCTGGCCGACTGAGCTTCACGCCAGGCCCTCCTTCGGCGCGGGACGCATGGCATCCAGGCCCGTGATCCTGGGGTGGGGGAGGAGATTCGGCGAGGGGAGGACCGCGCGGAGGCGAACGGTCCTCCGCCGCGCGGAAGTCCTCCCGTCGCGCGGCGCCACCGCGTGCGGATCGCGGGTGGGGTGCGGCGGCGGGCCGAGTCCGGACACGCCAGGCACCGGATGCCACGCCCTCAATGAGCCGCGGCATCCGGTGCCCTGTCGGGAGAGGCCATAGCCCCCCCGACGGGTGTCAGGCGGTGAGGCGACGGCGGGCGATCAGCACCCCTCCGAGGCCGAGCATGATCAGCGCCGCGTTGAGCAGGCCCCACATGATGCCGTCGTCGAGTCCCGTGACGGCCAGCGCGCCGTTGTTGCCCGAGGCCATGGATGACATCGCCGAGACGGACGACACCGAGGCGACCGAGCCGGTCACGCCCGAGGTGCCGAGCGTTCCCGGCGTTCCGGGGGTGCCGGGTGTCCCGGGGGTTCCGGGCGTTCCCGGGGTTCCGGGGGTGCCGGGGGTGCCGGGGGTGCCGGGGGTGCCGGGCGTTCCCGGGGTTCCGGGGGTGCCGGGGGTCCCCGGTGTTCCGGGGGTGCCGGGGGTGCCGGGGGTGCCGGGGGTTCCCGGTGTTCCGGGGGTGCCCGGGGTGCCGGTCTCCGAGCCGTCGGTGGTGCTGTCGCCGATGACCGAGACCGCGTTCCCGCCGATGGTGACGGGGAGGCTGATCGGGATGATCAGCTGGTTGCCGCCCAGGATGCTGTCGCCGCCGTCGGTGGTGACGTCGCCGATCAGGCCGCCCGTGCCCCCGCCGGTGGTGGTGGCGTCTTCGGAGGTGCTGTCACCGATGCCGGAGACCGCGTTGCCGCCGATGGTGACGGGGAGGCTGATCGGGAGGACCGCCTGGTTGCCGCCGAGGATGCTGTCGTTGCCATCGGTCTCGATGTCACCCACGGTGCCGCCGGTGGTGCCACCCGTGGTGGTGGCGTCTTCGGTGTGGCTGTCGCCGATTCCGGAGACGGCGTTGCCGCCGACGGTGACCGGGATCGCGATGGGCAGAACGGCCTGGTTGCCGCCGCCGATGCTGTCGGTTCCGTCGGTCGAGACGTCGCCCGAGGTGCCGCCGCTGGTGCCGCCCGTGGTGGTCGCGTCCTCGGTGTGGCTGTCGCCGATGACCGAGACGGCGTTGCCGCCGATGGTCACGGGCACCGACACGGGCAGGGCCGCCTGGTTACCGCCGAGGATGCTGTCCGATCCGTCGGTCTCGACGTCGCCCACGGCGTCGCCGGATGTCTCGCCGCCGGTGGTGGTGGCATCCTCGCTGTGGCTGTCGCCGATGACCGACACGGCGTTGCCGCCGACGGTCACGGGCACCGAGACCGGAGCCTCGACCTGGTTGCCGCCACCGATGCTGTCGGTCCCGTCCGTCGAGACGTCGCCGACCGGCGCGGGCGCCGCCTCTTCGGCGGGTGCCGACGTGTTGGCATCCTCGGTGTGGCTGTCACCGATGACCGACACGGCGTTGCCGCCGACGGTCACGGGCACGTCCACCGAGACGAGGCCCTGGTTGCCGCCGAGGATGCTGTCGCTTCCCTCGGTGGTCGCATCGGGCGACGGCTGCGACGCGGGTGCCGAGGTGTCGGCATCCTCGCTGTGGCTGTCGCCGATGACCGAGACGGCGTTGCCGCCGACGGTGATGGGCAGGTCGACCGAGATGATCGCCTGGTCTCCCGAGAGGAGGCCGTCGGTGCCCGACGTCTCCGCGGCATTGGCCATGCCGGCTCCGACGACGGCCAAGCCGCCGCCGATCAGCGCACCGAGGATGGCGCGCGAGTAGATCTTTCGCATGAGAGTTCTCTCCTGAGGTGTGAATGAGGTGCGCGGAACGCGCGGGGGACCGTCTGTCGTGCCGGGGCACGACGCGGACCGCCTCAGTCAGGGGAGACGTCGGTGGCGAAGGTGGGAGCGCCGGGGAGATCGTCGTCGACGGGTGCGCTGCGGAAGAGAAGAACGAAGGTCGGCGACCCCGTGCGGTCGTCGAGGCGCGCGGCCGTCGGGCCCGTGCCGCCGGACGAGAGGGATGCCGAAGCCGAGCCCGGGATGCCATCGCCCAGGCCGTACGTGACGGGCATCTCGGCGGGAAGTGGCGTGCTGTGAACGGAGCTCTCGACCAGGACGGTGGTGGTGGCCGCGGCGAAGGCCGCGGCGGCCGTCCGGACAGCATCGGTCGTGGCGGGCTTTGCGGCGCTCGCCGCGGGGACGGGCGCCGACGCGGATGCTCCCGGCTCGGGTGCGACAGGGACCGCCTGCTCGGTCGGCGTGGCGCCGGGTCCGGGCTCGGCGGGCGTGGCCGGCTCGACGCCGTTGCCCGGGGGAGTGGGCAGCAGCGGGTGGTCGCTGCCGCCGGGAAGGGGCGGCAGCAGGGGGTTGGTGGAGGGCGCGGTTCCGACGACCGCCGGGACGGTTTCGTCGACGGTGTCGACCACCCCGGTCACGACGTCGTCGAGGCCGATCCCCGACACGACATCGCCGACCAGGGGAACCGAGACCACGGTGTCGACAACAGGGTCCACGACCGTTCCGACGAGGTGTGAGGCGGCGACGTCCGAGACCGTGTCGGCAACGGTGTCGACCGCGCTCGTCGCGGTCTCATCGACGTGCTCGACGACCGCGTTCACGGCATCCACTGTGCTCTCGGTGATCGTGCGGACGGGTTCGCTCACGGGCTCCGGGATGACCTCGACGACCGGAGCCGTCACCGGCTCGACGGCCTGGACGACGGATGCCACGGTGTCGACGACTCCGCCGACCGCGCCGGTGGTCTCGTTCACGGTGTGCGAGACGGCGCCGAGGAGGCCTGAGCCGGGCTCGTCGTTCGCCGATGCTGATGAGGTGGAGAACGTGAGCGAGAGGAGGACCCCCGCGAGGGCCGCGAGGAACGCCAGGCCGAGCACACGAAGCGCCGGTATCGCGCTCCGCCGGGCCGCGGCATCCATGTCTGACTCCCCAAAGTCGATCGACGTTGATCTATGACGCGCGACTCTACGCCTCGGAGCCGGAGGAGGACAGAGTCACAGGAAACGTGCAGCTATCGGGAGATGGACACTGCGTAACGCAGCGACACGCCGCGGGTGAATGTGACTTGACACGAGGCGGGGTTGCCAGTAGCTCTTGGCCCCAGTTCTCCACCGGGTTGTACACACCTTTTTGTCAAGTCCGAGAACCTTCAACCCGGGCTTCAAACAGGATTCGCACAGGTTTCCTGTGGACAGATAAATGCCTGGTCGCGGCCTGATTCGCGAAGGAGATTCCACATCATCCACGGAGTTGTCCACAGGAGTTGTGCACAGCAATCGCGGCGTTTCTCGCAAGCTGTCCACAGAGTTATCCACAGGGTCATTTGCGTGGAGGAGGGGTCGTCCTTAGCGTGGGTGCATCCCATCGGAGCAGCGCGTCAGCGCAGGGTCGCCGATGTCGGAGGTCGGTGATTCGATGCTGTCCCGAGATCGTGATGCCGAGTTGTTCCGTGCGCTTTCTGTGCGCGAATCGGCCCACGGGGGCGTGCGTCCGAAACGGAGAAGGAGTGCCTGTGTCGATTGCCGACATCGCCGACGAGCGTCTCGGGGGGTCCAAGCCCCGGCCGGAGCGCACCCCGCCGCACGACATGCTCGCCGAGCAGAGCGCGCTGGGCGGCATGCTGCTCTCGAAGGACGCGGTCGCCGACGTCATCGAGACGCTCCGCGGGCCCGACTTCTACGTGCCGAAGCACGAGCTGATCTTCGAGGCCATCCTCACGCTCTACTCGCACGGCGAGCCGACCGACGTCGTCGCCGTCACCGACGAGCTCATCAAGACCGGCGAGCTGCAGCGCGCCGGAGGTGCCGACTACCTGCACACCCTCACCTCGATCGTGCCGACGGCCGCGAACGCCGGCTACTACGCGTCGATCGTTGCCGAGCGTGCGTTGCTGCGGCGTCTCGTCGAGGCGGGCACCCGCATCGTGCAGATGGGCTACGCGGGCGAGGGCGACCCGACCGAGCTCGTCAACAGTGCGCAGGCCGAGATCTACAACGTCTCGGGCGACGACAGCGCCGAAGACTACGTGCCCTTGACGGTGGCGGTGGATGCCGCGGTCGACGAGATCGAGGCCGCTCGCGGCCGTGATGGGTCGATGACCGGCATCCCGACCGGCTTCGCGGGGCTCGACCAGCTGACCAACGGTCTGCACCCGGGTCAGATGATCGTGATCGCCGCGCGCCCCGCCATGGGTAAGTCGACGCTCGCGCTCGACTTCGCCCGTGCCGCCGCGGTCAAGGCGAACATGCCGACCATCTTCTTCTCGCTCGAAATGGGGCGCAGCGAAATCGCGATGCGTCTGCTCAGCGCCGAGGGCGCGATTCCGCTGCAGAGCATGCGCAAGGGAACCCTCGACTCGCGCGACTGGACGACGGTGGCCGCCACGCGCGGTCGTATCAACGACGCTCCCCTCTTCATCGACGACAGCCCCAATATGACGCTCGTCGAGATCCGCGCGAAGTGCCGTCGCCTCAAGCAGCGCGAGGGTCTGAAAATGGTCGTCATCGACTACCTGCAGCTGCTCACGAGCGGTAAGCGCGTCGAGTCGCGTCAGCAGGAGGTCAGTGAGTTCTCGCGTGCGCTGAAGCTGATGGCGAAAGAGCTTCAGGTTCCCGTCATCGCGCTGTCACAGCTGAACCGTGGTGCCGAGCAGCGCGCCGACAAGAAGCCGGCCCTGTCCGACCTGCGTGAGTCGGGCTCGATCGAGCAGGATGCCGACATGGTGGTCCTCCTCCACCGCGAAGCCGCGTACGAGAAGGACAGCCCCCGCGCCGGCGAGGCGGACCTGATCGTGGCGAAGCACCGTAACGGGCCCACCGACACCATCACGGTGGCGTTCCAGGGGCACTATTCGCGGTTCGCGGATATGGCGCCGGGTATGTGATCGACTGTGTAGGTTCTCGGCGAAGATGGCGGATTCTCAGATGAAGTGGCGGACAAGTGGCGGATCCGTCATGTTCTTGAGAACGACGTCTGTAGACGGACGCGAGGCGCCGTATGTGCCGGGCGGAGGTTTCGGTCCTCGATTGGCCCCGCAAACTCCGCGACGTCCGTCGAGCGAGTTGCGAATTTCGCGACGTCACGGGGGGCGACGATTCGATCGCCTGGTTCTCGCGAACCGAGTGAGTGTCGGTGGAACGGCGTATCATAATTACACGTATGTAATTCCACCAACACCACGCCGGCGGTGAACGAGATGACTGATGGCTCTTCTGATGCGGCTGGGCGTGGGGCTGACGTGGTTTGGGCCGGTCGCCTGCAGGTCCTCGCCTTGGACGGTGGCGGCGCGAAGGCGTTGTTCACTGCCCACGTGTTGGCCCAGCTCGAGGAGGACCTCGGTGTTGTTGTTGCGGACTCGTTCGACCTGATCGCCGGTACGTCTGCGGGTGGAATCATCGCGCTCGCACTAGGCGCCGGGCTTCGTCCCGCGGAGATCGTCGAGCACTACGAGCTGCTGATCGAACGGGTCTTCCCGCATTCGCGTCGCCGTGTGTGGCGTCGCGGCCGTCAGTTGTTCCGGCCGGTGTACGACGCCGACGCGCTGCGCGCCGCTCTGGCCGGAGTGTTCGGCGATCTTCGGGTCGGCGACAGCGGGAAGCGCCTGGTGGTGCCGTCGTGGGATGTGCAGTGGGGAGGTGTGCACGTCTTCAAGACGCCGCACCATGATCGGCTCCGACGCGATTGGCGGACTTCGATGGTGGATGTCGCGAACGCGACCGCTGCGGCCCCGCTGTACTTCCCGGCTGCGCGGGTGGGTGGGCTGCGTTTGATCGATGGTGGCGTGTGGGCGAACAACCCGTCGGTGGTTGCGATCGCGGAAGCGACGAGCATGCTCGGCGCGTCGATCGGCAACGTCCGTGTTCTCAACGTCGGCACGATGGAGCCGGATGCCTCACACGGGAAGCATCTCGACGAGGCTG
The DNA here is from genome assembly GCF_047238045.1 of Microbacterium canaveralium. NCBI lineage: Bacteria > Bacillati > Actinomycetota > Actinomycetes > Micrococcales > Microbacteriaceae > Microbacterium > Microbacterium canaveralium. Next base: position 15,149 of record NZ_JBDFMA010000003.1, on the reverse strand, counting down.
GTCTGCTCGGGTGGGCGAAGCCGGCCGCGTCCATGATCTTGAACGCGAGCAGCCGGGGCGGTCAAGGGATCGCCGAACACCTCGTCGGTAAGCAGAACTACGTACGCTTCGACGCCCCGACTCCGAGGGGTGCGTTCGCGCTTGACGCGGTGGACCGCGACGACGTGGTCGGGTTGGCGGCGTCGGCCAGCCGGATTCTCAGCCCGACGTACCAGGCGCAGTTCGCCGCGCACCGCGCCGCGGCTTACACACCTGCCTTCTCGATCCCTACCCGAACGGGATCGACATCCGAGAATCAACCGGAGGCCCACTGATGCAGCTCGCCGACCACTTCGATGTCCTTCTAAAGGACACCGTCAACCTCAGCCAGTTCAAGCTGGAGACTCTCGAGACGAGGGTGGACGCGATCTACGCGGCGATCGCCGCGGATGCGACGATCGGGGCGATGATCCTGGGGAAGACCCCGCAGGGATCGTGGGCACATCGCACGATCATCCAGCCCCAGAAGGGGAAGGAGTTCGACGCCGACTTCATGCTCGACATGGAGGAGAACCCGGACTGGTCCACCAGCCCGAAGACGTACATCGACGAGGTCTACTACGCCCTGAAGCGGCATCCGAAGTACGGGCAGATGCCCCTAGCCCGCAAGTGCCGGTGCGTGCGGGTCTCGTACGCGAACGACATGCATGTCGACATCGTCCCGCACGTCATCCTCTCCGGCTGGCGGGAGGTGATCGTGAACCGCGACGAGAACATCTGGGAAGACACCAACCCGCAGGGGTTCACGGACTGGATGAAGAAACAGGACCAGATCGCCGGCGGCAACCTGCGCCGCGTCATCCGCCTCATCAAGTTCCTCCGCGATCACAAGAACTCCTTCACCGGCACCCGATCGATCCTGCTCACCACACTCCTCGGAGAGCGGGTCAGCGAGCTCAGCAAGATGAGCGACCCGTCCTGCTACAGCAACCTCCCCACCGCGCTGCGCACGATCGTCACGGATCTTGACGAGTGGCTGCAGGCTCGACCTAACCGGCCGTCAATCGCCGACCCGTCAGGATCAGGAGTCACTTTCGACCACCGGTGGTCCGATGAGACGTACTCGTACTTCCGGGACCGCATCCACGTCCACGCGGCCGAGATCGAGGACGCCTACGCCGAGCCGGACAAGGACCGCAGCGTCCAGAAGTGGCAGGCGCTGTTCGGCGACGGCTTCAAGGCACCAGCCGGCAGCGGCCCTGCGAAGTTCGCCCCGGCCGCCCCGACGAAGGAGACCACAACGGGGAGGTCGGGGCGCGCGGGATGACCAAGCGAAAGCAGCCGACCTTCGCGCCCTGGCAGGTGACCCAGCTGCAGGAACTACGGGCACTCGCCAGAGCACGCCCGCACGAGTTGCGCTGCGGTGCGGCGAGCGAGGGACCTGAAGGTGATGCCTGCGTCCCGATCGAGCTGAACACCGACACGATCGAGCACGCCGCGAACGGGTTGCAGCTGCATGGCTGGGAGCCTTTCGTGCTGCGCATCCCGACCAGCCCCTTCTCCCCCCGACCGTGGAAGTCACCCATACCCGCTTCCTCGGGTTCCCGCACGTGTTGCAGGGGCGTCGACTGTGCATCTACCTGGACCCGTCCCGCGAGTGGCACCCACAGAGCGGGGTCAGCGCGACCTTGAACCGGCTCTGGGGGTGGCTTGCCGAGGCCGCCGCGGCACTGTTCGATCCGTCCACGGCCATGTACCACGCCGTTGGCGGGGTGCTGCACCGCACCCAGGGCACACCGACGATCGTCGCCCGCGATGATCTCCCGGCGCTGCGCGTGACGACCGCGACGCTGCACCGACGAACCGACGCACGGTTGGATCTCACCTGGCGTAACCGTGGCGAGATGATCGTGCCGGTGGTGCGACTGCTCTCCGACCTGCCGTTTGGTGCGACCGAGTCGTTGGTGCCGTTGCTATACCTGATTGACTACCCGACCGCGGACGTCGCGACACCCCGCGCGTTCGGACCGGTGCGCCGCCATGCCCCGCTCGGTCCGGCGTTCACGACGATGCTGATCGCCGCCGCTCTGCGCAGCCCCGCGGATTCGCCTCAGTACTTCGTCCTCGCCGTCCCGCACGGTGCGGGCGGGCCACCGCATCTGCTCTGCGGCCGGCTCACACCCGCTGTCGCGAACGCGCTGCGCAAAGTCGGCCGGACGCGGGGCACGGCGCTGGACCTGAATCCCACCCTCCTCGACGTCGAGGTGCCGATCGAATGGTGCAACATGTCTGATGAACGAGAAGCCGTCACCACGCGACGCGACGTGGACCGTCCCGTCAACGGGTTCGCAGGAAAGTCCGTGCACGTGTGGGGGTGCGGAGGTCTCGGATCCTGGATCGCCGAGTTCGTCGTCCGGGCAGGGGCCCGAGAGATCACGATTTGCGACCCGGGTGTCGTGACCGGTGGGTTGCTGGTACGGCAGAACTACACCGAGACGAGCATCGGCGAGACCAAGGCCCAAGCTCTCGCCACACGGCTGCGGTCGCTTCGTGACGACATCGTCGTCCATGTCGCCGCCGGCGCGATCCCCGAAGACCTCAGCGCCGCGCTCGACGCGGACATCGTCATCGACGCGACGGTCAGCAACGCCGTGACGACCCTCCTGGACGCCACCGCAGAGGTGCCGGACCGTCGGGCGGTGATCGCCCAAGTCGCCACCGATGTCGCGTCCGGCACCCTTGGGTTGGTCACGATCTGCCCGTCCCGCGCTGGGTCGCCGTCGTCTGTGGACGACCGGGTGGGTCGGGTCGTGGGCGCCGATCCGGCGCTCGAGCTGTACCACGGGTTGTGGCGGGACCCTCTGGCCGGTGATGAGATCGTCCCCACCCGGGGATGTTCGGTGCCGACCTTTCATGGTTCCGCTGCGGACTTGGCCGCCGTGGCCGGAGTCCTCACCAGCCTGATCGGCACACACCTCGCCGCAGACTCCTCCACCGCCGGCGCACACCTGATCGCGTTGCCGCACGCCTCAGCAGGACCCCGACATCATTTCGTCCCCGTGACTGCCGCGGACATCAGCGAGGGGCTCGCTGCCTGACCGGAGCTAGTCTCAGGTTGCGTTTTGCCGCGTCGGCGCGGATGACTCTCCTGTCGGAGATCCATCTGCAGCGATCGCACCGGCGATGTTTGCGCGGGCGTGGATGACTAGGGCCCGAGGTCGTGGGCTTTCGTGTTGCGGCGTTGGGGTTGCCGACGCTCTTACGGCAACGAGGGGCGGCGCCGCGACATGCGGACGGCGGGCGGCGGACGCTTAGGAGGCCGCGCGCTCCGTTGTCGCCTGTCGATCCGCGGCGTAGCGTCGTGCCGCTTCCCACCAGTAGTTGTCGCGGATCCGGTAGAGCAGGGTCCGCTCCCCCGGAACGCGGCCAACGAATTCGAGGAAGTGTGCGTCGCGGAGCTTGTGGATCAGCGGGTGAACGATGCTCCCCAGCAACCCGGTCGCTTCGACGATCTGCTTGGGTGAGAAGGTTTCGCCTTCGAGTGCGGCGATCTCGATGACGACGGCGTTCATGTAGCTGTTGCCGAAGAACAGACGGGACTCCTCCGGTGCGATCGGCTCCACTATCGTCATGCCCCGAGTTTCGCATAGGTCGCCGACGCCCGGCACCTACGCGAAGGTGATTCTGAGGCATTCTCCTTCCGGTGTTGTCTACCTGACCTACACAACTTGACTCCGCTGGTTTCGAGCGTACAGTGAATGTGACATTCACTGAAACGTATGTCACGTACTACGTAAACGCCGTTGCCACAAGTGCGATTCGGTACGACGTGACTTACGTAATTGCGTGGGATTCGTTCATGGTTGCTTGTGTCGATAGGCCTCCAGGATGGCCGTATGTCCACAGATCGGTCTCCCGCGAGTGGTAGTTCGGGTGAGGTCTCGCGCCGGGTAGTCCTCGGCTCGTGACGGGGGCAGAGGCAACCATTCGGATCCGCAGGTCCGACGATCGCGTCGACGTCAGTGACCTGCGTGATCTTCGTGTTCGTCAGTTCGACACGGCGGTGCCGTGGCGGGAGTTTCGCTGGTACCGCAAGCAACGGCACTTCTCTGGCTCCTACTGGTCGGCGACGATGGAGGCGCCGGTCGGGTACGAATCGCGGCTCGAGTACGCGAACCTCTTGTTGGCGGACTTCGACCCGCGGGTGGTGTGGATCTTGTCACAGCCATTCTTGGTCGACGGAGATGACCGAGGCACGGCGCGGAGGCACGTTCCGGATTACCTGCTTATTCACGCCGATGACTCGGCGTGAGTGGTCGACGTGAAGCCCGCCGAGAAGCTGTCGCGACCAAAGGTTCACAACTCGTTGGCGTGGTCCCGGCGAGTCATCGAGGGGCACGGCTGGGAATACCGGGTGCAATCCGAACCCAACCCCGTGATGCTTGCCAACGTGCAGTTCCTCGCGGGCTACCGGCGCCGATTCCAGTTTCCGGACGCCGAGGTTGCCGCCGCGACCGGCACTCTCCACACTCCTCTCACCCTTGGAGAGGCGGTGCGAGCCGTAGCTCCTATAGAGGGTGACATCAGGTTCGCGCGTTCCCTCGTCTTGCATCTGCTGTGGGTGCGGCATCTGAACGCCGACCTGACTCGGCCCCTGTCGACCGCCAGCCTTTTGACGCCATCTTCCAGAGAGGACCAGTCGGGATGAAGAAGACATGGACGGTTGCCCCGGGCGCACAGCTCGTCTACGACGGCGAAATGTGCACCGTCGCGGAGATCGGGGATGGAGCGGTCATCGTCCGCACCGCGGACGGGAGTACTCGCCGGCTGCGGATGCTCGACGTGCTGCGGCCTGCTTCGGAGGGCGGTACCGCGCACGTCCCGGGAAGACTTCCCGATGACGAAGAGTCGCAGCCGTTGATGCTCGTCTGGTCTGATGCGACCGAGTCCGCCCAGGCGGCCGCCCATGAGCGCGCCGATCATGTCCGCGAGGTACTCACCGGATACAGATCGGGAAGTCGAGAGATCGCCCGTGAGGGAGAACCGCGCTTTGAGTACCACCCACAACGTTCATTGGGAGAACGGCAGACCGCGAAGGCCAAGGAGCTCGGCATCGGGACGCGGACACTGGAACGCTGGGTATCCCGCTACCGCGACACCGGCGAGGCGGGCCTGATCGACACCCGCAGGTCTCGGACGGGCGCGGCCCTGACGAACTTCGATCCGCGCTGGGTCGACGCCGCCCGGACCGTGATCGATGAACAGGGCAACCAGTCCAAGGTGCAGAAGAAGATCATCCTCGCCCGCATCGCCGCCCGCGTCGAGCGCGTCCACGGACCCGAGGTCGTCACCCTCCCGTCGACCGCCAGCGGATACCGGGCATTGGACGAGCTCTCCCGAGGCCGAGCAACGTTCTCCGGGTCCACGAAAGCCAAACGATCAATAGCGAACCGGCCCTCCGCCCCCTACGGCCGCCTGACAGCGACCCGCCCGGGCGAGTTCGTCCTTCTGGACACCACCCCGCTGAACGTGTTCGCCGTCGCACCGGTCACCGGAAAGTGGGTGTGCGCGGACCTCACCGTCGCGATCGACCTCTACTCGAGGTGCATCCTCGGACTGAGACTCACGCCGGGTTCCACGAAGTCCATCGACGTGTCCGGCGTCCTCGCCGAAGCTATGCAGCCCTTCGAGATCCCGAAGAGCTGGGGCACGCCAGCTCGTTGGCCGTACCACGGGCTCCCCGACACGGTGCTCGTCGACCCCGCCCGCACCGGTGTTGCCCGGTTCACTCGGGCGGGCATCCTGCCGGAAACGATCGTGATCGATCACGGCCGCCCGTTCCTGTCCGAACACGTCACCACGGCATGCGCTCGGCTAGGAATCTCGATCCAGCCCGCCCGCATCTACCAGCCGACCGACAAGAGCCCGGTCGAACGGTTCTTCCGCACCCTCGACTCACTCCTCCAAGAGCTCCCTGGCTACAAGGGCGCTGACGTGTCCGGTCGCGGCGACGACATCGAGGCTGAGGCGGTGTACACGGTCCCGCAGTTGGAGCAGATCATCCGCGAGTGGATCGCGACGGTTTATCACCTCCGGCCGCACGATTCCCTCGTCGACCCTGGGTTGCCCGGTGTGAAGATGAGCCCTGCACAACGGTACGACCAGGGCCTCGCGGTGGCGGGGGCGCTGCGGATGCCGGCAGACCGGAACGTGCTCCTGGAACTGTTGCCGGTGGTGAAGCGGCAGTTCAATCACTACGGGGTAGAGATCCACAAGCTGCGCTACACCGGTGATTCCGTCGCGAAGTACCGCAACCGTGCCCGGTCGATCCACCGTGACAAGGGCACGGAGTGGCCGTTCGTGGTGAACCCGGACGACCTCACCAAGATCTACTTTCACGACCCGGAGGATCACACCTGGCACACCCTCGAGTGGGAGCATAAAGGCAGCTTCGACACGCCCTTCAGCCTTGACGCTTTGGAGTACGCGAAGAAGATCGCGGTTCGCCAGGGTCGTCCCTCACGGGTCGACGATGTCGCGGCGCAGCTGCTGGAGGACTGGGGCGCCGGGCGTGGGTTGACCCCTTCGGAGCGGCGTATGAGCGCCCGGATGGCCGCCCAGCTGAATGAGCGGGAGCCCGACCCAGACGGGGTGTGGTCGCTGCGCACGGTCCAGCGGCTGCTGGACGCGGAACTGTCGAGCTCATCTGATCTCGCCACCGAGCTCAGCGGCCCCATGCAGGACCCCGGTCGTCGGGTGGCCTCGCCGGACACCGGCGATGACGACGATGAGGACGACATCGACGAACCAACCATCCGCGCCGATTATCACTTCGAACCGATGGAGATGCTCCGATGACGTCCCCAAGTGCGCAGACGCAGCTGCCGCCCCGTCAGCGCAGCCTGTCCACCTACGAGGGCTGGACGGACTTCGCTGACCGTCCACCCCGCACTCGCCCCATGAAGCTCACCCGCCTACAGCTGGATTCGTTGCCGGCTCGCGAACGCGCGGCGTACGACCTGGAGCGGCGAGTTTGGCATGCGAACATCCTGCTGCGCACCCGGCAGGTGGAGGACATCGAGGTGCAATTGGCGGACATCCTCGACTCGAACCTGCAGGACTCCGACCGGGTCAAGTCCGCCGCAGCGATTGACGCGCCGCCAGCGTTGGGGAAGTCGACCGTGGTGAACAACTTCGGCCGGATGTTCCATCAGCAGCGGAACGCGGAGGTCGGGGACTGGTTGGACCCGGACAGGGATATTCGGCACTTGCCGGTGTGCCACGTCACGTTGACCGGGCGGCTGACGATCAAAGGGCTGCACATGATGATCCTCGGCTTCTACGCCCACCCCGCCACCGCCGGCATCCTGCACCGGTCGATGGCCGGCCGTGACCTGGCGCGGGCGGCAGCGGAATGCATCGAACGACACGACACCCGGCTGGTGATCATCGACGACCTGCACTTCCTGAACATGCGCACCCGTGACGGAGTCGAGGTCGCCAACCAGCTCAAGTGGCTCGCCAACGAGTACAACGCCACCTTCCTGTTCGCCGGCGTCGCCCTGCGCGCCCGCGGCCTGGTAGGTGAAGGTGAGACCGGGAGGGAAGCGGCGATGGCACAGACATTCCGCCGGTGGACGGTGCTCGGGTTGAGCCCGTTCACTCTCGCCCACAAACGCGGCAGGGAGGAATGGGGCCGGTTGCTATTCGGCATCGAACAATCCCTCGTCCTCACCGACGCTCGCCCTGGGATGCTGGTGGACCTATCGCGGTACCTGTTCGCCCGCACCACTGGAAACATCGGCTCCCTGATGGACCTGATCCGCCGCGGCGCATCTCGCGCAATCCGCACCGGCCGGGAATCCATCGACCGCGAACTGCTCGACGACATCCGCATCGACGAAGGCGCCGAAACCGAACGACGCGAGCTTGAGGCCAAGCTCGAACAGCAATCGCGAACCCAGAAAGCACACCGCCGCCGCAAGAATCAGGACGCAGAGGCGGCGACCGCATGACCACGACGACGGCAACGCCCTCGGATCAGGTGCGGGTACTGCCGTTCCGAGTGCGGCCGCTGCCGGATGAGCCGTTCGACTCCTGGCTGGAGAAGATGGCGGCCACCTACGGGGCAACGATGAACGAGATGGCTTGCGCACTCGGCCTCATCGAGCAGCAGAAAGGATTGGCGGTCTCCGCGACTGCATGGATGGCGGACATGTGGGCCACTACCCTCACCGCCGACCAGGCCTCCCGACTCGAAGCGTCGACGGGCATCCCCACAGATCAGTTCCATGAGATGACCAGGATGAGGTTTGCACGCCACGCGATCCGTTTCACCCGGCAGGGGCGGATAAGCGCGCAATGCCCGGCTGCGGGAACTACGGGACGATACTGCCCCGAGTGCCTGGTCGACTCAGGTGGGCGATGGCGGATGTCGTGGCAGTTCCCGTTCGGGTTTGCGTGCGCCCGCCATCGTCGCCTGCTCGTAGATCGATGCCGCGCATGCGATCGTCCCGCCCGGCAACGCGCTCACCCGCTCGCCCTCGTTCCGGTTCCCGGCCGCTGCCACAACCCGATCCCGGGTCCGCAGAGAGGCCCCCAGGCCAACCGATGCCGGGCAGACCTCACCGACAACCCGACACCCGCTCCCGTCCCTCGCGCCGTGTTGGAAGCGCAGCGGGCGATGATGCGGATCATCTCCACCGGGAGCGCACGGTTCGGGATCTACGTGGGCGCACCGCAGCCAGCAGTGGCCGTGCTGGAAGACGTCCGGCTGCTGTCTCGCATCGCACGGAACGCGATGGTCGCTGACGACGGCATCGATACCGGCGCGCTCGGGGAAGATGCCGTCCAGCTGTTCCGGGCGAGCGAGGATTGGACCCCGGCCGTCCGGGCGCGACCGGAGTCCGCAGTTGGGGCGGCAGCCGGTACCACCCTCGCGCTGACGGCATTGGCCAACCCTGAGACCGTTGCTACCCTCCTGCGGGGACGCGTCGCGCAGAGCACGTCGTACACAGCCAACACCCCGCAACTACAGACGCTCATCGCCACCGCGCTGGGGCGACGCCGCCGTCCTACCGTGTTCCTGCAGTCCGCGCCACCTTCCGGGATCGGGCCGGCCGAACGCGCCCGGACGGTACCCGCACAGCTGTGGGACGAGTGGATCGCCCACCACGCGCCGCTCCGCGTGACAAACGAGATCGCGGCATCAGCACTGGCGGCGGCTGTCGTGTTCACCGGCACACGGCTCACACACTCCGCAGCCCTCGCTCTGCTCGATCCGGACGCACCGGTCCGGCAAGTCACGCACGTGATGCGTGACCTCGGCCGCAGCGCCCACGACGTCCACACGCTCCACGCGATCCTCCGGTTGGTCGCGTTCCTGGACACCCACGACGTGCCCGTGGACTACACCCGGCGCCGCTCCCTCGATTACACCGGACTGCTACCAGAAGCCGAGTGGCGGGAATCGTGCCGGGCGGTGGGCGTATCCGCGGGCGGCGGACGGCGGTGGCGGGTGGCTCGTGCGTTCCTGTACCGGACACTGTCCGGCAACCCGCTCCGCACGCTCCCGGCCGAGTGGGGAGCTACGGGAGTCAGCACACGATCCGTCGCCCGCTTCGTGAAAGCGCTGCCGCATGAGGGCCGCCTCCGGCTAGAGCAGATCGCCGCCGACTTCCTCATCGCCAACGGCATCCACGAGCCGATCACGTGGTGCCCTCCCGTCGCCGACACGGCCCGGACGGAAAGCGCGCAAACCGCCTCAACCCTGTGGCCGCCGAGCCGCCCAGCGCGAACAGCTGCCATGAAGTCCAGCTCGCCAGACGACATGGTGCGGGCGTACACGGCAGGAGCGTCGACGTCCGAGATCGCTGCAGATGCCAACGTGTCCCGGCAGACCGTGAGTCGCATACTCGCCGACGCGGGCACCCAAACCCGTCGAGGACGACCCCGCACCTTCACCCCTGATCCTGTCTGGTTGCGCGAGCAGTACGAGACGCATCAGCACACCATCGGGCAGATCGCACGCATCGCTGGATGCAGCGAAACGACAGCCAACCGCCACCTACGTGCCGCCGGCATCGACCTCAGACCACGTGGAGGACGGCATACATCATCCCAACGACGAGGAACGGGATCGGCCGATGCTCGGATATGACGCATACGTGTACGAGATCGCGGCCGGTGTCTCCGCAGAAGACATCGGTCGGATCGCACTCGAATCGAACGAGGAAAGAACAATCCACCTGAATGCGGTGATCGCCCGCCGACTCGCGTACGTCCCATACCGGACCTGGGTCGACCATCTCCTTGAGTCAGCGAAAGATGGACGTGCGCAGATTCTCCACGACGGCGGCTACCCGTACGTGTTCTACGCGACCGGCGCCGACATCAAGATCAATTTCGCTGTGTCTGGAAACGAGGAAGTAGCGAACCTCGCAGACGCAACTCGGTACCTGGTGGAGGCGTGGGACCAGAGCTGAACCTGGCCGGGCGGGTGTCTAGCGGAATCTAGCTGTGTCTACCGTTTCCGTAGACCTGATTAGACATAGCTAGAGTTCGTCGAGATCGATCCCGAACTTCTGGGCAAGTTCGGCGAGCGGGATCTCCTCACTGTCGGCGGGACGTTCCCGGACGATGCGGGCGATCTCTTCTTCCTCCGCTGCATCCTCGGCATCCGCGATCGACTCCAGGTCGCCGACAAGTACCTCGATTGACGTGCTTTCCGCGGTCGCGCGGCGCCGGATCTCGGCGGCGGCGTGCGCGAGGGTGTACATCCGCTCCCACGGGTGCTCACCGTGCCGAAAGGTGGAGATTGTGTCGCGCGTATAGCTGCGTTCGTCTCCGGGGACGAGCCAGCGTTCGGAGCCGTCCGAGGCGAGGAAGAAGTCTACGTAGCAGTTCCCGCACGGCATCCGGTAGACGCCTGGTTCGGTGGGGGCGGACTCGGTGTTTCGTTGAATCATGTCGTCGATCGCCTGCTCCCAATCAACCCCGTGATCATCGTGTGACATGCGAAACCCTTCCTAAGCAGAACAGAGCAGTCTGTCACCCGGGCACGGCCGCGTCCACACCCTCCACCGCGACTGCAGCAGAGTCGAACTCGAGGATGTATGCGGACGTGCTGTCGCCTGCTCGTGCTACCCTAAAGTCATCACGATCAGCCCGCTCGCCTCACGGCTCGGGCTGATTTTCTTTGTACCGTGGGCATGATGGTCGAGTACACCAAGCCCTGGCTGTCGGTGGACGCCCAGACCGACAAGCTCGTCAGCCGCGGCATCGAAATCGGCGACCGCACCGAAGCGACGAAGCTGCTCCGAGCGGTGGGGTACTACCGGTTGACCGGCTATCTGTACCCGTTTCGGCGTTCCGAACGATACGAGAGCGACGACGGAAGATCCCGGGTTCGGGTGCTCAACGAGTACCTGCCCGGCACCTCCCTCGCGCATGCCGCCAAGCTGATCGACTTCGACCGCGCACTGCGGATGCTGGTGATGGATGGTGTCGAGCGAATAGAGGTGTCCCTCCGGATGGAGATCGGGTACGTACTCGGCGAGGGGTCCCCGTTCGCGCATCGTGACGCGGACACATTCGTCTCCTCGTTCACCGAACTATATGAGGACCCCGAGACCGGCGAGGAGACGAGCAAGCATCGGGAATGGTTGCGGCGAGTGGACAGTCGGCTGGGCGGGTCGGATGAGACGTTCGTCGCCCATTTCCGGGAGAAGTACGACGGTCAGATGCCGATCTGGGCGCTGACCGAGGTGTTGGAGCTCGGTCATCTCGGTCGGCTCTACGGCGGGCTTAGCAACTCGCGCGCCACGAAGATCGCGCACGCGTACGCGGTGCCTTCCAAACGAGTGATGGCCAGCTGGATTGCCAGCCTCAACTATGTGCGCAACGTCGCCGCTCACCATGCGCGATTGTTCAACCGGAAACTGGTGGTGGCTCCCAGCCGGCCGGGCGTCGGCGTGGTCCCCCTCCTGGACCATCTCCGTGACGAGGAGTCGTCGAAGGCTGTCTACGGCCTCTACAACGCCCTGGCCGTCACCGCCTATCTCCTTCGTTCGATCGACGCCAAGTCTGGGTGGCCGCGGCGACTGGTCACACTCCTGGACACCTTTCCCGCCGCGAAGAACTTCTCGGTCGACGCTCTCGGCGTGCACCCGCGATGGTCGGAGATGGATCTCTGGCGCGAATAGCGACCTCCATCGGTGGCCCGCTCACACTCCCGCTGCCGGAGCGGTGACGCGCGGACGCAGGACGAGACGGGCTGCGCGATCATCCACGCCGCGACATCTCCCCGTGCTGCGCACCCGGTTGCGGGATTCGCGAAGCTAGGCACATGCCGAACACACGACACGCACCGCTATCAGAGGGCGTGGTGACGGCGATCGCCGACGCTCTCGGCGAGACGAGCATCGGGCTGACGGGCTCGGAGATCGGGAGGATTCTGGTGCAGCTGGGTTTCGATGATCCCGGCCCCGACATGACGAAGCGGCATCGCCTCGCGGTCGCGCTGATCAACCAGCAGCGCAAGGACAACGCAAGCAACGGCATCATCCGCTTCGTGGCCGAATCCATGTCCATCGGCCGCTACCTGGGCAGGCAAGAACGATTCGAGGAACTGAGGGATGTCGTAGACCCGGCACTGTCGTTGGCTGGGCTCCGTATCCGAGACGACGGCCGCGTCGCTCGTCTCGGACGCAAGGCGACAACATTCGATGAAGTCGCCGCGCTCACGGGTCGGCTCCTCGCCGAATCACAGCGTCGTGGCGTGCACGACCAAGTCCTCGCATACTGCCGGGAGGAACTGATCCGGCAATCGACCTTCCACGCCGTCTCCGAGGCAGTAAAAGGTGCGTGCGACCGGCTTCGCACCATGACCGGGCTCATCCTGGATGGTTCGGAGCTGATCGATGCGTGCTTTTCGTCGTCCAAGGGCCGGCCGCTGGTGACGATCAACGACTGGGAGACGAAGTCGGAGGCCAGTGAACACACCGGGTTCGCGAACCTCCTCAGAGGGGTGATCGGAACATTCCGCAACCCGACCGCGCACGCACCCCGGGTGGCGTGGCCCGTCAGCGAGCCGGACGCACTCGATGTCTTCTCCACCCTGTCGTACATCCACCGGCGTCTCGACGCGGCCCGCACTCGACGACCCTGAACCGCTGCCACCTACGGTGGAATCGCGGAACTCTTCACCAAATCCAACGGGAACCTACACTGAGCTCTCGGGCGCCGTCCTTCTGCGCGACGGACCGCCAGGGTGAGGGTTCTCGATAGGAGCTGCAATTTCCACCGGCGGCGGGCGGACGGGCTATTCGTTTTGTCCGATGGGTCGTGTGTACCGGCATCTCGGGCTGTTCGTTGCGGCCACGTCACCGGCATGTCCGACCAGCTTGACGACTACATCACCCGGCCAGGGCTGGGACGTCGGTTTGATGGGTGGTGGCGGGGCGCCACCAGGCGGGCGCTCAACCTTCAAGCCGACGGGACGCGCGGTCAGCGTGTCTGCCGGGGATGGTGAGGAGGGCGACGGAGCCGATCACGATGGCGGTGCCGGTCCAGCCGAGCACGCTCTGGGTCTCCTGCAAGAGCCCGACGGACAGGACGATCCCGAAGACGGGCACGAGAATCGTCCATGTTGTGAGGATGTCGAGCCGGGACCGTTGCGTCTCCGCGTACCAGGCGACGGTGGTCGCGGCGGTGCCGGCCAGGGACATCCACAGCAGGGAGAGCACGAATCCCGCCTGGAGTCCCGCGGGGTGGTGGTCTTTCGGGCCCGCGGCGTCGTGACCGCGACGGGGTGAGCCATCGTGCGATGGTCAGTGAGAACGACCAAGAACTCACACAGAAAGACGACACCGCACGATGGCTCTTGACCAGTCTGCCCTCCTCGAGCTGCTCGGGGAACTGAAGCTCACCGGCACCACCGACCGCATCCGAGCCGCGACCGAGCGGCTCTACCAGGAGCTGATCGACGCGGAGACAGCCGCATTCATCGGCGCCGCCCCCTACGAGCGCACGAGCGAGCGCACGACTACCCGCAACGGTTCCCGGCCGCGGGTGCTGTCGACCACGGCTGGGGATCTGGAGTTGCGGATCCCGAAGTTGCGGCAGGGGTCGTTCTTCCCGTCGCTGCTGGAGCGGCGCCGCCGGGTCGACCAAGCCTTGTTCGCGGTCGTGATGGAGGCCTACCTCCACGGCGTCTCAACCCGGAAGGTCGATGACCTCGTCAAAGCGCTCGGCGCTGACACTGGCATCTCGAAGTCCGAGGTGTCCCGCATCTGCCAAGGGCTCGACGCCGAGGTCGCATCGTTCCGCGACCGCTCGCTGTCTGACATCGCCTACCCCTACGTGTTCCTCGACGCGACCTACTGCAAGGTCCGCATCGACCACCGTGTCGTGTCCCAGGCGGTCGTCGTCGCGATCGGCGTCGCCGCTGACGGGCGGCGGGTCGTGCTGGGCTTCGATGTCGGAGACAGCGAGACCGAGGAGTTCTGGAAGCAGTTCCTGCGCTCGTTGAAGACACGAGGTCTGGGCGGGGTGAAGCTGGTGATCTCCGACGCCCACGCCGGACTGAAGAAGGCCGCAGCGACCGTGTTGCAGGGCGCCGCCTGGCAGCGCTGCCGCGTCCACTTCATGCGCAACGTCCTGACCGCCCTCCCGAAGGGCCGGCAGGAGATGGTCGCCAGCGTGATCCGCACGATCTTCGCCCAACCCGACGCCGAGCACATCGATGCCCAGTTCGACGAAGTCGTGCGCATGATCGAGCGCGTCCACCCCAAGACCGCCGTGATGCTCACCGACGCCCGTGACGACATCCTCGCGTTCAAAGCGTTCCCCGCCCGGCATTGGCGACAGATCTGGTCCACGAACCCGCTGGAACGCCTCAATCGGGAGATCAAGCGCCGCACCGACGTCGTTGGCGTGTTCCCGAACAACGCCGCCCTGCTCCGCCTGGCCGGCTCCGTCCTCGTCGAGCAACACGACGAATGGGAAGCCGCCGACCGCCGCTACTTCTCCGAAGCCTCCATGACCGAGCTCACCGCGACCACCCCCACCATCGACGAGGCGGTGATACTCCCCGAGATCACCGCCGCCTAAACTAACGACAGCTGATCATCGCAACGAAGCGAAAGACCACCACTCAAACGGACGCGGCC
>NZ_JBDFMA010000002.1:0-84649 GCF_047238045.1 Microbacterium canaveralium | reverse complement strand
GCAGGAAGACCAACGCCGGCCAGGAGCCGCTCATTCGCACCGTTCGCGGCGCCGGCTACGTGATGGAAGCGCCAAGGAAATAAGGGAGGCTAGGCCGATGCTCGGGCAAAGGGAGCCCGCCAAACTCGGGCCGCCCGCACGGCGGAACACCTCCCTATCGCTTATGGCCGACCCCTACACCCCGGCATCAACGGCGTCATTTCCGCCAGATTCTCCGTACTGGCTACTCGCGACGCGAGGCAAATCAGCTCGTAGACGCTGCGCGTTCGCGAACCGACCTCGAGGACTCTTGAGCCCACGGGACGCGGTGCCTGTGGGCAGGCAAGCCCCTGCAGTGGGGGCACCTGATGTCGGACACTGAAATGCGCCCGCACACGCGCGGTGTGCTCTGAACCCTCGGGACGGACATGCTGAAGCAAAAACCAGGCAATAAGACCAGCGCGGATGCGCCGCACCCGGACGCTGACGAGAAGCCAGACTCTCCCACCGAGCTGACGAAGCGGTCATGGAAGTACGTGCTGCGAAAGACAGTGCGGGAATTCTCCGCTGACCAGTGCACAGACGCCGCCGCGGGCCTGGTGTACTACGCCGTCCTCGCACTATTTCCGGCGCTGATTGCGATCTTCTCCGTACTGGGTGTCGTTGGCCAAGGCGACGCCGCCGCCAACGCCATCATCGGCATCATCCAAGACGTCGCCCCCAACGCCGCTGACACGCTCCGCGAACCGATCGAGCAGATCGCGTCATCTCGAGGCGCCGGTATCGCACTCGTCACCGGTATCGCCCTCGCCCTCTGGTCAGCATCCGGATACGTGGGCGCTTTCAGCCGTGCAATGAACCGCATCTACGAAATCGACGAAGGACGCCCCTTCTGGAAGCTGCGCCCGATGCAGCTGCTGGTCACCGTCATTGCCGTGGTAGCGCTTGTCCTCGTCGCGCTCGGTCTCGTCATCTCGGGTGATGTCACTACCGCTATCGGCAACGCCCTTGGCCTCGGTCAGGGCGTGCAAATCGCATGGGACATCGCGAAATGGCCGGTCATGCTCTTCGTCATCGTGTTCCTCGTCGCGGTGCTGTACTACGCCACCCCCAACGCCAAACAGCCGAAGTTCCGCTGGATCAGCCTCGGCGCCATCATCGCCATCGCTGCCCTCGCTATAGCGACCGCCGGCTTCGGGATCTACGTCGCCAACTTCTCCAACTACGACCGCACCTACGGCTCGCTCGCCGGGGTCATCATCTTCCTGCTCTGGCTGTGGATCGCGAACCTCGCCCTCCTGTTCGGCGCCGAGTTCGACGCCGAACTCGAACGCGGCCGCCAGTTGCAAGGCGGCATCGCCGCCGAAGAAGACATTCAGCTGCCCGCCCGCGACACCCGAAAGAGCAAAAAACAGGCCGAGAAAGAGCGCAGCGACGTCAAAGAAGGCCGCCAAATCCGGCTCGAAGAAGCAGCCGACGGTCCTGACGCGCCCTCCCCACCAAAGCCGTCAACGCCACGCCCACACCCCCGGCGAAAGTGGTGGCAGCTACGCCGATAACACACCCTCAGACGCTCCCGTTGGCGCAGCCTCAAATGACCCCCATGTCGTGCAGGTGTTGCGCGACACGTTCGTAGTCGACGACGTCGACGGCTCGGCCCGTGAGGCGGGTCACGGTGCCGAGCAGCATCATCCGTTCGTTCGTGAGGGTGAAGTGATGCGCGCACAGCTCGACGAGCACGGGCCCCACACCGGGGACATCGAACTTCTCCGTGCTCGTCGAGCTGTCAGCGCAGCGTACAGTCAGTGCGCGTCCTCATCCTCTTCCGGGTTGAAGTTGGAGGCGGTGCCGGTGTGCCCGGCGGCGACACCGTTAGGGTCGCTCGGAATGGTTCCGTCTTCACCGAGCCCGCCGGGCTTGGAGGTGGTGTCGGTCTCGGTTGAGACTTCGACGTCTGCGCCTTCGTAGGAGTCTTCGTCGGCGGACAGCTGCGCGTCGTCGTTGGTGGGAGTGGACATGGGTTGCTCCTTCGTTATGGGTGTGACTGAGGTCGATAGGTGGTCTGGAGTTGTTAGAGGCGGCGTAGCAGTGTGACGAGGGCCACGAGTCCGATCGCGACGGCGCCGGCCGTGATGAGTGCCTTCTTCGGGTCCCGCTGGTAGGTGGCGCGCGCTCCCTCCACGGCGTTCACTGCAGACTGCAGGGTCGTGTCGATGGCGGATTCGGCCTGCTGTTTCGCCTCGTCGATCTCGACGGAGACATGGTCAGCGACGTGACTGCCGGAACGAGCGGTGCCGTCGCTGCCGTTCGTGGAGGCGTGTTGCAGCGCGTCGGTGGCGTCTTCGAAGCGGTCTTTCGCCGCCGCAGCAGCGTCGTTGTCGGAGGTGGTCACAGCTGGTGGTCCTTCCACGAGTGGATCGAGGGCTTGGACGGGCAAGCAGCACTTAGCCGGTCGACTTACGGTATAAATTCACTCGCTGCATGTGCAGCGGCACCGTCACACACATGAGCGCGGACACGGTGCGATCGTCACAAAAAAGGTAAGCGGAGTCCATGCCCCCAACCACGACCAGCGGTTCTCCGTCCAATCAAGGATTGGCCGCCGCAGCCGACGACTTGCTTGTCCAGCGAGCAGTCGACGGGGACGTGGCCGCTTTTCGCACCCTCATCACCCGACACGCACCCATCATGCGCGCCTACATCGCTCGCATCGTCAGCAGCTACACCGACGCCGACGACATCCTCCAAGACACCTACGTCGTCGCCTGGAAGAAACTGCCCACCCTGCGTGACCCGAGCCAAGCCAAGCCATGGATGATGCGTATCGCCACGAGACGCGCATTCGCCCACCTCAAAAAACGCCCCCCGGAAACAGTCTTCCCGGCCGACCATGCAGCCACCGGACACGACCCGGAGGAGACGACAATACGCAACGCGCAACTGCGCGAACTCTCCAAAGCGTTGGACGCCTTGCCCGAGGATCAGCGGCAATGCTGGCTCCTTCGCGAAGTGGCGGGACTGAGCTACCAAGACATTGCCGATGCAATGGGGGTCACCACCGGCCAAGCACGCGGCAAACTCGCACGAGCACGAGTGAACATCACAGTCCGAATGGAGGGATGGCGATGACCGACACCAACTCCGACCGCACCGTCCTGGACTGCGGCAAAACCCTCGACGAGCTCAGCACCTACCTCGCCCACGACCGCACCCCCTACGACCCCGCCATCGAGGAGTGCCCGGAGTGCGTCAACGCGCTGCGCGCTCTCGAGCGTGTCTCCCACCTCTCCCGCGATCTGATCGCACACGACGCCGATACCGTGCCTGCTCCTCCCCCGTCCTGGCTGAACGACATCATCAACAACATCGGCGCCGAGCTTCGGGCCGGACGCGACCTCCCCCTGCACCACCCCGACCCCTTGGTGAGCCTCAGCATCACCGAAGGAGCCGTACGTGCCCTCATCCGTGACGTCAGCGACACCATCCCCGGCATCCTGGTCGGAGCATGTCGAATCACCGGTGAAGCCGACACACCACACGCCCCCGTACATGTCAACATCACCGTCAGCATCGCCACACACACGCCGATGCCACCACTGCTCACCCAGCTCCGCGAACAGGTAATGAAGGTCCTTCACGAACACACCGAGCTGCACATCGACGCCCTCAACATCACTGTCGAAAACATCCACGACGCGGCTGCAGGAGACGACGCCAGATGAGTAGCGAACAACCCACCCCCTCTCCGCAGCCGGAGGACCTGACCACCCTCGTCCTCAGCGTTCCGGGAGTTACCGCCGTGTACCCCTCAGCGCCCACACCAACACGAATCGCACGAGCGATCGCTGCCACCCTCGGCACCTCACCAGCCCCAGAGCCCATCGTGAATCTACGCACCACGAACGAGCGCACGACCATATCGGCCCGAGTCGCCACCCACAGCAGCCCCGCCCCCACTATTGCCCGCGACATCGCTGATCATCTGCGATCCGCACACCCCGACAAATCCGCACGCATCACGGTGCAAATCGCGAGCATCACCATCTGAGGAACACCCTCCGCCCGGGGTCCGAACATTTTTGTGACGGAGCAGGCCCTGTCGTGCTCTTCATATGTGAGCGGCACCGCCGTCTCGTGCGACAGGCCCGTCACTCCCTGCGCGCGCCCACCATCCGACTGATAGGGCCCATGGGAAACCTTTACTACAGCAACAGCGACGCCATCATCGACGATCGCCTCCTGCACTACATCCAAGTCATCGCCGCGACCAAGCTCCGCCGCGGCGAGAACTTCACCCTCACCCTGACCCAACGTGCCAACCCCGAACCTCGCATCACAATCTGGATGAACCCCAACATCCCCCTCCGCTTCACCTACACCACACCCGAAGCAACACCCCTCGTAGGCGCATACCTCCAGCAACTCGCCGCCCAAGCAAACAGCACCAGCGGCCTCATAATCGACCTCGACCACTGGACCGAACCCGCCCCCGCTCAGCAAGCACACGCCGCAGCTCGGTGAAGGCCAGCCCCGGCAGGCGCGACTACATGTCCTTCGACAACCGTATTGGAGCGAAACCGATCGGTTTTGCACTGCTGGCACGGTTAGCGTCCGCTGCGCTGGCGGCCTATGGGTAGCGTGCGCAGCCAGTACTCACCGAGCTGGACGGTCACGGCCTTCGTGATCTCGCTGAAGAGTTGTTGTTGGCGGCGCACCTCTGTGACTACCTGCAACAGCGCGCATGTCAGCTCGTGGAGGAATCTTCGAGCTAGTGACGGTGCTCAGCGAATCTCCCCAGAGTTGCTAATCGAGGTTCCCCAGGTCGCGGGGTAACGCTAGCGCAGGTTTGTGCCGGTCGTGACGCGACGGAGTTCGTCCGCTGCGGTGGTGTGGTGGCGGAGCCGGTAGGAGGCGCCGTCGAGGGTTACGACGACGGATCGGTGAAGGAGCCGGTCGAGCATTGCGGCGGCGTCTATAATGCGGATCGGTGAACTCGCTGAGGCGGCCGAGACGACCGCAAAGACGCTGCGGTTCTACGAAGACCAGGGACTCCTACCCGCGACCGAGCGCACACCCAGCGGCTACCGCGACTACACGACTGCGGCGCTTGCCCGTATCAACTTCATCCACCGCGGTCAAGCAGCCGGACTCACCCTGGCCCAAATCCGGCAGATCCTCGACATCCGCGACCACGGCCAAGCCCCCTGCAACCATGTTCGCGACCTGCTCGACACACGCCTCGCTGACATCGACCAGCAACTCGCACAGCTCCACGACCTCCGCGACACCCTCGCCGCGCTACGCGACCAGGCAGACCACGTCGAGCCCGACACCTGCAGCACCGACCAGGTCTGCCGCTACCTATAGCAGCGCCCCGATCGAGAGGTCTGAGAACTATGAGTCGTCTCCGGTGATCCCCGGGCGGAGAGGACGGACTCGAGACCATCACCGCGACATCGGATGACCGCCGCCAAACAGCACTGCAAGAACACCGCCAAAGAGCGTCATCAGTCACAGGTGGCGGAATTTGGCGGATCGGCGGCGTGCAAAACCCCCGTGCGAAACCCAAATCCGTGCGAAACTCAATCTGACCCTTATGCACGAGTCATTCGGGCGCTGGCGAACCATCGCCGCTCGAGGGGAGTTTGCATGAGCACCGATCAGTGGATCGGCGTCGCGACGGTGGCGGTCGGCGTCGTCTACCTCTGTGTTGGCGTCGCATTCGTCGTCCGGTGGTTGGCGCGCTCCGGCAGTGCACCATCGCCCGGGCGCGTTCCCTACGGCTTGCCTGTCGTGACGTTCTTCTCGGGCGCCGTGGCGTTGATCTTTTCGGGGCAGAGTGTGATCGCCGGCTCTCTGCCTGGATGGGGCGGAGTGCTCATCATCGTCCTCATGCTCTTCGTCGGGATCGCGCCTCTCGTCGTCGCGCTCCGAGCGCGCGGCCGCCGGCCTTCGCGGGACGCGCGGTGACGAACGTCGTCGGGTACGCCCGCGTCTCCCGCCGCGAGCAGAACCCCGCTGCGCAGGAGGCCGAGCTGCGCGCGGCCGGCGCCGCGCGAGTGTTCGTGGATCACGGCGAGTCCAGCCGGATCACTGCGCGCCCGCAGTGGGTCGCCTGCCTCGACTATCTACGCGAGGGGGACACGCTCTTGGTACGTCGCCTCGATCGTCTCGGCGGCAGCGAACGGATCATCCTCGACACCCTCAACGACCTCCGCGAACGCGGCATCGACATTCGCAGCCTCACCGAACCGCAGATCGACACCACCACGCCGATGGGTCGGGCCCTGTTCGGCATCGTGGCCGTGTTCGCAGAGCTGCGCGTAGACACCATCCGCGAGAACACCCAGCGCGGGATGGATCACGCTCGAGCACAGGGGAAGGCAATCGGTCGACCCTCGAAGTTGAACGCCGCGCAGCTGTCCGAGCTGCGCCGGATGCGCGACGAGGATCGCGCGAGTTTCGCCCACATCGCGACTGTGCTCCAAGTCGACAGGACGACCGTCTCACGCGCCTACGCCGACCTCCGTCGTCACGACGACGAGGCCGGCGCGAAGTCCTGACTCTAGCCATGCGTAGGTAAGTGCGCGCGACACGCCGCGAGGCGCACGCGTTAACGCCTAGGCCTAGGCCACTATGGGCAACATGACGGCACACCGACTCCCACGAGGTACACGGCACGATCCGGTCGCCCTCGGCTGGGAGGTCGAGCGAAACGTCCGCGACAGGCTCAAAGCGATCGCGAGCAACATGGGTGTCTCTGCCGCTGTGCTGGTTCAGCTCATGGACAAGCACCTGGAGCTCACAGATCAGGGCGTGCCCGTTTGGTGGGAGCCCCTGCCGCGCGACGACGAGCTTGCCATGCCCGCCGACGAGGAGGGGTTGCTCATCACCAGCACCTAACGCATTAGGCCCGCCGCTTTCGCGACGGGCCTAGAAGCATTGGCTTCCCATCTCCCTGAAGTTTGGCGACTCAGAGATGTGAAGCAGTCCCACCCAAGACCGGTTACCAGCCGGGCCTTCGGTGTACCCACCGGAACCTACCCGGAAGGAATGACCACATCGTAACAGCGGAGTTCGTCTCCGTGTACTCCCGACGCTCCCTTTTTTCGGGGGAGAAGTCTGTCGAGCTTGCACCCGAGACGCCAAAGGTGGCCGCGTCGCGGCCGAACAAATCCCGGTCGGGTTCTTGGAGCCCGGAGCCGGCACCCGGCGCCTACGCGCCGCTGCCGTGCTGGTCGTCGGCCGGCGCATGGTTCGACGCGGTGATGGATGCCCTGGCAACGCCCGAGGGGGAGCGCGTGCGCGCGGCCGTGAAGGTCGCGCCCCACACGCTGCTGCGCGTTGCACAGGAGGACATGCGCTCGGCCGACGTCGGCACCGGGCGCGGTGTCACGACGGCGCATCAGACCGTCGCTGACCGCCTCGGCATGTGCAAGAGGACCGTGCAGCGGGCGCGAGAGATCCTGCTGCTGCTGGGCCTCTCAGCGGTCGTCATCGAGGGACGATACTTGTACGGGAGCGAGCGCATCGCGGCGCAGCTCAAGCACGGTGGCCGTCAGCTGCGCATGGCTTCCACGAGGGCGCTCGTGATGCCTCGGAGCTCTGCTCAGCGGCCCCTCCGCGAGACGCCGGCGCCGGTGCCCCCGCGTATCTCAGGTGCCGGCGCAATCGAGCGATCTGTGGAGAATGTCCACCTACCCCGTAGGCGCTCGGCTCCACCTACAGCTCCCGTTCAAAAGAACTCATCAACGCGCGGTGAACCGCGCTCGAAAGCCGCTTCGCGGCAGCCAGGACGACGGAGTATCACGCGCAGCGACTCGATCGTTCGACTGACGTCCCCGAAACCCATCGAACTTCAACGCTTCGCCGCTGCACTGGCGCAGCGCATCCCGTGGCTCGCCCGCGGTAAGCACGTCGGGCACGTCATCGGGATGCTCGAGCGCAGCGGCATCGACGTGTCGGAATGGAGCGTCGAGGGACTGATGTTTGCCATGAACGCCTGGCTCACGCGGGACGGTCGTCGGGTGCCCGAGACATTCACCAGCCGGGGCGCTCTGGGCTTTTACGGCTGGGTGATCCGGCACGTCGTCACCGAGCACTCGCAGTTCGACCAGGCTCGCCGCGATGCGGCGGCGCAGCGCGCCGCCGACCAGGAGCGTCGCGCCGCGGAACGCGCCGCGGAAGCTGCTCGCTTGGCGAGCATCGACCACGACGAGGTGGATCGTGTCATCGCGCAGATGAAGGCCGATCAGCGCGAGTACGAACGGACGGCGCGGGAACGCGAGGCGGCACGCAAGCGCGCCGCCGCCGATGCCCGCCGGGAGCTTGCCGAGCGGACCGCGCAGTTGCGTTCTCGTGGCTGAGCATGCTCTGAGGCCATCCATCCGATAAGCGGCGCGACGCCGGAGGCGGGCACTCGTCAGGAGTGCCCCGGAGGGGCATCCCGAAGGGACGCGCAGCGCTCTTGACGGGTGTTCGACGGAGGCCAAAGTGAAGCGTCGGATGGACGGCCGGACCGCAGCCGGCGCACCCCGCCCGAGCACGAAAAAACCCCCGCGAGCACAGGTGCTCGAGCGGGGGCTTCCGGGGGCGACGAGGGGGGTCGTCGCTGACGATCAGGTTAGTCGCCCTCCCATGTCGCGAGGGCCGGATACGACACGAACGTCGGCATCCCGTCGACCTCTTCGATTGTCTTCCCCGGCTCCGTGAAGCCGGCGGCATGAGCGACCGCTGTCATAACCCATCGGGTATGCGCGAGGTCGAGTCCTGCGATGTCTTCGCGAAGGTCGACCGGGACTCCCTGGCCGAGCGATGACGCGATGCGTGCAAGGCGTTGTTCGCCTCCGCTGAGCGCGCCGAGTTCATAGCCGAGGCGGTCGAAGTCGACCGCGCTCGTGTCCCAACCGTGGTCAGTTCTCAGCCACGGCGCACCGGTGTACGCGAGGCCGCCGTGGATGAGAAGTTCGACAGCCGCAGCGAGAGGGTTGGAACCCTCCGCCCACGCCCGCAGTTGCGTGTGCAGCTGCGAGTCCGTGTCCGTCGTCACGCGTACACCTCTGCCGAGTCGGCCGGCGCGTCCGCGGTGGTCGAGGAGCGACGCCCGCGCGGCGGCTTCACGCGCGCCGCATCAGGACGCGGGGCGCCGGTGGCGCGCAGTTCCTTCTCCGACCACCCGGACGCGAGGGCATCGCCCCACGCCTTCGCGTGTCGGCTCTGCGCTTCGCTGAGGGCGGCGCGTGCGGCGTCGGTGTCGTTCGCTGCGCTCACGATCGAGCGCACGGCCTCCACACGCCGATCCACAGTCGATTCGAGGAGGCGCCGCGCGGCCGCGGCCGCGTCGTCAGGGTTTCGGTTCGCGTCAGTCATGACGCCAGATTAGCCGGGCGGTGACACCACCGCTAGTCATGCCTAGGCTAGTAGCAACGCGGCGGCTTCGCGCGTCAGCTGCGGGTCGCGGGCCGCGTCCAGTTCCGCACCCAGCCGGAGGCGGTGCTACACACCCCGGGAGGGGAGCAAGCAATAAACTTATGTGCTATAACTTGCTTTCGGCCCTTCCGCTGCGCGGCCGGCTCGGGCATACTTGGCCGTATGGTCCCCGCCTGTGGGGGCGGGTTCGCTGCGCTGGGCGGGAGAGGGGTGGTGGTTCTCGTGTCGGAGTCGAACGAGAAGCGTCAGCTGTTCGGTCGTAAGCGCCGCGCGAACGCCAGCGGTGGCCGCCGGGACAAGCGTTACGTCCTCTCTGTCAACGCCGAGGAAGATGCGCAGCTGCGTGCTCGAGCTGAGGTTCGCAGCGTGAGCGTGCCGCGGCTGCTGTTCGAGACGGCGATCGACGCGAACGTTGTGACGGCCGCGGATCGCAAGGCCGCCGTGGCGATGCTGTTCAAGTTGCAGCGGGAAATGTCGAGCGTGGCGAACAATGTCAATCAGATCGCCCGCTACGCGAACACCGAACGTCGGTTCGTCGCGGAAGCGGAGGGCGTGCTGGTGCAGTACCGCGCGCTTGCCCGCGAGATTGAGAAGGCGTTGGCCGCGGTGAACCGCGCATGATTGCCAAGGTGACTCGCGGTGCGCGGATGAGCGGCCTGATGACCTATCTCGTCGGCCCGGGCAAGTCGAACGAGCACACCGAGCAGCATCTTGTGGCCGGCGACTCTGCCGTCATGGCGATGTACGGCTATGACTCGCTCGACAAGGCCGCGGCGTTGGAGATTGCGGCGAGCCTGGATGCGCCGCGCCGGGAGTTCGGCGTCGACGTGACGCGCCAGGTGACGCGGGTCGACCCGGACACGGGCGAGACGTTGAAAGAGCGCGTCGACGCGAGCGTGTGGCACTGCTCCTTGTCGATCGCTGCCGACGAGGGTCAGCTGTCGGATGACAAGTGGGGCCAGATCGCTCAGGAGTTCATGGACCGCATGGGTTTCACGGAGGTCAGCGGCAAGGCCGCGTGCCGCTGGGTGGCCGTTCGTCACGGGCTCTCCGAGCACGGCAACGACCACGTGCACATCGCCGTCTCGCTCGTGCGCGAAGACGGCACCAAGGCTTCCACGCACAACGACTTCCACCGGGCCATGAAGATCGTCCGCGAGCTGGAGAACGAGTTCGAGCTGCGGCCTCTGCGCGCCGAGCGGGAACAGGACATGCCGCAGCGGCAGGAGAGCCGCGCCGCGCGCGAATCGGCGCAGCGCCGCGGCGCCGCCGAGGTCGACTCCACCCGGCTCGAGCGCACCGTGCGGGCCGCGGCGTCGGCGTCGATGGACGAGGGCGAATTCGTGCGTCGGATGCGCCGCGAAGGTGTGCTCATCCGCCCCCGTTTCGAGACGGGACGCAACGACGTCGTGACGGGTTACTCCGTCGCGCTGAGACCTGCGAAGGGCGCACAGCCGGTGTGGCACAGTGGCCTTCGTCTGGCGCGGGATCTCACTTTGCCGGAGCTTCGTAAGGGCTGGCCGGACACCCCCGAGAATGCTTCCGCGGCTGTCGAGGAATGGCGCGCGACGCGCAAGAATCCCGACCGGTATGTGCCCGCGCGTCCGGGTCGTGAAGAGTCCGAAATGAACCCCGAGTTTTTCACGATGTACGCCGAAGACATGACGCGGCTGCATGAATACATCGCCACGATCGACCCCGACGACCACGCCGCCTGGGCGCACGTCGCCCGGGAGACGTCGGGCGCGTACGCGGCATGGTCGCGCCGGTTGGAGCCGGTGCCCGGGCCGCTCGCGCGCACCTCCCGCACACTCGCGCGATCGGCGCAGTTGCGGCCCTCGCAGAGCCGGCGTCGACCGGTGGCGATGCCGTCGATGGTGAACACCACAGCGCTGATCCTGGCGCAGGCGAGCAAGGGCAAGAACGCCGCCGCCGAGGCGCTGTTGCTGCGCCAGTTGTCGCAGACCACCGTGTCGATCTTCCGCGCCGTGCAGGCATCCGGCGACGCCCGCCGAGCGAGCGAGCTCGCCGCCACCGTGAAGAACAACCTCCGCGCCGTGCGCGACGGATACGCGGCGCAGATCGCGGAGAACGGTCTCGCCTCGCTCACGCCGGAAGAGCGCGCGGTGAAGCAGCGCGCCGACCTCGCAGCGGGTCGCGGAGGCCCGTTGCCGACCAAGCTCACCCCGACCGCGCAGCCCGAGCTCGCTCAGCCGGCACCACGCACGACAGGCGCGGGCGACCGCGACGCAGCCGAGAGATAGAGGGGCCACTATGAGTGATGACGCCAGCGTCGAAGACGAAGTAGGTCAGGCTCTTCGTGTCGGCCTCGCCGTCGCTGCGCAGCTTGCCGACAAGATCGCCCGCGCCAGGGAGGAACTTGCCCGCAACGCGCAGCGTCAGAGTGAGCAGGAACAGCGTCAGCTGCAAGCCCGGTTCGCGGGTGAGCGGGACGTTGCCGGCGCCCGCCTGATGGTCGTGGAACGCCCCGAATGGTGGGACCGTGCAGACATTGCGCAGATCGCCGGCATGCACGAGACGGCGCAGCAGTGGAGGCAGTTCGACCCGCGCGCGCAGGCCGCGGCCGACACCATCGCCCGTGAGGTGAAGGACCGTTACGGCGTCGACGTCGACAACCTCGGCGCCGACCCGCAGGCCGTTCGCGCAGCGCTCGCCCAGGTTGAGCTTGACCGCGACCTCGCGGCCCGCGGTGAGCGCACCACCGCGGTCGGCGAGTTCACTCAAGCAACGTTGGCGGTGCAGGAGGCCGACCGCCTCGACGCACGCGCGGCGGCCGCGCAGCTCGGCTCAGACGCGGGCGCGGGTGCCGGCGAGAACGGCGAACGCTCGGCCGACTCATCCCGAGTCGATGAGGCCGCCCGCCTCGAGCTGCAAGCGCGTGAATACGAACTTCTCGCCACACAGGGCGGCACATCCGAGCAGAGCCCCGCGCAGCTGATGGAGTTGGCCTCCGACGCCCGCTCGCAAGCGCAGCTGCACCGCGACGTCGACCAGGGCCGGGAGAACGCCGCGGCCGCGACTGTGGGCGCGGACCAGGTCCGCGCCACCGCAGAACGCAGCGAGGGGCAGTTGCAGTACGACAGCGCCGCACGCCGCGAAGCAACGGCGAACGAGCTGGCATCGCACGGCATCCCGCAAGAAACCATCGACGTGCGCATGCGCGCAGACATCGCACAAGGGCGACCGGCGAGTGAAGCTGCCGCGCAGGTAGGACGTGTGAACGTGTCCAAGACAAACCGTGGCCGCGGGGCCGATCGTTCGGCTTGGCGCGGCGAGCGTAGCCGTTAGGGGCGAGCGAAAGAGCGAAAGTAGGAAGAGAATGAATCGGCCTGACTTTCGTTCCGTTCTTCAAGCAAGGATGGAACTCGATGAACAGGAAGTATTCGCCGGAGATGCGTGAGCGGGCGCTGCGGATGCTCGCGGAGACGCGGCCGTCGCACCCGACGATGATGAGTGCCGTGCGGCATGTGGCCGGGCTGCTGGGGATGAGCCCGGAAACTCTGCGGCTGTGGCAACGCCGGTACGAGGTGGACGCCGGCGTGAAGCCCGGGCTGACTACGGACGCGGCGGCGGAGATCAAGCGGCTGCAGAAGGAGAACGCCGAGTTGCGCAAGGCCAATGAGATCCTCAAGGCCGCGAGCGTGTTTTTCGCGAAGGAGCTCGACCGCCCTTGACCGAGATGATCCGGTTCATCAATGAACATCGTGATCGTTTCGGGGTCGAGCTCATCTGCCGGGTCCTCAGGCCCGCAGTTCAGGGGTTCCTCACCTCCCGCGGTTATCGCGCCGCAGTTGGTCGTGAGCCGTCGGCGCGGCAGCTGAAGGACGAGCTGATGGTGCCGGAGGTCGCGCGGCTGCACGCGGAGAATTACGGCGTCTACGGGCGCCGGAAGATGCACGCCCTGATGCGCCGGCAAGGCTGGGAGGTCGGTCGGGATCAGACCGAACGACTGATGCGCCTCGCCGGGGTGGAGGGCGTGAAGCGGTCGAAGCGGGTGTTCACGACGAAGTCCGACCCGACGGCGGAGAAGCCGAAGGACCTCGTGCAGCGGCGGTTCACCGCCCCCGGTCCGCGCCGCCTCTGGGTCGCCGACGTGACCTATGTCGCGACGTGGTCCGGGTTCGCTTACGTGGCGTTCGTCACCGATGTGTACTCGCGTCGCATCGTGGGCTGGAACGTCGCATCCACCCTCCGCTCCGACATTCTGCCGTTGCGCGCGCTGGACATGGCCGCGTGGAGCGCCGGTGGCCGGCTCGACGGGCTGGTCCATCACGCCGATCACGGGTCGAATTATCTCGCCGTGGTCTACACGGATCGCATCGAGGAACTCGGAGCGAAACCCTCGACCGGCACCGTCGGTGACTCGTTCGACAACGCCCTCGCCGAGGCCGTGAACGGTCTCTACAAGACCGAGCTGATCCGTCAGCGGGGCCCGTGGAGGACCGTCGAGCAGGTCGAGCTGGCAACCCTCGAATACGTGTGGTGGTGGAACAACCAGCGCCTCCACGGCGAGCTCGACATGCGCACCCCACTCGAGGTCGAGACCGCGTACTACGCTGACCTCGAATCAGCCCAGCCGGCACTTGCCGGACAAGGCTCCCGATAGGAACGAAAGTCAGGCCGATTCAATCCGCGTGCCCGGAACGGCAGTGCGGAAGTTCCAACGAGTTTCCCACGCCCCGACGCGCGTCACTCGCCTGGGGCGCTACATCGTGCCAGAAGCTACAGCAATGTTGACAGCAAACACCCCTCACGCCGACTTCGTGGTCACAGGCAAGGGGCCATTCAATAGGCGGACCGCCGCGGGGAAGGCACCGCTCGTTGTGGAGAATCTGGCACACGCCTTGCACGTTCGGACTGGACTCGTTGTCGGCCGCGTTCTAGCATCTTCCCTGCTAGACGACTGTTGAGCCGTGCTGGGCCTCGCCGACCTCGCCTGTTCAACAAAAACCGCCCCTGCATCACCCAGCGAAGAGTTGCAGGTCGCAGGTCAGCAACCCGCTTCACGCTACCCTTGACGGTACTGGTCTCGCCGTCGTCGATTTAGACAATAGGCAAATGACAGGCGTGGGTGACCGAGGGGGTCTCAGCCACCCACACGTGCGGGCTTGTGGTCACGGAGTGGGCGTGGCCGTTGCGTCGTCGGCGGTCTCGCCGTCGTTCGTTCCGTCCTCGACACCCTGGTCGTCGGCGGTCTCCTGACCGGGGATCTCCCCGACCTGATCGTCGGCGGTCTCGCCGTCGTTGGTGCCGTCCTCGACGCCCGGATCGGTGGCCGCGGGGGCCGGGGTTGACACCGAAACGACACTGGCGGACGCAGGCACCGCCATCGCGGCGACTCCTCCGACACTGAGCAGGACGAGCGTTCCGACACCCAACCACTTGCGTTTGAGCGTGTTCATGATGCGTTCCTTTCTGCGACCCCGACGGGGACGCAAGAACAGAGTCCCTACAGCGTTGTAAGAAACCGCGAAGAAAGTCTCGGCGGTACCCGACGAGCGGTTCTTCGCAGAGTCTGAGTGGTTTCTTAGAACGGCAGGGTGAGGGTACTCGGATGATGAAACCTTCCCGGCGACCACTTGTCTTGGCCCTGTGTTCTTTAGCCGGGATCTTCGCGCTCGTCGTTGGCGTGGGATTCCTTGCCCGCGGGTCGGCGAGATGGACTGCGACGGAGCTGACCGTTGTCGCCGGCGTCAATGGCGTCCACTCCGGGTTCTTCGACGTCGTCGCCCACGCTGTCAATGTGGGATTGGGGCCGACGGGGGCGGTCATCGTCCTCGCTGTGGCACTGGCGATTGTCGCAATCGCCACGCGGTCGTTCCCCGCGGTGGTCCGCGCCCTCGTTCAGATCAGCGTCCCGTGGGGGTTGGTGGATCTGGTGAAGATCATCGTTCAGCGGCCACGACCGAGCAGCACAGCGCTGCCGTTCCCGACGGGCGTGGATCCGGTGACATTCAGCTACCCGAGCGGGCACACCGCCTTCGCCGCGGCCCTTGCGACGTGGGTGGTGCTGAGCACGGCGGGCCGTACGCAGGTCACCTTGAGCATCCTCGGCGCCGTGTTCGTCGTGGTGACCGCGTGGTCGCGTATGTATCTGGGCGCGCACTACCCGTTTGATGTGACGGCGTCGATCATCCTCGTTTCCGCCGGATCCCTGGCAATCTACGAAGTGTGCCAACGCGTCCCATGGCTCTCGCAACGCTCGCGCACCCTTGAGGCGGTGCGGCAATGACCGCACAACCTGCCTGCGAAACCCGGACACCGCGGCCACGAGGAGGACGACGATGACTACCCCGACAACGGATCGCCCCCGGCTCCTCCTCGTTGAAGACGACGCGCAACTGGGGCCGCTGATGGCCAAGGTTCTCGACGAGGTCTACGACGTCACCCTCACCCCTGACGGGGGCGACGCGTTGGACATCGCGGGTGCGCACGCCTTCGACGTGATGATCGTCGACCGTCGACTTCCCACCGTGGACGGGCTCACCATCGTGGAGACGCTTCGTCGAGCGGGTGCGAGCGTTCCGATGCTCATCCTCACCGCGCTCGGCACCGTCCAGGACAAGGTCCGCGGGCTCGACGCCGGTGCGAACGACTACCTTGTGAAACCGTTCGAGTTCGACGAGCTGTTCGCTCGCCTCCGCGCCATCCGCCGCGTCGGCAACGGGGAGGGGCCGTTCGTGCGGATCGGTGAGTGGGAGTTTTATCCGGACTCGCGCGCGGTGTACTCGCCATACGATGGCCGCACCATTCTCACGGACCGGGAGAGCGCGTTGCTGAAGCTGTTCGCCGTCAACCCTCAGCGAACCTTCTCGCGCGACGACATCCTCCGCGCGGTGTTCTCGAAAGACGACACTCCCGGAACGGTGGACACCTACGTGCACTACCTCCGCAAGAAGACCGATCCCGGTATCGTGCAAACCGTCCGCGGGCGCGGCTATCGTCTGGGGCTGATGTGAGCAAGCGGCGACGTCCCTCCGACGCTGACGCTCAGCTCATCCGGGCGACAGCCCTGCGCGTTGCGCTCACCATCACCCTGGCCGTGTCCGTGCTCGTACTGGCGGTACTGATTGCGGCGTTCTCTGTCGTTTTCACCCAGATCCCCCTCGGGGATCTGCTCAGCCCTCAGCGCCACGAGACCGTCGTGGACATCGAGGGTTTGGACATCATCTTGGGCGGCGCGGTGATCGGCGTGTGCGCTATCGCATCAGCGGGGGTCCTTGGGTGGCTGGTCACCCGCCGAGCAGTCCGCCCTCTCGTCGACGCGCTGCGCCGTCAGCGCCAGTTTGTCGCCGACGCATCGCACGAGCTGCGCACCCCCTTGGCAATCCTTGACGCACGCATTCAGGTGCTGCAGCGGGGATTGGCGGACGCGGACCCCCACCGTCAGGTCGTCGCCGAGCTGCGAGACGACTCCCGCTCCGTCATCGGGGTTGTGTCTGATCTGCTGGACGCCGTCGAGGTGCCCACCGGGTCCGTGACAACGCCCGCCTCCCTCGCCGGGATTACCGACACTGCTGTCTCGTCGATGTCGATCCTGGCCCGCGAACGCGACGTGCACCTTGTCAGTCGTCCACCTGACGATGACCTCACGGTCGCCATGCCCGCGGCCAGCTTGCAGCGCAGTGTTGTCGCCTTGTTGGATAACGCCGTCAAGCATTCACCCGTCGGCGCGAAGGTCGTCGTGACCGCCCGCAGAGAGGGGGCTCATGCCGTCATCGACGTCGTCGATGAAGGCCCCGGCATTCAGGGGATCGCGCCCAGTCGCATCTTCGACCGGTTCGCTCGGTCCGCGGATGCGGTGGATGGCGGCGGCTCAAGCCGTACCGGGTTTGGTATCGGCCTCTCCCTTGTCCAGGACACTGTCGCCCGGTACGGCGGCACCGCTCAGGTGTCAGCCACCTCCTCCGCGGGGACCACGATGACTCTCCGGGTGCCGCTGTTCAGCGGCAGGCGATGACGGCACGCATCGTCAGCGCACCGCGCCCGG
The DNA here is from genome assembly GCF_047238045.1 of Microbacterium canaveralium. NCBI lineage: Bacteria > Bacillati > Actinomycetota > Actinomycetes > Micrococcales > Microbacteriaceae > Microbacterium > Microbacterium canaveralium. The sequence goes on along the minus strand of NZ_JBDFMA010000002.1, from coordinate 67,230 downwards.
TCGCACTGCCACCCGCGAAGTGAGCCGAACCGTCAGCACCGCCGTGATCGTCCCCGACGCGAGGATCGCCGCCAGAACCACCAGCTGGAATCGTCCGGCCTCAATCGGCGACAGCCCTCCGAAGATCGCGCCCATGAACGCTCCCGGCAAAACGACGAGGCCGGTCGTTCGAGTCTGATCGACTGCGGGGATGAGCGCGTCATGCACCGCAATGCGCGCGACATCCCGGACGGCGCGTCGCGGCGTCGCACCGAGCGCGAGCCACGCCTCCACCTCCGACCACCGGTCCAGGCGAGCCTGGGCGAACTGCCGCCCCGCCAACGTCGCCACGGTCATGGCATTGCCCACCACCATCGCTCCGACCGCGAGGGCGTACCGCGGGGTGAGCTCCACCGCCCCGGAAGAGAACACCACCACCCCCGCCAGGCTTACTCCCGCCCCCATGGCGACAGCCGTTCGACAGGCGTCCACCAAGCGCACCCCGGCGCGACGGGCGGACACGGTCACCGCGGCGACGAACATCACCATCAGCGCCGCTGCAACCCACCACGGGTCGGTAATGACGCCCGCCAATACCAGGCTCAGGGCGGTCAGTTGCAGGCCGGCGCGTAGCAGCGCCGGGGCGGGACCCCACCACGGTCGAACGCCCGCGGCCCGCAGGACGACTACCGCCACACCGCCGAGCAACACCACGCTCACGGCGGTACGAACGAGCAACCCGAAGTCAGTCACCCCCGAAGGTTAGCGACCCCCTCATCTCGCTCCCGGTCCGCCCCCATTCTGAGCCGCATCTTAGAGCCACCTTCGTAGCGTGCTCGGGTGATGACATCGACTCAGCCGCTGGCCCTCGCTCGGCGCAACATGTTCAGTAAGGTGCCCGAAATCACCGTGTGGTTCTGGGTGATCAAGATCCTCTGTACGACGGTGGGGGAGAGCTTCGCCGACTGGATCAACCTGACGTTGGGTGTCGGGCTGGAGGTGACGGCGATCATCTTCACCGCGGTGCTGGTGGGTGTGCTCGCGTGGCAACTCATCCTTCGCCGCTACGTGCCCTTCGTGTACTGGTCCACCGTCGTTGTCGTCAGCGTCGCCGGCACCCTGTACACCGACATCCTCACCGACGACCTCGGCATCCCCCTCGCCGCCAGCACCACCGTGTTCACTGTCGTCCTCGCCGCGGTATTTGGAGTGTGGTGGCGCAGCCAGCGGACCCTGTCCATCCACAGCATCACCACCACCCGACGAGAGCTGTTCTACTGGCTGGCCATCCTGGTCACCTTCGCCCTGGGCACCGCCTCCGGGGACTGGATCCTTGAACTGACCGGGTGGAGCCCCGGGGTGTCGGTGCTCCTGCCCGCCGGGCTGATCCTCGCGGTCGTCCTCGGGTGGCGCCTGGGCGCTAACGCCGTCCTGTCGTTCTGGCTGGCGTACATCCTCACCCGTCCGCTCGGCGCCAACCTCGGCGACTGGATGGGATTCCCCACCACGGATGGGGGTCTCGGCCTCGGCGTCGGTCTGACGAGCATCATCTTCCTGACCGCCATTCTCGCCACCGTCATCTATCTGAGCGTCACGCGCGTGGACACCGTCGAGAAGGCACGGCCCACCACCAAGCGCCCCACCACCCCTACCCGCCAGCGCGCGATGCTCGGCTACTTCGCCGCTGTCGCTGTTGTCGCTGCGGGGGTTCTGGTCTGGGCGAACGCTCAGCCCCACGGCACCGCCGCCGCCAGCGAGGAGGCGCCCGCGGCGACCGTGACTCTGGCCCCCGGGGAATCGGCAACGACGAACTTCCCACCGGCAAACATCAGCTCATACCGCACCATCGTGCAGGACACTCTGACCCTCGTTCAGGCGGGTAACACCGCTGAGGCCGCCACTCGCATCACCGATCTCGAAACCGCGTGGGACCAAGACCAACCGACGCTGGAGCCGTTGAACGGCACCGGCTGGGCTGTCCTCGATGGCCAGATCGACAAGGCGCTGCGCGCCGTGCGCGCCTCATCTCCCGACCCGACCCTGCAGACCGACTCGCTCACCACCCTCCTGGAGACCCTGAAGTCATGAGTACCGCCACGGTTATGGCTGCCGCCGCTGCGGGCGCCGACCCGCACAACTTCACCGGCATCGTTGGGTTCGGAGTGAACCTGATGTACGGCATCGGGGAATGGGGGGTTGGAGTGTTCACTTTCCTCGAGACGGTGTTCCCGCCCATCCCGAGTGAACTCATACTCCCATTGGCGGGCTTCCTCACCCACGACAATGGCATGAACTTCGGGTTGCTGGTGCTCACCAGCACGCTGGGCGCGTACCTCGGCGCCGTTGTCCTTTATGCCCTCGGAGCCTGGGCTGGCCTCGAACGCTCCATTCGATGGCTGTCACGGCTCCCTTTGGTCGATCGTTCCGACTTCGAACGCGCCGCGTCGTGGTTCTCACGTCACAGCCGCAGCGCGGTGTTCTTCGGGCGCCTCATCCCCGGAGTGCGCAGTCTGATCTCCCTCCCTGCTGGCGCTGAGCGGATGAACTTCTGGCGGTTCTCGCTACTCACAGTCGCCGGGAGCGCCATCTGGAATGCGCTTCTCATTGGCGGTGGAGTGCTGCTCGGGACCCAATACGACCTCGTCGAGCGATACTCCAACCTGCTCAGCTACCTCGTTTACGCCGCGATCGGGGGCGTGGTGGTCTACCTCGTCATCCGACAGCTCCGCCGTTCCGCAGCTCGACGGCGTGTGGCCGGCGACGACGCCGGGTAAGCCCCTGACACGCGGAATGGATGGCCGTTATGAAACCCACACGACCGGCTTGTGCTCGAGGTGGTGGTGCCTGTGTTCGACGAGCAGGACACGTTGACACAGGTGCACTGGTTCTTCGGGAGCCGGGGCGGGGAGATCTCCGCGTAGGTGAAGGCACACTTTCCCTCCCAATGGGTCGGTAGCGACATCCTTTACGACCTGACTGTGCCGCCGACGGATGTCACAGCTCGCAGCACCCGACCTCGGAGCAGGTACAGACATGAGCGTGAACCTCAAGACGCCCGCGTCCGCACAATCGGACACGCAGCCCGGGTACAAGCCCTGGCCAGTACGCCTTCGAACGTGGGTGCGGCGCCACCCCGCAACTATCGCGCTGACCGCGGTCATCGCGGTACTCACTGCTGCGAGCAGCGTCATTCCGCAGCTCGGGATCACGCCGCACATCCTGGGCGAGTCTGTCGCGACGGAGGGTGACCAGTGGCTCAGCACCCTGCTGTCCCTGTTCGCGGTTGCAGACCCCTTGCTTCTCTTCGCGGTGATCCCGCTCGCCGTCGTGGTGTTGGGGTTCGCTGAGCACACCATGGGCAGCTTTCGCACGTTGCTCAGCTACTCCGGTGGCGGGGTGCTCTCCACCGCAGCAGGCCTGGGTATCGGATACCTCGAGGAGCAGTTTCTCGACTTCCTTCCCTTGAATGCCCCGACGGTGAGCACCGTGACACCGGTCGTCGCGCTTATCTGCACGGCAATGGCTGCCAGCTCCTTCGCGAGCGCACTCTGGCGTCGTCGTGTTCGGCTGTTCGTTGCCACGGGCGCCATCACAGCCTTCCTCTATTCCGGAAGCTCGAACGATCTCTTCTCCCTCACGGCGGTGCCGGTGGGGATGGTCGTTGGCCTTCTTCTCGGCGGGCGTCGTCGAGCGTTCCGCCTGGTCCGCAGCACGCACCATGAGAAGCGTGTTCTCCTGGCCGCGGTGACTCTCGTGACAGCTATCGGGCCCGTACTGGCCACCATGATCGGCTCCGGTGCCGGGCTGCTCTCCGTCTACGGTTTCCTCTCCCATGATCCAGTCGTCATGGCCGACGGGCGCGTCTGCGCCTTCGGGTCCTTGGGCGCCGCGTGCCCTAGGGCGTTCCGTGTCATTGAGCAGCTTCATCCCGCGGCGGGCGTCGTCGCTGTCTTGCCCGCGCTTATGGGCGCGCTGGCCGCGTGGGGGATCTTCCGAGGGCGTCGAGCGGCGCTGTGGATGGCCGTCGCGTTGAACGGCGTGTTCTCCGTCGGTATGGCGTTCCTCTTCATCGTCGTGCAGCCGGAGACGGTCGCAGCCGTCGCCCTCATCCAGGACGTGGAAGCTCAGGAGTATGTCTGGCAGACCCTCGTCGGCAGTGTCGTCGCCGCTGTGGTTCCGTTGGTGACCGCCGTCATCCTGGTGGTGTTCTGTCGGGAGGCCCCGGCCCGCTCGACGAAAGCCGCTCGCCGCCGGTTCACCCTCACCCTTGGGGTGGGCGTCGGCGGGGCGTTGCTGATCGGCGGGGCCGGGGCTTTGGTGGATCCATACGGGTTCATGCCGTCGACCTCGGTGGGGGAGATCCTCGGTAACCTCCCTTTGCGCCTGCTACCTCCCACCCTTCTCCCCTCCGACGGTTTGAACTTCGTGCCGGTGTCAGGATGGGCGCAGGCCAGCTGGTATCTGCCGTCGCTGTGGTTGTGGGTGTGCGCATCGGTGGGGACAGCCTTGTTCGTCCTCGCCCCCGGCGCGGTGGACGGCGCCGTCGACCGGGGACGCGCTCGCTCGCTCCTCCAGCGTGGTGGAGGTGACAGTTTGTCGTTCATGGCGACCTGGCCCGGGAACACCTACTGGTTTGCCCCCGACCGGGACGCGGGTTTCGCGTTCCGTGTCCGAGGTTCCATTGCTGTGACCTTGGGTGGAGCGTTCGGCCCCGATGCTTCGGAGCCAGCGGTGGTGACAGAGTTCGTGGAGTTTTGTGGTGCCCACGGGTGGACCCCTGTCTTTTACAGCGTGACGGACCCTGAGGCGCCGGCGTTTGCGCAACTGGGGTGGCAGCGTCTCCCCGTCGCGGAAGAAGCAACGCTCGTTCCCGCCGAGTGGAGCCTGTCCGGCAAACGTCGCCAAGACATCCGCACCGCAACGAACCGCGCGGCGCGGGAGAACCTCACGGCCAGGTGGACGAGCTGGCCGGAACTGGCGTTCGCTGAGCACGCGCAGATCCGCGACATCTCGGAAGCATGGGTGGCTGAGAAGAGCCTGCCGGAGATGGAGTTCACTCTCGGTGGTGCGGACGAGCTCACGGATCCCGACGTCCGCATCATGCTCGCCATCGACGTTCAGGGACGCATTCAGGCCGTCACCAGCTGGCTCCCGCTCTACGGGCAGGACGGGGTAGTGGACGGGTACACCCTCGATTTCATGCGTCGACGCTCGGATGCCATGAACGGGGTGATGGAGTTCGTCATCGGCTCTGTCGCAACCCGGATGAAGGAGCAGGGTTTGAAGCGTATGAGCTTGTCCGGGTCACCTCTTGCTTCCGTTCCCCACGACCACGGGGACAGTGCTGTGCTTGAACGCCTGCTCGCTCGGTTGGGTGAGCTCATTGAGCCCGGCTATGGCTTCCGGTCGCTGCTGAGCTTCAAACGCAAGTTCCAGCCCCGGTTCGATCCCCTCTGGCTCCTTTACCCGGACGCGGCCATCCTTCCCGCCGCCGCCGTCGCTATCGCGCGCAGCTACCTTCCGAACCTGACGCTCACGGCAGCCGTACGCATGGTGGGGACGCTGCGAAAGCCGCCCACATCAACCTGACCGGTGCTGAGGATCACAACGCGTCCTGGTCGGCGGGCTGGATGTAGCCCGTACCGTCGATGCCGATGCACACCTCGCTACCGGCAACCAGAACGCTGCCAGGGCGCCGCAACAGGCGCGCTGTCACAGCGGCATCGTCCCCACGGTCGGGCAGGAGCGTGACCCGGTCCCACTGCCCTTCACCCTCGACGTGAGTGACGAGAGCATTTGGGGTGCCGCGGCCGAGGACCAATTGCCCTTCGCGGAGGAGGAGGGACACCTGCCCGGGCGCGGACGCGGGGGTTCCGGGCGCGTGCCGGAGTGACACGGAGCCGAAGGCGGTCATGGCGGTTGAACCGTCCGTGGTAGCGGGAAGGCGCACCATCGCCCCCAGCATCGCAGCGACGCGTGCGGTTCGGGGGTAGTCGAAGAGCTCAAGCGGCGGGCCGAACTGCGTCAACGAGCCCTTCTCCAGCACGCCGAGCCGGTCGCCGAAGCTTAGCGCTTCCTCCTGGTCGTGGGTGACGAGAATGGCGGTCGCCCCCACCCGGTCAAGTGCCTCCACCACGTTGCGACGTGCTTCCGCCCGCAGGCCCGTATCGAGCGCGCTGAAAGGTTCGTCGAGAACGATGGCACGCGCTTTCACCGCCAGTGCGCGGGCGAGAGCGACGCGCTGCTGCTGGCCCCCCGACAGTTCGTGTGGGTAACGCGTGAGAAGCAGCGGGTCCAGCGACACGATCTCCGCCCACTCCTGTGCGGTGTGGCGCCGCGCGCGCGGCAGCCCGAAGGTGATGTTGGCCGCTGCATTCAGGTGCGGGAAAAGCGCGCCGTCTTGCGGCACGTACGCCACCCCTCGGCGGTGTGCCGGAACGCTCTGTGCCCCGGACACAATGCGCCCGCCCAGCGACACGGTGCCGCCGGACGGGGATGCGAGGCCCGCGATGACACGGATCAGGCTGCTCTTGCCGCTCCCGGAGGGACCCACGATGGCCGCTCGAGAGCCGTCGTCGATGCTCAGAGTGACGCCGTCGAGTATCGTCTGCGCTCCGATGGTGTACGAGAGGTTCGTGACGTCGATTCTCATGCGGTGCGCTTTCGGGCTTGGTGATACATCAGGGCGACGGCGGGGATGCTGATGACGCTGAGCACCACCGCGTACGGGGCCGCGTCGACATACTGCACGGAACTGCTGGCGGACCAGAACTCGGTCGCCAGGGTCCGCGTTCCGTTCGGCGCGAGTAGCAGGGTGGCGGTCAGTTCGCTCGCTATTCCGATACCGGCGAGGGCAGCGCCAGCCAGCACAGAGGGCAGGATGGTCGGCCCCGTCACCCTCAGCAGGGTTCGCAGGGGACTCTGCCCCAAGGTCCGCGAGGCCTCCTCGCGGATGAGTGGGGCTTGAGCCAGACCGCTTCGGATGCTCACCACCGCCCGCGGGAGAAACAGGATGAGGTACGCCGCCAGTACGGTGAACACCGTCTGGTACGCCACGGGGAGAACACGCAGGGTGACCGTCACCAGTGCCAGAGCCACGATGATCGACGGGAAGCTGGACGCGACGAAGTTCGCGCCTTCAATCACCCGAGTCGCCCGCCCGGGGTAGCGCACACTTACCCAGGCCAGAGCCAATCCCACCATCGAGGTGACCGCCGCGCCGGACGCGGCCAGGAGCACGGTGGTGATGAGGGCGTCGCCGAGCCAGCGTTGCTCCCACCACGGCCCCCCGAGCAGCCATCGACCGGTCGTCGCTGTCGGAACGGCCGTGGACAAGGCCGCGTACAGCACCAGCGCCACAGTGGACAGCCCACGGGCCAGTGGCGTGAGGACGATGCGTTGCGCGGGGAGGGGGGCCCCGGATCCGGTTCGCGCGAACTCCGCTCGGCCACGGGCGAGGGAATCGGTGGTCAGCATGAGCAGAGCGAAGATCGCCACGACCACGCCCATGGCGTTGGCGACAGGGCCGGCGAAAGCGGAGCTGTACTGCACGACGATGGCGGTAGTAAACGTTTCGAAGCGGATTTGCGCGAATGCTCCGTACTCGGCGAGCAGATGCAGCCCGACCAGCAGAGCTCCTCCGCTGATGGCGTACCGCAGTTGCGGGATCACCACCGTCCAGAACACGCGAGCGTTCGAGTGTCCGAGGGAGCGCGCCACATCCTCCAGGGCGGGGTCGAGCCGACGCAACGTCGCCAGAGCGGGGAGGTACACCAGGCCGCTGTATGCGAGGACCGAGATGAGAATTCCGCCGGCTAGGCCCCCGAAGGCGGGCACGGTGCTCGCCCACGCGTAGCTGACGACGAACGCGGGGATGGCCAGCGGAACAACCTGCAGGACCGACCACGCGCCACGCAACGGGAGGGTCGTTCGCTCCACGAGCCAGGCGCCGCCTACTCCGACACTCACGCACAGCGGTACGGCAAGGAGGATGAGGAGGATGGTGTTGGTGAGGAGCTCGCCGATGCGTGGGCGTATGAGGATCTGTCCGAGCGCGTCAGGCCCCGTGGACACCACAAACCAGCCGACGAACGCGACTGGGATGAGCGTGAAGGCGGTGATGACCGCGACGGCGACACACAGTAGCAATGGCGCACGCCGCCCAGACCTTCTCAGGGGTGTGGGCGGCGTGCGCTGGATCGGCGTTGTCAGAGCAGACCCGCCGACGTCATCAGATCCACGACCTCAGGACCGTTCAAGGTCGACGGGTCGATGGTCGGGGCGCCGAGCCCCGCCAGCGGCGGGAGGGCGGCGTTAGCGGCCACGTCGCTGGCAACGGTGTACTCGAAGCTCGAGCCGGTGCGCAGCACGTCCTGACCGGCCTTGGACACCACGTACGCGAGGAAGGCTTGGGCTGCGGGAGCGTTCCTGCTGGATTTCAGCACGCCGCCCCCGGAGATGCTCACGAAAGCGCCCGGGTCTTCGTTGCCGAAGTAGTGCAGCTTCGTATTGCCGCTGTTCTCCGTGGTCCCCGCCTGGTCGATGTACCAGTAGTAGTGGTAGATCACACCCATCGGGATCTGACCGGCATTGACAGCCTTCATCACGTTGCTGTTGCCCTGGATCGCGGTTGCATTCGACTTCATCCCGGCGAGCCACGTCGCGGCGGCATCGGCGCCTTCGGTCGCCACCACCGCGGACACAATGGCCTGGAAGTCAGCTCCACCGGGTGAGGCAGCCCACTTGCCCTGCCACTTCGGGTCCTGCAGATCCATCAAGGAAGCAGGGAGATCCGCTTCGCTGATCAGGGAGGGGTTGTATACCAGCACGGTCGAGCGCGCCGCGATGCCCGTCCAGTTCCCCGACCCTGCACGGTACTGCGCGGGGACGACATCGAGGGTCGACTGCTTCACGGGGGCGAGCAGGTTGTTCTGGTCGACAAGGGCGATACCCGGTGAGTTCTCGGTAAGGAACACGTCAGCCGGGGACGCTGGCCCTTCCTGGACGATCTGGTTCGCCAGTTCCGAATCGCTGCCGTTTCGGAGGACAACCTCCACGCCCGTGTCCGCGGTGAACGCGTCCGCCCACGCTTGCGTGAGCTCTTCGTGCTGGGCGTTGTACACCGTGATGGAACCGGTCACCTGGCCACCCTCGTCAGGGGAAGCGGATGAGGAAATCGTGGGGCTGGCGGAGCAGCCCGCCAGAACGGTCGCGGAGGCCGCGGCGACGATCAACGCACGGGAAAAGCGCTTCATAAAAGTCCAATCAGGGACGCCGCCTGTTGCGGCTTAAGCAAGGTTTGCCTAACCAAAGTAGTGGGGTCACGGCGCCAATCTCCAAATCGGTGCGCCGCCCCCGGCGCGTCGTTTGTTTCTTAGAGACGTCTTAGCGATCTCTGCGTTAAATGCGAGGTCAGAAGTGAAAGCCGGGCCCCTTGGCACGTCTCGCGCCGCCGTATCTAGCAGCGGCAATCGGAGATTGTCAGCGTTCTCACCGCCCGGTCGCGTCCACCGCACCTCTCCCACTGAAGGACCGCATGCATATCTTCGAGGTCATCATCCTCGGGCTCGTTCAGGGCCTCACCGAGTTCCTCCCCATCTCCTCCAGCGCGCACCTGCGCATCGTGGGCGAGTTCCTCCCGTCGCAGACCGACCCCGGCGCGACCTTCACCGCCATCACCCAGATCGGCACCGAGCTCGCCGTCCTGATCTACTTCCGCAAGAAGATCGGCCGCGTCATCTCGCGGTGGTTCGGCTCGCTCACCGGCAGGGTGCCGCGCAACGACCCCGACGCGCGCATGGGATGGCTCGTCATCATCGGCACCATCCCCATCGCCCTGCTCGGCGTGCTGCTGCAGAGCCTGATCCGCGACAACTTCCGCAGCCTCTGGATCACCGCCGTCGTCCTGATCGTGTTCGGCATCCTGCTGGGTCTCGCCGACCACTACGGCAAGCGTCGCCGCGAGCTCGACGACCTGACCTACCCGCACGGCGTCGCCTACGGTTTCGCCCAGGCCCTCGCGTTGGTGCCCGGCGTCTCGCGCTCGGGTGCGACGACCACGCTCGGTCGTGCGCTCGGCTACAAGCGCACCGCCGCAGCCGAGTACTCCTTCCTGCTCGCGGTGCCGGCGGTGTTCGCCAGCGGCTTCTACGAGCTCTACAAGAGCTTCGACGAGGGAACCGGCCCTTACAACCTCGGCGAGACGGCCCTGGCCACGGTCATCGCGTTCGTCGTCGGCTACCTCGTGATCGCGTTCCTCATGCAGTACCTCAAGCGCGGCAGCTTCCTGCCGTTCGTCATCTACCGCGTCGCGCTCGGCATCCTCATCATCGTTCTGCTCGTGCTCGGAGTCGTCCCGGCCACACCAATCGTCATGGCCGGCTGATGGCCGACCACCACGGTGGCACCACCGGCCAATCGGGCCGGATACCTCGTTCATCGAACACATCATCACAACACGGGTGGGGTGAGGTATGAGTTCGGATAGATCGCCCATTGCGCGTTGGCTGCGCTGGATGGAGGGCCGAGCGGATCGACTTGTAATGTGCGCATACGGTGCGCAGGGGGAGATGTCGGAACCGCGATGCAGGATCATGATCTCGAGGCGAGATTCAACGGCCGCGGGACATGCTGGATACTGCTCGCACGCGCACGCTTCGCTCGCGCAGGATGATCAAATCATCTGATGGTGTCTATCGTCCACGGCATGTGCACACCCGACAAGATGGCGCCGGTCAGAGGCGGTTTGGTAAAGTCCAGCGCACCCCTCGGATCCCGTGAAAAACGCGGAAGGCGTGTCGCCGATAATGGATCTTATGTCAGTTTACTGACATGCCACGGATGACGGCGCAACGGTCACTTCAGGGTCGGACACCTTAGGACAAATCCCTGTCGACCCCAACCGAGCGGGAGCCTGCGGAGTTGGCCACGAACGCCTTCAGGGTCTCTCTGCAGTCCGCTATGAGCAAGTCGGCTTCGTCACCGATGTTGAAGGTGTTTTTGCCGTGCGCTATGAGGTCTTCGGAAAAAAGTCGTGTGTAGTCGAACACCGCGGCTGCTGTCTCATACGGCTTGCCGTACCGAGTGCCGAACGCGCGGTCCTCAATGTGCTCGTAGTCATTCCGAATGGCGGTGATCGGCCCCAGGGCATCAGTGATGCTCTGCGGCACGGGTGTGCTGACACCTAGGGTTCGCGGGCCCTCGGCGATCATGGAGATCGAACGTCCGAGGGAGATCACAGCCAGTTCTACAAGCCCGATGACGTTCAGCAGCTGCCGTCGGAACTGCGGTCCAGAGAGCGAAGCCGAGTTCACGAAAGCCTCGACCTCGCGCACGCGGATGAACAGTTCATTCGCCATGTCGAGACGGCGAGCAGCAGCAAGGACATACCGAACCGTACCCTCGGTCCAGTTCGAAGGATCTATGCGTATCCACGTGGACAAGACGGGCGCAATTGGCACGTGCCCCGATTCCGTTGCCTCTCCCGCCGCGTCTATCGCGGCCAGTTCTGCAGTGACTGCGCCCACCTCGAAGCGAAGCTGATCGCCTTTCATCACGTGGACTCGACGGCCGTCATCCGCCTCGCCATGGCGGAGGGTGCGCGCGAATACCTGGTTGCCCTCGCGACGAACCGGCACGACCCTCATGCTGTGGATGAGGTCGCTACGACCGTCCGAGACCTCTTCTGCGTGCAGGCCAAAGTGACTAATTGCCGTCATCACTTCGATCGTGTCGCCGGTGTAGACCGGTATGCGCGGCGGATCGGGTTCACCGGGATCGCGGAGCCGGACAATTACTTGGTTATCGATCCGCGCGTGCAGAATCACTCGCTGGGGCGATCCCCCTTCGGCGATCGTGACGGAATCCATCCACCCTTGGGGTGTCTCGGCATCATGCGGCATCTGTGGACGCTACATCGCATGGCCTTTCGCCACTAGCCTCGCCATCCCGCCTTCGCGATCGCCCCTCGCATCTGGTCCCTTAGAGTTGCCGGCACGAGCAAGAGCCACCCGAGTTGTAGTTTTGAGCTCTTAGATACGTCCGCTCAGCCCACCGTTACGCTCGCTTCATGACGGCCAAGGTTCATCGCACGACGGATTGCGACCCACAGCTTCTCCGGCCGCTTGGTCCGCTTGTATGCCCGTCATGGAGTGACGGATGGCAGCTGCATCCAGATGCTGAAACCCTGCGAGGGGTGTTGTGGTGTCGAAATGGACTCCGTGTCGCGCTGTCGCGTGTTTTCAACGCGAAAGACATTGCTTTCGACCATTGGTCTGCGGCTGTGGAAGCTGTTTGGTGGGCGGTGGCGCTCGACGACGTGTTGTTCTCCCTGCATGACGGCCGCTATCCCGTAGCGCGCTCGGCGCACCCTGATGGTGAGGTTGTCTTGGGCCTCCGGTGGCTTCGGCATCAGCACGCCCATCAGATTGCCGTGACCGGCCAGGGCGGTCCCAAGCGCGACTTCTTCGGCGCATCGGGCGGCCCGCCGTTCTACATCAGCCCCAGCAACAGGTGGAAGCAGCGCTCGGAGATTCTGACGGATAACCGACGGCCGGACAAGAAGGCGGAGGCGGCATACGACGCCCATATCGCCGGGTGGACGCTGGAGGATCCAATCATCAACTCACTTCGATGGTTCGACCTCGTATTAACCGCCGCGGGAGTGGATCCGCTCCAGGACGTTGATGAAGATGACCCGACCGTCCTCTGAGCCCCCGATCCGGTGCTCGTCAACGGAATGGGGTGCAAGCTCACCCTCGATGCGAGCGCGCATCACCGCTGCGGGGTGTCCATACGTTCATGGAACGGCTGAAAAGCATCACTCGAGCAGAAGAGCAGTTCATCCCGCCTCACTGAGTCCACCGTCGAGCAGCCGCAACACAGGACGAGCGTCGGCCTCACCCAAGAGGTCGCGCACCTGCGCCGCCGGAAGCCGGAGCAGCTCGGCAAGTGCCGGCACCTTCGTCCCGTGAGCGGCCGCCAGCTCAGCTGCTTTGTGGAGCAACGCGGGCACCTCCCCCGGGTACAAATTCGTGGGATCGGCTCCCAGGTCGTAGCTCGTTGCAAGTCGCTGGTAAGCCCGACGAGCCGACGACTCCGTTACGCGGTTACGCTCAACCATCCGGCGTATGAGCGAGTGTGGTGACACTCCCCAGGTTCGTCCAACTCGATCCAGCGCAGCGAGGTCTAAGCGCTGCGGCAGCAGAGCGTCCATCGCCGCTGCCGGCGTCAGAAACGCCGCCGCAAATTCATCGGCTTCACGCTCGATCGCGGCGCTCTGCTCGTCGGAGTCGGCATGCAGGAGCAGATGCCCAATCTCGTGTGCGATCGAGAACCGGTGTCGGAAGACGTTCTCCGTTCGACGGGGCGTCGTGACCACGATGGGACGCTCGACGATGATCGCCGAGAATGCGTCCACGCGCTCAATTTCGCTGAGCGGACGCACGACGACGACAATCCCGTGGGATTCGGCCGTCGCCACAAGGTGCTTGACCGGCCCGTCGGGGAGTTTCCACTGGACGCGGAGAGCCTGTGCGGCATCCGTTGGGGAGGTTCCTGCGGGGAGCCTGGGCAGATCCACATCGGGCAGCTTGATATAGCGCTCGAGCGCGAAGGTGAGTTCCCACACAAGCGTTGTTGTCGCCAGTGCTCGTTGCCGGTCGCTGACGCGGGTGGACCGAAGGCTCCGAAAATGCGCGTTAAGGGTGTCGATTCGAGCCAGTGGGCGACCGACGTTGAAGAAGTCAGGCTGCACCTTAAGCGTGCGCGCGAGCCTCTCGATGACCTCGGGTCGAGGCGCGTTGACGTCGGCTTCGTATTGGCCGATGGCGGCGGACGAAACCTCGACAGCGGCGGCGAGCTCGGATTTGCTCAGGCCCTGCCGGACGCGGGCCTGCGTGAGTCGCGCCGGCTCGAACCTGCCAGGAGACCTGCTGCTCGGCAGGTCGAACAGCATTGGTGGGATTTCACCCATCAGAGGTAACGCCCCGAGCCTGCAGCGCGACGACGGGCGTCTCGGGCACGCCGCTGTCGAACGACTCGATGTCGATGTCCGAGCCTTCCCCGGCGAAGTCCTTGGACCAGATGGGTTCTTCGCCGTGCAGGTGCACTTCGCCGGCGCGGTATTCGGCAACGGCCCAGTCGATGGACGATAACTGGCGCGGCGTTGAGTGCACCATGACGAGAACCACGGGCATCACCGCTCCTGCCGCCCCAACCAGCTTCTCGAAGCGCGCCAGCTCATCCTCGGTATGGGACTCCTCGTCACCGCCGGTCATAAAGCTGTTGCCGAACAGACCCAGCTCTCGACGCGCGAAGAAGCTGCTCATGCGGGTCTTGCTCGAAGCGAAGTCTCGACCGATGTCGGCGCCTTCGGGGATCCGGGCGACAAAGATCAGTGCATCGTTGACGATAGGGAGCCAATACCCACCGGGGGTGAGCTTGTGTGCCTCGAAGCCACGCTCTTTGAACGCATCGCGCGCATCGCAGAGCAGGTCACGCCACTGGCTCCCGAACAGGTTCAGGAACCGCGTCTTTGCGGCGTCATGGCCGTCAGCGGTGCTCTCGTGGCGCGCATAGACCACGTCGATGATGAGGTCACGAGCCAGGCTCTCGTGCTCGCCGAGAGCCTCGGCAGGTGTGTTGTGAGCCATGCGCGCGTCCCGTCTCGAAGGTCAAGCGCCCCTATTCACCTAGAGCGCTAACTTTAATATATAACACGATACGCGCACCTGTACTTCATTAAGCTTCACTTCTCGCGACACGCCGTGCGATCCTCCTTTAAGGGAGGATCACCGCACTACTTCAAGGGCCTAGCCTCCTCTCAGTCGGGCGGGGACTGCTGAACTCACCGAGTACCCGAGTGAAGCCGCTTCATCAGGCCGACGCTCGAGGTGATTGCGCCTCTTGATCATCACTCTCGGTATCGGGCATACCTCGGTCAGACGAGCGATCGAGTTCATCGGCGAATGCGCGCGTGATCGCTGTCTCGTCGGGGAGAGCGTCCTGCATCTCGGCGGTGAGTTCATAGCGGCTTACCGCCACGGGCTGATTCGACGAGGCGAGGGCGTAGCGCACGACGGTGTCGTTCTTGTCTGCCACGAGGAGGATTCCGACGGTTGGCTGGTGCTTGTGCGGATGGCGAAGACGGTCGTCGACAACGGCGACGTAGAACCCGAGCTGGCCAGCGTCGCGCGGGTCGAAGGTGGTGGTCTTGAGTTCGATGACGACGTAGCGCAGTTGCTCCACGTGGAAAAAGAGAAGGTCAACGGAAAAGTCGTCGCCGTCGACGTCGAAGTGCACTTGGCGTCCGACGAAGGCGAAGCCTTGTCCGAGTTCACGCATGGTTTCGAGAATGCGGTCGACTAGTCGCTGCTCGAGTTCACGTTCGGAGACACTGCTATCGACGGCGAGGAACTGCAGGGCGTAGGGGTCTTTGGTGAGTTCTTGCGCCTGGTCTGAGTCGCGCTGCTCCAGCGTGCCGGCGAAGTTGCTAGGAGCTGCTGCGTCGCGCTCGTGGAGCCGGGTTGTGATCTGGTGGGCGAGTACTGCGCGGCTCCAACCGTGATGTGCGTCTTTAGCGGCGTACCAGTCGCGCTGTTCAGGACTGTCGAGCTTGTCGAGCAGTTCGATGACGTGTCCCCATGGCAATAGTCCAACAGGCCGTTGGACTATTGCGGTCAGGTCCGGCCATGCCTCAGCGAACCGCCGCATGTAGAACAGATTCGCTCGGGAGAACCCCTTCATGGTGGGGAACTCTGCTCGCAGGTCCTCCGCGAGGCGGGTGATGATTTTGGTGCCCCACCCCTGTTCGGCTTGGCGGGTAAGGATGGTGCGGCCAATGGTCCACCACAGCTGAAGGAGCTCGTTGTTGGTCGCGCGCTGAGCGCGGAGTCGAGCCCCGTGAACGTGCTTCTTAAGGTCCTCGAGAGTGGATGCGTACTCCGCGGGCTCCATCTCGGTCATTCATCTAGCTTCTCACCGGCACCACGGTGTGCAGGATCACATGGCACGGATCTCGCAACTCTTCTGCCGGTCTCAGCTGCAAGGCTGTCTGTCCGGTGGAAATAGGTGTGCTGGCGGCTGTTGATACGGCAGCGGGTCGCCGACTTGGTTCTCATCCTTCGAGTCCGAGAAGGGGCCGTCTGTGGCGAGGAGGGCGGTCATGTGAGGGGCGGCGTGATTGATCCACCAGGCGCTTGTGCCAAGACCGGGGTCGAGGCGTGCGGCCTCCCACCCGCGCCAGAGCGTTTCGAGGCGCTGCACGGCTTCGTCGGTGTTCCACCACTCGGCTTTCCACCGACCGGTGCCGGTGCCTTTGGCTGAGACGCGGCGGCGATAGGTGAACCGCCAGTATTTCCGGAGCCACTCGTCCACCGAGCCGTAGACCGTCTCCCCCGCCATGACGTCCTCCCCCGGTGCCGGGGGTTCGAAGGCGCGCTCAACAGCGGTTGCTGTGCGTTCTTGGAGCTGTTGGAGGCGTTCGGGCGTCAGGGCGGTGCTGAGCGCTTCCTTCGCGAGGTTGTTGACGAGCTGCGTGACGACGGCCGTCGCGGCGTCGGCTACGAGCGCGTCCACGTCTAGGGCGCCGAGGGCGTTCTCTACCGCTGAGCCCATGCCGTCCGCGACCCCGAGGGGGCTCCCCGTTGCCGGAGAGCCCCCCTGTGCCGGCGTTGCGGCGTCGAACTCGTCAGAGTCGAGCGGGTCGACGTCATCCATCAGTGCGGTCATTCGCGTCGTCGCGTTCCATCAGGGCACGCATTGAGGAGGCCAGGTCGATCGGCGGCGCCGCCGGCGCCGCTACCGCGACCGGTGTCGACGTAGGCGCGAGGTCGACAGGCGACACCGGCGCCGCGGCCGTCACCGCAGGCGATGCCGCGGGGGTGATCGCGGGGTCGTGTGCGGCGATCGACGCTTTGATCGCCGCGACCTGATCCTTCGCGCCCTCGTACCAGGGGACGGTACGCAGCAGCGCTGCCCGGGCGCCGGTGGAGAGCATGACCGCGCGGCCGCGGGGCATCGCGCCGAGTTCATCGACGGTCAGGATGCGCTCACGCTTGAGCGCCGTCGACGTCGAGCGCACGCCCTTGTTGTAGCTGGCCGAGGTCGTCTCCCGGTCGTAGTCCCCAACAAGCTCCGAGATGTTCTGCAGGAAGTCGTTCTCTTTGACGCTGCCGAGGTAGAGGAACGCGTTCGATGCGCTCCACAGCTTGAGCATGCCTTCGCGGCCGAACACGGCCACGCCCTGCGACCAGGACTGGAACACCGACATGATCGGGATGCCGCGCGAGCCGAAGTGCGAGTACAGGTCGGGCAGATCCCGCCACCGGCACACGTTCGCGGCCTCGTCCAGGATGCCCACCAGCGGGGTCCGCAGCCGGCCACCGGGCGAGGTGTCTGCGAGGTCGGTTGCCGCCTCGAGCGTGGCGGCGGTCAGGGCGGTGACGAGGGGGCCGGCGGTGCCGGCGCCCTCCTTGGACAGCGAGTACAGGGTGCCGCGGCCGCGCACGAACTCGGCGGCGTCGAACTGCGGGCGGGGGTCGTCAGCTCCGCGCGGGTTCACCCAGTCAGCGACCTGCGTGTTCTTCAAGCACGCGGCCATTTCCTGGCCCGTCGAGTACACCGATCCGCGCAGCTTGTCGGTGGACTGGATGATGCCGAGCACGGCGTCACCGATCATCGGGTAGCCACCCTCGCGCAGCAGCCGAACCGGCTCCTCATCGGTGGAGTCGGTCAACCACGAGAACACCTGAGCGATCGGGCGACCACCGACCGCGGCCGCGAGCAGCATCCCGGCAAGAAGGTTCTGACCGGCGCCGTCGAAGAACGCATCCGTCTTGGCATCCGTCGCCCGGGATCCCGAAGCGAAATACTGCGCGAGCTTCGCCGCGCGGGTGTCGTCGGTGACGTACGACAGCGGGTTCCACCACCACGTCGCGTCCTCACGGGCGACGCGCTGAGGATCGAACACCCACACCGGGCCGTCCTTTTCCCGGACGTCGCGGGTCGCATCGAGCACGTCGCGCTTGTTCGAAGTCGTCACCACGGCGCCCGGGGCGGCGATGATCGCGGGGATGACGAGCGAGGTCGACTTACCGACGCGGGGGCCGGCGACGACGGTGATCATGTCCTCGAACGAGGCGTAAACCATCTTCCCCGTCGACACGAGACGCCCCACCGGCACACCGGGCGAGCCCTCCACGCCGAGCCGCTTGGACTTCTTCATCGCCTCCTTGGCCAGCATCGGCGCCAGATCCCGCTCCGTCGCCATGTAGCGCGCTGCGTGATCGACGTTCGCGCGCTTCTTTCGCCCCGCCGCTTTCAGGTACAGGAACCACAGCGCGACGGTGGCGATGACGCCCACCGCCGCGAGGGCGACCGCTGTTGCCGATCCCGACCAGGTGACGGTGCCCCGCGCGAGGCCGGAGATGATTTCGAACGGATCTTTCGACAGATCCTCATTCACCCCATCCATTTCCGAGCCGAGCGCGACGGACACCCAGACGATGCCGATAGCGGCGATCGCCGCGAGGGTGCCGCCGAGCATCATGGCGTCGTTGCCTGCTTTGCCCGGCTCGCGACGGCGGTTGTTGGCGGTGACGCTCATGAGTGGTCCTCCGTGCTGATGGGGGCGAGTGTGTGCGCGTGGGTGTCGTCGTGGTTCACGGCAGAATCTCGACGTTCACCGGATCGGTGGGCAGCGGCTCCGCCGCTCGCCCGGCGCGCGAGGTCGCGTGCCAGAGCTTGTTGGTGTCGTTGACGTCCTTCTCCGCCGCCGTCAGCTCGACGCGCACGGGGATGCCCGGGCGACCGCCGACCTTGATCAGGAAGCGGCCGCGGCCGGGAGGCTCGGACTCATGACCTGATACTGGGTCCCATGCGGGCGGGTCCTGCCAGCTGGTGAGCATTCCCTGTTCCGCGATCGACATCGGCACCGCGGAGGTCAGCAGCGGCATTTCCGCGCCGGGGAGGCCACCGCAGATCACCATGCCGCTTCTCTCTACGAAGCCTTTGGCCTTCATCTGATCTTCGGCCGATGCCAGCGCCAGGAGGTCGCTCATCGTGTGCGAGATCATCGCCAGGCCGACGCCGCGGGCGCGGTTCAGGCGGGTGAGGGCGTCGACGCGATCGACCATGCCGCGGCCGGCGCGCAGCGCGCGCCACAGCTCGTCCAGGATCACGAAGTAGTGCCGGCGAGGTTCGAGCTCCGCGTCCGCGAGGGCGGCGGCGACGTTGACGGTTCCGAACCCGGCGGACCAGCAGGCCAGCAGGATCGCCGCTTGCAGGTCTCCCTCAGAGTCGTCAATCGAGGACACGTCGTAGACGACGGGACGGTCCCGGCGCATCGGCGTGGTGGTCTGCTGCGAGAACACCTCGCCCAGACGGCCACCGGTGGTGAGGCCGATGAGGGAGGCTTCGAGGTCCTCCGTGATCGCCTTGTAGCGGGTGATATCGCCACGGTCGAGGGCGACCTGTCGAATCTCATCCGGTGCCTCCTGGATGACGCGCAGCAGGTCCGCGAGAACGGGAATGCCGTCGTGGTGCTCGTCCAGGTACTTGAGTGCCCGGTCGATGATCGTCTCTTCACGGTCGGTCGGCGGCTGAGAGCGGAGAATCGTCAGCAAGGCGGCGATCATCGTGTGCCGGCGGCCGTGGGCGTCCGCGAGGACCTGGTGCGCCAGGCGCTGCACCTTTGCGGCGTGCTTGCGCAGTTTGCCGACCTCTGCGGCCAGCTCGTCGGTGTCTTTGGAGGGGTCGGAAGCCCTCACTTGGTGCGTGAGCTCGTCGGCGCGAGCGTGTGCGCGGGTGGCCTCGTCGCGGAGTCGCTGCGCCGCCTCGGACGCCTCGCCGGGGTCGAGGATGTTGAGGTAGCCGCGGCCACGGCCCAGGGGGATCACCTGACCGTCGAGGGCCTGAATGAGGTCCACGTAGTCGGGCTTCAAATCGCCCAACACGAGCGGGATCGTGCCGTAACCGGCCAGGCCTGCGGCCATGCGGCGCGTGAGCGAGGACTTGCCGAGGCCGGGCTTGCCGAGAACGAACATCGACGGGTTGGAGATGAGTTGCGCGCGCTGGAACCAGCTGATCGGGTCACAGCAGACCGATGCGCCCGTGGAGAGGTTCTTGCCGAGTGGGACTCCGATCATTGGGGTGCCGGTGCCGACCGAGAACGGGTACAGCCCGCACACCTGGACGGTCGTTCCGCGGAACTCGTCGGCGGCGGTGACGTTGACGGCCTCGCCGCCGCCCCGGCCGAGCCAACCGCGGATGCTCGGACGCATCGGCCGGCGCAGCGCCGTCCCCTGCTTCTCCTTCTTCCCGCCGTGAGGGATTGCCACACGCTTGCCCTGCCGACGCCGAGTGCGCGTGCGCGCGGGTGTCGCCCGTGACAGCGTGGGTTGCGCCGCGACGTCGAGCGTCGGCGCATCGCTCTGCGCACGCGCACCCCGACGTGAGGGAGCCTCTGCGTCGAGGGTGGCCGGCGTCGCGGACGACACCGCGCCGGTAGGCAGCCCGTCAGCTGACACGTCCTCCCCCGCGGTGTCGCCGCGCGCCGCAGTGGTCGCACCGTCAGGCAGGGTGTCCTCTTCGGGCTCGAGGTGGTCGTCACTGTTGGAGGCGAACAGGCGGGTGAGCATGCTCACAGGGACTCCCTCACTTCGGTGGGCAGGCGCAGGTGCCGCGGGAGCACGAGCCCCAGCGGCAGACCGGCGGCGAAAACGGTGTCTTGTGACCCGAAGGCCGGCCGCACGCGCAGACGCGCCGCGGCGGTGAGCGAGTCGATCGCTGCGCGGGCGTCCGCCTCGTGCGCGGCATCGGTCGTGGTCGCGGTGACGATCAGGCCGAAGTTCAGCAGCCCCGCGCCGGATGCTTCCTCAGCCGCGGTCGCCTGGGCGGAGCGGGTGGAGAGCGTGGAGCGGGCGGTGGGCTTGGTCGACGCCGAGCTGTTGAACTGGGCGGCGTTCAGGTCCGCCTCCACGATCGCCGCAGCGCGGGCCGGGTCGATCGGACGGTAAAGCAGGGTGACGCGCTTGCGGGCGACGTCACGGTGCGGGGCGAGCAGGCGAGCCAGGATGCCCGACTGCACGACTCCACGCGGCGGAGACGTCATGGTCCACGACGTCGACACCGCGCCGTCGTGCCGGTACGAGTCCCATCGAGCGTCAGCGGCGGCGGGGCCGACGTCCGTCCACGACAGCTCCGGCACGTCGCCGGCGGCGCGGGCCTCGTCAATGAGGACGGCCGCAGCGGGGTCGTACGCGACTCGCACAACCTCGCACAGCTCCTGTGCGCCCAGTGGGCGAGCTGCGCCCGCACCGGTGGCCGCGAGGCTGGTGGTGAGTCCGGGCAGACGCGCGGCGAGGTCGACGGCGACCTCTTTCGCGTTGCGGCGCTTCCCGCCGATGCGCGACAGCGACGAGAACGTGACCGCGATGTATGCGCGGATCGTGGCCGATCCCACCGGGTAGCTGTCCACGACTTCCGACAGCATCGCTCGAGCGAACTCCGGGGCGTCGGGGTCCATCGACCCTTCCACCTCCGAGCGCAGGCGCGTGCCGGTGTCAGGTGCCGTCTCCACGGTGACCGAGGCGGCCTCGATGCCGGGCTCATCCCCGAGGTTTGAGAGCCAGATGCCGTACTCCGCGACCTGGTTGTTGACCTGTTCCTGGTCGACCAGGGCCGCACCGTCCGGCTCGGTGGCGATCACGACGGTGTAGTGCTTGGTCGAGGGAATGTGCACGAGCGCGAACTTGCGGCCGTGCGAGTCCTCGTGCTCGGTGAGCTGCGACGCCGCCGCAAGACCGGGGAGCTGGTAGGTGCCCCACTTCGCTCGCCCCGTGGGGCCGGAACGGTACACGTTCGCTCCCTTGGCCTTCGTGCGCATCCAGTTCACGCGATTCACCGTCCTTCCGAGGGCGCTCTGCCCGTGCTTGTCTTTCACCGAAACCGTCAGCAAGATCCCGCCGAAGATCCCCGCGGTGATGAGCGCGGCGCCGAGGCCGGAGAACATCGACGCGATGATCGAGGAGAGGATGCCGACGAACAGCACGCCGGTGGCGAGCTGCCCGAGGCCGCCGAGTCCCGCGGTCTGCGGGCGGCGCCAGTTGCCGTATGTGCGCGGCGCCTCAGCGCTGCGCGTAGGCGTTGTGGTGGTCATGAGTTCCCGCTTCCCGTCGCGTCATCCGTGGCGGCCTTGACCGCGCCTGCTGCGTTCTTCGCGCCCTCAGCGGCCTTGGTGGCGACCATGAGGCCCACCCCGATCGGCCCGGCGCCGGCGGCTGCTGCGCCTCCGCCCGCTGCTGCGCCTCCCCCGGCCGCGGCGCCGCCCGCGGCGGCACCGCCCGAGGCTGCGCCAGCGCCAGCGCCGACTCCCGCCCCCACGGGGACGGGTGCCGCAGGCGTTGCGGCGGCTGCGCCCCTGCCGCCCGCAGCGGCGTTGCTGCCGCTCGGTG
This sequence comes from Microbacterium canaveralium, assembly GCF_047238045.1. Classification (NCBI taxonomy): domain Bacteria; kingdom Bacillati; phylum Actinomycetota; class Actinomycetes; order Micrococcales; family Microbacteriaceae; genus Microbacterium; species Microbacterium canaveralium. Next base: position 44,800 of record NZ_JBDFMA010000002.1, on the reverse strand, counting down.
CGGAGCCGAAGCCGCCGCCTCCACCGCCGGAGCCGCCGCCGTCCGAGCCGCCGCGCGAGCGGATCGCACCGGTGGCGATGTCCCCGGCACCGGCGATCGCCGCGCCTCCAAGAAGCAGGCCCGCTCCGCCGCCGCTGCCACCCACGGACGCGACCGCGGGGACGAGGAAGCGCATCAGCGCGGGCAGTGCGACGAGGGCAATCAACATCAGCGCGAGCCCCGTGACGATCTGGAAAAGACCCGTGCCGTCCGACTTGAACAGGTCGGTTCCGGTCATGCGGAACGCGATCGCGTAGACGATTGCGGCGGCGGGCTTGTAGAGGATGAAGGCGAGGGTCCAAGCCATTGCCTTCTTGAACCACTGCTGCCCGATTTCGGTGTTCGTCGCCGCTGCGGCGACGGGGAAGATGCCGGCCAGGACGACGAGCATCGCGCCGCGGAAGATCATGAGCGCGATCTGTATGTAGGTCATCAGCACCGCGAGCATGCCGAGGAAGAACAGGCCGATGAGGCCAATGGGCGAGGTCGCGGTGAGGTTAATCATCGCGAAGACGTTCGTGCCGAAGCAGTTGCTCTCACCGTTGGTGACGTCGCAGTTGGTGGAGTTGTTGAGAATCCAGATGGAGAAGGCGTCCCCCGCTTGCGTGGCGAGACGGATGACGACGAGCCCGGCCCCGGCGACAGCGATCAGCGTCAGCACGGAGCGGGCGAGGGTGCGCAGCTCCCCCGCGCGCTGCGTCCACACCATGCGGCCGGCGGCGACGAGGATCGAGAGGATTGCGAGGCCGCCGGCGTACCACTCGAGCTGACCTTGCACCCAGCCGACCACGCTCGAGGACTCGTTGAGGTGCATTGCCAGCGGGAGGAACCCGGTGACGAGCGCGGAGGCTGCGGAGAGCAGGAAGACGGCGAAGATGATGACGCTGATGCGGCCCATGTGCGCCTCGCCGTCGCCGTGGCGACGACGGACGCTCATCATGACGCCGGCGATGATGAGCGACATGACCGCGAGGCCCGCAGCGACCCACGTCACATAGCCGAGGATCGTCTCGAAAGCGCCCGGCAGCGGTGGCGTGCCACCGCCGTTAACGCCGCCTCCCCGGTCGACTACGGTCACCGGGGAGGGAACGTTCACCCAGAGGGTGCCGAGTGAGACGATCGCTTTGCCGTAGCCCTCCAAGATGTTGTTCACGAACTGCTGCAGCGCGTCGTTCGAGGCTTTCGAAACGATTTCGCCGAGCCCGGCCGAGGACCAGCACAGCACGTCCAGCGGCGTGCAGGGCTCTCCTGCGGGTGGATTCATTCGGTACCTGCCCAGGGGGTATAGCCGCCGAGGCTCGTGAGCGTCGACGGGCGGAACGGAGGTTGACCGGCGTCGGTCAGGACCAATTTCCAGTCCCCGTCAACCCATTTCACGGGCGCGGGGAAGCTGAGGAGCTGGTTCGTGTTCGTGCGGAATGCGATGTCGATCGTGGCTTCGGTCGCGGTATACGAGCTGACGCGGAAGCCGACGATCTGCACGCTGCCGCCCGTGTTGCTCTGAGCCGCCCCCGCTGCAAGTGCGGCGTCGCGACCCGCTCCGGGCGCGGTCTGCTCCTCGAGCAGGACCGCCGAGAGTCGACCGTCAGTGCCCATTGCCCAAAGGTTCGCCATTGCGAACAACGCACCTTCTACCGTGTGGGCGTAGCAGCTACGCAGACCGCTTTCGGCAACCACCCCGGGACCGGCCTCTTCCGAAGAGGGCGCCGCCATTGTTCCGACGATGGTCCAGTCAGTAGTGGGTGCGGCGGTGAGGTCACCGCTCTCGTCGTAGCCCGGGAGGCCACAGACGCTTGCTGCCTCACCGGCCGCCACAGCGGAGGCGGTGGGCGTTGCGGTGGTGGCGGGCGCGGTCTGCCCGCCACCACCGCCGAGGGACGTGACAGCGAGCAGGATCGCCGCCAGCACGAGGACTCCGAAGATGATCGCTCCGAAGATGAAACCTTTGCTGGTGAAGGGGTTGCGGGATTCTGCGTCGCTCATGACGTCGTGCCTTTCGTTGATCGGTGGCTTTCCTCCGGGACGCTACGCGCCCATCAAGAAGCCGACGATCGTGAACGCCGCCGACACGATGATCACGCCGACGAGCAGACGGCCGAGCCAGCCGCCGATCTCGCCGCCCTCACCGCGGCGGGCGGAGACGGTCATGGTGACGCCGAGGATGATCAGACCGACCACGGCGACGCCGAGGCCGACCCACTTGGCCCAGCCCATGACGGTGGTGAACGCCTCGAACCCGGGAGGCATGGAGCCCGAGCCCGGGTCGGGCACGACGCCGGCGAGCACAGCGGGTGCGGCGGCGGTGATCAGGTCGCTTGCTGCGAGAAGTGCAGACATGGGTTGTTCTCCGTTTCGTGTTGGTGGTGCGGGGTTCTCGTGCCGCCCGGTGCGGCGCCGAAAGGGTCCGGTTATCCGGTGGTTGTGAGAGGGGCGTCGGTGAAGCCCATGTCGATGTGCAGGTGGGTTGCGGGGTCGTAGAAGCCGCTGATGTTCACGTACGTGACGGAGCGGCACTGGATCTGGCCGGCGCGCGTGCCGTTGGGCACCTGCGGGTCGAGGACGCCGAGCAGCTTGAGTGCGTTTGCGTCGCAGCCGGTGGTGGCGGTGCCGTTGAAGGAGTAGAAGTCGACCGCGTGGCCGCCGCCGTCGATGTAGTGCGACGAGGCGGTGCCCGCCCCGTATCCGGTTTCGCCGGTGCACTTGCGGTTGATGTCGGAGACGCCCACCTTGTCGAACGTGTTCAGCGCCACCGTCATGATCTGGAGGATGCGGAGGTCGATCCCGCAGTCTGCCGAGGCGGTGCCCGCGGCGACGTCGCGGACCTGCTGCGCGTAGCGGTCCTCGAGGAAGGTCAGCCGACCTTCCTCCATCGCTTTCACGAGGCCCTGCGCGAGCGCCTGAGAATCGCCGGAGATCGCGGCGCACCCCGCGGCGACGGGGGCCGGCGTCGCCGTCGATGTCGACGCCGGAGTCGTTGCGCCGGGCGTAGCCGAGCCGCCGCCGAGGGTGGCGAAGTACGCCATGATCGCCACAGCGTCGCCGCGGTACTTCGTGTAGTGGTTGGGGTCGGAGTTGCGCTGCACCTTGTTGATCGCGATGGAAGGCTCCATCGCCTGCCACCCCTCGACCTTCACGAGACGGTCGTAGAAGAATCCCGCCGAGGTCGTCGGGTCCATGCGCTCTTCGACGGTGCCCCAGCTGGACTGCTGCTGGAACAGACCGATGGAGTCAGCGATCGACCCGTCCGGGTTGACCGCGTTGTCGCCGTAGTCGATGTTCACCAGGGAGGACTCCCCGATCGCCGTCTGCACGCCGAGGGTCTGCCCGTCCGAGCCGAGGCCCTTCGCAGCGCCCGCGTTGACGATCAGTGCGGCGTTAACGAGTTGGTCGTGACCGTACGCGCCGACCTTGGCATCCGCGGGGATCGCGGCGATATTCACCGGTCCCCCGCCAGGCAGGCACGCCGCGGCAGCCGAGCCGCCGAAGAACAGCACCCACAGCAGCATTGCGATCGCCAGCACCGGCACCATGACCACGGCCAGCACGCCCGCTCCCCCCTTCGCCACCGGTTACTCCGATGCCAGGGGGGTGATCTGCTCGACAGCCCACGGGGCAGTGTCGAGGGGGCGGTGCACGTACACCGAGTAGTCGCCGGCATCCGTGGGGACGAGCACGCGGGCCGTGTAGGCGCCGTCCGTGTCGCGAATCCGCGCGGCACCGGTGACGCTCGTGCACGGCACGTTCGCCGGGTCGACGGTTTCGTAAGCGACCGCCGCCGACTGCGACAGCACCGGGTACAGCTCTGCGATCCACGTCGCGTAGGCGAGCGACGGACGGCAGAACAGCGTCACCGATCGGGTCGCGAGCTCCGACACGTCAGCGTCGGCGTTCGGGTCCACCTCGACGTCGTGGTCGTGCGGAATCGACTCGTCGTGGTCGCTCTCCGCCGTGGCGGACTCGATGGGGGCCGGAGCCTCCGTCGACGCGGCCGCGCCCCTGTCGGCCGCGTCGACGGGCGCCGGCGTTGCCGCGCAGCTGGTCAACGCCAGCACCGATGCGATCGCAAGGACGGCCCCCGCCGTCCCCCGCGAACTTGTGCCCAGTCGGACCATCGGATGCCGCTCCCATCGCTGTGGACACAGCGCGGGAAGGTCCCCCGCTATTGCCCTACGGGAGCGAGCGTAACAGTTCTAGGCATGGCTAGCTAGGCATGCCTAGGAGGTATTTCGGTACTAGCCGGCGGTCGGTTTCGGGTCGGTTTCTTCGGCGGCCTCGTCCAGGATCGCGGTGAGCTTTGCCAGCGTCTCCGGCGACACCTCTCCGAGCTTGCGAGCTGCGAACAGGCGGACGGCGCCCAGCCGTTCCGCACGAACGAACTGCAACGCGGCCTCGACCTTGGCGGGAATCTCGTCGTTGTTGGAGCCAAGAAGGTAGCTCGGGTCGACCTCGAAGAACTCCGCGATGCCGGTCAGCAGCTTGCGGTCGTTGACGACGTAGCGGTTGCCGCTCGTCATGTAGGTCCACCGGGCGCGGCTGAGCTTGATGCCGCGCGCTTCCAGGAACGTGGCGAGTGCCCGGTAGCTCGTCGGCTTGCCGTCGTCGGCAACGATGACATCCATAAGCAGGTTCAGCTTGCGCGCCAGCTCGGCGCGCTCGTGCTTCTGCTCCGGGGAGTACCAGTCGGTATCGCTCATGATGCTCGTCCAGCCGTCAGGAGGCCGCTGAGGCCGGTGTGCTCGCGGTCGGGCGTCTCTCCGGGGGACCCGCTGAGGGTGCGTCCGATTTCCTCGAGAAGGCCGCGCTCAGCGTCAGTGGGCGTGAACTTTCCCGCTCTTTCGCAGTCCAGCATTTCTTTCCACCTTCGATAAAGGACGTGCTCGACTTCCAGGGTGAGAAGCGAACTCGCCAAACCCGTACTACCCGTCAACGTCAGCTCGGGTGCTGACTTGATGACGCGGTGCCAAGTTGGAGTCGCCCGAATCAGCAGCAGACGCATCCACAGGTGGTCTACGAGTCTTTCCGCCGAGCCGACGGCCACTCCTAGCCCTGTACAGGCGATCATCGTACCGACCAGCAGTGCCCCGACGACATCGCCATTCGGGCCCAGGAAGAAGCTGCTATCCGCGAGCACGCGATACGTGCTCGTCGCCAAGTTCTCCACCAGCCACAGCAGATCAAGGGCGGCGGCGAAGCCGATGAGGGCCAGTCCCCACCGCGTCGCGCGGACCGAATGGGCGCGCCACTCAGCACCCACGGTCAAGATCACGTGCACCGAGAACACGCCGATGCACAGCGGCATCACGTTCCAGAACAGTTCGCGGCCGACTTCGCCGCCGTACTCCGAAAGATACGTGTCGGTGACCGGCCAAGAGTTGACAGCGAAGATCAGTGCTTGCAGCGCGATCATCGCGACGACGATCGCCGCGACCAGGGATTCCCAGGGGGTGCCCCGGCCCTTCGTGGCGCGAATCACCATGACTTCGAGGCACCCCAGCGCCGCGGTGACGAGAATCCGATAGAGCAAGTTCGTGACGTTCGAGCCGCCCAAAAGGGGGTCGATGAAGTCGTAGACGACGTGGATTTGCAGGATGCACGCGGCCGACCAGAGGAGCACGCCGGAGGGCAGCATGGAACGCCGCTCGCGCATCTTCTTGCGCAGGACCGACACAGAGGCCACCGTCGCCACGACGATGGTGATGGCGTCTACGGGGCTTTCGACCAGCCACCGCAGCACTGCCGCCGCTGCGTCGAGGAAGGTCATCCCGCGAACACTTGCTCGAACTTGAAATCGCGGGTGGTGTTCTGCCGGCGTCCGCGCAGCACGCGCAGCACCAGCAGATCACCGATTGCTTCGGCGCGTGCTTCGCGCTCGTTGGTGAGGTCGTCGATGCCCTGGAAGGCGTAGGGGACCATGCGGTCCGGGTTTAGGACGGATGCCAGGAATTCTTTGACGCGGGGGTCGTCGCCCAGCCGCGTCTCACGCCCGACTTCTTCGTCCAGCATGTGGCCGAGTTCATGTGCGCCGATGAACAGCTGCATCTCGATCTTCGCGTCGGCGGGGACGTGGATGGTGTCGATGCGGTTGACCGGATCACCGGTCCACGCACCGCACACGCGCTGCCCGTTCAGCCGCGGGTCCTGCCGGAACTTGATCGTCGTTCCGCGGTAGCTCTCAACCAGTTGCACGAGGTCCGCAAAGCTCAGGGTGTCGGGGATGCCCCGGTCTTTCACGAGTTGCAGTGCTGCCGCTCTCCGCTGGCGGTGCTTCATCTGGCCCTCCTCGTTTCGCGTCCTCTGGCTGCGCCCCCCGGCCCCGCCAGCGACCGGAAAATCTTATAGTCATGCCTAGGCGATCGGGCCGGTCTGCCGGAAGCCTGGGAAACTTCGCAACATCCGGTGTTTTCGGGCTGAACGTGAGCCGTGTCCAGCGCCCCACCGCGCCGCGGCGAGGCCCGTCGAAGCGCGCCGTCATAGACTTTTTCCCCATGACACAGGAGACCTCCGACAACCGCTGGGACGTCGTTGTCGTGGGCGCAGGGCCGGCAGGAGCCACCGCCGCCCGCGTCGCCGCCGAGAACGGCGCTCGTGTGCTTCTGCTCGATAAGGCCCGGTTCCCTCGCTGCAAGACGTGCGGCGGCGGCCTCATCGGCACCTCTCGAAACTACCTCGCGCCCGGAGTCACCTACGACGTCGATCGCCGCATCAATGCCGTGGGGTTCTCCCGCAACATGGGCCGCATCACCCGCCGTTTCGGCCCGGACGCCTCCCTGGCAATGGTGCAGCGAGAGACGTTCGACCAGCAGAACGTCGACGCCGCCAAGGCCGCCGGCGCCGAGTTTCGCGACGGCGTGAACGTCCGCGCTGTCAGCGAGAACGACGGCATCGTGACCCTCACCACGGACAAAGAGACGTTCACTGCCCGGGTCGTCATCGGGGCGGACGGCTCCGGTGGCCGGATCGGGCGATACGTCGGCGTCGAAATCGAACAGGCCGACCTCGGCCTAGAGGCAGAGATCCCGATGCCCGCCGGCGAGCAATGGCGGACCACCGCCTTGCTCGACTGGGGTCCGCGACCCGGCACCTACGCATGGGTGTTCCCGAAGAAGGACTCCCTCACGGTCGGCGTCATCGAGGCCAAGGGCAATGCTCCGCACACCCGCGAGTACCTGGATCAGTGGCTCGCCCGCCTCGGTATGGCGAACACTCCCCCGCTGCACGACAGCGGACACCTCACCCAATGGCGGCGGGTCGGCACACCATCCGCCCGCGGACACGTCATCGTGGCCGGCGAGACGGCCGGCCTGCTCGAGCCGTGGACACGCGAAGGCATCAGCTTCGCTCTCCGATCGGGCACCTGGGCCGGTGCTGCTGCCGCGGCGTTCATCGGCGGCGATGAGGCTGCGCTGACCGGCTACTCCGCGCAGATCACGCGCGAGCTCGAACCGGAAATCAGCGCCGGGTCGGCGTTCCTGCGGTTCTTCGAGAAGCGTTCCGCGCTGGTGCAGCTCTTCACGGCCCACTCCCGCGTCGGCGCCAACTACTTCTTCCGATTCTGCAACGGTGACACCAACCTCGCCCGCGCATTCCGCCACCCATCGGTCCGTCTCGCCGTGGCGATGCTTTCTCGCTAGCCGCGACAGCCCCTCCCCCGAACGACGAGATAGCCAGATACCTATATAGGTATCTGGCTATCTAGGTTAGGCGGTGCCTACGCAAGCGGGTTCCGGTCCCGGTACTCGCGCAGGGCCGACTCCACGATGTCTCGTTTCGTTCGCCCCGTCGCTGCGCGCAGGTCTTCCACGTAGTACGACAGCTCGGCGTCGATGTCCGCGTGCAGTACCTCCGTGGGAGCCTTGCGCGGCCGTGAACGCGGAGCAGCCGCGCTCGATCGAGCGGGCGTCGACGGCGCCGGCGCACCGGGCGCCGCAGCGGGCGCGGGGCGGGGCTTTGACGACTCGATCGGGTCGCGTCGGTCAGGTGCCGGCTGTGCCCGTCGAGGGAGGCTCTGGGGGCGATCTTCGTTCGTCATCGGATGACCTTTCGTGCCAGTTCTCGGTATGCGTCAGCGACGGGAGCGCCCTTGCGGAAACGGCCGTACCAGTCATGCGAGTACCGGACCTCCCCCACGATCGTCCGGTGCGGGATCAGAGGCGTGAGCAGCAGGCCCGTCTCACGCATTTGCTCGATGCTGTGCGTCGCCTCGCGCGGCGTCACCGTCTCCTTGTAGCCACCGACGATGATTCCGGCCTCTGCGACCGCCTGGTGGCCGCTGGTGGCGTTGTATCGCATCACGCTCTCTTGGGCCCCGAGGAACCCGTCTACGCCGTCAGCGGTCGGCGTGGCGGCGTAGATGACGGACTGCGCAGCAGTCAGAGCGTTGAATATCAGTGACCCGCCCTGCCGGTTCGGGCAGTCGATTATCACCAGATCGGCGGGCACGCCCTCGAGCGAGTCGGCCAGGCGTTGCCCAACCTCCCCCGGGTCGTCTGTTTCACGTGCACTCACGCTCCGATCGGACGGGATGACACGCAGGTTCTCGTGGAACGGTGACGCCACCGCCAGCTCATCGGCCCACCCCCGCACGTCCTGGTTCCCCAGGATCGCGCCGACGTCGAGCCCGGTATCGACCGGCTGAGCGTCGAGCCACTTCGTCGTCGCGCCGCGGGGGTCGAGGTCTATCAAGATCACGCGTTTCCCGTCCTCAGCGGCCACCGTCGCCAGAGAGACAGCGGTAGTGCTCTTCGTCGCTCCACCGCTCTCGCTATAGATCATCAAGCTCTGCATGGCTGAAACCTATCTGGGTACAAAGCCAGATAGCAAGCTACCTAGATACCTATATAGGTATCTAGGTAGCTAATTGCGATTGCTTGTCGAGGGCCCGCGGTGCTTGACGTACTCCGCCCACGTGCACTCCACTGCTAGTCGCATGGCGTCCTCGGGGAAGTATCCGATGAGCTGCCGCTGCGCGGGGTCGTGGTCGAAGGTGACCGACCGCAGGAGCTTGCGCCCATGAATCTCCACGACGCGCACGATCGCGATACGTCGACTGTTGTCGAAGATGTACCAAACCCCCGGCTCGGGGGATCTCTGAAGCTGCGACATGGGCGACCACACCTGCACCATGAGCAGCCCTCACGCACTCTCGGCAGTCACGAACCGTTGATCCCGCCGCGAGGAACGCCTGCGGAAATGATCGCCCGATGCAGCCGTTCCGTCGCGATCTTGAGCGACGTCGCCCAGCCCAGGAGTGAGCCCCTGTACTCGACGCGGTATCGCGGGCCGTCGTCGGTGCGGCGTAGGTCGATCGCCCCAACCTCATCGTCTCGGGCGTCGAGCATCACCCAATGGGCAGGAGGGCCCTCGCGCGCGAGCAGCTGCGGATGCCACCGAGGTCCGTCGTCGCGCATCCCGTAAGTATCGAACATGTGTTCGATGCCAGCAAGTTAGGAGTGCGGGCCGGGGGAGTGGGGACGAGCGCGAATCCGCGCAAGCGATGCCCGTTCCGGGGGCGCGAGATACCTCGCGCAGCAGCGCTACGCGCCGCCGTGGGGAGGCCGCACAGCGGCCCATCCCTTGAGGTTTTCTTCACCTCTCCGCGGTCTCAACCTATTTCGCTCCAACGGCTACGTGCCACCGATTCCGGACGCGCCCTACGGGCTTATTTCGCCCGGAATCGGCGTCACTTCGCCGCCTCCGCTCAAACGGTCATTCCCGCCGGAGAGGCAAAGAAAAACGATCAGTCAGAGGGAGAGACACATGAGCGAGCAGCGCGGCACACGTACCGAAGTCATCGTCAGCGTGAACCACGGACCGGGGGAGGAGGGCATCAGCCGCACCGCCCGTCAGGTGGTCATCATCGGCGCCGGTGGGAACGACCCGGTGACCGAGCAGACCCCGGCCGTGCGCCTGGTCACCCGTGAAGTCATCGGCATGACCTTGCAGCACTTCGAGCCCGCGGAGCGCGTGGCCGCGGATCGCATCGGCTACATGGCATCCGGCGCCTACGTCGTCGTGCCGGTCGCGGTCGCGCGAGCGCTCGACCTGTACCCCGCCGCCTACGCGCTGCACGACCGCAGCGAAACCCGCGCCGACTACCTCGCCAACGACTGACCCCCACACCCAAGGAGAAACGACATGCTCACCATCACCCACACCCCCGAAGCCGGAACGATCATCGAGGGCACCAGCCGCGGAGACGGCACCGCCGAAATCTTGAAGGCGAACGGCTGGCGGTGGGGCCGATCCATGGGAGCCTGGTACGTCCCCCAGTCCCGCGACCGCCTGCCCAAGTGGTGGAACATCAACCGTGCTGCGGCAGCGCTGCGCGAGGCCGGCCACGAGGTCACGATCGAGGCTGACGAGACGTTCCGGCCGACCGCCGAGGTGGAGGCGGACAAGATCGAGCGCCAGGCCGCCCGCGTCGACGCGCTCGAGGCGAAGGCCGACCGACGCGCGGCCGACGCAGACGCCGCCGACGCAGCCGCGCGCCGTGCGCTGGACCGCCTGCCCGAGGGCGGCGAGCCGATCAAGGTCGGGCACCACTCCGAAGGCCGCCACCGTAACGCGATCGCCAAGGCGGATGCCGCAATGGGTCGCAGCGTCGAGGCCGACCGCGAGGCCACCCGCGCCCGCGCCCGCGCCGACGTCGCCGCCAAGACCACCGACACCCGCTACGCGCCGGGGATGGTTGCCCGCCGCATCGAGCGGATCGCGACCGACATTCGCGGGTACACGCGCAAGATCGAGGGCAGCTCGCACAACTTCGGAGGCGGCTACATCGAGACGACCGCCCCCGCGACGGGCGCCTACCTGGACCGGCTGCTGACTCAGCGCGCGCAGCTCGAGGACGAACACACCTACTGGACCGCCGTCCGCGAAGCCCAGGCCGCCGCTGGACAGGTCACGATCCACAGCCGCGAGACGATCGCCAAGGGCGACATGATCAAGCACCGTTTCGGCTGGCACGTCGTCACCCGCGTGAACCCCAAGAGCGTGACCGTCGCGCTCGACTGGAACAACACGACCCGCCCTTACAAGGTCGATTACACCGACGTGCAGGGGCACCACACCGCCGCCGAGGTCGAGGCCGCACGGGCCGCCGCCGCCGAGAAGGCCACCACCACGGAGGCCGCCGCGGCGAGCTGAGGGGTGAGGGCCGGCCTTCGGGCCGGCCCGTGAGGGGCGCCCCCCTCGCACTCCCCGACGTTCCGCCGCCGGCGGGGCGCGAGCTGCGCTCCCGCAGCGTCGACGGAGCGACGCCCAGAGGTCGACCGGCTCCGTCGGCCGCCGAGGATCGCCCTACGGGCTCACGCTTTTTGCCGTGAAGCCTGCGGCAGCTCGTCCGCTTCGCTCCCTCGTAGCTACCTGCGGGCTCCGTTCAAGTGGCTGCGCCACCGACTCCTCCGAGACTTTCGGCACGCGGTCGCTGCGCTCCCTTATTTCGCGCCGAAACTCTCTCCCCCCTCGCCCTGCGGGTTGCACTGCGCCCTCCGGTTGCTAAGGCGGGAAACCGCCTTCACGGCAAAAAAACGATGAGGAGGAGAGAGAGAAATGCACCAGCAGATCACGACCGTCAGCACCTTCGTTCCGGCCACCACGGCTGAGGACCGGCAGTACCAGGGCCGCAAGATCGCCGAGCGCACCGAGGACCTCCAAGCCCATGCCCGCACCGGTTGGGCACTCGCGCACACCGCCACGATTCCCGGCCCCGAGGGCGTCATGTTCGTGGACACCCTGACCCGCACCACTGAGCAGTAACCCGCACCACCCATCGAGGAGGAGACGCCATGCCCGACACCACCAACACCAACCGGACGCCGGATCGGCCGACCTTCCTCGATGCGGTGGCCGAGTTCGCCCTCGTGTTCTCCCGCCCGGACACCGCTGCCGATCTGGCAACGCGCCTCAGCTGCCGAGAGGTCGACGCGCTTGCCGAGATGCTGCGCGCATGCGGGCAGGTCGAGGCGGCCGACCTGTGGATCGAAGAACACGCCACCGACGACGACGAGGGCGACGCGCACCACACTGAGGGAGGATCGGAGCAATGAGCCTCATCGTCTACTCGAAGCCGTCGTGCGTGCAGTGCACGGCGACCTACCGCGCGCTGGACGCGAAGGGCATCGAGTACACCGTCGTGGATCTCACCACCAACCCCGCAGCGCTCGAATACGTCATGGACGAGCTGGGCTACTCCGCCGCTCCCGTGGTCGTGGCAGGCGATCAAGACCACTGGTCGGGGTTTCGTCCCGACCTCATCGACAAGCACGCCGCATGAGGGAGCACGACACCACCAGCGACGACTACCGAGCCGGATACCTTGCCGGATACACCGACCGCCAGGGGGAGGTGGACCGGTTGGAGAACGACGCCGACCGGTTCTACCGCGCCGCCTACGGCGAGGAACGCCGCATCCCCGGGCACTACGTCACACGCGCCGAGCTCGAGCAGCGGCGATCGCTGTCGGAGCCGCCGGTGGAAATCACCCGCCGCGACGCGCTCGCGTCATGGGGCCTGGAAATGCCCGCCGACGAGGACCCAGCCACCCCGGCCGCAGACGCCCCTCAGATCCCGTCGACGTCGACGGGGAGAACGAACCGCACGAGCAGGAGACGACAGATGAGCACCAGGACTATCACCGGCAATCTGGCCGTTGACCCCGAGGCCGTGCAGGCGGGTCGCGTGCAGATCGTCAAGCTGCGCGTGATCGAGAACACCGGCGAGTACCGCGCGGGGGAGTGGACCCCGCACGAGGCCCCGACAACGCATTTCGTGGAAGCGAAGTTCGAACTCGGCGAGCACGTGCTCGCGTCGCTGCACAAGGGTGACGCGGTGATCGTCGTCGGATACGAGCGCACCGTGGCATGGGGCGAAGGGGAAGACCGCCGCCACGGCCGCGTCCTCGAAGCTGACGCAATCGGCCCCGACCTCTCCCGCGCGACCGCCGTCGTCACCCGCTCACCGCGCGCACCGCGTCGCGGCGCCGCGGCCGAGTAACCCGTTAGGGGGGGCGAGGGCGACTAGCTCCCGTCGCGTTCGACCTCGAGCACGTAGAGGATCACGTGATCCTCCGGCATCGAGGCCCGTACCTCTGCGATCGCCGCGTCGCCGGATGCTGCGCTGCTGCGAACCACCGTCGCCGTCGCCGCGTCACGTGTTCGATGCGCCAGTTCCCACATCCGGCGATCATCGCACCCACCACCGACACCGCCCACGTGAACCGGCGCGGTCGTGGGGCCGGCGCCGCCGGCCCGTGAGGGGCGACCCCTCACACTCTCTAATGGTCTCGGCTGGCCTGGTGCTGGCTGTCAGGCTGGTTCTGGCTCGCTCGGGCGTGACTCATCACACTCTTGACCGCAATGTCTTGCTGGGGACCTGTCCGTCCGAGCGGCCAGTTCCGGCGTGACGCTGCGATGGCTTGATAGAAGGTTGTCCGCGACTTGGGTCGCGTGACTCGTTAGAGAGATGCCTCCGCGGCGCATCCCACCCGGATGACCCCTTGAGGAGAAGAGGCCGCATGATCGTCGCCCACCACTACGACCACGTCGTCGGAGTCGATACCCACGCCCGCACGCACACCTACGCGATCGTCGCCACCAAGACCGGCGAGATCCTCGGCACGAAAGCATTCCCGGTCACGGCGGCGGCGATCGACAGAGCGATCGCCTGGGTAGGAAGCACGGCGAGCGAATCAGTGCTGTTCGCGATGGAGGGAACCGGCTCGTATGGCGCATCGCTGAGCAGGGCGCTGCAGCGCGACGGAGTTGCGTTCTGTGAGGTCCGGCCGCCGAAGAAGTCGAGCCGCGTCCGCGGCAAGACTGATGAAATCGACGCGGTCGCGGCCGCGACTTCGGCGATGGGCATCGAGCTCGACGCGCTGACTCAACCGAAAGCAGACGGGCTGCGCAACGCCCTGCGTGTGGCGCTCGATGCTCGCCGCGACATGGAGGTCCGTCGTACGAGCGCACGGAACCAGCTGAACGCGCTGGTCCGGACTGCGGACTTCGGCCTCGATACCAGGCGCGCGCTCACTGATCGTGGTGTGCAGAAGCTCGCCGACTTGGACGTTCGCCACGTCGATGTTGCGGAGCGCATCATCCGAGGCGAGGCCCTCCGGCTGGCCTCGACGGTGATCGAGCTGGGCCGACAGATGCGAGAGAACCGCGAGGCGTTGGCCGAGCTCGTCGAGCTTCTCGCGCCTGGCGTGCAGCAGATCTACGGTGTCGGTCCGGTGACTGCGGCTGTGGCGGTTGCGGCGTATTCCCATCCGGGTCGGGTGCGCAGCGAGGCTGCGTTTGCAGCCCTCGCAGGGGTGAATCCGATCCCGGCGTCGTCTGGTAACACGATTCGTCACCGCCTGAATCGAGGCGGTGACCGGCAACTGAATCGGGCGCTTGACGTCGTCGCCCGTGTGCGGATGGTGTCAGAGGTGCGCACCCGTGCCTACGTCGACCGCCGCACGGCTGAGGGTCGCACTGCTCGCGAGATCCGGCGGTGCGTGAAGAGGTACATCGCTCGCGAGATCTTCAAGGCGCTGGAAGCGCGGATGGGAGCAACCGTCCTGATGGCGTGATGTCTACGAATTCTGGTGACGGATTCGCGGGCGCGGATCATGGCGGAGATCTCGATGAGGATCTTGTTGCAGTCCTGTTCATCCTTGACCATGTTCCACGTCCCGCGCTCACCCCTTCGCGCGGTGCAGCTGCCGGAGGCACTGGTCCTTGCCTGAGGTGTGGCTGTGGGTGGCGGCGGCGGCGGACAGCGTTCAGTCGTCGCCGTCGGTAGCGGGCACCTTGTCTGTGCTTGAGGTCGAGTCCATCCAGACGGCTTGTGCCCCGGAGTCGCCGATGCGGACGACGTCGATGGTCGCTCCGACGGAGATGGCGATCGCTGCAACGGCGAGCACGATTCCGACGACAGGACGGCGGGTGGCGGGTCGGTCGTCGGTTCGTCGTGTGCGGCGGAACCAGAGCCACTGAGCCAGGGCAATGAGGAACAGGCCGGCGGCCCAGGGGAGCAGGTGGTCGCCGAGCTCGGTGTGCTGCTCGAGGATCGCGGACGGCTCCGTCTGGCGTTCGAGGGCTTCGCCAGCCTGCGTGGTAAGTGGGACGGCGATCAGCGCGGCGAGGGCGATGATCGGGGTGAGGATGGCGAACTTGCGGCGGGCGGCGGGCCAGAGGCTGCCGAGGATGAGCATGAGGGCTGCGAGGGGGAGCAGGACCACGACGGCGTGCACGAGGAGCGGGTGGAGGGGGAGGCCGTTGATCTGCCAGTCGTTCATCGGGGCGCCTTCGGTCGAGGGGGGGTGTCCTCGTGACGCTAACGCGCCCGGTCCTGCGCGCTCTGCTGGTCGAGGTGTTCGTGTGAGCCCTCGAACGATCGCTCGCCCTTCCTCGGAGCCGACTCCCCGCTTCATGCCGAGGGGCGAGGTGTCGACCGGGTGGAGTTATTGCGTGTGCTCGCTCGCCGGTGCGATCAGGCGGCGGAGCCGGTCGGTGACGAGAAGGGCGGCGGTGGCGTCGACGGTGAGGACGTCGACGTCGAACCGGTCCACGACCGTATCGAGCGTCGGGTGTCCGCCGACGAGGATCGCGGTCGCGAGGACGTCGGCGGTGACGATGTCCTCGGCGATCACGGACACCTGCACGAAGGGGACATCGCCGGGCTCGGCCGGTCGGCGCCAGACGTGTTCGCCCCGTTCGGCGGTCCCGGAGGTGGCGATCGCGCGGCGCCCGTCGCCGAGTGGGACGACGCAGAGCAGAGCGTGCCGGTCGTCGGGGTCCACGATCCCGACCGTCCAGCTGCCGGAGGGGGAAGTGAGGACGTCGCCTCCGACATCGAGCAGCCAGTCGCCGTCTCCGAGCAGCCGGGCCGCCTGAGCCATGGTTGTCGCCTTGACGGTTCCGGCGAGGTCGATGACGCCGTCGGGCCGGTGCGGGGTGAAGGCGCCGTCCGTCGCGGTGCGCCAGTGGAGTGCTTCGGTGTAGGCGGCCCGCATGTGCTCGGACGCGACGGTTAGCGCGAGTTCGCCGCGGGCGATCCGGGACGCCTCCGACTCCGGCCGGTACAGGCTGAAGCGGGCGTCGGCGTCGGCGAAGACGGCCTCGACGTCGCCTACCGGTGCATCGTCAGCGGCGCGCAAGCTGACGACGGTGCCCATCGTCGTGAACGTGTGCACGGTCAGAGTCCGGCCTGGTCGATCGCCGATTGCAGGGAGGTGAGGTATCCGTCGCTGGTGTAGGTCGCTCCGCTGACCGCCTGCACATGCGCGGACTGGGCGGAGAGGACTTCTTGACGCAGGATCGGCGCGGCCCGGTTGGAGATCGACACGGACCGGCCGTCCTTGTCCGTGAGGTGCACCGCGTCCACGTCGGTGATCTGCCCGCCGGCGACGGTGATCGCGACCTGCACCGCGCCGAAGCGGGTCGCCACAGACGAGCCGGTCCAGGTGCCGTCTGTCGAGGCGGACGGGCTCGCGGTGGCTGTCGGGCTCGCGCCGGCCGAGGGGTCGGTGGTGGCGCCGGTGGAGGGTGTAGCGGGCGTCGTCGGGGCGGGGGTGGCGGCCGGGGTCGGCGTGGTCGCCGCGGGGACCGTCCTGTCCGTGGCCGTGGTGGTACTCGTCCCGGTGGCGAGCGGTGATCCGGTGGAGCCGGCCGATCCCAGCTGCCAGCCGCCGACGAGGACGGCGAGGGAGGCGAGGACGCTGGCGACTGCTGCTCGTGTTCTCACCAGTCGAACCTCTCCACGTGGATCTGCCGGTCGGGCAGGCCTGCCGCTCGCGCGTCGCGGACGACGAGATCGGCCCAGACTGTGGGACCGCAGACATACAGGTCGGATTCGAGCAGGCCGGGCAGCGCCGAGGTGATCGTCACACCCCGAGCGATGGACTCGGCCGACATCCACGTCGCGAGCCCTGCGGGCCGTCGGCCGATCATCCCGAACAGCGCGCCGCGGCTGCTGCGCACCAGGGTCTGCGTCTCGTCCCAGAGGTAGGTCTGCGAGTCGTCGGTGGCGCGCAGCAGGACGGTCACCTCGCCGGGGCGCAGGCCGCCGTGCTCGAGGAGCGCTCGGGCGGGGGTGATGCCGATGCCGGCGGCGATGATCGCGAGGCGCGGGGCGGTGCGGGCGACGTCGGTGAAGATCCCGTAGGGGCCCTCGATCGAGACCGCAGTCCCGGGGCGCAGCCGTGCGAGTCGGTCCGTCCCTGCTCCGAGTGCGCGGACGGTGATCCGCGCGCGGGTGTCGGTCGGGACGGCGGAGAAGGAGATCGGGTGCGCGTGCCACCAGGTGCCGCGGCTCCAGAACCGCCAGATCGCGTACTGCCCGCCGATCACGCCGAGGCGGGAGAGGTCGCGGCCGGAGAGGTGGATCGAGAAGACGCCGGGGGCGATCGTCTCGACGGCCTCGACCCGGATCCGGTGCCGCAGGGTGGCGAGCACCGGCACCGCGAACCGGAACCAGGCGATCGCGCCGAACGCCAGGACGTAGAGGGCGATCCAGTAGACGCGCTGCGGGGTGCTCTCGGCGAGGACTTGGCCGGCGGAGAGCTGGTGGGGCACGGCGACGAGGACGGCCGCGTAGCTGAGGAGGTGGATCGCGTGCCACGCCTCGTACGCGAAGCGGCGGCGCACGGCGACGAGGGAGGTGACGACGACGAGCACCAGCAGGGTGCTGCCGAGCAGCGCCAGGAGCATGTCGGCGCCGGAGTACAGGGCGAGTGTCTCGTTCCACAGCGTCAGCCCGTCGGTGAGGGCGTAGCCGACGGTGAGTAGGGCGCCGTGCCCGAGGATCAGGTACAGGGCGGGCTTGCCGAGGCGGCGGTGCAGCGCCATCGCGGTGTCCTGGCCGAAGGTGCGATCGATCCAGGGGATCCGGGCGGCGAGGACGAGCATGACCAGGATCAGGTCGGTGCCGACGAGGCCGGCGACGATTCCCGTGGCCGTCAGGGCTCCGGCGAGATCGGTGATCTGCGCGGGTCCGCCGGCTGCGAGGTAGAGCGCGATGGCGAGGGCGACCGAGAGCCAGCTGGCGGTGACGAGCGTGTCCGCGGAACGCAGGCGCCGGCGCAGGGATCGCTCGCGGTCGGCCTGCGACCGCTGCAGCGTGGTCGGGGCGTGGGGTGCGGGTGCGCTGGTCGGTCGGATCGTGGTGCTCACGGCGGCGCCCTTCGGTTGGTGTCGAGTGCGCCGGCCCGGGGTTTCCGGGGGCGCGCTCTTACCGTCGCGGTGGAGTCTTGGTGTCGGCTATGAGGGATGCGTGCCGATTCCCCGCCGGGGTCCGATTCGTGTTCGAGGTCTCACATGTCACCGCTCGGGCAGCATGACCGTCACCGCCACTCCGTTCAAGCGGCGGTTCTCGATGGCGACCGATCCGTCGGCGGTGTCGACGAGCGCTGCGACGAGGGCGAGGCCGAGACCGCTGCCGCCCTCGCGGCTGGTGCGCGCCTCGTCGGGTCGGGAGAAGCGCTCGAACGCGTGCGGCACGAACTCCTCCGGCATGCCGTGTCCGGTGTCTTCCACGCGCAGCTCGAGGGCGGAGTCGTGCTGCTGGAGGAGGAGGGTGATGCGTCCTGCGGGGGGTGTTGCGGCGATCGCATTCGCGCCCAGATTGTCGAGGATCCGAGAGAACGCGCTCACCGAGAGCGGATAGGGCGAGTCGGCCCGCTCGATCGCGGTGTCGAGCTCGATGTCGGGGCCGGCTCCGCCCGTGATCGTCCTCAGCCGGTCCACGGAGTCCATCAGCTCGGTCTCCAGCTCGCTCGCAGTCGCGAGCGCAGTGACGGGCGGTGCGGCGTCCAGGCGGGAGAGCTCGAGGAGGTTCGTCGCCAGGCGGGACAGGCGGGCGAGGGACCCCTCGGCGGCGCGGATCTCTTTTTCGAGGGCGTCCGCGTCGCCGAAGTGCCGGTGCGCGAGTTCGAGCTGGGTGATGACGACGGCCAGCGGGGTGCGGATCTCGTGGCTGGCCGCGGACACCATCTGCCGCTCCCGTTCCGCGGTGTCCCGCGTCCGGGCGATGAAGGCGTTCAACGTCTCCGCCAGATCCGACAGTTCATCAGCCGCCGGGCCGACGGGGAGCTCGCCGCCGTCCCGGTCGCCGAGCGACGCGGCGGTGCGGCGCATCCGCTCGACCGGACGCAGAGCGGCGCCGGTGAGCAGCCACGCGGCGAGGGCGGACAGGATCACGAGGGCCGCTGCGCTGACGAGCAGCGTCCGGTCTAGGGCCGCGACGGTGAGGTCGCTGCCGGCGCCGCTGCGCGCCGCCCACAGCTCCCACGTGCCCGCGCTGGTGTCCAGGGTTCGGGAGACGACCGTGAACCGGACGTTCTCGTCGGTGATCACCGTCGAGGTGCCGTCGCTGCCGCTGCTGCGTTCGAGGACCTCGTGGACGTCGTGCGGCATCGTGTCGACGGGCACCGCCCCGCCGGGAGCGCGCGTGAAGATCAGGATCCCCTCGGCCGGCGGGTCGGGGGTCTCGGTCGGGTCCGATCCCAGATCGGCGAGATACGGGGCGAGGTCGCCCTCGGCGAGGGTCACCTCGGACGCGACGACGATGCTGCGGAACTGCCCGTGCAGCACGAGGGTGATCACGCCGACGCCGATCAGCGCGACGAGGAGGCTGCCGAGGGTGATCCGGGAGCGGATCGACAGGGAGCGCAGCAGCCTCACTCGGTGCGCTCCAGCCGGTACCCCGCGCCGCGGACGGTCGTGATCCGCAGGCCCGCGTCGGCCAGGGCGAGCTTCTTGCGGAGGTAGCTGACGTACTGGTCCACGAGGGTCGGCTCGAACGTCTCAGGTGATCCCCACACCTCGGTGAGGATCTCCGTCCGGGTCACTACCTCATCGAGATGCACGGCGAAGAAGCGCAGCAGGGTGAACTCCTTCACGCTCAACGCGAAGGGGCGATCGCGGACCGTCGCGCGCACGGACAGGGCGTCCAATCGCAGCGCTCCGATCTGCACCACCGGCTGCGGGCCGCTGGCCCGGCGACGGATCTGCGCGCGGATCCGGGCGCTCAGCTCGCCGAAGTGGAACGGCTTGGTGACGTAGTCGTCGGCGCCCGAGTCCAGTCCGAAGATGCGGTCCTCGACGGCGTCGCGTGCCGTGATCAGCACGACCGGGACGGTGCTGCCCGACTCCCGCATCCGACGGCAGACCTCGAACCCGGTCATCCCCGGCAGCATCACGTCGACGACGGCGACATCGACGTCCCCCGCCGTGAAGGCGATCAGCGCGTCGACGCCGTTGTCGACGAGCTGCACGTCGTAGCCGTCCTCGCGCAGTCCCCGGTCGACGAGGGCGCCCATCTGCGGGTCGTCCTCGACGACGAGGATCCGGGACATCAGACCGCGCCGGAAGTGCCGAGCAGCGACCCGATCAGGAAGGTCGCGGCGAGGGCGAGAGCGCCGCCGACGACGATGCGGATCATCGGGCGCAGAGCCGGGCTGCCGCCGACCCGTGCGCTGATGTATCCGGTCGCGGCGAGGGCGATCAGCACCACGACGAAGGTCACCGGAACCCTCAGCTCCGGCGGCGGGAGCAGGATCGCGAGCAGCGGCAGCACGGCTCCGAGGAAGAACGCCAGCGCCGAGGCGCCGGCGGCGGCGAGCGGACTGGCGACCGCTTCCTCGTTCAACCCGAGCTCCGCTTCCAGATGTGCGGTCAGAGCGTCGTTCTCGGTCAGCTCGCGGGCGACCTGATGCGCTGTCTCCGGGGTCAGGCCACGCGCCTGATACAGAAAAGCGAGCTCCTCGAGCTCCCCGGCGGGATCCTCCGCGAGCTCGACGCGCTCCTTCGCGATCAGCGCGCGCTGACTGTCGCTCTGACTGCTCACCGAGACGTACTCGCCCAGCGCCATCGATACCGCGCCACCGACCAGACCCGCGACACCGGCCGTCAGGATCGGAGCCGTCGCCGTCGTAGCGCCCGCGACACCCACGACCAGAGCGGCGACCGACACGATGCCGTCGTTCGCGCCCAGCACGCCCGCTCGCAACCAATTCAGGCGCCCCGAGATCGCGCCATCATGCGGCTCCGCGCGAGGAGTGGAGGGCGGAGGAGTGGGATCGGACGGCATGAGCCTCATGGAAGCACCGGAGTCTCCTCCGCGCCAGGCAGGACAGGCTTCCCTCTCCTCCCCGAAGAGGGAGTGAGCGTGAAGATGTCGAGGTTGCCGATTGCGGCGTGGAGGTGTTCACTCGCGTGTTGCGCGATCTGCGTCGCGTCGTCAAGCTGATCGGCTGCGACGCGGAGGGTGGCCGATCCGGTCAGTCGGTGGCCGATCCAGCGGAGGCGGAGATCCTCGACAGCGGTGACGCCCGGGGCGTGCTCGAGGACGTGCTCGGCGCGTTCGAGGAGGTCGGGCGCGATTGCGTCCATCAGGCGGGCGCCGACCGACTTCACGGTTCCCCAGAGCAGGACCAGGATCGAGACGGCGATGAGCAGGCCGATGATCGGGTCCGCGAGCGGGAATCCGAGCAGGACGCCGATCGCTCCCAGCACCACGGACAGAGACGTGAAGCCGTCGAGCCGCGCGTGCACCCCGTCGGCGACGAGGGCGGCGGAGCCGATGCGGCGGCCGATGCGGATGCGGTAGATCGCGACGATCTCATTGCCCGCGAAGCCGATGACGCCGGCGAGCACGAGCAGCCACGGGTTCTCGATCGGGCGGGGATCGAGAAGGCGGGCGATCGCCTCCCAGCCTGCAACGACGGCGGAGAGCGCGACGACGACGACGATGAACATCCCGGCGAGGTCCTCGGCGCGCCCGTAGCCGTAGGTGTAGCGGCGGGAGGCGACGCGGCGCCCGAGGACGAACGCGATCCAGAGCGGCACCGCGGTCAACGCGTCCGCGAAGTTGTGGATCGTGTCGGCGAGCAGTGCGACGGACCCGGTGAGCGCGACGAGCGCCGCCTGCAGCACGGTCGTCGCGAGCAGGATCACCAGGCTGATCTTCAGCGCGCGCACTCCCGCCGTCGACGCCTCCATCGCGTCGTCGATCGAGTCGGCGGAGTCGTGCGTGTGCGGGACGAACAGGTCGTGGAGGAACCCCCGGAGGCCGCCGTGCGGGTGACCGTGGGTATGGCCGTGCTCGTGGCCGCGCGGCTGCTCGTGGTCGTGCGGGTGCTCGTGCTCGTGGGGGTGGCCGTGCTCGTGGTGTTCGGTGCGCGTCGTCACGCGGTCGGCCCGCCCGTCTGGTGATGCGGTGCGTGCCCGACGACGTGCTCGGCCTGCTTGATCGCGTCCACGACCAGCTCCGAGGCGTGCTCGTCCGTCAGCCGGTAGAAGACGGTCGTGCCCTCGCGGCGGGTCTGCACCATGCGGCCCAGGCGCAGTTTCGCGAGATGCTGCGAGACCGCGGCCGGGCTCTTTCCCACGGTCTCGGCCAGGACGTTCACCGGCAGCTCGCCCGCCTTCCGCAGTGCCAGGACGATGCGCACCCGCGTCGCGTCCGCGAGCATCGCGAACACCTCGACGGCTAGCTCGACGTACTCCGAGTCGACATCCAACCCGCAAGATTTCTTATCTACGTGCATACGCAGATAATAGCTCACGCTCCACGTCGGAGCCCAACGACTCTTTACCGCTGCTAGGCGATGCTGCTCGACGCGCGGCGACAGAGCACCCGAACGACGCGAGGTAATGCAGCCTGCGGTCGGGTAGCGACGCACCCGAGTTGACTTGAACCCATAGAAGGGTCCCCGGCATCCCGTCCCGGGAGGCGAGCTGCGCTCGCCCGGCGGCGACGGAGCGCCGCCGGGCGGAGCCGCTGCGCGGCCTGTTCCCTGGGTTTTCTTCACCTCTCCGCGGTCTCAACCTATTTCGCTCCAACGGCTATGTGCCACCGATTCCGGACGCGCCCTACGGGCTTATTTCGCCCGGAATCGGCGTCACTTCGCCGCCTCCGCTCAAACGGTCATTCCCGCCGGAGAGGCAAAGAAAAACGATCAGTCAGGAGCAGTCATGTCCACCACCCTCGAAGCGATCCTCCGCGATCAGATGGTCACGTTTCTCGTCAGCAAGAACATCGTGTGCCCGCGCACCGGGGGCGCGCTCGACGCTCGGACGTGCGTCGTTCTCACCGACCGCGACGGTGATCCCGCGGCCGTCGTCTCGCCCGAGGGCTGGGAGCAGATCACCGGCGACCCCGACACCCTCGCCCGCCTTGCGAAGCACGGGCTGACCGTCGACCCGACCACCGTCCGCTGACAGGAGTGCGCCATGACCACCATCGACACCGGCCGCGCGACCGCGGCGCAGCTCGCGCTCATCCTCGACACCCGCCGTGCGGAGTCCGGCGATGACGCCGCGGCCACCGACGCCGAGATCCTTGCGCACGTGCGCAACACCCTCACCCTGCCGGGCGAGGGCGCGCCGGGCGGGCATCCCGTCACCGACAACGGCACCGAATACGCCGCGGCGCTTGTCGCGTTCCTGACCCCGACCCCGAGCGCTGACGCCCTGCTCGCCACGATCGAGCAGCTGCAACAACAGGTGTGGGCCGCGGCCCCGGTCCTCATGGTCGTCACCGTGACCGATGACGGGGAGACGTACCGCGCGCTGCGCTGCCCCGTCTGCGACCAGCTCGTCACCGACTCCTACGGCGACCTGTACGCCGTGGACGTCTCGACCAGGTGGAACATCGCGGAAACGGACGACGATCACCAGCAGATGAGCGTTAGCCGAGGGGACGACGATTACAGCAGCACCCTGTACTACCTGCACACGACAGGCCAGCCGCACGCCGTCGTCCCGCCCGAGGACTGGACCGAGAGCTGGAGCTGACCCAGCGGGGGAGGGGCCGGCCTACGGGCCGGCCACGAGGGGCGACCCCCTCGCGCTCCCCGGTGTTCCGCCTGCGGCGGGGCGCGAGCTCCGCCCGCGCAGCGGTGACGGAGCACCGCCGAAGCGAGCCGCTACGCGGCAGGATTCCCCGGTTTCTTCACCTCTCCGCGGTTTCAACCTACTTCGCTCCATCGGCTACGTGCCACCGATCCCGGACGCGCCCTGCGGGCTTATTTCGCCCGGGATCGGCGTCACTCCGCCGCCTCCACTCAGTTGGTTTTCACTCGCCGGAGAGGCAAAGAAGAACGATCTGGAAGACGACAAAAGCCCCGTAGTGGACCTAGCACCACGGGACCTGTCGCCTTCATGGTCGCACACCGATCAAGGAGAAACCATCGTGAGCATCACCACCGGAACCGGGACCATCGAGCACATCGACCCGACCACCCTCGTCATCGAGGCGAACGTGCGCACCAGCGCTCCCGTGACGAAGGATTTCGTCGCGTCGATCCGTGAGAACGGCGTCATCACCCCGATCCTTGCCCGCCGCGACGAGCGCGGAAACGTCATCGTCCGCGCCGGTCAGCGTCGCACCCTCGCCGCCCGCGAGGCCGAGGTGCCGACCGTCCCCGTCTACGTCGTGGAGGGCGACGACACCACCGCGGACCGGATCATTCAGCAGATCATCGAGAACGACCAGCGCGCCGACCTCAGCACCGCGGATCGCACCGCCGCCTGGGCGCAGCTGGCGTTCGAGGGCATCAGCGCCGCGCAGATCGCCAAGCGCACCGGCACCAAGACCGACGCGGTGAAAAAGGGCCTCGCCGTCGCCGAGTCCGCCACCGTCACCTCCGCTCTCAACGAGCACCCGCTGACCCTGGACCAGGCGGCGGTGCTGTTGGAGTTCGAGGACGACGCCGACGCCCGCGCGCACCTGATCGAGGTCGCCACCACCGACCCGACCCAGTTCGAGCACACCGCGCAGAGCCTCCGCGACGACGCCGCGGAAAAGGCCCGCCTCGCCGCCGTCGAGCAGGAGCTGATCGCGGGCGGTTTCCAGGTGCTCACTCGTGGCGGGGCGTACGGGCAGGAAAGCCCGTGGGTGATCCTCCGCAAGCTCCACACCGCGGACGGCGCACAGGTCACCGCCGAGCACATCGCCACCGTCCCGGTGCGCGGCGCGCTCATCGACACCAACTGGCGCGGCGACATCGACGTGACCTACTTCGTTCAGAACCCCACCGATGCGGGATTCACCTACGCCTGGGGCGCACCCGGCACCCCCGCCGAGCCGCTGACCGCGGAGCAGATCGAGGAAGAGCGCGTCGAGAAGTCCGCCGAGCGCAAGGCGCTCATCGCCAACAACAAGGCGTGGACCGCCGCTGAGACGGTGCGCCGCGAATGGATCGCGACGTTCCTGTCTCGCAAGACGCTGCCGAAGGACGCTGACCGGGTGATCGCGCTGGGCCTGACCGCTCACCGGTTCTCGGTGTCGTCCGCGATGTCGGGCGGCAACGACCTCGCGCACACGTTCCTCGGCGTCGAGCGGCCCTCCGGTTTCCGCACCGACGCCCTGGCCGCGCTGGTGGAGGCCAACCCCGGCAAGGCCCGCCTGGTGTCCCTGGCGGTCGTCCTCGCCGGTGCCGAGGCAGGCACCAGCAAGGAATCGTGGCGACGCGGCGACGAGCGCGCCGCCGCGTTCTTCCGCCAGCTCGCCGCGTGGGGATACGCCCTCTCCCCGGTCGAGCAGATCGTCACCGGCGACACCACCCCCGCCGAAGCCGCGGGCCTCGCCTGACCAACCGGACGGGGACCGGCATCCGTCACCCCCGGCGTCACCCCCGGCGTCACCCCCGGCGTCACCCCCGGCGTCACCCCCGGACGTCACCCTGTCGCATCACCCTTTTTTCACCCCCCCGGGCGTCACCCTCAGCTGCCCAGAAAGGCGCACCATGACCACCACTACGACCCCCGCCGTCGATGTCGACGTGTGTGGACACACCGCGGCGCTGCGCGAGGCGGAAGCCGCCGTCAACACGGCCACGGCATCCGGCGACGTTGAGCAGATCGCCGCGGCCGCGCACGCGCTCATCGTCGCCGCGGCGGCGCATGGCTGGCCCACCGCTACGGCCCTGGTGTTCAAGTACGAAAGGACCGGTCCCGTCGCTCACGTGTGGGGGCTGTGGCGCGTGGTCGACGTCGACGGACGCGTGCTGCGCGAATGGGAGGACGAACCCGGCGACATGACCGACGAGTCCGAAGAAGAACTCGTCGCCCTCGACCTCATCACCAACCGCGCCGCGACGCTGCACGTCACGGACTACGGAACGCCCGCGGGCACCGCGGCGACGGTGCTGCACGCGCTCACGCTCTGAGCATGGCGGCGGGCCGACCCGAAAGGGCCGGCCCGCACGAGGGGGAGACCCCCTCGACCCCCCTCCAACGCGGGTCGCGGGTTCCCCGCTCGAGCGCGGTCAGCTGCGCGGCCGCGGCTTGTACTTCTTGCCCGCCCGGATGTTGACGTTCTCGATGACGCCGACGACGGCCAGGCCCGCGGCGACGAGAAGGATGATCGCCCACCCGAGGACGTTCAGCCACGTGCCGGCGAACACCGCCGCCGTCTGCTCCGCCGCGATCGCGAAGAGCATGAACGACGCACCAAACCACACCATGCCGTTAGACACCAACGCCGCTTGAGCGAGCTTCGACCGCTTCTCAGACATGCGCTCACCATCCCACCCGTCGCTGCGCGAATCTACGGCGTGACACCGCCGCCGCGGTGTGCTTCAAGGCGCTCCGATAAGGTCCCATGCCTGGTTCAGCGCCTCTCCCAGCAGATGCTAATAATCATCCCCGGTTGGGCGGACCACTCCGGTGGACGCGCGCAGGGGGATGAATAGGAGTGTTGCGCTACATACCCTAGGGGGGTATGGTATCTGGGTGAACGGATACGAGGGCAACAAAGACGACCTCCAGAAGCGGCTGCGTCGCGTCGAGGGTCAGGTACGAGGGATCGCCCGAATGGTCGATGAAGACAAGTACTGCATCGACATCCTTACGCAGGTCTCCGCCGCGACGAAGGCTTTGGAGACGGTTGCGCTATCCCTGCTCGGGGATCACCTCCGCCACTGCGTCGCGGAGGCGAGCGCAGAGGGCGGCCAGGTTGCCGCAGAGAAGATTCGTGAGGCCAACGACGCGATTGCACGGCTCGTCCGTTCCTGATCCCGCACCAACCCCAGAGGAGCAAATCATGACCGACCGCATCGACCTCGGCCTGAAAGACACCAACGCCGGCTGCGCTTGCTGCGCCACGTCCACAGCGACAGACGCACCCGCGTCCACCGCGGCGACGGTGACAGAAGACGTCCTGGTGACCGGAATGACATGCTCGCACTGCGTGTCGAGCGTCACGGAGGAGCTGACTGCGATCGACGGTGTCGAGAACGTCACGGTAGACCTCAACGCCGGCGGTACGTCGCGCGTCACCATCCACAGCTTGACCCCGATCGATGCTGCCGCAGTGCAGGCCGCGGTGGAGGAGGCCGGCTACACCCTGGCCGGCGCACCCGCATGAGCGCGGTCGACGTCGAACTCGATATTTCCGGGATGACATGCGCGTCGTGTGCGACCCGGATTGAACGCAAGCTGAACAAGCTTCCCGGTGTGGAAGCAACGGTGAACTACGCCACCGAGAAAGCACGTGTTCGCGGGAACGACGTCGACCCTGCCACCCTGATCGCCGCCGTCGAATCCGCGGGGTACCAGGCGGCTCTCCCCGCACCGCCACCGAGCGGTGACATCGATGAGAACACCCCAAACCGAGAGGACGGCGAGGTCGGGGCGCTACGGCGGCGTCTGCTGATTAGTGCCGCCCTGTCGCTGCCGGTGGCAGTGTTGTCGATGGTCCCGGCGTTGCAGTTCGAGTACTGGCAGTGGCTTGCCCTCACTCTCACCGCCCCGGTGGCGGTCTGGGGCGCGTGGCCGTTCCACCGGGCCGCGGCCGTCAACGCCCGACACGGCGCGGCGACCATGGACACCCTCATCAGCGTTGGCGTCATCGCCGCATTCGGGTGGTCCCTTTACGCGCTGTTCTTCGGTGGCGCAGGCATGCCCGGCATGACGATGACGTTCACCCTCGTCGGTACCCCGCAGGCCGGGGGCCACGAAATCTATCTGGAAGTGGCCGCGCTGGTCACCGTCTTCATCCTGGCCGGGCGGTATGCCGAAGCGCGCGCGAGGAAATCATCGTCGGAGGCGTTACGGGCGCTGCTGGAGATGGGCGCGAAGCACGCCACGCAGCTCGTCGACGGCGCCGAACGGATGGTGCCGGTCGCGCAGCTGTCGGTCGGAGACACTGTGCTCGTTCGACCGGGGGAGAAGATTCCCTCCGACGGGCTGGTGATCGATGGTGCCTCCGCCGTCGATGCCAGCATGCTCACCGGAGAATCAGTCCCCGTCGAGGTGACGACTGGGTCGCGTGTCATAGGAGCGACGGTGAATGTCGGCGGCCGCCTCACCGTAGAAATCACCCGGGTCGGCGCCGACACCGAGCTCGCGCGCATGCGCCGGCTGATGGAGGAAGCCCAAACCGGCAAGGCCAAGGTGCAACGCATCGCTGACCGGGTGTCGGCCGTGTTCGTCCCGATCGTCATCGGACTTGCCGCCGCCGCCTTCGTCGGCTGGATGATCGCTGGGACATCGCTGGAACAAGCGTTCACCGCCGCGGTCGCGACACTAATCATCGCGTGCCCGTGCGCGCTTGGCCTCGCCACCCCCACCGCCCTCTTGGTGGGCACCGGCCGGGGCTCGCAGCTGGGAATCTTGATCCGTGGACCGCAGGTGCTGGAGCAGACCCGCACCGTCGACACCATCGTGCTCGACAAGACCGGCACCGTGACCACCGGCAAGATGACCGTCACCACCGTTCACCCCGCCCCTGGTGTCACCCGGGACGAGCTGCTGCGGGTCGCCGCTGCGGTCGAGGCGGGCTCCGAGCATCCCGTCGCCCGCGCGATCACCGCCACCGCGCCTGGTGCATATGCGGACAGCTTCGCCTCGCACGCCGGGTTCGGTGTGCAGGGGATCGTGGACGGCGCCGCGGTGGTCGCGGGCCGCGCCTCCTGGCTGGCCGAGCAGTGGGGCATCCGCCCACCGTCGGAGGCCGCAGCGGAGCTGAACACGCTCGCTCGTACCAGTACCGCAATCGCGGTCGGCCGCGACGGGCAGTACCTGGGCGCGATCGGCGTGGCGGACACGGTGAAGCCGACCAGCTCGACCGCCATCGCACGGTTCCGCGCACTCGGGCTGCGCCCGGTGCTCCTCACCGGCGACAACGACACCACGGCCGCACGGATCGCCGCTGAGGTCGGCATCTCCGACGTGCACGCCGGCGTCACCCCCGCCGGGAAGCTCGAAGTGATCCGCCGGCTCCAAAACGATGGCCACGTGGTCGCAATGGTCGGTGACGGCGTCAACGACGCCGCGGCCCTCGCCGCAGCCGACCTCGGCCTTGCGATGGGGGGCGGCACGGACGCGGCGATCGCCGCCAGTGACATCACGATCGTCTCCGGCGACCTAACCGTCGTGGCCGACGCGATCCGACTCTCCCGCCGCACCCTCCGCACCATCAAGAGCAATTTGTTCTGGGCCTTCGCCTACAACGTCGCCGCCATCCCGATCGCGATGGCCGGGCTGCTGAACCCGCTCGTCGCCGCGGCGGCCATGGCGCTGTCGTCGGTGTTCGTCGTGACCAACAGCCTCCGGCTGCGCCGGTTCCGCCCCGAGCCGGCACCCGTGCACATCGCCCGCACTCCCATGCCCCAACCGGCCTGAATCGTGCGCCGTGGCGGCGCACCCAGCGAAGGAGGCTCCCATGAGCCAGCACGAACATCACAACCACTCGGCCCGCACGAACCACCAGGGCCACAACGCTCCGGCGGCAACGGCAGTACACGACCACGCAGCGATGGGCCACCCGCACGGCACGGATGATCGGGCACCTGCGGCGGGGCACTCCGGGCACGGTCACGCCGACCACGGCGGTCACGCCGGTCACGGTGATCACGTCGCCCGGTTCCGGCGGCTGTTCTGGATCATGCTGGTTCTCGCGGTGCCGGTCGTGGCTTTCTCCAGCATGTTCTCGATGCTGATCGGCTACCCGCTGCCGGACGCGGCGTGGGTGGGATGGGTGTCCCCGATTCTCGGGACCGTCATGTATGTCTGGGGTGGCGCCCCGTTCCTTACCGGCGCCGTCAGCGAGCTGCGCGCCCGCAAGCCCGGCATGATGCTTCTCATTGCCCTCGCGATCACCGTCGCGTTCCTCGCGTCCTGGGGGGCAAGCCTCGGGCTGTTGCACCACGAGTTGGACTTCTGGTGGGAGCTGGCGCTGTTGGTCGTCATCATGCTTCTCGGGCACTGGATCGAGATGCGATCCCTCGCCCAGACCACCTCCGCCCTCGACTCCCTCGCCGCGCTCCTGCCCGACGAGGCCGAGAAGGTGGACGGGGACACCACCGTCACCGTCGCCCCCGCTGAGCTGCAGGTCGGTGACGTGGTTGTGGTCCGCCCCGGTGGGCGGGTTCCCGCGGACGGGCGGATCGTGCAGGGCTCGGCCAGCATGGACGAGTCGATGATCACCGGAGAATCCCGCCCCGTTCGCCGCGGCGACGGCGATCAGGTCGTCGCCGGCACGGTCGCCACCGACTCCGGAGTTCGCGTAGAAATCACCGCGGTCGGGCAGGACACCGCCCTCGCGGGCATCCAAAAGCTCGTCTCTGAGGCTCAAAACTCCTCCTCTCGCGCGCAGCGGCTCGCGGACCGTGCTGCGGGGTGGCTGTTCTGGTTCGCGCTCGGCGCGGCCGCGGTCACCGCTGTGGTGTGGTCCCTGGTGGGATTCCCCGACGAAGCGGTCATCCGCACCATCACCGTTCTGGTCATCGCCTGCCCGCACGCCTTGGGACTGGCGATCCCGCTCGTCGTGTCGATCGCCACGGAGCGTGCCGCGCGCGGCGGTGTTCTGATCAAGGACCGTCTCGCGCTGGAAAGCATGCGCACCGTCGACACGGTGCTGTTCGACAAGACCGGCACCCTCACCAAGGGAACCCCGGCCGTCACCGCGATCGACCCTGCCGAAGGGGTCGATGCAGACGAACTGCTGGCTTTGGCCGCCGCCGCCGAGGCGGACTCTGAACACCCCCTTGCTCGGGCGATCGTGAACGCCGCGAAAGAGAAGCAGCTCACCGTGCCCTCCTCCAACGACTTTGAATCGTCACCGGCCGTCGGTGTCCGCGCGCAGGTCACCGGGCGCACCGTCCAGGTCGGCGGCCCCTACATGCTCGAGCAGGAGAAGGCCGCTGAGCGGTCGATCGCGAACGAGTGGCGCAAGGAGGGTGCGATCATCCTCCACGTTCTCATCGACGGGCAGATGGCAGGAGCGCTGCGCCTGGCGGATGAGATCCGCCCTGAATCGCGCGCTGCGGTCGACGCGCTGCACCAGCGGGGCGTGCAGGTGGTCATGATCACCGGAGACGCCGAAGCGGTTGCCGCATCCGTCGCCGCCGACCTCGGCATCGACCGCTTCTTCGCCGGGGTCCGCCCCGAAGACAAGGCATCCAAGGTCAAGCAGCTTCAGAACGAATCCCGCAAGGTCGCCATGGTTGGTGACGGGGTGAACGACGCACCCGCCCTCGCGCAAGCCGATGTCGGTATCGCCATCGGCGCGGGCACCGACGTCGCCATCGCGTCCGCCGGGGTCATCCTCGCCAGCGACGACCCCCGCTCCGTGCTGTCCGTGATCGACCTGTCGCGGGCCAGCTACCGGAAGATGAAGCAGAACCTGTGGTGGGCCGCCGGATACAACCTCATCTCCGTCCCCCTCGCCGCCGGAGTGCTCGCCCCTATCGGGTTCGTCCTCCCCATGTCCGTCGGAGCGATCCTGATGTCGCTGTCCACGATCGTCGTCGCGCTCAACGCGCAACTCCTGCGTCGGCTCGACCTCAGCCCGCAAGCCGTCGCCGCGAAGTAGTTTCCCCGCGCCCGCAACCCCCCGAATCGTCCCCGTCGCCCGCTCGTATCGTGGCAGGCGCCGGGGACGGTCCCCGGGAAAGGACCAGCGAACATGACTGCTATCGATCAGATGCTCACTACTCACCCCAAGGCCGCGTCCATTGAGGCCGCGGACGTACTCGCCCGCTGCATTGAGGCCTGCATCGAATGCGCGCAGACCTGCACCGCGTGTGCCGACGCGTGCCTGTCAGAAGACATGGTGGCCGAGCTGGTGACGTGCATCACCAAAAACGCCAACTGCGCCGACATCTGCACCGCGACCGGTGCGGTGCTTTCTCGACAGACGACGGTGGACGTCGAGGTGGTTCGCGCTGTTGTGGAGGCATGCCGCACCGCGTGCGCCGCGTGCGCGCAGGAATGCGAGCAGCACGCCGACATGCACGAGCACTGCCGGGTCTGCGCAGAGGCATGCCGCCGCTGCGAGCAGGCGTGCAACGACCTCCTCGCGGCGTTGTAACCCACCAGTTCCCGTCACCCACTCGCGGGCAAAGCGCGCGTTGGCCGTCAAGCGGCCCACCCGCCCTCGCCGGCGAAAGTTAGCCTAGAAACCGACCAGGAGGTGAAGATGTCGCTGATTACCCTCGCGCAGCATGTGCGTGGCCAGCGTGCATTCACCCGCACCCTGCTGATGGTGATCGCTGTAACCGGCGCCGTCATCGTGGGGCTCCTGGCAATGCACTCCCTCAACACCCACACCACCGCCTCCGGACATGGCGACACGGTGGCTGTCGCGGGAGAGGTATCGACCCATCACGATGCGTCGCCCCTCTCCGCCCAGCTGAACACGACCGCCGCCCACGACGACGGCTGCGGCGACTGTGGCGACGATCACGCCATGGCCTGGATGGCGTGCGTGTTGGCGCTGCTTGTCAGCGTGCTCGTGCTCGCACGTCACCGTATCGGGTGGCGCATTACCGTCCGAGACGACGTACTCCGCGCGGTACAGGCCCGGTGGCCCGCGCCCGCACAGATTGTCCCGCCACCTTCCCTCACGGTTCTCTGCATCAGTCGCACGTGATGACGCGTACGCCCGCCTTCCGCGCGGGCAACGCATCTTCCCGCACGACAACCGTCGTGCCTCATCACCGACCGATGGAGACAACCACCATGAAGACCCGCGCCGCGGCGACCGCCGCGTTCACTCTCGCCGCCCTGCTCACTCTCGCCGGATGCTCCGGCGGGACCACCTCGGGCGGCAGCATGCCCGGAATGGACCACGGCAGCAGCAGCAGTGCTAGCCCCGCGCAGTCCGCGGACGCCAACGAGGCGGACGTCATGTTCGCCAGCATGATGATCGAGCACCACACTCAAGCGATCGAGATGTCCGACACGCTCCTGTCGAAAGACGGCATCGACGAGCGCGTCACCGCCCTGGCGGAGCAGATCAAGGCCGCTCAAGAGCCTGAAATTGCGACCATGGAAGGGTGGCTCGAGGACTGGGGAGCCACCTCCTCCGACATGGGCGGCATGGACCACAGCGGCGGCGGCATGATGAGCGAGGACGACATGCAGGCCCTCGAGCAGGCCACCGGCACGGACGCCGCCCGACTGTTCCTTCAGCAGATGATCGAACACCACCGCGGCGCGATCGAGATGGCCCAGGAAGAGGCCAGCAACGGCCAGAACAGCGACGCCGTCGCCCTGGCCAACCAGATCGTCGAATCGCAGACGTCCGAAATCGCGACCATGGAGGAGCTTCTGGCAACTCTCTGATCACCCGGGTGGGGCGCGGAAAACCACCGCGCCCCACCACCCGATCAGACGAAACGCACCCCCAATGCAGCACCACCACACCAACCTCACCGCGCCGGGCTCCCGCACCCGCGCCTTGTCCTTGGTCACCCTCGTCCCCATGGTCGCGCTCGCTCTCGCAGGCTGCGCCGGTTCACCGTCCCTCACCGGTGACGACCACCCTGAGCAGCCGCTCACACACGTGCACGGCATCGTTGATGACCCCGCCACCGATGGGTTCCTTATCGGAACCCACGAGGGCATCTTCACCGTCACCCGTGACGGTGAGCTGGGCGCCCGCCTGGCGAAGACGGACTTCGACGCGATGGGCCTGACCGTCCTTGACGACACACTCGTGGCATCTGGCCACCCCGGTCGGACCACCCCGCCCGAGCTGGGAGCCCCCAACCTGGGCATCATCCGAAGCTCCGACAACGGGCAGAGCTGGCAACCCACCGCATTCACAGGCGAGAAAGACTTTCACGCCCTCGCCGCGGACCCCCGCGGAACGCTCTACGGCGTCGCCACCGACGCCAATGAAATGCTCACCAGCACAGACGGCGGTGTCTCCTGGCAGCCCACCGGGGCACCCGTCTACGCCATGTCGCTCGCCGTTGACGCAGCAGGGCGAGTGATGGCCTCCACCGCGGATGGTCTGCTGGTCAGCACCGACCGGGCTGCCACATTTCAGGCGTGGCCGGATGCTCCCCTTCTTGCCGGGCTCAGCGCCTCCCCGGACCACAACCGCGTGGTCGGTATCGGCACCCAGGGACGGATCTGGGCCACAACCGCGGGAGCGCAGAACTGGTTCGAAGTCGGAACGATCCACGGCACCGCCCAAGCCGTCACCATCACCAACAACGGCGACATCCTCGTCGTCGATGACAGCGGCCTGAGCCTCATCCCCTACCAGCAGTAACGCGCATCGCGGCGGGCACCGCCCTCCGCCACCCGCGAAGGGCCCGCACGAATACCCGTGCGGGCCCTCCTCGTTCCCAGATCAGCCGCGGTGCTGGGAACCGTCACCGGTGCTCCCGCTGATGGGAGCGTGGTCTCGACGGAGCAGATACAAGGCTGCCCACCCGAGCAGGCCGAGCGTTGTGAAGATGTCAGCCACGTTGAAGATGGCGAACCAGTCGACAGCGATGAAGTCGACCACCTCTCCGCTGAGCGGTCCGGTTTCAGCGCGTGTGGTGCGGTCCCACAGGTTGCCGATCGCGCCGCCGAGGGCGGCAGCCAGCAGCGCAGTAGCGCCCATGCTCTGCCTCCGCAGCACTCGGATGACGATCCACGTGAGCAGCGCGGCGACAAGGACCATAACGCCGACGACAAGCGGCGCTCCCACATCGCCGCCGAGACCGAATGCGACCCCAGGGTTGAACACGAGGCGCAGGGATACGCCCAGCCCAAGGTCGATATCACGGCCTCCGTCGAGGTAGGACAGGGCCCACGCTTTGGTGAGTTGGTCGACCGTGAAGGCGGCAACTACGGCAGCAGCGGCAGCGAGGAGGCGTGTGAACCTGCTCACGACAGGACTTCGATGAGACGAACGATCACGCCGGACTCGACCAGGATGTACAGACCCAACCCGATGAACACGGCCGGCACGAGCCAGTGCTCGATCTTCTCAAGAGCCTCTGTGACAGCCTTGCTGGTACCCACGAAGCGGGCGATAAGACACCACACGGCAACGAGTACCAAGAACACGATGATGGTAACGATGGTGTCCGGAACCGGGTTGGTGCGGAAGACAGGTGTGTACAGCGAGATGTTGTCGGCACCGTTCGCGATGGTAATGCCGGCAACTCCGAGCAGGCCCCCGGCGCTGATGGAGCTTTCGTCGTCGTCGTCATCGTCGCCGCGATGTCGGAGCGTACGAATCAGCCCGTACACACCGATCGCAAGTGGGACCAGGCCCAGCAGCCCGACCCATTCATCCGGAACGATGGTGAGGCCTGCGGCGGCGAGGCTGCTGATTGCGACCAGAGCGATGAAGCCGAGGTACTGTCCGGCCACGACCTTCCATCCCGGGAGGGCTCCGCGTGCGGACGCGAGAAACAGAACGGTGAGGACGACGATGTCGTCGATGTTCGTCGCCGCGAACAGGCCGATGGCGGCCACGATGGTTCCGATCATCGGGCGTCGCTCCCGTACGTCTTGCACAGATCGACCTTGAAACCCGTCGCGGCGAGGAGTCGCTCGGCCGCTTCGAGAACATCGATCACCTCGGGAGTGGAGACAGAGTAAAAGTTCTGTCGGCCCTCACTGCGGGCAACAACGAGTCCGCATTCGCGGAGGCATCCAACGTGCTCTGACACGGTTGACTGCGCCAAGCCGAGTTCGTCGGTGAGGTCCCTCACCCGCGCTTCACCAACGGACAGCCGACGCAGGATCGTCAGGCGACTGTGATCGGCAAGAGAGTGGAACAGAGATACAGCAGCTGCGAGCTCTTGTGTCATCGGCATGTGACGATCATATCGGTAACTGCCGATTAATAAGTGGTGCGAAACCGATCGGTTTCGCACCACCCACGGGGCAATCGACGAGGTGCCGGAATGTTGTGACTGATGACGCTCTTTGGCGGTGTTCTTGCAGTGCTGTTTGGCGGCGGTCATCCGATGTCGCGGTGATGGTCTCGAGTCCGTCCTCTCCGCCCGGGGATCACCGGAGACGACTCATAGTTCTCAGACCTCTCGATCGGGGCGCTGCTATAGGTAGCGGCAGACCTGGTCGGTGCTGCAGGTGTCGGGCTCGACGTGGTCTGCCTGGTCGCGTAGCGCGGCGAGGGTGTCGCGGAGGTCGTGGAGCTGTGCGAGTTGCTGGTCGATGTCAGCGAGGCGTGTGTCGAGCAGGTCGCGAACATGGTTGCAGGGGGCTTGGCCGTGGTCGCGGATGTCGAGGATCTGCCGGATTTGGGCCAGGGTGAGTCCGGCTGCTTGACCGCGGTGGATGAAGTTGATACGGGCAAGCGCCGCAGTCGTGTAGTCGCGGTAGCCGCTGGGTGTGCGCTCGGTCGCGGGTAGGAGTCCCTGGTCTTCGTAGAACCGCAGCGTCTTTGCGGTCGTCTCGGCCGCCTCAGCGAGTTCACCGATCCGCATTATAGACGCTCCTTCGTCAGAGGACTTGACCTTCCACCGCACAGGAAGGTTGATGATGACTGTAGCAGCGAATGTTCGCGATAGGTCCGGGAGGGATCGGAATGCAGTCGAGGTTTGATCTGGCCGTGATCGGATCGGGTGGTGCGGCGTTCGCCGCTGCGATCCGCGCCACCATGCTGGGCAAGTCGGTGGTGATGGTGGAGCGCGGCACGTTCGGTGGCACGTGCGTGAACACCGGGTGTGTGCCGTCCAAGGCGCTGATCGCTGCCGGTGAGGCCCGCCATGTGGCGGCGGACGCCGGCGCCCGATTCCCAGGGATTGCCGCTACCGCGGGCCCGGTGGACATGCCCGGTCTGGTGCGTGGCAAGCAGGAGCTGGCCGAGGCCATGCGGGGGGAGAAGTACTTCGACGTGGCCGAGGCGTACGGCTGGCCGGTCCGGCAGGGCGACGCAGCCTTCGCTGGCACTCCGGATGCGCCTGTGTTGGAGGTCACCGCTGCCGACGGCACCGTTGAGACCATCGAGACCGCGCATTACCTGATCGCCACGGGCTCCGCCCCCTGGGCCCCGCCCGTCGAGGGGCTCGACGACGTTGGCTACCTGACGTCGACGTCGGCGATGGAGCTGACCGAGGTGCCCGACTCGTTGGTGGTGCTGGGTGGTGGCTCCGTGGCGCTGGAGTTGGCTCAGCTGTTTGCCCGGCTGGGTTCGACGGTGACCATGCTGGTGCGTTCCCGGCTCGCGTCGAAGGAGGAGCCCGAGGTTTCCAAGGCTCTGCAGGAGGTCTTCGCCGACGAGTGCATCCGGGTGGTCCGCCGTGCTGTTCCGCCCCGGGTCGTCCGAGACACCGCCACCGGTCAGGTCGTTGTCACGGCGGAGGTCTCCGGCGGTGAGCAGGAGTTCCGTGCGGACGAGATCCTCGTCGCGCTCGGACGCCGCCCGGTCACGGCAGGACTCAACCTCGACGTCGTCGGGGTGAAGACCGGCGACGCCGGACAGGTCGTCGTCACCGACGAACTGCGAACCTCCAACCCTCGGGTCTGGGCAGCCGGGGATGTCACCGGGCACCCCGAGTTCGTCTACGTCGCGGCACGCCACGGCACGCTGGTCGCCGAGAACGCCTTCAACGGAGCGGACGCAGCGGTCGACTACACGCGGATGCCGCGGGTGACGTTCACCAGTCCCGCGATCGGCGCGGTCGGGATGACCGAGAAAGAGGTCATCGCGGCCGGGATCCGCTGCGACTGTCGGGTCCTGCCTCTGCACTATGTGCCTCGTGCGGTGGTGAACCGGGACACCCGCGGGTTCATCAAGATGGTTGCCAACGCCGACACTGGTGAAATCCTCGGCCTCACCGCGGTCGCTCAGGACGCGGGCGAGCTCGCCGCCGCCGGCGTCTACATCCTCGGCAAGACCATCACCGAGGTCGCCGACGCGTGGGCCCCGTATCTGACCATGGCCGAGGGCATCCGTATCGTCGCGAAAGCGTTCACCACCGACGTCTCGAAACTGTCCTGCTGCGCCTGACAGTGCACCGACGCACGCACCCCATCAGAACTGGATCAATTACGATGACGAACCTTGCTACCGACCTGATCGACCGTCTCGCCGGATCCGCCGAGACAACCCTGCTGGTCCCGTTGCTCCGGCTGCTTGCGGATGGTGACCCGGTTAGTATCGACGACCTCGCGGCCGCCGCCGCTCTCACTGCCGACGAGGTCCGCGCCCGCCTGGCCGCGATGCCGGACACCGAGTACGACGACCAGGGCCGGATCATCGGCCAAGGCCTCACCCTGCGCCCCACCCGGCACCGGTTCACCGTCGCCGGTGGGGAGCTCTACACCTGGTGCGCCCTTGACACTCTGATCTTCCCCACCCTTATCGGCCGTCCCGCGCGGATCGAGTCGGTCTCCCCGGCCAGCGGCGACACGATCCGGGTCACGGTCGATCCGACCGCCGGTGTCACCAGCGTGGAACCAATCACCGCAGTCGTCTCCCTGGTCGACCCCGGGAATCTGCCGTCGATCCGCTCCTCGTTCTGCAACCAGGTCCACTACTTCACCTCTCCGGAAGACGCAGGCGGCTGGCTTGCAGAGCACCCGGAAGGCCGGGTACTGTCCGTCGCCGAAGCCTTCGGGCTTGGCCGCAACCTCCTCCCCGAAACGCTTGCACGTCCAGTCAGCGGCACAGGAGACGGCAGCTACCGCGGGCCGGACGCGTGCTGCTGAACCAGCCCACCTCACGGACGAAGATGGCGATGTCGCCTCACGATGACAACCGAACCGGGGGTGGTCTGCTCATGGCGCTGGGCGCGGCCTTCCTCGTGGTCGCCTGCTGCGCCCTGGGCCCGCTGCTTGCCGCGGGCGGCGCGATCACAGGAATCGGTGCCCTCCTGCACAACCCGTGGGCGATAGCAGGCGGAGTCGGGCTCCTGATCCTCGCGGCCCTGGCGAGCACCATCGCTGTGATACGCAACCGGCGACGCCACCACACGAACGACCCCGACTGCTGCCCGCCCACCCAAAACACTGAGGGCAACGCCGACGCGCAGGATGATCGGAGCCCCAGAAGCTGACACCTTCTGCTGAACCTCAGCGTTCGCGCAGGTGCCGGATCCCGAAACGACGTGTTGGTTGCGCTCTCCGAACGCCTCGTTCATCTATAGCTAAATGAGACATGATGAGCGATGCGTCAAAGGGTGCCGTCGTCGCACAATTTCGGGCGTTGAGAACGTCTCGAAAAGTTGCCTCATCGCGCTCTGCCTCACGGGGTCGCGCGACAGGAGTTTGTGAGGCATGCTGATCGGGTGAGGCTTCTCGGGTACACGCGCGTGAGCACCGTCAGTCAGGACGCGCGCCTGCAACTCGACGCCCTGGGCGCGACGGGTGTTGAGGCGAGGGACGTCTTCTCAGACGTGACCTCGGGCAGCCGTGCCGCGGTGCAGCGGCCAGGGATGAAGAGACTTCTGGAGTACGCTGAGCCCGGCGACACGGTGGTCGTCTGGCGCATCGACCGACTCGGGCGCTCCCTCATCGACGTGCTGAACACGGTGAACCTGCTGCGCGAGAAGGACGTGAAGGTTCGATCGATTTCGGATGGCATCGACCCCGAGACCTCGTCCGGGCGGATGATGCTGGGCATGCTCGCGACGCTGGCGGAGTACGAGCGTGAACTGATCACCGAGCGAGTCAACGCCGGCATCGCCGCGGCGAAGCAGGCTGGCACGCGCTTCGGCCGGCCACCCGTGGATCCGGGCGTCGTGAAGGAGAAGCTTGCGATCGTGCGAGACGCGCGCGCGAAGGGACGCACCGCCGAAGACGCAGCCCGACTGGTCGGATGGTCCAGAGCGACGCTCTACCGTCATCAGCACGCCACCGGCACCCCGGCAGCGGTCGGCGACTAGATGTGCCATGGACGCGCTGGCCCGGTGGCGGATCCTGCGTCTCCATGTCGAGGATGACATTCCCCTGGCCACGCTGGTCAGGGAGACCGGAATCGGTCTGCGCACCCTTCAACGCTGGAACCATGACTACGCGGTGGCGGGGATCGACGGGCTGAAACCGAGCGCGCGAGCGGACGCGGGGACCCGGCGCACCGACCCAGACCTGGTCGCGTTCGTTGAGCAGCTCGGACTCACCAAACCGCGTCCCGGGATGGCGGCCTTGCACCGGCTCGCCATGGCCGAGGCCGACCGCATCGGGTGCGCCCGTCCAAGCTATTCGACGGTCCGGCCTTCCTGCACCGCCTTGACCCGGCACTCGTGACCCTCGCGCTGGACGGCCCAGCCGCGTACCGGGACCGACACGAGCTAGTGTTCCGCCGCCGAGCCGAGCGACCGAATGCGATCTGGCAGGCCGATCACACCGAACTCGACATCCTCATCGTCGGCGCCGATGGGAAGCCGGAACGCCCCTGGCTAACGGTCGTGATCGACGACTACTCGCGCGCGATCTGCGGGTACACCGTGTTCACAGGGGCGCCCTCGGCGATCAACACGGCGCTCGCATTGCGGCAGGCGATCTGGCGCAAGACCAACCCGGCTTGGGCGATGTGCGGTCTCCCCGACGTGCTCCACGTCGACCACGGCAGCGACTTCACCAGCAGGCATCTGGAGTACACGGCGGTGGCGTTGAAGATCCGGCTGATCTACTCGACAGTCGGCCGGCCGCAAGGTCGCGGGAAGATCGAGCGATTCTTCGGCACCGTGAACACCGAACTTCTCACGACCCTCCCCGGCCACCTCACCCCTCGGGCACGAGCCCCGAAGCCGCAGCTCAGCCTCGCGGACCTCGATCAGGCCATCGGCCGGTTCGTCACCGAGTACAACGAGCGCCCCCACAGCGAGATCGGCGCCAGCCCGAAGGAGGCCTGGATCGGTGACGGCTGGTTGCCGCGGATGCCCGACAGCCTCGACCAGCTCGACGGGCTGCTGCTGACCCTGCCGAAGAACCGCGTCGTCCAACGCGATGGCATCCACTTCCAAGGCCAGCGGTACCTCTCACCCACACTCGCGCCGTTCGTCGGACGCAGCGTGACAATCAGGTACGACCCGCGCGACGTGTCCGAGATCCGCGTCTACGACCACGACACGCACATCTGCATCGCGATCGACGAAGCACACCCCAACCAGCGACTCTCCCTGCGCGACATCGAGACCGCCCGACGCGCCCGCCGTCGGCGGCTGCGTCAACAGATCAACGAACGCATCCCCCAGACAGCCGTCCGTGACGAGCCGCGAACCGAGCCGCGGACACCACGCCAGGTGAGACTACGCACCTACGAAGAGGACGAGCCATGAGCCGCGACTTCATCGTCACGAAAGAACACCGCCGCTTCATCGAATTCGCCAACGCCGTCCGCAAGGAACGCACGATCGGCATCTGCCACGGCGATGCCGGCGTCGGCAAGACGCAATCCGGCCGCCGATACGCCCACTGGGACACCCTGGAACCCTTCATCACCGAGTGGGGACCGCGGAGCGAGACCGACACAGAGCATTACGCCACCGCGAACCGATCCCGGACCCTGTTCTACACGCCACCGGTCCTCCCCAAGCCGGCGCAGCTCGTCCATGAGATCGACCACCTGCAGACCAGGCTGGGCATCTGCATCGATGAGCACCTGCGCGCCACCGGCAAAGTTACGGGGACTCACGGCCGCTACAACATGGGCAAGCGGGTCGAGCTGCTCATCATCGACGAGGCCGAACGCCTCACGCCCACGGCCCTGGAAGTCCTCCGAGACCGGCACGACCGTGAGCACACCGCGATCATCCTGATCGGCATGCCCGGCATCGACCAACGATTCCGGCACTACCCCCAGCTCTACAGCCGCCTCGGGTTCTCCCACCGCTACCGCAACCTCGGCCGCGACGAACTCCTCTTCGTCCTCGAACGTCGCTGGAAGCGACTGGGCCGCACCCTCGACCCCGACGACTTCACCGACGCGCAAGCCATCGCCGCGATCGAACGCATCACTCGCGGCAACTTCCGCCTCCTCGAACGCCTCTTCCCCCAAATCGCACGAGTGCTCAAGATCAACGAACTCGAGACCATCACCGACGACGTCGTCGAAGCCGCCGCCAGCGTCCTCGTCATCGGATAGCCACCGCCAAACAACAACGCAAGAACACCGCCAAAGAGCGTCAACATTCACAGCCACCTGGTCGACAGGCCTTCCGAGCGTGCAAAACCGATCGGAATCGCACCAATGAGGAAACCTACAAGGCGCAACAGATCATCGAGAGGGTGCATTCGGACCCGTCTCCTATTTCGACGCGGGGATGGCGCCGGCTTAGCGCCCATCGATTGAGCGGACGGCCACGTGTATTTCGGTCCAGAGTTTGAACTCGGCGGTGTCGTAGCGTCCTTGCCGGTCGACGGCTGCCCATGCGTCGAGGCTTTCGAGGGGGACGCCGGCGAGGCGGGCTGCCGCAGGATGGCTGATGCGGTGGGGCTTCGTCACGGCGTCACGCTAACGCGGACGCCGGGGAGACAGAACGGATCGGTCCGAGATTCACCCGCCACATCACCTGTGGCGATGCCGTTACAGACGGTTCGAGAGGGTGAGCCCGTCGGCGCTACTCGCGTCGTGCATCATCTTGTCGATCAACTCACGGTCGAGCTGCGGTGCGCGGCCGCCGTAGAACTGCATGAGCAGGGCCCGTGTGGGGCTGATCCAGATGGAGGAGCGGCCGCCGCCGGTGGTGGGCATCTGGAGCATGAAGCCTTCACGGCGGCGGAGCTTGTTCATCATGACGACGCGGAGGTGCGCGAGGATACGGTCGTCGATGTCGTAGCTGGAGTCTTGCGTGTAGATCAGTCGTCCCACGGGGCGAGCGTGTCCTTCATCTCGTTCGAGGCTGGGCCATCGCGAAATCGCCCGGCCGCTCCGAATTATCGCACCCGCGATGTTGCTCACATTTGCACAACAGCCCGGGAAGGTTTTCGCAAGGGTCCAGGGGTGAACGTGTCGTCTGAGACGCTGACACGGACGTCGTTCCTCCGGCGTGTGGGACCTCTCGCCATGATGGTCGCGCCGGGGGTCCCGATGTTGGAGGTTTCCGATGGGGAGATTCACGTACGACTCGAGTGTCAGTGCCGACTTCGATGACCGGGAGCTCGCTCACCTGCAGGCGGTCATCGTGGCGAAGATCCGCCGCGGGGAGCGGTTCACCTTCACATGGAAGATCGACATCAGCCTCGGCGGTGGCCGGACAAGCGTCTACCTGTACCCCGGAGTCAAGCTGGCGTTTAGATACGAGGGTGGCCACACACCGCAGCTCAACCCGTCCTGGCTGCGGATGCTGACCGACGCCGCCAACTCGCCACAGGGACTTCACGTGCTTGATGAGCCGGCCGGGCGCACTCCGGACCAACTCGCGCGCGACGCCGACCGACGGAATCACCCGGTAGAGGCGTGACAACAGTCGCAGTGTGCAACGCGCTTTCCGATGGTGCAACCCCGATGCCGGTGAGACCTAGCGACATCTACGTTGTACCGCATGACTCAGAGCATCGAACGGGTTCAGCTGACCGTGAATGGTGCCACCCATGCTCTCGCGCCGTTGGAGAGCGTCGGGGATATCGAGGCTCAGGTTCTCGGCGCCACGCGCGCCGGCGGTGGCTTCATCACGGTCACGCTGGACGGGGGCGAACGTCTCAGCATCTTCGTGTCGGCGGCGGCAAGTTCGATCACCATCGATTCCTCCACAGTGCGCCTTGATAGCGGCCTCGCCGACGGCGGCGGCGACGGGTGGCGCAACCATTCTGGGCAGGTGTTCGACGATGAGGAGTCGCCTTACGACATCATCTGACCGTCACGACGGCACGTAACCGATCGGTTCCGCTTCGAATAATCCGGGGCGCAAAGCGGTAGCAGTGCAGACCTCGCGCCGCTTGAAGCCAGCATTACGACCGCCCGACACTCATATGCTTCGTCTGTGACGTATCTGGCAGAAAGCCCCGGCACCGTCGTGGTTGCGAAATGACGCGCGTGCTCGTCATCGACGACGAGCAGATGCTCACCGACCTGCTGTCGATGGCACTGCGCATGGAGGGCTGGGAAGTGCGCACCGCCGGCTCCGGCTTCAACGCCCTGCAGGCCGCCCGCGACTTCGAACCTGACGCCCTCGTGCTCGACGTCATGATGCCCGACCTCGACGGCATGGCGGTCCTGCAGCGACTGCGGCACTCGGGCAACGACGTCCCCGTGCTCTTCCT
Source organism: Microbacterium canaveralium (assembly GCF_047238045.1). Classification (NCBI taxonomy): domain Bacteria; kingdom Bacillati; phylum Actinomycetota; class Actinomycetes; order Micrococcales; family Microbacteriaceae; genus Microbacterium; species Microbacterium canaveralium. The sequence goes on along the minus strand of NZ_JBDFMA010000002.1, from coordinate 371 downwards.
CACCGCGAAGGACTCCGTGGCCGACCGTGTCGCCGGCCTCACCGCCGGCGGCGACGACTACGTCACCAAGCCCTTCAGCCTCGAGGAGGTCGTCGCACGCCTCCGCGGGCTCATGCGACGCGCGGGCACCGCCCTCACCCGCGACTCCGAGCCCATCCTGCGCGTCGGCGACCTCTCGCTGAACGAGGACAGCCACGAAGTCGTGCGCGGCGACCGCGAGATCCAGCTGACGGCGACGGAGTTCGAGCTGCTGCGCTTCCTCATGCGCAACCAACGCCGCGTGGTGTCGAAGGCGCAGATCCTCGACCGCGTCTGGAACTACGAATTCGGCGGAAGCTCCAACGTCGTCGAGCTCTACATCCATCACCTGC
>NZ_JBDFMA010000001.1:0-68670 GCF_047238045.1 Microbacterium canaveralium | reverse complement strand
GATCGCGGCTACCCGATCCGCGACAAGGAGACCGGCCAGTTCCAGACCGAGTCGGTGGTGCTCAAGTACACCGAAGACCAGATCCGCGACGGGTCATGGTCCAAGGCGATGCCCTGGCCTGGGTTCCTCGAGTCGAACAGCCGCCGCGGCGCGGATCAGGCATGGGATGCGATGAACGCGATCAAGCCGCCGCGGAACAACAGCATCGTGCACACCACGGTCGGATGGCGCACCACCGACACCGGCGACTACTTCGTGCACGCGACCGGCGCGATCGCCAAGAACGGCGCGCTCGGCGTCGAGGTCGACGTCGCGACGACCTCCGAAATCTACGCGATGCCCGAGCCGACCACCGACCGCGACCAGCTGCGCCAGGCGTGGCTCGACGGCACCGTGGCGCTGCGGGAATCCGAGCTGCCCGCCCGTGTGATCGCACCGCTGCTCGGCCACTCCTGGACCGCCCCGGTCCTGCCTGGCCCGATCTTGCTGCACCTGGTGGGCGGGTTCGCTTCCTACAAGACCTCACACAGCCGTCTGGCCGTGCAGTACTTCGCCCCGAACCTCACCCACAACACCAAGGGCCTGATCTCCGGCGCATCCGGCGGATCCACCGCGATCGGCCTGCAGCGCACCCTCTCCGCGATCAGCAACGTGCCGGTGATCGTCGACGACTTCGCCCCGGACGGCAACGCCAGCGACGCGATCCGCCGCATCAGCACCCTGGGCCGCACCGTGTTCAACGGCATCGGTCGCATCCGCGGCAAGCAGCGCGGCGGCGCCGAGGCCGACCGCCCGATCCTCGCCAGCATCATCACGTCCGGCGAACTCTCCGCCCAGGGCTCCGCCGACTCCCGCATTGTCAACCTCCCGCTGGATCCCGCCACGCTCAAGAACGGCGGCGTGATCTTCGGTCGCCTCGAGTCCAAGCGCGCCCGCCACGCTCGCGCGCTCATCGGTGCTTCGCTCGTGCAGTGGACGGCCGCGCGCCGTCAGCAGCTCGTCGACGACTTCACCGAGGCCGAAGAGGACAGCGAGCACCGCCTGTGCACGCAGGCCTACTGGCGTGAGGCCATCCCCCGCCAGAACGGGCACGCGGGCCTCCACGACCGCCTCGTGCAGTCTGCCGTGGTCCTGGACCGCGGCATCATGATCATGCTGATGATGCTCCGCGACCTCGACGTCATCAGCGACGACGAGGCCCGCGACTTCTACGGGTGGGCGCGAGCGGGCATCGCCGAGGCGATCAGTCTGCAGGACTCGTCCGCATCCGACCCCGCCGAGCAACTCATGGAGTACCTGCGCGAGGCGATCGCCAACGGCAACGCTCACCTAGCCGGCATGGACGGCACAGTCCCCGACGATGCGAGCTCGCTGGGGTGGGCCGACCAGTCCACCGGAATGAACCCGCAGTGGCGCCCCAACGGGCAGCGCGTCGGCGTCATCAACAAAGACCGCCTCTACCTGTTCCCGACGACGGCCGTCGCCGTGGCCCGTCAGATGTCGCAGCGCGCCGATGAAGCGTTCAGCGACACCAAGACCTCGCTCTCCTCGTCGATGCTCTCCCACGGCTGGCTCATCGCGGACGGCGCCGGCAAGCGCAGCGTCGTCCGCCGCACCGGACGGTCGATGCAGCACCGCGTGTGGGACATCCCACTGTCCGCGCTCACCGGCAGCGGCCCCGACACCCCGAACGACGACACCGGCCTGGACGGGGGAGAAGGCCCCCAGACGCCGCCCGAGAACGACATCCCGTCGCTGTTCGAGGCGCCCAAGGTCGACGAGGCCACAACCACCCCCGAGGCGCCCGCACAGCCCGCCGTGACCGAGCCCCAGCAGCCTGCATCCGCAGAATCACCCGCCGCGCCTGCCCCCCGACCGGCAGCGCCCGCACAGCCCGCCGTCGCGACGTCGGCCGAGGACTTCCGTGCACCGCTCGGCGTGCTCCACACGGACGGGCTGTGGCTGTCCACGGGCGAGCTGATCACCATCCGCGGTCAGCTCGAGCACGCCGGCCAGCTCGCGCAGCTCGCCACCGACCTCAACCTGGGCACCCGCATCAACCAGGGCACCAACGGGGCGCGCAAGACCGAGCGCGGCCAGATCTTCCTCACCATGGAAGCCGCTCTCGCTCTCGGACTCCCGCTGGACACCCTGCCCGAGTCCACCGACTCCGACTACGGCAAGCTGCTGCGCGAAGCCACCAAGGGGCACCCGTTCATCACCATGGCGACCGAGACCGGATTCTCGCTCAGCGGCGACGGATCCATGGCCGGCAGCATCGACATCTGGCGCGAGGATGACCGCCGGATCGGCGCGCACATCGCCCTCATCCCTGCCCAGGACTTTCGCTTCATCAGCACGATCCTCGACGGCGACCCAGACCCCGCGACCATCGCCCGTCGCCTGGGGAAGTTCACCGCGGCGCTCAAGTTCCCCTACCGCAGCAGCGCCGGCACCACCGGCACCAAGCTCATGCGCGCGCTGCTGCCCCGCGACAAGCACGACGAGATCTACTACCCACAGGACCGCCCCGGCCCGGTCAAGGACCAGATGATGGCCGAGGGTGACTTCAACTGGCAGCGCAAGCTCTTCGGCGACGAGCTCGAGCAGCGCTGGGTACACGGCTTCGACCGTGGAGGCTCCTACCTCGCCGCCGCGAGCACCGAGGTCGGCGTCGGAGCCCCCACCCACTACGACGGCCCGCTGCAATTCACCAAGGCCACGAACAAGCCCGGCTACTGGCTGATCACCGCACCGGAACCCGGCAGCTGGCTGATGCCCGACATCTTCGCCGCCCAAGGCATCGTCCGTGACGGGTTCACCGGATCGCAGATCTGGGTCACCACCCCCACGCTCGAGCTCGCGAGCGAAATGGGCCTCGAGCTCGAGATCCACGAAGCCTGGCTGTGGGACCGCAAAGCCAAGGTCTTCGAGGCCTGGTACAAGCGGGTCCGCGACGCCCGCACCACCCTCGACACCACCGACGTCGACGACCAGGCCGCTCGTGACCTCCTCAAGATCGTCTACGCGGCCGCGATCGGCATGCTCGACTACCGCGGCGACCACGACACCCTCGCCGTGTGGGCCCCGCACCGCCACGACATGATCGTCGCGAAGTCCCGCGCCAACATCATCCGCCGCGTCCTCGCCAACGCCGAGCGCACCGGCCGCTGGCCCGTCGCGATCGAGAAGGACACCGTCGTCTACACCAGCGACCACATCGACCCGCTCGAGGCCTGGCCCGGCGACCCGTCCTGGTTCGGCCGCGGCCTCGGTCAGTACAAGTACGAGGGCTCCGACCAGCTCTCGCATCACGCCGAGTTCCTCAACGGCGACGGCACCTACAAGGGCAAGCGACACCTGAATGAGTTGATCTGATGGCACTGAGCAAGGAAGCGCAAGCGCGGCAGCTCGCCGCGATGTTCGAGGGACTCACCGGGCACAAGCTCCCCGAGGTCTCCCGCGACACCAAATCCATGCTCAAGTTCCTCTTCCCCGGCCAGAGCGACCGGTTCCCGATCGCCACGAAGCTCGCCGCCACGAAGCTCGGAGTCTCCCAGGGCACCGTGCAGCGCTGGATCCGCGGGGCGCAGAATCCCCGCGCCGCGATCACCCAGGAGCTCACCAAGCGCGTCCGCCAGTCCGTCACCACCAAGCGCGGCCGCGGTCAGCTCGCCAAGCGCATCCAATCCCAGATCCCCACCCGTCAGCGCACCATCCGCATCAACGCGCTGCAGGGCCCGTCCGCAGACCCCACGGACAAGAAGTACGTCGCCGAACGGTTCAGCAACCTCGATATGTCGCCCTCCGAGCAGCAACAGCTCTATGACGCCTGGGTGCAAGGCGGCGACACCGGCGCCACCGACTACCTCACCGGCCTCTACGACAACCGCTACGTCGACGGTTGGCAGTTCCACGGCATCAAGGGCGTCGAGTTCCGCTGACACGAATGACCCGGCACCACAGCCTCGTCACGCTACGCTGTATGTAGTGAATGTCACGCTTTTATCAGGTGTGACCGGACTGACGACCAGAGAAAGGACCAGCCGATGGCAGCCTCCATGCCCGAGCTCGTCGACTACGCCTACATCGCCGAGAAGCTCAACGTCTCTCAGCAGACGGTGCGCGTCTACGCCACCGGCACCAAGCAGCGCAAGGCCGGCTTCCCCGAGTCGGTCGCACCCAAGACCGCGCGCTCGCCGCTGTTCCGCAAGAAGGACGCCGACGCGTTCATCCAGCGACGCCTCGTCGCTGGATGAACGCGTCGGCGTCCTTCTTGCGGAACAGCGGCGAGCGCGCGGTCTTGGGTGCGACCGACTCGGGGAAGCCGGCCTTGCGCTGCTTGGTGCCGGTGGCGTAGACGCGCACCGTCTGCTGAGAGACGTTGAGCTTCTCGGCGATGTAGGCGTAGTCGACGAGCTCGGGCATGGAGGCTGCCATCGGCTGGTCCTTTCTCTGGTCGTCAGTCCGGTCACACCTGATAAAAGCGTGACATTCACTACATACAGCGTAGCGTGACGAGGCTGTGGTGCCGGGTCATTCGTGTCAGCGGAACTCGACGCCCTTGATGCCGTGGAACTGCCAACCGTCGACGTAGCGGTTGTCGTAGAGGCCGGTGAGGTAGTCGGTGGCGCCGGTGTCGCCGCCTTGCACCCAGGCGTCATAGAGCTGTTGCTGCTCGGAGGGCGACATATCGAGGTTGCTGAACCGTTCGGCGACGTACTTCTTGTCCGTGGGGTCTGCGGACGGGCCCTGCAGCGCGTTGATGCGGATGGTGCGCTGACGGGTGGGGATCTGGGATTGGATGCGCTTGGCGAGCTGACCGCGGCCGCGCTTGGTGGTGACGGACTGGCGGACGCGCTTGGTGAGCTCCTGGGTGATCGCGGCGCGGGGATTCTGCGCCCCGCGGATCCAGCGCTGCACGGTGCCCTGGGAGACTCCGAGCTTCGTGGCGGCGAGCTTCGTGGCGATCGGGAACCGGTCGCTCTGGCCGGGGAAGAGGAACTTGAGCATGGATTTGGTGTCGCGGGAGACCTCGGGGAGCTTGTGCCCGGTGAGTCCCTCGAACATCGCGGCGAGCTGCCGCGCTTGCGCTTCCTTGCTCAGTGCCATCAGATCAACTCATTCAGGTGTCGCTTGCCCTTGTAGGTGCCGTCGCCGTTGAGGAACTCGGCGTGATGCGAGAGCTGGTCGGAGCCCTCGTACTTGTACTGACCGAGGCCGCGGCCGAACCAGGACGGGTCGCCGGGCCAGGCCTCGAGCGGGTCGATGTGGTCGCTGGTGTAGACGACGGTGTCCTTCTCGATCGCGACGGGCCAGCGGCCGGTGCGCTCGGCGTTGGCGAGGACGCGGCGGATGATGTTGGCGCGGGACTTCGCGACGATCATGTCGTGGCGGTGCGGGGCCCACACGGCGAGGGTGTCGTGGTCGCCGCGGTAGTCGAGCATGCCGATCGCGGCCGCGTAGACGATCTTGAGGAGGTCACGAGCGGCCTGGTCGTCGACGTCGGTGGTGTCGAGGGTGGTGCGGGCGTCGCGGACCCGCTTGTACCAGGCCTCGAAGACCTTGGCTTTGCGGTCCCACAGCCAGGCTTCGTGGATCTCGAGCTCGAGGCCCATTTCGCTCGCGAGCTCGAGCGTGGGGGTGGTGACCCAGATCTGCGATCCGGTGAACCCGTCACGGACGATGCCTTGGGCGGCGAAGATGTCGGGCATCAGCCAGCTGCCGGGTTCCGGTGCGGTGATCAGCCAGTAGCCGGGCTTGTTCGTGGCCTTGGTGAATTGCAGCGGGCCGTCGTAGTGGGTGGGGGCTCCGACGCCGACCTCGGTGCTCGCGGCGGCGAGGTAGGAGCCTCCACGGTCGAAGCCGTGTACCCAGCGCTGCTCGAGCTCGTCGCCGAAGAGCTTGCGCTGCCAGTTGAAGTCACCCTCGGCCATCATCTGGTCCTTGACCGGGCCGGGGCGGTCCTGTGGGTAGTAGATCTCGTCGTGCTTGTCGCGGGGCAGCAGCGCGCGCATGAGCTTGGTGCCGGTGGTGCCGGCGCTGCTGCGGTAGGGGAACTTGAGCGCCGCGGTGAACTTCCCCAGGCGACGGGCGATGGTCGCGGGGTCTGGGTCGCCGTCGAGGATCGTGCTGATGAAGCGAAAGTCCTGGGCAGGGATGAGGGCGATGTGCGCGCCGATCCGGCGGTCATCCTCGCGCCAGATGTCGATGCTGCCGGCCATGGATCCGTCGCCGCTGAGCGAGAATCCGGTCTCGGTCGCCATGGTGATGAACGGGTGCCCCTTGGTGGCTTCGCGCAGCAGCTTGCCGTAGTCGGAGTCGGTGGACTCGGGCAGGGTGTCCAGCGGGAGTCCGAGAGCGAGAGCGGCTTCCATGGTGAGGAAGATCTGGCCGCGCTCGGTCTTGCGCGCCCCGTTGGTGCCCTGGTTGATGCGGGTGCCCAGGTTGAGGTCGGTGGCGAGCTGCGCGAGCTGGCCGGCGTGCTCGAGCTGACCGCGGATGGTGATCAGCTCGCCCGTGGACAGCCACAGCCCGTCCGTGTGGAGCACGCCGAGCGGTGCACGGAAGTCCTCGGCCGACGTCGCGACGGCGGGCTGTGCGGGCGCTGCCGGTCGGGGGGCAGGCGCGGCGGGTGATTCTGCGGATGCAGGCTGCTGGGGCTCGGTCACGGCGGGCTGTGCGGGCGCCTCGGGGGTGGTTGTGGCCTCGTCGACCTTGGGCGCCTCGAACAGCGACGGGATGTCGTTCTCGGGCGGCGTCTGGGGGCCTTCTCCCCCGTCCAGGCCGGTGTCGTCGTTCGGGGTGTCGGGGCCGCTGCCGGTGAGCGCGGACAGTGGGATGTCCCACACGCGGTGCTGCATCGACCGTCCGGTGCGGCGGACGACGCTGCGCTTGCCGGCGCCGTCCGCGATGAGCCAGCCGTGGGAGAGCATCGACGAGGAGAGCGAGGTCTTGGTGTCGCTGAACGCTTCATCGGCGCGCTGCGACATCTGACGGGCCACGGCGACGGCCGTCGTCGGGAACAGGTAGAGGCGGTCTTTGTTGATGACGCCGACGCGCTGCCCGTTGGGGCGCCACTGCGGGTTCATTCCGGTGGACTGGTCGGCCCACCCCAGCGAGCTCGCATCGTCGGGGACTGTGCCGTCCATGCCGGCTAGGTGAGCGTTGCCGTTGGCGATCGCCTCGCGCAGGTACTCCATGAGTTGCTCGGCGGGGTCGGATGCGGACGAGTCCTGCAGACTGATCGCCTCGGCGATGCCCGCTCGCGCCCACCCGTAGAAGTCGCGGGCCTCGTCGTCGCTGATGACGTCGAGGTCGCGGAGCATCATCAGCATGATCATGATGCCGCGGTCCAGGACCACGGCAGACTGCACGAGGCGGTCGTGGAGGCCCGCGTGCCCGTTCTGGCGGGGGATGGCCTCACGCCAGTAGGCCTGCGTGCACAGGCGGTGCTCGCTGTCCTCTTCGGCCTCGGTGAAGTCGTCGACGAGCTGCTGACGGCGCGCGGCCGTCCACTGCACGAGCGAAGCACCGATGAGCGCGCGAGCGTGGCGGGCGCGCTTGGACTCGAGGCGACCGAAGATCACGCCGCCGTTCTTGAGCGTGGCGGGATCCAGCGGGAGGTTGACAATGCGGGAGTCGGCGGAGCCCTGGGCGGAGAGTTCGCCGGACGTGATGATGCTGGCGAGGATCGGGCGGTCGGCCTCGGCGCCGCCGCGCTGCTTGCCGCGGATGCGACCGATGCCGTTGAACACGGTGCGGCCCAGGGTGCTGATGCGGCGGATCGCGTCGCTGGCGTTGCCGTCCGGGGCGAAGTCGTCGACGATCACCGGCACGTTGCTGATCGCGGAGAGGGTGCGCTGCAGGCCGATCGCGGTGGATCCGCCGGATGCGCCGGAGATCAGGCCCTTGGTGTTGTGGGTGAGGTTCGGGGCGAAGTACTGCACGGCCAGACGGCTGTGTGAGGTCTTGTAGGAAGCGAACCCGCCCACCAGGTGCAGCAAGATCGGGCCAGGCAGGACCGGGGCGGTCCAGGAGTGGCCGAGCAGCGGTGCGATCACACGGGCGGGCAGCTCGGATTCCCGCAGCGCCACGGTGCCGTCGAGCCACGCCTGGCGCAGCTGGTCGCGGTCGGTGGTCGGCTCGGGCATCGCGTAGATTTCGGAGGTCGTCGCGACGTCGACCTCGACGCCGAGCGCGCCGTTCTTGGCGATCGCGCCGGTCGCGTGCACGAAGTAGTCGCCGGTGTCGGTGGTGCGCCATCCGACCGTGGTGTGCACGATGCTGTTGTTCCGCGGCGGCTTGATCGCGTTCATCGCATCCCATGCCTGATCCGCGCCGCGGCGGCTGTTCGACTCGAGGAACCCAGGCCAGGGCATCGCCTTGGACCATGACCCGTCGCGGATCTGGTCTTCGGTGTACTTGAGCACCACCGACTCGGTCTGGAACTGGCCGGTCTCCTTGTCGCGGATCGGGTAGCCGCGATCGTTGCGGACCCACCGGGAGAACTTGATCACGTACAGGTGCGGGGGGCGAGCGATCTCGTTGTCCGTGCCGTCGTCTTCGATGGCGACTGTCTGGACCTCTGCCCAGCCGTGCATGACCCGATGGTACTGGTCGTCCTCGTCGCCGGGGGTGTGCTTGATGAGCACGGTCTGCCCCTCAACCACGCCGTAGTGGTTGCCTCGGATGAAGGGGCGCTTCTCGGGCTGGTCCTCGGGGTTGTCGTTGCCGAAGAACACTCCCCCGCCGCCGCTGCCGGTCTGCGTGAGGGGTGCGGAGGGGGTGATCTCGATAGTCTCTGCCGGCTGCTGCTCGTCGACGACGGGGCGGGTTGCGACCACGGAGGAGGCGACCGCTTGGGGCACGTCGAGACCTGCGACGATGTAGGTGTCGCGGGAGATCCGCGCGCCCTCCGCGACCGCGGCCGCGTACTCGGTCAGGGCGACGCGGCCCCGGTCGCTGAGTTGCTCCGCGGTCAGGTCCGGGTTGATCGCGTGGATCCGCTCGAGGCGGTTGAGGGACTCGCGCGCCCACGCCTCGGCGTGCTGCTCGGAGGTTGCCCGGTCCTGCTGGTTCTGCTCAAGCTGGGCAGTCGCTTCCTTGAGGCACACGGCGACGCCGGTGCGGCCGTGGACGAGCTTGTCTGCCTCGGCCGCGGCGACCATGGCGCGGGCGTCGTCGACGGAGATCTCGACGAGCGTAGCGACGGTGCCGCCGGCGTCCATGTGGTCGGTGAAGTCCGACTTGCGGTCGTCGAGGTTGGGCAGGTAGATCCGTGCCGGGATGCCCAGCTCCGCCAGCTGCGCGCCGACCGCCGCGGCCCGCTGTGCGCCGGCGGGATCGTTGTCGACGACCAGGTTGACGGTGGCGCCGCGGAACTGCTCGAGCAGCTCGGCGGGGAACGCCGTGGCACCGCCGGCGTTCGTCGTCGCGGCCAGGGCCTCGGCGATCGCGCTGTCGGCGTCCTTCTCCCCCTCGAGCAGCCACACGTCGCCGCCGGCGGCGACCGCTGCGCGGATCGCGGCGAGGTTGTACAGGAGGGGCGCAAAGCCTTCGGGCTTGCGCTTGACCCACCGGCCGTTGGCGCCACGGTAGCTCTGCGTGAACCTCTTGTGCCGCTGTCCGTCCAGGGTGGTCTCTTCGCGGTGCACGCGCTGCAGGACGACGCCGTTGTCGTCGACGTACTCGTAGACCTTGACCTGGCGCCATGTCGCGCCCGTCAGATCCGGAGTCTTGGGGGCGAGCTCATCTTGCGTCAGCCGCGGCGGCAGCGAGGGCCGCTTCGCCCGCGGGGTGCGCGAGCCGGTGCGGCGATCGGCGGGCAGCGGTGCGTCGAACAGGTCGCTGACGGTCAGGCCGAGCGCGCCGCACACGTCGCGGAGATCGAAGGCATCGCCGCAGCCGAAGCAGTGCAACATCACCTTGCCGCCGGTGCGGTCGTAGCGGATGCTCAGCGACGGCATCGCGTCGCCGTGCACTGGGCACAGCGCCATGTGCTGGCTTCCCTGCCGGCGGGGCTTCCACCCGCCCCGGTCCAGGGCCTCGAGAACACGATCGAGAGAGTTCGTAGCCGTCGACGTGCCGGTGTACTCAAGCGTCATCGCTGCAGCACACCCCCTCGGGTGCACGCTGCAGCGCCCAGCGTGTGCGACACGACGGCCACACCAACGCTAGACATCCGCAATATCGCGGCTATAATCATGAACATCCGATCATGGATTGACTGACTCAGCATCAGTAACTTGATCAGCCTCTGGCAGGAGGCTGTGACCCAAAAGCACTCAAGACCCCCGATGGTTGGCAGACCGGAGGGGGTTGAGTCTTTCTACGCGGACTTTGGCATGTCGAGCATGTCGAGCTCCTGTTCTGCCTCGCGCGTAGCGCGCTCGCGCGCCGCCTTTTCCAACTCGTCCTTGACGTAGTCCGGGATCTCAAGCCCGGCCTGCTGTGAGACAGCCAGCGCAAGCCAGCTGCTGAGGGGGATCCCAGACTCCGCAGCGAGGCGTTCGAGGATCGGGTCGTAGGCCTCCGGATATCGAACCGTCCTGACGGCGCGAGGGCCGTATGAACGACGTCCTGGCTTCGCTCTGGCTGGCATGCCCTGTTTCTAGCACGTAGCTGATTCAGAATCACGGATTGGTTCGGTGCGTCGCGCAGACGGCTCTGAGCTCTCATGCCAGGTATAGGCCCAGCCTCGGACGCTTCGCGGACATCGGTTCCCGAAAAAAGTTTGGCTTCGCTGTTGGTACACCTTTTACGCCTCGCGCGGGCGCGCATGTGTGAGGGCTGCCGCTGAAAAGGTGTACCAGGTGTACCAAACGCGATAAAAACACTGATCAGAAGGCAAAAATGCTTGGTACACCTTGCGAATCGGCAGGTGTACCAGAGGTAATGAAACCCCAGGTCAGCGCTAATTTCGTTGGTACACCTCAATTGTGTACCACTGCGCGCGAGTCGGGCTTTGCTGTTACAGCGACGTGCGAGCAATACTGCTGCGTCGACGAGGGTTGTGTGTCATCCGACGCTTCCTCGGAGTGGATTCCTCGGGTGGTGTGGCCCGTCTTCGCTCGCTGAGCTCGGCGTGTCGCGCTAGATCTCTCGATCGGCGGGGATCTTCCAGACGCGGGTGGGTTCTCCACCGATTCGCGCGGTCACGGTTCCGGTCTTGGTGCCGATCAGATGTAGCCGGCGCAGTGTCGTGGTGATCGCTTTGATGCTGAGGGTGGGGTCACCGTGCGCGGCCCGGATGAAGGGCAGCGCTTCGGTGGGGCGGATATACAGGTAGCGGTGGTCGGTGCGTCCGATCACCCACTCCTTGGTCTGGCTGGCGTTGTCGGTGAGCTCGCCGCCGTTGGCGAGCAGGTATCTGACGGCCTCGCGTAGGGCCCAGATGATTTGGTCGTCCTCGCCGAGCCATGACGTCGCGGGCTGGGCGGGAGCATCGAGGCCGAGGGTGCTCAGGATCGTGTCGCCGAGGTAGAACGCGGCGTCGAGGCGCCGGGGCTTGGCGAAGTCGGGATGTCGGGCGATGTTGATCCCATGAGGGTCGAGATCCAGGTGGGGCGCGTTCTGCTGCAGATAGCTCGCGATGATGCGTCGGCCGGCAGCGGCGGGTTCACTTCCCAGCGAGCGGAGCGGTTGAAGGCTGCGCGGACGCTGGGGAAGCTCGATGGTGATGGAGCGCTCGGCGCTGAGCGGCTGAATTGTCTGAGAGCTGGCGATGATCAGCGCGGAGGCCTTGCTGAGTGGGGTGGCGAATGAGACGAAGCTCTCGATCTCGATCTCGTCGAGCGCGCTGAGTGGTGCGCGGGGGCTGACGTGGGGGGCGCTGGTGAGGACCAGTGGCCTGCCGGGCACGACGGCACGTCGGACTCCTGCGAACGTGAGGGGGTCGATGTGTGGTCGTTCGATCTCGCCGGCGAGCTCGGCGAGTGCGTCGGCGAGCGCGTCTCGGGTTGTGGGGGTTCCCCCGATGATGAAGATCGGTGTCGGGAGGGGCTCGATGTAGGAGTACGCGATCGCGCGGACGAGCTTGTCGGCGTGGAGTGGGAACGCCTCACGCAGGGGCTCGATACCCGCAGCCCAGGCGCTTCGCGCGTGAGCTGCGGGTATCGAGTCTGCGAGTGTGCCCATGGTCAGCTGGCGTCGGTGTCGTCGGTGCGGATGGCGATGAGTTCGTGGCCTTCGGGGATCTGCGCTTCGAGCATCTCGCGCGCTTCCTGGTAGCTGCCGGCCTCGACGGTGATCCGCTCTGTGGCGGTGCTGCGGATGGTTCCGATGACGCGCATGGGCGGACCCTAGTGGTCGTCTCCGACATTCCCCGCTGTCATGCGCTGGCTTGCAGGTGCCGTTGCACGTACTCGTCGAGGGCGGCTCGGACGACGTCGGAGTCGGTCTTCATCCCCAGCTGCGCGCGCAGCTGGTCGACCTCGCGCTTGCGGGTCGGGGTGACGCGGGTGCGGATCGTCGGGGACGCGCCGGATCCCGCGGCCGTGCCGCCGACGCGGGGTCGTCCTCCGACGGCCCGTGCGACAGCCTGTGTGCTTCCGAGGGCCTCGAGGAGGAGCTGCTGCCCGATGGCTGCGGCGTCGGCGCCGTGGGCGCTATCCCCCGGCGTTGACGCGCCGGTGGGCTGCTCTTCGAGCGCGGCGAGGGTGGCGTAGCGCTCCTGGTCCTTCTTGCTGAGGGTCATTCGTTCTCCTCCTCCATCTGTCGGCGGTAGTAGGCGCCCAGCGGCATGACGTGGTAGACGACGAAGTTGCCGCCGGGCTTGAGTTCAATGAGCACTTCGATCAGCCGATCGGTCTGTGCGTGCTGTGGGCCGATGAAGACGCGACGCTGGTTGCGGGTGTCGCCGTCGTTGATCTTGACCTTGGTGCTCGTGTAGGTCGCGTTCTGCATTGCGTAGAGAGCGTCAGCGTGGGGGATGTCGTGCTTGTCAGCTGACTCCGGCCACTCGATTCCCATATAGGTATTGTGCCACAAAACACCTGTCTGGGGAACGTGCTGTGGAGAAGTCGATGCTCGCGGCCGCGCGGGGGCGTAGCTTCGCAGGATGGTCCACGACTGGCTGGCAGCCGGCACCCAGCCGCATTGCTGCGGTGTGGTGATGCGCGATCGCCCTGCCGCGTTGGCGTGCGTGGTGTGCGGCCGTGAGGAGGCGCTGCCACAGGTGGCCTCTCCCCCGGTCTTCGTCGGCGCGAGCATCCACGGAGGATGACCCTCTGCTACCTCGAGCTGGTGATGACTTCGATGATCCGGGGGGCGATCGCGGCCGGCGCCGGCGTGATGGGGTGTTCGGCGAGCTTGGTCGGGTCGGCTTCGCGCCAGATGATCCGCCGCTCGTTGCACCAGGTGCAGCTCGCCCCCCAGTGGTACGGGTCGGCGTCGTGCAGCCTGGTGCGCAGCGGCGCCGCATAGGGGCTCTGGATACCGGCACGCCAGCGGACGTGTGGGTGGAGGTCGGCCGCGGAGAGGTACAGGCGACGCCCGATGCCGAGACCCGCGTACAGCTCCCAGCGGTTGCCATCGTCGTGCGGGTTGTCCGGGTTGATCGACGGGATGTCGTAGGGCTTCGAGAACACGTCACCGAACCCGTCGAAGGGATCGACGGCGAATCGTCCACGCAGACCGCTCGCAGCGTGCTGCAGCACGGTCATCGGGTTCCCCTCTGGCGTCGTGGTGCGCAGCAGGTAGATGGTCGGGTCGTCCACCACGCGCCTCACCCGATCGACGTTCTCACGCGCGAGCTGTTCCGCGGCCGCGGCGGTGAGCAGCGGGTGGAGCAACTCGTCGTCACCGGCCTGCAGCACAGCCTCGGCCGCGGCCTCCTCGGCGAGGCCCGGAAGGTGCTCGAGCAGTCGCGGATGCCACTCGTTGGAATGCCGGGAGGTCCGCGCCCAGGCGTTCGCGATCTCGGTCAGCAGCATCGAACGCGCCCATCGCTGTGCTGCATCGTCGAGGCCGTCGCTCTCTTCGAGCTCACGGAGCTGGTCGCGTGCGCGTCTGCGGCCGAACCAGCCCGCGGCCGCGACTTCGGTCCGCGCGCGCCTGCGCCGCAGCACGCGCCGTAGGTACTCCCCTTCGGGGCTGTAGTACTCGTCGGACATTCAGCTGGCGAGGGTGGCGAGGGTGGCGACGATCGCGACGACCAGGCCGGCGGCGATCATGTAGGGGCCGAACGGGAGGTCCGTGCTCTCGTGTCCGTGCTTGCGTCGCACCGCCGCGATGATCGCGTGGGGGAACGCGAGGACGTAGGCGACCGCGATTGCGATGAACGGGAAGTACCAGGTGTGCCACCCGGTGAGCAGCCCCACGCTGAGAGCGAGTTTCACGTCACCGAAACCGACTTGCCCGAGCAGCCCGAACGCTGCCAGCAACACCGCGAGGCCGAGTGCGCCGCTGATTGCAGAGATCGCTGCACCGCCGGCGCCGGCAGTGATCGCGAGAGCGAGGACGGTGCCCGTCAGGAAGGCGGCGAGCGTGAGTGTGAGCGCGTCGGGCAGTCGACGCTCCTGCAGGTCCGTGCGCGCCAGGAGCGCCCCGTAGACGCTGTAGACGCTGATCATGACCCAACTGCCGACCGTGAGCCCGAGATCGGGGCTCAGGGGCGCTGTGATGGCCGCTGACAGAGCGAAGCCCCCCACAGCCGCGAGCGGGTACCGCAACGCCGGGAAACGTCCCGCGCGCGCGCTTTGGGGGGCCTCACGAGTTGTGGTCATGGGTCAGCTGGCGATCGCGTGGCGCTGTCGCAGCTGAGCGATGAGGGACTGCGTCTCGGTGTCGGGCTCGTAGTCCTCGTCGACGGCGGCAAGGTTCTGCTCGAGCTGCGTGATCAGTCGCTCGACGCCGGCGTGGTCGCCTGCCTGGTGCTCGGCGCGCAGACCGTCACGCCAGAAGACCTCGTTGATGGGGTCGACCATGCGTCCGATCGCGGAGGCGAGGCGTGCGTGTCGGACCTTCCCTGTGGACAGGCTGCGGGTGGCTACCTCATGGGCGACGTCGCCAATGGTCGCGATCATTTCGTTGCGCAGCCGGTCGGCGAACACGTAGCGCTTGTCGGGGACGCCGCTGATGGGCTGTCCCTTGACGAGCTCGAGCGCAGCGAGCAGCCGGTCGGTGGGGGTGTCAGAGATCTCGTCACCGATGAGACCGAGGAAGTCCTGCCAGTCGGAGCGGACGTCCTCGTGCAGCCGGTACTCCCCCGTCGTCACGAGCGGCACATAGAGCTCGCCGTCATCGTTCTGTCCGAGCCAGCGGCGAGTCTTGGAGGTCAGCCCGTTGCGGTCGTCGTTTGCCTTCTTGCCCGAGGCGATCTGGCCGGGCCAGAACACGGCGTGTACCTGCTCGGCGGTGGCGTTCGGGTTCACCGACAAGAACGCGACCAGCTCGGTCCCCTTGCGGATTGCCGATCGCCACTGCGCGGCGGTGTTCGGGTTCACCGGCGCCTCTCCACGCGCGCCGCGAACCTCGACGGGTCCGAGCAGCTGCAGGTACGGCCCACGGTGCAGCGGTGTGATCGCCGCGAGCGGCTCGTCGTGCTCGGCCGCGGCCTCCTCGTCGACCAGGTCGACCGTGACGGTCTCCGCCGGCTCCTCGTCGACGGCGGCGGGTGCTGCCTCGTCCGCCTCGGAGATCTCCGCCTCCTTCTCGGCGGCGACAGGCTCGGAGATCTCGACGTCGGGCTCGTCGACGAGCGGGAGCTGCTCGGCTTCGACCTCGTCGGCTTCGACTGCAGCGGCGGGGATCTCGTCGAGCTCGAGTTCGTCGTCGAGCGCGACGCCGGTAGCGGCGCCCTCTGTGGCGACGTCGAACAGCGCGAGGATCTCGTTGTACTCGCGCGTGCCGACAAGCTGCGGGGTGATCGGGATGGCGACGCCGGTGCCGGGGATCTCGAGCTGAGCTCGACGGTCCTCGGTGAGTGCCAGGTTCCAGCTGCCCGTCAGGTGGCCGGCGCTGACAGCTGCGATACCGACCCGCGGGATCCGGGTGACCAGCTCGCTGATGGCTTCACGGGTGGCTTCGTCCGGGTTGTCGCCGAGGATGATGATTTCCGGCGCCCAGGCCTCCGCATCCGCTCCGGTAGTACGTGCCTGCTCGAGCCCGTCGACGCCGAGCTCAGCGAGAGCAGCTTCGACCGCCGCGGCCTGTCCGTGCAGGTTGCGCAGCAGCGTGTCGGTGTCCTCGACGTGACGCACGCGGCCGCTGCCGAGCGCGAGCGGGAGGCGATCGCCGACGCCGACGAGGGTGACCTGGACGTCCTCAGACCAGGTGTTCGCGGCGAGCTCGATCGCGATGGCGGTAAGCACGCCCTGGCGCAGCTCTCCGGTGGCGCCGGTGACGTTGAGCGCACCGATCCGTTCCAGGTCGACGAAGATGTGCCCGTTGTTGTCGTCGTGGCCGAGCATGACCAGCGCCGGGTACGGCGCGGACGGGACCGTGTCGAGAGGCTCGAGGTCGGTCAGCGCGACCATCCAAGCGAGCTTGTCTTCGGGGTCGTACTGGGTGAACGGTGCCGGAAGGTCGGTCGGCTCGTCGAGGTAGACGGCGACCGAGCTCTCATCGAGGCGGAGGGCGTACAGCGCGGGGAGCCGGCTGCCGGTTTCCTGCGCCCACACGGCCAGGTGGCGCAGGGCTGTGTCGACCGCCTCGGCGCCCAGCGGGTTCTCCACGGCGCGCAGCTCGAGCTCCACGGAGGACACCGTCTCGTCGGGCATCGCGATCCGCTGGCGGGGCTTGCGGTCGCGGCGCTGCTTGAGACGCCGCCACCCGAGGAGGGTGAGGAGGCCGGCGGCGAGTGTGGCGCCGATGCCTCCGATGGTGGCGACCTGGAAGTAGTCCTCAATGCCGCTCGTGTCGTCCTCGTCGACGTCGACGGCCGCGGCCGGAGCTGCAGCCTCGTCGACGGGCGCCTCGTCGGCGGGCGCCTGGGTGGCATCCGTGGTGAACCCCAGACCGCTTGTGGCCTCGTCCTCGGCCGCGGCATCCGCACCCGACGCGCCAGCGCCTTCGTCGGCGCCGCCGCCAGCACCCGCGGCACCAGCACCCTCGTCTGCGTCGACGTCGACGGCGCCGGCAGCGCCCTCGTCCGTGTCGATCGAGCCAGTGCTGCCGGTGGTGCCCGCCGCGTCGTCGGTCGGAGCGATGGGGACGACGGTGGCCACGGGGATGTTGACCTGCTGGCCGGGGTAGATCCAGTTCGGATCGGTGATGGTGCCGCCGCCAGGCTGAACGATGTCTTTCGAGGCCTCGAAGATCTCGGGGTAGCGGGTACCGTCGCCGAGCTCCTCGGCCGCGATGTCCCACAGGGTGTCGCCGGAGACGATGGCACGCTGCTCGTAGGTGATCTCGGTGACCGTCTCCGCCTCGGCGCTTGCAGGCGCTGCCGCGACATCCGCTGCGGCTGGCACGACGGCGTCTGCCGGCAGGGTGAGCACCCATCCCTCCTGCAGCCATCCCGATGCGGTCAGCGCTCCCCCATCGGCCTGCTGCACACCGAGGTTGAGCGCGGAGATCTCTGCAGCGCGGCTGCGGTCGCCCAGCGTGCTCTCCGCGATCCGGGCGAGTGTGTCCGTACCCGTCACCACGTACTGCGGGCCTGCCTCGACGACAGGGGCCTCCTCAGTCGCAGCCTCGGTGGTCGCAACCGAGACGACAGAGGTGCTCATCGACACCGAAGGCTGTGTGGGTACCTCTGACGCAAACGCGGCCGCGGGCGAGAACAGTGCGATGACTGCGGCGAGCAGACCGCCCATGACCTTCTGCTGGACGCCGAGGCCAGGGATCCGCGGCCGCGGCACGCCGCGCAGCTGCGCGGGCAGCTCGGCGAGGAAGCCGACAGCGAAGGTCGCCCACGCGATCCACGCGACGATCGGCATGATCGTCCCGATCAGGAAGGATCCGGTGTAGTCGCGCATCGTGAACCCGGCCACGAGCTCGTCCCACGACGGCAGCGGGTTGCCGGCGAAGAACACGAGCCCGGCGGGGATACCGACCAGGAGCACGGCGAGCAGGATCAGCGACCCGAGGCCCTTTCCGATGCGGTTCATGATGCCTCCTTGGGGGTCAGGGGACGATGACCGTCTGCAGCTCGTTGACCTCGAGGTCGACTGCGCTGTTGGTGGTCAGGTTGATGGTGCCGCCGGGGCCGGCGAGAGAGGTCCACGTCACGGTCCAGTTCGTCGTGGCCGTGACCGTGAAGCGATCGCCGGGGTTCCGGCTCGAGGTCGACGTGTACTGGTAACCGCAGGTCGGCGACGTCGTCATGCCGTAGCCGACGTTGTACGGGGTGCCGGTGTTGCCGCAGGTCGTCGACGCGCCGTCGCCCATCTGCCAGCGAACGGACGTGGCCTGAGCGGTCGCCGTGATCGTCTGCCCACCCAGCGTCGCGGTCTCCGTATAGGGGCCCCAGGTCAGGGGCTCGGGGTTGTTGACCCAGAGCCAGATCGGCACCCCGACGTAGCCGCGACGGTGACCCCATTCCGGGTTGACCTCGGGAGCCATGCCGATGTCGATGCCGCGCAGGGCGAACGTGGAGATGAGCTGTTGAGCAGCGGCACCCGGAGTGAGCACCCGCAGCCCCGGCGGGACCGTCTCACCCCAGAAGTTGCTCTCCGTGCCCAGGCCCGGCGATCCACCGGGCGTCGGGTTGAACATGATGCAGCCGTAGTAGCCGGCCTCCTGCGAGTAGCCCGGCGGGCGGGCCGGCCATACGCCGTCCTTCATAAAGACGTAGCACTGCCGCGTGTTCGACCAGTACGAGTCGGATCCACCGCAGTCGATGATCGCGTAGAAGCGCTGGTAGGTGCCGCCCTCGAACACTCGAATCTGATCCTCGGTCCAGCCCAGCTGCAGAAGGCCAGACTGCGAGTTCTCGTAGTAGCAGGTCGGTGCGCCAGGGGTCCACCCGTTGCTGTCCGGGTTCGGCGCCGGATCCGAAGGTATCGAGATCGTGAGGTAGCAACGCGAAGACTCCGGGTCACACCAAACACCACCGGCAGCATTAGCAGGCGCAGCCGTGGCCATCAAGGTGCCTGCGATCAAGGCGATCGAGGCAAGGGCGGTGACTAGTCGTTTCAGCATGCGATCTCCCGAGCTACGGTCAGCAGCTCTCCCCCAGACTGATCAGGTTGTAAACCAGCCAGGTCTCGCTCTCGCTGTCGTAGACGACCTGGTAGTCGAAGGTGCTGCGAGCTTCGGGGCGCATGGCCTCCGACCCGTCGCTAGCCCAGACCTTGTACTCGCTCGCGTCCTGGCAGGCATTGATCGTGACAAGACCGTTCTCGATGCCTTCCCACTCCTGCCCGTAGGAAGCAACCGTTTCGTACTTGATCGCTCCCTCTGTGGTTGCGGGGCCTTCGACGTTCACCTGGTCGACGTTGAGAATCGGCCCCTCTGCGATGCCAGCTGCATCGTTGACAGCGACCTCGAGAGCTCGCCCGGTCGCCCACGCCTCAAGCGGCGCAGTATCGGTACCACCAGCTGCGTTGACCTCGCCCCGTGTGACGAAGTACTGGGTCAGCACGGTCTCCGCTGCGGTGATCGCCTCATCCTCGCTCGCCGGCGGCGGAACCTGTGCGTTGCTGGCGGTAGGCGTGGGGGTCGGGGTGTCTGTGGGGCTGGCGGTGGGGTTCTGGTTGCCGGTGCCCGTGCATGCGGTCAGCGTCAGTGCGGCGGCGATGATGCCGGCGATGGCGAGGCGCTTGATGCTCATGGTGGGGCTCCTATTGGGTGATCAGCTCTGCGGTGGCTGTGGCTTGGACGGGGAACGGCACGGGGAGGAAGGTTGCCGAGTAGTCGGTGTCGACGGTGACGGTGATGCGGTCGCCGCTGACGGCGACGCTTCCTCCGACGCCAGCGGCGGCGAGGTAGCCGTTGGCGGCGCTGACGGCTCGGTTGCTGTCGATCGCGGTGGTGCCGTCGATGATCGCTTGGCCGCTGACCGCGTTCGCTGCGGCTCGGGCGGCACTGGCTGCGGTGGTGTAGGCCTGCTGGTTGGCTTGCACCTTGCCGGCGCCGTCGACGACGAGTCCGACGATCGCGAGGAACGCGACGGTCATGATGACGAAGTAGATCGTCGCGACGCCCTTGTCGTCACGGAACTTGGCTTGGAGCCTCTGGATCATGGTTTTCATCGCCGCTCCCTGTAGGCGTCGACCGGAGAAGCAGCGGTGCCTGTGAGGTCGCGGGTGCCGGGGAGGCCGATCATGGCGGCGTCGCTGAGTGCGACGGTGCAGGAGACGGTCGCACTGACTCGGCCGGTGGTCCCGATCGGGGCGCTCAGGCCAGAGGCGTCGATGTTGACGGAGAGGGTGGTGCAGTTGACGCCGGACTGTTCCATCGAGATCCGCGCCATGTCTTCGGCGGCTTCCTGCGCCTCGGCTGTGGTGCGCGCGAGCGAGGCTTCGCGAGCTGCGGCTGACGCTGCGGACTCGACGGCATTGCCGGCCAGAGCGAGACGTCCGGAAGCTGCGAGCAGCACGAGCACGGCGGCGAGGGCCGGGGCGAGGATGGCGATCTCGAGGCCGGCGGAGCCGCGGTCGTCGCGGAGCTTGGCAATGAGGGTGCGGATGGTGCGCATCAGTTGACCCACCTTTCAGTGGGGCCGGTCACGGTGACGTCGATGTTGGTGGTCAGTCCGGGGACGAAGGAGGGGGCGTTGCCGGTGACGGTCACTGTCACGGTGTTGGCGCCGCGGTCGACCGCGACGGACGCGCCGCTGATCGGTGAGCCGGACTGGTTCAGGACAGCGAGGCCGGCGGTGGAGCCGTCTGTTCCGCTGGCGTTGTAGGCGCGGGCGGCGTTGTAGGCGCTGGTGGCGGCGGCGTGGGCGAGGTTGTTGGCGTGAAGGATGATGCCCAGGTGCAGGAAGACCGCGAGGACGAGCAGCAGTACCGGGGCGATGATCGTGTTCTGCAGCGTGGCCGCACCCCGATCACCGGCGAGCGCTTCTCTGAGGCGCTGCCGGTGACCGGGGTTGGTGGTGCGGACCATCTGCGGGTGGCTCTTTCAGCCGGTGGGGATCTGACCGGCGTAGGCGTTGATCGCGGTGACGATGATCGCCACGACGGCCACCGCGGCGAGCGCGATCCCGGCGGTCCAGATGACCTGCTCGAGGGTGATGGAGCCACGTTCGGGCTCTTCGGTGAAGCGAGCTGCCCGCCCGCGCATGCGGGACAGGAACTCTCGGCTCAGGGTCGACATAGGATCCTGGTTCCTTTCTCTCTCTGGGTGGGTGGTGCTTGGTCTACTAGGTATAGGCCCCGGTTTGGAGCCTTCGCGGACATCGGTGGATAAACAACCTTTCAGAAGAAAGCGTTGAGAACGAACGGTGTGCCGAGGAGGAGCATGAAGAGGACGCCGGTGAGGGTCATCGGGATGGTCATCTTGTTGGTTGCTTTGTTCGCCTCCGTCACTTCGTCATTCAGAAGTCGGTCCCGGAGGTTCTGCCCCCGTGCCCTGAGTGTCTCATATACCGATGCTCCTTGCTCCCCTGAGAGCCTGATCACCTTGGCGATTTCACCCAGGTCGGGGACGTTGATCTCGACGGAGAGCTGCTCGAGCGCGTCCCAGGGGGCGGTACCGGCGTAGCGGGCTTCGGTGAGGGTTTGGCGGATACGGACGAAGGCCCAGTTGCGTCCGACTTGGGCTGCGGACTCGAGGGCTTTGCCGGGAGGGGCGCCGCTGATGCGTTCGGATCCGACGAGCTCCATGTAGACGGCGACCGAGCGGGAGAACTCCTTGCGGGCGGCTTCGGCTTGGTCGCGGACGAGCAGGTTGGGCAGGTACCAGCCGCCGATGGCGAGGGGGATGCCGAACAGTGCGGGGATGTAGAACGCGGTCAGGCCGAGGACTTGGAAGATCAGTCCGATCGCGATGGGGGCGATGAGGCCGAGGCCGGCGGAGAGCACCTTCTGGTACAGGAACCGGTTGACGCTCATGCCGATCAGGCGCAGATCGCGGGTGGGGATCTTGAGCGAGGGGCTGTCGCCGACGCGACGGAGGACGGCTGAGCCTACCCGGTTCTCAAGGGTGGCGGCGTAGGCGGGGTCGGCGGCGACGGTGGTGGTGCCGATCCGATCGAGCGCTGCGGAGAGGCTGGGCTGGGTGGGCACCAGTGCGGCGATGACCAGCGCGAAGCCGAGCCCCAGGACGAGGCCAGGGAGGACGATTAGTGCGAGGTTCACTTCTCACCAGCTTTCTCGGAGGCAACGAGCAGACGGGGTGCCGGCACGCCGCGGCTGATGCGTCGCATCCACAGCAGTACGAGGGCGTAGCTGACGAGGTACGCGGCGAACAGGAGTTGACCGATCGGGGTGCCGTAGGGGGCGGAGTACTGCTGGGCGAGGACCAGAAGTACGAGCAGCGCGACGGTGAAGTAGACGACGAACCTGGCCTCGTTGCGCGGGGTGGCGCGGTCGGCTTCGATCTGTCGGCGCATCTTGACCCGCTCGAAGATGCTCTTGGCGAGATCCTCGAGCGAGGCGGCGAGACCGGAGCCGCGGAGCTCGGCCTTGCGGAGAAGATGCATCACGAGCACGTCCGCGGTCTCGTCGTTGAGATCGTCGGCAAACGCCTGCAGCGCCGCGGTGGTGGTCCACCGGGCGTTGATGCGCGCGACGAGCTGCGTGACCTGTGGGCGGATCGCTTCGGGGCAGCTGCTCAGCGATGCGGCGATGGTGCGTTCGAGGCCGGCACCGGAGACGGTGAGGCCGGCGAGGCTGCGGGTCCAGGACTCGAGGGCGTCGAGCTTGGCGATCGTGTTCTCCTCGGGGCCCTTCTGCAGCAGCCATGGCAGGCCGACAGCGGCGACGGGCACCGCGATCACGAGCAGCCACCATCCGGTGATCAGCGCGAACACCAGACCGACCGCGGCGCCGCCGACGAGCTGGATCTGCTGCGTGCGGGTGAAGTCGCGTGTCGCCTTCCCGCGAAGTGCGCTGCGCGTGGGCAGCCCACTGGTGCTGGGCTTATGGGCGGCGCCGAGGATGACCAGGATCGCGCCGGCCACCGCGACGATGATGCACAGAGCGAGGGTTGCGGTAGTCATCTCACACTCCCAGGTTCGCGGGATCGAAGCCGTAGAACTTGAGCTCCTCGAGGAGCCGCGGCGATGGCATGTCAGCGGTGATGAGGCTGCCGGTGGATCGGTCGAAGCGGAACACCTGAGAAGCCACAGGGCGGGAGTTGTTCTGCTCCTCGCCGGGCAGGATCTCGGCGATCTCGGTGACGACGCGGCGGGGCTTGCCGGTAGCGGGGTCGATGATCTTCGAGATCTGCACCACGATCTTGATGTTCTGCTCGATCATCCGGTAGGCGTACACGGGGGTCGTGTTGTTGCCGCGCGACAGCATCAGCGCCGACATGCGGTCGATCGAGTCGTCTGCGCTGGCGGCGTGCAGAGTGGACAGCGACCCGACACCGGACTGCATGGCCTGCATCATGGCGTAGATCTCAGGCCCGCGGACCTCACCAACGATGAAGCGCTGCGTGTCCAGTCGGAGGGTGTCGTAGACCAGGTCTTCGGGGGTGATCTCACCAGGCAGCCGCCCATCGGCGCCACGCTCCCCCTCCCCCGGCTTCGCCTCGAGCGAGACCACTCGAGGGTGGCGGTCGTTGATCTTGTGAAGGTAGAGCTCACGCTCCATCTCGATTGTGACGATCTTCTCCTCGGCCGGGATGCAGTCGGCGAGCGCGCGCAGCAGTGTGGTCTTGCCTGCGCCGGGGAAGCCGCTGGTGACGACGGAGACCCCGGCGATGACGGCCGCGCGGAGGAAGGCTGCCGCCTGGCGGGTGATGGTGCCGCGCTCCACGAGCTGGTCGAGGGTGACGTCGACGAGGCGGTGGATACGGATGACGATCGTGGGGCGGGTGGCGACGGGTTCGGCGATCGCTGCCAGGCGCGCTCCGCCGGGCAGGTCCATGTGCAGTCGCGGCCGGGCGCTCGTGAACGATCGTCCGCCCTCACCCGAGCGGGCGGCGAGCAGGTTGATCTCTCGCTCGAGCTCACGGTCATTCTCGGCGATCGGGTACTGGTACTTGACCACGCGGCCGTCCGCGTAGGAGATCCAGACGTCGTCGAACCCGTTGATGTGGATGTTCTCAACGTCGGGCTCGTCGACGAGCGGCTGCAGCCGACCCAGGCGGAACAGCTGGTCGAAGACGGCCTGCCGGATCGCGGTCTGCATCGGCGCCGGCCAGCGGCCCTCGCCGGGGCGTCGGGTCTGGTCGTCGACGCGAGCTCGGACCCGGTCAACGATGTGGTCCTGCGCTGTCTGCTCGCGCTGCTCGGCAGTGATGTCCATGGACTCGCTGAATACCGCGGCGAGCTCACGGGAGACCTCGTCGCGAATGGCGGCGATGTCGGCCCAGGGCAGATCGCTGCGCGCGTCGAGGGTGGTTTGCGGAGTGACCTCGGGTGCAGGCCGTTCGGGGGTGGAGGGCGGTGTCGGCACGATCGGAGCAGCAGGTGTCGTGGGGGCGGCTTCGGCCGGAGCGTTCCGCTGCGCCGCACGGGTCAGGTGCGCGGCGGCGTGTCCCAGGTTGCGCAGGCCCGTGTCGGCCGGTGCGGTCGTTGGTGCCTGCGGTGTTGCCGGTGCCGGCGCGGTGGCCGGTGCTGGCGCGGTGAAGAACGGGATGTTGCCCAGGTCTGCAGGGTCGGGCGTGGAGTCGCTCACTGCTGTCCCTCCCAGTCGGTGGTTGTGTATGTGCGGGTGTTGAGGACATCGCTGTAGCTGTGCAGCAGTGCGCCGATGGCCCGCGAGTAGGGGGTGCGCTGGGCACCGAGGGTGGGTGCGCCGACCGAGTAGATAGCGGCGCCCTTCGGATCCCAGGGGATGGTGCCCAGCAGGTTCATGCCGATCTGCTTGGTGACGGTCTTGAGAGGCCAGGTCTCCTGCGTGGTGGAGCGTTCGGTAACGAGGAGATCCACGTAGCTGGCGTGCCCGATCTCGTTGAGCGTGTTCAGCAGCCACTCGGGGACGGTGTTGCGGTTCTCGTCGAGGGATCGCCAGTGTGCGAGCACGGCTGCCACGGAGGGCAACGTGCGATCGGTGAACAGGGTGATGCTGTCCGCCTCGCGCAGTAGCGGGAGACGAGGGTCGTTGACGTGGAGGCGCCCGCCGTCGACGAGGATGTCGTAACCGGCGGACTCGTAGGGTCGCAGCGCGTCGAGCAGTGCCCGCCAGAAGTGGGGGCCCGCGCCGGCGGCGCCCTGCAGGCTCTTGAAGCCGGGGATGAGCACTGAGCGGGGGCTGAGCTCGACGGTCTGCTCCCAGAGCTTGTCAGGGGTCAGAGCGCCGTACTGGTCTGCGACGGCCGCTTCGGTCAGTCCGGTGCTGTGGTAGACCTGCCCGCGGATGAGTCCGGGGATGATGCTGCTGGTCTTGGTGGTGTCAGCCTCGACGAGGATCACGGGCTTGGACCAGTTGAGGGCCAGGGCGCCGGCGGCGGTGGTCACGCCGGGGGCGCCGGACGCGCTGGCAAGGAAGATGATCGCCATGCGGGGTCACTCCCCCGTCGAGTCGATGACCAGCGCGACACGGCCGGTGGCGGCACGAGCGGCGATGTCGGGTGCTTCACGGTTCGGCACGACCAGGTCGACAACCCACACCTGGGTCTCAGTGTCGTAGGTGGCGGTGAACACCGTGGCGTCGAAGCTCTTGGGGGTTTCGACGGGCGGGTCGCCCTGAGTGACGGGGGTCTCGACGACACGGACGTTGTCGCCTGCTGCGAGCTGGTAGCCGGGCATCTGCGCCTGGGTGAGCGTGACGCCCACGATCGAGGAGCCGGACGGCACCGCGAGGGTGTCGCCGGTGTTGGCCGACGTGATGAGGGTGCCAGCGGGCAGGTCGACCAGCGCGGTGGTTCCGACGAGGTCGGCGGCATCCGCGGCGGAGACGGCGTCGACCTGCTGCCCGCCGGCGAGCTGGATGGTCGTGAGGTCGTCTGTGGTGATCGTCTCCCCGCGTGAGACATCGACGCTGGTCGCCATGACGCTGACGGTGCGGGTGAGGTTCGTGGTGACCCACCACACGCCGATTCCGCCGAGGAGGACAAGCGCGATGCCGAGGGCGATGATCGCGGGGCGCCGGCGAGACTTCGTCGGCTGCAGGACTGCAGGAGTGAGTCCTTGCTTCTGCTCGCCCTGCTCGGTGGTGTCTTTCGTGCGCTTGCTCTTGCGGTCAGTGGTGGTGGTCATTGGAAGTCAGTCCTTCAACGTGGGCGGATGTGGCGTAGGTGTCTAAGCAGTTCGGTGAGTGTCTCATATACCGCTGTCGCGACAGCTGGTCTTCTGCTGTAGCTGGACACCGCACCGTCTATTCGAGAGGCGGAAGGAATGCCTCGTAGGCGGTGATGATGACGAAGTTCCGGGAGGGAGCATCGAGTTCAGCGGTGACGCGATCGAGGATCGCGCGGTACGACGGGGCAACGCGCACGGTGTGCTTGACGCGAGGCCCCGCATCAGTGACGGGGGCGGGACGCTTCTGCCGGTTGAACAGATCCGTCCAGTCCTCGTCAGTCTCTTCTCCGCCGGCGGTGGCCTGGCGGATCAGTTCAGGAAGACGCTTATAGGTGGCCGAGACGGCGTCCAGGAGGACCGTCTGGTGGCTCTTGCGCGTCTTGGCCATGTACGCCTGCAGTCGGTCGTTCAGCGGGACCGGAAGGTGGACAGGGACGCCCTTGGTCGCGGTCTCCCGCTCCTCCCCCTCTCCCCCGTCTTCGTCCTCCGCGCGGGTCGTGCGAGTCGGCTGCTTGCGCGGCGCCTGCTTCTTCGCAGGAGCGGCCGCAGGTTCGACCGCCGCTGCAGGGACGGGCTCGGTGGGCGGAGCCTGGTCGACGGTGGGCTCCACGGGTTCTGCGGGAGCCGGCGTCGGCACGGCGCGGCGGGTGAGTTTTCCGAGATCCTGGCGTGCCACGTCAGGCCTCCTTCATCTGGTTGGCCCACAGCGATGTGAGCTCCAACGCGACACTGGTGTAGTCGGAGATCGCTGCTTGGTTCTTGCGGGAATCGGTGTACTGCGTGACGACCTTGCCGTCGTAGGGAGCGTCCTCGATGCTCGCGGACAGGCGGATGTGACGCTGGAACCGCGGGAGTCCGATCTGTCCTTCGATGAACTCGACGGTGTCGAGCTGCTCTTCCCAGTCCTCGAGTCGCCGCCCGCCTCGGCGGGTGTCGATCTTGTTCAGCAGGAGTCGGTAGGGCACCCCAGTCGGGATGATGTGCTCGGCGAGCGTGTCCGCGACGGACTCGATGGCCATGGTGGCCGCTTCGAGCGGCAGGACGATGAAGTCGGCGACCTGCAGGACTGCGGTGAGAACGCCGGTGTTCTCATGGCTGCCAGGTGTGTCGACGAGGACGATGTCGTATCCGTCGAGGTCACGCAATCCCATGATGTTGTTGGGGTCGACGTCGGCGGCGAAGTCGAACGGAAGGTCATCCCCCGCGCGCTCGGCCCAGCGTGCTGCGGACTGCTGCGGGTCGACGTCGACCACGAGCACATTGTTAGCGCGGGACAGCGCGGCCGCGAGGTTCATGACGGTGGTGGTCTTGCCCACCCCGCCCTTCTGGTTGCAGACGCCGATGATTCTCACGATCGGCCTCCACGGCTGAGGGCGTTGGCAGCGGTCGCGCCAGTCGAGCGCGCGGTGTGCGGATGTGTGGCGCGGGTATGGGGCAACTGTGGCGGGTTCATGGGCGCCAGTATAGCGTCACATTCACGCCTATATGCAACAACAATCGCGCGTGTCTGGCGCGACACATGCGCTAGAGCATGTGGAGCTACGGCGCTAGAACTGTGCGATGAACGCGCTCTGTCGGTGCAAGAACAACGCAAGCAGAGCGCTTGACAGTGCGCATCATCTAAAACAAGACCCGCGCCATAGTGGCTACATACGGGCACAAGCAATGCGCAAGTAAGGGGCCGTACAGGCGACAGCCGGGCGCTCGTAATGCGCACGTTAGAGCGC
This sequence comes from Microbacterium canaveralium, assembly GCF_047238045.1. Lineage (NCBI taxonomy): Bacteria > Bacillati > Actinomycetota > Actinomycetes > Micrococcales > Microbacteriaceae > Microbacterium > Microbacterium canaveralium. The sequence goes on along the minus strand of NZ_JBDFMA010000001.1, from coordinate 40,698 downwards.
AACAGCATGCGCGGGTAGGGCGATGTAATAGCGCGAATATTGCAGTTGATATTGCGGATGGCTGGCGCGGGTATGGCGCGGGGGTTGCTCAGCGTATCGCGCAAGTGATGCGGTGATCTGGCGGGGGAGTGGCGGAGGCTATCGCGGTGTTGCTGCGAGGGTACAGCGCAGAGCATGGCGGCGGGGTGGCGCGTGTGTAGCGCGGCGCTGGCGATGGTGGGGTGCGCGGTGTCGCGAGGGCTGGTCATGGAGTCGTGGTGGGGCATCCAAACGATGGATGCGGGCGTAGACGGGCCTGTGCGGCCTGCTGAGGCGATTTCGGCCATGAGGAGGGCTCCGAGTGAGGCGGAGGGGAAGACAGGGCCCCTGGGGGCCATCCAGAGGCCCTGTCTGTCTGGGGGGGCGGAGCGGGAGTGTTGCTCCGGCCTGTGGGGAGCGCTCGACTCGTCGACTGCGCTTGCCCCCTGGATGGCGGGTTGGCTCAGCTGCGGCGCGGGGCGTAGGAGACCTTGGCCTCCATGTCGCCGCTGACGGCCTGCATGAGCTTGGTGCGGATTCGGCACACTCGGCGGTTGAGCGTCTCCCGGCTGACGCCGAGCTCGACAGCTGCTTCCTCACGCGCCACACCGGGATCACCCTCCGCGAGCTCGATGCGAGCAAGCAGCTGGACCTCGTCGCGGCGGAGGGTGCCGGAGTCGATCGCCCAGGTGAGGATCGTCACCAGATCCCGGAAGACGTCATCGCTCTCGTCGGGGCCTGCGATCTTCTCGAGCAGCTCGTCTTCGACCGGCATTGCGTCGACGCTGTGCTCGCTGCCGAACCAGACTCCGAGGTTCTTGATCGTCTCGAGGCGGATGTTTCCGGAGACGGAGTGGACCCGCTCGAGCGGGTAGGTGTGAATGACCTCCCAGAGCACGCCGATCGTCGCGGTACGGGCGTCGGCGGGGGAGTGCTGCCACAGGCTGCGCATGCTGCTGCAGCTGCTCGGCAGCCGCAGCGCGAGCGGCATGAACGACTTGAGCAGGACGCGGCCGGCGATGGTATCGCCGGCGTGCTCGAGGGTGAGCAGCTCGAGCAGGAGCGCGTCGCGCTGTTCGGGAGCTTGCGGCTGCCGGATGAGGTTCACGGCCTCATCGCCAGTCAGCTCGCCGAGCGTTCCGAAGTGGTGAGTGGTGTGGGAGTGGAAGCTGTTCCACTCATCGAACAGCTGGTCGGCAAGAGGTGATGTCTTCGCCCAAGCAGTCATGAGAAATGGCCCTTCGTCGTGACGTCGGTTGACGAAGGGCCACGTTCCTCAGCACCCCTGGTTCAGATCCTGGAAAGTTCCGGCCGGGCAGGAGAGCGCCCGATCGGCGGATGCTGGCTTCGGTGGATCTGAGTTGCGATCCGATGCTGTAAATACCTGTTCAGGGGCGGTTTCCATGCCTCGCTGCATGGGCGCAATATCCACGCAAGATTTCTTCGATCCGCGATGTCCGCGAAGGGCCGAAAACCCGGCCTATACAGATATGCCCCCGTTGGTCGGGAGGCATCAGGACTCCGCGGAAGGGACAGAAACGTGAGCGAGAGCAGCACCGCAGACAGCGCCGACGACGCCATGTGGGAAGGATTCAAGCCCGACGCTGCACGCGCGATCCGTGCGCGCCAGGGGTTCGAGGAAGCAGTGGCGAGCACTCTCGACGCACCCTTCGACCCCTCCACGCATGGTCGCGTGGTGAAGGCGGTTGAGGAGCTTTCGGCAGCGGTGCCGGCAGCTCTGCGGGTGGCGCAGCTGCGAGTGGGAGGAGCTGCATAATGGCGCGTCGTGAGAAGACGTCGAAGCCGGCCAAGGAGACGAAGACCGTCCCGGCACAGGGGAGCAGCTGGACCCATGGTCGGCAGCTGGGCGGCAAGCTGCTGTCCGCGCTTCTGTTCGCCGCGATCGCGTGTGGGCCTATCGCGCTCTTCGCCGCGGCCGCACGTCCGGCGCCCGTCGTCGCCGCAGCGCCCGAGGCGCAGGCAGCGGGACTGAGCACGCAGCAGCAGGCTGCCGGCGGTTACGCGGAGGGCTTCGTCTCCTCGTGGCTGAGCGCGACGAAGGACGCACCGGGCGACCTGGCTACCTACGTCGACCTGGCGGCGCTGCGGCAGCTGTCGGTCACGGCCTGGGAGTACCGCGACCTGTCCGTGGTCTCCATCACGCCCGTCGACGGCTCGGACTTCGTCAACGTCGTCGTCGCGGCGAACATCAAGGAGCTGTCGGTGACGGACTCCGACGACACCAGCACGACGAGCTGGCCGCGCCGCTACTTCCAGGTGGCGATCGCGGTCAACGGGGACACGGTGAGGGCAGTCGGTCTCCCGGCCCAGATCTCCGCTCCCGTCCAGGGCGAGACAACGTCGCTGGTCTACAAGCAGACCATCGGATCCTCTGACCCGTCCGCGGAGACAGTGTCGGCGTTCCTCGGCGCGTACCTTGCCGGCTCGGGTGACCTGTCCCGATACAGCGCCCCGGACACATCTTTCGTGGCGATCTCGCCCGCCCCCTACGTGATGGTCAACGTCGAGGAGATGCGGTCAGACCTGACGCCTACGGAGTCCCCGAGCGATGGCGACACCCTCAAGGTGCTCGCGACCGTCTCACTGCTGAGCCCGCTGGACCAGCAAGTGACCTCGACGTACACGCTCACCCTCACCGCGCGTGCCTCCCGCTGGGAGGTCAGCGCCATTGATCTTGCACCGCAAGCGGTCTCCGACAAGGGATCGACAACCCCCACGCCGACACCGTCCGGTAACGGCAACTAAGGAAGGAACACCAACCATGTTCGATTGGATCAACGGGATCACCGCTGATGCGACGACTGCTTTCCGGGCGGTCGTGTTTCTCGCAGCAGCAGTGATCTTCTTCGTCGTCGCCGCCAAGGTGCGGTTCGCCATGGCGACGACCATCATCACCGGCATCGCGTGCGGCCTGGCCATGTTCCTCGCCGCCGGCGGTGGCGAGTGGGTCATGGGCCTCATCCAGACCGAGACCGTCGACGCCATCGGAGTCACGATCCATCAGATCGCAGCTCCGGCGGACGCCCTGGTGCTCAACGAGACCACCACCGCGGCCGGCGACACGGTCTACCGGCTGGTCGCGTAAAGGGGCGAACGTGGCCGATCGCGACGAAGAGAGAGAGGTTGCGCGCTTCTACACGCGCAGCCGCCGGTTCCCAAAGTTCATCGGCCGTCTCCACGACGGCACGAAGATCCCCGGGGGCCCCTACACGCTGACGCAGGGCGTCGTCCTGGCGATCGTCCTGGTCGTCGCCCTGCTGACGCAGAGCGTGTGGGGGACTGGCTCTCCGATCGTCGATATCCCCGTCGCTGCCTTCGTGTCCTGGGGAGCAGCGTGGGGAGCCGGAAGGATCCCGGCCACACGCCGGAACCTGCTGAGCATCATCACCAGCGGCCTGTCCGCGATGACCCGCCCCGCAGCCGGCCGCTACCGCGGAGTGACCATGCGGGTTCGCCCGCCCCACTTCGCAGGCGGCGGAACAACGATCGCCGAGCCGGTCGGAGCCACGCTCACCACCCCGGATAGCGAGACCACCGCACCCGCACCGGAAGCGCCCGTCGTGGCGCAGCCGGTCCTGCAGCCGCGCTCGACGCCGCTGCCGGCGCACGCACCCGCACACGCGGTCAGCGGCGTCGAGCGCCTGCTGCAGCAAGCCCGAGGAGGCAACTGACCATGAACAACACCGACATCCCGCTCGGCATCATCGGCCGAGGCCGCGGCTACGTCATCAAGACCCTCGTGGTCAAGGCGGAGACCGCGCGTGGGCCGATCTGTGCGGACCCCGCTACCACGAGCTACGCAGCCCTCCTCCCCATCCTCGGCGGCACGCCGATCACGGCACCCCTCAGCGGCGGTCGCGATCTGCTGCTGGCCACGCCGACCGACTGAGAAACGAGACGACGATGCAGATTCCGGCAACAGCGATGACGAGCAACCTGATGTGGACCCGCTCGGGCGTGGTCTGGGCTACGTGGCGGCTGCAGCCGCTCCCGTATGCCTACGCCACCACGGCGGCAAAGCAGCTCGTCAAGGCGCACCACCAGGCGCTCTTCCAGGCGCACCGGGGCGAGGGACTGCTGCTGGGGCTGTGCGCTGACCTGGATCCGGTGTCTGTCGTGGAGCGGATGCTGGACGGTGTTCGCATCGACGAGTGTCCGGACTGGGCGCGCGAGGTCGAGCTGACCCTGGACGCGCTCGAGCAGATCCCGCTTGGAACGCGCGCGTTCTGGTTCTCGGTCCCGCTCGCGGCCGGTTCGATGAAGGCTCGCGCGAGGTCGGCAGTGCGCGCCGCCGACACCAAGCTGCGCGACACGTTGGCTCTTCCCCGTCAGCTGCCTACCGACTCCGAGATCGCTGCGGCCGCGCGGATGGCCAAGGAGATCGAGGTTCGCATCCCGGCCGCGTTCCAGCCGACCCGTGCAACGCCGGCCGAGCAGATCTGGATCGCCCTTCACTCGCAGCAGCGCGGCCTCTCCGCAGATCTCGCCGCCCCTGTCCCGCCCGCCGAGGGTACCGAGGACGGATTCGGCGTCGACGAGCTCGCGCACTTCCAGATGCCCTCCGCGATGCCGAACCCATGGCTCGACGAAGGCGGACAGAGCGACCTTCCCAAGGGGCAGCAGTTCCTCCCGTTCAAGCGCCGCTACCTCAAGGTGCACAGCCCCTACGCGGACGAGACGTCGTCCTACCAGGTGGTGCAGGCCATGGTCGCCGCACCCAAGGCCGGCTGGGTTTCGCCCGGCGTCGAGTGGATCTCACACGTCGACCAGTTCCCCCTTGACGTCGACTGGGGGATCCGTTTCACCGTCACCGGCGCCGACGAGGTCAAGCGTCGCAACAAGAAGGCCGAAACCGCCCTCGAGGAGCAGTACAAGCACCAGGAGGGCACCGCGACGATCACCGGCGGCGGATCCGACCTCGGAGAGATCGCGGAGACGCTGGCCGCCTACCACGCCTCCCTCAACCGCTCCGATAAGGAGGTCGAGGTTCAGGCGACGGTGCTGTTCGCTGTGGGGGCAGATACCGCCGATCTCGCGAAGGCTAAGGGCCGGTTCGTGGCAGACGAGTACAAGCGCGCTGACTTCCTCCTCGAGGCTCCCCTGGGAGGTCAGGAGGAGCTTTGGTGGGCGATGATCCCCGGCACGCCCACCGGGCGCATCGTCCGTGAGCTCACCCAGATCACGACGGGCCGGGAGTTCGCGACCGGCGTTCCGCTTTCCAGCAACGAGCTCGGAGACGAGAAGGGCGCCCGCTTCGGCGAGAACATCAGCACCGCCCGGCACACCCCGATCCTCCGCGACGCGGACGGCAGTATCCAGGCCGACACCAGCGCCAGCTTCGGCGTGGTCGCCGAGCTCGGCGCCGGCAAGAGCGTGCTGCTCAAGGGAGACATGGGCGACACGGTCGACCGCAACGGCCGCGTCGTCGCGATCGACCGCACAGAGGCCAAGGAGTACGCGGTTTTCGCGCAGAGCCTCCGGCCGGACACCACGACGATCGTTGACCTGATGACCCCGGAGTACTCGCTGGACCCGCTGCGGGTGTTCGGCCCTCTCGTCGGCGCACGCATGGTGCAGTCGCTCTTCGCGGTGATGCTCGGCATCCGGGCCCGCGACTCCCGAGGCGTCGCCCTGTCCCGCCTCCTCGAGCCGGAGTACGTCGCCGCGCACGACATCACCAGCCTCGGTCGCCTGCGGGCGCACCTCAAGACGATCTCCTCGGCGGAGAGCGATGAGCTGTCGGGCCTGATCAACCTGGTCGCGTCGAAGGACATCGGCGAGGTTCTCTTCAATGACGGGCTGACCGCTGTCGACCTGAAATCGCGTGCCCTGGTCTTCCTCACCCATGGGCTGTCGCTGCCAGACAAGACCGAGCTCGAGCACGCGCACCTGTTCGAGGAGATGCCCCTGGAAAAGATCTACGGCCGCGCCATGTACGCGATGCTCATGGGGATCTCCCGCGAGGTCTGCTTCATGAACCCCGGCGAGCTCGCCGGCGCCTACTTCGACGAGTGCCACCACATCACCCAGTCACCGGAGGGAGAGCGCGACCTGCGCATCGGCATCCGCGACGGTCGCAAGCACCGCGCGTTCTTCGCCCTCGGCTCGCACGACCCCGCCGACTTCGGAGAAACCCAGACCCGAGGCCTGCTCAAGACCCGCTACGTGATGCGCCAGACCGACAAGGAGCTCGCTCGCCGCGCGATCGAGTGGCTGACCGGCGAGCCCGCGGACCCGGCGATGGTCCAGGTGGTCACCGAAGACCTGTCCCCGCTCGGGGCGGACGGAAAGGTCGCCCCGGAGCGGCGCGGCGAGGGACTGATCCGTGACCAGCGCGGTCGAATCGGGAAGTTCCGCAAGACGCTGCCCGAGCGCCCCGACCGCCGCGAAGCCGTGCTGTCGACCCCGTCTCTGGTGACACCATGATCACCTTCTACCGGCACACCTTCGAGACTCTGGGCGGCGCGTTCTGGCGGGTCCGTTTCTGGGCGCACGATCACCCGCGGTGGAGCAAGGTCATCGCCGTCGTCCTGATCGACCTGTTCCTGGTCCTGTTCGGCAACACGTACTGGGCCTTCGCCGCTGACGGCGGCGGCTCGTCCCCGTTCATGCTCGGCGGCGACATCACTGACAGCGACGGCGTCCCGCTGACCAACTACACGGTGCTTCCACTGGACCGCGGCGATGTGTTCACGATGGGGAAGTTCTTCATCTCCATGTGGATCGACCCGATCTGGACCGGGCATCTGGGTCTGGTGTCGTGGATGATCTGGTTCTGCAACTGGCTGCTCTCCTTCGAGTGGGTCGACATCGTCGCGGCACCGTTCGGCGCGCTGGCCGACCTCTTGCAGGACTTCCTCGGCGAGATCGCATGGATCCCGTTCGCGCTGACGATCGCCGGCGGTGTCGCGGGCCTGGCGATCATGCTCGGCCGGCACTCCACCGGGTGGGCGGAGTTGTTCATCTCTGCGTGCTGTGCGGTGCTGGCGACCGGTCTGCTCGCTAACCCGATCGCCTCGCTCACCGCCGCAGGCGGAGCATTCGACACCGCCCAGGAGTACGGCGGTCAGATCGCTGCCGTCGTCGTCACCGACGACATCAACAGCACGGAGCTCGACTCCGAGAACCTGCTGTCAGCTGCGGTCACGTCGCAGCTGGTCGACATCTTCGTGAAGATCCCTGCGCAGACGATCGCGTTCGGCCACGCCCTCGAGGGGCAGTGCGCCGCGACGTTCACCGACACGATGACCAACTCGGCGCCCATCCAGACCGGCGGCAACGAGGTCCGTGACGCGGTCGGCGGGTGCGACGAGGCGGCGAAGACGTTCAACCAGAATCCGAACTTCGGCCAGGTGCTCACGGCCGTCACGATGACCCCCGGAGCGCTCACCCTGTTCATCCTGCCGATGGCCTTCGGGGTGCTGTTCCTAGTCACGGTTCTCGGCTTCCTGATCTCCGCACTCAAGACCATGTGGAACGTCTACATCGGGATCCTCCCGGTCAACCGATACCCGCTGTGGAAGTCCCTCGCCGACACCTTCATGGGCCTGGTCGCCATCGTCTTCATGGCAGTCGTCATGGCGGCCGTCCTCAAGCTCACCGTCGCAGCGATCACCGGGCTCAGCAGCCTGGGAATCCCGCTCGTCGCGCAGATGACCTTTGCGACGCTGGTGATGATCGTGCTGCTGTTCCTCATCATCCGAGCGCGTCGCATTGCCAAGAAGACCGGCCGGTCGATCGCCGAGCAGCTCTCCAAGTACGGCATCGGCAAGGGCGCGCCGGCGCAGCGCGACGGGGTCAAGACCGTCGCGGCGATGAGCGCCGTATCCACCGTCGCGGCCGCGGCGCTGCGTCGCCCTGACAACAAGGTCGACGCGCGCTCCATCAACTTCGGCGCGGGGGCTGCGCAGGACATCGGCACAATGACCGCTACACGCCCGCCCGCGGCTCCCAAGCCGCCCTCGACGCCCTCTGGCGGCTCACCGAGCCGTCCCGCCCTCCCGTCGCCTCAGATGGGCTCTGGGGGCGGCGCTGGCGCGGGTGCTGCCGCCAAGGCCTCGAAGACCGCGGACCTGGTCTTCACGGCCGCGCGGATCGGCAAGGGTGCCGCAGCGGGCGGTGTGGCCGGCGCCGCCGGCGCCGCGGCGCTCGAGGTCGGTGGCCGAGTCGCGAGCAAGGGAGCGTCGAAGGCTGTCTCCGCGGCCGCGGCAGGCGCGAGCAAGCCGCGAGCTGCGGGCGACCCGAAGGTGGTCTCGATGGTCGTCGACCAGGGCCCGGCGCCCACGCGCACCCCGGACGGTCCTCGACGGATCGTCGTCGACTCCTCGGGCATGGGACACATCGAACGGCGCCCCTCGTCAGGTGTCGTCGACATCTCGTCCCTGCCGGCGCGCGCGCCTCGCTCTCCGCGCAGCGGTGAGATGCGCGCCCGGCTCGCGATCGCACAGAAGTAACCCCGCATGTCCGCATCGGGAGTACTCGAGCGCTCTGCCGACGTCGCCGGCGCCGTCAATGGGGGAGACGACGGGGACGGTGGTGGTTCGCGCAAGGTCGTCCTCTGGGTGATCGCGCTCGTGCTGGTGCCGGTGGTGCTCTTCGCCGGCTACACGATGTTCCTGATGATGGCGATCGCCGGCGCCTCCGGCGGTGGGTCGTCGCAGTGCACCGCGGGGTCGCTGACCACCGACAAGCTCGAGGTCCAGACCACAGGAGGATCGACCCGCACCCTCGGTGCGACGGAGCTCGGCCACGCGGCCACCATCCTCTCGGTCGCCCGCTCACTGGGCGTGTCCGCGCGGGGCCAGCAGATCGCGATCATGACCGCGCTGCAGGAGTCCGGCTTGAAGATGTACGCCAACTCCTCCGTGCCTGAGTCCCTCGATTACCCGCACGACGCGGTCGGCAGCGACCACGACTCCGTCAACTACTTCCAGCAGCGTGTGTCGGGCTGGGGCACCGTCGAGGAGCTCATGGACCCCCTCTACGCAGCCAAGGCGTTCTTCGGCGGCGAGGAGGGCCCCAACGGCGGATCGCCGCGTGGGCTGCTCGACATCCCCGGCTGGGAGGACATGGGGCTGGGGGAGGCCGCGCAGACCGTGCAGGTCTCCGCATACCCGACCGCTTACGACAAGTGGGAGCCCGCAGCACAGCAGATCATCACCGCGGTCGGCGGGTCGATCAGCTGCGACAGCAGCACTGTCGTCGGGCAGGCCGCTTTCCCCCTTGCGGCCGGCTACCAGATGACCTCCGGCTACGGGCCGCGCGACATCACCGTTCCGGGTGCGTCGAGTTGGCATGTCGGAATCGACCTGCAGCGCTGGCCAAACCCGTGCGGCGACCCTGTCTACGCGGTCCTGCCGGGCACGGTGACTCTCAGCAGCTCACTGTGGTTGTCGATCAAGCACCCCGATGGGTTCGTGGTGTCCTACCTGCATATGTACAAGAGCGAGCGGCTCGTCGACGTCGGAGACACCGTCACCGCCGGCCAGCAGATCGGTGTCGTCGGGAACGTGCCGCCCAGTGGGGGATGCCACCTGCACCTGGCCGTCAACAAGAACGGGACGACGAATCAGGCCGTCGCCGGGCTGCAGGAGGCGACTGCACTCGGTGCCCCCTCGCAGTACGCCGGCTACGTGAACCCCGAAGAGTTCCTCCGCCTGTATGGCATCGAGATCTGTCCCACAGACGGCACTTGCCGACGCCTCTGACCCCCCTGGAAAACCGAGTCAACTCGCGGCATGTAACCCTCCTGACGGCCTGGAAACCGGCCTGTAGGCTGGGGGCAGCCCCGGCCCGAAACGGGGCCGAAGCCTCTCCCACCCAGACGGTGACTCGTGCCCTCAACAGATGTCAACGCCGCTGGTGACACCGACCGACCCGCCGGGTCAGTGTCGGCCACCGGCTACCGCTCGATCGCATACTTCCTGCCGGTCGCGCTGCATGCACGGCTCAAGGCTGCGTGGTGGTCGACGAGGGATGAGCCGGAGGGTGCGCCCGCGCTGGCCGGTCTCGTCGAGGTCGCCATCGGCCGCGAGACCAACCGCCTCGAGCAGCTCTACAACGCCGGCTCCCCTTTCCCTCCTGCCCCCGACCGTGCCCAGGGTGTGAACCCAAGAGGAGCCGCGGGATACCGCCATCAGACCTACTACCTGCCGGTCGCGCTGCACGCGCGCCTCAAGGCTGCGTGGTGGTCGACGAGGGATGAGCCGGAGGGTGCGCCCGCGCTGGCCGGTCTCGTCGAGGTCGCCTTCATGCGGGAAGCCGACCGCCTTGAGCAGCTCTACAACGAGGGTGCCCCGTTCCCGCCGGCGCCGGCCAAGGCGCGAGGGATCAGCCGCGCTGCAGCACAACGACAGGGCGAATGGCTGCGAGGCGAGTGGGAGCGCCGGCGACAGGCGCAGACCCCGCCGACCGACTCCAACGACTGACCCGACTCCGCGCCACGGCGACGTGTTGCACCGGGTGTGCGGTGCAGTATGCCGCCGATGTGCGGCGCAGTATTGCGCCATAATGTCGGATCTCGCTTGACTTGTCGGATCTCGGATGGGCTGACCGGGACTTCTCTCATTCGCGGTGCAGTCCCGGCAGAGCGGTCTGTCTCACACGAGTTGTCACGAATCCGACCCTGCTGCTCCCGCCTCGAAGCAGCACTACGCGGCGCGCCGAGCATCGGACAACTGGAGTGAGAATCCGACAAGTGGAGTGAGACGACTCGACAGGTCCGTGAGAATCGGACAACTGGAGTGAGACACGACACATAACTGCGCGGGTGTGCCTGCTGGAAATATTTCCCAGGGGGAGGGGTTCAAGCTCGATTCGACAACCGTGCCTGCGGCAGAACGCCGATCGGGCTTGATCCTATCACCCGTGTCAAGCGCGGGTGTGGCGGAGGTATTGCGCTGGTCTGCGCCGCGATGTGGCGCAATAACCCTTTCCAGCCGCCGTGGCGATCTCCTCGAGCACACTCTTGCACAGGGGACATCACGAGTGCGTCAGACGCGGGGAGAATCCGCGATGTCCGCGAAGGAGCAGATCTCCGGCCTATACCTCGCAAGAGGGTCGTGAAGTACTCGGCCCACTCAGGAGGCTCGAATGGCAACGACAACTCGTGTGGCATCTCGTCCGCCGGCGCGCCCACCTGCACCGGCGACGGTGGCTCTGGGTGTTCTTCCTCGGCGTCAGCTGACCGGGATCATCCCGGCGCTGCTGTGCATCGCACTGGCGACCGCCGCCACCGGGTTGAACGCGGTGCGCCCGTTCACCGATCTGATCCCGCTGGTGTGGGTCGTGGCCGTGTTGCTCGCCGCCGGCGCGGTCGCATCCGGCGTGCGGACCTTCCAACGGGAAGGGCGGATGGACCCGGCGATCGAGGCGGTCCTTCCGATGCTCGGTGCGGCACAGCCAACCCGTGCTCTCGTCGTGCCGGTGAAGTGGACTCGTGGATGGGTGGGCCTCCCGGAGCGCATCAAGATCCGGTACGCCTCGCACGTCGATGACACCGACCCCCGCTTCGTCGACCAGATCCTCGCAGGCCTTGCACGCAGGCTTGGTGCCGAGTACCGGGTACGCAAGCACAACTCGAGGCGGTGCGTGCTCGTCGTCGAGCTCGCACCCGTGAGTGATCCGGTCTCCCGTGAGCAGCAGCGCGCGATCGAGGTCGTCAAGCTGGTCATCGACCCGACCGCGAGCGTCTCGGTGAAGAGTGCCGATGACGGCTCGGTCTCGAAGATCGACGTCAAGCACAACGTGGGACCGAAGATGGCGATCGCGGCGCGGCGCTCCCAGGTCGAGAAGGTGGTCTCCTCGATGCTCCCTGGCCGGTGGCGTGCGCACTGGGATCTCGAGGGCGACAAGATCACGTTCGAGGTCCGACCGACGATGCCCGACATGGTCCTGCACGAAGTGGAGCCCGCGGCCGCACTCACCCACGCCGCCTACAAGGCGTTCAAGATCCCGATCGGTCCTGACGAAGACGGTCAGATCCAGTCGTGGCATCCGGCGGTCTCCCCGCATTGCCTCGTCATCGGTGGAACCGGATCGGGAAAGACCAGCTTCCAGCACACGGTGCTCACCCATCTCGCGCACGCTCACTGGCGGGTGTGGGTACTCGATGGGAAGCGGATCGAGTTCGCCGGATTCCGGGACTGGCCCAACGTCGAGCTCGTCGGCGCGCGGGTGGAGCACCAGGTGCGGATGCTGCACGCTGCGCACGAGCTCATGGAGGAGCGGTACTCGCAGCTCGAGAACGGCACGGCCCGGCTCGAGGACTTCGACCCCCTCGCGTTGATCATCGACGAGTACGCGACGTTCAAGGCGCGCGTGCAGCGCTGGTACAAGACGGTGAAGCCGAAGGGTGCGCCGGCGCAGGCCCCCGTTCTCGATCTGCTCTCCGATCTCGCGCGACTGGCACGGTCGGCGAAGATCCACATCCTGCTCGGTCTGCAGCGCCCCGACGTCGAGTTCCTCGGCGGTGAGATGCGAGACAACTTCGGCGCCCGCGTCAGCTTCGGTCGTCTCTCCCCGCAGGGCGCCAACATGATGTGGGACAGCTTCGCGGTCGGTGTCGCGATCCCTCGCAACAAGCGTGGCCGCGGTGTCACTCTGAACGCCGAATCTCAGCCCGTCGAGATTCAGGCGTTCTACACCCCCGACCCCGCCAAGCTCGACTCCACCGACAAGGCGGACTGGGATCACCTGGCGGCGCTGCGTCCCGACGCTGCCGACTACGAGCGGATGATGGTGCGCGACCCGGAAGCGGAGCTCACCGACGACGGCGAGGGGGAGGAGCTCGAGCCCGACTACTTCCAGTGGTCCTCGGCCGAGATTGTCGCTTGGGATGCATCGGTACCGTCGACGACCAAGCACGACGCGCTTCGACCCTCCAATGTCACCCCACTGGACTCTCGTGAACGGGTCCGGTTCGTGCCCGAAGTCGACGACGATGCACCGGACGTCGACGCGGCCGCTGACGGCGACGGATACGGCGAATCCCTCGAGGGCCCCGCGGTGGAGCTCGAGGTCGGAGATCTCCTGCTCGTCGACGCGACTCTGGGGCTGTGGGGAGTGGTCGAAGGAGTGGAGCCCGACGTCGTCGACGACGAGTACCTCGCGATCGAATACCGCGACCTCGACAGCGGTGAGGACGGGCTGCTGACGCTCTTCGACAACTCGGTGATCAGCTACCGCCGACCCGAAGCAGCCTGATCGTCGTGGCCGTCATGATGCTGCGGGCCTACCGGCCCCGAGAGAAGGGATGAATCGCGTGTCGAACCAGAGCGTGTCGGAAGACGACTGGATCTCGCTGCTGCTGATCGCCGTGCTCGTCCTGGCCAGTGGCGCAGTGTCGCTGGGGATGTTCCTCGATCCGCTGCGCGCGTGGATGTTGAAGTACCACTTGCTCGAGCAGGGTGAAACCGTGGCGATCCCCGTCGTCGACGGCGTCGGCCTCGGCTGGGGACAGATCCTCGTCATCCTCGCGATCCTGATCGGTGCGATCGCGCTCATCGTGTGGCTCAAGCGCCGCGCGGCTGCCCGTGTCTGAGCTGCCCGCCATGCTCAGCAAACGAGACCCAGGAAGGAGGAGAGATCACCCATGACAACCACACTGACGAACGGCGACAAGACGATCACGCTGTTCACCAAGAAATCATGCGTACAGTGCGTCGCGACACACCGCGCGCTCGATGCTAAGGGAATCGAGTACGACGTCGTCGACCTCAGCGAAGACGCCGCAGCGCTCGAACAGGTCAAGTCGCTCGGCTACCTGCAGGCACCGGTCGTCATCACGGATGAGGATCACTGGTCGGGCTTCCGTCCCGACAAGATCGACGAGCTCGCGCAACGGCTCGCGTGATTGACGACAGAGGCCCCACCGGCAGCTCTTCGCCGGTGGGGCCTCTGCTCTGCTCATCGGAGCGGGACATCATCTGTGCGGCATGTGCGCCGCTGCCCACCGCTGCAGCAGCTGCTCCCGCAGAGGCCCGTTCCGCTCGAGCATCATCCGAACCCCTGCCGGCGCCGCGCCTGCCGGCGCACCGGCCTCGAGGGTGCGCAGCCCGAGATGCTCGCATGCCCAGTCGGCGAGCTCGTCGAGCTCCACAGTGACGGTGGCGGTGACGTCGACGCGCTGCTGCCATTGGACCTTGTAGGCGGGCATCGGACGCTCAATCTGGGTTGCTGAAGAAGTCGATCACGAGCGCGATGGTGATGGGGACGAGGATCACCGCCGCGGCGGTGACGATGATGCGATCGAGGATCGGCGCGGCGAGGATCCCGAGCCACCCAGAGAGGACCGCGGCTGCGATGTACAGCAGCGCGATTACGAGACGGCGGAGCCAACGAGTCGTGGGCTCCGGGATCGTGCGGGGGCGGGCGGCGATGGTCATGAGATCGCTCCGCTCTGGCCGGCACGGTGCTCGCGGATGTGCGTGTAAGGGACTGTGCCGCGGTGGCCGTAGGCGTCGACGATGGTGGCGCTCTTCGGGTTGGTGCGGGTTACGGTGCACCAGGCGCCGAAGTACTTGATCTGGTCGCCGACGCTGATGGTGTCCTTGCTGTGGTCGGTGGCCGCGCCGGTCGCGACCTGCTCGGCGCGGACCTCCTGCCAGTAGGTGAGCTGATCGTCGGTCGCGGCCAGCTCCCTCTCGAGCCGTTCGGCGTAGGCGCCGGTGGCTGCAGCCGTGACCTCGACATACCCGCCAGGAAGGGTGCGGCTTGACCCGTCGAGACGTCGACGGATGCCGGCGCGATCTGCGCGGAGCTTCTCGATCCGGTTCGCCACGGTGATCGGCGCATACCGTGCATCGGTCGCCGCGGCCGCGACGTCGGCACGCACCTGGGCGCGCCGTGCCGCCGCGTCGGCGTCGATGGAGCGGCGGATCGCCGCGTCCGCCTTGCCGATCGCTCGGCGGTGGCCGGCCTCCGAGTGGTGTCCGACCTTGATGGGCTCGCCACCTTCGGGGAGGCGTCGCAGCGCGCGGGCCGCGCGCTCTGCCTCTTCGGTGGCGTCCTGGTGTCGTCGATCTGCGCGCACCGCCAGGGCGGCAGCGCGATCGTTCCTGCGGTCGACCAGGTCAGCCTCGACGACGGCCGCGGCCCGGCGTTCATAGTCGATCGAGATCTCGACGACGAACCCGGCAGCGGTGAGCTGCTCGGCGGTGCGGTTGATGATCGCGATCTTCGGTTCGCGGTCGCGGGAGTGGGGGATGTACCAAGATCCGAGCGCCCGGCTCCACCGCCAGCCGTTGGCCTTGAGAGTATCGGCCGTGCCGTCGCCCCGGCTGGTCCCTTCGATGAGGGTGCCTTCCGCGGCCGCGTGGATGATCGTGAGCATCATGGCCGGCTCCCTTCCCGCGCGGCCGCGTCGTGCGTGAGAGGGTGGCGGAATCCGATCTCCCGTTCCCAGACCTCGGCGGCGCGATGCAGGCCCTCATACTCCTTCACGCCCAGGTGGTCCGGGGAGTCGACGAGCGGGCGGTGAGCGAACCGTCGCGCGATCGCGTCGCCGAGGCGTTCGACGAGGTCACGCGCAGGGGACTGATCCCATCCGGGGTGATGGCAGGAGACTTCGGCGAGCAGTAGACGGCTGCGCTCGATCTGCAACGCCTGCTCGTCATCGGCATGGGGGACGATCTCGGCGACCGGCTGCCATTCGTAGCGCGGTGCGGCGATGTGCTGCTTGATCGCGTAGCTGACGCTCGCGTAGTTCTCATCCCAGAGGCTCTGACCCATCCGGTCGGCGTTCTCGGCGAGCTCGCGCGGAGTGCTGCTGCGGTAGGCGGGTGTGGAAATGTAGGCGGCGGTGACCAACAGGTCGATGGTGTCGCGGTTCACGGGAAACGCGCGCATGATGACCCCCTCAGGTGGTGAATGTGACATTCACTACCCTAGAATCAGTCGGCGCTCATGTCAAGACGTCGTCGTCGTCGTCGTCGCTGTGGTGGTGGCGCCAAGCAGCCGCCACGCTGCGGACGGAGGTCGGGTAGTACCGGGTGCGAGTGGTCTGGCCGGATAGCGTTGGGATCGTGCCGAAGTCGTTGTCGATGAATGAGATCCGAGCCCGCGCTGCGCAGTTCACCCGTGACTGGCAGGACGAGCCCGGCGACGAGCGACAGCAAGCGCAGTCCTTCGTCCGGGATCTGCTCGGCGTGTACGGGATAACCCAGACCCGCGCGGCGTTCTACGAGAAGCGTGTCAAGCGCTCGTCGACCGGCTCGCGCGGATACATCGACGCGCTGATCCCTGGTCTCGCGCTGATCGAAATGAAGTCCGCCGGCAAGGATCTCGTCGCGGCTGAGCAGCAGGCGCTCGACTACATTGACGACCTTCCTGACCCGGATGTTCCTCGGTGGGTAATCACGAGCGACTTCCGCCGGTTCCGTCTGCTCGATCTCCACGCTGAGAGCGAGGGTGTGCAGGAGTTCGCCCTGACCCAGATGCGGGATCGCGCTGACGTGCTCGCCTTCCTCGCCGGGTACGGTGAGCGCACCTTCGGATCGAAGGCGCAGGAGTCTGCGTCGATCAAAGCGGCAAAGCTGATGGCGTCCCTCTACGAGGCCCTCGAGGGGTCTGGGTACGACGATCACGAGGCGTCGGTGTTCCTGGTGCGCACCTTGTTCGCCCTCTACGCCGATGACGCCGGAGTGTGGGATCGCGATCTGTTCCTCGAGTTCCTCGAGACCCGCACCGCGACGGATGGTTCCGACCTCGGGCCTCAGCTGTCGTTGCTGTACCAGGTCATGGGACGTGAGCCGTCTCGTCGGCAGTCAAACCTCGACGAGCTAATCTCGCGATTCCCCTACGTCAACGGTGGAGTCTTCGAGGAATCGGTGTCGATCCCGTCGTTCGACGCAGGCATGCGTGACCGGCTGATCGCGGCTGCAATGTTCAACTGGTCGGCGATCTCGCCGGCCATCTTCGGCAGCCTCTTCCAGGCCGTCAAAGACAAGACCGCTCGGCGTGAGCTCGGCGAGCACTACACCACCGAGACCAACATCATGAAGGTCATCGGCCCGATGTTCCTCGATGAGCTGCGGCAGCGGTTCACGGACGGGTACCACGACACCGCCAAGCTCAAGAAGCTGCGTGCGGACATGGGGCTGATGCGATTCCTTGATCCGGCGTGCGGCTGTGGCAACTTCCTGGTGGTCGGCTACCGACAGATGCGAGCCCTCGATCTTGAGGTTCTGCTGCGGATCCAAGAGCTGTCCGGTGAGACGGCCCGCACAATGTTCTTCACCGAGGAGCACCTCGCCGTGCGGCTGTCGAGCTTCCACGGGATCGAGCTCGAGGAATGGCCCGCGCAGATCGCAGCGACGGCGCTGCACCTGGTGGAACACCAGGCAAACCAGGCGATGGAGCTGGCGCTTGGATCTGCACCAGATCCGCTGCCGCTGGACAAGATCAAGAGCATCGTCGTCGGCAACGCGCTGCGTGTCGACTGGGCAGCTGTCCTACAACCGACTGAGCACCTGTACATCATGGGCAATCCGCCCTTCCTCGGCCACGCCACCCGCTCGACCGAGCAAGCGCAGGAACTTCGCGACGTGTGGCGGAGGGACGACATCGGTCGGCTGGACTATGTCACCGGCTGGTACGCGAAGGCTCTCGAGCTGCTCGGCCGTCCCGGCTACCGAGGCGAGTTCGCGTTCGTCTCGACAAACTCGATCGCACAGGGAGAGCCGGTGCCAGCGCTCTTCGGCCCTGTGTTTGCCGCAGGGTGGCGCGTCAAGTTCGCGCACCGGACGTTCGCGTGGACCAGTGAAGCGCCCGGCGCTGCGGCAGTGCATTGCTCGGTGATCGGTTTTGACCGGCCGTCGAGGAAGAGAGCGCGGCTGTTCGACTACTCAGGAAACCTCAAGGGCGAGCCCGTCGAGATCCCCGTCGTGGATCAGCTCAACGGATACCTGGTCGACGGTCCCATTGTGCTAATCGATCAGCGGCGAAGCCCGCTGGCGTCGGCTCTCCCTCCGATGGTGTTCGGGAACATGGCTCGCGACGACGGCAATCTCCTGATCGAGCCGGCCGACTATGCGGAAGTGATGGCAGATCCGATCGCCGCGAAGTACGTCCGGCCGTTTGTCGGCGCCCGACAGCTCATCCACAACGAACCCCGGTGGTGCCTGTGGCTCGTGGATCTTGACCCCAGCGACATCGCCCGATCCCCGATACTCCGCGGGCGGCTGGATGCCGTGCGTCAGTTCCGCGCAGCGTCGAAGGCCGAGTCCACGCGACAGATGGCGGACACGCCGCACCTGTTCGGTCAAAGGTCGCAACCCGACACGCCCTATGTCTGTGTGCCGCGGCATGTGAGCGAGACACGCAAGTTCTTCCCGACCGCCCTGTTCACCCCTGATGTGATCTGCGGTGACGCGAACTTCAAGGCAGACGACCCAGACGGCCTCGCCTTCGCAGTGATCTCGTCGTCGGCATTCATCACCTGGCAGCGCACTATCGGCGGTCGCCTTGAGTCTCGTCTGCGCTTCTCGAGCACCCTGACGTGGAACACTTTCCCCTTGCCCGCCCTCACCGACACGCAGCGTGCCGCCATCATCGCCGGGGGGCAAGCCGTTCTGGATGCGAGAGCGCTACGCCCAGAACGCTCGCTCGCAGACCACTACAACCCCCTCGCGATGTCGCCCGAACTGCTCCGGGCGCATCGTGAGCTCGACACTGCTGTCGACAAGGCCCTGGGCCTGCGGGGGATAGCGACGGAGGCTGACCGACTGCGAGCGCTGTTCGCCAGCTATGCGAAGCTCACCACGGTCGACGAGCTCGCGATGCCGAAGAAACGTCCCCGCAAGGCGACAGCAGCGAGTGCGGCATCGTGAGCTGGCCGTACCCGACCGTCCGCGTCGATGGGACCGCGACGG
This sequence comes from Microbacterium canaveralium, assembly GCF_047238045.1. NCBI lineage: Bacteria > Bacillati > Actinomycetota > Actinomycetes > Micrococcales > Microbacteriaceae > Microbacterium > Microbacterium canaveralium. Next base: position 21,790 of record NZ_JBDFMA010000001.1, on the reverse strand, counting down.
TCGATGAGGAAGGGGAGAATCAGGTCTGCGCCTGTGGCAATGATTCGTGGACTCAGGACTGGCGGAGCGCCGATCGTCTTGGGCGTCTTGCCTTCGATGCTGCTGGTTCGGCCGACCCCGACGAGTTCGCGGTCTGCCCAGTGTGCGGCCGTGTGTATCCCAACGCTGCTCTGTTCCACGGCGCCGCGGCCGCGGTGGCTCGCTATGAGATCACTAGTGCCGAGTTCATTGCTGCGCTACAGCGGTATGACCACGACGCCTACGGATCCGGCGGGTCGCTGACGAGCTGAGTCACGCGGTCGTCGTCGGCACGGGGCTGTCGGTGCGCCGGCATAGTGTTCGCTGTTGTGGTGCAGCACTGGTCTCCGATGTCTCAGCTGCAGGCGTCGCCGGAGCCGGGGATCTGGTACGTGTTCGACCACAGCAAGAGGATCGCGATCATCCGCCATGTCGAGATCCGCGGCCGTAGGCTGCTGCGTTCCGTGACGTTCGATCGCGATCCCGAGCGGCGAGTGTTGATCGGCTACTTCCCCGACGATGCAATGAGGCTCGCTGTCGAGTGCACCTGGTCGGAGTATGTGAGGGCGACTGGTCCACCGGTGAGCAATCGTCGATGATCGCGTGCCACCGGGGCAAGAGAAAACGGCACCCGGCCGGAGCGTGGAAATTGTCACATTCACCAACGATCCAACTGAGGAGGAGCCATCGCCCCGAGGGGCGGAAGGGAACCTGCTCAACAGCCGGGTGCCGCGCCTTAGTGTACCGCGCGGGGCGGTCAGAGCGGGGTGGATTGGAGGAGCTCGTCAGCGACTCGGTCGAGCAGCTGAGGGGTGAGCTGCTCGTGGCGTCCTGCGCGCTTTATGGCGTCGATCGTCGCGAGGATCGTGGTGTGCGCGTCCGGTGCAGAGGGGATGGTCTTCTGTGCCTGTCGGATGCGTGCGCTGAGCTCAAGGATCGCGGTCTCGTCGCGTTCATTGTTCGCGTAGCCGGCGGCGAGCTCGAGCGACTTGTGTAGCAGGCGGGTCTCGGTGGTGGTGAGCGGTGCGGTCATCGTGTCCTCGTGTTCAGGAGATCTGCGGTCAGTCGGGCGAAGCGTGTGTCGACGTCGCGCTGGTCGGGGAGATCGACGTCGGCCGCGATGGGTCGGGCGTCGTAGAAGTGGTGCCGGATGACGCGGCCCCGGTGGTCGACCAGGCCCTCACCCTCGCCCTCGATCGGCTCGAGCAGAGCGACGATGGTGACGGCGAGCTCGCGTGCTGTCGCGCGCTCCCGGATGAGGGCATGATCTCCGAGGCGCAGTGCCGGCCACGCAGTGAGCTCGGGGTCGGTCATGAGGGTGTTCCTTCCTTGCTTCTGGGGGAGGAGCGGCGTAGCCGCCGAGCGGATTTGGGGAGGGGTTCGTTGCGAGGCAGCTTCGCGAGGCGCCAGTCATCGCGGACGGCGATCGCGGCGGCGAAACAGGTCATGAGCGTGGGGTGGTGGTGGTTGGCGCATCCGGCGCGGGTCTGACATCCGAGGTCGTAGCCCTCGGGGCTGCCGTGGATGATCTGTCGAGCGACCTCGTCGGAAAGCATGGCCTGGTCCTCAGTCGAAGCTGGCGTCGATCAGGAGGTCGAGCGCGTCGGCGAGCTCACGGAGCCTGTAGCTGCGTCGACCGGCGATGACGTGGCCGAACAGGTTGACGAAGTGCAGCTCGCGAGTGGTGGTGTCGGCGACGGCGACGGTATGGACGTCGTGAGCGTCGATGTACTGCCAGCTGATGATGTAGTTGCGGCCGGCGACGTGCGCTTGAGCCCAGCGGAAAAGCAGTGCACCGAGCGGACCATCTTCGGATGCGCGGGTCGAGTAGGGGTCGGCTGGCACGATCGCGTCGACGGAATGGAAGCCGACAGAGGAGCGGGAGATCTCGTAGCTGTCCAGCGGGATGTCGAGGAAGAGATCGTTGTAACGGGTGCCGGTGTCATCGGTGATGACGATGTTGTTCAGAGTGCTCATCGTTGTCAGTCCTCTCGGGTGGGGGGTCATGCGGCGCAGCTGGCGAGCTGCGCGCGGAGCGTGGAGTAGTCGGCCGGGTTGACCGTCAGCTGGTAGGCGGTGAGGACGTCGACGAAGCGCGCAGCGTAGGCGCATCCGTAGTCCGCGTTCGGGGGCATCCATTCGGAGGGGCCGCGATCGCTCTTCGACTGGTTGGTGCTGCCGTCCGTGGCCTGCAGATTGAGAGGATCGTTGGCGAAGCGCTCACGCTGGGCCTCGTCCCATTCGTCGGCGCCCTGACGCCACCCCCACGCGAGCGGCACGACATGGTCGATCTGCACGAGCTCACTCGTGCCCTGGCCGCGCTCGAAGGCGATCGTGAGCCCGGTGTAAGGGTCGTGAAGCGTTCCGGTGAGGACGACGCAGTCGTGTGTGCCGGGCTTGGTGGTGATGTTCTCGAGCGCGGCCGCGAGTGCGTCGTTGCGCTGGTCACAGCCGTTGCGGTCGATGTCGGCCCAGCGTTGCCCGAACGCGTCACGGTCGTAGCTGTCCTGGTCGGCTGCATCGGCCACGACGAGCTGCTCGAGCTCATCGAGGGCTGCGGCGGCGTCCGCGGAGATCTCTGCGGTAGGCACAGGCACAGGCGCGGGCGCGGTGTCGGTGAGGTCGCTGACGCCGGAGGGCTGGCTGGTGATCGCGATCGCGCCAGCGAGCAGGGCGACGACAACAGCGCCGGCGGCGGAGGCGAGGCGTGTGGTTCGGCGGTTCATGAGTGGTCCGTTCAGAGGAAGAGGGCGGCGCCGAGTACGACGGCCGCGGCGACCGCGGCGACGCTGAGGAGAAGGGTGACGAGGAACTTGAGGCTGCGCCGTACCGTGCGCTCTGCGCGGCGTGCAGTGTCGACGGTGACGAGGATGCCGACGAGGCCGCCGCTGCCCAGCAGAAGGGGAGCGAAGTCGCGGGCGGTAGACAGGGCGAGATCCATGGGTTCCTCCGGGGTATTCGTCTAGGGGTATAGGTCGCAGTTCGGGGTGTTCGCGGACAGAGATTCTCGGGGGCGGGCATAGGCGAGCCCGCCCCCCGAGGGCTGTTACGCGGCCGCGGCCTGGTCGTCGGCGCCGAGCATGGCGTCGGCGATCGCGTTGACGGCACGGAGGACGTTGCCGGCGACGCTGCGGATGAGGTCGACGTCACCGCCGGCCCATCCTGCGACGTACCCGATCGACCACGCGGACGTGTCGAGTCCGAGGAGGCCACCGGCGCAGTACGCGACCGACTCGGCTTCGGTCTCGATCACTCCGCGGTGCTCGCGGGTGCTGCCCTCGTCGAAGTGCAGAAGTGCGTGACTGATCTCGTGCAGGAGGGTCTTGACGCGCATGGCCGGTGCCATCTTGCTGTCGACCCGGATCTGTCGGGCCTGGCCATCGGTGTACCCGTTGAGCCCGTCCTGTGCGATGTCCTCGAGCGCGACATCCCAGCCCTGCGCGGTGATGAAGTCGGCGAGCTGGTCGAAGAGGCCTGCGACGTCGTCGCCCTCGAGGTAGATGGCCGGCTGCTCGGGGAGCGGCTCGCCATCGGTGTCGCGGACGTCGAACACGGAGAGCACCGGGTAGATCACTCGACTGCTGGTGGACTCTTCTCCGGTGGCCTCGTCGACCTCGACGATCCGCTTGGTGGAGTAGCCGAAGATCTTGATCGACTTCGCGCCCTTGACGACGTGACGGCCGAGGGTCTCCCACTGGCGGTAGCCGAGGCAGTGGGTGCCGCCCTGCGCGAGGATGAGCATCTGGTTGGAGAACGAGCGCCGGCGGACGATGCGCGCGAAGCGCAGCCAGGCCTTCCAGTTCTCGCTCTCGGCCAGCGTGGCGACCTGTGCGGTGAGCTGCTCGTGGAGCGCCTCGGCCTGTGCGCGGCGCTCTTCCGGGGTGCGGCGGGTGGTGCCGCTGCGGCGGGTCTTGGTGGTCATGGTGTCCTCCCTCAGAGTGGACGAGTAGTGAATGTGACATTCACTAGTATGAGGCATTCGATATGCCCCGTCAACTCCGATTTGCACCCGCCTGCAGCGGGGGTCTCAGCCCGGAAGGATGTCGGTGGCGGCTTTGGGGTACGCGGTGCGCGGCAGCCCGATCGGCAGCCGGCGACGCTGGGAGCTGCTGCCAAGAGGGAAGGCGTATCGGAAGTTCCCCGGATGCCTGATCTTCGTGACATCGAGCGCGGCGAGCGCCTCGCGCAGCCAGGCTCGCGGGTCTTGCCCTGCGCGGCGGATGGGGGCGCCGAGCGAGACCAGGTGTCGCTCGGCGGCGTCGGCGCCTCGCTCCTGTCCTCTTACCTTGGACAGAGATCTCTCGGAGAGCACGAGGCCGCGGCGGGGGAGGTAGTTCAGGGTGCGTGCGGTGCTGCGGCCGAGGGCGATCGCGTTGACGCTTTGGTATATCCCGCCGATGTGGCCGGGCGAGGTCTGTTCGATGCGCTCGATTGTGGTGCCGTTGTCGAGGGTCTCGGTGATCTGTCGGCGCCGTGGCAAGGGGTCGGCGAAAGAGACGACGCCGCGGATGCCCCGGTCGTAGGCGTGGCGGAAAGCGCGTGCGAGGAACCAGGATTCGGCGTTCGCGGGTGTGTCGGTGAGTACGAATCGGCCGAGCTCGATGCTCTGTTCGTAGGGCTCGAGCGTGCCGAAGACGGAGCTGAGGACTCCTCTGCTCATCGGGGTGGAGAAGGTGGCGACGCCGACCAGTGCCATCTCGTCGACCATGGCGCCGTTGATGGGGAAGCGGTCGTCGCGGGTGAGCAGCCCGATCGAGAAGCGTGCTGCGGGGAAGGATGCTGCGTAGTGCTCGTCGATGACGAATGCTCGCGCGGCGGCTTCCGTGATCGGGGCCACCTGGTATAGACGGGGGTCGAACCCGCCTTCGGAGATGTGGCGCCACGAATGGGCGCCGCGAGACCAACGCTGGCAGTAGTCGCTCGCGGGGGAGGAGGGCGGCTCGGCCGGCATGAGTACCGGCCGAGCGTTCAGGGTGGGCATGAGGTCAGATCTGCGCAGCGATCGCGCGGAGCTGCTCGTCGACGTCGGGGGCGACGTCGATCCACTCACCGGTCCTGGGGTGCAGCCCGACGATGAGCGCGGTGCTGAACAGCAGTGCGCTGCGGCCGTGCTCGGTCAGGTAGAGCGAGGCGAGCAGGTTCGGCTCTGTGACCTTGAGACCGGCTTCCTCGTCGACGAGCAGTGCGTGGCCGTTGGTCAGGCGGAGCTCTGCGACCCAGCCGCCGATCTCGCGCTGGTAGTCGGGCAGCTCGTCGATGCGGATGGTGTCGATCTCGCCAGCGGGGGTGATCTTGATGGCCGTTGTCATGGAGTCCTCCTCAGATCAGAACGGTAGTGAATGTGACATTCACTGATGGTACGCGGGCGACGTACCCTCGTCAACCGCCGTGGACTAGAGGAGTGCTGAGTCGACGCGGCAGCACTTCTGCTGCGCATAGGGGCGTTCACTCAGCGGCATCCAACCCGGTTCCCTTCGCCGAATGAGCCGGGGATGCCCGGCTTCCCCCTCCGTGGTCATGTGGGGGCCGGCGTTGGTCCAGCAGTTCTGCGCGCGCGTCTCGCACCACAGCGCGAGCCGCGCTTCGCGGGGGAGGCAGGCACGATGTGTCCACCAGGCGCGCTTCTCGCCGTAGGGTCCGAACTGGTGGCCCTCGCTGTGCGCGATCGCGTCGTGGACGGCGCGGAAGACGTCGTTGGCGAGCATCGGCGCCCGCTCGCCCGTGGGCAGGGTGACCGTAACGCTGCGAGCCATCGGATGATCCGGCGGAAGGGCCCCCTCGCTGTGCTGCGAGACCTCGGTGCGGAAGTAGAACAGGTGCTTGTTCTCGCGGAGATCGGCCAGCATCGCGGCAGAGTCGGCGTAGGGTTGCTCGGTCTCGCCGTGCCAGGGCTCGAAGGTGTAGCCGGCTTCTGTGAGCATGTCCCACTGAGCGCCGATGTGCTGCCGCAGTGATCGGTAGGAGCGGGCGACCTGCGGGTGCGCGGGCTCGTGCGGTGCGGCCGCGTATGCCCTCGCTGCAGCGATGTCGTCGAGCTCGGTCAGTCGGGGGATCGGCGTGCGCTGTGGGAAACCGTGCGCATCGGCGTACCGCTCTCTGAGCGACTGGATCTCCTTGATCGGCTGGTGGTGACGGTAGCTGTCGTTGCCGGGCACGAAGGCAACGTGCGCTCGAGCGAAGGTGGGTTCTGTTCCGAGACGGGCGGCGATCGCGTTCACGGCGGATGCCGGCAGCGGATACTCGGCGGGTTCCGCGATCTCGAGCTTGCCGTCATAGAGCCTGCCTCCCGGTGCGCCGGCGGCGCGGAGAATGTCGAGGGTCTCCTGGACCTGCTGCTGCGAGCCGGTGCCGGCGGCGAAGCTGTAGACCCGGTCGGGGCCGTCAGCGTCGAAGTACCCGGCCATGATGCTGTCCTGCTCATACCGCCCCGCCAGCTCGCCGGCCCAGTCGGTGACCTGCTCGAAGCTGTCCGCGTGGACGATGTAGGCGCCTGCAGGCTCCGACGTGCCCTCCCAGAGCCCGTCCGCGTGCTGCAGCTCGGAGATCTCGATCCCGTGACGTTCCGCGGCCGCGCGCAGGGTGTCTTCGTACTCGATCCACTCGTCGGTGTCCCAATAGCTGGGGCGCGAGCTCATCCGCATCAGCTCGCCCGAGACCGGCCGGAACGGGGTCGCGCCGATGAAGGCCTCAAGCTGCTTCTCGGCGTTCCGCTCGCGCTTCTCGGCGCGGCGACGCCGCTGCCCTTCGGCCGTCGACGACGGGCACCGCCGCCCTCCGTGGTCGATGTCGTCGCACATGGCCTCTCCCGTTCGTCTGCTGGGTATAGGCCGGGGTTGGGGGTGTTCGCGGACAGAAATCGGGGCCCCGCCGGTCGGCAGGGCCCCGATGAGGGCGGCATGGTCAAACGTCAGCCGTTGAGCTCCTCCCACACCTGGTAGGCGCGGTGAAACTCCGGGCTGTCATCGTCGCCGTCACGCACGAGCTGGTCGAGGTACTCGTCGAGCTCAGCCTGGGAGAGCTGGCGGGGATCCTTCATCCTTCGGCTCCCGCCTCGGCAGGCGGGCAACTGCACCGTGCACGCGGCCGCGAACCGTTCCAGTTCCCGACGTAGAACAGCGCGCACGGCCATTCGTGCTCGCCGCGGCGCCGCAGCCTGGGGACGGTCACCGTGAGCTCGCTGCCCAGGCTCAGCGCGTCCATGATGTCGTCCGCGATGTAGCCGGCCTCCTCGTCCGCCTCGTCCGTGTGCTGCTGGATCGTGCGCACGATCGTTGCGCGCACGTCCAGCGTGACGGTCGGCGATGCCTCGTTCATCGGGTGTCCTCGTCGGGGTCCACACGCTGGATCGCCTCGTGCAGGCGGGCCAGTCGGTCCTCTCGCACGATGATGACGAAGACCACCGCAATGCCGGCAAGAGGCAGGAGCACGATCGGGGCGGGGACCACGATCACCACGCCGACAGCGAGCAGCACGATCGGCAGGATCACCCTCAGCGTTGCGCGGCGGTGCTGACCGAGCTCGTTCCTGATGCGATCCTTGATGACCCCGTCCTGCTGTGCGAAGGCGGTGGCCGGGTCCGAGGAACGCAACATGCTCCGGATTGCGCGAGTTGTCCACTCGCTCAGCGTGCGCTGATGCCGATCCCTACTACTCTCACGCCCGGTCATCGCGTGTACTCGCTCGGGGACGGGATCGGCAGGTCAGGATCGCGGATCTCGTACTGCCGGTCCTCCACGTAGGCCGCGTACTCGTCTGCGAAGTCGTATGCCTCGGCCTCGCTGTGCCCTTCCTGGCGCGCATGATCGAACGCGCTCCGCCACGGCTGACCGGTCGAATCGAGCGGCGGGTACAGGCGGTCGATCAGCACCTGATTCGCAGCGTCGTCGATCCTTCCGCGAGCCTCGGCGTCGGCGATCGCTCTCGCAGTCGCATGTGTGCCGTCTCGCAGCCGCGACAGATCACTCGAAGAGGGCACCACCCGCGCATAGGTGCAGTCGTCCCACCGGCAGTAGGTGGTCGTCTCCTCTGGCGTGAGCGGGCGGGGAGTGACGCTCACCAGCGCGGCGCCGCGTCCGCACACGGGGCATCGTCGAGCCTCCGCGCTGCGGACACCAACGCCGCGGCGATGGGCTGTGTTGTTCCGGCGCTCGGTCATCGCTCGCTCCCGCTCTCGTTGGGCGGGTTGGTGATGATGAACCCTGTGCCGGCGTCGGGCTGGTCCTGGCGCAGTCCGACGATCTCGGTGTCGGTCGCGTCGGTGTCGTTGAGGGTCTGAGCGAGCAGGTCGGCGTACTCGTCCGCGGTGAGTGCCTGGACCGCGGCGGCGTCGGTGACGTCGACGGGCTTGCCGTTGACGTGGAAGATGCGGGTCATGGGGTTCTCTCCTGCTGATGCGTCGTGGTGTCCATCCTCGTCGTGGGTCAGCGGAGGTCGAGCTCGACGCTGTCGGCCTCGAGGTCGGGGATGGTCTGGGCAGGGTGGCTGAACGTGACAGCCGGGCCGTGGACGATTACACGGTCGCCGCGGTGGGTCGTCAGCCGGAGCATCTCGGCGAGGATCCCGTTGGCGTGGACGTTGTATGAGCCGGCGTCGGTCTCGACGCGGAACCCTACGCGCGCCTGACGGTCGGTGAGTCGGCGGACGAGGGTGAGCGGTGTGCGGACGGTTCCTGCGATGGTGACCGCGGTGCCCGTGGGGGCTGCGGCCTGGGTGATGGTCATGGCCTGTCTCCTCAATCAAATAGTGAATGTGACATTCACTGACTATACGCCTGCGAGTCTGGTAGGGGAACCCCCGTGCCTGACTGTGCCGCAGGCCCTTCTTGCTGGGTATAGGCCGGTCTTGGCGCTGTTCGCGGACACCCGAGTTGCGAAGATCGGTGAGGTTAGTCGTCGATGCTGCTGTCGGGTTCGTCACACGCGCCACTGTTGATGGCATCGACGCCGGCTTTCGTGAGCACCCAGCCGGGTTCGACCCATGAGTAGCGCTCGATCAGACCGCGCCTGCGGAGAGACTGGATGGTGCCACCGGGAATCCCCAGGCCTGTCGTATCGAGGTAGCTGGCGCCACCGGAGGGGGACCGGCCATCGGCGATCATCCGCATGGTGACCCGCTGCGACCAGTTCAACGGCGGGGCCTTCTTGCGGCGGTTGAGCTGTCGATGTCAGGCGGAACGTGCGAGCTGCGCAGCGGAGGCGGTCGGCTGCAGCGCGAGGAGCCGCTGCGCCTTCGCTGCTTCGATCTCGCCCGGCAGCTCTCCCTTACGAGCGCCGGAGCGGCCGTAGAGAAGGACTTTCACGCCGGTCTTGGAGGCCTGCGCTCGGTCGGCGATCTCGAGGATGGTCATGCCGGAGGCCATCAGTTGTCGGACGTGCCGGCGAACGGGGTCAGCGGGCACGCGCGGGGCCTGCGGGGCGATGCCGGCTTCCCGCCGCCGGCGTCGCTCTTCGGTCAGCGATGCGTCGGCGCAGGAGATCTCGGCAGGGCATTGATCTCGGTCCTTGCAGCCGAGCTGGTAGCCGTAGGCGGTCCCGTGGTGTTCGGCCGGGATGCTCTGTTCCTTCCGGTTTGCCATCCACTGCCGGTGATACTCGCGGCCCGCCTCGATGCACTCCGGTCGATCGCAGCCACGCGCCCGGCAGGCGTTGGTGCCGTGCGGCTGCAGCTGCCGCGGTCGGGAGACGCGAGGGGCCCGCGGGGTCTGCGGCCGCGGCATCCGCGGCCTGGCCGGCGGTGCCGGGCGATCATGCTTCGCGAGCTCGTCGACTGCTGCCTGATGCCTGGCGGTGGCGTCCTGCAGAGCACGCTCGATCACGCCGCCGACCGATAGGCCGCTTCCGGCGGCGATGGTGGCCGTCTTGAGCGTCTCGACCGCGGAACGCAGCTGGACGCGCAGATCCCGGTGGTCGCTGCGCCACTGTGCGAGCTCGTCGACGTGACGATCCAGCGCTGCTTCGTAGCCGTCGACCGTCTCCGCGAACGTGCTGGCACGCTCGACGGGGAGCGTCTCGGCCGCGAGGCGGGCCTTGTCGATCCACTGATAGCCAGGATGCGTGCGCGTCCTCAGCAACGTCGGTCGCGGGGTCGCGATCCTCAGCGGCGCCGTCTTCGGCGGGCGGGCGGGCCGTGCTGTCGGTGTGCGCTTCGAGGCCTGCTTGGGTCGGCGGGGCTGCGTGGCTTCGGCCGCGGCCCGGCGCTCTTCTCGAGCGGCGATCTTGTCACGCTGCCGGGACTGGTCGCGTGCGGCTGCGTCGCGCTCGAGGATCTCCGCAAGGGGCGTGCCGGCGTCGATGAGCTTCGCGAAGGAGAAGTCGCCGGCATAGCGGGTGTGGATGGTGCGGCAGGGGATGAGCGCGGGGCACGCTGCAGTGCGGCATCCGCGGCGGTACCCGTCCGGGGTGCCGTGCGGGAAGCTGTCGTCGAGCAGGTCGAGGGTGGACATCACGTTCGGCCTCAGTAGCGCAGGAGCTTCGCGGTGACGAGCGACAACAGCGCCGCCCGTTGCGGAGAGTTGAGGCGGGAGAAGTGCGCGCCCAGGGTGTCCAGTGCTGCGGTGAACTCGGCAGGCAGCCCGTCGAGATCCCGCTTGACGCGCCGCTCGTTCGCGTCGCGCTGCGCCTCGGCCTGATCGGTCACACGCCACTCGTCGGTGGCCGCGCGGTCGGCATAGGCGCCCGTGATCCGTGGCGCATGCAGCCCGCGGGTGTAGAGCGAGTTCGGCTCGTCGATCGGGCGAGTGATCGTGATGATCGCGCCGACCGGCGCCGACGTGTACGGCTTGTACGAGCCGAGCTCCTTGTCGGAGATCTCGCCGTCGACGAGCGTGCGGTACCAGTGCGCGAGCTTGCCATTGCCCGCCTGCCTGCGCCCGACGTAGACGACATCCTCAGTGACGGTCTCTGCCGATTCGCTCATGGGCGATCTCCTCAATCAATCAGAAAGTAGTGAATGTGACATTCACTGATACTAGAGAGGTTGCAGCGTTCTCGCAACCGTCGTCGTCGTCGTCGCCGAAAGTCGAGAGCGCTGCCTGTCGGCGGGCACGGTGCGCATGGGCTCATCACGAGGCGCTTCGATCTCGAAGCCGCACGCGCCGCAGCTGTGCAGTCCGACGCCATCGACGTCGTCGGATGGGATGTACATGGTGGTGGGCTCTTCGCACATCAGGCAGCGCATGGTGATCTCCGATCGTGTGGTCAGGCGGTAGCCGCCGGGGTGATCTGCTCGACGGTGGCTGAGTAGCCGCGGTGGGAACCCCAGGCGGCGGCGATGCGGTCGGCGACGTCGCGGTCTTCGCCGAGGTAGGGGCGGTATCGCTTGCCTCGCGGGTCGGTGATGACGACCTGGACGACGCCGGAGGGCTCGCGCACGGTGACTCGGGCAGCAGGGATTGGGTGGGCGTGGACGCGGCCGGCGATGATGAAGGTCGGGTACAGATCGCGTGCGAGCTCGGGGGAGCGGAACACGTCGTGGACCCATGCCGTGATGGCGATCGCGCCGGCAGGACTGAACCCGATGAGGCGGGCGGGGAGCTGCTCGAGCCCGGAGCGGACGAAGTAGTGCTCGTCGACGAGTATCGGCGCCGGCGGATGCAGAGACCGCTCGTCGTGGGCGGGGTAGATCGTCAGGCTGGTGCGGCTGTTCATGAGGCGCTCGTTCATGCGGTGCGGCGGATGCCTACGGCGATGATGTGCGCCTTGGTGGGACGGGAGTAGAAGCCGAAGCTGTCGTCGTCGTCCGAGGCGGAGACGGTTGCGGTGAATGCGACGACGTCGCCGCGCGTCGCGGAGGAGATCTCGGAGGGCTTGGTGCCCCACACGCGCCAGCCTTCGCCCTGGACGAGGATCTTGACGGTGATGCCCCACTGGGTGTCGGTGGTCTTGGTTGCGAGGATCTCACCCTGGATGAGGGTGCGTCCCGTGGGGACGGGGCGGCGCGCTGCCAGCTCGCGCTCGAGCTGCTCGAGCAGCTCGTGGGCAGTGCGGACCTCATCGGCGTCGAGGGTGCCGGTGGAGTCCTCGAGCGAGTCGAGGAGGTAGCCGATCTTCTCGCGCAGCGGGTTGCCCTCCCGGATGCTCAGATGAGCTTCGGTGAGCTGGTCGCGCAGGCCGGGGTGCTCGGCCTCGAAGGCAGCGCGACGGGCGGTGATCGCGCGCGTCGTGTCGATGTGCTCGGCGTGCGCCTTCGCGTGGGCGCGGGCGGTGGCGCGAGCGCTGCTGACGAGCCGGCTGCGAGTGCCGGTGCCGTGGCAGTCGAAGCAGATCGGGCGACCGTGGCCATCGGTGAAGTGGGTGGGCCCGGTGTACAGGCCGGTGCCGATGCACTTGCCGCAGGTGTCGGTGATCCGCTCGGAGCCCTTGCGGCCGGGGAAGGGGTCGACGTAGAAGTCGTGCCAGTCTGCCGGTGCGGTGGTGTCGATGCTGTCCATGGGATCCTCCGATGCGTCTGTGGGTATAGGCCGCGGATCGTTCTCTTCGCGGACATGAAGGGGAAGGTGCGGGGGCGGCTATGTCACGGAGCCGCCCCCGCGGCGGCGACCTGGTTGGGAGGACGGCGGTCGCCGTGAGGGACGGAGCGAAGAGCGCGGCGAGCGCTCGTCAGGCTGCGGTGTGGCGCCTGTCCCTGGGAGGGGAACGGCGTTGCGCGGTTCCCCTGGCTGTGGGTCTGTGGGGTCTCCCTCTACTCAGTTAGTAGTGAATGTGACATTCACAGAGTAGGGGGTTTCTGCGTGCGGGTCAAGCGTCGATCTTGTAGGGATCTTTCTGAAATGTCCATTTCGCAGTTGAAATGTCCACGCGATGTCCATATGGACATTTCGGACGCCGGCCGACCGTCGCGATCATGTGGGCGGCGGTTTCACAGCGCCTCAGCTTCTCTGCTGGATCGCGGCTACGCGATGTCTCCCCTTTCACGTCTGAGTGGCCATCGGTCTGATCGGGCCATGAGCAGGATCAGTTTCGCGCGTCGCCCCCGCCCTCTGGTTCCGCGCTGCGGGCGTCATCGTCGTGGCAGGCTTCTTCGCGTCGTTGGTTACCGGTGTCTGCTGCCCCGGCGCCCCCGCCAGCGGAACATCGACGTGCGGAACGTTCGAGCGCTTGACCGCCGGGATCGACAGATCACGTGGCTCTGGCTCGCACGGACGGTCATCGTAGGCGCCATCGCGGCGCTCGAGGTGGGCGTCTTCGGTCGAGTCACCCTTGGCCGACTTCCTTGCGGGCATGGCACTGTTCGGGAGCTCGAGCGGACGCAGGGAGGTCATGAAATTGCCTTTCGCGGATAGCGGAGGCGATGAACGCTGCGTTCACCTATGGTTGGGGTCGTGGTCGCATTGCGCCCATACGATGTGCGGCGAACCCGAAAGGTGATCACCGGCTACATGAACTCGCCCCTCAACGAGCCGCCGCTCGGCGGAACCATCGACCACATCCTCTCGATCCTGCCGTCGCTCGTACCGAGCGCGCAGCGCGTCGCCCGCATCTGCGCCGAGCGACCCCACGACGTGGTCGACATGTCGGGCGCCGACCTCGCCGAAGCCGCCAACACGTCGCCGGCCACCGTCAGCCGCACCGCCCAGGCGCTGGGGCTGCGCAGCTTTCAGCACCTGCGCATGCTGCTCGTGCGTGACCTCGCCGCCGACGCCACCGCCGCGCCCGACGCACCCGCCGGCACCGAGGGCTTTCTGCGGTGGCTGGCCGAGGGGCGGGTGGGATGCTGCAGACCGCGCTCGCCTCGATCGACCCGGTCGCGTTCGACGCCGCTGCCGACGCCATCGCCCGCGCGCCGCGCCTGCTGATCTCGGGCACCGGCGCCTCGCACGCCGCCGCCCAGGCGTCGGCCGTCGCGTTCGCCGTCAACGGCCGGCCCTGCGAAGCGCCCGCTGACGGCGTGGTCGCCCACCTCACCGCCCGCGTGCTCGCCCCCGGTGATGTGTGCCTCATCGTCAGCTCGAGTGGCGCCAACTCGGTGACCCTCGCGGTTGCGGACGCCGCCGTCGACGCCGGCGCCACCGTGATCGGGGTCACGAGCTTCGCCCGTACCCCGCTCACCACCCGCGCCGACCACCTGCTCGTCGCCGGTGCGCGCTTCCAGGCGTGGGATCAAGGCATTCTCGGCAGCGGGCTCGTACAGCTGCTCGTGCTCAACGCCCTGCAGATCGCCGTCGCCGACCGCATGAGCGACGCCGCCGACCGCGCGCGCCTCGCGGTGCGCGAAGAGGTGCTCGACATCGTCGCCGACGACGGCTCCGACGCCGAGGCATCCGACGTGCCAGACGTTATCGACCACGGCGATGGGCGTTGACACTCCGTTTGCAGGAAATTCACTTTCCTCGATTGCAATAGCTCTGCAAGCGGATTTCGCGGGAAGGCCCCGGTTCGTCAGGTCGCTTGCAGAAGGCGACTCATGGGAACGATCCAGCTCTCTGGTGTCGGTCGCTCCTTCAAGAGCACCGCCGCCGTCAGTGATATCGACCTGATCATCGAAGACGCCGCCGCGCAGATCACCGAGTCCACCGGTGCCCCCTCGATGAGCGCGTCGTGCGTGATCACCGGCGGCAGCTGGTGCATGCAGGGCCTCTTCCTCTCGAACGGCGCCCAGGTGCTGAGCGATGACCGCACGACGATCGAGTTCGGCTCGGACGCCGCGATCGATACGGTCGCGACCTTCACCGAGATGTACGAGGACGGCGTGCTCACCAACGAGGACTTCACCAGCCAGTACGAGGCGTTCGCGCAGGGGAAGACCGCGATCCACGTCAACAGCTCGGCCCTGCAGGGCGCGTTCATGATGGGCGCCGAGGCCGGTGGCTGGACCCTCGACGCTCACACCCTGCCCGCGTTCGGAGACCAGGCGGTCGTGCCCACCAACTCGGGCTCGTTCCTCGCGATGTTCGCCACCGACCCCGCCAAGCAGGCCGCCGCGTGGGAGCTCATGCAGTTCATGACCAGCCCCCGCGCCTACGAGATCATCTCGACCCAGATCGGGTACCTACCGCTGCGCAGCAGCATGGCCGACGAGGGCGGACCGCTCTATGACTGGGTCGAAGCCAACCCGCTCGTGAAGCCCAACCTCGAGCAGCTCGACGCGCTCGAGCCGTGGGTGTCGTACCCCGGCGACAGCTACGCCCAGGTCGACCAGGTGCTCGCCACCGCCATCGAAGACGCGGTCTTCTACGGCGCCGACCCGGCCGCCACTATGACCGAGGCCGCCGAGCGCGCGCAGGGGCTGATCGAATGACCATCGACCTCGACCTGACGCCTTCGGCGACGGATGCCGCGGCCGCTTCGTCGCCGGATGCCGCGACCGCGGCGCCTCGTGAGCGTCGCCACGCCGTGGCCGGCCTCTACAACCTGCGCGACACCGGCGGCTACCGTGCAGCCGGCGGCACCAGCCGGTGGGGCAAGCTGCTGCGGTCAGATGCTCTGCACCGCATCGACGCGACCGGTCGCGACCGGCTGGCCGAGATCGGCGTCGCCCACATCATCGACCTGCGCGGCGGCGACGAGCGCGCCACAGCGCCGAGCGCGGTCGACGGGCTCGAGGTCACCGTGCACCACCTGCCCGTGTTCGACGACGCCGACCCGGCCGCGCAGGCCACCACGCACGTCGGACTCGTGCCCGTCTACGACCACATCGTCGACGAGCGCGGGGCGCAGCTGGTCGACGCGATCCGGGTGATCATCGCGGCTGACGACGACGACGCGGTGCTCGTGCACTGCACCGCCGGCAAAGACCGCACCGGTCTCGTCGTGGCCTTCGCGCTCGCCGCCGCCGGGGTCGACCGCGACGACGTCGTGGCCGACTACGCCGCCACCGCCGAGAACCTGCGCGGCGAGTGGTCAGACGCGATGACCGCCGTCTTCGAACAGCGCGGCATCGAACTGACCGCGGGAATGGTCGAACTCATCACCGAGAGCCCCGCCGAGGTGCTCGAGGCGCTGCTCGAGCGCATCGACCGCGAGCACGGGTCGATCAGCGCCTACCTCCTCGCCCACGGACTCACCCCCACCGAGCTCGAGCGTCTCACCGCCGTGATCATCGACCCCGCCGCCACCGCGGTCTGATCGGAAGGAACACACACCATGTCGCACATCGCGAGCCAGCATCCCGCTCCCGAGCACTTCATCCTGCATGTCTCTGACACCCACTTCGTGGGCGACGGCGACCTGCTGCACGAGCGCATCGACAGTGACAAGAACCTCGCAGAGCTGTTCGACGGCTTCACCAAGGCCAACGCCCGCCCCGAAGCGATCGTGTTCACCGGCGACCTCGCCGACACCGGCCGCCCCGACGCCTACGAGCGCCTGCGGGCCATCGTCGAGCCCGCCGCCGAGAAGCTCGGTGCCCAGGTGATCTGGGTGATGGGCAATCACGACGAGCGCGTCGCGTTCCGCCGCGGCCTGCTCGACGAGGAGGCCGACCAGTCCGAGCCCGTCGACCGCGTCTACGACGTCAACGGTCTGCGCATCATCGCGCTCGACTCGACGGTGCCCGGGCAGCACCACGGCGAGATCAGCGACGAGCAGTTGGCGTGGCTGCGCCGCGAGCTCGAAGTCCCCGCGCCCGACGGCACCCTCATCGCGCTGCACCACCCGCCCGTGCCGAGCCCGATCGGGCTCATCGCCCTGGTCGAGCTGCGCGACCAGGAGCGCCTCGCCGAGGTCATCCGGGGCACCGACGTGCGCGGCATCCTGGGCGGTCACCTGCACTACTCGACCACCAGCACGTTCGCGGGCGTGCCCGTGTCGGTCGCGTCGGCGACCTGCTACACGCAGGACCTCGCCGTCGCCTACCCCGGTGCCCGCGGCCAGGACGGCGGCCAGTCCTACAACCTCGTGCACGTCTACGGCGACCGGGTGCTGCACTCCGTCGTGCCGATCGGGCAGTTCCCGACCGTCTACGAGATGACTCCCGAGATGCTCGAGGCGTTCATGAACATGACCCCCGACGAGCAGCTCGCCGCCGTCAACGCGTCGGCGGGAGAGTAGTCAGCCCGTGAACAATAATGTCTCGTATCTACATCTCCTCGAACGGAGCAGTTCATGACGGATTCCACGCTCGGCGCAGTCTCTGCGACCGCGATCACGAACACCAGGGTCTTCGACGGACACAGTCTGAGCGCCCCCACGACGGTCGTCGTCCAGCCCGACGGGCGCATCGGTGACGTATCAGCGGATGCGGTCGTCGTCGGTGCCGCTGTCGTCAACGCGGAAGGTACGGTGCTCCTTCCTGGCCTGATCGACTGTCACATGCACCTGAAGGGGCGCGAGTCCCTCGAGACGCTCGCCACGTACGGTGTCACCACCGGCCTGGACATGGCGACATGGCCCGCATCACAGTTCCAGTCGTTGCGGGGACTGAGGGGAGTCGCTGACTTCCGCACCGCCGGCATGGCGGCGACATCTCAGGGCAGCACGCACAGCCGCATTCCGACCTATCCGGACGTCGCGCTGGTCGATTCCCCCGACAAGGCGGAGCGGTTCGTCGAGGTGCAGGTGGCAGACGGGGTGGATTACATCAAGATCATCGCCGATCTGCCCGGTCCCACCCAGGACGTGCTCGATGCACTCGTGGCTGCTGCGCACGCGCGGGGGCTCAAGGTCATCGCGCACGCAGCCCTGTACGAAGCTGTGCGTATGAGCCTCGCTGCGGGGGCCGACATGATCACCCATGCTCCACTCGACCGCGCGCTCGACGATGCGACGGCTGAGACGATGCTCGCCCAGGGCACGGTGTTCATCCCGACCTTGACGATGATGAAAGGCGTCGCCGCGAATCTCACCGCAGCGGGCGTTCCCGGTGTGAGCTATGCACACGCCCACGAGAGCACGCGCGCGATGCATGCCGCGGGCGTTCCGGTCCTGGCCGGCACCGACGCCTACATCGGGTCCTTCACACGGGCATCGCCGCCATACGGCGAGAGCATGCACGACGAAGACGCCTACATCGGGCTCCTCGAACGGGCAATGCCGCCATACGGCGAGAGCATGCACGACGAACTCGCTCTGCTCGTGGACGCCGGCCTGTCAACAGCCGAAGCGCTGCGCGCTGCCACCTCGACGGCCGCGCACGCGTTCTCACTCGACGATCGGGGGGCGATCACCCCCGGATTGCGAGCCGACCTCGTGCTGGTGGACGGCGATCCGCTCACCGACATCGCTGCCGCGCGTCGCGTTCTGCGTGTGTGGTGCGGCGGCATCGAGGTGTGAGGGCGTCCTCTCGACCGCGGTGTCACTCCACGGCGGTGTTCGCGCCGTGGTGCCACGCGAGCACCCGGTTCTCGACGACGATGAGCAGCAGGTTGAACACGTACCCGAAGATCCCGATGAGCACGATGCCCGACCACATGTCCGTGATCGCGAACGACCTCTGCGACTGAAGAACGAAGACGCCGATCCCGTTGCCTCCCGCCATCATCTCGCTCACGACGACCATGATGAGCGCGAGCGAAAGACTCGTGCGCATTCCGGCAAAGATCTGCGGAGCTGCCGCGGGAAGTGCGACCTGCAACTCGTAGCGGAACCAGTGGATGCCGTACACCCGGGCGGTCTCGCGCAGTCCGGGGTCCATTCCTCTGATTGCAGCTTCGGTATTGAGGAGCACGGGCCAGAGGCAGATGAAGGTGATCAGAATCACCTTCGCGGTGTCGTCGAGGCCCAGCACGATGATGACGAGGGGAATCAACGCGACCGCAGGGATCGCGCGCAGGAACTCGAGCACGGGTGCGAACATCGCCTGGAGGCGGTGCGCCTGACCGAGAACGAACCCCACGACCACGCCGATGACCACAGCGCCGATGAACCCGATCATCATCCTGGAAAGACTCGGCAAGACGTCGCTCGCCATCCGCGCGAAGAGCCAGTTCTCCTGGAAAGCGACTAGGGCGTGTCTCCCAAAGGTTTGGGCTGGTCGCTGGAACGCTCGGTGTGTGTCTCGAACGGAGTTGCTGACTGATGCGCAGTGGGAGCTGATTGCTCCGTTGATGCCGTCCTCGCAGGGGCGTCGTGGTCGGCCGTTCGCCGATCATCGCACCGTGGTGGAGGGCATCATCTATCGCTACCGGACCGGGATCGCGTGGCGGGACTTACCCGGGTGCTTCGGGCCGTGGCAGACGGTGTGGAAGCGGCACCGCCGCTTCAGCGGTGATGGGACGTGGGACAAGATCCACAGCGTCCTGCTGGCCCATGCCGACGCCGCCGGGCTGATCGACTGGGAAGTCTCGGTGGACTCCACGATCAACCGCGCCCATCAGCACGCCACCAACCTGCCCCGGGACACAGGGGGACCTGACGAATTACACGAATCTGCGCATCGAGCCGCCTGATCACGCCATCGGCCGCTCCCGCGGCGGCCTGTCGACGAAGATCCACCACCTGTGCGACGGGAACATGCGGCCGCTGGTGATGCTGCTCGGGCCCGGGCAGGGCGGGGACTCCCCGATGTTCGAGCACGTGATGAACGCCCTGCGGGTACCGCGCCTGGGTGGGGGCCGGCCACGCACCAGGCCCGACCGGGCGCTGGGTGACAAGGCTTACTCTTCCCGGGCCAACCGCAAGCTGTTGCGCCGGCGCGGCATCCAGGCCGTCATCCCCGAACGCGATGATCAGATCGCCAACCGCAAGCGCCGCGGCGCCAAGGGTGGTCGCCCGGTCACCTACGACACCGAGGCCTACAAGCGCCGCAACGTCGTCGAGCGCGGATTCAACATCTTCAAGCAATGGCGCGCCTTGGCCACCCGCTACGACAAACTCGCCCTGACCTATCGCGGCGGCGTCGTCCTACGCGCCATCACCATCTGGCTCAAGGCTTTAAGAGACACGCCCTAGCGCCCGGGTATTGTCGGCACGATGCCGTTGCCGCGTATCCGTTGTTGAAGGGGTGAGTATGTCTGCTGTTGTTGCGCGACTTGACGTGGACCTCACGGATATTGAGTGCATTGTGAAGGTCACGCGGCCACTGGTCGGAGTACCGGACTCCGTGAACTGGACGGAGTTGCCGTCGGGCGTCGCGAAGATCTCCGCTGACGCGACGTTGTACATCTTCGATGACGACGACGAGGGGGAGCCGGAGCGTCGTGTCATCGCGCGCGCTACTGCGTACACCGTCGACCTCGACCGGGTGGGTGACGTCGTTGACGTGTTCGATCAAGTAGGCGGCGAAGCATTCGAGATCACCGAGTCGATTCTCGGTGATGAGAACGTCTTCGAGTGGCTCGACTCCCGCGATCCGCTGGTTGGCGAGCAGGTGTCGCAGCTCGTGATCGTCGAGGGCGTCTTTGTGGAGCCACCGTACCGGGGTCAGCGCCTTGGTCCACGTCTGCTCACGACGCTGGTGGAGACGGTGACCGGCACGGGGAGGGAGACTCTCATCGTTCTCCGCGCGCAACCGGTGCCGTGGGAGCACCTGTCCGAGATCGAGTTTCGGCGCTCCCGAAAGAAGGTCGCTGCGTCGTACGAAAGCGTCGGGTTTGCGCACTTCCGGGACAACATCTATTGGCGTCACAACGCGTTCGTCGGGACCGAGAACCTCGAGGCGTGAGTCACGCCCCCGGGTATTTGGGAACCTTCAGGTCGACCTCCCCGGCCAGGTGGCGAGCGTCGTCGGGCGGGTCCAGTTGCGGCGGGCGGTGCGCTCCGTGGTGAGATCGTGCGGAGCGGCAACGATCCACACGGTCGCTTCCCGCGTCGATCAGATCCGACGAGCCCTCACTGACTATCACCACGATGGCTCACCAACGTCTACGACGAAGACAACCCGGCCGGATCCTCCACCACACCAGGGGACAGGACCATCAATCAAGAAGGGTTTCTCATGCAGTCAGCGCCTCGAGGATGAGACCGCGCACGTGATCAAAGTCGAGGTCGGCCGGAAGCTGGAGCCACGCGTTCTTCTGACCCTTGTAGTGTGTCCCGACGCCGGCGTCAACGAGAGCCGCCGTGCGCATTGGGTCAAGCTTCACCACCACCTGCCCGCCGCTGGTCATGGCGCGCACGGCGCCACTGCTGCTTCCCGAGACGATGAGACTGCCGCGGTGGTTCCGTGACACACCGTCAAGCGCAGTCATCTCGTGAGCGATCGTGTCGAACACTTCATCCCCAGTCATCACGGTTCTCCCTTCATGCGCGGTCGACGACCCCAAAGCGATCCCTACAGGTGGCCCTCAGAAGAAGTGTCCCACTCAGGCTCCTTCACGCGGAAGACCACGGCGCGCAACGCTTCGGGCGCAGAGCTGCGGATCAAGGCCGCCGGGTTACCGGCTCGCAAAACGTTGGAGGACTTCGATTGGGATGCGCAGCGGAGGGCGCTCGCAGACCAGTTCTGACGACCGACAGCAGTTCATCGTCAGCCGGTTCCTACAGATGTCACGCTCCGAGTTGTCCATTTCGCAGGGGAGATGTCTACGCGATGTCCATATGGACCTTTCGGGGCATTGGGGCGAGTCGCTTCGGTGGGATTCGCAAAAAACGTCGAGACGCCGACTGACCGGCGCTCGTAGATTCGAAGCGTGTCCTCAGTCGTCCTTCCACTCACCGCTCAGCGGCATGCGGAACGTGTGAGCCGGGCACTTCACTGGATGGAGGAGCGTCTCGAGGAGCCGGTGACCCTCGCCGAGATCGCGGCGGTCGCTGGTCTTTCGCCGCATCACTTTCACCGCGTCTTCCGTGCGGTCGTGGGTGAGAACCCGAAAGCGCACCTGCGCCGGTTGCGGCTTGAGCGAGCGGTCTACCGACTCAAAGTCAGTACGGACACGGTGCTGCACATCGCGTTGGAATCG